>NZ_KI519426.1:0-200641 GCF_000482465.1 Runella limosa DSM 17973
GCATCCTTGATTCTAAGTGACAATTCTTTTTCAGCGATTATCTCTTTATAAGCTTGAATCTCTCGCTGAAGGCGAAGAATCTCTTTGTCTTTATCAGAGTTACTAACGCTGGATGGGCTTGAAAAACCTCCTTTTTCGTACTGGGAAACCCAGTTATAAATGTTTGCACTCGAGACGTTAAACTCCTTAGATGTCTTAGCAGCTCCGTGTTCTTTGTAGTAATTCACTATGGTCAGTTTTTCCTCCTGGCTCCATGATTTTTGATGCTTTCCCATTGAATCACAAATTTAAAAGTTATACCCTAATTTGTGTCCAACTTTTTAGCGGGCTAGATTCTGCCTGACTTATCTTCTTTTATATCATCAATTCTATCGCTGTGTAAACCGTGTTTTGTTGTATAATTTATCAAATTTTTGCCGTCATATTTGTACACTCCTGTTTTCCAACTGCCAAACCAATACGTGTTTTTCTTGTCTTGGTAAATTACCATAATACTGCTTCCAAGTTCTTTCACAGTGTCGCCCTTTGCATTGGTTTTTTTTAAAAGGATAGGTTGGTTATTCGAATTAGAAGTCTGCCCATTGCACGAAGATAAAAAGGATAAAATACTAAAAAATAAGAGTGTTGTTAATTTCATTTCTATTGGTTTATTGTTTAGCGCTGTCTGTTATAGAATAGCCGATAACGTTTTCGGGAGTTGTGTTCGGACTGGTTTTCGAAGCACAAAGCTCTAATTGATACGCCATCAAGCCTGACGCAAAACCCGTGTTGAACAAAACCTTCGGTAGCTACACAGCGCACAAAGGGGCATTATATAGCCCAATTTAACCTTAAAATTTAGCATAACAAAAAGAAGCAGGTTGAACGAATTAAAATGTAACTTCCCTTTTATTGCTCCAGAGGAGCTAAATCTTAGTAGAAAAAAATGACGTAGGTTTTCCCCCCAAGCCCCATCGGGGTGACATCTTTCACCAAGCATCGGCCGTCCCATCGGAACCTTGGGAGGTGTTTGTTTGCCTTTTTCTACTAAGATTTAGGCCTCGCTGAGGCTTTTTGTATAATGCGTTTCACCTGAAAAGGAAGTGTAATGCGCTTAGAGAGAATAGGTTCGTGTATGGCGCGAGGAGGTTAAAGCCTGCTCTCAGTATAGTTGTTCGCTCGACGATAACTCCATAACAAAAGTAAAAGGTTAGGTGAGCACTCACCGCTACCTAAGCTTTCGTTCAAGACTGGGCGTCCCCCAGCTATTTCATCGCTTGGCTTTCAGCCACGACGAAACCTTAGTTATTACCTGCAGTGCTTTCTTCCGTTGTGTCGTTGATTATTCTCATTTTATACTACTTGTCCGTAATAAATTACTCCAGGAATATTGTCACCAAAGTTGAATTGCCTGTAAAGGTAGTTTTCTAAACCATTGGTTATGTGTCCGAGATGAACTTGCCAATTTAAGTTGTCGTGAGTAATTGGAAACACAATGAACACAACGAACTTGTCAATAAAATTTGTGCCTCTTAAATTCTCAATGTCTTCGTTTACGCCATTAATATTTTTCGTGATTGGTCTTGTCGTGTTGATTACATTGGGATAGCGAATATTCGTGTTCACCGTTTTAAGTTCAATTCCAACTGTGTCAAATGAAACATCAATTCGTTCAATTTCAGGTAAAGCATTTTGTCCACTTCGAACCAAAATGTCAATTAGTTCGACTTTAAGCCAACCTTCAAATTTTGCTCGTCTATGTGCAAACTTTGTCAAGCCAACAGAAGTTTGGATTCTTGTTACAATGTCGTCCGCTGTTAGGTCAAAAAGTTCTTGTGTTGTCATTTGTCAAAAGTTGTCAGTCGTGTTAGATGATTGCCTGTTCGCAATAATTTTTTTTCTATAAAAGTCAACGGTTGACTGTCCACTGACAAAAAGTTAAAGAAAGCACCAAACTTGCAAATTACGTCTAAGTTTGCCAGAAGTCGAGTAGTGGACAGTCCACCGAGGACTTTACAGATTGTCGTGATTGTGTGGTCGTCTAACATTGCTGGTAACGTTCCCGCGCTTGGCGTTCGGGCGGGTTTCGGAGTACAAAACTATCAACCAGCACTGAACTTGAATAGAAGTACAAAGCTCCAAGTTTGCACATCGCCCCGCCTGAAGCAGAACCCGTGTTAGCGGCTGGGCTACTGCCCGTCCGAATATGTGTCAGTTCGTATTTACAGACAAATTTACTGACTACTAATCCAGTCATATTCCTCCTTTAGATTTTGCTTAATAAGTTTCTTTTTGTCCTCCGCAATTAGGTCTCCGTTGCAGTTGTAGAGCAAGTAAAGGCAAAATGCTCTGAGTTGAACAATGTAAGTTTTGTCATGTAGAATTTCTTCCAAAACTGGCGGTGCATTTTCATTGCAATTCAAAACATCAATCGCTCTTTCCCCTAATCCTTCTGGTCCATTCCAATATTCGTCTTCTACAAGTTTTACAACTTGTATTATTTCATCTTTAGCCAGTGAAGCACAAATTTCTGACGCATACTTGATAATCTCTTTTTCCTCCTTGTTGTTTGGATTCCACGACCATCGTTGTCTGCCAGCACAAAAACCTAAAAGGAATAAAGCGTCCTTGGCAAGTTCAATGTCAGAAGACATGAGAAGTCTCTTTGCAATAAAGGTTGTGATTTTTCGGTCTCTTGAAAATGGGTGGTTTGATAAAATTAGAAATCCGTCTTTTTGTTTTTGTAAGTCGTCACTTAAACACTTGTCGGTTGAATCCAGCAATATCTTTTCATCTTTATAAACTTCAAGTAATCCTTTGAAATTTTTACCGACTGCATCCGCATCAAATTTTCTGCTCTCAAGTCCAACTTCAATCCTTTTGATTGGGAGTCTGTCATGATACTTCTCGTGACTAACAAAACTTTTAATTTCTATGTAGGCGGATTTGTCTAAAGTCGGTGAATAGAAAATTAAGACAACAGGAATTGAAAAGTCATTCCAATATGATAAATGCTTTTCACTAACTGATAATACAAACTCATCTTTCTTACTGTTTAAATAAGAGTCGCCTGACTTAACTTGAACAGCAATGAGTTGTCCAGTTGCTACTTCATTCTCAACAAACTCTATAAACCCGTCAATGCCGATGTCTGTCTCTTGATGAACAGGACGGAAAATTGAACCATGTTTGTTAATCTCTTGCTGAAGGAAGATTATTCCTTCGTTGGCTACAATATTTTTCTTAGTCCATTGCATCGTCTCTTTGTCGTTACTATTTTTTACTGTCTGGCGATGTTTGCACGGTCGTCAAGCCTTGCCGCTAACGTTGAAGCATTGGCGTTGTGGCGGCAATAGAATTTCGTCAGCCGAATATAGCAAAAAAGCTAAATAGTAGTACAACTGTTGAGCCTATATTCGTCAGCCGCCATAATGCCAATGCAATGTTGGCTGTCAGGGCTTATTAGTGACGTTCAAGATTCGCTAATAAAGATGTTGAGTAATATCTTAAAAACTGTAAAAATTCGTCAGCATAAAACGTTGCTACATCAATACCTGCTTCAACGTCACGGAACTCAATTCTATCAATTAGATGTTCTGGCGTTTCTGAAATAAAATCAATGTCAAAATGAGCAACTGCATTTCTAAGTCGTTGGAACAGTTCACTTGTGTCTTTGATTTCTGGGTTGAATGTTGATTTGGTTATACCCCATTCTTTTAGAGCTTTTACAAAGGCGAGTCTCGTTTTAGGAATGTATGTCAATGCCTTTTCCTTTGGTAAAACGATAAGTCCTAATAAACAATTTGTCAACAAGGTGTGATTGTATTGTTGGTCAAAAGGGTACTGCTCTTTTAATTCCTCGTATTGGTCAATTAGGTTTAAAGTTCTTCTTACAAAGTCAATTTCAAGTTGATAATAGTTTCCCATATTTCTTGTGGTAGAATTTATTTGTTTGTCAACGGTCGGTTAGCTGGGTCGTTGTAGCCTTGCAGCCAACTCCCAAATATACGAAAGTTTTGCAGTATTTCTTGTATTTATTTGTATTATATCAATTATTTATGGTATTATTTATGCCTCATTTTCATTGCCACCTCACCACACCCCAAAACAAAGATAACCACCTCCAAAAACAATTCAAAATCAAATAGTCAACCGTAACCATTAAATTAACAAACCCCGACAAAACGCTTAAAAACGGGTCGGGGTTGTGGAAAAATTAGGTTTTGGTTGCCGTTGGGTGGTGCGTTACTATTTTTTTGGTGGTTGGGCTAGGGTGGTTTGCAATTGGCCGAGGTGTTTGATGAAGGCGGGATACAGATCGGCAATCGTTTGGCCACGCTTACGGCGGCGGTACATTTTTGACAATTCTTCGTTAAACAAAACGCTGGCGTGAAAACCTCGGGTGGCATTTTGCTTGGCCCACGCGAGGCTCACTTTCTCGGCAACGGTAGGGAAGAAACGTTGCACGTACAAATCGTATATGCCCCACGTCATGTATTCGTTGAAGGTGGCTAGGCTGTCGGTTTCGTAGCCGCTGCCTTTGTCCCAGACCTGATTGGAAAAATTTGCTTTAATTAGGTTTTGGTACTTAGCAGAAAGCGGATTGACAAAGGCGTGGTCAAGCTCGGTAAACAACATGTGCGTTCCCGACGCAATTTCTTCTTCGCTCGCCGCTTTCACGGTCTTGCCCGACAAAATAAAGTCGGGAAGGGTGATGAAATCGGTGCCCACGCCCTGCACCACGCGGTGGCAGTTCATCCGCCCAACGAGCGGCGAAAACACAATCGCGTACGACGTCAAATGGGATTGTTTGCCCAGTTCTTCTTCTAAAAACTGCCGCATTTCGGGGTAGCGTTGCGATGCCAAATACGACGACGCGATGCCCTCAAAATACGAGAGGTGGCGTTGGTAAAACGCCCGAAAACGGCTGGTTTTGGCAAAATCTTCGATGAGTGCGAGCTGTTCCTCAAACGGATTAAACCCTTTATTGGCCGAAAACGGCATCGTACGCACCAGCCGATTGTTGGCGTCGAAGGCAAAAGCGTACGAATCGGTGCGGAAACTGAGGTAATTTTCCCATTCTTTGCGCGAATAGTTGACTTTCGCCAACAAAGGATGCTGGCTGTAAGGGTCAAAATATTGCCGCACTTCGCGGTAGTAATCCGAGCTTTGCCACACCTCCCAAGGGTCGGTTTTGCCGTAGTCGGTCAGGGCCAAAATGATGTTGGCCAACTCGTAGGTTTCCGACAAACGAACGGGCGAATTGGCCTGCGAAAAGAGGGGAAAGTAGCCCAAAAAGAGCATAGCAAAGGTGGCTGATAATTTTTTCATCAGAGTCAATGGTTACAAATGGACAGAATGTACTTGGAGAAAGTCTATAAATGAAGCGCTTTTTTGATGGCGTCTTTTTTGCCGCGCGAAATGGGCACCTGAGCCCCGTTGGTCAGCAGCAGCACGTCGCCCACGTCTTTTTTCCAGCTTTTGATAAACGTCTTATTGACCAAATGTGACTGGTGGCAGCGCAAAAACCCGTGGCTACTCAGCAGGTCGTCGTATTCGTAAATCGGTTTGCTCACGACTAAGGCCGAGCCGTCGGTCAGGAAGAACGTGGTGTAATTGTTGGACGATTCGCAGCGAATGATTTCACTGGTTTTGACAAACCGTGTCTCTTGCCAACTAGACAGGGCGATTTGCAGCTCTTCTTGCTGCGACTGCGCTTTTAGCCACCGCATCAAATGCCCAATCTGCTGGTTTTGAACCTTCAGCGCGCGCTGTTTGGTCGCGCGTTCGACGGCATTTTGTAACTCACTAATAGCGACGGGTTTGAGCAGATAATCCACCGCCGAAAACCGCATGGCTTGAATAGCGTACTGGTCGTAGGCCGTCACAAAAATGACCTCAAAGTCGCATTCGGCAAGGCTGCGAAGGAGCTCAAAACCGTCTTGTTCAGGCATTTGAATGTCCAAAAAAAGCAGGTCGGGCTGGTGCTTACTCAGGGCTTTTTTGCCTTCTTCGGCGTTCAAAGCCACGGCACACACTTCCACGCTGGGGCAATACGTCGCCAAAAGCGAACGTAGGTTGCTAAGGTTGTGGGGTTCGTCGTCAATCAAAATCGCTTTCATACAAACCAGTGGTTAAAAGTGAGCGTCACGCGTGTGCCCAACGTGGGCGAGGAGTCAATGGCCAGCGTAATCGGCTGTTCGGGGTGCAGTTGGTTCAACAACGTAATGCGTTCCTGCGTCAGTTTTAACCCAAACCCAGGGTACGTCTCTTGGAGAACAAAGCCTTTGCCGTTGTCGTGCAGGGTCAGCACGAGCGCTTCCTCCTGTTGCTGAAACCTCACCTCGATGTGCCCACGTTGTTGTCCACTCGCGACGCCGTGTTTGACGGCATTTTCCAACAGCGGCTGCCAAAGCAACGACGGCAGGTTGGTCGAATACACATCCAGCGCCTTCGGTACGTCGATGTGGTAGCGAAACCCAAACCGAAGTTGTTCGAGTTTGAGGTAGGTGTCCATGCTTTGGAGTTCTTGTTGAAGCGGAACCTCTTCTTTGCTGCTGTTGGTCAAGGTTTCACGCATCAAACGCGCAAAATCCGACAAGTACTCGTTGGCCCCTTGCACGTCGTGGCGGTTGATTAGCCCCTGAATCGAACTGAGTGCGTTGAAAATAAAATGAGGATTGAGCTGGGCATGAATGGCTTTCAGTTCGAGTTGGAGTTTTTGTTTGGTCGCCATTTCTTGCTGGGTTTTTCGCCGCTGCCGAACCAGCAAGTATCCAAACACGCCCAATCCCGCGAGCAAGATCCCAAGACCAATGATAATCAGCGCAAACCAAAACGTTTGGTACCAATGGGGCTCTATCTCAAAGTGATACTTGGACAGGTGTTGAGGCTGAACAGTATAGCGAATTTGAATGGTGTAATGCCCAGGCGAAAAATCTTTGAGCCAAATGAAGCTGTTGTCATACTCGTTGTTTTGCCAAGGACGAATCAGCGTTCCGTCGCGGAGCAACTGGTATTGAATCTGGTTTTTGGTATAAATGTCGGCGTTTAGGGTGAAAATCAAATTACTATTGTTGGCGGGCAATTGCAGCTTGTCCAACGAATAGGTAGGGGAGCGGCGCGCGGGCGATTGCGCCCAAGGGTACTGGAGTTTTTGGAGGAAAATGTCTAAGTTTTCGGAGGTGTAAACCCCTGCTACCGTGGGGCGAATAGACTCCCACGCCAGCAAGCTAGTGGCTACGATGCCAGCCTTGCCTTTCTTCCGAACATCGACGATAATCATGCTCCCCAAGCGGGTAACGTACCCTCCCAAATAGGCCATTGGGGGCAGGGTTGAGCTTTTTACCACGGTTTCATCGGCAAATTGCGTAATGGCACTCCACGGTACTAGCACCCGTTGGCTAGGGTAGTCGGTGACGCGAAACTCGTAGTCTTGGGCATTTTTGGCATGAACCCCGTGGAGAAAAAAGTGTCCTTTGTCCCTGCTAAACGTGGTGCGGGCGACAATTCCCGACGGGCGATTTTTGCGAAAAGCAGCGTCTTTTTCCAGCGTCCTAAAATGCTCGCTGTGTTCCCGAATTGTCCAAAAAGAGTTGTTGGTTTTGGGAATGGTTAAAATCAAGGCAACCGTTTCGGGTTTGTCCAACGCGCCCGTCAGGTAGCTCTGTGAATAATTTCCCCAATTGATTTGGGCAAAAAGCGGGGAGGAGCCCAACAACAAGAGAATCAGCAAGCGCATTGTTTTCATGGCGGCGGTTTTGATAGGTCAAATATCTGCCGTTTTTTTTACAAACAAGTACGCGATGTGAATTCGGTGCCGTTGGCTGTGAATGTGGTAGAAAAGCGGGGGTTTAGGAGAAGTTCAAAGACACGCAGTAAGCTAAGTTACTTTAACTATTACCCGCAGATTTACGCCGATTGAAAGTCGCAGATGACGCTGATTAATAACACTATAAAGCCCTTTTTCAGCGAAAATCAGCGTTTATAATTCTGCGGCTTTCTGCGGGTAAAAAATAAAGCTATTTAGTTTACACTGTAATTAGCCTATCTATATTATATTTTATAAAAAATACTTCAAAAAAATACCAACAAAAGCTGCCATAAGAATAATAGAGGGCTCTTTTATTTTTTTGAATTTGAGCATGACTACCACCACGGCGAGGGCAATCATCCAAGTAGGAGTATCGGTTAGCGTCCGTTTACCCAATACCAACACTGAACCAGCGATGGCCCCCACTGCTGCGGCTGTGATGCCTGTTACAAAGGCTTTGAGTTGTGGGTTGTTACCATATTTTTTTAGGTAAGGAGCAAACAAAATGGTGAATAGGTAACAAGGCAAAAAAGTAGCGGCAGCGGCGACACAAGCCCCTGAAAAGCCTTCAATGAGGAATCCGATGAAACCTACCGTGATGACGACGGGGCCTGGCGTAATCATGGCTACGGCTACGGCGTCAATGAACTGTTGTTCGGTCAGCCATTGGTATTCTTTTACAATGCCACCGTATAAAAAAGGAACAATCGCTAGGCCGCTGCCAAAAACAAATGTCCCAGCTTTGGTAAAAAACCAAGCAAGTTGGGTAAGTTTAGAGCCAGAATACAACGTAGGAACGACCCCAAACGGCAAAAAAATGAATACTTTTGGGGTAGCCTGCGAGGGAGATTTAATCAGCCAATAAAATAGCCCAGCCACTAAGATGAGCCATAAGATTTCTTGTTCGGCAATAAAAGTCACAATACATACGATACTAAAAATGCCCCATAGCCAATAATCATTCTTTAGGGATTTTTGAGTTAATCTAAAGCTACTGAGCGTGATAATGCCAATCACTGCGGCGCCTACTCCGTAAAAAATGGCTTGTATCCAAGGTAATCCCCCAAAGTGCTGATAGGTAATTCCCAACACCAACACCATAATGAAGGAGGGAAGCACAAACGCTAGCCCAGCTAACGTTGCTCCCCAAATTCCGTAATGGACATATCCAAGATAAATACTTACTTGCGCCGCGAGTGGCCCAGGGGCAAGTTGAGCCAGTGTCATTGCTTCGCGGTATTCTTCTTCAGAAATCCAAGAACGGGTTTCGACTAAGTCGCGGTGCATATAGCCCACTAAAGCGACGGGGCCGCCAAAGCCAGCATATCCCAATTTGAGAAAATAAAGCACAAGTTGGCGTAGTGTATAAGAAGGCATTTTGTCCATGAAACTAAGGGGGATTAGAAGCTGATTCCGAATTGAAATCCGATGGTGGCGGAGGTAGGTCTATCGTTCCCAAATCGTATTGGAAGTGGAATAGCGATAAAGTAATTGCTGTGGTCGTTGCGTTTAAACGCTTTGTTGAAAACGGGGGTAAATCCGTACCTGCCCGATGTTTCAAAGGCCGCTCTTCCTGCAAAAGTAAATCCCTTTCCTAAGCTCAACAATATACCAGGATGAAACAACAAATTTGACATTTTACTCACGCCTTTTTCTGCCCGAATTTGCGGGACAATTTCTACCGAAAATCCAATTTTATTGTTTTTCCAAAGATTAAGCCCCGTTGGAAAACCAACCACGTAGGCATCTCTAAAATTGGGGGTTGTACCCTCGCTGCTAAAAGTGACAATGGGATGGAGAATGCCCATATAGCCCGCCATTTTCGGATAAACTGCGGGCGTTGTTTGCGCACTCACTTTTTGTTCGGCCCCCCACAAAAAGAAGGCTAGTAGCAGTGACGTAGAATAAAAGTAGCTTTGTTTCATTGTAAATGGGTTGATAAGACGGCACAATGCTACAAAGCGTGAAGCTAGGAGAATAGAATGAAATTAACCTTTTGTATATTCTTTACCTTTTAGGCTTATTTTTTCTAAATTCTGAGGGGTTTTGCCCTTTGAGTTTTTTAAAAATACGGGTAAAATGGCTTTGGTCAGAAAAGCCCGTGAGGTAGGCGATTTCGGTTAGGGTACGGTTAGAGTTCTCCAACAACTCAACCGCCTTTTCGATTCGGAGCTTACGGATGTATTCGCCATAACTTAGGTTATCAAAGTATTTTGAAAACTCCCGCGACAAATAGGAGGGATTGAGGTCAAGCTCTTTAGAAATCTCTTTGAGGTTTAAAGACAGGTTGGTGTCGATTTGGTCTTGTAAAATCTCCCTTAGTTCCTTGGCCCACGAAGGGGTCTTTTTATGCGGAGAGGTAGCGGAGGTCAATACTTCTCGAAAGATAGTGACCAGTAGGTCTTCAAAAGGAGATTGGAGGTGTTTGACAGATTGTAGATAGGATGCCCAGCTGTAAAGAGCATCGTAGATAATCATCCCTTGGGTGAGCAGGGCTTTGTCATCGCTAAAATTATGCGCAAGCCCTGCTGAAATGGCCCAAAGTCCTGCCGATTGAGCGGCGAGGTCGTGCCGGTCGGTATCTGCTCCTCTAACAATCACTGCCATGGTATGGATGGCAGGGTCGTCAATTTGGTATTTTTCCACTAAATAATCGAAAGTACATTTTTCCCCATAGTGTGAGAACTCTACATTGGGTACGTCGAAGGGAATAGCATCAAGCCGAAGAGCCTCGCTTATTACTTTGTCGAAAGGCACGTAAAAAAACACGGCATCGGGGTCGATAAACTTTTTAATAAGCCAAGGACAAGCAATTCGATCAATTTTGGGTTTTTCGCGGGTAATCCAATTCATGGCAAAAGTTACCTAAAAAGCAGGTAACTCACAACCAACGTAATCAAAATGTTGAAAAGTTGAGCGGTTAGAAATGAGTAGAGGGGCTTGCGATTTTCGGCATTGAAGATGTCGGAGAAGTTTGTTTCCAACCCAATGCTTGTAAATGCCAACGCAAACCACAACCCTTGTAAGTTTTTAAGGCTTCCTTTGACGCTATCAATCGTTTCGGAAGGGATAAAAAATGAAAAAACAACAGAGGCGGCCACAAAGCCAAGGACAAACTTGGGAAAACGCTCCCAAATGACGCTTGCTGTAGGTTTGGCTTCTTGGTCTTTGGCCAATGGGTTGTTGGTGTACGTCCAATAGACCGAAATGGCAAAAGCGGCTACTCCAAGTAAAACATTTTGAGAAAACTTGACGATGGTGCTAATTTTGAGGGCAGTTTCTCCGACTAAGGTGCCTGCCGCCGCAACCGCTCCCGTCGTGTCGATGGTTCCACCCAGCCAAGCTCCAGTAACTTCTTCGGACAACCCGAGCCAATGAGCAATGTAAGGTTGAAATATCAGCATCGGAATGGCAACAATCAACACAAGTGAGATGACGTAAGAGAGCTTTTTGCTGTCACCTTTGATGGCTCCCGCAGTTGCGATGGCCGCCGAAACACCACAGATAGAGACGGCACTCGAAATCATAATGGCTAACTCATCGTCAACGCCTAGTTTTTTGGATACCCAAAAAGCAAAGTACCAAACTGATACCACGACAATAAGTGCTTGAATCAGCCCTAATGAACCTGCTTTTAATATGTCGGAAAAGATGATGGTAGTTCCGAGCAAAACCAAGCCGATTTTTACGAATACCTCCGTAGATAAGGCTGATTTGAGCCAGTCGGGTAAGGTAAAAAAGTTGCCAATCAACAAGCCGATTAATAAACTGAAAATGACAGCTTCTAAATTAATGGCTTTGACGGCGCCATTGCCTGCGATGATTAACGCGAAAATGGTGAGAAAATAAACGATGGGTAAACCGATAAAAAAAGGTCTGACGGACTTTCCTGTCAGCCAAGCGCCTAAAGCTGCGATGACCAATACGACACCGAGTTGAAGAAAGATGCTTAGTAAGTTGGTGAGTGAAAGTACCTTTTCAACTAAATCGCTGGCAGATTTCCAGCCAAAGGAGGGCACAGGAAGGGTCAAGCCTGCAATAGAGGCTACAATAATAACAAAGCCTAAGACAACGACGGTCCAGTCTTCGGAGAGAATAGGTTTAGGTGGTGAAGTTGACATACATGGAGGTTGGTTATACTGAATCGTTTTAACGACTGATTGGCAATTTTTCCCGAACCACTTTTCGTTGTTGTAAATCGTAGCGTTGGCCACTGCTCAACAAAATGAAAGGGCCGTTGGAGGCGGTACTGACTTCGTTATCGTTGACCACGTGAGGTGCGCCTTTTCCGATAATCGTCTGGTAGTCATAGACGGCCACGTACGATTTCCCAATGACTTCAAAGGTGTCTTTTTGGACCAAAACGGCGGTTGATTCGTCCAACCCAAGACCAATTAAATCGGGAGATTGGCGGATAAAATCGACCAAATCAAACTGACGGTTGCGACGAAGTAAGTGCTGATCGATGGCCGAATTTTTCAGAAAACCGAGTCCTTGGGTATGGTCACCGACCAAAATGTGAGGGCCTTTGGTGTCGCCGCGCCACAAAAACGACCCTTGAATACTTGCCCCTGCGGAGGTGCCCGCAATCACCCCGCCGCGCTCTAGTACTTCGTTGAAGGCTTGGTGGGTGAGGGTATTGAGGTACGAATCCGCAATGCGCCATTGACGACCACCCACAAAAAACACGCCCGTCGCTTGTCGGAGCGAAGCCACAAACGCTTCGCTGTTGGCTTCGGTGAGGCGTTTGGTGTGCAACAGCGTCACTTGCGCCGCACCCGTTTGTTTTTTTACCAGTTCCACGTGCGACGGACTCAAGGCCGCCGAATCGCCCGCCGCCGCCGTCACCACCACAAGTTTGGCTTTTTCTTTTCCCCCTGCCAGTTCGATGAATTTAGCCCAAATTTCGGGGGGAATCGTCCCGCCGCCAATGATGAGCAACGAGCCTTTTTCGGGGCCGTGGCGGGTGACGGTTTTTTCGTTGATGGTAATGGGCGTCTGAGCGACTAACGTAAGCGTGAGGCAGCAGGCCAGCAGCGTAGATAAAAGGCGTTTCATTGGGAGATAGTTAGGTTGAAAATGTCTTTAAGGGCTTGTTTTGCAGCATGATACCCGCTCATGCCGTGCACTCCGCCCCCTGGAGGAGTAGAGGCAGAACAAAGATACAAGCCTTTTGTCGAAGTTCGGTAGGGCGACCAACGCAACGCAGGGCGCGTAAAAAGTTGGTCTAATGTCACCGCCCCGCCGTTGATGTCACCCCCAATGTAGTTGGGGTTATATTCTTCTAATTGAGCCGTATGAAACGTATTTTTTGCCAAAATTCGCTCTCGAAACCCTGGTGCAAACCGTTCAATTTGGTTCTCAATCGCCTCGGTCATGTCTTTGGTCGAACCGTTCGGGACGTGGCAATACCCCCAAAGCGTATGTTTTCCTTCGGGCGCGCGGGTTTTGTCAAACAAACTTTGCTGGGCCAGTAAGACAAAGGGTTTTTCGGGATGTTCTCCTTTCCAAGTGGCTCGTTCAGAAGCGGTTATTTCTTGAATGGTATTTCCCAAATGAAGGGTTCCTGCCAATCGCGCATCCCTCGACGTGAACGGCACAGGCCCATCCAGCGCCCAATCCACTTTGAAAACCCCCATGCCATAACGGTACTTTTCGAGTTGCCAACGGTAAAGCGATGAAAACGTATGACCAGCGATTTGGAGGAGTTGGCGCGGGGTAGTATCAAACAAAATCGCCTTCGACGAGGGCAACTGTGCCAAAGAGGTGACCTGAAAATTTTTCTCCACTTTTCCACCCAAAGCCACAAAATACGCCCCGAGTGCATTCGCAATTTGTTGGCTTCCTCCTTTGGGAATGGGCCAGCCGCCGAGGTGAGCGGCAGTCATCAAGACCAAGCCAATGGCTGACGTCGTGGGTTTTTCAAGCGGTAAAATCGAATGTGCTGCCATTCCTGCCCAAAGCGCTTGGGCGGCAGGGGTGCGGAATTTGTTGGCTAACCAAGTGGCTGGTTGTAGGGCGGAAAGCCCAAATTGCGCCAATTCGATGGGGCTTTCGGGAAAGCGCAATGGTCCCAAAATAGCGGGTATGAGCCTGTCCCATTGTTGTTTGAAAGGCTGAATCAACTGTTTGTACACTGTTTCGTCACTCCCCAACAATGCCGCTGTTTCTTCCAAATGTCGAGTAAGGACGGCTGATGTTCCGTTGTCGAATGGATGAGCGGCAGCAATGGGAGCGTGCACAAATTCAAGCCCGTGATGTTGAAGCGGCAACGACTTAAAAAAAGGCGAAGCAAATGCCATCGGATGAATGGCCGAGCAGATGTCGTGATGAAAGCCTGGCAAGGTAAGTTCGGCGGTGCGCATTCCGCCCCCAAGGGTAGCTTTTGCTTCTACCAATAACACCGAAAGCCCTGCCCGCTGGAGGGTAATGGCGGCCGCAAGCCCGTTGGGTCCCGAACCTACTACGATGGCGTCAAAGTCTGTGTGAGGCATTAAAGAGGCGTTTGGTTAACGTTGATTAAATTTTGCAATGCTGGTTTTAGTGTTACAAACGTAAATTCGAAGCCGTTTTCTTTTAGTCGTTTAGAAATTACTCTTCTTCCCTTCAAAAGCAGCTCGGGTTCTGTTCCAACTACCTTGCCACCTATTTTAATCAACCAGGTTGGAAGTGGAAGAGCGACAGGAATGCGGAGAACAGTTCGTAAATCAGCGAGGAAATCCTCGTTTTTGACGGGTTCAGGAGAAGCGGCATTGTATATACCTTCCGCTTCTTTCTTCTCAATGCTCCAGTGAATGAGGCGGATAAAATCGTGCTCATGAATCCACGTAATGTATTGTTGCCCAGAACCGATACTTTTCCCAAAACCAGATTTGACCAAATAAATAAACGGTTGCAGTAAGCCTTGACCTTTTTGAAAAACGAGTCCCATCCGCAAGAGAACCTTCCGAGTATTAGGAGTGGTACAACTAAAAAATGCTGACTCCCACTGTTTACAAACTTCCGCAGGAAAACCATCGCCCGTGGCCGAGGTCTCATCTTTAAATACGTTTCCTCCGTCCCCAAAAATAGCAGCAGAGCCCGCATTTATCCAGACTTCTGGCGCTTTTTTTCGAGAAGCGATGGCTTGGCCAAGGACGAGAGTTGAATCAATTCGCGATTGGATTATTTCTTTTTTGTTAATGTCAGTGTAACGACAATTAACGGATTTGCCTACCAAGTTGATAACAGCGGTACTCCCTTCCAGTTCGTGTACCCAATCTCCTGCGGTTTTTGCATCCCAAGCTACAAAACGTACACGATCAGTAGCGGGGAGTGTTTTACGAGTGAGAACTACGATTTCTACTTCGTGGGGCGAAAAAGACTGAATGATTGACTTCCCAAGGCAGCCTGTTCCACCCGCAATGACCACTTTTTTCTTCATTACTCTATGGTTAGAAAAGAGGAAACTGACTGTTCATAGTCAATTCCCCCTTTTTGGTTAAGTGCTCAAATACACGTTTAAAATATTCTAAAACTCACGCACTCCTTTGCGCCCTTCCACCAGTGGGTATTTTTTAGGGTTTCGCTCCAGCACTACGTAAATAGAATCTTTAAATTCATTCGTCCCGTTTAAAATGATTTTATCGGGAGTCGAACGGGTATAGTGCAGTACTTGCGTCTCAGTAGCGTGGTTTTTGTTTTTGTTTTGCAAGTATAAAACGTGATTGACAGTATCAGCTTTGTAAAAGAAGTAGCGTCGTTCTCCCGACATTCCCCCTACTTCCCAGCGCGTGACACCAAGGTCGCGGTTTTTGTTTTGCTTGCCGAGTCGGTCAGAATCTTGCGTATTGACTTGGTTAAGCTTGGTATTTGTTTTATCACCTTTTACGCGCAACGGCGAATAACCAATCATACGATCTACAACGGCTCCTCGGTTAGTTCGATAGCTCAAAGACGACCAAGCCTCCAGCGTGGCGTCTTGCCAGCGCAGCGAATCAAACGGCGTGTAGGAGAGAGGTTTGTTGTTCAACCGATATTCTGTTACGTTGTAGTATCCTTGGGTGCCAGTCAAGCCTGGAGTGCTCGGTATGTTGTAGTTGTTGCCAAAGAAAAACCCGTAGGCCCACATAGCCGCAGCAACTGGGACGAACAACGTATTGAAGAAAAGCTTCAAGCCTGTGCGTAAGTTACGTTGCCATTTTTCAGGAAAAGTAGGGTAGTAGCGATAGGGTTGAATGTCTTGCTCGTTGACGAGTAAGTTCCAAATTTTTGGCAAGTCGTACCACGCAATAAACGTTCCGATGAGGGCAAAGTAGGCAGCAGGGACAGCCACGCCAGCGTCATAGGCATGGTTGGCGATACAAATGTTAAAAGTAACAACCGCAGCTAAGGCAGCTCCCAATACCGCCGTTTTACGGTGTAAGAGTAACAGTCCAGGGATAATTTCTGCAAACCCAAGAAAAACGGTGTAATTGGACGACACGCCAACGTGTGACCAATAGAGTTTTTTCTCCGCCATATCGACAAAAGGAGTGTTCAGCATCCCGATGGTAGGATAGACCATTTGCATAGGAAACGCTTTTTTTAATCCCCAACCTACCATGCCATAGGCCAAGCGATACCTGGCCAAAACTCGTACCCAGTAATAAAGTTTACTGTAGTTTTTTGATTTTTTATCGACAAAAGTCCAAAGGACACCCCCAACTACCGCTACGACAAAAACTAGGAATAAGTTGATGTAATTAAATAGTCCAAAAACTCCTTCTTCGGATTCGATGAGTATGAATTGAGGCGGCCAAAAAGCGACAACACTCTGGAAGTCATGGTAGGTGATTTTGGAAAATTTTAACCCAAAAAGGTGTTTATAAAAATTGGAATACGTCGGAATACACAGTAAAAAAAAGTAAACAAAGGCAATTCTGAACGCTATCTTTTGGAGATTAGTCCATTCAAAAGAGGGCGTTGAAGTGGTCGGTACGTCAGGAGATGCGCTTTGATTTTGCTGCGCTTCCTCTACTTGTTCTATGCTATTTTCTGCCGTTGACATATCAATGAGTCGATTAAAAGGTGAATAAACGGAGGAGATATTTAGATTTTTACAGGGCGTCGGCGTCCTTCAAACATTAAGAATTTCTTGTTGATTTTAGACAGCGCTACGCGGATGGAATCCTGATTTTCGTTGGTACCTGTGAGAAGTAAAGTAGAGTCAGGAGCCCAACGGTAGGTTAAAACCATTTTCTCGCTTCGGTGATTGCGATTTTTGTTTTGGAGATACAGGGTGTTGGTGAGTGTATCTACTTGGTAATGGAAATAATGGCGACCAGCAAAACCCGCAATTTCGTAGTTACGATCAATATCTTCTGGATGGTATCCTTCACCATTGGTTAAATCGATTTTTACGGGTCGATTTACTTTAATCGATAGCGTGGACCATTGCTCAAATACAACATCTTGCCAACGCTGAGGGTCGGTTTTTGAGTAAGCCAATGTATCATTATTGACGACAAAATCTTGCACATTGTAGTACCCGTAAGATCCTTTCAAGCCAGGGGATTTAGGGTATTTGTAGGGGTCATTTGCCCAGCTTTGGTACGTTTTAAAGGCATACAAAACCACAAACGAGTAAAACAAAGTACGACCAGCGATGCGTAAGCGATGCAGGGTAGGCGCTGTAAATTGTGGAATAAAACGATTGGCGCGTGCGGTTTTTTCTTGAATCAAAAGTTGGTAAAGCCGAGGTATATCGTAGGCAAACAGAAATGCGGAAAGCAGTACGATAAGGGTACTCAATGTTTGTTCTCCAATGTCGTAAAACCCATTGGCTACGGCTACATTTCCCAAAAAACCAATGATAAGACCCACACCGAAGGTAACAGTACGGCGATTAAAAATCAGGAAAGCCGCGATGATTTCAACAAAACCAAGAAACGACTCATACTTTGGAGCAATGCCGACGGTTTGGAAATAAATTTTCCACGCGTAAAAATCACCATAATTGGTCAACAAATTACTCAACGATGGATAGGGCATTTGCAAGGGAAAAAGTTTGAAAAAACCATACGCAATCAAGACGATGGCCAATCGGAAACGAACGAGTACCCTCAGCCAGTAATACAACGTTGTGTATTCTTTTCGGGGGTGGTCAACTCGCCCCCAAACGTAAGCTCCCACGCCAGCAATCAGCGCAGCAATACCCCAATTATAAAAACTTTTAACCCCCAAAAGCGGTACCCCGTTTTCTTCTAATGGAATAAACTGAGGTTGGTATTTTGTGAGTGTTAGCAAATCATAAAAATGCAAGTCGCTCCAATCAATCGAAAAGACCAATTGGTAGTATTTCCAATCAAGCGGGACGATTAAAATGACTAGAAAGAGGGCAAAAAAACGGAACAGCACTTTTTCCCATTCTTTCCATGGTTGGAAAGAAACGTCAGGGTTAGCAACCGACAATAAGTGGTCTGCTAAGGTTGGGTTGGAAGTAGTTTTGCTCATCAGAATATTGATTTTAGTAAGGAAGTATCAAGCGAAAAGAATAAGAATTAGTAACCAGGATTTTGTTCTAACACTGGGTTCGTAGAAATTTCGTTGGCGGGAATGGGAAAGATGTATTTGTTGGCATCGGCGAGTTTTAGAACTGCGGAAGCGCGGCCTGTTCTTACCAAATCAAACCAACGATGTGGCTCTAACGCAAACTCTATACGTCGCTCATTTTCTATGTCAAGTAAAATCGCCTCTTTGGTGGTTGCGGTGCTGTTGGATATTTCCGAACGGCTTTTTACTTGGTTGAGGTCGCTAAGTGCTCCTTCAATGTCGGGCGTAGATTTATTTAATCTCGCCTCCGCTCGGTTCAGGTACAATTCGGCGGTGCGAATCACGTAGTTTGCCGACGTATTGGTGGGAAAAATGCTGCCAATAAACTGATTAGACGCGTTTAGCTTAGAGAGAATTTTTCTGCCTCCACCTACTTTGGGGTCGTTTAGCAGTGCGTGTAGCGTCGCAGTGGGCGAAAGCTGACGGTTGCCCTGCCAAAGTGTAAAACCTGGGTTTTGATTGTTGATGGTATAGGTAAGCTCAAAAACAGATTCTGTGGTGCCACTTGCCAAATTGAACGGTTTTATCAGGCGATAATTGGTGTTTGCTAGGACTAAATTTAAGTCTTTTTCCGCGTCATCGTAGCGTTTTAGGTAGAGGTACAAACGGGCGCGAAGTGCATACACTGTGAATTTAGTAGCTCGATTACGGACAATCGTAGAAGGCAACAAGGCTTCGGCTTTTGTAAGATCATCCAGCACTTGGGCATAGACTTGGGCTTGCGTACTTTTTTTGACCCCCAGTTTGTCGGCAACGGATTTGGTGGGTGTTAGAAACAACTGAACCCCTCCGTACAACCGCGCTAAGTCAAAATAGGACAACGCACGAATGAAGTAGGCTTCCCCTAAAAACTGATTTTTTAGCTCCGTAGTCAATTTTACGTCATTAACCAGCGGGACTTTCTCCAGGATGTGATTGGTTCGATTGATTGTGTTATAGTTGTTGTTCCAATAAGTTTGCAGAAAGGGAATATCAGAACGTAAATTGTAATTTGTAACCGATAGGTCAGTCAAACCTACGTTGACCGAAACGATGTCGGCGCCAGATTGTAAAATTGTATTTTGAAACCCACCGCTGTAGTTGAGGTTGGCAAGTCCACGGTAAGCACCCCTTACGGCTGTTTCAGCGGAGGTTTTATCAAAGATGGTTTGTTCGTCCGAAACTTGGTCAAGTGGCTGAACCTCCAGAAAGTTTTTGCAAGATTGAAGACTAACCCCAGTGCAAAGAAATAGGATGACAATAAATTTCTTCATTTGAATAAAAGTTACTTTGGTGGAAATAATTAAAAAGAAATACTCGCTCCCACTTGAATACCAACAGGTTGAGGAGGGGTAGCTGTGTCTAAGCCTTGGCGGTTTTGTAAGGCACTACCAGAAGACTCAGGGTCGGCACCTGTGTATTTGGTGAAAATCCAGAGGTTGGTGCCTTGGGCAAACAAGCGAACTTTTTCAGCTTTGATGGCTCTCGCAACGCGCGTAGGAAATGAGTAGCCAATGCTCAACGATTTCACCCGCAAAAACGAGCCATCCTCCAAAAAGCGACTGTTTTGCTCAATTGTATAATTATTGCCAAAAAAAGTAAGTCGAGGAACGTCAGTAACATCGCCAGGTTTTTGCCAACGATTTAGCTGACTTTTTAAGATCGAACGAGAAGCATCTCTCGTACCGCCACCTTCCAGAATGAAGCGGTTGAAGTTATATACTTTATTGCCGTACTGAAAAGTAAGCAGGAGGTTTAGGTCAAAACCTTTGTAAGAGATACGGTTGGTTAACCCACCAAAAAAGTCAGGAATTAAGTTTCCTAAAAGTTGACGGTCAGCGGCGGTAAGTTTTCCGTCTTTATCCACATCGTCAAAAACGGCATTTCCTGTTTCTGAGTCCACGTAGAGTTGTTTGTACAACCAATAAGAGCCTAGTGCCGCCCCTTCTTGCGTACGAATGTATTCACGGGCTTCAAAAGTAATGGGGCTAACGAGCTTTTCGGCACGGTTAACATTTCGGGCGATATTGAATGTGGTACTCCATTCCCAACCCGAACGCTTGATATTTGTTGAAGTAACGGCGAGCTCAACCCCTTTATTACTTACCTCACCCCCGTTGGAGAGTACGCTTGCATAACCAGTACTACCAGGAATAGGTACGTAGAGTAGGGCGTCGGTAGTGTATTTGTAATACGCATTTAGGTCAACAAACAGGCGGTCTTTGAAAAGCCCTAAATCAACCCCAACGTTGTACGTGGCAGTTTTTTCCCATTTCAAATCGGGGTTAGCCAACTGTGACGGAGCGGTTCCTGATTTATCACCACTCGTGAGGTTGTCGGGGTATTGGGCTGTTCCATTCCAAAGACCAAGAGCGGCAAAATCACTGATTCCGTTTTGGTTACCTGCCGTACCTGCACTGACCCGAAGTTTTAAATCCGAAATGACGTCCACGTTGCGCAAAAATGCTTCTTGTTTCACTCTCCACGCAGCTCCAATGCCTGGGAAATAGCCCCAACGATTATTGGCTCCAAACTTAGAAGAGGCATCTGCTCGGAATGTGCCCTCAAGAAAATAGCGGTTGTCAAAGTTGTAAGTTAGGCGACCAAAGAAAGAAGCTAAAGTTGATTTCGAAGCACTTTGGGCCGATGTTCTATTAGACGCAGCTGAGATTTGCTGAAAAGAGTTATTAGGGAAACCAAAACCAGTGGCTGAAAGCACTTTTAGATTGGTAGCTTGAATGGTGTTCCCAATCAGAGCAGAGAAATTGTGGTTTTTCCCAAATGTTTTTTTGTACGCCAGTGTTTGCTCATTAACAAATACGCTAAAGTTGGTGTTGACTTCATTTTTGTATCCACCAGGATTGAGCACGCCTCCAATTTGAGTTTGATCGTTAAAGAACTCTTGTTCATTGTATATATTGTAATCTAATCCGAAGGAAGTTTTAAATTTTAGATTCGGAAGTACATTCACTTCTACAAATTGATTTCCTAAATACCGCAAACTTGTAGTTGAAATATTAGCCGTATTTATGTCAATTAAATTGTCAATACTTTCATAAATAGAGCCTCTTGAAAAAGTGCCGTCAGCATACGTAAAGGGAAAATACGTTGGGTGATGCAGGGCCGATAATAAATGCCCCGCTTCTTGTCCAGCCCCACCACGAACTTGCTGACGAAACGAACGATACACACCATTGCTTGAACCAAATGTTACATTTTCGTTGAGCTTTGTATCGAAGTTAAACTTGAAACTTGCCCTTTCAAAAGAAGCTGGTCGTAAGATGGCTTCTTGTTTGGTATAACCTGCTCCCAAATAATAACGAATGCTTTTTCCACCGCCTCTGACACTAAAATCATAATTCTTGATTTGGGCAGTACGAAAAACTTTGGATAGACGGTCATAGGTTTGCTGGTCTTCGGGATTACCTCGTAAAGTTGTTGAGAAAGGGTCTGCAATTCCTTTGGTATTTGGTTGGAATGGACGGGTCGCAAACGAATATCTGGTTTGAGCAGGATTCTCAATGCCTGAGTTGGTGTAAGCTTCGTTCACCAGCGTTGCATGTTCGGGACCAGTGGTGAGCTCCCACATGCGAGTTGGGTCAGCCCACTGTACACCTTGAGATACATTGAGGTCATATTTGGTTTTGGGTGCTTCATAATTGCCCCTTTTGGTCGTTATCAAAACCACACCATTGGCACCTCGTGACCCGTAAATGGCCACGGCGCTCGCATCTTTCAGAATCTCAATACTTTCAATGTCGGCGGGATTGAAGTCGGCTAGCGGAGAGGTAAATTTGCTACCGAGGTTTATGGTTGATAGTGTATTATTATTCGCAAATACTCCGTCGATAACGTAAAGAGGGTCATTACTTGAGTTGATAGACCCCGTTCCCCTCACTTGTACGCGAACGCCCTCACCAGGCATTCCAGAAAAGGTATTTACTTGTACACCAGCTGCTTGTCCTTGGAGTTGGGCGTCAAAACTTGCTACAGGTGTTGTTTGAGTTTCTTTAGGATTAATCTTGGCAATGCTGCTTATCAAACTCTTTTTTTCTTGGGTTCCGTAACCAACCACTACGATTTCGCCGAGTTGGCGTGCATCGGGTGCTAATTCAATGATAATGGTGTTTTTATCAACTACAATTTCTTGTGAAGTATAACCGATAAAACTGGAAACAAGGGTAAAAGGTAATTTTTGACCCGTTTTTAAGTAAAACTTACCTTCAACGTCGGTGATGGCACCATTGGTCGTACCCTTTATTAGGACGGATGCACCGATGAGGGGCTCCTGCGTAGTTTTATCGACAATTTTGCCTGATAACGTGGCATTAATGGTCGGGGTATTTTGGGAAAAAGCAAGTCCGTAAACTAGCGTGAAAAATAATAAAAGTAATTGTTTTTTTTTCATTACTTTGCGAGGGTTAAATTAAACAATAAGGTAACAGTGACTGTCAAACAGTCATTAAGAATCATAGCCAATGAGCCTTAAAAAATTTAACAAGTGCCAGGGTAGTTGCCGCTACTCTGGCACGTTTTGTTTATAAACTAGTAGCTTTTTGTTTTGCGTTAAAATCTATAGTTTATATATATAATTTACTAAAAATAAATTGCTCGTTTGATGGTATTTGCGTTAAAAATAAACAGAGACTAGTTGAAAAAAATGCTTACCAAACTAGCGTTTTTTGGTGTTTGAATGATAGAAGAAGTGTAACTAGGCGTTCGTAAATATAGATCTACAATTAGTATTTTTAATTGTGATTGCAAAGTTGAAAATCATGTTTGAAATAAACAAGTAAAAAAATGATTTATTTTCGATTTTTTTGTTATAAATCTATCGACTTTCAGCGTTTTAACTGCTTCATAATAAGCGATTTTTATTGTATCATTTCAGTACTCTCATATTTGTATAATTATAGCAAGGATAGTGTGTATATTTTAAATTTAACTCTGATTTTTGATAAAAAATAAAAAAAGAAAATTTCAGTAAAATACTATTTTAATAGATTTTTTATTTTTGATTAGAATACCCATTTAGGGCATATTGAATCGCCACTTATGGATAGTGGACTGTTCAATATACCCTAAATAAAATACGCTTATCGCTTCACCCAATAATAAACAGGGACACCCAGTCCCGCGATGATGAGACCTGGCCAGGTGTAGGTGGGTTTGTAAATGATGAGTAAGGTACAAAAAGCTAATCCCATTAAGATATAAATGGCAGGCAAAATGGGATAGCCCCAGGCTTTGTAGGGACGGTCGAGGTTGGGTTCTTTTTTGCGTAGAACGTAGATAGCTGCAATCGTCAATACATAAAAAATGACGACCACAAACGAAATCATGTCGAGCAAATCGCCGTAGCGGCCGCTCAGACTTAGCGCTACCGCTACCAAAAATTGCAACCACAGGGCGTATGCAGGAACGGCATTTTTGTTGAGTTCGCCCGTTTTTCTAAAAAAAAGTCCATCTTGCGCCATGCTGTAATAAACCCTTGCCCCCGCCAAAATCATACCGTTGGCGCAGCCAAACGAGGAAATCAAAATCAAAACGGCAATCACGGCGGTACCACTTGCCCCAAAGATGGCTTGCGCCGCTACAATTCCGACGCGGTCTTTTTCGGGCGTACCAAGGGCTTCGATGGGCAACACCGCCGTGAACATGAGGTTGATGGAAACGTAAATGAAGGTAACTACGGCGGTTCCTATCAGTAAACTCAATCCAATATTTCGTTTGGGGTTTTTGATTTCACCCGCTACAAACGTTACATTGTTCCAAGCATCATAGCTAATGACGGTTCCGACCAATGCGGCTGCAATGGCTCCCCACAGCGCGGGGGTGTCGGCGTACTGCTCAAAATTGCCCGCTTTGGTAAGCCGTTGTAAGTGAAAGGGTTCAGTCCAGTTTGATTGCCAAATGTCGGGTTTGAGGTAAATAAAACCGAAGAGCGTAAGCCCCAATAAACTCAAGAGTTTGGTGCTAGTAAAAATGCTTTGGACGATTTTCCCCAGTTTCAGCCCTCTGGTATTGAGGTACGTCAACAAAAAAAGTAACGCGATAGAAGAGAGCTGGGCGGGTGACACTTTAAAGGAGTCTCCTAGCTGAAAAGCCACTAAATCTTCGCTGAAAATAGGGAAAAAATAGGCCAAAAATTTAAAAAATGACACGCAAACGGCCGCAATTGTACCCGTTTGGATGACGGTAAAAAGACTCCAGCCGTAGAGAAAAGCGACCAAGCGGCCGTATGCTTCTTTCAAATACACATATTGCCCGCCTGCTTTTGGGTACATTCCACTGAGTTCGCCGTAGCTTACGGCCGCTGTCAGGGTCATAAAACCACCAATGAGCCAAACCACGATGAGCCAACCCGCCGAACCAACGTTTCGGGTTACGTCGGCGCTGACAATAAATATCCCCGATCCAATCATGCCGCTCGCCGCAAGCAAAGCCGCATCGACGAGCCCTAGTTCGCGTTTAAATTCAACTTTTTCTTCTTGTTGAGACATAGGCTTACACCAGTTCGGCGGTGGTTAGGGGAGTGGCGGGGATTTCGGCGGGGATTTTGTCGTAAAGCCTTGGCAACGAAACATTAGGCAAATGAGGCAAAACCAGTTCTGCAAAATGATTGGCTTCCTCAATCAGCGGAAAACCCGAAAATATGAAAGCTCGGAAACCCATGTCCATGTAGCGATTGAGCTTTGATACAATCTGTTCGGCACTTCCTACCAGTCCACTGCCACAGCCCGAAAACACCTTTCCAATGTGGGTCCAAAGTATTTCTTCGGTATAGCCATCATCATCGGCCGTTTTACGAAACTCGTCTTGGCGAATAACGCCCAACGAACGAGAGTCTTCGCCCCGAGCTCGGATTTCAGCGGCGCGTTTTTCATCAAATTTTGAAATCAGTTTTTTGGCATAGGCCCGTGCTTCTTCTTGCGTTTCGCGCGCTACTACGTGAATTCGGAGGCCAAAATCTATTTTTCGGCCGTATTTTGCCGCTCTTGCCGTCATGTCTTGCATGGTTGCATACATGGCTTCTTCCGACTCTGGCCACATCAAAAACACGTCACAATGTTTGGCACAGACCTCGCGCGAGCCGTCAGACGTACCGCCGAAATAAAGGAGCGGGCCGCCGTTTTGGTAGGGTTTCACGGGGTCGGCGGGCATATCAAAGTTGTAAATTTCGCCCTTAAATTGAATTCGGTCTTGTGTCCAAGCCTGTTTCAGAATTTCGATGACTTCGGTGCAACGTTGGTACCTGAAATCGGCGTTTTCGCGCGTACCTGGTAAGTCAGAATTAATGATGTTCAAAATGAGTCGTCCCTTCAATTGGTGGTCGAGGGAGGCCAACGCTCTCGCCAGCATCGGCGGGTGGATTTCGCCCGTCCTGATGGCGGCCAAAAAAGTAATTTCACTCGTTTCTTGGGCCAGCGCGGAGGTAATCGTCAGCACATCTTGCCCTACGGTATAGGCCGTTGGGTACAAAATATTGCTAAATCCCAAACGCTCGGCTTCGAGTGTGATGTCGCGGCAATGGTCAAAACTGCTTCTTCGAGCGCTGTCTAGCACGCCTAAATAGTCGGTATCGCCGCCAATGATGTCATTAAACCACGCGATTTCGGCGACTCTTTGGGTGGTTCGGATGTCGGCCGTTGTTATTTTTGAAAGTGTCATTACTTTTTCTTAAATACTGTTTTCCCTTCTTTGATGGTTTCTAAGACGACCACGTCTTTGATTTTTGACGGTTCGATGGTCAGAATGTCGTCCGAAAGCACTACTAAATCCGCTAGTTTTCCTTTTTCGAGAGAGCCTTTTAGGTTCTCCTCAAAGTATTCGTAGGCGCCATTGATGGTGATGGCACGCAGCCCTTCGAGGGGAGTCAGGCGCTCTTCGGGGCCAATGACTTTTCCCGAACGAGATTTACGTTCAACGGATGTCCACAACAAAAACAATTGATTGATGGGCGTCACGCCAAAGTCGGTGTGGTTGGTCGCAATGATTCCTTTGGTCTGGGCGGTTTTGAGAGGGCTTAAAAACTTTGCACGGTCGTAGCCTAAGTTTGTCTCGTGTACATCGCCCCAGAAAAAGGCGTGGTTGCTGAAAAGGGAAGGTAAAAAGCCAAGTTCTTTGTATTTGTCGAGTTGGTCGAGGCGGACAAACTGCGAGTGAATGACCACAGGACGGCGGCCAAGGCTCTTGGTTCCTAGTACTTTATTGGCGTTTTCTACGGCCGTGATGTACATGTCAATCGCCGCGTCGCCATTGCAGTGAACGTAGGGCTGAATATTGTTTTTAAAGCTCTTGATAATCGCCTCGTTGAATTGGTCTTGGGTAACCACAGGAAACCCCCGACACTCGGCATGGTCGCAGCCTGGGACTTTGGTCAAATAGGCTTTGCCAAAAAAGGCAGTCTTGCCTTGAGGTGACCCATCCGAGAAAAATTTAAACCCGTTGATTTTAAAGTGATTTTTTAGAACACCGTATTGATAATCAGGGTTGTTAATGACTTTATCTACAATGGGATACGAAGGCAATGCTTCAATGTCAATCACTAACTCACCACGTTTGGCGGCTTCGCGGAGCAACTCTAACGACTCAAAACTACTGCTGCCGTCTTGGGCCGTAGTGACGCCAAAACTCGCATAGTATTCTTGTTGTTCTTTGAGTTGGGCCAATCGCTCTTCTACGGTTCCCTTACTCGACCCACTCAAATTGACCCGCACCAATCCTTGGGCTTTTTCTTGCAGGAGACCTGTGGGTTCTTTTGAATTTTCTTTGCGCTCAATGACGCCCCCCGCAGGGTCGGGTGTTTCTGAAGTGACGCCACCTGCCTTCAAAGCGGCCGAGTTGGCAACCGACATGTGCCCCGATACGTGCGTTATAACGACGGGGTTGTTGGGAAAAGCAGCATCAAAATCCTCTTTACGTGGGTGTCGTTTTTCTTCCAATTGGTCCACATCGTAGCCAAATCCACTGATCCAGTCGCTATCTTTGAGTCCCTTCTGGGCTTTAAATTTCTGCAATTCGGCCACGATGTCGGCGATTTTACGGATGTTACCGACGGGTGGTGGGTTGAGATTGGCTAGGTTGGCGCGGCCAAAACTCATAAAGTGACTGTGCCCATCAATAAAACCTGGGGTGACGGTTTTTCCACCCAAATCTACGACTTGGGTGTTTTTACCTTTCAGCTTTTCAATGTCTTTGGTAGTGCCAACCGCTAAAATTTTGCCATCTTGGACGGCCACGGCTTGGGCAATGGAGTTTTGGCTATCGACCGTTATGATTTTACCGTTAATAAAAATCTTATCGGCAGGGGTTTTCTGAGCAAACACCGCCGTGCTTGCCCAGAAAAGTGAAATACTGAGAATGACTTTTTTCATCGAATGGTAAATTGAAATTTGGGAGTAGATTTTATCTTGGAGCTAATTTGTTGTAAGCCAGTTCGTTGCTTGGGATAGCCCATACGTAGTTGGCCGCTGTGGGCAATACTTCGGGTGCAACGCCTGCGTTTCCGATTTTTGCAGGCAATTTTTGGACTCTTCTCAACAAATCAGGCGTTCGGAAGCCTTCTCCCAGTAGTTCAATCCGACGTTCGTTAAGAATCGTTTCAATCAATTCTTCTTTAGACGAGATTCCTTTTGTGAACGTATAACTCGCATCCGAACGGTTCCGAACGGCTTTCAATAACGCCGTAGCCGTCGTCAAATCGCTCGTTTGGGCAGCCGCTTCGGCATAGTTGAGCAGTACTTCCGCGTAGCGAACGAGGGGCACATAATCCGAGAAAGGTGCTGAGTTTTTTGGGAATTTTCGTACTAGTTTTTGTCCCGTTGTGTTGGTAGTAATCAAGCCTTTACGTGCGTCGTTCGAGGTTGCCGAGGCAAATACTGGGTCGGCGACAATGCCCGTCGTGCTAAGGTAAATAACGGGCGTTAGGTAGTTGGCCGCCAGCGCACTTTGCAACCCTGGCGCTTCGGTCGGATTGATGTAAGGAATGGTTAAAAGCACTTCGTTGCCTACGTACGAACCTCCGAAAACGGTAGCGATGTTGGCCTCTAGTTTATGCGTCAATGTCCCCGAAACGTACTGATAAGGAGCGACGTCCGAAACGATTTTTTTTGCTTCGGTGACTACGGCAGCATAATCGCCTTTTACCAAGTTAACGCGGGTTTTCAGGGCAATTGCCGTTGCTTTGTGGGCACGTGAAGCGACCAAAAGCGGCGTTGAGTACGTCACGGGTAAATCGGCTTCCGCATCGTTTAAGTCTTTCAAAATTTGTGCATATACTTCGGCTACCGTACTGAAAGTGAAGTCATTGTTGCCACCCGACGTCTCGGCCTTTAAGCGAAGAGGCAATGCTGCCGCTGTACTGCTTTGGAGGTAAGGCTTGGCGTAGGTTTGTGCTAAACTAAAATAAGCAAACGCCCGTAAAAACTTGGCTTCCGCAACGTAATTCTTGCGTAAATCATCGGTTAGGACCGTGGATGTGCTCAGGTTTTCTATCAAAATATTGGCCGAATTAATGGTGGTATAGGCCGAACTCCAAACCGCATTTACGAAGTCGCCCGAAGACGTAATCGACTGGTTCCAGACGTTGGCACCCGTGGAGTTGTTGCCGTCGTTTTGGCTAAATTCGTCGCCTCGTTGTTCATTAAAGACCACATGGCGACCTCCAAAATAGGATTGACTGCCAAACAGTGAGTACAGGCCGTTGACTTGTGCCAAAATTTTGGCAGGCGTACTGTAGGCGGCGTCCGTCGAAATACTTGTGACAGGAACGGGGTTCAAGAGGTTTTCGCGGCAGCTAGACAACGAACCAATCAATACGGCCGAAACCAAAAGAGAGCGACGAAAATGTGGGGTATAGAAAGAATTCTTTTTCATTTTTTGAAATGTTAAATAATTAAAAACCAACGTTTAAGCCCAACGTGATGACCGAAGCATTGACGGGGACGTTTTGGTCTTTTCCAGAGTTGACGGAGTTCCCATTGATCGAAATTTCAGGGTCTGAGCCAGTGTATTTTGTGAAGGTCAAGATGTTAGAGGCTTGAACGTACGCTTTAATCGACGATACGTATTTTGAAAACGAGCCGTTTTGAAGCGGTACATTGTAGCCAAAGGCAATGTTTTTCAATTTCAAGAAAGAGCCGTCTTCCACAAAGGCGGAGTTGGTCGAAGAGAAACCACCGCTGAAGCTATCGCCCCATACGAGCTTAGGTACGTCGGTGACTTGGCCTGGGGTTGTCCAACGGTCTTTGATCCACGTACCATTGTTGAAATAACGTTGGTCAGAAAGCGTCCCTTTTGTTCCGTTGTAAATCTTATTTCCTCCCGAGAAAATGAGCCCAATCGTCAAATCGAAGTTGCCGTAGGTAAAGTTGTTGTTCAACCCTCCGTAATACGTAGGTAATGAAGGCCCCTGAATACGACCGTCTTTGTAGTTGTCAATGGCAGCCACCGCTGTTCCTTCGAGGGTCGTGAAGGTGCGCTTCAACGCGTCGTATTGTACTTGTTGGTCGTTGGCATTGAGGTAGATACGGTTTCCGTTGGCAGGATTGATACCAAGCGAAGGCACCGCAAAAATAGAACCTACTGAATAACCCACGCGAGTGATGTTTTGAATCCCAAACGTGCTGATGACCGTAGGATAAATATCTCCTCCTGTACCCAACGCCGTTACGCGATTTTTGAGGGTGGCAATGTTAAAATTAGCATTCCACTGAAACTTCTTCCCATTGATAATGCTACCGTTGATCGCAAACTCGAATCCTTCATTGTACAACGAACCCACATTGGCCGAAATTGAGTTGCCAGGAATCCCTTGAGAAAGCGATTGGGGGGCACTTAAAATGAGGTCGTCAATGGTATTTTTGTAGTAATCAGCTTCCAACGTAAAGCGATTGTTCAAAATGCCTACACTTATCCCAATATCGGTTTTCTTGCTCGATTCCCACCGTAAATTGGCGTTTCCTGCTTGCCCAAAGTACAAGGTAGGGACGCCCGCGTAGGTGCTTGAGCTGTACTGCGAAAGCGAGGCATAGTCGCTCAAACTGCTGTTTCCAACTACGCCGTAACTAGCTCTGATTTTGAGGGAGTTAACGTAGTTTTTCAATGATGAGTTTTGGTAAAAATTCTCTTCCGAAATGTTCCACCCAACCGAACCACCGCCAAAGTTACCCCATTTATTTCCCTCGGCTAAGGCCGATAAACCATCGCGGCGGAAGTTGAGGCTTACTAAGTACTTGCGGTTATAGTCGTAGTTGATGTTGCTAAAAAATGAAAGCAACCCGTTTTCTGACTGCACCGTGGATGAAGGCGTGATGTTGGTAAAACCTCCTTGGTACGAAGTAAAGAAGGGGTCGGCAAGTCCCGTGCGCGTTGCTCCCCAGCCATCTACTTTGCGGTAGATTTCCTCGTGGCCTAGTAATACTTTTAGGTTATGCACATCCGAGAAGGTAGTGTTGTAGGTGAGGGTGTTGGTCCAGTTGGAGCGAAAAAACGTCGTGGTAGAATTGGCGGCTGTTCCTTTGGTAGCGAAGCCGTCGCCGCTCTGAGGGTTACGAAATTCCTTGTTTTCAATGACCAAATTATTGATGCCGTAAACGGTCTTAAATTTGAGGTCTTTGAGAAGCTCTACTTCCGCAAAAATACTTCCTAACAGCGTGTTGTTCTCCGACGAGTTTTTGTCAAGATCTAAAATCGACTGCAAATTATAGGCATTAAATACCCCCAGGGCAGTACTGTTCGGCCCATAACCGATGTTGCCGTTTGAGGTATTGATATTGTACGAGCCATCGGCGTTGTAAACGGGCACGTTAGGTGGCAAAATGTAGGTCATACGTGCCAACGGCTGTAGGCCAATGTACTGAGTATTCACGCTGTTGCCCGACGAACTTGCAATGGAATTGGGGCCGATTCCGCCTGAGTTAGGGCCCGTATTTAGAGAATTGGTAAACGAAAAATTGGTACCAATCGTAATGCTTTTGTTCAGTTTATGGTCTAAGTTTACCCGCGCCGTTTTACGGTCAAACGCATTGGTTTTCAGGATACCATTTTGTTTGGAATAATTGACCGATACAAAATAACTGGTCGCGTCGTTGGCGCCTGATACGTTGAGGGTGTGGTTTTGCGAAACACCCGTTTGGTAGGCGACGTCGTACCAATTGGTTTCGACGGTGGAGCCGTCGGCGTTTTTGCCCAATACAAACCCAGGCGTTAAACCTGCATTGGTACGCGCTTCGTTTTTGATGGTTACGTAATCTTCCGCATTGAGTAATTTAGGTAAATTGAACGGCTTGCTCCAGCTTACCCACGTATCGTAGTTGACTTTTGTTTTGCCTTTTTTTCCTTTTTTGGTGGTAATGACCACGACACCATTGGCCGCACGCGAACCGTAAATAGCCGCCGACGAAGCATCTTTTAGTACATCAATCGATTCGATGTCGTTGGGGTTGATGTCGGCCAAAGGGTTGTTGCCGACCGATCCTCCCGCCGACCCCGTAAATACGGTCACCCCGTCAACGATAATCAACGGATACACCGATGAAGTGATGGAGTTGATACCGCGAATCCGAAAAACAGGAGTACTGTTTAACGCACCACTGGGCTGTACGATGTTGACGCCCGCTGCTTGCCCGCCTAATAACTGGTCGAGACTTTGGGCAGGGCGATTTTCTAATTGCGAAGCAGAGACTTTTACGGCCGAGCCCGTGAAGGCTTTTTTGCTTTCGCTGCCATACCCCGTCACCACGACTTCCGACAGTTGTTTGGCGTCTTCTTCGAGGTCAACCACGATGGGGCTAGATTCGACCGTCACTTCTTTGGTTTGGTAACCAATAAAACTAACTACGATCGTAAACGGAAACTTTTGCCCCGTTTGTAAATGAAAAGCCCCTTCTTGGTTGGAAGTGGCACCGTTGGTCGTGCCTTTGATTTGAATGGTAGCGCCGAGAACGGGCTCGTTGGTGCGGTGGTCAAAAATGCGCCCATTTAATTTGGCGTTGATGGTTGGCTCGCTGTTCTGGGCGTGGAGGGTGTACGTTCCCAAGAATGCCAACGCCAAGAGAAGTAGGGATACTGTTTTTCTCATTTTGTCAAATGTTTGGTGAGTTAAAAGCATTTTGTCAAATAAAATACTTAAACTATATTTTTTATATATAAATAAAAAACGATAAAAAATCATTTACCTTCTCAGGGCTTTTTTCCCAAGAAGTATCACGTTCGACTCGTTAAACAAGGATTAGTATATGCTTGAATATAGTCTCTGCACAAATAAACTCACATCATCACGCTCTCTATCCTACTTTCTTTATCTAGGAAGAAGAGACGTGCAAATGTGAGCCTATTTGAAATAAAAACCAAAAAATAAATATAATTTTTTTTAGTAAAAATACCCATTTCTCTATCTGTTTATAGTACTAAAAATAGTGCATGTAGTGAGTAGAGATATGGGAAGTGTCGGCAATTGTTACTTTACTTCAGCCCATTTATTTACCCTTTTTCAATGTGAAGCGAGGTCATGGAAAGGCTGCCCGAAAGAATATCATCGTTGAAAAAGCATACATTTTCGTCCTTCTCCTGTAACCCCAATACGTAGAGCAACGGAAAGAAGTGATCGGGGGTAGGAATGGCGTTGTTGGCATACTCACCCAAGGATTGGTATTTCAACAACGGGGTATGATTTTTATCGGCTATCAACTTGTTGAATTTTTCCTTTGCCTCAATGGCCCAGTCAAACGGCTTGGCGTTGTTGGAGGTAGTGTAGAGATTGTGAATGATATTGCCGCTTCCTAAAATCAAGACGCCTTTTCGGCGTAACGAAGCCAACTGTTTTCCAAGTTGATAATGGTATTCCGCAGGTTTTGAATAGTCAATACTTAGCTGAATAACAGGGATGTTAGCTTCGGGGTATAGTCTTCGGATGACCGTCCAAGCCCCGTGATCTAGTCCCCAGTCGTGGCTGAATTCAATCTGAGTGTTCTTGATCAACTCTTGCGTTTGTTTTGCTAATTGAGGATTTCCTTTGACATTATACCTCACATCAAATAGTTCTTTGGGGAAGTTACTAAACGAATGAATGGTGCGTTGTTCTTCGAGTGCCGTTACGTAAGTGCCTTTGGTGAGCCAGTGGGCCGAAACGCACAGAATCGCTTTGGGAGGTTCTAACGTTTGGCCTAGTTTTTTCCACGCTTCACTGTAAACGTTGTCGGTAATTCCATTCATCGGACTTCCGTGGCCAATAAACAACAAAGGAGTTCGGTCGGAAGCGGCGGCATTGTCGTTGAAGTGCTTCATTACCGTTGCATTGGCGGCATAGCCTGCCAAAGGTAAAAGCGATAAAGTTTGGAGAAAGTCTTTTCTGTTCATCACTAAGTTGGTTTTATTTGGATACCGCCCAAGGGCTATTTTTTGAATTTCTTTCGATTTTGTCCAGCAAAAAGTAGAAGTTTCTACCCCATAATTTTCGGATGTCCGACTCCGAATAACCTCTTTTTAGTAGCTCACGTGTGATATTTTCTGCTTCCCCTACGTTGGCATAGCCCGTTACGCCACCTCCGTGATTAAAATCAGAACTGAGGCCAACGTGATCAATACCGATGCGTTTTACGGCATAATCGACCGAATCCAAGTAATCGTCGAGGTTAGCAAACTGCCAACCTTTTCGGGAGAATTTCAGGTAAGCTTCTTGGAACTTAGCGTAATCGGCTTTGCTCAGTTTGTCGGCGGGGTTTCCGTCACTCGGTTTTAGTCCAAAAGGAGCATAGACTTGCTTGGCGTATTCTTCCTGATGCGTAGGGTTGTTGGCCATGTAGCTCGAATAGGCCACAATGTGTACCACGCCCCCTTTGTCGGCGATGGCTTTTAGCTCTTCATCACTCAAGTTGCGGTTAGTGTTCACTTTTCCTTTTACGCCTGAATTGGAGGCGATTACGGGGTGTTTGCTTGCTTCAATGATTTGTAGTGTGGCCTTGCGGGAAGCCTGCGAAACGTCGATGACAACGCCCAGCTCATTTAGTTTTTTAACGGCTTTGTAGCCTAGCGGTGTTAAGCCTGCCTCTTCGGTATCGCCGTAAGCTGCTACGGGGCGCGACGAGCCCGAGAAGGCATTATTGCCGACGTGGTTGAAAGAAAAAATCCGTACGCCTTCGGCATAAAGCTGGTCGATAACACTCAGCTCTTTGAACCAAAAAGCATTCTGAAATCCCAAAATAATGCCGTGTTTTTTGCTAAATCCCAGCCGCTCGTAGTCGGGAGAGTTATGGACAAATTCTAGTTTTTCGGGGTTTTCTTTTACCCATTGTTTAATGGCCTTTAGTTTTTGGAAAACAATCTTTTGGGCTTCCTCAAAATTGGCTTTGGAGGGAGCCGACGTCCGTGCCGAAACCGTCAGATTAACAATGTTCAACTTGCCTCTTTCGAGTTTAGGCAAGTCGATTTGGTCTTCTGTTTCGAGGTTGGGATTGTTGGTTGGACTATTGAAGTCGTCTCGAACATCGGCATGAGCATCAAAGGTGATGATTACCTCATGCAGTGTTTTATAGCCGAGCTCTGAGGGGTTGGTTCCTAAATGGTTTGTTTGCATAATAAAAATGTTTATATATAGTTTATATAGGATAAGTTGAAATGCGCAAAAACGTTTGTAAATGAGTTAGTACATTGTTAATTAACTAGTTTCAATTTTTACCCGCAGAAGCCCGCAGAACAAAATAAACGCAGATTTTCGCAGAAAAGGGCTTTATATTGTCATTAATCAGCGTCATCTGCGACTTTCAATCAGCGTCAATCTGTGGGTAAAACTTAAAAAACTTAGCTAAAAGTGTATTAGCTTTTTCGCGAAAATACCGTTGGATTGATTGAAATCATCAAATAACTCCAGATGGGGGTGGAGGTGGTGTTTTGTATCTTTTTCAACAGTAACATACTGGACGTTGGGTCATAGATCGAGAGCCCGTAGTTGAGGTCAACGTAAGCGGTAGGTTTATAATTAAAAGAGAAATCAGCTTCGTATCCGAGGTATTTTTTTGCCTGGTTGGCCAAAGGATATTGGCTGTAAAACAAGTGGCTGTCGAGGCGTAGCTGAAATTTTTTGTTGAGGCGATAAAACAAAAAAAGATAGGGGTTAAACAAACCTTTGTTGGCGACATCGGCGGGAAACTTTGCGTAAAAGTTCATGTTACCCATAAATTTCCACGCGACACCGTAGGCAATTTCGTACGAATTAGAATAACCATTTTTAACATCGGCGGGATTACCGCTCAGAAGTTCTGCGCCTACCCTAAACGTAAATTTTTTAAGGGTAGCGCTGACCTCGGGTTGAATGTAATAGGCCCTTACGCGCTGGTTTTGTTGGTTTCGTCCGTATTGGTAAAAGGCACTGAGCGTAGTATAAACCCCTTTGAGCGTATATTCCAGTCGGCCACCCGAGGCGTAGCGTTTGGCATTAAAATAGGTTTTGTCAAAGAGCTCTGCCGAATTGATGAGGGTGTAAGTGAGTTGCTGGTAAGTACCTTTGAGTTGATGCACCAACAAATACTGGTACTTGTGAGAAGCAACGGGCGAATAACTGGACTCGAATCGGTGGCCGTAATCTCGCGTAAAAAAGGTAGCAAAATCGGTTCTGAAAGCACGAGTAACGTACTGAAAACGAATGCCTTCATGCGAACGATTTTGCTGCGACCAAGGAGCGGCCGAAAACATTCGCCCGTTGTCTAACTGAAAGTTTTGACGACCGATAATGGCCGAAAAATGCTTCCCAACCTTTGGTTCAATGTACAATTCGTTAAAATTGACACTGCCTACCTGTGAGCCAATGCCATTTTTCAAGAACAAATGGATTTCCTGAAAGGAGATTCTGAGGTTGAGGTTTTTTCGTACGTTGCTTATGTTTAGCCTGTTGCGCTGGCTGATGAATGTCGTTGGGTCATAGTTTTCCTCCGAAGAAAGTCGATAGTTTTCTTTAAATTCCAAACGGGGACGTATCTCTACGTTGACCGAAAGATCGTTTTTTACCGAATCTTGGGCGGGAGATTGAATCATCAGTAAGGCAGAAACAAAGGCTAGGAAAGGCATTTTGGGGAGTTAAAAATTGGGGCAAATTTGGATTTACTTCTCAGGTTTATGCAGTACGGAGCCATCAGGCTTAATTTGCCACGAGGCAATGGGGTTGAAATGATAGCCTCCGTCGGCTCCTCGGGCGGCAATGAGCTGCTGGTACGTAGGCTGAACATACCCCGTTTCGTCCGTCACGCGACTCATGATTTCGGTGGCGTCGCCTTTCCATTCCCATAAATATCGAAACTGAACGTGAGCTTTGTCCAAAATGGGTTCTTGCAGTCGGGCGAGCTGCCAAGTTTTACCAGCATTGGTACTCACTTCTACTTGGACTACTTTGCCGCGTCCGCTCCACGCCAATCCTCTGATTTCGACCCAGCCTCGCTCAATGTGCTGAGGGTAAGAAGGATAGGTGATGATGGAACGAGCGTCGATGTCAAAGCTAAATTGTCGAACTTTGCCGTTGACACTTTCGGTATATTTAGAGGTTTCTTCACGGGTCATGAACGGGGCGTCTGACAGTTCGAGGCGACGTAACCACTTTACGCTGGTGTTGCCTTCCCAACCAGGCAAAAACAGCCGAACGGGGTACCCTTGCTCGGGGCGAAGGGCTTCGCCGTTTTGGGCGTAAGCAATAATGGCATCGTCCCACCCTTTTTTGATGGGAATGCTGCGGGTCATTACGGCAGCATCACCTCCCTCGGCCAGAAACCACGAGGCGTTGGGTTTTACCCCAACTTCCCGAAACAAGGTCGAAAGTTTTACTCCTGTCCACTCACTTTGGCTGGTGAGCCCGCAAATTTCTTGGGGAGTCAGGGTTTCTTTGCCCGTGCGGTAGTTGCCCGAACATTCCAAAAAAGCAATGCGGGATACCGATGGAAAGCGTTTTAGGTCCGAAATTTTAAACACCAACGGTTTTTCTACCAGCCCGTGAATCAGTAATTCGTGTTTATGGGGGGCAATGGCAGGTACGCCCGCGTGGTGCCGCTCAAAGTGCAGATCGGAAGGGGTAATCATTCCGTAAAAATCCTGCAAAGGAGAGCGAGAAGATATATCGGAAGGTTTTTTGACCACCTTCTCAAACGATGAACGCGTGCCTACTTCGCCCGCCAAGGTGCCTACTACTTTGGTGGGGTCGTCGGGTACATCGCTTACTGTAATGGCTTGTTGGATGTTTTTGCCTTGGGCGGTTTGAACGATGGCAACGGCGGCAGTCGCTGCCCCGCCTAATAATTTTCGTCGGCTAAATTTGGGGGCAATTTGCCCGATTTCAATGAGTTTATTTTTCATCGTTATTTGATTTCGGGGCCACCTTTGCGGTCGTCTGGAATGAATGATTTTTGGGCAGGCATGACTACTTTAGGCAGACTTGTGGCGTCGATGACCGTCGTCTCGTCGATAATTTTGTTGGCATGAAGCAAATACGCCGTTAAGTGATAGACTTCTTCGTTGGTGAGCGAACCAGGAGCGTTGAAAGGCATGGCGCGGCGCACGTAGTCAAAAATGGTGGTAGCATACGGCCAATAATTGCCAATGGTTCGCTCGGAGCGTTTGCCAGCGGCGGGCACCGACGTGACCAACGAACCGTTTGGGCCTCCCACGCCGCCTACGCCGTGGCAAGGGGTGCATTTTGCTTCAAAGATGGATTTGCCTTTGGTAGAAATTCCCGAACCCGTTGGCAGGCCCTTCCCGTCAGGGCGAACGTCGATGTCTAGTTTTTTGATTTCATCGGGAGTCGCGGCTCTACCTAAGCCGAACGAACGCGGAAAATGAGCGGTATCCGACGGCATATTTTGGGGGGAAAGTTGGGTGGGGGTATCAGCGCGAAAAACTCCCAAAGTTGGAATCAACAATGGGAGTAATACAACGGTCAAGAGTACCCTGCTTAGAGTGTGGGGCATTTTTTTAGTGTTTAGTGATCTCCGTGGTACTTTTCGCCCGCTTTGATGGCTACCTGTAGCCGATTTTCTTTGGTGGGCAACGGGCAAGTAGCGTAGGGGGTAAAAGCACAAGGAGGATTATAAGCTTTGTTAAAATCAATGTACGTATATCCTTCAGCGTCGGGAGCAGGCGCGTCCAAGAAACGTCCGCCACCGTAAGTATCGTGTTTGTTGGTCAAATCTCCAAACACAAAGTGAGGACGTTCTTTCGACCCTACTGACTCAAGGCTATATTCTTTGCCATCAATCGTGAAAACAAATTTGCCAGGGGAAGCTTGCTCGTACGCCCGTCCAGTGATGTCTAAAATGGTAAGTTTTTTACCTTCCGTCGGAATAAATTTCGCTTTTACTTTCCAATCTGTCGTAATAGGAAAGGTTTCGATGCCTTTGAATTCTTTGACGTACGTTCCTTCCAAATCGCGCAAACGAATGGCAAATTTATCGCCTCGTTGGATGATAAACCAGCGTAACGTTTTGTGTTTCAGTACTGTAGGTTTGCCTTGGTAAGGAAATAAGTCGGCGGATGAAACGGCTTGCTCGCCCAACTGTACGGCAACTTGCGGGGCGGCCTCGAACGTAACTTTTCCATTTTTCAGAATCACTTTACCCAAAAACGCATCGCTGTGGTCTGAGGGGAAAACGATGCTATTTTTTTCGTTTCCGCCAATGGTATTTTCGCCCTCTTTTAGCCAAAAAAGACCCGCTAAATTGAGCCAACCTTCTTCAGCTTTTAGGCTTTCGATGCGTTTTTGGTGCCACGATTTAATCTCGGCTTCGTGGGGGGTATCACTACGGAAAGCCAACAGGCTTACTCCCAACAGGAGGGCGCCTACAAACGTCACGGGTGTTTTCATCTTTTTGTTTTTGTTTAAATGAATGTATTGATTTTCAGTAACTTGGTTGCTAGAGTGGAAACAGCCCTTTGGCCCCCTGTGGGGTTACAGACTGCAAAAGTTTGGCATATTCATTGGCCTTGGTTTGGTCTCCTTTTTGCTTAAATACTTTGTACAAACCCCAGTAGCCGTTGGCCGAATTGGGATGTTGTTGTAACAGTTCTTCGTAGGCTTCCACGGCTTTCGAGTATTGTTTGGCTTTGAGGTGGGCCTCGGCCAAACTGATCAGCACTGGGCGGGCATACGAAGGCGGTTCGCTGTAGCCCAACTCATCTTCTTTTTGTTTGGCTTTTTTGAGCAATGCGATGGCTTCGACGTAGTTATTTTCGGCACTTTGGATAACGCCTTGCAATTCCAAGGAAGCTACGTTTAGGTCGTTGACCCGCCGTGTATTGATGATGTCTTTGGCATCAGATTGGTTGGCATTGCGCCAAAGCAAGGCATCAAGGGCATTTTGGTGGTTTTTCGCCGTTGCAATGTCCCCTTTTTTTACGGCATCCATCCCCGTTGCAAAATGAAACAACGCTTGTTTGTAGGCAATGGCTTTGGGCGTAAACAAACTGTCTTTATCCAGCTGAATTGCCGCTAGTTTTTGGGCGGCACGGTCATAAAATCCAAAACAAATTTCCATTTTGGCGGGCGCAATGACGCCTTGGTAGAAAAAACGACCTTCGTACTTGCGTTTCCGCTCTTTGGTCGCGGGCATATTTTTGAGTTTTTCGGCGTAATAAAGGGCCGTATTGTAGCGCCCGTCTTCGGCGCAGCTTGACAGTAAATAATTGATGTTGTGGATGTAATTCCAGTTGTCAACCTCAGGGATAGTTTGTTGCTTCATGTAAGCCGAATCGACTTTGACCGCCGCCACAAACGACTCAAACGCTTTTCGATAATCGCCTACTTTGTAATAAACATGACCTGGCATGTGAACCATGTGCCCCGAGTTGGGAGCTAGTTTAGGAAGTTTGGCGGCACTTTCTAGCGCTTCGGCAGGACAACAGTTTTCTTTGAGGTGAATCCAATAATGGTGCGCTGCGGCATTTTCTGGGTGCGAACGGAGGAGGTCTTTGAGTAAATATTCAGCGTAAATTTGTCCATCGCGCGGATTCAATTTTGCGTCGTAGCCACCCATCTTGCTTAGGGCCAAAAAGAGTTTTGCGTCCACATCTTGCGGATGCTTGTGGACAATCAATTCAAGTTTTTTCTGGTAGCCTGCTTTTCCTCCCTCTGCCTCCGAATCACGGGCTAAAATGGCGTCGGCGTAGAGTTTTTCGCGCTCGGTAGCTTTCTCTTTCAGCGCTTTGAGTTTACGAATCGCCAGTTTTTGGTCATTTTTAAAATCATCTCCTTCAATGGCTCCAATGGCGCTGTATAATCCATAATAAGGCATGATCGCCGTTGAGTCGTACCGAATCGCTTCTTTGAAAGCTCGGTACGCTTCGAAATCCCAAAAACAATGCAAGAGCTCAATCCCTTGGTTGAAAAAGAATTGGGTTTCGTTGGAGGCCGTCGTAATCGGAAAGTTGGTTGTCCCAATCCCGTTTAATTTTTGAGGAGCGGGCAAATGGTGAACGAATACGGTTTCTTTACGGTGTTCTTGAATGTGATTTAAGTGGTCGTGGCTGGCGCCGTCGTGAGCTTCGTGGGTAGGCTGGGTGTGGGTGCTGTGCTCGCCCGACTCCCCTGCACGCGTGCGCTGTGCGTGGGTGTTGGCACTAATCACAAGAAAGCCTAACGCAATGATAGGGCGGATAAATGACATAATTTGAGAGGATAAACAGTGGTACAACTCAGTGTACCACTGTAACTAATACATGGTTATGATATCAATCCAACAAAAGCTTGTTTGTCACAATCTCCACGTTAGGGAGTGGAAATGTGTAATTGGCATCGGTAGGTTTTACTTCGGGGGCGCTCAAGGCACTGCTCGACTTGGCAGGGAGAGGCAGCAAGTTGCGTAGTAAATCATTTGAACGGAAGCCTTCGCCCAACAGCTCGATGCGGCGTTCTTTTAAAATGGTGTTGACCAAAGCCGTTTGCGTACCAATCGCGCTCTGAGGGAATACATAGCTGGCGTCCGAGCGGTTACGCACGGCTTTCAAAAGCTCAACGGCTTTGGTCAAATCGCCCGTGCGAGCGGCGGCTTCGGCGTAGTTAAGCAACACTTCTGAATAGCGAATAATCGGCATATAATCCAAGAAAGGTGAAGGCTTGTTGTATTTGGTAAGAAACTGAAGCCCCGACGCCGTCCGCGCAAACGTGCGACGAAGGTCGGCAGTGCGCCACTCGGTTTCTCCCCAAATTCCGTTGGGATTGAGGTTGTATTCCGAATTGGCGTTAAAGACGTACGGGAACGACGACTGTCCACCAACGTTGTCCAAATCCGTCATCGGCACCGACAGGATAGATTCGGTCGAGGTATAGTTGGTAGTAAAAATCTCGACGATGTTTTGAAGCTTATGATTAACGCCCGAAGCTGCCGCGTAAGGAGCCGTTTCAGAAACAATTTTCTTGGCTTCTTCAATCACTTTGGCGTAGTTGCCGCTGTTGAGATACACCCGCGTTTTGAGCGCGATGGCCGTGTTGCGGTGCGCGCGAGTTGTATTGAGGAGGGCTGTGGCGTGGTTCAAGGGCAAATCGGCTTCGGCTTCGTTCAAATCCTTGATAATCTGAGCATAAACTTCGGCAACGGTGCTACGTTTGAGGTCGTTGTTGTCCGTTGAAGTTTCGGCTTGCAAACGCAGCGGTAACCCCTTTGAAGCGCCTTTGTCTTCGTTGAACGGACGGGCGTAGAGCGCTACCAGTGAAAAATAACTCAGTGCACGCGTAAATTTAGCTTCGGCAACGTACTGTTTGGTTAGGGTAGCACTTACTTTCGTGGGGTTATCATTCAACCCTTTGATTAAAATATTGGCATTGTTAATGGCCGTATAAGCTGCCGACCAAAACCCAGCTACGAAGTTTGAACCCGCATTGAGGGTCTGATTCCACGCTTCATACGCAGTAAAGGTATTGCTGGTGCGGTTGATAAATTCCTCGCCGCGTGCCTCGGTGTAAGTGTAGTAGTTGCCACCGTAAAAATTGGCGTTTTTGATGGACTTGTAAATCCCGTTGACTAGTCCCAAGATACGGTCAGGGGTATCAAACGCATTGGCTCCACTGATGGCCGTTTCGGGTTGGGGATTGAGCAATTCTTGGTCGTTACACGAGGCCGTTGACAAGACCAATCCTACGCACAATGCGCCAATGATGCCTCTTTTTCCGATGTATTTCTGACTTTTTTTCATTTTTATTTCCAATTGAAGTTGTATAACTATTTGATATGTAAAGTTTTATGGGTAATCAAATAGCAATTAATAGATAACGGTTAATACATTGGTAGCTAAGTTTTACCCGCGGATTAGCGCAGATTAAGAACCGCAGATATTCGCCGATGAGACTAACTTCATTCAGTGCTTTATCAGCTGCAATCTGCGTTTGTATTGTTCAGCGGGCTTCTGCGGGTAAAAAATAAAGCCATTTCCCTGCCTAGAAACTCACATTTAAGCCAAAAGTGAAAGTTCTTGCTTGACCCACCGAGTTCTTTTCAATCCCAGGGGTTACGTTTGAGTTTCCGTTGACCGATGACTCTGGGTCAGTACCTGTGTAGTTGGTCAACAAAAACAAATTAGAGCCTTGGGCATAGACGCGCACTGTGCTAAGGCCGAGCTTCGTAAACACAGGATTGGCAGGAATACGGTACCCAAGTGACGCATTTTGCAAACGGAGGAAGTCGCCCTTTTCAGCATTGGTCGAAACGGGAAACGACGAACCGCTCGAAAGTTGGTCGTTATATACCAAACGCGGGATGTCGGTGATGTCGCCAGGTTTTTGCCAACGTTGTAAGATTTCGGTAGAGTTGTTGTAGGCGCGTTGGTCGAGGAGCGTAGCACGGGTACCGTTCATGATGTAATTACCTCCCGCAAACGACAAACTCACGGCTGCATCGAAGTTTTTGTACTTGAAAGTGTTGGTCAAGCCACCGTACCATTTGGGAAGGGCATTGCCGATAAGGTAATAATCAGCTCCAGTGATGGCAGGCGCTTTGGTGCCATCTAGGTACGTCCATTGGCTTTGGCCAGGCAATACCACTTGGCTGTACTGAACTTTTTCGCCCTTTGCATTGATAAAAATACGCTGTCCATTTTCTGGATTAACCCCCGCCGTTTTGGCACCGTATAAACTTCCCACCGAGTAGCCTACGCGGGTAATGTTGGTTGTTTCGTACGATACGTGCGTGGTGCCTACAATGTCGGTATTTCCTTGCGCCAACGCCGTTACTTTGTTCGCTAGGGAAGTGATATTGAACGACGTATTCCACGAAAAGTCGCCTTTACGAAGCACGGTAGCGTTGATTCCTAATTCAAGGCCACGGTTGTACATCGACCCTACGTTCCCCAAAATCGAATTGCCAGGAATCCCTTTGGAAACGGCTTGGGGTGCGCTCAAAATCAACCCGTTTACGTCGTTGTTGAAATACGTGATTTCCACCTGAACGCGGTCGTTCCACAAACCTAAGTCAGCACCGATGTTGGTTTGATTGCTGGTTTCCCAGCCTAAGTTGGAGTTCCCCGCTTGCGAAATGCCCCAAGTGGGGACACTTCCGTACAACGAGCCACTGTACAATTCCAACGAACTGTAGGCGTCGTTGAGGTTCCCGTTTCCAACGCGGCCCCAACTAGCGCGCAACTTAACGTTACTCAACAGGTTAGACAGCGGTAAATTTTTGTAAAACGGCTCCTCTGACAGCGCCCAACCGCCTGATACTCCGCCAAAGTTTCCGTATTTTTTGCCTGCACCCAAGGCCGAGTTACCATCACGACGGAAGTTGAACGTAACGAAGTATTTTTTGTTGAAGTCGTAGTTCAAACGGGAGAAAAAAGAAAGGAAAGCGCGCTCACTGATGTCATTGCCCGTGGCCGAAATAGCCCCCCAGTTTCCTTGGTAGTTTTCAAAGAAAGGGTCAGACGTTTGGGTACGCGAAGCCCCCCACGCCGTATAGTCAAACTTCTGAATATCATACCCTACCAACGCCGATGCTGAGTGTTTTCCTCCAAAGCCAAGGTTGTACGAAAGGGTGTTGGTCCAGTTCCAAGTGTCTCTAATGCCCGTGGTGTTTGAGGCATTTCCACGGGTGGAGAAACCGTTACCTTGAATGGCGCTATCGAAACTGACATTGTCGGTACGTAAACGATCGATGGAGTAGGAGCTAGTGAAATCCAAGTTTTTTGCCAAGTTGGCCACTGCCGAAAGTGAGGCAATTATACGGTCATTTTCGGAAGTGTAACGGTTCTCCCGAAGCAGTGCCACGGGGTTTCCCCAGTTGCTTACCACTTGGTTGTTGCCCATACCAATGGTATTGAGCGCTGAGGGATTGATGTTGTAAGAACCGTCGGCGTTAAACGCAGGAATGTTAGGCGATAGTGCCGTTGCCAAGCGTGCTGCTCCTACTAAGAAGAAATTGGAGCTGGGCAACGAGCCTGCGTAAGGTGATTTATTGTAACTGGTGTTGTAAGAAACGCTTCCTTTTAGTTTTAGCCAAGAGGTGATTTCTTGGTCGATGTTGAAACGAATCGCTTTGCGCTTAAACTCGTTGGCGACAAGAAAACCATTTTGGTTGGTGTAGTTGGCCGAAAAGTAGTACGATGTCGTCGGTGTGCCGCCTGAGATGTTGATGTTGTGGCTCTGCGACGTACCCGTGCGGTAAATGTAATCGTACCAACGGGTGTCAATCGGGTTTTTGTTCTCGTCGTAGTTTGGGAAAAATAGAGCCGACGCCACTTTGTCGTTGTTGGCGTTTCCGCCCAAAATTTTAGCGTTTAACACCGCTTCGTTTTTGATCGCGATGTATTGATCGGCATTTAGCAGTTCGGGTAAACGTACCACGTCCGACACGCCCGCCCAAGTTTCGTACGTAATGCGAGGTTTTCCTGCTTTTCCGCGTTTGGTCGTAATGAGCAATACCCCCGCCGCTGCCCGAGAACCATAAATAGAGGTAGAAGCAGCATCTTTTAGTACGTCAATCGACTCAATATCAGCAGGGTTGATGTCGCCAAGCGGGTTGTTAGGAACGGCCGTGCTGGTCGAAACATTTCCTGTATTAATGGGAATACCGTCCACCACGATGAGCGGATAAGAGCTCAATGAAATGGAATTGACCCCACGGATTCGAATCACAGGAGGGTTGTTGAGCACCCCGTTGGGTTGGCCAATGCTTACGCCTGGCGCACGGCCTTGGAGGGCTTGGTCAAAGCTTTGAACGGGTTGTTCCTTGATGGCTTCGCCCGAAACCCGTACCGCCGAACCCGTAAATTCGGCTTTGGTTTGAGTTCCGTACCCCACTACCCGTACCTCGCTAAGTTGTTTAGTATCTGAGTTTAGTTCGATAGAAAAAGTAGATTGATTGGCAACGGCTTTTTCAATGGACGAATACCCAATAAAAGAAAAAATAAGGGTAGAATTGTCAGCAACGGATAGTTTAAACGCGCCCTGTTGGTCAGAAATCGTTCCTGTTTGTGTCCCTTTCACAATGACCGAAACGCCAGGGAGCACCTCACCCGTTTCTTTATCTTTGATGGTTCCTGTGACCGTTTTTTGGGCCAAAGCGGTAATGGCCGAACTCACTATCAAGAGTAAAATGAAGTGTAGTTTTCTGATTTTCATAAAAATAATGGTTAGTTAAAAATGAGTTTTTAATTGTACTTTCCAGCCTCTAGCGTACTGCGTGACAAAGCATATTTTTTCTCGTAGCGATCGAGTACGACTCGGATAGAATCTTTGTGTTCGTCAATTCCCGTCAAAATCACGCGATTGCCCCCGTTCTGAACTTCGTAGTTTAAAATCATGCGGTTGCGCTTGGCAGGACGAGACTCGGCTTCGATGCCTTTGACGCGGCGGGTGGAATACGCAATGGGTTCAATCTTAGGCGCTTCGGGGCCAATAATGGCCAATGCTTCCTTGGGAATCCAGTTGTCTTCTTTCTTTTGAGCACTTTTCTTTTTGGCGGGAGCGTTGGTGCGACCGTCGCCGCCAAAGTCGGTGCGATTTCCCAAAAACTCACGCCCTTCTTGGCGATTGCCACGGTTTTTGTCTTGCAAATACAACACGTGATGAACAGTATCGGCTTCGTAATAAAATACCCGTTGTCCGCCTGCAACCCCCGTCAATTCAAACGTACGGTTGATGTCACGCATGGGAGCGCCACCACCATTTGACAAATCCAAATCGACGGGTTTGTTGACTTTGAAGGTAAGTGTGGTCCATTTTTCAAACGTGGCTTGTTGCCAACGCAGGGTATCCAACGGAGAAAACGGGATGACTTGCCCCTTGTGACGAAACTCCGTTACGTGGTAGTTGCCTCGTAAGGTAGGGATGCCTTTGAGGGCTGGTTGTTTGTAAGGGTCGTACAAGAAATTGATGACTGACAAATACGTAAAAACGGGCAAAAACAAAATAAGGGTGCCTGTTTTGAGAGAAATGCGCGTAATACGTTGCCAAGCCTCAGAAAAAGTGGGGTAGTAGGTGGTAGGAATAGTCGGCTTCTCCAAAATGAGAAGATTGTAAAGTTTGGGGATATAGTCAATGAGTAAAAAGGCAGAGAACAACACTAAGTAGGAGCTGTAAACGTGTACGCCACCATCGTAAGAAAAATTGACATAGACGATGTCGGCTAAGGCGCCAAATAACAATACCGCGCCCCAAAAAGTAGTGGCTCTAAAAAATAACAACGCTCCCGCTGCTACTTCAACCACCCCCGTAAAGACTTCGTACCAAGGCACAATCCCAATCGAAAGCCAATAGATTTTTTGAAGGGTTAAATCCCCAAAATTGGTATTTAATACCCCCCACGACGGATAAGGAAGCTGCGTAGGAGTGAGTTTGGTGAAGCCAAATCCAATGATGCCAATGCCTGCGCGGTAGCGAACAATCACCCGAAGCCAATAGTAAAGCAAGCGGTATTCTTTTGGGTCTTTTTTGATTAAAATGGCAATGCCTGTCCACGCCAAACCCACCACAACGGCAAACAAAAAGGTGATGACCCACACGGCATAGCCGTTGAGCGTACTTCCAAAAATACGGTTCCCAAAAAAGTTCAACCCTGAGCCAAATCGAGCTACGTCGTACAGGTCGCGGTAGTGCAGGTGCAACCAATCGAACGCGACTATTTCTTTGTACCAATCAAGACTGTTGGGCAATGACATTGCCACAAAAAATACAAACGAAATACGAAACGCGATTTTCTTCCAAAGCGGCCATTCCCTTCCCGTTGGGTGATTAGGCTCGTTGTGTTGCGGAAACGGTTCCGTAATCGAGGGAATAGTGAGGGCGGGCGCACCACCCAAATCGACTCTTTCTGAAGTGATCTTGTATAACTTTGACATAGTAGTAAAGCGTTTGAGATTAGAGTTTTAAGCCGCGCCGACGACCTGTTTTTTGCGCTTCGAACGTGAGGTACTTTTTATTGGTTTTTTGTAAAACCGCATATATCGAATCCCGCTGGTTGGTTACTCCTGAAAGTACAAGGGTTGAGTCGTTGGGTTGAGAATAATGCAGGTCAAATACTTCGTTGAGGTAGTGCTTATTGCGGTTCTTGAGGTGCAACACTTTTTGGTTTTCATCCACTTCGTAACTGTAGTAGTGGCGCCCCTGCGAACCCGCAAATTCATAATTGCGGTCGTCGTCGTTGGAATGAATTTCTTCCGTATCGGTTAAGTCCAACTGAACCGAGCGATTTGATTTGATACTGAGCGTATTCCACTTCTCGAACACCACATCCTGCCAGCGCGTAGAATCGGTTTTGGAATAAGGAAGCGGCACGTTATTTAGCTTAAACTCACTGACGTTGTAAAGTCCCTCTGAATTGGGTAAACCTTTTTGGGCTGGAAATTGGTACGGGCCTTTGCGATACGCTGCGTACGTTTCTGCTCCATACACCACCACGAACAAGAGCACATAAGCCGCTTTTAGTACCCAGCGTACTCGTTGCCAATTGGCTTGAAAAACAGGTTGATACTTAGTGGGAAGGGTAGGCTTTTCGAGCGATACCAAAGTGAACAAACGGAGCGCGTCGTACGAAAACAAAAAGAGCGCAAGCGTAATAAGGTAAAAGCTATAGATGTATTCGCCACCTTCGTAGGCGATGTTGGACACAAAAACGTTACCCGTAAAAGGCAGAATAACGAGGGTGCCAATGGTAGCGGTTTTGCGGTGTAGAAGCAAGAGCCCGCCCACGATTTCGACCAATCCTAAAAATGATTGGTAGTTTGGTACTACTCCCAACCCTAACGAAAATAGTTTCCAAGCCGTAAAATCGCCGTAATTGGTGTTGAGATTACTGAGCGAAGGAAGGGGAGACTGCAACGGAAAAAACTTGATAAAACCATACGCAATCACACCGAGTGCCAAGCGATAGCGAACCAACACCCGAACGCCATAGTACAGTTTGTCGTAATCGGTGGTTGGCTTGTCGATTCGCGACCAAATAACGGCTCCGATTCCCGCCAAAACGGCAACAATTAGCCAGTTTATAAAGCTTTCTTGTCCTATAAAATTGGGGGAGTATTTGGACAAATAAAAGATATTTCGGTAGCTAAACGCCCAATCTTCGGTCACAAATAAGTGCTTGAAAAATCGCACGTCAATGGGGAGAACTTGAATAAAGAAATAGAGCCCAAAGAACCGAAAAAGGGCTTTCTCCCAGTTTTTCCATTCGATAGAATCGTCGAGAAGTAATTCTTTTGCCATGGTTGGTTCTAACTGTTATAGGGTGAATAAAAGTTGTTATGATTTGGAGTAGCCCCCTCAAAATCTCCCTGTAAGGGAGGACTTTGAGGGGTGGTTGGGGTTAATAGCCAGGGTTTTGTTCTAATGCTTTGTCAGAGAGTAATTGCTGAACTGGAATGGGAAGTACGTAGCGATTGGCCTCCGAAAGGCTGAACACGGCGGGAGCTCTTCCTGTGCGCACAATGTCAAACCAACGGTGTGGTTCTAGCGCAAACTCGACCCGACGCTCGTTTTCAATCGCCAATAGCAAATCGCTTTGCGTAGCAGCCGTGCTAGCGGTAATTCCTGCACGGTCGCGGATTAGATTCAAGTCAGCCAAACCAAGAGCAAGTTTGTTCTGTTGGGCGCGAGCTTCGGCGCGAATCAAAATAACTTCAGCAATGCGAAGCACGTAACTCGGGTCGGAGGCGGGGTTGCGGTAGTACAAATTTCCGTACCAGCGGTTTTGATTGTCTTTGGCGACCAAGGTACTGCGAGTCCCACCCACGGCGGGATTGTTGAGCAGGGCCACGAGGGCGTCGTTGGGAGCCCATTGGCGCGTACCACCGTTGGTTTGTGGTTGCCATTGGCCACGGTGACTATTTACTTCGGTCGTACCATTGTAGAAAATTTCAAAAATGGATTCCGTCGTACCGCGAGCATCATTGGCAAAAAATGCACTAAATGGTTTTACCAACTTGTAGTTCGTAGCATCACTAATGACTTTATCGGCGTATTCTTCGGCCTTTACCCACTCTTTTTGGTATAAATGATAACGCGCTCTCAAGGCCCACACGGTTTTGCGGGTAGCCCGATAACGGTCGGTGGTGGCAGGTAAAAGTGATTCAGCCGTTTCTAAGTCCTTGAGTACTTGGGCGTAGGTTTCGGCCACACTACTGCGCTTGATACCGCTGTTGTCGGTAGGATTAATGGTTGGTTTTGTAATAAGAGGTACGCCGCCCCAAGTGCGCGCCAAGTCAAAATAGGCCAAAGCTCGGACAAAATAAGCTTCTCCAATGTACTGATTACGAAGGGCGTCGGTTAGCTGTGCGTCTTTGACCGTTGCTACTTTTTCGATGACATTGTTGGCGCGATTGATGGTGCGGTAAATCGAAACCCAAGCCGAACTAATGGTTGAATTGTCGGCATTTACTTTTTTGTTGATGAACTCTTGTACTTGCGACTGCGAACCTGTCCAAACGATATTGTCACTCGACAAATACCCAATGGATTGGAAAGATGTACCATAATAACCCCCGTCGGCCAAGGCGCTATAAACACCTCTTACCGCGGTTTCGGCCGAGGAACGATCGACAATGGTAGCGGCGTCCGAAATAAATTCTCTGGGTTGTACGTCAAGGAATTTTTCACAAGAACTACTTACTAAAGCCAAGCTTACCCAAAGTATATGATGTTTGATTTTCATTGTTTTGCTCAAATTTTAGAATGTAATATTGATTCCTACCTGTACCCCAAGTGGTTGAGGAGGCGTACCTAAGTCGATACCTTGTTGGTTTTGGTCGCTGCTTGCGCTCGACTCAGGGTCTAGGCCCGTGTATTTGGTCAACAGCCAGAGGTTGGTGCCCGAAACATACACGCGAAGTTGGTCGGCACCGATTTTACGACTCACCGTTTTGGGAATCGAGTATCCGACGTTGAGCGAACGAAGCCGTAAAAACGAGCCATCTTCTAACCAACGGCTACCACCGTCGCGGTAGTTGTTGACGTTGATTCCATCGGGGCGAGGTACGTCGGTGATGTCGCCAGGTTTTTGCCAACGTTGGTTATTTTTGGCAAAAATGATTCGTGCGGCATCGCGCGCACCGCCCCCTTCGCCAAAGAAGCGGTTGTGGTTGTAAATCTTGTTGCCGTATTGGAAAGAGAAGAATAAACTGACATCAAAGCCTTTGTAGGTCAAGTTGTTTGTTAAACCTCCAAAGAATTTTGGCCAAATACTGCCTACAATTTGGCGGTCAGCGACGGTAATTTGACCATCTTTATTGACGTCATCATAAATGACATTACCAGTTTGTGGGTCAACGCCCAATTCTTTATATACCCAAAACGAATACAGCGGTGTCCCTTCTTGTTGGAGAATTAAATCACGGCTACCGTAGCGAAGTGGGTTGGCAAGTTTCTCAATTTTATTGATGTTGCGGGCAACGTTGAAGCTTGTGCTCCATTGAAAATCTCCCTTGCGAACGTTGACGGTACTGATGCCTAGTTCAAAACCTTTGTTGCTGATTTCGGCGGCGTTCGACCAATACGTGCTAAAGCCAGACGTTGCGGGCAAGGCCAATTGTAGCAAACCATTGGTGGTGTATTTGTTGTAAACGTTAAATTCTACGTTGAGGCGTTGGTCTAAGAACGACGCATCTACCCCGACGTTCAACTGGCGCGTACGTTCCCACTGCAAGTCGGCGTTCCCCAATTGTTGAGGCGCAATCCCTGCCGAACTTTGATAACCCGAACCACCCGTCCAAAGGCCCTGCGAGGCAAAGTTCCCGATGCCGTTTTGGTTTCCAATCACCCCGATACTGGCCCGTAATTTAAGGTCACTCAATACCCGAACGTCTTGCAAGAATGCCTCTTGTTTTACACGCCAGGCCACTCCTGCCGATGGGAAGAAGCCCCATTTGCGGTTGTTCCCAAAACGCGACGAACCATCGGCGCGGGCACTAAAATCAATGAGGTATTTTCCGCCAAAATTGTAATCTACTTTGGCAAAGAAGGACGCTAAGTTGCTTTTGCTCCAGCTTTGAGAAGAGGCCGTGGTCGCTGCCGACGAAATTTGCGTAAACTGATTGTTGGCAAAACCGCGTCCTTCGGCATACGTACGAGTTAGTAAATCACTTTGAAGGGTATTTCCGACTAAGACTCCAAACGAATGTTTTGCCCCGATTTTCTGGCGGAAAGTAAGCGTTTGCTCGTTCAACCAAGTGGTAAATTGGCTAATCGAAGAGGTCGCCAAACCGTTCGGGCTTCCTGAAATCAACAAGTTGTTCCAGTATTCTGATTCGTTGTAGTTGTTGTAATCAATACCCCAACTACTGCGGAATTTTAGATTCGGCAAAAGTTGAACATCCGCGTATAAGTTCCCGATGTAACGCAAACTCGTAGAGTTAACGTTGTAGTTATCAAGCAATAACGTAAGGTTGTCGAAGCCTGCGCGCCCTACCAAAACTCCTTGCTCATTGACGGGCGAAAGGTACGTAGGCGTGTGCAGGGCCGCTTGCAAAAGCCCCCCCGCAGGGCCATCTCCCGCGCGGGCTTGGTTGCGGTAAGTGCGCGTAAACGTGTTGCTGACGCCCACTTGTACGTTGTCGTTGACCTTTTGGTCGAGGTTTACTTTAAAACTAGCGCGTTGAAACGTAATGGGTTTGATAATAGCCTCTTGCGAATTGAGGCCACCACCGATGTAGTATTTCGTACTTTTGGTACCACCCGAAAGCGATAAATCGTAGTTGGAAAGCGATGCCGTACGGAAAAGCTCACTTAGGCGGTCGTACGTTTGCTGTTCTTCGGGAAGTCCTCTGCCACCTTCCGACACGGGACGGAAGGGACGATTGGCAAAGGTGCGGTTGAGTGAAGGGGTATCTTTACCCGTATTGATCCACCACTCGTTGACGAGCTGGGCGTGTTCTGGCCCCGTGGTTAGTTCCCAAAGTTTGGTAGCTTTGGCTTGACCGTACGAGGCGTTCAACGAAATCTTAGGCTTTTGTTCAAAACTTCCGCGTTTGGTGGTAATCAAAATCACCCCATTGGCGCCGCGAGAGCCGTACAAAGCCGTAGCTTCGGCATCTTTTAATACCTCGATACTTTCAATGTCGTTGGGGTTGAGGTCGGCAATGGGTGAGGTCGCCTTTCCACCCGTTCCGATGGTTTGCAGCGAATTGTTGTTGATAAATACGCCATCTACGACGTAAAGTGGGTCGTTGTCGGCGTTGATGGAAGTTGCCCCGCGTACTCGAATGTTAACCGCCTCTCCAGGAACGCCTGTGTTGCTAGAAATCTGCACCCCCGATACTTTTCCTTGCAATTGGGCGTCAAAACTTCCCGCTTGAATTGATTTTGACTCGGCAGGGTCAATTTTTGCGATAGAACCGATGAGGTCTTTTCGTTCGAGTGTACCGTAGCCAACAACCACTACTTCAGAGAGTTGTTTCGTATCAGGCGCAAGTTCGAGAACTACTTTGTCTGAATTGACAATTATTTCGTTGGTCAAATAACCGATGTAACTGACGACGACCGTGAAGGGTAATTTTTGCCCCGTTCTAAGGGTAAATTTGCCATCCGCATCGCTGGTACTTCCGTTGGTGGTTCCCTTGATGACGACCGACGCACCTACCAATGCCTCCCGTGTCTTTTGGTCGATGAGCTTACCCGAAACCGTCGCGTTGATGGTCGGCGTATTTTGGGCCGAAGCCAGCCATGAGGTAAATAAAAGTAAGCCCCACAGAGATAAAATTTTTTTCATTACTTTGCAGTGTTAAATAAAACAAAAGGTTGTGCCACTTCCTGCGTAGGAAATGGTATCATTTTAGCCAATGAGCCTTTGTTGCTTTAGCTTGTGCCAGGGTAGTTGCCGCTACTTTGGCACGTTTTGTTTATTGGGTGATTTAAAAATGGTTACTTCAAAATTTGTTATTGGATTAAAGACTATCGAATAAATATAGATTTTTTACAATTTTTTCGCTATTCCTTTTTCTATTTATATTATCTCATTTGAATGATTTCTTTCAAGCTGCATTTGCTCGTAAATCACTAACCATTGGTTGACTCGTTAGTGCATCTTTTTAAGATAAATTGAAGAAACGAGTTTGGGTTTGACCAGAAGCTTATTACAATTGGTATAGAAGCTGCTGGTTGGTTGATTGTGGGCACAAAGGTGAAAAGTGTGTTTCATATAAACAAGCTTTAAATATAATTTTTTTTATAATTATTACCCTAAAATCTATCTATTTATAGTAAATAAATTAGTCTATATGTAAAATATATTGATATAAAATCTTCTAAATGTATTATTTATTCTCGTTTTGAGCGTATTATAGGGGTAAAATGGTATTATAAGAAGGATAGTAGTGGCTAAATGGCTTGGTTAGACTAAAAAATAAAAGCGTAAACTCCTAATAATCAATAGACTAATCAAAATTTCGTTTTTTAATTTTTTTTGAAAAATAGTTGGAAAATTGTTTTTTTATTTCTCACCTTTGCAACCACAATCACTGAGCGAAGTGATATACCATTTGGCTATTTATTCAACCATGCTAACTTTTGCTCTTCACTTGGAAGGGAAGCTTTTTTAGAAAAGTATCGCTCATCAAAATTCATCGAAAAAGTTTTAATAATTAATCATTTGAATACGCTCTTTCATTTATATAAAATATCTATAATGTATATAGGAATAATTATTTTTTAAACTTAAACTAGGAAACACCATGAAAAAAGTACCAGTTGTTGTCGCCTCATTTATGTTGTTTGGAGGCGTTTCGCAAGCGCGTCTGTCGAAAAAGGAAAGCGCTTATGCTGTCGATACCCGAAACAGTAAATTGGTTTGGGTGGGTAAAAAAGTGACGGGAGAACACACGGGTTTGGTTCCCATCACCAATGGAAGCCTCGTGTGGGCAGATAACAAGCTCAAAGGGGGGAACTTTGACATTGACGTTAAAAACTTAACCGTAACTGACATTACCGATGCTTCTTACAACGAAAAGTTGGTGGGGCACCTTAAAAATGATGACTTTTTTGCCGTGGCAAAATACCCCAAAGCAAGTTTTGTGATTTCTTCGGTGACGCCCAAAGGTGCTAACAACTACGAAATCGTGGGGAAACTTACCATCAAGGGCATTACGCAAGAAGTTAGGTTTCCAGCCGTGGTAAAAGCTGAGAAATCGCTCCTTACTGCCCAGGCCAAGATTAATGTGGACCGTACTAAATTCGATATTCGCTATCGGTCGAGCAACTTCTTTGAAAATTTGGGCGACAAAGCCATTGAAAACGATTTTACGCTTGACGTGAACTTGGTAGCGAATGCTTCGTCGGTAACAAAACTTTAATAGACTTGGAAAGTCTATTAATTCAAAAAATTAGTCTGTATGTATATTTAAGGTGGGTTAGTTATTTCAAATAACCGTCGGGGATTTTACCCCGACGGAGTATTTTCTGAACCATTATGACTACGAAAAAAATGAAAAAAATCGGACTAGTGACCCTCGTTTTCCTACTAGGAACGCTGGGGGTGTTTGCCCAAAATGCCGATAATGTGGCACAGTGGCAGTTTAAGTTTGCCAAATCAGGTTTTGAGATGGGGGAAGAAGTAGAGCTGGTTTTCTTGGTTCAGCTCGAAAAAGGCTGGTCGCTTTATTCGTCTGATTGCAAGGCGAAAAAAGGCGTAGAACCTACCAAATTTGAGTTTGCCGAAAACGGTTCTTTTGCCGTTACGAGCACCATTGTTCCCGTAGCACCTCTTGCGCAAAAAAATGAAGTAGAGGGAGCAGAGACTACTTATTTTACCCAAAAGGGAGAATTTAGAACCAAAGTTCGTTTGGATGACCCTAACTATGACATTACAGGAACAATCAAAGGTACGCTTTACAATGAGCGATCTGGAAAAAGTATTCCGTTTCAAAAAACGTTTCATTTTCTAAACTAGACAGGGCTGGTGAAAGATGTCACCGAACGTCAGCCGCCCTGATGGGGCTTTGGAGACGACCTCGGTCATTCTTTCTAAGAAGATGTAGCTCCTCTGGAGCAATAAATAGAAAAGCTATATTTTAATGTATTCAATCTGTAAATTAAAGAACTTCATCTAATCATCATCAACTAATCAAACCAATTTCCTTACCTAACCTACGTCGAGAAAGAGTCGGAAGTAAAACCCCGACTCTAACATTCCAATCATCAGACACCATGAAAATATACTTTGATAATGCGGCAACTACCCCCATCGACCGTGAGGTGTTAGGGGCATTGATGCCCTATTTGACCACTTTTTACGGCAACCCATCCTCCAGTCATGGATTTGGACGGCAAGCACGCGAAGCCATTGAAACAAGCAGAGCGCAAATTGGGAAGGTACTCAATACGCCTTCTGAGGCTATTTATTTTACATCGGGCGCGACGGAGGCTTTGAATTGGGTGATTACTGCAGCGGTGAATGCTTACGAACTTCGGCACGTCATCACAAGTCCTACTGAGCACAAAGCTGTGCTGCAACCCCTTCGTTGGCTTCAGAAAGAGCACAAAATCCAGCTACATTACGTGGAGCTAGATGACAAAGGGCAGATAGATACAGCCCATTTGCAACAATTATTGAAAGAATTTCCGCATTCGTTGGTGGCGTTGATGCACGGCAATAATGAAATCGGAAACCTCCATGATTTGGAGTGGATTGGCCATTTGTGTCAAGCCGCTGGAGCGCTTTTTTTATCAGATACCACCCAGACAATTGGTAAGTATTCGTTTGATTTACAGCGTCTTCCTGTTGATTTTTTGGTTGGGTCGGGGCACAAGTTTCACGCCCAAAAAGGTGTGGGTTTTGTGTATGTTTCACCCAAGCGTAAGATAAAACCTTTGTTGCACGGCGGGGGGCAGGAGCGCTCGCTTCGTTCGGGAACGGAAAATGTAGCGGCCATCGTCGGAATCGGGAAAGCCCTTGAAGTAGCCTACTATGACTTGGAGGCCCACGAAAAGAGCATTCGTTTTGTCAAAAATCGCCTGATTAAACAACTCGAAAATTTGGGCATTGGCTGTACGTTTAACGGTGAGAGTGCTTCTTCGGAAAATAGCCTTTATACGTTGCTCAATGTCGCGTTTCCCGCCTTAAAATCAGGAGAGTCTTTGCTGAGTTACTTGGATTTGTACGGCATTGCTGCCTCGGGTGGGAGTGCGTGTTCTAATCTTCAAGCCACTGATTCTCACGTGTTGACGGCGCTTCAGGCCGCGCCCGAAGCCCAACATATTCGTTTTTCGTTTAGTAAATACAACACGCCTGGCGAAGTGGATTATGTCACCCAAAGCTTGAACGAGATTTACGAAAACGACCGCCGAACTTTCCATCCAAAACGCTTACGAAACGATTTGAATGACCGATTTTTTGAACCCTTAAACGTATTATATCGTCATGTCACTAAAATTTGAAACCTTACAATTACACGCAGGCCAGACCGCCGACCCTACCACCAACGCGCGGGCTGTACCTATTTATCAAACCACTTCGTACGTTTTTAATAATGCCGAACACGGAGCCAATTTGTTTGCGCTCAAAGAGTTTGGTAATATTTATACCCGTATCATGAACCCTACCCACGATGTGTTTGAAAAGCGCATCGCGGCTTTGGAGGGTGGGGTTGCTGCCCTCGCTACGGGTTCGGGACATGCAGCGCAGTTTTTGGCCATCAATAACATTACGACGGTTGGCGATAACTTCGTCACTACGTCATTTTTGTACGGTGGAACGTATAACCAATTTAAAAATTCTTTCAAAAACCTTGGGGTGGAAGCGCGTTTTGTGGATGGTGATAATGTGGATGCCTTCGAGCGGCTGATTGACGAAAAAACCAAGTTTTTATACCTAGAAACGATTGGAAATCCAGGCTTTAATGTCCCAGATTTTGAGGCTTTTGCCAAACTTGCCGATAAATATGACCTGCCAATTATTGTTGACAATACATTTGGAGCAGGTGGAGCGATTGCCCAACCTATCAAGTATGGAGCCCACGTAGTGGTCTCGTCGGCCACGAAATGGATTGGTGGACACGGAACTACCATGGGTGGGGTCATTGTGGATGCAGGAACGTACAATTGGGGAAATGGTAAATACCCGCAGTTTACGGATCCTTCGCCTAGTTACCACGGTTTAGTGCTGAATGACGTGTTCGGGGTAGGTGGTCCTTTTGGGAACATTCAATTTATCATTCGGGCGCGGGTGGAAGGTTTGCGGGATTGGGGGCCTGCTCAGTCGCCGTTTAACTCGTTTTTATTGCTCCAAGGGCTCGAAACGCTGACATTGCGCGTAGAACGTATCGGTGAAAATGCCCTTGCTTTGGCGCAGTGGCTTCAAAACCAACCGCAAGTGGAGAGCGTGAATTACCTTGGTCTGGAGGAAAATCCTTACCATGAACTGGCGAAAAAGTACTTTACGCGAGGATTTGGCGGGGTACTTTCGTTTAAATTAAAAGGTGGTCGCGAGCAGGCCGAAAAGTTTGTCAACAGTTTGAAGTTAATTAGTCACTTAGCAAACGTAGGTGACGCCAAAACGCTGATTATTCATCCCGCTTCTACGACCCATTCGCAGTTGTCGGCTGAAGAGCAGCGCACGGCGGGTGTTGACCCTAATTTGTTGCGTATTTCGGTGGGTATCGAACATATCGACGACATCAAGGAGGATATAAGTCAAGCACTTAGCCTAGGATAATTTTTTATTGAGTCTTTTTCATAGCCCTATATAGGGAGAGTGAAAGGGAATTTGGGAAATGAGTCAATTTGGGGTAATCGCTTGAATTATCCCAAATTTTATTTTCCAAAGGCCATTCCTCAAACTGAATTAACGGAACGGTCTGACTATCGTCTGACCGATTTAGCGTAATAAACGGTCAGACGATAGTCAGACCGTTTGAGTGTATAAACTGACTAAAATATTGTATAGAATTGGTGGGTTGAATAAAGCAAAAATCCCCGAAGCATTGCTTCAGGGATTTTTTTATTGCAGGCAAGAAAGTAGGCTACTCTAATCCTATTTTGCGCCATACTGGCAACAGCCAATCATACACATAGCAACCTGCGCAAATACCCGCCAAGGATTCAAGTGCGGCAAAAAAAGCCAAGACCCCCGCCACCCAAATCGTTGAAATACCTAGTACTTGTAAAACGGTGATTGTGACCGAGAAAGCAAAGCCAATGCGTGCGGCAAAACGTTTGGGAGGAAAGTAAATAGGTTTGGTTGGAAAAGAAAGACGTTGGACAATCTCGTCACTGAGGTGCGCCAAAGGGCTAAACTTGCCCGCATCAAACGCACGTAAACCAAAATCAACAACCAGTACAATGGGCAAAAACAGCCAGCCAGTGAATAAGTACCCGATGACCAATACCAACACTAAAAAAGCGATGGTACGAACTTTGTATTCGTTAATTTGGGCGATATGTTTGATTTCTGACATGGTAATAATGCGTTTATTTGCCTCCCGCTGCGGCCGTTGATTTGGGTGCTTCCGTGGCAAGCAGTTGATTCACATCAGCGTTAAACTCTTTCACAAATTCTTCGTAGTAAGCGCCTGTGGCAGGGCCTGTATAACCCGTGTGAATCTTGGTGACTTTGCCTGAACGATCAATGTAAATGGTGGTTGGGAAAGACAATACCTCACTGAGTTCGGGCAGCACCGAAGAAGCGTATTTTTTGTCGGCTACGCCCGCAAAAAGTAGGTCATATTCGACACCAAACCTGTTTTTAAGGGCTTCCAAGCGTGTTTTAGCAAAGGCGGGGTCGTTTTTACGTTCGAAAGATAACCCAATGATTTCAACACCTCTCGCGCGGTTGGCTTTGTACCAAGGGGCCAAAAACTGAGCTTCGTCCACGCAGTTGGGGCACCAGCTTCCTAGTACCGTTACAATCACGGCTTTGCCTTGGTATTTAGGGTCTTTGAGCGACACCGTTTTTCCCGTAAACGCATCAGGAAAAGCGAAATGAAGGGTAGAAGCGCCTTCTTTGAGGGTGGTCAAGTGGTAGGCATCAGGAAGGGCAGCTTTTTCATTGCGTACGCCTTTAATGGTTTGATTACCTCGGAAACCAATAAATTCCCCCGTTAGCTCATTTCCCGAAACTTTCCCTCTGATAAGGGTAGGGTTAGAACCACTAAAAGCGGAAAGAAAAAACTCTTCTCCTTTCACCGTGCCTTCTAAATAGCGAAAATCACCCGTGGTGGTCAGGAAGGTGCCCGTTAGTTTGCTCCCAACTTGGTCAAACACCCCCACCACCTGACGGGCGTTGCCTTTATCATCGCCGATGGTCACGTCCCATTTGCCTTTTAAGCTAACATTGGCTACGGGAGTGACTTCGAAGAAACGGTGTTTTTTCCCAAATTCGGCTTTAAACGGAATGCCTGAATCAGTGACACTTCGTTTAAATGCCCCCGAAAGCTGCGTTGGGGAGTCAATTTTGGCGGCTAAGACGGCGTCGTAAACTTCCACGGGAAAGAAAAGGGAATCTCCTTTTTGGGTAACACCTTTCAGTTCAAACCGTTCGGTTCCGTTGAGTAGGTAGGCGGTTTGGCCTTTCAGTTCAAAATTAAAGGGAGCTTCTTGCCCCGCTGGAAAGGCAAAGGTACCTCGCCAATGGCCTTGTTGGGGAGCGACTTGCGCTTGGGCAAGGCTTGCACCAAAGAGGGCGGTAATCATTGTGAGCTTTTTCATACAATTTTGCTGGTTTAAAGTTGATAAGTGCTTGATTATTAATTGTTAAAATGTTAGCTATCAAATCCCATTTCAGTGAGTGCAGCGCGGGCTTTGCTGTCAACGGAGCTTTTGTATTCGTGTTTTTTGTAGGAAATCGCCTTCTCAAAATAGGCTTTGGCTTGTTGGCGTTGTCCTTTTTCTTGGTAGTAATAACCAATCTGCAATGACGCACTCGGCGCGAAATACCAACTTTCCTTGGCCGACAATTGGATGGCTTTTTCAAACGAAGCCAAGGCTTTGTCACTTTGATGCGTACGTTGAAACACTTTGCCCGCTCGGAAATAATACTCGGCGCGCTCTTTGGGCGTTTCTAGGTCTTTTTCAGTGAGCTGGGTCAGCAATTCTGCCGCTTTTTCGTAATACCCACCGTCGGAAGCGTGTTTAATTTTGAGCAGGGTTTTGTTCGGAAGTTGGTGTGTTTTTGAATAGCTTTCGTAGAACTTCTCGGCGGCTTTGTCTGACTCAGCGTAAGCCACCCCCACCGACGGAATCCGAGCCAATGATTGTTGGGCTTTCGTCGAATCGCCCGTGAGCCAATGGCACAACGCTAGTTTGTAATAGGCTTCCTTGAGGTAAGATTTCCCTTTAAATTGGCGAATGTAAAGCGTATATAACCGACTCGCTTCGGCGTAGTCGCCTTTGAGCAAATGGGCGTCGGCGCGGTAGAGCGTAAAAATAGAAAGTGCAGGATAGGAGGGGTCAGATGGTGCTTTTTTGAGCAGTTTCAACGCTTGCTCATTGCGGGTACTTTTGAGCGAAATGGCCGTAGCCAACCAATGAAAACTCAGATTATCCGCTTGATTTTCAATTGTATTGAGCAGCTCGGTGTTTTCGCGTTCGTCAAACTTTAGAACAAATTCTTGAATAAAAAACGACGTAAGCATTGCTTCGTTTCCCCATTCTTTGTCTTTGGTAGCTCGGTGCAATTCAGAAACACCCTGAGCAATGTTTCCCTTTAAACCCAGTAGTTTGAGTACCCAACGGTGATTGTCGGGAACGGAACCAATGACAATATGCAGGCAGCCCAGCGATTTGTACGTTGGTAGAAATTGAGGAAACAGTTTTTGATTTTCTTCCAACAATTTTGCCGCTTGAATCACATTCCAAGCCGCTTTTACCTCATTGCCAAAACGAATGCGAACTACTGCCGACAATAGCTTGATTTCAGCCCGCAAAAACCGATTGTAAGGCGACTGTTCGTCGAGGTCTTCGATGGCGTCGAGGCGTTCATCTTCGTGGGTTAAGAAAGTATTATAAGCATCTTCGGTGTCGGTGTTGAGCAATTGAATTGTTTCGGCATAATGCTCCACGTAAACCCGAAACGGATTGGACGATTTTTCGGACGCGGCCAATTTTTTTGCACTTTCCAGCCGAAGTTTAAATACTTCTTGGTGGGCTTTTTGGAGGTTGGGCGTAAAGTCAAAATCTGCGGCAAATGCCGAAGAAATAGTTGATAAACAGGCTACTAGAAGTGCGAAATAGGTTTTTATACTAAACATAACTCAGTTCTGAATGCTTCGGGTAACACATACGGTTGTAGCGATGCTTCGACTTGGACTTCCAACGTTGCGTTGAACATCGTTGCGGCAACCAATTGAGTCGCAAAACTCACGAGCAAAATGACTTGCTCTTGCGAGTAGCGTTGGGTAAGGGCTTCGTATAACTCATCGGGGATTTTACCGCCTTCGGTGGCTATTTTTGAGCCAAATAAAATCACAAGCAATTCGTCTTCTTCCACTTCTAGTAGGTCGGGATTTTCTCCTAATTCCAGTAAGTTTTTCCTAAAAAAAGCCGAGAAAACCGCGCTTTGAGCGGATTGAGCAATGAGATAGCCAAACATCAAGGCAAGGCGTTTACCGAGCAGCTGGTGTACTTGCGTATATTGCTTATCGACAATGCTATGAATTTCGGAAGGGATAAGGACAGGAATGCTTTTTGACATCGGTTCGGTTAGTTTCGAGGTTCATAGATGTTGGCAGCTACCTTTTCCGTCAGTATTTTGGGGACGTACTTGGGTAGGTGCGCATTGAGGACGTTGAGAAAACCAGGGATGATTTCTGATTTTTTGGCGAACAAACCGTTAATGGCGATTTTGCCTACAGCTTCGGGCGTCATATTCACTTTGGACGCTGTTTTTTTTGTATGTTCACCCATTCTGGCCCGATAGACAAAATCGGTGTCGGTACTCCCAGGGCTGAGGGTCGAAACTGAAAGGTCTGTTTCTCTTAGCTCAAACCGAAGGCTGCGCGTAAACGACAATACCGCCGCTTTGGAGGCCGCATACACCGCTAAGTAGGGGACAGACTGGTAGGCAGTCGTGCTGGCTACGTTGAGCAAATAGGTCTCTCCGTTGTTTTTTAGGATGGAAACAAAGAGATACGAAAGTCGAACGACCGCTTTGAAATTGACATCAACCATGTTGAGTTGTTCCTCGATATTGAGGTCGGTAAATCGCCCCGTCAGTCCAAATCCTGCGTTGTTGATTGCCACTTTTAGCTTGTTTTTGAAAGGAGTTAGCCATTTTTCAATGTTGATGACTGCATCCGCTTCGGATAAATCCTGCACAAAGGTGTGAACACTAAGAGCAGGGTAGCGCCCGCGTAGTTCAGTTTGGGTATATTCGAGCACCTCTTGATCAAAATCGACCAAGAGGAGGTGGTACTGACGCTGCGCAAGTTCGTTGGCGATGGCCTTTCCGATGCCTTTGGCTGAACCTGTTACGAGGGCATATTGGGGTATGTTCATAGGGAAATACGAATGAGTGAATTACGATAAGCGATGGGGCTTATTTGACAACATATTTCGCAAGACGCTGGTAAAAAGGGGTTTTGCTATGTTCATTTTTAGGCACGTATTTTCCTGTCACGATGGGTACATACATGACGCGACGGCGTGACTGTTCGCCCTCAAAAACACTCGCTTCTACCCGATGCCACAAGTCGCCGTCGTGAATGGTCAAATCGCCTGCTTCAATATCGAGGCCTACTTCGTTGACATCGGGCTGGTGATCGATGAATTGTTTTTTGCGGAAAAGCGTCTGAAACACGCCCTGGGTGTGCGTACCCGGTAACACCTTGAGACCCCCGTTGCGGCTTAGGCAGTCATCAAGGTGCGTACCGATATTGAGCATTTTGTGAATCTTTTGTCCTAAAAACAAGTCCCGTGGGCTATCGGTATGCCATCCCATGGAGGTAAACTTGCTGTGTTTGTCTCGAACGTAATGATTAAATACCAGTCCATCTTTTTCGTCTTCACCCACGCGGGCATCGCCGCCGATTAAAGCGGTAAGCGATTGGATACGAGGGTCTTGGATATATTCTCTTAGGATGGGGCTGAATTTGGACGCAAAGCAAATTCGCTGAACCAACGGGCTGCCATCAAGGTCTTTACCAAACTTGAGAGGTACTCCGTTGATTTTTTGTTCGCCATCGGCCAAAATTTGTTCTTCAATTCGCTTGAATTCGTTGAGAAACAACTGAACGGCGTCTTTGGCAATGAAATTTTTGAAGTGCAAAAAACCGTTTTGATTGAAAAACGTGATTTGTTCTTCCGTCAATTTTTCGTTGAATGTAAAGGTCTGAGTGTCTAATCTTTTCATAATTGTATCAGGTTTTTGAATAAATATCAATACTATTGATTTTATAGATTAATTGATAAAAATAAAATGCTAGGCTTAAAAACAAACGTTAGTCAAACACCTCGTCTTTTACTTCGATTCGGAGTTGGTGGGTATTAAAAACGTGCGAATTGGGAGCTACGCTTTTGGTTAAAAATACGCTGCCTCCAATGATGCTGTTTTTACCAATGACGGTTTTTCCGCCCAGAATGGTGGTTCGGGCGTAAATGATGACATTATCTTCTACCGTAGGGTGGCGTTTTACTTCGGCCAGCTCTTTGGCTACTTGCAATGCTCCTAGCGTAACTCCTTGATAAATAGAAACGTTATTGCCGATGATGGCGGTTGCACCAATCACAATACCCGTACTGTGATCAATCATAAACGGGACTCCAATTTTTGCAGCAGGGTGAATGTCCGTTCCCGTGTTTCGGTGGGCATACTCGCTCAAAATCCGTGGCAAAACGGGTACTTTTAAGCGTGTTAATTGATGGGCAATGCGGTAAACAGCAATCGCGTAAAAGCCAGGGTATGAAACGATTACTTCGTGGATGCTCGTGGCGGCGGGGTCAAACTCATAGATTTTGGCGGCGTCGGCTCGCAAATGATGATATACCGTTTCTAATGATTGATAAAAGGCATTTACCGTACCTTCAATATCGGCTTCTGTAGGATCTAAGTAGCTCAATAAAATATTTTCAAGGTCGATTTGATTCTTCTTGAGGATGCCCACGTAGGTTGCTTTTTTGTGCAAACGATTGTTGGGAAAAAGAAACTCAAAAAGGTTAGTCAACCAATCAATCGAATCTTGGATTTTGGGCGTTGCTTCCCATTCGGCTTTGTGCGTATGGTGAAGTTTGTCGATAAATTCCTTTACGTCAGACATAATGAAAAGTTTCAATTCAGAAACCTTATAGGTTTTAAAAACCTATAAGGTTTGGTGGAGAATTTGGGGTTATTTTTTATGTTGTAAACGATAGAGCGTTTCTACCAATGTGTCGATGTCGGCACAGGTGTTGTAGAAAGCCAACGAAGGTCGAACGGTACTTTCCAAGCCAAAACGCCGCAAAATAGGCTGCGCACAATGATGACCCGTACGAACCGCAATTCCTTCTTTATTAAGGGCTTGTCCCACTTCGTCGTTGGTGTACCCCTTCAAGGTAAACGATAAAACACTGGCTTTGTCGGGAGCAGTGCCTACCAACCGAAGTCCTGGGACGTCTTTCAACAAATGGGTAGCGTAGTGTAACAATTGATGTTCGTACTGGTAAATGAGGTTCATCCCTAAGCCCGTGACATAGTCAATGGCGGCACCGAGTCCCACTGCGTCGGCGATGTTTCCCGTCCCAGCTTCAAAACGAGAAGGAGCTGGGTGGTAAACAGTACGCTCAAACGTCACGTCTTTGATCATGTTGCCTCCACCTTGCCAAGGTTGAATCTGATTGAGCAACTCTTCTTTGCCATAGACCACGCCAATACCCGTTGGCCCAAAGACTTTATGGCCCGAAAAGACAAAAAAGTCGGCGTTCAAGTAGCGAACGTCCACGCTCATGTGTGAAACGGACTGTGCCCCATCGACGAGAACTTTTGCTCCAATTTGATGAGCGAGTTCAACGATTTGTTTGGCAGGAGTAACCGTTCCCAAGGCGTTGGAAACTTGCGTAAAAGAAACCAGTTTGGTTCTCGAATTGAGCAACTTAACGTATTCTTCTAAGATTATTTGTCCGTCATCATCCACGGGAATTACGCGCAGGCGTGCGCCTTTTTTCTGCGCCAATTGCTGCCAAGGCACAATGTTGGCGTGGTGCTCAAGGTGGCTGACAATTATTTCGTCACCTGCGTTAATAAATTGTTCTCCAAAACTTTTAGCCACCAAATTAATCGCTTCCGTTGCTCCCCGCACAAATACAATTTCGTTGGTCGAAGCTGCATTCAAAAACGCCCTGACTTTTTCGCGGGCGGCTTCGTAGGCATCGGTAGCGCGAGCAGCTAACTCGTGGGCAGCGCGGTGAATGTTTGAGTTTTCGTGTTCATAAAAATAACTCAAACGATCAATGACCAACTTAGGTTTTTGGGTCGTAGCCGCGTTATCTAACCAAATGAGGGGTTTCCCGTTGACAGTTTCCTGAAGAATGGGGAAATCTCTTTTGATGAGCGCGGCGTCTAACGGGAATTTGGGCGCTGTTTGTAAGCTAGTGCTGGAGGGGGATGTTTGAGATACAGAAGGCAGTTGTGGGACGAAACCACCCTCTAACCCATGCAAAGCATTGCCCGAAAGAAAATAGTAAGGGCTGTCTTTTTGAGGGATTGAAGCAACGTGATTTGTGCCCGAAAGCGCTTCCAATGCCTTTTGTAATTCGGATTCAAACGAAAAATGGGATTGGTAGGGCAACTGTTCTGGGGGTGTTTCCCTTCCCGAACCAATGGAGGAAGGGATAGCGTCACTTTTTAAGTTTTCGTCGGGAAAACTGGTTTGTGGATTCTCCAGATTAATGTTGTTGCCGTGCTGAATCGCTGAGGGCGATGCACCGCTTCCCGCTACGGAGCTAGGAATTCGCCCACCGTTTGAGCTAATGCTGGCAGGTTCAACCACGTGGGGTGATGTCGGTTCTGCACCAGCAGCGACAAAAGCCGTTGGGTCGTGCAGGGTCGGTGAAATTCCAATTCCCCCTAGGGCAGGCGGCGCGGGTGCGCCGTCTGCAAAATAGAAAGGAACCTCATTGGGAGCTCCTGCGTGAACAGGTGCAAGGGCATGAATCGCCTGTTTGGCAAACCCTTGCGCAATCGGATGCTCGCCTGGCAAAGCAGCAAAAAACTGATTTGCCAGTGCTTCCAACGCTGCTACGTCGGGCAGTCCTGTCGAGGTATTAATACTTGTACTCATGGTAGTTGCCGATTTCAACGTCTTCCAAAACTGCAATGGCATCGTCCACCAATACTGCTAACGAGCAGTAAAGTGAAACAAGGTAAGAGGCGATGGCCTTGTCGTTGATGCCCATAAAACGAACCGAAAGTCCAGGGGTTTGCTCGCCTTGTAATCCAGGTTGGATCAGCCCTACTACTCCCTGACGGCTTTCGCCCGTGCGAAGCAAAATGATTTTGGTTTTATTGTTTTGGATAGGAAGCTTGTCCGAAGGAATCAACGGAATGCCCCGCCAAGTGATAAATTGTGAACCAAAAAGGGAAATTGTTGGCGGTGGTACGCCACGGCGGGTACACTCACGACCAAAAGCGGCAATGGCCAACGGATGAAGTAAAAAGAACCCAGGCTCTTTCCAAACTTTGGCAATTAGCTCGTCCAAATCGTCGGGAGTTGGGGCTCCGAGGCGGGTTTTTATTACTTGCGACGGAACGACGCTGTGCAGCAAACCGTATTCTTTGTTGTTGATGAGTTCGCTCTCTTGGCGCTCTTTGATGGTTTCAATCGCCAAGCGCAACTGCTCCGAAATCTGATTGTAAGGCTTGCTGTACAAATCAGAAACGCGGGTGTGAACATCGACAATGGTTTGTACGGCCGACAAGTTATACTCCCGAGGGTTATCAATGTAATCGACAAATGTTTGGGGAAGAACCCGTTCGTCGCGTGCTGAACAATCGACTTCAACGCTGTTGGCGTTTTTGACTTTGTTGAGACGATAAACGCCTGATTCTACAGGAACCCAGTTCAAAAGGCGGGTTAGCCAACGAGGGGTGATGGTCACCATTTGCGGCACGGTGCGGGTCGCAATCGCCAGTTGCCTAGCAGCTACGTCGCCTAATGCCGTTTGTTTGTTTTTGTTGGATGTGTCTGACATAAGATGGATTTATTTTAATGCGATTTTTACGGCCCGTTCAATTTCTTTTTCTGATACAGCATATTCAAAGTCCTTGTCAACGTAGTCATAGACGATGTATCGGTTTCGGCTTATGACAAATGTGGCAGGGAAAGGTACATCTTCCGAAATCCCCGCAATGCGGTCCCAAACGGGTTCAAATTCGGAATAGACCCCCAGCGCTTCACTGATTTTATTGTTTAAATCTTGGACTATGTTAAATTCAATGCCGTAATCTTGGACTGTATGAACAATGTGTTTGAATTGCTCAGTGCTGATAACGAGCATATTAGCTCCTAGTTTTGAGATGGCATCAAATGCTTTGTTGAGGCGGTCGAGGTGGGTTGCGCCGTATTTTTCCCAAGCAGGACTGTATGTACTTAGTACCAAAGGGCCTTCGTTTAGCAAATCGTGCAGATAGAAAAAACTATTTGATTCCAAATAGACGGGCAAGTTTTGCCATACACCTACCTCCGCATTGACCCGAATGTTGGGGAGAAGTCCGCGATTTTTTACGGGCTGTACTTTTTGATAAGAAGTTGGTAATGACGAGATAAAATAATCTTCTCCAATGTTTTTTATGATGGCTCTCATGTTGTATTAAGAATTTGGGAGGTAAATGTTTCCGTAGAGTAAGCGTAGGTATTGGCGTTCGATACTTCGTAGGTAAATCAATGCGGCTACCAACAAGCCCGCCGAAAGTACAAAAGTGGTCGGACTAGGGTAGTAGTAATAAACGACACTCATCAAACTACCAATCCGTAGGTATTCGAGGTAAAATACCCATCGGCGTTGTTCTAAAATGGCACCACTGTTGACCAGAGTCAATAAAATAAATAAAGAGATAGCGAGCTGCACTGGCAGCGGAACGTATTGTTCTAGCAACAAAAACCAAAAGAGTAAAAAGAGCGTAAAAGCCATTTGACCCAGTACATAACCCTTAAATCGGTGCGTGGGAGCTTGTACTTTTCGATGAGATAAAAAAAGGATTTCCGCTTTTGACCTCATTCGTTCATCAAACTCGGCAGGTTTCCCAAATACGACTTTTAGTTTGTTCCAGAACCCTTTTTGTGATGTCACGGCAAGTCCTAGTTCGACAAAAAAGTGAAAGTGTTGCCATAAAAAGCTGTGACTTCCGAGTGGTTTTGTCAAGCCATATACTGGCGCCTCGGTTTCCTTGGCAAACGTTCCAAACAATTTGTCCCAAATGATGAACATATCTCCGTAGTTTTTGTCGAGATACTGTTCATTGGCTGCGTGGTGAACGCGGTGGTGCGACGGCGTTACTAAAATATATTCTAAGATTCCTAGTTTTCCAATGAGCTGTGTATGCGTAAAAAAGGGATAAATTCCGTGAATGATAAGTACGACCGTAATCATTTCCGCTGGAAAACCGATGATGGGAATGATGGTCCAAAAGAATGTTCGGGCTACCGCCTGAATGATGGTGATTCGGGTACCCGTAGTTAAATTAAAATCTTCGCTTTGGTGATGTACGACGTGGGCCGCCCAAAAAATATTTACTTCATGGCCGAGCCGATGGTACCAATACCACAAAAAGTCAGTAAACAACAATAAAAGAATCCAATGAAGCAGTGTCGGTTGGATGTCAAGTAGTGCAAAATGTTGATGCAAATAGTCATAGACAAAGTAAAAACCTCCTGCGGTAAACAGGTCAATTAAGCGTTCGGCAATCCCAACGTTGAGGTTAGCAATGGTTTCATTAAAGTGAAAATACTTTTTCCCTGTTTTTCTAGCTATAAAGTATTCTAATGCAATAAAAAATAAGAAAAGGGGAACAGCAAAAGCAAAGATGTTGATGTTCATGGCGTTGAGCATTAAAACAAAGTCAAAATATTGCGTAGGCTAAGAAGTACAATAACGATTCCAACAATCACCATTAAGATTTTGGGGTTTACTTTCCCGCAAACATAAGCGGCAAAAGGAGAAGCAATAACACCTCCAAGAAGCAACCCGATAACGACACGCCAGTTATCAATGCCAATCATTAGGGTAAACATTCCAGCTCCAGCGGCTGCGATAAAAAACTCTGCGGTATTGACCGAACCAATTGTATAGCGAGGGTCACGTCCGCTACCAATCAAGGTAGAGGTAACAACAGGCCCCCAGCCACCGCCTCCTACAGCATCGACAAAGCCACCAAGGAGTGCCAACGGCCCGACGTATTTGGTTTTTGTTTTGGCTTTTTTCTTACCCAAGGCTTTACGAATGACGATGACACCCATCACAAGTAAGTAGATGGAAATGTAGGGTTTAATCAAATTGCCATCAAACGAACTCAAAATATAAGCACCCGTTACAGCACCTATGATGCCTGGGATGAGCAAAAGTTTGAACAGTTTTTTGTTGACATTCCCAAACTTCCAATGCGACAAGCCCGAAGCACCGCTCGTAAAAACTTCCGCAATGTGTACACTCGCACTGGCAGCTGCGGGAGGCACGCCCAAGCTCAACAACAGTGAAGTAGAGCTGATGCCGTAGGCCATTCCTAGAGCCCCATCAATGGTTTGGGCCAGAAAACCTGCTCCAATAAAAAGGAGGGTTTCGGAGGTAAATAAGTCCTCAAAACTCAGTTTCAGGTTGGCTCCCCAAAGCTGCCATCCTCCCAGACCCACAGCGGCTACTAAGATAAAAGCAAAAAGCCCGAAGAGAAGGTAATCACCTCCAAATACTCTCTTTTGAACGGATGTCTGTGCCATGGTTGTGTTTGTTTAAGGTTTGAACGAGGGTCAAAAATGAAACCCTCGTTCAAAATACGGTGAGATTATAGCGTGTATCGAAGCGTTACGCCGTAGGTACGTGGATCACCCAAAATACCCCCAATTTGTCCAGCACTTCCTGGCGCTACCAAAAGCTGCTCGTAGTAGTCTTTGTTACCTAAGTTTCTTCCCCAGATAAAGATAGACAAGCCATTTGATGCCCTGAAACCTACTCGGCCGTTGAGCAACGCGTAGCCTTCAATGTCTAAGAAAGCCGAAGGAGAAGGGCTTGACGAGAATGTAGAGCGGTAATACACATCAAGACCACCGAAGAAATTGCCTTTTAGTCCCAATAAACTTCCTTTGCCCGTAATTTCGGTACCAAGCGACCCTGCGTATTTTGAAATACCTGGTAACTGACCTCCTGAAACATCTTTGAAAGCTTGAGGGCCACCTACTTCTTCAATAGGAACTGGAGCGTTGGTAAATTTCACGTACTTTCCGTCGGTGTAAGCAAAAGCACCCGTAAATGAGATGTGATTGTTTGCTTTGATGTTTCCATCTATTTCCAAGCCAATTACTCTTACACGTTCTGCATTGGCCAAGTACCCTCTGTTTACCCCAGGTTCAGGGGTTTGTACTTGCGTTTGGTAATCTTTTATGTCGGTATTGTGAAATACGATGTTCAACACGGAGTTGGCAGAAGGCTTGGTTTTTACCCCAAATTCAAGGTGAGAAACTGCTTCTGGTTTAACAGTCGCCAATTCCGTCAATACCCGACCGCTTGCCGTTGGCAAACCACCTACGTTGACACCAATTGGTTTATAGCTCAGTGAATACGTACCGAAAGCATTGACGTTTTTGTTGAATTTGTACTGTACCGTTAACTGGCCAGAAAAATTACCCTCAGAGGCATCAATATCAAAGGTTTGGTTGCTATATACGCCGTTTTTGAGGGCCAATAAAGCGGCATCGGTGGTTTGTAAGCCGCCGTAGGTAACGCGGCTGTAGTTGGCTTTCTTGGTGTCGTTGTTGTATCTAATACCTGGTAAGATGTGCAATTTGTCGGTGATTGACCAGTCAGCTTGCGCAAATAATGCTACGCTGGATGACTTGATGCCGTAGGTAGTTTTGATACCAAAATTATCAAACAAGCCAGGAGTTTTCCAAAGCGCACTGGTAGAGCTTTGGGCAAAACGCCACTGTGCTGAACCTGCTTCTTCGGTATGCACTGGGTCTGTTCTTAGGTCTTGCCACAAACCAAAAGCACCAATTACACCGCTGAGTTTGTCATTGATTTTTCCTGAATATCTGAATTCTTGCGAAAACTGGTCATGGGCAGAGGTTCCTGATGATATGGTGAAAGAAGGCAAGCCAGTGTAGTCACGGTCGTTGAGCGGATCCCACTTCCAATAACGCCAAGCCGTTGTTGAGGTCAAAGTTCCTTTACCGATTTTAAAGTCTGCATTCAAGGACAATCCACCTAATTGGTTGCCAGCTCTTGACGGCGTATCTAAGTCTAATATTCTTTCAAAGGCACTTTGGTAAGGCAATTTATAATTCAAATCGGCAATGATGGCGTTGAATTGACGGTAAGCTGCGCGTTGGGTAGTGACTACTTTGGCGACTGGCCAGCCGTATCCCACTGGTTTTTGGTCGGTGATGTCGGCGATAAAAGTGATGTTTATCTTTTCAGTTGGTTTGTACAAAAACTGTGTTCTGACGCCGATATTGTTGATGTCATTGATGTTGGTTTGGGTGCGAGTATTATAAAACAATCCATCTCTTTGCGTACCCGAAAATGAAACCCTTGCCGCTAGTTTTTTACTCAATGGGCCTGAGATTGAAGTTTTTGCTTGAATGTAGCCGTAATTTCCGTAACTAAGTTCAAAGCTGGCGGTTGGGTCAAAAGAAGGAGCGCGTGAGGTTACGTTGAACGCACCCGCAGTGGTATTTTTTCCAAATAATGTTCCTTGTGGCCCGCGAAGTACTTCTACTTGGTCGATGTCAATAAAATCAAGGGCAGTAGCTGCTGGACGAGCGTAATAAACACCATCAACGTAGTAACCAACCCCAGGGTCGATTCCGTCGTTGGTTAATCCGTATGTTGAACCTAATCCTCTGATATTGAGGGTAGTGTTGCGGGCGTTTGAGGCATAAAACTGAACAGTGGGTACCAATTCTTTCAAACGGTTGACGTTGAATGCACCTTGGTCTTCAACGGATACACCGCGTATTACCGAAATCGGAATGGGAATGTCTTGCACCGACTCTTGACGACGACGCGAGGTAACCACCACGTCTTCAAGTTGGTTAGAACCTGCTTCCAAACGAATCTCAACTTTAGGTTCGTTGACGATAAGTTCGCGGGTTTTGTACCCAATGTAAGTGACAATGAGGGTAAATGGAAGTTTTTGTCCCGTAACGAGTCTGAACTCACCGTTAGCATCGGTAGAAGCACCGTTGGTTGTTCCCTTGATAGAGACCGAAGCACCAATGAGGCGTTCGTTGGTGACGGCATCGATGACGGTTCCTGATAAGGTAGCATTAATAATGGGGGTGTTTTGCGCTTTCGATTGAATTACAATAAATAGTAAGCCTATCGAATAAAGTACATTTAAAACGTGTTTCATAATCGTGGTGAATTGGACAGTTTTTGGTGGTTGTTATGTGTTTTTAAATAAATACTTATACCCTATCGAATATATGTATTATTAGGACTTTTAAATGGCCAGAGATTTTTTTCTCTGGCCATTGTTGCTGGTCGCAAAGGTCTAACAGCGATTAGTTAAATCCAAACATTTTATAAAAAATATTTTTTATATAGATTAGGTGATTTAATTAAAGTGCTTGATAATCAACAGGCTTTACACGAAAAGAGGCGACTTTTCAGCCGCCTCTTTTCGTGTAAAAATATAAAATTAATTACTACTTATTTCTACCTGTCGAAATCATTGCACAACGGAAACCAATCATAGCCGTCGAAGAATCTTGTGATAAGAAACGGCGCGTACCTGGCGACAACCAATAAGCTACGTCGTTCCAAGAGCCTCCTTTATACACACGGAGTTTGTCGTTGATTACTGAGTTGTTACCTTTTACGTCATAGCGTTTTTCTTCGTCCAAGAAACCATCACGACGCAACGGGTTCAAGTCTTTGAAGTCCATTGATGACAACGGGCGATAAACGTCATACACCCATTCGTTTACGTTTCCAGCCATGTTGTACAAACCAAAGTCGTTGGCAGGATATTTATAAACCTCTTCCGTGATAATGGCACCGTCGTTTGACTTACCAGCAATACCCGCATAGTCTCCTTTGGCACGCTTGAAGTTGGCCATCATTTCTCCTTTGTGTTTGCCACGTGGGTTACGGAGTGAAGAGCCATCCCAAGGGTAAATACGTTGGTTCGACTGGTTTTCATCGGCGTACTGTGTACCAATCATTGCTTTGGCGGCATATTCCCACTCCGCTTCGGTTGGAAGGCGATAGTTCGGTAGCACGTAGCCACTTTCTACCGCAGGACGAGCGTTGGTGCTCATCAATGCTTCTGACTCAGCCATGGCTTGGCCTTTTTTCTTCTTACCACCTAGCGACGATTTCTTTGGTTTGCCCGTAGCCTGTTTAGCTAGGTTATCGTTCACAAAGTTTGTACGCCAGATAGAATAGTCGTTTGCTTGCACCCACGAAACGCCCACCACAGGATACATACGGAAACCTGGGTGACGGAAGTAATACGTTACGTACGAGTCGTTGAACGACAAAGGATCGTACCAAACCGTTGTGTCAGGAAGTGCTTTAGAGGCTACCTCAGCCGATGAGTCGCGCTGTACGTAATGGAGGTATTCGAGGTAGTTGAGGTTGGTAATCTCGGTTTCATCCATGTAGAAAGACTGTACACTGACCGTACGCTCACGATTGTCACGAGAGTTCATCACATCCTCTTCCAACGCCCCCATGGTAAAACGACCTCCTTCGATAAACACAAGGTTAGGACCTACCACTTGCGATTTGTAAGGCATTACTGCGAAGCCTTCTGGTTCGGCAGACGTTGCTGCAACACCTTTCTTCCCTTTTTTAGACTTGCCACCGTTTTTGGTAGCAAAATCCACGTTCGTTGCTGTACTTTTCTTGCCTGGATTGAGGCTTGAAGGTTGTTTCGACTTACAAGCACTGAACAGCACTGTGGCTGAGAGCACCCAAATCGCCGCTTTCATACTGAATTTGACCATTTAGATTAAATAGTTAATCGTTATTAGTTATCCTTGTAATCGTTAATTACGAATTTTTGTACCTGAAATGTTTGTTTATTAACTCGGCAAAAGTACAATTATTGCCTTAAAAGAACTAAGAATCCGTCGATTTGTTGTCTATCAATAACTTTGCCAAACTTCAAAAAGGCCATTTTTCTTGTTTTTCCGTTCAAATAACGAATCCTATTTTGACCGTATTGTCATAAGTAAAAAAAGATTTTCAATAAAATGTCTCTTCGCTTTCCTCTGTCACACCTACGCTGTTTGCAGTTTCGCTACTTTTGGCTTGGCATCATTTGTTGGGGGGCAAGTACCACAACTAACGCCCAAACACCCGATTCGATTGCGTTGGAAGTGAAATTTGCCCTTAACTATTTGGAAAAGAGCCAATGTGCGTTCACCATTGAGGGCAAAGAATATGCAGGCGAATGGCCCGCATTCATGCAAATGCACACGCGTTTTGTCTTGTTAGGTACACGCCACAAGTACCGAGACTCAAACAGTTTTACCACAATAGGTATTCATAACCTGTTGGCTGAAATGTATTTGTCGGACACCGCTTTGCAAAAAATTCGCCCCATGCTGCTCAAAGCCTACCCCGAAATTTGTTCGTACGCGACTCATTTGGAATTTAATTTTTGGAAAAAATTGCCACCCAATCGTGACTTACAGCACGGGGCAGAACCGCAACCTGTGCCCTTAGTGCGGCGCCCAACGCAGTATAAATTAAATTCTCGCTATATCAATAATGCTGCCAACGTCGAAAATGATGCCGATGATACGGCTTCGGGGAACTTGGCGATTTGGTACCACAACCGCATTTTTGGAACGAATGACAGCTTGGTAAGTCATCGGCTTTTTGACGCGTTTTTGGACGAAAATCGTAAAAATCGCCATTGGTACAATTACCTATTTAATGGCATCCCTAACTCAAGTGCTTACATGACTTGGCTGGGAAAGGAGGCGGAATTTAAGCGTTGGAATATCTTAAAAACGATTGGACACAACCAGACGTTTTTTCTAAAAAGCAGTATTTGTTACCCAACGCCTTATCAACCCTACATTCCGTACGGTACCAACGACCTCGACGCCGTGGTGAATGCCAATGTACTGACTTATTTGGCAAAAAAAGGAGAACTGACCCAAAGCCGAGGGAGGGTAGGGGCAAAAAATTTTATTGAACACCAGGCAAAAATGCAGCGCTGGCGGCGAGCGGCGACGTATTATCCCAATCGCTACCATTTTCATTATGCGGTCGCAAAAGCGTTGGCTGCGGGCGATTCTTCGTTACGACCAACCGCCGAAATCATGTTAAGTCACCTCGTGGCGTCGCAGCGGGACAATGGAAGTTTTCGGAGTCGTCGAAAAGTAAATCACCGAGATGTGGTGCAGTCGTCGGCTTATGCGCTGTTGGCACTGTTGTATTTTAAAGAAGCAGGAGTCGATGTGCCTAAAGAAAAAATAGGGTTGTTGGTGCAGTTTTTAAGTCGCCAAAAACAGCAGGAAAAAGACCAAATTTATTGGAAAGGGGGCGTGTTTTTTTCGGGAGGAACGGTGGTGCGCAATGTGCTGTACTTTACATCCGATGCCTACACAACGGCACTGATTGCCTTGGGATTTCAGAAATTCCTCCAACTTTATTGAGCGCTTCCTACAGTGGGAGGTGCGGGTTGAATGGTGATTTTAAGCAGGGTTTGGGCGCTACCGATGGCTAATGCGGTGTTTTCGGAAGTAAAAACGGCTTCGTAAATGCTAAATTGGTCGTTGAGTTTTATGCCAAAACGTTTATATTTTCCTGCGTTGTCGCCCAATAAAATTTGGCCGTTACAGGCAGTATAGAGCTCGTATTTGTGGTTGGTCACGCGCCCCCAAACCAAGCCCGAAAGTGGGATTTCGGAACGCTGGCGATTACGATGAACCCGCCCTTTTTTACCAATCCACCCACCCATGGCTACGTACTGGGACGGGCTGTCAAACTGAATTTCGTGAAAAATACTATTGCCTATTTTTTCCTGACGTTTCCATTGGTCGTTTGACAGGGCGTACAAAAAAGTCTTGTTTGGGGTGTACATCAAGGCATATACTTGCTGATTATGAGGATTATACTTAACGCACCAAACCATTTGAAAAGGATTGCTATAGACTTTTTTCCAAGTGCGACCACGGTCAATGGATTTGAGAATAAAACCCAAAGGAACGGTTTTCTGAGAGTGGGCAATGGCCGAATTGCCACCGCAGATGAACGCCGTTGAGTCGTTGACGACGGCCATGTTGTAAAAACAAGCTTTTTCGTAGCCTTTCACCCGTATTACTTCCCACGTTTTTGACACTAAATTGTGTTTATAAATCACTCCCTTGTCGCCGCAAGCAATCAGATTTTGGTCGTCGAAGCGGTCAAACTTATAAATATCAACGTGTTGGTTGGGGTACGAAATGTCGGATAATTGGCCGTGGGCGTCGCTGGCTTTGAGGGTGCCGTATTTTCCGCCAATCCAAAATTGGTTGGCAACGGGAATAATATCATAAAAAGAAGAGTCACTAAAGGACGTTCCTTGTTGGAGAACTTGGATATTAACCTCTTGGGCACAAACGGCCAAGGCGGTTAAGAGTAGGAGGATGATAGACGTTATTTGGGCTGTAAATTTCAACTATACGAGTTTTTTCTTTCCTGCAAAAATACGCAGTGGGCGGTTCTTTCCCAACTATCCTAAAGACAACTTACTGGGCTTTTACCACTATGGAAAGAATAAAACAAAAAAACGCGCTATTCCAAGGCAGATGGAATGGCGCGTTTTCCTTATGGTACTATCTATTAGTGAAGAGCGTGACGCATACGGGTGGCGTTGTTTTTGACTTTGCGAAAGAACAAGTCACGGTGTGCTTGATCTACGTTTGTGTTGAATCCATCCTGTTTGGGATGATAAGTTGAATAAAGCAACGCCGATGAAACTGCAAGTCCGATGAGTCCGACGCCCATGATTATTAACAAAATGAGAGCTTCCATACAATTGAACAGTTTTTAAGTGAAACATCAACAAAAACGTAGTGCAGGGGTGCTAAACCGTTCCTCTACGGATAAGTCCTATGAGAAACGAGATAACGGCAAATACCAAGAGAATGTGAATAAGACCAGAAGCACTGTAGGCAAAAGCGCCAATTAACCAGCCTATTACTAAAATGACAGCGATAATATACAAGAGAGAGCGCATGATTGAAAATAGTTTTGGGTGGAAAAATTGATTGATGCTCAGTGAGTTAAAAACGTCGTTCCAAGGCTAAATAGCCCAAAAAATGGGGAAAATGAGGTAGGTAGTGTGGGGAAATGTGGAAGAAATGCCACAGTTGGGGCAAACAATGGCTTTGGAACGCGTGTTTTACCAATAATACAAAACATGAAAAACTATGAAAGCACAGATGAATAACCTAGGCGTCAAGACTTTACAGTTGCTTAACTGGGTCTTTTTTGTAGTAATGATTGCGGCCAACTACCTTGCCGTAGCGCTACCTTTAAACCATAAAACCACGGGACAGCTTTCTGACCAATATCCCAATTTGTTTGTCCCTGCGCCCCTCACATTTTCCATTTGGGGAGTGATTTATCTTCTCCTTTTTTGGTTTTGTGTCAAGCAAAGTAAGTCGATGTTTCAAAGAAATGTGGGTCCAGCCACGGGCGAAACAGTCAGAAGTATAGGGTTAGGTTTTGTAACGACCTGCTTTCTGAATGCCTCTTGGATTTGTTTGTGGCATTTTGAGTACATCGCCATTTCGGTAGTCGTTATGGTGTTGTTATTGGCCCAATTGGTTCAAATCAACCGTAAAATAGATGGTATTGCCCCTGCGCTTACGCTCGGAAGTCGGGTAGCACTAAAAGCACCATTTGGGATGTATTTGGGCTGGATTTGTATTGCCACCATTGCCAACGTGACGGCCTATTTGGTGAGTTGGGGCTGGACAGAAAACGAAGTGTCGTGGGCAAGTACGATGGTTGTTATTGGGGCCATTGTGACGGGTATTGCACTCAACCTACTGCGTAATGGTTACCTGAGCCTTTCAGTTTTGTGGGCTTTTACGGGCATACTCATTGCACGTCATCAAGCAGCAGAGTACCACCGTATTTTGGTGTGGGCCACGGTGTTTGCTATGCTGCTTGTGGTGGGTGCGTTGGCGATTGAGCTATTGCGGTCGTTGTTCCGAAAAACAATCATTCGGCCATTTCCTCCTCAGCAAAGGACGTATATTTCGCAAGTGGAAACATCACAGTAAAAGTGGTGCCTTTCCCAAGCTCAGATTCGACTTCGACCGTCGCTTGATGCGAATGTAAAATGGTAAGCGTAGCGGCCAATCCCAGTCCTAAACCGTTTGTTTTTGAGGTAAAATAAGGCTCAAACAAACGGTTTAGGTTTTCTGGACTAATGCCCGAGCCATTGTCTTGGACTTTGACAAAACAGGTTTCGTCGGCAGTATGGGAAACGATGGTCAGCACGCCCGATTCGGGTTCCATGGCCTCGATGGCATTGATAATAAGATTGAGTAGGGCAATTTTAATCTTTGACGCATCCAATTCTAAAAAGCACGCTTGTCCAAATTCTTTAACGAGCGTTATTTTTTTCAGATTGATGCGGTCGATGGCCTCAGCGAGCGCTGCTTCCAAAATATCTTGGATAGAAACGTGTTTGAGAATCGTCTCTTGGGGTTTAAACGAATTGAGGAGTTCGGTGATGAGGCCGTTGATTCGGTGGCCGTTACGTCGAATAATGTCCGTAAAAAGGCGCAAATCTTCGTCTTCAAGCTCGGGTTCTAGCTGGTCAAGCGACAAGTGTATGTTGGTAAGGGGATTCCGAACTTCGTGGGCAAGCGTACGTACAAGACGGGCGGTAGAAGCGGCTTTTTCGGCCAATAATCGGTCTCGCTCAAGTTTTTTTCGGGTTGTAATGTCCTGAATAACAATCATAATGTACGGAAGTCCTTCGCTGTCGGTATGTTTGCTGATGTGAAGCGAGCACAGTATCCGTTCATTGTTTTTTCGGATCAAGAGGGCATCGAAATGGTCCAGCGAATCGCGGTGCTCCAGGGCTTGTACGTAGCGATCATAATCAGAAATGGTGACAAACAACTCACGAAAATGGAGCTGTCGAATGTCTCTTTCGTCAAACCCAAGGAGGGTGAGGGCAGCGGTATTGTGGTAAAAAATGAGTCCATTTGGGCGCTTCAAAAGAACCGCATCTTTCATGTGTTCAAAGATGCTGCGCAGCCTGGTTTCGCTTTCTCGCAGCCGCCGAACACTTTCTGCACGCTCCAACGAATACCGAATACACCGATTTAATTTCTCAGAATCCAACTCACTTTTAACCAGATAATCCATCGCCCCAAGACGCATGGCTTCGAGGTCGATGTGCTGGTCGCCTTTGCCCGTAAGTAGCACAATGGGACAGCTTACGCCCCTTTCGAGGGCCATTTTGAGCAAGTCGATACCCGTTTTTGCCCCCAACAAAAAATCAAAAAAACACAGATCGAAGTTATCCTGCGTGAGTTTTTTGATGCCCTCATTGAATGAATTTGCCCAAGTGATGTCAAACTTCTTGGAAGGTATTTCTTTGATATAATCGGAGGTTAAATAAAAATCGTCTTCGTCGTCATCAACGATGAGGAGTTTGAGGGTTTCGGTGCTCATGTGCGTTAAAAAAGCTTACTTACGATTTTGAGGAAGTTGAACAATATCAAGCCAGTAGTGGCCGAGGGTTCGGGCTATTTCGGTAAATTCGGTAAATGTTACGGGTTTGGTAATAAAACTATTTACCCCCAATTGATACGTTTTTAAGACGTCTTGTTCGGCTTTGGACGTAGTGAGGGCAACGATTGGTATGGTACGCAGCGTTTCGTCTGACTTAATTTCCTTGAGAGCTTCGCGACCGTCCATTTTGGGCATGTTGAGGTCAAGCAAAATAAGCGAAGGCCGTGGTGCATCGGCGGGTTCGGCGTATTTGTTGCGTTTTTTGAGGTAATCAAGCAACTCAAGACCGTCGTTTACGAAGCGAATATCTATATAAGAACGGGCTTCTTCAAAGGCTTCTTTGGTGAAAAGTTGGTCGTCTTCGTCGTCTTCAGCGACCAAAATTAATGCTCGATTTTTGCTGTAGTGGGTGTCTTGTGTTTCCAAAATAGTTTTTAAATAGGGTTAATGAGAGGTAGTTATTTGACAGGCAAGTAAAAGACGAACTCGGCGCCTTGCTCTTCTTGGCCTTTGGCTTCGATATATCCTTGGTGGGTTTCCACAATTTTTCGGCAAATGGCCAAGCCCAAGCCCGTTCCTTCGTATTCTGAGCGTCCATGAAGCCGTTGGAAAATCCCAAAAATGCGTTGATTGTATTCGGGCGCAAAGCCAATGCCGTTGTCTTTGACCGAAAATTTATAATAATTAAGCTCGGAATTAAGCTGAGGATTGTACTTTATGTCATTTTTACTGACTGCAACTGCCGAAATTTCAATAATTGGTTTGCTGTCTTTTTTGCTGAATTTCAGGGCGTTGTCGATGAGATTTTGAAATAATTGACGCATCTGAACGGGTTGGGCGTCCACCGTTGGTAAGTCACCAATCGTGATGGTGGCTTGTTTTTCTTGGACTTTCAGTTCTAGGTCTTCAAGTACTTGTTTGATAACCTCTTGTAGCGAAACCGTTTGTGGCGATTCCATCTGACGCGATGCCCGCGAATAGGTCAGAAGCCCTTCAATGAGGTTGTTCATCCGTTGGGCGGCATTGGTCATGCGGCCGAGCAAAAAACGCCCGTCGTCACCGAGACTTTCTTGGTATTTCTTTTCGAGACGTTCGCCAAACGCAATGATTTTGCGCAGGGGTTCTTGTAAATCGTGGGACGCTACGTACGCAAATTGCTCCAACTCACGGTTACTTTTATTGACAGCTTCGAGCTGTCGTTCAAGTTCGCGTTTATAAATTTCAAGCTGAGTGACGTCAATGCAAACCCCAACGATTTTTTGGACTTTCCCGTGTTCGTCAAAATGGCTTTTTGCCCGAATAGAAATGTACTTTAAATCACCATTTTTATCAACCAAGCGGTGGTTGAGTTCGTTGATGGCATTTTGTCCAGCCAATAATTCAGCCGCAAAATCATCAATGGCCTTGATGTCGCTAGGGTGTCCAAACTGATTATAAAATCCTTCGGGAACAGTGTGGCTGGGGCAAGTGCTTGAGTCAATACCTAGCAAGTGAAACATGCCCTCCGACCAGCGAAAACTTTGTTCTCCCAACTGCCATTCCCAACTTCCAAATTTAAAAATAGATTCTGCTTCTTCCATCTGCGCTTGCTGACGTTCGAGCTCGACTATTTTGGTGGCGAGTTCGTCTTCGTAGCGTTTGGTCAGGGTAATGTCCGAAACGGTTCCAATCAGCGAAAAGCTTTGCTCATTAAAAAAAGCATGGGTGCGAAGCAAAACTTGTTTGTGATGGCCATTGGTGTCAATCATCCCGTGTTCTATTTCATAGTACGGGTCTTTGGAAGCGAGGTGGGCTTGGGCAATGGCTTGGACGCGCTCACGCTCCTGAGAGGGAATCAGCTCCGAGTAAGTTTGATACGGAACAAAGCTGTCGGGGTAGTCTTTGACGGACAGCCCCGTAATATCAAAAACACCGTTGGACCAATACACCTTGTCGTTGGCGGGGTAATTGCTTACAGCCCATGAGCCAAACCTAAGCGCGCGTTCGGTATCTTCAATGTGTTGTTGTTTTTTATAAATTGTTTGCTCCCTGAGTTGCGACTGAGTGACGTCTTCGGCAGTGAGAATCAGGTAGTGGTTGTTGCCTTCTTCGTCTTTTTTAAGGACAGTGCCACGGTTACGAAGCGTAAGAATTTCGCCATTTTTGTGGCGAAATCCCATCATAAATTCTACATTTTCTCCAATCTGAAGGTTGTTGAATTTTTCTGAGATTTGCTTTGAGAAATTAGCACGGTCTTCAATAATCATAATCGGCCCAAACGTGTCGCCCATTTCGTGAATATCGTCGAGCGAATACCCCAGCAATTCGGTGACTCGGTCACTGACAAATGCTAACTTGTTGATTTTTAAATCAATCACGTAAATAAGGTCAGGTAGAATACGACAAAGTAATTCTACTTGGCTTCCAATCAAGTCGAGCTGAAATGTTTTAAGCGGATTATCGTAGGGTACGGTCATGGTATCTTAAATGCCAAAAACAGCTAGGAGTCCTAGCTGTTTAAGTTGAGGCTTTTCATTTTGTTATAAAGCGTTTTTCGGTCGATGCCCAAAGCGGCGGCGGCTTTACTTTTATTGAAATTAACCTGCTTCAACACATTCAAAATCATTTCGTATTCGGCTTCCAACGCGGCGGCTTTTAGGTCGGTTTTGTTAAACGCGGCTTTCGCGGCTACGGGTACCGCAACGACGGGTTGGGGCGGTGCATAAATGGGTACTTCCACGGGCGACGACGGTACTGGGGCTACCGCAGGGGGACTGGGTTCCAAAAATAGCAATCGGCTGTAATTCAGCAATTCAAACGGGAGCGTTCGGGCTTCTATCATATTGCCCTCGGAGAGGAGCGTGGAACGTTTGATGACGTTTCGCATCTCGCGGAGGTTGCCAGGCCAAGGGTATTCTTCAAACGCCTGAATCACTTCGGCCGAAAAACCACGGACATTTTTCCCCAATTCTTCGTTGGTTTTATCAAGAAAAAACTGAGCAAATGCCATGAGGTCTTGCTTGCGATCACGAAGTGGGGGAACGTCGATGCTAAACTCGTTGAAACGGTAGTACAAATCTTCGCGGAATTTTCCTCGGCGGGCGGCTTCGATGAGGCGCTCGTTGGAGGCGACAATGATGCGTACGTCCACTTCGAGTTCGCGATTTCCGCCGATTCGGCGCACTTTCCGTTCTTGCACCACGCGCAACAACGACACCTGAACATCGTAGGGCAAATTGCCGATTTCGTCCAAAAAGAGCGTGCCACCATTGGCCATTTCAAAATGACCTATTTTTTGGGTGAGTGCGCCCGTAAAAGACCCTTTTTCGTGCCCAAACAACTCACTCGCAGCCAAGTCACGAGAAATAGCCCCGCAGTCCATGGCCACAAACGGTCCGTTGGCACGCTTGCTCCGACGGTGGATTTCGAGGGCAACGGCTTCTTTTCCTGAGCCACTTTCGCCGTAAACGAGTACGCTATAATTGGTCGGGGCAACCAAGTCAACTTGTTTGTACAAATGCTGAGATTCGGGGCCATTTCCTAAAATGTAGGCAGGAGCGGGGCCGCTGCTTTTTTTACGGGGCGAAGATGGGTTGTTGGTTTCTTCTTCGACCGAAGCCGCCGTAGGCACAATGTGGTGGGTGGGCTGGCTGAGGGCTTTTTTGATGGTCAACAGAATTTCGTCGGGAAAAAGGGGCTTAGTAATGTAATCATAAGCACCCTGTTTCATGACGTTGATGGCCACTTTTATGTCGGAATAACCCGTAATAATGAGCACAGGAACGTAAGGAAACCGCTCTTTGATTTGGGCTAAAATTGTAACGCCGTCCATATCTCCTAGCTTGAAATCCGTCAAAACAAGGTCTGGACGAAAGTCGTCGAGGGTGGCCAAGCCAGTGACACCATTGTGCGCAATGGCCACATCAAACCCATTTTTACTTAAAAAGCGGCGTAAAAGTAAGCAGATGTCGGTGTCGTCGTCGATGACTAAGATTTTTTGTGCCATGAGATGCAAAAACTAATTAAAATCAAGTAAGTACGTTATAAAACTCGCCGCATGGTTGCGGACGGAATATCGAGTAAATCGCGGTATTTGGCAATCGTTCTACGGGCCAATGAATACCCTTGTTGGGCCAAGAGCTCCGTCAATTGGGTATCGTTGAGCGGCTGCGATTTGTCTTCTTGCCCCACCAACGTAACCAAAGCGGATTGAATCTGGCGATTTGAAACTTCTTCGCCGTTGTCGGTTTTAACCCCCTCGGTAAATAAGTCTTTTAAATGAATAATTCCAAACGGTGTTTGGGCATATTTTCCACTTGTGGTTCGCGAAATGGTTGATACATCCATTTTGATGCGTTCGGCAATATCGCGCAATACCATTGGTTTCAAGTACCGTACATCACCCGTTAAAAAATAATCGCGCTGCAAATTAACAATGGTGCGCATGGTTTTGAGCATGGTCGCTTCGCGTTGCAAAATGGCTTCGATTAACCACTGGGCCGCCGAAATCTTTGAGTTGACGTAACTAGCCGCCGAGCGCGATGTGCCCACGGATTTGGCATAATCGGTATTGACCTTCAGCGGAGGAATCCCGCGTGTGTTAAGTCCAACTTCGATGGCCTCGTTTTCGACTGTTATGATATAATCTGGCACAATGGTTTCTTTCAGTACCATGGCCGAACTGCTGCCGCCGTCCACAATTGGGTAGGGGCGGAGGGTACTAATGAGCGCAATTGCCTCTTTCAATTCGTGCTGTTGCAGGCCGCTCATGCGCATAATTTTATCATAATTACGGGCCGCCACTTCCTCAAAAAGGTCATCGACCAGCCACGAAGCTACGCCCGCAGCGGGGCTTTTTTCGCGGGCCAACTGCATCAACAGGCAATCTTTTAAATCGCGTGCGCCCAAACCAATGGGCTCCATTTTTCGAAGGCAATCAACCAAAAAATGCACATCTTCTTCTTCCACAAATACCCCCGTCGTAAACGAAACGTCATCCGCTAGGGTACTTACCGAAGCGGGCAAATAGCCTTGGTCGGTGAGGGAATCTATCAGAAAATCAGCAAGTTGTAGTTGTTTTTCTGAAAAAGGTAACAAGTGAAATTGTTCTTTTAATTCACTTCGCCAATCGGTGGTTTCGACCACTACAGGCGTATATATTTTGTCGTCGTCGGCGGCATGGTCAATGCGCGTCCGATAATCAGGTAAGTCATCGTTGCTAAACTCGTCCCAGTCCATGTAGTCTTGGGTACGGTCTTCGGCTTGTGGGCTCGACGAAAACTCCGCGTCGTTCGCCTCTCCGTCTTGTTCGTCGTTTTGGCGTTCTTCCAAGAGCGGATTTTCTTCCAACTCGTTTTTGATGTACTGCTCAAGCTCCAGAGAATTCAATTGCAAAAAATTGAGCAACTGAATTTGGGAGGGCGAGATTTTAAGCGTTTGCTTTTGCGATTGTAACAGGTTAAAGGCAGGTGCGGCCATGGTGTGGTATGGGAATTGTTCTGTGGTTGTGGTATTAAAAAAATATGCCCAAGTTTCACTTTTGGGTATTTTTTTTGAAAAATGGGGTAGCAAATTTTAGTTAATTCTAAAAAAATGCTGAATTTTGATAGACTTGGTAACAGTTTCGCATGAGAACAAGAGCGCAGAAAATTAAAGTGTGGTTTTTGATTCGTTTTTTACCCAAATTGGGGAAATATTTCCACAGTTTTTCGGGTAAAAAAATTCCCAATTTGAATCCATTGTATTCCGTCCCCAGTGCTCTTTTTACCATTATTTTGGCGACGTCTGTCAGCTTACTTTTATTGGTTTTTTTGAGCTGGGTTACCTTCAATCACTTTGAAGAGATGGGAAAACGGACGAATGATGTGGCGCATTCGTACCAAATCCGATTTGTGAACAAAGAACTAATCAAGACATTAGTTGATATAGAAACAGGTCAGCGAGGTTTTCTACTGTCGCATCAGGAGCATTTTTTAGTGCCTTACCAAAAAGGACTCGATAATATCAAGCAATTTCAAACAGATTTGAGGGAGCTTGTTCGCGACAATGAGGTGCAATTGAAGCGGCTAGATTCACTCGACATATTTATAAAGCAACGTTTGATTTTTATCAAAGGGAACATTGCCCGTGCGCAAGAAAATATCCCAATTGATCTAAAAACCTTGAATCTTGGAAAAGGGTATATGGATAAGATTCGGGCTACCTCGGAGCGTTTTGATCAGCAAGAAAAAGGTTACTTAGATGTTCGCATTGAATTACAAAAAAGTGCTGACCACAATATGTCGCTGTATCTTTTGGGGCTCTGTGGGTTAGCTTTGGCTTTTTTGGCCGTCTTTTTCCGCCTTTTGTACGTTGAATTAAGCCGTCGGATTGGGTTTCAAACGGAATTGGAAAATAAATTATCAGAACTCGAACGTACCAATGCCGAATTAGAACAATTTGCTTACGTAGCTTCGCACGATTTGCAAGAGCCGTTGCGGAAAATTCGAGCATTTAGCGAACGGTTGCAGGTTCGACATGCGCCACAGCTCAACGAAGATGCCCAAAATAGCCTAGTGAAGATAAGTCAGTCGGCGATGCGGATGCAAAATCTCATCAATGACCTCTTGGCATTTTCAAAAGCGACTAACCGAAGGGAAGAAAATTTTGAAAAAGTGGACTTAAATAATGTACTAAAAAATGTACGAGAAGAACTATCAGAGCGAATTGTCCAGAAGAACGCACGCATCATAAATCAGCCACTTCCTGAGGTATTGGGGGTACGAAGTCAGTTTGAACAATTGTTTACTAACCTGATTTCCAACTCAATGAAGTATTGCCACGAGGGAGTTGCTCCGATGGTGACAATTGACTACCAACAGGTAGCGGGGGGAGAAATACCGAATGCGGGCGATTTGCAGAGTGAAAATATATACCACCGAATTACGTTTATAGATAACGGGATAGGTTTTGAACCTCAATATGCTGAGAAAATTTTCGTAATTTTCCAGCGATTACACAGCCGTAACGAATTTGAAGGAACGGGAATTGGCCTTTCGTTGTGCCGTAGAATTGTCACCAATCACAACGGATATATATTGGCCGAACCTCGTCAGGGAGAATCGGGGGCCATTTTTCACGTTTACCTTCCCAAATAACCTAAACGAATGAACAAAGCAATAACGATTCTTATTTGCGACGACGACGAGGACGATGTGTATTTATTGAAGTCGGTCATGGAAGAATGTGGTATAAAAAATCCGATTGTGTATGCAAAAAATGGTCTTGAAGCAATAGCAAACCTCAATTCTCCTGCGTTGCAAAACAGAATTGGGTTGGTACTGCTCGACCTAAATATGCCTAAAATGGATGGGAGGGAAGTGCTAAAAGCCGTAAAATCGGATGGATTGTTACGGCGTATTCCTATTGTGGTTTTGACGACTTCGAGCGCCAGTGAAGACATTGATAATTGCTATTCGATGGGTGCCAATTGTTTTATCACGAAACCTGCTTCGTACGAAAACTTCAACGATACCGTCAAAACACTGCTCAAATTTTGGACCCAACTAAGCCGTTTGCCCGTGGGGGCTAATTAGCGCTTGTCGGTTGCTTTTTTAAACCACCGTAGTCCTTTTTCTAGGAACGACGTGCTGTTGCGTTGAATGACGTTGGCGGCGGCATTTTGAACTAAGAAAGGCACAACTAGCCGAGGCAACCAGCCTGCTTTTTTGAGCAAGCGACGGCGCAGCAACAGGTCAACGCCAATACCAACGCCCACGTAAAGAAGTCCTTTGCGGGGTCTAGCAAACACATCTTTCACGACACCCAAGGCTTGCCGAGCAGGGTTAAGCTCTTGTTGAATGGCTTGTACGCGGGTGTGCATGTGAAGTTGTGACAAGGCCAATTTATTCTTCAAATTGGCGCGTTCGGCCTGAATATCTTCGATGGATTGGATGCTATTTTTCATAATAAAATTGTTTGATAAAGGCATTGACAACAGGAACCCGAATAAATTGGTCTTTGACCCAAAACAGAACGAGTCCTACAATTCCATAAAAAAGACCAACTAGAAAAAAGCCTTTGGCGGGGCTATGAAGCCATTCGCCCAGCAACCAAGCTACTCCTAAGCTGAGAAATAGCAGCACGATGGTGCCAATAGTACCTAAAATCAACAACGACACGACGTGAGAAGCGGCGCGGGCTGATTTTTCAGAGAGGTCGAGAACACCTAAGTTCCAGCGGGCTTCGAGGTAGGTAGTGGCGGCGTCGAGCCAGTCGGTGGCGTTATCTTTGATTTCATGGGCTGATTTGATGACTTCCATGGCGGTAAGGGAAATGACCAAGCGAGCTGCCTCGCTTGGTCGTGATGAATGAAGGAGTTATGATTTGAAAGTGTGGGCCAACTGCCCTGCTTCCGATTCTACTCGGTCTTTGATTTCAGCTACTTTTCCTACTACTTTCGATTTTGCATTTTGCGCGGCGTCTTCTACTTCTTCGGCGACTTGGGCGTATTGTGTACGCCCGTTTTGGAGCGCATCAAGTAAATCCGAAGCGAAATTATTCGCAGTTTCGCGCAGTTTCTCACGGATATCACTTCCTTTTTCTGGCGCAAACATCATTCCGATAACGGCACCTGCTGCGGCTGCCGCAGCTACGCCCAATACTACTTTTGAATTGTTAGTCATGGCAATTATTTGTTTAAATGATTTGTGATGATTTATTCATTTACTGATGAATTCGAGCAATAAGATAAAAACGCTGTTCCAAGGCCGATAAGGGGGATTTGAGTGGAAAATTGAGGCATTTTTACCCCGATTGGGGAGATTATACCAAAACCAGCCCGTATTTCTACGTGTTACTGGCACGGTTTTTTAATGTTAATACATATATTGCTTACAACTACCGTAAGCATACCCACTACTGAAAGATTAGCCTTTTATTTAATGATTTATTGAAATGGATAATGCGAGTTTAGATAAGGTCTATGAGAGAGCATTGATAATCGACGACGAACTAGATACGTGTCTATTATTAGGAATGTTTCTCAAAAAATACGGTATCGTGTCGATGCGGGCCCACAGCCTTGCAGATGGCCTTGCCAAGCTGACCGCCGAAGCCCCTCAGTTGATTTTTTTGGACAATAACCTTCCCGACGGAACGGGCATTGATTATATCGCACAAGTAAGACAGCAAATGCCGCAAGCCAAGCTCGTGATGATGACGGCCATGAGTGCCTTGCGTGAACAAGCCCTGGCACTTGGAGCAGATGGTTTTGTTGAAAAGCCGCTGGATGTGAAGAAGATAGCGAGTGTTCTGTAATGATAGTTTTCTGAATGAGCGATTGGCGTTCATTCTTTTTTTTTGCTAAAAAAAAGCCTGCGAGCATTGCTCACAGGCGTATTTGTTTTAAGACGTTTAGCTATTAAGCTGATACATCTTCTTTGATTTCTTTGGTTTTTTTCGAGATTTTTTCGCCTACCTCGTGGGCTTTTTCTTTGGTTTTATCCCACGCATCTTCGGCCGCGTCTTTGGCATCTTCCCAAATATCTTCGGCTTTTTCTTTTGCATCTTCCCAAGCGTCTTCTGCTTTGTCCTTAAACTGTTCCCATTTGCTGTCGGCTTTTTCAGCAGCTACTTCAGCTTTGGCTTGTGCTTTGGCCACGGCTACTTCCACTTTGGCTTCTGCTTTTGTGGCGGCTTTTTCCATTTTTTCGATGCCTTCTTGGGCGGTTTCTTTGATTTTTTGTTCTGTGGTTTTCATGTTAATTGAGCTTTATGGTTTTACATTTATTTTCCAATGGTGGTGTCACTTTCGGTGACGATGGCGGAGTCGGTAGGCTGCACTTTGCCAAAACGCTGTTCGTCTGGTCGGGTTATAAAACCTGCGAAATACGCGGCTACCATTAACCCAATGCCTACTAATAAGACGGTAAGCGTAATTTTGGAGGCGGAAATCTTCCTCGACTCCGCCGAGTCTCTTGCACTTTCTCTTTCTATGTTATTCATGATTGCTGTCTTTAATTTGTGGTCATAACTGTTTGGTAATGAATTGTATAAAAAATAAATACCATGCTTAGTTGTGAGAAAAAATGAGGTGTATTTTCCCCAATTTGGCCTTTTAGGGACTTTTTTAGCGTCCCAATTCCCCAATGTGCTTCCTAAAAACGGGTGGAACTGTTTTGTTGGCCTATTGAGTACTGATTCACTAAACAAAGCAACGCCATGATACAGAACGAAGTAATAACACGGACGCTCAATGAGCTTTTAAGAATTAATAACGACCGTCTTTCGGGGTATCAAATTGCTGCCTCTGACACCAAAGACGAAGACTTGAAAGTCATTTTTTCGAGTATGTACAACGAAAGCGTCAATTTTGCGGAAACCCTAGCTGCTTACATACGCGAAACGGGTGAAATCCCTGCGAATGAAGGAACGTTGGTAGGGATTCTCCACCAAGCTTGGCTCAATTTTAAAGCGGCTGTGGTGGGTAATGACCGAAACGGTATTTTGGGCTCCTGCGAGTTTGGGGATGAAGCGGCTATTGAGGCGTACCAAGCGGCACTGGAAGTGGAAGACATTCAGGCAAATGCGGAAATCAAAGGAGTATTGCTGGGGCAAAAGGGGGGTATCGAACAATCACTCAAAGTGATTCAATCGCTTCACCATAGCCAAGCCGCAAATACTTACGAACAAGACACGATGAAGCTGATGGAATAAGTGAATTAGGAGTTAAGAATTAGGAATTATCTTATTGTAATTCCTAATTTATTTTTTCCCCATTTCAATGTCGATGATTTGTTTTCCTTTGTCTTTCAAGTAACTCCTTACTAACAGATCGTAGGCTTTGTATCCGTCATCGGCATTGGTAAAAATAATGAGTCCTTCGCGGGTTTTGGGCAAGAGAAACACCAAGGTTTTAACGCCTTCATCGGCTCCTCCGTGCGAAAGCGCATAGTCTCCATTGGCCAATTCATAAATTTCCCAGCCTAGTCCAAAGTATTTGTTTTCTTTGGTTTTAACTTGGTGTTTCACCATTTCTTCGGCGACGGCTTTGCTAATACCCTCGTTGTTGAGTACCGAAACCAAAAACTTTCCATAGTCTTCGATGGTCGTCACCAAGTCGTCGGCGGCACTAGGTGCGGTGGTTTTATTTATTTTGTAAGGAATACCTTGCGTATTATAACCCACGGCAAAACGACTTTCGTTAAACGAGCCATCCCAGTAAAAATGCGTGTCTTTCATTCCAACGGGCTCCAGTACCCATTCTTTGGCAAGTTGGTCCAGCGGCTTTTTAAATTTCTTTTCCAATGCTTTGCGGAGGTATTCCAAACCCTCGCCCGAATACCCATATTTGGTACCTGGGTCGGAGTTAAAGGCTAATTTTTTGGTAGAGTGATTCCAACGCCAGTTTGGAAAGCCCGTTTGGTGCGTCAAAACGTGCCGCGTGGTCAATTGGGCGTGGCGCGGGTCATCTTTAAGGTCGGGGTCAATCCAATAATTGGCCAACGGTTCGTCCAAATTCCATTTCCCCGCACTCACCAAGCGAAGCGTCAAGATGGCGGCAACAGGTTTGGTCAACGATGCCACGTTAAAAAGGGTATTGTAGGGAGCCGTTTCTCCTTTTTTTATTTCCCCATAAACGTTTACTTCTTTCAATTTCCCATCACGAATAATACCTACACCCAGGGCTGGAATGTGATTTTGGGCAAGCCATTGTTTTATTCCTTCTTCGTTTTCAAAGGTATTTGCTTCTTTATCAGCTGCATCGGTGGTTTGGTGGTCGTAGCTAAGGCCGCGTGCAAACCGCCATTTTCCCTCTTCCAATAGCCACAAATGCGTAAATCGGGCAATACTTGCAAAGCGTTCGGTTTGGCCTTTATTGGTTTCATAAAACCGATGTCGTCCCGACTGAATTGCTCCATAAATGACGCCATCTTTAGCCAGTGGATAGACTTCCATGCTGCCTTTGACCAGCTCGCGGCGCGACTGATAACGCTCAGGGTGAGCACAAAGACCATTTTTAAGACTATTGATGAAAGCACGTTTACCCATCGTAATGCCACCTTTGTCGTGGTAAAACTCAAAGTTTTCACTGACGAGTTCTTCCAACGGGCCTAAATCGCAGGTGTTGAAAGTAATGTTAAACATAATACTATCTTGGCCTTGGATGGCCTTGAAAAGATTATCTGTTTGGGCGTTGGCAGTGAAGAAGCAGATGATGCTCGACACAAGAATTAAAGTGATACGTTTCATGGCTGTTTTGGGAAAAAAAATGAATTTGACGTTTTATTTGTTCAACTTTCGTTCGATTAAAAAGCTGATAATTAGGCTTATGCCACCAAAAAGGAAAATCATGGATAAAAAAGCACCTTGTTGGGGGACATCGAAATGATGGTGGGCAAAATTGCCGAACAAAATGCCGACGCCAATGCCAATGAGCAATAAACCATACCTTAGGGTAGCAGATAACGTACTTTTTTGGTTGAAAAACTCAGCCGTAGAAAGTCCGCGTTCCATGAGCGACATGCGTTCGCGGTGGCGGGTCATGAGCAATACGTAAAGAGTTCCGAATACAGAACCAAAGGCCGTAATTGACACAATACAATCTCTTAATATCTCGTCCATAGCAGTTAATTTTTAGGTGACTGCTCATAGGACAGGAGAAGTTCAAGAGTGGTTACAAAATTCTATGGTTATTATGTGAAAATTCTGAAGTGCTTTCTGTATTTTAGAATGAATGTCCCTAAATTCCGCATTATAATTCAAGAATCTGTAACCAATTTTATCAATCGCCTGTCAGATGTAGGAATGGAACAGCAAGACTACAAATACATTGACCAAGTTCTGAAGGGCGACCATCGCGCGTATGCGTATTTGGTGGATAAGTATAAGTACATGGTTTATACGATTGCGGTAAAAATGGTAGAAAATGAAGCCGAAGCCGAGGACATTGCCCAAGAGGTTTTTATCAAAGCGTATCGTCAGCTTTATCAGTTTGAACGACGGTCAAAGTTTTCGACTTGGCTATACACCATTGCATACCGAACGGCGGCATCAAAGTTGAAAGAAAATGCGCTGGATATGACTCCGTTGACGGACGAATTATCGGATACCTATTGGTCGGAAGAAACCTCGACGGAAGCACCGCCGATGGAAGCCTCTGAGCAGCAGCGGTTTGTTAGAGATGCCATTGGCCAATTGCCTAAGTTAGAAGCAGTGGTTGTAACGCTTTATTACTTGGATGAACGTTCGGTTAAGGAAATTCAAGAAATTACGGGTCTGACGGCCGAGAATATAAAAATTAGGCTGTTTCGCGCCCGAAAAAAACTGGAACATTCTTTGCGTTTTTTGTTGGAGTAGGGACGAACTTCTGCATTTAGACTTATTCAATAAAAAAATACTATTTATTGCTCCAGAGGAGCCTAATCTTAGTAGAAAGAAATAATCAGGTCTCAAGCAAAGCCCCATCGGGGTGGCATATTTTACCGAGTATCGGTCATACCGATGGGGCTTTGTTGCCCTTTTTCTACTAAGATATAGCCTCCCTAAGGCTATTTTTTAAATGCGTTTAAGCTCATTAGGAAACTAAGATGATGGAAGAGGAAAAAGAAAATAAACTACAAGAACTTCTGAAAAAAGCCGATTTGGACGCACCAAGCCCGCTTTTTACGGACAAACTTATGCTAAAAATTGACGCAGAAGCAGCGTTGTCGGAAGCAAAAGAACCTGCGCTTCGGGCGTTGTTGCAGCAGCATGGCCTCGAAACAACAGCCCCTGATTTTACGAAAAATGTGTTAACACAAATCGCACCTCCCAAAACCGTATTTAAGCCCATCATACCCACCTACGTGTGGTACATGGTGGCGACTTTTGTGGGTGCATTGCTGGTTTTTGGATTATTTTTTCCACAAAAAAACTCCTCAGGAAGCGTGCCCCGAGGAGTGAAGTGGATTGCCTTCGACGTTTCAAAACTTACTTCTGCCATACCCGACCAATTGTTGCTGGGAGCAGTGGCTGTTTGTGTTTTGTTGTTGGTAGATTATTCGTTGAGGTTCCGCGTGGCCAACCCCACCTAAATCCTCCCCTGTTAGGGAGGACTTTTTTGTTTTCCTACGCTTTTACCCGACTCTTTTCGCTGTCGGAGCCACCTGTTTGGCGAAGGTTGAGCGTTTTTCCTTTGTTGAATCGGTACGAAAAGGAGAGGGTCGCTACGCGGGTATCTAAGTAGCTAAACCAGTTTGCTTCGGCATTGGCAATGTTTCGGATGTCTCCTTTGATTTGATTGGTATAAAATATGTCGCTGACGTTCAATTTCAGCGTGCCTTTGTTCTTCATAATGCGCTTGGAAACCCCTGCCCGAACGTTTCCAATGGGATAAATAAGCAATTGACCTAACAAAAAGGTGGTTTGGTATGAGCCTGCCAACTCCGCCGCCCAGCCGCTTTTGAGTTGAAATTGGTTGGTTGGCACCACAGCCCAGTAAAATCGTGAATCATCCAATTTTTGTCCGTAAAGTGTAGCTTTGAAACCATTGCTAATGTATTCTGTGTAGAGGTTGAGCGACCACCATTTGGCCAACTGAAAGCTGCCGTTTACCGAAATACCGTACGAAATTCGTTGCCCAAAATTCCCAGGGCGACTGTAATAAATGGTGCCACGTTGTTCGTTGGTTTCGGAAATGACGTTTTTGGCTACGCTGTATTGAAGCGTCGTCGTAATGCGTTGTTTGAAGGTGTGTGACAACTCAAAATTATACGAAAAAGTAGGCTGTAAAAATGGATTTCCACCATAGTACGTAAAACGGTCGAGCGGGTAGGAGAAGGGATTCATGTCCTGATAATTAGGACGTTCGATGCGTCGCCCAAACGAAAATCCTAACAAGTGTACCGCCGCTGAGTCCAACCGATACTGCATGTACAGGGTAGGAAACAAGTTGTTGTAATTGCGAGTAAACGTCGAATCTTTGGTTTGTTTATTTCCCAATTGATGCCCGCGAATGTTGGTATTTTCAAACCGAAGTCCCGCCTGAATGGTCAGACGATTCAGCTCTTTGGCGTAATTGAGGTATCCTGCGTTGATGTTTTCGTTGTAGTTGAAGCTATTGGTAAATTCATAATTGGGAAAAAGTTTACCGTCAACTTGGTCAGAAAAATCAGCGACGTTGCCCGTACTGATAAAACTTGTTTTGATGCCCGTTTCAAATTTTCCGCCGCTGATTAAAGGAGCTACGTAGTCGATTTTGGCCGTGCCGATGTCGATGTTTGTGGGCAAAGAAGAAACCAAAATCGACTGACTAACGAATTTATTTTGGGCATCAAAAAGCGAATTGGTAAGCGACTGAGCCGTAGTAGCTTGGTAATGGATATAGTCAACGTTGGTGGAAAGTTCTTTGCCCGTGCTGTCAAGTTTGTAGGCGTAGTTGAGGTTGATGCTTCCGTTTTTTAGGGTTTTGTCCGTTGGGCTGATGGCTTCTACCAAGCTAGTAACTTCGTTGGAGGCGTTGAAAACCTTGGCTTTGTTGGTAACGTCCACGTGCGAAGGATTAATAAAACCCGTAAGAACAACCCCGAATGTGGCTTTTTTAGAGGCATAATAATCAAACCCAACTTTTGCATTATTGCCGCCAATGTTCCGTTGAATGTAGGAGTTTTGGGTAAAAGCAGAAGAAAAAATGGTTGTATTAGGCTGAAAATACCGCCGCCAAATGGTCAAATCTTGGTAGCTATTGTTTTGATTTACACTTAGATTACTAAAAAAATTAAACTTATTGATGCGGTAATTGAAGTTAAAGCTGTTGTTGGAACGACGATACGTGCCTTGTCCGTAGCTCAAGCTGAGTCCGCCATTAAAGCCTTTGATGGTATTCTTTTTTAGACGAATGTTAATCACCCCCGCATTGCCAGCGGCATCGTATTTGGCGGGAGGGTTGGGCATAATTTCGATGGTTTCGACCGAACCCGCGGCCAATGATTTTAGGTAGTTCGATAAATCTTCCGCCGACAAATAAGTGGGTTTATCGTCGATAAAAACCACTACCCCCGTTTTCCCTTTGAGGCGAATGCCGCCGTTGGGGTCAATGGCCAACCCTGGGGATTTTTCCAAAACATCCATGGCATTGGTACCTGCGTTGCTGATGAGGGCATCAACATTAATAACAGTGCGGTCAATTTTGGTTTCTACAAAGGGTTTTTTGCCTGTTACTTTCACTTCGGCGAGCATTTTTTCACCCTCACTGAGCTGAATTGGGGGCAACGCAAGGTCAGATTGCCCCACTTCAAAGGCTTTACTTAGGTATTTTTGATAGGTTAAGTGTGAAATGCTTATGAGGTAAGCGCCTGCTTTGATGTTTAGAAATTCAAAATTGCCGTTAGGCTCAGTAATGGCTGCTTTAACGAATGTGGAATCTGTGGATTTTAACAACGAAATAACGGCGCCATCGAGGGGCTGTTGGGAGGTATTGGCGACGTTCCCGCTGATTTTGACAGTCTGAGCGAGTAAGAAATGAGTGGATAGCAACAGTAGAAGGATAGCTCTTATCATTGGAATTTGGTTTGTTGAAATAATGATGTGTCACTAAAGTTGTGCCAAGATTAAAAATGGTTTGATATACAGGTAGTTGGGTGAATATGTGAATGGCTTCTTGTCCGAAATTGAACAATTTGTGTGCAAAATCGGACGCTGCTCTGTGCCCTTCTCGTGCCTCAGAGGTCGGATATGAGTATCCTCCTGCACGGTTGGTCGTGCCGTTGGTTTCTCCAAACCAACGTAGAGGTTTCTCAAAACCTCGTGAATCGTTATTGAAGGTTTTGAGAAACCTTAGAGGTCGGATATAAGCATCCTCCTGCACGTGTTGGTCGGATATGAGTATCCTCCCGCACGGTTGGTCGTGCCGTTGGTTTCTCCAAACCAACGTAGAGGTTTCTCAAAACCTCGTGAATCGTTATTGAAGGTTTTGAGAAACCTTAGAGGTCGGATATAAGCATCCTCCTGCACGTGTTGGTCGGATATGAGTATCCTCCCGCACGGTTGGTCGTGCCGTTGGTTTCTCCAAACCAACGTAGAGGTTTCTCAAAACCTCGTGAATCGTTATTGAAGGTTTTGAGAAACCTTAGGGGTCGGATATGAGTATCCTCCTGCATGGTTGGTCGTGCCGTTGGTTTCTCCAAACCAACGTAGAGGTTTCTCAAAACCTCGTGAATCGTTATTGAAGGTTTTGAGAAACCTTAGGGGTCGGATATGAGTATCCTTCTGCACGGTTGGTCGGATATGAGTATCCTCCCGCACGTGTTGGTCGGATATGAGTATCCTCCCGCACGTGTTGGTCGGATATGAGTATCCTCCCGCACGAGCAGGTCAGTGCGTGACGCGGTGCAGCCACTGCCCAAAATCATACCCACTTCCGAAAATTTTAAATAGGCAAGCGGCTATAAATACCACTATAAAAACCTTGAATAGCCTGGATTTTACGAGCTGAGAAGTTTCCATCGTTGTGAGGCGTTTAGATTATGCTTTCTTTTTGAGGGCTTTGAAGATACCATTGGGTTGGGTGAGCAAAAACTCCTTTGCATCTTGGCTGAACGAAATCGAATAGCCGTTCAATCCCTTTAGCCGAAATTTCCCTTTACCGAGGGCTTCTAATTCGCGGGTAGGTTGGTTGGGGAGCGATAGGTATAAAATTTCGTTGGCATTAAGGCCGACTTTCATGGCCATACCATTGAGATTATACTCTCCTACGTAGCGTTGAAGGACAACTTTGGGTAATTTTTTGACTTTAGGCAACCACGTAAATTCCAGTGGATGAATCAATTCAGGTTCAAAAGCAATGGAAGCACTGGCGATTTCGGCTTCGGTATTTTGGTTAAATACAATCCGCTGGATACTGGCGTCGGACGCTACTTTGCCATGTTTATCGATAGGTAAGGCGTCAAAAACATCGTGTCCGTAGGGGCGTAAATACCATTGTTGTAACGGAAAAACGGCAAAAAGCGAGTCGTTACGGTTCACAATTTCAAACGTCCCGTATCCTTTGTGTTGAAAGTAACCCTCGTACTCGTCTGCTGGATGCGCGGGCTTGACGTTGGTTTTGGTAAGGCTAGCCATTTGGCTTTTGGCACTTTTGACCGCGTTTTTAGCCGCCATATCGGAGGTGTAAAGGTAGCTTTGCCAATCTTTGTCCGGGAGGCCGAGCATGCGGTCGGCGAGGATGTTTCGAACAACGGACGGAACCCGCGACACGGCTTGGTTGCAGAAAACCACAATGCCTATGCCGTCGGTGGGAAAGAAACAAGTATTGGTCGAAAATCCAGAGATATTTCCGCCGTGCTCGACCCGATAATGCCCGCGATAGGAAGATAAAAACCAGCCAAGTCCGTAATTTTCAAAGTGTAATGAGGGGTTGCTGGCCGAAGGTGCGGCGTCACGTACAATCATTTGGGAACTGATGGCTTCGCGAACGTAGTCGGCAGGGAGAAGGCGTTTGCCTTTGTAAGTACCGTTGTTTGCCCACAACATGACCCATTTGGCCATCTCACTGACGGAAGTGTTGATACCTCCCACCGCCGACATCACATCTAGGTTGAAGTAATCCAAGGGTACAATTTTGTCATCTTCAGAAACGGTATAGCACAACGAACGATCGTCGTATAGCGTCATGCTATCGACCGAAAAAGTAACGTCTTTCATTCCCAAAGGCTGAAAAATGCGTTCCCTTACAAAAGCACGGTAAGATTGCCCAGAGAGGTTTTCGACCATTTTTCCTTGGGTGGCAAACATAAAGTTGTTGTATTGCCATTTTTCACGAAGACCATAATTAGGTTCTAAATACTGAACCCGTTTGAGCAACGTATCAACGGAATTGGTGGAAAATAGCGCCCATGCTTGGTCGTGGCGAGGTAAGCCCGTTCGGTGGCACATCAAGTCACGAACGGTGATGTTTTTGTTCATCTCCTCGTTGTAAAACGACAATTGAGGTAAATATTCGCGGACAGAATGGTTAAAGTCTATTTTGTTTTCGGCCCTCAACAAGCCTAAAGCGGCGCAGGTAAAGGGTTTGGTACAGCTTCCTGCGGCAAATTGGGTGTGTTCGGTGACGGGACGCTTGGTGTCGATATCGGCATAGCCAAAACCTTTAGCATAGATAATTTTGTCTTTTTCCACCACTGCTACGGCAAAACCTGCGCATTTCCATTCGTTGAGGACGCGGGCAAACAGGGTGTCTAGTCCTGCAAAACGGGCGTCGGGAGTGGGTTGTTGGGCAAAGGCAGTGCTTACTAAAAGCGTCAAAAATAGGATAGTTTTCTTCATCGTAGTGTGTTTTCAAACTGTGGGGTAAAACTACGGCGAAGCTGAGGAAAGGGTTTGTCAAATCCTGCTAATTCGTAAAGACGACGGCTTTTTATGGAGAAAATAAATTTTTCACGCAGATGCGCACAGATTGAAAAAACACAGAGGCACGCAGAAATTTAGCGCTAGAAACTTTCTCTTTGAAGCCAACTAGTAGGGGAAATGCCAAAGTGTTTTTTAAAGGCTTTGCTAAACGAATGGATGTCAGCAAAACCAGAGGCGATTGCAGCTTCTGTTACGGATGCACGTTCGCAGTGAAGCAGCTGAGTGGCGTGATTTAGGCGTTTTTGGTGGAGGTACTGGTGGGGAGTTTGGCCAAAAACTTGTTTAAAAAGACGAAAAAAATGATATTCTGAAAGGCAAGCCTCGGTAGCGACGGTTTCAATAGTCAGTGGAAATTGAAAAAGCGCATCGATGCACTCTTTGCCCCGATGAAGTCGGCGATAGAGGTCTTTTTTTGTGGAGGGTTTAAGGCTAGGGATGGAATGAAGTTGCGTAAAAACAGGTATTTGGTCGGCAACGATTAGTTCCGAAAGCTTATAAAAAAACTCATTTTCAATAGGAGCGCTCAATAGGTCATTCTGTAAAAAATCAGTGTGAAGTTGCCGTAAAAGACGCCCTAAGTGGGTGTTAGTGGCCGAATATTGTTGTTCCAAAAAAAGATGTGAGCTAAAAAAATGGCCTAAATTCGCGTCGGGATAAGCCGTATCTGGTCGCTGGCGACTGGCTACGACGTCGGCCAATAACTCAGGTACTATATTGATGCAAATTCCTTTCACAAATTCGCCTTTGTCTATTTCTACGTGACCATCGCTGGTATTGTTAGATAGCAAATAGTTGCCCGCTTCCACGGGGTACGCCTGCCCGTTGAGGGTATAATGTTCGACCCCGTTGAGTACATATTTGATGGCAAAACCGTGGGATTTGATGGGATGGTAAAATTCTTTCAATGACGAAACCACCAGCAAATTGTTGCGGTAATTGACCCCCTCCAGTACATTTTTGTTTTGCTCCGACAAATGAATCATGGCGTTTTAAAGCGATAATTTCTCAAATAAAGTACTTATCCATTGCCAACAACCGATTATTTGATGAGTGGTGTAATTTTAATTTTTATGTACATTTGAACGTCCACCTACCCATCACGCAACAAACCTCTTACAAATATGATTGAACATTTTCCTTTTTTTCTCGCGCTGATTGTCGTCATTTTGTTACTGATTATGCTGGCCGACAGGATAAAAGTAGCATACCCTGTGCTGTTGGTCATCACGGGCTTAATCATCAGTTTTGTTCCTGGTATCCCGAAAATACAAATCAAACCTGAGTTAATATTTATCATTTTCCTGCCGCCGTTGTTGTACGATGCTGCCTTTGCAATGTCGTGGAAAGAACTGTGGCGTTGGAGGCGCATTGTCGGTAGTTTTGCATTTGTTGTGGTATTTCTAACGGCCTTTTCGGTGGCGTTGGTTGCCAATTGGTGCATTCCTGGTATTTCGTTGGCATTGGGCTTTTTGTTGGGTGGTATTGTTTCTCCGCCCGATGCAGTGAGTGCCAGTGCGATTTTGAAGTTTGTCAAATTGCCACGACGAATGTCCTCAATCATGGAAGGAGAAAGCCTACTCAATGATGCTTCCTCGCTGATTATCTTTCGTTTTGCCATGCTTACCGTCGCTACGGGTCAGTTTGTTTGGCACGAAGCCGCGCTAAGTTTTGGGTGGATGGTCATTGGTGGTTCGCTGATTGGGTTAGCGGTAGGGTGGTTGTTTATGAAAGCCCATCAACTATTGCCTACCGAGGCCAACATAGACATTGTGCTTTCGTTTGTGACGCCTTATGTGATGTACATCGCGGCCGAAGAAGTCCACAGTTCGGGGGTCTTGGCGGTGGTGAGTGGTGGGTTGTTATTGGCCAATCGCAGACATCTCTTTCTCTCAAGTTCGTCACGTTTACGGGGGGTAAATGTTTGGCAAAGCTTTGTTTTTGTGCTCAACGGCGTGGTCTTTTTACTGATTGGCTTGGACTTGCCCGAAATCCACGAAGGGCTCGAACAAGAGGGAATCGCTTTCCCGCTGGCCATTGGATATGGCTTGGTCATTACCGCCGTGCTCATCATTGGACGAATTATCGCTTCATTTGGCGCGGTGGTTACGACCAAAATAATGAGCCATTTTATACAAGTAGCCGACCCCAACCCAGGCTGGAAAGCACCCGTTGTTTTGAGTTGGTCGGGGATGCGTGGCGTGGTGTCGTTGGCGGCGGCGCTTTCCATTCCTGTAGAGATAAACGGCGTTCCTTTTCCCCACCGAAACCTTATCTTGTTCATTACGTTTGTGGTGATTCTTACGACGTTGGTACTCCAAGGACTTACACTACCGTGGCTGATTAAAAAACTGGAATTGCCCGATTATGGGGATTATTTGCCCGAAGAAGAAACCGAAGCAATGTTAAAGAGGGGAATGGCCGAACATTCGTTGCAGTATTTTCACCAAAACTACCGTAAACACCTCGTTACGAATGAAATACTACGGACTAAAGTGGCATTTTGGGAACAAAAAAGCCATGAAGAACCTGAAGAACTGACTGAAGAAACCAAGCGCATTTACTTGGATGTATTGGAACAACAGCGGCTTTGGCTACAAAATAAAAACAATACAGATGATAAAATCGACGAAGAAGTTGTGCGAAAACTGTTGCACGGAATTGACCTAGATGAAGAGAAATTGAGGTACTCGTAACAGCGTGGGGAGGATGTAAGCATCCTCCCCACTGGCTATCTAAAAAGTAAAACCTACGCTGATTTGTCCCACGGAATTTTTGGCATTACCCATAAATACCTTGGCGGCATCGCTCGTTGCTACTGGGCGAAGCCCGTAATTGTAGCGCGTACCAATCATTAATTTGCCAAAATAAATACTCAAACCTGCCGAAAGTCCGTAGTCAATTTCGTTGAAATTGCCCTTGCCAAGTTCGATTTGACTTGACCCTACGTCGCTTTTACTTTTGGTGTTGGCATTGAGCAAATAGCCCCCGTAACCACCTGCGTGTAGGTCAACAAAATTGCCAATTTTATACGTTAGCAAAACAGGAACTTCTACATAATCGAGGCTAAAAGTGTTTTCTCCTTGAAAAGTATTGAGAACGTTGTACCTGGCCGTCGTTCCTTTGTTGCTGTACCCAATTTCGGGCTGGAGGTACAATTTGTTTTTCACCAATGGTAATTGGGTAAACAAACTCGCGTGAAAGCCGTAGCGAGGATTGCGGTCGGTGACTTCGTCGATGTACATATTCGAGGCGTTTAGTCCACCACGGATACCTGTTCTTGCTCTGTTTTCGGAGTCTTGAGCGAATGAAGTAAGGGCTGATGCTACAAAAGCAATGGCTAAAATGATGTGTTTGCGATTCATGGCGATTGTTGATTTTAATGTTTAATAATGGTTGAATTTGGGCAAAAGCGGGTTGCGAGTGACCCGTTCCACTAAAATGTATATCGGATTGAAATGGCGGCTTCGTCGCCCCAAAAACCATTGTCCACGCTGAAATTGAGGGTTGGTTTCCAGTCAATGCCGATGTTGATGGGTACTTCACGGAAGTTGTACTCTAGCCCTAAAATCGCATCTAGTCCTGCGATGCTCGACCGCTGATACGGGGCGTAGCCACGGTTTCCTTCCCCCCAAATATAGACGTGGGCTCCCGCGCCATAGATGAAATTGAGGCGATTGACACCCAAAAAGCGGGTGTGTCCTTCGATAAGCCCCGTCAGACCTACACCCCGCCAACGGGTAGAAACAATTCCTTCAAGGGCGACATTCCGCTTGGTAAAGTGCTTGATGGTGATACCGTTGGTAGAGCCTAAACGTAGTCCTACGGCAGTGCGGTAGTCTTGGGCAGAAGCGCTAAAGGCAGTGGTGAAAGCGGCTAATAGCGCGATGATGAAGATGCGAGTTCTCATGGTTTTGGTCTATTAAAATAAGTTAGGTATGGTGATTACTGGGCATTAAAGGCCGATTGAGCGGCTTGTTGTTTTAATTTTTCGTTGGCAAAAATTCCAATTTCTACCCGACGATTTTGCTGGCGTCCCGTTTCGGATGCGTTGCTCGCTACGGGATTTGCTTCGCCCAAACCAATCAGTTTTACCCGATTTGAGGCAACACCTTCGCCTACCAAGAAATTGGATACCGCAGCTGCGCGTTGTTCTGACAAGGTTTTGTTGAAGGCTTCGCTGCCCACGTTGTCAGTGTTTCCTTCAATAAGCAAATTGGTGTGGTCGTCGCTTTTAAGGGTGGCGGCCATTTTTCTCAAATTACCGAGTGTTTCGGGACGAAGCTTGGCCGAGCCAAAGTCAAACAGGAGTTGGTCGTTCATCGTGAGTTTTACACCCTCTCCAACGCGTTCTACTTTGGTATCAGGACCCAAATCTTGGCGAAGTTTTTCAGCCCTCTTGTCCATCGACTGTCCGATGATGGCACCTGTTGCGCCGCCGACGGTTGCGCCAATGATGGCTCCAATGGCGGTATTTCGGTTGTTTTTACCAATGATTCCTCCAATAACTGCTCCCGCTCCTGCACCAATCAAAGCGCCTGACTGCGTTTTTTTGAGCTTGGTTTTGGTCGTTTTTTTCTTCGACGATGTTTGTGCTTGCGAAGGTATATAAAGGCTCGGTGCTAATAATCCGAAACAAAGTAAGTAGGTGATGATGCTCGTTTTCATACTGTGTTGATGTTAAAGATTGACACAGTAAAATCTAAAAAAGCTGTTCCAGTTATTATTGAATTTTATGTTAAATATTTGATGTTCAGTATTTTGCGTTGATTTTTATTAAATTTTTGAGTGAGTAAAAAATGTAGAATATTTTCCCCGTTTTTCCCAAATGGCCACAAAAAAAAGCTACACCAAAATTGATGCAGCTTTCGAAACATATAAAAAGCGGAAACCTTATTATTCTTGAAAAACTTGTACGTTGACCGTGAGCGATTGCAAATTGGCCGCTCCAAACTGTGTGACCATGGCTACGTCGGCGGCATCACGGCCGTAGCCAAGTACGACCCGACAGCCTTGCGTTTGAGGTTGAACAGCATCAAAGGTGTACCATTGATTCCCAACGTACGCTTCAAACCACGCGTGGAGATCCATGTATTCGAGTTGGTCCAAAAAGCCTACCGTCATGCGGGCAGGAATGGACAAACTTCGGCACAATGCAATGGCAAGGTGGGTAAAGTCACGACAAACTCCCACGCGCTGTTGGGCAATATCGAGGGCTGTGGTAGTGGCGTTGGTGGTGCCATATTGGTAGCTAATCGACTGATTAATCCACGTTCTAATCGCTTCCACCTGGGCATAACCCAGTTCAGAATTTCCAACAATTTCTCTTGCCAGATTCTGAATATCAATTAAATCAGATTGGCAATACCGACTAGCCAACAAATACATCATCACTTCATTGGGAAGTTCGGCCACGGGCACGTACGCGGGCAAAGGAAGTGCAGGCGCAAGGTATGGCTGCACAAGTGCTTCAACGTCGGTTGTGATAGTGACATCGCCAGCGGGCAAAATCGCACGTTGACATTGATTGCCGTAAGCATCAATGTATTCGGTAAACTGCACACTTGGCTGGATATTAAATTGCTCTTTTACAATAGATTGCCCGTCGTGGCGATACGGGCGAAGCATCATCTGAACAGGAACAGGCTGGGGAATTTGGTAAATGAGGGTACTTTGGCCTTGGAGTTTCATGAGAGGAAGTGAAAAAATCCAGCTCCTGAATGGAGCTGGATAGGGGTGTAATGGCTAGTTCTCAAAATCTTTTTGCATGGCGTCAATGCGGTCGTTGAGGTCGCGTTTAAACTGCTTCCAGTCGCGCTTAACGTCTTTTTTTACCTCCGCCAAATCATCGTTAAGGTCGTTCAAGTTTTCTTTCAACTTGTCACGTCTTGCTTCTAATTTATCTTTTTCTTTGGCCGAAGCCTTTTTGATTTTTGCGTTTAGCTCGTCAAGCTCACTGTTGATGATTTGGCGGCGATTTTCAATTTTAAGCGATAGCTCTTCGCGCGCTTCTTTTATTTCTTCCGCCGTTTCTTCTTTGGCTTCTTTTACGTCTTCGGCTACGTTGTCAGCCGCATCTTTTACCTCATCTTGGGCATTTTGTACGTTGTCGGCTACATCGCGTTTTTCTTCGCGTGAGCAGCTTGACAATGAGATTGTTCCGAATGCCAACATGGCGGCGACGATGATGGTTACTTTTTTCATGATTTTGTGATGTTTATGAGTGAAAAGTGTATTTAATCCAATGAATAAATCAGAGCGCAGTAAGGCCCGAGTGGAATATTAACGAGTAAATTTTCGTCGTTATTGGTCTTGTTTGCGATTACGTCGCTCGCAAAATGATTACCAAATTCGGCATCATATCCCTCCCAGTCGCTGTTAAATTGAAGTCGCCAAAGTCCTTGTTTGGGAAATCGGAGCGTCAAGGGGTTAATAGCTTTTTGGGAAAAATTGATAATGACGATGGTATTATCTTTACTACCGCCATTTTTGAAACGGTAGAAGGCAATGATTTTCTGTTCGCGGTTGAGATAGAACGGTATGGCATGTTGACCAGTTAGTCCCGCCGTGGTTTGTCGTTGATTCAACCGCAAATGAATGAGGTCTCTATAAAGTTTTGAAATACCTTTATGCGCCGAAAATAGGCTCCAATCAATCGGGTCGGTATCATCAAACCATTTGTCTTCGAGCAATGCCTGTCCTTGAAAAAGCATCGGAATGCCTGGCGAAGTGAGTGTAAGCACGGCCCCTAAAATGGAACGTTTCTTGGCATACCAGTTATCGACGTCGCCTTCTCCCGCAATTTCCTGAACGACCCGCGCCTTGCCGTTGGCTACCTCATCGTGCGATTCGGTATAAATGACCCTTTGAAAAGCGTCGTTGTTGTATTTGTGCGTAATAGCATGGACAATTGCATCCATGTTTCGGTCGGCGTCGTGCATGGCAATGATGGCCTCTCGTACGGGATGGACAAACTGGGCATCCCATTGGCTACTGTACCCAAGCCCACCGTTTGTGACACTATCGGTGATGGATGAAAGGGTGTGGAGGTCTTCGGCAACGGTAAATTTGTGGGGAAATTTTTCCCTGATTTCCGAATTAATCCACTGTATCAATGAATAGCCTTCTGCTAAATCGTTGTCGGGATTTCCGTCGGCGTTGACATTTCGCATGTACGGAATCATGTCCATTCGGAGGCCATCCAAACGGTATTCTTCGAGCCACATCAGGGCGTTGTCACGAATATACTGGCGCACTTCTGGCCGACCGTAATCGGGACGGGTGTCTCCCCAAGGGGTATTGGCTCGCCAATCGTTGTAAAAATAAATTCCTCCAAGATTGTTTTCACTCCAGCCATCAAACTGCCATAAGTCCATGTCAGTGGGGCCAAAATGGTTATAAACGACGTCCAAAATAACGGCAATGCCTTTTTCGTGGGCGGCTTTTACAAAACTTTTTAATCCCAATGGGCCACCATATTCCGACTCCACGGCGAAGGGATGCGCGGGGTTATATCCCCACGAGTATCCGCCAGGAAATTCGGCAATGGGCATAATTTCTACGGCATTGATTCCTAGTGCTTTAAGGTAGTCGAGGCGTTCGATAGCTGAATAAAAATCGCCAATTTGACCTTCTCCTTTTACGTTAAAAGTCCCAATGTGCAGTTCATAAATGACCATTTCGTTCCAGTTGTGCATTTGAAAAGAGTCGTCATTTTCCCAATCAAAATGTGGGTCATGCACGATGCTGTTGCCAACCGAATTAGTCAATTGTCGGGCATAAGGGTCGTTACGCATCAATTCGCCCACCTCGGTGAAAAGCACGTATTTGTATTCTTGTCCAATTTTTGCGTCTGAAACATTGACCGACCAATACCCATTTTCTTCGTGCGAAAGGGGCATTGCTTCATTGTTCCAACCGTTGAAATCTCCAACTACCGATACTGCTTTGGCGTTGGGAGCCCAAACCCGAAACGAAACACCTTCCGAATGTGGTACGGCTCCCATGCCAGCAATGGTACTTGCTTGTATGTCTGAGATTTCAATTGTTTTCATGGCGTAAGTATTGTTTTCTAGTGGTTTACAATCTTGCTATTTGATATAAAAATCGTATGCCAAGTCTATTCGATACCAATATTGGGCAAAAATTGGGGAATTTATTCCCCGATATTACGATGCTTTTTTGACGGGTTTTTTCTTGTGGAAAATAGCTTTTACTTCATCGGTAGTTTCGTGGATGGTTTCTACCAGTTCCCGTTCAAGGGCCTGAATTTTGGTGCTTTTCAGTTCGCGTTCTTTGTCCACCTCAGGTTCTCCCAAGACGTAACCGTAGGGTTTTAGGTAAGAAACCGAGTCAAAAATGACTTTCAGGATGGCTGTCAGTGGTAAAGCGAGGGCCATTCCTGCAATACCCCACAGCATTTCGCAGAGAAACAAAGCGACAATGGCAGCCAGTGGGTTGATGCTGATTTTGGAGCCTACGATGTAGGGTGTAATAAAATTTCCTTCTAAAATTTGGACAAAGAAAAAGATGCCCGCCACGCCAAGGGCATACATGGGTGATTCTTTGGTGACAAGTGCCACCACGATGGGGAGAATAGAGCCAATGAGTATTCCAAAGTACGGAATGATGAGCAAAATGGCCGCCAAAAAACCAAAGAAAAAGGCCGATTGAATACCCAAAGCCAACAGGCCAATCGAATTGAGCATACCTACAATCAGCGTCACCAGAAACAAGCCGTAGAGGTAGTTGTGTACTACTTCATAAATTTTGCTAAAAACGCCGTTCAGCTTCGACTTTGGGGTGTGACTAAAAACCTTGTACAAAAACTGCGTAAGCATGTTGCGGTAGTACAACACAAAAAAGATAAAAACGGGAACTATCGCGAGCATTCCGAGCATCGACCCCGTGGTTGTAACGGCCGACCCTACCATATCGCCGCTTTTGGAGCTTAGGTTTTGGGTATATTCTTGCAGCTTATTGACTTGCATTTTGTGCGAAATCTTCAAATGCTCGTATGCCCATTGCTGCATCTGCGCCGCATACGATTCTACCTTGGAAAGCATCTGAGGGAGCATTTGCATAAATTCGTTGACCTCGTACCCAATCACAAACCCAACCCCTACAAAAACAGCCGTAAAGGCTAAAATAGCGAGGGTGATGGCAAAGGCACTCGGAAGTCCTTTTTTTTCGAGCCATTGGGTAAGGGGAAACATGGCCATCGACAAAATGATGGAGAAGAGCAGCAGGGTAACAATAGACCCCAAAACGTGCATCCAGTACACCAATAATGTGATACTGAGCAATACGAAACCCAAGCGAGCAACGTACGGAAGCTGAAACGTGGTAGGCGGTGTGGTAGTCGGTGGCATACGAGTAAAGGTTAAAAGACCTGTACTGTATGCTTAAATCATTGTTCCACTGTTTTTTGGGAAAAGTTCGTAGATGTTTTTCCCCAACTTCCCGAAAGTTTAAAACTTTCGGGAAGGTTACTCGCTAAGGGACTCCTACTATGTATTATTTGATTTTGGTATCATTTGATTATCAGATTGATAACGTCTTCATGTAGGTTGCATCATTTTTCAAACTGGCTAAAGGAGATACTGGATACTGTTCTTGTTCAACAATATAGTGCTTAATCCCACTGTTTAGCGCTATATGTATTGTCTTTTTAAAATCAACCGTTCCTTTACCTAAATCATCCTGAACAGGTTTGCCGTTTTCTTTTCGGTAGTCCTTAATATGGCATAGCTCATATCGTTGTCCATATTTTTTTAGATGTGATTCGGTATCTACGCCAGCCACATCAATCCAGCAAAGATCTAGCTCAAAAATGACATTTTTAGGGTCGGTATTGGCCAACAGATATTCCTGAGGAAGCTTGCCTTCCAGCGGTTTAAAGGAATAATCATGGTTATGATAGCCAAATTTTAGGCCTGCTTTGCTCACTTCTTCGCCTACCTGATTTAGTTGGTCGGTTACCCTTTTCCAATCATCCCAGGTCTTTTGAGCGCCGATATAGGGGCATAGAAGGTAGCTCAAGCCAACTTTTGCGGCCATTTCAATATTTTTTTTCAATTCATCAGGTTTGTCTTTGATGCCCATGTAGTTGAAGTGGGTGCTTATCATTTTTACGCCGATACCATCCAAAAACGATTTGGCTTCTGCGGGCTCCATGCCCCACAAAAAGCCTTTGGCACCGCTAAAGCTCTCAAATTGCCTATAACCCATTTCAGCCAACTCGGTCATCACTTTTTTGGGGTTTTCATTGATAATGGTTCGTACACTGAAAAGTTGTACTCCAAATGGGCTGATGTTTTTTTGAGGTGCATTGGCTAATCCATCCAAATAAGAAAGTGAATATGCTCCTGCGGTGAGTAAGCAACTCTGTTTAAACAAATCTCTTCTTGTCATGTTATTTACTTTAATAATAAGATTGATTTAAAGTTGTTTTAACTTAATATTACGAAATGAAATGCCCTTTGCCCAATCCTGTAAGGCAATTCGCCCCTGAATGTATTTACCAAATTCAGGAAAATTCTTGAAACCACTATTGGCAATCATGTCTTTCCACCCTTGTGAGGTTAAATCTACTTGGGCGGTCATCACCCCGTTTAAATAAAACTCCACTTTCCCATTTTCTTGTTTGATTTCCGACTGATTCCATTGGCCAGCAGGCTTGGGTTCAACAGGGTTTTTGGGCGAAAAAAAGCCGTACAAAGTCCCTGCCCACTTTTTGTCACTTACTTTGTAATCAGGGTTCGTATTTTCTAATAGCTGATACTCAGGGCCAGATGCCCAAACGAGAGGGATTTCTGGTTTTTCTTGCACATTGAAAAACACACCGCTATTGCCCCCTTCTGAAATACTCCACTCAAATTTTAAATAATAATTTTTGTATTCTTTGTCTGTGACTAAGTCACCGTGCTCCGATTTGGCATCATTCGGGTTGCAATACAAAACACCCTGTTTCACAATCCAGGCAGATTGTGTTTTGTTGGTATTATAGAGGTGCCATCCTTTCGTCGTCTTTCCATCAAATAACAACATCCATCCTTCTTTCTTTTCTTGGGGCGTAAGTTGATTAATGGGATCTTCCTTGTGTGAAAAAGAGGTTAATAAACAGCTTGTAATACCCATAGCGATTACAAGAGAACTCAGGTTTGTTTTCATAGTGTTAAGGTAATTGTTGTTTCGTTGTCATCTATTTTGAGCTTTTTTAAAAAATCGCGTACTTTATACGCAAAACTACACAAACTTTTCGCGTAAAAAATACGCGAACAATAATTTTTTATGAATTTTCAAGAAGAAGTACAAAAATTTATACAAGAGCACTTTCAGAATACATTGCCAACCATTGCGTTGGATTTGGTCATTTTTGGATTTCACGAAAATCAGTTGAAAGTCTTGCTACTCCGATGGAAAGGGGGGGACTACTGGATGCTGCCTGGTGGCCGAGTGTACAAGAAAGAAGACGTCGATGACGCCGCCACTCGCATTCTTCGAGAGCGTACAAAGCTGGAAATGCTATTTTTACAACAATTTCATGTCTTTGGGAAGTTGAATCGTTCGTCCTACTTTTCTGCTCAAGAGACCTATAAACTTTTAGGTATTGAAAATTTGTACAGCCCTGATTTCAGGGATGTGTCCGTGGGTTACTATGCTTTAGTTGAATATACCAAAGTAAACCCAGTGGCTGATAATTTTTCTGATGAATGCCGTTGGTGGTCTATTGATGAGCTTCCCTGTTTGCTTTTTGACCATAACGACATTATTCGGGTAGCCCTCAAAACACTCCGACGACAACTGAGCTATCAGCCCGTGGGATATAACTTACTGCCTGAGATATTTAGCATGACCGACTTACAAAGTCTGTATGAAACCATTTTAGGGCGTCAATTGGATCGGCGTAATTTCTATAAACAGATGATGACTTACGGTATTTTAGAGCTTTCAGAAAGCAGCCCCAAAATTGCAAGCCGTAAAACGCCCTATTTATACCGCTTTAAAAAAGAACGATACGAACAACTTTTAGACGATGAAGAACTAACAATTGGTTAAAATGGCTGTACCTACTTTTTCTAACTCCCAACCTTAATTCCATGAAATTTTCCCTTATTGTAGCGCTTTTTTGTAGCCTATTAACCGCATCATCTTGTTTGACTTCGGTTGGACAAGTACCGATAAAAGACCTCAAAAAACAAAACTGGTTTACTTCTGGAGAAACCAGTTTTCAGAGCAATGTGCTTACCCTTGTTGGGACTGACAGTTACGCACGACTCAAAAAAGGCAATTACCAAGATTTTGATTTATCTCTCGAACTTCGGACGCGCCGAGGAGGCAAAGGCTATGTCAGTATCCATACAGATCAAACGGGCAAAGGCCATCGTATTGCCATTGATAATGACCTAAACAACGCTGTCTGGTGGAAAAAAACGGGCAGTCTAATCACCGTTCGAAATCTGACTAAAAGCCTGGCAAAGGATAATGAATGGTTTCAACTGAGTATTAAAGTTCAAGGTCAGCGTATTACTGTGGAGGTCAACAGGCAGCTTGTCGTCGATTATACAGAACCCGTCCAACCCCTTCGATTGAAACCGAACCGTGCCGCTCTATTGTCGGCAGGAACGATTGCTATTACCAGTACAGGCAAGGGGGAAATAGACCTTAGGCGTGTCTCCATTTCAGAATTGGACAGTAAAAATCTAGACAAGGCGGCGCAATTGGCGGAGGCGATTGATGAGCAAACAGACCCCATTATACGGTTGCACCAAGAAGATTTTCCTGTTTTAGATTACCATGTGCATCTAAAAGGAACCCTCACGAAGAATGTTGCAGCAGCCCAATCCCGTAAAATAGGAATTAATTATGCCATTGCTCCTAATGCAGGCGTAGGATTCCCTTTACACGACGACGATGGTATTAATCGCTATTTGGATACGATGAAAAATGTACCCTTCCTATTGCCAATGCAAGCAGAAGGTCGTGATTGGGTAGGCGCTTTTAGCGAACCTGCTTTAAAACGATTTGATTTCCTTTTTACGGATGCTGAAACATTTACTGATTTGAAGGGGCGAAAAACTCGTTTATGGGTTGAAAACGAGGTGTTTATCGACAATGAGCAAGCGTATATGGAGTTGATTGTCGATAAAATTATTGGGGTACTTCAGGAGCCAGTTGACATATACGTTAATCCGTTTTTTTTGCCTAAGGTTTTGCAAGCCAGGGCCGAGGAATTATGGACACCCGAGCGAAAGACAAAAGTAATTACAGCTTTGGCTAAAAGTGGCAAGGCAATGGAGATAAATAATCGTTATAAAATCCCAAGCGCAGCGATTATTCAGGAGGCAAAGGCGGCTGGTATAAAATTTAGTTTTGGGACAAATAACGTAACGTCAGAATTGGGTAAGCTTGAGTATTGTCTTCAAATGAAAGAGAAATGCTTAATTCAGGCTGAGGATATGTATAAACCAAGGATTAGTAACTAATTCTTCCCCACCCGAAAGTTTTAAACTTTCGGGTGGGGAAGGGAAAATTTACTTGATTCGAGTGGGATTTTCACTCACAAAAGCTGACCAACCGCCCTTCTTAGCCCCTTTCTTTTTGGCTGCGGCCGAAGGTAAGGCGTTGGCGTGGTAATGATGGCAAATGGCAATGGCTACGGCATCGGTGGCATCGAGGTATTCAGGTTGTAGTGGCATCTTTAGAATACTTTCCAACATAAAAGCTACTTGTTCTTTAGAGGCGTTGCCGTTGCCCGTCACCGACATTTTTACGGTCTTGGGCGAATATTCCACAATCGGAATGTTTCGGTTGAGCGCAGCGGCCATCGCTACCCCCTGAGCACGCCCCAATTTCAGCATGGATTGGGGGTTTTTTCCGTAAAAGGGGTCTTCTATGGCCATTTCGTCGGGCAAAAATTCCTCAATAAGTTGGGTGATACGGTCAAAAATTTTCTTCAGTTTTAGTTCATGGCTACTATATTTGTCGAGTTTTAAGACGCCGTATTGAAGTAAGTCGATACGCGCACCGATAATACGAATGACACCATACCCTGCGATACGGGTTCCAGGGTCAATCCCTAAAATAATTTTTTCAGTCAGATTTGATTGTTGATCTTGCATGACGCAAAGTAACAGCCCTTCGTGGTTTTCTCGGCTTTCTTCGCTCAAAAAAATCACTTGGGTGTTCAAATGGCTCCTTTTTTTTGGGATGCTGCTCTACCTGTACGTCAGCGTGAAGGCCAAAGGGCAAAGTTTGGGGGAAGTATATCGGCTCTTGCTTTTTCATTTGCAGCAAGGTCATTGGGGAATCCTCGGGTTAGCCCTTTTCTTGACCCCCATCAACTGGGCTTGCGAAAGCCGTAAATGGCAACTTTTGGCCCAAAAAATCGAAAAAATCAGTTTTGGACAAGCTTTTCAAGGGGTTCTTTCGGGGCTGGCTTTGGGGTTTTTAATGCCCAACAACGTCGGTGATGCGGCAGGAAGGGTACTTTCGTTACATAGCGACCAACGGCTGTCGGGGGTAGGGGCAGCGCTGCTTTCCAATGGATTACAGTTTTTTGTGTCCCTGTTTTTTGGTACGTTGGGCTGGGGTTTTTGGGTATATCATCAACCTACTTTACAACAATGGCCGCAGCTATTGCTTCTACTGGCCTTGGTGATGACCCTTGTTTTTGGCGTAGTATTGGTGGCCAAACGTGGCGAAGCCGAGCAGTTCTTGGTTCGTTTTCGATTGTTTCGATGGGTGGATCCTTACGTAAAAGTCATTGCAGAATATACACTATCCGAAATTGGTCGGGCGTTTCGTTGGGCAATCTTGCGTTATGGTGTTTTTACCCTTCAGTTTGCGTTGCTACTTTGGCTTTTTGAGATAAATCTCCCTTTCGACGTAGCCATAGCGGGTATATTTTTGGTGTTTTTTGCCAAAACCCTCATTCCTGCCCTCAATTTTTTGGGCGATTTGGGTATCCGCGAAGCTTCTTCCCTTTACGTTTTTAGCTTTTATGACGTCGAGCCAACTCGAATTTTAGCAGTAACGCTGACCCTTTGGTGTATAAATATCCTTCTTCCTGTACTGATAGGAACGATTTGGACTTTTAAACTAAAATGGTGGAACTGAGGTGTTATGTGAGTCAGGTTGCTCACAACCTGACCTAAGTATTGTTCTGATTAAAAACTATTGTTTATTCAAAAACCTTCAGCAATTGACTCACTGTTTTGTCCGAAAGCTGGAAAAGGCTATTTGGTAAAATCCCAATGAGGAACGCCAATAAACCAAGCGGCACCAACATCCATTTTTCACGCGCATCGAGGTCATACAAAACCACCAAATCGTCTTGATTTTTGGCCCATAATTTCCCCAAAAACATTCGTTGGAGTGTCCATAAGAAATAAGCAGCGGCTAAAATAATACCTATCGTACCAAGGGCTGCTACCCAAGTTGGAACTACTGCTGATTTGAAACCTCCCATAAGAGTAAACAATTCGCCCACAAAGCCCGAAAAACCTGGTAAACCCAGCGAAGCAAAAAAGGCCACTCCCGTAAGCACAGTATAAATAGGCATGGGACCAATCAGCCCACGGTAGCTGTCGATGAGACGGTTGTGGGTACGGTCGTAAAGGACACCCACCACCAAAAATAACATGGCCGAAAGTACCCCGTGGCTCACCATCTGGTAAATGGCACCGTTGATACCTTCCGACGTAAGCGAAGCAATTCCGAGTACCACAAAACCCATGTGCGACACCGACGAATAAGCAATCATTTTTTTGAGGTCGTTTTGAGCAAGGGCATTAAAACCCCCATAAACAATCGAAATGACGCCCAAAAGTGCCAACACAAAAGCGTATTCGTTGGCCGCATCGGGGAAAATAGGGTAGGCGATTCGCAACAAACCATAGCCCCCAATTTTCAGCAAAATCCCCGCAAGCACCACTGATACAGGCGTTGGTGCCTCCACGTGGGCGTCGGGTAGCCACGTATGCAAAGGGACAATGGGAAGTTTGATGGCAAAACCAATAAACAACAACCAAAAAGCCAACATCCGAGACGGAATCCCAAACAAATTGACTTCACCCGATAATGACAATAAGCTATTGGGCAAATAGTTGCGCATATCAGTCATGTAACGAAGGTCGAAGGTATGCACCATCGTTTGGGTCAACTGTGACTCAACAGGGTCGATAACCGACATGTATAACGCAATCATTACAATCAGAATGAGCAATGACCCAACAAGCGTATAAAGGAAAAATTTAATCGACGCATATTCGCGGCGGGGTCCTCCCCACAGCCCAATCAGAAAATACATGGGCAGGAGCATAAACTCAAAGAAGAGGAAAAACAGGAAGAAGTCGAGGGCGATAAAACAGCCTGTGATACTGGTAGTTAACAGTAAATACAAGGAAAAATAAGCCTTTTCGCGTTTGTCGATGTGCCACGAAGAAATGGCTCCCACCAGCATAACTACCGACGTCAGCAAGACCATCGGAAAACTAATGCCGTCAAGTCCCAAAAGATAATCAATGGAAACGGTGCCCATATTTCCCAACGAAAGCGTAATCCAATCTGCTTTTTCCACAAATTGGTGGGCGGGGTTGGAGGTGTCGTACATAGAGTATAAAACCCCCGATACAAGCACTTGACAAGCCGTAAAAAACAACGTAATCCATTTGTACGTATGCTTAAAACGGTTAGAAATCAGTAGAATAGCAATCGTACCTACCAAGGGGTGAAATACAAAAAAAGAAAGTAGATAAGGTATCTTCATAACTTAGTTTCAGTGGAGTACCCACAGGATAACAGCGATAATTCCTACGAGAACGACTACAAAATAAGATTGGGCTTGGCCATTTTGGAGGTTGCGGGTTCGGCTACCGACAAACCTTGCCAGCCAGGCCGCACCGTTGACTGCTCCATCGACGACCATTCGGTCAAAACGACCAATAATATGAGCGACAATGACGGTTAAATAAGCAAATCCATTGACGGTTACATCCACAATTTTATGATCGAGATGATACAGCCATTGTCCAATTTTTTGGAGAGGACTTATTAAAAATAAAAACTGCTCCGTTTCGGGGTCATGCTCTCTCAGGATTTGGAGTTGATGCTTGACCGAATCCCAACCCTGTTCGTATGCTTTTTTGATGGTATCGTGCAATGTCCCAAATTGCTGAACAATAGATGGAATGTTGTGATTAAAAGTACAAATGTATCCCAAACTAATGCCTATTGCTGCGACAATTACTGATAAAGTAGCAACGATGGTATGCCACTCATGACTAAATTTACTAGGAAAAAGTTGGAAAAACCAACCGTGTGCGGCGTCTAAGGGGTTGATTGAAAACCACACAAAAACCGACAATCCTGCCAACAAAACCATCGGTAGCTGCATGAGTTTATCGGCTTCGTGTATTTCGTGAGAATGAATCACGGCTTCAGAAGTAGGTCGGGATAGAAAGACCAAACGCCATTGTTTCGTAATATAAAAGGCCGTTAGTCCAGCTGAGAGAAGGGCTGCAACGGGTAACACGTACGCAATGGCAGTTCGTTGCGAAGCCCAAGCAAATGCTTCAACCAAGATTGCGTCTTTTGATAAAAAACCAGAAAAGAATGGCAAGCCTGCCAGTGCAGCGGCGCAAATCGAATAAGCGATAAAAGTAACTTTCATTTTGGGGCGGAGATTGCCCATCTGTCGCATGTCTTGGGTATGTACGGCGTGGATAACGGCTCCCGCGCACAAAAATAATCCTGCTTTGAAAAAAGCGTGGGTCAGCAAGTGAAACAGCGCTGCTTCACGCGCCCCAATACCCATCCCGAGTACCATCAAACCAAGTTGAGAAATGGTGGAGTAGGCCAAAAGTTTTTTGATGTCGGTTTGAAAAATAGCGCGGTAAGCGCCCAACACCATGGTGATTCCGCCAATGATGGCGATGATGGTAAGGGCGTCGGGCGTGAGTAAAAAATAAATTCGTGCCAACAAAAAAATCCCCGCAGCCACCATTGTTGCGGCGTGAATCAGTGCCGAAACGGGCGTTGGGCCTTCCATGGCATCAGGTAGCCAAGCCGAAAGGGGAAATTGCGCCGATTTTCCCACCGCTCCGCAAAAAAGTAAAAGTCCAATGAGTGTTACCTCATTACCAGAAACAGCAAACGGCAAACTGTTGACCGTAAACTGCGAACTTAGCACCGATAACTCGCTCGTCCCGAAATACCAAAATAGAAGCAAAATTCCCATTAAAAAGCCTGCGTCGCCAATTCGGTTGAGGAGAAAAGCTTTTTTTGCCGCCCAAACAGCCCGTGGTTTTTCGTACCAAAATCCAATTAGTAAATAGGAAGATAAACCCACCAATTCCCAACCTACGTACATTAAAAATAGGTTGCCAGCGAGCACAATCAATAACATCGAAAAGACAAACACGCCCAAAAAGGCAAAATATCGCCAACGACCCGCATCGTCGTGCATGTAGCTGATGGAGAAAAGCTGAACCAACAACGCCACAAAATGCACAAGAACCAGCATGATGAGCGTAAGGTTGTCGGTTTGAAGCGACAGCGTAAATGATTTTTCTTTGAGCACAAACCACTCAACGGAAAATTGCTGCGGAGCATGAACCCACGATTGAAACAAATAAAGAGAGATACCAAGCCCGAGGAGAGAAACAAAGGATGCGACCCAACCTGCCCAAGCATTGGCTTTTTTGCCTACCGACAACAGCCCGAGGCAACTAACCAAGGGCAAAAAAAGAAGAATGAGTAGCTTTGAAAACATTCAAACGTTAGCCTTTTGCGAGGGCAAAAGTAAAAACTATCTGCCAACTTTCAGAAGTTTACTGCAAAGCTGTTTCTAAAATTTAACAGAAGAGTAATGATTTTGACTAAGTTTCTTTAATTTTCAACTGAATTTACTCGTATGTAGTACTACGAATCGCAAGTGGTGGTTAGGGAAATGGCTTTTATGATCAAAAATGGACTTTTGTGGGTGGTATTTGTGCTGATGACGGCGTCGTTGTGGGCACAGAAGCCCACTATTGAACGTCCCGACACCCGAAAACCCCAGAAAGTCAAAGATACATCGCGCGTTTCTTCCCCCATCGACAGCCTGTTTAAAGCGAAATTAGATGCCCCTACAGCCAAAGATACAGCCTTTGGAAAAACGGCTAAAAAGGTGATTCCCAAGACGTTCTATAATGTATTGTTTCGAGATATTGATCGGCACATTGACTCGGGACAAGTGGCCCAAATGGAACAAAATCCGCACTTGCCGTTTGCGGGCCGTTGGATTCGCGAAATTTATATCCATAGTTTAGATGTTTTTGGTTACAGTGTGCATGATACCTTACAAGTGCCAGGAAATTGGACTGAACGCACAGGAAATAAATTGCACCGAAGTACCCGCGAACGAACCATTTTAAGAAATTATCTTTTTTTTGAGGAAGGCGACGTGATTGACCCCGAAAAAATGCGCGACAATGAACGTTATTTGCGTCAACAGGGGATTTTCCACGACGCACGCATTGTCATTGTACCCTTTCGTAATGCCAAAGATGCCGTCGATGTCCACGTTTATACCCAAGATTTGTGGTCGTTGCTGCCCGATGGGTCGGCCTCAAATTTTGACAATTTTACGATTGGCATAGAACAACGGAATTTTCGCGGCTTGGGGCAGTCGTTCAAAAATACGGTTTCTTACAATGGCCGCGACGAACGACAGCGTTTGGAATATGCAGGGCGCTATTTTATCCCTTCTTTTGGCAAAACGTTCGTAGCGGGGGAGGGGATACTCAACGTGCAACGCGACCAAAAACAACTTTCTTTTAAAGCCTATCGTCCTTTCCTAACCCCCCAAATGAAATATGCGGGAGCGATAGAATTAGGATACTACAATCGTCGGTTGTTTGAATTTACCCTCGATTCCCTGACTGGGCGCTCCGTTAGGAATTATTTCTGGTCGCAGTATGTATTGTTTGATGCGTGGATGGGGCGCTCTTTTCGTATATTTTTTGGAGATGATAAACTGCGTGAACGGGCTCGGTTTGTGGTGGCTTTGCGGCATACACGCCAATCTTTTTATAATCGTGACCGCAGCGTGACCGATAGCACCAATCAGCTCTTCCAAAATACCCGCCCAACTTTGTTGAGCATTGGGTACTCCAACCGCCGATACCAGCGCGATTTGCTCATTTATGGTTTTGGCCGAACGGAAGACGTGCCCGTGGGAGATTTGGTGTCGTTTGTTTATGGCAGCGACCCCGCCGAATTGGGCGACCGAAAGTACATCGGGTTAAAATATTCGAGGGCGCGTTACATTAAAATCGGGTACTTATACAACCTCACCAACCTTGGTACTTATATAAAAGAAGGGGCTACTGAGCAAGGGGTTTTTAGCACCGAAAACAATTACTTTACCCCTTTGCATCGCTTTGGAGGGGAGTGGTACGCGCGGCATTTTATCAACTTAAAATTCGCTTGGGGGTTCAATCGGTTTGCGAATGAATATTTTAACATAAGTGGCAACGAAGGTATTAAGGGCATTTCCAGCGACGAGCTGCGCGGTACCCGAAAATTGGTCATTGGTGCGGAGACGGTTTTTTTTAGTCCACTCAATTTTTTGGGTTTTCGGGTAGCGCCTTTTACTTTTGCCGATTTGGGATGGACTGCCTTTAGTGGACAATATCTGTTCCGAAACAAACCTTTTGCTGGTTATGGACTCGGATTTAGGTTCCGAAACGAAAACTTGACGTTTACCACTTTTCAGGTTCGGTTGAGTATTTATTCGGGAATCCCAGACATTGGGCAGCCATTTCGGGCCAATTTTGATGGTGTTCCGCCGTTAAGATTTAGAGATTTTGACATCTCAGCACCAGAAATCGTTCAGTTTAAGTAAGTAGTTGAAATTTTCACAAAAACATAAGTTTCTTATAATCAATGAGTTGAGTTTTTTGTTTTAAATTTTTCTAAAAAAATAAATTAAATGTATTGACATATAATGTAAATACATCATATATTTGCAACGTCAAATATGACACACGTACCATGTCTATCGAAACTGACATCAAACAAACAAAGTTTAAAAACCCGTATCAGCGAGTCGCGATTAACTTGCTTTATACAACAAACTGGTTATCAAATAGTCAGGCTTGTCTATTGAAGCCTTATGATTTGACACCTCAGCAGTACAACGTATTACGCATATTGCGAGGTCAACATCCGAAGCCAGTACGAGTGAATGACATCATTGAGCGGATGCTTGACAAAATGTCGAACGCTTCTCGCTTGGTCGATAAGCTACTGGCAAAAGGGTACGTTCGCCGTACGGAATGCCCAAGTGACCGCCGAGCAGTAGATGTGGTAGTTACTGACGAAGGACTAACGATTTTGTTGGAGCTGGACAACATGCAGGAAGAATGGGAAAGCCAGCTCAAGCGGTTGACCGAAGAAGAAGCAAGCACACTAAGCGATTTGCTTGATCGTCTTCGGGGGTCATCCGCTGCTGAAGAAGGCCAGTGCCCATCTGTCGAAGAATAGGTTGATGCGAACTAATTTTGCGCGTTTGACTGTTGTAAAGTCAAAACCTATTAATTCGATAAACCTAGTTTGTAATTTAGTACATCTTTAACGTTTAAAACTTTCAAAATTCACAATAAACACTAATTTTTTTAACTACAATTAAGTACAATGAAAACAATGAAAATGATTGCAAGTGTATTGGTAGCTGGTTTGTTGGCCGTTAGCGGTGCTTCTGCTACTGAAAAAAATAGCTCGAAAAAAGCAGTTGCTTACAAAGTAGATGCGTCGAAAAGTGTGGTAAAATGGCACGCTAAAAAAGTAACTGGTGAGCACTACGGAACAGTAGCATTGGCTGACGGTTCTTTGTTGGTTGACGGCGCTAAAGTAACTGGTGGTTCTTTTGAAATTGATTTGACAACCATCAAATGTGATGACTTGACTGATGCAGGTTACAACGCAAAATTGGTTGGTCACTTAAAGTCAGATGATTTCTTCTCGGTAGAAAAGCATCCAAAAGCGAAATTTGTCATCAAGAAAGTGGACGGAGCAGGTGCAAACATCAACATCACTGGCGATTTGACAATCAAAGGAATTACTCAAAGCGTAACTTTCCCAGCTACAGTGAAAGCAGATGCGAAAGGGGTAAGCGCTACGGCGAAAATCACACTTGACCGTACAAAGTGGGATATTCGTTATGGCTCAAAAACATTCTTTGCTAACATCGGTGACAAAGCGATTTATGATGATTTCGCTATCGACTTGACATTGGCTGCTGCAAAGTAACTTGACCTATTTTGAGAAAATCAAAAAGCCTCTCCTGAGTTTTGGGAGAGGTTTTTATTTTTTCAGGGGAATGTAATTTTTGAACCTACCCAACGTTTTTTCAATAATGCGATTCCTGACTGCGACCACTTATGAAACGCCTAATCTGCCTATTAACAGCTCTTTCAAGTTATTCGTTTGCCCAAACCCCTGCGGCAACCCAAAAAACTGACAACTCCGAGGACGATGCCTTCGTTTGTCATTATTTTGGATTCAAACAACTCCAATCCCCCAAAGACATTTGTAACTACCTGAGCTTTCGCTCCAACCAACATGCCGAAGCGGTCGTGGACCGAATCTTAAAGCAAGTGGGCTTGTTGCGAAACTTTATCGTGGTCGAGTGTCCCAACACCGAAAACTGCTTTGCAACGGTGGTGGATGGGCAACGCTACATCGTTTATGACGGTGCGTTTATGAAGCGGGTTGAAAACGTAACCCACACCGACTGGTCGGCCATCAGTATTGTAGCCCACGAAATTGGGCATCATTTGCAAGGCCACACCATTGACGGGAAAGGGGCACGTCCGCAAAAAGAGTTAGAAGCCGACCGTTTTTCAGGTTTTGTAATGCAGCGCCTTGGGGCTTCCTTAGAAGAGTCGCTGGTGGCCATCAAAACCTTGGGCGACGACAAAGCCACCTATTCTCATCCTGCCAAAACATACCGCATTGACGCCATTCGGCAAGGCTGGATGGATGCCGCAGGGCTAACGACGGCCACCACACCGTCGAAATCAGAAGCACCTCTAACGGCCAAAAATCAAAGTAAAATTCCAGTAACTGTCGCCTCCACAAGCACGGGTTCGTTTCCTGCTTCCGACGATGACGAAGAGGAAGAAGAAGACGAAAAGGTAGGGTGTACTGCGGGAAATTGTGAAAATGGTTACGGCATTTACATACACGAAAGCGGCGAGCGATACGAAGGAGATTTTCGGATGGGACGTCGTCATGGCATTGGCGTTCAATATTATCCCGACGGAAAAATGAAGTACAAAGGTGATTTCCAAGCCGATCAACGTGCGGGCTACGGCGCTTATTATTTTCCCAATGGCGATAAGTACGTCGGAATTTTCCAAAATAATTTGCCCAATGGAAAAGGTACTTATTATTACGTGGATGGTGATCGATTTGTGGGTATCTTTGCCAACGGAAAACGCAACGGACAAGGCGCATTTTATCACCGTAATGGACGCAAAGAGGTTGGGGTCTATACCAACGACGAGCGGGTAAAGTAAAAATTTTAGATGGATTTTGGCAAACTAACCGACATTTCAGGGGTCGATTTTACCTTACCAAACGACCCTGCTTTCAATAAAACAGTACTCACAGCAACCGCTCAGGGAGCAAAGCAAGTGTATGTCGGGCCACCCATTTGGGCTAATAAAGAATGGGTGGGGAAAATTTATCCCACTACGGCCAAAGAAAAAGATTTCCTTTACCACTACAGTCGTCAGTTTAATACGATTGAATTAAACGTAACCCATTACCAAATTCCGTCGGAGTCCACCATTCAGCGGTGGAAAGAGTCGGTGCCTGCCCATTTTAAGTTTTGCCCCAAATGGCCCCAAGAAATAAGCCACGACCGCCAATTGCGCGGTTGTGAACCTTTAAGCGACGCATTTACTAAGTCGGTGTTGGGCTTAGAAGCTAACCTTGGCACGACTTTTCTTCAATTAGGGCCGTATTTTGACGCGCGCCAATCCAAGGTTTTATCGACTTTTTTAAAACAACTTCCCCCTCAATTTCCCATAGCGGTTGAATTTCGTCACCCCGACTGGTTTGCGCAACCAATGATTTGGCAGGAAACCTTGCAGATGCTGCACGAGTTGGGCGTGGGCACGGTCATGTCGGATGTGGCAGGCCGCCGTGATGTGGTTCACATGGGACTTTCAAATTCAACGGTTACGCTCCGTTTTGTAGGCAACGAACTTCATCCTACCGACTACAGCAGGGTGGACGAATGGGTACAACGTTTAAAAAGTTGGTTTGAAACGGGGCTATCAACTGCCTATATTTTTGTTCACTGTGGCGAAAATCTGAATGCGCCAGAGCTATCTAGTTATTGGATTGAACAAATAAATAAACACTGCCACTTTTCGCTCTTAGCTCCTCGTATTCAGCCTAAAGTAATCCAAGGCTCGTTGTTCTAATTGCTTCTCTTTTGTTACAAGGCATAAAAAAAAGTGCCATTCACGCAACCATATCGGTGGGAGACTCGTAAATAGGTTCAAAAGGAGTTTTTAACCAACAATCCATCTTTCTTTTAACATGAAAAATCAAACCATGAAACGAGGACAATTTTTGCGCAATTTAGGGCTTAGTAGCAGTGCGTTAATGGCATTTTATTGCATGGGAACTACTATGACGGCTTGCTCAAGCGGGACTGTTGACCCAAATACCTCTGGAACGGGCTCAAACACGGGGGGGACAAATACAGGTACGACAGGCTTGACTGGCAATGCAGATTTGAGCAAAGGAGCGATTAGTTTTACCCTTGATTTAACTGCAAGTACGTATTCGACCTTGAAAACAGAGGGGAAATTTGTGATTGTTGGTAGTGTAATTGTGGCCAATGCCAAAGGTACTATCGTTGCCCTTGCAAAAACGTGTACCCACGAAGGTACTACCATTGACTACCGCCCTGCACAAAATGATTTTTATTGCAGTAACCACGGCTCAGAATTTAGTACAGCTGGTGCAGTTGAAGTAGGCCCCGCCACCAAAGCCCTGACAGTATATAAAGCCCAACTAAGTGCCAACGGAAATACACTCACGGTAAGTGCCTAATTGCCGAAGTTCCTCAATTAATAAAAAGCTTGTTACACATTTGATTTTCCCAAAATATGAAAGTAGTTGCTAAAATAGCCCTGTTGTGGCTAGTGATAGGTATGGTCAAGGCAAATGCCCAGGATGACTTGACAAAATTGCTGGAGCAAGAAACTCCAAAAACAACCGACTATACCTCTGCGACCTTCAAAGGGACACGGATTATCAATGGGCATTCGGTTGAAACGGTGAAGAAAAACCACCTTGATTTTTTGATTCACCACCGTTTCGACCGCCTCAATTCTGGTGCCTATAATTTGTTTGGGCTTGATTATTCTACTGTCCGTTTGGGGTTTGAATACGGCCTGACCGACAACATAATGGTTGGAGTTGGGCGTAGCAGTGTCCAAAAAACCTACGATTTTTTTGGGAAAGCCAAGTTGTTGCGGCAGGCAAGTGGAACAAAAAATATCCCCGTGTCCATCACAGGTTTGGTGAGCGCAGTCATCGAAACCCAAGATAAGACGCTTTCTACCCAAGACAAAACTTCGTACTGTACGCAATTGTTGATTGCGCGGAAATTTAACGATAAGTTATCGCTGCAATTGAACCCGACGTTATTGTACCGCAATCGAGTGGCTACGGCCGCGCAAGAACGCGCGTTGTTTGCCCTTGGTTTTGGAGGACGAATGAAAGTCAGCAAGCGCGTCTCGTTGAATGCCGAATACTACTGGGCTTTCCGTGATCAAGATATTATCAATGACCTTGGCGATAAGTACAATAACTCGTTGGCGATTGGCTTTGACATCGAAACGGGCGGGCACGTTTTCCAACTTCACTTCACCAATTCATCAGGCATGGTCGAGAAACAATTTATTGGAGATACGGCAGGGAGTTGGGGCAAAGGCGATATTCGCTACGGATTCAACGTCTCGCGCACGTTTAGCTTTGACAAAAGAGCTAAAAATACGATGAAATAAAAGAAAAAATCATCTCAAACCTATTTGAATGGCTATGAAAACACGCATCAAACTTTTCTTGGGCTGCCTGCTCCTTGCGGGTTCGCTGCAAGCCCAAGGGATATATCTGACCAATAAGGGAGAAACCACTTTCTTCTCAGAAACCCCCGTCGAGGACATTTCGGCAGTGAATAAGAACAGTGTAAGTATCATCAATACCGCAACGGGAGACGTAGCGGTGCAAATGGTGATGAAGCAGTTCGATTTTCCCAATAAGTTGATGCAGGAGCATTTCAACGAAAACTACATGGATTCGGACAAGTATCCCAAAGCCGTTTTTAAAGGAAAGTTGGTAGAAAAAATTGATTATACTAAAAACGGTACTTACGACGTCTCTGCCACGGGCGATTTAACGATTCATGGAGTAACAAAACCCCGTACCCTCAAGGGAAAACTCACTGTTGCTGAGGGAACAATCTCCATTAATTCTGAGTTTGATGTTGCCTTGGTAGATCACAATATAGAGGTGCCAAAGATGGTTTTTGTGAAAATCGCGCAGGTAATTAAGGTAAAATGTAAGTACAGCATGGCGCTACAAGCTGCTAAAAAATAAAGTAAAATAAGTATAGGTGTCGCACAGATTCCTTTTTATGAGTGGTCTTAACCAAGACTACTCATTTTTTGTTTCTCTTAATTTATCACTTTTAGTATCATGACAAAATTAAAATTCACACTCGTTTTTGCAGCAGCAGCGCTTATTTTGACCTGCGGATTTGTGCAAAAAAAAGGAAAATGGCAAAAGCTTTTCAATGGTAAAGATTTCAGCGGTTGGCACAACTTTAACAAGCAAGGTCAGCCCGTGTCGGATAAATGGAAGGTAGAAGATGGCGCAATGACCCTTACTGCCAGAGGCGGTGGTGACTTAGTAACTGACCAGGAGTTCGAAAATTTTGAGTTGGAAATGGAGTGGAAAATCGCCGAAAAAGGCAATAGCGGCGTTATGTGGGGTGTGGTAGAAGATAAGAAATACTGCTGTCCTTACAGCACAGGGCCAGAAATGCAAGTATTGGACGATGCCAAACACCCAGATTCGTTTGCTGGTAAAAATGGCAATCACAAAGCAGGTTCATTGTATGACATGATTCCACCCGCAGACCTGACGGCCGTGAAGCCAGCAGGAGAGTGGAACAAGGCTAAAATGGTCATTTCAAACGGACAAGGCACGTTTTGGTTGAATGGAAAACAAATGGTGACATTCCCAACCAAAGGCGAAGGATGGGATGCCTTGGTTGCTAACAGTAAATTTAAGACTTGGGAAGGATTTGGAAAGTTTGCAAAAGGCAAGATTGCATTGCAAGACCACGGCGACAAAGTATGGTACCGCAATGTCCGTATTCGTGAATTGTAGATAAAAACACAAACCCAGCCGAAACAGCTGGGTCTGACGTTCCTATCCACATCATTTTAAAACAGATTTTTGTAAAACCTCGCAGCTACACAAACCCCTAAGGTAGCGCGAGGTTTTTTCATCATAGGTCAAGTTGTGATTGAATCAACAATGCAAAAATATGCAAACTTTTTATTTCAATGCAACTTTTTTTTGCATTTTTTTGCAAAGAATTTTCAATACTTTGCAAACGATACTTGGATACCTGTCAGACACGTTAACCTATGATTAAAGAAGAACGCCAACGGCTCATTATTGAGAAGCTCAATCGTGACCAAAAAATCAATTTGTTGGAGTTGAGCCAATTGTTGAATGTCTCCTACGATAGCATTCGCCGCGATGTTATTGAGTTAGAAGATAAAGGACTTTTAAAGAAAGTCCACGGAGGTGCGGTGGCCAACTCGTATTTATCGTTTAAAAATACGCACAACTCTAGCGCCGACCAGCAAGAGGTAGTGATGCTGACCCGAAAAGCCCAAAAGCTTTTTTACAATCACCAGACAATACTCATGGACGGTGGTACAACCAATTTCCATATTGCGGAGCAGTTTCCTAAAAATCTGGAAATGACAGTGATTACGAATAGCTTACCCTTGGCTGCGGTGTTGAATGAACATCCCAAAATCGAAACCATTTTACTGGGGGGCACATACCATAAACGCTATCAAATCACGATTGGAAACCAAGTAATGAAGCAACTTGAGCATATTCGGGTGGATTTGTACTTGATGGGTTTTAATGGACTAGACCCTGAAGTGGGCGTTACGCTACGCCATTATGAAGAGTCGGTTTTGAAACAGAAAATGGCGCAAGCAGCCAAAAAAGTAGCTATTTGCGCCATTACTGAAAAGCTGCATACGGTAGAAACCTATAAAGTATGCGACTTACAAGATATTGATATTTTGATAACAAGTTTAAAGCCTTCTGACGTTACTTTAAATGCGTTTCGGCAGCAAGGTATTGAACTCATCTAAAAAACATTGCAAAAGTTTGCAGTTTTTAAAGAATACCTTCGTCAGGGGTGCGTTGTACCAGAATTTTGTCAATGCGACTTTTATCCATGTCGATGATTTCAAAGCGATATTCCTGCCAGGTAAAATATTCACCAGTGGTAGGAATATCCTTGATAATGTGCAAGGCAAACCCGCCGAGGGTATTAAACCCAGTCAATTCTTTGTTGTCTTCGACCACAATGTCAAAGTGGTCGAGGAAGTCTTCCCACGGAAGCTGTGCATCCACCAAAAAGCTACCGTCTTCGCGCTCAACGATGTCGTAGTTAAACTCATTCGTTTCTGACAAATCACCCACCAGAACGTCCATAATGTCGTTGAGGGTGGCAATGCCTTGCATGGCGCCATATTCATCGACGATGATGCCAAAATGCACGCGCCGCTCCTTAAATTTTTCTAAAGCTTGGTACGCTTTTATATTTTCGGGAATGTATAAGGTTTCTCTCGCCAACGTCTCCAACCGTCGAAGTTGACCATCGAGGTCTTCGCCAAGCAAGTCTTTGACATAAATTAAACCAACAATATTGTCGATTCCGTCATTACAAAGGGGATATACCGAATGTTTGGATTCTAAGATTTTTGCCCTATTCACGTCGGGTTCATCGGCGGCATCTAGCCAAGTCACTTCTTGGCGATTGGTCATCAATGAAACAATTTTGCGATCGCCGAGGTGAAATACATTTTCAACAATTTCTTGCTCGATTTCATCAATGGCACCTCCCGTGGTTCCTTCTTGGATAATGGTTTTAATTTCTTCCTCCGTGATTGCTTGGTTTTGTGGCGTAATGCGCAGCAATTTCATGATCAAATCGCTCGATTTTGCCAACAACCAAATAAACGGGGCCGTAAGGGTAGAAAGCCAGTTCATCGGTGCTGCCATAAACTTGGCAATACCTTCGGGGTTGGCCATCCCGATTCGTTTGGGAACAAGTTCCCCAAGTACCAACGAGAGATAGGTGACAAAAAGGACAACACCCCCAACGGCAATGCTGTGGGCGTAGGGTTTAAGCAACTCAAACTGTTCGATGTACGTTTGAAAATCATTTGTAATGCGTTCGCCACTGAATACCCCGTTGAGGATACCGATGAGCGTGATACCAATCTGGACTGTGGATAAGAAGCGATTGGGAGAGTTGGCAAGTTCAAGCGCGTGTTGGGCTTGACGGTCACCACTGCGGGCCGCGGTTTCCAATTTCGACTTTCGCGATGAGACAAGCGCGATTTCCGACATGGAGAAAATTCCGTTAATGAGAACGAGTAGAACGATTACAAGTAGTTCCACGAAGGGGGGATGGTTGGTACAATTGCAAAATTATCAAAACTATTTGCTATCCAAAACAATCGCATTTGCTAATTTTGTCAAGTTTTACTTTCCATAGCAGAATGATTATTTTTATCAAAGACCGACCTATCCGAATTTTAAGCGAAAAGGCTGCCCAAAAGCTTCCCGATAGAAGCACTTTTGACAAGGTAGTGGATGCTAACCTAGAGATGTTGAAAGTGGCTAGTTTGCGCGGCCATTTGCTGATTTTAAACGCCACTCCCATCACGGTTGAAAAGTTGTTTCATTTTTTGAACAACTTTGATTTGCCTGATTTACAGTCGGTTTATTTGGTGCCAAAAGATAAAGAGGCCGTAGAAAAGCGTCTCAAAAAGATGTTTACGGTCGTAAAAGCTGCGGGTGGGGTAGTGACCAAAGGCGAGCAGTTTTTGATGATGTTTCGGCGTGGTTGTTGGGACCTACCAAAAGGAAAGCTGGACGAGGATGAAAAGTCCAAAAAAGCGGCTTTGCGGGAGGTAGAAGAAGAAACGGGCGTGAAAGCCGAATTGGTTGAAAAAATTTGTACTACTTGGCACACCTACAGCCAAAACAATCAAAAATACCTCAAACGTACAAAGTGGTACTTGATGCGCAACGTCAATGATAAAAAAATGGCACCGCAACACGAGGAAGGAATTGAGCAGATTGTATGGATGACCGAAGCGGAAGCGCGGCAAGCCCTCGTCAACTCTTTCAGTTCAATTCGCTACGTGGTGGATTGCTTTCTGGGCCTAGAAGTGGACATGGATTAAATACAGCAGTAAGAAACCCATAACTTAATGGGTTTTTTACTGCTGTTGCATCCAGTTGACGGTCATTTCGATAATAGCAGCGTTGAAATTGTGAGAAGCAAAATCTTTGTATTTCCCTTTTTGTTGGAGCTGTTTATATTCTGTAAATGAATTTACCCTTGCCATAAAGTGGTCGGCATTTCTCAGTAATTTATATGTGCCTTTGTTAGGCAACGACTCATTGACGATTTGGGCAATCTGCTGCGCTGCTTCTGGACTAATCGCTTGGCTGTCGAATTCTCCGTAGATGGCCAAGGTCGGGACATTGGCTTGTGCCCACGTTTGTAGAAGATTGATGCGGTTTAAATCGGCAAAGTATCCCGCCGAACGTCCCCAAAATGTCCCTCTACGATAACCGAGCGGGTTTTCTTTGGAGGTGAGTATGGCTTCAAAATCGGGGACACTGAGCAAATCGGTGGCACTACGGCCTTGCACTAGCCATTCATACAAGAGCGGTGTCATCATGCGGGCATTGACATCTGAAGGCAAAAGGGATTCTTTGTAGAGAAGGGGTTGCTTGCGAAACACATCAAGCATGTGCTCAAACCAAGGTTTTACTACCGTACCATACACCATCACGCCACGTGGCTTGAGCCGCGCTTTCAGTGCGACAATAGGGACGGCCGTTCCGCCGATTGAATGTCCAAAAATAAAAACCTTGGAACTGTCAACAAAGGGGAGTTTTTGGGTAAAACGAAACGCATTCTGAAAAGCCGCGAGTTCTTCTTGGTAATCTAGCCTTGCACAGTCTTTGGTGCCCGCACTTTCGCCTACACCAGGCTTTTCGACCCGCACTACGGCATAACCTGCTTTCACCCAGCCATCCACCAATTGTTTGGTAGGAGAGAGGCTATCCTTTGAAAAATCAATGGAACCACAATCAAAATCTTGGATATAAAAAACGGCAGGAACTTTGTCGGTGTTGGCGGGGCGGTGTACGATGGTGCGCAAATACCCACGTTGGTACGGCACTTCATCATAAAATACTTCGCCTGCCGAGTGTTCGCGGGGGGCAGGTTTGACGATGCCCACAGCGCGCGTTTTGCGGTTTTTACGGAGATAGGTAATGGAAATAGGGTCGTTCTCTTTGAGCTGTTGTTCGAGGTTATGGAAGTCAAAAAGATAGAGGGAGTCTGTTTCGTTGATTGATACTAAAATATCGTCAGGACGGATACCCAACTGTGCGGCTGTTGATTCTGGATGAACGCTTTTTACCCAAATACAATGCGCTTCCTCTATTTTGAGGGCATTGAGGAGTGAATCTGGTGCTTCGACGTAGTCAATTCCTAATGATCCTTTGCGGTGAAGGTGTTGTGCCTGAGCGGTTGACACAAAGGCAATCAACATGATGAAAATTCCGTGGCTGAGTTTTGCGTACATCTGAATCTAGTGATAAAAGTAAAGTAGGGCTACACTGCTATTTTGGTGCAAAATTTACGCCAAAAATTTTGATAGAAAAAATCACTAAAAATTAGTCTTCGAGCTTAATTTTTAGCCCATCGAATCCCAACCTAATGTGGGCGGGTAATTCTTTTTCTACTTCGGCATGGCGGCCCATTTTATGACTCAGATGGGTAAAATAGGTCACTTTGGGCTTTAAAATTGACACAACATCAATGGCTTGTTGCAAATTAAAATGCGAAATGTGCGTTTCGCGCTGCAAGGCTCCTAAAATCAGAACATCAAGGTTTTGAAGTTTCGCCAGTTCTGCTTCGGGAATATGATTAACGTCGGTTAGATAGGCAAAATTGCCAATGCGGAAGCCAAAAACGGGCAAGCGATGGTGAAGTACGTCGATGGGGGTAAACGTAACTCCCAAGACGTCAAAAGGGGTATTGGTAATTTCGTGGAGCTGAAGTCGTGGAATACCTGGGTAGCGGTAGTCGGCAAATACGTATTCAAACTCGCGTTTTAGCTGTTCTAAGACCTGCAAACGCCCATAGACGGGCATGTCTTTGTTTTGAAGAAAATTAAAGGCACGGACATCGTCTAAGCCCGCGGTATGGTCTTTGTGCTGGTGCGTAAAAATGACAGCATCCAGTTGGGTAATGTCTTCACGCAGCATTTGCTGACGGAAGTCGGGGCCTGTGTCGATTACAAAACACTTGCCTTGTGTTTCGACATAGACAGACACCCGTAGGCGTTTGTCGCGGTAGTCCAACGACCGACAAACGTCACAACGACAACCAATCAATGGAATTCCCGAAGATGTCCCTGTCCCAAGGAGCGTAATGACCATTCGTTATAAAATAGTGGGGATGCGTAAAAATGCTTTTACACATCCCCATCGTTCGTTATTATTCTGCGGCAGTCAGTTCATTAACAATTTCAACGAGGCGGTCAAAATTGAGCGGTTTTACGAGTACATCGTTGAATCCTGCGGTAGTAAAATCTTCTTCAGAGTAGTTTTTAGCGTTTCCAGTAATAGCTACCACTGGAAGTTGAGCTTTAGCTTTGTTGGCTAGTCCCCGAATTGCCTTTACACATTCCATACCATCCATGATAGGCATGTTAATGTCGAGCAAAATAATCTCAAAATCTTCTTTATCCAGAATCTGTAGCACTTGCTCGCCATTTTTGACGGCAGTAATTTCGAAGTTTTGGAACTCCAAAATTTTCTTTGCTAGGTTTTGGATTACAGAACTGTCTTCGGCAATAAGTACGCGCTTTTGCGACATGGTAATAGGAAGTTTTTGGTGGTTTAAAGCTTTGCTTGGCAAACGTTCAAAGAAATGAGACACTAAGTAAACCGAAAAATTTTAAACTGAAAAATGTAAAATGTAAAAGTTAGCGCTTTTCTTATTCAATACAATTTTACCAACAAGTTTTAACGGGTGAGGAGAGGGGTAAAAACAAAAAATCCCGCACCTAAGTGCGGGATTTTTTGGTATGAGAATCAACCGATTAGTTGAAGATATAGCGGATACCGAATTGGCCTTGCCATACGTTGTTTACGTTGATACTTTTCACGAAAGCATCTTTCAACAAGATTGTTTCACCGTTAACAACTTGCGTTGCCATACGATATACTGGAACACCTTGAGCGTTTACGCTTGCCATTGTCAATGGGTTTGTACCAGTAGTTGTGTAAGCTACACCCCACTTGTTGTTAAGCAAGTTACCTGCGTTAAGAAGGTCAAAACGGAAACGAAGGATATTTTTCTTGCCTTTTGAACCTACAGAGATGTTGAAATCTTGCTCAACTGTGAAGTCGAAACGAGTCAACCAAGGCACAGCAGCACCGTTACGTTCTGCATATTGACCACGACGAGTACTCAAGTAAGGGTGTTCTGCGATGTATGTGTCAAAAGCCGCTGCTTGTTGTTCTGGCGTAAATGTTTTACCACCTGAAGTAAGCGATGTGAAAGTCAAATCAGAACCTTTGTTAGGAACGAAGATAAGGTCGTTGTTCTGGCCGTCACCGTTGATATCGCTACCAGAAGTATAAGATACCTTGAAACCGCTGTTAGAAACCATACCCAATGTGAACATGGTAGAACCACCCAATTTGCCACCGTAGTTGATACGGTAGTTCAAATAACCTACGATACGGTGACGAAGGTCGTTGTCAGACCATGATGGCGTCAAATAGTTTTGACCAGCTACTGTTGGAATGTTAGCCAATACGGTACTTGCCACCGACTGAATGTCTTTTGCTTTTGCGTAGGTGTAACCCAACATACCGCTCAGACCTTTCGTAGCTGTTTTTTCCAATTTACCTGTCAATGAGTAAGAATATCCTTCTTTCGTATTCGTCAAAATGAAGGCGTTAGTGTTAGCAGCGTTGATAAAACGAGCTGGGTTCACCGCAGCACCCGATAAGCCTGACGCAGGGAAACGACCACGGGTATCTGGGCCAGTGAAGGTAGTGCTTGGGCCTTTCAAGTTAGCATCGATGTAACGAAGTGCTTGTACGTTTTTGTTGTAAATACCTTCTACAGTAGCAATTAAACCGAAAGGAAGTTTTTGGTCAATCGCCAAGTTTGTTTTCCAAATCACTGGGTTTTTCAAACCGTCCACCGAAGCATTGATTACGTAAGCAGGCAACTTCGTGATGTCAGTAGTAGCAGGCTTGTAGCGGCTTGGATCGGTTGTGAAAGGATAGGCCGTAGTGTTAGTGAAGTTAAGAACGGCTGTGTTTACCCCGTTGTTGCCCAATTGGTTAGATACCAATACTTGTGGGATACGAGATACAAAAATACCTGTTCCTCCACGTACCTGCGTCGTTCTGTCCCCTTTTACGTCGTAGTTAAAACCAAGACGAGGAGAAACCAACAATTTGTTGCTTGGGAAAGCGCCAGTGCTTACTTTAAGGTCTTGTCCGTTTTCGTCTTTGTAAGTCAAACCAGCTACTACTGGGTTGTTAAAGTCTTTGGCCAAGTCATCATTGTAATCAAACAAGTCGAAACGAACCCCACCTGTCAATTTGAACTTGTCGCTTACTTGGAATTCATCTTGAATGTAAGCGGCATACGTCGATTGTTTCAATGTCTGCAATGGTTCTGCACCGTCTGGCAAGAGCGAATAGCGGTAGTTAAAACGTGCTACTGGAACAGGAGAAGTTGCTAAACTTGGATTTGCTTTGAAAGCCAAGGCTGCCGTTTTGAAATCTGCAATTGAGTTAAACACCCATACCCCGTTTGATGAAGGGAAGAACACGTTGTTTGATGTGAAGTGTTCGTACGAAAGACCTAAAGTGATGGTGTGCTTACCAGCGAAGTAGCTCAAGTTGTTGGTAAAGTTCAACGTTGAGTAGTTCAGCTTGTTATTAGGCGTAAATGGGTCGAAACCTGTTGAAGTATAAGTACTACCGTCTTTTAAGATGTCAATCGTTGGGAAAATGTCATTTTTGTACTGACGATCTTCGATTTGCTTGTTGTAAGTAGCGATGAAGTTGTTGGCAAATTTACCACCGAAGTTAGAGTTCAATTCAGCTACAAACGAACGAGTGTTATCAGCAATCAAGTAACCTGTGTTTTCTGGGGAAAGTGCCAATGCTGAGTTGGCGCGGTTACCGTTACCTGCCGTGTTACTACTGTTACTGTTACTGATGATAGAGCCAGATAATGAGTTGTGGTGTGAATAACGAACCGACAATTTGTGGTTGTTATTGATGTTGTAGTCAAGACGAACAAGTCCTTTTCTGCTGGTTACATCATTGTTGAAGTTATCAATCGCACCCGATTCATAGTTGAAGTTGGTCTTCATGAAGTTGGCAAGGTCGTTTAAGTCATCTGCTGTTACGCGAGATACGTTACCAGTGGCACCAGAACGGTTGGCAACCCATGTCAATGCTGGCGTTGAGCTTACGAAGTTCTCGAAGTTAGCAAAGATAAAAAGTTTGTCTTTGATGATAGGAGCACCAATGCGGAAACCGAACGTTTTTTCGTTGATGTTGATGGTTGGAAGTGACTGTCCGTCTGCTTTTTTACCAACGAGGCTGCTACCTCTTGTCAAATAGTAGGCAGAACCTGTTACTTCGTTTGTCCCAGAGCGAGTTACGGCGTTGATACCCGCGCCTGCAAAACCTGACTGACGAACGTCGAAAGGAGCGATGTTGATTTGAACCTGCTCAATCGCGTCCAAAGAAACGGCTGTTGTTCCTGTACGACCACCTGCTTGTGATGAAGAACCCAGACCGAAACCGTTGTTGAACACCGAACCGTCGATGGTAAAGTTGTTCAAACGGCTATCTTGACCACCAAATGAGCGGCCGTTGCTGTAAGCGTTGTATTTTGTAATATCGTCGATGGTACGACCGATGGTTGGCAAACTGTTAACAGCATTCAAACCCAACGTCGTGGCAGCACCCGTACGGCCAGATGAGAAGATGTCCGAACGACCGCTTGTTACTACTACTTCTTGGAGTTCTTTTCCGTCTTCAACCAAGCTGAAGTTTGCATCGGCAGAGGCTCCTAAGTTGGCGTAGATATCGTCTTTAGATTGCTCTTTGAAACCGACAAATGTGACAACAACTTTGTACGGACCACCTACACGAACTGAAGGAAGCACGAAACGTCCTTTGTCGTTGGTAACAGTTCCGTATTTAGAACCTGATGGTGTGTGGATAGCCACGACAGTAGCACCTGGCAACTCAGCGCCTTTAGTGTCTTTGACAACACCTCTGATTGAAGAGGCCGTCACCTGTGCGTTGGCGGAAGATAAACCCATAAAAACAGCGGCAATGACTGCGAAAAGTCCAATTACTGCTTTGCTCTTTCGTAGAAATTGAAAGTTCATACAATTTGGGAAGTTGGTTAGAATTATGATTTGGTTTTTAATTGCTGATAAGCAATGAAATGCGGTGCAAAGAAACAAGAAAATTGGTTGACAAACAAAAGCCCATTCTTAATATAATACCAACTTAACATTGGGAACTGCTTGATTTATTGGAATAAAACAATTTTTTAGCTCAAAATTTCAAAAAAAGTAGGTTAAAAAATTGTTACCTTCTGTTTATTTCTAAACCTAATTGTTTGAACATACAACAGTGTCACGTAAAAAATGTTTACTTGCACTTCTTTTAGACCGAAGATTTGAATCACTGATGACAACTGACTTAAAATCGTACAAGTTGACCCAATACAGCCACGGAGCTGGCTGCGGCTGTAAAATATCCCCTAAAGTGTTGGATGTGATACTCAGCCCCCCAGCCCGCGCGGCGTACCGTCCCAATGGGGGAGTTACTTTAGCTCCCCCATTGGGACGGTACGCCGCGCGGGCTGGGGGGCTGCTGGTAGGAAACGCTTCCCGCGATGATGCCGCAGTGATGGATTTAGGAAATGGGGAAGCGATTATTAGTACGACCGATTTTTTTATGCCCATCGTCGATGACGCCTTTGATTTTGGTCGAATTGCTTCGGCCAATGCCATTTCGGATGTCTATGCCATGGGTGGAATGCCGCTTTTGGCCATTGCTATTTTGGGTTGGCCTATTGACAAACTTCCCCCCGAAGTGGCAGCGCAGGTAATAGAAGGAAGTCGGTCGATTTGTGCGGAAGCAGGTATTCCGTTGGCTGGTGGGCATAGCATCGACAGCCCCGAACCCATTTTTGGTTTGGCCGTAACGGGAAAAGTAGCGATTCCCAACCTCAAGAAAAATGATACCGCCACCGAGGGCTGTCTGTTGTATTTGACCAAAAAACTAGGCGTGGGTATTCTGACAACGGCGCAAAAAAAAGGGATTCTCAAGGACGAACACGCCGATATTGCACCTCAGCAAATGATGCAACTCAACCAAATCGGGGCAGTGTTGGGTACGTTACCCTACGTGACCGCCTTGACCGACGTAACGGGTTTTGGATTGCTAGGGCATTTGATTGAAATGGCCGAAGGAAGTGGGCTGAGTGCTGAAATTGATTTTGACAAAGTACCCAAATTGCCTTTTATTGAAGATTATTTGGCCCAAAAGTCGTTTCCAGGCGGTACGGTTAGGAATTGGGATAGCTACGGCCATAAAATAGGAGAGGTATCCGAATTGCAAAAGTTCATTTTGGCAGATCCTCAAACCAGCGGCGGATTGCTAATTGCGGTAGAAGCGGATACCCAAGAGGAGTTTGAGGCGTTGATGGAAGAAGGTGGCTTTGAACTACAAACCTTTGGAAAACTGGTAGAAAAACGTGAGAAAGTTGTTTATGTGAAATAGTTGAATCTTAGTATTTGAACTTCATTTATGGTAAGTCCGAAATTATATCTTGTACCCACGCCCATTGGCAACCTAGAAGACATCACCCTGCGCGCCATTAATGTCCTCAAAAGCGTGGATGTGGTATTGGCAGAAGACACGCGCACCTCGGGAAACCTGCTCAAACACCTCGGGATTTCAAAACCCATGCAGAGCTACCATATCCATAATGAGCACCAAACTGTTCAAAAAATCATCGCCCGAATCTTGAAAGGGGAAAGTATGGCCTTGGTGTCGGATGCGGGAACGCCTGCGGTATCAGATCCAGGATTTTTGTTGGTACGCGAATGTTTGAAAAGCGGCGTTGAAATTGAATGCCTCCCTGGCCCGACGGCTTTTGTTCCTGCCTTGGTCAATTCGGGACTACCTTCTGACCGTTTTACTTTTGAGGGGTTTTTACCCCACAAAAAAGGCCGACAAACGCGCTTGACTGAACTCAAAGAAGAAGAACGAACGATGATTTTCTACGAATCACCGCATCGACTTTTGAAATCGTTGGAACAATTTGCGGAGTATTTTGGGGGCGACCGTCAGGCGTCGGTTTCGAGAGAATTGACAAAAATGTTTGAGGAAACAGTCCGAGGAACATTAACAGAAATAATTGCTTACTTTACCGAAAAAACAATCAAAGGTGAAATCGTTATTGTCATTGCTGGGAAGTAGAGGTTTCCTGTTTCCTGTTTGGAGTTTCCAGTTTGGGGTTTCTAGTTTTTATCATACCGACAAACCCTTTTGTCATACCGACGAAGGAGGTATCCAGTTTCCAGTTTCCAGTTTGGGGTTTTCTGTTCGGGAATTACTTGTTTTGTCATACCGACGAAGGAGGTATCTAGCGCCATTCCTCTCCCTGCTGTTTGTTTCTTCCCTCACTGCTCAAACCCTTACCACAGATGCCAAAATCAGCTTGGTGACCATTGCCCCTGGTAACAGTGTGTTTGAAGGAAGTGGTTTTGGGCATAGTTCGTTGTGGGTGTCAGACCCAGCCAATGGTATCAACAAAAACTACAATTACGGGACTTTCACTTTTCAAACGGGTAACTTTTTGGTGAAGTTTGTGCAAGGTACGTTGCCATATACTCTTTCGGTGATTCCGATGGAGTACGTTGTGCCGCATTACGAAGCCGAGCGCAGGGACATGACCGAACAAGTGCTGAACCTCTCGCAAATGCAAAAACAGCGTTTGTACGATTTTCTCGAAAATAACGCCTTGCCCCAAAACCGTGAATACCAATACCGTTTCTTTTTTGACAACTGTTCCACGCGCTTGCGCGACGCGCTCACGGCGGCTTGCGGCGATAGTTTGGTCTATTATAACCAACCCATCGAAGGAGAAGCTAAGAGTTTTCGGGAATGGATGAACGACTATTTGGTGGAAAAACCTTGGGAACGTTTCTTAATGAATTTAGCCCTAGGGCTTCCTTCTGACGATGTAGCTACGCCCATGCAGGAAATGTACTTGCCGTACAATTTGATGCACCATTTCGACAAAGCCAAAGTAGGAGGCAAGCCGCTCGTCAGTGCAACGCAGCCTTTGGTGGTGACCAATTTCTCGCACATGGCCCAGCGGTCGCAACCTTGGTACCTTAGTCCGCTGTTTTTGTTGATTTTGTTGGTATTAGGCACCATTTGGCATACCCGCCGACAACAACAACAGGTAAAGATTGGCTATACTTTTGATAAAATACTTTTTACGATTGTTGGACTCATGGGATGGGTTTTATTTGGATTAGCCACCGCCACCAACCACGGCGTTACGGCTTGGAACCCGCACATTCTCTGGATGTTACCGCTGCATTTGCCTTTGGCTTTTTTCTTTAGTGGCGTTCAACAACGGAATTGGGTCGTAAAATACCTCCAAATCAGTTTTGGACTGGTGGGGCTTTACTTGTTGGTAGTAGCAGTAGGAAGCGTTATCAAAGGCTCATTTGTTGGGATGCCCGTCGAGGCTTGGTTACTCATTTTCTGCCTTGTCCATCGGTTGTTCTTTTTACTTAAAACAAAGCGTTAAGAGATGGCAATTTTTAAATCACAGAATCCAGAAAATATTCCTAAATATGACAAGGGATATTGGCATAGTAAAACGCCACAAGAACGTTTGTCTGCGGCCTTGCAATTAATCCTTCACGCCAAAGAAATTTACAGTGCTAATCCTTTAAATCCGCCATTAGATAATGGAACCAGAATATTTAAATCTCGTACGCCTATTAAACGAAGAAAAGGTTGAGTATGTAGTTCTAGGTGGCCATGCTGTTATAGCTCATGGGTATTTGAGAACGACGGGAGATATTGATATTTTTGTGAATCCTACACCTGAAAATGCAGAAAAAATTGTATTGGCATTGGAAAAATACGGATTTACTAATGGAGAGTTTGAAGTTTCGGATTTTACTTTAGTGCCTAACTACTTGTCTTTTAGTCGATACGATGGATGGATTGATTTAATGACTTTTACAGTTGGGGTGACGTTTGAAGAATGTTATCAAAACAAAATTGAGTTGGAAGTACAAGGAGTCAAAATCAAATTTATTAATTTGAGAGAATTGATAAAAAACAAGAAAACATTGGGGAGACCCCAAGATTTGAATGACCTACAAAACTTAGAAAATTTAGAGTAATGAACCTCGAAAATATTACATTACAAACCATAGAAATTGTCCGCCAAGCGGGAGGATTTATAAAACAAGAAGCGGCAAAATTTGACCGTTCGCAAACCGAATACAAAGCCGCCAATAACCTCGTTTCGTACGTTGACAAAGAAACTGAAAAAATGTTGGTTTCTGGTTTGCGCCAAATTTTACCCGAAGCAGGATTTATTACGGAAGAAGGCACGGCAGGTGAGGAGTCCAATCCCGATGAATTGTACTGGGTGATTGACCCGCTTGATGGAACGGCCAATTTCATCCACGGCCTACCCGTATATTGCGTAAGTGTGGGATTGGTGCAAAATAGCATCCCTATTGCTGGGGTGATTTATCATTTAGGAACAGAAGAGCTCTTTTATGGATGGCAAGGCGGAGGAGCGTGGAGTTTGAGTTTACGATATATGTTAGGAGGACTACCGCTTGAGGAATCGTTCTTGCAAAATGCCACCCGTCTAAAAGTCTCTACCGCATCCACCCTCGGCGATAGTCTTCTGGCCACGGGTTTCCCTTATTATAAATTTGAAAAGCAAGACCGTTACCTCAAAATCTTAGAAACCCTCATGCAGCGTTGCCACGGTTTGCGACGCATGGGAGCTGCTGCCATTGATCTAGCCTACGTTGCGGCGGGTCGTTTTGAAGCTTTTTATGAATATAACCTCAATTCGTGGGACATGGCGGCGGGAGCACTGCTTATTTTAGAAGCAGGTGGGCAAATTACCGACTTTTCAGGTGGTCAAAATTGGTTGTTTGGAGGTGACGTAATTGCGGGCTGCGCTGCTCAGGCCGAATTGCTAGAGGTGATTCAAGAACATTGGGGATAACTCCTGAATGGCGTGTTAGCTAAGTTTGTTAAAAATTTTACCCGCTGATTAGCGCAGATTGAGAAGCGCAGATAATCACAGATGTAATTTCTTTTTCAGCGAAAATCTGCGTTTGTATTAATCTGCGGACTTCTGCGGGCGAAACAATGAAATTATTTGCTTAACAATGTGTTGAATTACAGGTAATTGTTCTTTAAAAAAGGCTTTCATGGGTAACTCACAAACGTTACCAACATGAAAGCCTTTTTGATAGTTAGTCTCTTTCTCGTAAGCTTTTCGCTTTACTCCCAAGTACCCGAAGAGTATCCCGTTCACCCCGATGCAAAAGTCAAAGAGGGGACACCTAAAGGGGAAATTCTTAAATTCACTTTCGAAAACTCGAAATTCTTCCCAGGAACTTGGCGGGAATATTGGGTGTATGTTCCTGCGCAATACACGCCTTCACAACCAGCCTGTGTTTATGTCAATCAAGATGGGGTTCAGTGGCAAGCGCCTACGGTTTTTGACAACCTTATTCACCAAAAAGAAATGCCCGTTACGATTGGGGTGTTTGTGATGCACGGGCGAGTGAAAGCCGAACAGCCAGAGAATGCGCTAGACCGTTTTAATCGCAGTTTTGAATACGATGGACTTGGGGATACCTATGCTCGTTTTTTATTAGAAGAACTCCTTCCCGAAGTAGAAACCAAAAAAACGTCGGATGGAAGAGCTATTCGACTGTCGAAAAATGGCAATGACCGTGCCATTGGCGGGTCGAGTAGTGGGGCCGTTTGTGCGTTTACCGCTGCTTGGGAACGCCCTGATGCCTTTTCAAGGGTTTTTAGCGCAATTGGTACGTATGTGGGCTTGCGTGGTGCAGACCGTTATGCAACGCTAGTTAGGAAATATGAACCTAAACCTCTCCGCATCTTTTTACAAGACGGTACGAATGACTTAAATATCTACGCGGGCGATTGGTGGATGGCCAATCAGACGATGGAGCGGGCGTTGATTTTTTCTGGGTATGAAGTGCAGCACATCTGGGGCGAAGGAGCACATAATGGTAAGCATGGGACGGCTATTTTTGCGGATGCCATGCGTTTTTTATGGAAAGACTGGCCTCAAACGCCAAAAGTCGGCCAAACCAAGAACCCCATGCTCAACGATATTTTACTCCCCAACGAAGATTGGCAATTGGTAGGCGAAGGGTATAAATTTGCCGAAGGCTCCACCGCGAATGCCAAAGGAGAGGTGTTTTTTGCCGATGGCGATGCAGCTACGCTTTGGAAAGTGGGTGATAACAATCAAGTGGGGTTATTTGCCAAAAATTCGGGAAACTCTTATGGGTTAGCTTTCAATCCCGATGGGAAAATGTATTCTTCTACTTTAACAACCAAAGTAATCAATGCGTACGATGCGGGCGGAAAACGTACAAAAATCACAGAAGGGTTTGCAGGAAATGATTTGGTGGTCGCCAGCAACGGAAATACCTACGTAACGAGTCCGTCGCCCGATCCAAAAGTGCCAAGTAAAGTGTGGTTAGTGCGTCCAAATGGGCAAAAATTGGTGGTGGACGAGGGATTAAAATTTCCGAATGGGATTACCCTTTCACCCGACCAAACATTGCTGTATGTGTCTGATACGCGTTCTCATTGGGTATATAGCTATTCGATTTTACCCGATGGTACGTTGGCCAACAAACAAAAATACTATTGGCTACACGCGCCCGACACCGCCGATGACGCAGGGGCAGATGGGATGAAGACCGACCGAGATGGCCGCTTGTACGTGGCGACACGTTTGGGCATTCAAGTGTGCGACCAAGCGGGGCGGGTCAATGCCATCATTCCGACTCCCAACGGTGATGTTTCTAATCTTTGTTTTGGGGGCGAAAATTTTGATGTCTTGTACGCGACTTGCGGCGATAAGGTTTACAAACGCAAAGTCAAAGTAAAAGGAGCAAACGCTTGGGGGCAACCCAACAAGCCCGCCCCTCCGAGGCTTTGATCTTAATTACACGGATTTACCTTGACTTCGGCCGTAAAAACAGTGGTGTTTTCGGCCGTGAACCCTGGCTCTAACGTAATCGCTTGGCCTGCTCGGTAGATGACATTGGTGGCATTTCCACTGATTTTATTGGTGGCCTTTACCGTTTTGCTGGCTTTCTTGGTGGTGCTTCCTGCGGTGAGGTTGTCGGTAGGGCTTGCCATCACGATGGCATCGGGGCAGGGTGTGTATTGAATATTCCACGAGACCAAGTACTGATGGGTGGTTGGGTGAGTGTCAGACTTAGATAAGGTAGTTTTATCAATCACTTTTGCCACCAAGGTATTATTACCTGACGCGAGGGTGCTGGTGTTTAAAAGATAGGTGTCGCTATTGGTTATCAACGAATTGCCGTTGAGCGTCCAAGTGATTTCGAGCGTATTTGGGACTGGTTTTAAAGTTGATAATGCAAAGGTGAGGTTTGAATTGGCCGTAAGGGTGGCACTGTTGGCGGGGCTAAAACTTGTGATGGAGCTGGCCAAGTTGTGGATTTGCTCAACGATGGCTTCTCGACACACCGAGCAAAAATTGACGCCCAAAAATCGCATCTTGCAATTTTGGTGGGGGCGATACCAAAGGGCTTGGTTGCCGCTTGTACCATGTTGAAAAATTCCTACGCTGTTGATACCATACCAGTTTTTCCATTTAACCAAACTAGGGTTGGTTTGCTGGGTCATGTTGGCCGCTTCGCGGGCGTAAACATCTCCTGCCCAATATTCGTCAGAAAGAGCTGAAAAAGAGTGGCCTAGCTCATGTACTGCAATTTCAAAAGCACTAGCATTGATGGAAGTAGTGGCATAAGCACCTCCCGAACCGCCGTATTCGGTGGAGTTGACAATGATTAAAACTTGGTCATAATCGGGAAAATTACTGGCCAATACCGAAGAAATAGCGGCGTATTTGGTAGAAACTAAAAGTCGGTGAATGTTGGCATAGTCAAAAGTTGAACCGAAATAATTGTCTGGGTTTGAGGCAGGAATAACGGGTTCGTTCACATCGGTGGCCGTCGCAGGGTGTTTGGCTCCCGATTGATTGGAAGGCACCTTGACAATATCGACGTTGAAGTAGTTTTTGTACTCTTTAAACGGGGTAACTGAGAATAAGTAATTGGTGATGTTTTGGGCATCGGTTTTAAATTGGTCTTGTTGCGCGGCGGTATATCCGTCGCCTAATAAAACAATATTTATCAGCTTACTTCTGTCGCCGTTGTTGAGCAAAGATTCCGTCGGAAAAGTTTGGGCAAACGAGAGACTAGCACCTACCAGCCACCCAAATAGGAGTATAAATCTTTTCATTTTACAAGTCCATGCTAAAAGTGGAAAAATTTTGTGCCCTTGCTCGTTTGTTTTGGGGCTGCAAGGTGAGTTTTTTCATCTGGCTGGCGTATTGAAAACGTACTATAAACTCGGAGGACTCTTGCGTAGCAACGTGCCGATGAATGGTGCCATCGGGCTCAAACGACTCTATGGAGGTGCTCAGTGGGTTATCAATTTCAAGGCTTTTGGCCAATTGCTGTTGCGCATCCAGAATGGAAAAGACAAGCTTGTCGGGAGTATGCGAATGCACCTTTTCGTTTTTGATTTTTCCATTCACGATTTTTTTGTCCAGAAGTTGAATTTGAAAGTCATCCCCGTTTTTCACTTTGGAGATTTTAAACGTCAAAAACATAATCTTCGCCTCTTCTTGCGCTCGTAACTGCGTAAAAGCGCCAGTGAGCATAAATAGTAGTAATAGCCTCCTTGTTTTCATGGAAAGGACTGTTTGTTAAAAATCAATGTAAGGTATCAATAGTTTAGTCAGCTTGCACTCCAAACCATTGAAAATTATCCTACGGTTTTGTGGGAATTTACCTAAAAATGTCTTAACTTGACCATAGATAAAAATTTTGTTTTTTTTCAATCCTGACGCAACCTTTCCCACTTCCTCTCCGTAACGCTATATTGAATGTTATTTTCTCGTGCGTTGAAAACATTACCGGAACTTCTTGAGGGCTGCTTGCGCAATGACCGTAAGTGTCAAGAATTGCTTTACAAGCAATTTTATGGCTACGCTATGGGAGTGTGTATGCGTTATGTGCCCAATCGAGATGAGGCGCTGGAGGTTGTCAACGATGGTTTTTTAAAAATTTTCCAAAAAGTGCAGATGTATGACGCCGATAAGCCTTTCAAAGTGTGGCTCAAAAAGGTCATGATTAATACTGCCTTGGATTTTTATCGTCAAAACGTGAAATTTCAAAATCACGATGACATTAGTAGCATTGAAAACACGGCAACAGCGTCGGAGAGTCATTCTGCCCATAGCCAATTGGAATATGAGGAATTGGTTGGGTTGATTCAACAACTCACACCTTCGTACCGAGCCGTGTTTAACTTATACGTAATTGACGGTTATTCACACGAAGAAATTGCCCAAAAACTGGGTATTAGTGAGGGAACTTCCAAGTCTAACTTGGCACGGGCCCGCGAAAATTTAAGAAGTATGTTATTGAAAAAGGGAAACGATGAGTATGCAAGAGTTACCAGATGACAGACTGGACGAACTCTTCAGAAAGTCGTCTGAGGAGTTTGAGCCAACGTTTGACCCAAAAGCATGGGAAGCCATGCGCCGTAAGTTGGACGACGAGGACACAAAGCCAGGGGCTTGGTGGTGGCGCCGCGCAGGGGTCATTGGAGGCATTGTGTTGCTTTTAGGCTTGGGAAGTTATTGGTTTTGGCCTAATACAAGTAAAATTCAGGCTGTTTCTACGAAAATTGAAACGAAGACAGCGGTGTCTCAACCAAATGCCCCGAAGGTAAGTGAGCCAAGCCAATCGAAAAAGGTAGCCTACGAAATCAATGTTTCTGAAACACAAAAAAACAACCCCGATGCAGCGCAAGAAGAAGCCCCTACACTGGATGAAAAACCGCGTCTAGCATTAGAGAAAAAAGAAAAAGAGCAGTTAACCCAAATTCAACAAGCTAAAAAACAGTCCATTGCGTCTATTAAAGCGCGTTCTGGTGCAGTAGATGTAACCCGTAAAAAATCGCTTGCCCTTAAAAACACGCGGGAGCCTGTTTTAAAACAAACCGAAGAGGATGGCCAAACGACCCGTTGGGTAAAGGATTCAAAGAACAAACGAGTTACGACTGAAAAGGTAAGCTCGAAGTCTCCGTCGGATGTTTTTTCCTCAGAAAGAAAGCAAGATAAAAAGAGAGATACGATGGTTTCGGTTGTGCTAAAGGATACCGAGTCCGACGAGCGTGTGCCTCAGGCTTCTTCCAATGAACCTCAAGGGCTCACAAATTTCAATATTACGTTGAATGAACTTGTGGCTAAAAACTGGAAGCTGCTTGCCGTATCTGTTGCAGAACCAACGGTAACGTATTTGCCACCCGCTCCGCCTCCTGTTGTAAAGAGAAAAGAATCGGCCGAACCTCCCACCGCTTTTCAGAAAGGACTGAGCACGCGTGTGGTAGCGACGCCCGATTTGAGTTTTATCTCGTCGAGCGAAATGCTTAAAAACCCTCGTTTGGCGTTGGGTATGATGTTGGAGTACCGTTTTGCGCGCCGCTGGAGCATTCAGTTGGGCGTTATAAAAAGTGATAAAGTCTATACAGCCACGGGCGAGCAGTACAAATGGCCTGAAATTTGGAACTCACAAAAAGCCAGACCAACGGAAGTGGCGGCCAATTGTAAGGTATTAGACATCCCAATCAATATCCGTTTTGATGTTTTGGAAGGCCGTCGAAGTCGGTGGTTTGTATCGTCGGGTGTATCGAGCTACAAGATGATAAATGAAAGGTATGATTATACCTACCCACTGCATTCATATCCAAAATGGATGAGCTGGGAAGGTTCAACGGGTAGTTATTGGTTGGGCGTGTTGAATGCTTCGGTGGGAGTGGAACGACAAATTGGTCGTAATTTTTCGCTCCAAGTAGAGCCATTTTGGAAAATTCCCATGGCCGAAGTGGGCTTTGGGAAAATTAGACTTCAGACTTCAGGCATTTTCATTTCCGCTAAATATCGTTTATCGCGAACAGGGTTTTGAGAAACCCTTGGCGCTGGTACTCGGCGTAGTGGTCGGGTTTTGAGAAACCCGACCCACCGTGCTGAGGGTTTCTCAAAACCCGAATAACAGTGTGAAGGGTTTCTCAAAACCCGACCAAAACCTGCGCCGCCGTGTGCTGAGGGTTTCTCAAAACCCGAATAAACCTGTGCCACCGTGCAAGAGGGTTTCTCAAAACCCGACCCAAACAGCGAATCAAGGCTGATTCCTTAAAAATCAATCCGATAAAAGAACACAGGTAAGAACCCAAGCTGATATTCTTGCTTAAAGTATGGCGCTTGCGGGATATAGCTTAGGCTCAGTTGATTTTTGCTACCCAGTACATTCACGATGTCCACCGCAATGGTGTGCGTCAAACGATTTTTATTGATTTTGTATTCTGTTTTTAGGTCAAAACGCTTGTAAGGGCTGAATTGCAGTGAATTACGTGTGGCATCAGCATAAATAATTTCCTGTGCCAACCGCGATTGCGCTGCATCAACGGGGCCGTACCAGCGCCCACCCGTGGCCGTAAACTTCGCGCCGATGTTGAGACTTTTGCGTTTGTTGAACGTAAACTCTTTGGAAAATAGCGCGTTGAAGGCATATTTTCCGTTAAAATCGGTATTTCTCCAAATCTTATCCGAGCCTTGGTATTTTGCATCAAACAACGACGCCGTTACCAAAAAATAATAGCTGTTGCTGAAAAACTTTTCCAAGGTCATTTCAACTCCGTAGTTCTGCCCGATGCCACCATTTTGAAGTTGGTTGGGGAATAACCGAGAAAAGCCCGCCCCCGAGTTGACCAAGGAATACGAAGAAATGGTTTTTTCAACGGGAATATCGAAGAGATTTTGGTAATATGCTTCTACGAGCAATCGCAAATTATCCGCGAGCATTTTACTATACCCAGCCACAAAATGCCAACTTTTGGAGAAACCTACGTTTTTGACGGGGAATCGCGTACTGGCATTTGCTCCTCCTTGGTCGTAAAAATAAAGGTAAGAAGGCACCCCCTGGCTATGTAAGCCCGTGGCAAACGTGAGTTTTTGGCGTTGGGGAAGTTCCAAAGCAAACCCAACTCTTGGTTCGATAATGGAGTAACTATTGGTATTGATTGAACTGTAAAGGCTACTAAGCCCCGCGTTGAACGAAAAGTTTTCGGTGAGGTAATGTTTGAACTGAACGTAAGGCTGTAGTAACACATACGTCGCATTATTGGTGTTCCAACGGGTCACCCAAGCGTTCCATTTTTGGGTGGTTTCATTAAAAGAGCGAGCTTGGTCAAAAGCTGTAAAGCTATATAAATCAGCCGTTAATCCTACTTTTAATGTGCTTTTTGCACCCCATTTTTTGTTCAAATAAGTAGCCAACGAATATTTGTTTTCGGTAAACTTGTAATCCAATAATGGCCGAAGTGAGTCAATCACAAAGCGTTTGTTCTCGATGAATGGCTCTCCTTGGGCATTTTTGCGTAAAAACAAAAAATCGTGGTTAGCGTCTTGGCTGTTGGCAGAAACGGCTACGGTTGCTTTAAAAAATGTACGCTTATTGATAGGTTTATTCAGCGTAATTCCGCCCACTGCAATGTTGGTAGAGAAGTATTGATCTCGGTCGTTTTGTCCAAAAATATTGCGGTCAGATGCTTCTTGTTCACTGATTAAAATGTCAATCGTGCTGGCGCCGCCTACGCCCCAAATAGCAACGTTCCCGCCTTTTTTCAATGGAAAATTAAAACGTGCAAAGCCGTCAGCATAGGTTGGGGTGGCTTCCGTGCCGATGTCGATGCCCGCTTTTTTGAACAGCCATAAGTTGGCGTAGCGGCCTGTCATCAAGTAGGAAGCTTTGCTTTTTTTCGACAACGGCCCTTCGGCTAAAAACTCCGTGCCCAAAAAACCAAATTGGGCCGAAAGTTGGTGCTTTTCGTCGTTGCCGTTGCGCAGTTTTAGGTCAAAAACGCCTGACGTTGTGTTGCCAAATTCGGCAGGAAAGGCACCCGTAAAAAAGTCAGAATTGGCCAAATACTTGTTGTTGATAATCCCCACGGGTCCGCCCGACGTTCCCGAAATGGCAAAGTGGTTGGGATTGGGGATATTGATACCTTCCAGTCGCCAAAGCACTCCCGAAGGTGAATTTCCCCGAATCACGATGTCGTTGCGCGAATCATCCGCTCCTTGTACACCCGCAAAGTTGGAGGCCATCCGAGCGGGTTCTCCGCGGCTTCCCGCGTATCGCCCCGTTTCTTCTACCGAAAACTGACGCGCGCTAACCGTGGCCATTTCGTTGGCGGCTTCGCCGTTGCGTTTGACTTTCACGACTACCGTATTGAGTTCTGTCACAGATTCTTCCATTTCGAGGTTCAAAACCGTTTCGCGGCCTGCTTCTACGACGATGTTGTTGAGCAAAATTTCTTTGTAACCTACCAACGTAAAACGCAAAGTTTGTCGGCCTACGGGGACATTGGGCAGTCGAAAATTACCGTCTATGTCCGTCACCGTTCCCACGGGCTGGGCAGCATTATTGACCAAAAGGGCAGTCACGCCTATCAATGGAAATTTGGATTCTTTGTCCACCATTTTTCCACGAACAGTTTGAGTGGGTTGGGCGAAAGTGGAAAGAGTAACTAATAAAAGAAAGGTGGATAGAAGTATGTTTTTCATTATCATTAACTTTATGAAAGCGCGGAAATCAACATTAAAAAAGCGGTTGCTAAAACAGTCCCTAAGGCCGTGCGCCAATACCGCCGTTTTTCTCGTTTTCGCTCGTCAGGTGTCATTTCTTTGAAGGGTTTCATGTGTTTGTCAATAGCCCGTCCTAAGAAATAAAAACCGCCCGCCAAAATGCCTAAACCCAACAATAGCACCGCTACTGCTGCCCAACCAATACCCGCACAAGCAAGATTACAGGCAAGGATTGCACTTATATAAGCAAGCGCCACACCCGCCACAAAAAGCAAAATATAGCCCAGACGCAACAACCCCTCGTTCGATGATTTTGCTTTTCTATCTTCTTCTTTTGGAGATAGTTTTTTTGAAAAATTGGGACGCTGCTCGCTTGTTACCACCGTCATACTGCTGTGGAGGCTGGAAGTGGGTTGGGGTGACTGCACCATGCTGCCTAGTACAGCGCCACCCAAGGTATAAATCCACAAATTGAGACAAAAAAGGCTAACAAAAATTCGCTTTTGAAACAAAAAGCGAGTGGTTGAACGAAGGTGCTGAAATTCCGTTTTTTGATACTGTAAAATCAAAGTTCGAACCACAAAAGCACTTCCGATGAGCACCGACAGTTGTAAAGGTAATAGCCCCGCCAATAAGGCACTACCAACCGCAATTCCAATACAAACATTGGTTAGTTCACAGAGTACAATGGCCAGCATGGCTGGCCGAGCGTGTTGAGAGGCCCAGCGGGCTACGTACGATTCCATAGACGGCAGTGGTTAGTGTGAATAAAAAGAGCGAGTTCTAGGATATAAATATCGCAAAACTCGCTCGTCTTTCAAGTGAATGGGGAAAATTACTCAAACACCCAGCCTACATATACAATACGGCCGATGGGCGCTGCTCCATACACTTGCACGGCGTTGGTGTTCAGTAAATTGGTGCCACCGAGGCGAAGGGCACTTTTGATTTTTGGTAAACGGTAACTCACTTGTCCGTCCAACGTTCCAAAAGCTTGGATATAACCCTCATCAACGGGCATAAAATAAGTGTATCCGCTGGTGTGGCGGTAGTTAAATGCGTACGAAACGTTTTTCAAAGGCTCTCCTTGCACGCCTACGTTGAATTTGTGCGTAGGGGTATTAAATCCTAAAATCAAGCCTGGTACATCGTTTTCGTTGATATTCGACCAAGTGTAGTTGGTGTTGATGTTTAATTTTTTGGAGAAGAAATACTCAAGACTCACGATGGCTCCTTGCGTATGCACTTCTTTATCGGCATTGGCCCAGGTTTGCATCAAACGCCCACGGGTACGGTCGGTGGTAGGTTTGGCAAAATCACCCGTGGCCGAAGGCAGTGGAACGCCCGTTGGAGCCAGCCCATCTTCCCGACCGTAAAAACGCAGGGTTCCAATAAAATTGTTGTAAACCGAACGGTAATAACTCGCGTCCACGTACAAGCCTTTGGCAATCTGACCTTTATAGCCAATTTCCCACGTATTCATCTGCTCAGGAGCAATTTTCTTGAGCGTGATGGGTTTCAAGAAATCAGGATTTGCTTGTCCATTGGGCAAGGCTGAAACAGCATTCAAACCTTGGTAGCCGTTTGTGACGTTTCCTGCCACCAACAATGTGCCAAAATCGAGGTAAATAAATTGGTCTAACTGAGCAGGCTGGCGAAATGCTTGGGCGTAGTTGACGCGGAAATTATGTTGGCGGTTGTCACCCAGCGAAAGTACGGCCGAAAGGCGCGGTGAAAAACGACCACCAAAATTGCGGAATTGGTCAAAACGTCCTGCGGCGGCTAGTTTCAAGCGATTTTTCCACAGGCTATAACGAAGCTGTCCGTAGGCTCCTCCGTCCCAGTTCACGATGCGGTCGCGGTATTGAACTTCGTTGGTATTGGCGGCAATGGGCGAATTAGGTCCGTCGGAAAACAACGTTCCTGCCGATTGCAACAAATGGGTACGGTACGATGCCCCAGCGATGGCGTTGAGTTTGCCAATGTTCCATTCGCGTTGGCCGCTAATATCCCAAAAACGAGCGGTGTTGGCAAAAGCCGCCCCCCGTACCGTTTTGGTGCCGTTGACGTCAATCAAACCAATTCCTGCCACCACTTGCTCTCTAAGTTGCTGGAAAAGCGGGCTTCCAACGGGTAATTGGGCACCCGCAGCGAGTTGGGTGGCCAAGGCTTGAGCAGCTTCTATGCTTTGGTTTCCAGCAATTGACTGAGAAAGAACGTACGGATTTGGCGTTCCTCCCGCCGAATTTGGAGCAAAGGCGTTTAAGGCTGTGCCCGCTGCTAGGCCATTGCTACGTGCAGCGGTAAAGACTTGGTTCCAAACCGAAAAATAGTTTTGGGCAAAAGTAGGATAACGTGTGCCGCTGGGCTGGTTGCCTGCGGCCATGGGAGCGTTCATCAAACCGCTGGCCAACGAACCCAAGTCGTAAGCTTTGCCGCCGTAATCGAATACCGTGTAAGCCCGCAAAAACCATTTGTCGGTTTTAAGTTCGACCCGATGCACGTCGTATTTCATGCCGCGCTGGGCGTAGCGACTGGTACTTTGAAAAATACCGTTGCTGACCGACAACCGATATTCATAAACCGCGCGAAGTTTGGGGGTAATTTGCCAATGAAACGACGGGTTGATGCGGTAATTTCCTGCTTTGTAATTGCCATTATTGAACAATTTAAACGGATTCCCCGACGACTCGGGCCAGTTGGCCATTTCGGCTTCGGTGTAGCCTCTTGTGTAAATGCGGTAGCTTTGATTATTGTTCAAAGCCGTGAGTGCTGGCGTGGTGATGGTGCTGCCAACCTCTCCGTAACGGTTGATGGCGTTCCAGCCTGAGTTGCTTCCTTCGGCGTTGTTTAGAGGGTCAGAACCTGCCAAACCACCCGAAGTGACGCGTTTGATGGCGGCGCTGTTGGAAGCCAAAAATTCGTCGGCTTCAAAGTAGTTGGCACTGATTTTAAACGCAAAACGGTCACCAAACACTTTGGCGTAGCGGAGTTGGCCGTCAATCATGCTGCGATTCCCGCCTCGCAACGAAGCCGAAAGTCCTTGGTATTTGAACGGGTCTTTGGAGTGCATGAGCAGTACGCCGTTGAAGGCATTGGAACCGTACAAAGCGGAATTGGCACCAAATACCACGTCCACACTTTCCATGTCTAGTTCAGAAACACCTACCCAGTTTCCGTAGTAAAGCGAGGCCGTTGGAGACGCTACATCGACGTAGTCGGCGAGTTGAACGACGCGTTCGGCTTTTGAACTGTTGAAACCACGGGTACTAAAACTGGTGATTAGCCAGCTCGATTGGCTTACGTCAATGCCTTTGAGGCGGGCGAGCGAGGAAATAAATTCGGTGGAAGGCAGACGTTTGAGTTGAGCAGCAGTGAGGCGTTCGACCGAAACGGGGGTTTCCATGAGCGGCTCGGCGGTGCGGGAGGCCGATACAATCACCTCTTTTAAATAAAGAGTGTCTAATTCGAGGTTTTTTTTCTTGGTTGGGACTTGCGCAAACGAAAATTTAATGGCACTTAAACTTAGTAAAATGGGAGTGAAAAATTGTTTCATTTTTCGTTTTTCGTGGGATAGTTTGCTGCAAACTTAGAGACAAACATTTATGATTGAGCAAAAACGCTTAAAATTTCTCCTCAAAATTTCACTTTTTGTCTTCAATAAAATATTTCTTTAATACAACGTGAGTTTATAAAAAAACAAAGAAATAGATTTAAAAAGTACTTGAAGTATTGTATTTTACAAAGTTCGGGTTTAGCTTTGTTAATCTCTATTTTACCAAAAATTTACACATCAGTTTAGAATGGAAACCAAGATGGATCACCACCTCGCCGTGCCTGTGGGTGTGACGCTCGATCGTTACATCATGCACAACCAAAATTCCTTCGCTTTTGCTACGGGAGAGCTTTCTCAACTTCTTCGAGACATTGCTTTGGCAGGAAAAATTATTAACCGCGAAATCAATCGTGCGGGATTGATTGACATTACGGGGGGCTTCGGGACGAACAACGTTCAAGGGGAAGCTCAACAAAAACTCGACGTTGTTGCTAACATTCGTTTTATCCGTGCGCTCATCAATGGCGGAGAAGTATGCGCCATTATTTCGGAAGAAGATGATGGCATCATTTATACGGGCAACAACAACGCCAAATACGTGGTGGCGATGGATCCGCTTGATGGCTCGTCGAATATCGACGTCAACGTGTCTATTGGTACAATTTTCTCCATTTACCGCCGCATAACGCCGCTGGGGACTCAGCCTTCGTTGGAAGATTTTATGCAGGGTGGCGAAGAACAAGTGGCGGCAGGTTATATTTTGTACGGTTCGTCCACCATTTTGGTATATACGACGGGCAATGGCGTCGCAGGTTTTACGTATGATTCGTCGTTGGGAGAATTTATTTTGTCGCACCAAAACATCAAAAGCCCCAAAGACGGAAAGATTTTTTCGTACAACGAAGGGAATTACAATCAGTACGCCGAACCGATTAAAACGTACCTCAACCACTGCCGTGACCGAGGTTATTCGTCGCGTTATATTGGGTCGTTAGTGGCTGATTTTCATCGGAATTTGCTCAAAGGTGGCGTGTATCTCTACCCGCCTACGCACAAAGATGCCAGCGGAAAACTTCGCCTTTTGTACGAATGTTACCCCTTGGCGATGATTGCCGAACAAGCAGGTGCCAAAGCCTCCGACGGCTCGCAGCGCGTGCTTGATATCAAGCCTGATTCTCTTCATCAACGCGTACCGCTCTATATCGGCGCCGAAACGATGGTAAAGGAATTGTTGGGGCTGCTGAAATAGAAAGCTATTTAATTCAAAAGCAGTTCATCAACCAACAGCAACGCAGTACGTCCCTTGCTTCCGTGCCAATCGGGGATTTTTTGCAGGGGCTTGGCTACAATTTTTAGATAGGTAATGTTTTGGGGTTTTACTGGACAAGTAACACTCAATAAAGAATGCGTTCTGACTTGCGTTGGCATCGTCGGTTTTAATTTACCGATGAGTTTCAGTTGGGTGGGGCTAGTGCCGCCCCACACTTCAATTGATTCGGGGGGAAAAATACCTGTTTCGGTTTCTTCCATAATACGCAACCCTACGGACGAGAGCAAAATGGGTTTTTTAAACTCCGAATACACCGCCAAATCGTTGTTCCGAACTCCCGTCCAATTGTTGGCCCAAGCGGGGCTATTGGCATTGAATGTTCCTAAAATCCCGTCAAAATAAGACTTAGCACCCGCTGCTTGGTGGACTCGGTTGAGGGGAAATAACAAGCTGATGCTGTCGGGTTGGTAGGTGTTTTTGTAAAAATCAAAAACCACTTCATCGCTGCCAAACCAGCCTTTTTTAAACGCTTTTGCGCGGATTTTTGTGCTGTTTTTTAACACCGTTTGGTTGGTGAAAAGTGGCGAATGAAGGCTATCAGGCGCCGTTCCGTCGGTGGTGTAACGGATTTCTACGCCTCGGATGGGGTGGTGCAGTTTCACCGAAAGTTGCTGATTAAACACCATTGAGCTGTTTTTGACTTGCGGGGTGTTCAACTTGATGGGGTTACTGCCGTCGTCTTTAAAACCAGCAATAAATTCAATGTTTTTGTACATTTTCTGTAATTGTTGAACTTCAGTAGGCGTCAAGCCCGTATTCCAAACCGACATACTTTTGAGGCTTTTTAGTTTCACAATCGACGCTTGAAGTTCTGCCAACGTAATTTTAGTTCCTGAGATGTTCAAGGTTTTAAGCTGCTTTAAACCAGTTAGTTTTGAAAGCCCTTTGCCCGAAATGTCAGTAAAGTTTAAGTCTAACTTTTGCAAATTTTCAAACTGAGTGACCGCTTTTAGGTCGCCATCTTTGACGGGTAATTTGTTCAGGTTGAGGGAAACCACTTGGGTTTTAAGCTCGCTCAATTCTTGGATTTTTTCGGGAGAATAGGCGGCTTTGTTGTACAAATTGACCGATAGCGCAGGGGATGAAAGCGACAGCGGCGCAATGGTACGGTCGTTGTTGCTCAACTTTTTGATGGTTTCGTCGTCGGCCGCCCCAAAATCAAACTTGTCTTCGGGCGTTTCGGTGGTTTGAAAGAGATTGGCCGCTACCAAGCGCAAAGAGTCCCGCGCGGGGAGGTCGATTACTTTTTTGTTAAATACGGCGTTTGATTTTATCCAAAGCGCCAACAAGAGTTGTTCCGAATCGGTCAACTGGGCTTTGCCCACGGGAGGCATGTGCTTTTTGTCATCGTTGGGTAAATGAATGCGCTGGAGCAACAAACTTATTTCAGGTTTGCCAGCCACAAAGAGTTTTCCCGATTTACCGCCTTTCAAAAGCGCAGCTTCGTTGACCAGCGATAACTCACCTTTCAATTTTTCAGGATTATGGCAACTCACACATTTTTGTTCTAAAATAGGCCGAATGACATGGTCAAATACCAAGGCTTTGTCCAACGGCACGCTTTCGTTGCGCGTGAGTGGTTCTGAAACAAAGTTTTCGCCGTGGGTGAGGGTTGCTCCGTAATGCCCACCAACCAGCAGCGCAATGGCCACCGAAGCCGCACCAATACGGGCAAGGGTAGGGGTGTACCAAGGTGCTTTACGGAAAAAATAAATAGCCGTACCCGCCCACAACGTGCCTATTCCCAGCCATTTATGTGTAGTAAGTGTGTTTCCTGCGTATCCATCTTCTTTGGCCAAAAACAGCCCCATAACGACGGTGATTGCGGCCGTAAATGTACCCGCTAACCAAAACGACGACAGAAATTTTTCATAAAAATCATTGGCGGAGTTTTCGGTTTTAAACCGAAACACTTCCATTCCAAGCGCCAACAACAGTAGGACAATCGGAAAGTGCAAAAGCAGTGGGTGCATTCTCCCAATGGGCTGAATCCAGAGGGGAACAACCCATTGGCTCTCAAAAAAAAGTAAGAATAAAATGAAAATATTCGCAACAATCAATAATTGCTCTGCTATGCCTTTGACCTTATTGCCCATGCTACTTGTGTGAAATTGCTTGAATGATTAGCTGATAATGTCGCGCACTACTCTGCCTGCCACGTCGGTGAGGCGGTAGCGGCGACCCAGATGTTTGAAGGTCAGTTGTTCGTGATTAAGACCAAGAAGGTGCAGTACCGTGGCGTGAAAATCGTGTACGTGAACGGGGTTACGGCTAATGTTGTATCCCAGCTCGTCGGTTTCACCATAAACGGTGCCAGGCTTGATGCCACCTCCTGCCATCCAAATACTAAAGCAACGAGGGTGGTGGTCGCGGCCATAATTGTCAGCCGTCAGTTTGCCTTGGCTGTAGCTTGTGCGGCCAAACTCTCCACCCCAAATGACAAGGGTTTCGTCGAGCAAACCCCGCTGCTTGAGGTCGGTTACCAAAGCCGCGGAGGCTTGGTCCACGTCTTTGGCTTGGCTGGTTATTTCAAAAGGAAGGTTACCGTGCTGGTCCCAACCTTGGTGGTACAATTGCACAAAACGAACGCCGTTTTCGGACAATTTTCTGGCTAACAAGCAATTGGCCGCATACGTACCTGGAACCAAGCAATCGGGGCCGTAGAGTTTGACCACATCGTCGGGTTCTTTGGATACGTCCATTACTTCGGGCACGGCCGTTTGCATCCGATAGGCCATTTCGTATTGTTTGATTTTGGCGGTGATTTCGGGGTCGCCAAACTCCTTGTAAGACAGGTCGTTGAGTGATGCTAAATTGTCTAACATATCCCGACGTTCTTCGCGGTTCATGCCTTCAGGGTCGCGCAAGTACAAAACGGGGTCTTCACCTTTACTAAATTGAACTCCTTGGTGAATAGAATCCAAAAAGCCGTTGGTCCAAAGTTTGGAATAGACCCCTTGTCCGTTGCCAATTCCGCGTGAGAGCAACACCGCAAAATCGGGTAAATTTTTGTTTTCGTTGCCCAATCCATAACTCAACCAAGCCCCCATACTCGGGCGATTTCCTTGCTGCGAGCCTGTTTGCAAAAAGGTCAGCGCAGGGTCGTGGTTGATGGCTTCGGTGTACATCGAACGCACGATACAAAGGTCATCGACGATTTTGGAAGTATAGGGCAATAAGTCACTTATCCACGCGCCCGATTGGCCGTATTGTTTAAAGTTGGTGAATGAGCCTGCCAACGGAAACGATGCTTGGTTGGCCGTCATACCCGTCAGTCGCTGCATACCTCGTACCGAAGGCGGTAATTCCTGTCCCACCATTTCGCGGAGTTTGGGCTTGTAATCAAACGTTTCCATTTGGGAAGGAGCTCCGTTCTGAAACAAATAAATGACCCGCTTGGCTTTGGGGGCAAAGTGAGGAATGCCTGGAACAAAATTTGCCCCGTCTTGGTCGCCGCCGTTCAATAAATTAGGAATCATCAACGAACCTAGCGCCACGCTTCCTAGCCCCAAACTCATGGTGGACAAAAAGCGGCGGCGATTGAAGGTCAGGCCATGTTCAAGGATTTGTTTATCAATTTTGCTCATGAATCTCAAAGAATAAGTTCAAACAGGTTACTTTATTCGCTTTTTTTACCCGCAGAAAGCGCTGATTTAAAACCGCAGATTGACTCAGAAGACTGATTTTGTGCATTTCTGTGTGTATTTCATCTGTGTCGTTCTGTGAGCCAAAAATGATATTTACGTCTTCATCAATGTTTCTTCCAAATTGTAAATGGTATTCACAATCCGCATCAATGCCGCCAATTGCACTTTGTCCATCTGTACAGGAATAGGATATTCGCCGACGGCAAGCGCCTTTTCTGCCCGTGTTGGGTTGAGTTTTTTAAGCTCTTTTTGGTAATAACTTTCCAAAATTTCGACTTCCTTGTCCGTAGGTTTGCGGCACACGATGAGGCGGAAAGCCTTGGTGATTTTCTCTTTGGTGACCGATTTTTCTTCCAAAAGTTTGGCGGCCAATACCCGTGAAGCTTCCAACACCGTGGGGTCGTTGAGCATGATGAGGGCTTGAAGCGGCGTGTTGGTTCTCAATCGCTTCACTTCGCACATGTCGCGGGTACTGGCATCAAAAATGGTTAGCATCGGAGGAGGAACAGTGCGTTTTATCAAGGTGTACATACCTCTACGATAAAGCTGATTGCCATGGTCTTGCACATACATCGACAGCAGCCCACGGCCCGACGTCGCTCCTTCCCACAGCCCAGGCGGCTGGTAAGGTTTCACGCTCGGTCCACCGATGGTGCGAACCAACAAACCGCTGCTAGATAAAACAACGTCCCGCACAAACTCGGCATGAATCCGATAGCGGGGTGCGCGCGCAAGATAAATATTGTCGGGGTCTGCGGCCAATTTTTCAGGAGAAACCACGGCCGATTGGCGATAGGTAGCCGACATGACGATCTGTTTGACGAGGCGTTTGATGTTCCAATTATGTTCCATCAAATCCACCGCCAACCAATCGAGTAGGGCAGGGTTGGAGGGCAGTTCGCCCTGCATTCCAAAATCCCCCGTTGTTTTTACGATACCTTTTCCAAAAAACTCTTGCCAGATTTGGTTGACAAACACCCGAGCCGTCAGTGGATTCTTTTTATCGAATAGCCATTTGGCTAACCCAAGGCGGTTTTTGGGGTAATTTTTGTTAAAAGGCAAAATGATATTGGGCGCATTTGGCTCTACCACGTCGCCTGGGGCATCGTAGGATCCCCGCCGCAAAATGTGGGTTTTTCGTACCGTGTCCAAGTCCGTCATTACCGATACAATCAGCCCGTTGGTATCGGGTTTGTTAATAAATTTCAGGATGCTTTTAACGTCTTGATTGCTGATTTGCATCAATGGTTTTTTGGCGTAAGTTTCGGGACCTCCAATCACCGATTCGATACCCACCTCGTTGACGTTATTAAAAAAGGCAAACAACTGGTAATAATCTTTTTGGGAAAAAGGGTCGTACTTATGGTCGTGGCAATGGGCGCATTCCATCGTAAGTCCTAAAAATGCTTTCCCAAACAAATCATTTCGATCGGTGACGTAGCTAATCCGATATTCTTCAGGAATCACCCCGCCTTCTTCCGTGATTTTGTGGTTGCGGTTAAAACCCGTTGCCAGTAAATGCTCTTTGTTTTCAGGGTCGTTGGCGGAACTTGGGAGAAAATCACCCGCGAGCTGCCACGTGACAAACTGGTCGTAAGGCATGTTTTTATTCAGCGCATGAATCACCCAGTCACGCCAAGGCCATTGGGTGCGGTAGCCGTCGTCTTGGTAGCCGTGCGAATCGGCGTAGCGGGCTAAATCGAGCCAATAAATGGCCATTTTTTCGCCGTAAGAAGGGTTTTTTAACAACTCGTCCACCACTTTTTCGTAGGCGTTGGGACTGTTGTCGGCTAAGAAACCCTCCATCATTTTTAGGGTAGGAGGAAGGCCCACTAAATCAAGACTAACGCGTTTCAACAAGCGTTCCTTGTCGGCTTCGTCGTTGGGTGTCAGCCCTTTTTGTTCTTGTTTTTGGAGAACAAAGTAATCAATTTCGTTTTTGACCCATTTTTCATTGTCCACCTCGGGGAGTACGGCTTTTTTGGGAGCCACAAACGCCCAGTGTTTTTCGTACTTAGCGCCTTGTTCAATCCAGCGTTCGATGAGAGAAACTTCGCGAGGACTGAGTGTCAAATTTGACTCCTTCGGCGGCATCATCTTGGCAGTATCTTTGGTGGTAATCCGCAAAAATACTTCTGACTTATTGGGCTTTCCTGCCACAAGTGCGTGGGCCGATGGGTTTTCCTTCAACGCGGCAAAAGCACTTACGGGATCGTCCAGACGAAGTCCTGCTTGGCGTTTGTTGGCGTCGGGGCCGTGGCAGGCCAAACACTTGTCGGAGAGAATAGGCCGAATGTCAAAGTTGTAGCTTATCTCATCGGGTAGTTCTTCCTCAGTGGGAGTCGAACTACCCTTGCAGGCTTGCAGGTACGTAAGCATACCAGCCACCACGAAGGTCAAGAAAAACGTTTCTTTTTTCATACGGAAACACATTACGCAAACAAATCCATTACAGCTTTTCCTTTTCCGTCGGGGGTAGTGTAGAACGGACGCTTTTCAATTTCGTATTGAGTATCAGGAGAAATACCAAGTGCGTGGTAAATCGTTTGGTGGAGACCGTCAATTTTGATAGGATTTTCAATGGTTTTGCAAGGGCGCTCATCGGCGGTTTTTCCGTAGGCAAACCCGCGTTTGATTCCTCCTCCAAACATCAACACCGAGCAGCCGTCCGTAAAGTGGCGGTGCATTCCGTAGAACTTCATATCCGACAAAATCTCGGGTTGATTGACCTGCTCTTGCACCTTCGCATCGGGGCGGCCTTCCACCATCATGTCGCGGCTAAATTCGCTGGCCAAAATGATGAGCGTACGGTCGAGGTGACCCGATTTGTCGAGGTCTGTAATCAACTGTGCGATAGGGCCATCAATCATCTTTTTCATATCCACCAAACGCGTATGGCCATTTTCGTGGGTATCCCAGCCAAAAAACGGCTCGTACTCAGTTGTCACGCTGATGAAGCGAGCGCCTTGCTCGGTTAATCGGCGCGCCAACAAGCAACCCAATCCAAACCGCCCAGTGTTGTAAATGTCAAAGCTTTCTTTGGGTTCTGTGCTGAGATTGAAGGCTTTGGACTCAGGCGAATTGAGCAACATATAAGCCTGTTCCATCGACCGACGAAGCGATTCTTTTTGGTAGTCGCTGCCAAATTCGCCAAAAGCGCTGTTGCTAATAAGGTCGTTGTACAACTGATTCCGACGCTCAAAACGTTTGGCATCCATCCCGACGGGCGGACGAACACTTTCTAACCCTTGGCTGGGGTCAGGAATAAAGAATGGCCCGTATTCGTTGCCCAAAAATCCTGCGGTATGAAATGCCTTTAACTCTTCGGCTTCACCTACGGTAAAACGTTGACCAATGTCAATAAAGGCAGGAATGACGGGGTTTTTGGGGCCTAGTTCTTTGGCAATCCAAGCCCCAATGTGCGGTGCTGCCACCGTTTGTGGGGGTTCGTAACAGGTGTGCCAGTTGTATTGGTGACGAGAGTGCAAGATATGCCCCAAGTCGGCCGCGACGTACGACCTAATCAGGGTGCCTTTGTCCATCACTTTACCAATAGATTGCAACCCTTCCGAAAAATGAATGCCGTCGAGTACTGTTGGGTGTGATTTAAAAGTACTCAACACCCGATTGCCCTCCATACCTTTTTCAAAAGGAGTATATCTTTTGGGGTCAAAAGTCTCGGTATGCGCCATTCCGCCCGCCATCCACAGTAGAATGACGGTATCGGCAGTGCCGTTGGTTTGGCCTATTTTCTTGGTACAGCCCGATAATAAACTAGGGAGGGGCGCGCTTGCGGCCATGGCTGCTAAGGTCGCGGCACTTGTTTTTTGGAGAAACTCCCTTCTATTCCATCTATTTGTCATTTTCTGTTTCCTGTTTTGAATTTTCGGTTCTTTGTCACCCCGACGAAAGGAGGGGGCTGTTTCCTGTCTTACCGACCAAGGACGGGGCTCTATCCATCAATAAATTAACTGAAATTCAGGATGTAAAGCAATGGCCCAGACCAAATCTTGAATCCCTTCTACGCTCGGTTTTGTACCAACGATTTTTTGCGCGACGCTCAACTCCTTGGGCTGAGGTTCTCGGCCCAGTGATTTTCGATATAATTCTTTTACCAACAAATCAGAAGTTGGGTACTTTGCCTGCCATTTTATCGCACCATTTTTGAGGGTGGAGTTAAATTTGGTACCGTTGGTCAATTCCAATGCTTGCAGCAAATTGGCTTGCGAATTTCGGCTGGTACTTACAGTTTCGCGGTTGGGGCGACCTAAAGCCGTCATAAAAGGATCGTTGATTACCAACGAAGCCCGGGGGAAAGGTATCTCCGATTTAATGGTTTCGGGTAAGCGTTTTAACGCCATTACCGAATCGGCATACATTGGATTAAAAGCTACGCTGATGGCATCCGCAAACTGTTCGGCACTCATCCGACGACGAACCATCCCCTGAAAAACAAAATCGTTTGACGTAAGCAAACCTGCATCTTTTATTCCAATGGAAGGGAGTTGGTAGGTTTTGGAGGTCAAGATGTTGTACAAAAGTTTTTTGATGTCGTGGCCATTTTGGTCAAAATCGTAGGCGAGATAGTCCAATAAATCTTGACTCCAAGGAGCGTTATCCATCATATCAACGGGCTCCACAATACCACGACCCATCAACTGTGCCCACACCCGATTGACCAACGTACGGTACAAACGGCCGTCTTTGGGTTGTACCAAAAAGTCGGCAAGTTCTTTCAAACGCTCCGCCGTAACGGGTGATTCTTTGATTTCGCCTAGCTCTTTGAACAACAACCGACGCCCTGCCATTTTGCCCGTAGGCTTGTCGCAACGGTGGATTTCGAGGGTAGAATCGGCAAAAATATTGGCAAAAGCGTAGGCATCTTCCAGTTTCCAGTCGCTAATAAAGCTGTCGTGGCAGGAGGCGCATTTGAGGTTAAGTCCCAAAAACACCTGAGCTACGTTTTGGGCTGCTTGCATTTCGGTTCGCTGGCTTGCGTTAATTGTTCCGCGCCATTTGATTCCTTTGATAAATCCTTCCGATTCTTTGGTTGGGCTGATGAGTTCTTTGACAAACTGATTATAAGGTTTATTGCTTTTTAGCGAAGCATACAGCCATTTGGTTATATCAAAACGCCCACCTGTGATGTACCCCGTTCCTGAATAATCGTTGCGAAGGGCATCGTTCCAAAACGTCAGCCAATGTTGGGCATAATCTTCATTTCGGTTGAGCAAAGACGTAACCAAAAGCTCACGTTTGTTAGGGCGAGCGTCGGTTTCAAAGGTTTTAATGGCTTCGGGCGTGGGTAGCAAACCTACCACATCCAAATATACCCGACGAATATAAGTGCGGTCATCAACGACACCTTTCCACGTAATTTTATTTTGTTGAAAATACGCATTCACAAAGCGGTCGATGGGTTGCGTGGCGTCGGCAGTAGCGGGTGGGAGAGCAGGCAAACGAGGAACCAATTCCGCTACGCGATAAATACTTTTTTCGGGGCCGTCGGGCCAAGGGGCACCTTGTTTGATCCAAAATTCTAAGGTAGCCACTTCTTTCTCAGAGAGGCGTTTGCCTTTGGTTGGCATGGCTTCTTTATGACCTACAGGAAGCGTAATACGGCGAATGATTTCGCTTTTTTCAGGTTTCCCCGCCACGATGATGGGGCCGTGTTCGCCTCCTTTAAAGATAAATTCTTTTTTATCGAGACGAAGCTCTCCTTTGGTTTTGGCTTCGCCGTGGCAACTGTAGCAATTATGCGCCAAAATCGACCGTACTTCCACGTTGAGTTCGCTCAGTTGCTGTTCGTTCAAGGGTTGACCATTGTTGGCGAACGTAAAGTTTGTACCGCCAGAAGGTTTGTTTTCTGAGGACTTATTAAAAGGTAAGACTTCGCTAAGGTAGGTTTCGCCGTGGGTCAACAGCGCACCATAATGCCCCGCCACGGTAATACCCAGCACCGTAAAGCCTAAAAGTCCACGGAAAAGCTGTTGTTTTTGGGCACGCAAAGCCCACACTGCTGCCAGTGACAAAGCCATGGTAGTTAGCCCTGTCCATTGGTGGAGGCTCACAGTGTCGCCGCCGTAGTCTTCAAAATTGATTAAAAATAGCCCAAAAATAGCGGCCAATACGGCACTACCTGCACCGATCCAGACCAAGGCTTTGATGCCTGCTTGAAGCTCGTTGGATTTGCGCCGCCAATCGAAAAGCTCTAATATAAAAGCCACGCAGAGTAGGCCGATTGGGAAGTGGACAACCAAGGGGTGTAGTCGTCCTAAAAAAAGCCAAAGCCAGAAGGTTTCTGTTGTTTCTTGCACGATATTAATTTAGAAAAGAGGGGGGTGGAACCTGAGTACTCTCCCCACCAATGAAGGGTTTGCCCAACATACGGTGGGGGAGTAATTATGTACTACTTAAAAACTCAAAGACTACAAAATTCTAATCACTATGTGTATCAGATTCTCAAAATCTGAAAGACGAGGTTTTGAGAAACCTCTGGTGTGGGTTAATAGTAACCTCCACCACGCTGTGTTTTCAGATTCTCAAATCTGAAATATGAGGTTTCTCAAAACCGAATGATGGAGTCGATTTTTTTATCGTTAGCCCCAAGACGAGGTTTTGAGAAACCTCTGGTGTGGGTTAATAGTAACCTCCACCACGCTGTGTTTTCAGATTCTCAAATCTGAAATATGAGGTTTCTCAAAACCGAATAATGGCGTCGATTTTTTTTATCGTTAACCCCAAGACGAGGTTTTGAGAAACCTCTGGTGTCGGTTAAGAGTAACCGACACCACTAACACGTACTGCTGCCTAATAACCAGGGTTTTGAGTTAACTTACTGTTAATCAAAATTTGGGGCGCTGGAATCGGGAAATAATACTCGAAATCGCTATACACATAGTCCAATGCGTTGAAAGCAATTCCTCCACGCGATACGGTCGGATTGGCTTTTTCTTTGGCGGCATAAGCGTTCATAAACGTGGCCAATTCGGCGGGAGTTTTGGTGCGCTGGAGGTCAAACCAACGTTGATTTTCAAATGCTAGTTCTACGCGGCGTTCTTTGAGAACGGCTGCTCGGAAAGTATCTTTTGTTAACCCCGTTAATTCGCCTAATCCTGCCCGTTTACGCACTTGATTGAGGTAACCCAACGATTCGGCGTCAGGGCCAGTGGCTTCGTTGATGGACTCAGCCAACATCAACAACACATCCGAATAGCGGAGAACAGGCCAGTTGTTGTCTGTCCGACCCGTAATGGTGTGTGGGTAACGGTATTTGTTGACAAACGGAATCGCTACAAAGTTTCCGCTGAGGGTATAGCCCAACTGAAGCGAAATGTCTTTGCGTAAGTCACCCGTTTCGTAGGCGGCAATCATGTCGTTGGTTGGAATATTACGACCCGCTGGGGCTGTATTGGCAAAACCCGTCACGGCACCTTGCGACAAGCGTGGTGCAAACACATAGACAAAGTTACTTTGCTCACCCAAGTCGTTACCGCCTTGATACTGAATCTCAAACACCGACTCAACGCCGTTTTTCTTGGCAGGGTCAAAGTTGTCTTTGTAGTTGGCATAAAGTGAATAACCCAACGGCAACACTTGTTTCAAGGTGCTTACCGCTTCTGGATAGCGTTTGAGGGTCAAATAAACTTTGCCTAATAAACTCAAAGCAGCTCCCTTGGTCACACGGCCCAATCCCGTCGCTGGATATTTAACAGGAAGAAGATTTACCGCGTCTTTAAGGTCAGTTTCGATTTGCTTATACACTTCAGCTTGGGGAGTACGAACCAAATCAAACGCTTCGTTGGGGTTGCTGAGGGTTTTGGTTGCCAAAATAACATCCCCAAAATAGCGGGTTAGGTTAAAATAATGGTAAGCCCTGATGAACTTGAGTTGCCCTTCAATTTCTTTTTTTGCAGTGGCATCAATCGTCGCAGGTTCTAATTTTTCCAACGCATAATTGATGTTGTACATCGCGGAGTAGTGGATATTCCATAAGTTGGCGATTTCACCATTCCCAGGGTTGACGGTCGAAAACTCAAACGCTTCCCAACCTGCCGCTCCCCCACGGTCGAGGGGGTTGAAATCAAGCGTGGTATTGTCCGACGTAAATTCCTGAAAAATGTAAGCCGTGCTTGTAATACCTTGCAATTGACCATAGACACCGTTGAGGGCTTGCTCAAACTGCGGTTGGGTTTTATAAAAAATGTCAGTTCCGATGCGGGTAGGGTCAGTTGTTACCAAGAAATCATCCTTACACGACCATTGCACCAAACCAAGAAAGAGAATACAGAAAGAAGTTATTTTTTTCATTGTCGTGAAGATTAGAAGTTAAACTTAGCGCCTACTGCCCACGTTCTTGGCACAGGGTACGATTCGTCGTCGTTGTTGAGCTCAGTACCACCGCGTACCCCAGCGTCGGGGTTGTTGCCTGGGTATTTAGAGAACAAAAGCAAGTTGTTGGCGGTCACAAAGACCCGCGCGCCACTAAGCACCGACTTAAATTTAGGCAATGTATAACCCAAGGTGACACTTTTCAACCACGTATATGTACCGTCATAGACGTAGCGTTCGCTACTCTCGCGTGACCATTTGAAGTAGTTGGTACCTCCTTGTGAGTTTTTGGCATCAGGATTAGAGCCTGGGTTTGATGGCGAGCGCCAACGGTCTTTGGCTTTGTCCAACACGTTGAATACGCCGTCCATGTTCATTGTGGATGCTTCGATGTTGCGATAAATGTCAAAGTCATAAGCGCCTACAAACAATACGTTTAAGTCGAAATTGCGGTAATCTGCTGCGCCTGTCCATGCCCACGTGAAGGCAGGGTTCGGGTTGCCGATTTCTACCATGTCTTGGGTATCGTAGGTAATCACGCCGTCGCCGTTGGTATCAGCAAACTTCATCCCGCCAGGAATTACCCCATCTTGTTTTGCCCACGCGTCGATTTCTGCTTGGGTATTGAAGATTCCCATTTTTTTGTAGCCATAAATCATCCCGATGGGGCGACCCACTTTTTGTACGTTGTACCCGCCGTAGAAGCCACCGTACCAAAGCATGTCGTTGACGCCTTTGATGGCTAAGATTTGGCTACGGTTGAAGGTGATGTTACCGTTGGTGCGGAAATTAACAGCGCCAAGGCTGGTGCGAAAGTCCACTCCAATTTCTACACCACGGTTACGCACTTTCCCGATATTATCCAAACTCGTTGTAAAGCCCGAAACCGCTGGGATAGACACTGGCAACAACATGTCGTTGGTGAGTTTGTTATAATACTCAAAGGTGAAAAGCAGCTTGTTGTTGAAGGTCGAAACATCCAAACCGATGTCCAATTGGTTTGATTTTTCCCACTTTAAGCCAGAGTTAGCAAACGAGCTAATCACTTTCCCCGCCGCAAAGGCATTGCCTAAAATATAGTTGTTGGCACCCACGAAGGCCAAACTTGGGTAGTTGCCGATGTTATTATTACCCGTTACACCCCAGCTTGCGCGTAGTTTTACGTCACTCAACCAAGAGAATTTAGGCATAAACGACTCTTCCGACAAGCGCCAGCCCACCGAAGCCGCAGGGAAGTCTCCGTATTTGTTTTGCGCACCAAAACGAGAGCTTCCTTCGCGACGAAATGAGGCTGATAAGAGGTATTTGTCTTTGAAAGCATAGTTGACCCGCGCAAAGTAAGCAAGCAGCGACCAACCGTTTTCGTAAGAGTTAGAGGCACGGATTGAGCCTGCACCCAAATACTGCACCAAATCATCAGGAAAAGTGTTGGCACTACCCGCTGTTCCGCGCAAAATTTCGCGTTGGCTTGTAAAACCAGCCATGGCTTCAAGGGTTTGGTTGTTTCCAATTTGGGGTGAATACGTCAGAAGCTGGTCAAAAGATAAGTTTTGCAATTGTTCTACCACTTCTTGGGCGGTTGCAATGCGCGGAGGAGCCCCCGCCGTACCCGATGCCACCGACAAACCGATGGTAGAAGGTACGTATTCTTTAAAGGTGTTATAATTGAGTTTTATGTTGGCCGATGTCCGAAATTTGAGGTTTTTCATGATTGAAACTTCGGCAAAGGCATTGGTCAAAATGTCGGCGATGTTGCGTCGGCGAAGCACATTTTTCAGCACATACAGTGGGTTAGGGAAGCCAAAAACGCCATCTACCCCGCCAATGTACGGACGAAGCGAGCCATCTGTATTATAAACAGGTTCGCGCGGGTCCATCAACAAAGCCCCTCCCACCAAGGCGCTACGGCCGTCGGTATTGGCAATGTTTTGTTTGGTATAACTTCCGTTGACGTTTACGCCCACGTTGAGGAATTTGTTGACCTGACCACCAATATTGCTACGCAATGACAAACGGTCGTAGTTGGTATTGATGATGGTACCTTCTTCTTTATAATAACCTACAGAAAGCATGGAGCGAAGTGGCCCTTTCCCCGATGAAATAGTTAAGTTGGCATCGGTATAAGGTGCGTTGTTGTGCATGATGGCCCCAAACCAATCGGTTGAATATTTGGTTTGCTCAGGATAACGGAAACCAATGGGAACTTCTTCAAGTGTTGGCTCCCTGTTCTGAAAATAGCGGATGCCGTCTTCAAATACATCTTTCTTAAATTGGGCAAATTCTACCCCGTTAAGCATTTTTACGCGACGGGTTGAGGGAACGTTTTGGATGCCATAATCGAGCGAAAGATTGACGTCAACTTTGCCTTCTTTGGCATTTTTGGTGGTAATGAGCACTACCCCGTTTGAGCCACGCGCTCCATAAATCGCGGTAGAGGCGGCATCTTTTAGGATAGAAATACTTTCAATGTCGTTGGGGTTGAGGTTTTGACCAACCGACGTACCCACCGCAAATCCGTCGATAACGTACAGTGGGTCGCTACCAGCACCCAATGAGCCGATACCCCGCACGCGCACTTCAAAAGCACCGCCAGGTGTACCACTTTTTTGTTTGACAACGACCCCCGCTGCCCGTCCCTGAATCATCTGATTCATGTTGTTGGCAGGTTGCTCGCCGATGTCTTTCATGTTGATGACCGAAATGGCCGACGTAATGTCTTGTTTGCGTTGAGAACCGTACCCTACAACTACGACTTCGCCCAAGGCTTTTTCGTCGGTCAAAAGAGTGACATTGATAGAAGAACGGTTGCCCACAATCACTTCTTGGGGTTTGTAACCCACAAAACTAAATACCAATACGGATTGTGCGTTGGGCACGGCAATCGAAAACTTGCCGTTTTCGTCGGTAGTTGCGCCTTTCTGCGTACCTTTTATAAAGATATTTACGCCAGGAAGTGCCCCGCCTTTGTCATCCACGACTGTCCCTGAAACCGAAATATCCGCAAGCGCTTCTAATGACGGGTTGGGCTCGAAGTTTTTTTCTTCGATGGGCGTGTTGAGTTCAGTGGAAGAGGAGGCCGATAGCCTGGACAAGATGATTTGATTACTGATGACTTTGTACTTGATTTTGTACGGAATAAACAGCCTGTCCAACAACTGAGCGAGGGGCTCGTTGGTGGCATTTAACGAAATTTTTTGTGTTGATTCAACAATTTTAGGACGGTAGGTAAATTTGACATTTGCCTGTTTTTCAATCATAACCAGCGCCGAGGACATGCTTTGGTTGTCGATTTGAATGCTGATTTTACGGCTCAATAATTCTTGAGCTACTACATCTCGTGCGAGCGAGACACCCACAAAAATCATCGCAATGCAGCATTGTATTAGCGAGAACTTCATAAGGCGAATCAGGTTTTTTTGGATTTGTAATCTTTTCTTCATTAGTTTACTAAGGTTTTTGTGATTTGGAAAAGCAAAAACAACCCTTTCACATCCGCTGGAATCGGATGTGGTTTGGAAGACCATCAAAAGGGCTTTTGAAAGCCGGTAACGCTGGAATCGTTATCGGCTTTTTTAGTGTACTAAGTCAAGTTTTATATTCATGCGATAAGGGTTTGAAATGAGCGGATAGTTGGTTTAGTTACAGCCTTTGCTTGTGATAATAACCTGAGCATCAACTACTTTGTAGGTGGCTTCAAGTGCTTCACAAATTATGTCTAGTTTCTCGAAAAGGGTTTCGTTGGACAAGGTAGTGGTGAGGGTACAGTTGGCCATCAATTCTTCATCAATGACAATGTCAACACCATAGGCTTTCTCCAGGGCCGCGAAAATGTCGGTGACAGAGGCATTCGTAAAAGAGAATTGTTTAAGTTCTTGGGGCGACAACAAAATCACGGGTCTCTCAATCAATTTACGGGTCAATCGTTCGTCTGCTTTGCCAAAAACTACCTGCTGATTAGGCGTTAAGACCAGCCCATTGGTTTCGGGGTCAGGATTTTGGGTGTTTTTTTGGGCAAAAACCGAGACCCGCCCTGTTTTTACCAGTACGGTTACTTGTTTATCTTCTTCGTACGCTTTTACCCAAAAACTTGTGCCTAGTACTTTGGTAATCAGTCCATTGGCGTAAACAAAGAAAGGCTTACTGGGGTTTTTGATTACGTCAAAAAAAGCTTCGCCCGAAAGATACACTTCGCGGATATTGCCTGTGAATGATTTGGTATAACTCAGTTTACTTTCGGGTTTTAGGATAGCGTGACTCCCGTCGGGCATATTAACTGTCAGGTTTGTGGAGGTGGTATTCACTACCTCTTCAAGGGGACTTTTTGCCGCTGAAATGAGCTGATCATACTTGCCTTTTGGAGTGCTTTGGTACCATCTCCATCCCAAACCAAGTGCTATAATAACAGACGCCGCCGCAAGGGCTGGTTTCCAAAAATTTAGAACGATTTCAACTATACGTTTTGGCGGTTCTTCCAGTTCCTCAGCGATTTGCGACCATATTGCAGGAGTTTCGTGGAACGGGACTTCGTGCTTTGCTGCTACGGAAAGTTGTTCCACGCCCAATTTGGCTCTGTGTATATTTTCATTCAAATGGGGATATTCCTTTATTACATTGGCCCAATAGGCTTCAGAATCTGGCGTAGGGTGTTTTACCGACTGAATGAAATAGTCATCAGCGATAAAATCTTCAATGGTATAGGAAGCGTATGATGTGTTCATAAGTTCTTCATTCACCCCCTAAATCGGCGTAGTTTAGTTTTGTACTCATTTTTCTTGAAATATTTTTATTTATTTTTTTGAAACCTCAAAAAACGCTGTTTCAGACCGAAAAACATTCCCGAAGTTCGGTGATGGCTCGGTGGAGGAGGTTGCGAACCGATTGGGGATTAATGTGCATCATGTCACCGATTTCATCTAAACCGAAATCGTGGTAATAGCGGAGCTGGATGATTTCTTGCTGCCGACGAGGAAGTTGGTGAATGGCGCGTTTGAGCCGTTGGTGTTGTTCGCTAAGTTGCTCATTGGCAATCAAATCGTCCTCAAATGACAATTCTCCGATGATATTTTCAAATAACCCTGCGGAATCAATGGGGGAGTGGTTGTTTTTTTCGCTATTTCGTACAATTCTGTTTCGAAGCGAGCGGTAGAGGTAAAATTTGATGCTATCAGTATCGGCTAAGTTCTGACGACTGCGCCAAAGGTGTAAAAAAAGGTCTTGGATGCTGTCTTTGATAAGCTGCCTATCGGACGTGACGCGGTAGCCATAACTCAACAAATCTTCGATATGAAGGTTGTAAAGTTGGGTAAAAGCGGCTCTATCGCCTTCTTTAAAGGCTTGCCATAGCTCCGAATCGGTTGCGTACCTCAAGGTGTTGGTCTATAAAAAATAGCGTAAATAGAATAGGTTGGTGGGCAAATTTTTTTTAAAGCAATTGCTAACGTATCCTGTACTTACCTGTCAGTGAACAATATGGCGATCATACCACTGCTTTTTCTAAAAATTGAATGACTCCCGTAACGGCGTCCATTTCGGCTTCAATGCCAACGGGAATGGTGAATTTTTGGCGAATGTGCCCAATCATCGAGCCTGAAAAGGCAGGTTTCTGAGCAGGTTGGAGATGGTCTGACCACAGGTCTTCGAGCGTAAGTGAGCCATAGCTTCCGTTGCCAGGTTCGCATTCGGTACATTTTCCAAAAATAAAACCGCTCATTTCGTCGAAGATACCACTCAGTTTGAGTTGGGTCAACATTCGGTCAACGCGGTAGGGGGCTTCGTCCACGTCTTCGCAAAAAAATAAGCTTCCTTTCCAGTCGGGTACGTATGGAGAGCCTAACAAATGACTCAGTACCGTTAGGTTTCCCCCCAACAATCGGCCTTTTGCTTTTCCTGCAACGATGGTGTCAATTCGGTCGGCGACTTGTGTGAGGTTATCGCCCACTACTTTTGGGTTTTCGTATCGCACAGCTTCGCCTTCTATGAGGACTTTTTTGAGGTAGCCTACGGTAAATTCGTTCCAACTAACTGCCCCCACTGGCCCATGAAATGTAACCAAGCCCGTTTGGCTGTAGATGCCCAGGAGCAGGGCGGTCACGTCGGAATAACCTAACAACACTTTAGGGTTTTTCTTGATGGTGTCATAGTCTAGCAAAGGCAACAATCGGGCACATCCCCAGCCACCATGCACACAGATAATCGCTTGTACCGATGGGTCGGCAAACATGTCGTTGAGGTCAGCAGCTCGGTCGGCATCTTTTCCTGCCAAGTAACCGTACCTTTCCCACATTCGTTTCCCAAATTTCACTTTAAAACCCAAGGCTTGCATGGACTCGACGATGACTTGTACCGTTTGTTTGCTGTAAGCGGGAGCCGCTGGACAAACGAGCCCCACGGTATCGCCTGCTTTGAGCCGAGCAGGTTTGAGTGTGGGTTTATTACGGTTTGACAAAGAAGGAATTAGGGCGGGAGTAGCGGCAATGGTTTGGAGGAAATTACGACGTTGCATGGAGGAAAAAAGGTTCATTTTAGCCCAATATAAGCGACTATGCTTAATTGAGCAACTTTTGGGGAGGGAAAGAAATTGATTTGAAAAAAATAATTGATTTGAAAAAACTATTTGCAATTATCATTTTAGACCACTACTTTTGCATCCCCAAACAACGGGAACGGCGAAGTGGTGGAATTGGTAGACACGCTACTTTGAGGGGGTAGTGGGCGTTAGCCTGTGCGAGTTCGAATCTCGCCTTCGTCACAAAACCCGCAATACGCAGAGTATTGCGGGTTTTCACGTTTTTGATAGTGCAATTGATATTTTTGGACTGCGTATGAGCGACCACCTACACCCTCACAAGTTGGCCGAATTGTACCCGAAAAATGTAAAAAGCAAAGGACGCTATTACATAAAGTTTTCGGCTTGGGATATTTCCGCCAATGAATTGAAGACAATTGTTACTTGGTGTCCATCGCGATATAAGACCGAAAAAGAAGTAAAAGAGTGGGCAAAAGAAGAAATAGCCCGTATCAATGCCGTTTTGCTATCGGGGGGGCATTTCGGCAAAATTGAACCTACAAAAAAGGTAGTACACACGATTAAGACTATTTTTCCCGAACTACTGGAAAAAAGAAAAGATACCTTTCGGAAACGCTCCTACGACACCTACAAAACAGCCCTAAAGAAAATTATAGCCTTTTTGGATTCCAAGAAACTTGAAGGCTTACAAGTGTGCGAATTTACTAACCTCTATTTGTCGGATTTTGTTGATTACCTGATTTCGATAGGAAATAGTAACAGTACCGTAAACAATGTTTTGGAGTTGGTTGGGTGGTTCTTTGAGCAATGCGTAAACAAAGAAATTATTGAAAAGAAGCCGTATCGTGTCGTTAAGCTGACGGAAACCCAATCGGCGGTTAATGTGGCTTTCACAATCGAACATCAAAGGGTTTTGGAAAACTGGATGTTGGAAAATGATTTTGAATTGTACCTTTTTACTCGCTTTGTTTATCATGCTTTTATTCGTCCCAAAGAGTTAAAAGCCTTGCAAGTGGTGAATATTGATTTTGATAGACGGGGGATAAACATAACGGGGGCAATATCAAAAAACCGAAAAAATGATTTTGTCCCTATCAATACGACGCTTTACCCCTTGCTTAAAAACTTTGTGGGCAAACAGGGTTTTTTGTTTGGTCGAAGTATGGCTATTGGCGGTAAAATTAAATGCCAGGAAAATGAGCCGTACAACCGCCACGCAAAAGCCCTGAAAGTTTTAGGGCTTGAAAATTTAGGTTACTCCCTGTACAGTTGGAAGCACACAGGGGCGGTTAGGGCTTATCAATCGGGTGTAGATATTAAGAAGCTGCAAAGATTGTTAAGACATTCAAGCCTTACAATTACGGATATTTATCTACGTTCCCTGAATGTTATCACTGATATTGAAAATTTGGCGGGGTGGTAAAAACAGAATAAAATTCTGCGCCTAGCACAAAAAAAGACCCTCACAAAGCCCGCCGCGCTCATGCTCCTGTCGCGATGGGTCTCATGTAAGGGTCTTTTTTGTTAGTAAGACAGAATTTTATTCTGTTTACACCTCGTTAACAAAAATCCTGCTACCTGCGTTTATTGTTGCAACACTACCCGATACCTCCGTACACATTTGGAATTTTACGACCCCGTCGGTGGCACAAGTTATGACAATACTACCTATTAAATAGTGTGGAGTATTTACGGCATTTACCCCCGTGGTTAATAAAAAACTTCCTGCCGTATTACTTGCTCCAATCACCCTAATAGGTATAGATAGCGCACTCGCCGCCGCTGACGATGAAACCGAACCATTCATGTATCCAATCACCGAACCCGTGCCGCTCGACATAAATACACCTAGTTTTACGCCTGTGGTTGACATATCCGTTTGATACATTACGAATATGTCAACCTTGTACTCTTTTCCCGCCTTTGCCGTGAATTGAAATTCTGGTATGTCTTTAAGCGTTCCCGTGCTGTCTGTAATAGCTGCACATTTGTAAGTGGGTGGTTTCAGGTCTCCCGATACGTACCATTCGTTTGTACCTTTTTTAACGAACGATACCCTTGCATTTTTCCCTAAGAAATTGGCCGATTTGTTTGGCGGCAAACGCAATGTAACTCCTGCCGCCCCTTCTATACTACCTTTCGTTTCAGAGACTAGGACGGCATCTATTTTTGTGCCGATTGGGTATGGAACATCTGTATTATTTGGTACTTGTAGTACTCCATCAAGCGTAAAATCTAGCTCAACTAATCTATGCGGGTCTAGGAATCCAAGGGCGTAAAAGTTACCCGTTTGGTAATTAAAGTACTGCTTTCGGTCTGGTAGGTAGTAACCGTTTATGTTGCCCGCCGAAATGCTGTAAGCTGTGCCCGTAACCCGCTGAAAGTCGTTGTCGGTAATTGTACAATAGTCGAAAGATTTCTCCCCGTTCCCGCCCGCTGTAATGCGTAGCCCGTTGACACAAGTAGCGTCCGCGTAGTTGTCGATTATCTTGCAGCCTAGCATACCATTTATACTAGAAATAACGTCGGTATCAATACACCAATTTTCGATTTGTCTAAATCGGTTTCCTGAAATATTCGTGTTTCGCCCGCCTTGGTACAAGTAAATTCCGTTTTTGCAGTTCTGGAAGCGGTTAAGTACGATTGTGTCAATCGCGTCTTGGCTGTCAGCATTGGCGTGGTAAATTGCCGCCCCTGCCGTTCCGCCCGTTATGTCCGCAAACTCGTTATTAACAATCTTTGTTCTTATGACGCTGTTCCAACTGAGATAAATTCCATGTTCAGTATTGCCCTTAAATTTGCAGTTTGAAATTGTAATGTCTTCCGCGTACGTGGTGTTGCTAAAATTTATACCCCTTACCCCCGTAAACGTACAGGAATTTATTGTTACAAATTTTGTATCAAATTGCCCAGACATAGTCAACGGTTTGGCAAAAAAACACTGTTCAAATTTTGCGTTTTGTACCCCCGCAATATTTGCGCCGTTTGCGAAGTAACAACTATCAATCAGTAAACCACTAGTAACGGTCGATGAATAAAAAGGGGTGACGACTTTGTCGGGTGTCATGCACTTTACATTATACAAAATGGTATTATCGCCCATTCTTGCAAGTCTGAGCGCCATATCCGACTGTGTACTATTTTCTATCCGTATCGTGTCGTACAGGGTGTTACTTGCCCCGCCAAATGTTAGGCCGTAATTGCAGTTTGAAATAAACCCGTTCCTTATTACTGTACCTTCGCATAGGTTGCCCATAGCGATAGCACTAGAAAGGTGGTACTGTGCCCCGTATTCGGTAATTGCTGCCATATCGTAGTAATACGTATAGTTACCGCAGTTCTCGAACTTAAACCCGTCCAAAACGCACTGTATCCCTTCCTCGAAATCTATACCGCAAAGGGCGGCATTTTTTCCGTAAAGGTTACTCATATACACGTTTCGAGATAGACTTTGCGGGTTCTCGCCACCCACTGAATAACAATGTCGCCCTACTCGCTCAACGTGGCAATTTTCTACTACCACGTTGTGAGGGACAATAGATAAGTCATTGTTAAAGGCGTTTACCAGTATCCCGTCCCCCATTTGCATACCGCCGCCTGCTATATCTGTGATTGTACAGGACGAAATACGTATGTTTCTTATCTCACCGTTTCGGCTTTCTGCTAGGATTCCATACCCGCCGTGATTTACGTCGTTAATTACAGTTGTGGGGTGCATTACGCCACATTTTTCAATTATTAAGCGTTCTATCTTAACGTTTTGCGCGTTTGATATGTAAACCCCGTAAGCGCGTTTTATCCCCGTGAATTTATCGGTAGTTTGCCCGCCTCCGTTAATTCTTAAATCGCAAACTTGCACGTCTGTAATTACCGAACCCGCCGAATACACATTTATAACCTTCGCTGTGTCGGTATTTGCTTTTAGGATACTTGCAGCCCCTTCGCCGAATAGCTTAACGCCTGAACGAAGGTTAAGCCCTGACACCAAGTAAGTGCCTTTTGGGATGTACACGTAATCCCTGTTGTCTATTGCGTATTGGATTGCGGCGGTATCGTTAGTAGCACCGTCGCCTTTTGCTCCTACCCACTTCACATTTGCGGCGGTGCTGTTCGTATCGACCGCCTGTTTGGTCGTAAGCCCAACGGGCGTACCTAAGTTATAGATACGCCCGTTGTTCATGTCTTTATCAAAATAAGTTCTCTTACTCATATTTTTAGGCGATTACGATTACAGTCACGTTTGCCAATGTCGTGTTAGAGGTTACGCTAACAATGTTATTACTAACACTTTGTACGTGCAGGTCTATTTCTTCCCCGCCCTGCCAAACCTGTACGACTGGGGTAGCTAAGTTTAGGCCGTGCGTTACGTTTGTTGCGGTGTTGGCTACCAACGACGTAATAGTTTGCGTCACTCGCCGCGCGTAAAAGAAGTTAGCAAGATACCCCGCCAAGGTCGCAGGAGTTAAGGCTCTCGTTGTGTCACTTCCTGCGTTTGCTTCCGCCTGCGTTGCAAGTTCGATAACGCCCGCGCGGGTTTCGCTTGCCGTAAAGGTGTTTGCCTGTAAAACAAACCAGTTCGTCGTACCCCGTACAAGTTGGTCGCCTATTTCTACCTCAATGCCCCCCACGCTTCCCCCATTTGTCGTAATAAACCAAATGTCTCCCGTAGCAGGCGACGACGGGAAAGCGGGGCTAGTATTCGCGTTGGTAATGTCCCCCTTAATCGTTGCCGCGCCTGTCATCACCTGCGATAAATCCAACCATACTGTTCCGTTCCAACCCATAAACTTTTTGGTGGCTGTATCGTAGTACGTTTGCCCTTCGTAGGGGCTTGTAGGAGCGGTTGCGCTATTAGGAAATCGCAGGTTTACAATTGCCGCCCCTGCGTTTAGGATAAGGTCGAAAAATCTGTTTTTTGCCATTTTTTTAAGGATTATTGCACAATTAAAGTGCCTGTGATTGCTGTGTTAGACTGTATCCTAACTGTATTCAAATCGGGATACAATACGTTTAACTCTACTTCTTCGCCCCCTACGATTGTTGTTACATCTACCAATCTGCCTAAATTGTGTGTAAACGTTTGGTCAGTCAGGTTTGTAAACTCGAATGTTAGGGTTTCGCCGCCTTCGGAGGTCGTTGGGGGCGGGGTTGGGTTTGTACTCATTGAACTGTACGAAGCGTAGGAACTTGAGGGCGTAACCTGCTGTATTTGTGCTACATTCTGCGTACTACCTCGTTTTTTGTACAACCACCAAATAAACGCCAAAACGATAAGTATTAGCAAAATTGGCGCGCCTCTGTTGTTGTTTGCTGCCATAGCTAGACGGTAAATTTATAAATCTTTGGTTCGTCTGCGTTTGCTGAAAGAAAGTAGGACTTTCCGCCGTGGGTGACTCTTATTTTTGTAATTGTACCCTCACTTGCCGATGGGTCTTGCACCACAAAAACAAGGCTGCTACCATTCACTATTTTCGCCAAAATAGGATGTTGGTTTTCGTAAGAGTCCACAATGCCCGTTCCATCTGAAGGAATAGTAACCGCCGTAAATCCCCCCGAATTTCCACGTTTGTACGAGTAATTTGGTTCTGATTTAGTACCGCCAATTACGACGTTCTGAATAAGGCTAAACTCGTGCGCTCCCTGCCAAACCGAATCTTTGCTTAGGCCGTCGCAGTATGGGTAAGTGCGTTCAGGACTAGGTCGCCCACTTGGTAGGCTGCTTGTTCCCGTGTACTGCATTTCACCCGCAGGAAAACCCGAATACAAAATGTCTATTACGTCATTTCTTGCGTCACTGGTAGCTATTTGTGAATCCCAATACCAAACGCCGTCAGATTCCAACATCCCCCAAATTACGTACCCCTTCATTATTTTAAGGGATTCTTCGGAACGGTTTAAAATCCGTATTGCGCCGTCGTAAGGAGCTTCTAACGGGATTTTGTGCCAAAAGTTAGGAATCCCTGACCCAAACGTATCAGAGACGCCCCATAGGTAGCCAATTGAGTCGTTTACGTGGTTGAGTAGCCCCGCCGCTTTTTGCTTTTTGAAAACTCGAAACTGGTGGATATACTCGTACATTGCCGCGCGGGGGTCGTGGTTTTGACGACCTTGTACCATAACTGTACCATACCCTATTTTACTGTGTAGGTTGTACAATTGCCCCAAGGTTGTACCTAACGAGTTTACGGTTTTTGTGCCAATGCCCGAAATCACGGGGCTAGTGTACTGCGACCGTGCCGCACTTCCCCCCCAAACTCGTTTATCGTTCCAAATCAACATTCCATACAAAAACTCCCCCACTTTTGCCCCTGAATCTACTGCGCCTTTGATGAAGTTCCCAATACGGTCAACGTTCGTAGAGTCGTTGTAATTTCCGTAACTATTTTCAAAATCTAGCACAATAGTTTTAAACTGACCTCCAAACGATTGCCCCGCGTTATAGGCACTACCATTGCTTGAGAAATCAAAATTGTCTGATGCCATTGCGGTAGCTAATTTGTTAGCCGCCGCCGCTCCTGTACTCGACCGCGTAAAGACGTTATTGCCCTTTGCCGCAAGGTCTGCCGAACTCCGTAAGCTACCGCCCAAAACAAAGCCGCATTCAAAGCCAAACTTCTTTTGGAGGGAAAAACTAGGGGCTTGGGTTAGTGCGCTCACTGCCATATTCTTAGGGCTGCTTGTGCGCGTGTATCCTCTTATAATCATGCCGATACGATTTTAAAAGTGGTTTGTGCTTTTTGTTTTGGGTTGGGGTCGCTGTCGTAGCTCATCCAGTCGCCACCCGCTCCCCAACCTTTTTTCGTGATATGGTGGTCAATGTTTGGCTCTACTGCGTAGTTGGCTGGAATGGTTGCGCCTAGGTACGTGGCATTGTGCCAGTACTCAATATTGGCGTAGCCGTTAGAACCGCTATCGGTCACAGCAAACGAGTTTCCAACCTTCGCAAATTGCAAGTTCAAAAAGCCGTTGTTTTCGTCCACCTTCGCACGTTCTACCGTCCATGCGCCCGTCAAGATGTTGGGCACATAAACCCCGCCTATATCGGTATTATCTACAAATACATCCAAGTACCCGTATTGGCTTGTGCTTACCGTCATGGTGTTGGCGTAGGGGGCGGTAATTATCCCAACTACTGCACCCGCTTGTTTGAGCTGTACCGTCACATTTTGGCCGATTGTTCCACCTGTGAGCGTGAGGGCTACTTCGTTGCCGTTGCTAACTGTATAGTCCTGTACAGATACGCCGCTGGTTCCTCCAATGCCCAAATCATCGTTCGTGATTACCACGTTGGTAGTGGCCTTGTAAAGTGTCCCTGCAATGGCTAGGGCTACTTCCATGACATACGTACCCGCCGCCGTAAGCCCCCAAACGGGGTTCGTCGGGTTAAAATAGACGGCTGGATACCCTGTACTTGTTACCTCCAAATCCGTGATTGTTTCGGTATGTAGCACCGTGCCGCCAGTTGTTTTCAGGGTAGCCGTTCCGCTGTATGTGCCTGACGGTGTAGCCTGTAAATTAATAACCCGTGCGGGAGCTGCTACCGTGTGCCACGATTGCGGGGAAGTTACGCCCGTCACCGTTTGCCCCACGCCTGTAATGGCAAGGCCGTTGGTTGGGGTGGTGGTGGTAGTGCCGCCGCCCGTGCTGGTTGAGCCGCCGCCCGTGCCGCCGTCGGTACGGCCTATTGTGTTGGTGGTTTGGGCTGTGTCGGTCTTTCTAAAGGCCAAAAAGACAATAACAAGCACAAAAACCAATAGAATGATTCTCGTTTTTCTTGACATGATTTTAAACGGTTTTATAGAGAAAAAGCCCGCCAAAAGCGGACTTTTTGCGGTCTCAAAAAACAAATCCTAGTTAGTTCAACCCTTTTTAAATGAGGTTACTAGCTCCAAAAATCCTAGTGCGCCCGAAACGCCCCTGTCTAATAATTTCTTCGTTTCTTCGTCTTGCTCAAACTCCAAGTCCAATTCTATTGCTAAAATCGTTCGGAGTTCCTGACGTTCGTCGTCGTCAAGGTCTCGAAATTCGTCCCAAACTTGACCAAAGTTTGAGAATGTTGGCCGAACAAGGGGGAGCAATCGAAATACCTTTGGTAAGGTGTTAATAAGGCTCAATTTACGCTCGGTGAGAATACCCGCCGTAATGGCAATGAGCGACCCAAAAAAGCGTACAAAATACGATAACTGATTGATGCCAAACGTCTTCATTGTTTGTTGGTTTTGGTGAAAAAGTGTTTAAAAAAATCTATAAAAGCATTGGTCAATTCGCGGGTTCTATCGACCAAAACGCGCCCCGACACCGATACCATACGTAAAAAAATATCTGAACAAATGCCAAACATAAACACCACAAAAGCGGCTTTGAAACTTGCTAGGTCAATGCCGTAGTATTCGCAAAATGCAAACCCTACGAAGTTGGACAACACAAGCCCCGATAAGGCTACTTTAAGCGTGTCTTTCCATTCGGCCTTTTTGTCGATGGTACGCACGGCAAGTATTGCACCACCCAACCCCGCCAACTGCAAACGGAGGTTAATATCAAGCGTTACGCCCGAAATTTGGAGTATTACGAATAATAATACATCCGCAAAAACTGTACTGATATGGTGCATAGAACTAGGCATAACGTTTTAAGATATACGCTTAGTGGCTAAATAGACAACCGCCGCCGCTATGAGCCAACCCGTGAGGTCTTTTTTTTTGAACCAACGTAAACAAGTATTTCGGCCTCTCGACGCGCTATGAGTGCGTTTAGTTTTACGCCTTTTGAGAAAACCCATTTACGGAACTCGGTAGCAATAGCCGTAAAATCGTTTGGGTTGGCGTTTACTTTTTTGCGTAGGGTAGAGCTAAACAATGCCCCGCCGCCTACGTTGTAAGTAAATGACGTTAGGGCGTCAAATTGCCCTTGTGTGAGCGGTACGGTGATATAGGCGTTTACGGTCGTAGCAAAACGTGCCACATGGTGCGTTAGGAGCTTTTCGGCGCGTTCTTTGGTGATGGTTTGCCCCGCTTTGACGGGCGTTCCATCCTCCCACGTTTGCGACCCGTACCCGATTGAGTACGCCCCGCCGTCGGGGTAGGCTTTGGCCTCGAAACCCTCAAAACCACGAATAAGGGTTAGGGTGCTTGCTGTGTAGTTTCTCCCTGTCATTGCCGTGTTAAATTTTGCTGATTGATAACAAAAAGAACCTCATCAAAACCCGTAGAAATGTCAGTAAGCGAAAATAAGCCGTACTTAATATTCCCACCAACTACATACTTTTCAAAAACCCCCTCAATTGCTTGACCTGCTGAATAGGTTTTAAAAGGGGTGTTGGTAATAAGGAGTTGCCCATTTGTGGAGTATTGGGCATAATAGGCGGTGACTGATGCGTTAGTTTTCAGTACGTTCGATTCCCCTACGGGTTCTAACACCGTACCGCTATTATTGCCTTTTAGCATCAACAAAAGAACAACTCCTAATACAATGACTATCAGATTCATAGTGATTAACCTTTATAGATTATTAAGTCTTTGCGTACCATAAAGTACGAATCCCAAATAAGCCCCTTGACCTTAAAAACGCTATACAAAGTGCCGCTTTGGCTTACTTTTATGATTTGTACAGGGGCGGTAGTTGAGACCAAAGCGCCCGCTTTAAATGCCGAACCAACTGCTTTAAAGGCCGTACTATATTGCCCATTCGTAAGGGTTACTTCATAGGCTTGCGCCGCTGCCGTGGTATAGTACCCCTTTGTTTTGGTTGTCGTGTTTGGGGTCGTTGTGGTGGTGGTAGGCGGCTTTATAGTCTTGTTCAGTACGCCAATGAAGGTCTTAAATTCTTCTTCGTCAGTGTCATTCTGAACGTCTAAAAGCATATCAGAACCGAACTTTGTGTTGTAGTACTGTTTGGCCTTTGCGGTGTCTGTTACAGAATTAGCCGCCTCGTACAACTTATTTAAGTTTGTACCGTCAAGTCCCATTGTCCAACCAAAACCCGATGGGTTAATCGCCTGTCTGATTTGTACCGCCGCCAATGCGTTTACGTCACCTACCAAAATAGCTTCGTCGGTTGCGGCTTTGGCGGCGTTTCTTACAATGCTACGCACGAAGAAATAAGCCACAACCACAATGATAAAACGAACTACTAGGGTCTCGTTGTTTTCGGTTAAGTATCGGCGTTGGTTGGTTTCCATTGGGACTACAATAGGCTTTTAAGAAGTGGATTGTTGGCTAAAGCAACCGCACTAGAAAACACCTTATCGCGGGTTTTTGGGTTGCTGATTTCCTTTAGAACGGCGGGGTTGTTGTTGAAAAAGTTGGCCGTCCATGCGATGAAATCACACGCTTTTTCGTCGCTCCCTAGCACGTTTACAATGACGGAATAGTGAGCTTTGACAATGTCGGTTTTTTGTTCGGGTGTCATCCTAAGGTTTTGTTTTTGAGTGCTTTACTACAATTTGAGGTCTGACGCGGCATTTTTAAGCCCCTGCAAGCCCTTGACCATTTCCATGGGGGACATGGCGGGTTTTTCGTCTTCGTCAAAAATTTCTGACAGGGCTTTTCCCAACTCCTTAAATCGGCTGTCGGTATGCTCCTTGTGTTGCTGAATAAGCATTTTAATCTCTGTAAGTGAGGTTTTTATGTCAACCATCACCTGAAACATTGCAGCATCCATAGCGGTTGTGTTGTTGGTTTTTTGTGCCTGAAATCCTGTATGGTACACCTCAAAATCAAATACCGTTTCGCCCCGATAATTTTGCTTTGACGAACGGATAAGTAGCTCATATTTGCCCGTCGTGAGGTGGTTAGCTAGTTCGCTAAACTCCTGTATTGATTCCTGCAAATCGTCGCTCTCAAAATCGCCTTTGAGTTTGCCCGAACTGGTTTTTAACCGCCAGTAAGTCACCTTTTTACGTTCGATATGAGCAATAGCGTCTTGTACGGTATTCATGTCAGTAAGAGGGGGATAATAGGGGGACTAAGCCCCCCTATTTTGCGCGTTCTTTCATTTTTTGAACTTTGGCCTTAATGCTCTCTTTGGCCTTTTTTTCGTTGGTGATAGTAGCATTGTATTTTGATACCTCAGCACAACGTTTTTCCCATTTTTCAAAGGTGCTTTTGCTTGCGCCTGCCTTTGGCTGTTTTGGGTATTTTTTTGCCTTCTTTGCCATTTTTGTATGGAAGTTTATAGGGGGTTTTTTACGCCCCCTTTGGTGAAAGAATCAGATTAAAACAAGCCTAAGAATTTAGACTTTTTGCCGCCTTTTTTGCCCTTCTTTTCCATGTAGAAAAGGTATGCCAACACCAAGGCAATCAACAAAATCCAAACCGCGTTTTCCTTGATGAACGTTACCGTGCTTGCGCCTAGGATGTTCTCCAAAAAGTTTGCACTGGTAGAAGTTGAACCCGTCGAAGTGGTTACTACCGCCGTGGTGGTGCTGTTGGTGTAAGTGGCCGTATTAGGGTCAATCACCGCTACGCCTTGCCCTCTCAAAGAGTAAAAAGGTTGGTTGTTGTACAAGCGTGGTAGGCTGTTATCGTTGATAACGTTTACTTTCCAGTCGTTGCCTGATACCGCCGTTACAAAGGTGGCACTGTTGCCGTCGTTGAGCATAGACGCCACGTCCACGCCGCTATGATACGTCCCGTTGCCTTGTGCTACGTAGGTCATAAACGCATCACGGGGTAAAAACGCCCATTGTGCTACGTCGGGGTCTGGTACTGTGTTGAGAACTTGGTAAAAGAGGCCGTATTTGCTGTTGACCTGCCCTAAGTACACTACACCCGTACCGTTTGTACCTGTGAGTGTACCAATGTTACCAATGATGGAAACTTCGTTTGCTGCCATTGTGAAAAATTGGTTTGTGAAAAAAAACTATGCGTGTCTAAGTGGTTGTGCGTTTGTTGAAAAGCAGTAAAGCCGCTACCGCCGCCCCGCCAATGAGTAGGGGTGTGGTATTGTTGGCCGTGCCGCCGCCTGTACCCGCGCCGTTGCCTCCGTAGGTATCAAACCCGCCTAGTACTTGCCCGTTGGGTAGGGTAGTTGCGGCGTTGTTGTTTGGCACTACTCCGTTCGGAAAGAGCGCGTTTAGGATGGGCACAAGTGCGCCATTTACTACCGTGCTTACCGTCTGCACCCATTGGCCGTTGGCGTTTTGGGTAGCGTATTTGATATACACCTTGCCGTCGGGGCCTGTTGCGTAGGTTGCGCCCTGTGGCAATGGCGGTATGACGGGGGTTTTCGTCGGGACGGATAAAACTTGCGTGGTTGGCATGGTGGTAACTACTTAAAAAAGTTGATAGGTACGTCCATTGAAAACGTGGGTACTGTAAACCAAACCCATTCGGCCTTTACGACTCCCGAAAAATAGAGCGACACCGTGCCGTCGCCTTTGCCGTCCGCAATGATTTTTTGAATGACGGCGGGGGCGTCTAAGAGGCCGATTTGAACCAGTAGCGGCATGGCCGTAGTGGCGTTGGGTTGAATAAGCACCTTGTTGGGTAATACGCATTGTGCGTACTGGTAGCCCTCTTTGTTTCCTACCCTAAAGTCCGCGTTCTGTATTGAAAGTGAGGCGTTTAGGGCGTTGGTTACGGCTATGGGCTGTATCCACTCAATCGCCCCACTTGATACCCGAAAATTGGTAGGGAGCAGGGGGCGGTAGTTGAGACGTTGGGCGGCTCTAATCTTAGGCGTGTACCACACTAAGAACACCACAACGGCAAAGACTAAAAAAATGGCGGTTCGATTCATCGGTTCAGTAAGATTAAGACCACAAAGGCCGCGATTGCTATTACAACTATTCGCCCCTGCTTGATTAGGTCGTCCTGACTATCAGGGGCGTTGGGGTCTGACGGGCTGCTTTGTGCCTTATCAGCATTGAATTTTAGGCGTGAGTCCGACAACGCGGCTTCTACCGTTTGCCCTTTTTCTAGGAGGGTCAAAAAATACTCGTAGCCTTCGGGAGCGGGTAGCCCTTGCGCCGATGGATAGAGACAGGTGGCAAAAATGACCCGTAGGTTTTGCGCCGTAAGCTCTGACCGTGACGCGGCCAAGCGCTGAATCCTTATTTTGGCGGCGGGGTCTAGGTCTGCACTTTGGCGGATGCGTTCGAGTACCAATAGGCGTTCGTCTGTGGGTGTTACCGTGCCATTGGCGGGGACTGTACCGCCCGTATCCGTTCCGCTCCCTGTGTTGGCAGGGGGTTGGGTTTCGGGCGTGGTGGTAACGATGCCTTTGCTAAGGTCAACCCCACTTGCGTAACTACCTCCCTGTGTGCCGCCAAAAATGTCTAAAAATATACCCGTGTTGGTCGTAGGATTTACGCCGATGACGGTGTTTTTTGACGGGAAAATATTGGTCGTGATAAAGCCCATTTACTTACTTTTTTAAGAGAGATAAAGCACCTATTGCAATACTTACATAGACTAGGGTATTGTCTGTTTTGGTATCGCCTCCGTTGTTGCCTCCGTTGCCGTTTGAGCCTCCCGTATTAGTGCCGCCGCCCGTTGTGCCGCCGCCTACTGCTCCGCCCGTGGTGGTGGCGGGTTTGCCGCCTTCTACGCCTTCGTAAATCCACGTACAAGAATTGTCTTCGGCGCGGTAGTAGGCTATACTCGGAACTATTGCCCACTGCTGAAAAACGTTCTTTCTGTACCACCGTGGCACTACTACTTCTATCCAAGTGCCGCCCGTGTTGGCTATTACGTTGCCCGTGGCGGTTACGTAGTCGCCTTCTTGCCAATCGGTGTTGGTATTAGTCTTATTGGCGGGTTTCCGTTGTTGGGTGCTATCGGTTGATGTTCCCCAATAAAACAACGCCCCCGTCTTTACGACCTTCACTTTGGCGTTTTTGCTAGGTGGTAAAATCGTTTGTGCCATTAGCGGATGATAAAGTATAAAGCGACAATAAGAGCCAGTACAAAATAGAGGGTGTACGAATTACCCGAATCGGCCTGTAACTGCTGTATAGCCGCCTGTGTTTGCTGTATTTTGAGTTGTAGGGCTTGTAGTTCGGCCTGAGCCTTTGCTACGTTTTTGCCCTGAACGCCTGAAATGAGCGACCCCGCCAAACCAACCAAAACGCCCAAACCTTGCACTATCGGTATGGGTATTGCACTTGCAACCGCTCCTGTGATAGCCGTGGCTGTACTGGTTAGCTTTTGGCGGTCTATGAGCAACTGGTAACGGTCTGCAATAATGACCATTTCGTTTGCGTACGATTGTGCCAGTTGTCCAAGTTTCTGTATTGCCTCCGTTCTTAGTTCGGCTTGTACTTCCGCCGATTCTCCTTTGTAGTTTTGGAGGGTGGCAAGTACATAATTGACCGTTACTAGATTATCGGGGAAATACTTCATTTTTGGGTCATTTTGCGTCGTTGTGTGATGCAAATATGTGGTGAAGTTTCCAAAATTGAAACACGGTTTTTGTATCTTTGTAGAGTAGTAAACAATGGTGATAACTAGCTGAAAAACAAAAAGAATGGTCTTTAAAAATCCTTTTTACCGAAAGTCTGATTTGCTCCAAATGGTAGGTTTGGAAGCGTCGCCAACAAACTATTCTCGTTTTCGGAAACTATTAAGTGAAGAAATAGCTCTCTGTACGCGCTATGACAATAAGCATACATTCACCGAAAACGAGAAAAACCTAATAGTGTCATGGTTCAAGAAACAATCATAACACCTACGGCCTATTATAAGGGGATGAATTGGGGATTTTGCGTAGGGTTTTTGCAAGGGTATTGGCGGGGATACCTGCAAAATAATCTTTGGACAAAAAAAGACAGACAGACAAAGGGGGTATATTAGGGAAATGTCTGTCTGTCGCTCCATAAAAACAAAATAATATTCTGAAAATGGCTTATTTATGGCACTAAAAACGGAATATTATAAATATTTGACCGTCGGACACGGCCTAAGATTCCGACAAAATGGGTTTTATCCAATGTTTTTTTTGGGGCTTTTTCTTCGGACAGACAGACATTTCACCCTATATATATATTTGTCTGTCTGTCTATATGTATCTGGGCGTGTCCGTCCGTCGGTGCGTCTCAAAAAAGTTCAAAAATTTACTAAGCGGTTTGGAGCGTGTTGGCCGAAAATTTTACTTTTGACGAAAATCGAAATTTTAGAAGAATGAAAAAGTTACTACTATTAATAGCCACGTTTAGCGGATTGATTGTTTACGGTCAGACTCAAAGCGAAATAAACAAACATATAAGCGTAGAGTCTAGGAAGAAAGATTTGGAATTGACCTATATCATTGAGAAAATTAAGATTGATTATGATGGTGACGTCTTATTTTTGAAGTCTTTGGAGGAATCTCAAAAAGCATGGGTGACGTACAAAAATTCAATGATAAAGGCTAAGTTCCCCAATATCAATCAACCTAACTACTATGGTTCATCATTGGGGCTTTGTGTATCTGACTATTTGATTTTTTTAACTGACAATAGAATTAAGGAGCTTAAAGTGTGGTTAGATGGGCTACCAGAGGGGGATATTTGTAATGGTAGTGTAAAGAATAAAAATGTATCCCCTGTTACAAGTGCAAATAAACGAATAGATGGAAGCCCATTATTTAAAAAGTCTTCTGATTCGGGTATTACTTTGGTGGACTCCATAGCGCCCAAAGGTAGCATTGACGCAAATAGTAAGTATGGTAAAACTGGTGGTGTAAAGGCTGCATTAGCCTTGAATGTGTCAGGTTGGGGGATGGGGGCGCGTCCACAAATTAATGATGATTCGGGTGAATCAGGAAGGGTAGTATTTGAAATTACGGTTGATGATACGGGGGATATTGTCAATATAATGGTTAAAGAAACTACCTTTAGTCAATCCGTAGTAGAAAACTATAGACGCGAGGTAAAAAGAATGAAGCTAGTTCCTAAGTCTGAAAACGTCCCACGTCTTTCAAAGGGGACAATAACATTTAATGTTCAATCAAAATAATTTACTAACCAAATCTATATGGAACCTACTCAGAAAGTAATTGTAAAAACCTACAAAGGGAAGCAATCTAAGGCAATGAATGATTTTTCGGTAGATGCAAAGCAAATGGCAAGCATGGGGTATTACCCTACTTCACAAAGCTATGCCGCTGGTAGCTACGGATGTTTTCAGTTCTTAATAGCACTTTTATTATGTGTTATCATTATTGGATTCATAGTGTTTGTTTATATGCTGATTGTTAAACCCGACGGCGTTCTTAGTGTTACTTATGAGTACAAAGGATGAAAAAAGGTTAAGAAACAGAAAAGCCCCTCACGATTGAGGGGCTTTTTGTTACTGGATGATTTGTAAAAGCTCTTTAATCTTCAAGTAGTCCCTAAACCTATCGAGACGGGTATAGTCGTCTAGTTCCGAAACTTGTGAATCTAAGTAACCCGCAAAGAGTTCGTCGAGCGTTAGGGATAGCCCTAAAATGTCGTCGTTTTCCTCCTTAAAGTTCTTGATGTTGTTGTGCATTACGTACGTAAATACGTCTGTAATGGTTTCTGTGTTGGCGTTGGGCGTTGCACACATAGTAGTAAATGATTTGATTGTTTGAAAAATAACGACGGTCACGCCCAACACCAATCTTTCCTGTTATGGAAAAATGCAGTATTTCGGGACTTACACCCGTATGCCGTCGTAGTGTCTTTTTAAATACGTTTGCTTGAATGTCCATAACATTAGAAGAATTTTAATAAAAAAATTGATATTGGGCATTGCAAACGTAGTGGGTAAAAATGATAAAGTCAATAGGTAAGTGGTTGATTTTTAAATGTTTCCAAAATTGGCAATGGTAAAAGGGGTAGTTTCCAAAATGGATTTGTACCCCTTTCGGGGGGCTAGTTAGCGTTTAAAAAGCTCTTTGATTAAATTACGATTGGCTTCCTCAAAGGCTGCTAGAATTGTGTTTTTTGTGCATTTTGATGACATTACAAAAGAAGGGTCTGAATTAAGACCTAAAAACATAAAGCTCTCTACTCCATGTTCAGACGCTACCTTTTCAAGGGCGGCAAGAATCTCTTCGGAGGTCACTGATTTTGTTTGTTTGGATTTTTGTGATTGCATTGTTGTAAGTGGTTTACAGATGAAAAATCATTTAACGTAATCATATTCTTTTGGCAGTATTCGGACTGCTTCCGTTTTTCCCCAAACCCAAACCCCGTCTAAATGTTCGTATTGCTTAGGCGTTGGGATTATGTCATGTATAGAGTTCGGTGTTAAATCTTTAAATTGTTCTCCTACTGCGTTAACTCGCCTAATTTTTATTTTTTGTTTCATTGTTGTAAGTGGTTTAAAGGTTGTTAAATTCTTTTTCTAGTTCAAAGATTCTTTTTGAGACATTTTTCACCAAGAGAGCCTTCAAAAGTTGGTTGTCTTGGTCGTCTATGTCGAGTTGGTGATTATTGTCATAAAGGCACATTTTTACTTGTTTTGAGTTTGCTAAATCAAGAATGTTTTTTTGCTTTTTGATTTCAGCTAATACCCCTAAGCCTTTATCTAGTTTTTCTACTGTCATTTTGTAAGTGTTTAAAGTGAAAAAATCATTCAAAGTAATGTTAGTTTTCGTGAAAAACGAATGAGAGTAGTGTTTCTTTATCTCGTTCGCCAAATGCACCCATCACATAGAATATACTGCATAAAGTTGTGAAACTGGTATAAAGGCGTATTTGCTTTTATCTTTCTAATACTTAGAGTTCTCCAATTACAAAATTTGAGCATTTTACTATATAATAGTATGCCTCAATAAACTTTTCCATTTCGTATTCTGTATCGAAAGTGTAGGTTACTTTAACCGCAGATTGATTAGATAGGTTTACCGTTTTTTTGTTTGTGTTGTGCATTGTTGTAAGTAGTTTAAATTGTTATGAAAGTTTAAAGTTTTTATTTGATGTTTCAATGATTATTTCAAGTTCAAAGGCTTTATTAAAAGCCCTATCCGCCGTTTTATCGCTAACCACCTCACCCACTTTGTAAGTGTTCATAATAGCCGTTTTGAGGTCTTTTTTAGATAGTTCCGCATTTGTGCCAAACGCGCGTTTTATGGCGGTTGCAATCGTGGCCTTATCTCGTTCTTCTTTGCTTTGTTGGCCTTCACTTTCTAGCAGTTTACGTACTTGTTCGGATACCAACGTATAATCTTTTTCGATGGGGTCATACTGGAAATATACCGTCGAAAAATCGCCGTCGTAGCGTATCATTTTGGAAGAAATAGAATGGGTGTTATTTTCTCTATTTTTCCCCACAACGATACTGCCCGCACACTTTCTTTCAGATTCCGCGCCAATGTGCCCACGTGCGTTTCCAGTGTTTCCTTTTTCGTGAATCAACGAGATAATAGCAACCTCTTTTTTTGAACTATTAGCCATTAGGAAGTTGATTAATTCGTTGGCCGCTACCTCGTTATTAACCGAATCCAGCAAATCAGTAATACCGTCTAATACAAGCAAATGGATGTTTTCAAAATGCTTAAAAATCAATTCCATCCGCCGCCGCCGTTCTTGGTGAGAATGTTCCCGCCAGTGAAATACCCAAAGATTAGGGGGGCGTTTGTCAAGCCCTGCCAACCAACAAATTTTCTTCATTAGTGCTTTAGCTTGGCTCTTATGTTGCTCAGTATCAATGTATATCACATTGCGCCCGTTGGCGGGTTCGGTCTGAATAGAAAGCGTTTTCTTTAGGTTATGATTCTTCATAAAAGCCCCCGCAACCATCCGCAAACAAACGGCGCTTTTCCCCGCTTTGGGAGGCCCCACTATAAAGGATATTTCACCGCGCACGGCATAGATACAGTTGTCAATTCTTACTACTGGTTCAATGTCAGGAACGGGGGTTTCGTCGGTTAAAAGGTCTTTTAGAAGGTCGTTTAGCTCGCTTTCTTCTTCGCTACTTTTGGGCGGTGTTGAGTTTTTGCCTTTCTCTTTCGAGGTAGTTTTCTGAGGCTCTTTGTATTGTGTCGTTAGAAATCCCATGAAAGTAGCTTAAAAGTGTTTTTTTAAAAGGTTCTTCGTTCGGCATTAACTGCAAAAGTGCTAGGGTATAAAATCCGTCTATTCGTTTGGGGTTTCGAGAAAACAAAAACGAATGTTCCCCTAAAAAGCCTAAAGACTCAAACACCTTTTCGATATATGAAAGCGTTTCGTATTGCTTTCGTAGTTGTTCGTCGCGTAGGTATATTTCAAACTTCAATTCGTTGATATAATCGTGCGTTTGCTGTACTTTATCCCACAACTCAAGTTTATTCTTAACCCAATTCGCGCCGCCTGTCTCATGGTATTTTATGCCAAAAAATGAGCATTCTTTGTCTATTTCCTCCTGTGTTATCATTTTACTTGTTGCGGTTTAAAGTCTTTAAATTGCTTTTCAAAATCAAACTCGGATAACAAAGGAAACTCGAAGTATTCTAAACATTCGACTAAGGTTAAGGGCTTATAAAACCCAACTTTGTTTTGTAGTTCAAAATCAGGCTTATTAGGGTTTATTTGTGCCCAATCGCCAAACTCGCCCATCACCATAATTTTTTCGGAAAAACGCATTTGTTGGAACGTAAAAAAGCCTACTTGCCCCGTCTTCATGTTTGCAATGTTTTTCTTTGCTGTAACCTTGCTTTGAAATTCGGGCGTTGCAAAGGTTGTTATGTTTTTGGTTGTGTCGCTCTTTTTCATTTTTGTTTGTTTTTTTGAAGTTTGTTTTTTACTGATTGTAATGCAACTAAATCGTCTCTATCTACATAGAAATGGAACTGTTCGTTGCAGTATCTTTCAGGGATACATTCAAATATATTACCCCTGTTTGATAAGGTAAATTTATCAAGTTATTTAAGTATGCTTTTTAGGGCAAAAAACTCGTCTTCTGTTAGTTTTAATGTTCTCATTTTAAATCGTTGTTTAGAATGTGTTTGGCCTGATAAAACGCTGTTAAAATATTGTCTTTCGGGGCTGTATTGTCCCTAAAATCCGTCATCAATTCGTCTATGTGAATCAGGAAATTCTTGTAGGCTTTTAGCTTTACGTCTTGCTCCCTAGCAAGTTTTCGTAAGAATGAAAGTTCGTTGTAGTCTGTCATTATTTTTGTGGTTTATATGCGGAAAACTCCTTTTGCATTTGGGTTTAAATCCTTGTATTCTTCTACTTTTATCTGAGCTTTTATTTGCTCTAAAATCTCGCGATATTCAATTAGCTGTTTTAGTGATTCTTTACCTTCTTCAAGGCTTGTTAAAAGTTGATGTTCGAGGTTTTTGGAGTTTTCTATCTCAAGTGATAGGTCTGATTCCGATTTAATGTAAGGCTCTAATTCGTAGCCGAAATATTCAAAAGCCGCTTTTATGTGTTTTAACTTTGCTTTCATTTTAGTAAGTGTTTAAAGTTTTCGACTTTTGTTTTGCTTGTTCAATTTCTTCGGCTGTCCATTCACTTTTTACCCATTCGTTATAGTCACTTTCTAGCCCTTCTATCTCTCTTTGAAATGCTTCTAATTCTTGCTTTAGGCGTTCAAATCTTATGTACTTACATTCCATTTCGTGCGCCCTGTTTTCTGTGATTCTCCCCGCTTCGGGTAGTAATCTCAACCAATGCTTTTTCATTTGTTTGAAATGTGTTATAAAGTGAGACCGTATTTCTCTAATGTTTCTATTTTGGCAACATTGGTATCTAAAAAAAAGCCATACTTAGGGCAATGAGAAATATTTAATTCTGCCCAAATCGCGCGTAGTTCTTCCGTATTAAAGTTGTTTTCTGAAATACGTTTATATACAGTTCTGATACTGCAATTGAGCGTTTTAGCTAGTTTTTGGCGCAAATCAGCCTTATTTCGCTCATTTAGTTCTTCGTAGTACGCTAAGAATGTCACGTACTTAGTTTGTGTCGTTTTACCGTTTACTAATTTGGTCATGCTCTGTTTTTGTTTTTGGGTGAAAATGTTATTTATTGGCAGTGCAATGTTAATAATTAACACAATTGTACGCAAGTAACCACACATAAAAATTTCCAAAAATGAAACAAGAATTTTCTTTTGGCTTGATTATCAAACGTTTAATAGATTCCAAAGGTGATACGCTAGAAGACGCCGCAAAGAAAGTCGGCGGCTCAAAATCCAACATTTCAAAAATTTTAAAGAAGAAAGATGTTAATACCGAACTGTTAAGGGATTTTGCCGACGCGTATGGGGTAGGGCTAGGGTATTTCTTCCAGTCGTTCGCCCCCGTGTACAATACTACACAGTCCGCGAAAAATGTTGGCATTCAGGCCGTTGCTGAAAAAATAATGCCCTATGAGGCGATAGGCAAGAAAACGGCAAACAGTGGTAAAAATAGCATAAACGAAGAAATTCTTATTGAACGGTTAAAGAGGTTAGAGAGCGAAAATAAGCTACTTAGGGAAATGGTAGAGCTACTAAAGAGCCGCTGATTTTGATATTTTTTTGATATTTTTTTCCCGCTTTTTCATTGATATTTTTGATATAAACATCTAAATACCTCATTATTTGAGGGTTATATATGCAAAACAAAGACTCTCGCCTTCGTCACCAAAAACCCCGATAGCGTCAGTTATCGGGGTTTTTATTTGCCTAAAAGTTAATGCTAAACGTTTGAATTAACTCTTCATCTAGCTTAGAAATGATGGGTGAAAATGCCCCAACAAACTGTTTTTGAGGTGTTAAAATAAGCTTTTCAATGGGGGTAGAAGGCAGTAATGTAATGGCTGTTACCGAGACAATGTAGCTTTCGTATAAAATATCTACGCGAAAAGTTGCCTTTGCCAGGCCAAGCGATGGAGCATTAAGAAGTGTGCCTGTTAATACATTGTTGGTTCTGTTACTTTCCAACTGAATAAATCCTTTTTTTTGTAGCGATTCGGCCATGGCTTCCACGATGATGGGGGTGTCCATGTCTTTAATTTCAACGGTTTCGACCCAAGTCACTACGCCTTGATTGGCAATAAAGCGGTCTTTTTTTATTGTCTGAGCTTTTACATTTGCCGAAACAAGGCTCAATAATTCCCACAAACCAAGGAAAACAAGTATTTTATGCGTCATATCATCAATTTTATTGGAATCTCATCTTACAAAGAAACCGTTTTACTGGCATTAACGCAGCTTTTGCCCCATTTCGTCCTGTTTAGGATCGAAAATTTATCGCCCGAACAAGAAGCCGACGAATGGCGGAAAACGTGGATAGCCTCTCTTGAAGCTGACGCCTGCATTTTGTACAGTGATGGCAACTCCGAACACCTGTCGTTGTTGTTGGACCGACTTTGGCGAGCTCCTGGCACAAACATTTTTACCCTCGATATGGCCGAATTGGAAGAAGATGATTTGACTTCTTTATCTTCGATCAATCAGTTGCTAAAAGAACTTCTTCCTGCTGATTTCCAATAACCAGTTACTAATCTTCTCAACGAAAACAAAAATCCCGCCAGTAAGTTTACAAGCGGGATTGAGACTAATTGTACATAAGAACTTTCGTTCGCATACCTTAACGGACTCACACAGGGTTTATTTTAACATTTGCTTCATAAAACCATCACATTAGACAAAATTTCGAGACTTTTGTAATTTGCAGGGAGAAAGGGTTGTACTAAACACGGTACTTAAACACATAGAACATTTAGGTTTTTCACAATAGGATACATAGATTCATCTTATGTTTTCTATGTGTCTATTCTATTGTGTACTATGTGTTATAGAAATGGAGATAATGGAGGTACAACTTGGAGAAACAAATGGGTAAGAATTTAATAGATAATATGCAAAGTACCTTAACGGAGCGGGAAATTGTCGTAAAGCAAATCAAACGCATACACCAAGACGATGCGGTGCGGCTTTTCTTTTATTTACTAAACGAAATGATACAGAGTTTGGACATTCCAAAAAACTCACCTCAAATTGCGTTTACGGTAAGCGAAAAGTTTCCAAAAATCACTGCTAATTTGAACAATTTCACCGCTTTACAAATTAGCGGTAAGAAAAATAATGTTACGTTAAGCCTACTTTTTAAGAAAGAATACCTCTCAAAGCCAGCACTTCAACATAAAAATGTAGAATTTGAAGAAAAGGGAAATGCCGACTATGCGTTGGGGAAAATCAAGTACCAAGACAAACATCTGCTTCAAAACGATTCTATTGTGCAATATTGGATTGATTCGTTGCAGGATTTGAAGCAAATTGCCTCTGCAACCAATCACCGTGAGTCGCACAACCGAGCCGTTTATCAAGCTGCTGAGGATGAGGCGTTTCGTTCGGAATTGTTTGCCAAAAATACGTCAATGGAGCGAGTGGTTGCTGAACCGACCGAAGCTTATCAAAAGCGAAAAGAGCGCCCCACCATTCCCCTCAATTATATTTATTACGGAGCGCCAGGGACGGGGAAAACCTACGAAGTGCAACGATTGTGTCAGTCGTATGCACATAAGATAGTGACGTTTCATCAATCGTTTGGTTATGAGGAGTTTGTAGAAGGGATTCGACCCGAAACAATTGGTGATAAAATCACGTATAAAGTTCGTAAAGGTGTTTTTTACGAAGCGTGTTTGGAGGCATTACGAGCTGCCGACTATCAAAGTTTTGACGGCTGTATTGCTGACACCGCCGAGAACCGCCAAAAACGGTTTGCTCAAGCGCCCGTTGTACTTATGGTGATGGATGAAATCAACCGTGCCAACGTCTCAAAAGTGCTTGGAGAATTGATTACGCTCATTGAGCCTTCAAAACGACTGGGGGGAGGCGATGAGCTTTGGCTTACGTTGCCGTACTCGCAAGAAAAATTTGGGGTTCCTGCCAACCTGTACATTGTCGGGACGATGAATACCGCAGATCGTTCGATTGCTTTGTTGGACACCGCCCTACGTCGTCGTTTTTATTTTAACGAATGTTTGCCCGATGTGAGTGCTCTCAGCGAAAAGGTGATTGAAAATGCCAATGTAGGAAAGCTTTTGACGACGCTCAACGAACGGATAGAGTTTTTGCACGACCGTGATCATGTCATCGGTCACGCGTATTTTCTGAACGTACAGACTTTTGAGGAGTTGTGTGAACTGTTTCGTTTTCAGGTGATTCCGCTGTTGCAAGAATATTTTTACGACGACTGGCGAAAAATTCAATTGGTTTTGGGAGATAATGAAGCATGGGGTAAGCCGCTAGATGCCAAACTTATTCAAGTGAAAATGCAGTACAGTACGCGAATGGAGCAAGAACTTTTTGGCGAAGACCTCGACAATGCGGATGCTGTAGTGACTTATCAACTCAATCCGATGCTTACGGAAGGGCGTTTTGATGAATTACCCCGAGATATGTTCCGTCGAATTTATGAAAGATAACCTCATTCAGCGTCAAGTTGAGCTGTCGGCCCACGTGGTGGCGTTTAGCCGTTTTTTGAGAGGAAAAGGCTTACCCGTCGGTCCCGACCGCGAAGCCGATGCCCTGAAAGCATTGGCCGAAATTCAGTTGGGAGAAGAAGAACAATTTTACTTGGCGATGCGGAGCGTCTTTCCCCAAAACCGAAAGCAACTACGCGAATTTGACGAATTATACACGAAGTATTGGAAAGAATTAGCAAAGGCAGTTGATTCAAAAATTAAGGACGAGGCCAAAGAAAGTGAGCAGAAAAAGAAGACGCCGAAACAAAATGGTGAAGCCACCTTTGAGGCACTCAAAAATTGGTTAAACGGCAATAAACAATCGCAGACCGAAGAGTTGGCGTCGCATAGTTTGGGGGAACCCCTGACGCTGAAAGATTTTGGGTCTTACACCGACGAAGACATCCACGAAGCCCGCCGTTTGGTGCGCCAAATGGTACAGCGAATGGCTAAAACCATGAGTCGGCGGTATGAAATTACCAAAAACGGTGGGCAGTTGGACTTGCGGCGTGTCTTGCGGAATAATTTTCGAAAAGGAGAAGAAATCATCGATCTTTTTCACCGAAAACCCGCCCGAAATAAAATCCGTTTGGTATTGCTTTGCGACGTTAGTAAATCAATGGATTTGTACAGTCGCTTTTGGGTGCAGTTTATGTATGCCTTTCAGACGTTGTATCAGTCCATCGAAACCTTTGTGTTTAGTACAAAATTGGTACGAATTACGGAGGATTTAAAGGAAATGGAATATACCCAAGCCCTTGAAAACTTGTCAGAACGCGTTCCTAATTGGTCGGGCGGGACGGATATTGGAACCATGTTGCGGCAATTTGTGGACGAATACGCGATGCGAAAGCTAAATTCACGGACGATTGTCTTAATTGTCAGCGATGGTATGGATACGGGAGATGGGGACGATTTGGCCAAAAATATGGAGCGAATTCGACGAAAAGCGAGGAGGGTGATTTGGTTAAATCCTTTGGCTGGTTCACCCGATTTTCGCCCCGAAGTAAAAGCGTTAAAAGCGATTTTGCCCCATTTAGATTTACATGCCCCCGCGCACAATTTGGAGAGTTTGAAACGAGTCATTGAGCAATTACGTTAGGAATAAAACTTGAATATGAAAATAACTGTATTAGCGTTTGGGATTGCCAAGGAGATTATTGGCCAACTTGAACTGACCTTACAACTGCCAGAGGAAGCAACGGTGGCGGATTTGAAAAGCCATTTGGTCGGCCAATTTCCCGATTTTCAAAAACTGGCTTCACTGCGCGTAGCTGTCAATACCGACTATGCCGACGATACCCAACCGCTCCATTCCAACGATGAAATTGTATTGATTCCTCCCGTCAGTGGAGGCTAAAAGGAAGTCCGAATTTAGCGTGCAAATTTGTGGTGTTGGTTGCTCACAACCAACACTTGAATAGACTGTGGTACAGGTTGCTCACAACCAGTACTTTATTGCAGTGTTACAGGTTGCTTACAACCTGTTTTTTTATCACATAATTTACTAGAAATCAAATGAAACTCATTGAATGTCCACGCGATGCGATGCAAGGGTTAAGAGACTTCGTACCGACCGACGCTAAAATAAATTACTTAAATAAACTCCTTCAGGTAGGTTTTGATACGCTCGATTTTGGAAGTTTTGTTTCTCCCAAAGCAATACCTCAGATGCGTGACACGGCCGAGGTGGTTGAAAAATTAGACCTATCGACAACTTCCACTAAGTTGCTGGCCATCGTCGCCAATGTTCGTGGCGCAGAAGATGCGGCACAATTTGGGCAAATTCAGTATTTGGGTTTTCCGTTGTCGGTTTCTGAAACGTTTCAACAAAAAAATACGAATAAAACCATTGCTGAAGCTTTTGGCGAAGTGTCAGAAATTCAGAATATATGCCAAAAAAATGGCAAAGAATTGGTGGTTTATCTTTCGATGGGTTTTGGCAACCCGTACGGCGATGCTTATAGTCCCGAAATCGTGGAGGAGTTTACCGAAAAGTTGGTTCAACAAGGGATTAACATCATTGCTCCTTCTGATACGATAGGTTCGAGTACTACCGATGAAATTAAGACGTTGTTTGGGCATTTGGTGAAAAAATTCCCAAATGTGGAATTTGGGGCGCATTTGCACGCAAAATCGTCGCACACTCCTAAAAAAGTGAAAGCAGCTTTTAAAGCAGGAGTTAGACGAATTGACTGTACCGTGCGTGGTTTTGGGGGCTGTCCTTTGGCCGACAATAAGCTTGTTGGCAATTTGGCAACTGAGCTGGTAGTGAGCGAGTTAACGCAGCTTGGCGTCAACTTGCCGATTGATGATTTAAAACTCGCCCAAGCTATGCTGGCTTCACAGTATGTTTTTGGGTAAATGTTACAAGTGTTACAAAGGTTGCGCTTCTCCGAAGCTGTTTTTGACAATTTTGCCTCGGCGAGGCGTAACGTTTGTGGCTACAAATGTTGCGCTTCTCCGAAGCTGTTTTTGA
>NZ_KI519426.1:200846-315661 GCF_000482465.1 Runella limosa DSM 17973
GGCGAGGCGTAACGTTTGTGGCTACAAATGTTGAGCTTCTCCGAAGCTGTTCTTCGTCAATTTTGCCTCGGAGAGGCACAACCTTTGTAGAACGTGTGTTATTTGGTTTTCGGTTTTTTGAAGAGCGGTACCGTGCTACAAGGCTCGCCAAACATAAGCGATTGCACAACGGGTTGAAGTTTGCGCGTCAGTTCTACGTAAGCCGCCGTCGGAACGGGGTGTTTGCTACAACCTTTCACCACCACGCGAACATCGCGATAAGCCTCCACATCAATGCGGGCAATGGCATCAAAATAAAGTTTTTCTTCGAGGTCGTTGAGGCTACCAAACACGACGGTATTGGCGTGAGGCTCCAATTGTAGCGTCAACAGCATATAGGCCCAAGTTGGGATGATGGCGTCTTCGGTGCAAGTGATGGCCACGTTTTTGCCTGCGTACTGTGCCCAATCGTGACTTTTGAGAAACTCACGAAAGTCTTTTTCCTTGAGAATCAGCCCCATAAAAAGGTTGTCTTTTAGGTCATACACTACGCGCTCACCTTGGTGGTAGTAATCTTCCAAATCCAAGGTAACAAGCCCACTATTGGCTACTTTATTAATTATTTCTTCCATTGATACTTTTTTTCTTCCTGAATGAACACCAACTCACGGGCGAAAGTTTAAAGAAATAGTATCTTTGCAGTTTGCAAAAGCAATCCGAATGAATTTTAGTGAAGTTTTAGCCTCCAATTCCCTTTTTAAGGTCATTGCCGATAGCGCCCGTGAACTGGGTGTTGAAGCCTATGTCATTGGGGGATACGTGCGTGATTTAATCCTGAATCGTCCTTCCAAGGACATTGATATAGTAAGTGTTGGAAGTGGAGTAGAGTTAGCCGAGAAAGTAGCAGAACGGCTTGGAGTACAGGTTATTGTATTCAAAAATTTTGGCACTGCCCAACTCAAAACTGACGACCTTGAGGTGGAGTTTGTAGGGGCGCGCCGCGAGTCGTACCGCAGTGAGTCGCGGAAGCCGATTGTGGAAGATGGTACTTTGCAAGACGACCAAAATCGCCGTGACTTTACCATCAATGCCATGGGAATCAGCTTAAATATAGCGAACTATGGCGACCTCATCGACCCTTTCAATGGGATGAGTGATTTGCGAAAAAAACTCATTCGTACCCCTCTCGAACCTGGCATTACTTTTTCTGACGATCCGCTCCGAATGATGCGGGCAGCCCGTTTTGCAACCCAACTTAATTTCGACATTGAGCCCGATACTTTTGACGGCCTTGTGCAAATGGCGGAGCGTATTTCCATCATTTCAAAGGAGCGTATCAATGACGAACTCAACAAAATTATTTTAGCCAAAACTCCTTCTTATGGCTTTAAATTGCTACATCAAGCGGGAATTTTAAAATTGATTTTTCCTGAGTTTGTAGAGCTACAAGGGGCTGAATACCAAGATGGTAAGGGGCACAAAGATAATTTCTATCATACGCTTCAAGTACTTGATAATATTTCGAAACATACCAACGACTTATGGCTGCGTTGGGCGGCAATCATGCACGACATTGCCAAACCTGCTACCAAGCGATTTGACAAAAAAGTAGGCTGGACGTTTCACGGTCACGAAGAATTGGGCGCCAGAATGACCCCACGCATTTTCCGCCAAATGAAATTGCCAATGAACGAAAGTATGCGCTTTGTGCAAAAACTCGTTCGCCTTCACCTACGTCCTATCGCCCTGTCAAAAGAAGAAATTACCGATTCGGCTTTGCGTCGATTGTTGTTTGACGCGGGCGATGATTTGGAGGCATTAATGACGCTTTGCCGCGCCGATATTACGTCTAAGAATCCCGATAAAGTTCGTAAGCATTTGGCCAATTTTGACAAGGTTGAGCAAAAATTATACGACCTTGAAGAAAGAGATAAGATTCGGAACTTCCAGCCCGTCATTACGGGTGAGGTCATCATGCAAGCCTTTGGCCTCAAACCTTCGGCAGAAGTGGGGATTATCAAAACAGCCGTTCGGGAGGCGATTCTTGATGGAATCATTCCTAATCAGTACGAACAAGCATTTGGTTTGATGGTGGAAGAGGGGAAAAAACTCGGCCTCGAACTCAAAGTCATTGCTGAATCAGATTGAACGCATTAAAATATAGCTTTACTCTTTATTGCTCCAGAGGACCGACATCTTAGTAGAAAGAATGCTCCAAGTCTCCCCAAAGCCCCATCAGTGCGGCCGACGTTCGGTAAAAGATGTCACCGAGCGACGGCCGCACCGATGGGGCTTTGGGATGGTCTTCACCCCTTTTTTCTACTAAGATTTAGCCTCGCTGAGGCTACTTTTTTTAATGCTTTCAATCTCTTATGGTTGACATCATAGAGAAGAACAGATTACTTCTTATAAGCAGGCATTTCGTCAATCCCCAGGGTTGTGAGAACAGGATTAAGTACGCAAGGAGTAATAGAAATCCTAAACACTTTATACCCTGCTACTTCAAAATCGCAGTGGTATTTATTCTTCATTTTTAGCCCGCGATAGACCGCCGTGTAATTGATTTTTAGTGGCCAACCGTTGAGGGCGAGTTGGGCGGTCAAGTTCTCTACAGTCTTCTTTAAGTTTGAAAAATAGCAAACAAATGGCTCCCGTTCGCGCAGACCAGTGAGGCTACCGATGTAGGTAATTCGTACTTCGTAGATGGTTTGTTGGAGCATATATCTGTCACTTTTTTCAAGAAAAATCAACAAATGTTGATTTTATGCAATAATATGAAAAATAGTGAGATTATTTTTCAAGGCTAAAACTTTTTCTGCCTGAGCGTCGTTTTTATATCAGTTCCGTTTATCAACGACAAAAGCCGCTCTGTCAAGTAGCGGCTTTTATTATTTTGGAAAGTCAATATTTCTCAAAAGAACTCAGGCAATCGTTATTTTGGTGCCCCTCAAAAACTCTTCAATTCCCATTCTTTTCTTTCCTTCCAACTGTAGCTCGTCAATGGACAACCAGCCATCGGCAGTTTTGAAAAGCAGTAGGTGTTTGTTGTCCGTAAATAAGTGACTACCGTTGTCGGTTGGTATTTGTGTTGCCACTGAGCTTTTGTAAATTTTACACAATTTGCCATTTAAGGTAGTCCAAGCGGCAGGATAAGGCGATAGACCCCTGATAAAATTCCGAACCGCTTCGGTGGACTGATTCCAATTGATTTCGCAAGTTTCTTTAAAAATCTTAGGGGCAGCTTTGAGTACTTCGCTTTGCGATTGGGGTAACTGTGGATAGTTTCCCGCCTCAACGGCATTGACAGTCCGAACGACCAATTCCGCTCCTTTGTGCATCAATCGTTCGTACAAAGACCCAACGTTATCTTCGTAGTGAATAGGCTCGGTTTCTTGAAAAATAATGTTCCCTGTATCAATTTCGTGTTCAAGAAAAAAGGTAGTAACGCCCGTTTCGGTTTCTCCGTTGATAATCGCCCAATTGATAGGTGCTGCACCGCGAAACTGAGGGAGGAGAGAGGCGTGTAGGTTGAATGTGCCTTTGGGGGGCATGTTCCAGACAACTTCTGGCAGCATTCGAAACGCCACTACAACCTGCAAATCGGCTTGGTAGCTACGTAATTCTTCCAAAAAAGCAGGGTTTTTTAGCTTTTCAGGCTGTAAAACAGGGATACCTTGAGCAACCGCATAGTGTTTTACGGGGGAAGGAGTAAGTTGCAGCCCACGCCCAGCGGGCTTATCGGGGGCAGTAACAACGGCTACCACGTTGCACCCGCTTTCTACAAGTTTTTGAAGGCTACTCACGGCAAACTCGGGAGTTCCCATAAAAATGATTCGAAGCTTTGACATATACACTGAGAAAATCGTTTTGTCGATTATTAGATATGATTTTTAGAGTAATTTTTTGGATTCAAACTGATGTAGTCTTGATTCCCGTTGCAAATATTGCTAATTTTGTGGTTCAAATTTCGACCATGAACCGACACAACCAATTCTTTTCGGTCTTTTAGGAAGAAGTGACAGAGCTACCCCATTTGTAGTAGAGCGGTCATTTCACCGTTCTTTTTTTTTGTCTTTAGTGGAAGAAATAAGTGATAGGACAGATATATAATACTAAACAATTAACGTACACAACAGCACTATGGCTAAGTTACAATATTACACCGAAGAAGGTCTCAATAAGCTCAAGGCTGAATTGCAGGACTTAAAAACACGCGGCCGTCAGGAAATAGCTCGTGCAATAGCCGAGGCCCGTGATAAAGGTGATTTGAGCGAAAATGCCGAGTACGATGCAGCCAAAGATGCGCAAGGCTTACACGAAGCAAAAATCGCTAAATTAGAAGAAATAGTAGGTAACGCGCGGGTCTTGGATGAATCGTCGATTGATACATCGCAAGTGAGCATCTTATCAAAAGTAAAAATCAAAAATTGCCGTAACAATGCAGTTGTAACCTATACATTGGTGGCAGAGGAAGAGGCAGATCTTAAACAAGGAAAAATTTCAGCAGGCTCACCCATTGGGAAGGGCTTGATGGGGAAAAAAGTAGGCGAAAAAGCCCAAATCCAAGTACCAGCGGGGGCAATGGAATTTGAAGTACTTGATATTTCTCGGTAATTTTTTACCAATAAGACATCATATATAGATTAAGGGGACGCGGGAACGCGTCCTTTTTTGGCTTTTGTGAAAATATTTTTTTGCTAAAAATGAGTTGTAAAAAGAAAGATAAAAAGGCATTTTTTGGGAAATACCTTCAAACTTGGATGTCGCCAAAGGGAATAGTAATAAAAATAGGCATTTTTTCCTTTGGATTAGATTAAAACGCAACTGAGTGTAAAATATAAATAATTCAATAAAATATATAAAAAGTTATGAAAATAGATTTGTGTGTGCCATTTTTGTCGCATTCCAGTGGTTTTCTAAGTAGAAAAGCTAGGTATTCCAATAATCAGATTAAGTAAAATGAACTATCAACCACCTGTTTATCTGACGCCTCATTTGTACATGACCAATGAGGAAGAAGAAATTATTGATGCACTGGTTGACCATCACGAAATGCCCAAGAAGTTTGACGTTGACAAAGTGATTTCGTACTTCGAGGGTGAAAATTTTTGCCTTGTCCTTTATTTTGCCAATTTACAAGACCGAGGATTTCAAAAGTTTGTGGTGAATGACTTTTCAGTGAATGTCGAAGAAATGTATATGTTATCGGCATCATTTGGCAAATTGCTCGAACAAGAAGTAAATATTCATGTACTCAGTCAAGCCAAAAATCGGGTTGATCACGTGATACACATGGCGGGTACTTTTCGGGCGTTGTTTAGAAAAAAAGAAGTCGTCGATTAGGTTAAATTCAGTACATCAAGCATCAACAAAACCAAACACGAAGCCCGACTTAATTAGCTAAGTCGGGCTTCTGCATTTTAAAGGTTATTTTTATACACCTTGCCGTCTTTCATTATAAACTTCAAAAATTCTTCGGGCTTCGTGACAATATCTAACTTTTCGAGGGGATTCCCGTCGTAGATTAATAAATCGGCGTAGGCACCTTCTTTAATGACTCCGAGCGGGGCGGGGTATGGATTCAGCTTGCCCGTTTGGGCAAACAGTTCGGCATTGAGGGAGGTGGCTTGGCGAAGGATTTCGACGGGCCTGTACCAACGAAGCCGAGAAGTAAATTCTTTGAGAGCATCGGTTTCAATGCCAATTTTACCAAAGACATCGGTACCGAAAGCTACTTTTACCCCGTATTTTTTTGCCAAAGCCATTTCATTGAGTGCACCTTCCTTGACAAGTTTGAACTTTCGGGCGTTCGACGAAAATTGGAGCGGGATGTCAGCCCAGTAACTTTGAGGCACCAAAAAAGCGCCTTTTTCCTTCAAAAGTTGCATGGCCTCTTCGTCGATTAGGTGGCCATGTTCTATCGTTTTTGCCCCAGCGGTCAATGCTCTTTTGATAGCATCAGGATAATAAGCGTGAACCGAAACATAGGTGCCCCAATCGGCCGCCGCTTCGACTCCCGCTTGTAATTCGTCGAGGGTAAATTGAACCGTATGCAAGGGGTCAAAGACGGTAGAAATGCCTCCACCTGCCATCATTTTGATTTGGGATGCTCCTTGTCGAAGGTTTTCACGTACGGCATTAAGGACTTGTGGACGGCCATCGGCTAGGTATCCCCAGCCCTGCGTTTGTGCTACATTGACGGCTTGTCCTGTCCAATTTGGGTTTGCGTCATTGCGATTGCGTAAATCGCCATGCCCCGAAGTTTGACTGATAAAAGCGCCTGATGGATAAATACGGGGGCCAGGAATGGTACCCTCGTCGATGGCTTCTTTGATGCCAAAAATAGGGCCGCCCATGTCGCGAATAGTGGTAAAACCTAGCATTAGATACGAGTGCACAGATTTAGTAGCGCGTGCACTCACATAAGCCCAATGAGCAGTGTTGCTAACTGCACTCATCGAAACGTTGAGCATGATGTGTAAATGCGCGTCCGTTAATCCAGGAATAAGTGTTTTTCCCTTGCCATCAATGACTTTTGCACCTTTAGGAACGGTCAAGTTGCTGCCCACTTGCTTAATTAAATTGTGAACAATAATCACTTGAGCATTAGGCATCACCGACTCGGAGAGTCCATCCCAAAGAGAAACGTTTTTAATGACAACTACGCTGTCGCTGCTGATTTGAGCTAAAAGAGAAGAAGAGGCCAATAACAGTAAACCAAGTAAAATACGCTTCATAAAAAAGAGTTAAGGTGGTTGATGAACGATTAAGTTTAGGCGAAGAGACTAAGCTGGAAATTATCAAAAAAAAATGAAAAAGCGTTGTTTCGGCTAATAAAAAAGGTGCCGAAAACCCTCGGCACCTTTTTTAAAGGGAATTTTATTTTTAAACCTACACATTGAAGCGGAAGTGCATGATGTCGCCGTCTTGTACAATGTATTCTTTGCCTTCTACGGAGATTTTGCCCGCATCGCGGCAACCTGCTTCAGTTTTGTATTTTTCGTAATCGGGAAGTTTGATAACCTCCGCACGGATAAAACCACGCTCAAAGTCAGTGTGAATCACTCCTGCTGCTTGAGGGGCTTTCCAGCCGCGCTGAATCGTCCAAGCCCGTACTTCTTTGACACCTGCGGTAAAATAGGTAATCAAGTTCAAAATGGCGTACGAAGCACGGATGAGTTTGTAAAGCCCCGATTCCGTAAGACCGTATTCGCCCAAAAACATTTCACGTTCTTCGGCATCTTCCATTTCAGCGATTTGGGATTCGATGGCGGCGCAAAGCACAATTACTTCGGCGTTTTCTTCGGCCACGGCAGCTTTGAGCTGATCTACGTACTCGTTGCCTGTCTGAATGGATGTTTCATCCACGTTGGCTACATAAATAACGGGCTTGATGGTGAGCAGTTGAAGATCGGCAATGGCTGCTTTTTCATCGTCCGTCAAACCGACAGCACGCACGCTTTTTCCTTGAAAGAGCGCATTTTTGACGCGTGTCAGAATTTCGAGCTCTACTTTGGCTTTGGCATCACCTACGCGGGCTGCTTTTTCTACCCGAGCAAATTTTTTCTCAATGGAATCAAGGTCTTTGAGTTGAAGCTCAAGGTCGATAATTTCTTTGTCACTGACGGGGTTGACGCGGCCTTCTACGTGAACAATGTTGTCGTCCGAAAAACAACGAACCACGTGAATAATCGCATCCACCTCACGAATATTGGCCAAAAACTGGTTACCAAGACCCTGGCCTTTGCTGGCCCCGCGAACCAAACCTGCGATGTCAACAATCTCAACGATGGTCGGAACGGTACGTTGTGGATTAATGAGGCGTTCGAGGACAGTGATGCGCTCGTCGGGTACTTCAACCACTCCAACGTTGGGCTCAATGGTACAAAAAGGATAGTTGGCAGCTTCGGCTTTGGCACTTGATAATGCGCTAAAAAGAGTGGATTTACCTACGTTGGGCAATCCGACAATACCACATTGGAGAGACATTAGTTGATTTACGATTATTGATTGACGAATTCAGAAGCGGTCCAATCGTGGCCGTGGGTTCTTTATCGAGCAATGTGAATTTGTGATTATACAATAGCAGCCGCAAAATTAGTGCTTTTTGTGGTGGCTACAAAACCAAAAGCCTCTGGGCAACCAGAGGCAGGGCATAGGATAGGTCAGGAAAGGTTGATTAATCCCACTTCAAATCGCTACCTGTATAGTCTTCTTCTTCACGTACGGCGTACTGAGAAAAATCTATGTCGGGCATCAATTCGGTTTTAATGTGGGCTACGGTTTCTTGAAGGGCATCTACAAACTTATCGAAGTCTTCTTTGTAGAGAAACATTTTGTGTTTTTCATAAGCAAACCCATCTCCTTGCGGAAAACGGCGACTTTCTGTAATCGTCAAGTAGTAATCATTTGAACGAGTTGAACGCACATCAAAAAAGTAAGTTCTTTTCCCTGCCTTTACGCGTTTCGAGTAGATTTTTTCTCTGTCTTTGTCTTCCACTATCCTTTTGAGGTTTAGAGTTATACCAAACGCTAAAGTACGTCTTTTGTTGTTGGTAGTCAAAATATTTTCAAAATAAAGTTGTTGGTTTTTACGTTGTTATAGGCTGGGGTTTGTATGTCAATTTGTAAAAAACGTAGTTCGTGTTTGTTTTTTGCTTAATTTTCAGCCCTTAAACTCAAAAAAGGTTGCATTTTTTTGAGTATGCGTTCAAGGGGACTCCTAGTCAAATTGTCATTTTTGGTGAAAAATAACCCGAACAAATCTATGTATTCTACCACTTTTTATGTACTTGTATTGTTGTCGCTGATCAAAGTAAATCCAGCATCAGCCCAATTGTTGGGGAAGGAAGAGCAAGGAAGAGCATCATTTTATGCACAAATCTTTAACGGGCGCAAAACGTCATTAGGTGAGCCATTCAATCAGAAAGAATATACTGCCGCGCATCGTACATTGCCTTTCAACACCATGGTGGAGGTCACAAACCTTTCTAATAAGCGCACGGTGATTGTGCGTATCAACGACCGCGGGCCATACCACCGCACCCGTCTGATTGATTTGAGTCGTTCGGCCGCACAATATTTGGGAATTCTGGGTTCTGGCGTTGCCAATGTCACCCTCCGTGTAGTTGGGATGGAGGGAATGGTGCTGCTGGGCCAAAATGAGATGATTACCGATACAGGTGACATTATTGAGCGGGCTTTGTCCAATTAAAGTAAAATTTCTTCCTTCTTCCGTTTTAAGTTTACAGTCTCCAAATAATGTAGTTTATTAGCACGATATTTGTGCTTGCAACGGCTGTAAACTTAAAACATCCTTGCTTGGCTTCACACCCCAAAAACCTTTTAACGACATGAGCGCTCGCAAATTTGACATTGCAACGGTAAGACAGTACGGAAATTTAGAGTTTTTGGCGAGACAGCTCGTCGAAGGGTTTATCACGGGATTACACAAATCGCCCTTTCACGGTTTTTCGGTCGAATTTGCCGAACATCGTTTGTATAATACAGGAGAAAGTACCCGCCATATCGACTGGAAGGTGTTTGCCAAAAGCGACCGCTTGTTTGTAAAACGCTACGAAGAAGAAACGAACTTGCGTTGCCATTTGCTGGTCGATACGTCGTCATCGATGTATTATCCTGAGCCAAATCACGATAAAATTACGTTCAGTGTGTTGGCCGCCGCAAGCATCGCCAACTTGCTCCAGCGCCAAAAAGATGCAGTAAGCTTGTGTACGTTTTCGGATAAAATAGAAGTTCAAACTCCGATAAAGTCCACTCCATCGCACGTTCATAAAGTGTTTTTGGATTTGGAAAACGTTCTCAAAAAGCCCAAAGAACTCCGTAAAACGGCCGTGGCAGACGTACTGCACGAAATCGCCGAAAAAATTCACAAACGCTCGTTGGTGGTGATTTTCAGTGATATGTTTGAAGACATAAATCAAGCCGAAAGAATTTTTTCGGCCATGCAGCATTTACGTCACAACATGCACGAAGTGTTGTTGTTTCACGTTACCGACCGCCGTACCGAAGAGGAGTTTGCTTTTGATGACCGTCCGTATGAGTTTATTGATTTGGAATCGGGTGAGCGGGTGAAAATTCAGCCTGGACAAGTTAAAAAACAATACCAAGAAGCCGCCAAAAAATACTACCACGAACTTCGACTCAAGTGCGGACAATATAAAATTGATTTCATCGAAGCCGATGTTGCCAAAGGCTTAGATCAAATTTTGACGGCTTACTTGGCCAAACGAGCAAAAATGCGGTAGTCTTTAATCAAGATTACCCGTCCAGCCCAATCCCTTTAGTTCCTTGGCGTTCATCTGAACAACCCGAATCTTCAGTGTAATCGGCTTGAGCGGGGTGTCTGTTGAATCAGTTTTGACGGCAACGATGGCGTCCACAATGTCCATCCCCTTAAAAACTTGCCCAAACACCGTGTATTTATCGTCAAGACGCGCCAAACCTTTTTTGTTTTGAACAATGTAAAACTGACAACCCGCCGAAAGCATATCGGGGTTGTTGTCGCGGCCTGCCCCCACAGCGCCATACACGTGCCGAATCTTTTTGTCGAATTCTGGCTTGAGCAAATAAGGTGAATTGGCGAAACCTTCGGGGGTATCAGGACAACCGCCTTGGGCAACAAAATTATTGATGACTCGGTTGAAGGTAAACGAATCCCAGTAATGCTCTCCCGCTAATTTTTTAAAACTTGCTTTGTGGTTGGGTGTTTCGTTGTACAGCCAAAAGTAAATATCACCCATGCTGGTTTTGATGTGACCAACATCGTATTTTTTTTCTTTAAATGTGAAACCAAGTAAAACGGCTGAAAATAGAGTGGCCAGTAAAGCTTTGTTCATGAGGCGTAGGTGTTAAGTTATCTTGAATCATCAGCTAATGTACGAAAGTAAGGGGCAATTTTGCAACTAGCCTATTGCCCTTCACCCTTTGCGTACTTACTCCTTATTCCTCTTCTCCTTCGCCTTTGGTCAGTTCGGCTTGCAGGGTTTGCGCGCCTGTGATAACGATGGGTAAGGTTGGTTTTTGGTTAAAAATAACTTCTACAAAACCATCTTGTGTAGCGCCCGTTTTTACGTCGATGGGGCGATAAATACCTTGTGGAGTTTTGACAAATACGTGGGCAGTTTCTCCCGTGCGAACAATCGCAGCTTCGGGGAGAGTTTCGGCTTGACGCGGCGAGGATACCACTTTGCCATTCACGTATTGGCCTGCCAATAAGCGGGTTGTGTTGAGGGTAGCGTAAGCATCAACGGTACGACTGTTGGGGTCGAAGGTAGTTCCTAAACTGCTAATGGTGGCTGTGCCATTGTCAAACGTTACTTTTTGGCCTACTTTTATGCGAGCTACGTCTTTCTCAAATACTTTAAGTACCAAACGCGCACCCGTCTGATTAATGATTTCAAACAACGATTCTCCGCCGTTAATGGACTTTCCAAGGGTTGTTTGAACGCTCTTAACTACACCGCCAATCGGAGAGCGAAGGGCGATGGTACGAACGATTTGATTTGTTTTGAGGGATTTTGGGTCAATTCCCACCACTTGAAGTTTTGCTTCGATGCCTTGTTTGGTCGCTTCCAAAACCCGCATTTCCGATTCGGCTTGTTGTAGTTTGCGTTTGGCTCCTACTTCTTCCTGCGATAGGGTGGTTTGACGTTGGCGTTCTTGTTCGGCAAATTGAAGTTGACCTGCCGTTTTCCAATAATCTTCCTGTAACTGAATGAGTTCGAGGCTTTCGATGGTGGCAAGTGTACTCCCTTTTCCTACTGAATTGCCAGATAAGACTCCAATACTGCGGATAATCCCAGTGAGCGGAAAGCTCACACTAGCGCTTTGTTGAGGTGAGGATTCAACAACGCCATTGAGAATAATGGCGTCAAATACGGTTCGGGTTTCGGGACTTCCGAGGCTAATGCCAAAGTTCTTTTCTTGTTCCGCCGTGAGTTTAAGTTCGGTAGGAGCCTTTTCGGGGGCTGCTTCTTCGGTTTGGGCGGTTTCAGTCTTGTTGCAACTACTGAGAGCTGCTACTAAGCAAAGGGCGATAGGCAAGGGGCGAGGGGGAAAATGCAGAGAAAATAGGCGGCGTATAGAGTGAATTAATGTGTTCATTGGAATTGTGTTGAAGTTGTTAGTCGTCGTTCGTCATTCAAAAAATCGTCATTCTATTCAATACCTAGCCATTTTTCAAGCTCAATGACGGTTTGGGTAAAGCGCAATTGTTCCGTTAAATAAGCTTCACGAATTTGCCAAGCTTGACGGGTATTTTGGAAAAATTCTACGTATTCAATGTCCCCCAAACGAAATTGTTTGTAGGCAGTTTTAAGTAATAATTCTGTTTGAGGAAGTGCCGATTGTTCGTAATAATTGAGCGTTGTCTGAAGTTTTTGGAGACTTTCTCGTAAAACTTTGGTGTTGGCTTCGGTCTGAAACTGAACGGCTTTGAGTTGATTTTCGCTGGCTTGCTCGCTCACTTTTGCCGCTTCGATACGCGCTTTTTGGGGTTTATTGGTCAGCGGTATTCCTAAACCACCAGAAAGGTACATAAAGCCAAGTTTACCTTCAATGGATTGATTGGCGGCTCCAACTCTCCAGTCGGGTTTGAGTTGTGCTCGTTCTAAGTCCGTAAAATTACGACTCAATTGAGATTCTTCCGATGCAAGGGCAGTGTACCGATTGATTCCTTCTTGGGAAGGGGTGGGGCGTTGTAAATTGAGCAAGGTATCAATCATTAAGGATTCATTACTGTACAGTAAGGTTTGTAAACCCATGAATGCCAGCTGAATCTCGCGGTCAATAACCGTCCGACGGTTCTGAATTTCACGCCGATTGGTTTCGCTTGCTACCACTTCCAACTGGTTGGTTTCCCCCGTTTTGTAACGAGATTTGGCGGCCTCCAGCGCTTTTACGTACAAGGTGTCTTGCGCTTGAATGAGTTGGCGATTTTTATACAAAAATAAAATTTGATAATACTGCTGCTTGACACTGAAAGCCAGTTCATTTCGCTGGATTTCCTGTTGTTTTTGAGTTACATTCACTTGTTGGGTCAACACTTTTGCGCGATTTCGATATACGCCGAAGGGCTCAAAACTCTGCACTGCACTGAGCGTATAATCAAAGGGACGGCTTTGGGTTTGCCCCGCAGCCAAATCGGCGGAGAGTTTGGGCAGCTGCCAAGCCGATCCAATCAACGCCTTTTGTGATTGTTGGGTTAACTCCGTTGTTTTTAGGGTTAGGTTATTCTGTGAAGCTCGTTCAATCGCTTGTTGTACGCTGATTTGTGCGTGGGATGGTAATGAAAGTGTAATCAGTACCAATACGCTTGCTACTCCTTTTGTAGAAGTGGACACCTTCGAAAACAACGCATACAACACAGGCAAGACAACCAACGTAAGGAGCGTAGCGGATAAAATCCCGCCAATCACCACCGTGGCCAGTGGACGCTGTACTTCGGCTCCACCAGAGTTTGAAATAGCCATGGGTAAAAAACCTAATGAGGCTACCGTCGCCGTGATGATTACGGGTCTGAATCGTACCTCGACAGTGCGTAGGATGCGTTCTTTTAAGTTAGTGACTCCTTCTTTTTCAAGGTCGTTGAGGTAGCTGATAAGTACAATTCCGTTCAAAACCGCTACACCAAACAACGCAATAAACCCAACACCCGCCGAGATACTAAAGGGCATGTCGCGCATCCAAAGAGCGATAATTCCTCCGATGGCAGACATGGGAACGGCGGAGAATATTAAGAGCGATTCTTTTAAAGAATGGAAGGTAAAATAGAGCAAAGTAAAGATGAGGAAAAGTGCCAAGGGTACGGCAAAACTTAGGCGTCCTTTGGCGCGTTGAAGGTTTTCAAAAGCTCCCCCGTACGTATAAAAATAACCCGATGGTAAGGCTACTTTTTTCTCAATCGTGGCCTGAACGTCGTTGACGACACTTTCTACGTCACGGTTGAGAACACCAATACCAATTGTAATGCGCCGACGGGTTTCTTCGTGGGAAATTTGGGCGGGGGCTTTGCGGAAACCAATGTCAGCCAACTCTGCCAACGGAACTGTTCCTCCTTGTGGCAATGGGATGAGCAATTGTCGCACGTTTTCAATGTCTTGACGATGTTGCGCATCCAACCGCACTACTAAGTCAAAACGGCGCTCTTGTTCATAGACGGTTCCAGCGGTTTCGCCCGCAAAACCACTGCGAACGAGGCGGTTGATGTCGGCGATACTCAGGCCGTATTGGGCAATTTTCGCTCGATTGTAGTTGATACTGATTTGAGGTAAACCCACAATTTGCTCCACACGTACACTGGTGACACCCTCAATTTTTTCGATGACTTTGGCCGCAGCGTTGGCTCGTTCGTACAAAACGTCAAGGTCGTTGCCAAAGATTTTAACGACTACATCGGAGCGTACCCCCGTAATCATTTCATTAAATCGCATCTGAATAGGTTGGGTCATTTCTACGCTGGTTCCAGGTAGCTCTTCGGCCAATACTGCCGCCATTTTTTCGGACATTTCTTCACGGTTTTTGGCGTTTTTCCACTCCGAAATGTCTTTCATGTTAATCATCTGATCCACCATTTCAATGGGCATAGGGTCGGTAGGGATTTCGGAAGCACCCACACGCCCTACAATCTGTTGGATTTCGGGGAAATGTTTTCGGAGAATTTGATGGGCTTTATTGGCAGAATTAATTGTCTCTGTCAAAGAAGTCCCCGAAGCTGTGCGGAAGTCAATCGCCAAGTCGCCCTCGTCGAGGGTAGGGACAAATTCGCCGCCAAGACGGTTAAAGACAAGAAGTGAAATTATAAAAAGCCCTAAAGTAATGCCAACTGTAGCTTTCTTCCATTGTAACGACCAGAGGATGAGGGGTTCATAACGGCGGTACAACCAAGCGAGTACCCGCTCTGAAAAATTCCAGTGTTTGTGTAAATTTTTGCCCATGACCAACGACGACATCATTGGAACGTAGGTCAATGATAAAATGAACGCCCCAAAAATGGCAAAACCAACCGTCATGGCCATGGGTTTGAACATTTTTCCTTCAATTCCTACCAGTGATAAAATAGGCAAATACACCATCAAAATGATGATTTCTCCAAAGGCCGCCGAGGTACGAATGCGTTTGGCGGTTTCATACACCAATTGGTCGCGTTCGAGCGGGTCATCGACATTGTTGCGCTTGTTGTCGGCGTACCAAACTTGAAAACGATGGACAATCGCCTCCACGATAATCACGGCACCGTCCACAATAACCCCAAAGTCAATGGCTCCTAATGACATCAAGTTGGCCGAAATATCGAAGGTGTTCATCATTCCAATGGTGAATAACATGGCCAACGGAATGACCGAAGCCGCTACCAATCCTGCCCGCAAACTGCCCATGAGAAGTACCAGTACCACAATCACGATTAGTCCCCCCAAAAGCAGGTTTTCGCTGACGGTGGTAATGGTTTTATTGATGAGTTTGGTGCGCTCAATAAACGGCACAATTTCAATGCCTTCGGGAAGGCTTTTTTGAATGCGCGCGATGCGTTCTTTGACCGCATTTACGGTGTTGGCGGAGTTGGCACCTTTGAGCATCAATACAATACCTCCAACGGCTTCGCCTTCGCCATTCCGCACCAAAGCCCCAAAACGATTGGCATGGCCGAAATCAACCCCAGCTACGTCGCGTACCAAAACGGGGATTCCTCCTACGTTTTTAATCACAATTTGCTCAATGTCGCTAAGGCTTTTAACGACCCCTTCGCCACGAATAAACTGCGCTTGCCCGATTCGTTCGATGTAGCTTCCGCCCGTGTTGGCGTTGTTTTTTTGTAAGGCGTCGTACAATTCCGAAAGGGTGACATTGTGCGCGCGCAGGCGTTCAGGATTGACACTTACTTCGTATTGTTTTACGAATCCCCCAAAGCTACTGATTTCGATCACCCCTTCAATGCCTACCAATTGGCGTTTGACAATCCAGTCTTGAATGGTACGAAGCTCGGTGAGGTCATATTTGGACTTCGCCCCTTTTTTAACGGCCAATGTATATTGATAAATTTCACCCAAACCCGTTGTGAGGGGGGCAATCATGGGTTTTCCGAACTCCGCAGGAATATCAGCTTCTACGGTTTTGAGTTGTTCAGTTATCCATTGTTTACCTCGGACAATGTCCACCTCGTCCTTAAAAACGACCGTCACCACCGATAGCCCAAGTTTGGACACCGAACGAATCTCGGTCACATCGGGGATGTTGGCGAGCGACAACTCAATGGGCGTAGTTACAAACTGCTCGACTTCTTGGGCAGCCAAGGTGGGCGTGAGCGTCAAGATTTGAACTTGGTTGGTGGTGATGTCAGGAACGGCATCAATCGGCAACCGCGAAAGTGAGTACCCTCCCCAAATCACCAGTGCCACCACTGCCAATCCGATGACCAGCTTGTTTTTGATACTGTAATGAATCAGTGAATCAATCATATTTTGTTTTATTTTTGTTGAAAATTGAAGTTGTAATCCTATGCAAATCACGGTCACCGTCCCCGCAAAAAAAGCAGAAGAGTTTTTGGCGCTCATCAAGGAACTTGGTTATAAGTCCAAGTTGGAAACGCCTAAAAAATCGAAACCTAAAGAACCACGATTGTAGGGAGGCTAGAACCAGTAGCCGATGCTTTGATTGACGAATGGATTGAGAATTTGCCCGAGTGACCTATTGTTATAATAGATGAAAAGCGGGAAATGCAGCATTGAAAGGATACACTTCTCCCATCAAAGAAAGAAGCCCTAGGCTCGGGGTGGACAAATGAGTGCCTTGAATGATAAAAAGGCGTAGGAATTGAGCCAATGAAAATTGGCGGAAGTTAAGAAGGTAACGACAGTTTGGGCATCAAACGATACAGAAGCCGAAGGTAGCACAAAAAAGCTGGCTACACTGTTGAAATCAAAACTTGGAAGATGATGCTCTTTTTGTTTGGTATGCTCCGAATCGGCGGAATAGTGCATCCACAAAAAATCAAGAAAACTTAATGACGCTGGGCACTCCGCCTTGTGCTCCTCAAAATGTTTCCACACGTCAGGTGAATGCAACAACTCAGTCGCCGACCGAGGAAGGAGACTTTGTGCAAACACAATGGAGGCCAATAAAAACGCGAGCGTGGCTTTCATTCGACGGCGAAAAATGGAAAAGCAAATGTAGAGCCTTGACCAAAACAATGTATTGATTGAAGTAATAATCTTTAAAATTTAGAATTAGTATAGATATTATTTGTTGTAATGTATTGATAAACAGTTGTATGTCTGCTCGTGTGTATGGCCTGTTTGGAAAACATGATAGGTGTCATTTGATATTGTTGGCTTGAAAATGTTATTTTGTGCAGTTCTATTTAAACTCAATCTAAATAAATTGCGTTATATGACTCAAAACCCTTTTGAGAAAATAGACTGAACCACCCGTCCAATATGAAAACCATCGCCGACTTACAACTGGGAGAAAGAGCTTTTGTGAAAGAGTTTCGCCAGGAAGATTTATCGTTGAAACTACTCGAAATGGGTTTTTTGCCTGGCATTGAGGTGATGCTCGATTTTGTGGCACCTTTGGGCGACCCAATTGGTGTGCAAGTAAACGGCTATTGTCTGGCAATGCGCAAAGAAGAAGCGGCTACGGTTATTGTTGAAGAAAGCATTTAATATCCCTTGAAAAAGAATCCCATCATCGCCATCGTCGGCAATCCGAATATTGGTAAGTCATCGTTGTTTAATCAACTGACTGGATTGCGTCAAAAAGTTGGAAATTTTCCGAGTGTTACGGTAGAAAAAAAATCAGGCCCTTGGATGCTCAATGATGCCACTGAAGCAGTGGTTGTTGACTTGCCTGGGCTGTATAGTCTATATCCAAAAGCGCTGGACGAGCGAGTGGTCATTGATATTTTGGCGAATCCCGCCCACGAAGATTATCCTGATGTGGTGGTGGTGGTGGCTGATGCCTCCAACCTCAAACGTAATTTGCTGTTGTTTACCCAAGTAGCAGATTTGGGTTTGCCCGTAGTTTTGGCTTTGAACATGCTCGACGTAGCTCGGGATAAAAATTTGCAAGTCAATGCCGTAAAATTAGCGATGAAATTGGGCGTGCCTGTCGTTCGCATTAATGCGCGGGTAGGGGAAGGCTTAGACCAACTCAAACAGGCAGTGGTGCAACAGCTAGAAAGCCCCAAAATTTCGGTTGAGAAATATTATTTTAATCCTGCGGACCAATTCCCTGAATTGATTGACGAAGTAAAACGCACGAACGATATTTCCAATAATTATTTGGCATTGCACCACGTTCAGCAACACGATATTTTTTCGTTTGTACCGCACGAAAAGCGGGTCGCTTACGATAAAATGATTGAAAAACACGGCTTCAAAGAAAGTGGTTTTCAAGCGGCCGAAACCATGCACCGATATGCGGTCATCGACGGTCTCGTCAAAGAATCGGTAAAAACGGTGGCAGAGTTTTTGGTGAAGCCATTGTGGACGAGGCGTTTAGATGAAGTATTGCTTCACCCAATCTGGGGATATGCAGTTTTTTTGGCGGTGTTATTGGTGATTTTCCAAGCCGTATTTACATTCGCCAGTTATCCCATGGACCTGATTGATGCGGGCATGGCGTCGTTGAATGATTGGTTAAAACAACAACTTCCAGAAGGAGCACTGACCGATTTATTGACTGACGGACTGGTGGCGGGCATCGGCGGGGTTGTGATTTTTATTCCTCAAATCGCCTTCTTGTTTTTCTTGGTTTCGTTGCTCGAAGAATCTGGCTACATGGCTCGGGTGATGGTCATTATGGACAAACTCATGCGAAAATTTGGCTTAAATGGTCGGAGTGTAGTGCCCCTTATTTCAGGAGTAGCCTGTGCCGTTCCAGCCATTATGGCAGCCAGAAGTATCGGAAATCGCAAAGAACGACTGTTGACAATATTGGTTACCCCACTGATGAGTTGTTCAGCTCGCTTGCCAATTTATACGGTGCTTATTGCGTTGGTCGTGCCTTCTACGGCAGTACTTGGCTTTTTTACCCTCCAAGGACTGACGCTCATGGGCTTGTACTTGTTGGGTCTGATCAGTGCCTTGGTATCGGCTTGGGCCATCAAAGGAAGGGTTGAAAGCGCTGAAACGGGCTATTTTGTCATGGAAATGCCTACTTACCAAATTCCGCGCTGGTACCATGTGGGTATTGCCGTTTGGGACAGTGTCAAGTCATTTGTGACCCAAGCGGGTAAAATCATCGTAGCGATTTCTATTATTCTTTGGGTGTTGGCTACGTATGGCCCAGGTGATGCCATTTCAAAAGCAGAAGAAACCATTCAAAAAGAGCAACCTAAGCTGACAGGTGCTGAAATGGAAAACGCGGTAGCGGCCTACAAATTGGAACATTCGTACGCGGGTCATTTTGGTAAATTTATTGAACCTGCCATTGCGCCTTTGGGATACGATTGGAAAATAGGAATTGCGTTATTAGCCTCGTTTGCGGCCCGCGAAGTGTTTGTGGGTACGATGAGCACTATTTATAGCATTGGAAGCGAAGCCGATGAAGACAACGGCACAATCAAAGCCCGAATGCGTGCTGAGATAAACCCCAAAACAGGCGAAGCCATGTACACGCCTGCGCTGGCATTTTCGTTGTTGGTATTTTACGTATTTGCGATGATGTGCATGAGTACCATTGCGACTGTAAAGCGCGAAACCCACGGCTGGAAATGGCCGCTCATTCAACTCGCTTACATGACAGTACTGGCGTATGGGTTGGCGTTTTTGACTTACCAAGTACTACGCTAATTTTTTCACACAGAGAAACACAGATTTTAAGACACAGAACAACACAGAGAGAGTCAGTATTTTTCTGTGGGCTGTTTCGTCTGTGGCTTTCTGTGAGAGTAAATGGAGTTCAGAAATACATCTGCTGGGCAATTCGATACGTATTACAATGTGCTTCCACAATATCGGCCAAGCGCGGTGAATAGCCTCCACCCATCGAAACCACCACAGGGATATTTCGTTGCTTACACTGAGAAAATACAAACTCATCACGTCGATAACAGCCCTCGCGGGTTACTTTTAATTTCCCCAATTTATCCGTTTCCAAAATATCAACGCCCGAAATGTAAAAAACAAAATCGGGCTGTTGCTGGTCGAAAAGGAAAGGTAATGTCTCATAAAGCAAGGGCAGATATTCATGGTCTTGCGTTCCCGTAGGGAGTTCAATGTCGAGGTCTGATTTTTCTTTGAACAAAGGATAATTGTCTTTTCCGTGCATTGAAAAGGTAAAAACTTGAGGGTTGTTCTGAAAAATAACGGCTGTTCCATTGCCCTGGTGCACATCCAAATCGACCACCAGAATTTTGGCCGCAAGTTGCTTCGAAAGCAAATAATTGGCGGCAATAGCCACATCGTTCAACAGGCAAAACCCTTCGCCACGGTCGGCATAAGCGTGGTGGGTGCCGCCTGCGACATTCATCGAAACGCCAAACGTTAACGCAAAATGACAACATTCGATTGTTCCTTGGGCAATGCGTGTTTCGCGGTCAATGAGTCGTTGATTCAGCGGAAAACCAATTCGTCGCACCATTTTGTCAGAAATTCTCAAGTTTTTTAAATCTTCCCAGTAGTCATTATCGTGTACGCCCAAAATCCAACGTTCGTCCAAGTAGCTAGGAGAGAAGAAGTTATCGGACGTGCAAGTGCCTTCATACAAGAGCTGTTCGGGAATAAGTTCGTATTTGGCCATTGGAAAACGATGGGGTTCTCCGTTTGGGCCTTTGGGCAGGGGATGACAAAAAATTGGGTCGTGGGCAATTTTGAGCATAAAAAAGATGAAATGATTTGGGCCAACTTTTCGTTAGTAGGTTATAAAAAAACCGAGAATAAACCATGAAAGTTAAATTTCAAGCACTTATTTTAGGAGTAACGGTTGCAATGATAGCCACTGCTTGCGCACCTGACCCCTTGAAAGATTTGACGGTAGAGGAAACCCAAGTTTTTATTACTAATTACGAACCTACGGTCAATTTTGCTAATTACCAGACCTTTAGCTTGGCCGATACAGTATATGTAATTCAAAACCAGCAAACGGGGGTTTCGACTTCTACGCAAGATTATTTGGCATTAGACCGTATCACATCGACCATGACGCAGCGCGGATACAAGCGAGTAACGCGTGAAGCCAAACCAGATTTGGGCGTCAGTGTAGCTCGCATCAGAGAAACCCAAACGGGGCTTGTGGCCAACTATAACCCTTGGAACAGCTACTGGGGATACACTGGCGGCGGCGGCTTTTATTATCCTCCAACCTACTCTTACTATCAAACTTCAGAAACCTATTGGTATTTGGAAATGGTGGATTTAAAAAATGCGACCAACGGTCTGCAACCCAAAGTGGTTTGGAATGCCCAGATTCGAGGAAATGGCATTTTTGACGCGGCGTCTTTGACGAATGTGATTGACAATGTATTTAAGCAGTCGATGTATTTGAAAAAGTAGTAAAACAACAACTTATGATGGTTGGCATGAAAATCAGAAAAGTAAAAACAATAAGCGCCATTGTGCTCTGCTTTATGGGGGTGTTTTTGGCAAATATAGCTGAGGCACAGCAAGTTATTGACCGACCTCAGTTGTTCAAAAGAGAGTCTCCTTACTTGAGATACACCTCTTATCGTGTTTCCTTGACGGGAGGTTTGGGGGTTGCTACAGGTTCGTTAGGTGATTTTATGGCGGCCAATACGTTTCGTAACTATTCATTGGCCGTTGATTTTGTTTTCCCCAAAAACAATATGTCGGTGGGGTTTGCGATTGGTTCACAGTATTTTGTGAATCGCTTGCCTCGTCAGGTGTATGAATATGATAATGGCGCTATTTCTGCGGTACAAACGCGTACAGTCACGGCTTATCCGATTACGTTGACTGGTAGCTATCACGTTGGGGATGTCAATGCGCGTGTTCGGCCGTATGTGCAGGCAGGATTGGGAGCAGCGTTTGCCGAAGTAGCCAATTATTACGGAATGTTATCAACGGGCGACAATGGCTTTAAGTTTGTCGCACAGGGAGGCGCAGGAGTGCGCGTGTTGTTGAGCAAAACAGGAAATGTGGGGCTTGAATTTGGGGCAACTTATCAGCACATCCCTTTTAAAATTGAAAGCGAAGGACTCAGCGCTGCGTCGTCTATTAATGCGCGGGTTGGTTTGTTTTACCGCTGGTGGTAGGGTGGTTTTTGGGTTTGGGGTTTCCTGTTTCCTGTTTAGAGTTTCTTGTTTGGGGTTTACGGTTTCGGGTTTACCGTTTTGGTTTTGAACCCTCAAACTGTAAACCCGCAACCCCAAACTGTAAACCCAAAAACCCCAACCTCTTTTACTCCTCAATGGTAATTGTGTGTCCTATTTGCGCTAAAGGCTCAAATTGTGCCGTTGCCGAACAGTATTTTTCCATCGACAATTTCACCGCACGTTCGATTTTGGCGCGGTCGAGGTTATTTCCTTTGAAGAAATAATGAATAGTAACCGAGCGGAAAGGTGAGCGTTCGGTGGTCTCTTCTTTTACGCGGTCGCCCTCAACGGTGATTCTGAAGTCGGTGACTTCTTGGCGCTGTTTTTTGAGAATAAGCACAACGTCAATCGCACTACAACTCCCAACCCCCATCAACAACAACTCCATGGGACGTACTCCCGCGTTTTGGCCACCAATGGCTGGCGACGCATCGGTATGTACTTTTATATCTGACGAACCTGTGGCCTCAAAGTGAAACCCATCGTCAACGCGAACTAATTCTACTTTCATACGTAGCTTGGCTTGTGATTATAATGAAAATACAACTATTAAAAGCACTTGGTTCAAAATAACTTGTGCTTCACACGTACTTTTTTGTAAAAAAAGTGAAAACTATTTGTTCGGAAAATAGTTTTGATTGCATGGCAAATCATGACGTAATTATTGTAGGCGCAGGCATGGCGGGGCTTACCTGTGCTACTTATTTAAACCGTTTTGGGGTTTCATCGTTGGTATTGGAAGCATCGGAGGCCGTGGGTGGCCGCGTTCGTACCGATAAAATGGATGGTTTTTTACTAGACCGTGGATTTCAAATTCTTCTGACGGCGTACCCCGAGGCGCAAAAACTGCTTGATTACCAGGCTCTTGATTTGAAAAGTTTTCGTTCGGGGGCACTAATACGTCTCGATGGTGCTTTTTCGGTCATGAGCAACCCTTTTAAAGAGCCTTCTCAATTGGTCAATACGCTGCTTTCTCCCGTAGGTTCGTTGGTGGACAAACTCAAGGTTTTACAGTTGTCGAATGAGGTTTCTAAGGAGTCAACGGAGGCCTTTTTTACCGATAAATCCACCGATACGTTGTCGTATTTGCGCGATTTGGGTTGGAGTGAAGGCATGATTAGGAGCTTTTTTAAACCCTTTTTTGGGGGCGTTTTTCTGGAAAATGAGCTGGCAACGTCGAGTAATTTTTTTCGGTTTGTGTTCAAACAATTTTACAACGGAGAAGCCGTAATTCCCGCGCAAGGGATGCAGGAAATTCCGAATCAGTTGGCGGCCAAACTACCTGAGGATGCGGTGCAGCTTCAAACGAAAGTTGCGAAAATCGTTGGGAATAAGGTGACATTGGCCGATGGTAAAACCCTCACTGCAAAGGCCGTGGTAATAGCAACGGATGCCTTACAAGCGGACCGACTTTTGGGGCGAAATGTTCAACGTAGTTTCAATAAAACCACCTGCACGTATTTTGCCGCCGACCGTTCTCCTTTGACGGAAAAAATGCTGGCCTTGAATCCCAATCGTCTTTCAACTGTTCACAATGTATGCGTGCCAAGCGACATTGCGCCTTCCTACGCCCCCGCAGGGAAAACGTTGGTTTCGGTGAGTACGCAGGGGTTAGAAGGGGTAGATGAACAAAAACTGACGACGCACATTGTCAAGGAGTTGACAGAATGGTTCGGAGTCGATGTCAAATCGTGGAAACACTTACGAACCTATCATTTGCCCGAATCGTTGTTGAGCTTTCCTGCAAATTCGTCAGCAACTGCATTAAAAATAACGGATACATTGTACGAATGTGGCGACCACGTAGCGTATCCGTCCCTCAATGCCGCCATGGCAACGGGAAGGGAAGTCGCGGAGATGATTGCGGGAATTTGATTCAATAAAATCAATTAAGGTAAATTAAGCTCGGTAATGATTATTGCTATTTTAACCCCATGCCTTTAGGCTGGGGTCTGCGGATAAAAGTAATCATATTGGGGCTTTAGCCTTGACTATTATGGAATAGCTAGATTTTACTAAGTATAAACTCTTGTAAAGCGAAGGTTGACTCAGTATTCATATTTTAAAATCAGTTTTGTTGGTAAGAACTCAGCCAATCCCCGCCAATTTTGGTTTGATTCACCAGCCGAACGCCCGTGGGGAGTAGGGGGGCGGCAGTGCCTTTTTGTATAGCATTTGCACTCTTAAAAATGTGTATTTCGTCAAAAATTCCTTCGTTTAGAAACGTTTGTAACATCAACGTCCCACCCTCTACGATGACCGATTGGGTTTTGCGTTGGTATAAATCAGCCAGCAGATGTTTGAGGAAATTTTCGTCAAAATCAATTTGTACGAAGGTCGTATTGCCTTGTTCTTCGTTCTTGAATGCGTTGTAACAAAGCGTCTTTTGTGAATTATCAAATAAGCGTAAATCCTGCGGGAGTCGTAACGTACGGTCAATGACAATTCGAGTAGGGTGAGGGCCTTCCCAAAGTCGGGTATTCAGTTGGGGGTTGTCGTGAAGCGCCGTGTTGGTTCCTACCAAAATGGCATCTTCTTGGCTACGCCATTGATGACTCAACACCCGCGATTGCAAGCAACTGATAGAAAGGGGCTGTTTGTGCTCGTCGGCAATGAAACCATCGGCGGTTTCGGCCCATTTCAAAAGAATATAAGGGCGTTTTTGCTCAAAAAATGTAAAAAAACGAGCGTTTAGTCGTCGTCCTTCTTTGACCAAAATACCATTTATTACTTCAATCCCTGCCTCTCTGAGTTTTTGAATTCCCTTTCCTGCCACCAACGGATTGGGGTCGTCGTTGCAAATAACGACTTGTTTGACTCGTTTTTCGACCAACAAATCTGCGCAAGGTGGTGTCTTGCCAAAATGTGAGCAAGGTTCTAGGGTAACATAAACGGTGCTTTCGGATAATAAATGTTCATTTCCCCGCGCAATCGCGTCATTTACGGCATTGACCTCCGCGTGCCAATCGCCGTAGCGACGGTGCCAGCCTTCTCCGATGATTGTGTCGTCGTGCACAATCACACAGCCCACCATGGGGTTGGGGCTTACATTTCCTCGTCCAAGTGCGGCTAGTTCAAGCGCACGAATCATGTATTTTTCAATCATTTTAGCATTTTTTGGTTCAATGTTTTATTGGTTGTCGGGTTTTGAGAAACCCTTTTCACTTGGTTACAAATGTTTCGCCTCTACCGAGGCTACTTTGAGTTACTCTAGAACTTTTACTCAACCACTTAAAACCTGAAATAAACGAGACAAAAAAACGGAGAACTCATTACTTTTGCACACTTTTCTGAAAAATAGACAAAAAGTAAATTTTTAATCTGATACTGACGTGATAACAACCATTATAGGAATTGGACTTTTGGGAGGGTCGTATGCGCTTTCTTTGCGCGATAAATACCCAAAAATGCACTTTATCGGCGTTGACGCTTCTGAAGTTCACGGGCGATTGGCGGTGGCAAAAGGCATTGTGGATGAAATACTGCCGCTTGAATTGGCGGTGCCTAAGTCGGATTTAGTGGTTTTGGCCGTTCCCGTAAACCACATTGTTACGCTAGTCTCGCAAGTGCTTGATTTAATCAGTAACAAAGGAACAGTGGTAGATTTGGGCTCGACAAAAGGGTTGATTTGTGAAACGGCAGATACCCATCCAAAGCGTGACCGTTTTGTGGCGGCGCACCCGATGGCGGGAACGGAAAACTCAGGACCGTCGGCGGCTTTTCGGGAGTTGTTGCCCGAAAAAAACGTGATTTTGTGCGATTGCGAAAAAAGTAGTCCCGAATGTGTGGCGTTGGCGGAGGCATTATTCCGCGACATTGGCATGAAAATCCACTACATGACTCCTGCCGAGCACGATTTGCATTTGGCGTATGTGTCTCATTTGAGCCATGTTACCTCCTTTGCTTTGGGCTATACGGTGCTTGAAAAGGAGCGAGACGAACAAAATATCTTCGATATGGCCAGTACGGGTTTTAGCTCAACGGTGCGTTTGGCCAAAAGTTCACCCGCGATGTGGGCGCCGATTTTTGACCAAAATCGGGAAAATTTATCCCGCGCTTTGGGCGATTATATTGAGTTTTTGCAGCAATACAAGCAGTTTATCGACGACCGCGACGTAAAATCGAGCTTTGATTTTATGCAACGAGCCAACGACATCCGCCGTATTTTGTCGGGAATTGAAAAACGGTAATGGCTTATCCGCATGACGAATTTCTTTCGGGTACTTACCCTAATTTTTATAATTTGGTTTCCTTCGGCAGTCAATGCGCAAACGAAGGAAGCCAAACCATTTGTCCTTGGAAAAATTGAGCAGATTCAATCAATAGAATTGGGCGAACAGCGCACCTTAAATGTCTATTTGCCCGAAGGCTATTCTCCCGATTCCGCACTGCGATACCCTGTTATTTATTTGTTGGATGGTTCTGCCGACGAGGATTTTATTCACGTGGCGGGTTTGGTACAATTTTGTAGTTTTCCTTGGGTAAATATCTTGCCAAAAACCATCGTGGTGGGGATTGCCAACCACGACCGTCGTCGAGATTTTACCTTTCCAACGACCGTTGAAAAAGACAAAAAAGACTTTCCTACCACGGGGGCTTCTGCCAAGTTTATTGCGTTTTTAGAAAAAGAAGTGCAGCCATTTGTTGACCGAAATTATAAAACGAACAAGGATAAAACACTTATCGGACAGTCACTTGGTGGTTTGCTAGCCACCGAAATTCTTTTCAAAAAACCGCACCTTTTTAACCAATACGTGATTGTGAGCCCAAGTCTTTGGTGGGATAATGAGTCGTTGTTGACCACCAAACGCCAACCACTGACGTCTTCAACGAAGGTATTTGTTGCGGTAGGAAAAGAAGGAAAAGTGATGGAAAGCGACGCAAAAAGCTTGTTTGAACTACTAAAAAAAGAAGATAGTGGCTTTCTGAAAACGCTGTATCACTATCTTCCCGACGAAAATCACGCTACTATTTACCATCAAGCCTTGTACGAGGCATTTGTGCAGCTTCAAAAAGCGCATTAAATCTGGTACTATAAATACTCTATACTTCTTTAGCAACTGTTTGTCGTTGCAATCGGTAAATAAAGCCATAATCTCTCTTACATTTGTGCAGGATTATTCCAAGCTAAACCAAATAGACGAGTAACAAAATCTTTGACGATGCAAGCCTCAGATAAAATTCAGATTTTAGACACAAAAAACGAAGAAGCATTGCTCGGTGGCGGTGCCAAGCGCATTGAGCAGCAGCACAAAAAAGGAAAACTTCACGCCCGTGAGCGCGTAGAGTTGTTGCTCGACCCAGGTTCTTTTGAAGAAATTGGGAAGTTTGTTATGCACCGTTGCAAGGATTTTGGCCTCGACAAAGAATATTATTTGGGCGATGGCGTCATTACGGGTTATGGTACCATCGACGGGCGTTTGGTCTATGTTTTTGCGCAAGATTTTACGGTTTTTGGAGGTTCATTGTCCGAAACTCACGCCGAAAAAATCTGTAAAATCATGGATTTGGCCATGAAAAATGGCGCTCCCGTCATCGGTCTAAACGATTCGGGCGGGGCACGTATCCAAGAAGGCGTGTTGTCATTGGCAGGTTATGCTGACATTTTTTACAAAAACACCCTAGCTTCGGGCGTCATTCCTCAAATTTCGGCCATCATGGGGCCGTGTGCGGGTGGTGCTGTTTATTCACCAGCCATCACCGACTTCATTATGATGGTAGAAAATACGTCGTATATGTTTGTGACGGGGCCAAACGTGGTAAAAACTGTCACCCACGAAGACGTAACTTCGGAAGAACTGGGCGGAGCGATGACGCACGCGTCTAAGTCGGGGGTGACGCATTTTGTGAGTGCCAACGAAGTGGAGTGTATCAGCGATATTCGTCGTTTGTTGAGCTATATGCCCCAAAATTGCGAGGAAGAAGCCCCAGCGTTACCGTACGAAGGGGGCAACGAAAAGCGCGTTAAATTAAACTCGATTATCCCCGCAAACCCCAACCAGCCGTATGATATGCGGGAGGTCATCAGCGAAATTGTGGATGAGGGAAGTTTTTGGGAAGTACATAAATATTTTGCAGAAAACATCGTCGTAGGGTTTGCTCGCTTGGGGGGGCGTAGTATTGGTATTGTTGCCAATCAGCCAGCCGTTTTAGCAGGCGTACTCGATATTGACTCAAGTACCAAAGGTGCCCGCTTTGTACGTTTCTGCGATAGTTTTAATATTCCATTGCTTGTACTTGAAGATGTCCCAGGCTTCTTACCTGGCACTGACCAAGAGTGGAATGCGATTATCACCAACGGTGCCAAATTGTTGTACGCCTTTTGCGAAGCTACTGTTCCACGAGTGACAGTCATTACGCGCAAAGCCTACGGCGGAGCCTACGATGTAATGAACTCAAAGCACATCGGTGCCGACATGAACTACGCTTGGCCAAGCGCTGAAATTGCAGTGATGGGGGCAAGCGGGGCCGCCGAAATTATCTTCAAAAAAGAAATCGCGGAAGCAGAGGACCCTGCGGCCAAATTGCAGGAAAAAGTCCAGGAATACACCGAAAAATTTGCTAATCCGTACCGTGCGGCTCACCGTGGCTACATCGACGAGGTGATTTATCCAGAACAAACGCGTGAAAAATTGTTGCGCGCCTTCAAAATGCTCGAAAATAAAGTGGCGACGCTTCCCAAGAAAAAACACGGGAATATTCCATTATAATACCTCAACCTCCCGAAAGTTTTTAACTTTCGGGAGGTTAGATTACTCAAAAAACTGCGCGTGAAAGTTCATCATAAAAACTTCGTCCGTAGCGCGCGTTACGGCGGTGTAAAGCCAACGTACAAACTCACGGTTCAGCTGGTCTTCGGGCAAAAAACCTTGGTTCACAAAAACCGCCTTCCACTGTCCACCTTGTGATTTATGACAGGTCAGGGCATACGCAAATTTCACTTGTAACGCATTCAGGTACACGTCTTGGCGGATGGCTTCCGTTCGCGCTTTTTTCGTTTTAAGGTATTGGTAATCTTGCGAAACCGCATCGTACAGTCGCCGATTTTCTTCTTGACTCAGCGACGGGCTTGGAGAGTGAAGTGTATCTAAAAATATTTTTGCTTCAAACGGTGGTTGGTCTTCATAATCAAGCAGTTGTAATTCGACAGTGGCAAAACGGAAACCGTGAACTTCTTCTTCGCGTCGGATTCGTTTTACTTCCACAAAATCACCGTTGGCCAAAAATCCTGCGGGAGAGTCTTCGCCTAAAACGGTGTAATTGTTTCTTACAATCATCAGCAAATCCCCCGCGTCTAATTCTTCTTCCGCACCGTTGATTTGTCGCCTTACAAACTGGTTAAGCTGAACGGCTTCGCGATTGGAGCGGGTAATCATCGTCACATTTTCGCGTCCATATTTGTCATAAGCATATCGCAAACCATCTTCTAGGCGGTCGCTGGGCATTTTATAAAAATCGCGTAAGCCTTTGGTTTTTAGCTGAATGGAAAGGTTTTCTTTGGACAACGAATCCCGCAAGCGGGTTGCATTATGGAGGATGCCAGAATCCTGTCCTTGGCGGGTTACCTCGGTCAGTTCTTGCTCATAGACGCTCATGTAATAGGCGGCTTCGAGCACCGACTTATCGAGGGCGGGGCTTATGTCTTTGTTGACAGGAGGGAGCTGTGCTACATCTCCCACAATCAGCATTTTGTTGCCAATTCCCTCAAAAACGTATTCTACTAAGTCCGACAGCAACCCGCGTGAGCCAAACTCCGCCTCGTCCGAAATCATGGAAGCTTCATCGACGATAAACAGCGTATCGCGGTGTTTGTTGGATTGTAACTCAAAGTGTAAAGCGCCTGTATAAGCATCCGCTACCTGGCGATAAATTTTTTTGTGAATGGTCAACGCTTTTTTGCGCGAGTAGTTGGCCATTACTTTAGCGGCTCGGCCTGTGGGGGCAAGTAAAACTATTTTAAATCCAAATTTTGGAATGACTTTGATGAGGGTGCTAATCAGGGTTGTTTTACCAGTACCCGCATACCCTTTCAGCAAAAAACAATCACGTAGGTTTTCATCTTCCAAAAATTCGGCTATTTTTAGGAAAAAATGTTCTTGTCCAGCAGTGGGCTCGTGCGGAAAACTCTTTTTGAGTAAGTCGGACGGCGAAGGAGGCGATGTTTCTTTCATGTATCCAAAACTACGGCAGGAATGCAAAATTCACAACCATTTAAAATTATTCCCAACTAAAAGTTGCCATTATAAAAGAAAAAAAACTATTTTGATGCCAATAACGCGTTCAAAATGGAAACGCCACCTTGTAAAACCCGCAGTTAATCTTTTATAAATCCTATAACTTAACCTTCCAAATGAACATTAAAAATGTACTTCGCGACAAGTCTCGCAATGCGATTTTCTCAGTAACCTCCGAAACAACAGTGTATGAAGCGCTTCAACAAATGGCTGAAAAAAACATTGGAGCGGTATTGGTCATCGACGAGGGAAATCTTACAGGGATTTTTTCGGAACGGGATTATGCCCGTAAAGGAATTTTGCAAGGCCGCTCGTCCCAAAGCACCCTCATTAAGGACGTGATGACCTCAAAATTAATTACTGTGAGCTCCGAACAAAAGCTTGAAGAAGCCATGTTGATTATGTCAGAAAAGCATATTCGCCACTTGCCTGTGGTGGATGAAGGCGAGCTGATTGGAATTATTTCTATCAACGACGTTGTTTCGAGTATTATCAAGGACCAAAAAGCGCGCATCCAATCGCTCGAAAGCTACATTTCGGGTAGCCCATATTAATATATGCGTATCTTTGCAGCCTTGTAAGAAAACCATAACTGTTTTCAACCGTTGGAAAAGGCGAGAGAAGAAGTAGCACGACTTTATGGAAACCGACTTCGCATACGTGTTTGCGGGGTGTGTATCCAACATAATAAAATATTGATGTTGAGTCACCGTGGTATCGGAAATACCGATGTTTTTTGGTGTCCGCCTGGGGGAGGTGTCCAATTTGAGGAATCAACCTTAGAAGCTCTACAGCGTGAGTTTGTCGAAGAAACAGGCTTAGAGGTGGAAGTAGGGAATTTGTTGTTTGTCAACGAATTTATGCAACCACCTCTGCACGCGTTGGAATTATTTTTTGAAGTGAAAGTGGTCGGTGGACAACAGCACCTTGGAAGTGACCCCGAAATGACCGATGCCAACCAAATCATTCAGGAAATGAAATGGATGAGTATCGAAGACATAAAAAAATATCCTGCGAACGAAGTTCATGCCATGTTTAAGTATTGCGACTCGCTGGAAGCTATTTATGACTTAAAAGGGTACTTAGGACACGTCCCTACCGAAATACACGACGAACGTAGCACAAGACAAATCGTATTTCAAAACTGATGATTGGTACGCAAGTGGCTATTACTCCATTATTGGAGATCAAAGACCCTTCATTCAACCCCGATAAGTGCGCCGAGTACGAATTGATGCTGGAATTGGGAGTTGAACGTTTTCGGTTTTTTGTATTAGAAAGCAAAACCAAACACGTCTTGTGTTTGGAAGATTATTCTATTGGCGGACTTCCCATGGAAAATAAATGGGTTGTTTGGCTGAAACAATTGTACGAAGAGCACCCATTTTTGAACAGTAACCTTTGGAAAAATGTATCTGTGTGTTTCAATACACCTTCTTTTACCCTGATTCCCGACGTCTTTTTTAGAAAAGAATATGCCAATAGCTACTTGGGATTGGTACAAGGAGAGGTACCTGAAGGAGAGCATTTGTTGCACCACGAGGTTCGTAAACTTGGTGCGCGCAATGTGTTTATGGTAGAAAAAGAAATCTGGGAATGGTTTCTGACAACTTATACGCAGCACGTGCCTCATTTTATTCACCAAACGAGTGCGCTTATTGAAGGAACACTCAGTTTGGCGTCAGTAGAAAAAGCACGGACGTTGCTGACTTGTTATTTTGAGGACGACTTTGTGACGCTGACGGTTGCAAAAGCGGATAAGTTGCTGTTTTGCAATAAGTTTGGTTACAAATCGGCCAACGATATGGGATATTTTGTGATGTTCGTCCTCGATTCTCTTGGCCTTGCGCAAGAAAATGTGCTTTGTAACATCTACGGCGAAACAACCCCGTACTCAGAAGATTATCAATTGCTCCAGAAGTTTTTACCTTATCTGCAATTAGGTAAAAATCCGACGGGTTTTTTGTTGAAAGAAGTTTTTGAAGACCTACCCGAACACCGTTACTTTAGCCTTTACAACGTTTATTTTGCAACCCAACCTCCCAAAAAATGACAGATCGCATCGCTCTTTTTCCTGGATCATTTGACCCATTTACCAAAGGCCATGAAGACATTGTCTTGCGGGGGCTTAATCTGTTTGACAAAATCATTGTTGGAATAGGACATAACTCTAATAAAAAGAGGTATTTCTCCCTAGAGGCAATGCAAGGGCTGATTGAAAAAACCTTTGAATCTTTTCCGCAGGTAAGTGTCGTTACGTATGATGATTTGACAGCCAATATGGCACGCTCACTTGGCGCCCGATTTTTGGTAAGAGGTTTGCGAAATACCACAGATTTTGAATACGAAAATAGCATTTCACAGGTAAACCGCCACGTTTACCCCGATGTAGAAACGGTATTTTTGATTACATCGCCCCATTTAGCTCCCATCAGTTCGACGATTATTCGTGAATTGCACAAGTACGGACATAACGTCAATCAGTACCTGCCTTATCAATTGTCAGAAGTTACCATTTAGGCACATTACGATGGGGATTTTTAGGCGCTTCTGAGTCATAACTGACAAAAATATTAATCCATAGCAAGCGACCCCAACGAAAAAAAAGTGGTTGTGAAATGATAATGATGGGGATTAATACGCCCAAAACGTAAAAAATGTTCATTTCCCACATTACTACACAAGTAACGAACACTGCGGCAATCAGTGCGGTATAGAGCGCGTAGCTGCCGTACATCCCTCCAAAATAAAAGCCAGGCTCCCGCTCAAACGGCTCGTTGCAGACTTCGCAGTGGTCGTTCATTTTGTCGAAGTCTTTAAAATTGAACGGATTATCGTTTTTGAAAAAAGCACCCTTGTGGCAATGCGGGCATTTGTTGCCAAAAATACTGTATAGTTTGGTTCCTTTTAACATGAGTGGCATCGGTAGTTACTGCCCAAAAGTACGCCTTTTTTACTACATCTTACAGCAAGCTGCCATTGAGCAGCCCTTTTTCAAGCGCGACCCCAAATGCCTTCGACCTAAGGGCGTCAGATGCTTGCCCCCAATCACGCAGATTGTGCGCGTTACTGCCCAAAAAGTCCACGAGTCCTTCATTGATAAGCCGTTCGGCTAGGAGGCGAGTGGCGGGATGGTTCGATTGCCACGCCCCAAGATTTACCTGAAAAAGAACACCACTTCGATGTAGTCGAAGCACTTGGTTAAAATCTTGTTGCAAATAGTAATAACGCTCAGGATGGGCTAAAACGGGCGTTAGTTGTTGCTTTTGTATGAGTGAAATGGCATCATTCAAGAACGACGGAAGCCCTACAATGCCTGTTTCAAAGAGTAAGTAGTTGTTGGCAATCGTTAAAAGTGGTTGTTGGGTGTCAAGAAGTGATAAAAAAGAAACATCAAGGTAATATTCTGCCGCTACTTCCAGTTCGATGGGGATACATCGGCGAATGAGGGCGTGGTTGAGTACTTTTTTGGAAATTTGAATATCTTCAAAACTATTGGGGTAATAGTCGCCCATGATGTGTGGAGTGGCAATGACTTTACGAATACCTTTGGAAGCCATTTCATGCAACAAAGTAAGCGCGTCTTCGAGGGTTTCGGGGCCATTGTCTAACTTTGGCAGTACGTGCGCGTGCATATCTACCGTAAATGCAGAAGAACGTGGGATGGTGTCGGGCGTTCGGTTGCGCTTTAAAAATGAGAATGGCATAAACGGATCAAATCATGGAAAACCTATTGTACTGTTTAGGTATATCATTTCCATGAATTGTGCCAAACTTCCCCCTAAAAAAAAAATAAATTCTTTTGTCTTTTAAAACATAAATAAGTGGTTTTTTAACTCTTTTGGTACATCAAAAAAAGGCAAAGTGAAAAGTGTGGTATGTAAATTGCTAAAAGGAAATTTGGTCAAATTGGGGTAATTCAAGGTCTTTTGAGGAGACAATAGGGTTAGTTACTTGCCAGTCGATATTGAGTGTAGGGTCATTCCACAGAATACCTCCTTCGGCTGCTTTGTTATATAGATTGGTACATTTATAAATAAATACAGCATCCTCTAAAGCGACAAATCCGTGGGCAAAACCTTCGGGTACATAAAATAGGTTTCCGCGGGTAGCATCAAGCTCTACGGCCTCGTATTGACCAAAGGTGGGAGAGTTGGGGCGGATATCAACGGCAAAATCTAGCACACGACCCATGACAACCCGAACCAATTTTCCTTGCGCGTGCGGCTCCCGTTGAAAATGTAAACCACGTACTACCCCTTTTTTGGAAAAAGACTGGTTATCTTGCACAAAATGAGTGGGCAAGCCGTGGGCCTCGAATGCTTGCTTATTGTAAGTCTCAAAAAAATACCCTCTTTCATCTTTATAAACCGTTGGTATAATTTCTAGCAATCCTTCGAGCGATTTTTTGATAACTTGCATAGGTGAGTTAAGATTGAAAACTGCGACAAAATTAGATAAATTGAACGAATGACGAAAAAAAGAATATATTGGATTTGCCAAGTTGGAGGATGGACGGCGCTAATTCTTTCTGAATTAGCGATTTATACCCTCGAAGGAGAAGTAACAATGGGGGACTTTTTTTTCGCTTTGGCTAATATTTTAGTCTGTGTTTTACTCACCCACTTTTACCGCCTAATCGTGCGGGAGCAAAATTGGGTGAGCTTGCCCGTGTATCAAATCGCCCTTAGGGTGGTCATTTCTGGATTAAGTTTAGGGCTTTTAATGACCCTGATGAATTACCCCATTGATTTAAAAGTTTTGAAGGATACCTTCAAAAGTCAACCTTATATCTTTTTTGCTGATTGGCTTTCGTGGAGTAAAAGTATGTTTATGTGGGTGTTGAGCTACACGGTTTACCATTACGTAGAACACAAACTAGATGCCGAAATCGAGCGTATTTTACTCAAAACTTCCATCAAGGAGTCGGAGGCAAAAGTACTGCGCTCTCAGCTGAATCCACACTTTGTTTTTAATGCCCTTAATTCGATTCGAGCGTTGGTGTCGGAAGACCCTTCCAAGGCGCAGCAAGGTGTTACGCAGCTTTCTAATATCCTTCGCAATTCGTTGTTGGCCGACCGCCGTAAAACTGTGGAATTACGGGAAGAACTCAAAACGGTAGAAGACTATTTAAGCCTTGAAAAAGTTCGTTATGAAGAACGTTTGAAAGCCGATTTCCACATCGACCCCAAAACGGTTTACTTACAAGTACCACCCATGATGCTGCAAACCTTGGTCGAAAATGCCATCAAACATGGCGTCCAAAAAGCCATGAGTGGGGGGTTTGTACAAGTAACGACATTTCTTGAAGGTGATTACGTACAAATTCACATCCGAAATACGGGCGTTTTAGCCAAAAAAGATAGCATTGACAAACAAAAAGAAGCCAGCGGTTTTGGCCTTGAAAATACCGAACGCCGCTTACATTTGTTGTACGGAGAAGATGCCAAGTTCCGAATTTTTCAAGAATCGGAGGAGGTAGTTCGAGCCGAAATCATCGTTCCTACCCAAACCGAGGGTGTTTTTAAGAGTGGTTCCAGCCTTTCTTTTTCAAAATTGACATCCCAAACTTCGTAAGAGAATCTACTAATATATAACCAATAACCGTGGCTTGCCCACTTAAATACCACGAATGAAAGCCCTTATTATTGATGATGAACGGTTGGCGCGGAACGAATTGCGCCGTTTGCTTGAAAATTTTCCTAAAATCGAAATCGTGGGAGAAGCTGCCAACGCCGATGAAGCCAAAAAACTCGTTGAAGACCTTCGTCCCGACTTGCTTTTTTTGGATATTCAAATGCCTGGCAAAAATGGATTTGAACTGTTGGAATCGCTCGAAGATGATACCATTCCCGAAGTGATTTTTACAACTGCCTACGATGAATATGCGCTCAAAGCCTTTGAATACAATGCCTTGGACTACATCCTCAAGCCAATTGATTTGGCGCGTTTGAGCGAGGCTGTTCACCGTGTTTTTGAAGAATTTGACCGTAAGCACGAAGGAGAGTCGGTGTCTGAGCGTAAAATTTTGGGGGAAAACGACCAAGTATTTATCAAAGACGGCGAAAAATGTTGGTTTGTAAAATTAGGAAAGGTGCGTCTTTTCGAGTCGATGGGTAACTACGTGCGTTTGCATTTTGATGACCAAAAGCCGTTGGTTCTCAAGTCTTTAAATGCCTTGGAAGAACGACTTGACCCCGTGTGTTTCTTCCGCGCAAATCGCAAGCACATCATCAATTTGCAGTGGATTGATAAAATTGAGCCGTGGTTTTCGGGAGGGCTTTTGGTGACGTTGAGAGGAAGCGGGGAGAAAATAGAAATTTCGCGCCGCCAAGCCATCCGATTCAAAGACATGCTGAGTTTGTAAGAAATAACCCAAAATTGTCTTTGGTTTTAACCTCATCCCAACCCTTCTCCTTTCTGGAGAAGGGCTTTTTAGTCTTACTTGTTACGTTCAATCGTAAACTGTACCAAGCCTTCCAAGGAATTACGATAAGCTGATTCGGGGAAAGAGTGCAAGATAACCTTAGCCTCGTCCACCAAGCGCTGCATGGCCTGTGTAGCGTACTGGATGCCACCCGATTCGCGAACAAATTTGATGACTTCCGCAACTTTTTGCGGCTTGTCGCTATGGTTTTTAATGAGATTGATGATGTGGCGTTTGGTACTCCAAGAAGACTGACTCAGCGCATGAATGAGCGGAAGCGTCATTTTTTTCTCTTTAATATCAATACCGAGCGGTTTACCAACTTCCGCATCGCCAAAGTCAAAAAGGTCATCTTTGATTTGAAAAGCAAGCCCGACTTTTTCGCCAAACTCTCTCATTTTTTCCACTAAATCTTCGGTCGCACCTGCCGACTGGGCACCTACGGCGCAGCAAGAAGCGATGAGCGAGGCCGTTTTTTGGCGAATGATTTGAAAATAAACTTCTTCGGTAATATCAAGCCGACGGGCTTTGGCCAGTTGGAGTAGTTCCCCTTCACTCATTTCACGTACAGCATTTGATACAAGCTGTAGGAGTGTAAAGTCTTTATTATCAACGGATAAAAGCAGTCCTCGTGAGAGTAAATAGTCGCCAACCAATACCGCAATTTTGTTTTTCCAAAGGGCATTGACCGAGAAAAAACCGCGACGGTAGTTGGAGTCGTCCACCACATCGTCGTGCACAAGGGTCGCCGTATGGAGCAATTCAATAAGCGCAGCACCACGGTAAGTAGCTTCGGTAATTGTACCACTTACGCCCGCCGTTAAAAAAACAAACATGGGTCTCAGTTGTTTGCCTTTACGACGGACAATGTAATTCATGATTTGGTCGAGGAGCATCACCTCGCTTTTCATAAACTGCCGAAATTTGCTTTCAAAAGCATCCATTTCGGAGGCAATTGGCGCCTGAATATCTTTTATTGAGAGGGACATATTATCAGTGGGCTATTCAGTAAACAGTGAATGTGGGGAAAATAGTTTAGCTGAAAGTGCCTGCAACTTTAACCTTTTTTTGATTTGTTGTCTAACAAACGCCAAATTTGGGACAAAATCTATTAACATTACACCAAAGTGGCATAATTTGTTTGGAATTTGTGAAGAAAATAAAAAAATCAGGCTAAAGATAGATGTATGAGAGCATTAGTATTGGGCGGTGGTTCGCTTAAAGGGGCATTTCAAGCGGGAGTTATTCAGGCTATTTTAGAAGAGGGTTTTGAACCCGACATGATTTACGGAGTATCGGTCGGAAGTTTGAATGCAAGTTATTTGGTGAACGAAGCGGGGCGTCAGACAATTGAACATAAAAAAATTGATTGGCCGCGCTTGAGTCGCCTCCTCATTGAGTTTTGGATCAAAAATATTACAGGCCCCGAAGCCATTGCAAAACCCCGCTCACGTCTTACATTAGGTTTTGATACGCTTATGAGCCGTTTTGATGGCCTCTTGGACAATACGCCCCTAAAAAATTTGCTTCGCACCAACGTGGATGAATTTATTTTACGAACAAGCCCCATCAAGCTCAAAGTAGGTGCGGTGGATGTTATCAGTGGCAAAATGGTGTATGCCACGCCCCAAGAAGCCGATTTTTTGGATTATGTACTTGCAAGTAGCTCATTGCCGACGATTATGCCGCCCGTGTTGATTAAGGGGCAACGAAAAACGGCCCTGTTGGATGGAGGGTTGAGGGTGGTCGCGCCTTTGAAAGCAGCCTTAGAAGACGGAGCGACCGAAGTGGTGTGCGTGGCTTGTCACTCCGAACATATTTACGGCGAAACGGTCAATTACCGAAATGTGCTGCAATTGATGGAGCGAGTAAAGGACATCAACGTCAACCAAATTGTAAACAGTGACATCGCCTGGGCGCAAAGCTATGTCGAAAATGAAAACCTAAAGGGGCGACCGCTGAAGCTAAAGGTGATTCGCCCACACGAACCTTTGCATTTGGACATGCTCAAATTTCAATCGGAAGACATTGTACGGTTGATTGTACAAGGGTACAAAACGGGCGTAGAGTATATTCAATCAGAAGACAACAAGTATTTTTTTCAAAGTAAGTAGTTATGCAAATTACCATTCGTAAAGGTACACCCGAAGATGTACCGCAAGTATTCGCGTTGGTTCAGGAGCTTGCCTTGTATGAGCGTGCGCCTGAGCAAGTCACCAACACCCCCGAAATGATGTTGAAGGATGGTTTTGGCCCAGAACCCATTTTTGGCCTTTTTGTGGCGGAGGTAGATGGTCAAATCGTCGGGATTTCGCTGTATTATTATCGGTACTCGACTTGGAAAGGAAAACGACTCTATTTGGAGGATTTGATTGTGACGGAGTCGATGCGGGGGCATGGATTGGGAAAAATGTTGTTGGATACCACCGTTCAAGAGGCAAAAGATACCAATTGCACAGGAGTGATGTGGCAAGTGCTGGATTGGAATGAGCCGTCCATTAAGTTTTATGAACGCTACGGCGCGCGTTTGGATGGAGAGTGGATCAATTGTCATTTAGATTTTTAAAGGCCAAAGAAGGATGGGTATTGCTGAAAATATACAACAAATAGTAACCGAAATTTCACCTGCTGCACGGCTCATTGCTGTCACCAAAACCAAGCCTGTTGAGATGCTCATGGAAGCGTATCAAGCTGGTTTTAAGCGGTATGGAGAAAATAAGGTACAAGAAATGGTGGGTAAATACGAACAAATGCCGAAAGACATTGAATGGCATTTGATTGGACATTTACAAAGCAATAAAGTCAAATACATGGCTTCTTTTGTTGCCATGATTCATTCGGTGGATAGCCTGAAATTGTTGCAAGAAATCAACAAACAAGCAGCCAAAAACAACCGAGTGATTGACTGTTTGTTGCAGGTATTTATTGCCCAAGAAGAAACAAAATTTGGACTTTCGGAGGAAGAATTAGAGGCGCTATTGCTTTCGGAGGAGTTAAAATCAATGCAAAATGTGCGTATCGTAGGGCTGATGGGTATGGCTTCTAATACCGATGACGAAGCCCAAGTGCGGTTGGAATTTAGAGGGTTAAAACAGCTTTTTGACAAGCTCAAAAACCAATCTGCCGCTTTTCCCCCAAACGTTGATTTGCAAGAAATTTCGATGGGAATGAGTGGTGATTATCCCCTTGCGGTGGAAGAGGGAAGTACGCTCGTCCGCGTAGGTAGCGCTATTTTTGGTTCGCGATAAACGTGAAGAGGGTTGCTCACAACCCGATTATCAACCGAATAAAGAAGAAAGCCCCGACCATGCGGTCGGGGCTTTCTTCTTTATTCGGTATAGTAGAACTTAGGCAATCACGACACAATCGCCGCGTTCTACTTCGTGTTCTACTTTCTTGTATTTTACATCTTTCACCACACGGCCATCGCGGTACTGAACCGTCACTTTTTGGTTACGGTCGGCGATTTTAATGGCACGTACAGGCATCGTTTTTTCGGTCTGACGAGCGGCGTAAGCATCTGGGCCGCCTACTTCCTCAAACTCCTCATCCTCGCGGTTGGTGTGAAGTTCTGGCTCAGGCTGACGCACTTGGCGTTGCGATTGCTGCTGCGGTGGTTCTTCCTGAGGAATGAACGATTTTACCAAGAAACTTACCGTTTCAAAATTGACTTTGCTCATCAACTTCTTGAACAACTCAATCGACTCAAACTTATAGATCAACAATGGGTCTTTTTGTTCGTAAGCCGCGTTTTGTACCGACTGTTTGAGGTCGTCCATGTCGCGAAGGTGCTCTTTCCATTCTTGGTCGATGAGCGAAAGCACCACAAATTTCTCCATTTCACGAACAATCTCACGTCCGTTTGACTCAATGGCTTTCACGAGATTGACGCCAATTTGCGTGCCTTTGATACCGTCCGTGAAAGGAATTACGATTTCTTGGATGGTACCACCGCGTTCTTCATGGATTTGTTTCAAAACAGGCAACACTTGCTCTGCAATGAACTTATTTTTATTCGCATAATGGCTCTCAGCTGCTTCGTATAAGCGTTGAATACGTTGCTCAGGTTTAAGCTTGTTGTAGTCATCGCGCGTAAATGGTGGTTCAATGCCAAAATTGGTGATGACGGCCAATTCAAGTTCTTCGTAGCTACCTTCGGTATTATTGATGATGTCGTTACAAACATCGTACATGGTGTCAGCAATGTCAATCGCGAGGCGATCTCCAAAAAGGGCATTCCGACGGCGTTTGTAGATGCTTTCACGCTGCATGTTCATGACGTCATCGTATTCGAGGAGGCGCTTACGTGTACCGAAGTTGTTTTCTTCGACTTTCTTCTGCGCTCTTTCAATCGACTTTGACACCATCGAGTGCTGAATCACTTCGCCTTCTTCCAAGCCCATGCGGTCCATCACACCTGCGATGCGGTCAGAACCAAACATACGCATCAGCCCATCTTCCAACGACACAAAGAACTGCGACGTTCCTGGGTCTCCTTGGCGACCTGCACGCCCCCGCAACTGACGGTCAACGCGGCGGCTTTCGTGGCGTTCGGTACCAATGATAGCCAAACCTCCCGCTGCTTTTGACTCTGGAGTAAGCTTGATGTCGGTACCACGACCTGCCATGTTGGTCGCAATCGTAACCGTACCAGGTTTCCCTGCTTCCGACACAATTTCGGCTTCGCGTTGGTGTTGTTTGGCGTTCAAGACTTGGTGTGGAATCTTACGAAGGGTAAGCATACGGCTCAATAACTCTGAGTTTTCGACCGAAGTTGTACCCACCAACACTGGGCGTCCTTTGCCCACCAGCTCAACGATTTCGTCCACCACGGCGTTGTATTTCTCCCGTACCGAACGATATACTTTATCTTCTTCGTCTTTACGCGCAATCGAGATATTAGTAGGAATACTAACAACGTCCAATTTGTAAATCGTCCAGAATTCACCTGCTTCGGTTTGGGCAGTACCCGTCATACCGCAAAGCTTGTGGTACATACGGAAGTAGTTTTGGAGCGTAACCGTGGCGTAAGTCTGCGTAGCGTCTTCTACTTTTACGTTTTCTTTGGCTTCAACGGCTTGGTGCAATCCGTCTGACCAACGACGGCCTTCCATGATACGGCCCGTTTGTTCGTCAACGATTTTTACCTTTCCGTCCATCAACACATAGTCCACGTCACGTTCAAACAACGAATAGGCTTTCAACAACTGTTGGATTGTGTGAATACGCTGCGTTTTGACCGAATAATCGCGCAAAACTTCTTCTTTACGAATAAGTTTTTGCTGATCGGTAAGCTCAGAATCTTTGTCAATCACATTCAAATCAATCGACAAGTCAGGCAATACGAAGAAGTTAGGGTCTTCGGCCGAGCCTGTCATATAGTCAAGCCCCTTTTCAGTAAGCTCGATACTATTGTTTTTCTCTTCAATGGTAAAATAGAGTGGAGCATCGGCTTCTGGCATCAACTTTTGGTTTTCGGCCAAATAGATTTTCTCCGTTTCTTGCATGAGGGTTTTGATACCCGTTTCACTCAAGAACTTAATAAGCGGTTTGTATTTTGGGAAACCACGGTGCGCGCGGAAAAGGGCCAAACCTCCTTCTTTTTTGTCGCCTGCCGCAATTTTCTTTTTGGCTTCGTTGAGCAAATCTGTCACGAGACGTTTTTGGGCTTCGACAATGCGCGATACGCGGGGTTTTAGCTCGGCAAAGTCTTGTTCGTCGCCGCGCGGTACAGGGCCGCTGATAATCAAAGGCGTACGGGCATCATCCACCAAAACGGAGTCAACTTCATCGACCATTGCAAAGTGGTGTTTGCGTTGCACAAGCTCTTCGGGCGAGTGCGCCATGTTGTCGCGAAGGTAGTCAAAACCAAATTCGTTGTTGGTTCCGTAAGTGATGTCAGCCAAGTAGGCTTGGCGGCGAGCGTAGGTATTGGGTTGGTGGCGGTCGATACAATCAACGCGCAAACCATGAAACTCAAACAAAGGAGCATTCCACTCACTATCGCGGCGGGCAAGGTAGTCGTTGACCGTCACGACGTGAACGCCTTGTCCTGCAATGGCATTTAAGAAAGCAGGGAGCGTTGCAACGAGGGTTTTACCTTCACCCGTAGCCATTTCGGAGATTTTCCCTTGGTGCAATACCGTTCCCCCGATGATTTGAACATCGTAGTGAACCATGTTCCACTTGATAGGGTGGCCTGCCACATCCCAGGTCGTTCTCCAAATAGCTTTATCGCCGTCGATGGTAATATGATTTTTCCTAATTGCGAGTTCGTGGTCTAAGAGACTGGCAGTGACCTCCAGACTTTCATTTTCGGTAAAACGACGCGCGGTTTCTTTGACAATGGCAAAGGCCGTGGGCAAAATCTGCATCAGGACTTTTTCCAACTCTTTGTCGCGTTCAAGCCCTAAGCTATCAATTTTTTTGAAAATGTTCTCTTTGGCATCAACGTCCATGTCGGTATTGGTAGCCACTTGCTGGCGCAGCGCGTCTATTTGGTCGTCGATGGCCTTGAGTTCATTCGCAATAAAAGTCTTGAGTTCTTGCGTTGCGTTTCGAAGCTGGTCATGGCTGAGTGTACGTAGTTTAGCAAATTCGGCATTTACTTTGTCCACGTAGGGGGCAAGTTCTTTCAAATCACGTTCCGATTTGGTCCCAAACAGCCCAGAAAAACTTTTTGTGAGGAATTTAATCATTGTTACTGTATGAGTCAACCAACAAAGGCCAACGGTTTATGTATTTTTCTATAGCACAAATATCGCACCCACTTCGGGAATTTTCTACAAAATTAGCTTTTTGTCAGCAGTTTAATGACATTTTAAGGGTTTGATTGCTTGTTTCGGTCAAAATGTCAGCCTCAAATTAAAGTCGGCTTGCACGTTGAGCGGGAATAAACGACACCAAAATCGTGATGGAAATGACGGTGACAGCCGTAATAACAAAGTCTGGCCATTCCATTTTTACGGGATAAGCATCTACCACCGAACTCACTATGCCCATGGAGAACAAACCATATTGTTTTTGTAATAAACAGGCACCGATTCCCAAAAATAATCCAAAGAGTGCTCCTGTGAATGCAATTAGACTACCTTCTAACAAAAAAATGCGTTTGACGGTAGAAGCATTTGCGCCCATGGCAAACAGCATTTTAATATCGTCTCGTTTTTCAATCACCAACATCGAAAGTGAAAAGAAAATATTGATGGCCGCCACCAAAATGATTAACCCAAGAGAGACTGTGACAAACAGTTTTTCGATGCGAATGGCGCGTAAAAGGTCGGCATTTTGCTCATCGCGGGTGCGCACAACAAATGTATCTCCAAGTAGGTCTTGAATCTCGTTTTTTACTTGATTGGAGTCTGAGTTAGGTTGAAGTTGAATTTCAAGTGCTGAACGTTGGTTGCCATAGCCAAGAAGCCCGGTGGCAAATTCGAGGGGTACAATTACGTAATCGTCAAACCGCAGTTCCAACATATAGACTCCACCAACGCGAATAATTTGTTGGTTAAAAGCGTCAGCATTGGTCAAATTAAGCGTTTTTACGTCCGAACGAGGGTAAGCAAGCTCAAGCGGAGTAAAAACATCGTTGACCGAAATTCCCAATAGTTGTTGGACTGTTCCGCCTACTACCGCTTTGGGTTCGCCGTTGTTTACAAGGGCAAGTTTGCCTTCAATCATTGCGGTATCAAGCTGATGCCGTTGGGTGAAAGTTTCATCTACTCCTTTAATTTTGGTCACTACACGACGATTACCGTAGGTGGCTAAGGCATTGTCTTCTACTACTTGAGTTACGAATTTTACTCCTTTAATCTTCTTTATTTTGTCTAAATGTTGTGGCAGAATAGTGAACCGCTTACCTTGAGCGGGCGTAACTTTAAGATCGGGGTCAAAACTCCGAAATAGCTGTCGATTTAGCTCTCCCATGCCATTAAATACGGACATTACTACAACTAGAGCCATCGTTGAGACACATACCCCCAGCATCGAAATGATAGAGATAATACTAATAAAGCTGTTTTTTTTCTTGGAAATAAAATAACGGCGTGCTACAAATAAGGGGAAATTCATTTATCTGTTTTCAGTTTCGGGTTTTCTGTTTGGGGTTTCCAGTTTTCTGTTTCGGGTCTTACTTTTTGTCCTTTGCTTCTTATTTATTACTTATAACCAAAGTCCAATCGCAGGTAGGGCAGGCTACGGGAGGTTTAAATTCTTGAATACCTTCGTTTTTAAACGCTCCAATCGGCGTAGAAACACCATCGCGGGGGTTAAACCAAGTGGCTTTGAGTTGAGGTATAGAGAACTTGGCAAGGTCAATTTTTAATGGTTTTCCTGTTGGAGAATAGGCAAACATAAACTCTTTATTTTCACCGACAGCAGCCATTTGATACCCAGCATCTTCGGAGTTGTCATTTTTCAGAATGCCCTGGTCGGGTATTAGTTGTGCCCAAGGATAGGCTTCAAAAAGTTTACGCATGTATCCCATTTGCCAAGCCCCTTCGTGATTGGTGGCTGCCCGCCAATGCGTGCGGGCTACCGAAATGGCGGGATTGCGATTGGGGTCAAAAAACTGCCAAACGTTATGGTCGCCGTAAGTATGGCCTGCGCCGCCCGAAAGCATCGCCCACCAAGCGGCCTGACGAACATCGTGCGAATTGAAATAATCTTTTTCAGGTTTCCAATCAATCGGATGGTCTTCGTAGCGTGGTTCACCATCGAGGGTAGGCTTTACGGGAAAAAGTTGGTAATTCTGGCGCTGCATAACGTAATTTTTGGCGTTTTTGGCCGAGTGCCCCGACTGAAACATGTTGAAATTGAGCCAGTTTTCTTTGTGGAAAAACGCGGCCGAATTACTACCCCCTGTTGGATGATAGGTCATAAGTTGGGTGCCTCCGTGGCCTGCTTTGAGGCCCTCAGCCATGGCATTGATGATAGAAAAATGTTTTTCAGTTTCGGGGTTACGGTCGCCGCCCAAAATCCAAACAATGGGCTTACCTTTATAACGTTTTCCAAGCCATTGACCATATATTCGGGCGTTTTCGGGTGTAAAAACTTCGGGGCCAACGCCCCATTTTTTGTTGAATTTATCCCCCCACGTAGGCAGCATGCCAATCACTAGCCCCAACGATGCAGCTTTGTTTACCACATAGTCAACGTGTTGGAAATACAACTCATTGGGCTGCGAAGGGTCATTGTTTTTCAAGGGAAGCTGTCCGTATTGGTTGGGCTGCCCGAGCCCGTCAAACTCTGCCAAAGCCACGGCCTGAATGACCGTAAAACCTTGTTCTGCGCGGCGTTTAAGGTAAAAATCAGCCTCTTCTTTGGTGAGTCGATGAAACAATTCCCAAGCGGTATCCCCCAACCAAAAGAACGGTTTGCCATCGCCACGCGAAATGACCCGTTTGTCAGGAGCGATGTATAATTTTGACCACTGCGCTTGTTTGGGTGCAGGTTGAGCAAAGGCACAAAAACTCAGGCAAACTACCGATGAAAAGGCCAACAAAAATCGTTTCATGGGGTTGAAATGGTTCAGTTTAGGAGGGCGAAAGTAATAAAAAAAGCCGACGGTTGGTCGGCTTTGGGGAGGTTAATCTAGTTTGGTTACTTTCAAATTTACTTGCTGGGTTGGGGTGGTTATTCGTAGGAAATAAAGCCCCGTTGGCAAGCTAGTGATGTTAAGCTGCTCCGTGTGATTGTCTGTTTCGGCGACAAATTGGCTTTTATGATGCACCCGCCCAGTAACGTCCACCCATTCACACTGAATTTCTTGTTGCTTGGCTTGTTTCACACTGAGAACGGCGGTAGTAGCGGCTGGGTTGGGCGTAATACTGAATGATGAAGCATCTGGCGATGAATCAACGGAGCGCCTAGCTGAGGAATTTCCCACCTTTGATTGAATACGAAACCAGTGTTCTTGATAGGAAATGGATGTCCCCTGAGGAAACCGTAGTGAAGGGGTTAGTCCCATCCCTTTTTGCGTCCAATAACGAATACTGAGTTTGTACAAACCCGCTGGCAGACCATCGTCGTAGCGGTTTTGTTTGTTTTCGTTTTCTGCGTAGAATCCAAAATTAGGGTGGTTTTGGGCGTATAACTCCGTAAATCCATCCCGATTGGCATACATAAAATAGGGTGCATTATTTTCATGGGTATTGAAGGAAACGGGAATGCCAATCTCGGGGGTCGCCAGCATGTCAAATGAAACAGAACCTTCGCTAGAAACATCACAAATATCAACGTAAGCTGTCCAAAAACGAGGTTGAATTTTGTTGGGATTATCGAGATAATAGATGCTAGGGGTTGTTTGTGTGCTAAAGGCCAAAGATGGGCCATTGTCGGGGGTAACAAATTGCGAGTTCCAAGCAGAAAGTGTGATGTTTTGTCCCTGTTTGGTTGCACTTTTTGACTGGCCAATGTTGATGAGAATTACCTCAAAAGGTTTCCAAAAAATGGTTTTAACGGGGCTTTCGGGCGATTGGATGGCGCCTGTACTGCATTTTGCCGTGAAGGTCCGACTTGTTTGCGTGGACGAATGGATGTCGATAAATGGTGCATTTTCTCCTGTGCTCCAAATAGTAGAAGTGTTGGGGGGACAATTGGAGGTGAGCCGAATCGTTTGGGTTAAACATACCGTATCACGAGGGCTTGCTGTGATTGTCGGTGGAGAGAGCGATTCGTCTTTAACCGCCATCGTAAACGCTTTTGCCGTGAAAGTTCCAGAACAAGCAGAAGCGACCACCAACCGATACTCACTGCCATTGTCGGCGACAGTTACGTTGGCGATTGTATAGACAAAGTCAGCGTTTGCTGCGGTCGAAATGGTATCAATTTTCAAGTCAGAATAATCACTGTCGTTTAATTTCTTACGTTGCCATTTTATTGCTACCGTACCTGTATAGTTGCGCTTTACAACCAACGAAACTGTTGTGTTTGGTATCACAGGATTAGGGACATTGGCAGTGACGTCCGAAAGAATAATGGGGTTGCTACATTCGGGGTAGGTGGTAAGTTGTTGACTTGACGGAGTCCGTAAAGAAATGCCACTTTTTAGGTTTTTTAAACACCCAATTTTATGATTATCAAATTCTAAATAGTTCAGTGAAAAGGGCAGGGATGGAAGGCAGGTGATTTTATTGTACGAGCAGCGTAGTTCAGTCAAAGAAGCGGGTAGAGTTGGAATTGTTGAAATTTTATTGTTGACACAATCTAGCCTTTGCAAACTGTTTGGAAGCGCAGGTAATTGTGTTAAAGAGTTATTGCTGATGTATAATTCAGTAATATTATTAGGTAGAGAGCTAATGGATTGTAAAGCATTAGACCTTACTTCCAGCGTGCGTAAAGTAGGGGGTAATTTGGGTAAAGTTTTGAGTAAATTTCCAGTAATATACAGAGAATGAAGAGACGCGAACCCCTCAATACCAGTCAAATCATTTATACGACTATAACTTACTGATAAGTAAGTGAGTGATGCGGCAGGTGGTAATAAATAATTGCAATCGTCAATGCAATTTGAACAGCTTCTCCGAATTGCATTGGCAAAATTTATGTCTGGGATAAAAGTACTACAAGCAGATGGCTTAGGGATTATTTCACCTTTTGAATTGAAAACTTTTAAATTCAAATTTTCACTAGATACACATTTGATCTTTTCTTCATCAATTTTAATTGAAGATACTGAGTTCGGCAAGGGAGTAAGGCAGATGACAGGGTTGTTAGAAATATCAATTGATTCCAAATTTGGGAAAAAATGCAAGTCCACAATTTTGTCAATATTTTTTCCTGAGAGGGTCAATGATTTTACTTTTTGAGTCTCAATAGAATTTATTCTCATGCAATCATCAAAACAACTCGGACAATTCTCCGCAATAGCTTTTTGTAGATTCGAATCTGAAATTCCGCAAAATGGAAGAGAAGAATTTGCGTTTACATAAATCTCACGTACCGAATTTGGTAAACAGGTTATTTTTGTGTTATAAATACTAATATTTCTTAATTTTGGGGGGAGGAATGGTAAGCATTCTAGCTGAGGATTTTGATCGAGCGAAATTATTGATAGCTCGGAAGGTAGCTCTGGAAGTTTTGTTAGATTATTGTTGCTACAATATAAATAAGTAAGACTCTGAGGTAGTTTAGGTAAAGTGGTTAGCAAATTGTAATTGGAGTTAAGGTTGGTAATTGAAGACGGTAGTTCCTCTATTTCTAACAAATTGTTTGAAGAAAAATCTAAATAATTTATATTCTTAGGCAATTTATTGAATTTTTTTATTGAATTATTGGATATATTTAAGGAAGTTAAACTACTTGGCAGTTCTGGAAGAAATGTTAATTTGTTGTTGCTACAGTTTAAAGTTTTAAGTGATTGAAATCCAACGATTCCTGTTATATTTTTTATTTCATTGCCGTAGATGTTCAAATTTTCAAGTGCTTTGGCGGGTGGTAAGAGATTGTTACAATCATCCAAGCAAGTTGGGCATTGTTGTTTGATTGCTTTTACAAAGTTAATATCAGAAATGCGTTCTGGGCATAATACGGGTGTGTCTATCAATTGCCCACTTTTATCATACACTTTGAGATTGGAGTTGTGGGCAGGTAAGCAGGTTATTTTTTCAGTATCAATGGTCAATGAAAGGAGACTTTCGGGTAAAAATGGAATACAAATAATATTATTGTTGCTTACATTTAACGTCTCAATATTGGGAAAGTTCTCAAGCCCGACTAAACTGTTTATACTTTTGCCTGAAATGTCAAGACTTGTTATTTTTAAAGCTTCTTCACGGTTAATTTCGATACACGAATTGAAACAATTACTGCAAACTTCACGAATAGCCATGATTAAATTTGGATCGCCCAAACTGCAAAGAGGTAGTGGATTTGTATAATTAGTGTTTAGGATAAGATTGTCAACTTTATTGGGAAGGCATTTGATTGCAGCATTTCCGTATATTTCTAGACGTTTTAACCCTTTAGGTAGAAAAGGTAAACAAGTAATTAGTGGGTTTTGGCTACAATTTATAACCTGTAAAGACGAAGGTAGTTCTGGTAGTGAGCTTAGTTGATTGAATCGAACATTAAGCTCGATAAGTGTATTCGGAAGTTTATCAATAAAAGATATTTGATTGCTAGAAACGTCGATTTTTTGTAGAAAATTAGGTAGATTTTGAAGAGATTTTAACTTGTTATCTTGTAAAGATAATATTCTCAAATTAATAGGTAAATTTATTATTTCAATAATTTTATTTGCTGAAAAACTAGCTTCTATTAAACTATCAGGTAAATTTTCGATATGCGTTAATTTTCCACTCGACCAGGTCAGTGAACGTAAATTTTTAGGCAATTTAGGAAGCCTTTCTCCTTCACAGTTATAGCATGTTAAATTGGTTAGTGCCCTTAGTTTTGATAACTCATCAATGCCTTTCGTTTGGTAGATTGTTAGCCAAGTCAAAGATTGAGAAGGCGGTAAAAGATTATTGCACTCATTTATACAATTATAACAAGAATTACGGATACTATTTGCTAATATGTTGTCTAAAATTTTGACACATTTTTCAGGAGTAGGTACAAGTTGGCCTATTGAATTATACACTTTTAACTCTGGCAATGAATCTGGGATACAAGTGATTTTGTCGGTATCAATAGTAATGTTCAATAAGTTTTTAGGAATATTAGAGAGACAAGTGATAGGGTTATTGCTGATGTTTAAAGACTGAAGTGATGTAAACATCTCAATTCCTTCAAGCGATGAAATATTCTGCCCTGATAAATTGAGATTTGTAATTTTCTCAATTTCTTGCTCTTTTATTTTTAAACATTCATCAAAACAAGAAGGGCATACTTTTTGGACAGCAGCAATAAGATTGATGTTAGCTATACCACAAAGCGGGAGCTCTTTCCCATTGAGATAGATAGTGGTGCTTCTAATTTTATTTGGAGCACAACTTATGGGGTTATTATTAATAGAAATGCTATAAATTGAGTTAGGAAGCAGTGGTAAACACGTAATTGAATTATTATCGCAATAAAGTGATGTAAGTTGAGATGGTAAAGAAGGTAACTTGGTAAGTGAGTTAGATTTGACATCCAACGTACCTAATCGAGAAGGAAGAGGGGGGATCTCAATTAATTGGTTATTGTAGGCTATAAGTGTGTTCAGATTAGATAATGACGCAGGTAAAGTACGAAGGAGGTTATAACTACAATCTAGCAGTGTAAGTGTTGGGGGGAGTTTTGGTAAAAAGGTAATTAAATTATTATTACAATATAATTGGTTAAGAGCAGCGGGTAAAGTGTCTATTTTGGTAAGTTTGTTTTGTGCCAGTTGCAGAAATTGAAGGTTTGGAGGAAGAATAGGCAATGATGTAATTTTATTGTTCTGAACATCAAGACGAAGTAATGAATTTGGCAGATTATCAGGTAAACTTTCTAGTTGAGCATAGCGACATGAAAGGTTTTGTAGGGACTTGAAATGTTCAATTCCGTTAAGTGAGTTAGTAGGAAGTCCATCAAGGCTAAGATATGTTAAAGTGAACGCATAGGGAGTCAAATTATTACAGTTGTCAAAACAAGCCGAGCAGTTATTTTTAATTGCAGTGAGTAAAACTGGATTGCTTATCTTCACACAAGCCCCCATCCCTTCCACAAGATTCCCCTTGGCATTATAAACCTTCAAATCTGCTATGGCCGTGGGTAGGCAGCTAATTTTATCTGCATCTAAGTATAAAACTGACAGAGAACTGGGCAAGGCGGGCAAACAGCTGATTTGGTTTTCCTGACAGTATAGGGTTGCTAGGCTATTGGGTAGGGTTGGTAATTGGGTGAGTTTGTTGGATAAACAAAACAATGTTTTAAGACCCGCAGGCAAGGCATTAGGCAGGGCTACCAACTGATTGTTGGAACACGTGAGCGATGTCAGCGTGTTTGGGAGGTCGGGTAAGTTGGTAAGTTGGTTGTTGTTGCAGGCCAAGGCCGTTAGGGTATTGGGAAGATTGGGCAAAAATGGTAGCTGATTATAGCTGCAAGACAGCGTCGTCAAACCAGCAGGTAAAGTTGGTAAACTCGTGATTTGGTTGACATCACACTGGAGGGTCGTCAGGGTAGATGGAAGTGTTGGTAATTGAGTGAGTTTGTTGCTGTGACAATTCAGGGACTTTAAAGATGTAAACCCACCAATCCCAGTTAAGTCACTCACTCCTTTGTTGGAGATGTCCAAAGACGTAAGGGTCGTTGCGGGGAAAAGTAGCTTGTTGGCGTCGTCAATACAAGTTGGACAGACCTCTCGGATGGCTCCTGCGAAGGCATTGTCGGTAATGGTTTGGGCCTGCGTAGGAAGGGTGCCCAGAATGCTTGTCAAAATTAAAAAAAGCCATTTGCAAACGTTTGATGCAGTTAATGGAAGTAAGATAGGTTTCATGGCAAGGATATTTTCAGTAGATTTACTCGGAATAGTAAGCAATTCTAACGCACAAATTCCAGATAAACAAGTTAAAACCTGATTTTTTCGTTAACCTAAACTTTACTCTTCATCATGCTTCAGCGGTTTATTTTTCCAACCCTTATTGGTTTTTTAGTACAATCGTTCGCTTTTGCCCAAAATTTCTCAACGGAAGAAATCGCCAAGTGGCAACAGCAAGCCAACCAAATCACCATCGTCAAAGACAAGTGGGGGGTGCCTCACGTATATACTAAAACCGACGCAGACGCCGTGTTTGGGATGATGTACGTTCAGTGCGAAGAGTTTTTTAGTAAAGTAGAAAACTCATTAATAGTTAGACTTGGACGACAAGCAGAAGTGAACGGCGAATCGGATTTGTACCAAGATTTATGGGCAAAAACGTTTATTGACCCTACCAAAGCGCTTCAACTCTACTATCGCTCTCCCAAATGGTTGCGCAAATTGTGCGACGCCTACGCCGCTGGGATCAATTTTTATTTGCTTTCGCATCCTCAAATAAAGCCTAGGTTACTGACTCGCGTTGAGCCTTGGATGGCACTGATGAACAACATCCCTTCCATTGCCAACAGTAACTTGACCGAGGCCGAATTTCGGGCATTTTACGGGAAAGATGCCAGCGTTTCTTTTACTTCGGTAAGTTCGTCACTTGAACATGACTTTCAGCAAGCGGGTGGGTCAAATGGCTGGGCGATTGCTCCTTCACGGACACAAAACAAAAACGCTATTTTACTCATCAACCCCCACTCCGAGTTTTATGGTCGTATCGAAATTCACCTCGTGAGCGAAGAAGGACTTAATTCCTACGGAGCTCCGTTTTTGGGGCAATTCAATATTTTTCAGGGATTCAACGAATATTTGGGCTGGATGCACCCCGTTACGCTGTCGGATGGGAAAGACCTGTACGCCGAAACCGTAACGCGAAAAGAAAATGGCTATGTTTATCAGTACGATGGTAAATCGAAAGCAGTTGATAGTTCAAAAGTGACGCTGAAATACAAAAAAGGAGGGGAGTTGTTGTCAAAAACATTCACTATCTACCGTACTCACCACGGCCCAGTGGTGGCAGTACGCAATAAAAAGTGGATAAGTCTCAAATCCCAAGAGTCGAATATTGATTTGTTGGCAGTAAATTGGCAGAAAATGAAGGCAAAAAACCTGACGCAATTTACCAAGGTGCTCAACAAACGCGTGATGGTAGGAAACAACATCGTTTATGCCGACCGCGATGGTAATATTGGTTACTGGCACGGCAATTTTGTGCCAAAACGTAACCCTTCCTACGATTGGAAACGCCAAGTGGACGGCAGTATTAAAGAAACGGAATGGCAAGGAACGCACGCATTGGAGGAATTGCCATATTACATTAATCCTACCAATGGTTGGCTTCAAAACTGTAATTCCACGCCTTTGTATGCCGCAGGAAAGTTTGATTCAGTTATGAATAGAAAGCCCATTTATATGCTTCCCGACGGAAACACCCCAAGAGCGGTTAATGCCGTTCGGGTGTTAAGTCAACTTCAAAATGCGACTTTGGACGACGTAATCAAGGCAGCTCACGATTCTTATTTGCCCAATGCTGCTCGTTTTATTCCTTCTCTGATTGCATCTTTCGAGACGGTAAAAAATGATACAGTTTTTGCGGCTTTGGCAGGGACAATCAAAACGTTGAGCATTTGGGATTATCGTACTGACACATCCTCCGTGGCAACGACCTTGGCCGTATTATGGACAGAACGATTGGTGCAAATGAACGTGGCCAAATTGCCAAGACCCATCACCAACGAAGAACAATACTCCGTAACCAACGGATCTAATTTGTCGGTTGATTTTTTGTCGTCTGCCGAACAAGTAAAAATGCTTAGTCAGGTAGTGATGGATTTGCGGAAAGACTTTGGTACTTGGGAAGTTTCTTGGGGAAAAATCAATCGTTTTCAGCGCCTAGCGGATGGGAAACCTTTTAGTGACGCAGAGAAAAGCTGGGCAGTGCCTGCTACACCAGGGTATATGGGCTCACTCAATGCGTATGTGAGTCGGAAAGCAACGCAAACCAAGGCGCGTTACGGCGTCACAGGTAATACGTTTGTGGCAGCAGTTGAATTTGGTAAAGTGTTGAAAGCCAAAACGGTATTGACAGGAGGCGCCAGTACAGACTCGACTTCGCCTCATTACACCGATCAAATCAATGGATATATCAATGCGCAGTTTAAGGAAATCTTTTTTTATAAAAAGGATGTTTTGGCAAATGCCGAACGAACCTACAAGCCTGGAGAATAACGGGGTATTTTTTTGAAACATAATAAGAAAACAAACCCAAGCAATCGTCGGCAAAAAGACCACAGATGTCCCCCAAAATGCGTTATCCGCAGAATCTTTCTAGCAAACCATTACTTTTTGCATCATTTTTGCGTTATCTTTAAACGTATCTTCGTACAAGGAGTTATTTTACTATTGACTAAACACCAGCCAATAAAAAAATCGAGTTTATGACAACCCCAACCCTTTCCGTACTGCTGGAGCGCATTGGTGAGTACAAACGGAAATTTTACCTCAATCAGCTCATAAAAGGCGTCATCTTTGCATCCGCTTTTGTTTTGTCAGCCTATCTGTTTGTCAACACATTAGAGTACTTTGGGCGATTTAGTTCGGGCGTACGTGCTGCGCTTTTTTATGGATTTATCGGCATCTTGGGCTATGCCCTTGTGCGCTGGGTAGCCATCCCCATTTTTCATTTGTGGGGGTTGCGTAAATCACTGTCAGACGAAGAAGCCGCCAGCCAAATTGGAAGTTTTTTTCCCGAAATTGGTGATAAACTTGTCAATACCCTCCAGCTTCGTGGCTTGTCGGGACAGCAAACGGACTTGATTGAAGCGAGTATTCAACAGAAATCGAAGCAATTGATGATTGTTCGGTTTTCGGATGCCATCAAAATTGAACAAAACCGCCGTTACCTCAAATACGCAGTCTATCCTTTGGCCGCTATTGCGTTGGTTTTGATCATCAATCCCCGCTTTTTTGCAAGCAGTTCTGACCGTATCATTCACTTTGAAAAAGAATTTAATGACGCTCCTTTTACTTTTCAATTAGATAATCCAAACTTAAAAGCGTTTCGTAATGAGGATTTTACGCTTCGGTTGTCGTTGGCAGGAGGGGCTTTGCCAGAAGCTGTTTATGTAGTTCATAACAAGGCGAAGTTTAAACTTGATGCCGAAGACAACAATACGTATTCTTATACCTTCAAAAACGTACAACGTCCGATTGATTTTCAATTTGAGGCAGCGGGTTATAAGTCGAAAGAGTATGAATTGACCGTGGCCGAACGCCCAAGTTTGCTTTCTTTTGATGTTACTTTAAATTATCCTGCATATTTGGGAAAACCCGCCGAACAGTTAAGCAACGTGGGGAATTTGACGATTCCCGAAGGAACAACCATTAGTTGGGACTTTAATACAGATGCTACCAAAGACATGTCATTGGCTTTTGAAGGTGACCAAAAAGCCTATACTGCCGAGAGCAAACTGACGGGAGGATACGAGTTTAAACGTACGGTGCGCCGCTCGGGAAATTATGAAATCAAACTCAAAAACGATGATTCGCAAAACCGCGAGAAAATTAGCTATTTCCTCAACGTCATCAACGACAAGCACCCAACACTGACCCTTGAGAATTACCAAGATACGACCTTGTATAATTATTTTGTGTTGGGAGGAAACATAGCCGACGACTACGGTTTTTCTAACCTACGGGTGTTTTATAATTTGCGCCGCAAAACCGATAAAACCGACCCTAAAAAGGTGGCTTATAAAGGATTTAGTATTCCTTTTAATAAATCTACTACGAGCCAAACGTTCTATTTTCAGTGGTATGTGGATAGCCTCCGTCTGACGCCTGGCGACCGCATCGAGTACTATGTGCAGGTATGGGACAATGACGGCGTAAACGGGCCTAAATCCGCGAAGTCGCGCATGATTGATTTTGCCGTTCCGTCGAAAGAAGAGGTGCGGGCTGAAGCCGAAAAATCGGCCGAAAAAACCGAAGCCCAAATCAACAAAACCCTTCAAAAAGCTAAGAGTTTACAAAAAGAAATCGAAAAACTCGACCAGCGTTTGAAGAGCGAAAAAGAGTTGGATTTCAAGGACAAAAAACAAATTGAAGACTTGTTGAAAAAACGCGATGAACTGCAAAACGACATGAAAAGTATGCAGGAACAAGCGCAAACTTCGCAAGAAAAGCAAGATAGATTTTCGGAGCAAAGCCCTGAGATGAAGCAAAAAATGGAACAGTTGCAAAAACTGATGAAGGAATTGCTCGACCCAGAAACGCAAAAACTGTATGAACAACTTGAGAAATTACTCGATCAACAACAGCGTGATGATAAAATGCAGGAGTTGATGAACAAGTTGAAAAACAAGGAGTTCAACGCGCAAAAGGAAATTGAGAAGGCCCTTGAGATGTTCAAACAAATGCAGGTGCAGCAAAAGGCGGAGCAGATTCAGAAGGATTTGAACGAAATGGCGGAAAAAGAAGAAAAACTTGCCGAAAAAGCCGAGCAGCTGGCCAAAGAACAAGAGCAGAAAGAGAAAGACCAAAAGGGAAAAGACCAACAAAATAAAGACGGTCAAAACAAAGAACAGGAGCAAAAACAAGAAGAGCTTAAAAAAGAGCAGGAAGAGCTAAACAAGGAATTTGACGAAACCAAGAAGGACATTGAAGAACTCGAAAAGCTCAATGAAGAATTAGACGATAAAAATGACATTGATACGGGCAAAGAAGACCAAAAAGATGTCGATCAAGAACAAGATAACAGCTCGAAAGAGTTGCAGCAAAAGCAAAACAAGAGCGCTTCGAAGTCGCAGAAAAATGCCGCGAAGTCGATGAAAAAAATGGCGCAAAAAATGCAGGAGTCGATGGAAAGTGCCGAAATGGAAGCGATGGACGAAAACATTGATAACCTCCGCGATATTCTCGAAAACCTCATTCATTTGTCGTTTGACCAAGAACGCGTAATGAAAGATTTTCGCGGCGTAGGGCTGCAAGATCCTCGTTTTATCAAATTGGCACAAGACCAACTCAAGCTACAGGACGATGCCAAGGTGATTGAAGATAGCCTCTACGCGTTGGCAAAACGAGTGATGCAAATTCAGACTTTTGTTACCCGCGAACTGAACGACATGAAGTTTCACATGACCGAAAGTACGCGTTTTATTCGCGAACGCCGCCTGAATATGGCCACCAGCAAGCAGCAATTTGCGATGACGTCGATGAACAATCTGTCGTTGATGTTGAGCCAAACCCTTCAACAAATGCAAGCGGCCATGATGGCCATGAGTATGCCAGGGAAAGGTAGTAAAAAAGGAAAAGGTAAGAACCCAGGGCAAAGCATGGGTGATTTACAAAAGCAACTGAACCAGCGGATTCAGCAACTTCAGAAAAACCAGCAAGGAGGCCAAGGTGGCATGGGAGGACGCCAAATGTCGGAACAATTAGCTAAAATGGCGGCCGAACAAGCCATGATTCGCCAGATGATGAAAGAACTGATGGACTCTCAGAAAGGAACGGAAGCTGGTAAAAAGTTGGGCAATGAAGTCAAAGATTTGATGCAAAAAATGGACGAAACCGAAACCGATTTGGTGAATAAACGGGTAAATCCTAATTTGATAAAACGCCAAGAAGAGATTGTGACGCGGTTGTTGGAGTCGGAAAAAGCGCTACGTCAGCAAGAAGAAGACAACCAGCGGAAATCGGAAACGGCCAAGCCTCAACCAAAAACACCGCCTGCGGCTTTTGAACAATACGTGAAAGAAAAGCAACGCCAAACGGAGTTGTTGCGCACGGTGCCACCAAGTTTTGCACCTTTCTACAAACGAGAAGCCGACAATTACTTCCGAAAAACGGGAGGAAAGTAAGGATAAAAGTATTGACATGAAAAAAGGCGGGTTAACCCGCCTTTTTTCATGTATTCCAGTTGCAAACACTTACACTTATTTATTTCAATACGCCTATTTGTCAGCGCGAGTCGTATTCTTTACTTCTGTTTTTGTCGAAGAAGGAGCAATAACTGTTGATTTGGCTACTGCAACGTTTTCTACTACAATGGTTGGAATCTCTACGTTTACATCCTGCGTTGGAAGCATTGAGATCAAGCGCAAATCATTTTTAGAGAACAATACAGTTGACGTAGGCGCTGTGAAGTTATCGTGTGTTGGCAAAGATGCCATCAATTGTTCGGCAATCTGTGTTTGGGTGCGGAGGCTTTTGCCATCTTGTGCCTCGGCGAAATGTCCAAGTGTCGAAACACTTAAAACAAGGGCAATCATAATAGATTTCATAGTGGTACTCTGTTTAAAATTAACGATTTAGCAATCTGCTTTTGGCTGTTGTGGTGTCTCAGAGGTGTTGTTGTTCTGATGACGATGCAAATGTGCAGCCTTTTTTTGGGTAGAAGAATTGAAAATGGATAAGTGGATTATTTTAAGGGATGAGCGGTTGGTGAAATTTTAAAAAACAGAATAATATTCTTAAAATATACTAAATTGTTGCAGTTGAATAGTAATAGTTAAATGAAAAATAAATAAAATGCAATTTAAAACAAAATAAAATTTTGCTTATTATATAGTATTATTCCGCGACAATTGAATTTTGTAAAGATGGCTATTGTGGGGTGTAGAAGAAAAATAGATAAATCATTGTTTTTGTGATACTTATACTTATTTTCACCGTCGTAAGTGCAAATTCTCCTTTTCACCACCAATCCCCTCATTACGTACTATGTCTTCAGGTGTCAAAACGCTTGCTTGGATTCTGCTTGTTGGCTGGATAGGTGGGGCTACCTACTGGCACGTTTGTAAAATCAAACTCCTGTGTGATGGTCCCTCAACTATGACTACAGCTCCCACTTATGTGAATCCCCCGCTGTCTATTGTTGATGGCGCCCAGCTCAACCTAAGTTCACCGCTGAATTTTGGTTTTAAGAAATCGGTCGCCGACCCCAACTACGCCAATGTGAAGAAAGAGCTAGATTCGTTGGCGGCTTACCTCAAAGCAAACCCAGGTCGAAAACTGACCGTCACGGGCTTGTATGCGTCTATTGAGCAAAACAACACTACTTTCCCCGACTTGGGATTTGCCCGTGCCGATGCGCTCAAGAAGTACCTTGTTGATGCAGGTGTGCCAGCAGCACAGCTCCAAACGGCAAGTAAGATGATTGATTTGCAGTTTAGCGTCGATGATTCTACGCACGGAATGGAATTTGGTTTTGATAGCCTTGCTCTTCCAAAATCAGAAGAAGCGCTGGCCGCTGCCGAAAAATACGAGGATGTTTTTAAACCAATGGATTTGTATTTCAAAACGGGAAGTGCTGATTACATCCATACACCCGACAATGAGAAGTTTTTGGACGAAGCTAAAAAATACCTAGCTACGCACAAAGATAAAAAGCTGTCGTTGACGGGGCATACCGATAACGTTGGGGCTGATGATAAAAACTTGGCACTTTCGGGCAAACGAGCAGCAGGCGTGAAGTCGGCTTTTGTGAAATTTGGCATCGCCGCCGACCAACTATCGACCGAAGCCAAAGGGGAAACCCAACCCAAGGCATCCAATGATACCCCCGAAGGCCGCAAAGCCAATCGACGTGTAAGTATTGTGGTTCAATAAACATTTACTCATTCAAATTTGACTTTTATGTACGGACATTTTAATCCTTTTGAACAAACAGGTGCGTGGTGGCAGCATATACTCATGGTTGTGATAGCGGCGGTGTTGGGGTACATTATTGGCTATATCACCAAAAAAAGCGAAGCAGAAAACCTAGAGGCAGAACTAGCCTCTTTGGATGCAGCAGTGGATGATTGCCAAAAAACGCAAGTGATTTCAGTAGCGCCTGCGCCTGTTAAGGTCGAGACCGCAACGGTGGTGCCTGTTGCAGCGGCGCTTGCACCCCTGGTCGTTCCTGAACCCGTTGTCGTTCCTGACGATTTAAAAATTGTGGAAGGCATTGGGCCAAAAATTGAGGAATTACTCAATAATGAGGGCATTTTGACCTTTGCTCAACTTGCAACGACCTCCCCAGAGCGTATCAAAGAAATATTGGTGGCTGGGGGCTCGCGTTTCCAAATGCACGATCCAACTACTTGGCCTGAGCAATCGGCATTGGCCCGCGACGGTAAGTTTGAGGAATTGAAAGCGTGGCAAGACGAACTCAACAAAGGCCGCAAGGGATAATGGTTTTACTTTCAAACTGACTTTTACCATGATTATATTACAAGTAACTCCTTTAAGTCAAAATTTTTGGGTCGCAGGTTTAGAAGCAATTGCTCTACTTGCGTTGGCTGCCTATATTGGTTGGTGGCTAGGACAGCGAACTTTTGCCGTCAAAATCGAAGGCTTACATGCTGATATTGATGCGAAACGTACCGCTTTAGACGATTGTAAAAAATCAAAAGTGGCGGTAAAGGTAGCGCACGCACCCGTTGAAACACCAGTGGTTTCCGTACCAGTGGCGGCTCTTGCCCCCGAACCCGTTGTGCCTGTCGTGCCCGATGATTTAAAAATTGTGGAAGGTATTGGGCCAAAAATCGAAGGGCTGCTCAACAACGAGGGCATTTTTACCTTTGCCCAACTTGCCACCACTGCCCCCGAGCGCATCAAAGAAATATTGGAAGCCGCAGGGCCTCGCTTCCAAATGCACGACCCAACTACTTGGCCAACACAATCGGCCATGGCGCGCGACGGCAAATGGGATGAGCTAAAGACTTGGCAAGAAGAACTGAATAAAGGTAGGTTGGAGTAGCCAGACTAGACCTCTCTGTTTGATACATTTAAAAGAAAGCCCCTTTTTGGGGCTTTTTTATTACCGTTTAATAAATCGAAATACCGCTAACTAAGTTTAACATCCAGTTTAGGCCAAATTCAAGCTAGTTTTGATTAGTACATCGCGTACGAATCAGGTAATTAGGTTTGTTTCAATACTTTAAACTGTGATTGTTATGAAAATTCTTCCTGTTGTCAGAGGTGGTATCGGCCTCCTTTTTCTGTTTTTTTCTTCTTCCAATTTTCTGAGTTGTGCTTGTTTGGATGCGACCGTAGGCGAACCTGCCGAAACGGTTTCGGGCCAAGTAGTGGTCAATGTAACGGGGCTTGAACAGCTATCAACCAATGGCGAAAAAAAATACGTCACGGTGAGCTATTCGGGAAATTTAGAGAACAGTGATTCAAAATTTGGTGAGACGGCCTTTAGCGTCAATCGCTCTTACGAAATCAAAGCGGGGAGTGTACACCCCAATCCTTCCATTACCCGCGTTGCCCTGAAATATGGGACGTGGACTGTGCGGGTTCAGGCCGATAGTTGGTCGAGCCAATGTAGCTGCAAAATGGACGACAAACACAGTCCAAGATTTGTTTTTACCTATCCAAACTCCCAAGGAGTTTGCCAGTAGCGTACGCATTAACCTTTTGTTTTACACCTAAACTTTCATGTTATGAAGTCAACCCAATTCGATCTGTCGTATCGACAACTCAGGCTGCTGCTTTTGGGGATGTCGTTTATTTTATGCCTGTTTCCTCTAAAAATGGGACGGGCAATGGCCGATGCTGATGTGGATGTAAAAATTCCGATTGAAGAACTTCAGCGTTTGATTCAACAACTCGAAGACGTTACGCAAGGGCTAACGGGGCAGTTGGGGATTGAGCTACGGCGAACGGTAGATGAGCTGAATGATAAAATTACGCAGCAAATTAGCAACATCAAAGATGCTTCCATCGACGTATTGAAGGCGGCTTCTGCCGAGATTAGAGCCATTATCCAAACCCTTACCCAAGAAGCCCGAAAACTGCTGGCGGAAGTCAATCAAATGGTACGCGATGCCGTCAAATGCCTTGACGAGGTCTTGGCAAAACGGATTGCGCAAATCAAAGATACCATGATTGAGCTGATTGATAAAACCTCGGTCGTCATCCAACAAACGATTGACAGAGTGCGCATTGGCGCCGTTGAAATTATTGACCAAGGTACAAATAGTGTGGTGGTTGTGCTTGACAAAACCCTCGAAAATGCCATACGTATCGGGTTATTGGTGGCTATTTTTATTCTACTTTTTTGGATGGTGCGTACCCTTTACAAACAAAACATCAATCGGATGCAAACCCACCAAAAAATAGTGATGGGGTTTGTAACGGTGGTAATGATTGCGATGGGCACGGTGCTGGTGTCGAGTTCGGCCATGGCCAAAATCGCAGGAAAAGAGATTAAAATCCCCAAATGGGAAAAGTACTGCGAAGATGGTGACGCGTATTATGCCCAATTTGTGACCCAAAAAAACAACGGAGCAAGCACTGCTGATTTGCATATTATTGGCATGAAAGCCCTCGAAGCCCTTGATATGTGCCGCGTAGCCACGGTTAGCGCCGAAGTAGCGAGAAGTAAGCAGATGGCCATCAACGAGATTTCGGTGATTCTGTATCCACCCGCACCCACGCCCGAAACCATTCCAACGTCAGATCCGCTGGTGGCAGATTGTAAACCAAGTAGTCCGTCGGGGCCTAAAAAGCCATTTTACCCAGGTTGGTATTCTAAGTATGATTTTTTGAAAATAGCCACCTTGGCAAAAATGCAAGAGGAGAAAAAAATCAACGTGAAGGATATTTACGTGCGCGTTTCTCCCCAATTGATGACCGTTTCTCCAGCCCAAGTTGAAAAAACGTACAAGCAGAAAATTTCGACCTATACCAAAGTGTCGCCGCAGTCGCTTGAAGTGCAGCGGGTTACTCCACTGATGTTTAAATACAATGGTGCTTTGCAAAAAATAAATTCACAACGTTAACTCTTTACAATTATGCCAGGTCCAGCTGTCCATCACTTGATTTCGGATGAAGTGGCTAAACGCATACATGCCCTTAATCTGACTCCCGACGCCGCAAAATTACTAGCTGATTTTGCCCCGTATTTACATTTTGGTGCCCAAGGCCCCGACCCTTTGTTTTTTAACACCAAAGATTTAAGCCCCGAACTACGAACGCTCGTCAGATTGTATTTTGACGCAGTGGATTTTATGGAAGACTTCAAAAAAGAGATTCTGAAAATCATTCCTCCAGAATTAATTGCGGCAGTAGAAACCCTCGAAGCAGTTTGGGACAACGTTGCGGCACGTTCTTCCACCATCACCGAAATTCAACAACTTTTGGGTGAATCGCAGGCATTGCTGGGGCTGCTTCAATCGACTTTGCAACAAGCGGCGATAAAGTATTTGACCGATACAGTCAATGTTTTTAATCAGCTCAAACACCCGATTCAGGACGTGGGGCAGCCCCATGATATTTGGTGGTGGTTCGATACACTGCATTACCGACGCACGGGGAAGTTTGCCCAAACTTTGCTGAAAAATGCGACACCTGGCACGGCCGAACACGCTTACGCCATTGGTTATTTGACCCATTTTGCGGCCGATACCGTTGGACACCCATTTGTCAACATTATGTCAGGAGGGCCGTACCGTACCCACGCCCAGCGCCACAAATTTGTGGAGAATCACCAAGATACGTACGCGTTTAAAGAAATGCGCTCGGGGGAAGAGTTTGTAGAAAGTGATCTTTGGAAAGACTACGTAATGGGGAGTGAAACAAAACTGCCCGATGGCGTGAGAAACCTTATTTTGAAAAGTATCAAGGAGGTTTATTTCAAAAACAATGATTCGGAGTATGGTGCTGAAATGACCGATGAAGACCTTGACGATGTGTATCGAATGTGGTTGAAATGGTTTAAAAATACGACCCAAAGCGGAGAGTTACCGCCGCCAGTGCCTTATTCGTTTACGGCCGAAATTGCCGAAGTTTGGGAAACGTTTACCGACAACGTGGGTGATATTGGCGACATGGTTTCTGGATCTGCGCCAGGTGATTTTAGTTTGGCGTCTATTTTAGAATTTTTAGCAGCATTGGTACTTGGTGGAGCGTTGTTGGCGGCGGCATTGATTGACTTTTTGGCGGGCGCTATCACCACTTTAGGCGCCGCTCCCATTCGGTTTTTAATTTCTTTGGCCTACGAAAGCCTCTACAATGCCTTCATGAATTTCTACCAAGGGGTCGTGCTAAACGGCCTTGCTTTTCCTACCAAAGCGCAGTTGGGGCATTATTTGTCAAAACATACGGTGGCGAGTTATTTGCCCGATAATATGGGACAAACGGCCAATAGTTTGCTTGCGATGTATCCCACGCGATTTTTTGAGGTGGAAGGTTTGGAACAAGATTGTCACTTGGTGTATCCTGTACCAGCACTTGCCGAGCTCGAACCCGATGCCACGACGGGCGCACCAAGTAGCTACTACAAGGCCACTAACTTGCATTATATTCAAGGACAAATAAAATTTGAAAAGGAGATTTATAAAGAACTGAAGGAGTTTAGGGACAAAATTACGCCCGCTGACTCACCCACCGACATTCAGAGTCGGTTTGACCGCATGGAGCGAAAAGTGGTAGGAGACACGCTTGGGAATGCCATTGATTTTTCGGTTTTTTTGTACCGTGAGTTTCTAAATGGTGAAAAGATTCCTGATTTTAATTTGGATGGAGATAGGGGAGTAGGGTACTTGTGCTGGCGCAAAGTCAAGGATGATACGGCGCTCAACGACCCTTCTGCACCGACGGTGGCAGTGTTGCCCAGTGAAACGGTCAAACACGTTCAAACCGACATCATCAGCCCAAATTCTTCTACCATTCTCTAAACCACACTTCTTATGGAAACCCTCAAATTCATTCGTGAGCGTCGTCAAAAGGCGAAGAAAAATATAGAAATTTTTCAGAATAGCCGTGATTTTAAAGAAATGCGCCAGCACGAAAAGCGCCCTCCCAAGCCCTATCGTGATAAAACATTTTTATACATCAAAGGCTATGATTCGGATACGGGCAATCGCCCCATGCCCGCTGGTACGGTGTTTTGGATGAGCCCCGATATTGAAATTTTTGACGGAACTATGCCCATTGCCAATAACCAGCTGGTGGCGGGAAAAAATTACCAAATTGCCGTTACCGTTCGGAACGGAGGTGATTTGCCCTGTTATTCTTGTCACGTTGAGCTTTTTATCTGTAATCCATCCTTGGGTTTTGATCCCGTTCATGGCACATTATTGGGCGTACAAACCACGCAAGTGCAAGCCCAAGGAGATACGACCCTTTCGTTTCCAATTGTGGCAACCTCTGCCATGATTGGGCACCGCTGCCTTTTTGCAAGGGTGTTTAGCTTTGTCAATAATGACTTGCCCAGTTCGGCTACTACTTTTCCTGTGGTGGCAGACAGGCACATTGGTCAGCAAAATCTGAATATTATTCAGCAAAATAACTTTGTAAAAGTGCTGATGACAAATGAGTTTGCGGGGCAGAAAAACTTTCAGGTGAAAGTGGTGCCGCGTAAAATGGACGTCATCAAAGGCACGCGAATACCGCAGCTTCGGAGACTGATTTCGCCCCTACAGGCGGTGGTTCTCCCCGAATTTTCAATTAAACCCTTAAAAGTAAACGCAGGAATTGAGATAAATAGAATGCGAGCAACTACCCCAAACCGTGCCTTGTTGGTAAGAAATCCCGCTTTAGAGGCTTCTAACTTGGCCGTTTTGACTCCTTTGCGTAAAAATCTATGGGATTTTAAATTGGACAAAGGTACAAGAGAACTAGAGGTGGCGATTCCTGATTTTAAGCTTAAAAACAACGAAGCAGTAGTGGTCGATATTGAACTAACAGATGCTGACCAAAACAAGGTGGTGGGTGGAATTCGTTTTGTGGTAACGGCTTAGGTTAATTTCCCCAACCCCAATATTGGAAAGGGTTGGGGAAATTGCATTTATTCAAAAAAAGGAACGCCTTTGGGCGCGTATTTTCGCATTCCTTCTTCGTTGATGTCAACGCCAATGCCAGGTTTTTCCGAAAGAGGAATGTAGCCGTCTTTCACCATGGGGCCGTCGAAGGTGACAATTTCCTTAAACATTGGGTCTTCGTGAAAGTAAATTTGCCATTCCAAAATGAGGAAATTAGGCACGGTTGCGCATACGTGAGAAGCTGCCATCGCCCCCAAATACGAGGCTACCATGTGCGGCGCAAAAGGGACGTAATAGAGATTGGAAAGGTTCGCAATCCGTTGGCCTTCGCCGAGACCGCCTGCTTTTTGTAAATCGGGCATGACGATGTCAACCGCGCCTAATTCCAATAATTTACGAAAACCGTGGGCCAAATAATGGTTTTCGCCCGCGCAGATGGGCGTTTGGGTCGAATCACGCACAATTTTATAAGCTTCTGGATTGTCGGCGGGAAAGGGTTCTTCCAAAAACAACAGCTTCAAAGGTTCCATCATTTTGGCCACACGCTTGCCAGTGGTGGTGTCATAACGTCCGTGCATATCAACACAAATATCGACCTTAGGACCTACTGCCTCCCGAACGGCGGCGATTTGGTTGTACATCCGTTCGAGCTCGCCATTGCTGGCAGTCCAGTTGTACGAATCAAACTTGTTGGGGTCGTTGCGTTCGTCAATGTCAAATTTTACGGCCGTAAAGCCCATTTTAGCGGCATTTTTGGCTGCTTTGGCAAAATCATCAGGAGTGGGGCCGCTGGTTCGGTAGGCCCCTGTGTCGCAGTAAACGCGGATTTTATCCCGAAACTTTCCTCCTAACAATTGATATACAGGAAGTCCGAGGGCTTTGCCTGTGAGATCCCAAAGGGCTGTTTCGACGGCAGAAAGCACTGCGATGTACATTCCTGCTTGTGATCCTTCAAAGTAGCCCGAACGACGAATATCCTCAAAAAGTCGGTGTACGTTGAGCGGGCTTTTTCCCTTGATGCGTTCACCCATCATTTTTACCAAATGGTAGGTGCCAGGGGTGGCATCAACGCCTTCACCGCAGCCGTAAATTCCTTGATTGGTATAAATTTTGACAAACAAACTATGCCCGCCTCTGATGAATCCACATTTGATGTCAGTGATTTTGAGGTCGGAAGGTGCCGACGATTGAGGTGTTCGCTCGATGGCAGTTTCGAGTTCCTGCCCAAAACTTTGCAGGGATGATAAACCAAGCGCCGCCGAAATAGCACCCTTGGTTAAAAAGTTACGGCGTGATGTCATGAGTTACTGATGAGGTTTATGTAAACTGATAGGTAATGTTGCAACTGAAATCGGAGGAGGTTACCAAGTCCGTTTTTTGAGGTATTCTTGGATTTGTTCTTTGGGAACGGGCAATTCGTTGATGTGGGCGTTCAACCATTGCGAAAAGTCTTTTTCAATTTCGTCGGACCAGCGGTTGTCAATTTGCCCTGGGGTATATTTTTGTTGACGGAGCCGTTCGTGGCCAAACATGTCCCGCAGACGAACAATTTCGGAAACGGTAACTACTTTTTCGGCCAAATGAGGTGGGATGAAAGTTACGGCACCGTCGCGACCCAACACGATGTCCCCTGGTATGACCATAACTTTGCCGATGCGGGTAGGGCGGTTGATGGCCACGAGGGTCGTATTTAAGTCACCATCGGGGTTGTTGAGGTGATGCGAAGGGTGGTAAGTCCTAAAAAACGAAGTAAATCCACCAATTTCTTTTAAGCCCGCAATGTCCCGAATGGCTCCTTCATACACGATTCCATTGCCAGTTTTGGCATAAATAGAATTTCCCAAATTGTCGCCAATCGTTGGGCCGTTTTCGTGCGCACCTAGCTGGTCAACGACATACACGTCTCCCCTGACAAGCATGTCAATCGGCCACGCGTTTTGAGATTTGATACGACCGTCTTTTTCGTGTCCTTTTTTGTCGATAACCCGATGAACATCAGGCCGTCCAGGCATAAAAGTTGCCGTAAGCGCTCGCCCAATCAGCACACTGTCGGGGTTAATACACTGCCAGCCTTCGGCGTATTGATAGCGAAAATTTTCGCCTTTCATTACCGCCCAGGCCTCTTCGTGGGTTACCAAACGCATTCGTTTCAAAATAGCGTCGGGCACTTTGGGGCGGCCATCGGGGAAGCGTTCACCTTTCCATTCGGGGGTGAGAAAAAGAAGTTCTTCTTTGGAGATTTGTTGGGCAAAGGCAGGAAAATAAAGGCAACTGCATAGCAGTAGCACCTTACAAAGGGATACGAATTTCATGATGACTGATGATGGTTAAGGTTACGAATCTACGACCATAAAAGAAGGGTTATAGTTCAACTTACTTTATCTGTGTAGAATGAATGTGAAATAAAAAAAGCTACGTTTAAATTGCTCAATCTTTAACTCCGAAGAAACTATTCACTCCCCAAAAAAGGTTTTGGGAGAAACACAGTTTCAACCATGACGACGGAAAATACACTTTTTGCACCCCTGAAAATAAAGGGAATTACCCTCAAAAATAGAATTGTAATGTCGCCTTCGCCATTTTGTGAAATTTTCTAAAATCAATGCCAAAAAATATCCAAAAACAAGCGCTCAATTTTTTTGAAAAACAAGAGTTTAACAAAGCTTTGCCCCTTTTTGAAGAAGTTGCAGCAAAAGATAATCGTGCTGAAAATTGGTTTAATGTAGCCACTTGTGCCGTTATGGCGTTGCAACTTTCCAAAGGGAAAGAAGCATTGGCAAAAGCCACTACTTTGGCAGAAAAAGAAGCAAACCCCGATGGTCTTTCGGTGGGGATGATGTACTTTTATTTTATGTGTGCCTTGCGCGATAGTGGTTTTGTGGAGGAAGGTATGAAAGAATTGGAGCAGTTTCGGGAGAGTTATTCTTCCTTGAAAATTACGGATGACATGTTTTTGAGTATCCGTGGTTTGCCTTCTCTTCAACAATTTTTGGCAATGGGGGTAGGTCTGCTTAAAAAGCAGACGAAGGTGCTGCCACAAGAATGGTTAGCTCAATTTGGAAATGCACTCGACGCCGAGGGGCAAGCCGAGGTTGCGACCTTTGCCAAAGAGCAATTCTAAAATAGTTGGGTCTTCGCGACGCTGTATGCTTAAAATTGTTGCTCTAAAGCGGAATTTTGAGCGTGACACGCGTGCCTAAGCTTTGTCCCATTTCATCTAGTAAATCGTTGTAATGCACCAATTCTTGGGAGTTGAAGGACGAACTTAAAAGCCTAAGTCGTTCGGAAGTGGCAGCTGTTGAAAATGATTCGTGCGAAGCGAATCGTTTTTGTTTTATTTCCGCTGATTTTGCCCTGCCTACGCCGTTATCCTCTACCACGCATATAATATGTTCTTCCGTTTCGTCCATCGAAAACATGATTGACAACCGTTTGTCGCCATTTTTATGCAATAATCCATGCTTGATGCTATTTTCAACGAAGGGTTGAATCAACATGGGTGGAAGTTGGTGATAATCTTCATCCAATTGGTCATCAAGTGAAATTTCGTAGCTAAAACCCTCTGAAAATCGCATTTTTTCTAGTTCAAGATATTTCGTAAGGAGTTCGATTTCGGTTGCCAGTGTGATGCGTTTTTTTCCTGAAATACTTAAAATTTGGCGAGTGAGGTAGGTAAAATTCCCCATTTGCTCGTTGGCAAGGGTTTTGTCACCGTACATAAACTGTTCTTGAATGCTATTGAGGGCATTGAACATAAAGTGAGGATTCATCTGGCTTTTGAGGGCTTTCAGTTCGCTTTCGGTCGCTTTTTGTTCAATTTCTATGCGGCGTTGTGCTTCTTCGAGTTGGGTGGTAAGGAGTTCGTTTTGCTTTTGTGTTTTAAAACGCATAAAAAGCGCATAAGCCAAGATACTTCCAATCAGCAAGAAAGCCAGAATAGCGTAGATAATGGCAGTTTTTCTTCCTGATTCAAGTTCCGAAATTTGTTTTTGTTGGGCCAAAGATTTGATTTCGCTGTCCTTTTTTTCGGTTTCGTATTTGGTATTAAGCTCTTGGATAGTTTTGTTTTTCTCCGAACTAAACACACTGTCTTTCAGGGTAGTGTATTTTTCTAAATACTCGAATGCCGCTTTAAATTGATTCGTTTGGGCGAATCCTTTTTGCATTTCAAAATAAATATCTCGAAGCGCCTCATTGTCCTGATTTTGAAGGGCAATGACCTTGGCTTGTTGTAAGAAATCCAGTCCTTTGGTGGGATTGCCAAGGGCGGAGTAGGTTTTGCCTATGTTATTAAGGTTTTTCCCCCTGACAAAATCGACGCGGTATTTTTCAATTTCAACCTTGGCTTTTTCAAAATAATCGAGGGCTTTGGGGTATTGTTTAAGCTCAAAATACGTTTTGCCAAGGTTGTCAAGCGTAAGTGCAAGTCCAAAACCGATGTTAAGTTTTTGACAAATAGCAAGAACTTCGTTGTAGGTTTGAATCGCTTTGGTGTATTGTTTTAATTGAAAGTAAGAATTTGCCAAGTTAGTCAAAATGGCTGCTCTGTTTTGGGTGAAAACTTGCCCGTTTTTGAGCAAAAGTTGGTCACATTCAGTCAATAATTTGATAGACTTTTGGTCTTCAAAATTATGCGAGAAAACGTTGGCTAAATTACTTTTTCCGATGACGATATTTGAGTAATCGTTTCTCTTTTCGGCGATTCGAAGGGCTTGGAGGTAAAAATTGATTGCTTTGTCGTTGAGGGCGCGGCTAAAATAGTAATTTCCTAAGCAATTTAGCGACCGAATTTTCCCAAGTTCATAACCCAATTTATTGGACAACTGGTTGGCCTCCGTCGCCATTTTTAACACCAACGTGTCGGCCCGAAATGTGGCAGCTACGCAAGCATCAACGAGCAATTCTACCCGAATACTATCTTGCGGACGGTGGTTTTTAATATCAACGAGCAGTTGTTCGTACGTTTTCTGACCCCAAAGGCTTTGAGTCATGAGTACCAAAAGAACGAGAAGAAAGGGTTTCATTTGGGCTTATTTTTAAACGCGAATGCCAGCAATGAAATCATCAAACTCTTTGACTTTTTCACGGGCAATGGGCACACTCAAACCGTTCTCAAATTCGACAGAAGCACCGTCTTTTTTATTGTACTTTCTAATTTGGTGCGTATTGATTAAAAAAGAGCGGTGAATTCGATAAAAGCGCGCGTCGTTACTAAGCAATTCATCAAATTCTTTGATTTTTTTACTAACCAAGGTTTTTCCGTTTTTGGTGACTACGTGGGTGTAGGAACCGTCGGCTTCAAAAAAGAAAATATCCTCCAATTGTACAAAAACAAGACTGTCTGACATCGGAAGGGCTATTTTTTGAAGGGTAGTAACGCTTAAATTCTCCCGTAAAGTTTGGAAGCGTTGGGGCAATTGAGGTTGCCCAATTAGCTTGGATGCTTTCTCAACGGCGGCTACGAGTTTGGAAATACTAACGGGTTTAAGGATATAATCCACGGCCGAAACTTCAAACGCTTGGAGCGCATATTCCGAGTAGGCGGTACAAAAAATCACTTGAAAAGTAGGCTGGTTGAAATACTCAAACAAGGCAAAACCGTTTTCTTCGGGCATTTCGATGTCCAAAAATACCAAATCTACTGCATGTTTATTAATCAATTTTACGGCCGATTTTACGTCGGCGGCCTCTTCAAGTACGCGTACCGCAGGGCAGTGTTCCGAAAGAATTTGTCGAAGCAATGAACGCGCCGAGGGTTCATCATCGACAATAATTGCATTGACGAGCATAGGTAGGGGTTGAAACGAACGGCTAAAGATACTTCATGTTTTGGTATATTTTGAAACATCACATCTCTGTTTTTGGGTTTATGAACTGAAATAAACAGTTGGTGGATGGTAGCCTACGTTTCGTGAACTGGGCAATTTGACAAAGGAGGAGCTTCGTAATTTTGAATCATGAACACAATTATAATTTCTACTCAAATGAAATCAATTCTTTTCCTTGCCATGTTGTCTTTGTCAACGATGCTTATTGCCAAGCCTTTAGCAGAAGTAGTTGATGAAAAAGAAGGGTATTTTACCGTTGTCCTATTACAGCCAAAAAATCAAAAAACGGTAGCTCACGTAACAAAAGTAGTTGCGACCATACTAGGCGTATCTCAAAAAGAAGCTAAAGCTATCGTAGCAAGTGCGCCTGTAGTGCTCTCAAAAAATCCTACGAAAGAAGAAGCGGCAACGATTAAGTCTGCTTTGGAAGCAGCGGGTGCTGAAGTGGAAGTAAAATAAAGTAGATAGGGTGTTGGGCATAACCACCAGTACGTTCGGTATTGGTGGTTTTTTTGTATTTGAACCAGGTCTTACTAAATTAATTTCCAGTTCTCTTCGTCAAAGGGTAAAAACTCCACGCCCAAATAAATGTCCTCAAGCGAAAGTTGTACATCTATTGAATGAAGTTGAACAGTATCTTGAAGGTTATTGTAAGCGCGGTATTCCCAAACGTCAAGCGTGTTTTTGAAAAATACTTCGACCAAGGGCAGGTATTGGTGTACCAAAACGTACTCTTTTAGGGTGTCAATCATGCGATAACGCATAAATTTTCCGCCACGATCGTAGGCTTCGGTGTCTTGTGACAATACCTCAACAATCACAACGGGGTTGTTGGCGGCATTCTTCAACTCTTCAAAATAAGTAACCTTGCCACAAACCACCGTAACATCAGGGTAAACATAACGATTGCGTGAAGTCGCAACGCGCAAATCACTGTTATAGGTAAAGCACCGTTTTCCTATTAAAGCATTGCCTAATCCACTACCCACATTGTTTGAAATCAAACTGTGAGTAGGTGTACCACCCGCCATGGCATAGACTTCGCCGTCGTGGTATTCGTATTTGGTGTCCGTTTCTTTTTCCAACGCAAGGTATTCTTCGATACTAAAACGTGGCTGTTTCATACTAAATCAATTTGCTGAATGGAAAAAAAGCGGCTTACCCTCAATAGTAAGGTGTAAGCCGCTTTTAGATTTTCTATTTTGGTAAGTATTATTTTGCTCCTGCTGGGCAGTGCTCTCTCAAGTACTTTGTAAACAGTGTATTTAAGTGCTTCGATGTACCATCGCCTTCGTAAATTCCGTGCGAACGATTAGGGTACGGCATAAACTGAAACTGTTTGTTGTGCTTGATAAACTCATTGACCAATCGCTCGGCATTTTGGTAATGAACGTTATCGTCGCCCGTGCCGTGGATATACAATAGGTTTTGGTTCGATTGTAGTTTGTGCGCGTGCGTGATGGGCGAGCCTGCCACAAAATCTTCGCGATTTTCTTGCGGAATCCCCATATAGCGTTCTTGGTAAATGTTATCGTACGTCAATTGGTCGGCCACGGCAGCTACGGCAATGCCTGTTTTGAACAAGGCAGGGTATTGAAATAACAAATTGAGGGTAGAAGAACCGCCACCGCTCCATCCGTGTACGGCTACGCGGCTGGTATCAATGAACGAGTTTTTCTCAAACATAGCTTTGGCTCCCATTGCCATGTCACGAATGTTAATGACGCCAATCTTACGATAGATGGCTTTTCTCCAGTTTCTACCACGGGGAGAAGGTGTGCCACGGTTATCAACCGATGCGTAAATGTAACCGTCTTTGGCCATGTCGCCTGCGTAGAGTCCATTGCGCCCTGTTCCCCAGCTATCGCGCACGGTAGCGCTGGCAGGTTCGCCATAAACCGTAAAAACGATGGGGTATTTTTTGGTAGGGTCGAAGTTGGCAGGTTTTACCATCCAAGCGTCTAGCTCAATACCATCTTCGGTTTTTACTTTAAAAAACTCCACTCGTTTTGGCGCATCGGCTTTGGCCGCCAATTTTTTTGAAATGTCGTCGGCGTCTTTTAAGGCTTTGTGTTCAGGTAAACGAAGCCACTCATTCATGGGCGATGTGTTGGCATTGGAAAATGAATGCGAAGCCCACATGGCGTTAGGAGAGAGGTCGTAGCGGTGCGAGCCAGACTGGTCGGCTGGAGTGACACGTTCGGCTTTTTTACTGCCATCGAGCGGGGCATGGTACAAATAACTCTGCGTGGCATTGTCGGGCGAGGCCATGAAATACAACTGATTATTTTTTTCATCGACCAACACCACCGAAATAATGTCGTAGTCGCCAGCAGTAATGCACTTTTCACTTTTACCGTCGCGGGTTACGCGGTACATGTGGCGCCAGCCGTCTTTTTCGCTCATCCACAAAAATTCTTTTCCGCCGTTGATCCAATCCCAGCCTTCGGGTGTTTCGCTCCACGAATAGCTACTTTTAGTCTCTACCCAAGCATCGTCGCGGTCGGTATAAAACTGGGTAGTTTTTCCAGTTTTGATGTCGGCGGCCAAGATACTAGATTCATTTTGTTTACGATTCAACTGTTGCATAATCAGTTCGTTAGCGTTTCCCCATTCCATGCGTGGAATGTAGGTGTTGCCAGGGTCGCCAGGAGTGTTCATCCATTTGGTAGCGCCACCGTTGGCACTTACAACTCCTATTTTGTAAGGAGAAGGACGTTCACCTACTTTCGGGTACTCTACTGGAACATTGAATGCGTAAATAGAATCGGTGTTATTGATCATCATGAAGTTGCGAATTTTGGTGGCATCAATTTGCCAATACGCAATATTTTTGCTGTCGGGGCTCCAACGAAATCCGTCACGACAATCAAATTCTTCCTCATATACCCAGTCGAACGTACCGTTGATGAGGCGGGTGGTGCCGTCTTTGGTAAGTGCGGTTATTTTGCTCGTAGCGAGGTCTTCCGAATAGACGTTACGCTCACTGACATAAGCTACTTTTTTGCTATCGGGCGAAAATTTTGCAAACATGAGCGATGACACAGGGCGGCCTTTGCCGAGTTGGGTCAGGGTATTTTTGTCCAAATCAAGTACCCAATAATCGCCGCGCGTATCGTAGCGCCAAACGCGTTGGGTATTGGTATAAATGAGGACTTTACGAAAATCATTAGAATACGTGTAACTACGTACGTTAAGGGCGTCGCTTTTGCCCGCTGGCGTAAGTTGGGTAGCACTTACGACTACTTTTTTTTGCAAATCAGGCAGGTTATACTGGACAATTTCCTTGTTTTCTACGCGGTAATAGGCATTTCCGTCTTTGGTCCACTGGACACCACGGTTGAATTGTGCGAATAACGTACTGCTGATGAAGAGAAGGGTAAGAAAAAATGAGGTGTGTTTCATTGGTTACGGTATTTAGCCATTGCTTCTTTTATTTTAACAATCCGATTTTCGGGGTTGGGGTGGGTACTTTGGAACTCGGCGGGGCGCTCGGAGCCACCACCTGCTTGGGCCAAAATTTCCATGACCTGAATCATCGCTTCGGGGTCGCGACCTGTCTGAACCATGTACTTAACGCCAAAATCATCGGCTTCGAGTTCGTCGTCGCGTCCGTATTTTAGGTTCATCAAATTGGCAACGTATTGTGCAATATACGCGCCGCTACTGGGAGAATTTGGATCAGACATGGCAGCAGAGGCTGCGCCTGCTAGTCCGCCCACCAATTCTTGCTTGGCCATTTGCTGGGCTGAATGTCGTCCTACCACGTGCCCAATTTCGTGCCCCAAAACTCCCGCCAATTGGTCTTCGGTTTTGAGTCGTTTGAGCAAACCCATGGTAATAAAAACCTGTCCGCCAGGGATGGCAAAAGCGTTGATGGTTTCGGGGTCGGCCAATACGTGAAAATCAAATTGGTAAGGCGAGTTTTTGGCTTCGGTACTTTGGACGATGCCTTGCCCTACTTTTTTGACCAAAAATTGTACTTTTTCATCACGGTATAGGCCACCATACTCGGCAGCCATTTGGGGCGCACTTTGTAAGCCGATGGCAACTTCTTCTTCGGGCGTGAGGCTTACTTGTTGCTTTTTGCCCGTCACGGGATTGACTTGGGTTTTGCTGAAATACCCAAAAAGCGCCACGACAGCCATGATAATCCCAATCAAAAGCCGTCCACCAATTCGCGTACGTTGCATAGATGTTTAGGGTTGAAAATTGACCTTCCCGAAAGTTCTAACTTTCGGGAAGGTCAACAGTGAAAAGTATTAAAACAGTAGTCCCGCAATTGTAGCGGACATATAAGAGGCTAATGTGCCACATATCAGGGCTTTAAAGCCCAAACGTGCCAAATCAGAACGACGGCTCGGAGCCAACTCACTGATGCCACCTACTTGAATGGCGATAGAGCTAAAGTTGGCAAAACCACAAAGGGCAAAACTGGCAATTGCAATCGTTTTAGGGTCGAGTGTTTCTTTGATTTTTACGAGGTCAAGGTAAGCTACAAACTCATTGATAACCATTTTGGTGCCCATTAACGAACCCGCTGCTTCTACGTCTTTGGCAGGGACGCCCATGGCCCAAGCGAATACGGAGAACACTTTACCCAAAAGGAAATCGAGGCTTAACTGTGGAAAAGCAAATAATCCACCTGCTTTGCCAAGACAGTAATCAAGAAGACCAATTAAAGCGATAAAACCAATCAACATCGCAACCACGTTGAACCCTACCTTGAGTCCCTCACTGGCACCTGCCGCAATGGCATCAAGAAGATTGGCGTGGGCTTTTTTGATTTCTAATTTTACAACCCCTTTTGTTTCAGAATTTTCTGTTTCTGGAAATACGATTTTGGCAATCACCAATGCCCCTGGCGCAGCCATCAAACTGGCCGCAATTAAATAAGGAGCAGGTACACCTAATTTGATATACGTTGCCATAACCCCGCCCGCAATACAGGCAAAGCTACCCGTCATGGAGGCCAAAAGCTCAGAGTTAGTCATTCCTTTTAAATAAGGCTTAATCATGATTTGGGCTTCCACTTGCCCCACAAAAGCCGAGGCAACGTTTGACAATGCTTCAGCACCGCTGACGCCCATCAACCATTTCATCAGGCGTGCCAATACGGCCACAATGCGCTGCATCAGGCCAATGTGATAGAGCATATTGACCAACACCGCCACAAAAATGATGGTAGGAATGATGCTGAAGAAAAAGATAAAGCTATTGCTTTCACCAAATGCTTTGCTGAGAACGGTAGCATTGACCAACGGGCTAAATACAAACTCGGCTCCTTTGTCAGAAAAGCTCAACGTTTTTTGGACAGCACGTCCTAGCCAGTCGAAAATATTTTGTCCGACGGTCGTTTTTAAAATAAATACGGCCAAGCCAAACTGCAAACCAAGCCCTACGCCAACCGTGCGATAGTTGATGGCTTTGCGGTTGTTAGACATGGCGTAAGCAATGCCCAAGATAAAAACGATACCAATGAGTCCAGTAAAACGTTCCATGAAGTGTATTTGGTGACTTATAGTTAGGTTTAAAGTTGATTGAATCAAGCGAGTAAAGATAGGAAGGGCATTTGTTTTTTGGTAATTCTTCGCCCTTTTTCCAAAAAATACTACCTTAATTTGCCCCAAATTGGGGTAAAATTTCAACGATAGTATGACTTTCTACAACTATTTAGCAAGAATTTTAGGGTATTTTGCTTTACAGTTTGTAGTTTTATGGCTGGAAAATTAACTCATCCTATATTAATACCATGGCGTTATTCGATTTAGATATGATGCAGGGCCTCTACGCAAAACTCGGTGAACGAGTGGAGGCGGCTCGTAACGTAGTAGGACGTCCTTTGACCTACACAGAGAAAATTTTGTACGCTCACCTTACCCAAGGTGATGCCACTACTGTTTATGAGCGCGGCAAATCATACGTTGACTTCGGACCCGACCGTGTAGCTATGCAAGATGCCACTGCTCAGATGGCTTTGTTGCAATTTATGCAGGCTGGCCGTCCGAAAGTAGCAGTTCCTTCTACTGTACACTGTGACCACTTAATTACTGCCCAAGTTGGGTCTTCGGAAGACTTAGGCAAAGCAGTAGTTGAAAACCAAGAAGTGTATGATTTCTTATCGTCGGTTTCTAATAAATACGGCATCGGTTTCTGGAAAGCAGGCGCGGGTATCATTCACCAAGTAGTGATTGAAAACTACGCTTTCCCAGGCGGTATGATGATTGGTACCGACTCACACACCGTAAACGCGGGTGGTTTGGGTATGATTGCTATCGGGGTAGGTGGTGCTGATGCGTGCGACGTAATGGCGGGCCTTCCTTGGGAGCTTAAATTCCCAAAACTAATCGGGGTAAAATTGACAGGTAAACTCAATGGCTGGACTTCTCCAAAAGACGTTATCTTGAAAGTAGCTGGTATCCTTACCGTAAAAGGTGGAACGGGTGCTATCGTAGAATACTTCGGCGAAGGAGCAACTTCTATGTCATGTACGGGTAAAGGTACTATCTGTAACATGGGTGCTGAAATCGGAGCAACGACTTCGACCTTTGCTTACGACGAGTCGATGGAGCGCTATTTGCGCGCTACAGGCCGTGACGCCGTTGCTGACCTTGCTAACTCGGTAAAAGAACACCTTACGGCGGATGCAGGCGTTTATGATGAACCAGAGAAATACTTCGATCAAGTAATCGAAATCAATCTTTCGGACCTTGAGCCACACTTGAACGGGCCTTTCACACCAGATTTGGCTACGCCAATTTCTAAGATGAAAGAAGCCGCTGCGGCCAACGGCTGGCCAACCAAAGTTGAGGTAGGTTTGATTGGTTCTTGTACCAACTCGTCGTACGAAGACATCGCTCGTGCGGCTTCATTGGCAAAACAAGTGGCCTCTAAAAACCTTAAAACCAAGGCTGAATTTACCATTACACCAGGTTCAGAGCAAGTTCGCTACACGATTGAGCGCGATGGTTTCCTCGAAACATTCGACGAAATTGGCGCGAAAGTGTTTGCTAACGCTTGCGGACCTTGTATCGGTATGTGGGCACGTGTAGGCGCTGAAAAGCAAGAGCGTAACACCATCGTTCACTCATTCAACCGTAACTTCGCCAAGCGTGCCGATGGTAACCCTAACACGTTGGCATTTGTAGCTTCTCCAGAATTGGTGACTGCTTTGGCCATTGCGGGTGACTTGACTTTCAACCCATTGACGGATACACTTATCAACGAAAATGGCGAACAAGTAACTTTAGACGCGCCAACGGGTGACGAATTGCCACCGCGTGGTTTTGACGTAGAGGATGCAGGATACCAAGCACCAGCAGCAGACGGTAGCGGTATTCAAGTTGCAGTTTCGCCAACGTCAAATCGCTTGCAGTTGCTCGATCCATTTGCAGCTTGGGAAGGTACTGACCTTAAAGGTTTGAAATTGTTGATCAAAGCCAAAGGCAAGTGTACAACTGACCACATCTCAATGGCAGGCCCATGGTTGAAGTACCGTGGTCACTTGGATAACATTTCTAACAACTTGTTGATTGGCGCGGTTAACTTCTTTAATGAGAAGACCGACAACGTAAAAAGTCAAGTAACGGGAGAATACGGGCCAGTTCCTGCTACCCAGCGTGGGTACAAAGCCGCAGGAGTGGGCACGATTGTGGTTGGAGATGAAAACTACGGTGAAGGTTCATCACGCGAGCACGCGGCGATGGAGCCACGCCACTTGGGCGTTCGTGCGGTATTGGTAAAATCGTTTGCCCGTATCCACGAAACGAACTTGAAGAAACAAGGTATGTTGGCCTTGACGTTTGCGGATAAAGCAGATTATGACAAAATCAAAGAAGACGATTCAATCGACATCGTTGGATTGACAGAATTTGCCCCAGGAAAGTCACTTACGTTGGTGCTCAATCATGCTGATGGTTCAACAGATGAAATTACGGTAAACCATACCTATAACGAACAACAAATTGAGTGGTTCAAAGCAGGTGCGGCTCTTAATATCATTCGTGCGCAAGTAGCAGGAAATTAATATTATTTAGACTTCCCAAGTTTGACAATTTCGTTATTGGCAACTTGGGGAGTCTTTTTCTTTTACAGACCTTCCAAGTTTAGTGATTGTGTTTACATTCAAACTTGGAAGGTCTTTTAACGCCCAGAAACCCTTGTCATTACACTCATTTGTAGCCATGTTACTACTCGAACAAAATATCATGCGAAAAGAGTACGATGAAGTTTCAAACGACATTTATGCGGCACTTTTTACTTCTACTCAGTTAATAGACGAGTACTCTGAGCTATTGAAACAGGCGCTTCTCAAACAGGTATTTACTACCAAGGAGCAGAAAGCACACATTATTCAGTTTTTGGCCAAACTCAAAACCCAACGGGAATTAGTAGAAATCTCACAGAGTTCTACCTTACTCCAACAAACCCACCAAGCCGCAGAATCGTTTGCTCGGAAAATGGTGAAAAATTCTTAAATTCAGACATTGAATAAGAATGGGAAAAGGTCTTTTAACGCCCAGAAACCCTTTTCAAAAACGTTGTAATATCCTCTAAAAACTCTTTCGGCTTCTCATAGTGGACATTGTGTCCCGTATTTGGATAAATTTTGTGTGTGATTAACTTTGAGTGTTGCTGTTGTAAGGCGGCGTTGTCTTTCTCGAAGGGAAAAAGGTCGTTGGGGGAGGTTGGGTCGATGATGAGGAGAGGGACGTGCAGGCTTCGATAAATAATTTTCGGTTCAATCATCGCCATTGATTGACCAAACAAAGAAGCTTTGGTAGGGCGCAAAATGGTTTCTTTGAACTCAACCTCGTTGCGCATGTGAAATAGCTTCTCGACACCCGCTCCAATCGTCCATTTACCGCCTGAATCCTTTCCTAGCCAGGCCAACAGTTCAAACTGAGTGCCCGATGACGAATAATCGTAGTAAGCTTTGTATGCCTCAAATTCTGTGTCAAAAGTAGCAGAAGAGAATCTATTTGTGAATATACTTTTTACTTGGGCATCCAACGTACTATCAGGTAGTTGGTGGTAGTGGGTATTGGTAGCTACCGACCCGCCGTCTTCGAGTACCAATCCTAACACATTTTCGGGATAAGCATCATAAAATGCCGAGGCAATAAATCCTCCCCTCGACCAGCCACCAATGACTGCTTTAGACAGTTTTTTGACCGACATCAAGGTTTTAATATCGTCGGCGACGTGGTACAACGAGACGTCATGGGTAGGAATGGGCGTTTGGCCGTGACCGTAATAATCAATCGCAATGACGTAATACCCTTTTTGAACCAATTCTTTTGCGAGGTCAGCAAATTCGTAGGCGTTGGTGAAGCTACCATGCACCCAAATGAAGGGAGTATGGCGAGGATTTCCCCATTCTAGGTAGTGCATTTTTACGTTTTTGGTTTGTACAAATCCGCCGTGTTTTTTCTCAAATTGTGTAAATTCCACCCGAGCACTATCGTACTTGGCTTTGATATTAACTGGCTGAGAAGGGCTGCCTTGCGACCACAGTAGGAGGGATGAAGTACCAAAAAACAAAAGGAGCAATAATAGTCGCATGGTGTGAAAAAGCTGACAAGAGATTATAATACCTTGATAGTGACATTAGGGATAGGTACTCATCTCGCTATGATTCTTTCTATTCCGTATTTTGATTTTCGGCGGCCATCTTATTTGGAAGATTATTAAGATAGTAAATATTGGGAATAAATTGACAACAGCAAGGGTAACTTGGCCGTACGTAAGCAAATTTTGGGCAAGAAAAAGCCCTCAAATTAGCGAAATTTGAGGGCTTTTAGTGGTCACGTAGGGATTCGAACCCCAAACCTTCTGATCCGTAGTCAGATGCTCTATCCAATTGAGCTACGCAACCGTGTTGTTTTTTTTACTTATCTCCCGTTGTTTGGGAATGCAAAGGTAGGGGTATTTCACCCCTTTGTCAAGCCTTTTTTTGATTTTTTTTGAAAATATTTTTTGTCAAACCTGCGTTTTTGAGCTAAACACGCTGCTTTTCAGAAAGATAAGTGTTGAAAAAAAATAAAAAATATTTACTTTTTTTCAACAAAGCCTTCGCCCGCTGCCGCCATTGCTCGTAATTTGGGGGTGGGGCGGAAGCGCTCCCCGTAAGTTTCGGCAAGACGATCGCATTCGGATACGAAGGTGGAAATACCCACGTAGTCAACAAAAGACAGTGTGCCGCCCGCGTACGGAGGGAAACCCCAGCCGAGAATCGATCCCAAATCGGCGTCAAGGCGCGTTCGTATCACACCTTCTTCAAAACACCGCACCGTTTCTATCGCCTGACGGTACAACAAACGGGTTTTTACTTCTTCCAATGTAGGCTGTTGGGCATTGGCGGGGAATAATTCCGCCAAACCTTCCCATAGGTGTTTTTGACCGCCTTCGGGGTATTCGTAGAACCCTGCTTTGGCTTTTTTACCTAAGCGCCCCATTTCAGTAAATTGTTTCCCAATTTGGTAGCTAGTATCAGTTTCGGCCAGTACCCCGTCTTTTACGGCTTGTCCTGCGATTTTATATACCAAATCAAGTGCCACTTCGTCTGAGACTGCCAACGGCCCAACGGGCATTCCTGCCAGTTTGCCTGCATTTTCAATCAAAACAGGGTTTACGCCATCTTTGAGGAGTTCCATTCCTTCGGAAGTGTAAGTGCCAAAACAGCGCGACGTATAAAAGCCCCGCGAGTCGTTGACAACAATCGGCGTTTTTTTGATTTTACGGGTATAATCTATTGCTACCGCTAGGGCGTAGTCAGAAGTCTCTTTGCCAATAATCAATTCCACCAACATCATTTTATCGACGGGAGAAAAGAAGTGTATGCCAATAAAATTTGAAGGATTCGCCGAGGCTTTGGCAAGGCCCGTGATGGGCAAGGTGGATGTATTGGAGGCAAATACGCCGTTTTCTGCTAATTGAGGTTCGGCTTCTTGGGTAACGGTGGCTTTTAGCTCGCGGTTTTCAAAGACGGCTTCGATGATTAATTCACTACCCGCCAAGTCATCGGCGTTGGCTGTCGGTTTGATTAAGTCTAATACGCCTTCGGCTTTCAATGCGTCGAATTTGCCGCGTTCTACCGCTTTTTTTAACAAGCCACGCGCGTAGTCCTTGCCTTTTTCAGCCGCTTCTTGGCTGACATCTTTTAAAATGACTTCGATGCCCGCTAGCGCACTTACGTAGGCGATGCCCGCACCCATCATACCCGCCCCCAAAACACCCAATTTTTTCACGTCGGTTTTGGGAATGTCTTTGGGGCGACTTGCACCTTTATTGGCTTCATTTAAACCCAAGAACATGGTGCGAATCAGGTTGCCCGCTTCTTTGGAAGTGGCCACTTTGACAAAATGACGGGCTTCTATGGCAATACCTCGGTCGATGTTGACCAACAGTCCTTCGTAAACACACGACATGATGTGCTGCGTCGAAGGATAATTACCTTTCGACTTGTCCATCATCATCGCCGTACCCACTGTGAAAGTTTGCATTCCGACGGGGCTTAAAACCGCGCCATTAGGCACTTTATAGTTGTCTTTGGCCTGAATTTTACCCGTTTTTTTATTGATTTCGTCCCAAGGTTTGAGTGGCTTGGGATTGGCTGCAATCCACGAAAACGCCTTTTCGAGCATCTCTTCGCGGGTTTCGGCTACGGCATCGACAATTCCCATTCCTAAGCCATCTTTGGGGGAGAGTTCTTTTCCTTCCAAAATCAACGGTAAAGCGGCCTGCATTCCAATCATGCGCGGCAATCGTTGCGTACCACCCGCACCAGGGAGTAGCCCAACCTTTACTTCGGGAAGCCCTAGTTTGGATTTGGGATTATTGAGGGCGACTCGGTAATGGCAGGCTAGGCAGATTTCCAAGCCACCGCCAAGTGCTGTGCCATTGATGGCAGCGACGACGGGTTTTCCGTTGGTTTCGATGCGCCGAAAAAGTTCGTTAAGTCCTGCGGAGATTTTGAGCATTTCGGCAGGGTCGCCTCCTTGGTTGCGCAAAATCATTTTTAGGTCAGCTCCTGCCACAAACTCGGGCTTGGAGGATGTAATGACGATTCCTTTTACGTCAGCATCAGAGAAGGCTTTTTCTAGGGCTTCTCCGAAAGCAGGGACAGAGTCGTCGTTGAGGACGTTCATGGGTGAGCTTGTCATGTTCCACACAATCATTGCTACCCCGTCTTTTATTGAATAATCAATGGCCATTGGTTGTTGATTGATAAGTGAGTATCTGATTTTTACATAAACTTGAAATTGTATGCCAAAGATACAATTGGAGAGGCAAAAATCTGCAGCTGGTAGGCGGTATAGGCAGTTCCTTGGGTCTTCAAAAATACCGAGTACTGATTTTTACGACCGTAGAGGTTATAAACGGTGAAAATCCAACTGCCAATCCAACGTTTGTCCTTGAGCGTCGGATTGTTGATTTGCCAAGAAAAATCAAGTCGGTGGTAGTCTTTGATACGGCCTTGGTTACGTTCGGCATAGTAAGGATAGGCTTTCCCTTGGAAACTCACAAAGCCGTTGGGGATGGTGTAAGGGCGACCTGTACCGTAGGTGAAAGTCAACGAGAGGCTGTGGTATTTGTTCTCACTGAAATTGAACGACATGTTCACGTTGTGTGGACGGTCGAAGTTGGCAGGATACCATTTGCCGTCGTTGATTCGTTCGTTAAAGCGAGGGCCTTCGTCCACCAAATTAAATACCCTTGAGTAAGTGTAATTGACCCAACCCGTCATTTCGCCTTTTTTCTTGGTAAGCATTAATTCTAACCCGTACGATTTACTACGTCCCTGTAATACTTGGGTTTCGATGTAATTTTGCAACAAAAAATCGGCTCCTGGTTTAAAGTCTAGTACGTTTTGGGTGGCGCGGTAATAAGCTTCTACCGAAAACTCGTAAATGTTGTTTTTGAGGTTTTTGAAATAACCAACTGTCCACAACTGACTCACTTGCGGTCGAATGTGGGCATCACTCATTTTCCAACGCGAAGTGGGAAGGGGAGTGGTGGTATTGGAAACTACTTGTAAATACTGACGCATGAGGTTGTACCCTAACTTTACCGACGACAGCTCGTCGATGGTATAACGCAGCCCCACTCGTGGCTCAAAACCTCCGTAGGTTTGGAGGGGTTTGCCGCTTCCGTAAAAAGTGGAGTCGATGATGCTGGCTTCGGATTTAGGGCTACCGTCGGCGTACGAACGCACAGCGGCGGGGCCTAAAGCCATAAAATACGAATAACGCAGTCCTACCGAAACAGTTGTTTTGGGGTTTATTGAGATTTCATCTTCCGCGTGTAATGCCAATTCTAGCCCATATTCGTTGGGGACGCGCAGCGGGTTCACGCGGTCGTTGGCGCCAGGATTTAGTGTGCCAGGCTGTAACTGATAATGGGTCATGTTTGCCCCAAATTCTATTTTATGGGCTTTGTTTGGGGTATAGTTAAAATTGGTTTTGGCCTGTCGCTGAAGGATTTCGGAGCCAATCGTTACTTTATTGTCGCTGTTGAGTTCGGGCAAAAGGATGGTGGGTCGATATTGGCTAAAAACGGCGGTGGTTTGCACGTTGAGTCGGTCGTTGAAAGCATGAAACCAACGGGCGGTGAAATTAAGGGTGTTGTAATCGTATTGGGTAGAAACAGAGTTGATGTTGTTTATTCCGCCCAATAGGTCGGTTTGGAAGAAGTCGGTGCTGTAATAATTGGACAGTGAAAACGTGTTTTTATCATTGATTCTCCAGAACAATTTAGCGGCGGCATCCCCAAAACTTGCCCGAATGTTTTTTAATTTTTGAGGACCCCACTGAAATGCGAAATCATTGAATGCCCCGCGCCCTGTTATCAACAAACCTACTTTTTCTTTGACCAACGGGATTTCGGCGGTCAATCGGTTCGCGACGAAACTAATGCCGCCTTGGAGTTTAAATTTGTCCAATGATGGATTGGCCATTGAAATATCAAGCACCGCCGCTGCACGTCCACCAAACCGAGCGGGAGAAGTGCCTTTGTACAATTCCATGCTCGAAACGGCATCGGGCGGAAAAACGGAGAACAAGCCAAACAAGTGGGTGGGGTTAAAAATAGGGGCGTCGTCGAGTAGAATAAGGTTTTGATCAACGGCCCCTCCCCTGATATTGACGCCGTTGGAGGCTTCCCCCACCGAAGTGACCCCAGGTAGCATTTGCAAACTTCGTAGGACATCGACTTCCCCCAAAATGGCGGGGAGGCGCCTGATGGTTTTAATGTTCAACTGTGTCACTCCCAGCAGTGGGCGAGCCACATTTTCGTCCACGGCTTGGGTAGAAATAACAACTTCTTCAAGCTCTTTTGCCACGTTGAGAAGTTTTACATCTAAGTGAATGTTTTGGTCGAGCCTAAATTTTAGGCGGTGCGGTCGGTATCCTAATCGGCTGATAACTAAGGTGTAGTCGGCTTCACTAAGCATGATAGTGAAGGTGCCTGTGGAATCGGTATAAAGGCCCGATTTATCAAAATTGATGCGAATGGCGGCGTTGTTGATAAACTCACCCGTCAGTGAGTCCCGAACGATACCACTCAGTTCAAATGGCCGGGTGGGGGCTTGTTTGACGCGTTGTTGCGCCCCAGCTATCCCTATTCCAGCTGTTAGCCAGAGAAAAAAAAGTAGCCTTATTTTCATTTTTACAAAAGCCATCCTTCGGGGCGAGTTGGGGTTCGGGTATTACTTTTAACACAAGGTGCCAAGGGCGGCCTGGACTCAAACAAAGGAGGCATAGGAGGGGAATCTGGCTCAAGAGAAGGCTCTCGGCCAAGCATAAGGTACTTGTAGGCGTTAGAATAAGGGCGTTTGTCAATAAAATGACGGGATTTCGAGACCCCCGCTGTCCCGAAATAGCCAACTACTTCTTCGGTGCTGTCATCTATGTTTCTGACGTTGCCGATAATGGCAGAGGGCGGTGTATCGGTCAGATTACCAGTATTCTGGGCTTGGTCTCGCAGGAGTTTGTAATATTCGTAGGCATTAGGAGAAATGGATAACTGCTGGATTTCGACCAGCGCTGCCCGATTGGCAAATCCACCACCCATAGAATAGAACGGAATTTTGGCAACTTGTTGGGCTTCCACCTTACGACCATTGGAATAAATATCCGAAAAGACGGTAATTTCATTACTGTAAAAAATCTCCCAACAAGGTGCATCACATCGATAGTCGTATATCGTCCGACTGTTACGCTCAGGAGTACATATAAAAGTTTTTGAGTCCAGTTTTCCGCCTTCGCAAGTAGCACATAAGCCTTGCTCTTCGTAGTCTGTCCAGCGCCACAAATAGAAGTTGCGCTCATTGGCGGGGTCTTTAAAATCAACGTAAACATCTAACGAAGAAAAAGCAACTCGTTTACCTGTGCGGTCCAGGATGCCGTCACGGTTGTATTTATGGTAGATTTTATCAATTTCAGGGGAAGCCCTCAGCTGCTCTTTTTCTGACTCATATACTTTTCCTGTGGGGGTTCGGAAATGTAATTGGTAGGTTTGACCGACTTGGCCATTAAAAGTAGCTGGGGCCATATACACGCCACTTTCGTATTCGGCTAGTTTTACAACCGAACCATCGCCTACCCTGACTTCGACCTCACAATTTCGCAGCGGGACTGAATAATAGGTGGCTTTTTCTGAACGGGCTGTTTTTAAGGTGACAGTCAGACCGTATCCATTGGTTACAAATCCATCAACTGTGATGACATCCGAATTGAAATGATAGTTTACCTCATAGACTTCAACGCACGAAACCCACAGCAAACAGAGAATAATAAAGGTGATGGCTCTTGGTAAAAACATCCCTAAATGTAAGATTTTAAGATGAGTTTTCTGAGTAATATCTTATTCAGTCTTTTTATTTTACTACAATGTGCAGACTAATTACCCTATTTTATAGATGAATGGAAGAGATTGTTCTTATTTTTTTCGTTGGGAAATAGCGGTTTCATTGCGTAAATTACCCCCAAATTCTAAAACCATTTTCGATGAAAAACCTCATTCCCAGCACCCTAGTGGTGTGTTTGGCTTTGGGAGCGTGCAAAACCACTCCCGAACAAACAAAAGTCCTCACCCAAGCCGAATATCCTGCCGCTCCCGTTGCTGCCAAAAAGCCCCAAACTTTTACCAACCATGGCTATCAGCGCGTGGACGATTATTATTGGTTAAAGGATAAAACCAACCCTGAAACAATTGCCTATATAAAAGCCGAAAATGCCTATGCTGATACGGTGATGGCTTCGACCAAAGCGCTTCAAAAAACGCTTTTTGACGAAATGAAGGGCCGAATCAAAGAAGAAGATCAGTCGGTGCCGTCGTTCGATAATGGGTATTACTACTATTCTCGCGTTGGGAAAGGCCAACAATACAGCGTTCATTGCCGCAAAAAAGGCAGCCTTGACGCCGCCGAAGAAGTCATTTTTGATGAAAACAAAATGGCCGAAGGAAAAGGGGCTTTCATCATGGGAGGCTATGAAGTAAGCGATAACAACAACATCGCTGCTTATGTCAGCAACACCACAGGTTCTTATGCTGAGTTTGAGCTGCGTTTTCGGGATTTACAAACGGGCAAAGAGTTACCCGACGTCATCAGTCGCATGGGAGGTAGCCTTGCGTGGGCGGCTGATAACCAAACGGTGTTTTATTCGGTGCCTAATGCAGCCCTTCGTTCGCACAAAATTTATAAACATGTAGTCGGAAGCAAAGCCAAAGACGAATTGGTATATGAAGAAAAAGACGAGCTATTTAACTGTTATGTAGGTCGTTCAAAAACCAAACGCATCATTGCGATTCAATCGGGAAGCTTCACCAGCAGCGATACCCGAATCCTGCCCGCTGACCAGCCCAATGGAAAGTTTACGCTGTTTTTACCGCGTCAAAAAGATGTTGAATACAACATTACCGACCACCCCGCTCACTATTATGTGTCGTGGAAAGACCCGCAAAACAAAAACCAAAAAATATACGAATTGCCCAAAGAGGGATACGAAAATCGCAGTACTTGGAAAGAGATTGTTGCACATGACCCCAAAGCAAAAATCGAAGGGATAGATATTTTTGAAAAGTATATGATTATCACCAAACGTATCAATGGGTTGCTCGAGATGCAGGTTAGAGAATTGACAACGGGGAATAGCAAAACGATTTCGTTTCCCGAACCTGTCTATACCGCCTATCCGATGGGTACGCCTGATTTTACTTCGACGAAATTCCGTTACGCTTACACTTCGCTCAACCGCCCCACCACGACCTACGATTACGATATGCTGACCAATAGCAGCACAAAACTCAAAGAGCGTGAAGTACCGAGCGGTTTTAATCCCGACGACTATGAGGTAAAGCGGCTTTGGGCCACTGCCAAAGATGGTGTTAAAGTACCGATGGCTGTAGTGCATAAAAAAGGAATCACGCTCGACGGTACGAATCCGAGCCTCTTGTATTCGTATGGGTCGTACGGGTATTCGTCAGATGCGGGTTTTAATGCCAATATCTTTAGCTTGGTCAACCGTGGTTTTGTCTATGTCATTGCGCAAATTCGTGGTGGGTCTGACTTGGGCGAACAGTGGTACGAAGACGGAAAATTGCAGAAGAAAATGAACACCTTTACCGATTTCATTGCCTGCGCCGAGCACCTCGTTAAAGAAAAATACACGTCTCCAGAAAAATTGGCCATCAACGGTGGAAGTGCGGGGGGCTTGTTGGTGGGGGCTGTGACCAACCTACGTCCCGATTTGTTTAAAGTAGTGGTGGCGGAAGTGCCTTTTGTCGATGTGATTAATACCATGCTTGACCCCAATCTCCCGCTGACGACCCAAGAATACGAACAATGGGGCAACCCCAACGTAAAAGCTGACTATGACTATATCATGACGTACTCACCTTACGATAACCTTAAAAAGGGGAATTGCCCGAACATTTTGGCTACGGGTGGTTTAAATGACTCGCAAGTTGGCTTTCACGAACCTGCCAAATGGGTCGCCAAAATTCGTACCCTTAAAACTGACCAAAATGTAGTCCTTCTCAAAACCAACATGGACTCAGGCCACGGTGGTTCGACGGGGCGTTTTGACTACCTCAAAGACGAAGCTTTCAACTACGCCTTTATCCTTAGTCGATTGGGCATCGGAAAATAAACTGTTTTTAAACCATACCATTCATTAACAATTATCAAGATGATTGACATACTAATTCCTTTGGTTTCGCTCATTGCCCTTGAGGTTATTCTGGGTATTGATAATATCATTTTTATATCCATTTTGGCGGATAAATTGCCAGAAAATCAGAGGAATAAACTCAGGTTTTGGGGGATTTCGCTGGCCATGGTAATGCGGCTTTGTTTGTTGGCCTTTATTTCTTGGATTTTAAAATTAGACCAAACCTTATTCACCCTGTTAGATATTCCTTTTTCAGGGAAAGGGCTGATTTTGATTGGGGGAGGTTTGTTTCTTCTTTATAAAAGTACCAAAGAGATTTACCATAAAACAGAAGCTAATAAAAATGACGCAGCTGTCACTTCTAAAAAAAGTACATTCAATCAGCTACTTGCGGAGGTGATAGTGTTGGATTTGGTGTTTTCTATCGACTCTATCATCACGGCCGTTGGGATGGTTCAAGAACTTTGGGTAATGTACACCGCAGTGATTGTTACAGTGGTAATCATGCTGGTGGCTTCAAAACCTATTAGTGATTTTATTAGAAAACACCCTTCCTTCAAGATACTTGCCCTATGCTTTTTAATGATGATTGGTGTGGCATTGTTAGCCGAAGGTTTTCATTTTGAAATACCCAAAGGTTATATCTATTTCTCGATGGCATTTGCTTTTTTAGTAGATATAATTCAAATGAAAACGATTAAGCCACAGAAGGATTGAAATGGCATTTTAAACTTCCCAAGTTTAGGTCAAACTTGGGAAGTAATTAACCTAAGATAGGTAAATTACTTTGCTTGTTTTACTGAAATTAGGGTTTGTAAAACAACTGAAAGCATGACAAAAAATAACCCAATATAAAAAGAGATATTTACTTGTTTTCCTTCTCCAAAGAAGAGAAATGCGATGATAATAGAATAAATGGGTTCAAGATTAAATGTTAAATTAACCGTAAATGCAGGTATTTTTTTTAATACTTCAGCAAATGAAACATATAAACCAACCGTACAAAAAAAGATAATAATAACAGATAAAGGGTGTCTTTTGGGGTAGGGATAATATTTGTGGTAGGCGAAAAATGTAAATAAACAGGAAGTAAAATGCCTAGCCCAATTGTTCCCCCAAACATTTGGAAATAATTGATGAGTTTACTGTCATAATTACTTACCAATCGCTCATTATAAATGGTATAAAGTGCAGCAAAAGATGAAGAGATTGTACCTAATACAATTCCTAATTGATAAGAATGGTCAAGGTGAAATAGTAAACTAATACCCAGTAATGTTATTCCACTTAACAACATCTCAGAAAGTACAAAGCGTTTCTTTTCAATTAGAGGTTTAAAAAGCGCTGTAAAAAAACTTGTTAAACTATAACAAACGACTCCAACAGAGATATTTGAATACTTAATACTTGCATAAAAAAATAACCAGTGGGTAGTGATAAGTAACCCAACTTTGGCAATGTTTAATTTTTCTTTTAAGCTTATTCGTGTGTTAATCTTGAATAGCTTAAGTATAATGAAGAGAAAAATAGTAGAAAATAAAACTCTATACCAAGTTAATAGCCCTTCATTTAAGGAGATGAGCTTGCCGAAAATACCCGTAAATCCAGCAAATACTACCGCTGTGTGTAGTAATAAATATGATTTTTTCATAAAAAGTTATCTGCCTTGTCCCTTTTAGGAACAAGTTTGTTTAATAATACTGTTTAATTGAAGTCTTCTATTGTAGAAGGAAAAATTAAACAATTGGAGGAGAAAGACAACTTTTACGATTCATACTTATTTTAGCGAATTACAAAGCAAAGGTAATAAAAAATGCTGTAGAAGCATTCCCAGGGGGAGTTATCTACAGCACTTATCTTGGAATATCGCCTTTACTCTACGAGGACAGTGATTATTGTCCAATCACAATTTCTTTCTCTTGATAACCTCCTCGCGTTGAAAGCAGCTTAACTTTGGCTTTAACACTTCCCGTTTGGTTGAGTTTTACGCGGAAAATGCCTTCTTTGGTTTCGTTAGGAGCCGTATAACCCGCAAAAATGGTTTTATCAAACAAGGTTGGCTGCGTAATCACCACTTTTGCTTCTTCAAAACCTTTCAATAAGTTCTTGTCAATGTCGAGGGTAAGACGGTCTTCTTGAACGATTTTGACGCGTTTGGCCTGTTCCAATGCCACGGGAAGTTTTCCAGTGTTACTCCATTTTACCCTAATTTCGTACTCTTTGTTAGGAAGGGCTTTCACTGAAACGTCTTTGAACTCTACCTGTGGAAGCTCCAGTGCCATGCCTAAGTTGAAGAGCGATTGCTTTGAAATCCACGTTTCTAAGTTCCAAGCAGGGCCATTTTGGGCAAAAAACTTGGGATGAAAACCACCAATTTCAACCTCACCTAACACAGGGTGAGCTAGTTTCGTCCAAGGTTTAAAACCGTTTTTCTTATTGGCTTCATCGTCCCACATTAAGCCGTCGTATTCGTCGTATTGGCCATCTTTGTCGTAATCTTTCATGGCGCCACCGTTCCAAAGTTCATCACCATACCAGATTGAACCGTAATAAAAATACCCAAAGTCGGGGCCGTGGCCAAACAGCGGCTGAGGCTTGGAAGGATCACCCGTGACACGGTCGGTTTTGCTGCGCGTGGCGTAAGTATAATACACATCGCCCGCCCACGGATAGTTGGTGTGCGATAGCCCGAGGCTGTCCATGTGCTTGTAAATAGCAAGGTCAGCAGGAAACATACTTTCTTCACTTTTGGACGTTGACGGTGGGCGTAAGTGCATGGGCACACGCGTATCCATCGAGTTGACGACCGAAATATTGGGATGTTGGAGTAACCACAGCACCGTAGAGCGGGTTTCGATTTCGCTCAATGGATACTCTCCTGCGCCACCTTGCGTGTAGCCGCGTCCTGTGAGGTCACCGCCTTGGTCGGGCCGCCAGTTTTCGGGGTAGTTGCGGTGGTTGTCGAGGCCGCCAATCCCGTCTTCGTTGTACTTGCCATCACCGTCATTGTCAATGCCTTCGGTATAAACCAACCATTCTCCTTTGCCTTCCTGTACCCGTTTCATCAAGCGCGGGTCGCGGGGGTCTAGGATAAAGTCAGCTTTTTCTTTTTCGGCTTTAGTAACGGCTTTTTTACGAATTTGATAAATCACGCCGTCGCCATCGAGGTCTTCTTCGGGGTCTTCGTCGAGCAAACCGTCGCGGTCATCATCTTTGGGATGAACTGTGCTGCGGTTGCGTTGCGCCGAAAACAAATACATGGTTGAGCCATCAGGATTATTTTCGGGGCGTAAATAAATGGTTTTGGTGTCAATCAGTTTGGTAATGGCGGCGTCTTTGCCATAATTATCAAGCAAGTGCTTGGTCAGCCACAAAATCGCCTCGCTACTGGTCACTTCGCCGCTGTGACGGCCAGCTTCAAAGTAAGCAGCGGGCTTGTCGGTATGCTTGCCTGTCTTTTTATTAGTGAGGGTCATTTGAAGAATCGGACGCCCTTCGTAGCTTTTCGCAACTTCGTATAAATCAACGAGATTGGGGTATTGTTCGGCCCATTTACGGTACCAATGATACATCACATCGGGTGAGTGATAGACGTCAAACGCGAGTTTGTCGGTGGGGGTATATTGGACGTCTTTGAAGTAATGTTTTTTGAAAAAACTCACGCCATGACGTTCTCCTTTGACGGTGTAAAATTTGTTAGCGGTGTCTTGTTCGGGCCATTTTGGTTCGGGATAATAGGGTTTTTGTGCCCAAATACTGACAGAAATCAGGATGAGGGAAAGAGTAGAAAGGTTTTTCATTGGATTTTATGAAGTGTTGTTGAATGGGCAAATTAGCTATTTTTGGCCAAAAATCAGTGTATTTTACGTTTAACCTAACCAATAAAATGAGCCTAAAGAAAGTTGTTTCGCTGTTTTTGGCGATTATGTTTTTGTATTTCGTGGTGGTGCAGTACAACGACCCCGATCCTGAGCTGTGGATGCCGATTTATGGTATTGCCGTCGCAGCTAGTTTGAGTATATTTTTTGGGAAAGCCCCCAACAGGTACGTGTTTTTTATTTTGGCGGGAGCTTATTTTTTAGCGGCTTTTCAGCAGTGGCCACCGAAGTATGAAGGTGTATTTTGGGGAGAAATGGCCATGCGTTCTATCAACATTGAGCTTGCCCGTGAGTCGTTGGGCTTGGCCATCAGTGCAATAGGAATGATTATTTTGGGCTTTTTACGGAACTAGAGTTTCATCTTCCCGAAAGCGCGTTATACCTTCCCGAAAGTTCAAAACTTTCGGGAAGATGCTGATGCCTTACTTGATTTTTACCTTAGTGGCTCCATAGCCAAACTTTTCCTTTTGGGCATCCTCGTAAAACTTTACGTTTTTGTGCTTGCTCATTCGGCGGTGAAGTTCAGTACGCAAAACTCCGTTCCCAACGCCATGAATAAACGTAATTTCGTCCATGCCACTTGCGATGGCTTTTTCGAGTTGTTGCTCAAAGGTCTTTAATTGAATCGCAATCATCTCGTTATTGCTCAACGCCAAAAAATCGCGCGTTAGTTTTTCAATGTGCAAATCAACCACCGACGAAGGGCGTTCAATAGGTTGAGAAGCAGCAGGTTCAGGCTCGTTTTTCTCCATCATTTTCTCTTTCAACACTTGCGCATTGAGCGGCTGGTCTAGCTTTTCGTCGGCGTCGAGTTGAAAAAGGTACGCGTCCTTTTCAAGGATTGGTGCTTTGCGTTTGTTCTTAAAAAAAGTATTGGCCCTAAACTTAATACGCTTCGTAAGCGGAGCCCTTTCGGGAGAAAACCCAACGGTAAAATAGAGGCAATGAAATACAAACGTGCCCCAGTCTTCAAAATCTTTGATCAGTAATTCGTGGACTTTAATAGCGCTTTTGGCCTTGAGGTAGCCCCCCGAAATACCACGTTGATGGCGTTCGGTGGGAGTAGCGAGCGAATAAGGCAAATCCCAGTCGGTATTATTGACGAGATGGAGAACAATTTCGCGGTCATTGAGCGGAACAAAGGCCATAAAAATCCCTTTTTCGGCACGAATGCCTGTGGGGCGGCTATCGGTGGCTTTATCGGGCGTTGGCTGTGGTTTTACCGTACGAAATGCCTGTGCTTCAGCTGCTGAAACTACGGCCAATTCACGCTTTAAAACGGGCAAACGGAAACCGTCTTCGATTTCGATTTCGATGACGTTGTTAGGTAAAATTCGGGTAACGATACCCTCTTCTTTGGAATGAATTAATCTGACTTTGTCGCCTATGTTCATTGTGTTAGTATGCGTTGTCTTATTGTTTTTTGAAGCTTCATTACTCCTTTAGTCGTATTCTTCCTTCACTTTCATACAAAACGACTTCGTCCTCCAATAGTTCCCGCAGGGTTGCAATAGCAATTTGTTCGTTTTTTAATCCAAAGGCGGCTACCAGTTGTTGAGGACTCAAGGGACTAAGTTTTAACAAACGTAGCATTTCAGCTCGAATGGGGGCGTGTTCGGCGGGAGAAGCAGTTTTTTTCTTTTTGGCCAAACAATTATCGCAAATCCCACAGTCGGTGTCGGTGGCCTCGCCAAAATAGTTTTGAAGTAATTGCGTTCGACAACGGTTTTTTTGTTGAACGTAACTAATCACTGCTGCAATTCGTTGCAAATCGGTCTGATGCTTTTCTTCAATTGCCAGAGAATTAATGGGCATCTGGGAGGCACCGAAGCGGGGAGTAGCAAAGCCAAATTGGGGCTTAACTCGCTGTTTGTCATAGACAATCATGCCAAGGTCGTGAAGTCCTTGTAGAAGTTTGACCACATCGTTTTCCATTGTGTAATGTTTTTGGCCAATGGCGGTTTCCGAAATGGGTACAAACTGGCTAAATAGCTCGCCCCCGTACATACGCAATAAAAGTTTGATAAAACTATCGTATTGAGGGTATTTGAGTTGTAGCTCGTACAGAGATCGATTATCGACCGTGATATGAATTTTAGAAACGCTATTGTAGGCTTCGCTAAGTTGCACCAAGCCCTCTTCCTCAAGGAGCTTTATGGCAAAGTGTGTTTCAGAAAGGGGCAAGCCAAACGTGCCTGTAAAATCTTGTAAGTCGAAGTCAAAGGTATCAAATTCGCCTCCTCCCACGGGGACTTTATAATAGTTGGAAAGCGCCTGATACACACGACGGAGAAGGTCGATAGGTGGGTATTTTTGGTCAACATTTCGGGCTAATTCGTCCAAATCCCGCTGAGAATAGAGGGCCACAGCATAGGCGCGTTGCCCATCCCGCCCCGCTCGCCCCGCTTCTTGGTAGTAGGCTTCGAGGGTATCGGGCAAATCAATATGAATGACGGAGCGAACGTCGGGTTTGTCGATACCCATGCCAAAAGCATTGGTGGCGACCATCACCCGCGAACGGTTACGAATCCAAGCTTCTTGCTTTTCGCTGCGCTGTTTATTGGGAACACCCGCGTGGTAAAAATCGGCGCGAATACCGTTACGGTTGAGCCAATCGGCTACTTCTTTGGTACGGCGACGATTACGGACATAAATGATGGAACTTCCCTGTACATTTTGTAAAATACGGAGTAACCGAGCGTCTTTGTTTTCTTCAAAAAATGCTGAATAGGATAAGTTAGCTCTTGCAAAGGTCGATTGGAAAATGGCGGGTTCGCGCATTTCCAATTTTTCACAAATATCTATCTTAACGGGGTCGGTGGCGGAAGCCGTAAGGGCAATAAGAGGAACCGCAGGTAACAGTTGACGAAAGGCGGCAATTTGTAAATAGGCTGGCCGAAAATCATAGCCCCATTGCGAGATACAGTGGGCTTCGTCGATGGCCAAAAGCGAGATTTTCATTTGCTTGACCCGCGTCAAAAAAATCTCGGTACGTAGCCGTTCGGGCGAAACATACAAGAATTTAGTCGTTCCGTGAATGCAGTTATCAAGCACAATGTCAATTTCGTGCCAATTCATCCCCGAATAAATGGCCGCTGCCATGATGCGTCGCCGTTTGAGCTGCTCCACTTGGTCTTTCATGAGGGCAATCAACGGCGTAACGACGATACAAACACCCTCTTTCGCCAACGCAGGTACTTGAAAACACACCGACTTTCCCCCGCCCGTCGGGAGTAACGCGAGCGTATCTCGCCCCGACAAAATACTTTGAATAATGTCTTCTTGTAGCGGACGAAACGAATCGTAGTTCCAGTACTGTTTTAAAATGTCATGAATCATACTTCCCTAACTCCAATCGAAACGCAAAGGTAACAGTTGGGGTGGAAAAACGTCTTTCTCCCAAAAAAACAAGGCGCGACATTTGTCGCGCCTTGCCATGAAAATACGTTATGGGATTCTCTTATAGACCCAACGATTTCAATACTTCAGTCACTTTCGCTGCTGCTTCTTTGAATTCGATGGCCGAGAAAACTTGCAAACCAGATTCATTGATGATGCGAGCACCTTCTTCGGCGTTGGTTCCTTGCAAACGAACGATGATAGGTACTGGAATGTTACCAATCGCTTTGTAAGCTTCAACAACCCCCGTTGCAACGCGGTCGCAACGAACGATACCACCAAAGATGTTGATTAAGATGGCTTTTACGTTCGGGTCTTTCAAGATGATACGGAAACCAGCTTCAACCGTTTTTGCGTTAGCACCACCACCTACGTCCAAGAAGTTTGCAGGTTCACCACCCGACAATTTGATAAGATCCATGGTAGCCATTGCCAAACCAGCACCGTTTACCATACAACCCACGTTTCCGTCAAGTTTTACGTAGTTAAGGTTGCTTTCTCCAGCTTCTACTTCCAAAGGATCTTCTTCGTTAGTATCGCGCATGTTAGCAAGGTCAGCGTGGCGGATGAGCGCATTGTCATCAAGGTTTACTTTGGCGTCAACGGCTAAGATTTTATCATCCGAAGTTTTCAACACAGGGTTGATTTCAAACATGGCTGCATCCGATTCGATGTACGCACTGTAAAGTGCCGAAACAAATTTTACCATTTCTTTGAAAGCATTGCCAGTAAGACCAAAGGCAAACGCAATTTTGCGGGCTTGGAATCCTTGCAAACCTACGCGGGGATCAACCCACTCTTTGATGATCTTTTCTGGCGAGTGTTCGGCCACTTCTTCAATGTCCATTCCACCTTCAGTACTTGCCATGATAACTGGGCAACCTTTGGCGCGGTCAAGAAGAATTGACATGTAAAACTCTTTCGGCTCAGAAGCTCCAGGATAGTAAGCATCCTCTGCCAAGAAAATCTTGTTTACTTTTTTTCCTTCTGGGCCAGTTTGGTGCGTCACCAACACGTGTCCGAGGAGGTTAGTAGCTGTTTCACGAGCTTGGTCAGGTGATTTTACCACTTGAACGCCGCGTTGTTCGCTACCAACAATTTGACCCTTTCCGCGTCCACCTGCGTGGATTTGAGATTTAATAACGACAAACTTAGAATTTGTACGTTCTGCAATAGTGCGGTAGGCTTCTACTGCGCGTTCTGGGGTATCAACCACGATGCCGTCTTGGACTCTGACACCGTATTTTTTGAGTATTTCTTTTCCTTGGTACTCGTGGATGTTCATACTATTATTAGGTGAGTGTTTGTTTTTTTTTAGTTTGGCCGTGCCAAATTACACAAAAGTTTTAACTTGGTTATTGAATTTCGGCATATAATTCAGCGTTATTTGTGAAACTAACCCTCAATGTCTTGCTAAAACGTCTCCTTTATAAATTCTGGAAATACCGTTTTATGGTATCTGAGCCCCCAATTATTACCATGCAGGGGCTATATCCGCTACTTTTGCTCTTGTTGTTGAGTATGGTGGCCTTGACATACCACATGGTCAGAATTCAGTTCAAAGAAGCAGTCGATTTTTCAATGGATTGGAATTTGTTTTTGAGCTGGATTCCCCTAATCGTCGCTTTTATCGTGGACATCACTGTCAAACGTTTTCATCGTTGGTACGTATGGGTGGGGCTGTGGAGTGTGGTCTGGATTTTATTTTTCCCCAATGCACCTTACATGATTACGGACTTGGTGCATTTGTCGGTGGACATGGGTAGCGATCTCACTTGGCATGATATGATTATGCTTTTTTTCTACGCCGAAGTGAGTTTGTTCAACGGGCTTGTCTCGGTGTATTGGATGCACCGCAGTTGGCAAAAAACGTATTCCAAGCTCATCGGAAATATCCTACTTCTGGTTAGCTTTCCTTTGGCAGGTTTTGGAATTTATTTAGGAAGAGTTCGTCGGTGGAACAGTTGGGACATCTTGCATAATCCGCAGGAACTGTTCAATGCCATTTGGCAAAGCCTCACCGACCGAACGGCACTCATACTTAGCTTGGAGATTGGGGTATTGCTCGGAATGCTCTACTTGGTTCTTTGGGCGTTGCTTCGTTTTAGAGTTCGACATATCAATGACTAATGGAGTAACCTCCCGAAAGTTTTGCACTTTCGGGAGGTTAGTTCAGAATTTGTACTCCAGCCTTCGAAAATGCTTGGATGACCTCCGAATCTTGTTCATCAGTAACCAGAACATCTATTATTGACAAAGGAGCAAAAGTTAGGTATTTATCTTTTCCCAGTTTTGAAGAATCACACAGCAAATAAGTGACTTGGGCATTGGCTGCCATCGAGAGCGTCATTTCTGCTTCTTTTTCGCTGACCGCACTGAGTCCTTTTTCAACTGAAATTCCCCCAACTCCTAAAAAAGCCTTATCGGCTTGGTAGCGTCGAACATGTTCGGTAGCCATGGTGCCGTGGACAGCTTGTCGCTCTGGATCTACTTCTCCACCAATTAAATTGACCGAAACTGCGCTGTTGAGAAGTTCGTGGACAACAGGTAATGAATTGGTAATGACCTTAATGCGCTTGTCCCGAATAAAGCTGCACATCCTAAAAACGGTACTTCCACAATCCATAAAAATAACGTCTCCGTCTTGGATTTGTGCCGCTGCAATGCGACAAATGTGGTCTTTCTTCTCGGCATTTACGGCTGATTTTTGAACAAAACTGATTGGCTGGTTGACCAAGCTTAACCTCATAGCCCCTCCGTGGGTTCGATAAAGCAGGCCATCGGCGGCCATTGTTCCCAAATCACGACGCACCGTAATCTCCGAAGTCTCAAGAACTTGGGCCAATTCCTTGACGTCAACGTCGCCTTTTTCATCCAGTATTTTAAGGATGATTTGCTTTCTGCTTTGATAACTCATGGATTTTGTTTTGATTTGTTCAAAAATAATCAAAATAAATCAAAAATAATCATTTTTATGAATCCCAACGTTCAAATCATTGAGGAAAAATTGCTTTCGGACAATTGGTACGTTCTCAAAAAAATCACGTTTGACTACCAAAATAAGTCGGGCGAATGGCAACGGCAGTCGCGAGAGGCGTATGACCGTGGCAATGGCGCGGTGATTTTGTTGTACCATCCCACCAACAAAACGGTGATTTTGACGCGTCAATTCCGAATGCCTACCTACGTCAATGGAAACGAAACGGGAATGCTCATTGAAGCCTGCGCGGGGCTGTTGGACAAAGATAACGCAGAAGATTGTATTCGTCGAGAAACGGAAGAAGAAACAGGTTACCGTGTTTCGTCGGTACGGAAGGTTTTTGAAGCCTACATGTCACCTGGCTCAGTCACCGAAATTCTTTACTTTTTTGTGGCCGAATACGAAGCTACCATGAAAGTAAACGAAGGAGGAGGCGCCGCACACGAACAAGAAAATATAGAAGTGCTGGAGTTGCCGTTTGACCAAGCCCTAAATATGATAAAAACGGGGGAAATCAGGGATGGGAAGACAATAATGCTATTGCAATACGCGAAATTAGAAGGGTTGATTTGAAAAATGTTCAATTTGGCCATTTGAAAATGTGATAATTTGAAAATTTAATTTCGTAAACTTTAATTTTCAAATTATCACCTTCATGAATTTTCAAATTATCCTTTTTCCTTGTGGTAAAGGGTTAGTCCAGCGATGGGAGTTTCCATGATGTGCCCGATGGTCATGCCTTTGTCGGCGGCGGCGCGGCGTAGAATGTCGTTGTAATAAAAAGCGACCGAACCCACGAAGTGAATTTTGTGCTGGTTGTAATTGGGTAGCTTGGCGACGTACTTGTCCAAAAACTCGCCGAAGGCATCATAGACCAATTGATAAGCAAAGGGGTGGTTTCGATTGTCAAAAAGAAATTTGGAAAAACTGGCGAAATAGCGGTTGGGAAACGGTTTTTTGTAGGCATTTTCCAATACGATTTCGCGGGTAAGTCCATAACGTTTGGCAAATTTTTCGGCCAAGTCGGTCGGCATTTCTTTGTGTAAAAAGGCTAAAACGGCTTTCTTGCCTAAATGGCCGCCGCTACCTTCATCGCCGAGCCAAAAGCCGAACGAAGGAATTTTGTCAGCGATGTTTTCGCCGTCGTATAAGCAATTGTTGGAACCCGTTCCCAATATACAAGCAATCCCCGCTTGGTGTCCACAAAGGCCACGGGCAGCCCCCAACATATCGCTATCGACTTCAATGAGGTGCGCGCTTGGAAAAACGGCCTGTAAGCCTCGACGAACGATGGCGCAAGGTTCTTCGCCCGCGCAGCCTGTGCCATAAAAGTAGATTTCGGTTACTTCGCCAACGATTGAAGGCAAAAGGTTTTGTCGAAGTTCGTTGGCAATAGAATCGGAATCTTGGAAATAGGGATTGAGGCCAATGGTTTTTGCCTGTTGGACATTTTTTTCGTTGTCGATAATTCGCCAGTCCGTTTTGGTCGAACCGCTGTCGGCAATTAATATCATTCGGAGCTACGTTAGTGATGAAATGGAGGCTACAATAACGGCAGCAAAATTGGCTAATTCGTCGTCACGAACCAACTCTTTGAAAAAAATGTAATAAAGGAAAACCTATAAGGTTTGAAAAATCGACGAGTATGAAACCTTATAGGTTTAAAAGACGTAGCCCCATGAATACGATTCAAAATAAAAAAGTACGTTTTGAGGACTTAGGAATGATTGATTACCAAGCAGCTTGGGATTACCAAGAAAAACTGCTTGCCGAAACGGTGTCTATCAAAACACAAAACCGCAAGTTATCAGTCGAAGAACAGCTAACGACGGCGAATCATTTGTTGTTTTGCCAGCACCCGCACGTATATACATTAGGTAAAAGCGGTCACCAAGAAAATTTATTGATGAACGACGAACAACTGAACGCAGCGGGAGCGCAATTTTATAAAATAAACAGGGGAGGAGACATCACGTACCACGGGCCTGGGCAACTCGTCGGGTATCCTATTTTGGACTTGGAAAATTTCTTTACCGACATTCACAAATACATGCGAATCTTGGAAGAAGCCATCATTTTGACGTGCGCCGATTATGGACTTTCGGCAGGGAGAATCGACGGCTTGACGGGAGTTTGGTTGGGGCACGAAGATGGACAAAATCCCCGTAAAATTTGCGCGATGGGTGTCAAATGCAGCCGCTGGGTGACCATGCACGGCTTTGCTTTTAACGTCAATACCGATTTGAACTTTTTTGGGAATATTATTCCCTGTGGTATTAGCGACAAAGCAGTCACTTCTTTGCAGCAGGAGCTTGGTCGAGAGTTGATGATGAGTGAAGTAGCGGAGAAATTAAAAGGGCATTTGGTAAGATTGTTTGAGATGGAGTTGGAGCTTATTTCACCCAAACTTTGATGCCATTCATGGGCTTGAGCGTAATCAGTGGAAACATTTTGGGGTTGTGGGTGTTATCGGGTACGAACGTGAATCGCTTGAGTAAGGATGCCAAAATCAGTTGCATTTCGATGAGGGCAAATTGCTGACCAATACAAATGCGTGGCCCTGCGCCAAAGGGTAAGTATGCAAATTTAGGGCGATTTTTGACGTTTTCTGGGGTAAAATGGGAGGGATCAAAGGAAAGCGGATTGTGCCAAAATTCAGGGTTACGGTGAAGCTCGTACATGGGTAAAAATACAATGGTGCCCTTCCGAATTTCAAAACCTTCAATCACATCATCAGCGGTGGCTTCGCGGGCAACAGCCCAAGCGGGCGGAAATAACCGCAAGCCTTCTTCAACCACTTGACGAGTATAAGTGAGTTGCAACAGTTGTTCCCAAGTCGGGACAGTATCAAAAATGGCACATTCTTCCCTGATTTTTTGAACCATCTCTGGGTGTTTTGATAGCTCCAACAACAACCAATTGAGGCCGTTGGCAGAAGTTTCATGCCCTGCGGCAAACATCGTAATCGCTTCATCCCGAACTTGTTGGTCATTCATTTGCTGACCCGTTTCTTCGTCGGTACAGTCGAGAAGCATTTGTAAAAGGTCATCTTGCGGCTGACCCGAAGCGCGTCGTTTTTCAATTATATCAAAAATGAGGCGATTAAAATAGCTCAAATCGGCTCTAAAACGGCGATTGGCGCCGTTGATTGCCATCCAAGGCTTGAGAAAAGGCTTTCGAATATTGGCAATGATAAATTCTTGGGTACGATTGATTTGCTGATAAATCGTTGCTTTATCTTCGTTAGTAATGGTGGTAAACAAGGTTCTGAGTGCAATGTCAGCAGTGATGGCCATCATTTTTTCGTCGAGGTCGATGGCTGATTGGTTTCGGTTCGTTTCAAAATCTTTGACAAACTGAGCGGTTAATTCTGTCATAATTTGGTACAACCCTAGCATTCGTTCACGGTGAAAAACGGGTTGAATGAGCCGTCGTTGACGCAGCCAAAAATCCCCTTCGCTTGTGAGTAATCCCTTCCCTAGTACCTTGCTCAATTCGGTAAAAGCACTTCCTTTGGCATATCCACGGTGGTTTTGCTGGAGAACATGCCTAAAAAAAGCAGGGTCACGAGAAAAGACAATATCCCGAAACAAGTGTAATCGAAAGGTGTTTCCACAAGTCGAAAATCCACTTCGAATAAAGGTCAATGGATCTTTGGCAAACCGAAGTGGAGTAGCCAGAGCAATAAAGCTGGGTTGGTAGGTAGGGACTGTGGGCATGCTTGTAAGGCAAATATTGAATGTGCCCAAATGTACTGTAGGTTTGGGAGTTTTGACAATAATGCGCTTTAAAATCTTTTAACTTAGGGCTAATTATAGTAAAGGAGCTTTTACCTTTTATAAATAAGGTGAATCTTATAAGAATATTTAAGATATACCTAAACGGCAGTTTTGTGAATTTTGGTATATCTTATTTTCTGTTAAAAAATTTATTTGTACACTGATTTAATAATTATAAATTTGCATTTGTAATTATTCGTTAAATGAATATCAAAACACTGGTTTTTTGAATTTATTTGGCAATTAAAATAAATGATTTTATACAGTTTTAACAAATGTCACAAATGAGAATTTTTTTTACTTTATTTTTCTTCGTTTTACTTAATTCAGTATTTGGACAATCATCACAAATAACACCCAATGGGGTTGTCATTCCTTCAGTAACAACTTTTCCAGTAGGTTCTTCGGGTAGCCTAGTATTTAAAGTTCCCGAAAATGCGCTATTTACGTATGATGGTACGTCGTGGAAGCAGTTACAAGTAGTTTCTCAAGAGGGGTTTTCAAGCTCTATAGGTTCATATAATAATTGTTGTACTTATCCTAATAGCCCTTCTAATGTATATCTAAATACCCCAAGTTTTCAATTAGGGAATGGGGTTTTCTCAAATAATTCATATAAAGTTGATAAAAGCGGGTTGTATCAATTTTCGGCATCATTTACGACAAGTACATTTGATTCAACCCCAACCAACTTCTTTTTAACGATTTATATTTTTAAAAATAATAACATGATTAGGCTTAACTCTTTCAATAACCAATCCTCGGCTATGAATTCTACCTCTCAGTGCTCTGATTTTATATATCTTAACTCAGGGGATATAATTCAAATGAAAATTGCGCATAATTATACAGGTGGTATGGGACCCAATCCAATTGGTTCATTTTTTAGTTTAATAAAAATGTACTAGAAAGAAAAGTTAAGCCAAACTGGTTACTTGTTATAGTGTATTTTTGGCGCCGCTTGTACATTTACATCAAAGCTACCAATGCACAAGGACAGGAAGTTTCTAAACTTACTCGCGCTGCGGGCGGTGGTTTCCAGCCCGTTACGCTAATGCTAGTTGTGAGGTGTTCTTTACCCTCAGCGGTACACCTTGTGTGGTAAGAGACTACAGCACCGCCACTTGCCAAAACATCAGCATTAATGCCCCTACCCAAGGCAACAGCCTTAGTAATTTGGCCGTAGGCGATAGCTTCAATGCTGCCGACTACACCATCACCGTGACCGAAGTAGCTCCCCCATCGGGCGGTCAGACGGGTCTGGCGGGGGGGGCTTGGAGTGGCCGTGGCTACGTAAGTGTGCTGCCGCCCATGGGTGTTACCCAAAATGTGGCCGTGACTTTCGACAACATTTCCATCAACGACTGCTACGAACTCGTTAATGGAAAAATTGAAACGGAGTATGATCCTAATAAAAGAGGGATTCTTGATTTAGGCGAAACAAAAACAAAGGATGTACTGGGAGAGGTAAGCGATTTACTAAGTCAATACAATGGGACTCAAAAAGAAAAAAATGAGATAGACAAGTTAATGGAAGAATTTAAATCTTCAATTGAAAAGAACCTTTCTATCTCAGAAGAAAATAAACAGTTAGCATTGCAAAAATATAATGAAGCCCTTACTTTGTGGACAACATTGAAAAATTGTAGCAATGCAGCCCCTAACCTTAGAAAATCAGTTGAATCAACTGAAGTTTGTCCTAATCCATCAGCAATCAGCGAAAAACTGTCTGAAAGTAACTTGTATATTCCTACAATTGAGGATTGGATGGAAAATTATGCCCCGGTATCCCCTGCTTGGCAAACAGATGGCCATTATGGCACAGTGTACTTAATTTGTTTAATGCTGGGAATAGAGGATGCAAAAAAAATTGCCGAAGCAGCAGAGTTTCCTGACAATGAACTAACCACAAATACTGCTATTTTAAAGACAACATGGTGGGATCCAGATTATCAGCGTTCAATGCATGCTCTTACATATGGTTTCCATAGTGATGAAGAATTTAAAACTTGTTTAGAAATTATAAATACAGACAAATCAAATCTTTCTCAGTTAGGACTACTAATACACAAATATGGTGACACTTATTCCCATGTTGATTTAAGATATAGACTTCAAAAATCACATTTACAAAGGCTATATGGTAAATTGCTTGAAACATCAATACCCATAGTTGATGATATTGGCAATGTTCTTAACTATAAAGTTAAGTTAGATAGAACTTTTGAACATGAATATGTGGATGGAAGAAATGTTGGAGAAACTCCAGATTTAATAAGGACGGACGTGGATTTTTACCTGAAATATGTTCATAATCTTTCTGAGATACTTTCAGTACTTTTTAATAAAGACATAAAAAAGATGGATTATCATCTTTTTAGTAGATTGGCTAATTATGCGTTAAAACAAAAAGTTTCATTAATGGGGATTATACATTATGAAATAGCAAGATTAGAAAGCAAAAATAGCTTCATTTTACCTTATCCTATATTTAAATCAAATGTAATGGCATTTGGACATCAACCTATAGCGTTAAAAGCCCTACAAACTGAAAGAGATAGATATGATAAATGGGTAGAGAATACAAAACGTTATATTGAAATAGACAGGCAACAAACAAACTTACGTTTAATTAGGAGGACAGTTTTAGAAACGATAGACCCTAAAGGTGATATAACCATTGAACATTCTTATGAAGCTAAATTTGAATGGTAAATAGAGTCAAATAAACTTCAATCGCATATTAATTAAAATTTTAACACAATGAATCTTAGATTTTTTCTTAAGGAAGTGTTTTACAATACTTTATATTTTGTTTTAATTAGTTTAACTACAAACTTACTTGGACTACAAATATTAGTCAAAGGAATTGGTTCTATTATGTTTATGCAAATTTATTTTGCCTTAATTGTGCCTCTAATTATATATCATTTCTTTACAGTTGTTTCAATATTTTTATTAAAAAATTTTAGTTCTAAGAGGGGAATATTTTGGATAAATATTTTCATATTTTGTATATTACCTATTATATATATATTAGCAAATAACAATATATACATAAATAATAATTTAGACGACCCCATTTTAATTGATATCGATAAACGATTAGAACAAAATATGGCTTATACAATTTTACTCTTAACATCTATTGGTTTATTAATTACCTACTTGGTGCGTTATAATCATTGGATTAAAATTATAGAAAAACATTAAAACTATTCTTAGAAAGCTATATTGACTCAGTTGTGAGTTAATATATTTGGAACACTGCGTATCCAAAATAAATAGCAGTTTGTAACTGCTATACCGTTCATTGATATTTTGAGAAACACGAAAGTGTGAATCGAGCCTAAGCAAAGGCTACGTAAGTGTGCTGCTGCCCATGGGTGTTACCCAAAACGTGGCCGTGACTTTCGACAACATTGCCATCAACGACTGCTACGAACTCGTTAATGGCAAAATTGAACTCGTCGTTGACCCTAATAAGCAACTTCTTGATGTCGATGATGCTTGGGAAGGAATGCAAGATTTATTGGCTCAAACCGAGGCTCGCATTGAAACTGCCCAAACCTCCATTGATAAAATTTTAGCCCTGAATAAAAACGCGACAGCAAACAAACAGGCCATACTCGACGAATTGGCCAAACTCAAACCCACTATTGATTCCCTTTTGGCTGATGATTGTCGTACTCAAGCCTTTAAAGACTCTATTTTAAGAGAGTACAATGAGATGGTTGCTTATGCCCAGTCCCGTAATGCACGACTGGCCGCCACCAATGCCGACAACCCTATCACAAAATACCTCACTTCGTGGGCTGAAAGGTTGCTTACCCCTGTTTTGATGTGCGTGATTGATAAGTCTAACTTTCCTCAACTTATCAATTTAATTGTTCAGGAAACAGAGTATAAAAAATCTCTTTTACGGGTCAACTCAGCTGGTGTAACGGGAGATACCAAGTGCAATTTGCTCTTTGTAGAAGGCTTTGTCCATCAATTCTTTGGCAACCTAGATGCCATTGGCCTTTCAGAAGCTATTGCAAAAGTCGGAGTGGACAAATTAAAAGGCTTTTTAGAATACATTAAAAATTGCTCTAATTCCTCTGTTACAGGGCAAAGCTACTTTGAAAACTGCTTATTGAATGAGCCTCTTCTGATTAAACCTACGGTTGATGCTTTTCAAATGACGAAAGGACTCTACGACGTTGTCAGTACATCGGTTGGAGAAGCCTATAGTTGTACCTGTTGGGATCAAAACGGTGCTGTTGCCTCCGTAGAATGTGCCCATATTAGGGGGCAGATAACAGGATTTGTAGCCTCTGCTGTTTTGGAAGAAATATTGACAGGAGGTGCCGCTTCTACCTGGTTGGCAGTAAGAGCCGCAAGTATTGCTAAAAAATCTATCCGAAAAGTAGAAGCTTTGGTTGTAAATGGAAAAACGATTCTAACCAAAACCAACCTCAAAACGGCTGATTTTAGAAAATGGATAAATAACAAATCTGTTGATTTAACGGAAGTTGTTAAAAAAGCTTTGGGAAAAGGTAAATTTGTAGCAGAAATTACCCAAGAAACTATTGACGAAATTTTCAAAGGAAAAATTTCAAAAATCCCGCCCTCAGAGGGACAAACACAACCTAGTTTCAAAGCAATAGGAGTCCATCATAAGTTAGCTATATCAAATAGAACGGCTGGTTTTGTAGAAGGGGATGTAAGAATAAGTAACATAACACCTATCGATGCTAATGGTATTTATCAAGCTAAAGTTGAAATATATCATCCAGATCTGATTCCTATCAATGGCACAGGCTGGAAAGTAAAATATAACCAAGGAGGAAAATCTACTTTTTTTCCAGATAAATGGAGTCAAAACAAAGTACTTGAAGAAATTTCATATGCTTTTAATAGAAAATCTCTTCTAACAGGTAATAAATATAAAAGCTATACATCCAATGGTATTGAATTGCATTTTTATTTAGATTCATCTGGTAATATAAGTACTGTCTTTCCAATTTATAAACCTTAAATTTCATATTATATGAGCTTTGAAATAAAACTAACTAAGAAAAAATTCGATACAGATTGGGGTTTTTTCATGGAGACTAGTGATTCTTACAAGGGATTAGGAGAACTTTTTTGGGATTATACAGATGTAAAAGATATCGAAATCCTTAAAATTGGTATTGAACAAACAATATTTGGAAAATGGGAAGATCCCTTGCCAATGGAATTTGGCAGTGGCATAACAAGTGTCTTTGTTCACGCTGAAAAATCCTATATACACAATTATGATGGAGAGTTTCTAAAAATACCTACGGAGAAATTATTGCTATTTTTAAATATTTGGCTAAATTTTATCAAACTTTCTCAATCTATATAGTCACAGGATTTCAACTTAAAGGAAGTTCGTAAGGTTATTTAAACCCATAGTCTGTGTCTTCTCAGAACTAATATAAGAATGGGATTTTATGAAAAATAATACATTGTTTGATTGCTGGGGGTTGAAGGCAAACTTAGTGGGCAAGCACAGAATATTCTTAGGCAAGCAAGATTAGGCCAAATACAAATAGAGAAATTTGATTCTTTTAATCATCAGAGATCTGAAATGCTTATAAAACAAGGAACAACAACTGTTGACTACAAAATTATCACAGAAGCTGAAATTAGAATTTTAGCAGAAAGACAATTTGATGCAGCACAAGTACCTATGGATCTTAGAAAGGCTTATTATTTAGAATGGAACAACTATAGGTAAAAACTAACTAAATTTTAATATGAATACTAATAATATACCCCAAAAATTACATATTTTAATTCCATTTGCTTCAAAATGTGGCATAGAAGATGATGGTATTAGGGACTCAATGATTTTTAATTGTTCCATAGAAGAATTAAAAGAAATCGTAGAGTCTCTTAATGACGAAAACCTTAAAATTATTAATAATTGGTTAGGAGGTGCAGAAGCTTTTTCACCCCCTTATTCTAATGAATATATAACATTTACCTGTTATATTATGGCATTTGAATATGCCAAAGCAAGGTTAGAGAATTTAGATAAATAGATAACTCACTAGATAAAGTTCCCCTATTCATGCTGAATTATGCCGAACAAAACGACTGGAAGTTTATCTTGTAAGTTAGGCGGTTTAGGTTCTAAAAATAATTTCAAGCTGTGAGATTCTCCTCTGTTATGAGAAGAAGTGAATAACATTATGTACTAAAAATAAACAGGTAGTTTGTGTCTATCTAATCAAAATTTAATATAACTCTCGTTCATTGACATTTTGAGAAACACGAAAGTGTGAGTTAAGCCCAAGGGTTTTGCTTGTAAGAGAGGCTGCTCCAACAAAAAAGTAGCCTCTCAACAGGCCGTGGCTACGTAAGCGTGCTGTTGCCCATGGGCGTTACCCAAAACGTGGCCGTGACTTTTGACAACATTGCCATCAACGACTGCTACGAACTCGCTAATGGAAAAATTGAACTCGTCGTTGACCCTAATAAGCAACTTCTTGATGTCGATGATGCTTTAGGTATAATAGACGATTTGAAATACAAGGCGCAAGCCTTATTAGATGCCAAAGCCATTGGAGATACTACTCAATATAATGCTATTTTGAAGGATATTGAAAAAGACAAAGTAAAATTAAGTAGTAGTAATACCATAAATGATGAAACAAAGGACTTTGTGGTTAATAATATTAACGATTTACTTCTTTGTGAAAGGCAGACTAATAGTAATACAAATAAACGGATAGGAGCTATCAACTGTGATGCTGTAGTAAAAAACTTTATCCCCAATGAGTATTTAGAAGAACCTATCATTGATGAGAGCGTACAGTTAGGTCTAAAAGAATATGTAGCTGACAGTGAACATTGGGAAGATTTAACGCCAGAAAAGATGAGAGATTTGTGCCTTGATGCTGGGGTTAAAGCAAAAGTTCTTCAAAACCCTAAGACAGCTCCTTATGTAAATGAACTTTTCCCTGTAAGAATCGGTGTAATATTTGAGAATGCGGTTTTAAAATCATTAGATAGACCTAAAAATGGAGCATCTTATCCTGTTCAAAACCCAAATCTTAACCCTAAATCAGTAATACCCGATGCTATTGCTGAATCAGGTACTATACAAGAAAAAATGGTTAGTGAAAAAAAAACAAGGGTATATTATTGGTGGCCAAATGGCGTATTTATAGATGCAAAATTTACATTAAGGGCTGAAAAAATGATATATTTCAAAGGGAATAATCCAAAAAATGAAGATCAAATTGAGGGTTTTTTAAATGTACTAATGAAAGAAAATAATGCCTTTTATACTACAAGTTGGTTAGGCACTTTATTTGGAATAGGAACACCTATTAAAAAAAGTGCTACAGAAGCAAACGCTTCTTATTTAGTGATAGTAACCCCAGTAGGTGTAAATTTAGAGGATAAAATTCTAAGAGAAGCTGGTAGTAGAAATATTGCTGTACTACAATCTGATTGTCAATATTTTAAAAAAGGAAAGGATGTTTACTTGAAAGTTTCTACTTCCACACTTAAAAATGATGCATATTTGAGGAACAAAGTACGATTAATAGGTACTTATGCAGGAGGAGCGTCTTTAATAGATTTTAGTAAATAAAACACTAATAGTTATGTCAGGGAATCACATTTTAAAAAACTTAAACCCTTACGGTATTAAGTTTCCAAATTATATTGATGAAATTATTGATGATTTAACTCAAAAATTTCAATTTAATAAAACCGAATTAGACATGTCTACAGATAGCTTGTCTCTTTTTGATGTATATTTTATTGAAAAAAAGCCAATTATTGATGAAAAGTATATCAATGACATTATTTTAGGATTAGTTGCCTATACAGGACAATCATATATCTATAGAAATGGTGGTCATTGGAAAATGAAATTGAACGATGATGGTAAGACATGGATTCCTATTGTTGTCTCAAAATATGGGTACGAAAACGAAGACTATATTGCATATTTATATAGTACATTAATAGAAGATGAGTACCCAAGTATTTATGCAGCTTCAATATTTCAAGAAAAACCTAATACATATGAGTGATATTTGTCCAAATATATTTCCTCAGTTGTGCGTGGTGTTCTTTGGACACTGAGTACCTAAAATAAATAGCATATACCGTTCATTGACATTTTGATAAACACGAAAGTGTGAATCGAACCCAAGAATTTTGCTTGTAAGAGAGGCTACTCCAACAAAAAAGTAGCCTCTCAGCAGGCCGTGGCTACGTAAGCGTGCTGCTGCCCATGGGTGTTACCCAAAACGTGGCCGTGACTTTCGACAACATTGCCATCAACGACTGCTACGAGCTCGTTAATGGTAAAATTGAACTCGTCGTTGACCCTAATAAGCAACTTCTTGATGTCGATGCGTTGGTGGATGCCGTAAAAGAACTGCTGCCGAATGTTAAACTTTTTGCCCAAAATTATAAAGGAACGGCCGAAGACATTGAAAGTGCTAAGTACCTAAAACAACAATTGGAGGCGGCCAAAGCAGCTTTACTCACTAATGACTCCTACGACACAGCCGATAAAAACCTCATCCAACAAGGCTATGACCAGCAATTGGCAGGGCTCACTTACCTCATTGAAAACGGAGGAAGCTGTTCTGCACCGATTGACAGCACTACCAACCTTGCAGGCGGGCGTTTGGCGGCTTTTGACGCTACTTATGCCGATGTTTGTACGGCACGAAATGCAACCATTCAAGGGGCAAAAAAGGCAGAAGAAGGTATATTCTCTGCCATTTGGAAGGTTCTCCAGCGATGTCAATCCACTAATTTTGCACCTCACAATGGCGGCCTTGTCCCCAAATGCCTCTGGGACAACAACCTCGGAACAGCTTACCTCTCTGACCCTGCTTTTATCGCAGGCTTTATTGACGGGGCTTATCTGACAGTTTCAGACTTATTCCAAACCGCCGTAAGTGCCTCCGAATGTGCTATTTGCTTTAATCCTACTGGCCCAGGATTTTACAGCGCTAAGTGTCAAGATGTTCGGAGTAAAACAATTGAGTTTTTTGAATTTTTCCGAACGTTAGCTACCGACGGTCAGCTTCGAGACAAAGTATGGGGCGATCTCAAACAACAAGCCGCTGAGTACTTAGACCAAACTATTTGCGTACAGGAGCCTATTTGCCGTTACAACCAAGGTAAATTGATGTTCGACATCGCTTCGATGTTTGTGGGCATTGGCGAAGTAAGTGGTGTGGTAAAAACGGGACTCAAAGCACAAGGGCTTATAAAAGTAGTGCAAGCCATTGAGAAAGTAGAAAGCAAGTTAAAAACGATACATCGTACTATAAACGGCATCAAATGGAAAATAGTTAAGTTGAGTACCAACACGAAAGTTTATAAGATTGCTTCTGCGACAGGCATTGAAATTGGGGAGTTTTCTCAAGGGCTTTTACGTAATTTGCGTTGGAAAACAGGCAGTGGCTGGATACAATCCAAAGTACTGTATGGCGTCGATTACATCAACTCAACTGGATATAAGGTAAAAAATGGTGTACTAAAACTTTACAAACGTACCAACTGTCGCCTCTCTGCCGATGCCGCCGATGATGCTTGTGATTGGGCTGTGGAGGGAGTGGTAGCTGGTATAAAAGAGTTTTTTGAGAAAGGAGCGACAAAAAAAGGCAGATCAAATCGAAATATAAAAATTGATAAACCACGAAGTGCAACAGACTTACTTGAAACCAATGCTAAGTATAATGTTGATGGGTATTTGTTTGAAACTGATGCTGATGGTCGGGTGAAAAAAGTCTCAGGTGATTTACAGTTAAATAGTGACAGAGAACGAGAATTAAGCTACCAAGACCAGATTCAATTTCAAGATAAACAAGGAGGTGACGATGGAGGACATTTGATAGGCAATCAATTTTATGGTCCTAATGAAGCTGTTAATATTGTACCTATGCGATATGACCTTAATCAAAGACGTAAAACAGATGGAGCATGGTATAATATGGAAGCCCAATGGGCAAAAGCTCTAAAAGGCGAAGCACCCTACACAACACCTCAAAAAGTAAATGTTGAGATTACAATAAAATATGGGGTAGATAGAAGACCTGTTGGTTTTGTTGTAAAGTACAAAATTAACAATAGTGAATTCACTCAAAACTTTATAAACTAAACATGGAATACAAGCAAGAAATTATCAACAAACTCAACACCCTTAATTTAGGGTTAGAAGGCTATGGTGCCTGTCATCAAATTGAGTATTATACAATAGAAAAAGGTTCAGGTATTAAAGGGTATATTTTTGGCCAAAATATGGACTCAATAAGATATATCAGTTATGACCCAGATTTTAGTTGGGATTTACATATGCTACTTTATGAATGGCAAAGTGAAACTTCTGAGAATAACAAATGGAATAAAGCAACTTTTAAGCTATATAACAATGGAAATATAGAAGTAAAAATATGGTGGGATGAGGATTTTCAAAAACAGTTATATCCGAATGGGTAACTGCCCCAATTGTGCCCAGTTGTGCGTAGTGTTCGATAGAACACTGCGTACTAAGAATAGATGGCAGTTTTTAACTGCCCGACCAACTTGGAATATCAACCAAATAACC
>NZ_KI519426.1:316631-318486 GCF_000482465.1 Runella limosa DSM 17973
CCCAGTTGTGCGTAGTGTTCGATAGAACACTGCGTACTAAGAATAGATGGCAGTTTTTAACTGCCCGACCAACTTGGAATATCAACCAAATAACCGTAAAAATCAATGGTATTTACAGGCTCGAAATATCATAAAATTAAGCTATTTGGAGAGTTTATCAGGCTTGGAAGGGCCGTTACAAACGGCCTCTTATGTTCAGTACGCAGTGTTCTGCCGAACACTACGCATAACCTTGGGGATTATCTCAACGCCCCCGTAAACGCTGATTTGAAACTTCACTACGACAGATACTGGTCGAGGTTTATGAAACCTTATCGAAGAGTAGAACTTAGTACATTACCCGACCAAAGAGAAATATCGGATATAATCAAAGAATTCAAAAAGTCGGTTGTCTGTTTTGATGCTTGGGGATTCCCAGATTTTCTATCCTTTACAAAGAATGTTGGTAATATTAGCTGTAAAGTTCTTATTGATGTTACGGGAGATTTTAATACCGATGCAAAAAGGGCAAATGCTGAACTTAAAGCTAAACTCACTGGTACACCTTTTGCAAATATTTCAACATTTAATGGACAAAATAACATTTTTGGAGATAAAATAACATATACTTGGCATCATGACCAAGATAGCCAACATATGTTACTTGTACCAACAATGTTAAACACCAACAATAAGCCTAATTTAGAACATTTAGGTGGTAGTGCAATTATAAAAAAAGGGCTTAAAAATTCGTTCCCATCATCAGTTAAACTAAATTGTAATTAATTATGAACAATGTATTGAATTATTTTGTAAAACTAAATCCTCCTGTCAGTGAAGTTCAAATTGAAAGTGCTGAAAAAGAGATGGGAATCAAAATTCCATCAGAATTAAGAACATTTTATACAATAGCAAATGGAGGTATTCCACCAGAAGGTTATGAATATAACTACAATGATTCATTTAGTATCGGTTTTGTATCTATCTATGATTTAGGATTCTTAACAAGTGCTTATTTAAGCAATAAAAGGGCAGATGAATATTATAAAACAAACGATTATTGTTCCAATTATTTACTTCCTTTTATTGACTTAGGGCAAAATCAAATATGTATTGCTTTTAATGGTGAAAATATAGGTAAAATTTTTTGGTTGGGAGAGCCTGGAGATGGTTTTCCAGTTTATTTGTTGGAGAATTCATTAGATGATTTTTTTGGTAAATTAAAGCATAATTAGCTTAATCATGGAACAATATACACATGATACCATCACTAAAACAGCAGAACAATGATGTTAATTTCCGAAAAGGTTAACCAAGTAGCACATTTGGGTGGCTATTCATTGATAAAAGAATCAAGCCTTGGGAAAGATATAATAGGGAGATTACCTTCGCCAACCGAAGCAATTAAATTTATTAAAAACTGTTTTTAATATGGATATTAAAAAATTAAAGAGAACAGAGTTACGCCCGCAGGCTACTTTTGAAGAAATAACCAAAATAGAGGAAAAATACGGTATTAGTATTCCTAATGGTTACAAACAAGTTTTATTGCAGTCAAACGGCCTTAGATTCACAGATGAAAATAATCTTTATTTTCAAATAAGCGAATCTGAAGCAAACTGTGCTCTTGAATTTTATTCTCTTGCACGTATTGATTTTGATTTCAATATATTGAAAGAAGATATTGAAAAAGGTTCAAATACTTATTTTTATACAGACTGTTTATTACCTATTGCCAGTACACCATACTCGGGTGCATCGGTTTTTATAGGCTATAAAGAACCCTATTTAAACAAAATATACTATGCTGATTATGATGTAGTAGATGAAAAAGACGTACCTATTTTAATCAAATTGGCTGATTCGTTGGAGGACT
>NZ_KI519427.1:0-41565 GCF_000482465.1 Runella limosa DSM 17973
AAAAGAACATTATTTGCTTGATAAGATAAAAGCTAAAAATCCTCAGACTGAAGAAGTTTGGCTATTTTTCGGAATTCACACTGCCAATGCCGTTAAGGTTGCAAAGAGAAGGAAAAAGGGAAAGAGTACATTTCTATTAGCTGCATAAAATAAAGGAAACGTCAAGAAATTACCCGCTCTATTTAAAATAGGATGGTTATTAAACTGTGTTAATACGTTAGAAAAACGTAGAAAAGATTCATATTAGTTGACATAAATAGTATTATTTTTATAATTCAACAGTTTTTAACCAAAAAATCCACTCAACTTGGAGTGGATTTTTTGAAAATATTTTTTGAAAAAGTAATTTCCAAGGGAAGCCCAAGTAGGCAAAGGTAAACACATAGATCACAAAGAGTTTTTACATAGAAAACAATTAGAAGGGAAATGCGGTTTTCTTCTACATTTACTATGTGTTGATTCTACTGTGCCCTATGTGTTTTTAAGTATAACATCTTTATAAAAAAACCCGTTCACCTCTTTCCAGACGTTTTCCAGTACAGGAATTCCCTGTTGACTGTTTTTGAGTCGGGTGGCTAATACTCGCTCGCTGGGGTAGCTTACGTTGCCTTGCGCTTTGATGGGAACGGAGGTTTTATAGTCTTCAATAATGGCGTCAATGGTCGAAGAAATACTTGAAAAGTTGCTTAGTTTCGACAAATCAAGCGCAATAAAAATCTGAGAAGAAGCCATTTCGGCGGGCTTCTGCGTGATTTCGTGCGTGGCTAGTCCGTTGGCTAAGGTAGCGGCTAAGACATCCAACAAAAACGAAAGTCCCGCGCCCTTCCAAAAACCGACGGGCAGTGACCGCCACGATTCCAAAATCTTATCAGGCTCGTCGGTGAGATTGCCGTCTTTATCGTAACCACCCACCACCGAAAGTTTTTCATTTTTCATTACGGCCAATTCCATTGCACCAAACGAATACTGCGACATAGCCATGTCGAGCACGATGGCTTCGTCGCCGTAAGGGGCGGCAAAAACGAGGGGATTATTGCCTAATTTAGGGTTGGTGGCTCCCCAAGCGGGCATGTTGGCGGTGGTGTTGGTCCAGCCGATGAACGCAAAACCAGCTTTTGCCGCTTGCCAACCGTACGCCCCGCCGCGCATCCAGTGGTTGGTATAAGCCAGCGCAACGCACCCAATTCCGTGTTTTTGGGCCAATTTCATGGCGCGTTCTGTGGCAAAAATAGCGTTAGAAGGACCTGCGCCTAAGTTGCCGTTCCATTGCTCAATACCTCCAAAACGATGCACAATCGTAGGTTTCGCATCGGGGACGATGTAGCCTTTTTGGATGTATTGAACAAAACGAGGGAAACGATTGATACCGTGGGTGTAAATACCATCAACGCTATTTTGGGTAAATACCGTGGCACATTCCTCCGCTCTCTTGTTGGGAAACTGGTGCTGAAGAAGAATCTTTTTCAAGGTTTTCTTCATCTTATCCGCCGAGATAGTGAGGACTTTTGGGGTTGACATAGTGGGTTAAATTTTTGCGGTTTGGGTTTCCTTAAACGTCTAAAATATACTTGCCTTTTTCTCCAATGCGCTGGAGGGTAGCCTCGGTAATGTACTTTTTCTGATCTATTTGCTGCGGTTGTTCTCTCGTGCAGAAATAGCTATGAATACTACGGCGGTCTTGGTTCGTTTGATTGGTAGTGCCGCCGTGCCAAACGTGAGAGTTAAAGATAAACACCGAGCCCGCAGGCGCAATGATACGAATCTCATCGGGGTGTTTATCGTTGGGGTCAGTCATGGCTTCGTCGGGCAAAAGGCTTGATTTGTGCGTTTTCGGGACAATGCGAGTAGAGCCGTTGGAAGGTGTAAAGTCGTCTAACAACCAAATGCTATTACAAACTTTATAAGCGCCTCCAGCAACGGAGTTGCGCCAATCGACGTGAAGTTTTTGGTGTCCCTTGCCAGGCTTGGCCGCTCGGTAGTTCAGCGACGACAACTTGATTTCCTGTCCTAACACCGCTTCAATCCCAGCTAAAACGCGCGGATGCGTATAAAAAACGTCAAATACTTCTCCTTTGTTGACCAAATCAGCGAGACGGTCGGCGCCTTCTTCTTTGGGATGGCGAATGTACTTCGACTCGGCCAATTCGGCCCCCGCATTTTCGCCTTCGGTCTCCATCAACTCGGCGAGGCGGTCATTGACTTGTTTCACTTGCTCAGGCGATAACAGTTGCCCCAAATTGAGATAGCCGTTGGTCTCCAAAAACTCAATTTCTTCCGTAGTAAGCATCATTTTTGGGCGTTAAGAGGTGAATCTAATATAGAATACAAAAGCAAAAATGAGCTAATTTTACTCTAATTTGGTTTGTGAAGGAGGTTGCTTCTACCCCGCCGCTATCGCCGAAAAAGGTCAGGGTATGAGTACCCTGACGCACTGTGGAGCGGGTTCCGCCGTTATCGCCGAAAAAGGTCAGGGTATGAGTACCCTGACGCACGGTGACGCACGCTATTCCTCTTTCTCGCCGCCCATTGGGTTAGGACTATTGATATTGGCGCCGAAAAATATGGCATTAAGAAGCATTTTCTCAGTACCGTACCAAATGCCTCGGAAACTTGGGTTATCGGAGAAAAGAATGACGCGTCCGCTGCCTTCAGGAGCTACAACAACGGCGGCGGAACTGCTGATTTTTTTCAACGATTGAGGATGTACATAGCCCGTCAAATAGGGTTTGTCGGAATATTGAACAACCGTATTGTAAGGACTCGCTGAGGGTTCTAAAAAGGTATTATTGTTGCGGTAAAGGGCAATTTTGCGGTTTTTATACCCAAAACCAATGGGATGTGTTATGTCCAAATCAGCTTCAAAAATAGTTCCTCCCGTATTTTTTGAGCCTTCAGTCGCAGCGGCATCTTCGTAGTTGATGCGACCTCGTTTGGCAAGGGCGGCGGAGTCAGCTTTGCTGTTTACCCGTAGTTTTTCTTTGACAATGTCACTCCTAATCGCCCACTCGGTAGCTGTTTTGAGCGTAATGAGCGTGCCGCCGTTGGCTACCCACTGCTTGATTTTAGGCGCAAGAGCACGGTCATATTGTCCTGAAACCAGCACAATGACGTTGTACTTACTGAGGTTTAGCCGTGGAAGCGTACCGACGTCCACTTTCGTAATGGGCATCCCAACGTGTGTATCGAGCCAATACCATACTTCACCCACTTCGTTGCCGTTTACGCCCTGTCCAACGGCGATAAGTGCTTCGGGTTTTGAGACTTTTTGGAAAGTGTTACTCCCCAAATCGACCCCCATTTGGCTGTAACCCGTCGGTACACCTACGAACGAAACGCCTGCTTCCTGTCCTGCGGCTTTTACCGCTTCATAAAGCGCATCGGGCGAAATACCCTGCTGGGTTTCTACGGGAATCATCAGCGCTCCGTGTGAATAGCTCTTGTCGCCAATCTTAAACGATTTGGTAGCTACTTTTACCGAAATTCCTTGGCTGATAAGGCGATACAGTGCCTTGGTGGCCATAAAGTCGGAGTAGTCGAGCAGGTAGGCGTACGGTGATTTAGTAGGAGCAATGACCGTGCTTTTTACAAATTCATCTCCAATGCGAGCCCCTTTAGTAAGTGGTGTACGTACTTCTCCTTGGGCCAATCCAAACGCCAACGGCAAATTCCACGCAGATGCGTCATAAAAAAGGCTGTCGGCAAATTTGGTTGGTTTTTCAAACACACTTTGCACGAGGCGGTATTGGGGTTGAGCCGTAGGAACAAAGAGAGCTTTCCCTTTTTCATACACCTTTCCATCAATGGTAAAGTTGTCAGTAAGCTGGTAACATTCGATGCGGTGATGCAACAGCGTTTGCGTAAAACGTCGCAGGCGCGTTGCGTCCACACTTTCACCTACTACGTAGCCTTTGATGGGATTTTTATTGCCTTCTGAAATGGCGGAAGCAAAAAACTCGCGTTGGAATTTGAGTAAATTTTGGCGTTCGTCCACCGAAGCTTGGCAGGTAGCCAAGGCACATACGAGTTGGTTACGTACCGTAAACGCGAAGGTAACGGGGCCGTTGGGGCTGTCTTGCACAAACCCCCGCGAACTTGCTTGTTCAAACAATAATCCAAGTCCTCCTTGGATGTCGGGGTAGCTAGAGCCATAGCCAGGGTACAAGTTATCAAATGACTCTTTGGTATAGTAAAACGATCCAATGGCGTTCAACGCTTTTTCGTAGTACTTCGCAAATTTTCCGTTGAGGGTTTTATAAACGTACTGCGGCACGAGCGGGTTTTCGGCGTTTTCTTTGGTAGGTTCAAAGAAAAAGGTCGATCCTGTGCCCATTTCGTGGTGGTCCGTAACGACGTTAGGCAGCCACTGGTGGTAAAACTTTAAGCGATTCTGACTTTCGACGTGGACGGCCAAGTACCAGTCGCGGTTGAGGTCAAACCAGTAGTGGTTGGTGCGGCCGCCTGGCCATACTTCGAGGTGTTCGCGGTCGTTGTTGTCCGACACCAAAGGCGTACCGCGATGTTGGTTGACCCAACTCACAAAACGGTCGCGACCGTCGGGGTTGAGCACGGGTTCAATTAAAACTACCGATTCGTCCAACATCTTTCTGGCATCTTCGTCTTCGCAAGCGGCGAAATAATACGCCGCCAAAATCATGGCTTCTCCTCCCGAGGTTTCGTTGCCATGTACGTTGGCGCCAAGCTGCACAAAAACGGGCATTTTGGCCACGTCAGGCAGGGGAGCGTTGGGGTCGGTGAGTTTTAGGTGCTCGTTTTGTAATTCGGGTAACTTGGCCATGTTGGCGGGCGACGAGAAAAATACCACCAAATGAGGTCGCTTTTCGTAGGTTTCTCCAATGACTTTCACCTGCACACGCTCCGACAAACGGTCGAGTTCGTACATATAAGCCACCAAGCGGTCGTAGCGGGTTTGGTAATCGCCAATCGCGTGTCCCAAAAACTGTTCGGGGGTGGGTATCGAAGGATTAAATTTTTTGTTGGGAAAAAAGTAACCGTTTTGGGCATGAAGGCACAGGGTCACGCCCATAAAAAAGGCAAGCAAAAGTTGTCTCATACGAGTAAGTAAATGGTTTGAAGTGAAGTTAGAAGGGCAATAGACAAATATACGTATTTCAGGTTATTGAAAACTTTTTTAAATAAAACTGATAAAACAGTTGTATAACTGAAAAATCAGGTGCAAGTTTGAGCCATGGAAGAACTAACACGCACAGAAGAGCGCATCATGCAAATCATTTGGGATTTGGAACGATGCTTTGTCAAAGACATTATTGAGCGACTCGACGACGAGCCTAAGCCACCTTACAACACGATTTCTTCGGTCGTTCGTATTTTGGAAAAAAAAGGATTTGTTGGGTTCAAAGCCTACGGAAAGACGTACGAATATTTTCCTATTATCCCCAAAGAGTCGTACGGAAAACAAACCTTTCACAAGGTATTGGCCAATTATTTTGACAACTCACCCGCCAGTTTGTTGTCGTTTATGGTCAATGACAAAACGTTGGATGCGGCTGAAATTGAACGACTTCGCCAATTTATAAACAACCAGTAAGATGCTACTCTTGCTCTATTTGCTCAAAGTGTCGGCCTGTTTGGGGCTGTTTTATGGGTTGTACTATTTTCTACTCCGACGGTTTACTTTTCATCGCCTCAATCGGATTTACCTGCTGCTGACTTTAGGGTTGAGCTTTATGATTCCGTGGGTAGAAATAGAGCAAAAGCGAATCGTAGAGGTCGTTCCCGTAGCGCAAGAATCTGTCACTTCACCACAAAGTGAGGTTTTTGAGCAAAGCGCCCAGTCGTTGGATGGAGAATCTAGTCAGCTGATTAACAGTAAATTAAGAGAGGTGGAGTCTATCCCTGAAAAGAAGGATTGGTTAGTGATGCTGACGTGGGAACAAGGGAGTATAGGGGGGTACGTTATGGGTCTTTTGGTATCCTTGTTGGCATTAGCACGACGACTTTGGGAGATAGTACGTTTGAGCAGAAAACGACAAAACGCCTCCCACAAAGACTGGGTAGAAGTGTCGGAATCATTTACGGCGGCCTCGTTTTTCGGGATTATTTTTATGAATTCAGAAGCATTGAGCGACGATGAAGCCCAACAAGTGTTGTTGCATGAGCAAACCCATGCTCGGCTATTTCATTCAGTAGATGTGCTGCTGATTGAGCTCTGTAAAGTGATTTTATGGTTCAATCCCGTTGTGTATTTTTATAAAAAATCACTTGCCGAAGTTCATGAATATGAGGTAGATGAACAGTTGGTAAGCTACGTTGGTGCCAAAACCTACGCTCATTTGATTTTGAAATTGGCGACCCAATCTTCGCATCCGCTAGTGCATTCATTTGGAAAACATCCTGTCACAAATCGTATTCACTTTTTATTTCAAAAACCAACTTCTGCCATGAAAAAACTATTGTATGCTTTTGGATTACCGCTGGGAGTAGCGGGAGTTTTGGCCTTTGCGCCGCGTAAAGAAGTGCTCGTGTACAACGAAAAGCCTGAAGCGCCTAAAAAGGTAAAAGAAATGTCTGTGAAAGCATACCCGTTGAGGGTGCATGACAAGAATTTAGCTACGGAACGGACTGAAGCGATGAAGAAGCAAGAACGTTTAACGCCTTTTGCTCCTGAAGAAACGGCTCAAAAAGAAACGCTTCCTGATGAAAATTCATTTGAAGAATTTAACAAGATTGTGCAAGAGATGCGCTCAAAGGATATGTTCTTCAAACGGGCTGAGATTACATCAAAAGCAGATGGGCCAAAAGAAATGTTGGTTTTTGCTCGAGGTGGTGAGGGCACAGCAGCAACAGGTTTGGTAGTGGGAATGGGCAAATTCCCGATTTATTATTTGGATGGTATAAAGGTGCAAGAGGATGTGGTAAAGTCGCTGAAGCCATCTCACATAAAAAAAGTAGATATACTTGAGCCTGAGTATAATAGATATTCTGCGTTTGTAAAGAAACACAAACTAGAGGTGAAAAATGAAAAAATTGTGTGGATAGAGAGAAAAGCGTTTGATTTCAAAAAAGTTCCAGCTCCCAAGCTTGATAAGAAATTATCGCTTCGCTCAGGAGGGCCTGCAGATACCATACGTACTTTTTTACCAGCAAATGAATTGGGCGAAAATCCGTTAGTTTTTATCAATGGAGAAGAATTTCCAGCAAGTGTCCTGACGCGCGTTGATCCAAGTAAATTTGGGATGACTTACATAGTAAAACCTAATGACTCTAAAGCCATTTTAAAATACGGAATTCGGGCAGTGGACGGAGTGGTGGATATAAAGACGATTGATGATTGCTTTTTCAAAACGGAACAAGAACGAATGTTGGCTGTAGAAAACATAAGAAAAATATTGAATAGGACGAATAAACGATTGAGCAAGCGTTTTCTTAAAAACAATGAGGGCAATGAGGTGATGATGATTGTCGTGCGAGGGTTTGTGTATAATCAACCATTTTTTTCGGGTTTTGAAAAAAATGCTAGGCTGATTTATATGTTGGACGGCAGACCCGTGCAGGAGGAAGAAATCAATCGTTACGAAGGTAAATTTTACTCAGCGGTTTCGTGGAAAAAAAGTGACCGTAAATCCAAATTTGAAGAACAATACGCGACGCTTATTGAAGGATACGACGGGGGAATTGCACTAAAAACTACCCGCTAAAAATTACTTTTAAGGGCAAAATAGGCCAAAATGAGCGTTTTTTCCTACATTTGGGTAAGTTACACTTTTTCTTAACCCAAACTATGAAAAAAACGCTCTACACCGCAGTGCTTTTGGTGGGATTAGGCATCGTTAGTTTTGCCCAATCCAAAAAAGCGCCCAAGCTCACCCCCGAACAGGCTCGCCTCGAAAAACTCAAACAAGAAGCCGTCTCAGGCGTTGAAAAACGTGCTGAATTGGGACAACAAATCAACGACATGCTGTTTAGCTTCTCTGAATTAGGGTTTCAAGAGGTCGAAAGTGCGCGTTATTTGACCGAACTGCTTCAAAAAAATGGATTTACTATCGAGCGGGGTATTGCCAATATGCCTACGGCTTGGCTGGCAAAATGGGGCAGTGGTAAGCCCATTATCGCGATTGGCTCGGACGTTGACTGCATTCCCAAAGCCTCCCAAAAACCTGGGGTAGCTTATCAAGATCCCATCGTGGTAGGAGCACCAGGCCACGGTGAAGGGCACAACTCGGGGCAGGCACTCAATATAATTTCGGCGTTGGCCGTGAAAGAAATCATGGAACGTGAGAAAATCCCAGGCACGTTGGTGTTGTGGCCTGGCGTAGCCGAAGAATTGGTAGGAGCGAAGGCATTTTATGTGCGTGATGGGTATTTCAAAGATGTGGATGCCTGCATTTTTACGCACGTAGCTAACAATTTGGGCGTTTCTTACGGCGATGCAGGCAACAACGGTTTGGTGTCGGTTCGTTTCAATTTTGAAGGGGCGGCTGCCCATGCTGCGGGTGCACCGTGGCGCGGTCGTAGCGCCTTGGATGCGGTCGAATTGATGAACGTAGGTTGGAACTTTCGTCGTGAGCACTTGGAAGTAACGCAGCGCTCGCATTATGTCATTCCAGATGGGGGCGATCAGCCCAACGTTGTGCCATCTAAAGCGGCGGTTTGGTATTATTTCCGCGAGCGTTCTTATCCTAAAATCAAAAAACTGTTTGACATCGGCGTGAAAATCGCGGAAGGTGCGGCTTTGATGACTGATACGAAGTTTACCTACGAAATTTTGGGGTCGGCTTGGCCTGGGCACTTCAATAAGCCAATTGCGGAAGCGATGTACCAAAACATCAAAAAAGTAGGATTACCTACGTGGTCGGAAGAAGATCAAATGTTGGCAAAAGCATCCCAAAAAGAACTTGAAGCGCCGAAAATTTCAGGATTGGCCACAAAACTCGACACGTTAAGTTTGCCTGCGGATTCACCCACGCGCATGATGGGTGGACAGGCCATGTCGGTAGGTGGTGGCTCCGACGACATTGCGGATATTTCGTGGTCGTTGCCAACCATTGTGCTGCGCTACCCTTCCAACATTCCTGGCTTGCCAGGTCACCACTGGTCGAACGCTATTTCAATGGCGACGCCGATTGCGCACAAAGGCGTGGTGTACGGAGCCAAAGCCGAAGCGATGACCTTGATTGATATGTTGCTGAAACCCGAAATTATTAAAGAAGCATGGGAGTATTATCGCAACGAGCAAACCAAAGATCAGAAGTATGAGCCGTTGATTTCGCCCAAAGAAGTACCTGCGGTGTATTTGAATCGCAACATCATGGAGAAATTCAAACCTGAGTTGTCGAAGTATTATTATGACCCTACCAAGTACAAGACGTATTTGGAACAATTAGGCATCAAATACCCTACTTTGCGCGACGATCAGAAGGAAGATTTGAAAAAAATGAAAGAAAGTGAAAAATAATTGAAAACGATTCCAACCTTTTCCTCAGTAGGTGCGTCTTTAGGGTGGTAGCTACCTATTAACGCTGACATTCCCGTTTGAATATAAAGACATCTATTGGGGTAAACAATAGAAATTAGTGAAAAAGAGCGTGACCTATGGCCACGCTCTTTTTGCTTTACAGCAAGTACATTCCGTCGTCTTTTAGCTCAATTTTACGTTCTTTGAGCAATCCACCCACGGCTTTTTTGAAGTCTTTTTTCGACATTCCGAAGGTTTTATAAATCAATTCGGGGGCTGATTTGTCCGTAAAAGGCAAAAATCCTTGGGCTTCTTGGAGTTGGGTGTAGAGGTCACTTTTACTACCTTCAATGCGGTTGTATGACTGCTCTAACAGTGCCAAATCAATCTTTTGATCTTCCCTGATTTTCTTGATGTACCCTACCGTAGGCTTTCCTAATTCGATGTTTTTGAAAACCTCGTCGCGGTACAAAACCCCCAGATGCCGCTGGTTGATAAGGGCTTTGATACCCATGTCGGTGTATTCGTAGGGCAAAAGATCGACTTGCATCCCTTCCGACAGTTCCGAAATATCTTCTTCCAAAAAACGTTCAATTTTAGCCGAACCCACAATACGGTCGGTTTTGGTATCGAGGTGGATAAAAATCAAGAAACTTTTACCCACGAGCATGTTATCCCGTTGTTGTTTGAACGGAATAAAAAGGTCTTTAGGAAGTCCCCAATCCATAAAAACGCCCAACGAAGTGACCATTGTAACCGTCAAATACACAAACTCGCCTACCGTTCCGTAGGGCTCAAGTGTAGTACCAATGGCACGGTCTTCGGAGTCACGATAGATAAAGACATCCAAAAAATCCCCGATTTGTATATCGGCTGGAACGTACTGTTTGGGAACCAAAATCTCGTCTTCGTAGCCATCGAGATAAATTCCAAAATCCAGCTGCTTAATAACCTTCAAGCGGTTATACTGTCCCATTCGCAAACGACGATTTCCCATAGTTATATTTACTTTTTTCTAGTTTCTGTTATCATTTCGAGGAATCTAAGGCTATAGACCCCTCCTAGTGTCGGGGTGACAATACGTCCTCGTCGGGTTGTGAGCAACCCTCCCCACGAGAGTAACCCTCCCCACATTCGACATTCTACCTTCTGCACTCGACATTCGCAGCGCTCGTCGGGTTGTGAGCAACCCTCTTCACAAGAGCAACCCTCCCCACATTAGCAACCCTTCCCACGAGAGCAATTCTCCCCACATTCGACATTGCTCGGGCGACCCCGTCTGCACTCGACCCTCGACACTCCCTATTACAGTTCTTCGATTTTCAAAATAAGATTCGGATTGGGACAAAGTTGCAAAAACTTTTCTCGTTCTGCCAATGAACATACGCCAGGAAAGTCGCCTTTGAGGCCAAGCGTAGCTGTCATTAGCTGAAAATGAAGGTGAGGCGGCCAGTCGCCGTTGATAGGATAATTGCCAAAACTGGCAAAACGTTCCCCTTCTTCAATGACCTTGCCTTCATACAGCCCTCGCAGCGACTCTTCGCTGAGGTGGCCGTACAACGAATAGAAAGTCGTTCCTTCAAGTTGGTGTTCCAAAATAATTGTTGGGCCATAGTCACCAAAGTTATCATTATTGGCAAAACTATGCACCTTGCCGTCGAGTGGAGCAAAAACGGGTGTACCAGCCGAGGCCCAAATGTCAATGCCCAAGTGAATACAACGCGGTTCGTCGGTTTGTTGGAAATGCGCACTGCGGCGGTAAATCGTGCGGTGCTCGTTGTACCCACCTATGCCTACCACCACTTTGGCTTGTTGCAGCTTTCCAAAAACATAGTCAGAGAAGGCTTCACTGTTTTGTAAATCGATGGTGGCTAGGTCGGGATTGTTGTCCGTAAAATCAAGCACAAGGTAATTGCCTTTCGACCACTGAAAAGGAACCACAGGTGCAAAGTCATGACGAAGAAGTAGTTGCTCAATCAAAACAAGTTAAAATTACGATGGTTGACAAAAAGAATTGACACAACAAAAGTAGTAATAACCCCTCGACATCCTTATACAGTTTTAAACCTTTATATCCATAACACAGATGAAAAAAACGGTTAGTCTTGTCGCACTACTCTTTTTGGCGACGGCTGGGTTTGCCCAAAAAGCAAAAACAGGAAAATGGATTTCACTTTTTGACGGAAAATCATTGGCAGGCTGGAAAGTAGGCGAAAACGCGGCTTCATTCAAAGTTGAAGACGGCGCTATTGTGGTCAATGGCCCACGCGGTCACTTGTTTTACGACGGCGAAATCAACGGCCACGACTTCAAAAATTTTGAATACAAAGCCCAAGTAATGACCTTCCCAAGTGCCAATTCTGGTATGTATATTCACACCAAATACCAAGAAAAAGGCTGGCCTTCCAAAGGATACGAAATTCAAGTAAATAATTCCCATTCTGACTGGCGCCGCACGGGAAGTGTGTATGGAATTCAAGATTTGAAAGATGTATTTGTCAACGATAACGAATGGTACACTGAGCACATCATCGTCGAAGGCAAGCGTATTCGGGTCAAAATCAACGACAAGACGGTGATGGATTATACCGAACCCGATGAAGTAGGTCAGAAAATCGAAGAAGGGCGTAAAATCAGCAGTGGTACCTTTGCGCTCCAAGCCCACGACCCCAAAAGCAAAGTGATGTACAAAGACATCATGGTAAAGATACTGCCAGATTAATTTTTGATTGGTTAAATTTTCTTAAATCCTTTTTGAAAACGCATTGAGCAGAAACTTATGCTAACTTTGCGGTGTGAAAAAGTGGTTATTCATCATCGTTTGTAGCATTTGGTCGGCAGTAAGCTACGGCCAAATTCGTATGCCAGGAAATGGGTCGTTTGGCGGCGGCGGAGGAGGTGGCTTAGGTCAAGGTGGACAAGTCAAACTCGACGATTCGACCAAAATGATTTATGGGCCGCATACGTCGCGCTATTTTTTGGAAGAAGATGTCTTCAACAACCGCAAGACGCTCTATGCCATAGATACGTCTTATGACGGTTTTCATCGCTATAATTTCGTCCAGCGGGCCGATTTTCAGCTGGTCGATTTGGGAAATTTGGGAACGGCTTCTCGTTCCCTCTTTTACCGTCCTGTGGAGCAGATTGGGACGCAGTTTGGCTATGACGCTTATACTCCGTACGCGTATGCCATTCAGGATGTAAAATACTACGATACCAAATCGCCTTACACCAATCTGTATTTAGCACTGGGTGGTTTAGGGCAAAATATCGCCCGTTTTGACCATAGCCAAAACATTACGCCTCGCCTCAATTTGGGCATCAACGCCCAGCGTTTTACAACCAACAAGTACTTCGGCACCAGTGGGACCAGTGATTCCCAAAACAACTTGACGCAAAACTGGGCCTTTGTTTTTCACGGAAATTATCGTTCCAAAGATGAGAAATATCTGCTAATGGGGCAGTTTAACCACCTGAATCACAGCGCATACGAGCAAGGTGGGATGTCGTCGGATACACTGAATTTTCGGTCAGATGGGACGATAGAATACAACAACCCTTCGGCAATTCTAAAAACGGCTCAATCGTGGGAACGCCGTAACAATTGGCATATTTACCAGCAATACGTATTGGCGCAAGGTTTTCAGGTATATCATGTGTTTGATTATAAAAGAACGATAGATCAGTACGTTGATACTGACCTGTCACAAGCTCAAGCCAATAATTTTTACCCTAATTATTACTATAGCAATACAAATACGCTTCAAAAGGTGCGGTTTAGGTTGTTTGAAAATAAGTTTGGTATCAAGGGGCGCTACCAAGGGTTTAACTATCGGGCGCACTATCGTCAACGAATTTTGTCGATGAATGGCACGTACAACTTGTCGGATTCTACGAACGCAACGTACAAGTTGAATCGCTTTGAAAACTTTGTAGGGCTTTGGTTAGCGTATTACCTCAAAGACAGTACACAGCGCGCTACGGCCGAATTTGAGTATTCGTTGGGGCGGGATTTTAAAATAAAAGGTGAGATTGTCAGTAAGTGGTTTACGGCGGGGTATTATTCGGTGCTTTCATCGCCGACGATGCTTCAATTGATGTACACCAGTAATCACCTAAAGTGGGAAAATACGTCGAGATTAGTCAATTCTAATAACATTTATGGCCAACTTAATCTAGCGGCCAAAAAAGTGCATTTCAGCCCACGCCTTGATTATCATTTAATTAGCAATTATATTTATTATGATACGGCGGCGGTGGCACGACAATTTACGTCTCCCTTTAGTGTAATAAAGGTTGGGGCATTGACGCAATGGAAACCAGGGAAATTTCAGTTTTTGAGTCAAACTTACTATACACTTGTGTCGAACGACAACGTACTGCGGATTCCCCGCTTCATGGCCAACTTTAGAGCTACTTTTGACTTCGTTTATTATAAAGTATTATTCTTGCAATTAGGGGCGGAAATTCACTATAAATCAACGTATTATGCGGATACATACATGCCGCTAACGCAACAATTCCATCTTCAAAACTCAACAAAAGCGGAAGGTGTGGTTTACACTGAATTTTTTGTGAATGCCCGTATCAATCGTGTGCGTTTATTTCTCAAAATGGCCAACGCGGGTCAAGGCTTTCAAGGGCCTTTTAACCGTGGTTATTTCTCTACTCCGCTTTATCCCGTTGTGGGGCGCTCTTTGGGCTTTGGTCTCAATTGGCCGCTATTTGACTAATAGTTCGTCTATAATTTACCCCCATTTAGTCGTCCAGACCTTGCATTTGGTCGTTTTTCTCTGAATACTAACAGAGAGTCAGCAACATTTGTACTTGAATTATTGTCTAATACATAGACAGACCTTTTATAAATACAACAATGAAGAGAATATTTTACATTCTAACAGCCGTTTTAGGTATGAATTACGCCGCTTCTGCTCAGTTCCCAGGAGGAGGAGGCTTTGGCGGTGGAGGTATGGGAAGAGGAGGAGATCGCAACGGTTCAATGGGAGGAATGAATCAGCAACAGAAAGCGTTGCCTGATCTTCCTAAAGGGAACGGTCGTATCTCAGGAATTGTGGTTGACTCAGTATCAGGCAAGCCAGTGGAATATGCTACTGTGGCCATTTTTGATGTAAAGTCAGGAAAGCCTGTTGATGGAACAGTAACGGACGTGAAAGGAGCATTTTTGTTAAAGAGTGTGCCCGATGGTGATTTTAAATTTGTGGTAAGTTTTATCGGTTACAAAAACACCGAAGTTGCTAAATTGACCATTGGTAAAGGCCAAAAAGAGCAAAACTTAGGCAATGTAAGCCTTCCACCAGATGTACTTACGCTGACCGAAGTAACGGTAAAAGGTGAAAAAGCCCTTATCGAAGACAAAGTGGATCGCTTGGTCTATAATGCCGAAAAAGACATTTCAAACGCGGGTGGTGATGCGGGAGACGTACTTCGTAAAGTGCCGATGCTTTCGGTGGACTTGGACGGAAACGTGTCGATGCGTGGAAGCCAAAACATTCGCGTTCTTATCAATGGCAAGCCTTCGACCATCGTTGCCAACAGCGTAGCAGATGCGTTGAAAATGATTCCTTCTGACCAAATCAAAACGATTGAAGTAATCACGTCGCCTTCAGCAAAATACGACGCGGAAGGTTCGGCAGGTATTATCAATATCATTACCAAGAAAAATAACCTTCAAGGAATCACAGGGTCGGTTGATATAGCAGGTGGTAACCGTTCAAGCAACTTGTTTGGAAACATCAACTTGCGGACCAAGAAATTGGGGGTTGGCCTCAATGCAGGTGGACGTATGATGTACCCGCCAACGGGTGGTTATATCGACATCAGCCGCCAACTTGCCAACGGTGAAACACTTCGTACACGTCAAGAAAATAACGGACAACAGTTGGGTGGTTTTGGAAACGTTCAGTTGAGCTTAGACTACTCGATTGACGCTAAAAATAGCCTTACGTTTAGTGCCCGCAATAGCCGCCGTGCGTTTAACCTTGATAACACTCAGCAGTCGTATAGCTTCATTAATAGCGTAAAAACGCCAACGTTTGGTAACGAAATTAATACCAAAAACTTGGGAAACAACTTAGACCTCAACTTGGACTATACCCGCAAGTTTGAGAAAGAAGGAAAAGAGTTTAGTGTTTTGGCACAGTTTAGCCAAAATGCAGGTGACAATAGCTACACGCGTGACCTTTACCAAGGATTGTCAGTAGGAGAAATCACTTACCGCGAAAGCAACCCCAACAAAAGCAAGACGCAAGAACGCACGGTACAAATTGACTACCAAGACCCGTTGAGCCAATACGTACAAATCGAAACAGGGGCTAAAATGATTTTGCGCCACATCGAAAGTGATTTCCGTTTCAACTACGACAGCACAGGAACAGGTATATTGAAAGCCAATCCGCTTCGTACCAACGTATTTAGCTACGACCAAAATGTGTATTCAGGTTATTTGTCTTTCTTGTTTCAAACAAAAAATAAATGGGGCTTCAAACCTGGTCTTCGTTACGAATACACGCAATTGGCTGCTAAGTACCAAGATGCTCCCGAAACAAACTTGCCTGATTTTGGCTCATTGATTCCAAGCTTGACGATATCGAAAAGCTTGAGAGGTGGAAAAACAATCCGTTTTAGCTACAACCGTCGTATTCAGCGTCCTTCGATTCAGTTCTTGAATCCTAACGTTTCACAAAGTGATCCATTCAATATCTCGTTTGGTAACCCGAACTTGAATCCTGAATACACTAACAACTTTGAAGTAAACTTGAGTACGTTCTTCAAAACAACGACCTTGAACTTCTCGGCTTATACCCGTATGACCGACAATTCAATTGAGACTGTTCGTTATCGCGGTGGCCAAGAGTTGTTCAACCAACTGACCTTAGCACAAGGGGTAAATACTGGAACGGTCGTCGTTGGTAATAATACTCTATTAACGACTTTCCAAAACATCGGAAGCAACCGTGCGTATGGACTTAACGTTTTTGCGATGGTAAAACCAGCCCGTGGATTGACCATCAATGGTAACTTCGATGTGCGTTATATCATGTTGAACAGCCCTGCGTTGGGTATCAGTAACCAAAACTGGACATTTAACCTTTTTGGGCAAGTGCAATACCAATTGGGTAAAGACTGGAGCGCTCAGTTGTTCGGATTTGGCCGTGCGCGTGAAATTCAGTTGCAAGGAACGCAAGGTGGATTTATGGGATATAGCTTCAACATCTTGAAAGAATTTAAAAAGAAACAAGCAAGCCTTGGCTTTGGAGCTGAGAACTTCTTGCAAAATGCCTTCAAACAGCGTACTAATTTAAGCAGCAGCACACCGGGTAACGTATTTACTCAGGAGCAAGTTAACTACATGTACAACCGTGGTTTCCGTATCACGTTCCGCAAGCGTTTTGGTAAGATGTCATTTGATGGCAACTTCTTCCAACGTAAGAAAAGCGTAAACAACGACGACTCGAAACAAGGCGGTGATAACTCCAACGATGGCGGTGGCCAAGGTGGTGGAGGCGGCATGGGTGGACGCCGTGGTGGTTAGGACAGCTTTTTGATTATATCCATATCGTTAGAAAAAAGCCCCTACCGAGCAATCGGAGGGGCTTTTGCTTGTGATAGAGGAGGTTGTGAGCAACCTCCTCCACCGTACGGGAGGCTGCTCACCAACTACTGGGCAGAAGGTTGCTCTTCACTGTGCGGGAGGTTGCTCACAACCTCCTATGACAGGGGTTGCTTACAACCCCGATTTTTTGAAATTTATTTCAGTTTTTTGTTAAACAACCCAATTGTCCGTTCCCAAGCTTGTTTGGCCACGGCCTCGTTGTAGCGGGTAGGCGCTGTATCGTTGTTGAAAGCGTGTTGGGCACCTTCATACACAAAAATTTGGTAGTCAGTACCTGCTTTTTTGAGGGCTTCTTCATAGGCAGGAATACCCGCATTAACGCGCTCGTCGAGACCGCCGTAGTGGAGCATCAACGACGCCTTGATTTTAGGGACATCGGCTGCTTCGGCTTGGCGTCCGTAGTAAGCGACGGCAGCGTTGAGTGAAGGCACGTTTACGGCGAGCTGATTGGCCATGGCGCCGCCCCAACAGAACCCAACACAGCCAGTTTTGCCCGTACAATCGGCGCGGCCTTTTAAGTAATCAAAAGCTTTGATGAAATTACTGAGGTTTTTCTTTGCGTCGAGTTGTCCAAAATAGGAACGGGCTTTTTCGTCGTCTCCGTTGGGTGTTCCTCCAAAGGGCGATAGCGCATCGGGTGCTAAGGCAATAAAACCCGCCAAAGCCACACGGCGAGCTACATCTTCGATGTGAGGGTTAAGCCCACGGTTTTCGTGAATGACCACCACGGCAGGGTATTTGCCAGTTCCCGCAGGACGAGCCAAGTAGCCCTTCATTTGGGTTTCTTCCCCTGGATAAGTAACGTACTCGGTCGTAAGACGCTCATCGTTGCGTTTGACCGTCATTGCATTGGCATAGTTGACCTCCAAAAGAGGCAAAACGGCCATGGCAGCGGCGGTGCTACCCGTGAGGGAAGTAAGACGTTGAAAGAAATCTTCGCGCTTGAGGGGTTTGTGGGTGTACTCGTCGAAGAGGTTAATAATGCGTTGATCCATGATGGTAAGTAGTTTAGTATGGGTATTGATTGTGAGTAAGTTAATAACACAATTTGGAGTGAAAACTACTTGTTTTTTTGGAGATTTTAAGACACGCTCAAAAGAATTTTTTAATAAAAAAGAGGCTGTCTCAAAAGTCTAGTATCACCAAATTATCTTCGGTCTCTGTTCAACCTCACCCCCTAAATCCCCCTCTCCTTTCAGTAGAGGGGGACTTTTAGAGCCCTTCTCCAGAAAGGAGAAGGGTTGGGATGAGGTTGAAACCAAAGAATATTTTGTAAACTTTTACTTTTGAGACAACCCCGTACTTTTTTAAACCTACCTAAACTCGCCTTAGCTTCCTGCCAACTTTAAGCAGTCTTCGAGGGTTAGCGTCGTTGGGTCGGTATCTTTTGGTATTTTAATGTTACGTTTTCCAACGGCAATGTATGGGCCGTAAGGGCCACGAAGCACTTTCACCGTTGTATTCTCGGGAAATTCTCTGATGATTTTATTACTTTCTGCTTCCCGCTTTTTCTGGATGATTTCCAGTGCTTCTTCGCGAGTGAGGCGCTGTAAACTTGAGCCTTTGGGCAATGAGTAATACTTGTCATCGTGCTTAATAAACGGCCCGTATCTTCCTGTGCCTGTTGTCATCGGTTTGCCTTCAAGCTCTCCGAGTCCTTCGCCTTCGTTGGCAAGGTCGCCGCGTTTGAGCTTAATGGCCATTACACACGCCTCTTCGCCTACGGTATAAGGGTCGTCGTTGCGGTCGAGCGAATAAAACTTATCGTCGTGTTTTACGTAAGGCCCGTATTTTCCAACCCCCACAATCATCGGTTTGTCTTCAAAGAACCCAACCTCCCGCGGTAGGGCAAAGAGTTCGAGTGCTTCTTCGAGCGAAATAGTTTCTACCAACTGCCCTTTTTTGAGGTTGGCGTATTGCGGTTTGGGTTCACCCTCGATGTTTTCTCCAATCTGAACGTATGGGCCAAATTTGCCGATCCGTGCCGAGACTGGCTTCCCGCTTTTAGGGTCGATTCCTAGGTCGTGAACTGTATTTTTCTTAACAATGTTTGAGCCTTCTACATCCCCGATTTTTTGGTGAAAACCTTGGTAGAAACCATCAATCATTTGTTGCCACGACAGTTTACCTTCGGCAATTTCGTCAAATTCTTTTTCGACATTGGCCGTAAAAGAAAAATCAACGACATCAGGGAATAAGTCCACCAAAAAGTCATTCACCACCATGCCTGTGTTGGTAGGGAACAGTTTTGATTTTTCGGCCCCAAACGTCTCTTTGCCTTTGGTTTCGGTCAGCTGGTCGTTGCGGAGCGAAAGCTCATTGTATTCGCGTTCTTGCCCTTTTTTGTCTTGCTTTACCACATATTCGCGGCGAATGATGGTCGAAAGCGTAGGCGCATAGGTGGATGGTCGGCCAATACCCATTTCTTCGAGTTGCTTCACCAAACTTGCTTCCGTATAGCGTGGTTTTGGACGTGAAAATTTCTCCGTTGCTTTAAGGATATTTAAGGCCAACACTTGCCCAATATTGAGCGGAGGAAGCATTCCTTTGGTATCTTCTTCTTCGTCGTCTTTTGATTCCAGATATACCTTTAAGAAACCGTCAAATTTAATAACTTCTCCTTGGGCCACGAGTTCTTCCGAGGCAGTCGAAATGCCAATGGTCGCAATGGTACGTTCCAGCTGCGCATCAGACATTTGAGACGCAATGGCACGTTTCCAAATCAACTCATAGAGGCGTTGTTCGTTGCGGTCGCTACTGGCTTTAAGTTCTCCAAAATTGGTCGGACGAATGGCTTCGTGGGCTTCCTGTGCCGATTCCGATTTGGTCTTGAAAACCCGCTGTTGGTGATATTTGTCGCCGTATTCGGTCGTAATTTGGTCTTTTGCTTTTTGGAGTGCCTCTTCCGATAAGTTGGTAGAGTCCGTACGCATGTACGAGATTTTACCTGCTTCGTAAAGTTTTTGAGCTACCGTCATGGTTTGGGCCACCGAAAAACTCAACTTACGCGAAGCCTCTTGTTGCAAGGTAGAGGTCGTAAATGGTGGAGCAGGTGATTTTTTGGCAGGTTTAACTTCCAAGTTACGGATGCTAAACGTAGCTCCTTTACATTTTTCCAAGAATGCGCGTGCTTGGGCTTCGGTTTCAAAGTTTTTAGGAAGTTCGGCTTCCAATACTTTGCCCCCTGCCAAATCGAAACGTGCCGTTACTTTATAGGTGGACTTCGACTCGTGGGCATCCACTTCTCGCTCGCGTTCTACGATGAGGCGTACGGCCACCGACTGCACCCGTCCCGCAGAAAGGGCGCTGTTGTTGCCGATTTTGATTTTACGCCACAAGACAGGCGAAAGCTCATAACCCACCAGGCGGTCGAGAATACGACGTGCTTGCTGGGCGTTGACCAAATCCATGTCTATCGAACGTGGACTTTGAATCGCTTTTTGTAGGGCGGTTTTGGTAATTTCCCTAAAAACGATCCGCTTGGTGCCATCAGACAAGCCTAATGCTTCTTTGAGGTGCCACGAAATGGCTTCTCCTTCACGGTCGTCGTCGGTAGCGAGCCATACTTCTTCAGAAGACTTGGCAAGCTTTTTCAACTCGTTGATAACTTTGGTTTTATCAGGCGATACTTCGTAGAGGGGTTGGAAACCATTTTTGACATCTACCCCTAAATCTTTATCGGGTAAGTCACGCACGTGCCCAAAACTGGACTTGACGGTGAAGTCTTTCCCGAGGTATCCTTCAATGGTTTTGGCCTTAGCCGGCGACTCTACTATTACTAAGTTTTTTGACATGGAGGGTGTGTTTGGTCCCAATTCTGCCTTCAAATATAGGAGGGTTTTATGTAAAAAATATCAAATCCTTATTTTGAGCAGACGATTTAAGGGGTTAAACAGGTACTAACTGGTAATAAATAATGCTAGAAAAGGGGATTTTTTCGACGAAAAGGCCAGTGCTTAATCGCTAAAATTTTGATAAATCGAGTCCATAATCCGAACAAAATGCCCGTAATCTTCTTCACTAAGCTGTCCCCAGCCTTGCCGACGTATCTCTTTGACGACAGGCAATACCGTTTCAAAGGTCTTTTGGCCTTCGGGTTTTAAATAAATATTAAATTTCCGACGGTCTTCTTCCGACATGCGCCGTTCGACCAAATCTTTTTTAACGAGCAAATCCAGAATCCGAGTAACGGTGGGGGCATCTTTGGTGGTAAGCTCGGCAAGGGTATTTTGGCTGATTCCTTCGTTTCGAGCCACGTGGTCGATGAGCACCCATTGGTCCACTGTCAGGTCAAAGCCAGCTTCATTAAAACGCTTTTGTAGGACGTTCCTGATTTTTTTAATGGTGGTGTCGATTTTAAAAAAATAAGCACGGGAATCAGATGGGTGAGTCATTTTTATCGTTTACTATAGACCTAGAAACACAAGTTGGCTTACTAACTATTGATTTGCAAAATAAAACAAGAATATCTGACTATCAAATCGTAAGCCACGATAGACGGTAATTTGCTACTAAAACCGTGTTAAAAAACTGTTTGATGAACAAAAAATAAGCCCGATATTTGGCCTATATGAAGACGATGTTGCTTTTAGTGGGGGTGTGTGTAGGAGAAGCATGGGGTTCATTTGCTCTCCCAACCCGTTATTTTACCAAAAAAGAGGAGATTTCGCTGACCGTTGCTGATACGGTCAAACCTAAGAAGACCAAAGAAACGGTCGTAAAGTCAACGCTGGAGAATAACAAAGGGGAATTAAAAGTTAGAGATGCTCAGATTGTTGATTCAGAAAAACAGTCGGGGTTGATTAAAGTGACCTTTGCGATTCGAGACGTGGAAACAAATGCGCTGCTTACACGGGTTAAATTGAAAACCAAAGATGCCAAAACAGGTCAGGAGTTTGAGCCTAAATTTAACAGCACGGATAAAAATTTTTCCATCAATGTCTTGCCCAATACCGTCGTTAGCATCTACGTGACGGCCAAAGGATATACCGAGGCTTCGGCCAATATCAATGACATCAAGCACGACCGAGTGTTGGGGTTTGAGCTTCAAAAAATAAAGCCATCAGTACTGAAAATTAGGGTGTTAGACAAAGCGACTGACCGTCCCATTATCGGAAGTATTCTCAATGTACGTACCAAAAGCAATAATGACGTTGAGTTTATGGCTCTAAAAGATGGTTTTACTGAACTGACCTACGATGCCGAAGAGCAACTGGAAGTGGAGGCATCGGCGAAAGGATTCACTCCTGATACCAAAAAAATAACGATAGAAACAGCCCTTACTGGTAAATCGTACGAACTAACTTACCGATTGGATAAAACGGCCGCAGCTGCTGCTCCTGCACCACCCGCGCCAACCCCTACGCCCCCTCCTGCGGTAGCGACCACGCCCCCCCCCGCTGCTCCTAAGGCTACTGCTGCGACCAACGAACCACCTAGAACGTCGGTATTTTCTAAAGAACCGCCTAAACCACCAGCACCATCGCCTTTCAGCGAGTTGGTGAAAGGGAAGGTCATTACGCTAAATAATATTTATTTTGACCAAAGTAGTCCCGTACTACGCCCCGAGTCGGCGCCACAATTGGATGAACTGGTCGCGATTTTGCAAAAAAATCCAGCGGCACGTATCGAAATTCGGGGACATACCGATAATGCAGGAGATTTTGACTTGAATGTAAAGCTCTCGCGAGAACGCTGTCAAGCGGTGGTAGAATATTTAAAAACAAAGGGCATCAGTGGCGACCGCCTAGAGAGTCGCGGCCGAGGTCCCCTTGACCCAATTGCCCCCAATACGTCGGAAGAAAATCGCAAAAGAAATCGCCGAGTAGAGTTTGTCGCGCTTTAGAATGCTATTTGTAAACTTGCCTTTTGCCCATTTGTTTTTACTTCCAAAAAGGCCAACGAAGCACGAAATGCTGTTTTGGTTGTTGTTGCCGAAAAAACACCAAACCTACCGCAAACAGGTCGATGGTCGCTGAAACGGAAGGGTGGGCTTTGATGTATTCCCAGGCTTGTTCCATTTCGGGCGACCAATGAATGTCGTCAAAAACGAAGAGACTATCGTTGTGCGCTTTGGTAAGGCAGGTTTCAAAGTATCTTACTGTAGGTTCGTAGCGATGATTGGCGTCAAAAAAGACAAAATCAAGGCGTTGTGCGTTTTCAACGGCTTTGGGAAGTGTCTCGTCCAAATTCCCTACAACCGTCTGAATAGGCAGGGGGTGTTGAGGAGACAATGCGCGGTTGGCCCAGGTCTTAAAATTTTGTTGCGCAACGCTTGCCGTTTCGGGGCAGCCTTCAAAGGTGGTAATTTGGGCTGAAAGATTGGCTTGCGCCATATACAGAGTGGTAAGGCCAAGTGACGTGCCTAAATCAAAAATAGAATTATACTCAAAACGCTGAATGAGGCGATAGAACAACCGCGCCAATCGCGCCGATTTTTTAGAATGCTGGGCAATGTCTTTTACTTGTCGGGTAGAGGAAGTATTGACCCGAGAACCTGCGCCATAATCAGTGATTTGGAGGGTTTCTTGGCTGTGAAGCATCGTTTGGCGAATGGCTTCAATTGGTTCAAAGGAAGCGGTTTTTGTATCTTGCTTGATGATTTGAAGGTACAAGTCAAATACAAAAGGTGAGTGAAGTCCATGCTCATCTTGAGCTTTCAAAAAGTAGTTGAAAAGCGAACGTAATTGCAAAATAGGGTAATTAGGTAAGAAGTTTTCTTTAATTCAAACGATAGGGCGCAATCATGGTAAATTCTGGAATGGCTACGTTAAACTGCTTGCCATCGACAAGGCGTTCCATTAAATAAGTGCCTACCATTTTACCAATGCTGGTACGAAGATTACAACCTGATACGTATTCGTGAATTTCGCCAGGTTCGAGCGTGGGCTGTTGACCCACTACGCCTTCCCCTTCTACTTCGCGGATGGTGCCATTGGAATCAAAAATATGCCAATGCCTACGTAAAAGCTGAACCGTATGCTCGCTGTGGTTCTCGATGGTAATGCGATACGTAAACACAAAATGGGCTTGCGCTGGGCTCGAATACTCGGGCTGATACTGCGTCATGACGCTTACTCTCACACCTTCTGTTATCGCTGATGTCATGGTTGTTTGATACTTTCCTAACTTTGTAACCAAAATTAGGTCGTTGTAGTTGAAAAACCAATAGTTGACGCAAAAATTAGAAAAATGGACGTTAAAATCGACGCTTCGTGGAAAGCTCATTTGCAATCAGAATTTGAGCAACCGTATTTTACTGATTTGGTGACATTTGTACGAAATGAATACCAAACGCAACAAGTGTATCCGCCTGGGAAACTGATGTTTAATGCGTTCGACAAGTGCCCGTTTGACAACACAAAAGTGGTGATTTTGGGACAAGACCCTTACCACGGGCGCGGACAAGCCAATGGATTATGCTTTTCGGTCAACGACGGTGTTACCAAACCACCATCGCTCATTAATATTTTCAAAGAAATTCAGGAAGACCTTGGGCAGCCTTTCCCTGTGTCGGGCAACTTGGAACGTTGGGCCGAGCAAGGTGTGTTGTTACTCAACTCCACCCTCACCGTACGAGAAGCAAGCCCAGGCTCACACCAAGGGCGTGGTTGGGAGCGTTTTACGGATGCCGTAATTAAATGTATTAACGACCAAAAGGAAGGCGTTGTATTTATGCTTTGGGGGCGGTATGCGCAGGACAAGGGTAAGATTATCGACCCCAAACGCCATTTTGTGCTGAAGGCCAAACACCCTTCGCCGATGTCGGCCAACAGTGGAGGGTGGTTCGGAACCAAACATTTTAGCCAAGCCAACAACTACCTTCGCGGGCGAGGATTGGAAGAAATTGTTTGGTAAAGGAGGAAAAAGGTTGGGTTGTGAGCAACCCAACACACCCTACAAAAGTAAGAGTTGGGCGAGCAAATAATCGGCAATCAAAACCGCAATACAGCTATTGGTCACAGCGGCGGTAGAGGCTTGGCCTACTTCGAGTGCTCCGCCTTGGGTAAAAAAGCCTTTGAAAGAAGAAATAGACGTAATCAAAAAGGCAAAAAAGACCGATTTGATGATGGCAAAAGGAATGTTGAACGTACGGAAATCGAAACGTAAACCACGAATATAATCTTCGGGGGTAATTACGCCCGTTGCTACGCCTGCCACGTATCCTCCAAAGATGGAGAGAAAACCCGAAAGGATGACCAACATGGGAAACATGACGATGGCCGCTACGATTTTGGGGAGAACCAAGTACGAAATGGAGTTGATTCCCATTACTTCAAGGGCGTCGATTTGCTCCGTAATACGCATGGTACCCAGTCCACCTGCAATGTGAGAGCCTACTTTTCCTGAAAGTACGATACACGTAATTGTGGGGGCGAATTCCAAAATACTACTGTCGCGCACAATGAGCGAAATGATATAATTGGGAACAAAAGGGCTTACTAAGTTGTCGGCCGTTTGGACGCAGGTTACTGCCCCCAAAAAGGTCGCCACGATTGCCACGATAAAGACGGAATTGATACCAATCTCAATACATTCGTCGAGCACCAACTTTACATAGACCCGAAACTTCTCACGGTTTCGTAGCAAAGACCCTAAAAAAATAAAATACCTTCCTAACGTTTTCATGGTTTTTGAGACAGTCGATAGTTTATGGTCGATAGTCCACAGTAATTTTACTATCGACCATCGACTGTGGACTATCGACTATCGGCTAATCAACAATAAACGGATAATCAGGTTCTACGTACATATCCGTAAAGATTTCAGATGGATCTGGCCACGGAGACTCTTCCGCGAATTTTACAGATTCTTCCACAATTTGTTTGATTTTTGCATCAATCGCAGCAAGATCTTCTTCAGTTGCGATGCCATTTGTCAAAATGCGGTCTTTCGTCATTTCGATTGGGTCACGCTTTTTGTACTCTTCTACCTCCTCTTTGGTACGGTATTTTTGGGGGTCAGACATAGAGTGACCACGGTAACGGTACGTTTTGAATTCGAGGAAAGTAGGGCCATCGCCACGGCGAGCGCGTTCAGCGGCACGGCTAACGGCATCGTGTACAGCTTCTACATCCATGCCGTCCACGGGTTCTGATGGCATATCGTAACCTTCTCCAATGGTATATAAATCGGTCACGTTAGAAGTACGATTAACTGACGTACCCATGGCGTATCCGTTGTTTTCAACGACGAAAATCACGGGGAGTTTCCACGTCATTGCCATGTTAAAGGCTTCGTGTAGTGCACCTTGGCGAACGGCTCCGTCACCAAAAAAGCACATACAGAGGTTTGATGTCTTGTTGTATTTTTCCGCAAAAGCAATACCAGCACCTAGTGGAATTTGCGCTCCTACGATACCATGGCCGCCAATAAAATTGTGCTCTTTGTCAAAAATGTGCATTGAGCCGCCTTTTCCTTTGGTGGTACCAGTTGCTTTTCCGTACAACTCGGCCATGATGGCTTTAGGTTCTGTACCTAGCGCCAATGGGAAGCCGTGGTCGCGGTAAGCTGTAATCCACTTGTCGTCTTTGGTAAGGGCACTGACACTTCCTGACGAGCAGGCTTCCTGACCAATATAAAGGTGACAAAAACCACGTATTTTTTGTTGCCCATAGAGTTGTCCTGCTTTTTCTTCAAACTTACGTTGAAGCAACATCGACTCATACCAATACATGTATCTCTCTTTGGGATGGGTTATTTTAGCTGGGGTTGCTTTGGTTTTGGTTGCCATTTTTTACAATAAATAAGGTTTTCTGGTCAAACAATGAACGGTGAACTGTTGACTGTTCTATCTTTGCCACGCGAAATTAAGCATAAAACCATTCAATGCCACAGCTATACCTAGAAAAACTCCAACTTATGGGATTTAAAAACTACGAAGAGGGACGTTTTGAGTTTAGTCGTTCCCTTAACTGTATCGTGGGGGAAAACGGTAGTGGCAAAACCAATTTGCTCGATGCTATTTATTGGTTGGGGCTGACCAAAAGCGCGTTTCAGGTGCAAGATGCTTTTAGCATTCAGCACGAAGCTGATTTTATGATGGTCGATGGGGTGTTTTGGAAAGATTATAAAACTACGCAGATTACGTGCAGTTTGCAGCGTGGTCAGCGAAAAGTAATCTTGTCAGATAAAAAGCCGTATGAGCGTATCAGCGACCATATTGGGCTGTATCCCGTGGTGTTGGTAGCGCCCAATGATACTGATTTAGTCCGCGACGGGAGCGAAGAACGACGCCGTTTTTTTGACGGGGTATTGTCGCAGCTTGATCAACACTATCTCCAAGATTTACTTCAATACAATAAATTATTGGCGCAGCGAAACGGGGTTTTGAAGATTTTTTATGACCGCCGCTACGTGGACGATGACTTGTTAGATACTTACGACGAGCCACTCGTTGCTCTTGCTAATCGAATTTTTGAACGACGTCAGCGATTTTTAGAGGGTTTTGAACCTTTGGTGCAGCATTATTATTCGTTTTTGGGAGAGGGGCGAGAGGCGGTAACGATTAAGTATGAATCAGAAGTTGAAAACCTCGATTTTCGTGATCATTTTAGGGAGCACAGATCGCGCGACTTGAACGCCCAACGTACCCTAATGGGTATCCATAAAGATGATTTTGGTTTTGAAATGGACGGGGTCGCACTGCGGAAATTTGGTTCTCAAGGACAACAAAAGTCGTTTGTGTTGGCCCTGAAATTGGCGCAATTTGACCTGATTTCGATTGAAAAAGAAATGAAACCGTTGTTGTTGCTGGATGATATTTTTGATAAACTCGACGACCGTCGCATTCAAAAACTGATTCATCTCATTGAAAAAGATACCTTTGGGCAAGTTTTTTTGACCGATGCCCGTCCTGACCGAACGCGTGAATTGTTGAAAGATACCGCAATGGAAGTGCGTTATTTTGTGTCAGATGCTAAATAATTAACTGATTTTTGAAGAAACAATAACCTTAAAGTATGTATGAATAATCCGCAAGCCAATAATCCGTTACACGGCGTAACCCTTGAAATGATGTTGCATCATTTGGTGGCACATTATGGGTGGGAAACTATGGCCGAATACGTCAACATCCGCTGCTTTCAATTTGACCCAAGTATCAAATCAAGCCTAGCATTCCTTCGTAAAACTCCGTGGGCTAGGCAAAAAGTAGAAACGCTCTATTTGATGAGTTTGGACGAAAAGTAAGCAAGGTTTGGCGTGTTTTACACTTCTTCGCCTTGCAACTGCTTGTCGTATAATTCTTTATAAGGGCCGTTTCGTTCGAGAAGCTCGGTGTGCGTGCCTTGTTCGATGATTTCGCCGTCGTTTAAGACCACGATGAAATCGGCGAGTTTGGCCGACGACACGCGGTGAGAAATAATCACCGACGTACGGTCTTGCATGATGCGTTGGAGGTTGCTCAAAATCGTGTTTTCGGTTTGCGTATCTACGGCAGAAAGGCAATCGTCCAAAATCAGTATCTTAGGGTCGCGGGCAATAGCGCGCGCAATCGAAAGTCGCTGTTTTTGACCTCCTGACAGCGTGATGCCGCGCTCACCCACCTTCGTATCAAAACCTTCGGGGAAATCAATGATATTGGCGTACAAATCAGCGTCTTTGGCCGCTTGTTCAATTTTAGAAAATGGCAAGCCTGTTGTTCCAAACGCTACGTTTTGAGCAATAGAATCTGAAAACAAAAAGACGTCTTGGGGCACGTAGCCCGTTTGGCTTCGGAGCGATTGAAGGTTATACTCTTTGAGAGGAACACCATCAATCAAAATCTGCCCTTCGGTAGGGTCGTACAAACGTGTAAGAAGGCTGGCTACGGTACTTTTCCCCGAACCTGTTGTTCCCAAAATAGCTACCGTTTCCCCCGCTTTCACGCTTAGATTAAATTGCTTGATGGCTTTGATGCCCGTGTCGGGATAAACAAACGAAACATTGTCAAAACGGATGGCGCCTTGAATCTCGCGTACTGTATTTTTCTCCGAAACAATGTCAGTTTTGGTGGTCAAAAACTCATTGATACGTACCTGCGACGCCGCCGCTCGCTGGGTTTGGCTGGTTGTCCAGCCGAGGGCCATCACGGGCCATGTCAGCATACTTACGTACAAAATAAACTCAGTGATGTTGCCAGGGGTGAGCCGTCCTGCCATGATTTCCTGCCCACCAATATAGACGACCAAAATATTACTCAAGCCTACCAACACAACAATAAAGGGATAAAAAAGCGAATCGACGAGCGTTAATCCAAGCGATTTGTTGCGATAATCGTTACTTTGATTGATAAAATGGCGAAGTTGTTCCCGTTCCCGAACGAAGGCTTTGACCACCCGAATCCCTGAAAATGATTCTTGCACAAACGTCGAAACCGATGAAAGCTGTGCTTGCAATGCCTCTGAGCGTTTCATGATGATGTTGTTGACGTAATAAATACTCAACGACAAGACAGGCAACGGCAGCAAAACGTAAAAAGTCAGTTTGGCGTTGACCGATACCATGTAGCTAATCACCAAAATAAACAGCGTTATGAGGTTGATGCCGTACATAATCGACGGCCCTACGTACATCCGCACCTTGCTGACATCTTCTGAAATCCGCGCCATGAGGTCGCCTGTGTTGTGGCGTCGATAAAAACTCAGCGGCAGGGTTTGGTAATGCGTATAAATTTCGTTCTTGAGGTCAAATTCGATGTGCCGCGACATCACAATGAGGGTTTGCCGCACCATAAACAAGAAAACCCCTTTCAGCAGCGCCATGGCCAAAATCAGCATCCCGTACAATAAGATACTGAAGGCAAAAATGTCGTAAAAACTGGACTGAATTTTGGAGCCTTCAAACAAAAAATAGACGTCGAGGGTATCTTTTACCAAGTCGAGGGCATAGCGTACCAATTGGGCAGGAATGATGCCAAAAAGGTTGGAAATAATGGTGAAAAGTGTTCCAAGAATAAGGTACCACTTGTATTTGACGAGATATTTGTTGAGGTGGGCAAGTGCTTTCAAAGGCGCGCGAATTGGTTACGTTTGCTGTTTGGTATGATGGTCTAACACTATTTTTACGGAAAACGTTTAATTCGTTGGGAGGATTAAGGCTTTAAAGACCTTTTAGCTATTTTTGTGATAAATAATAATAAATTCTTTGCGCATGATTAAAAGTATTGAGGTAGAAAATTTCTTTGGTACAAGAACTTCCCAGAAGGTTTGTCTTAATGCAGGAATTAACCTTCTGGTAGGTATTAATGGGAGCGGGAAATCAAATTTCATCAAAGCATTTACCTTACTCAATAATGCCATAAGGAAGAAAAATGGATTTCAAGAGACATTTAATTTGTGGGGAGGATTCAATTCGGTAGCTAACTTTTCTCAAGAAGCGTCCAAACAAATTAGGATGGTTTTTGAGTTTGATAAAACATACCTCAATTCAGTAATAGAAGATAAAAAGGGGTTCGCTTTCCCGAATAACCCATTTTATGAAATTGTAATTCACAGCTTGGGGAACGATTCTTCTTATTTTATTTCTGAAAAGCTATACAATGAAGGGGTAGGAGGAAAACGCCCATTTGTCTATTTAGACATGCAAAATGGAAAAGGGTTTATCTCTGAAAGAAAAGATGGAAAAAGTAGGCTGGTTTGGAAAGAAACGGATACAATACAGATAGAATACAAGGAAGTAGGGGGCGTTTTTGATGATAAAGAATTGGTACTTAGTCAGGTAGGAACCGATACACTACGCTTTTTTCCTCTGTTTTTAATTCGTAAGGCTATCGAAGACCTAGATGTTTATACTTATTTTGATGTGACATTGAATAGTCGAGCTCGTCAATGGAATAAAGATTTAGGCGAGGATAGACTACATGGTGATGCTAGTAATTTGTCGCTTGTTTTTCAGCGCCTTAACGCGAAATATCCGCTGGCTTTTGGAAAAATTCAAGAAGCTGTTACAAAGGTTAATCCTTATTTTAAAAACATTACTTTTGATTATATAGGGGGCAATTTTCGGATTATTCTTACCGAAAAACAACTCATTCAGAATATTCCATTGGAAAGTATTTCTGATGGGACATTGCGGTACTTGATTTTGTTAGCGATTATTTACAACCCGAGTGCTGGAAAACTGATTTGTTTTGATGAGCCAGAATTGGGGTTGCATCCTGATATGATTAGTATTCTTGCTGAAACGTTGCGAGAAGGGGTAAAGTTAGGGAAGCAGTTTATTATTGCGACTCATTCGCCAATGCTATTAAATTGCTTTGAGTTAGATGATGTTTGGATTTTTGAAAAAGATGAGGCAAACCAAACATTAATAACCTCGAAATCGGAAGAAGATTTTGAAAACTGGTTCGAAGAGTTTTTACCTGGTAAATTGTGGTTGAGTGGTTTGTTAGGAGGCAGACGCTGGGGGTAGATGAAAGATACGGTATTTATTGAAGGAGGAGGGCCACCTACTACTGAGTTGAAGGGAGAGTTTGCAGGGTTAACAGAGCAAGCTTTTTTGCTGCAAACGGCATTTTATCGCTTATTTGAGCAAGAAATTCCCAATTTAAAAGTAGTTTTTGATATACGCCCGAGTGGTGGATATAAGCAAACGTTATTTGCCTTTGTAAATTTTCTGAGTAGATTTTCAGATGTAAGAGCCTATACAGTTCTTGATTTTCAAGAATTAAAACGTGATTTTGGAGGAGAAAATGCAGAAGAACATAAAAAGAATCTGCTTGCTTTCGCGGATGAAAAAATAGCATCTGGGTATTGGCCGCAACCACGAAAAGAATGGACATATTATCAGGATGTTATATTTTTTATGATTCAGACGATGGAAGCTTGGATACTTTCCCAGCCTGACATAATTTACAATGAGTTTCGCTATCTAAAACATCGTAGAGAGGCTTGGGAAGAGAAAGTAAATACGCATTTGAGTTCCAAAGTTGTGAGCCAGATTCCGAGCCCAGATAGTGTTTTAGGATATTTATTGGGGTGTTTTGAAGAAGAAAAAAAAGGCAAATGGAAAAAAGTAAAATACAGCAAAATTCAAACAGCTTCCCAGCTGCTTCCTAAATTGTCGTTGAAAAAATTGATGCAAGATTTTGAAGATGTAGAGCAACTTGTAATCAAGCTTAAATAAACGTCCTCAAGGCACTGTCTCCAACATCCAATCAAATGGTTTTTTAGCCAAGGGAAATGTTTTGTTTTTTCTCTTTAAGACCACTTTCAACGAGTCATTTTGCACTTTTCCTTTGAGGATTAGGGTGTTGGTGTCGGGTAAAGTGCATTGGAGAATAAACAAATGAGCGCTATCGCTGGAGCGTTTTTTGAAGGAAATCGTTTGGTGTAGAGAATCCAATTTATAACCAAAATACGCCCGCCCGTACCGAATTCTGAACAGGGTGTCGGTGGTCTGAATGCTTCCGCTGTTGTTTTTCTCAAAAATCACATCCTTCCAGCGGAGGCTATCGGCCGCCATTCGCCCCGAGGTTTCAAACGAGGCCACGTCAAAAATACCTGTTGTTAATACGTCTTTGGGCGGGGAGTAATTAAACGGATGAAGGCTTGATTGGTAGGAGGAGTAAAAAGGAAAAACGATAAATAAACCGATGAAAGCAATTTTTAGCAAAATGCGAGACGTCTGCATCCATTTTTGCGAAAATACATAGGCGGGTGGAAGTGGCTCGGTAGGCTGATTTAGAACAAAAAAGCGAAGAAGGCGTTGGGCATCGGTAAATAATAAAATACAACTAAACACAAACAAGTGCATCGAAAACAGCTTTACAGGGATGTTGTAGGCCAAATTCATCATTGCCACGTTTAGAAAAACGCCCGCAGCCACCAACGCCCCCAAGGTACTTGTGCGTCGGAAAATGAGCAACGCTCCCGCAAGGCATTCCATCACCCCCGAAAATACCTCGTAGGGCTGCGAATACCCAATAAAAAACCAAGCAAGGCGCATCGGTGACAACTCGCCAAGGGGAGTGGCGAACTGGCTCAAATTGGGAAAAGGCATTTGTTGGGCATACACTTTGATAATCCCGTACACGAACGAAACCATACTGACGTAATACCGAAGCCCTACAATAAGCCAATAATAGGCAGTTTCGTAACTTGGCCTTTTGCGGTCGAGCAGCGACCAAAGTGCCGTTCCGACGACGGCCATGAGGCTGTGAAAGCATAGCTCTGCGTACCCAAACGAGGTGTCGCCGCTGCCCGCCACGGGAACCAATGTGTCTTTGATATGAAACAAGGACTGGTTGAGCCATTCTACCGCTGCTTTTTCAGTGGCGGTATAAAGGCCGTACACCGTGTTTATTAAAGGTAGCTGCGCAAAACCAAAGAAATTGATACAGTAAAAACCAAGGTAAATGGCTGTGAACCGAAAAATGACTTTACGCCAAAGTGGCCAATCGGAGGGCGATGTGAGCATGTAACAAAAGGAAAGAGGTTTGTTATTTTAGGGCTATTTACAAAAAAACAAAAAATAGCTAACTTGTGCACAATTCTATGAAAAAACTCGCTTTACAGCTGGTATTCGTGCTTCTCGTGCATTGCGTTTGCGCTCAACTACCTATTCACTACCTTGACGAACTCCCAACCATCGACGGTCAGTCCAACGAATGGCCTCAGGAGTTTTTGCGGAGGTATCGCCCCCAAAGCCGTTTGGCAAAATCTCCTAACGAAATGCGGTATGCGCTGGGCTTTGATGAAATGTATTTGTACGGCTTTTTTGAGGTCAAAGATGCCCATTTGGTCAATCTTGCCAACGATAAAAGTGGTAGCCCGCGTATTACGTTTAATGATGGCGTGGAGTTCTACATCGATACCCAAAATAATAGCAAATCGCTGATGGAAGATGATGACTATCAGTTGATTATTGATGCCATGGGAAATTTGACTGTGTTTAGGGGAGGAGATAAGTTTTTGATAAAAGTAAACGAATCGAAAGTGCCCAAAGACACCATGACGTCACATTTTGTGATGGATTATCAAGTGGTTCGTAAGGGAACTGTCAATGATGCAACTGACCAAGACGAGGGGTATCTTATTGAGTTTCGGGTGGCATGGGCTGCTTTGGGAGTTCGCCCTCAGACGCAAAAACGCTTTAAGGTGGATATTTGCCTCAACGACGCCGACCATTACCTCGACATTCGCCCCTTGGCGGAAGAAGCGTCTATTCCTTTTTATGATTATGAAAGTATCAGCGGTGGCAAAGACTTTGGCTTTCCGACTACCTGGCAAGCGGCCGCGTTAGTGGGAGAAGCAACTTGGTGGACGGGCTTTCAACGTACTTTTACCAAGGGCATGGGAGTGGGTTTGGGTATCGTTTTGATTGTCATCGCTTTCGGAATTTGGCAATGGATGCGCCGTTCCCCGACCATTGTGACCGTCGAAGAAAAAGTCTATCGAGTGATTGCGCCCACGGACGTACCTGTGGACGACGCGACTCTTGTTGGAAAAGCAGAGCGATTTGTGCTGCAAAATCTTCAACAAGAACTTTCTCCGTCTGACCTTGCTGAACACCTCCATCTAAGTTTGCGCCAGCTTCAGCGCCAGTTGCGAGAAGAAGCGGATATGACCCCCACGGATTTTATTCGTAAAATCAAATTAGAAAAAGCAGCGCTCTGGCTGGTATCTTCTCCAAAAAACGTTACCGAAATTGCCTACGAATTGGGCTTTTCTGACCCTGCCTACTTTTCCCGAATTTTTAAGAAACACTTTGGACAAACTCCCTCTGATTTTCAAGAAAAAGCCCAAAAAACGTAATTTGACGCGATTGTACCAGTTTTTGTCGTGTTTGTAGGTCTGCGTTTTATGGTAAAAAGCGAGCTTTGTTTTCAAAATAGAACACAAAGTTGTATGCAAAAGCTATTGTTGAGTATTGTCTCGATTGTAGGTATTTCATGGTCAGTTTTGGCGCAAATCATTCCCGCGTTTCCAGGAGCTGAAGGCTTTGGAGCGGTGGCCACGGGAGGGCGCGGTGGGAACGTTTATTACGTCACCAATCTCAATTGCTCAGGCGCGGGGTCGTTACAAAACGGTTTGAACCAAGCGGGAGCTAAGTATATTTTGTTCAAAGTGAGTGGGGTTATTCCGTGTGCCGCCGAAATTTTTAAGGGCGATGTCACCATTGCAGGGCAAACTTCGCCAGGAGGAATCATCGTTCGGGGCATTATTTTGGACGAAATCTACGAGCAAAACACCAATTCCCGCAATGTGATTATTCGTCACCTGCGTTCACGCCCGAAACCTACCCAAACATTGCCCAACCAAGGGTACGTACTCGACGACGGCTTGCGATTCGACGGCGCTTCAAACGTCATCGTGGATCATTGCTCGTTTGCCAATGCCATTGACGAAAGCGTGCAGATTTCGCATTCACGCAATATTACTATTCAAAACAGTATGCTGTCCGAAACCCTCGGCGAGCACTTTCATTTGGGGGGAATGTTGGTCAATTATTCGCGTGCCGACCACCCGCAAGACAATATCAGCATTCACCACAATGTTTGGAATCGGATTGGGGGGCGTTTCCCTGAATTGTCGTGTGAGTCACCTTTTTGTAGTTCGGCACCGCTCAATATCGAAATCACCTCGAATCTTTTTTGGGATCAGCAAATTCAGACGTGGTACAACGCTTGTACGTCGGGTGGGAGTGACTGTACAAATTTTCGACTGAACCTCAATTTTACTAACAACTATTCGGTGGTTCGTTCTACTTACAACGGCCCATTAGCCTCGGCCGATTTCTTGTCCAACGCGTCTAATCGGCTGTTCGTTTCGGGAAATCGTTTGAATAGATATACGCAATATTCAGATTATCAGTTGTTTTACTGCTGCAATGATTTTAATACAAACGCCCCCAACACCAGTTTAGGCATCGCCCAACGCCTTACAACGCGCCATTCGTTTCCATTGATTACGCCTACAACGGCGACTGACTTGCCGATGTATGCCACCAAAAACGTGGGAGCATTCCCCCGTGACCCGATGGATCGGCGTTTGTTGGCACCAATTGCCTCAAATACGATGGCTTCCCAAGCCATCAACGGTACCGATTATTTCAACGACGCATTTACGTTAGATTTTACCACCGCCCCACCGCCACCTGCTGATACCGATAACGATGGAATGCCCAACGACTGGGAAACTGCCAATGGATTGAATCCCAGTGTACAAGACCACAACGGGACACAACTCTCTAAAAAGTTTACGGGAGTAGAAGGTTACACCAATTTGGAATGTTACCTCAATGAACTTTCGGATAAATTGGTAGGCCAAACGAGCGTAGTTGTGATACCTCCAAGCACGACAATTACGGGGATTGAACTCACCCCAAGCGAGCGGGTTTCAGCAACAGTAAGCCCTAATCCTGCCGAATCAGGCATTGTGGTGAAAGTAACGGGGCAAACAGGCAGTCCATGGCGTTTTGAGCTGCTAGATGCCTTAGGTCGGGTGGTTTTACAGGAAAACAACATTTCGACGCGTGAAAAATCAAGTACACTGCCTCGTTTATTACCCAATGGCACTTATACGATTCGGGTTTATCTTGATAACCAGACGTTTTCGCAGAAGGTTGTCGTCTTGAAGTGAAACTCTATGGATACCTGCCTTGTAGGCTGAGTAGTTGTCGTAAGATGAGTAAGTCGGGATGATTAAAGCGAAATATTTTTAAGGTTGCTTCTCCAACCAGTGTTTTGGCAATGATTTTTCCTTGTTGAGTTTCAAAGTGCTTGTGCCAATCGTCTAATCGAGGGTGAAAGAGTCGTACAATTTCATCGTCGATGAGCGTAGCAAAATCACTTCCTTTGTGTTGGTTGCAGTGAGGGCAGGCATAGGCTAAGTTTTCAACTTGGTTTGTCCCTCCGTGCTTTATTGGAATAATATGGTCAATTTCAAAGGCTAAGAACATATCGTCTTCGTGCAAGCGACAATATTCACATCGAAAGCTGGCTCGCTGGGCAACGAATCGACGATTTTTAGCCGAAATAGCCTGTCTCATTGGGCAATAAATGTCCTAGCTTGAGCTTTCGCTAGACTGATAAATAAGTCAAGCGCCAAATAGCGTTCTAGTTCACTCGACTGTTCTTGGTTTATTTTTCCGTCTTTTTTTAGCTTCACCAAGCGCTCTACTTCTTCAGATAACTGGGCTGGGGCTTTTAAATGGGCCACTTTTTCGGGGGCCATTTGTGCAATTAGCTGGGCTACGTTTCCAAATACTTCAACTACACTCATTGCTTTGTAGGACTTATTGTTTTTACAAAAATACTGTTTTCTGTCAGATTCCCTATAAATGGACTAACTTGCATACCTCGAAAACAAGTTCGTTGTTGCTTTATGTTCAAAATCGTTAGTTCATCGGCGGGGTCGGGCAAAACCTATACCCTCACCAAAGAATACCTCAAGCTCGTTCTCCAAAACGATAACGCTTATTATTTTAAGCACATTCTTGCCATTACGTTTACCAAAGCCGCTACCCGCGAAATGAAGGAACGTATTTTGGGACGTTTGCAGGTATTTGCCGAAGGCGGAAATGACCCTATGTTAGGTGACATTATTCGTGAACTTTACCCAGAAACACTCAATGACCTAGAAGGTGCCTACAAAGTGCAAGAACTGTCGCTGAGGATGCGTGCAGAACGCGTTTTTAAGCAAATCTTGCACGATTATAGCGACTTCGCAGTGATGACGATTGATAGCTTCGTCCAACGGGTAGTGAGCGCATTTACGGACGAACTGGGAATGCCTTTTTCGTTTGAAGTGGAGATGGAAGCGGGTGAACTTTTATTGATGGCAGTAGAACGCTTGCTCGAACATACGGGCGATGATTCCTACGGAGAATTGACCGATATTTTGGAGTCTTTTTACTTGGAAGCAGGACAGGATGGTCAAAATTATCATAATTTGCCCGAAGCATTGGCGAGTTTTGCCACTGATTTGCTCAACGAACAACGCTACGCGGCCATTGTTCAAAATTCGGAGTTAACGGCCAAAGATTTTAAAAAAATCCGTCGGCAGTTAGTGGCAGCCATCAAAATGTGGGAGAATCAAATCATAAAATGGGCGGAGGAAGGGCAACGGCTAATTTTGGAAAAAGGGCTTGACGAGAAAGATTTTGCGTACGGAACCGTCTTTAAGTATTTTAAAAAACGCACCGAAGATTCGGAAACGATGACTGAGCCAGGAAGTCGCGAAAAAGATGCGTTTGAAAATGACAAAGGATGGTTGACAAAGTCGGCACGTCCGTTTGTGGTGGAGGCAGTTGAAACCCTTAAACCGCAATTGGCCGACTGCTACGGACACATCGAGAAAATTCGTCTCGAAAACAGCAAACAGTATTTCTTGTATCAACAGCTGATTCCGCACTTGTACCATTTGTCGTTGTTGAACGAAATTAAGGAAGAATTTGACCGTCAGCTGCGAGAAAATAACCGCGTCCACATTTCGGAATTTAACCAAAAAATCCTCAAAATCGTCACCGAAGACCCCGTACCGTTTATTTACGAACGACTGGGAGAGAAATTTAACCACATACTAATTGACGAGTTTCAAGATACTTCAAAATTGCAGTTTGCTAACCTCTTGCCACTGATTGACAACAGTTTAGGGTATGAGCATTTCAACTTGGCCGTGGGCGATTCTAAGCAGGCGATTTATCGTTTTCGCGGAGGGGACATGGACCAGATTATTGCGCTTCATTCCAAAAAAATGGATCGTTTGTACCGTTCTTTGGGCGACAGTGAACTGACAGTGGAGCGCCTCGAAAATATTCGCTGGCACCTCAAAGACGACGTGCTTCGTACCAACCGCCGAAGCGCCCGCGAAGTCATTGAATTTAACAATGCCTTTTTTGAAACGGTTGAAAAACTATATCGCGACCAATTTCCTTTGGCGCAGGAAGTGTTTGCCCAAGTTGCCCAAGAAATTCCGCCTAGCCCTAAAACGGGCGGCCAAGTGAACATCGAATTTGTAGAAGGGAAAGAAGGCGATGACGAAAACGACACCCCCGTGATGATTACCCGAACGCTGGAGTTGATTCGGCAAGTGACAGAGCAAGAGGGTTTTTCGTTGGGAGACGTGTCGGTGTTGTGCCGTTTTAAACGAGATGCCAAAAAGATTGCCAACCACTTAAAAGAAAACGGATACAATATTATTTCGGATGATTCTCTATCGCTGCGGTTTTCGGCGGCGGTCAACTTGGTGACGGCGTTTATGCGGGTGTTGGTAAAACCCGACAGTCGCTTGGACAAATACGAAGCACTGTATCTTTACTTCCGTTTGATTTTGGAGCGGATTCCCGATGCCAACGATAATCGACTCATCAAGGCGGCTGTAGAATCGACTGACGTACACGTATTTTATGAATACGTAAATAAGTTGCAAAATACGGTTTATGGCGTGAAACCATTCGACACTCTGCCTTCTACCCTAGACACTCAACTAACGCCTTATAAGTTTCTGCAAATGAGCGCTTATGAGCTTTCGGAAAAACTAATTCAGGTGTTTCGTTTATTTCAACTGGTGGACGAAAGAGACTATTTATTCCGCTTCTTGGACGTGGTGCTCGAATTTAGTACGCAACGCGGTAGTCACTTAGCCGACTTTTTAGAGTATTGGGAAACCCAAAAAGACAAAATTTCGATTTCGGCTCCTTCCGATCCCAACGCCATTACCGTCCAGACCATCCACCGTTCCAAAGGGCTTGAATATCCCATTGTTATCATTCCGTATGCCGATTGGGAGTTTGTACCTAGTGCCAAACGGGATACTATGTGGGTAAATTTAGAGCCAGCTGAAGCATTGGGCGTGTCGTCGTGGGAGGCAGGAAAGGTAGAGGCAGGAGAGGCGATAGAATACATGGAAGAAAAATTCTTAAAAACAGGCTCTGTACGAGTCACTTCTGCCCTCGACCAAACCCCCGATGCCATCGCAACGCAGTACCGCGAAGAATGCGAGCGGGTATTTGTCGAAAACTTGAATTTGTTGTACGTGGCTTTTACTCGCCCTACGCGTCGGTTGTACGTACTGGCCAAAGGGGAAAATTTTGAAAAAATCAAAACACCTCGCCGCATCAGTTATTGGTTGTATCAGTACCAGCAGTCAGCGGGCAGCGAGGAGCAGTTGCCAGTTAGCAGTCAGCCTTTAGTAGGGGATGGCTTCCAAACTCGACATTCTTCACTCGACCCTCGACATTCCTTCTACATTCCCAATGTCATTTCGACCGACCGAAGTCGTGAATTGCGCCTTCGTCGGTTGGCCAATAGGGTGTTTGACGTGGAGACTTTTGAAAGAAAAAAAGACCACGGAAATAAAGTTCACTACGCGTTATCGAAGGTTAAAACGCCCAGTGATGTTCCAATGGCTTTGGCTCAAATGCAAACCGACGGCGTTATTGATGCCTCCGAATCCGCAGAAATTCAGAAAAGCCTCGAAAATATTTTGAAACATCCTGATTTGAAAGGGTTGTTCGACGCTGAAAATATGGTACTCAACGAGCGCGAAATATTAACGCCCGATGGTAACCTTCATCGCCCCGACCGCGTTGTGTTTTTACCAGAAGAGCGTGTCGTAATTTTAGATTACAAAACGGGGATTCCGCTCGACAGCCATAATAGACAAATAAAACGGTACGTGAATTTGTTCAAAGAAATGGGGAAAAAGCAGGTAGAGGCGTTGCTGGTCTATATCGAACGAAACGAAGTGGTGAAGGTGTAGGTCAGACGATAGTGAAGGGCAAGGTCAGACGATAGTCAGACCGGATTTAAAGTTGGATAGTCAGACTGAGTTCAAATATTATGACAATAGACCTGACACTATACTCCAACGGTATGATGCCGACCCTAACGAAGCTCTTGACCGACTAAAATGGTGGCCTTATGATGATAATGGTCAAAATCTAATTTATATAAAACCATAATCTTTAGCCCCTGCCAAGAGTTTTGTCGCTTGGCAGGGATTTTAACATTCAGTTACTATGAAAAAGATAGCTATTATTTTTATTGCATTTTCTGTGACCCTATATGGATGTATTTTCGATATTGGTTTTGATAAAGATCAGCATCGAGTTAATGTACCCGTATTGGTTTCAAATCTTAAAGATACCTTGAACATAGGGGATACTTTGATTTTTTCGGCAGCTATAAGCAATCCCGTAGAAGTGACAGACCTTAGCCGACAAAGAAAAAAAACATTTGAAGGTACACTTTCTGGCAGTTTAGGGTTTGTAATTGGATTAACCCAATTTTCTGAGAATAGTACTGTGATAGGAGACGTAGTACCGTTTCAAGATAGACCTTCTACTTTTAATTTTATTGCTGAGAAAGGTTTCTTTCCCAGAACTCCCCCTTCTATTGATTTCGAATTTGATTCAGGTAAGTTCAGTTTTAAATTCATAGCTGTTCTATTAAAAAAAGGATTATATGGTTTGCGATTAGACAAGGAGTTTACTACTATAAAAAATAATAACAATAAGTTGGAAGGACATATTTATCCTTATTTTTCAAATAAAGAATTAAATCATAAATTGACCG
>NZ_KI519427.1:42420-287800 GCF_000482465.1 Runella limosa DSM 17973
GATAGACCTTTTACTTTTAATTTTATTGCAGATGAAGGTTTCTTTCCCACAACTCCCCCTTCTATTGAATTCGATTTTGATTCAGGTAAGTTCAGTTTTAAATTCAAAATTGTTCCGTTAAAAAAAGGATTATATGCTTTGCAATTAGACAAAGAGTTTACTACTATAATAAATAATAACAATAAGTTGGAAGGGCATATTTATCCTTATTTTTCAAATAAAGAATTAAATCATAAGTTGACTGCTAACCGTAAAGATCCACCTCGATATAATGATACATGGGTGTTTTTTTATGTACGTTAAAGACGAAATATGAAAAAGATAGCTGTTATTTTTATTGCATTTTCTGTGACCCTCTATGGATGTAGTATTTTCGGTATTGGTTTTGATAAAGATCAGCATCGAATCAATGTTCCTGTATTAGTTTCAAATCTTAAAGATACTTTGAACATAGGAGATACTTTGGTTTTTTCGGCATCTATCAACAATCCCGTAGAAGTGACAGACATTAGTCGAGAAAGAAAAAAAACATTTGAAGGCACACTTTCCGGAAGTGTAGGGTTTGAAATTGGATTAAACGAATTTTCTGATATTAATACTGTGATGGGAGATATAATACCGATTCAAGATATACCTTTTACTCTTAATTTTATTGCTGAGAAAGGTTTCTTTCGCAGAATTCTCCCTTCTATTGAGTTTGAATTTGATTCAGGTAAGTTTAGTTTTAAATTCAAAATTGTTCCATTAAAAAAAGGATTATATTCTTTACATTTATTCAAGGAGTTTGTTACTATAAAAAGTAATAATAATAATTTGGAAGGACATATTTATCCTTATTTTACGAATAAAGAATTAAACCATAAGTTGACTGATAACCATAAAAATAAATTTTCATTTGATGATAAAAGGGTGCTTTTTTATGTACGTTAAAGACGAAATATGAAAAAGATAGCTGTTATTTTTATTGTATTTTCTGTGACCCTCTATGGATGTAGTATTTTCGATATTGGTTTTGATAAAGACCAGCATCGAGTTAATGTACCCGTATTGGTTTCAAACCTTAAAGATACCTTGAACATAGGGGATACTTTGGTTTTTTCGGCAGCTATAAGCAATCCCGTAGAAGTGACAGACATTAGTAAAGAAAGAAAAAGAACATTTGAAGGCACACTTTCTGGCAGTTTAGGCTTTGTAATTGAATTAGCCCAATTTTCTGAGACTAGTACTGTGATAGGAGACGTAGCGACGTAGTAACGTGAAGGACAAGGTCAGACGATAGTCAGACCGAGTTCAAAGTTGACTTAGGAAAGCAGTCTTCGGGTCTGACTATCGTCTGACCATAAAGATATAATTAGAATATTTATTTGAAAAAATGTGACATGAGGGTATGTTTTGCGTATATATGACAAAGACAGTTGTCAAAACAAACCCCGACATAACATGGATCCATTTTTTTACTTCGGCGAAGATGAGTTTGAGTCAGACGAGCCGACTCAAACCCCTGATACAATGACTACTTCGGCAAGCGATACACAGGATACCGCAAGTATGATTTCTCCGAATATGGAGAGTTTTTGTAGATAAATTCTAACTGCGCGGCACCATTTTTGGCGAAAGCTTCGTCTGCTTTTTTACGTTCTTCCAACTTCTGCTTCAACGCTGCGTCTTTGCGGAGCAAGTCGGCCGCCACATCTTCAAACACATAGGCCGAAAAGTGCTCTTTTTGAGCCAAAATACTATCAAAGAAATTCCACGAAAAAAACGAATCGGGCGCTTGCGGTTCAAGTGTCTCGACAATGTATCGATTGCTCGGCTGATTGGTCATGATGACGTAGTCACCTTGGTAAAACGGTAATTTTTGGGTTTCCTTACGGAGCGTTACTCCCGTATGATTGTAATGACCTTCATAAGGTTTGGCGGGGATTTTGTAGTCTTCAATGTAATATACCTCTACTTCCATTTCGGTATCTTTTGGCAGTGTTTGCATTTGTACACCGTTGAGTTTTAAAAGCTCAATCACCCGTCCCCAACTTTGTGGAATGATGTAAGATGTTGGTTTTTCTATTTGTAAATCAGGGACGTAGTGATCGTAAAAAGGGATTCGTTTGGTAAACGGCTCATTTCTATCATAATAGAGTCGATTAAGTCCGCTCACTTCGCTGGGCTTGTATTTGGCCGCAAACCCTTTAAATGTAATAGAATCGGCCACCGAGCGATCCAATTTCCAACTCAACGGAAACTTTGTTTGAGCCGCGACGGTCGCATCCGCTTTTTGTTTGTTGGCGACAATCGTGTTGGCGTGCTTTGCGGCAAGCTCCAACGTAATTTCCATAAACGCATACGTTCCTTTGACGCGTGTCGGATAATCCTTCAGCATGTGAAGTTCTACCACAAAAGTTTCGCAGTTGAACAACGACGCGTACCCAGAGCTGTAACGTGGCCCGTCGTTAAAGCCCAAATAACCCGTTTCGGGTGTAGCGCCAAACGCATTGACGTACGGAACGGGAGGGAAGCCAGAGGCAGAGAGCTTTTGGTCGAGAGCAGGATTAAATTCTTTGCTAAAAAAGCCCGAAACCTGCGCGTTGAATTTGTCTTTTTGGGTCGAAAAATACGTGACCGCGTGTTGGTAATCAGCTCCGTTGGAGGTGTGGTTGTCAATAATAATGTGAGGCTTCCACGCCTGAAACATCCGTTGCCACGACGCCGAATTTTTTGAATCCGTTTTAATAAAATCACGATTCAGGTCGTAGTTTCGTGAATTTGCACGGAATCCATAGGTATTAGGGCCATTTTGGTTGATGCGTGAAACCCCGCGATTGAGCGCGCCGTCCACGTTGTAAACAGGTACAATACAGAGCACGACATTGGCAGGAATGGCTTTCTTCTCCAACAATTCCCGCGCCCACATCATGCTGGCGTCAATTCCTTCGGGCTCGCCTGGGTGAATGCCATTGTTGACCAATAAGGTAACTTTTCCTGCTTGTGGTTTAAAGATTTTGTTGGCCGAAAGTACAAACAAATGGATAGGTTTGCCGATGTCGGTCGTGCCTACTTCAATCAGCGACGCTTGGTCGTATTTTTTGTCCAAAGCCTGATAGAAGCGAATAATTTCGTCGTAAGTAGCCGTTTCTTGGCCTTTACTGGTTTCGTACGAAATGGTTTGTGCCCATAAAATAGGCGACCACAAAAGCAATAGTAGCACTTTTTTCATGCGGTGTGATTGATTGATTAGTTTGTTAGATGGTTTTGAGAATAAATGTGTGGGTACGACCCGAAGTTAAACGATATTTCCGAAGGCCGTTGGTAGGTTGCCCAATGGCAGGCAGGCTTTTTAGCTCTTCGGCTACAGGTACCACAAGCTCCGCTTCGCATCCTTGCGGAAGTGAAACTTCGAGGGTTCGGTTGCCAAGTTTACCCGTTGCACTAAATAAAATAGCACCTTGGGTGGTGTAGTTGATGAGAGAAAGCTGGTCCAAATCACCCAATTGGGGGCGAATTTGGGCTTTTTTGAAGGCGGGACTAAGCGGCTGAATGCCCGCCAATCCCATGTAGGTAACAAAAAGGGGGGCTACGGGGCAATGGCTCCATTGTTGTGTAGTATCGTGACGAACGTGCCATGTTTCAGCTAAGGTGTTGTTCTCAGCTACAGACTCCATTCCGTACCAACGAGTCCGAAAATCGTCGATGATGGGTTGGACATTTCCTGCCTTTGCCAGTGCCCAGTAGCGCCAGTTGGCATTGGCGGGGTAGGAGAGACCCAAATTAGCAGGCGGATTGGCCAGCGTTTTTACACAAAATTTGGTAATTCCCTCGGGGCATTGGTCGTACAAAATGGCCGTAGCCAACGAACGGTCACAGATGCGCTCTTCTTTTTCTTCGGCTATCCAAGGTAAGTTATTGATAAACATTCCTCTGGCCGAACTCCAAAACAGCTTTACAGTCGTGGCCTGAATTTCGTTTCCAACGGCGCGAGCTTTATTGCCAAGGTCGCTCATTCCCATGGCATCGCAAAGCGGAGCGAAAGCCTTTTGCATCATAGCCGCCGTATAAAGGTTAAATGCGCATTGCTTATGTCGTTGTTTTTTGTAGGCATCATGGTCAATCCAAACGGTTGGAACTCCCAAATTTTCGACAGGAAGCAGGCCGTTGGAAGCACGAAGTTTGAGGAGATAATTAAAAAACTTAACCAGCCGAGGCATCACTTCTGTCAAAGCGAGCTTGTCGCCCGTATAAAGGTAATAATACCAACAATCGAAATTGAAACCCACGCCGTGGTCGAGCAGAGGCCCCCAAGGAGTCAGACCTACTTGCCGCTCCATGACGCGCGCGAGTCGGTCAAAAGCTGGCCAAGCGTCCAGAAAATACCCGTCGAGGGTGATTCCTTGGCTATATGTGTTGATAAAGCGAGCGTGTAAAAGTCGGTCGCCAAAGGTGTTTTGGAGGCTATGGATTTGGTGGCCACAATCGCCGCTGTATTGCTGACGTTCGCGCGCCATTCCATCGACAATCGTTTCTTGACATGAGTTATGCAAGGTATTAATCGCAGCTTCGAGCACTTTTTGAATTTTAGCATCGCTGCACTGAACTTGGGCAGGATTAGGCCAAGGATACTGCCGACGGCGAACGCCCACATTGCTCACAACGGCTTGCCCTTCGCTCCCGTGAATGTGAAGCTGTAACCATCGCAATGATTCGTAATCGAAGGTTTCGAAGCGGTTGGTGCCAGTACGGCAAATAAACCGCGTCCAAGAGTTAAATTTGGTATTTAGAAGCGGTTCGCCGCCCACCAAATGAGCTTCTTGGACCATCAACTCAATGATAGTACCGCTAGGGGCGTCAATGGTAAAATACGGAAAGCCTACGACCTGTTCCTTCAACTCAAATGTCAAAATGGCACCACGGTCTTTGTCCACATTAACAGTCCAGCTTTGCGGTGTACTACTCACCACACACGGTAGGCGCTGAACAACGTACGCATCGGGCGTACCAAATTCAAAATATTCCTGCGGACTTCGTTTCCATCGAACGGTCATGGATTCGGCTAGTTTTGTAACCGAAACGAGGTTTTCTTTGAGCAGTGGAATACTTCGGCTGCGTAGTTGCGACGCTTCCACGCGGCCACTGATGTCTAAGGCATATTCGTTGAAGGTACTGTTGATGGGGGGCTTATTGGCGGGGTTGTTGAGTTCTTGTGCCAAAAGCCATTCTTCAAACGGGACATATTCGGTGGTGTACCATTTGTGGGGGTAATGGCGCGCGTCAAATTCTTCTTGAAAAGCCCGTAAATACCAGCGTTTGTAGTGCCCAGGTGGCCAACTGCGCGCAATGAGGGTTTGCCAAGTGCCATCCGAAATTACTTGAAGGGTATTTCCGTTGGCAAATTCAATGTCAATTTTAAAAATAAACCCAGGTTTTCCCACGGGCCATGTCCCATCACCGTGTCCATAAAACAACACCTGCGCGCCCAAAACGTTGGTTCCTGCGTTGAGGTGATTGGTCAGGTCAAGAGGGTCGGCTTCTGTCCAACGAGGATCTGAAGGGGCAGGGCCAAACTGAATACGTTGCCCGTTGGTAAAAAATAGATACCGACTATCGCCAATGATATACCCTTTTGCGCTGCGGGGCTTAGAAGGTAAATTCAATTCTTTTCTAAAAAGCACTACGGTATTGGGCAAGCATCGCTGCATTGGGTACCAAATCCATTTGGCGGGGCTTAAATCAAGGGCGAGGGCAGGCGAGGGGTCAATAAAAGGTTGTGGGGAAATTGGCAAAGAAGAGGGCGCAGAGGTTTCTGGAGCGTTCGGAGCTAACCATAAAGAAAGGCTACTGACTGACGAATTTTTCAGAAACGTACGGCGGGATGTAGTAAAATCTATCATACGTGAGGTTAGGTAAATGCGCCTACAAGTTACACAAGCCCACGGATTTTTAACAAAAAAGGCAGGGAATTTGCATTGCCCTGCCTAACCTTTATACGACATATTTTTTTAATTACTCTTTTCCCGAACGTGGGTTGCGGTTGAGGCGTTGTAAAAGCATTTGTGTGAACATCTGTTCTGCTTTATAAAGCTCTGCTAACTGCCTGACGTTGATAACTTTGAGGAATTTGGTGACGTATTCTTTCTCCAAATCAACTTCTTTTTGCTGCAAATTCAGCGATTCTTTGATATTGGCAAGGATTTTTTCGTCGGGCGTTGTCAAGGTATTGGTTTCGACAATGAGACGACGCATTTGTTTGCGAATCTCTTTTTTCTTCCCGTCAAAATCGTTGTAAATGGGCCAAAACTGCTGGGATTGTTCGGCAGATAAATTGAGGCGATTGGTGATGAGCCCAATTTTGGCGTTTTCTATTTTTTGGTTTCCTCCATCCTGCGCCACAGCGGCGTGGGTGAGAAGGCAAACGATGGCGACAAACAGTAACTTTTTCATGGTTGGTATGTAAGTTGACTACTAAATATTTTCTTCAATATCTGCTTCCTGAATAGCTTTTCGAAGGGCTTCGTCATCGACGTTGAGTTGTTGTAACAATACGTCTTCGTTGGAATAAAGTTCATTGAGAGACGTTTGTTCGCCCATTTCTTGTTGGGTAATTTGGGTATCTTTTAAATAATTATAGATTTCTTGATCAGAGACTTGACTGAGGCTTTCTTCGCCCAGCGACAATTGTTTTTGGGGATATGTCACCCACAAAAGTGCCCCAACCACGCTGGCCGCTGCTCCTACGATGGCCGTACGGCGCCACGACCAACCGATGGTAAACTTGGTTTCTTTTTCGTCGATATGCTCGTGCAAACGCGTCTGAACCAGTGAAGGAAGTTTGTCAAAATATCCTTCGGGGGTTTCAAACGGAAGTTTGCGGTCAAGTTGTTCCAGTTTTATCTTTTTCATGGATGTGGTAGTTGGCCCAATGCCCTTTTACGATTCCTTTTTTGTTTTTGACAAACCTGCGACAATAAAGTTTAATCTTCCCCGTTTAAAATCTTCTCAATTTTTGCTACAGCATGGTGATAACTCGCCTTCAATGCGCCCACGGAGGTTTTCGTAATTTCAGAAATATCTTCGTAAGTAAGGTCATCAAAATACTTCATGTTGAAGACCAAACGCTGCTTTTCGGGCAGCGTAAGTACGGCTTTTTGCAGTTTCAGCTGAATTTCGTCACCAGCGATGGGGTAGTCGGAATGGCCTGTGGCACTTTCTAGCTTTTCGAGTAGTTCGCCCTCAACGTCGTTGATAGAAAGAAAAAAGCGGCGACGTTTTTTATTCAAAAAATTGAGACATTCGTTGGTGGCAATGCGGTAAAGCCACGTATAAAGCTGGGAGTCGCCGCGAAAATTTTCGAGCGACTGCCAGGCTTTTATGAAGGTTTCTTGCGTCAAATCATCGGCGTCATCGTGATCAATCACCATCTTGCGAATGTGCCAATACATTTTTTGCTGGTACTTACGAACCAGTTGATTGAAAGCAAAATTACGGCTTTCAGGATTGGCAAATTTCTCAATAATGGTTTGGTCAGTCATGCGCGACGCTTATTTTTTTCGAGAGATAGCACGTTTGGCGGCTTCCACGATGGCTTTGGCCGAAAGACCGTATTTTTCCATCAATTGAGCAGGCGTACCACTTTCGCCAAATGTATCTTTTACTCCTACGTATTCCAACGGAGCAAGGTGTTTTTGAATCAACACCTGAGCGATACTGTCGCCTAAGCCACCCGCTACTTGGTGTTCTTCGGCCGAAACAGCACAACCCGTTTTCTTTACAGAAGCTAAGATAGCTTTTTCGTCCAAAGGTTTAATGGTATGAATGTTGATGATTTCGGCGTTGATGCCTTCTGCTTCGAGCATTTCACCCGCCTGAATCGCTTCCCACACCAAATGGCCTGTCGCAAAGATACTTACGTCGGTACCTTCGTTGACCATCCATGCTTTTCCGATTTCAAATTTTTGATCAGGGTCAGTGAAAACTGGAATTACGGGACGACCAAAACGCAAATACACAGGGCCGTCATATTCGGCGATGGCGATGGTCGCGGCTTTGGTTTGGTTGTAGTCACATGGGTTGATAACGGTCATACCAGGAAGCATTTTCATCATTCCTAAGTCTTCCAATACTTGGTGGGTAGCTCCGTCTTCTCCCAACGTAAGACCTGCGTGCGAAGCACAGATTTTTACGTTTTTGTGCGAATACGCTACGCTTTGGCGTACTTGGTCATATACGCGGCTAGTAGCAAAGTTGGCAAAAGTGGTAGCAAACGGGATTTTACCACCAATGGTAAGTCCAGCCGCCATACCAATCATGTTGGCTTCCGAAATCCCGCACTGAATAAAGCGCTCTGGGTTTTCTTTGATAAACGCGTCAAGTTTCAACGAGCCCACGAGGTCGGCGCAAAGCGCAACGACGTTAGGGTTGGTCTGACCTAATACTTGCATACCCGCACCGAAACCGCTACGAGTGTCTTTTTTCTCTGTGAACGTGTATTTTTTCATTTTTAGTAATCTCCCAAAGTTTCTTCTAATTGTGAAAGAGCTTGTTCCAATTGAGCATCGTTAGGTGCTACACCGTGCCACTTGTGCGAGTGCATCATAAAGTCAACACCTTGGCCCATTTCGGTTTTCATCATCACAGCGATAGGCTGGCCTTTACCTACCAAACGCTTGATTTTGCGAAGAAGAGTGGTGAGTTCGTCCATGTTGTTGCCATCTACGTGCAATACCCGCCAGCCAAATGCTTTGTATTTAGCTCCCAAATCGCGGTTATCGTTTACTTTTTTGGTAGAACCGTCGATTTGCTGGCCGTTTACATCGACAAATGCAACGAGGTTATCGACGTTGTTGTTAGGTGCAAACTGAACGGCTTCCCATACTTGGCCTTCTTGTTGCTCACCGTCGCCCATCAAACAATAAACGAGTGTTTTGTCACCGTTTAATTTCTTTGAAAGTGCCGATCCGATAGCTACTGAAAGCCCTTGTCCCAACGAACCAGAAGCGATACGAATACCTGGAAGGTGCTCGTGCGTTGTGGGGTGGCCTTGTAAACGTGAATTAAGTTTACGGAAAGTAGCGAGTTCTGTTACATCAAAATACCCACGACGGGCCAAAACGCTGTAAAAAACAGGAGAAATGTGACCGTTTGACAAGTAGAAAAGGTCTTCTCCTTTGCCATCCATGTTAAACGACAAGTATCCGCCTTTGCCTTTGCGGTTATTGATTTTCATTTGTTGAAAATACAAGGCCACTAACAAATCGGCACAGCCCAACGACCCACCTGGGTGGCCTGATTGGCAGCCGTGAACCATTCGTAAAATATCGCGTCTTACTTGCGAAGCAATGCTTTGTAGCTCAGTCATTTGGATTAGTAAAGTATTGGTAGATTGGAAATTGTTGCAAATATAATTGTCAAAGTGACACTTTAAGGATAATTACTTAGAAAAAACAAGATTTTTTCACAAACGGAGTCTTTAACCCTCAATGACTACCTCATCCAAGTACTTGTGCAGCATGGTTTTTGGTGTCGATTTTTGAAATGACTTCTTGAATCACGCCTGCTTCGTCAATGATAAATGTCGTACGAATCGTGCCCATGTACTTCCGCCCGTATAGCATCTTTTCACCCCAAACTCCGAAGGCTTCTACAATGTTGTGGTCAGGATCGGCAAGGAGTGGGAAGGGCAAACTATACTTGTTAGCAAACTTTTTGTGTGATTTTTCGTCATCGACACTCACGCCCAGTACTGCAAAGCCTTTGGCAAGTAACGCCTCATAATTGTCGCGAAGACTGCAAGCTTGAGCAGTACAAGCAGGGGTGCTATCCTTGGGATAAAAATAAATAACAATCTTTTTGCCTTGGAAATCAGAGAGTTTGATGGAGTTGCCGTCTTGGTCTTTGGCCTCAATTGAGGGCGCTTTGTCACCAACTTGAAGTGCCATGTCGTACTGCGTGAAGGGGTTATTCTCAGTTAGAATTGTTTTGAGGCCGCAAGATACTAATTATTGTGAAAGGAGTCTGTAACTTTGTCCCCAAACCAGGTTAAACGCATTTAAAAAAAGTAGCCTCAGCGAGGCTAAATCTTAGTAGAAAATGAGGAGTAAATAGGGCTTCTATATTTTACTGCGTTTGATCTAATAAATACACAAAGACAAAAAATAACAGATAACAGTGTTTGATACTAACAAAAAAGTAGGCGTTTTGGGCGGAGGACAGCTGGGATTAATGCTGTTGCAAGCGGCCATTGATTGGAATTTGAACGTAAAAATCATTGATGCAGCCGATGCCCCTTGCGCTCCCATTGCTCCTGAGTTTGTAACAGGCTCGTTGCAAGATTATGAAGCAGTGTATCAGTTTGGGCAAGACGTAGATGTTGTAACCATCGAAATCGAAAAGGTGAATGTGGATGCGCTCGAAGCCCTCGAACGAGAGGGAAAAAAGGTGTTTCCGCAGCCTCACTTGATTCGCTTGATTCAGGACAAACGTACCCAAAAGCAGTTTTATCGTGAACACGGTTTGCCAACCGCCGATTTTATCCTTACTGATAATCGGGCTGACGTGGCCAATTATGTTGATTTTCTGCCTGCTTTTCACAAATTAGGCCGCGATGGCTACGATGGTAAAGGAGTGCAACGCATTGCCACCCCCGCCGATTTTGATAAAGCGTTTGATGCCCCAGGACTTCTGGAAAAAGCGGTTGATTTTGAAAAGGAATTGGCAGTGATTGTCGCGCGGAACGAAAAAGGCGAGATGGCCACTTTCCCGACTGTAGAGATGGTATTTCACCCCGAAGCCAATCTGGTCGAATACCTGTTTGCCCCTGCGGAAATATCAGCCAAAGTAGAACAACAAGCCGAAAGCCTCGCCAAAAAGACGGCAGAAGCACTTGGCATCGTTGGGTTGTTGGCCGTTGAAATGTTTTTGACCAAAGAAGGTCAAGTACTTATCAATGAAGTAGCACCTCGTCCGCACAATAGCGGTCACCATACGATTCGGGCCAATGTAACGTCTCAGTTTGAGCAGCATTGGCGGGCGATTCTCAACCTGCCATTGGGTGATACTACAGCTTACACCCCCGCAGCGATGGTGAATTTGTTAGGCGAAGAAGGGCACACTGGCCCCGCCCATTACGAAGGCATGGACAAAGTGCTTGCCACGCAGGGTGTGTTTCCTTTTTTGTACGGTAAAAAAATCACGAAACCGTTCCGTAAAATGGGCCATATCACCGTGACCGACAGTAGCCTAGCAAAGCTAAAAACAAAAGCGGAGTGGGTAAAAGGAGCGCTGAAAGTAGTGACAAAATAAAGAACCAACCACCCATTGGATGTGTTCTTGAGATAGGAAGCTGTGTTGGTTTCCGATGTTCATAACGCCATTTAATATACATTGAGCAAATAAGCCAGAAAAGGTAAGCTAAATCAACATTTTATTTGCCTTTTGCCAACTTGCTTATTTGCTCACTTCTTCTTCAAACATGACTCCCAATCTTCCCAAAACCGAACTTAAGCGCATCGTCATCGTTGGTGCGGGTTTCGGTGGGCTTGTGCTTGCACGCAAGCTTTCGCAACGTTCAGATGTACAAATCGTACTTGTTGATAAAAATAATTACCATCAATTTCAGCCCTTGTTTTATCAGGTGGCGATGGCGGGGTTAGAGCCGAGTTCTATTTCGTTTCCGTTGAGGAAAGTGTTTCAATCAAAAAAGAATGTACACATCCGAGTGACGGAAGTAAAGCACATCAACCCAGAAGCCAACGTGATTGAGACAGGTTTGGGGGCGATTGAGTACGATTATTTAGTGTTGGCGACGGGAGCTGATACTAATTTCTTTGGAATGAAAAACATCATCGAAAATGCCATGCCGATGAAATCGGTCAGCGAAGCCCTGGCGATTCGGAATCGGGTGCTACAAAATTTCGAAGATGCCTTGAGTTCCCAGTCGCTCGAAGAACGGTTGGGACTAATGAATATAGTCATTGTAGGTGGTGGGCCAACGGGGGTTGAAATTGCGGGGACATTGGCCGAAATGAAACGCCATATTTTGCCAAAAGATTATCCAGAGTTGAACTTCGATTCGATGCAGATTTACCTCTACGAATCGTCACCTGCGGTACTGGAAGTGATGTCGCAAGAGGCGTCGGTCAAAGCCAAAGAGTACCTTACTGATTTGGGCGTCAACCTTCGTCTCGGAATGCGAATTACTGACTTTGACGGAAAATATGCGTACACCAACACGGGCGACCGCCTGCGTACCAACAACTTGATTTGGGCGGCAGGAGTAAAAGCCAACGGCATCGATGGCATCCCAACGGAAGTGTACGGCCGTGGTGGGCGTATTAAAGTCAACCGTTTTAATCAGGTAGAAGGCTTCTCTAACGTTTTTGCGTTGGGTGATTTGGCATTGATGACCGAAGAAAAATATCCCAATGGACACCCGCAGTTGGCACAACCCGCCATGCAGCAAGGGGAGTTGTTGGCCAAAAATTTCAGTCGATTATTGAAAGGCCAAGAAATGCAGCCTTTTACGTACAAAGATTTAGGTTCGATGGCTACGGTTGGGCGTAACTTGGCCGTGGTGGATTTACCGTTCTGGAAGTTTCAGGGCTTTTTTGCGTGGGTGACGTGGATGTTTGTCCATTTGATTTCGATTGTAGGGGTGAAAAACCGCCTTTTGATTTTTATCAACTGGCTTTGGAATTATGTCACTTACGATCAATCATTGCGCCTGATTATCAAGCCAAAAGTACAGAAAGAACGCGAAGATACTCCCGTGAAAGAAGCGGTGTAGTTTACCATTCTTCCTGTTTTTTTACTTTTCTTGTTCTCCCAAAACCATTCTTCCCAATCGAGAATAATCAGCGGAAGAAGCATGTACGTTTGTGCCGTAAATTTTAACCTCAAACTACTATGTTTCTGATAGTTATTGGTGCCCTTGTTCTGATAGCAGGTTTTGCTATCAACACCCCCGCGTTGGCTTTTGCCAAATTTTCTCGTCCTGTTAAAACAATAGGTGTTATTGTGATGGTTGTTGGTTTTCTTACGGCTTGTATCAAACAAATTGACGCGGGTACAGTAGGAGTTCAATCTCTTTTTGGGAAAGTAAGTGATGGTATCCTAACGAGCGGGCTAAACTTTGTCAATCCGTTGGTAGATGTGGAGTCCATTGATGTAAAAACGCACAACTACACGATGTCGGCGGTGCGCGATGAAGGCGACAAAGAAGGCGACGATGCCATTCGGGTGTTGACTTCAGACGGACTGGAGGTCATCGTTGATTTGACGGTGCTTTACCGCGTGATTCCGACCGAAGCGCCTAAGATTTTGCGAGAAATTGGTCCAAATTACCAAGACAAAATTGTTCGCCCCGTTACCCGTACGCGCATCCGTGACAATGCCGTCAACTACGAAGCCGTAGCCTTGTATTCGAATAAACGTCAGCAGTTTCAAGATAAAATATTCCAGCAAATTGAGAAGGATTTTAAAGTACGGGGCTTGTTCCTGGAGAGCCTGCTGATTCGGAATATCAACTTGCCTGAATCGGTCAAAAAGACGATTGAATCAAAAATCAACGCCGAGCAAGAATCGCAAAAAATGCAATTTGTCCTAAGTAAAGAAAAGCAAGAAGCGGAGCGGAAGCGCGTAGAAGCGCAAGGGATTGCTGATTATCAAAAGATTATTTCAGAAAGTCTCACCGACCGTCAGTTGCAATACGAACAAATTAAAGCCCAAAAAGAACTCGCGACCTCTCCAAACGCCAAAGTGGTGATTATGGGTGGGGGCAAAGGCGTGCCTGTGATTTTGGGAAATCAATAAAGTTGTTTAAAAAGTGGAAAAATCCAGTAAAGTGCCACGCTGAAAACGACGCCCCAGACACTTCCCCAAATGAGCATTTGGGTGAGTAAAATGGGGCGTTTTACTTTGAAAGACAAGGCGATCAACGTCCCCCCGATGGGCGTAAAAAGTAAGGGCGTCAGGAAGGCAATGCCCGTCATACCCGATTTTTTCCAGACCCGTACCGCTAACCGTGTTCGTTTACTAAATAGCGTTGGCTTTTGCTTACGGTAGCGATTCATCAAGTGCTGGATGGCTGTTCCCAAAAACAAAAATATAACTACACTGAGCATCATCCCGACCACGGTGCAAAGGGCGGTTTCATACCATTGCAAGCCCAAAGCCATGCCCGTAATGGGCCCCGCCACAAACTTCACCATACTAGCAAGCACTACCGAAATGTATTTTGCCCAAGGCATAATAAGAAAGGATTTAATTGATTTTTGGGATTTAAAGCGGCAAAATAGCGCTTGTTGTGGTATGAATCACTTAAAATCAGTAAAATCTACTTAAAATCAAAAAACAAATTGCGTAAGTTTGAGCCAAATATGAGTTGAAAATGGAAATTCTGGAACAAGTAAAAAAATACGGATACGTGCGCGAAACCGCCGCACCTGACCTAGATTTGGTTGCTGAAATCAATCGACTTCGTAAAGAAAAAAACGCCGTTATCTTGGCGCATTACTACGTCGATGGCGCGATTCAGGACCTTGCCGATTATATTGGTGATAGTCTTGGCTTGTCGCAACAAGCCGCTAGTACGCCTGCCGACATGATTGTGTTTTGTGGGGTGCATTTTATGGGAGAAACGGCAAAAATTCTTAGCCCAGAGAAAAAAGTGGTCATCCCTGATTTGAACGCGGGCTGCTCGCTCGCCGATTCGGCTCCTGCGGATAAATTTGCGGCATTCAAAGCCCAATACCCCGATCACTTGGTGCTTTCGTACATCAACTGCTCGGCCGAAATTAAGGCATTGTCGGACATCATCGTGACGTCGTCCAACGCCGTGAAGATAGTGGAACAGTTGCCCAAAGACCAAAAAATCATCTTTGCGCCCGATGCCAACTTAGGCCGTTACGTAGCCAAAAAAACGGGTCGTGACATGGTGCTTTGGGACGGTGCGTGTATTGTTCACGTGGACATTTCGGAGGCAAAATTGAAGGCATTGCGCGAAAAATACCCCAATGCGCTACTGGTTGCCCACCCTGAGTGTAAAGACAATATCTTGCTTCAAGCAGATTTTGTAGGCTCTACCACGGCTATTTTGAAATTTGTGAGTGAAAGCGTCCACGATGAGTTTATTGTGGCGACCGAAGCGGGGATTTTGCACAAAATGAAACAAGCGGCTGCGGGAACGGGTAAGAAAATTATTCCTGCCCCTGCCACCGAAAACAATACCTGCGCGTGCAGCGAGTGCCCGTACATGAAAATGAATACGGTGGAAAAACTCTACAACGCACTTTTGTACGAACAACCCGAAATCAACGTCCCCGAAGACATTCGCTTGAAAGCCTACGAATCGGTAGATAGAATGCTGGAAATGAGCAAAAACCTTTAAAAGAGTGTCGAATGTAAAGTGCAAAGTGTCGAATATGAACTCACTCGACATTCTGCACTCTACCTTCGACATTGAATGCCTGGTATCTCCTCAACTAAGTTATTATAAAAAAATGAAACCCACCCTATTGATTTTGGCGGCTGGTATGGGAAGCCGCTATGGCGGTATCAAACAGCTTGACCAATTTGGCCCCAACGGCGAAACAATTATTGATTATTCTCTCTACGACGCCATTCGCGCGGGATTTGGCAAGATTGTCTTTATCATCCGCGAAGAGCTAAAAAATGATTTTGAAGAAATTTTTGGCCCTAAACTTCGGGGGAAAATTGACTATGATTACGCCATTCAAGGGTTTCAAAGCTACGTGCCCGAAGAACTAGGGACGATTGAGCGCTCAAAACCTTGGGGAACAGGCCACGCCATGTTGTGCGGATGGGAACAAACCCAAACGCCTTTTGCCATCATCAATGCCGATGACTTTTATGGTCTCGAAGCGTTTCAGTTGGTAGCGGAGTTTTTGACCACGAGCACCGACGACACGGAGCATACCCTCATTGCTTACCAAGTAAAAAAGACGCTTTCCGAAAACGGAACGGTGTCGCGCGGGGTGTGCGAAGTAAACGACGCGGGCTACCTCGATGTCGTGACTGAGCGTACCAAAATTTTCCCGCAAGACGGAAAGATTTTCTTCGACGAAAGCGGTGAACTTACGGAATTGATCCCTGAAACCCCCGTTTCGATGAATTTCTGGGGTTTTAAGCCTTCGGTGTTCCCGATTACCAACGAATTGTTTGCCGATTATGCACGTCACAACTACAACGCCCCCAAAGCGGAGTTTTATATTCCCGTGGTAGCAACGCACCTTATCAAGAGCGGTAAAGGAAAGCTAAAAGTAATTCCTAACGCCTCAGAATGGTTTGGTGTGACCTACCCAGAAGACAAACCGACGGTGCAGTCAGCCCTCCAAAAACTACACGAAGACGGGAAATACCCGAATCAGTTGTGGTAAGAAAATAAATTTGTCATGCCGTAGGCATCTAAAATCCGCGTAAATTATGTTGATTTCAGATGCCTACGGCATGACAAAGCAACGACACATCTCTATGAAAACCATCCTTATCTTTTTTGTGCGGGCGTATCAGGTGATGTTGTCGCCGTATTTGCCCAACTCGTGCCGATACTCTCCGACCTGCTCTCAGTACATGATTGAGGCAGTGCAAAAGCACGGTGTATTGAAAGGTGGTTGGCTGGGTCTCAAGCGCATTGGCCGCTGCCATCCTTGGGGCGGCCACGGCCATGATCCCGTACCTTAGCAGCTTCCCGAAAGTTTTATTACTTTCGGGAAGTTTTGTTTTTGGGCATAAAAAAAGAAAATGAAATACCCGCGCCGATACGACCCATGGATTATCGTGCCTACGAAGTAGAAATACGCGAATTGTGGTTGGATGCGTTTGAAGACGAGCTCCGTGCGTTGCATCAGGCGGGATTTGTTCACCGCGACTTAAAGCGCCCTTCTGACATTGGAGGGTTGGCTTTTGACAATATTTTGTTGACCGAACAAGGACTTCGTTTTATTGATGTGGGTATCTCAGCCCTGCGCTCGCAAGTGGGGGAGGTGATTTTTGAGAAATACGTGGCAGTAGAACTGCGAGAAATGGCGTTGTTTAAAGACTATTTTTTGAATCGTTGATGTAGGTTCGGAAAATCCCGATAGCGCGAGGCTCTGCCTCGTGATAATTATCGAAAAGGCTTCTAGCCTTTTTGTTGACTTAGCTTGGCTGGGAGCCTCTTAATACTTTGTATGAGGGGGGAGGCGCCTGACATCAGTGGGCTATTTCGTAAGCTCGAAGGTATAAGCCAAACACGTCGAGGACTATTTTGGTATATGTGTTTTCTTTGACTTTACCCTTTCCACGTACCTACCAGATTTTTATCAATGGCGGGGGCAATGCACTCTTCGGATTTGGACTTACAACCGACTAACAAAACAACAATAACGAAAAAGGAAGCAAGACTTTTTAACATGGGTGAATAGTTAAATGAAAAGAATTGTTGAAAAAGTGGGTGGACGGAGTCAGTAGTTTAATCGAGGTTTGGCCTAAAACTCAATTTTTTCAATAGGTATCTGGGCTTTATGTAAGTATTTAAAAATATGTTTTAATGCAGGCATTCCAGCATAACCTGTATCTACATGAATTTCACAACGATTGGCATCTAATTTTTCAAGAACGCCTACATAGTGAATAGGGTGACGTTTTTTGCCTTTTTCAAAAAGCTCATTCCAGTTTACACAAGCATTATCAATTATTTGTGCTATTTGATTAAAATACTCCTCTGGACTTGTAATCTCAAATAGGGCATCTACGCCATCCCATTTCCACATTTCTACCCTAAAGGAATAACCTTCTATCAGCGTTGGCGCTGGCTTTAACTGGAATCTCCCTTGAATTTCGTCGACAAATTCATCTAATCCTTCTATCCAAAATTCGATATATTTCTCCTCTACGTCTTTATCTGGCTGTAACGCTAACTGACCATTTTTGTATTTCCAATAAAGGGTTATTCGATAATTGAGGCTATCTAAATTGAACATTAGACCTACTCGTTCCAACTGCATTACTATTTTATCTGATAAAGTAGTTTCTTTTGCTTCTTTGCATAGTGTCAAGTTTATAGTTAAAAACTCCACAAATGGGTTTAAACTTGCCATTTCTGCCGATAAATACTTATCAAGTGCTTGTTGAAATGTTTTGGAAATGTTAAGATGATAATTTAAAGTCTTTGTTTTCATCTAATTAGAGTAATAGTTATCTCCCTGTTGTGCGTAGTGTTCGGCCGAACTCTCCGTTGTGCGTAGTGTTCTTTTGAACACTGCGCACTGAACATAAAAGGCCGTTTGTAACGGCCCTACCAAGCCTATACTGTCATTAAATTAGCTGCGTCGGCAGCCCGATCTACCTCCAATAGCCCTTTTTGATTGTCCATGTAATCTCGTGCTGATGAAAAACGATATTCCCAAGGTTCATCTACCAATCCTGCTTTTACAGGGTTCTCGTGGATATATTGCAACTTCTGGTCAATGAATTTGTTGCTTATCAACTCAATAGGATGATTCTCTTGCTGCCAAAAGCGATAGGTCTTGTTCTTGGCAATGTAGGTACTTCGAGTAAATACATCTACTGCCATTGGACGGTTGCAAAAGTTATGAAATAAAGTCCCTCTGGATTTTGTATTCTACGCGCAAATGCCATTGATTTTTACGGTTATGTTTTAGCTTTTTAACTTGGTCGGGCCGTTGCAAACGGCTTTTTATTCTTAGTACGCAGTGTTCAAAGAACACTACGCACAACGGGGGGTCATAGGATTTTATTGATTAGAACGTTCAAATATTCGTAATGTGTTGGTGGTATCTATGGTGTATATTCTATCGCCTACGACTTTGAGGGTCATTACATTTACCCCTCTTCGGGGGCCATTCTCACCCAAGTGCTGCCACCAATCCACTTGCCGAGTTTGGGTATTAAATAACCCTATGGCATCGTATTCCAGACCACAAGTAAATACAAGATGGTTTGTCCCGAAGGCTTCAATGCGAAATGAAAAATCATCCAACGGAATACTTTTGAAATAATCTTGTAAATTCCAAACTTGGGTTTGTAGCGTTATTAAGTTAGTTTCCCAATAGAAACCTCGTGAAAATCCTTGCAGGATGTTTTGGGCTTTATTAAGTATAACTGCTGCTGAATTAGGAATGCGCGATTCGCCTAAAAAATCAAAGTCGAAAGGTAGGGTTTGGCGAATGTGGTGTAGCACTTCGCCCGTTGTGACCGAAAGACCCAATATAGTATCATTAGTAATACTTACCCACACTACATCCTCATATACTCCTATGATTTTATGGATATAGCCTGATTTTTGTTCTTTAGTACCTAACTCTGTATATCTACCTAACTCTGCAATGTTGATTTTCCATAATAAATCACCTGTTTGAAGGTCGGTTCTACACAAAAAGCAATTATCATTTTCATAAATATTAGATACATAAGCAAAAGCATCTATTAACTTCAACCCTCTTAACCCTTCTTTATACCAGATTAGCTTATTTGTTTCAAGGTTAAAAATACCACCATTACCCCCTTCATATATAATTGCGATTTGGGCATATTTATTTACTTCTGAACATCCTACGCCTTTTTTTAGAATTCCTAAAGAAGAATTGGATTTAAATAAAGCCCCATCATACATTTTAGTGAAATATATTAATCCATGAAGTGGTGTTAAATTTATTACTTGAAAATCAATTTGCAATTCTGTTTTTTTTTGCAAGTCTCTACAAAGTACTGTTCAATGATATTATTAGTTTTTTGTATTACAAAATATTCTTCATCTGCAAAAAAAGACTGATACCTTGTATTTTTTAGCTCAAATCTTGTTCTTATCATAAAATTATAATAGGGTTAAAAAATTAAAAATAGGGTGAGTGGCAGTAACTTTCTCTAAGTCAGAAACAGTAAAAATTTTGAATTGGTCATTATTGAAAACACTTGGATTAGCATTGAATATCTCCTCTGCTTTTGTATTAAACAATTTTACAAAAGCATCTTTTACTTCCTTTTCGGAGACCTTCTTGCTATTGAAAACATATTTGAGTTTGGATATATCGTTTCCTGTCGTACTCAAAGATTGTAAGTATTGTTTAAATTGATTAACAAACTTAGTGCTACTAGGAATACCCTCAAGGCTCTTTTTTACATAGCTTTTTAATTCGATAAAAGTACCATCAGTAAGTTTAATATCAAACAAACACCCTGTACAAATAGCGTCTAAGTCAATGTCTTCCCGATAGCACGCGTCTCTGCCTCGTGATAATTATTAAAAAGGCTTCTAGCATTTTTGCTGACTCAGCTAGGCTGGAAGCCTCTTAATACCTTGCACGAGCGCTACACTCGCGCTATCGGGGGTACTGAAACAACGCCCAAAGAACGATGATTATTTGTACGATTTAGAAACGTTTACCCGAAAAGTAGGCAAAGAAGAACACCTATCCAAGCAAAACCAACCAACGAAAAGGTACGCCCTAAATAACATCCTAGCTAGAAAAACAGCGCTTTGGACAAGGATTCGGAAAAATCAAAACCGACAAGCATATTTGTAGAAAAAACTACGACTATGCCAAACTGGATTACGGCCAAAGAATACACCGATATTACCTACAAAAAATGCGACGGAGTGGCACGCATTGCCTTCAACCGTCCCGAAGTGCGCAACGCCTTCCGCCCCAAAACGACCTTTGAACTTCTCAATGCTTTTGAAGATGCCACCCACGACCCCAAAGTAGGGGTGGTGTTGCTATCGGGTGAAGGGCCTTCTCCCAAAGATGGGATTTGGGCGTTTTGTTCGGGAGGGGATCAAAAAGCCCGCCAAAAAGGAGGCTACCGCGCCGAAGATGGCCGCGACCGCCTCAATATTTTGGAAGTACAGCGCCAAATTCGTTTTATGACTAAGCCCGTCATTGCGGTAGTGCCAGGGTGGGCCGTAGGAGGGGGGCATAGCCTTCATGTGGTCTGCGATTTGACGTTGGCGAGTAAGGAACACGCTATTTTTAAACAAACCGACGCCGACGTGGCAAGTTACGACGCGGGCTATGGTTCGGCCTATTTGGCGCGGATGATTGGCCAGAAACGCGCCCGCGAAATCTTCTTTTTGGGGCGTAATTATTCGGCGCAAGAAGCCTTTGAAATGGGGATGGTCAATGCCGTGGTACCGCACGATGAATTGGAAGATACGGCTTTCCAATGGGCTCAGGAGATTTTAGGAAAAAGCCCCATGGCCATTCGGATGTTGAAATTTGCCTTTAACCTCGTTGACGACGGGCTTGTAGGGCAGCAGCTTTTTGCGGGAGAAGCCACGCGTTTGGGCTACATGACCGAAGAGGCCCAAGAAGGGCGTGACGCGTTCCTCGAAAAACGTAAGCCTAATTGGGATAAGTTTGAACGGTTTTCGTAAAAAAACTATAATCAAACCTATAAGGTTTTTAAAACCTTATAGGTTTCGACGATATAAAAACTCTTAACAATGCGGCCATTCTTTTCACTTCTTTTTGTTTGTAGTTTGGTGACCAACACAGTACTCGCCCAAACCTCGTGGATACGGATTAACCAACTGGGATACTTGCCCAATTCAACCAAAGTAGCGGTGTTGGTCAGTAAAGAATGGCCCACTATTTCATCGTTTGACGTATGCGAAGCCCTCACCGACAAAGTTGTGTGGTCGTCGAAATCGGTGAAAACGTATGGCGCTTATGCGGCGTTTAAGTCAGGATTTCGACTCAATTTCAGCGCTTTCAAAAAAACGGGAGCGTACTATCTTCGCGCTGCGGGCGTACGTTCACCTAATTTCCGAATTGCCAACAACGTCTATGACGGCACGGCCGATTTTGTGTTGAAATACATGCGTCAACAACGCAGTGGCTACAATCCATTTCTCAAAGATTCGTGCCATCGTCAAGATGGCTACATCATTTATCACCCTGATTCTACCAAAAACGGTACGTTTATGGATGCGTCGGGTGGATGGCACGACGCATCTGATTATTTGCAGTACGTCACTACTTCGGCCAATGCGACTTACCAATTGTTGTTTGCGTATCAGCAAAACCCACAATCTTTTGGTGATAAACACGATGCCGCAGGACATCCCCGCCCCAACGGTATTCCTGACGTTTTGGACGAGGCCAAGTGGGGGCTGGATTGGTTGGTAAAGATGAATCCAGAAAAAGAAGTCATGTACAACCAATTGGCCGACGACCGCGACCACGCAGGAATGCGTTTGCCTAACAAAGATTTTATAGTTTATAACCCCAATTGGGGACTAGGCCGTCCCGTTTACCGCGTAACGGGTCAGCTACAAGGGCTTTTCAAGTACAAAAACCGTACAACGGGAGTGGCTTCCACGGCGGGTAAATATGCGTCAGCTTTTGCATTGGGAAGCCAAGTGTTAGCCAAATATTACCCAACATTTGCCGAAAATTTGCTTCAAAAAGCCAAAGAAGCGTATGAGTACGGCAAACGTTTTCCTGGGGTGTGTCAAACCGCACCAGGGCGTGCTCCGTATTTTTACGAAGAAGACAATTATGTGGACGATATGGAGTTGGCGGCAGCGCAGTTGGCACAAACTACGACGGCGGGTGCAACGCTCTGGAAAGAAGCGGCGGCGTTTGGACGCCAAGAACCCAGCACGCCGTGGATGGGTGCCGATACGGCCAAACACTATCAGTGGTATCCGTTTGTGAATTTGGGGCATTATTGGCTGTCAAAACACACCAACGCGACGCAAGCGGAGTTTCGTCAGTTTATGAAATTGGGAATAGATAAAGTAAAAGCGCGGGGAGAAAACAATCCTTTTTTGAATGGAGTGCCGTTTATTTGGTGTTCCAACAACCTGACCGTCGGCATTTTAACCCAGCTTCACCTTTACCGTAACCTTACCCAAGATGGGCAATACGAAGAAATAGAAGCCGCCATGCGCGATTGGTTGTTTGGTTGTAACCCGTGGGGGACGAGTATGATTTGCGGTTTGCCCGAGGGAGGCGATTGGCCTAATGACCCGCATTCGGCATTTACCCACATGTACAACTATCGCATTGACGGAGGATTGATAGACGGGCCTATTTACGGTAGTATTTTTGGCAAACTAATTGGAATTACCCTCTACAGTCCCGACGAATACGCTGATTTTCAGTCGAAATTGGTGGTGTATCACGATGATTACGGTGATTATTCGACCAACGAACCGACGATGGACGGCACGGCGAGTTTGAGTTATATTTTATCAGCGTACCAAAAAGAAGGTCAGTCGTACGTAAAAAATGGCTTCCAAGAGCCACAAGGTGCGTGGGTGCGGATGGATACTACTCAAAAGCAGGTGTATTTGACCTTTACGGGGCACGAGTTTGGCGAAGGAAATCTGAGTGTGCTGGATGCTTTGAAGCAACACAATGTGAAAGCTTCCTTCTTTCTGACGGGAGATTTTTTACGAAACCCGACGTTCAAACCAGCCATTAAAAGAATGCTCCAAGAAGGACATTACGTGGGAATGCACTCCGACAAACACTTGTTGTACTGCGATTGGGGTAAACGTGATTCGTTGTTGATCACCCAAGCGCAATTTGAAAAAGACCTGCGCGGTAATTTTGCTGAATTGGCCAAATTGGGACTTCAGCCAGCGCAAGCGTCGGTTTTTATGCCCCCGTATGAATGGTATAATGCCGCTACCAACGATTGGGCGTCGCACTTGGGACTCACTTTAGTAAACTTTACGGCAGGGACAGGAACAAACGCCGACTACACTTGGCCCGAACTTCCCAACTACCGTACCAGCCAGCAGCTTTACGACCGACTGATGAACGCGGAAAAGACGTCGGCAAATGGTTTGAACGGGGCGATTGTACTTATCCATAGTGGGACAGACCCTCGCCGCACTGATAAATTTTACACGTTACTTCCCCAGTTACTAAAAGACCTCAAAGCCAAAGGTTATCGTTTTGGGAGGTTCTGATTAGGAGTGATACCAAAAGCCAAACTCTCTAAATTTTTGAGGATTAATCCACCAACGGCCCGAATTGTTAAAGAGTTTTTTATTGGATACTCCTGCTTGAGATTGCAGCGGTTCAATGACTGAGCCCCCAGTTCTAAGTGCTTGAAATGATTGTGTTTCGGGCACTACTGCTACGATATGCCCCGAACGATTCGTATCTAATCTTTTGGCGCAAATGATTCCTACTTTGCCCATATTGGCTTGATTTTGTAAATCTGTTAAGTCGAATGTTCGGGTCCAGCCATAATCATCGCCCCATTCTTTGAGCCAGTCAAACAAATCATTTGCCCGAAGTTCTCTTACCGTTTCCCCATAAACAACACTTACTGGAAGCCCTTGTTGAATGCTCAGTAAGGCTTTGCTTTCCCACCAAACTCTGGGTAAATAAACCTTGCTCAGAAAGCAAACGTCATAGGCGTAAATATTACAATACGTGGCGGTTTGAGTTGGGAGATAACGTTTACTGGTCGTAACTGATAGAAAGTTGATAATTTGATGAATTTGTTGGGCTTGAGTAGTAGCGTCTTGAGCGTCCCGAAAGGGCATAGTAGTTTCGCTCAACGGACAATGTCTAAAATCCAACGAATTTCGGTTTGAACGTACATGTGAAGAGAAATGAACGGCAGGAGGAACAACCAAATTGTTGATTTGTGGCAGTACATTGTCTTGTAGCACAGGTTCTAAAAGTGTCGAAAAGATAAAACCGTCGAGGGTTTGGTTGTTTTTTGTAAATGTTACTTTAAACCAAGAAACATTCGTGTTATCAACCAAGGCTACGACTTCATTATGATTAAGTGTCGTAATAATGTTACTTGGGTTATCTTTTGACGGAGTACTGCGTACGTTTACGGCATTGGGGATAACTCTAAATAATGCTGTCATAGTAGTAAGTAAATAGAGGTTGGAATTATCCTGCTACGGTTTGATCAGCTGAAATAGTTAGTGAAGAATCACTGCCTGTAGAGGCGCTATTTTTGGAAGTAGTTTCGTTAGCTTTAGTGGGTGGTAAGTTATTTTTGAGAAAACCTTCAATAAAATCAACCCCTGCGTATCCTGCGGCAATCAGCGCTAGTACCATCTTTTCAGTCCACTGTGGTTCTTTGGTGAAGTCGTCTAAAAGGGGGATAGTAGCTAATACCCCAGCGATAAAACCGATAGCAATGCTAGACAGTAAACGCCCTTGGCTAAACTCATTTACAGCTACTCCCGCCGCTGCTTCTTCGCGGTACTTTCTGACTCCCATCACGGCACGAATGCCTTGTCCAGTAGCGCCGAGTAAGCCTCCTAATAGGAGTGCATTGGTGATTTGGGGCGCTGTGAGTGTTGCTAATAATATAAGTGAGTAGTTCATAAGAGTGAGTGTTTAGTTTTCTTGAAAAGTTACTTTGAAGTTGTCCGATTGAGGAAGAATGAGTGTTCGATTATTACGATTAAGAATACCTGTGATTGACAATTCAGCTGGGCCTATGTTTTTGATTGAAAAATCAGTAGAACCTCCAAGAGGTGTTGCAAACACTACTTTTTTACTGTTGATTTTAGTCAATTTGGTTACCGTGAGAGAATTAGAAGTATTGGCAAACGTAATGGTTGAGCAGTCAATAGTAACATTATCCATGATTATATCAGTACTTTTTATTTCGATTTCATTACATGTAATCGTTGTATTGCTCAAATCCACTTTGCTAGGACTACTGATGGTAATTTTTTTAGTAGTTGTAATGGTAGAATTCTGAAGCACTGTCGAATTGGCATCGGTGATCGTAATGTCTTCATTCCAGTGTAGCGTAGAGCGTTTGAAAGAAGTTTGTATGGTTTGAGCATTTAGCGTTGTGAACAGCCCTGTGAACACGAATGTGAGGAGAGTTTTGAAAAGAGTTTTCATACTATGAAAATATTTTAATGTTCTGAAAATTAGATATTTGAGGGCTTAGTTGCTCCGCCAAAACTCGCAAATTATATTTTCAACGGCTTGCCGATACCTTGGCAACGATTTGTAAATGATGACGCCATTGGCACCATTCACAATTGTTGGTTTGGCAATACGGGATCTATATTCGCTGATAATATTAGCATTCAATTGCTTCCATTGAGAGTTTGTACTATCGTAAGCAGGGACATTTTTTATGTTACAATCGCTCAGAAAAAACGCCTTTCTAGTGCAAGAACTTAGCAGTAACAGAAGACATACCACTCTAATGAGTGAGAAGATGCAGGTTTTCATGTTAGTAGAATGGGGTTAGTTGCGCTGTACTCTACGAGTGAGGTTGTAAGAAATAGACAAAAAAAAGGAGGGTTTGAATACCTTTTCCGTGACGTCGCTAATGCTGACTTTGGAGGGGTAATATTTGCCTCCATCTATATATTGGTTAGTTTTCAATCTTTCTATCCTCAAATAACTTACTCCTGTATTGAGCATTATTTTTTCTCGTTTGCCCAGTATCATACTCAGACCTGCGATTATACTAAGATTTACGTCATTGATGGATTGAAAACCTGCTCCAACTCCAAATAGTCCGCCGATTGAACTTGTTTTTCCTGACCTGCCGTAGAAGTGCATCATGGCAGCAATACTAGGGCTAATGGTATTGTTATTATTTAATAGGCTTAGTGTTGTATCTTTTACTGCGGAAGTAGTCTCGGGCAGTTTAAAATAATACTTTTCATCTCTTGAATTTTTGCCAAAAGAGATAATTGGTCCTACGCTAAAATCAACTTTTAAGCCACCACGAGCAGGAATTGATACAGGGAAGGCTTGGGCAGTCTCAAACGGCATTAAATCGTTGGTTTGAACTGGGGTAATTTTGACAGTAAATTCCATAAAATCACCATCCATTTGGATTGGGGCAGATTTTACTTCAAAATATTTACTGTTTTGAAGTGCCTCTTGCAAAACCATTACATCTTCAATCAACTTTAAAAAATCTTCCTCGTTAAGTTTTTTGTTAGCTTCTTCCAATTTTTCTTCTGCCTTCTCAATTTCTTTTTGTTTGACTGTATCTTGAGCTACTCTAGCTGCATTTATAGCTTTTGGGTATAATGCATAGGCTTTTGCGTAGGCAGTTACAAAATCGTCATAATCTTTTTTAAGGGCGGTTCTAGCCCGTAAAGAGGGGAGTTTTTCTGCAAGCTTTCCGTAATTTTCCCAATTTTGCTTTGAAAGATTTATCAGCTCTACCCGTAGAAATTTTATATTAGCCACTTTTTGGGCTATAAGAATATAGGCATCACAGGCTTGAGTTAATTCTTTAAGAGTTTGTTCCAACTTTTCTTTTGCAGGAGTAGATGCTACCCTAATCTCATCGCTGACTTCTCTAGCTATTACCTTCATCGGCTCTGCTGCGTCTTTCGCTTCATTTAAGGCGTCGGTTGTTTTTGAAGCGCTGACACTCTCTGGGGGTAACCGAAAAAGAGTTTGTAGTTCGGAGGGAATCTGTGTAACATAATCAATCATCGTGCCTTCTATCTCTACTTTATACCTAAAGGTATTGATGTTTACAATTTTGAAAGTAACAAATTCCCCTTCAGTTACGGGGCTTATTGGTTTTTTAAACTCACCTTTGTGATTATCATAGATTATAACATTTTGTCCAAAGGTCATTTGTGAAATAATAGCTAAGAGCAGAAAGCAGAGAAAGGGTTTCATAGTTTTCATAACAGTCGTGAGTTATAAGTTTTTCAAAAAAGGAATGCTTGGGGTGAAGAAGTATTCGCCTCCCTTCATAGTGACAAAGTGGCCAAAAGTAAATGCTTGGGGGTGTAGCTCAGGGAGTCCCCATTGAATAGGTAAGTGTTTGGGAGTTTCATTGCGTCCTTGTCCAATAATAGCATCCTGACCAACGCGACGTTCTCCATCTCCAATATTACCTTGATTAGACCAGCGATCTTGAATAAATTCAAATTGGCTTTCAATCTTGCTTTGATAACATTGGAACAATAAGCCAACTCCTCCTGTAGGTTGGTCTGCTTCTAAATCAAACTCATCCCGCCCGATGTCATTATAAGGGATGCCTCGGCGAGTGAGTCGGACACTCTTCGCAAAATCATTCGATACATCAGCGCGTGGGTTAGTGATTCGGATGTGAGAATGAAATGGGCATTTTAGCCCAGCAGTGTCATCTCGATAGTCAAAATCATTCGCTAATTGTGAAGATGCTACAATACCCTTTTCAAAGCTATGATTAACAACCTCTGAACCATCCTCAAATCTTCCCACTAGCATTGCTCCTGCTAATTCTTTGTTCTCTTTTCCGTGGCTGTCTCTGACCTTGGGGAGATTGCGTTTCCCATTTTCTTCTTTTTCTTCTGCTTCCTTGAAGCCTTTTACATCTTGTTCTAATTTTCTGAAAACATAATAGCTCCCAAAAGAATCGGGTATAGTAGTGCCAGTATCTTCTACCAAAACGGTGCTGAGAATAGCCCCATTATCGTCCCACTGAGATGAAGGAGAATCGTTGTTGGCTAAAAAATTGGGCTGGCTTATCCCATCTACATAACCAAAGTGCTCAAGCCCTAACCCATGTTCATTACGTAAAATTTTGCCTTTTTGGACATAAACTACGGTGGCGAAGGTGTTTACCACTAGTTTTATCGTGTTACATTCATTCAAAGCGGTTGAGGCATTATCATCGGCTATGATTACTAAAGCATCAATAGTCTTACCCTGAAAAGCCGTTTCCCATTCATGGGGGTTATCATTTAATATACCATTTCTCGCTTCCATACCTTGGGTAAAAGGAATATCGGTGGATGGAATTTGGGCTGGGTCAATACCAAGGTGAAGATAGCCAGTGTGCGACAAGGAAAAATTCCGAAAAACGCCGCCGTCAAACGTTGCATCTTTTCTTCTATTCTCTGCATCTTTTAATTGCTTAGAGGCAGAGGTGATTTTTTTAGAGAAACCTTTTAGCCATTTCTTGGCAGATTTTGACTTTGAAGGCTGAAACTGCAAGAAAATATGATAAGCATGGGTTCGGCCGTGGTGCTTGAGAATGTGACCTTGTAAATTGTTGAGTAGGTCAGTGAATATAGGATTGTTCAGAGAAACATTAGTCTCATTTAGTAGTGGATTTGCCATGGTTTTTATCTTTAGGAGTTTCATAATATTGAGTACAAATTTCCATTATGCACTTCTCTCAATCCACGGGAAAAATACTTGAAAGTGAGGCGTAATTAGGCGGTATCTCGCACCGTATTTTTCTTTGTAAAACGCCATTATTTTTGAGTATTGGTCTCCTTGCCATAGCCAGAACACCAATAATATCTTTATATTTGCCTCAACTCAAAAACCTAACCTTCACGTTTTCCACATGTCTGATTCTACTTCTGCGCGATTTAAACAGTCGCTAGGGTTGCTCGATGCAACCATGTTGGTTTCTGGTGCCATGATTGGCTCTGGTATTTTTATCGTAAGTGCCGATATGTCCCGAAACGTCGGTTCTACGGGCTGGCTTTTGTTGACATGGCTCATTACAGGCTTGGTCACGGTGGCGGCAGCTTTGAGCTACGGAGAGTTGGCGGGAATGATGCCCAAAGCTGGCGGACAGTACATCTATATCCAACGGGCGTTTGGCCCCTTGTTGAGTTTCGTTTATGGCTGGACGGTATTTATGGTGATTCAAACGGGGACGATTGCGGCGGTAGCAGTGGCTTTTACCAAATTCTCTGCGGTGTTTTTTCCCATTCTTAATCCAGAAAATATCCTTGTTGCCCTTGGCCCCATCAAGGTGTCGGTAGGGTCGCTGTATGCCATTGCGAGTATCGTTTTGCTGACGTTTATCAATACCAAAGGGATTCAGAGCGGAAAAATGATTCAGAATACCTTTACCATAGCAAAATTGGTGGCCTTGTTTGGGCTTATTGTGGTAGGACTTGGTTATGGTTTTAAGAGTGGAATGTTGTCACAAAATTTAGAAAACGCGTGGGATGCTTCCAAGGCAACCAGCGAAGGTGGCATCACTGCCATCGGAGGCATGGCATTGGTGATGGCCTTGGGCGTGTCGATGATTGGTTCTTTGTTTTCGTCGGATGCGTGGAACAACGTGACCTTTATCGCGGGCGAAATCAAAGATCCTAAGCGCAATATTCCGCGTAGTTTGTTTTTAGGAACACTCATTGTAACCGTCATTTATTTGTTGGCCAACCTTGCCTACTTGAGCATTCTTCCGCTGAAAGGTAGCCCCGACGGTGCCGATGTATTGGCAAAAGGGATTCAGTTTGCCGATTATGACCGAGTGGCTACGGCTGCGATGTCGGTGATTTTTAGCGATTCGGCGGCAGGAATTATGGCAGCTTTGATTATGATTTCGACGTTTGGGTGTAACAATGGCCTCATTTTAGCGGGCGCACGTTTGTACTACGCCATGGCGCAAGACGGCCTTTTTTTGAAACAAGCTTCTACCCTCAACGAAAACGGGGTGCCTGCCAAAGCGCTTTGGTTGCAGTGTTTGTGGGCGAGTTTGTTGTGTCTTTCGGGAACGTACGGTGAACTTCTCAACTACTGTACCTTTGGTTCGTTGTTGTTTTATATGGTTACTATCGCAGGTATTTTTGTGCTCCGCCGCAAAGAACCCAATACTGAGCGTCCTTACAAAGCGTTTGGTTATCCGTTGGTGCCCATTTTGTACCTTGTTGTTACATTGGCTATTTGTTTGATTTTGTTGATTGATGACAAAACCCGTTTTGATACTGGCATGGGGCTATTGATTGCGGCCATAGGCGTGCCCGTGTATTATTTTACAACGAAAACAAAAAAGGCTTAATCCAATTTTATGGAAAAGAATAAACCCTCCATTCTGAACGCGTGGTGCATGTACGACTGGGCCAACTCCGTCCATGCGTTGGTGATTGTATCGGCGATTTTTCCCATTTATTTTAGCAATACCGCTGTCAATGAGCAAGGTGGCCCCGACGTGGAGTTTTTGGGCATGACCGTCAACAACTCGGCGTTATTTTCCTTTGCTGTATCGTTTGCGTTTTTGTTCATTGCGGTTATTAACCCAATCTTGGGGGCGATTGCCGACTTTAGTGGGAAGAAAAAGCGCTTTATGCAGTTTTTTGTGTATTTGGGCGCGTTGAGTTGTTTAGGGTTGTATTTTTTTAATCGTGAACACCTTACCATTGGGATTTTGGCGTTTACACTTTCGCTGATTGGCTGGTCGGGGAGTATCGTTTTTTACAATGCGTACCTGCCCGAAATTGCTACCGAAAATCGTTTCGACAAACTCTCTGCCCGTGGTTTTACGATGGGCTACATAGGAAGCGTGCTGTTGTTGGTTTTTAACTTGACCATGCTCATCAAACCCGAATGGTACGGAGGGATTGATTCAGGAACGGCCTGCCGTATTTCGTTTGTAACGGTGGCGATATGGTGGATTGGTTTTGCGCAAATACCTTTTTATTACTTGCCCAACGGGACTCCCTCCAACGAAGCACGTACGGGTGGATGGATTTGGAATGGGTTTCGCGAACTAAAAAAAGTGCTGGCCGAGCTCAACCATCTGCCCATTACCAAGCGGTTTTTGGTATCGTTTTTCTTCTACAACATGGGCGTTCAAACCGTGATGTACATCGGGACGTTGTTTGGTAGTAACGAACTTCATTTGCCTGACAATGCGCTGATTGTGACCATTTTGTTGTTGCAAATTTTGGCGATTGTTGGAGCTTATTGTGCGGCGGTTTTGTCGGGGAAATGGGGGAATACGAAGACCATTGCGCTGATTTTATTCATCTGGATTGGCGTGTGTGTCTCGGGCTATTTTGTTTATACCGAACTGGAGTTTTATGGCTTGGCTGCCATGATTGGTTTTGTGATGGGAGGTGTTCAATCGCTTTCGCGCTCTACTTACGCCAAGCTTTTACCCGAAAATACGTCCGATACGGCTTCGTACTTTAGCTTTTACGACGCTTGCGACAAGTTTTCGACCTTTCTTGGGACAACGATTTTTGGGATTATTACCCAACTTTCGGGAATGCGGAACAGTCTTTTGTTCTTGGCGGTGATTTTTGTGCTGGGTCTTTTGATTTTGCGCCGAATCCCTTCGCAAAAAATTTACCGAACTCCCTTGAGTGGTACATAAAGTTGCTATATTTGTGGCCGAAACCTGCTAGGATCTTAGCTCAGTTGGTTCAGAGCGCTGCCTTGACAGGGCAGAGGTCATCGGTTCGAGCCCGTTAGGTCCTACAAAAACCCTCAAAACACGCTGTTTTGAGGGTTTTTTATTGATTTTGTACCTAAAAAAAACATACAATTTTACGTTTAAAAACGTGAATAGGCGACGTGTACTAATACCAGGCGCGTCACAAAATGTGAATGAGCTGCATTTAGTAAACCTGTCAAAGTCACAGTTACACCGTTGCCAATAGCTGTACTGATGTCAATTCGATAGTGTAGAATAAGGCTTATATAACACTTTTCTTCAAATCGCTTGTAGGAGCAAACAAAAACCCCGCTTCACGGGCGGGGCTTTCAGCTAAAAATGGCAAAACTCAAAGAAGGGTGGCGATCTATCTAAATTCTTCCGTTACGTACGCCAAAGAAGATAGCAACAACAACAACAAATATCACTCCCATTACAAAATATGTCATTGTATTGTTGTTAGAAGGTGGGGGAGTGTAATCTTTTGGGATTTCTGTAGTAATAGCTGGATTGTCAGGGTAATAATTAAATGAGTTTTCGCCTACACATAAATATCCAGTTATGTTTACTCTAAAATTATCAACTGTAATTTTCCTAACTCCATACCAAAGAATTGAAATTTCTTTTTTTGTCCAAAGCCCTAATTCAATGGTCACTTCCACAAATTGCTCTAATTGGCTGTTACCTAGTACAGCGTATTGCCCTGTTGCAGTCCCAATAAAATCGCCTGCTTTCCACTCTCTATAAGAATTTTTTGTCTCGGTAGCTTTTAAACGCCTATCCGAATCTCTAAAAGGCGCGGAATAGATTTGTATTCCATCCTTAGTGGCATAAAGTTTCGAGCCTGCACGTAAATCGGATGCCATGTTTTGTAAGTTTTAAGAATTGATGTTACTCTTTTACGGTAATACTGTCTAGTACCTCCCAAAAACCTTCTTTGCCTTTGGCGTCTAAAACAATTTTGAAACTACCATCTTTACTTTTTTTTCGCTTTAGTTTATCAAAACTTTGGCGTGCCGTATTGTAGCTAGAAAATTGTTCAACGTATCCTGTCGTTCTAACTCTAAAAGAACTATAAGAACTCATGTTTGACATTGTTTTAAATGTTTGATTTGTAGATAATTAAACCGATGCAAAACAAAAAAACACCTCGTTAGATACTCGGTGTTTTTGGTACGATTCGGAAAAAAAGCTATTAAAACATAATTTTGATAGCTTCCTGAACTTCTACTTCATTTAAACATAGATAATCACATAAGTCTTTCACAAGAATATCCTTACGGTTTGGTGGGTAATTGTACAAAAAACGAATATTTTGGCATACCTCCCCCGTCTTTGTTTTACCCCATCCCGTAATCTCCATAATTTCGTTGCGTTTTATAAATAGACGTTTCATGTTATCTATATCCAGTTAAGTTTCTCCCTAGTGTCCATTTTGGCTTTGTTCTTACAATTACATTACCTGCTCTTAGATGAAACTTTATGAGAATTATAATAGCCCTCATAGAAGCATTGACATTTCTTCTTTTCAAGTATTGCGACCATGTATAAAGAATTGGCTTATCTAACGGCGTAAAATCGTTACGTATAGATAAGTTAGTAGCGCACGGCCTAGGGATTCCCTGTTTCTCCCTTGCCTCAAACATTTTAGTATTGGGGTTGTATCGAAATTCATAAAAGACGAACAAAAAGACCCAAGTAGCTCTAATATCGCTTATTGCCTTTATTAGGTTTCTTTGTGGTTCTGTTGTGGTTTTAGGCTGGTTTTGTACTGGTTTCATTGGTGGTTGTAGTGGTTCTAGTTTAAAAAACTGGTTTTTATAGTGGTTTTTATGGTGGTTTTAATGACGGTTTTTAGCCATTTTTTGGGGCTATAAACTCATTAAAGTCTTTGTAACCTTGATAGTATTTACTACCATCAATTACCCTAAATCCCATTCCTTCTATATCGGCTTTAGCTTTTTGCCCTGCCATATCGTTGTCAAAGAAAATTCTAACCTGCTGATGCTCTTTTATTGTGTCTAAGGAGTGTTTGAGGTTCGATAGTGAGTTGAGTACTATTGTTGTGTTTCTTGGAACTATGAGACCGAAAAAGGCCAATGAGGAAAGAAAATCAAAGAAGCCCTCGAATACATCAACGGTATTGGTTGGGTAGGGGGCGTTAAAGGTCGTAATCCATTTAGGGGAGGTACAGCTTTTATAGTATGGATTCCTGATTTCTAATCCTCCCTTGTCGTTGGCAAACCCTAGAGCGTACGTTCTTCGATGCTTGAGTTTGTAATGTACTTCGACCAAATACTTTTCAGCTAGTTGGGTAGAAATGCCCCTCTGATGAGCGTAATTAAAGAGCGCACCATGTTTTAGAGGTGAAACTTTAGTGACTATCATCTTAGACGTTATTTCGTTGTTATTGAGTGTATGGCCGCTAAAAAGAAAGGGCTGGATTGTATCGGCGGGTTCAAACTTTTGGAGTATTTCTATTGATTTAACAAACGTGCATCCTGTCAAATACTGGACAAGCCTGATAATGTCCCCGCGTTCATTGGTGGTGTAGTCGTGAAAAACATTTTTGAGCGGATTGACAAAAAACGACGGGGTAGATTCTGTTTGCTTTGGTGAAAAATAAACCAATTCAGCCCCTGAATATTTTAAAGGACGAACCCCTAACGTGTCTAAGTAGTTGACAATGCTCACTTTCTTGATTGCTTCGATTGTGCTTTGTGGTATCATGGTTTTTCTTTTTAGCGGCCTAAATCAACTTCTAACCTCCAACCAAAGAATATTCTGAAAGCGAACTATTCTGCAAACGCGGAAACTGTATATTTATATACTGCTCCTGTTTCGTTTCGTTCGCAATAATATTCTGTTTTTGTATTGAAATTGACTTAAAAACCAAATTTTATAAAATTTTGTACTGGTTGGTTACGTAGCGTATTAGAGAAGTACACCACAAAAAGAAAACGACGAAAACGAAATGGATAACCTTATATATATTGTTTCGTTTCGCTATATATATTTATATATATTCGTTTGTTTCGTTCTTGGTTTTATTATACTTCAATGCTCAATTGTTGGCTATTTTCTGGAATTTGGGTTAGGCAAACGACGTATTTTTGTTCATCAATGGTTACGAGGTTTCTTGCAAGCATATCGTTCAACTTATTTTGCCCTGTTTTGATACTGGTTGAAGTAATGTTTGAAATTAGCTTTGTTAATTCATCCCTTTTTATACGCTTACGGTCTTTAAAGCAGGTATGTACTAATTGAAGTAGTGAATCTTCCTTTACTTTCTTGATAATGGTTGCAGTAGTGTCAGGAGTAATGCGCTGAACCCTATTTTTATCAATGTAAGCAAAGTGAATAGGCTTAAACATTTTCGTGCCTCTGGATTTACCTCCGTACTTGATTTCAAACACTTCTTTAGATTCGTCAAACTTTACGGTTGCGATACCTGATGCTTTCCGTTCGCTTTGTTGCCCGTAATGCCCTCTTGTTTCTCCGTTACCCTGATTTAAGTGAATGACGTTGATAATTGAAGTTTGATGTGTTTGAGCGAGCTTTATAAGAGTTTCAACGGCCTTTATGGAAGATGTTTCATCGTTTACCCCTTCAAGGGTATCGGCGCCGCCATCAATGAAGATTAAATGTATATCGTCGTAAACTTTAAATAAATCGCTTATTGCAGATTGCCGCCGTTCTATATCTAACCCTAGAAAATCAAGTACTTTAAAGTTTTTTGGGGTTTCTTTTACGTTTAAATACTTCAAAATTTGGTCGTGCATATCTTTAACCAGACTATCAGGCATTTCGGTATTTATGTAAATAACAGGCTTATTTTTAGCTGGTTTTACGTTAATAGTTAAGTCGTCAAACCAACTAGGTTTTTCATTCGTAAGGGCTAACGTTATCATTACCCTTAAAACCGTACTCTTACCACTACCTTTTTTGCCGTTTAGAACTGATACCCCTGCCTTTATTGCGAAGTTGCTGCTATCTATGGTAATAATGGGTTCAACAGGTTTTATTTGTGACTTGTCAGTAATTGTTATTTCTTCAAAGAAATTGACAAGTTCTTGTCCGCCAAGTTGTTTATTGTTAGAATTTTTCATAAAATTACAGACTTGAAATTTAATTATCGAATTTTGATTAAATAGCAAAAACCAAAGGACTTTTAGCCCTTTGGTTTTTTTATTATACTACTGTATTGTGGCTTGTTTTATGTACTTATCAACAACAAACTGTTTTAATTCCAACTCTAATTTTAAACGCTCTTTGAGTGCTATTTGAGCATCTACAAGCCTGTTAAAAAGGTCAGTTGGTAAGTGTTCGGCCAATTCGCCGTAAAGTCCTTCAAACTCTTTTATTTGAGTTATTTTGTCAATTTGCGTTTCCATAATAGCGGATTTTAAAAGGGTTAAACAGCTTTGTTGTTATTGAAAATGTTAGCTACTTCTTTTACTACGGTTTCATTTTTCTTTTGAGCGTAAAACCGTTCAACCATTGCACGGGTATTGCCCAAATGAGCCGCAACGGTTTCGAGTGATGCACCCGCGTTGAGTAGATAGGTTGCGCAAGTTCTACGAGCTACGTACCAAGTAAGGGGGAAACGGGAAAACCCTGCTAGTGAGGCAAGGGCTTTTAATTTTCGGTTAGCGTCTTGGTCTGATTGAGTGGGTAGGAGCCGCCCTGTTCTTTGGGCGAAATCGGCATACTTTTGGAGTATAGCGACGGCCACGGGGGAAAGGGTAACAACGGCCTTTTTATTGGTTTTACTTCTTGGATGGCATAAATACCAAATGCCGTCCGTCGTTTGAAAAATATGCTCTAAACGGAGTTCGGCAAGGTCTTTATGCCCAAAAGCGGAGTAACAGCAAAAAACAAAAAGGTTACGCACTCTATCCAATTCAGGGTCGAGAATTTTTAATTCTTCTATTGCCTTTAACTCACTGTTGGTGAGTGCTTTAATGTCTTTTGGTTCGACTGACCAACGATAAACAGAAAGTACGTTCCTGTTTGTCCATTCGTTAGCCATTGCATAGGTTAAACACGTCTTTAGGTACCGGCAAACTTTGGCCGTATATACATCAGAATAACCGCACTTTGCACGTAGAAATGAGTCAATTTGCTTGCCTAAAATTGGCTTTAGGTCGTCTAATGGTACGTTATCAGTTTGGTACTGGTATTTGCAGAAATCAATAATGATAGAACGCCATTTGTTAAACCTTGAAAATGAACGTTTACTAAGTTTGCCCGACTTCATTTCGTCAGTTCTTGACTCGTTGTAGTGTAGTAAGGTGTCAGATAGGTTTGGCACTTGGTTAATCCAACTCTTTTTATTGGTCAGGCACTCCATAAGCATTTTGGCCGTCATTGGACGGCCTCGGTGCTGGAAGTTATAAAAGATGTCATCTAATTGTGCTTTGAGTTGAGATAAGTATTTGGTTTTGTGTTCATTACCAAGTACTTCGCTGCTTTTACTGTCCCATTTTTCGCCGTTCTCAATTCGTATGCCTGTTACTACTTTAGTGCTTGCTATGCCATTGTAGTACACGTGCATACGGACGGTTAATTTATTTGTCCGATTACTCTTTGAAGTGGTAAAAATGAGTTTGGCCGTTGTCAGCTTGTTAACCTGTTTTTGTTTGGGTACTTTTACTTTGTTTTCCATTTCTTAGCGGATTTTGGTTAAACATTTCAGCCCGTGACTGTTCCAGCAGTTCACGGGCTTTGCTTTAAAAAAGGTCTGTTACAGGGACTTTAAAAAAATCTGATAGGCTTTTAGCTTCAAATGCGTAAATAGGCAACTTACCCCGCATCAGCATCCCAAAACGCTTTTGGTTTATTCCTATTTCATTGTAAAATCTATTGTTAGGCTTCCATTTGCCACACATACGCTCTTCGTATTGCTTGACGACCCTTTGCAACGGTGTTTGTTCAGTTGTTGTCATAAATCTTTAATGGTTAAATTGTGCCACAATGTTGGCAATAAATAAAATAGAATACAAGTATTTTGCCAATAAAATGGCAAAATATTGCAAATTAAAAGTATTGATACTGCCAATTAATAGTCCAAAAGTGCCATTATATTTGTAATATGAACATATCACTAAACATAAGGAAGCTACGTGAAGCCAACAGGCTCACCCAAAATGATATTGCAGAACGGTTAGGTATAGATGGGTCTAACTACGCTAAACAGGAAAAGCGCGGAAATAAGTTAAGCATTGAGCAGGTTGAAAAAATTGCCGATGCTTTAGGTGTATCAATGAAGGTGCTAATATTCGGAGACAAAGAAGATAATAACCAAATTTTGGTAGAAACAAAATTAGAGCAGGTCAAAAAATTAACTGACCTAAATGACCAATATTTGCACACAATCAAGGTTTTAACTGAAATCTTAGAAGATTTTAAAAAGCATGATAAAGAGTTTAAAGACAATATAACATCCTTAAAATCAGCCTTATTAAATGACTTATCCCGTTTAGAAAAAATCGAATTGTCATTAAAATCTATGCCCCTAGAATCTGTCAACTGTGATACTGATGAAGTGACATATAGGGACACTTTATTACTTTGTTGTCAAGAACTAAAGGCTATTTACAACGGCCTAGTAAAAAGCATTGTGTAAAAATCAGGTATTATTCTTCTCTATACCTGTGTATTTAATTGGTTGATATACAGGCAGTTGTTTGAATTTTTGACCTTGTAGATTTTAAAACCAATGTTCAATTTAGGTATCAAATCAAATTAAATGCTTGATTTTCAGTAAATTGTACCCTTTAAATAAATCCGTTAGGTCCTACAAAAACCCTCAAAACACGCTGTTTTGAGGGTTTTTTATTGGATAAATAACTCATTTACTCTCCCTTTTTCAAAAATGAAACCGTATAATACGTCACTACATTGACGTCCTTGCCGCGTACCGTGCCAGGCTTCCATTTCAACGGAATTTCCTTTAGCAAACGCTGTGCTTCGTTATCGAAAGGAGCGCCAATACCGCGCCAAACCATGGGTTTGAGCGCATTTCCTTGGTCATCGACAGTTAGTACCAACGTTACTTTTTCTACACCTTTGAGGGCTGCCGCCGCTTGGAGTTGTTGGTTGTGCTCGTAGAGCCATTGCTCAAACGCCGCCTTATCAATCGGCTCAGGTTTGGTGCTCAACTCTCTATCATCTTCTTTGTAAACGGCCCGAACTTGCCCATTGGCGGCCGATTGAGTGGGTGCGCATGAATTGAGCGTAATAGCAACCACGAAAAGACTAAAAACGAATGCTACTTTCATCATTAGGGGTGAGGTTTGTAATTACAATTTAGGGTGTTGTTTGTGCCAAATAGTGGCATCTTGATATACTTTAGCGACGGCCAACAGCTTGGCTTCGGCATACAGTTGGCCGCTGAACGTAATACTGGTTGGCATACGATTGCGGTTAAAACCGTTTGGTAAACAAATACTTGGGTGTCCCGATAAATTGGTGTACGTAAGGTTGCCACCCGCATAAGTGGGCGTAATATACACGTCTATTTTTTCTCGTTTTAGTATTTGGTACAAATCTTGAATCATTTTGCTACGAACGCGCTGGGCCTGTACGTACTCAACAGCAGGGATGTATCGGGCAGAACGGAACTCGTTAGGCCACGCATTTTTACCCTGATGAACCATTTGGTCGTCTTTGTTGGTCAACGTTAGTTCGTCAAATGCAGCGCCGCCTTCTACCCCAATCGTGATGGTAAGATCACCAACGGGATACGATGGGAGTTCAAACGGAACCAACTCTGCTCCAAGCTGACGAAGTTTGGCAAGGGTCAACGAGTCGTTGGTGCGGCCTGGGTAATTGGATTCAAACGCCTTTTTCAAATAACCGATGCGCGTTCCTTTGAGTGTGGCAAGTGGGGCGTAGTTAAAAGGTAAATCCCGAACGGTGGCGTCTTTGCCGTCGGGGCCAACGATGGCATTAAACACCAGCGCACAATCCTCGACCGAACGAGTCATAGGGCCAATTTTGTCCATGCTCCAGCTCAACGCCATCGCGCCAAAGCGACTCACCCGTCCAAAGGTAGGGCGTAGTCCTGTAACGCCGTTGACAGTAGAAGGAGAAACAATAGACCCCAGCGTTTCGGTACCGATGGCAAACGGCAAACAGCCCGCCGATACCGCCGAGCCCGACCCTGCGGAAGAGCCACTTGCACCCGTTTTGGTATTCCAAGGGTTGCGGGTCATACCTTCAAACCAGACATCACCCCAGGCAAACTCACCTACCGACATTTTTGCCACTAAAACCGCTCCCGCTTTTTCGAGGCGTTCAATGACTGTAGCGTCGTAGGGCAGTTGTTGATTTTTGTAAATATTTGAGCCCCACGTGGTCGGATAACCTGTTTTTGCCAATAAATCCTTAGCGCCGTACGGAATTCCGTGCAGCGGCCCGCGGTACTTGCCTGCCTTGATTTCGGCATCGGCCTGCGCGGCTTGTTTGAGGGCTAAATCTTCGGTGAGGGTAATGACATTGAGCAGGGTGGGGCGGTATTTTTTGAGGCGCTCAAGAAAAAATGTTGTTAGCTCCACCGACGTTATTTGCTTGCTACGAATCAGTGCCCCCAATTCGGTCACGGTATAAAATGCCAAACTATCGTGGTTTTGGGGCAAAGCCACTTTCCCCACGACACTGGCCTGAAAAGGTTTTTTTATCTTTTCAAATTCAAATCCAACGGGGACGGGGTCAAAAAGCAATGCTGGAGCAACATCGTTGGTAAGCGGTACTTTGCGAACTCGCTCAAAGCCTTTGAGTTGGTCGTTGAGGTTATCGAGCATTGAATCCCGTTCGGCGGCCGAAAATTCGATTCCAAATACCTTGGAAGCGTAATTGGCGATGTCGGCGGTAATGGGGTTTTCTGCTGGTCGATAGGCTGTTCCCAGTAAAAAGCTACCTGTACAAGCAGCAATAACCCCCAAGGGAAGTAAAAGTTTTCTCATTGATTTTTAGGTTGATGGTAAAGTAGAACTAATAATAGCAACGATTAAAGCCCGAATGGTGTTTGCAATTTAGTACAAATCTGTATATTTGCAGCCCGATTCGCTCAAAATGCGCCCGTAGTTGTAACGTAAGCATTTAAGTTTTTTGCGCCCGTAGTTCAATGGATAGAATTTTGGTTTCCGGTACCAACGATAGGGGTTCGAGTCCCTTCGGGCGCACGTCTTATTCAAACAGAAAAGAGGCTCTCTGATAAGTCAGAGAGCCTCTTTTCTGTTTGGCTTTTGTAAGAAGTTACACTTTCTTCGCAGGGTTTCCGAATACTCTTCCTCCCGCAGGGACGCTTTCGACCACCACTGAGCCTGCACCTATGCTGGCTCCTTGGCCGATGGTCACGCCCGCGATGATGGTTACGCCTGAGCCAATGAAAGCGTCGTTTTCAATCGTTACGTTGCTTCCAACAACGCTTCCCGCGCCAATATTCACAAAGTCGCCTACTTCGGCACCGTGCTCTACGATGGCTCCCGTTTGGAGGATGCTGTGACTACCCACTTTGGCGGTAGCGTTTACGACGCTTCTGGGTGCAAACAAATTGCCGTGGCCAATTTCGGACAGCGCCGAAATAACCGCCGTGTCGTGAATGGCATTGACTGGCATGATGTGGCGGCGTTCGTTGAGCATTTCGACGAGGTCGCGACGGATAGTCCGTTCTTCAATGGCCACAAACGCTTCACATTTTTTACCAATAAGTTTTAAAAAACCGTCGTCGTCGGTATTGCCTAAAACTGAGTATTCTCCGATTTCGCTGCCGTGGAGTGAGGCGTCGTCATCAAGCAAGCCATACACAACAACATTATTACGTTGAAAAATATCTAAGGCAACAAGTCCTAAGCCTTTTGCCCCAAAAATAAGAACTGGATTTTCCATAAATGATTTTCAGATGATTTCTGGATGCAGCTGCCTTCGCTATTTCTTTTCAGGAAATGGAATAACGAGTTTTTCGCCGCGTGCAGTGATGTTTTGGGTCTTTTTGTTGGCGGCCATGAGTTGCTCTACTGTCACCCCATACTTGGCAGCTACCACCCGTAAAATATCGCCTGGGCCCACGGTATGAATCGCCTGTACCCGAATTTTAATCTTGGTTACGCCCGATTTGACGTCTTTGCTTTCGTCTTGAATGTTTGGATTGGTGCCTTTGAGGGTAGTACCTCGCACGTTGTAGCGATTGGCAATACCATAAAATGTTTCTCCTGCCTGAACAACGTGCGTAATTTCAATTCCGCCAGGGTCAACGGCCACGGGTTTGGGCTTTTCAGCTGGTTTTTCTTCCGTTTTTTTAGGCGTTTCATCCTCTTCTGGGCGTGGCGTAGCGGTGGCTAATTCTTCGTCCGCAGCGGGCGCAGGTGTCGATTTATCGTCGATAGCGACATCGGCATTTTCGGTTTGCTCAGTGGATGCAACAGCCGCAGGGTCTGTATTTTCAGGTACAGGCTGAAGCTCACGGGCGTTAGGGTCAACGGGCGTGTTTAAGAGCTGGTCCACATCGGCGGCATCGTCGGCGATATACTCATAGCCAACATAAAGTAGCCCAGCAATCATCGCAACCAAAACAAGTAAAGAGATGTAGGGTAGTTTAGAAGCCTCGTCAGGACGACGGTTTCTATTTTCGTTTTCAGACATGTGTATTAAAAAAAAGTTGAGAACATTTGAGGATACTTCCGATTTGTACTATTCTCAGAAATAACGCCGCGACAAGCTACGGAACTACAAAACAAAGGCAAATTTTATGCCATAGTTTTTTGGGCTTCTTGGCTCATTTCGGCTACTTTTTGCTTCAAAGACTCTTTGTAGTCGGCGAGTTGGTTGGCTACGTTTTCGTCGAAAGTACCTACAATTTGTACGGCCAACAACCCCGCATTTTTGGCGCCGTTGAGCGCAACCGTTGCTACTGGAACACCACTTGGCATTTGTAAGATAGAAAGCACCGAATCCCAGCCGTCGATAGAATTACTACTTTTTACAGGAACTCCAATCACGGGAAGGGTAGTGAGTGAGGCAATCATGCCAGGCAAATGAGCGGCTCCACCAGCTCCCGCAACGATGGCTTTTAGTCCCCGCGCACGAGCAGTTTTTCCGTACTCAACCATTTTTTCGGGGGTGCGGTGCGCCGACACGATGTCTATTTCGTAAGCGATACCAAATTCTTTTAAAACATCAACTGCTTCTTGCATGACCTTGAGGTCGGAGAGGCTGCCCATTATGATTCCTACCATGCTGTGTTTGTGTCTATTAGTTGCTATAATACGAGCTTTTGACGGCTTTGTCAACTCTATCGTGTTAATTCTCGTTTGATTTTGCGTAAATTGCGGCACAAAAATAGTATTTTTCTAATGAGTAACGAATTAGAACAAACCATTATTCAGCTCACAACGCCTTTGTATGCGCTTTTGATTGGGCTGGAGGCTTTGTTGAGCCACCGTCAGCACCGTGATTTTTACACTTGGCGTGACACCCTTACCAACTTCGTTTTGATGCTCCTCAACGGAGGAATCGATTTGGCCTTTCGGGCGGTCTATGTTGTTGTTTTGGTATGGTTTTATCAATTCCATGTCACGGTCATTGATAACGTTTATTTGTACTGGTTTTTGCTATTTCTGGCCGAAGATTTTGTGTTTTATGTTTTACACGTCGTCGATCACTATTGTCGATTGTTCTGGGCAGTACACGTCACACATCATTCGTCTGAGCATTTCAACTTAACGACGGGCTTCCGTTCGTCGGTATTTCAGCCCCTGTATCGTTTTGTTTATTTTATTCCATTGGTACTTTTTGGGTTTAAACCTGCGGATATTGTCCTAATGTATTCGATTACCCAGACTTACGGAATTTTGGTACATACCAATTACTTAGGGAAATTGGGCTGGCTTGGGTATGTATTTGTGACACCTTCCCACCACCGCGTTCACCATGCTTCCAATGTAGCCTATTTGGACAAAAATATGGGAATGTGCCTTATTATTTGGGATAGATTGTTTGGTACTTTCCAAGAAGAGCTTGACCAAGAGCCTGTACGTTATGGACTTACGAAGTCGTTGGAAGATACAAGTTTAGGCAATACCATTTTTCACGAATGGAAAGCCATTGCCAAGGACTTGGGACGGAATGTGGGGATTGGAACAAAATTAAAATACCTTCTCAATCCCCCTGGCTGGTCGCATGATGGGAGCACCATGACGAGCAATCAGTTGAGAGAGGTGGAGGAAAAACAAAAATCTAGCTCTTCAGTGACGACTCTCTAATCACCAAGGCGGCAGGAAGCATCAGGCTTTCTGCCGAACTTTTTTGTACGGCTTCGTTTAAAAAAATACGGGCAGCTTCGGCCCCAATTTGTTTGCCAGGACGCTGCACCGTCGTAAGCGAAGGAAAGATATAGGCCGAAATGGGGGAGTCATCAAAACCAACGACGGCCACTTGGTTGGGAATGTGCAAACCTCGCTCTTTGATGACGTGCATCGCCCCAATCGCTACTTGGTCGTTGACCCCAAAAATGCCGTCGGGAGGTTGTAGTAAATCCAGTAGCCGTTGGGTAGGAATGATGGCACTTTCGATTTTAAAATTGGTACTCACAATCAATTCCTCTACAACGGGCAGATTGTATTTTTTCAAGCATTCGGTATAACCCAGAAAACGATGCTCAGTAATGGCCAAGCCCTGTGGCCCTTTGAGATGCGCAATGCGTTGGCAGCCCATTTTAATGAGGTGTTCGGTAGCGGCAAAAGCCCCTAAATAATCGTCGATGGTGACGCGCCCTGCTTCAAACCCTTCGTATTCGCGGTCAATAAAAATCAAAGGTACTTTGCGCTGAATAATGCTTTCGAGGTGTTCATAATGGCCCGAATCGTAGGTTTCTTGCGAAATAGACAAAAATATACCTTCTACGCGGTTGGCCAATAGTTTTTCTACGTATTCTTTTTCCAGGGCATAACTTTCATTGGTAACACAAATATTCATCAAATAGCCTTGCGGCTGAAGCACACTCTGAAGCCCTTCGATGATGGTGGTTTCGTGTTGGTGATTGAGTGAAGGTACGATGACACCCAACGTGCCCGTTCGTTTATTGAGCAGGCTCAACGACACCGAATTGCGTTGATAACCCACTTTTTGGGCATATTCTTGCAAGTTTCGGCGGGTATCTTCATTGATCAACGGGTGATTGTTCAATGCCCTCGAAACAGTAGATGGAGAGCACTTAAACTTTCGTGCAATGTCTTTGATGGTAACGGGGCGGTCGGTGGCCATGCGAGTTGGGGTGAATTTGCTAGCTCGAAAGTACAGAATAGTGTTGAAATGAGCGTTATATTTGGAAGAAATGTACCTTTACATCTTCATCATCAACTCACTATGCTAACGAACGTAGAACACCTCGGTATTGCCGTAAAAAGCCTAGCGGCTTCGGACGAATTGTTTACCAAATTATTCAATATTGCTCCTTACAAACACGAAGAAGTAGCTTCGGAAGGCGTGACTACTTCTTTTTTCAAAATCAACCAAACCAAAATCGAATTACTCGAAGCAACCAATCCCGACAGTCCGATTGCGAAATTTGTGGAGAAAAAAGGCGAGGGGATTCACCACATTGCGTTTGAGGTGGACGATATTTTATCTGAAATGGAACGGCTTAAAAATGAGGGATTTGTGCTACTGAACGAAACGCCCAAAAACGGTGCAGACAACAAACTGGTGTGTTTTCTTCACCCCAAAGGCACCAATGGCGTATTGATTGAGCTTTGTCAAGAAAAAAAGACTGATTGAAGATGAACATAAAACTATTTATCTACATGGCCATCGTAGTCGCCGAAATCATCTGCGGCTATGTGGGTTTTCGGGAAGGCGTATATGTATTGAAGCCCCTCATTATGTTATCGCTCATTTATTGGCACCTCGACTACCTAAAAACGCATCCGTTGCTATGGATTGGGATGTGGTTTGGCCTGGGCGGTGATGTGTTTTTGATGTTTAGCGGAACGAACATGTTCATGGCGGGACTTGGGTCTTTTTTGGTGATGCAATTGTTTTACATAACAGCATTCACAAAGCAAAAAACGGCCAAAGGAAAGCAGGAATTAACAGGTAAAACTTGGAAACTTGTGGCACCCTTTGCGCTGTACGGACTGAGTTTTTTGGCGATTTTATACCCCTCGATGATGAATAATGCTGCTACGAAGGGGCTTTGGATTCCCGTAGTGGCTTATTCGGTGTGCTTGTGCAGTATGGGGGTGGCGGCGGCCTTGCGCAAATATTCGGTTCGTCAAGCGAGTTATGTTTGGGTTTTGGCGGGGGCGGTGCTGTTCATTTTGTCCGATTCTACCATTGCGCTTAATAAATTTATGCAACCTTTTGACGCTTCATCGCTCTTAGTGATGACGACCTACGCGGCGGCACAGTGGCTGATTATTTGGGGAGTGAAGAAGTAACAAAAGGCAAGGGGTAATTCGTGGGTCGGGTTGCTCACAACCCGATGAGTGCTTTTGACACCCCGACGTTAGGAGGGGCCTGTTACTACTCGGGTATAGATTCCTCGTTCCTCGGAATGACAAAATATTAAAAAGGATAACCAATTCCGATGTTAAACACGGGCAAATTGGCGCTGGAGCGACGGAATGAAAACCGTGGAAGCACATAACGCTCGTCGATGGTAATGGCATTTCCGTTGGCATCTTTGGTTTCAAAAATGCGGCTCGGGTCATAGACTTTGATACCCATGTCGAGGCGAAAAATGAAGTAAGAAAGGTCGTAACGCAGCCCTACGCCCGTGCCTACTGCAATCTCTTTGTAAAAACGACTGACGTCAAAAGCTCCTTTGAGGGTATTTTGGTTGGGCGTGGCGTTTTTGTCGAGGCGTAAGCGCCAAGCATTACCAGCGTCGATGAACAAAGCGTAATTAACATCGCCCACAAACCGAAACAAGTGTCCCCGAAGTTCGAGGTTGGTTTCCATCAAAACGTCTCCTAGTTGCTCAAAACGATACTCAAAGCTGCTGTATTCTGTGATGCCAGGCTGCAAAGTGGTGGTTGTACCGTTGCGGAAAATCGGACTTCCCGTTTGCAAATCGACATTGGGGTAGGCCGAACCAAGCCCTAGCCGTCGAGGTGGCCAGGCCCTGAGGCTGTTGCTACCACCGCCCGTAAGCGATTTTTCGTAGGGAGAGACGCGTCGGTTGTTGTAATTAAAAATCAAACCAGCATTGGCCCGATAGACCAGCGTACTTTTGGGGCCAATGGGGTGGTAGGTTCGGTATTCTCCGTTGAATTTCAAAAACTTATACAATTCAAAGCCATCGAGGATGAGGGGGAGTTTTTGTTGCCGGAGAATGTTGAGCGATGTCCCTCCAGCTTCTACAAACCAGCGCAAATAATGCGCTTTTCGATTTTGACCAATGATGTTGTTATTAAACACATACGAAAAACTCATGCTCGAAATAACCGCCGATTGAAAGCTGAATTTCAGTGGATTGCCTCCGTAGGTGTAAAGTGAATCCAACAAATAGGAAAACTTTTGGCTTTGTTTACTTTCCAAAATGCTCAAATCAATGGGCGTAAAGTTGAGGTATTCGTACTCGCTTTTTTTCCAGTTGTAGCGTAAACTCGCCTGAAAACCACTTCGTACAAAGTCGGGGTCAGCACCTAAGAAGTCGCGGTTGGTGTAGTTGTAGCCAAGGCTCAAAATGCTTCGTGGGGTTTTGCGGTTGAGGCGCGACGCGAGTTTGCCAGGAAATAAAATACGAGGAAAAATGAGGGCAGTATTGGCACCAAGTTCTAGCGTACGAACGAGTTGAGAGGTGTTGTTTAACCCAAAATTGGCATCCAGTGCCCCGCGCAGCGACACCTCGAAGTTTTCGAGTCGTCCAAAAATATTACGAACTCGAAATGTGCCGTTTAAAAACGGCCCAGGGAGGTTTTGTACCACGTTGACGCCACTTTCGCCCGTTACTTGGTATTTGTCTTGGGGCAATACCCGAATGAGCGTCCGAATTTGGCCGTTGGTGGTATCCGATTCGATGTTAATAAACTGAAATTGGTCAAGCACACTCAACTGACGGTAGGTCTCTTCCCAATCGCTCTGCTTATACAATGCCCCTGGGCGAAGCAAAATTTTGCTGTCCAAAACGCGCGGGGCGTAGTTTTGCTTGGGCAAAAATGAATATGTAATCCCGCGAAAAGAGGTCGTAGAGCGCGGTGTACTATTGGGGTCGCTGGGAAGCGGCTCAACCCGAAAGCCTACGCTGCTAAACCGATATTGGGTATGCGTGGTCTGGTTGCGGGGATAATTGACCTGCAAACCTTTAATGTCCACGATATGAAACAAGGAGTCGGTGGCGGGGTCGTGCGCGCTAGTATCTACCAAAAAACCACCATATCGTTTCCCAAGAGCATTTTGAACAGGGCGCAAGTAGTTTTTGTCAAAGCCATAGTAGCCGTTTTCACGCATCAGGCGTTCAATGCGCCCACTTTCGTTGATGACGTCGCTATTGCGGTAGTTTTTGTTAGATTTCAAAAAAGACACTTCCTTGTTTTTTTGCAACAAGGAGTCAATGGCGGCATCTTTGTGGGTAAAAATATCGACGTTTCGGAGGCGGTGCGGAAGCCCTTCTTTGATGATATAGGTGGTTCGAACGTGGCGCAAAAGGGTATCGGTAGCAAAAGAGACGTGGGCGTCGCGATAGCCTTGGTTAATCAAATAATTTTTGATTTTCTGGGCGTTACTTTGCGCATCTTTGTCCGAAAAATAAACGGGAGGCTCTCCCACGGTTTGCATCCACCAATTGCCCGACTCGATGCGTTTTTGGTATTTTGTTCCCAATCGTGTGTACTTGCGGCGCAGTTTGGCAAGCTTTCGGCTATCGTTGGCATAGCGCTCAAACTGGAGTTCGTAGTAGCTGGTAAGGGAATCAAGTTTTTGGCGCGCAGGTTCGCGGTCGTAGCGTTTGTCGAAATACTGATACACCCACAGCGAAACCGTTGCTCCAGGTATGGCCAAAAACCGCTTGTTGGGACGTTGGGGGAGGAGAGCGGCCAAATCTTCGGTTTTGACGGCACTATTTCCTCGGAAACTTTGGTTTCCAAGCAAAAATTCATCTTTTTTGAGGGTGCTTTTGGGAGAACAAGCACCTAAAATAAGAAGAAAAATCAGCGACAAATACCCCAAAAAGGGGCGAAAATGAGTTGCCTTATTGTGCATTATCGACAATTATATACCTGATGCTTTCTAAGAACGTATTAAAATACCTCACCTCGCTTCAACAAAAAAAATACCGTCAAGAATACGGCGCTTTTTTGGTGGAAGGGGCTAAAAGTGTCCTTGAACTACTTGCCTCCGATTTCGAGGTAGAAATGGTGGTGGCAACCGACAAATTTTACAAAGAAAACACGCGAAGCTTAGAGAAACAACCTTTTCGGGTTGAAATAGCTACGCCTGACGAGCTTGTACGGGCAGGAACGCTGCAATCCAATGATGCGGGGCTTGCCGTGGTTAAAACGAAATCGAACGATTTTTTGTATGCCGAAGAAGGAGAATACGTGCTAGTGCTAGATGATATTCGTGACCCTGGCAACCTTGGTACGATGATTCGGATTGCGGATTGGTACGGGATTCGTAAAATGGTGTGTTCGACTACTACCACCGATTGGTATAACCCCAAAGTGGTGGCCGCCAGCAAAGGCTCGTTTACGCGAGTTCAGGGCTTTTATACTGATTTAGGGGCTTATTTTGAACAAATTAGCGTTGGAAACGCTAGGCCAATTGCGCACCGATTGGAAATCGGTGCGAGCGGGCAAGGTAGCGTTGGAAACGCTGGGCCAGTTGCGCCCCGATTGGAAATCGAGGCGAGCGGGGCGAGCGTGTATGGGACGTTTTTGGAAGGGAAAAATATTCACCAAGTTACGTTTGCCAAAACAGGCTACATCGTGATGGGCAATGAGTCGAATGGCATTGGTAGCGTTGTTGAAAAATTTGTGACGGACAAGGTGACAATTCCTCGTTTCGGAGAGGCCGAATCACTCAATGTGGGCATTGCCACCGCGATTGTGCTGGATAATTGGCGGCGATAAAATGGGGGTGAGACTGAACTTCTCGCCCCCATTTTATCGCGTCAGAGACGCTGGGACGTTGTGTCCCCAAATCGGAGTTTGGGGACAGCAGTCATCGAAGTTTGGGAACAGCGAAGGACGCTAGGCCGTTGTGTCCCCAAATTGGAGTTTGGGGACAGCAGTCAGATGCAAACAGACCGAAAGTATTGAAGACTACTTCAAACTACGTAGTGGGAAGTTTTGAGCGATTAGGTCAAAATCGGTGTCATTGTGTACCAACAGATAATCGTACTGTAAAGCTGTTGCTGCAATGAGGCAATCGGTACTTTTGCGAATAGTCACTCCCTTTTTTCGTAAATCAAAATATAACTTAGCTGCTGATACCGAAATGTTTTGCCAGTCGGGGGGGGGCAACTTTTATCATCGCTTTTCACCATTCATAATTTTTTTTAAAATAAAATTGGTTGATATGTCAACTTGTTTTACATTTGCAGCATGGAATCTAATCAAAGCATACATATTAAGGAAAACATCTGGAAACACTTGGGCCAGTATCTCACCTTCAACATCAACCACGTATCGCACTTATTTGTGCGAAAAGTTAATCATGAGTTGGGACAGACGGGGTTATCCATTCAGATTGAACAGTTCCCGATTCTGTTTTTGGTTCGTTATGCGGCAGATGAGCCTCTTTCTCAGCAAGATATTGCCAATTTCCTACAAAAGGACAAATCGGCCATTCAGCGTTCCATTCGCACATTAGAGAGAGATGGATACATCCGAATCGTCAGTGATGACGTTGATCGTCGCCGCAACCTTATCCACTTGACTCCCGCTGGGAAGTTTGCCGTGGACAGAATTGCCGAAATGACGGCAGTGATTAATCAAGAAGTAACAGGAAAACTTACCCAAGAAGAGGTAGAAACCCTGATGAGGCTTTTGCAAAAAATAGCTTCCAACATTGAATTTTAAATTTTTTATCCAATTAGTTGACATATCAACTTATAATTTTTCTTAGTAAAGTACAACCATGAAAAAAATCGCAGTCTTTTTAACGCTTCTGCTGTCAGCGTCGCTACCGAGCTTCGCGCAGCAAACGTGGTCGTTGAAAGCTTGCCTCGACTACGGCCTTCAGCATTTTGGTTCGGTGCGAATCGCTCAGTACCAACAAGAGACGGCCAACGAGCAAGCTCGGCAAGCCTTGGGCACGTATCTGCCGCAAGTATCGGCGACGGGAAATTTCACCGATAACCTCAAACTCCAAAGCACGCTCCTTCCAGCGGGCTTTGCAGGTCCCGAACCCAAGCGGATTTCGTTGGGCTCGAAGTATCAAACAACTGCTTCGGCACAATTGACCCAGACCATTTATGACAAAGCCGCTTTGCTTGGGTTAAAAGCAGCAGCGCCCAATCAAAAATTGGCTGATTTGTCGATGCGTCAAACGAAAGAGGAAATTATTTACAACATCGCCAGCAATTACTACCAAGTATTTATTGTAAAACAGCAGATTGCGTTGTTGAAAGATAACTTAGACCGTACCGAAAAAGTGTTGAATGTCTTGCGATTACAGCGCGATAATGGCGTCATTCAAGCCATTGACGTGACCAATACGGAGGTGACTTATAATAATACACGCTCGCAGTTGGCATTGAGTGAGAGCAATTTGGCGTTGGCCTTAAACCGCCTCAAGTACCAAATGGGGCTTACGCAAGACCAAGAAGTGAACGTGTCGGATTCGTTGTTGTTGCGCCAAACTCCGCAAGCAGATATCAGTCAATTTAACGCACCAGGGTTGGTTTCCTACCAAAAAGCGGCAACAAATTTAGAGTTGCAAAAGCTTCAATTGCAGCGAATTAAAGCGGGGTATCAACCTACGTTGAACTTTACGGCCAGTTATGGTACGATGGCGTTAGGAAATCAGTTTGCCGATGGATTTCGCAGTTTTACAGGCTTCGGAAGTGTGGGTTTACGTTTGAATGTGCCGATTTTCGACGGTTTTCAGCGGGATGCGCAATACAAACAACAGCGCCTCACGATTTTGACCCAAGAAGAACAATTGCGGATGAATGTGGCGGCGTTTGGGTTGCAGTTTAACAACGCCCAAACCCAAATTCAAAAAGCAAGCACAAGCATCCAAAACGATGAACGTACGGTAAAACAAGCACAAGAAGTCTATAACGTCGTGACGTTGCAGTACAAACAAGGTACCAAGTCGTTGACCGACCTCATCAATGCTGACAACTCGTACCGTCAATCTCAATCGAATTATATTAACTCACTCATTAATTTTTACCAAGCACGCCTTGACCTCGAACAGTCGCAAGGAACGTTGCTAACTTTCTATAATCAACTCTAGACATGAAGAAGTCATCATTAATCGTCGCTCTGGTTTTGGTAGTCGCTGCGTCACTGATTGCATTTCGATTGACGGCCAATAAAAAGAAAATTGATGCCCAAAAAGCATTACCAACCACCAATAATAATACGCCTATTCCTGTGACTGTCAGTCAGGTAGCCGAAGGAGAGGTGTCGCAACAATTGATTAAAACGGGAAACTTGGTGCCGTTTAAGGAAGCCGCTATTACGGCCATGACCGCAGGGCGCGTTACCAACGTAAACTTTGAATTGGGTTCGCAAGTAAGCCAAGGCGCAGCTTTGGTGCAGCTAGATAACAAATTGAAAGAATTATCGCTCGAATCGACGCAGTTGACTATCAACAAACTCAAGAAGGATGTGGAGCGTTATACGACCTTGTTGGCAGGAAACGCAACGACCGAAATCCAGCTCAACGAAGTAAAGTTCAACTACGAAAATGCGCTGAATCAGGCGGAACAAATCAAAAAACAGATTGCGGATGCAGCCATCAAAGCTCCGATTAGTGGCCGAATTGTGAAGAAAGACATCGAACCAGGCGAGTTTGTGGGAGCAGGAACGGTGGTCGGGACGATTTTGGACGTGGCGCGTTTGAAAGTGGATGTTCAGGTCAATGAGAGTGATGTTTATCAGTTGAAAATTGGGCAAATGGTGAAAGTAACGACCGATATTTTCCCTAACAAAGTATTAAGTGGTAAAATCAGCTACATCGCACCGCAAGGGAGCAATGAGCATAACTATCCAGTGGAGATTACAATTGCTAACCCTGCGGGATTGAAAGCGGGTACGTTTGTGAACGTCGATTTTTCCCAAAAATCAAATCAGCGGGCGTTGCTTATTCCACGTTTGGCGTTGGTAGAAAGTTTGAAAAATCCGTACGTCTATGTGATTAACAACAACGTAGCGCACCAACGTATCATCAAAGTAGGACGTGAATTGGGCGATAACATTGAGGTGCTCAGTGGCCTTGAAACAGGCGATGTGGTGGTCGTTACGGGTCAATTGAACCTGAGCGAAGGGCGTAACGTACAGATAACCAAATAGATGAAGTGTCGAATGTAGAGTGCAGAACGTCGAATGAGTCCTAGTAAAAATAGTGTCGAGTGCATAAGGAAGATTGTCGAATTATGAATTTCTATTCGACATTTTGCACTCGATACTCGACATTAAATTCGACATTCTGCACTCTACCCTCGACATTAAAAAAATACAACTATGTCAATTACAGAAATAGCCGTTAAACGACCCTTGTTGGTCACTACTGTTTTTATCGTCCTGATTTTATTCGGGGTGTTGGGCTATAAACAGTTGTCATATAACTTGTTGCCCAAATTTGAAGCCAACGTTATCAGCGTGGCAACTACCTACATTGGGGCTTCGGCCGACGAGGTAGAAACCAACGTAACGAAACGGATTGAAGATGCGCTGTCATCGTTAGAAGGGTTGGATCGTATGACTTCTACGTCGCAACAAGGCGTATCGTTGGTGACGATTCAGTTGAAAAATGGTGTAAACACGACCTTGGCGCAGCAAGATGCCCAACGGAAGATTGAGCAAATTATCAACTTACTTCCAGACGAGGCCGACCGCCCGATTGTCAATAAGTTTTCGACCGACGAAATCCCCGTACTACGTATGGGGGTGACGGCCGATTTATCACCCACCGAATTGTACGATTTGATTGATGATGAGTTGAAACCACAGTTGGCCAACGTGCCAGGCGTAGGTCAGGTCAATGTCGTAGGTGGAAACAAACGCCAGATTCAGGTCAATGTGGACAGCGATAAGCTACGGGCGTATGGCGTGTCGATTGTGCAAGTGTCACAAGCCATCAACAATGCCAACACTAGCTATCCAGCGGGGCAGCTCGAAACCCGCACCGCCCAGTACGCCATTCGTTTTGACGCTACGCTCGAAACAACGTCGCGCTTGCGTGACTTAGTGGTGGCACGTCGTACCAACGGCAGTGAAATTTTATTGCGCGACGTTGCCGAAGTAGTCGATGCCACGGCCAAACCAACGGCCATCAACCACATCAATGCCAAGCCTTCGATTGGGATTCAGATTAGTAAACAGTCGGATGCCAATGCGGTGTCAGTGAGTGAGTTGGCACGCAAAAAAATGGAGGTTTTGGAAAAACAATACGCCAAATCTCACCTAAAATTTAACATTGCTTCCGACCAGTCGATTTATACCTTGGCTTCGGCCCATGCGGTGGTGGACGACTTGTTTTTGGCGATTCTTATCGTATCAGTTGTGATGTTGTTGTTTTTGCACAGTTTCCGTTCGTCGTTGTTCGTTTTGGTTGCGTTGCCTTCGTCGATTTTACCGACGTTTTTGCTGATGTATTTGGCAGGGTTTTCACTCAACTTGATGACGTTGATGGCGCTTTCGTTGGTCGTAGGGATTCTGGTCGATGACTCAATTGTGGTGTTGGAAAACATCAACCGACACCTCGAAATGGGTAAAGACAAACGAACCGCTGCCCTCGACGGACGGAGTGAAATTGGTTTTACGGCTTTGGCCATTACTTTGGTGGACGTGGTGGTATTCGTACCGTTGGCTTTGACGGGTGGATTGATTGGAAATATTTTGCGTGAGTTCTCGCTCGTGGTGGTGTTCTCGACCTTGATGAGTTTGGTGGTTTCATTTACGTTGACACCGTTGTTGGTTTCACGTTTTGGTAAACTCGAAAGCTTAAATCCTGATAGTTTATGGGGAAAACTTAACCTCGGTTTTGAGCGCTTTATTGATAGTCTTACGGCTGTTTATGTCTATTTCTTAAAGTGGGTGTTGGGTCACAAACGTTGGATGTATCTGACCATTTTAGGGATGTTAGTTGCCACAATTTACCTGGTACCAGCAGGCTTTATTGGGGCAGCATTTATGCCGCAAAGCGACCAAGGAGAGATGAATATTCAACTCGAATTGGCACCGACGGCCTCGATTTACCAAACCAACGAGTTGTCGCAGAAAGCCGAGCAAATGATTATGAAACACCCCGAAGTGACCAACGTCTTTACCAACGTGGGTTACACAAGTACCAACTTTGGGGCGTCGTCCAATAGCAACATTGCCGAGTTGAATATCAAGTTGGTGGATAAAAAACAGCGGACGCTTTCCACGGAAAAATTTGGGCAAATGCTCAAACACGAATTGCTCGAACTGCCAGGTATTAAAGTGACAGTGAGTCCAGCCAGCATTGTAGGGGCATCGCAAGCGCCTATTCAGATTGCAATTAAAGGTACTAACCTCGAAACCATCCGCAAGACAGCGGCGCAGTCATTGGAGATTGTCAAATCGGTGCCAGGTACGCAAGACGTGAAGTTTTCGGTAAAAGATCCTAAGCCTGAAGTAACGGTAAAACTTAACCGCGAAAAAATGGCGCAGTTGGGTATTAGTGCGACAGACGTAGGGATGGCGTTGCAAAACTCGTTCCGAGGAAACGACCGTGCGAAATTCAAGCAAAACGGCAACGAATACGACATTTTGGTCAGCCTCGACCAGTTTGACCGCTCGCGGTTGAACGATGTAAGTCGCTTATTGTTTGTCAATAACCAAGGAAAAACGTTTGAGTTATCGCAGTTTGCGCAAGTGCAGGAGCAATCGGGCGAGAGTGTGTTGGAGCGTATCAACCGCCTTTCGTCGATTACCATAAATGCCCAAGTTGTAGGCCGTCCAGTAGGAACGGTAGGAGCGGATATTCAGAAAAAAATGAATGAAGTAAAACTGCCAGACGGCGTTTCGGTAGAATATTTGGGGCAAATGCAACAACAATCAGACGCCTTTGGAAGCCTTGGCTTGGCCCTCGGCATTGCGATTTTGCTGGTTTACTTCGTCATGGTGGGTCTGTACGAAAGCGTGGTGTATCCGTTTGTGGTGTTGTTTTCCATTCCTGTGGCGTTGATTGGGGCGTTGTTAGCTTTGGCCCTCACGATGGAAAGTTTGACGGTATTCTCAATTGTGGGGATGATTATGTTGCTAGGTTTGGTGGCCAAAAACGCCATTTTGATTGTCGATTTTACCAATCACCTCAAAGAACAAGGCTATGATGTAGTACACGCGCTGATTGAGGCAGGAAAAGAGCGGATGCGCCCCATCTTGATGACGACGCTTGCGATGGTGTTCGGGATGTTGCCGATTGCGTTGGCAAGCGGTGCAGGTGCCGAAACTAAAAACGGGATGGCGTGGGTCATCATCGGTGGTTTGACCAGCTCACTCGTTTTGACGCTCTTTATCGTGCCAGGTACGTACTTGGTGGTTGACCGTATCAAAGAGCGTTTCAGCGGTCGAAAGAAAAAGAAAGCCAAGAAGGCTGATTTGGCAGAAGTAGCCTAGCGGTTATTCTGAAAATTTATTGACAAGGCTGTCTCAAAAGTCTAGTGTCACCAAATTATCTTCGGTCTCTGTTCAACCTCACGGCAGCGGCCGACCGTCCCCTAAATCCCCCTCTCCTTTCAGTAGAGGGGGACTTTAAAAGCTCTTATCCAGAAAGGAGAAGGGTTGGGATGAGGTTGAAACCAAAGAATATTTTGTGGCCTGTTACTTTTTGGACAGCCTCGTTGTATGGCAGGTTTGTGTATCTCTTTCGGGGAGGTTTTGAGAAACCTCCCACACGGTGTACGCGGTGCCGCAGGTTTCTCAAAACCTGCGTACTCGGTTTCTCAAAACCGAATCGTCGCTTGATAAGCATTGTCAGAATCACCAGCAAATGTTTTATATTTGAAAAAAGAAATCACAACCATGGTGCAGACTACACAAAATAATCCAGTATTGCCTCGGACGCTTGCGGAGTTTCAGGAGTGGGAGCCGAACGATGGCCTAAAATATGAGTGGTATGACGGGGAACTAATTCAATTTACAGGAATGAAAAAAAGGCAGTATTACATCTACGATATTTTGAATTTACTATTTATCAATAAAGGCTACTATCAAAAAGGCGTTTTCATTGCCGAACCTGATGTAATGCTTAATAGTATTCAAATGAGAAGACCAGATATTGCGTATTTTACTAGAGCACAAGTATATCAAGGGCGCGAGGGTAATGATGTCATTCCAGAGTTTGTAGTTGAAATTATCTCTGAAACTGACCAGGTTTACCGAGTGGAAGAAAGACTAAGCGAATATTTCAAAGCGGGTGCGGGCGGCGTTCCGCTGAAAGTGGTTTGGAATGTTATTCCTGAGCAAGAAGTGGTGTATGTATATACCTCTCGTCGTAATGTGAAAATTTGCCTCGAAGATGATATTTGTTCGGCTAATCCCGTTTTGTCAGATTTTGAAATAAGTGTCAACGAGCTGTTTGCCCGAGCACAAAACGATAAAGCGCCTACTGCTTAAAAAACAAAAATGCGGTCGGGTAAGTACCTGACCGCATTTGGGTAATTGGGCATTGTGTATATATGAAAGGGATTTTTTAGTTTAATCCACCTTATTTGATGGTAAACTGGCTGCTTCCGATTCTGAAACCTTCGGAATAAACTTCTACGTTGTATTTTCCTGGGCGTAGGCGCTGTGGATTATCGTACATCATTTCAACAGTTTGATTGGTGTTTTGATAAGCCACGCGGTCTTTAGTGGTAAACATCATGTCTTGACCTTGCCAGTTAAACTTCCCAGAACCCATCGCTTCATCTGTGATAACCGCTCCTTCGGGGTCGAGAACACGAACGTAAATTTCTTTTTCGTTTGTTTCTGTCAACGGGTTAGGAGGAAGCGTAAATTGCAGTTTCAATTTGTCCACTCGCTTCGAGCGATAGGTGTCGTCGGTACGAACTTTACCTTTTGGTGAAACGGCCAACACTTTGATATTTTCGGCTTTAAGCGCCGCCCCAATTGCTACTTTCTGGCTAAGTTCACGGTTTTTGCTAGAATAAGCTGTTACCGAATCCGTTAGCTGCATTTTGGTTTGTGTAAGTGTTTCCTTCTCCGTTTTTAGGTTTGTGTTTTCACTGGCTAAAGATTGATTTTCAACCGATAATAAACCGTTTTCTTCTTTTAGCTTCGCAATTTCCACGTCTTTGTCGGCCAAAAACTGCTCGTATTCTTTGATTTTAGTGTTGTATTTAGCTACTTCAAACTTAGCATTTTTACGCAAAGCTGCCTTATCGGCTTCCAATTGCGCCTTCACCTTCATCAGTTCTTCTACGTTTCCGCCCAACTGTTGCACTTCGGCAATCTTGATGTCCAAACTACGCGACACCGAATCCAATTTTGTCTGAGTGAAGGCCAATTCTTTGGCTTTTTGGACGATGCTTACCTCTTTCGACTCCGTTTCTTGTTTTTGGTTATAAAACAAGATGCCAAACGTACCTGTCGCTAAAGTCATGATGATTAGCGCTACCCACGCAAAAGGGCTTTTTCCTTGCTGATTGTTTTCCATGATTGAAATTGATTGTTTGGTGTAACTTAATTAAAGCAAGTAAAGCGGTGTTTCATGTTTTGTATAAATGAGGTTTCGATTGTGTTTGTATGCCAAGAATACCAAAAAAGCCATTCCTGTCCAAAAACGCAGGCGTATGGGTAAAATTGTGGAGGAAGTTCCACACATTGAGTAAACGGTAGGAAGAAAAAAGGAAGTTTTATTCCTCAAACGACAATTTCCAAGCGCCACGGAGGTCGTTGAGAGCGTAGCCTGTGGCTTTGTCGAAACGGTATTTTTCCTTGATGGTAGAAAGCGTTGCTGAATTAATGTCCGATTTGGGATTGCCGTGGCATTGGAGGCAAGTGGGCATCGCTACCCGAATCGGTTTGTAGTAAATAGTGCCTTTGGGTGTTTGGAGGAGGGTATCTTTGGGAGAATTGGCCGAAGCAAATGATTCCAATAATTTGCGTTCAAAGAGTGATGCCGCATTTTTGGGATTACGATTTTTGACCGAAATCCGCTGAATACGAACTTTGTATTTCTTCGACAATGAATCGGTCAGGGGCATAGCGCGTTCGCTACAAAAATCGACGGCGTAGTCGGAACCTCCTTTTTGAATCGCTCCTAATAAGTTACGCACAAGTACTTGTTGGGCTTGAAGGCTGAGGGAGTCACCCAGTTTTCGGTAATCAATGGGCGCCTGCGAACTCGGTTGAAAAGCCGTGCTGACGATAGCCATAACAAACAATAATCCTGCCGCAAATACCGATTTCATAGGAGATGATTAGTTAGAGTTCTTTTTCGGAGACGCAATTTTATACAAAACCCAGCCGAAGCCCGCTATCAAATGTAGCATAACAAGACCAAAGAAAAAAGCAGCCATAGTTGTAGGTGTTTAGTGTGCTACAAAAATGTGCTGTCTTGTAATAAAAAACTGTGACATTGGTCACCCCCAGGTCAGACGATAGTCAGACCGATAGATGCAATCTCCAGCTACTTGTGTGATGATTAAGTCAGATTGCCAGTACAGATACGTCTGACTCAATCATCGCACAATAGGTCTGACTGCCGTCTGACCTATATATCATACAAATACTTGATTTTAGATTCGGAAATTACTTGGTAGGATTCCTTGTAAAAGCTATCCTGTTGAATACCAATTAAATCAAACGCGGGTTGTTTGCTAACCAATGTACCATTCCGTAACCCTAAATAATCCCTAAACGAACTAAACTCCCAATCCTCTATTTTGGTGCAAAGGTTGGCTACAAATGGATTCTGATGTATGTAATGAAAACATACGAAAGGGTAATTGTTGGTTGGCTTCTCACCTTCGCTTTCTAAGTTTTTGAATTTCGTTTTTTGGCGAAATAAAGAGCCTGTTCTGTGGTATTTCTTGTTAAATTCGTTGGCATATCTGCTGAGTAACAGCCTGAAACTATTATTTAAAACTGTGCTGGTCAATTGTCCTAGCTTAACAGGTTCTATTGATTTTTGAGTCGTATTGATTAAAAAGTGAAAGTGGTTGGGCATCAAACAATAGGCCACTATTTCACAATGGGGAAGTATCTTTTCTCTGACGTGTCTAAGAAATTGAACATAGTCAACTTTGGTGTGAAAAATGATTTCTTGGTTGTTGCCTTGGTTATATACATGATACAGGCGTTCGGCTAAAACTTGCATACAGTGAATAGTTGAAATTTGGTCAAATTCAGACTATTACTTGTTTTATAAGTCACTCTGGCTAGGGTAGTGTGAGTGACAAGAGTCAGACTCGGAGTATATAGTTAATTATCGTCAGTCTGGCTATTAGGGCACTGTCGGTCTGACTATCGTCTGACTTGGTCAATAATTCAGATTATTCACTGTATGATGGGTTATTCTGGTGTGAGTGGTGAGAGTCAGACGATAGTCAGACTCGGAGTATATAGTCTAATTATCGTCAGTCTGGCTATTAGGGCACTGTCGGTCTGACTATCGTCTGACCTTGTCAAACACCCATTTCATTTCCGTCGCAATCTGCCGACAGCGAGCGTCGTAAGTTGCGGTTTCTTCGGGGGTATCGTCCGAAACTTTGGGGTCGATGTACATAATCGGTAAGCGTTTTTCGGCTCCTGGAATATAGGGACAATTGGCCTCGGCGTGGTCGCAGGTCATAATTGCGGCAAATGCACTGCTTGGATTGGGAGCTTGGTCATAGACTTTGGAGAAGGCGTTGATGGGTTGCGACAAATCATCAAAACTGATTTCGTAAACGGGATTGTCAGATTCAGTAGTTTTTGTTACTTTCAATCCTGCTCGCTCAAAAGCTGCAATCGTACGAGGATTGCAGGCGGTGGTTTCTGTTCCTCCTGAAAAACAATATACATCTTTAACCCCAAAATAGGACGCTGCCACCTGCGCCCATACTTGCCCTAAATGGCTACGACGAGAGTTGTGGGTGCAGATAAACGTCATATTGATAGGCTGTTGAGCGTCTGTTTTTGCTTTGATGTAATCTGTCAAAGGCTGTAAAACGGCTTGGCGTTCGGCGGATACTTCGTTGAGGTTCTCAAAGTAAGTGTTTAGTTGGGGAATCATGGGTGAAATTTGTGGGTTTGTTTGAGGGCATAATTGACAAATAAAATCAGGACAGGTACTTCAATCAGCGGCCCAATGACTGCTGCAAAGGCCGCCCCAGAATTGATACCAAAGACCGCAATCGCTACGGCAATGCCCAACTCAAAGTTGTTGCCCGCTGCTGTAAAAGCTAATGAAGTGGATTTGGCGTAATTGGCTCCTGCTTTTTTGGAAAGATAAAAAGCAGATAAAAACATAATGCCAAAATAGAAAGTCAGCGGAATCGCAATCCGAATAACATCTAATGGAATCTGGACAATGAGTTGGCCTTTTAAGCTAAACATTACCACAATAGTGAGTAGTAAAGCAATGAGTGTCATCGGGCTTATTTTGGGTAAATAGACTTCCTCAAACCAGTCACGGCCTTTTAGAGCGGTAAGGCCATAACGAGAAATAATGCCCAGCAAAAACGGAATACCAAGGTAGATAAATACGCTTTGAGCAACTTCCCCAATAGTGATACTCACTTCGTAGCCTTGCAGCCCAAATAACGGTGGCAAAACCGTAATAAATACCCAGGCATAAACTGAATAAAAAAGCACCTGAAAGATACTGTTGAAAGCCACCAAACCAGCCGCATACAGACGGTCGCCGTTGGCGAGGTCGTTCCAAACGATGACCATTGCGATGCAGCGGGCTATCCCAATCATAATCAGCCCTGTCATGTATTCGGGCTTATCAGGTAAAAAAACAACCGCCAGACCAAACATCAACAACGGGCCAATGATCCAGTTTTGGACCAATGACAACGCCAGAATTTTGGTGTTAGAAAATACCTTGGGAAGTTCCTCGTAACGTACTTTCGCCAGGGGTGGATACATCATCAAAATTAGGCCAATGGCTAGGGGCACGTTGGTTGTACCTATATTAAAATGATTGATAACCTCCTCGGATTTAGGAAAAAAATAGCCAATTCCTACGCCAATAACCATGGCTAAAAATATCCAAAGGGTGAGGTAATTGTCTAAAAATGAGAGTTTTTTGTTAGCCATAACAAGTGGTCTGTTGGAGAATACGTTGGTTTGTGCAAATGGTAGTGTCCCATCAAGTGTACAGTTATCAGCGACACCAACGGGTGGAACGTGGTCGGCTTTGGTGAGTAACCCAACAGGAGCGACAGTGAGCAGTTCAGGTTTGGTAAGTATTAACAACGCCACAGCCCAAGGCAAGTCATTTGACTTTGTGTATTTGGTAAATGGATGCCTAGATACAATAAGAGTGATTGTACCAGTATGTTCGGCACCTTGCGTAGAATCAAGCGTGACTTTGACGGATTCACCAGTTTGTTCACAGGATGTACAAACTTATAGCTTTACATTTAGCGTGACCAACAAATTGGGCATAGTGAAGGTGGATAAAGGAACGTTAACAGGAAATAACCCATACACTGTATCGGGAATTCCATCGGGTCAAAGTGTGAAAATTACGGATAGCTTGAGTGCAATTTGTAAATCAGATACTACTATTGTTGGCCCTAACTGTAACTGTAACCCTCCTGTTCCAGTGTTGTTGGCATCAAGTATGACAGCGTGTATCGGTGATACTTTCCCGACACTGAAAGCAACAGTTGTTGGCTTAGCGACTGTCGAGTGGTTTAGCCAATCGACAGGTGGTGCGGTTCTATTCACGGGGTTGAACTACAAACCAAGCGGGACGGTAGCTGCTAACACAATCTACTACGCTCAGGCCCGCAGCACAGACCCGACCTGTTTAACGGCAGTGAGTACGAGCCGAGTACCAGTTACAATCAATGCGCAAAACTGCTTAGTAGAAGTTGATTTGGCTTTGAAGAAGCTGATTAGTAAGAAAATCGCTCAAGTAGGCGAAGAGCTAACTTATACCATCAAGGTCTATAACCAGTCGGCCAACGGAGCTACCAACGTAGCGGTAACAGATACATTGCCAACGGCTGTACAATATGTTGCCAACAGTTTTGCTCCCAATCGAGGGACTGCTACCCTTACAGGTAATGTAATAAACTGGTCAATTGGAAATATTGCTGCCAACGGTGATACCGTAACGCTCACTTACCGCGTGAAAGTCTTGCAGCCTGGTTTGTACTTCAACAAGGCTGAAATTACGTCGGCAGGTGAAAAAGACGTGGATTCAACCCCAGGCAACAACCAAGATGCCGAAGACGATTTGGATCGTCAATGTTTTACCGTGCCAATTCCATTGTGTAGTGGAAGCAAAGTAGAAGTAAGCATTGGAACCAACTACACGGGCGTGAAATGGTTCAAAGATGGTCAAGAATTGACGGCTTTGGCGGGTCAGCACGTGGTATTGTTGGATGCCGTAGGAAATTACACCTATACGGCCACCAACGGCGGATGTCCAACGGGAGGATGTTGTCCAATCACCATCCAAGCGGGTACTAACTGCTGCTCAGACCAACTTTGTGTGCCATTTACGACGCGTAAAATTAAGAAGTAATCGTGCGTTGGGGTTGCTCACAACCCCAACGAGCATCCGATTGACAAAAGATAGTTTTCATAACGTTGAGTAAGAAGAAAAAAACAGCCCGTCAGCATTGCCGACGGGCTGTTTCGTATAAAAACTAATCTGGAAATAGTAAATTTTATCCTTTGGGCTTAAAGAAAGATTGGAGCAAATCAGTACCCAAATACCCCATGAGCGTACCATACGGCACCATGGTTTGCCACTGCGATTTGATGGGGCAAGTGCCAGTGACGCAGCCGATTTCTTTCCAATACCAATAGCCAGCGATGGCCCCGACGCTCGCGCCAATCCACGCCCAGTTGAGGTTACTTAACTTCTTCATAAACGGTTTCTTCGTTGTTTAATAAGGCCAACTCATCATTCCTCCCGAGAGGTTATAGACCTTTTCAAAGCCCATATCACCCATCAGTTGGCAGGCTTGACCGCTGCGATTACCACTACGGCAATAAACAAAATATGTTTTGGTTTTATCCAATTTAGCAATGTTTTGTTGAAAATCCATTCTCATTAGGTCGATGTTTATCGCCCCTTTGATGGCTCCTGAACGTACTTCGGCGGCTGTTCTTACGTCGATTATTGCGGCGTTAGGCGTTTCTGATAGTAATTGTTTGAACGTAGAAGCGTTTACGTTTTCGTAATTTTTCTTGGTTTTAAAAAAGCTAAACATGGCTTTGAGGTGTTTAAGATTATGAATGTATGGTACAAAGGTCAGGAAGAAAACAGGCGAAAAGCGTGATATTTGTTACACATGAGTAGAAATCGTGCTAAAATAAACTTAGAGCAATGTTAAACTCGAACGAAAAAAACACAAACCCCATGAAATCCGCCTTATCTTTGCGTTTTGTTTTTGGTCTTATAGCTCTCTTTTTCAGTTGTACTATGTCGCGTTCTCAAACCGTCATTCCTCTTTGGCCCGATGGACAAATTCCCAATGACCTAAAAAATCGTAGCATTCAGGAAAAAATCGAAGTCGGAAATGACGGAGTTTTGCGCATTAGCAACATTGTGCTACCCACGCTGTCGGTCTATATGCCCGAAAAGCCGACGGGTGCAGCCGTGGTAATTTGCCCAGGTGGGGGGTATCGCATCGAAGCCTCTGGCCACGAGGGTGTGGACGTGGCGCAGTGGTTTAATAGTTTTGGGGTAACTGCGTTTGTGTTAAAATACCGATTGCCTGACGATGCACTTTGGGCCAACAAACACGAAGTAGCGCTCCAAGATGCGCTCAAAGCCATGCAATTGGTGCGTACCAATGCTACCAAATACAAAGTTGACCCCAATCGCATTGGCATCATGGGTTTTTCGGCAGGGGGGCATTTGGCCTCAACCGTAAGTACGCATTGGCAATCAGCACCCTCGATGACAGGGTTAAAAAACCTCCCCAATGCCGAAATATGCAAGCCCAATTTCTCAATTTTAATCTATCCAGTTATTAGTTCGGGGCCTTTCAAACACGCAGGTTCGTTTGAATTGTTGTTGGGTAAAAACCCGTCTGCCGAACAAATGGAATATTATTCTAGCGAAAAGCAGGTGAGTGAGAAAACGCCTCCTACGCTTTTGGTACATGCCACCGACGACAAAGGTGTACCCGTAGAAAACAGCTTGATGTACTACGATGCCCTAAGAAAATATAAAATTCCTGCTTCGATTTTGGTCTATGAAAACGGTGGGCATGGTTTTGGTTTGGGCAAAAAACAAAAAGGCTCAGTCAAACATTGGCCCGACGGCTGCCAAGCATGGATGGAAGGAATGGGGCTGCTCGAACCCAAAAATTAGGCATAAAACGGAGGAGCACACGTGAATATTTTTGACAACGTGTGACTTTTATAGCACTTCTTGCAACTAATACTTCAAAACACATTAAGCCTTTATTGTTGTGGCAAAAGTTTCGTTGCAGGAAGAATTTTTACGGCTAATCACTACCCAGCAAAAGCTAATTCATAGCCTTTGCGGCCTCTATTTTTCCCAAAGCGAAGACCGAAAAGACATGTTTCAGGAAATCGTTCTTCAGCTTTGGAAGTCATTTCCTTCGTTTAAAAACCAGTCGAAAGAATCCACTTGGATTTACCGAATTGCGCTTAATACCATCTTTACGAAGTTGAGAAAGGATAAGGCGCGCCCGAAAAATGAACCTTATTCGGACGATGTGTATCAGATTTCGGAGGCAACAAGTTCACTCGAACTAACGCAAGCTACCCAAGAACTTTACGGGGCGATTGAGCAACTTTCCGATTTGGATAAGGCCATCATTACGCTTTATTTGGAAGAATATAGCTACGACGAAATCGCAAGTATTTTGACCTTGAGCCGCACCAATGTCAGTACCAGAATCAATCGAATTAAAGTGAAACTCGAACGGCTTTTAAAAACCAATGGCCATGAATTTAGATGAATTAAAACCACTGTGGGAGTCTTACAAAACGCAGGTAAATGACCAGTCGGAGTGGAGCGCTTCGGAGCTTTCGCAACTCATCCAAACCCGCCCCGCGCCAGTGCTTTGGTACCAAAGAGCCCAACGGCCTTTGCTTCACTTTTGCGTAAGTTGTTTTCTGATGGGCATTACTTCTGGTTGTTAAACATATAACCCTTTTTTACATGTTGGTATATATCATTTGGGATATTCATCCCGACCTCATCACTATTGACCTTTTGGGAAAGACTTTCCCGATTCATTGGTACAGTTTGTTGTTTGCTTTTAGCTTTTTGGTAGGAAAATCGCTGATAACTTTCATTTTTCAAACCGAAAAAGTGGATACGACCAAAGCGGATTCGTTGTTAGTTTATGTGGCAGTTGCTACCGTCATCGGTGCTCGTTTGGGGCATTATTTGTTTTACGAATGGGAGCTTCTTTTTTCTCAACCTAAGGAATGGTTATTATCGTTAATCAGCCTACCATTCTTCGGGTTGGCCAGCCACGGGGCTATAATTTCCATTGTATTGGCCTTGATTCTTTATAGTCGGAAGGCAGACAATCCTTCGTTTTTATGGTTGGCCGATCGGGTAGTCATTGCGGTTGCATTGGGTGGAGCATTGATTCGAACTGGAAATTTGTTCAATTCCGAAATTTATGGCAAACCTACGGACGTGCCCTGGGGGTTTGTTTTTGTCCACGAAACCGACTTTCGCTTATTGCCCCTCGTTCCCCGCCATCCTACCCAACTCTACGAAGCCTTTTTCTGCCTATTTTTATTCGCATTGACTTTTTATTTATGGAAACAAAAAAGGCAAGTGCTGTCAGAAGGGATTATTTTAGGGTTGTTTTTGGTGTTGCTTTTTGGCTTTCGTTTTATGGTCGAATTTCTTAAAAACTCACAGGAAAATTTTGAAAATGAGATGGTTATTAATATGGGACAATGGCTCAGTCTGCCAGCTATTTTGATGGGTTTCTTTGTGCTGGTTTATGCCCAGAAGCGACGAGTGACTGCTGCGTCAGAGACGCAAAACCGATTTTGACCCAAATTGTAGTTTGGGTCAAGGCAACAAAAAAGCCCCGCTTCGGCGGGACTTTTTTGTTGAAAACATCTATTACTTTGGCTTACGGAAGCTTCACTACTTTAAGTGTAGTGTGCTTGTCCGAAGTAGAAACTTTCAAAAGATAAACGCCCGTTTCGAGTCCTTTGGTTTCCATCTCTTCTAAGTGCGCGTGAGTTTCAGCCACAAACGAGCGACTTAACACTTCACGGCCTGTAACGTCCGTCAAGATGGTTTGCACCGATTGCCCTTTGCTATTTTGCACTTTTAAGCGAAGAACGTTTGAGATTGGGTTAGGCATCACCATTGCAAAAGCCCCGTTTGTCATCCCGTAGGGATCTAAATCCGTCGCTGCTCTCGCTGCCCCAATACCTACACCATCTTTCGATTGGATACGGAACCAATATTCTTGGTAAGCAAGCACGTTGCCTTGGGCCTTACGGGTGGCGGGGTAAATACTTCCCCAGCCTTTCATATCCCAATAGCGAATACCTAACTTATACAATCCTTTTGGTAAACCTGCGTCATACATGTTTTGGCCGCTTCCATTGTCTTGGTAGAATCCATAGGCAGGGTGGTTTTGGGCATAAAGTTCGGTCCAGCCCTCGCGGTTGGCGTACATAAAATAAGGGGCATTGTTTTCGTGGGTGTTAAACGAACGAACCACGCCCATTTCAGGAGTTGCTAACATATCAAACGTCAACGAGCCATCTGTTCCTAAGCCGCAAGCTTCCACATTGATGGTCCAGTAGCGGGGCGCGATTTTATTGGCATTTTCCACAAAATACAAAGTCGGGTTTTGCTGCGTACTTTGTTCCAGTTCTGGACCGCCGTCTCGTGTGATAAACTGGCTCGTCCATGCCGAACGGTCGTTGGTTTTAACGGCCGATTTCGACTCTCCAATGTTGATGAGTGTTACCACGAAAGCATTCCAGTAAACGTCGATTCGTGCGCTTTCGGCACTTTGGCATCCTCCTTCAAAGATACATTTCGCCCAGTAGGTTTGTTTGGTTACATTGTTAAAAGAGACCTCAAAACTTGGCGTAGTCACTCCAGTATTCCAAGAAGTAGTACTTCCCGCTGGGCAGTTGGCTGATATAGTTACGGACGTTCCCATACACACAATCTGCTGAGATGCAGTAACTACAGGGGCAATCTGAGTAGGCGACACTGTAAATGTGACTACGTTACTTTTCTCACTTATACAGCCGTTTTCGGTTTGACAACGGGCATAATAAGAAGTAGTTTCGGTAGGAACTGTGGTAGGTAAGTTGGGCAATGCGGTATTGGTAGTAGCATTGTACCAAATGGTTTTTAAGCTACCACAAGTTGACTGACCACTGAAGCTTGCAGAAGAATTGCAACTTCCTGTGGCAGATAATGATGCTGTAGGAGCGGCTGGGATGGTCACTAATTTTAAGCGCATTACTCCAGATTCGCTTTCGACGCAAGAACCAGTTCCACCAGCTTGGCGGCAACGGACGCGGTAGTTGTGAAACTGATTGTCAATCAATGCTTGAGGGGTGACAGTGCTATATTCGCCACCATCGACCGAATAAAGAATGATTTCGCCCGTGCCGCAAGTCGCGTTGAATGTGAGCGCGTTGGTTGAAGTACTACAGACTTCTTTCGTCTCGCCAGCGGCTACGGTTACTCCATCTACTAGCAAAGATACATTTTGCGGAACAGCAGCGCGGTAGTTGATGGTCAAGGTGTACGTTCCTGTCACGGTTGTTGTACAAGTCACGTCCGAACAAGCCGCTTGATAGCGGTGGGGTTGACCGTTAGACGGTTGAGACACAGGGGCTGTGGTTGACCAATCCCCCCAAGCTCCGCTACCCACCTGAACGCGCCAAAACGTTGAACCCGAAACGCAAGCTGTTGAAACCGAAAACTGCAAACTGTTAACAGGATTACTGTCAGCGTCACAAAGTTCGAGTGTTTTACCTTCTTCCAATGGAATGCCCACGTAAGAAATCGCCACGGAAGGCTTGGTATTTACTTTAATCGTACCAGCGCCATTTGCAACGGCACAAGTATTGCCCGTAGTCACGATGCTGTAATTTGAGCTACCACTATTAGCAGGTGTACCGCTAATGGTAAGTAAGTTTCCACTGAGCAGGCTTGTGACGCCGTCAGGTAAACCAGTTACTGTAGCGTTCGTGGCTCCACCTCCTAATGTGTAAGTAATGGGTGTAATAGAACCTTCTAAACAAATAACTTGGTTTTCTGTAGCACTCGCCGAAGTAAGCGTCAATGTATGAACTGGGTTGACGGTAATAGTTCCTGTAGCAGTGACTGCTGGAGAACAACCGCCCGCAGTAGTTACGGTATAATTGAACGGACTACCCACAGCGGTGGTTGGACTGCCACTAATGGTAAAGACCCCTGCGTTAAAACTTCCCGTTACGCCGTCAGGGAGACCTGTTACGGTCGCACCCGTTCCACCGCCACCGATGGCGTAGGTGATTGGTGTGATGGCCGTCGTTGCACAAAGGGTTTGTACATTGCTACCTACTGCCGACGAAAGGGCAATCGTTGGGTCGGCACAAAGGTTTAATCCGATAAGAATTGGATCGTGATCTGAAGAGCGGAAAACATCATTGCTGTACAAACTTGTTTGTTGGCCTGCCGTTTTGTTTTCAGTGTTGTAATCCAAAGATGTGGGCTCGTCGGCATTGATGTGCCATTTTTCTGCGCCTGTTACTTGGCCTGCTATCGAAGCGTTTCCTACTGCATGGTCTAATGAACCAAACTCTCCTCCAAACAAATAAGAATAAGAAGTAGGACTCAACAAGTTGGTATAACCTCCCGTAGCGAGAGCGGTCATTGGGTCTTCTTTGGCATACGCATTAAAGTCACCAATGAGTAAATAATCGGGGTCGTTGGTGTTTGTTGGTTTTGTCGCTAACCAAGCTAATAAATCTTGAGCTTGGCGGGTACGAGTGCCATTGGAGAAACCTTGCCCGTCGATGGCATCACCATCACCTGGCTGATTAGAGCTTGAACCTTTAGACTTGAAGTGGTTGACAACCAACGTAAAAATTGCGCCGTTTGATTTTTGACGAATGGTTTGTGCCAAAGAACTACGGCCAACAGGAACGTATGAGCCCGAACCATAGCTTAGTGGAATGGCTGCTTTATCTAATAATTCTACCGCTGCAGGTTTGTAAATCATACCAACCGTAATTTGGTCGGTTGAAATATCACCTGAGTTAACAAATTCATACGTGCCACTTGCAGTGACGGCGTTTAGGCCATTCACAAGGTCTTGGATTGCACTTGTTGAAACACTGCCATCGTCTTCTAGCTCCATCAAACCAACCACATCAGCACCGCTTGTTACGATTCCGTTGATGATTTTGTCCCGTTGACGGTTAAATTCATTCAAATTATCAGCACCGCGCGAAGTCGGGAATCCTCCTCCAGCGCCATTGCCATTAAAGTAATTGAGAATATTGGCACTTCCTACTTTAAGCGTCGCAGCTCCCAACGAAGGAGGAGTAGCAGGACGAGCATTTGTCGCTGTAAAGTTGGGGCTTGTTAACGTTTGAATGCGATACCCTTCAAAACGGTGATCGAGTACGCCAGCCACTTCATTGATTTCATCGCCCGTACGGAGTGTATTTGAAGCACTCAATGGATTTCCACCTCTACCAAAAATGATAGGGTCGGGATAAGAGCCACTGCGGCCATCATCCAAAATAATGATACGCTTGGCATTTTCGGCTTCGTGAGCCGCGTAGCCTGCGGTACTCGGAGTGTTGAATTGCGTATATTGGTCAAGGCGAGCATCGGTGCCAGGTTGGTTGTTGCCTCCGCCCGATGAAAGCGTCAACTGACCGTATTGACCAAGGGTGTAATTGTCCGTAACGGCTAGGTTACCCGACGCAGCTTTAACAACCACGCGCATACTTTCATAGCGTTCCCAATCGGAGGCATTGGCGATGGGTAATTCTACAGTGACAGGCGTGGGTAACGCATTGCCTGAGCTAACGATTGAAATAATTGGGTTCGTCAATTGGGTGAGGCTACTGGCCGTTCCCGAGGTATATTCGGCCACAGTTCCAGAAATACACACCAAATCACCTACGTTGACATCGCGGTAGGTTGTTCCCGTTCCTTCAAACACAAAAATACCTTCTGCAGTAGCAGGGTCGGCGTCTTGGTCAGCATCTTCTTCTTGAACATAGAAACCACCCAGTCGGGTATCACCACTAGTGTTTTGGAAGTCACTAATGACTATCCCACGAATTACTTGAGTGCCTGTCAACGCCGCACTTGTTCCTGTCCCTTGAATAGCAGAGATTTTTGTTGGGGACGAACAATCAACGTCGTCGCTTATAATTGTCCCCATACCTTGCAAATCAGTCATGTTAGCATTTGCCGAAACATTGGTAATGTTCACATAGAATGTTTCTGTAGGTTCAGCCTCCGTATCTCCATTGATTGTAATGTCAAACGATTTACTCGTTGCGCCTTCTGCGATTGTTTGGCTCGTCAGGGACAAAGCCACATAATCGTTGTTAGCAGTTGTTGCGGTGTTATTGGCAGTAACAATGTCAAAAGTAACTCCCCCAGCAGGGGCTGGACGCGATAGGCTAACCGTAAACGTCATTAGTTTAGTACCTGCATCTCCTTCGACAACGATGGCATCGTTGATGGTTAGATTGGGGATAGTACAGTTATTGGCAGCACTTGAGCTGTTGCGTGGATTGGGTGAACCTGCTACAAAATCAGCTGCGTTGTTATTGTTATCAACGCAGCCATTTGATTTACGTGCCACTGCATTGGCATTACTTGGAGCAGGTGTGGCTCCTGAACCTTCATATAAATTTACGCCTGAGCCAAATCCAACTAAATCTAAGATTAAAGCTAACTGATCGACACTACATGAAGTGCTTCCACCGCATCCCAAGTTGGTTGTAGAATTTACTAAGGCAACTTTCCCAGCCGTTGCCGACATGGCAATCGTTCCCGTTGCATCAGGTGTTGGTAGGGATACTGTTCCACCGCTTCCCTGCGCTTGCTGAATTAGATAGTATTTGCCTGGGGCAATTGAACCAGAAAGGTTAGTTCGGAATGTAAAGTTGCCACCTGAACTTGCGTATTGAATAGAATAATTCGTTAAATCAACGGTTGTACTTCCTGAATTGAACAACTCAATGAAGTCATTCGTTAGAGTAGCGCCCGAATTTCCTCCGCCTCCATATACTTGACTGATAACGACTTGGCTTTGGGCAAACTGCCCTGCACAAAGCAAAAATAAGAGTGGAATAACGTGCCTGAAAAAACGGGATGAATAACGGTGTAAATGTTGAAGCATAATTATAAATTGGTTTTTGTATGTGAGAAATGATTCAATGTTGGTGAACTAAGCTGGCCACGAAATTACCCACTACGACATTACCAAAATGTTATATTTGGGATGGCGCACTTTTCTATAGAACATCCCAAATATACAACAGGTTATGCGCACTTTTGAGATATATACGTAGCATATTTGCAAAAAAGTACCCAAAAGGAAGTCTTAATTTATTCCTTTTATTCAATATTCTTTGAAAAAATCAACCATTTATAAAAATATAAACATTGGTAAAAAAGGTTCTTTTCGCTGCATGGCGATTTTTACTGCTTTGTGTATGTTTAATTAGGAAAAAATATGTTTCGTTTTTTTATTTTAATGTATTGATTATCAGTAAATATACGTAAGTGGTTTTCCGTAATTAGTAAAAATAAAAACGGGTTATTAGGTAAAAAAACGCATTTTTTATTTTCCGTATTTCCACTCTAAAAATTTAGGAGGTTATCAGTGACCTTTGCAGAGAGAATTCTCAACGTTTATTTCCTTTCACCTTTAACTCTTTTGTCAACGAGTATGGAAACAATTCGATTAGGAAATGCTGCAACCTTGGATGATCAGGTATTTAACTCATTGGTTAAAAAAGTGACCGACATCCTCAAACTGGAAATTTTGCAAGAGCTTCAGGTGCGCTCTCAGCCAACTGTATTTAAAATGAAAAAAGGGGCTAGTAAAGCGGGGACAGCAGTTGCAAACCGCATCGCTAAAATGCCCGCCAATCGTAAAGCGGCTTTTGAAACGCGCGTAAAAACGACCAACCTAATGGCACCTGAGCTGCACAGCTTTGCTGTTTTAAAGGGAGTTGATTTGCGGGCTACGAAAATAGCCTCAGCGCAGCTGAACCTCAAAAGCGAGTTTGCCTTCGTCAATACGACCTTCAATGAGGCGTATTATCAGAAGTTTACGGAAAAGTACCTGGGAGTGCAGTTGTTGGGCAATGTGGGCGGAGCACTGGTCAACAAATCACTGCGATTTAACGTGCATTCGGTTAAATGTGTGGATGAGACAAATCCTGAATGGCCTGGAAGTGATGAAATTGCCATGGGCGGAGTTGCCCTCGACGACGCCAAAAAAGAATCTATCATTAGTGAAGTTTTTGTGGGTGGGGGTTTTGACGATGGCGACGTAAAATCGTACAATCCTGCCAAAACCATCAAACAATTTGCCTTTACTTCAGCAGGTACATTTCCCAAAAGCTTTGCGGTGTTTTTAGCACTTTCAGAAAAAGACGGGGGTGGTTTTGCGAGTTTTATCAAGGACCTTTACGATGCTATCAAAGACAAACTCCAACTGGTCTTTACGGCCGTAGGTGGTGCCATCGGGACGGCAGTGGGTGCTGCGATTGGTGGTACTGTTGGTGGTCCTATTGGCATCGTAGTTGGGGCAGCGGTAGGGTTTATTTTGGGTGCCTTGGTGGAGTGGATTGTTGGACTTATCCAAGATGATACCTTTGCACCTCAAGTAGCGATTGTCGAGTTTGGAAGCATCAATGCGACTTTTAACGGTAGCACTAACTCACCCATTCAAACGTTGAACTACATCGACCATGGAGGCCACTATCAACTGCGCTATAGTTGGCAAATCGCGAGCTAAGTTAGAGTCTTAATGCCATTTGTGTCCCGACATACTATAATGTCGGGACACGTTTTTCTATTTCCGCAAAATCTTCTCCATGACTTTTCCCTTCGCTAGTTCGTCCACCAGTTTGTCAAGGTAGCGAATTTGTTGCATCAAAGGGTCTTCAATGTCTTCGATTCGGTATCCACAAATGACCCCTGTGATTTTATGAGCATTGGGGTTCATAAGGGGTGCCTGCGCAAAAAACGTTTCAAAATCCACCCGTTCTTCGAGCACTTTTTTAAGTGAGTCTTCATCGTAGCCCGTTAGCCAATGGATGATTTGGTGCAGTTCTTCTTTCGTACGTCCTTTTTTCTCGGCTTTCTGTACATAGTGCGGATACACCCCCGCAAAGGCCATTTTATACACTCGGGTATTATTCATGCTGCTTCAGTTTTTTTCTTTTTAATCACCTTACAGTGTCTCCTTCAACCATAGAAAGAATTCATTCTGCCAAACTTGGGCGTTTTGGGCGTGGAGTACCCAGTGATTTTCCTCGGGCAGTACCACCAATCGACTCTTAATGCCTCTCAGCTGCGCCGCTTGAAATGCTTGCAAGCCTTGCTCAAGCGGAACTCGGTAGTCTTTTTCACCGTGAAAAATCAAAATAGGTGTGTTCCATTTTGCCACAAAATTACTGGGTGAAAATTGAGCGTACGACTTCTGCGCTGCCGCATTTTTGGTGTCCCAGTACGGCCCGCCGTAGTCAAAATTCGGAAACCAAAGCTCCTCGGTCGTGCCGTACATGCTGCGAAAATCAAAGATGCCATCGTGGGCAATGAACGATTTGAAACGATTGTTGTGCATTCCTGCCAGCATAAACGCAGAATAGCCTCCGTAACTCGCCCCCACGCAACCTAGCCGATTTTTATCGACAAACGGCTCTTTACTCACGTTGTCAATCGCTGCTAGGTAATCTTGCATCACAATGCCACCGTGGTCTTTGCTGATTTGTTCGTTCCATTTCGTACCGTGGCCAGGCATTCCACGTCGGTTGGGGGCCACGACGATATACCCATTGGAAGCCATCAATTGAAAATTCCAACGAAAGGAATAAAACTGCGTTAAGGCGCTTTGTGGGCCTCCTTGGCAGTAAAGCAAAGCAGGGTATTTTTTGTTTTTGTCAAAATTGGGCGGATAAATCACCCATACCAACATACTTTTTCCGTCCACGGTTTTAACAAAACGGCGTTCGGTTTTGCACATCCCCAAAGTAGCGTAAGTAGCATCGTTGACGTGGGTCAATTGCGTCATAGTGCCATCCGAAATGTTCAGGGTGTAGAGCTCGCTGGCGTGGTTCATATCCGCACGACTTACTACGAGCGTATTTCCACTTTGTCCGATGATTCCATTTACGTCAAAATCCCCTTTGGTAATTTGGGTAATGATGGGCATCATTTTGGTAAGCCCTGGGTAAGTCACCTGAAACAACTGCGAGGTACCATTAGTAGCGGCCGTAAAAAACAAGCTACGTCCATCTTCGCTCCACTTAAAACCGTCCACGTGTAAGTCGTCGCGCTGGGCGGTGAGGTTCATTTTTGTAGTACCGTTACTTACAATAATGTCTTGTTTATCAGACTCATACCCGTCACGTTTCATTTGTAACCACGCCAATTGCCCCTGTCGGTTAAACGCAGGTTGAAGGTCATAGCCTTTATTTTCTTCGGTCAGATTGGTTGTCGTTCCTGTAGCCAAATCGTACGCATACAAATCGGTATTGGTACTGATTGCGTAAGCCGTTCCGAATTTCTTCTTGGTCACGTACACCACCTTTTTCCCATCGTGACTCCACACAAAATCTTCGTCACCACCGTCGGGTTTGAGCGGACAGTCATGCGGTTCGCCCTCCATCAGGTCTTTGGGCGCTCCGCCTCCTGTAGGCGTGAGCATTACGTGTCCAAATTTACCGTCTTCCCACTCATCCCAATGGCGGTAATTGAGCTGGTCATAAATCAGGACATTACTTTTTGAAAGCTGAGGGTAAGCATCTTTGCCCGTCACTTTCATCACTTTTACTTCTTCACTGCTGATTTTGAACTTTCCGTCGGGCGAAATTTTGGGATTGACGAGCAAGTCGTCCACGTTGGTAATGAGTGAGGCATTTCCGCCGCCGATGGGAATAACGTAAGTTTTGCTACTACTTTTGTTTTCGTCGATATTGGGCGTACTGACGCTATAAACGACCGATTTCCCGTCTTTAGAAATACCTTTTCCACTCACGCGCCCCAGTTTCCAGAGCTGTTCGGGCGTCAACAACGTTTGGGCTTGGGCGGTTATCCCCAACAGGAGTAGTCCAATGAAACTTAGATTTTTCATGCTGATTTTCAAGATAGTGTTTGAAAACCAAAGATAGGGAGGGAATGGAGAAAGCCCAAAAAAGCTGTGGGTCGGAAAAATAAGGATAGTCCACTTTGTCATGCCGTAGGCATCTATTTCCGCCGCTTGTATTCCTACAAATGTTTTGCCTCTCCGAGGCTTGTATATCGAAGTGGAGTAACAAAAAAAGCGGAGTCGCCAGACCCCGCTTTTTTGTAGCGCATTTGAGTAAACGATTAAGCGGATTAAGGCCCTTCCTGTCGTCAGGGTGACAAATCCGCATTATTTATTACACGTTTTACCCTTTTACAACTTCGCTCGCCTGCGCCGCCACCGTGATTTCAGTGCCGTTGATGGCAAGACTCAGCGGTTGCGTTGAAAGATTCTCCACTTCCACTTCGTTGGGGCGGACGGCTACACGTACTACTTGTCCACGGAAACCAATTCTAAACGAATAACCTTTCCACTGTTCGGGTAAAAACGGTGTAAATGCGAGTTTACCATCTTTAATACGCATTCCCGCAAACCCTTTAATCACCGACATCCACGTGCCCGCCATACTTGTGATGTGAAGGCCGTCTTCGGTGTCGTTGTTGTAGTCGTCGAGGTCGAGGCGGGAAGTACGGAGGTACATTTCGTACGCTTTTTCGTTGTAACCCAATTTCGCGGCCTGAATCACGTGTACGCAAGGCGACAACGACGACTCATGTACGGTCATTGGCTCGTAGAAGTCAAAATTGCGACGGATGGTTTCGGTATCAAACTCTTCTTCAAAGAAATAAAGCCCTTGCAATACGTCCGCTTGTTTGATAAAACAGCTCCGCAAAATGCGATCCCACGACCATTTTTGGTTGATAGGACGGTGTTCTTTGATGTCGTCAACGGTCAAAAGTTCTTTGTCCAAGAATCCATCTTGCTGCAAAAATACCTGCCGTTCAGCATCATAAGGGTAGTACATATTGTCCACAATATGCTGCCATTTAGCCATTTCTGCCCCCCCAGCCCTGCGAGGGTCCGACCCCAATGGGGGAGTTGCTTTTGCGAGTACTTGCTCTTTTATGTCAGATTGCAGACTGTTGATTGCTGATAACGTATAGCGCAAACACCAAGCCGCGAGGTAGTTGGTGTACCAGTTGTTGTTGACGTTGTTTTCGTATTCGTTAGGCCCCGTCACGCCCAGCATCACGTATTTTTTCTTGTCTGCTGACCAGTTCACCCGTTGTGCCCAGAAACGAGCGATTCCGACCAACACATCTAGCCCATACTCAGCTAAATATCCTTCGTCGCCCGTGTGGCGGATGTAATCGTGAATAGCGTAGGCAATCGCGCCGTTGCGGTGGATTTCCTCGAAAGTGATTTCCCACTCATTATGGCACTCTTCGCCCGTCATAGTTACCATCGGGTACAAGGCTGCCCCGTTGTTAAATCCCAGCATTGCGGCATTTTCGATGGCTTTTTGGAGGTGTTTATGGCGGTACACCAAGAGGTTACGTGCCACTTTTTGGTCGGCTGTTGCGAGGTAAAACGGCAAGCAGTACGCCTCCGTATCCCAGTAGGTACTTCCGCCGTATTTTTCTCCCGTAAAGCCCTTTGGCCCAATATTGAGGCGAGCATCCTCCCCCGTGTAAGTTTGTTCGAGTTGGAAAATATTGAAACGAATCCCTTGCTGGGCCGCATCAGTGCGGCTGTCCGAATCCCCCTCAATAATAATATCATTTTGAGCCCAACGGTCAGCCCATGCTTGCGCTTGCTCCGCTTTCATTTGCTCAAAACCTTTGGCCGAAATGCGCGCGATGTAGGCTTTGGCATTGGGAAGAAGGTCTTCAAGTGCGTGGTTCAACGAAGCCAAATTAACGGCATATTTGTACAACGTAATCTCTTCGTTGGCTTTAGCTTTTAGCTCAATTTTGCACGCAACGTATTTCGCAGACTTAACAGGTTTATTTTGAAAATCAACACTTTCTCCGTTTACGAGAATGTCAATTTTCATTCCTGTACATACGTTGAACAACTCCGTTTTGAACGGGGTGTCTTTGGTCCGCATCTCAAGGTAAGCTTCGCCGAAAGCCGTTTCCTTGTGGATTTCGTCCCAAAATTTCTCGCCGTAATTGGAGTCTTTGTTGCTAATATCGCCATCAAGCGAAGGCGTCAGGGTGATGATGCCGTCGAAATTGAGTGGCGTCACCGAATAGCGAATCGCTCCCGCTTCGTCATCAACGATGCTGCAAAAACGCTGTGCTTGAACGCGTACCTGCTTACCGCTGGCGAGTGTAGCCACAAAAGTACGTTCCAAAATACCCTCTTTCATGTTGAGCACACGCGAGTAATCAGAGACGGTACACGTAGCTAAATCGAGGGTTTCGCCCTCAATGTCAACGTTGATACCAATCCAATTGCAAGCGTTTAGTACTTTGGCAAAGTAACGTGGATAGCCGTTTTTCCACCAACCTACGCGGGTTTTATCGGGATAAAAAACCCCCGCTACGTAGTTTCCGAGTAGTGTTTTGCCCGAAAATTGTTCTTCAAAGTTGCCTCGTTGGCCCATGCGGCCGTTGCCAAGGCTGGTAAGACTTTCGGTGATTTCGTTGTATTCAGGATAAAATCCTTCCTCGATAATGCACCAAGGGTCGTGTTTTATGTAATCTTTCATCGTTAGAAGAGCCCACCCACTAGGGAAAATGTTTAATCAAACCCCAAAATTAGGCATTTCGGGCGAGGGTTTTTATAACGATTTTTTCAATAATTAGTGGCGAGTTACCTTTTCGTGTTTACCACTCACTCAAACCTGCCGAAAATAGGAGCGTGGCTTTGGCTTTTTCGTACTTCGATTTCATGGATTCGAGCTTCACTTTCAGTTCATTGAGTTTCGACTCGCGCATGTTTAGCTGAAGCAATTGGGTTTCTCCAATGGCAAACCGCTGCTCGTCGGCACGTAGCACTTGGGCTTGGCGTTCAATGGCAACTTGCTGGTTTTGAATCTGTTTTTCAAGGTTCAGTACTTCGTTATACGATGCCTGCACGTCGTTGTTGATTTCGCGGCGTACTTGCTGGAGTTCGAGGTTGTTCTGAGCTTGTTTGATGCGGATGGTTTCGAGCTTGCCGCGTTCTTTGCGAAACAGCAACGGCATCGAAAAATCAACATTCAGCTTGTAAAAAGCAGGAAATGGTCCCGTCGATTTAGGGATTTCTTGCCCTGTAATAAAGCGGTGGGTATAGTTGAGCGACGATAGGCCAATGTCAAATTTTGGCTTGAGCATTTCTCTTCCCAATCGCTCGTCAATGCGTAATTGTTGGGTTTTTATGTCTAACTTTTGGATTTCGGGATGTTTTTGTCGAGAAATGTCCAGCAGTTGGGTAAGTGTGTTGTTATCAATGCGTTGGGCAGGATTGAGCTGAGGAACTGCATTGTTGGGCAACTCGCGCGGGCCATTGTTATCATCCCACAAATAATTGGAAAGAATAAGTCGGGCGTTTTGGAAATCCACCAAGGCTTGGTCGAGCATAATTCGTCGGTCGAGGAGCGTAACTTGGGCATCGGCGGTATCCACAGCGGGTAAGTCGCCTTGCGCTACGCGTTTTTTGACCAAATCGTACCGTTGTACGGCCAAATCGTGAAATTCTTGGACGAGGGCGTAGTTTCGGTACGCAAAGTACCACGTCCAGTATTCTTTGGCAGCCGAAAGTATCAATTTATTGACCAATTTGACGCGTTCTACTTCGGCCATGTTTTGAAACAAACGGGCATTTTGAAGCGTAGCGCGGCGTTCGTCGATAACAAACCGCTGCAAGACAGGAACGGTGAAGCCTACGTAACTGAGCCCATCTAGTGGGGTACGAATATCGGTTCCCAGTACGTCGCCAACGTTTCGTTCAAAACCCGCTTTTACATCAATTCCCCCCCAATAAAGAGGTACTTTGAGTTGGTTGTCCCAAAAGTTAAAATAAGCTTTGTTATCAAAATATTTACGGTCAAAGCTGGCTTCGAGTTTTGGGTCAAAGCCTCCTTTTGCCATCAGCAACTCAGCCTTGGCTTGGTCAGAAAGGTTACTGGCTTGCCGCAATACAGGGTGGTTTTTGGTCACCAACTCATAAAAATCGCGGTAAGAAAATACCTTTCCTGTGTCGGTCTGTGCCCATGTAGGTAAAAAAAACACGCAGCAAAGTAGGACGACAAATAACTTTATGACGAATTTCATCGATTTATACTTTTTATTTTTTCTCCTTCTCTTCCGCAGGTAAAATATCGCTGAGGTAGTCAGGCGGGAAACCGTTGAGTTGACGCCATACTTCCCACCAAATCGGGACGTCTTTGAGCATCACAAAACCGTTTACACCAGAGCCAATGCGTAGCTGATCGGGCCATTTGTCGTTTTCATTCCCTTCGTGATCGGACTTGATAAGGAGGCGGTATTCGCCGTTTTTACTGTTGACGCGGTCAACAATGGCTACCGTTCCGCCAAAGGTTCCGACAGAAGTACCAGGCCAGCCCGAAAACTGCAATGCGGGCCATCCGTCAAATTCCAGCCGGACGTGGCGTCCAGGTTTGATGAGCGACAAATCCATGGCTTTTATGTACAATTCTACGGCTAAATCGGGCTTGTCGGGTTGTAGCGTAACAATGGATTCTCCCTCTTTAATGGTTTCACCAATACCCGCTTTGAGGGTTTTGATGATGTAGCCAGCTTGAGGAGCATGAACCACATATTGCTCACGACGAATGCGGATGTTCTCGTATTTGTTTTTAAGTTTTGATAACTCTGACTCCCCATCGGCGAGGCTTGAAAGCGCTGTACTACGGTCCGAAAATGATTTGGCAATGTCTTTTTGATAATCAACCTCAACCGAACTAAGTTCGATGCGTGCGTTGATGAGCTCATTTCGAGAAATGGCCAATTTCTGGCTTTGAGATGTTAATTTGGCTTGGTCTTCTTGAAATTTCACCCGACGACTCTCCAAGTCAACCAACGAAATCGTTCCGTCTTTGTACATGGCTTCGCCGCGTTCGAGGCGTTCTTTGGTAATGTCAAAACCACGATTGATGGCGATAAAATCGGCGCTGTCACTCTTTACTTTTAGGCGGGCTTGAAGCAATTTATTGCGGGTTTTTTCAAGGCTTAACTGAAGCCCTTGACGTAACGACGAAATTTGAGAGTCAGTGGCTTGAATTTTGGCATTGTAAGCATTGATAGCCGCTTGTTTGGCTTGAATTTGCTCTTGCGTTCGGACAAGCACTTGGGGGTCAAAATAATCGTCTTTGATTTCAGAAATCGTCAAAAGCGTGTCGCCTTTTTTGACATAATCACCCTCGCGAACGTGCCATTCCTGAATTTGTCCCGCCACGGCATTCTGGATGTTTTGGGGACGGTCTTTGGGTGTAAGTGCTGTGACGTAGCCTTTTCCGTTGATGTTTTGTTGCCAAGGTAAAAACATCACCAGAATGAGTACAATGACAATACCCAAAATCCAGCGATATACAATCCGTGCTGTTTTGGGGGAATGGAGGGTATGAAGTGAGTTGACTTCGTTTTCGATGGCAGGTACATTGACCCGCTGTTTTGAGATATTGAGCATGGTCTTAGTTTTCGAGCGTTGCAACGTGCTTTAATACAGTTTTGTAAGGGCCTTCGGCCAAGATTTGGCCTTCTTCCAAGACCACAACGCGGTCGCAGGCGCCCATAAATGCGGGGTCATTGGAAAGCACCACGAGCGTCCAATCATGCGCGGGGTCAGTCAAAAACTCAATGATTCGGAGGCGTTCGCTGCGTTCTATTTGTCGAAGGGCATCGGTATATAAAAGTAATTTAGGCTGCGTGAGCAAACAACGAGCAAGGGCGATTTTGGTGACAAAACTTAGTGAAAAATGACGCCCTCCCGAAATGATAGAGGTGGCAAGGCCATCGGGCAATTGCGCAATTTCTTCGGTGAGGTGTAGCTTTTCTAAGGCATCTTTGACGCGTTCCAACGTGATTCCCGCGCGTCCCATCGTCAAATTTTCGAGGATAGTCCCGTCGAAAATTTCTTGGTTGGGAAAGTTCATGCTCAGGTAGTTTCGGAGGGTAGTAATGTCTAAGTCCCGCATCGAAATGCCGTTGTAAATAAGGCTGCCTTCATACTCAGTAAGTACGCCCGAAAGTAACTTCAGAAGCGTGTGCTTTCCCGAGCCGTTTTGCCCTGTCAAACAAACCCGCTCTCCAGGCTGAATATCCATTGAAAGTCCTTTGATGGCGGGATGAGAAGCATCGGGGTATGTATAGCTTAAATTACGCGTTCTAAGCTCAAGTCCTTTGGGGAATTGGGTAGCTGAAAAGCGAAAACCGCCTTCTTTTTCCAACGTTAAATCCGAAACATACCCTAGTTTATCGACGGCAGTGAGAAGGTCAAAAACTACGTCGATACTCAGAAGGAGTTTTTCAACGGCGGCTGTCAACAACACAATCACGATTTCGGAGGCAACAAACTGTCCCAACGAGATTTGACGGTTGACAAGCAGGTAAGTGCCCAAAATCAACAAACCACCAATAACAACCACTTTGAACGCCAACGAGTAATAATAAAATCCTTGTAAGATTTTGAAGTGTTTGTTGCGATAGGTAAGATAATTGGTCACGAGCCCGTCCATGCGCTGAATGGGGAGTTGGGTAGTTCCTGCGGTTTTAAAGGAAAATAAAGTACTGGCCATTCCTTCGAGCCAAGCTACCACACGGTATTTGTATTTTGATTCTTTGATGCTGGTTTCCAGTCCTTTACGTCCGTTGATGCGGATGATGGCCAAGAAGATAAGAATGACAAATAAGCTAAATGCAATAAAGAAAGGGTGATAAAACGAAAGTAAAAGCAAACCAAAAATGATTTGTAACAAAGCAGCGGTAAGCTCAATCAAAAATTTAGGAAGCGATTTTTGAATGGTTAATACGTCAAAAAAACGATTCATAAGCTCCGTAGGATTGTCCTGACGCAAGGCTTCGTATTTCAGACGCGGCACACGATAAGTAAACTCAAAGGCAGCTTTGGCAAAAATCCGCATTTGCAGGGTTTCCACCAGCGACACTTGGATGATTTGCATGATACCACTTCCGATAAGCCCCAGTACAACCAAGCCCATCAGCACATAAACCGAGCTAAACACCGAACCACTCGACACCAAGCTAAAAATGGCTTGCACACCTAAGGGTAACACAAGGCTGATGAGCCCGACAACTACGGCATAAAAATAGATATATCCAATGTCTTTGCTTTCGTTGCGTAGCAGACGTATCAACCGCTGAACGGGGCTGAGAATTTCGTTCTCGGTTTGACTCAGCGTGCTATCGTCGCTCACCAAAGGCTGCATCGGAAAAGCCGTGATGTACATTACTTGTCCGTTTTTGGAAGTGTCGGACTGGTTTTCAAACACTAGCGGAGATAAAACCTCTGTTGAGGTATGGCGAGGGCGGTTTTCGATGATGGGGCTCCAGAGAATGGGAGTTCCTTGGTCATCTTTACCCACAATCACGGGCGTTAGACCCAAATTATGCTTTTCAAAATAAAGAACGGGATGAGTCGCCGATTCAATAAATGGAACAAATTGATTCTTTGGTAAGCAATTAACGACCAACGTGAGGTTGTTGTGCCGCGCGCTTCGGTGAAGGTCTTCAATAAACCGATGAATGTCGGTTCCTGAATACGAAGACGTTTGTTCGACTTGATCGTAAGTCGTTCGATGGGTTACAACGGGTTGCCCAGTCGAAATGGCAAGTTGTTCTACAATTTGCCTTATATACTGCGAATTCATGTGGTTTCTTGGATGGGTTGATAGTTGAAAAAGCAATAGACCGTTATATTTGTTCCAATATTAATTAATTCTAACTCAATTCTAATATAGGTCTATTTTGGCAAACAAAGACGAAAATAGGACAATGAGGCATGCACATTTTGCTTTTCGTATGACCATTTTGTTAAGAAATTACTCTCTACTAAACTGGACTTTGGTAGGCATGGTTTTGACTTTGGGGATAAATTCTTGTACCTCCCCCTGCGACGACTGCGAAACTATAGTGAAAGGTAGTGATTTTTTTCCACTGGAGGTAGGGCGATTTGTGGAATATGACGTAAACGAAGAAGAAGTAGCCCTTGGACGCCCAGCGGTGGTTCGGGCGTTTCAATGGAAAGAAAAAGTGGCCGAAAGTTATCTTGACCCTACGGGAGAGAAAGTGTATCGCATTGCTCGTTTTCGCCGAACACTGGAAGGCCAGCCGTGGACGCCAGATTCTACGTTTACGGTACGGTTAAAAATTGACTATGCTGTTCGCAACGAAAGTGGACGAGAATACGTAAAAATGGTATTTCCTGTTTCCGAAAAACGTTCGTGGAATGGAAATATTTACAACAATTTGGGGGAAGATGAGTATGTATTAAAAGACGTAAATAAAGCGTTGAAAATAGCAGGAACTGCCTTTGACCGAACGGCAACGGTGGTTCAACAAAACGACTCTACGTTGGTGAATCAAGATAAACGGATAGAAACATACGCAGCGGGCGTAGGGCTGATTTATCGGGAACGAATTAATGTGCAATTTTGCTCATCCACACCTTCCTGCATCGGCAAGGCACAAATAGATTTTGGAACACGGCAGCTCGTTCGTTTTAAACGTGCAGGAATAGAGTAGGTGAGGAGGGTTGCTCATGTGTGGAGGGTTGCTCACAACCCGACGAGAGAACGTCGAAGGTAGAGTGCAGAATGTCGAATATTTGCATTTGAATCGTGTGGAGGGTTGCTCACAACCCGACGAGAGAACGTCGAAGGTAGAGTGCAGAATGTCGAAAATGATTGCTCCAGAGGAGCTACACCTTTGTAGAAACAATGAGTTATGTCCGAAACGAAGCCCCATCGGGGTGGCATCTTTAATTTGTGTGGAGGGTTGCTCACAACCCGACGAGAGAATGTCGAATTTGGATTTCTATTCTGTATTTACTAAAAAAAGAATAAATATATAAAACATATACAAATGATTGATAATCACAGGGTAAAGTTGCTTTTTGTGGCGGTGTTCACTTGGCTTTTTATGTGGAGTGGGATGGTGCAGGCGCAGACCGCCAAATACTTGGTTTTATTAAAAGACAAAACAGGTACACCCTTTACGACCGACAAACCTACGGCCTATCTGAGTCAGCGCTCCGTAGATCGTCGTTCGCGGCAAGGGATTGCGTTGACGTTGAGAGATTTGCCTGTCAATCCTAGTTATGTATCTCAAATTCGTCAAACGGGTGCCAAAGTTTGGTACACATCCCGTTGGTTAAATGCCGTATTGGTTGAGGCAACCTCCGCACAACTGACGGCCATTCGGGCGTTGTCGTCGGTGAAAGGGATTGAGTTTAATCGCGCCCTTCGTACGGCCCGTTTGTCTGCCGAAAAACAAACCAATGCCACGCAACAAAAATTTGGGATGGACGCTTTCAATTACGGAGCTTCGCTTAGCCAAATTCAAATGTTGGGTGCCGATGCCATGCACGATCAAGGCTACAATGGCAAAGGAATGTTGGTGGCGATTTTGGATGCAGGGTTCTTAAATTCCAATACAAATCCTGCGTTGAGTACATTATTTTCCGACAAACGCGTGGTAGTTACCTACGATTTTGTAGCCAACGAAACCAGTGTTTACGAAGACCATTCGCACGGAAACAACGTGTTTAGTATCATGGCAAGCTTTAAAGAAAATAGCTTGATTGGCCCAGCTTACGGAGCGTCTTACGCGTTGCTAAGAACAGAAGATGATAATAGCGAATCGCGCTTGGAGGAAGCCAATTGGCTAATTGCGGCCGAGTATGCCGACAGTTTGGGTGTCGATGTCATCAATACTTCATTGGGTTACAATCAATTTGATAACGAAGCCGATGATTATACCTATGCCGACATGAACGGTAAAACGACGCTCATTACGCGAGCCGCCGATTGGGCAGCAGCAGCAGGCATGATAGTAGTGGCCTCGGCTGGCAACGAAGGGGCGAGCGCCTGGAAATACATTTCAGCTCCTGCCGATGCTGACTCAGTGTTGGCAGTGGGTGCGGTTGGAAGTACCAAAGCGTTGGCGTCGTTTAGCTCCATTGGTCCATCAGCCGACGGGCGTGTGAAGCCTGATGTGTGCGCCCAAGGTGCTTTAACGGTACTTTCAAATCAAGCAGGTACGGTAACGGCGGGCAATGGAACGTCGTATTCAGCCCCGTTGATTGCGGGCTTGGTTACGGCATTTTGGCAATCGCAACCGCAACTTACCGCCATGCAAGTAATTGATTGTATTCGTCGAGCAGGGGATCGTTTTGCCAGCCCAACCCCTCAATTTGGCTACGGCATTCCTACATTTGCGGCGGCAACGGAGGTGGCACGGGCCAAATATTTGCCCATGGGAGTTGGTGGAAATAAACCAACGGAAGCCATTGTATTTCCGAATCCATTGGGGAATGCCAATGCGTTGCAGATTCAATGGGGAGCTGAATTTACGGGCAAAAAAGTAGAGATCGCACTGACGGACGTGGCGGGGCGAGTATGGTTACAGCAATCGGTCATGGCCAACGAACCATCAAGTAAACTGACACTACCGACGGCAATGCCCCAAGGGAGTTATGTATTAAAAATGAACGATAACGAACGCGTGCGGGTTTTGAAAGTAATCAAATAAGAAAAAAAATTACATGAAACCACACATTAAAATCGACATTGTTTCGGACGTTGTTTGTCCGTGGTGCTACATCGGAAAGCGCCGTTTGGAAAAAGCAGTTGATCAGCTCAAAGACGATTATACGTTTGAAATCAGCTATTTGCCTTTTCAGCTTTCACCCGATACACCGCTGGAAGGTGAAAATATGAAAGAACGACTTTCGGCGAAATTTGGCGGAGAAGAGCGTTTTTATGAATTGACCAACCAAGTATCAAACGTGGCGGCGGGCGAAGGGCTAGAATTTGATTTGGTGAACCAACAAATTTCGCCCAACACGCACGGTTTGCACCGTTTGGTTTGGTTTGCCCAACAAAAAGGCAAACAATTGGAATTGGTAGAGGCATTTTTTAAAGCTTATTTTGAAAATCGTGTTAACCTTGCCAATGTCGAAAACGTAGTAGCAGTGGCGCAGTCGGTGGGGTTAGATGCGGAAGAAGTTCGCCAATTTATTGCTTCTGAAAAGGGTTCAGAAGAAGTGGATCAACTTCTTTACCAAAATCGTTTGATGGGCGTAAGCGGTGTGCCGTATTATATCATCAATGACAAATACGCCGTATCGGGCGCGCAGCCAACGGACTTGTTTTTGCAGGCATTGCCAGATATTGCGGTAAAAGCCCCCATTCAAGCGCCAACGCAAGGAGAAGCATGTGACCTCGAAACGGGTGTATGCTAATGCCGCCTTTTCGCATTATTTCGTTTGCGTTGTTGCTGGTTACGTTGGCCGTCAATATCTCGATGCCCCTTTTTCGGGTATATGCGGCTGAAGCGGGCCTCAACAACGGCCAAACGGCCTTAGTCTTGGCAGCGTACATCACAGGTATGCTGCCTTGTTACGTTTTTCTAGGGGGTATTTCCGATCGAGTCGGGCGAAAACCTGTGCTGATTGTTAGCGTTTTTTGTTCTTTTTTAGCTACCCTCGTCATTACTATTTTTCCCAATGTAACGGCTTTGGTGTTCGCTCGGATGTTACAAGGGGTTGCTTTGGCATTAAGTATGGGCACTGGAACCGCCTATTTAACCGAAGTTCTGTACCCCGATAAAAATGCGCCAACCAAAGCCGCTAATTTGGCTTCACTTTCTACGGCAATTGGTTTCAGTGGAGGCGCACTTGCCACAACCTTGTATTTACTCGTTGATTTTCAGCTTGTTCCGCCTACGTATTATTTGCTTTTAGGAATTACTTTTATTGGGCTTATCCTTCTTTTTACGTTGCCCAACCCCAAACCCATTGGTGGCAATATCCTTCGACTTCCGTATTTCCCTAAAGGCTCGTTTCCCGTCAACATGGCCATTGCCATTTGTTGGGCGGCAACGGGCACGGTCATTGCCATTATCCCAACCCAATTGGCCAAATTTAACCTGACGCCCTACGCGGGCTTTTGCTTGGTATTAATCAATTGGACGGGGGCTTTCTTACAGCCTTTTATTCGTAAAAACGACCCGAAACAATCCGTTCGCATCGGTTATGTGCTGGTGCCACTGGGCTTTGGACTGGTTGTGCTGGGCAGTCATTTGGGTCAATTGTGGGTAATTTTGGGTGGAACAACACTCATTGGCTTGGCGGCTTATGGTTTTTCGTACGTGGGAGGCTTGGCTTTGATTGCTAACTACGGTGGGGTTCAGCGAGCAAGGGCGGTGTCGGGCTACATGTTTATGGGCTACATCGGCTTCGGAATCCCCGCTATTTTTCTTGGTTACTTGTCTGACCACGTCGGTATTGTCAATGCCTTGTTGGTGTTTGAGGTAGTGATTAGTGCTTTGACGGTTTATTTGCTTCGTATTTTTCGGTAAAAGTATCATTTGTAAAAAAGTAGTGGCAGCAATAGGGGGGATACTGCGCTGAGTTGTCATGGGTTTGAAGGTCTTAAAAACAACCTTACTTACAGCTATGAAACTTTTGAGTATGCTTCTGCTAACAGGGGCGTTGGGTACTTTTTGTGCCGACGAAACGCCTTCAAAACTACATTTTCCCGAGCCTCCGCGCACATCAAATCATTTGTTTTACATCCAACGGAGCAACAACATCAATACCGTCATGTACGAGGCGAATGTCGGTTCGGACAAAAAATTGGACGATGAAAGCCCGATGAACGTATATTGGATACGGTATGCCGACCGTGGGCAACGCGAAGATCTCTCGACGCTTCAGTGGCAGCTAGCTTATGGCTACAAACACCATTCAACTCCTACTGCCAACACCTATGAAATTTCCTTGAATGCGTTTAAGAAACGTCAAATTTGGGTGACGTATCAAGAAAATAAACCCGTGGCCATGACCCACATTAATGGCCGTAAAGTGCTGTTACAGAAAGTGTTTGTGCAGTTGGCCAACAATGCGTTTATTCCAAAAGTAAAGTACGTAGAGCTTTTTGGGGTTGAAAACGATAACCGTACCAAAGCCTACGAACGCATTGATATTCAGTGATTTCCTGTTTGATATTTCCCATTTCTTAATTTGACATTCTGATGCTTTCATTGCAGTTTGAACAAGACGTGCAGCCGCTATTGCTGTATGCTGCCCCCGTTATTTTTATAGCCCTTGAATACTGGTTTTTACGCCACGACCCGCACCATCATTACGACACTAACGATTTGAAAGCTTCGGTGGGAATTGGGGTTGGAAGTTTGGTTACCAATGGATTATTGAAAGCGTTTACGGTTGGTTTGAGTTTGTTTTGTTATGAACTCGTGCCGTGGCGGATACCCAATACGTGGTGGGCGTGGGTATTGGCGTATCTGGGTATTGATTTTTGTAATTATTTTGCCCATTACATTGCGCACAAACAACGGATTTGGTGGGCTACCCACGTAACACACCATTCGTCGGAACACCTAAATTTGTCCACTTCGTTTCGAAATTCATGGACGCAGCACATCAAAATCATCTTTTTCTTGCCCGTTTGGTTATCAGGTATTCACCCCGTGATTACGTTTATGTGTTACCAAATCGACTTGCTGTATCAGTTCTGGATTCATACGGAGGTCATTACCAAATTGCCTCGCTGGTTTGAGTATATTTTTGTCACGCCGTCGCATCATCGGGTGCATCATGGCAAAAATGATGCTTACCTTGATAAAAATTTTGGAACTACCTTTATTCTTTGGGACCGATTGTTTGGGACGTTTCAAGAAGAAACCGAAAAGCCCGTGTATGGGCTAACGAAGCCTGTGACTTCCAACAATGTGGTCTATCTCAATTTTTACGAGTGGCGAGATATTGTTAGGGATGTTAGGAAGGCAAAAAGCTGGCGAGAAGTAACGGGTATTTTGTTTGGGCCGCCGTAATATTTTGGTATATAAAAGCAAATTAAAGCCTTAAATCGTCTTTCTTTGTAGATTCATTGGTGCGTTTTTCAACCAAAATTTCAGAAAAGATGGATTTATTAAAAACTCAAATAGGGCGTTTGCGGGTCATTGGTTTTATAGAAGGCGTTTCGTTTCTGCTTATCTTGTTCATAACCATGCCATTAAAGTATTATGCCGAAATGCCAGGCCCTAATAAAGTGATTGGCATGGTACACGGTTTGCTGTTTGTATTGTACGTATTGGCGGTTGTGCAGTGTAAAATTGAGTACAACTGGCCTCTGAAAAAAACGGCTTTGGCGCTACTCGCCTCGATTGTTCCTTTTGGTACTTTTTGGGCCGACGCAAAGTTGTTTCGTCAGGTATAATTCTGTGATGAATGGGGCGGAGGGTATTTTTTCCTCCGCTTATTAAAGTTCCTTTATTTCGTCGGCAGAAAGGTTGGTGTATTTCATGATTTTTTCAACCGAAACCCCATCATCTTTCAATTCTCTTGCGACTTTTTTTACTCCGTCCAATTCAGCCGTTTTTACTACTTCTTTTACCTCAATGTAGGTCATTAGGCTCTCTTGATACAACTCAAACTGTTGAGGCGACATATTTGCTATTTCGGCTACTTCAAAGGCTTTTTCAAAAATAGGCTCTTTTAGTATGGTTGGTATCTCATCAAAACTTTCTAGTTTTTTCAAGAAGTAAATCCATTTATCGAAATGGCTTTGAAGTTCATGTTCTGTTTTTGAAAACAAGGGCATTTGCAAAAACTTGAATGTTAATTTATCAAAGAAAATATCGCCGTCTTGGTCTTTGAGCTTAACGCTTCGCAAAAACTTCTGTTTTTCTTCTTGTTCATCATATTGAAAATCAAGAATAGCAATCATGTAAATAGGAGTAAGTCGAAAATCCCATTCACCCCTTTTAGCTTGTTCGCGAATAGGAAACGTTGCATAAAAAAGTGAGCGGTCTTTGAAGAAATTCACCTTTGCTTTCTGCATTTCAACAATGATTCTTTCACCACTTTTTGTTTGGCAATGAATGTCAAATATGGCTTTTCGTTCAATGGATATTTCTGCAAAACCTTCTACATTACGAAAGTTAAGTTCAGTTATTTGATGATGTTGAGGAAGAAGCTGATTTAAAAAATCAATCAATAAGTCTTTGTTGGCTTCTTCACCAAACAATTTTTTAAAGCCAAAATCGGTATAGGGATTGATGTATTTAGCCATTCGCGCATTGATTTTAATGCAATTTACACATTATTCTTTGTTTCATTTTCCTAAGATACGTAGGTACGACTTATTGTGTTGTTGGATGCTCACATCCAACAACATAAACAAAAATCCCCCGCTCAACTAAGAACGGGGAATTTTTGTTGTGGGTTCGGTTACTCATAACCGAACCCACGCAGAGGAATAACCGAAATCACCTACAAACCAAAAGCAGCTTTTACGGCGTCAACGTAATCAAGTTTTTCCCAAGTGAAAAGTTCGACTTCTACTTCAGCGACTTGACCAGCGTTTTTGAACACTTTCGTTACTACTTGCGACTCGCGACCCATGTGGCCGTAAGCGGCTGTTTCTGAGTAGATTGGATTGCGAAGTTTGAGGCGTTGCTCAATCGCATACGGACGCATATCGAATACGCTTTCTACGATTTTAGCGATTTCGCCGTCGTTCAATTTTTTGCCATTTTCGCCTTTTACTTTCGATGTTCCGTACGTGTTTACGTACAAACCGCAAGGTTTAGCTACTCCGATAGCGTATGAAATTTGTACCAATACTTCGTCGCAAACGCCTGCTGCTACCAAGTTTTTGGCAATGTGGCGCGTCGCATAAGCTGCTGAACGGTCCACTTTTGAAGGATCTTTACCCGAGAAAGCACCACCACCGTGTGCTCCTTTGCCACCGTAAGTGTCCACGATGATTTTACGGCCTGTCAAACCAGTATCACCGTGAGGACCACCGATTACGAACTTGCCCGTTGGGTTGATGTGGTACGTAATTTGGTCGTTGAACAATTTGCGCAACGAAGGTTTCAACTTAGCTTTTACGCGTGGAATTGCGTAGGTAATGATGTCTTTGCGAATTTGTGCCAACATCGTTTCGTCATCGCCAAAGTCGTCGTGTTGCGTTGACACTACGATGGTGTCAATACGGATAGGCTTGTTGGTGTCAGAGTATTCGATTGTTACCTGCGACTTTGCATCGGGGCGAAGGTACTTGATACGCTTGTTTTCGCGACGGATAGCGGCAAGTTCTTCCAAAATCTTGTGCGACAAGTCCAACGCCAACGGCATGAAGTTGTCGGTTTCGCGGGTAGCGTAGCCAAACATCATTCCTTGGTCACCTGCACCTTGGGCATTTGCCTTACTTTCAAAATCATCTGCTGCTTGACGGTCAACGCCTTGGTTGATGTCGGCTGATTGTTCGTGAATGGCCGAAAGAACACCGCAAGAGTGCGCTTCAAACATATACTCAGCTTTGGTATAGCCGATTTTGGCGATTACTTCACGCGCAATTTGCTGCACATCGAGGTATGTTTTGCTGTTTACCTCACCTGCCAGAACTACTTGGCCAGTTGTAACGAGCGTTTCACAGGCTACTTTTGACGTAGGGTCAAACGCCATGAAGTGATCAATAAGGGCGTCCGAAATTTGGTCGGCGACTTTGTCGGGGTGGCCTTCCGATACCGATTCTGAAGTGAATAAATAAGGCATTCTTCTATTGTATGATTTACGAAGTATGAATTACGATTGTTATGTCGTTGAATTTTAGAGAGCAAAAATAGGTTATTTTCAGAGATAAAGAAAAAAGAACGAACTTTGTATCCCCGCAAGGGAGTGTTTTTGGGGAATAATTATTTTACGTACCTATTTTTGGTGAGCAATGGTAAAAATTGAAAATATAGAATTAGGAGACTTCCCTCTGTTGTTGGCGCCGATGGAAGATGTGTCTGACCCGCCGTTTCGGGCAGTGTGTAAAGAAGGCGGAGCTGATTTGATGTACACCGAGTTTGTCTCGTCGGAAGGTTTGATTCGCGATGCGGCCAAAAGCCTCCAAAAGCTAGATATTTTTGAATACGAGCGCCCTATCGGGATTCAGCTTTTTGGGAGTGACATCGAAACCATGGGCGAATGTACCAAAATCGCGACCAAAGCAGGCCCTGATTTGATTGACATTAACTACGGCTGCCCTGTAAAACAAGTCGCTTGTCGCGGGGCGGGTGCGGCTTTGTTGCAAGATATTCCCAAAATGGTTAAAATGACCGAAGCCGTAGTGAAAGCGACCCACTTGCCCGTGACGGTTAAAACCCGCTTGGGATGGGATGAATCCACCAAAAATATCCAAGATGTAGCCGAACGCTTGCAAGATATTGGTATCAAGGCATTGACGGTACACGGGCGCACGCGCGTTCAGATGTACAAAGGTGATGCTGACTGGACGCTCATTGGTAAAATCAAGGATAATCCACGCATTCAAATTCCCATTTTTGGCAACGGTGACATTGATAGCCCCGAAAAAGCCATCGAATACCGCAATCGCTTCGGCGTGGATGGCATCATGATTGGACGGGCGAGTATCGGTTATCCTTGGATTTTTAACGAAATCAAACATTTTATCAAAACGGGCGAGCACTTAGCGCCGCCTACCACCGCCGAACGCGTACGAGTGTGTCGTAAACACCTCGATTTTTCGATTAAATGGAAAGGTGAACGTACGGGTATTTTGGAAATGCGCCGCCACTACGCTACTTATTTTAAGGGCTTGAACAATTTTAAACCCTACCGAATGCGTTTAGTGGAAACCCTTGACTATGCTCATATTCTAGAGATTTTGGATGAAGTAACCGACATCTACGCCCTAGAAAAAGTGGAAGCGTAAGGGATTCATCAAACCTTTTGAACTATGCACACTCACTGGTTAAGTAGTTGCCTTGTGTTGTTGATAACAACGTTGGCAGTGGCTCAAAAAAACACCCAAGGTATTTCGGGACAAGTACTTTGGAAGGCAGGGAATTTTATGCCTACCATTGGAGCAAAAGCGTCAGTTCCTAAGGCAGTGCCCGTAGTGAGAGAGCTGTATATTTATGCTTTGACGAACGACAAACAAGTAGAAGCGGGAGAAGAAGCGGGTTTTTATCAAAAAGTGAATTCAAAACTTGTCCGAAAAGTAAAAACCGATAAAAAAGGGCGTTTTTCAGTGACGCTGCCAGTGGGCTACTATTCTGTTTTTACCAAAGAAGAAAAAGGGTTTTATGCCAATCTATTTGATGATGCCATGAATATTAACCCCGTCCAAGTCCAAAAACGTCGCTGGACAAAAATGGATGTGGTGGTTGATTATCAGGCGGTTTATTAAAAACAGAACCTCCCGAAAGTTTGTAACCTCCCGAAAGTTTTGAACTTTCGGGAGGTTTGTTATTTCTACTCCCTAACTACCTTCACCGAAGACTCTATTTTCCCGTTTCGTTTGTAGGAAAGAATGTAAGTCCCCGACGAGAGTTCATGGGTCGAGACTTCCACTTCGTTTGCGTTGCCTGTGAGGGTAACCGTTTTAACCAATTTACCTTGAATGGTATGAAGTTCAAGCTGCGATTTGTCGGTCAAACTCTTTGATTTGAGCAAGTTATTCAACTTTACTTTCATTACATTTTCAAACGGATTGGGCATTACTTTTAACAATGATGGTTCCAATTCTTTTTCTTCCTCAAGGGCAGGAGTTACCTCAACGGCGGCTTCTCGTGCAGTAGCATGAGAAGGTTCTGACAAGAGGTTGGCAGGAAGCATTTGGGCACAATTCCCAGCGGTTCCCATACCTGGCGTTACTGTTATGGTACGACAAGCTTTGGCTACGCACTCACAAGGGCCATTGCCGTTGTCAGCATAAACGGTCAAGCAGACATTATACGTACCTGCACTGAGGTAAGTGTGTGAGAAGGTAGCACTGTTTGACCAGTTCCCATCACCAAAATCCCAATGATATGCCGAAATAGGATAAGTACTCGTGCTGCCTGTGGAGTTAAATAATACTTGCAAGCCATTGGCGGCAAAACTGATACATGGCGTGATGGTGCATACACATTTTGCTACCACAATTTGGTAGGTAAGTGTTTGTTTGCCGCAGCCATTGTCGTAGGTGAGTGTAACCGTGTAAGTACCTGGATTAGCGTAAGCATGGCTTGGATTAAGCGCTGTAGAGGTAAATCCATCGCCAAAGTTCCACAATACATTTTGAACAGGACAATCGCTTGCTACCAATCGCAACGTCACGGGTAGTCCCAAACAGGCTGTTTTGGGGACGGTAATGACGGGAGTGCAGCAACATTTTTTCGATTCGGTTTTGGTGCAAGTAGTACCATTGGCAAACGTAATGTTGTAAGTAATAACTACATTGCCGCTCGAAGTAGCTTTGAAACACGCATCAACAGTCGTAGAGTCGCAAGTACCCGTCGGGGTAAATGTATAAGTTGAAGTTCCTACGTAGCTTGTCGGTGCGGGGTTGCAGGTCCATGCCAAGTTCGTAAACGTACCGTTGGTCAACGTTACCTTGATTTGTTTTACTGGACACGCGACTTTCAATTTACTACAACACAATTTGTCGGTCTGAACAATTTGGGTTTTTTCGCAACAATTTACTGCCGCTGCATCAATGGAAATACAGGCCAAATTAGACTCACTTGGGGTGAGGTTTACGTCGGTATTGGCGTTGTTGATGTACATCAGGGCTGCGGCCTTTGCGGCAAAGGTATTACACGCTTTTTGGGTGTTTTGTGCCGTGGCACTTACCAAAGCCCTGAAGTCATATTGCTGCGTAGCGGTTGGCATAAAACTACTGCCAAAATTCGCTTTTACATTACGAGCACTGAGCGCTGCGGCTGTCCAAGTGGTGGTATTGCAACCCCCAGGAGAATACGATAGGTCAGGAAGGCAAATGTTGACCGAATTGGCGTAGGTGGACGAAGCACTCAATGGCGTTGCACTTACAAAATTTTGGTGCAAAACATCAAATTGACTACCACGGCTAACTGGGCGGTTGAGCATCAAATAATCCGTCGTTACGTTGTCGCGGGGGAGCATGTCAAAGAATAACAGATTTTTGAGCGCAGCTCCTGTTTTGGTCAATCCCAAGCGATATATCACGTTTGTATTAGGATTGGTTACTACGGAGGTAGCGAAGGTTGTCCCGTTGTCTTTGCTTACTTTTTTATCTAATGTAAAGCCAAAAACCGCGTTTGTTGTCAAATATTCGGTATTGGAAGTAGCTAGTACTGCCGACAAATTGGAATGAACTCTAAAGAAGTTAGGAATAACGCCAACGGCAGCATTGTTGAGGACTTTTACGTCAAATTCGATGAAATAAAAAGGTACGCCCGCCGTGCCGTATTGACCGCAGTTGGGGTAATAAACATTAGCGCAGCTAGTACCGATGGTTGGGATGTTCCAACGCAGGTTGTTTGCTGCGTGGGCAGTAGAAACGCCCGTCCAGGCAGTAGTTCCAGCGGGGATACCCGAGCCTGCCGTACATACTGGGCTGTAATTGCTTGAAGTATAGTAGGTTTCGTTTCCGACGTACTGCAAATTTGCGTTTAACAAATCATTGATGTAAGCGCCCGACAGTACGGCTGTACCAATGTTTTGAACCCGTAAACGATACCGCAACACTTGCCCTTGATTATAAGTGGTTTGTTTGTTACAAATTTCTTTGAAAGCACAAACGTTGGTTGTTGGTGGATAAATCGCGATGGTATTACAAGAAGTACGAACCGTGGTAGGATTAGGCATGGGGTACCTTAAACTCGCACAGTTCATGATGCTGCTTGGAGCTATTGAGTTAATGGTAAAGTTGATGCGATACGTTACGCAGGCACCAGCGGCGAGTGTACCATTGTTTTGAAAATAAATGGCAGGATTAGTCCCTAACGTGGCGGTGTAAGTTTGGGTCGAAGTGGCATTGACCAACACATTGGACGAGTTGACGTTGATTGTCACAGGGTTAGCAGGAGTTCCTGTTACCTGAATGCTCGTGACCGTAATGCCCGTCGGGATGTTGTCATACACATTGAAGCTGGTGAGTGGAGAGGTGCCATTGTTACAGACGACGATGTTGTAGTAGCCTGCGCAACCAATGGCATTTCCCGATACATAGGCATATTTACTGATTTGTCCAGAGGTAACGGGCGCTGATTTGGTCACACAAATTTGGAGCGAATCGGCGTGTTTTCCGCAATTGGGAGAGGTAGGTTTGCCCAAATCACCCGTTAACACTGCTTTATTCGTGCGACTGGTGTTAATGGCAAAACCAGGATAATAGATTTTGATTTTGGCCTGCCGCTGAAAATAGTTTTGCGTAGCGTCAAGCGTTCCCAAGCCTGTCCAAGTGATATTGGTGCCCGATGCAGTGATAGTGCCCGTAGCGGGAGCAATGGGTGCGCCGCTAATAAATACAGCACCTACTGGCATTCGATCCACAATGGAGGCATTTTCCAAATTGAGAAAACCGTACAATCCCGTGTTTTTATAAACTGAGACAATGTATTCAACAGTGTCGCTCAACGTCGCCCATTGGCATGTGCCGCCCGTGTAAGGCAGTCCAGTGGGTACTTTATAGACTTTCCATGGGTCGGTTGCTTGGGCGGTGGTACTTACGTAGCCTGTACAAAGGTCAGCCCCTGTGGAGGTTCGTAAGCAAGCGCGGTTGCGAGCGGTTTCACCGTTACAGGTGGTTCCAGCGGGAAACTTTACATTGATTTGAAAAGAGCCCGAGCAAGTTGAAGTTGTAGCGGGTACCTGATACGAAACTTGCGTACCACCGACAACGGTTGTTTGAGATACGCTTGGTGTACCACATACTGCCGTCGCAATGACGTTGTCAACCACCAATGGGCTAGGTACTACATCCGTGATGGTCGTAGCAGGTGAACCCGCAGGAATGGTGTAAAAAATCGTGTAGGTAAAACCTACTCCCGTAGGAGTCGTCGAATTGCTAACCACTTTTTTCAAAAAGTAACCACCAAGGTTAGCTTCTTGAGAGGTCGGAGAGTTTTGGGCAAAAGCGCATATCGCCAATGACCAAAACAACAAAACCCTCCACCAATGTGTAGTAAATGGTTGTTTCATAAGGCAAGTAAGAAGTGTGAGAAATAGAAAAAATTAATGCGTTTTTAACGCGACTGTTGAAGCATATCAACGGAAAAATAGAAGCAAAAATAATGCCGTTTCCTACGAGCGTGTAGGAAAAATGCACATCTAAAAAGGAATACTATTGTTTCGGAAACATGCCCATTAATTGAATGTTAATGAGCATGTTAGTGAAAGTACTATCAAAAATTGTGCCACATTTTTATTGCAACGCATACAATGCAAAGGAAGCCAGCCAGTGCTCGCCGCCGTAGCCACCATTGGTGATTTGGGGTAGGGTAGTATTGATAAAATGCTGAGATGCTTTGAGCATATTTGCCCGACGAGGGTCGGTTTTGGGAAGGGCTTCAACAATGCCTTTCAAGCACCAAGCCCGACTCAATGAAAGACCATCTAAGTGAACAATCTGCATGTCGTTTCGGTCGCTTACGATGGGGAGTTTGAGAATGTTTTGCAAACCAGCGGCAGGCATAAATCCATTGAACCACTTGGTGAATGCAGCGGGCGTCAATATACGTCGCATTAGGTCTGCTACTTCCAGACTCGGGGATAAAAAATCGGAACCATCGGGTTCTTGGATGGCGGGTGCTTGCGTATTGTTTAAATAAAAATACTTGGCTTTTTCGACGATTTTGGCTTCAAAAGTGGCATTTTTAACCGTACGGGCGTAGTCAAGGGCAAACACCAAACCGAAAGCCGTATTGGGATGAACGCCCGTGCGATTGGGGTAGGTTTGTTTGGGTAAAAATGCCGTCCAAAGCTCCACTACTTGCTGGGTGAGCGGACGTAGATGCTGGTGCCATTGGCGGCCCTGCGGGTCGTCCCATGTGGCCAATTCTTCGTCGAGTTTGAGCAACCAAGCCCAGCCGTAGGTACGTTCAAATGTGCGCGAAAACTTGTATTTGGTAAAATACTCAGCTTCGGTTTTCATCTTATCGGGCTGAAAACTATCATCCAATATTTTGCGAATTTCGGTTTCTTCGGGAAGTCCCTTGAAGGTTTTAAGGAGCCGAACTAGCATCCAGTGCCCGTGTACAGAAGAGTGCCAATCCAAACAGCCATAAAAAGCGGGGTGTAGCTGCTTGGGGGTGAGTTTGGCGTCATTCTCGGCTTCGATGGTATGACCCGTTTTGTTGGGATATTCAGTATGGATACAATGCAGGGGGAGTTTTGCCAAAAAAGAAGCGCCAGCGGACGTAAGGCGCAATTGGTCATTTTCTTTGACAAGGTAGGTGTTTTGGGCAAAGAGCACGGTGAACGGAAAAAAGAGTAAAAAATAAAAGCTATTTTTCATTTTGTTGATAATGAAGTAGTTAAGGGTGATTTGGGTACATTTTGAGGGGTAAAACGCTAAAATCGCCTACGAACTTACTAATTTTAAGCGTTTTTCGACCTTACGCATGACTTTTTTCAATCTTTCTATCCAAAAACGCTTCTTAGTTTCGCTGTGTTTGTTGCCGCTGGTGATATACGTGGTCTTTTTTGAAGCCATTGCATTGAATGCCAACTACGTGGCATACGACGATATTCACGTGCTTCAAATTGTAGAACAATGGCAGAATGCGGCATCTTGGCGCGACAAATTGGACTGGCTGACCATCGGTTTTCCCGAACACCGCATCGTGTTTACGCGTTTGGTGGTGCTCTTGTCGTACTGGCTGACAGGAAGTGTCAATTTCAAAACGTTGATGGTCATCAGCAATTTACTTTGGGTTGGTCAATTGGGGATATTGTTCAAAGTTTTTCAGAAACTCAATCTCTCTTTTGCGTACTTCATTCCCTTGTGTTGGATTGTCCTCAACGTGCATTCGTTTGAAAATATCTTTTGGGGAACAAGCTCGCTTGGAAATTTTGGGCTACTCTTTTTTACCATGATGGCTGCGTATGGATACACACAGTTGTCGCCCAAGTACAGTTGGATAGGGATTTTGTTCTCAGTTTTTGCCACATTTTCGTACGGAAATGGCCTGTTGACTTTTCTAATTGGAGGAACGATTTTGGCTTTGTCGAAGCGTTGGAAAGAGATGAAGCTCACTTTGGGGGCATTTGTGCTAACGATGGGACTTTATTCACTCACCCATTCGCACGCGTCTCCAAGCTCACTGGATCTGACAAAAGCGGAAAACTATTTACAAGCAATCATTTGTTTTTTAGCCTTTATTGGATCTTCGGTAAATTTTGATGCTTACAGCCCCTCTACGTTGGCTCAGTGGCTTTCAGTCGTTTTTGGGGGAGTACTTTTGACAGTAAATGCCTGGGCCTTGTTTCGACATACTACCATCACAACGAACCCGCGTACGATTACATTAAGACTCAACAAAGTGCAGTGGTTTGCGCTATACATGCTGTTATTTGTGTGTTTGACCTCTTTGGGCGTCGTTTACAAACGGGCCGAATGGGATGGTTTATATGGTATGTTCAAAGGACGCTATCGGATGTACCCCACTTGGATGTTGATTCTGACGTATTTGTTGGTGTTGGATTGGAATCGGGAAAAAATAACCCAGAAGTGGTTGGCGATTGGGATGGGAATTGTGGTGATTTTCAATACCTTGGTGTTGTATTACGCCATTGCACCTGCGGTCAATAACCGCCGAATGGCAGTAGCACAGGAGTTTAATTCGATGTACAATGCCGATTTGTTGGGCCTAAAAATGTTTGATTTAACGGGGACTGACTTTCTCCGATTGCAGAAACTGTACCAGCCATCTTTATTTTTTAGACAATACGAGAAACAGTGGACAGCTTCGACGGATTCACTTTCAACGAATGGAAATTTCAAGGTTGATTCGGTTTTTTGGAGCAACAAAAACCTGAGCGTTTACTATCACCGCGATTTTATTCGGCCTGTCAAAAACATGGATGATGGGGCCTATGTCGTTCTGAAATCCGCGTCGCACGTTTACATGGCTGGAGGAATGCAGCAGGCCCTTCCGTTGAAAACATTTCTCCGAAGAGGCTGGTATTGGGATAGGGGATTTATGGCAACTTTTGTTCCTGGGGCGGTCGTGAAAGGCAACTATCGGATGTATGTGCTACTGCGTCAGAATGGTGTTTCAGAATTACTCGATACGCAAAAACAAGTGACGTTTTAGGTACCAATATTTGCCAGTAATTCGGAGGAGGCCAGCAGGTTTTTGATGGGGGCAAAGGCATTTTTGTTAGAAGCCGCTTTGAGGGGAATCAGCGGTTCTCCGTGCCTACTCACCACGCCTACCCATTCGCCTTCAGGAGAAGGGTCAGGGAAATGTTGCCACACATAATCATTTACCCGTTGCCATTGTTTCAAAAGGCTGCGGTCTTGCAAAACTTGGTAAGCTCGTAGCAATGCCGTGCAGGCTTCTAATTGCACCCAAGCGTATTTATAGTAAGCGTCGGGTTCGCTGGCGGGCAGGCTTTTAACGTCCAGCCAATGATAATAACCACCGTAGGCTTCGTCCCAAGTAGTTTCGGCTAAGTAAGCAATGTGCTGGGCCAACTGCCTGCGAATTTGTCTTTTATTGAGCGAATAGGTCAGTTCGTAAAAAGAATTGAACGCTTCAAAAACGCGCCCTGCGTGGATTCTTCGCCCCAACAAGCAATCGGAGTATCCGCCTTCTGAAAACACATTTTCTAGTAAAATATCGGCGCGAGGTTCCCAAAAATGTTTCATCAACTCGTTTAAAAGCGCTTCCCCTCGTTCGCGAAAAGCTTTTTCGGAAAGGCAGTTTTTGGCGGCCATTAGCCCACGGGCGAGGCTACTTAATTCGGCGATTTGCTTTAAATGCCGCCCTGTTAAAGGTTCTTCAGTGTATTTTTGAAGTCGTTTTTCACGCTTACGAACCGCTTTTGTCAACGATTTTTTGGCTGCTTCGGCATAGGTTTCATCTTCGGTAATGTCGTACAAAATACCCCACGCGGCGCAGGCAGCAGCTTCGACTTGGGTGTCTTTCACCTCGGCGACACCTCGCCCCGTAATATCCACCGACTCCCACCAATTTTCTTTGGCATCGGTAGCGTATTGGAGCAGAAAATCAGCACCTTGGCGGGCATAGTCCAGAAAAGTAGGTCGGGCTTCGGTTTGGTACAACTTCGCAAAAGCCCAAGCTTGCTGACCGTGCCAGGCCATCCACTTGTCAGTCGAAATGACTTCTCCTTTGTTGGATAACACACAATAATAACCACCATTGACATGGTCGATGGCGAATTCGAGCCAAAACGGAACGACTCGTTGTAAAAGGTCTTCGCGGTATTGTTGGGCGTACAAAAGCAAATTCATGCCGCAAAAATAGATTTTTTTTTACCTTTGTTATGTACCCAAACCTTCCCAAAAGGCTAGAATTTCATCATGTATTTTATAGAATCTATTCGTTTGCGGCTCATTCCGCTCACTACCCAGCAGTTACAACTACACGCTAGTGACTACTTAGGGTTACAAAAATCGCTAGGTCTTTCTCCCCGCCCCATGAAAATGGAAGAAGAGTTTCAACTGGAATTCGACGATGCCTTGGCCAATTACTGGTTGCCCGAAACGGCGGCAAACGTGGCCAATTATCAGTGGTTTACCAATTGGCTCATTGTTGAAAAAGAAAGCAATTCGGTGGCGGGAGGAATTGGGGTGGCAGGTATGCCCAATGACAACGGCGAAACCGAAATGGGCTACGGCCTAGACGAAGATTTTCGGGGTAAAGGCATTGCGACCGAGGCGGTTGAGTGCTTGATGAAATGGGTGTTCAAACATCCAGCAGCCCACGCCCTCACTGCCCAAACGCCCGTTCGACTGCCGCTTTCTCAAAGGGTCTTGATCAAGGCAGGGTTCTCTCAAGTAAAGGAAGAAAATGGCATTATTTTGTGGCGAAAAGCCAAAGTAGGTTAGTTTACGCCCTTAAAAAGCAGTACGTTTGCAAAAAATTTAAACCAATGAAAATAGCAGCTAATCAAGTCGTAGCGTTGGCCTACGAGCTTAGTATTATGAACGATACCGACGAGTGGCAGATGGTAGAAACCGTCGGTGAAGACCAACCTATGTACTTCATTCAAGGGATGAGTGGCTTGCCAGAAAGTTTTGAAGATAAAATCAACGGGCTTGGTGTGGGTGAGTCGTTTGATTTTACGCTTTCTCCCGAGGAAGGATACGGCGATTATGACATGGAAGCTGTTGCCGAACTCCCGATTGATATTTTCAAGGTGGACGGTGAGGTTCAAGAAGATATGCTTCAAGTGGGCAATATGATTCCAATGACCAATGAAGATGGACATCGTTTGATGGGACAAGTCGTAGAAGTAAATCGTGAGTTTGTGTTGATGGATTTTAACCACCCATTGGCAGGCCGTAAGATGCACTTCAAAGGCTCAGTGATTAACGTCCGTCCTGCTACGGCCGAAGAACTAGACCACGGCCACGTTCATGGCGAAGGTGGAGTGGAACATTAGCGATTTTTTGGTTTGGAGTTTTGGGTTTACTGTTTGGCGTTTGTTGCTTTCTAGCACAAAAGAGTGAACATAAAAACCCAAAACCCCAAACAGTAAACCCCAAATTGAACTACACCAGTGGTTCTTGCTGGCTAAGACAGTGGAAGCTGCCGAGGCCCCAAACGATTTCGGTAGAATCAATGCCGACAACCTTGCGGTCGGTGAAACATTGACTTAAAATATCCAATGCTTTTTGATCGTTGGCGCAGCGGAATGTGGGTACAATAACTGCCGCATTGCTGATGTAAAAATTGGCGTAAGAAGCAGGCAAACGCAAGTCTTCACTGTACAAAGGCGTTGGCATGGGCAACTCAACGATGTTAAGTTGTTTTCCATTAAGCAAACGCATCTGCTTCAATTCATGGATATTTTCTTGTAAAATCTCGTAGTTGTCGTCCGATTTGTTCTCTTCAACAATCGCTACCACGGTATCTTCATTCACAAAGCGCACGGTGTCGTCGATGTGCCCGTCGGTGTCGTCTCCTACGATGCCATCGCCCACCCAAAGGATTTGCTCCACTCCGTAATAATCGCACAAGTACTTTTCAATTTGCGCTTGATTTAAGTGCGGATTACGGTTTTCGTTGAGCAAACAAGCCCTGCTGGTCAATAATGTCCCTTTTCCGTTAAATTCCACCGAGCCACCTTCCATGATGATGCCAGGAGTGACGTAGTCGAGGCCCAAATAATGAGCAATCGCTACGGGAATTAGGTCGTCGTTGTTGAACGGTGGATATTTTCCTCCCCAAGCATTATAACCCCAATTGACCACCAGACGTTTTTTGGTTTCAGGATTAATCAAAATACCTGGCCCATGATCGCGGCACCAAGAGTCGTTGGTGGCGTGGAGCGGAAGCTCAATTTGATTAAGGTCGATTCCAGCCCCTAGCAAATGAAGTTTTATCGTTTGTTGAACCGTTTCGTTGTGCGCATTGATACACACCTTTTCGCCCTCGCTGATGGCCTTAATAAATTCCAAATACGCAGGAAGTATTTTAGGCTGGCGCTCGTACGTCCAAGAGGCTTCGGTATGAGGAAAACTCAACCAAGTAGCGCGGTGTGGATGCCATTCGGCAGGAAAGAAAAAGCCCTGTTCTTTGGGCGTAGATGAAATTGACATGATGCTTTGTAGTCTATTAAGCAGTTTTGCAGCTACAAAAATAGGGAGAAATGTAGATTGTTTTACGACCCGCGTGTAGGTTCGTTTCGTAAAGTCTGTGTATCTTTCGTTGAAATTTTTCCTTCTTCACCTCAACAAAATAAACGTATGCGTACTTGTCGATTGATTATTTTACTGGTATTTGTAAGCATGACTAGCTTTGCCCAAAAGAAATTTCCCTATATCAAAAGTGGGGGAGGGATGTTTGAAGTGCCTGAAGCAGAGCCAATTGTTGACCCCAAAATGAAGTACAAAGTGTTGTACGAAATTTCAAAAGGAGCTGATAAACCCGACTCCGTCAACAGTACCTTGGATAAGTTGGCCCGCTTGGCGAATCTTCATTTATCGGCAGGAATTCCGAAGCAAAATTTAGACGTGGTGGCCGTGATACACTTTTTGGGTACGCCGTTGATTTTGAGCGATGAAGCTTACAAAAAGAAATTTGGAGTGCCGAATCCTAACACGGCATTAATCAATGAACTTGCGGCAAACGGTGTCAAGTTTTATATCTGCGGCCAGTCGCTGTATATGCGTAAACTGGAAAAAGAACCGCGCAACCCTGTGATTCACGTCACGTTGTCGGCCATGGTTTTAATGACTACGCTCCAATCGAAGGGGTATGTGCCTATTATTCCGTAGCAGTTTGGCAATTTTGGGAACCATATAAGACATATAAGTGCATATAAGTTTTTCTTATAATCCCTTATATGTCTTATATGGTGTTCAATTACTAAGAGAAGTATCCCTTAAATGTCAAGCCGCTGATAAGCCCCTGTAACGAAGGAGCGTTAGTCGCCAAATCACTTAAAATAGGATTTTCAATGCCCCAATTGAGTTCAAGTTCGGGGTCGTTCCAGCGGCAGCGCCAGTTGTCATCCGCGCCGTAGTCGGGATAAGCTTCCGAAACCGCCTGTACGTGAATAGACGGCGTGAAGAAATACCATCCATGCAGCATCCCTACGGGAAAAACAAGTGCGGCGGGATCTTCACCAAACAATTCAAACAAGGCAGATTTGTGCTGCGTAGGCGAGCCAGGCCGCAAGTCGCGGAGGCCCAGTAGGCAATGTCCTTCGATGAGGCAAAAGTACTCATCATGGCGGACGTGGAAGTGCATTCCCCGAAAAACGTTGGCTTCTGATTTTACGGCGCTCCATTGTACGGGTTTAAGCACCGTGCCCCAGTGATCTTGAAAAATTTCGGTAAACGACCCACGATGGTCTTTATGCTCGTCCAACGACACCAAACGAACTTGGTGAAGCTCGGCGCCATCTATTTGTGCGGATTTTATAAGCTGAGTAGTATTCATGGTACAATGCGGTTTTGGGCGAAAGTACCAAGGGGTAATCAATAAAAAACTGAGGGATGTCAGGGCTAAAGCCCTAGATTACGCTCTTGTTTACAGCCCCCAGCCTAAAGGCATGGGGTTTTAGGAGTAAACACTTTAAGATTGGCTATGATTATTTTAGTGTTGCACACCTACTTGTGGCGAAGCTATTTCCCAGAATCTAGCCTTTCTACGGTAGAAAGTAGTAATTCGGAATGCTTAAAAATGTCTAAAAATAACTACAAATGTGTTACAATGATACGTAAATTGTAGTTTAACTTACAATAAATCATACTGATATTTTTATTGAATTATATAAAAAAACGAGGGCTGCCAAAATTTATGACGACCCTCGTTTTTTTTAGATAAAAAGACTATAAATTCTTCGCTTTCATTTGTTTTACGGCGTAGTCAGCGGCGCGAGCAGTGAGTGCCATGTAAGTGAGCGACGGGTTTTGAGTGGCGGTAGAAGTCATACATGCTCCGTCCGTCACAAACACGTTTTTGCAAGCGTGCAGTTGATTCCAATTGTTCAAGAGCGATGTCTTAGGGTCTTTCCCCATCCGAACGCCACCCATTTCGTGAATGTCAAGTCCTGGTGCTTTGTTCGGTACATCGTGGGTTTGGATGTTTTTGAAACCTGCTTTGGTAAACATCTCCGTCAACTGCTCGTGGTAGTCTTTCACCATCTTTTCGTCGTTGTCGTCGTAGCTTACCGAAATCCGTAACTGCGGGATTCCCCACTTATCTTTGAGGTTGGGGTCTAGGGCTACGAAATTGGTTTCTTTCGGAATGGTTTCTCCCATCATGTGCGAACCCACCCGCCAGTTGCCATATTTTTTCTGTTCCAATGACGTTTTCAGCTCTTCGCCCATGCCAGAGCGGTCATTGAAGGTGATACGGCTAGCATTAAAGCCCGCAGCGTAGCCGCGTAAAAAGTCGGTTTCTTGTTTAAGTAAGTTACGGAACCGAGGAATGTAGCTACTATTGGGGCGGATTCCCTCGGATGTAGTATCAAGGAAGCCTTCATACTCGCCCGAAATGCTTGTACGGTAGTTGTGGAAAGCAATGTACTTGCCCATTAGTCCATTGTCGTTGCCCAAGCCTTTGGGGAAGCGGTGAGAGGTAGAGTTGAGCAAAATCAAGTTGGTGTTGAGCGCGGCGGCATTCACAAAAATGATTTTTGCATAATACTCTATTGCTTCGTTGGTTTTGGCGTCAATGACGCGCACGCCCGTGGCCTTACCTAGTTTTTCGTCGTAAATAATTGAGTGAACCACCGAGTCGGGCTTGAGGGTCATCTTTCCCGATTTCATAGCCCACGGAATGGTTGTGGCGTTGCTGCTAAAATAGCCTCCGTATGGACAGCCACGTTGGCAAAGCGCGCGGTTTTGGCATTGAGCACGTCCTTGTTGGAAGTGAATCGGATTCGGTTTGGTCAAGTGAGCGCAACGACCAATGATGATGGGGCGAGTACCTCCGTAATGTTTAGCCATTTGTTGCCCAAAGTATTTTTCTACGCACGACTGTTCGTGAGGGGGCAGAAACTCGCCGTCGGGAAGCTGCGGAAGACCGTCTTTGTTGCCCGAAATTCCCGCAAATTTTTCAACGTAACTGTACCAAGGCGCAATTTCGTTGTAGTGAATGGGCCACTCCACGGCAAAACCATCCCGCGCGGGGCCTTCAAAATCAAATTGTGACCAACGTTGGGTTTGGCGAGCCCACAGCAACGATTTACCTCCTACTTGGTAGCCCCGAATCCAATCGAAGGGCTTTTCTTGCACGTAAGGGTGTTCGGCATCTTTGACAAAAAAATGGGCGGCATCTTCGTTGAAAGCGTAGCATTTGCTTACGATAGGGTTGGCGTCTTTTACCTCCTTTGGCATTTGATTCAAATGAGGAAACTCCCACGGACGCATCATGGTCGTTGGGTAGTCGGTGACGTGCTGCACATTGCGACCGCGTTCTAATACAAGGGTACGTAAGCCTTTGCCCGTAAGCTCTTTGGACGCCCAACCCCCACTGATACCAGAGCCAACGACAATGGCATCAAATGTACGGTCTTTGATGGAATCTATTGAAAAATAAGACATGGGTGAATTTACAATTTTGAGGTTGAATTAGGGGAATTGCGTCAGAGACGCTCATCCAGTGTTGCCCCAAATCGCAGTTTGGGGCAAACGCTCACATCGAATTCCTATTTTTTCACAGGAACACAACCGTGGTAGAACCCAGGAGCCATGTTGTATTTCTGAATGTTGACCATGACGTATTCGGAGTTTTGGTAGCCCTGAATCGTCAAGTTTTTAATCATGCTTACAAACGGCTTTGTATCTGCGTTGTCGGCCAGTTTTTTGAGCAGCTCAAGGCGTTGTTTTCCGTCGCAAGCGGCAAAAGACTTGCTGTATGCTTGTTGAGCGGCCGAATTGGTATCAGCCAATCCTTTTTTGAGATTTTTTTGCGCATTCTCGCCGTAGCAATCATTGATCATCCGAAGCGCAAATTGATGGACTTTTAGCGATTTTGCGCCTGGGGTCGAAGTTTCAGGAATGATGGTTTCAACGATTTCGGCGAGGGTATCTTCCTCTGCCATTGTGAGTAGGGTAGGCCCTTTTACCGTTTCGGGAGTCCATGCTTGTGTCCAGCTTGGTAGGCTCATTAATCCTCCAACGGCCGCCGTTAGGCTTTTTAGGGCAGAACGTCTTTGCATAATAACGTTTGGTTAGTTTTATTTCTACAAAGAAATGAAACGACATTTGATACCTATCAAAACTTATTTTTTTCGCCCTTCTACCATCGACGACTCCCTAATCATCAGTTGGGTACTGAGTACAATCGTTTCGGCAACAACGGGTTGGTCGTTTTCAAGCTGTTTGAGCAAAAGCCGAACGACTTGCGCCCCCATTTCTTGAATGGGCTGGTTGACACTGGTGAGCGATGGCGAAAGATAAATGCAGGTGGGTTCGTTGTTGAAACTCACAATGGCCACGTCTTCAGGAATCCGAATACCTTTTTGTTTAAAAGCATACATGGTGGCAAACGCAATGCGGTCGGTCATGGTCAAAATACCGTCGGGTGGTGTGGGCAAGCTCATCATGTTGAGGGCCTGCATCATGGTGTTTTCTTGGGTAAAATCATTGTGAAAAACGTAGCGCTCGTTGTAGGGCAGGCCGTAGTGTTCGAGGGCATCTTTGAAGCCACGCAAACGCTCGTTGCTGATGAGTAAGTGCGGCGGGCCTGCCATGCAACCAAGGCGTTGACAGCCGTTTTCGATGAGGTGTTGGGTTGCCTTAAAAGCCGCTTCATGGTTGTCAACGATGACCCGCGAGGCGTCGATGTCGGTTGAATAGCGGTCAAAAATCACGAGGGGCATGTTTTTTCGCTGCAACCGATAAATGTGCTCAAAGTCGCTCGTATCGCGTGCCAACGACATAATTACCCCTTCAACTTGGCTGTGGAGCAGGTTTTGAATTTGAGCGACTTCCCGTAAATACGATTCGTTGGTTTGGCATACCACCACACTGTAGCCCGCTTGCATGGCTGCCTCCTCGATGCTGTTGAGCATCGACGCAAAAAAATGATAACTCAACGTCGGTAAAATCAACCCAATGGTTTTTGTACGGCTTTTGACCAGATTTTTTGCCAACTGATTGGGTTGGTAGTCCATGTCCTCGGCCAACTGCAACACCGCTTGTCGGGTTTCGGGGTGTATCTCGGGCATCCCACGCAAAGCGCGCGACACGGTAGAGGCAGATAGATTGAGGGCGTTAGCAATGTCTTTGATCGTGACGGCTGTATTTTTATTCATTGGGTTTAGAGAAATATGATTTTTACAATATGCCACCCATTTTGGGTAGAAAAACCGAGGAACTTCGGGAAATGATACAGTTGGTGACTTTGGAACGAATATTTGATTTTTTTAAGTTTAAAATGGGTGTTGCAGAAAAACCGCAAACGTAACCGCAAACGTTTGCGGATGATGTTGCGCAAAAATATGTTCAATTTTTGCGTTATTTCTTTTAGAAATGTGAATTTACTTATACTTTTAACATAAAGAAAGACAAAATAGCCCTTTTATTTGCATAGATGATAAATGTAGGACAATCTTGTTGAATGGCTAAAATTTGTACTTTTTTAATAAATCTGTTATCCCTTTTTACGTTTTAATAAATCTATTACTTGAATGAAGAAAATCATTACCTGTGTTATGGCTGTGCTGTCATTGTCGGCATGGGGGCAGTCCAAAATTGATGTAAAAAAAGAGTTTGAGTTTGCGGCCAAGCAGTACGAAGGAATGTTGGCAGCTCACCCCGACATTACGAAGTTTCCCCAATCGACCAACCCCGACGGAACCCCGCGCGACATGAAGTCGAGCTGGTGGTGTAGCGGATTCTTTGGAGGTTCTTTGTGGTATATTTATGAATTTAACAAAGCACCACAGTGGAAAGAAGCAGCCCACAAATGGACCATGGCTGTGGAACAAGAACAGTACAACAAAGGCACGCACGACTTGGGTTTTATGATTTATTGCCCATTTGGAAACGGCTATCGCTTAACTAAAAACGAAGCATATAAACCTATTATGCTAACAGGTGCGCAGTCGTTGGCGACACGTTTTGATCCCAAAGTGGGGTTGATTAAGTCGTGGAATAGCTTCAAAGGTGGGTACAATTACCCCGTGATTATTGACAACATGATGAACTTAGAGTTTTTGTTTTGGGCGGCGAAAGAGTCGGGCAACAAAGACTTGTATAACCTGTGTATCACGCACGCCGATAACACCATGAAACACCACTACCGCCCCGACCACAGCGCGTATCACGTTATCTGCTACGGGCCAAACGGCGAAGTATTGGCCAAGAAAAACCATCAAGGAGCGTTTGACGAGTCGTCGTGGTCGCGGGGTCAATCGTGGGGAATGTACGGTTACACGGTCATGTACCGCGAAACCAAAGACCAAAAATACCTCGATCATGCCCGTAACATCGCCGATTATTTGTTGAGCCACCCTAATATGCCTGCCGACAAAGTTCCGTATTGGGATTACAACAAACCAGGAGAAGAGCGCGATGCTTCAGCAGGGGCGATTTTGGCGTCGGGCTTATTGGAGTTGAGTACCTACGGTGGTAAAAATGCCAAAAATTACTACAACACAGCCGTCACAATTTTGGAAAGCTTATCGAAGCCGCCATACAAAGCAGAATTGGGCAAAAACAACCACTTCATTTTGCAACACAGCGTAGGGCACAAGTTAGGTAATTCAGAGATAGATGTTCCTTTGGTATATGCCGACTATTACTACTTGGAAGGACTGCTCCGTTACCAAGCCTTGAACAAGAAGAAAAAATAGACGTACGTTCTACATGAAGCCAATAGAAACCTCATCGTCACAAGTGGATAGTCAGCTATGGTCCCAGTTGCAAAATGGGAGCGAATGGGCGTTGGGAAGGCTCGTCAAAAAATATTTCAATCCTTTACAAAATTATGGGTGCAAGTTTGTGCAGTCCGAAGATTTTGTGAAGGATTGTGTCCAAGAGGTATTTATTGAAGTATGGCAACGGCGCGAACGCCTCAGCACACCCGTGAGTGTTAGGGCGTATTTGTTGAGTTCAGTACGAAAAAAAGTGCTGAGGGAGGGCTTTCGGCAACGAATTTTGAAGGATGAACAGCACGAAATCGACACCGTATTGGATTGGCACTCGCAAGAACTTCCGCACGAATGGGCGATTATTGAACAGGAAAACGTTGAATTATTGACCCAAAAAATCACGATTTTACTGGATAAACTACCCAAAAGGCAGCGGGAAGTTATCTATTTGCAGTTTTATCAAAATCTAAATCGGGATGAAATTGCGCAGATAATGGAGGTTAACCCGCAGTCGGTTTCCAATTTGGTACAGTCGGCGTTGAAGGTATTTCGTACCCATTGGCAAGTGATTCAGGTGTTATTGGGATTGGTTATGTTTAATTGATTTTAGAAGATGTCAGGGCTACGCCCCTTTTTTGTATAATCAGGGGCTTTTTCTACGAAGATTTGAGGGCTATACCCCCGATTTTAGGACTAACGTCCCGTAATTTTCGTAGAAACCAAGACAAAACGAGCATGAAATAAAGGGGCGTAGCCCCGAAATCTTCGTAGAAAATAGGCAATTTGAATATCAAACGGAGGGGCGTAGCCCTGAAATCTTCGTAGAAAATAGAGCAAAAATCAGGTGTCAGGGCTACGCCCCTTTCTTGTTTCATCAGGCAAGGCGCATTCTACGAAGATTTGAGGACTATGTCCCCGATTTTGTGACGTTAGCCCTATACTTCTCGTCAATAATAAGGCAGAAGTGCAAGAAGAAAGGGGCGTTAGCCCCGAAATCTTCGTAGAACCAAGACAAACTGCCTAACAAACAAAGGGGTGTAGCCCTGAAATCTTCGTAGAAATGGCCAATACCTATACACAATTATAAATTCAATTTGTTTTTTCGGTCAAAGGTCGGGAAAACCTGATAAGAGAAGCCTTTCGAGTTGAACTTGAAAAAGTAATGTGTGGTATTGTCAACAACCATAACTGCAAAACGTACGCGATCTATTGTAACCCTGACCATACCCATATTCTTGTAGGAATGCACCCTACTATTTCTCCCTCAAAGCTAATGGAGCAAATCAAGTCAGGTTCATCAAAATGGCTAAACGACCAAAAATATATTCATGGAAAATTTTCTTGGCAAGACGGATATGGAGGGTTTACATATTCCAAATCACAAATTGACAATGTTGTTAAATACATTTTAAACCAGCCAGAGCATCACAAAAAACAATCGTTCAAAGATGAATACCTATTGTTTCTTGAAAAATTTGAGGTGGATTACGACCCCAAATATGTATTTGAATGGTATGACTAGCAGATGTCAGGGCTACGCCCCTTTTTGGTTTCACCAAGCAAGGGCTTTTTCTACGAAGATTTGAGGGCTATGCCCCCGATATTGGGAAACAATAACGCCAATTATTTCGTAGAAAATCAGGGTAAAAAAAGGGGCGTAGCCCTGCAACCTTCGTAGAAAAATGACAATAGTGAAGATCAAAAAAGGGGCGTTAGCCCTGTAATCTTAGTAGAGAGAGGGTAAATCCAAATCAGATGTCAGGGCTACGCCCCTTTTTGGTTTCACCAAGCAAGGGCTTTTTCTACGAAGATTTGAGGGCTATGCCCCCGATTTTGGAACTAACATTCGTAATTTTCGTGGAAACCAAGACAAAACGAGCATGAAATAAAGGGGCGTAGCCCTGTAACCTTCGTAGAAAAATGACAATAGTGAAGATCAAAAAAGGGGCGTTAGCCCTGTAATCTTCGTAGAGAAAGGGTAAACCGAAATCATATGAGGGCTACGCCCCTTTTGGGCTTATCGGTCAAGCCACTTTCTACGAAGATTTGAGGGCTACGCCCCCGATATTGGGAAACAATAACGCCAATTATTTCGTAGAAAATCAGGGTAAAAAAAGGGGCGTAGCCCTGTAACCTTCGTAGAAAAATGACAATAGTGAAGATCAAAAAAGGGGCGTTAGCCCTGTAATCTTCGTAGAGAAAGGGTAAATCCAAATCAGATGTCAGGGCTATGCCCCTTTTTGGTTTCACCAAGCAAGGGCTTTTTCTACGAAGATTTGAGGGCTACGCCCCCTATATTGGGAAACAATAACACCAATTATTTCGTAGAAAATAGGGTAAAAAAAGCGGCGTAGCCCTGTAACCTTCGTAGAACTTGTAAAAAAAATGAAGAAGAAAGGAGTATATTAGTTGGTTTAGCGCCATCTGATAGAAAAACATTCCTATTACCCAATGAATTATTACCGCTCGTATCAGCTAGAGGACTTTGCCCGTGACGAATCGTTTCGTCAGTGGGTGCTGGAATACGAGCCTAATAGTACCCAATTTTGGCAGCAATGGCTTGCCGAAAATCCCGATTGCCGCGAAAAAGTCCATTTGGCCAAGGCGTTTTTGCTGGCCTTAGAAGAAAATGAAACCGATTTGTCAGAGTTGGAATTAGAGGCCATAACAGAGCAGATTCTCCAAGCCCCTCCGCAAGCTCCTTCTCGGTTTTGGCAGTTCCCCTTGTTTCAATGGGCAGCTTCTATCATTCTGCTTTTGGGCGTGGGGTGGGGGACATATTCTTATTTTCGACCTAACACCTTGGCACTTAGTGACAGCAAAACGGTCGTGGCTTTCAAAGATGATTATCTTGAACAGACCAATCAAACAGACCGCGTTCAGAAAATTTCGTTGCAAGATGGAAGTACCATTTCGCTCTATCCCAAGAGCCGAATTCGGTATCCACAACCTTTTCGTGCCCAACTGCGCGAGGTTTATTTAGAAGGGAAAGCTTTTTTTGACATTACTAAAAATCCCCAGCAGCCGTTTTGGGTTTATACTGACTATATTTCTACTCAAGTGTTGGGTACGAGCTTTATGGTTCAAGCATTTTTGGAGGCTGATGAGGCCAAAGTGGTGGTCAAAACGGGGCGTGTATCGGTTTATACCCGAAAAGACTTAGAAAAAGCCACAACAACCCAACAAGCGGTGAAAGCGGGAGTGGTACTTACTCCTAACCAGCAAGTGGCTTTTTCGATACCCCAAGAACGCTTTTTAAAATCTATCGTGGAAGCACCAGCCGCAGTTGTTCAGACACCCGTTAGTAGCTATTCGTTTGAGGAAACGCCTGTTAGTCAGGCATTTGATTTGATAGAAAAAACCTACGGTATCTCCGTGATTTATGATGCCAAAGTCCTCGAAAATTGCTTCCTGACGGCTACACTTTCTGACGAGTCGCTGTTTGATAAACTTGACCTTATCTGCAAAATCACGCACTCGACTTACGAAATCGTTGATGCTCAAATCATTATTCATAGCCGAGGATGTAAATAGTATTTTTTAAAAAAAAAATTTTAAAAAAGCAGTATTTTAGGCTTCGTTTCGCCATCCATGAGAAAACCACATATTTCATCATGGATAAAATCTACAACAAACCCCATTTCTGCTGGACGCTCATGAGGATTTCATTGACACAGCTGCTGATTGCAATCCTGTTTATGGGAGTATCTCATGCCCACGACGCAAGCGCTCAGGAAGCCCTAGAGCAAAAAGTAACCGTAAAGCTTGCCAATGAGGACTTAAAAACAGCCCTAGGCACACTTCAACGAGCTACCAACGTGCGCTTTATCTACAATCCGCGCGAAATTAAAGTATCTCAAAAAATCAATGTAGATGCCAAAAACGAAAAGCTGAAAGAAGTGCTTGAGCAAGTGCTCAACCCGCTTAAAATTGGCTACGAAGTGAAAGGCAAGCAAATTGCTCTCTTCAAAAAAGAGGTGAGCCTGTTGCCCATTCCCCAGCAAACGCCTAGTTTATTGACGACTACCCAAGCGCTCGATCAAGGTGTAACGGGAAAAATCACGGACGATAAGGGCGAAGTGCTTGTAGGCGTAAGTGTACAGGTGAAAGGCACAACGCGTGGCGCTACCACCGATGCCAACGGAGGCTATCGTTTGTCGGTGCCTGATGGGAAATCAGTGTTGGTTTTTTCTTACATTGGTTATATCAAACAAGAAATTGTAGTTGGTAATCAGAGCATTATCAACGTCAAATTGTCGGCCGATGACAAGAGCTTAGAAGAGGTTGTCGTGGTAGGATACGGTGTACAGAAAAAAGTAAACATGACGGGTGCGGTTTCGACTATTGATTCAAAAGCGATTGAAAACCGCCCTTCGAGCAACTTGGCTACGGCCATGCAAGGAACGTCACCTGGGTTGATAATCCAACGTACTACAGGGCAGCCTGGTAGCGAAGGTGTCAGCATTCAGATTCGGGGAGCAACGACGGCCAACGGTAGCGTGGATCCATTGATGATTTTGGACGGGGTAGCGGTGCCCATTTCTACCCTTCAAACCATGAACCCCAATGACGTTGAAAATATCAGTGTCTTGAAAGACGCCGCCGCCGCCGCTATCTATGGTGCACAAGCTGCGGGTGGGGTTATTTTGGTGACGACCAAAAAAGGGAAATCGGGCAAGGTAACGTTTGATTATCTTTCTCAGTTTGGAACCGATTGGTCGATTAACGTACCTAGTCGGATGTCTTTGTTGGAAGAAGCTGAGTTTTCTAACCTTGCCCGTAAAAACTCAGGCAGTGGCCCTGAGTACTCAGACTTTGATTTGGAGCAGATTCGCAACAACGTTCCGTATGTTGTTAACCCTGCGGATACTTCTACTTACTTGTTTTACAACCAACAGCCGTTGACCAACCAGGTATTGAGAAAATACACCTCAATGCAAACCCACAACTTGACTGTGCGTGGTGGAACTGACAAGCTCAATTTTATGCTTTCAGGTGGTTTTTACGGTAAAAATGGGGTGTTTAAAGTAGGGCCTGATAACAACGAACGTTACAACCTTCGCCTCAATTTAGGTGCAAAATTAACCGAAAAACTCTCGCTCGATGCACGGGTTGCTTATACAGGTGAGCGTACCAAAACCCCCGCAGCCGATGTAAACGGAGGCGGTTTGTTGTACCAAATCTACCGTTTGCGTACTCGTACACCGTTTTTCACGCCTGAAGGTCGTTACAACGGAGCAGGGTCGGCAGCCACCGCTTATGCAACCATGGAATCAGGAGGTTACAATAACCTTTTCAAGAATTTCTTCGACGGAACATTTACTCTCCAGCACAGTGGTTTGGTCAAAGGCTTGAACCTCCGTGCCGTAGTTGGAACGCAGTACCGCCGTGGCGATCGAAACCGTTTCAACCGTACGGTGCCACTTTGGGGACGTTCACGGATTTTGAGCTACCTCAACCAAGTAAACTCGTACGAAATTACCAACGAGTTGACCAAAAATACCAACATTCAGTTGTTAGCGAACTACGATTTCAAAATCGGAGCTAAACATAATTTTGGCCTTTTTGCGGGTTATCAGTGGGAATCGTACCGCTACAGTCAAGTTTTCAACCGCGCTAGTAACTTAGTGAGTAACGACCTGCCTACCCTCAACTTAGGCGACGAAAAAACGAAAGTCAACAGTCAGGGAATTGCTACGAACGCGTTTCAGTCTATTTTTGGACGTTTTAATTACAACTACGCCGACAAGTACTTAGTAGAAGCCACCCTTCGCCAAGACGAAAGCTCGAAGTTGGCGCCAGGAAGCCGCGTGAAAGTCTTCCCATCGGCATCTTTGGGTTGGAACGTACACCGCGAGTCTTGGTTTGGAAATAGCCTCAACTTTATTTCTGAATTGAAACTCCGCGCCTCTTGGGGGCGTCTTGGTGGTGCGTTGGGTAATACCATTGGTAACTACGACTACCTCAACCAACTTTCGCAAGGCTCGGCTTTGGTGTTGGGTGATTCTCGGGCTACGTATATTTTCCAAAACGCGATTCCTTCGGCCAACCTCTCTTGGGAAACCATCGAAACAACCAACGGAGGGGTGGATTTGGGCTTTTTCCAAAACAAACTCCAAATCACGGGCGACTACTACGTAAAATACAACCGTAACATGCTTACGGCGCAGTTATTGCCTTCTACCATTGGTATCAACACCCCTCGTAAAAACAACGGTGAGCTCAAATCTTGGGGCTGGGAGCTAGAGGCGCGTTACCGTGGTACGGTTGGTAAAGAGTTTAATTACAATGTGTCGTTCAATTTGTCGGACAACAACAACAAACTCATTAGCTTCTCAGGCCGTAACATCGTCGGAATGGGAACCAACGGAACCATTGAAAATTACCCACTTAACTCTATTTGGGGATACCAATCTGCGGGTTATTTTCAAACAGCCGACGAAGTAAAATCTTGGGCGTTTCAGGATAGCCGCGCGGGCGCTGGGGACGTCAAATACATCGACCAAAACGGAGATGGCCGCCTGACCGTTGGACGCGGCACGACCGAAGACTACGGCGATATGGTTTTGTTAGGAACGACTAATCCTCGCCTTTTGTACGGAGCTAACTTAGGCTTCCAATGGAAAGGATTGGACTTTTCGGCTTTCTTTCAAGGGGTAGGAAAACGTAGCTACCGCCCAGCCACAGAGTCTATTGCGCCTCTGTTGGTGACTTGGAAACAAGCCCTCGGTATTCACCGTGACTATTGGACACCAGAGAATCCTAATGCTATTTATCCTCGTCCGTTTATCGGAGCTACCCACAACTATTTGTCGTCGGATAAATGGGTCTTGAATGCACGTTATACCCGCCTGAAAAACATTCAAGTAGGATACACATTGCCAAGCCGCTGGACGGAGCGCCTTAAAGTGTCACGCGCTCGTTTCTTCTTCTCGGGCCAAGACTTATTTACCATCTCTGGTTTAGGCGTTTTCCAAGGATACTACGATCCTGAAACCCGCGACAACGTTGAAAACGACTATCCTTTCTTTGCTACGGCTTCTGTGGGTTTAAACCTCTCGTTTTAAGCATTGTACTTCAAACAAAGGTGGTATCTATTAAATTGAAACAACATGAACAAGACATATTCATTTCTTACCAAAAAAGTAGCAATAGCGGCGGTATGCGGGCTGACCTTCCTCTCAGCCTGTGATGTAACCCGCCTTCCCGAAACGTCGATTAGTGACGAAACATTTTGGCGCTCCGAAGCCGACTTAAAAGCATCAGCCAACTACTTATACACATTTTTGCCTGCGTTTAACAACGAAGACAACTGGTCGGACGATGCTACGGGACTGACCGTGAGCGGCATTAGCGATGGTACACGTTTAGCACCTGCTACCGATGGGAACTACAGCACCCCTTATCGGTTGATTCGGGCGGCCAACAATATCGTCGAAAAAGCACCACGTGCGAGCTTGGCGGCGGCCATCCAAGACCGCTACGTGGGCGAAGCGCGCTTCTTCCGTGCGATGGGGTATTTTGATTTGCTTCGGAAATACGGAAGTGTTCCCTTGGTTCTGAAGACATTGACCGACGAGTCGGCGGAGTTGAAAGAACCTGCTGCTACCCGCGACCAAATCATCGAGCAAATTTACCAAGACTTGGATTTTGCCGCTGCTAAACTTCCTACTCCTACCGTCTTAGGAACGGCCGATTATGGTCGCATTTCCAATACAGGCGCGTTGGCATTCAAAGCACGCGTAGCTTTGTTTGAAGGAACCCGTGCCAAATTTCACAAGTACGGCGACCCCAACAAACACCTGACGCTGGCGTACAACGCCGCTAAAGCGGTGATTGACAGCAAGCAGCACGATTTATACACGGGCGGTTATTTTAACTTATTTCAGTATGCAGGTGAAGGTCGTGCCAACCGCGAAAATATCATTGTAAGACAATACGGGGTATCACAGACCGACCGCGTGGTGACGCATACGTATTTTCGTGGAACGGTAGAAAACGGCAACTTGAACCCGACCAAAAGCCTTATTGATTCGTATTTGATGAAGGATGGCTTGCCAACGTCGAAATCGCCGCTTTATACGGCTCCTACCACGACGGTAGAGGTCTATCAAAACCGTGATACGCGCATGAGCGATACCTACATGAAGCGCGGTGACTCGTGGATTGCGACGTTTCCTGTGTTCAACGTGCCCAGTTTGGTATTTGCCAAAACAGGGTTTACGTTCCGCAAATATTCGGACATCAATGACTGGAACAACCAGGCATCGACGATGGACTACATGATTTTGCGCTACGCCGAAGTGTTGTTGATTTATGCCGAAGCTCGCTTTGAATTGGACGAAAAAATCAGCGATGCAGATTTGGAGTTGACCCTCAACCGCACGCGTGCCCGTGGTGGATTGCCTAAATTGACCAATGAGTTTGTGACAAAAAATGGCTTGAACATGCGTGATGAAATCCGTCGCGAGCGTCGTGTGGAATTGGCGCAAGAAAGTCACCGTTATTGGGATTTAAACCGTTGGAAAATGGCAGAAACTGAAATGCCAAAACCAATTCTAGGAAATTATTTCTTCAAAACGGAGTTTGGAACAACTGTTCAGGTCAACTTAACCCCTGACAATTATATCCAAGTACAAGCGGCAAGTTTCCGTAAGTTTGATCCTGCAAAAGATTATTTATGGCCAATGCCAATCAACGAGTTAGCCCTTAATCCATCCCTCAAACAAAATCCAGGATGGTAGGCAGATACGTGAATCGGGTTGCTCACAACCCGATTCTCTGTGTGGAGGGTTGCTTACAATCCGACTAATACGCATAATTTGTTTGTAAAGCCCTCTCAGCAAACGATGTTGGGAGGGCTTTTTTGTGCTGTTTTTTAAAAAATTATCAGATAACTCAGTTAGGAAATTACTTGCTTCTTCTTGAAGTAATGACAAAGTTCTTTTTCACCTTTTGTACATCCTTATGAAATCCATCTTTTCCTCCGCACGCTTGGTTGCTTACCTATTGTTGATTCCAGTGGTTGCCCACTTCTCTTTTACCGCGCCAACGGCTAAAGAAAAAGAAGATTGGATTAATCTTTTTAACGGTAAAAATATTAAAAATTGGACGGTAAAAATCCACCACCACGAAACAGGCGACAACTTTGGCGATACCTTTCGGGTAGAAGATGGAATCATCAAAGTGCGCTACGACAAGTACGATAAATTCAACGAACGTTATGGGCATTTGTACTTCAATACGCCTTATTCGTATTATCATTTGTCGATGGAGTATCGTTTTACGGGCATTTGGCGCGAAGACGCTCCCGATTATACGAAGCTCAACAGCGGGATAATGTTTCATTCACAAGATCCTAAAACCATGCCCAAAGAGCAAGATTGGCCGATTTCGGTGGAAATGCAGTTTTTGGCTGGCCTCGGCGACGGGAAACCGCGTCCCACGGGCAACATGTGTTCGCCTGGCACGGACGTTATTTTTAAAGGGGTAAAAGACCCACGCCACTGTATCAACTCCACCTCCAAAACGTACCCAAAAGAAGAATGGGTAAAAGCCGATTTGATTGTGTTGGGCGATTCGTTGGTACAACATTTTATCAACGGCGAAAAAGTGCTGGAATACGAAAAACCGCAGATAGGCGGAGGAGTAGCCAACCGTTTTGACCCCGCCCAAAAAATTGACGGAAAACTGCTCAAAGAAGGCTTCATTGCCCTACAAAGCGAAGGACAAGAAATTGATTTTAGGAACATCAAACTGCTCAATTTGGAAGGTTGCAAAGACCCAAAATCAAAAGCATTTCGCAGCTATTTTGTCAAAAATAACCCTGCAAAATGCCGTTAATTCCCTTTTCGTATGAAGCGCCTTTGTATTTTCTTTGGCTTAATGAGTCTTTCTTGGGTGGTGTTGGCGCAACAGTCGCCCAACCCAGGATTGCTGTATAGGTATATTTCAATCACCCAAGGAGGCAGCAATCCCGACGCAAATCGGGTGGAATTGCGCTCCGATATAGATACCAGTTGGGCACGGTGGAAAGAGCGTGGGTATAGCTTTGGCTTCAACCCTTCCCTGACTCCCATGTACACCACCGTGAACGGCATTCTTTCCACGCCCTACATGATTCAAGTGCGTGGAAATGCCGAAGAACGAAACAAAAAACGCTGGGGCTATCATGTCTTTGAGGGTTATGCGAAAGATGATAAGTCGCGGATAACGATGCTGGTCAATAAGCACATCGAGGAAGAACGCCCTGTGGCGGAGTTGTATTACTACGGAACGGCCTACAATCATTCCGAACAAGCTTACAATTGGTTTAAAATTGGCTCGGATGTTCGGCAACATTCGTTCCTGTTTGGCCGCGATAAAGCCATTTTTTACGGTTCTCTTCGCCTGACCAACGCATTTACCCTAGGCAATATCGGCAAAGAAGATATACTGACGGAGAAACCACAGGGTGACGACGAAAACGTGTATCAGGCGGATGCTAAATACGTAAATTTCAAAGAGTTGAAAGGCAGTGGCGATGGCACAATGTTTTATGACAAAGACAACAAAATTGTAGTAATAAAAATCGACGGCAAATGGATGCAACTCAAAGTGGAGCCTTTGCCCTCGGGAGTCGAGTACAAGTTTTAGTGTTAAGATAGAAAGCTAAAATTCCTTAATTTACCCCATACTAACCTTTATGAAATTGCTCGTTTCTTTCTTTGTGTGTTACCTGCTCGTGTTTACAGGGTGGGCGCAGCGCTTGCAGCGCTACCAACACGAAACCTTTGCCCAAATCGACTCCGTCATCAATGTTGGCTACGGCGAGGCGCTTAACATCAAGGGTGAAAAAGAAAAACTGCTGCTGGACGTCTATAGCCCGCACGGTGATACGCTGCGCAAACGCCCGCTCGTGGTGTTTGTACACGGAGGAGGTTTTACGGGAGGAGACAAAAAAGTAGGCTATCCGTTGCTGTTTAGCTACGGACTCGCACGGCGCGGGTACGTGTGTGGTTCCATCAATTATCGTTTGGGCGTAGAAGAACCCAAAAGCGAAAAAAGCTACTTTGAAGCCATGTACCGAGCCGTGCAAGATACCAAAGCAGCCATTCGTTTTTTTAGAAAAAATGCGGCACAGTATGGAATCGATACCACTCAAATCTACCTCATGGGCGGTTCGGCGGGGGCAATGACCGCCCTGCACGCGGCGTATTTGGATGAGAAAGAAGTACCTGCCTACGTTAACACCGAACGTTGGGGAATGTTGGAAGGCAACAGCGGCAATGCAGGCTATTCTTCAAAAGTAAAAGCCATCATCAATTGCTGGGGGGCGATGATTGATTACCGCTGGATTCAAAAAGGCGACATTCCAAATTTCAACGTTCACGGTGTGGCCGATAAACTCGTACCGAGCGATTCTTCTTTGTCGTACAATGGCTTCAAGTACGGGAGCCAAGTCGTTTTTGAGCATTCGTTGGCGTTGGGGATTCCGACGGGTATTCGTCTCTACGAAAACACAGGCCATACCCTCGATAACGATAAAACCAAACAAACCCAAGCGCTAGAAGAAGCGGGGTATTGGTTGGCTTCTCAGCTCAAAGGAAAATTGAACGTCACGCGTTTTGAGAAAGAAATCTTAGCGTTTGAAGAAGCCGACAAAACCGAAGCCTACAGCAAAAATGCCATTTTGGTAACGGGCAGTTCGTTTGTCCGTTTGTGGAAAAATATCAAGCAAGACCTTGCCCCGCACGAAATCATTCACCGTGGCTTTGGAGGCTCGACCGTGGCCGAAATGGCCTACTATATCCCTCAGATTTTGGGCAAACATCAACCCAAAGCCGTGGTAATCTACACGGGGAGCAACGACATCGCCGACTCACCGCTCGACAAAACACCCTTGCAAATCCTCGAAACCTACAAAGTGGTAGTCAAAAACATACGGGCGAAGCTACCCAACGCCGCGATTTACTGGATTGCCATTTCGCCCAACGAACGCCGCTGGGCGGTGCAAGACAAAATCTTGGAAGCCAATGCCTTGTTTAAAAAATATTGCGAATCGACCCCAAATCTGCACTACATCGAAACCATGCCGCAGTTGTTGGGGAAAGATGGCAAATACCAACCCGAATTGTACATTGGCGACAAGCTTCATTTCAACGAGAAAGGGTACGAGATTTGGAAAAACGTGATTGGGGGCGTACTAAATCGTGATTTTGGCAAAAAGTAATGAATGACTTTAACACCGCTTGGCGAAAAACGGCCTCCACGATTTACCAAAAGCCCAACGACTCGAAAATTTTTGGTTCGGTAGAAGTGGATATTACTGACTTAGAAAAATACATTCAGCAGCGGCGCAAAGCAGGCGTTAAGATAACGCTTACGCATTTTTTTCTGTTGGCAACCGCCCGCGCCCTTCGCGATGAAGTACCCGAATTTAACACCTACGTCAAGCGCGGGACCATCGTACCTTTTCCGAGCATCGACGCCACGGTAAGTGTGTTGATGGCCAACGGGGAAATGGGTTCGGTAAAAATGCAACACATTGATAATTACACCTTAACGACCTTGGCCGACGCCCTGCGCCAAGCCATCCAAAACGCCCAAAAAGGCGATGAAAAGTCTAAAAAACAGAAAGAAACCCTTGCGCACATTCCTTGGCCCTTCCGTGACTACGTGTATCGCCTCATTCGGTACTTGACGGTGCGGCTGGGGCTAACGATTCCGTGGCTAGGCATCTCGGCCAACAGTTTTGGGGCGTTTTTTTTGTCCAATATCGGCAGCATTGGCCTTGACATGGGCTACCCCGCCCTGTTTCCCTCGGCCAATGTCTCGTTTGTGTTGATTTTGGGGGGCGTTTCCCAAAAACCGTGGGTCGTAGGGGGGCAAGTCGTACCGCGCACGATACTTTCGTTGGGGGCAGCCCTCGACCACCGCGTGGTGGACGCCTCGCACGGCGGAAAACTATTCAAATACCTCAAAAAAGTCATCGCCCAACCTCACCTCCTCGAAACCTAACCACCTCAACAAACCCTTTGTCACCTCGACAATGAATTTGTCACCTCGGCAAACCCTTTGTCACCTCGACGAAGGAGAGGTCTACCACCAAACAGCACAACGCGCTACGCATTTAGCCAAGCCAAAAACCTTTTGAGTGCTATAAAGCACAAGCAGGCACGCTCACACCATCAAACGTGCAAAGGGTTGCTCACAACCCGCCCAACCGCAGCTTTTGTCACCTCGACGAAGGCTTTTGTCACCTCGACGAAGGCTTTGTCACTTCGACGAAGGAGAAGCCTACCTCCACTTTAAAAAAAATCAGAAATTAGGCAGTTAGTTTTGAAATCAACTAATCTTTGGTATATATTTACAAAACAGCATACCCATCTAGGTTAAACGCATAAAAAAAAGAAGCCTCAGCGAGGCTAAATCTTAGTAGAAAAAAAGGTAAAGGCCATTTCCCCCTTCATTGTCTTCTAATTAGTTTTGAACTGAACACTATGCTTGGCATCGTTTTGGCTGTGAAGTGGGCGAATTTTTGGGGTTTCTGAAGGAATGATGAACGTTTACAATACAGAAAGTATGACATCTAAAGTACAATAAAATATTAGTATATTTAAAATAAATATGGGTGTTACTGTAAAACTTTCGCATATTTAGGAGTTACTATGCAATTGGACTGGTTGGAAGGCGTTTTAGGCCACCTTTCTACCAGTCCAACTTCATGTAACAGCGGTTTTGCACAATTACCCTTGCCGCAGGCGCAACACAAGGGTAACTGCGCAAAGCCGCCTCACGTTATGTGCCATTTTAAACGACACCCTACAAACATAGACCTTACAATTTAATGAATATACTTTATAACAATTCTATTTGCAATTCTTCAATACTTGGGTTTTATCCAAAATTCACGAAAGACCAAGAGCAACAGATTTTAGCAACTTTCTTTGAACAATTGATTTTGTTTGACAACATTGTTATTAGTACGGACAAAGACAATTTCTCTCTAATATTCTTAATTTCAAAGCTAGGGTTAGAAACAGTAGAAAGACTTATAAGAAGTGGCTATATAAAATTTAGTATAAAATCAGCAATAATTGTAACTGGAACTGGACGACGAAGAGAAGATGGAAGCATAGATGAAAGTGTAATTTATTCTCAACCACCAATAGTTGGTGGAGTTCTTGGAGATGAAGAACTTAAACCTGAAAGAAATATCTTAAAGGCATTAAGTCGATTTGACATTGACAAAAAAACAAGAAATAAATTAATAGATAAAATCGCTCCTTCATATCTATCAACTGACAATATGAAAATTGGTGTAGACACTACAGATTTTATTCTAAATTCATACGAGAATAATCATTTAGAGCAACTTGGTTTACCATTTACAAAAGACCCTAATGACTTAAATCTTGAGGAGCGAGGTAGGCTATTGGATTTAGCTAACTCAATTTTAGAGGCTGGTATTATAGCCAAAAACGGATTTAAGAGTTACAATAATTATGGAGAATTTGAAATTGCCGAGAAAAGTTTTGAAAACATAGGCAAAGCATATAACATAAGTACTAATGTTTCAGAAATATTAAAAATCGAAAATACACCAGATTTAAGGCAGATTTATTTAAATAACCAATTTGAAGTTGAAGATATTTTTAAACTTAGACACTTAAAAACAGCCAAATACTTTAGAAAATGGATAAATGAAGTTGGAGAAAATGCCAATTCTGCTGAAGTTACAGAAGCCTATTTAGCTGAAATAAAAGAAGCTAAAAGTTTTTTTAATACGACAAAGGGGAAAATCATAAAGAATACATTAATGTATGGTGCAACTTCTGGCTTAGGTTTATTAATTGCTGGACAAATTGGAGCTTTAGTCGGTGGAGTTATTAAGCCAATTGTAGAACCAGCTGTTGATTACGGTTTAGGATTAATAGAAGAATTTACAGTTGACGGACTTTTTGCTGGGAAGACCCCTAAAATCTATATTGATAAATTTAAAGACGAATTAAAACAAAACGGCACATAACAAGATTGAGCATTTGGAATTCTATTATACATTTGTGCTAAATTGAACATTTGTACTTCTAATTCCCCCACTTCGGCAAGCCACAAAACGCTATATGTAAGGCGACACAACATTATAAACTATGGACTTTCAACAAGATTTCGGCACGGTTGACATTATTCTTAACTCTGACTTTGAAACAAGAGGCGTTGACGCTTTTGCTTTATCTTTGATAAAAGCAGAAAAACAAGCAAGACGAATTTTTACATTCTTAATTTTTCAGAATCCAGCGTTTTCGATTTTCGATTATTCTGAACTTCGTTCAACACTTGCGACAAATAAAAACTTATATTTTGACGGTTTTATCAAAGGTATTGACCTAATATTACCACGACAGCTTAAACAAGTATATGGTGCTGACTATGACAAAGATATTAGAGACTTGATTTTGTTTACAAAGGACAGAAATAAAATATTCCACGGACAAGTAACATTAGGTGGACTTTCAAGAAATGACTTAATTGACAGAGTTACTCATATCAAGAAATGGTGTAAACATTTAGGCGAAACAATAAAAGCAGAAATTGGGTATGATGGATTTAGCGACTCTTACAAAAAATCTCAAACCGAGTTAAAATTGAATAACTTGAATAAATTTGACACAATTGCAAAATACGAACAGTTTTTAAAGAAAGAAATGCAGCGATAGATAACCAGCCCAGCATATAACGTGGTTTTTTTTGCAAGGCTGGCTTGACGTACAAAACTCATCTTAGTATTTCAATTTAGCTTTGCACTAAGGTTAGCCTGACGTTTCCTGATTGCCAGCCCTGCACAAAAGCCTAATCCGTTAGCGGTCAGTTTAGGGGGACTTTGCTACAACAAGACAACAGACGATAGAATTTAAACTAAATAAAAAACTATGTATTGTATACAATGCGGGGCAAAAATCCCAGATAACTCAAAATTTTGTTCACATTGTGGACACAAGCAAACAGAAGGAGAACCTTCACTAAAAGAAAAACTTGCTGACGTAATTATTGAAAAAGAGATTACAAGACAAGTTATTGAAGCTCATAAATCTTCAATTGAATATCAATTTATAAAAAAAGCTATAGGATGGTATTTAGCTTGGGTGTTTTTGCATTTAGGTTTACTCTTAACTACGGCAGACAGCATTTTAGGAAAAGGTACTTATTTATGGAAAGACAATGATAACTTTTGGCCAATTTCTAAAAGGAGCGTTGTTCAAAATTATGACATTAGAGAATTTTTGGTTTATACAATTTTTCCATTAGCAATATTATTTATTAGGAATATGCTAAGAACACAAAAAAAATCAGAAAATAGCGAAACAAAATCTGAATAATAAAAAATAAGAAATACAATTAAAAAAAATGTATTTCTCAGTAGGTGAAGATAATAAAACACCAGACTTGATTTTTAAATATTAAAACTAAAAACTTTAAATTGGTATGTTTCCTACCACCAAGACTTGACAATTTCGGTTGACAAAAAAGTAGAACTTGAAAACTTTGGACCTTGGACGACAAAGCAAAGCCAATTTGCGGTTGAACCACCATTGGACATAATGGAAAATATTTACACAATCCGAATTCATCTTGACGATACAGAAGAAAATAATGGAGCGTTAAGAGTAATTCCTAAATCTCATTTAAAGAAAATTTACAGACCTGAGACAATTGACTGGACGATAGAAACAGAAACGACTTGTAATGTAAGTAAAGGTGGAGTTATGATTATGAAACCTTTAATTTTACATAGTTCAAGTCGGACAACAAATAACAAGAAAAGACGAGTAATACATATTGAATTTTCAAACCAAGAACTACCAACCGAACTAAAATGGGCAGAACGACTGAACTGAAAATAGAAAACCGACAGAATAACATCGGTTTGGCAATATGGCGGCTGAAGTGCTTCTATGAAATAGTTGTGCAAGGTTCAAGGGCAGTAATTCTATGGAACTTTTGTGCTAAAAATCCGCCACACCGCTAAGCGCAGAACCATTAGCTGTCATTGCAAATGCCTCGCGTCAGTTCAATTAATATCAATTAAGCTGTAAGACGACTAAATCTGAAATTAAAGTTTTTATGCAAGACTATCATATAACAACTGTGAAGCCATTTCTGACAGTAAACAATGGGGAAAAAGCTGTCGAATTTTATATTTCTGCTTTTGGAGCCATTGAAAAAAAAAGGTTTGAAATGCCTGACAAAAAGCTGTCATCTATAATCGAAATTGACAAAGCGGAGTTTTATGTTGGCGACGAGGAGCCTAATAATGGAAATTTAAGCCCAGACGAGAATTCGAGTAGTCCAGTTAGGATAATTTTGCAAACTAAAAATGCTGACGAATTATTCGAGAGGGCGCTAAGGCTAGGGGCCACACAAATTTGTCCAATGACAACTGAAGATGATTGGAGAATAGGAAAGCTAAAAGACCCTTTTGGACATATTTGGGAAATTGGTTGCCCCTTGTAAGCAATGACATAAATTTGACTTATCCGTTGTTGCGCCTCTACCGAGGCTACTTTGAATTACCCTAGAACTTTTGCTCAACCTATTTGGTGAAAAGGCACGACAGACAAATAAAGTTTGAGGTTGGGTTAATAGCCTACCAACGCATCCGAAAACCAACTCCGTGGATACCTTCGATTTTGATGGTAGGGTCATCGCACAGATATTTACGCAAACGCGACATAAATACATCTAAGCTACGTCCCATAAAATAGTCATCGTCACCCCAAATGGCTTTGAGCAGGTCTTCCCTTTTGATGACTTCGTTGGGGCGGCTAGAAAGGTACCGCAACACTTCGGCTTCGCGGTAGGTGAGGGTATGGTGTTTGTCGGCCAGTTGGAGGGAGAGTTTATCAAAGTCAAAAACGTACTTGCCCACATACATCTGGGATTTTTCCACTTTTTCGGTTTTTACTTCCGTTCGTTGGCTTCGGCGCAAAAAAATCTCAATTTTGAGCATCAACTCCTCCATGCTAAATGGCTTGGTGAGGTAATCATCGCCGCCAATGCGCAGACCGTGTAATTTGTCTTCCTGCAATGCCCTTGCCGTCAAAAACAGGATAGGAACATGTTTGTCTTGTTCTCTAATTTTTTTTGCCAACGTAAACCCGTCCATCAAAGGAAGCATCACGTCCAACACGCACATATCGAACGGTTGCTGCTCCGAAAAAGTCTCCAGCGCTTCTTGTCCATCCACGCAATGAACGATTTCATAATGATTTAATTCGAGGTTATCTTTTGTGACAAAACCAAGATTCGGGTCGTCTTCCACGTATAAAATGCGGGGCATATTTTTACTTTTTTGTCGTTGGTAGGGGTTATTTAGTACGTATTGGTTAGCAGCAAGATTCTTGGCGTACGTTTTGGTTGTGAGCAACCAAAACCACTTGTGTGTGCTTGGTTGCTCACAACCAAACGCGAGGTTTCTCAAAACCTCGTGATGGCAACTTTATCGGATGAACTTTTTTTAACCTTTCTTCAAAGGAATTTTTATCTTAAACTCACTTCCTTTTCCAAGCTCGCTTTTCAAATCAAGTTTCCATCGGTGCGCTTTCACAATTTGTTGGACATAACTCAGCCCAATGCCAAAGCCTTTCACGTTGTGAATATTTCCCGTTGAAACCCGATAAAATTTATCAAAAACCTTTCGATGATGTTCGGGCGCAATTCCGATGCCATTGTCGCGTACAATAATGATCAAATTGCCATTTTGAGTCACGGTTTCCAGGTGAATATCAGGGTTTTGCGGCGTATATTTAAACGCATTATCAATCAAATTACTGATGGCATTTGACAAATGCAGGCGGTCGGCGTGAATATACGGTTCCGAAGCATTGAGGTGGAGCGTCAGGTTAATTTCGTATTTATTGGCCAACGATGAAATAATTTGGTGAACATCGAGCCATTCAATTGTTAATGGAAGGGAGTTTTTTTCAGCTTTGGCCATGTTCAACACCGTTTCTACTTGGTTTTGCAGGCGTAAGGCTTCCTCTTTCACGATGGACGTATATTTTTTCAAACGCTCAGGTTGGTCTTTGATTGCGGGCGTATTCAACACGTCGGCGGCAATACGAATGGTGGCGATGGGCGTTTGCAGTTCGTGCGTCATGTTATTAATAAAATCGCGTTGCACTTCAGTCAGTTGACGTTGGCGCAAAATCACGAACAGGGCATACCCAAAAAAGCTTACCGCCAATAATACTAACAGCGAAGAGCCAATCCAACCCCTCAAATCGCTAATGACCGAAATGTTTTGAGAAGGAAAACGTACGCCAAAATAGTAAGGGTATTTGTTCGATTTCAGCCAATTGGCCGTTTGGGTGGGTTTTTTGTTATCGTTACGCGTGCTCAAGGCCACACCATAAAACATTTTGTTGCTGGCACAATCATAAATTCCCACTTCAAAGTCGCTTACGATGGCGTTTTGTTGAAAGCGGTTTTTAAGGTAATGTTCCACCAAAGCGGGGTCCACCATGGCGTTGGTATTGACCAAAAAATAATTGGACGACAATTGCTCTACAGGGTTGTTGTGTAACATGACGCCGTTGAGTTTCGAGAGGTCATTGGCTACTTCCTGCAAAGCTACGTGGGCGCGTTGGTTAAACTGACGTTCGCGCATGTCTAATGCCTTACGCACCCAATATATCTGAGTGATGATCACTCCGATGATGGATAGAGTGGACAAAATGATTAGAAGGCGAATCGTGTTTCTGGACATGGTGCTTTCGCACGTTTTTAGGTTAAAAATGTACTAACTTCAATATTAGTAGAAAATCTCATACGAAAGTAACGCTTTCGTCAGATTCTTTTGAAGTTATTAACAAAGCATTAACAAACGTTCAGTTTTTGTTAACAGCGAGTACCAAATTGACCAAGTACTTTTGAATCGTCAAACGACAACACATTTATTCACTTAAAACAAAACGTACTACCATGAAAAAAGTAACTTTTCTCTCAGTTCTAACGATGTTCTTTGCTACTACCCTCGTTTTTGCCAATGTATGGTTGGCGGCTTTTGGTTGGGTAGAGACCAATCACAACTTTGGAAAAATCAAACAAGGTAAGCCTGTGACGGCCGAATTTAAGTTTACCAACAAAGGCGAAGCACCGTTGATTATCGGAAAAGCGTATGGTTCGTGTGGTTGCACAGGGGTAGAATATCCCAAAGAGCCCGTTATGCCAGGAGCTTCTGGAACCATCAAAGCGACCTTCAACGCTGCCGCTGCGGGTTCATTTAACAAAACTGTGACCGTAGAATCAAATGCTGAAGGTGGCGCCGTTACCCTCAACATCCAAGGAGAAGTTATTCAGTAATTTCTATCCTTACATCATTTTCAAACAGCCAGAAAACAGTCGGGCGAACCATTAGTGGTCCGCCCGATTTTTTATTCTACGTAATCCAAATTTTTGTGAAACGTTTCTTCCATAAAGTATAAAGAAATGTACCCAATCAAAAAGCAAAGCGCCGCTACCAACGCCCCCGCCGTTATGACACCTAGGCTAGATTTAAGCGTTTGAAACAGGGGTAAAGTTAATAAAGTAGTAGCTCGCACAAAATTAGCAACGGTTGAAGTTGCCGTTGCCCTAAGGTTGGTGCCAAAACTTTCGGCGGTTGCGGTCAAAAACATGGCAATGTAGCCAATCGAAAAGCCAAGTACGCCACAAAGTGCATAAAAAGAGCTGGCCGTTTGGATACCGCCGTACAGATACACAGTGATGCCAATGAGGGTCATGGTCGTCATTACGCCAATCGCTTTTTTGCGCGATTGGAGCCATTGACTTAATATGCCACTGAACATATCGCCAATGACCGTTCCAATAAACACGTACATGACGCATTTTCCTGCTACAATGTCGGGCTGAACTCCCAACGCCGCCCCAAATTCATTGCCGTAAGTGGCCATAATACCAATCACAAAATAGGTAGGTACACCCACGCCAATGCAGCGCATATATTTCCAAAAACGTGGGCTATCGGTGAAAAATGACAACATGCTCCCTCGCTTTGATGGTAATACTTTGGCTTTTTCAAACATTCCCGATTCCAATAATCCTACCCGCATCAACAACAAAACTAGCCCTAAGCCACCGCCCACAAAATAAGTAGTTCGCCAGTCGAATAGGTTATTGGTTAGAAATGCTACAACGGCTCCCAGTAGCCCTACACTTGCCACAATCGACGAACCGTAGCCGCGCAAACGTTGGGGTAAAATTTCGGCGACTAAGGTCAGCCCTGCACCCAGTTCTCCCGCCAACCCAACGCCTGCCACAAAACGTAACAGGGCATAGACATCGGGCGATTGTACAAAGCCGCACAGAATATTTGCGAAGGAATACATGATAATAGAGCCAAATAAAACGGATAAACGTCCACGTTTGTCGGCCAAAATTCCCCACAAAATTCCACCAACAAGTAGCCCTGCTTGCTGCCAATTGTAGATTTTTCCGCCCAAGAGCGACACCTCTTCGGGTGAAAGCCCCATGTCTTTGAGACTAGGTACGCGCACAATGTTAAATACCAATAAGTCATATACGTCCACAAAATAGCCCAAAGCGGCCACAATTACGGGTAAGCTGACAAGCGGGCGAAGCGAAACAGCTTCCGAAGTAGGAGTTTTCATAAAAGTTAGGTTCAAAAGGGTCGTCTGGAACGCAATTACGCAAAAAGGCGTTTTTTACGAAAGTTATTTATATCATTTTTGCCAAAACTAATAACAATAACGCCATGTTTGAAACCATCTTGATTGGGGTGCTTTTTATCGGTGCGGTAGGATACGTGGGAAATCAAATCCGTAAAGAACTCAGTCCCAAAAAGTCGGGATGTGGAAAGGGCTGCGGCTGCGAGAAGTAGGTAGAAAGTTGGGGATAACTGTGCAAAGCTGAGAGTTTTTTCGCAAGTTTGCGCCACAAACGAAGGAACCAAGACCCCAAAAAATGACATCAATCGCCGTAATAGGTGGAGGCAGCTGGGCCACCGCTATTATTAAAATTCTTTCTGAAAACAACGTTTCGATTCGTTGGTGGCTTCGCGACCGTGCGGCCGTAGAACACATTCGAAAACATCATTATAATCCTGATTATCTGCGCGATGTCCGCCTTAGTCCGCGCAAGGTCAAGACGTTTACCAAAATAACCGATGTCCTCAACGGCGCCGATTACGTGATTTTGGCCATTCCTGCCGCTTTTGTCCAAGAACCTCTGGCGGCACTGACTCCCAAACATTTTGAAGGAAAACGAGTTGTTTCAGCCATCAAGGGGATGATTCCTCAACGTCATATTTTGGTAACTGATTGGGTAGAAGAGCATTTTCACGTTCCCATTGATCAAATGTGTGTCATTGCGGGGCCTTGTCATGCCGAAGAAGTGGCTTTAGAGAAACAATCATATTTGACCATTGCGTCAACCCACGAAGCTTGTGCGGCTGATTTTGCCCAGCTCATGAGTTGTTCCTTCGTGACGGCGAATCCACTCGCGGATTTGTACGGCGTAGAATATGCCGCTGTGATGAAAAATATCGTGGCATTGGCTTGTGGCATCAGTCATGGCTTAGGTTACGGCGATAATTTTCAGGCCGTTATGGTATCTAATGCCATGCAAGAAATCAAACGATTTGTCGATGCCGTTGACCCCCGCGAACGCGATTTGAGCGCATCGGCTTACTTGGGAGATTTACTCGTAACGGCGTATTCACAATTTAGCCGTAACCGTACCTTTGGCAACATGATTGGGCGCGGCTATAGTGTGCAATCTGCCCAAATGGAGATGAAAATGATTGCTGAAGGCTATTATGCGGTCAACAGCATTTACGAAATGAATAAACAATACGGCGTAGAAATGCCGATAACAGAAGCCACGTACAAGATTTTATACGAAAGAGAAGCTCCCGCCTCAGAAATAGCCAAGCTCAAACTCCGCCTCCGTTAGGTCAGACGACAGTCAGACCGACTGCGATTGCTAAGAGGCTATCAGGTAAACTTTTGGTCTGACTATCGTCTGACCAAGGTGACTCCGTCAGACGACAGTCAGACGGAAATTAGAAATTAAACCTCACGCCCAAACTTGCTTGAGGATGCACAAAGAATATTCCAGGGAGAATTTCGACGTATGCCCCTGCTTCTAGGAAACAAGATAAGGGGCTATTGGATACAAAATATTCGGTACCCGCCAATCCTGAGCCACCCAGTGAAATGGAGTTGGTAAATTCTTTCGTCCCTGGTGCATTTCGGGAGTCGAAATAATAACGGCGGGAGTTGATTTGTCCTCCAAAACCGTAATACGCTCTGAGTTGTTCTTTTTTGAACAAAGCTGTATGCCAAAGGTGATTTACGCGCAAAGAAAAGCCTGCATTTTGGTAAAAACCTTTACGGTATTTGCGGTCGCGACCGTAGAAAAGTCCATACGTTCCAAACGAAACATCCAACGCCTTGTTGTCGCCATAGTACTTTCGGAGGTTAAGTCCAGAGGGTTCAACTAGTTGAAATCCAATGGCCCAATTGTTGTACTGTGCTTGCGAGGCAAACGCAACGCATTGAACAAAGATGAGCGTAATAATGGCTTTTTTCATGGGTTTGAAGTTTTGTTGATATGCTCTATTTTTTGGATAATACTATCCATCATTTCGACTTGAATTTTCTGAATTTCAAGTAAATCTTGTTGCTGGTGCATAATCAGATGGTCAACTTTTTCGTGCAACAACCTGATTTCTAATTCAGACTTGAGGTTGATTAAAAAGTCTTTTTTTGCGCGCTCTCGGTCTTTTTCTTCCTGCCGATTTTGACTCATCATAATCACAGGAGCTTGTAAGGCGGCCAAACACGACAGCAGCAAGTTTAACAAAATAAATGGATACGGGTCAAATGGTTTGGATGCTAAAACCCATATATTTACACTTATCCATACAGTGATAAAAAAAGCAAATGAAAGAATAAATGTCCAACTTCCGCCAAACGTAGCTACTTTATCGGCAACACGTTGTCCCAGGGTCAAATCAGAAAAGTCAGTTTCTTCTACCGTTTTTGTCAGACTTTGCAACTTGTGTAACGACTTGGTAAAGTCTTTTTGCAACTTCGACAATTTTTGTCCATCCTTCATCAAACAACTCGAAATGTACTTTTGCCGCAATTCGTTCAGCTCGGCAATCGACAACGAACTATTTTTGGTAAAGTCGGGATGCTCAGAACGGATAAATTCGTACAGCGAACCTGTAATGTATCCTCCCACTACTTTGTCGGAAATGGGGAACGATTGTTTTGATACATCACTGACAAATTCTTCCATGGATTATTGTTCGCTTAGTTTTTTTAACGCTTCCAATAGTACATTATTTTCCTCGCTTGTTCCAACCGTTATGCGTAAGCAATCTTCGCAAAGGGTTACTTTCGAGCGGTCGCGGACGATAATTTTTTGTTCAATTAAATCATCAAAGAGCTGCTTGGCTTTCTCAAATTTTACCAATAAAAAATTGGCATCTGAGGGATAAATGTGCTTCACTGTAGGTATGACAACCAACTCCTGCGCTAACCTCTGTCTTTCAACCAAAATATCTTTCACTAGCTGATTTTTGGTTTCTACAAAATCAAGTGCTTCCAATAAAATCGCTTGAGTAGCCCCACTGAGGTTGTAAGGCGGTTTGATTTTATTCAACACCTTGATGATTTCTTCCGACGCAAAGCACATTCCTAGTCGCAACGAAGCCAAACCCCAGGCTTTAGAAAACGTTTGAAGTACGATAAGATTGGGGTAATTGTTCAATTCGTTGGTAAAAGAGACCGTCGAACTTCCCGAAAGTTCTAAACTTTCGGGAAGTTCGGCAAAATCAATATAAGCTTCATCCACCACGACCAATCCTGAAAAATGGGTTAGAATGGTCAAAATAGCCTCTCTTTTCACCAAATTTCCGCTGGGATTGTTGGGAGAGCAAATCCAAATAATTTTAGTATTTGGCGTAACGGCTGCCAACACTTTTTCGGTATCAATTTGGAAATCAGGCGTCAGAGGTACTTTAACAATGGGAACATCATTAATATCAGCGCTCACCTGATACATACCATAAGTAGGCGGCATGATGAGAATATTGTCTTCGCGCGGGGTACAAGTGGCGCGAACGAGCAAATCTATCGGTTCGTCAGAGCCATTTCCTAAGAATATTTGACTAGGACGAACCCCTTTGATAGAAGCAAGTTTTTCCTTAATAGCCCATTGGTAAGGATCAGGATAGCGGTTCCATTGCTGCCCGTTCACCGATTGATACGGGTTTTCGTTGGCATCCAAAAATATACCTTCTTTTCCCGTATATTCATCACGCGCTGAGGAATAAGGTACCAAATTCAAAATGTGTGGACGCAGAATCGAAGCTAAATCAAATGTCATTGTATTTAAAAAGCGGTTGCCCACTTAGTTGAAATTCGTAAATATGATATAACTGTGCATTACTTCAAACTACTCAATCGCAGACTCACTGCGCGTTTGTGCGCTTGAAGCGATTCGGCCTCGGCCATGGCTTCCACGGTTGGGCCAAGTTCTTTAAGCCCTTCGGGGGTAATGTGCTGAACCGTAATCTTTTTTACAAAACTATCTAGCGACACCCCGCTGTATGCCCGCGCGTGACCGTTGGTTGGCAAGGTATGGTTAGTACCCGACGCATAGTCTCCGCAAGATTCGGGCGTATAATTTCCTAAAAAAATCGAGCCAGCGTTATAAATCTGTTCGCTTACTGCTTCGGCGTTTTCCACGCTCAAAATCAAGTGTTCCGCCGCGTATTCGTTTAGAAGCTCAATGGCTTCTTCTTGGGTTTCTACCAAAATCGCCTTACTGTTTTCAATCGCTTGGCGAGCCAGTTCTTTGCGCGGTAGGGCTTCCAACTGCGTCGATAAAGTAAGGTTGACTGCGGCTAAAAACTTTTTGTCCGTCGATACCAACAACACTTGACTGTCGGCCCCGTGCTCGGCTTGCGACAATAAATCGGCAGCTACAAACGACGGCAAAGCTGTAGCATCGGCATATACTGCTACTTCCGACGGCCCTGCGGGCATGTCTATTGCAACGCCTTCTTTGGCCAATAACATTTTTGCCGCTGTCACGTATTGGTTACCAGGTCCAAAGATTTTATACACCTTTGGTACTGTCTCTGTTCCGTAGGCCATCGCCGCAATGGCTTGTGCACCACCTACGCGAAATATCTTTGTTACTCCCACCAGCTGGGCCGCGTACAAGATAGCAGGGTGGTCGCTTGGTGTACATAGAACGACCTCGCGGCAGCCCGCCAATTGGGCAGGTACGCCCAACATTAGTACCGTACTAAACAAGGGTGCCGACCCACCTGGAATATACAAACCGACCTTGTCAATGCCCACGCTTTTGCGCCAACAAGTAACGCCTGGCATCGTCTCGATTTTCTGCACGGGTTGGTGTTGCGCCTCGTGAAAAGTGCGGATGTTTTGGTACGCTTGCCGAATCGCCGCCTTCAACTCTTCCGAAAGTAGTGTCTCCGCCGCGTCGATGGTAGCTTGGGGCATGGCAATCTCCCCAAGTTTTATTTTATCAAACTGCAAAGTCAATGCTCGAATGGCAGCATCACCTTCGGTGCGGACTTTCTCCAAAATAGGCGCTACAGCTTTCTCAATATTGGCAATGCTTTGCGTTGGTCGTGCCAACAAAGCAGGCCAATCTGATTTTTTAGGAAAAGGAATAATTTGCATAGTGACAGATAACTCGTTTTGAAACTTGTTAGTAAATCATCTTTTCAATCGGAATAACCAAGATTCCCTCAGCGCCTGCTTCGCGGATTTTGACAATGTTAGTCCAAAAATCGTTTTCATTAATCACCGAATGCAACGACACCCATCCTTCCGTTTTCAAAGGAACGACCGTAGGGGCTTTCATACCTGGAAGCAAAGCCGCAATTTGGTCGATGGCTTCAACGGGACTATTAAGAACAATGTATTTGTTGCTTTGGGCTGCTTGGACGGCATTGATTCGGAACAAGAGGCTTTCCAAAATTACTTGTTTTTCGTTCGATAATTGCTGGCTTCCTATCAACACAGCCTCTGATTTGAAAATTACTTCTACTTCTTTCAAACCATTGCTCAACAGGGTGCTACCTGAGCTAACAATGTCACAAACAGCATCGGCCAAACCGATACTTGGCGCGATTTCGACCGAACCACTGATTTCGTGGATTTCAGCTTTTACGCCGTGTTCTTGGAGATAATTTCCTAAAATCCGTGGATAAGAAGTCGCAATACCGCGCCCTTGAAGGTCTTGAACACCGTTCCACTGCGTACTGCGCGGAATCGCCAACGAGAGGCGGCACTTTGAGAAGCCTAATTGGTGAACGACACGTACGTTTTTGCTCGACTCAACGAGTACGTTTTCGCCCACAATACCCAAGTCAGCTACGCCGTCTTCCACGTAACCTGGAATATCGTCGTCGCGAAGAAAAAGAAACTCCGCAGGGAAATTGGTCGAAAGAGACTTGAGTTTACCCGTCGAACCGCTTTCAAAACGGATACCACATTCTTTAAATAATTTAATGGAATCGTCGCTCAAACGTCCCGATTTTTGAATGGCAATACGTAACATGAATTGTTTGTGTTTAACAGTGGGTGTAGGTTCCATTTCGTCTTCAAGACAACCACGAGACCATTGAAAAATGTGAAAAACTTAAATAAAAAGGTTCTACGCTCGCCCGCAGGCGTGGAAGTGACGATGTCGAAAAAAGGCGTAGCTCTGTGTTTTCACGAAGAATTGTACAAATTGATGCCACAAATGTAGGACGGTCAGGCAGGATTGTCAAGGATTTGTACAAAAAAAGACAGTAGCAGTTTAAAAACACGCCATTTTGAGAAATTGTGCAAGAAATGTGGTGGGTTTGTTTTTTCGATTTATTTTTGGAAATAAATTGATACAAGTACTTTATCAGTCACTTTTTATAAAAACGATTACGATGAATATGAAGCTTTTTTTTCTCGTTGCGCTGCTATTTGTAAGTGTTAGTTCAATGGCGCAGTATGGATATGATGGCTACGGGCGAGGAGGCTATGGTGGCCGACTTCCTCAAACGCCGAATCCACCTCCAAAGGCGCTTACTTCGGACAAAATGGCCGAAGACCAAACCAAATGGATGAAGAAAAAACTGAAATTAAACGAAGACCAGGAGATTTCGGTCGAAACGGTAAATTTGGATTATTGTTTGCGTATGATGGACTATCAAGAGGCGTTTATGAAAACCCACGCTAATACCCGTCCTACACAGCAAGAGTTGCAAGATATTCGTAAATTGGTAGATACGTGGTGGACTGAACGCGAAGCCAAGTATCAAAAAATTCTGACTCCCGAGCAATGGGCGCTTTATTTGGAGAAGAAAAAATCAATGCCGCATTCAAATAACTAATCTGCTCAAACCTCCCGAAAGTTTTGAACTTTCGGGAGGTTCAAAACTTTCGGGAGGTTTGACTGTTAAGAAAAACGCAACGGTGCAAAAGGTTGCATATTCATACTGGTAGGTTCATGGGTCACAATCTCCGACACCAGCTTACCCGTGGCAGGCCCAAGGCTAATTCCCATCATTCCGTGGCCTGTGGCGAGGGTAAGGTTATCAAAATGTTCGACGCGACCCACGTACGGAATACCGTCGGGTGAACACGGACGTAGTCCGCTCCAAACCTTCTCTTTTTCAGGGAGTTGTACTTCAATTTCGGGGTAATAATTGTTGATTCCTTGCACAATTCCCCGCACTCGGTTCATATTTATACTCAAATCCGTTCCCGCCACTTCGAGCGTTCCCGCAAAACGCAAATCGTTGCCCATCGGTGTGGCCGTGGCGCGTGCTTCTAACATAATGGCTGGGACGTGGATATTGTTGATTGTATTTTTTAGCATAAAACTGTAGCCTTTTCCGCCCTGTAGGGGCAACGAAATGCCCAACTTTTCACTCAACACGGGCGACCATGCTCCTGCGGCTATCACCAATTCCTCTGCTTCAAATTTTCCCGTACGGGTCAAGACAGCCGTTATTTTTTTTTCATTTTTCTCAAAATCTGTCACTTCTTGGTTTTCGTGGAAAGCGACGCCTCGGGCTCGGAGATAACCAACCAAATTTTTGATGAGCAAATTAGGGGTAATGTGTGCATCGCCTGGGTAATAGACTCCCCCGCGTACGTCCACCTTCACGTCGGGTTCAAGGTGTTGCACTTGGCGTCCGTCGAGTACTTCGGCTACAATGCCTGCTTTGTTGGCGATTGCGGCTTCTTCGGCCATTTCGTGTTCGGTATCGGCGTTTTTGTACAACATCAACAACCCGCGCTCATGCCACCCAAAGTCCACCTCGTTGGTAGCGGCGAGTTCTTGAAACAGTTGTTTACTCAACAAACTCATGTCTCTCAATACTGGAATAGAGCGCTGTACGTGTTCTTCAGTCGAATGTTTCCAAAACAACATTCCCCAACGCATTAAGTCCCAACTTAATCTTGGTTTGACGTAAAATGGACTTGTTGACTTGAGCATCCAGCGAAGCCCTTTGGAAATCATGCCTGGTTGGGCCAATGGTACGATGTGGCTCGGTACAATCATCCCAGCGTTGCCAAACGAACAGCCGTCGCTGAAGTTGCCCTGTTCAATTATAGCGACTTTGTGGCCTGCTTGCTGAAGGTAGTAGGCCGAAAAAAGGCCGCTTACGCCTCCGCCTACAATCGTAATGTTGCTCATTGTTTGGATATTTTTGATTTTAGCTTTGTCAAGTTCAATGGCCAAAATTACAATATGTACCAATAGAACGATGGAGGTTTTTTGACGACTTTTAATGAAATATTGACTTTAAAATTTTTGTCAACCCGACGGTAGAACCAGGCTACTGGAGCAGAGGGCTATCACCACGTAACCTTCGTCGATATGGATTCCTCCTAACGTCGGAATGACAGAGCTCGGAACGGCAAAAGTGAACGGAATGACAAAAATGTAGGGAAAACAAAAAAAAACGTATTTTTGTACACTTCATTTTATAAAATTTCAGTCATGAAATGATAGGGAAACAAAGGTGGACCAAGGGACGGATTGGGCTCTTGTTGGTCATGTGGGTGGTGCGCACGTCCGTAGCGCAGGTGTATCATTTTCAGCACTACGACATCTTTTCGGGGTTGGGGCAGTCGCAAGTCACCGACATCGAACAAGACCGCTTGGGCTATATTTGGCTTTCAACTCGGGGGGGCGGTCTTTCGCGCTTTGATGGAAAACATTTTACGACCTACCGAAAAGAAGATAACCTGCCCGCCAACAATATTTTATCGCTCGAAATCGACACCAAGGGTACCATGTACATGGGGACGCCGTTTGGATTGTCGATTTACGATGGACAACGCACCCGCCCCGTGCGGACATCCGACCGCGAGCCCTACACTGTTTCGTCGGTCATTGGCGATACCAAAGGCAATGTTTATGCCATTTGTAACGCTAGCCAATTGGGTTTGCTACTGGGGGACAGTCTTCAATTTTTGAAAAAAAATAGCTCCGACCGACCCTCTTTTTTTAGTGATATGTCGGTGACTCCCGATGGAAAACTTATGGTTTCGACCTACAGCGGAGAGATTTTTGAGGTGACTCCCAAAGGATTATTTCGCCGCTATAATTTTTCTCCAGCGTTGGTACTACGAAGTATTCTCTTTGATAATCAAGGGCTTCTTTGGCTAGGTACTGACGAAGGTGTTTTTACCACAAACACAAAAACACCTTCGGTACTGACGCCCATTAGCCATGACATTGTCCACGAAATGACCGAAGCGTCCGACGGTAGTATTTGGATGGGGTTGTCGATGGGGGCGTTGCGGTATCAGCAAGGAAACATCTTACGGTTTAATGCCGACAATGGCTTTTCCAACTTTATGGTTCGTGGACTGCTCGAAGACCGTGAAGGCAACCTTTGGTTTACGACCGACGGCGACGGCGTGTATAAGTTTACCAACCCTGCTTTTACGAGCCTTAATGAACAAACAGGCTTGCACGGGAACACGATTTCGTCCTTGGCGTTGTCGCCTGAGGGGAGGCTGTGGGTGAGTTATTTTGACGGAGGACTAGACGTCGTGGATACTAAAACCAGCCGACCTTTGCCCGTTCCATTGCCTCTTCAACACAAAAGGGTTAACTGCTTATCCGTTGATAATGAAGGGAATGTGTGGGTAGGTTTGGCGGGCCCAGGGGTTTATAAAGTACAAACCGATAAGGTGACATATTTTGCCCTCGACGAATATATTTCGTCCCAAGGCGTTACGCTGTTTATGCAAGCGGGTAAAGGGAAGGACGTTTGGATAAGTACCTCAAACGGCGTTTTATTGTACGATGGAAAATCGTTCCAGCATTTTCACTCCAAAGAAGGACTAAAAGGCAGTTTTGTGAGGCGCACGCTGTTGTTGCAATCGGGCGAGCTGTTGACGGCGGGGCCAAGGGGGTTGAATGTTGTTGGAAATGGTAAAGTTTCTGATTTTCAGTATGATAAAGAAATTGCTTCATTTCCTGCATTGAGTATGGCGCAGCGCCACGACGGGCTGTTGGCCTTGGGTAGTTTTGAAGATGGGGTGGTTGTTTTTGATCCCAAAACCAAACAAAAACGCTTTTTTACCGTCAAGCAAGGGTTATGTTCTAACCTTATTTACAATACGAGTTTTGACCAAAAAGGGCGGCTTTGGATAGGTACAGAACGGGGGATTGACCTTTTGACGTTGGATGCGCAATTCCGCATCGCTTCTATTCGGCACTTTAACGAAACCGACGGATTTACGGCCCGTGAAACCAACGCCAATACGGCTTACGTAAGCCCGAACGGTGACTTTTGGATTGGCACCATCAAAGGAATTTTTCATTACCGAGAAAACCCAACACGCCGTTTGCCAGCAACGCAGAAAGTCCACTTTACCGAAGTTAAATCCCCGTTTGACACTACAAACTTGGTTCGATTTGCCAAAAGTAAAGATACTTGGTATAACGTACCCAATGAGTTATCGCTCCCTCATGCCCGTAATCAGCTTAAAATCAGTTTTATATCTATTAATCACAGCCATCCTGATCTTGTCAGGTACCAATACCAACTCGAAGGCGAGGATGAAGCGTGGCTGGGCCCTACGGAGCAGACCAGTGTTGTTTACTCGCATCTGAACCCAGGCAAGTATCGGTTCAAAGTTCGTGCATCTTTAGGGGATAATCGCTGGGGAGAAACGGCCGTGTATGCCTTTGAGATTGTGCCGCCTTTTTATCAGCGTTCTTGGTTTATTGCCTTGATGATTAGCCTTTTGATTGCATCAGTAGGTTTAGCCCAACAGCTTTATATTCAGTACCGTACGCGGCGGGTGTTGGCCTATGAAAAGCTCAAGCAAGAAGCTGAGGCGGCCATTCGGGTGCAGTTGGCGCAGGATTTTCATGACGAACTGGGTAATCGGCTTGCGGCCATTCGGATGCAGTCGAGTGTTCTTAAACTTAGGTACGAAAGCAGAGAAACGGGCAACGAAGAAAAAAGAATTGTGGGGGAAATTGAGAAAAATGTGGTGCGGTTATTTCGGGATACCAAAGATTTTATTTGGGCGATTGACCCTGAAAGCAACCTCGTCAAAGAGCTTGTTTTGTACATCAAAGATTTTGGCGAAAACTTGCTTCAAGATACCACCATACGGTTTCATTCCAACACCACTATACCTTTTGAGCTCGAAAATGTAACCTTACCGCCTGGTTGGAGTATTCAGGTTATTATGATTTTTAAAGAAGCTCTAACCAACTGTATTAAACATGCGCATTGTCAAAATATCTACTTTTGTGCAACCCTTCAAGGACGAAACGTCTCTTTCTCTTTGGAAGACGATGGTTGTGGGATTGTTTTTCCCACCGATGGTTATCACAAAGGGCTTAATAACATGCGCCAACGCGCCGAAAAAATTCATTGCTCGCTCGTGATTGCGCCGCGCGTTCCTTCGGGAACATCGCTGACACTGACGGGTACGATTCCTACTAAAACAGCCTCCCCCAAAATTCGGTAGAAATAGGGGGCCTAAACAAAAAACGTATAATGAATAACGTTACAAAAATTACGGTCATTGAAGACAACGAAGCGGTCAAAGATGGCTTGGCGCTCATCATCGGAAGCCAACAGCGGTTTAGGGTGGTAAATACCTACACCAACTGCATGGATGCCTTAAAGAATTTGCGAAAAGACGCGCCTGAGCTGGTTTTGATTGACCTAGAATTGCCAGGAATGCACGGCATTGAAGGCATCAAACGGATCTTGCGCGAGCGTTCTTCTACCACTATTTTGGTGATTAGCGTCCACGAAGACAGCAAACTTGTGTTTGAGGCATTGTGTGCGGGTGCGTCGGGTTATTTGACAAAAGATACCGATCACATTCGCCTTTTGAACGCCATTGACGAGGTACTAACGGGTGGCGCTCCGATGAGTTCTAAGATTGCCTCTTTGGTGGTCAAATCGTTTCAAAGAAACTTAAATTCGCCACTTTCTGATCGGGAAACCGACGTTTTGACCCTGCTGGCCAAAGGAAAAACCTACCATTCGATTGCCGACGAATTGTTTATCAGTGTCGAAACGGTAAAAACGCACATTCGGAATATTTACCAAAAATTACACGTCACCAACAAGACGGAAGCGCTGAAAAAAGCGGTCAAAGACAAATTAATATAAAATCCCCTTTTTTGGGGGATAAAAATCGGGGCATTTTTCCAAAAAACACCATTTTGGGGGGATGCGCCGATTTTGTTTTTTGTGTAATTTCATGGGAAAGATTACAGCCAATTTTCGTTCACCAAAAACCCTCCTTTCCATGAAATCTATCACTTATTGCCTGCTTTGTTGTGTACTGTTGGTGCAGAGTATCAGTGGTTTGGCCAGAACTCTCAAGAAAGAAGAAGACATCCACGGTTTTCACCTCATTCGTGGAAAAAACGTAGCCCGCATTCCGTTTGAATTACATTCCAATTTGATTGTTGTGCCCGTCAAAATCAATGCTTCCGATACCTTGCGTTTTATTCTGGATACGGGTGTTAGCTCCATGATGCTTACTAATACAGAGGTTGCCCACCGACTCGGGATGAAGTCGGTACGAAAAATGGCCATTGAAGGCATTGGCGGAGGGCAGCCCATCAGCGCCGATGTCACCATCGGAAATACCTTTACGATGGGACAGATGCGGGGGCTGAAACAAACCATCGTCGTACTGGACGACGATGTGTTGCGGCTTTCGGAGCTTGTGGGGACTCAGATTCATGGAATTTTTGGTTATGAGCTTTTTAGCAAGTTTGTCGTCACCATTGATTTTCAGACCCAAGAGTTAACCCTGACTATTCCTTCAAAATATAAATACACGGCTCGGAAAGGCAGTAAGCTGCCCATTGTCATCGAACGCTCTAAGCCCTACTTAGATGCCGTGACGGTGGTTTCCAACAACCAAGAGTTGCCCATTCGGGTGGTGCTTGATACGGGTGCAGGACACGCTTTGATGCTCAATACCGCCGCCTCTCAGCTCCAATTGCCCCAAAAAGTAATCAAAGCGCAACTAGGAGTAGGGTTGGGGGGCGAAATCAACGGACACATTGGACGCCTGTCCAAAGTCCGCATTGGTCAGTACGAACTCAACGACGTACTCGCCACTTTCCCCGATAGCAGTTCGTTGGGCATCAAACTGTCGCCAAAAGCCCCGCAGCGTCACGGCAACCTCGGAGGCGAGTTTTTGCGACGGTTCAAGGTAACGTTCAATTATGAAGAAGGCTACATCGTTCTTAAACCTGTTCGTCGATTTTTAAACCAGAAGTTTGAACATGACATGAGTGGCATCGATCTTCGGGCCAAAGGAGATGATTTTCGTCACTATTTTATCGAAAGTATTACCGAAAATTCACCCGCTCACCAAGCAGGATTACAGATAGGAGATCAGCTGCTATTGGTCAACCACGAGCCAGTGGAAACCCTCTCACTTTCAGAGATTTATCGAACGCTACAGCACAAAGAAGGCAAGGAGGTTCAACTCGTCGTACGGCGGAATGGACGCCTCGTTGTGGCCGAATTTGCGCTCAAACGGGTGATTTAACGGTTCCGACAAAAACGTTACCTTTGTGGCCGATTTGTACTATTTCATTTTTTGACCAATGGCAACGAAGCAAACTATCGAAATAATGGCCCCTGCGGGTTCGCGGGAATCGATGATGGCAGGCATAAAAGCGGGGGCTAATTCGGTGTATTTTGGCGTTGAACAGCTCAACATGCGGGCGCGCCAAACCAACAACTTTACCGTCGAAGACCTCCCTGAAGTGGCGCGTGTTTGTAAAGAAAACAACGTAAAAAGCTACATTACGCTCAATACGATTATCTACGACCACGACATTTCGCTTATGCGTCGTATCATCGACCAAGCCAAGGAGGCGGGCATTACGGCGGTGATTGCTTCTGATTTGGCGGTGATGAATTACTGTCGCAAGAAAGGAATGGAATTGCATATTTCGACCCAATCGAACATTACAAACATTGAAACCGTGGAGCTGTATGCCGACTACGCCGATGTGGTCGTGATGGCGCGCGAGCTTACGCTCAAGCAAGTGGGCGATATGGTAAAAGCCATTGAGCGGAACCAAATCACGGGGCCGTCGGGGAAGCTGGTACAGGTTGAGATTTTTGCGCACGGTGCCCTTTGTATGGCGGTGTCGGGTAAATGTTATTTGAGTTTGCATTCCCACAATGCTTCCGCCAACCGTGGGGCGTGTATTCAAAACTGCCGCCGCGAGTACGTTGTGACCGACGAAGAAGATATCGAGCTAAAGATTGATAATGAGTACATTATGTCGGCCAAAGACTTGTGTACCATCGACTTTTTGGACAAAATCATCGAGGCGGGTGTAAGCGTACTCAAGATTGAGGGACGTGGCCGCGCGGCTGACTACGTTTATACCACAACTCAGTGCTACCGCGAAGCCGTGGACGCCATTGAAAACGGCACCTATACCCCCGAAAAAATAACGGATTGGAAGGAACGCCTTACGACGGTTTACAATCGTGGTTTTTGGGATGGGTATTACCTCGGCCGTACAATGGGCGAATGGAGCAATCAATACGGCTCGGTGGCTACGCAGAAAAAACTGTACATTGGTAAGGGTGTGAAGTACTTTGAGCGGGTAGGAGTAGGGGAGTTTGTGCTTGAAAGCCACGATGTTAAAGTAGGAGATAAGCTGATTGTGACGGGGCCTACCACGGGTTACGTAGAAACCACGGTGGAAGAAATTCGCCTCGATACGGGAGCATCTGTCGATAAAGCTAGTAAAGGAAATACGGTAGCGATTCGGATTCCTGAAAAAATTAGACCTTCCGATAAACTTTATAAGGTGGTTAGCAGCGATGTTTAAAGTCTTTCACTACCGAAACCGTTGTATTGGCTGCAATGCCTGCGTAGAAATTGCCTATGAGCGCTGGCGCATGTCAAAAAAAGACGGAAAAGCAGTTCTGTTGGGAGCGAAAGAGAAAAAAGGGATTTACCAAATTTCGCTTTCAGAAGACGAACTTCCTCAAAACCAGCAAGCCGCCGCCGCCTGCCCCGTCAATGTGATTCAGATTTTGCAGTAATTCTCCGTGAGGTGGGTTGCTCACAATCCGACCCTTCCCGAAAGTGCTAAATTTGCCACCTCGACGGAGGCTTTGTCATCTCGACGGAGGCTTTGTCATCTCGACGAAGGAGAGATCAAAAACGTTCGGTAGGGATTAAGCCTAGCTCTTTCATAAAAAGTCTGGAAGCCTTTCGATAATTATCATGAGGCAGAGCCTCGCGCTATCGGGCGCTGTGAGGAGGGTTGCTCACAACCCGACCTTTCTCGAAAGTGCTAAATTTGTCACCTCGACGAAGGAGAGGTCAAAAACGCTTGATAGGTTTGAGCCTAGCTCTTTCACAAAAGGGCTGGAAGCCTTTCTATAATTATCACGAGGCAGAGCCTTGCGCTATCGGGCGCTGTGAGGAGGGTTGCTCACAACCCGACCCTTTCCGAAAGTGCTAAATTTGCCACCTCGACGAAGGAGAGGTCAAAAACGTTTGGGAAGAATGAAGCCTCGCGCTAACGGGGAGCGTTTAAATAATCTCAAGCCTAATGTGAATGCAATAAATGCAACAAACCAATTTAATCCTTTCTTGTTGTTTATTTTTTTAACTTTTTGTTAGCATGTCGATTGATATTCCGATTACAAAGACAATAATATAGAATGTCATTGTTCCAAAAAAAAACGAAATTAATGCTTTTACATAATTTCCAATTTTTCTTTCTTCAAAGAAATTTCCTATTGCCCAAGTCGTATAAACAACTCCGAGCATTCCTGCAAAACTTAATAAGTTGAAATGAGAAATACCTTGTAAAAAGGCAAAAATAGCAAAAATTAACATTGAAATTCCTTGTACAAAACATAGCATGATGAGCAACTCATAAAAGTTATATTCGTACTTTTTGAAAAACACTTTTAGCCAAATGGCAACAAATATTCCTGTTAATATACTTGTATATCCGTAGTGTCCTTGCATCCATTTTAAAATACTTCCAATGGCTGATTTGTCCGAAACTTCAAAGTTTATTACTTCTTCTTTAATATGAAAAAAATGACTTGTCAAGGTATAAATTAAAGAAGTTATAATAATGAAAATTACTGGCTTTACAAGTCGGCTTCTATTTTCTGAAAGATAGGTTCTTATGTTTTGACCTGGATTTGTAATAAGTTCTCTAATTGTATATAAAATTCCACGTTCAAAATGTAGAATGTGCTCAATTTCGTGAATTATATAATGCCTGTCAATTCTTTTCAGACTTGTTGGTTGTCCACAGTCTGGACAAAATTTTGAATTTACTTCGGTGTTACAGTTTTTGCAATTCATTTTTTATTATCTTAAAATTATGTCAATTTGTTTGTTTAATGAGTGTTTGTGAAATTCAAACTAAAGTTTGGCGCTGGTGCGAGATTTCGAGGTGCAAAATTGTCACTACCCGTTTTATGTGGTCGACTTTTATTCATTGTCTATTTGATAAATTCTTGAATAGTCACCAAACTCAGTCCCTTTTAAGTTGTCTTCAATCACTTTTTTAGCTACTACCAAGTCAACTACCACGCAGCCAACTTCCATTGTTCCACTTCCAATGCTACCACCGTCAACGTGTCCAAGTCCAGTCCAGCCTAAAAGTTCATTTAAAGATTCTTCAAGTCTGTGTCGCTTATCGAGGTCTTGTTCTGTTCCAAAGCCGTCAATTTTATATTCAATTTCAAGATAAGCTATTTTTTCTTCGTCAAACTCAGCATAACCTTCTTTTAGCTTTTTATCAATTTCTTTTTGAACAGCTTTACGAAAATTTGAAAAAAGTTGGCTCTTAATTTCTTTGCTCTGTCCACGTTGACCAACAATTCCCCAGTGAACTATTGCAGTTTTTTCATCTTTGTCCCAAGTCTCCCAATAATGAAGCTGGTTGCCAATTAGTTTATAAAGTTTATGCATACTATTTGAATTTTCAGTCGTCGATTTGTTGTTTGTAGAGCAAGCGAAAAAAGTCAAGGTCAAAATTGTCAATATGTAATTTTTCATTTTCACAGTGTCGTTTTTAAGCCGCCTCATAACTCCCAAATATGCAAAAGTTTTGCAGCACTTTCTGTATTGTAAACATTTCTCATTCCTGCAAAAATCCCCAAAGTTCGTCCGTTTCATGGGAAATATGACGTCAAGCAAAGTGTTCAAACCAAAACTAATTAGAAGATACAGAGGGAGAAAAAGCAGGTGTCTATGTCGCTTTGTAAATATATCCCAAAGAATAGTTTATTTCAAGACGAACTGTATAAGTTCTGCAAAAGTTTGTCAAATAGGTGGTAGGCTTCTCCTTCGTCGAAGTGACAAAGCCTTCGTCGAAGTGACAAAGGGTTTGTTGAGGTGGCAAAAACGGCAGTTGGGCGGGTTGTGAGCAACCCTTTGCACGTTTGATGGCGCGAGCGTCCCCGCTCGTGCTGGCTATTGAAAGGCTTCTGGCCTAGCTCTTTCACAAGGGGCTAGAAGCCTTTCGATAATTATCACGAGGCGGAGCCTCGCGCTATCGAGCACGGTGAGGAGGGTTGCTCACAACCCGACCCTGCTCGAAAGCGTTAGACCTCTCCTTCGTCGAGGTGACAAAGTCTTCGCCGAGGTGACAAAGTCAAAACTTTGGGGAAGGTGTTACCAAAACCCGTTCGGGCTTGGCCATTTCTGTGGTCATTTGACGGGGTAGGCGAAATACTTCCCCCTGCTGATTAGCGAAATACAACGACGATTCCGACGGCTGACGCGCGTGACCATCAGCCCAAAAAGCGTAGAAATCGGGGTGGGCGTGGAGCGGTCGGCGCACGTATGAGTGATTGAAAGCACTGTTTTTCGTCAATGAAACTTGTTTTTTCCACGTTTTGCCTTGATTGGTACTTACCCACGCACTTATTTCCCCACCCGTTCCAAATGGCTGAGGGCCTGCTTCTAAGGGGCCAATGATTGTCCAAACGCCTTGGGAATCAATGTACAGCGAGCCCATGTCGTAGTTGTGGTCGGAGGTGGCCACGGAGTGAATCTCCCACGTTTTGCCGTTCCAAGCCGCCACCTGCCACGTATGAGGGCCTTGGGCTGGGCCAGGGTCGGGGCCTTTACTGGTGACGTACAAAATGACGGGGTGGCCTTTGGCGGTATGAGCCACGTCGTTGATATATACGTTTAACCCCAATGATTGGTACTCTTTGACCAAGGCGTCGTTGGCAGGGGTCGCCAAAGGGAGTGCCATGTTTTTCCCTTGCGCGTTTTGCCACGACTTGCCAAAGTCCTTGGTTTCAACGTAATACAAGTTAGTCCGATAGTCCAGTCCAGCCCCTTTTTCGGTATCGGGGTGCATGTTGAATGAGGTGCCAATTTTGTTTTTCCACTGTCCACTGGTCTGATAATGACCTTCTTGAATGGTGCCAATATTCTTGATTTCTGACCATTTTACTCCGTCCGAACTTGTTATAAAACCAATCGTGCGGCGCGGTTTTTTAGCCCCGTACTTCAGCACGCCTCGTTCATAATGCGTCATCAAATGGATAAAACCTTGTCCTTTTTGGTAGTAGCTTTGCAGGTAAGAAAAGTTATTGAAGGGCGTTTCTTGGCCATTTTTTACAAACGTAGCTTCTATTTTATCAAAAGCGCTGATGTCATACGGCTTGCGGCTACGGTGAAGGTACGACGGGCGTTCTACCCCGTGCGAAGTCGAAAATACCCAAATGTAGCCTTGCGCGTCGATGTTCAACACGGGGTTATCGTGCGCATCGTCGGTGGCTTTGTCAAGCACAATGGTGGGTCGGGAAACGAGTCCTGTTTGATGGTCGTAAAAGGCGACTTCGTGCAGAAGGCTGGGTTTGGCGGCTTTGGAAGCTCCGCCGTAACAAAAAAACGTTTTGTTTACCTCCGGACTATACACCGCAAAAGGGTTGTGGTTGGACGGGTAGGTTCCCAGTCCGCCACTGTATTTGTGGATGTATTCGTTGTCTAATTTACCGATGTAATACCAAATTCCCCGAAACCCGTCATCGGTTTGGTTGAGGGTTTGTGCTTGTACCGTTGCTGCGCAAAGGAGCTGGTAAGAGGCCAATGTGATGGCGTAAAGAAAGTTTTTTTTCATTGGAGGTGAGGGTGGAGAATAACTATCGTCGCCAGTCTTTCAACGACGGAATCTTGGTATCTTCATTCACCGAAATTCCCTCGGGAATGAGCTGAACATTAATGATTTGGGAAGTATTGGAGGGCAACGTTAATTCAAAACCCACCAGCGTCGTGCCAGGGTTGGGGACATCGTAATCGTGCGTCGGTTGCGTTGACCACGTTTTGAGGGTCACGCTGGCGGGTTCCATGACCCTGAGCTGCACTCGTTTCCCGTTTTGGAACAACTCGGCGCTACCGTTGGCACCTATTCGTACCTCCGCAGGGGTCAGCATGGCCCAGCGCACCACTGTTGGTTTGTCAGAAGTCGTAATTTCGTCTTTTACCACCACGTATTTTTGGTCGATAATCGCCAGCCCACGCTTGGCTATTGCTACCGCATTTCGATACACCGATGTCATATCCGTAGTAGCACTCAAAAACACGGGGCGTTGGGTGAAACTGGTGATTCGGGCGTAGCCATCTACAAGTTGAAAACCATTGTCGAAGGCCAAGGTGCTGTGAGCTAGGTTGTTGTAGCGATATACCTGCCAGCGTTCGGCTTCTTGCTCGCGCCCCCAGAGTTTTACGCCTTTGGATTCGAGCGATTCATATTCTTGCATGCCAAAGTCCATGCTCCAGCGGTCGCCCAAGGCATCCATTACAAACGACCCAATGTCCATGTGTGCGTGGTTGACCGACGGAGAACCCGCTTTTAGCCCCACGTAAATCGCATTGGGGTCGGTCCATGAAGTCCGCATGAGCGCGACGGGATTTTTGCCTTGACCCACCCACGCCAACGCACTTGGCGCAGGAGCAGCGCTGATTTTTAGGCTTTTACCCCAAATCAACGCCGTAGGAAGGATACGGTCTTTGGTAACTGAAGCCGACATGTTTTCAAACGCTTTTTTCTGTAAAAACAACAAGGAAGCGTCGTTGGTACGTTCGGCAAACCAGCACAAAGTGGGGTTAATTCCGCCCGAGCCGCTTCCTGCATCGGAATAGTTGAAGGTTTTGCCCGATGTGCCCACCATCTGCTGCACATAACTGCCCGTATTCAAAAAACCACGCCCTCGCGACAACCCAAATTCGCTGCCCAAAGCGCGGTTGATGGCGCTCAAAAACAGTACGTTAAAGCTCGTTCCGTAGCCCCAATAGCTGTAGCCTTCGGGGTAGGCACCGTCGGGGTTGTAGTCTTCCATGGGGAGTTTGATGGATTCGATGGCGCGGTCGATGATTTGTTTAGCGAGCTCAGGTTTGTCTTCAAAAATCGCCAATGCGCCGTACGTCATCCCCGCGTTGCACACTTGGTTCCAGTTGTGCGATGCTTTCAGCCAGCTGTTGTACTTGGGGTCTAACGACGGTTCAATGCCTTTTTTCAAAATGGCTTCCCGCAAAATGGGCAAGGAGCTTTTTTGGAGGTCGTGGTACAGCCAATCGTACCCAATCGCCACGGCCATGGTCATTTCGCCTACGTCCAAAAAATGCGAAGGATTCCAGTCCGAAAACTGCGCTACGGTCAGGAGTTCAGTTTCAGCCCGCTTTAGGTAAGCAGGTTTTTGGGTGGTACGATAAGCGTACGACAAATAAAAAATACGACGCAATGCCTCCCGCGATTTGTCCAGCAACCGCCGTCCAATCTGTATCCGTTGCAAAGGCTCAAGGGCAATCATGTTATCGCACTCGGCCACAATGACTTGGTGGAGTTTTGCCCACGATTTATCCGAAGAAATGTTTTTTAAAATTTCCTTTTCTTCCCCTTTCAGCAGCATGATTCGCGGGTGAGCGGCGACGTTGGTGCTGGTTGACAGGTGTTTTAGCTGTGCTTGGAGGGTGAAATGCAGGCACAAAACGCCCAAAAAGCTGAGTAGAAATGATGTTTTTTTCATGAATGGATAACGACAAATAGCGAAGCCGCGTGGCTTCTTACACGATTAAATACACGGAGGGCAAAGTTACGACTAATAACCAAGGATTTTGCTGGTTATTCTTGGTTTGTCGTTGTTGGGGAGGTGTGAGGAGGGTTGCTCACAACCCGATCTTTGTCGGACTGTGAATCGGGTTGCTCACAACCCGAGCCTTTTCTAAAGTGTTAAAGTTGTCACGCCGAGGAATGTTTTGTCACCTCGACGAAGGCTTTGTCACCTCGACGAAGGCTTTGTCATCTCGACGAAGGCTTTGTCATCTCGACGAAGGAGAGATCAAAAAACGTTTTGGTAGGTTAAATCCTAGTCATTCCGTAAAAGGCTAGAAGCCTTTCGATAGTTATCAGGAGGCGAAGCCTCGCGCTATCGGGGGAGCTGCCCTTTTTTGTCTGCCATTTTGTTTTCGCTTGTCAATGCCGCTTATTCATTCAATTATTTTCCAATATCCTGTTTTATCACTACCAATACGTTCTATTGTTCCGTTGTTTCTAAGTTCTTTGATTTTTCGTCTTACAGTGCTTAAACTCATCTTCAAACGCTCACTTATTTCGTTAGCCGTTATTTTGTTGTCTTGCTTAATCAATGAAAATACAGTGTCATTTACAGTGTCAATTTGTGGTTTTACAGTGTCATTTACAGTGTCAAATAGGATGTGCATTTCACGGTTTTTGAGCGAATAATTTCCTTTGAGCAATAAGTTTGAAAGAAAACGAATTAGAAACTTTTCTGTTGTGTAAATCCTCTTTGATAGGTCTTCGTAGTTGGCTCTTACCTTAGTTATTATGCACAGTTTTCCTATTTTCACTCGTTTCAATTAGTTCAAAAATTAACTCAATCAATGTATTCATGTCACTTTCAATGGTTCCTTTCATATATCGTTCGTAAACACTTTTATTGTCTGGTGGGTTGAGATTTAAGGTCAAGCCTTTTTCTAAAGCTAATAATCTTAAGAATTCTCTTTGGGTTCTTCCATTTCCTTCTCTGAATGGGTGTAAATAGTTGACGTTATCTATGATTTCTGCCAATTTATCGGCTAAGTGTTTTTTGTTGCCTTTTGGAGTTTTCTTAAACTCGGCAACTAACTGGTCAATGTATCTAAAGGCGTTGTCAAAGTGTGAAGTAGGAAAAAACTGTTTGCCGCCTTTGCTAATTTCAACTGTCCGCTTCTTTCCTGCCCAAACGTATATGTCCTGAAATAAATGTCTATGAATTTCAAACAGGCTATCAATACCCTTGATTTTAATTGGGTTTTCGTAGAGTTCTTTAAGCCTTTTCGTTACCGCACCACTCTCAACAAAGAGCAATACATCGGGGTCGGTAATGTCTTGTAAATTCCTTAAAAGTCCTGTCTTAGGGTCAGTGTAGGTGAAGTCAGGGTCTATGTATTTATAAGAGTTAGACATAGGCTTTTTGTTTGGCAAATGCGACAAGTTCTGTGAGTGATATTTTGCCTGTCACATAGTCCCTTATAATTTCAACTCCTTTTGGAGTAGGCTTAAATCCTTCAAACATATTACTTCCCAAAGCGTTTGCAGTGCTTTCTAAGGTTTTTAAGTCCGAAAACTTAACTCCCATTATTGTCAGGTTGCTTCTGTCTATTTCAATTGTGTTGAACATATTTTTAATCTTAAATTCTTTATCAAATTTATAAAATATTTAGGCTAAATCGCTTGTTTTCTGTCGTTTTTAGAGCCCAAAACTGACAATACACCATCCCGAACGCTTTTGGGGTTGAGGCAAGGTAGAATGTCCAATTAACCACTTGTTAACGACTGGGCGGTATTCTGCAACTCCATAACAAAAGCAAAAAGTTTTGGTGAGCACTCACCGCTAGGCTAGCTGCCCGCCCGATTTTCGTTTAATCCCGAAGGCTTTCGGGAGCTTTATAGCTGGGCTTTCAGTTGCGATGAATGCTTAGTTATTAGGTGCTGCCGTTCTTGCTATCAGTGCCAGTCAAGTGTCTCAGGAGAAAATGTAAATGTGTCCGAGGTAATGGTGTGTCCATCGAAGCAAAAAAAAACCTTGGTCTTTTGAAATGCTTACTGATGATTTTGTCATAGAGCGTTTACGTGATTGTTTGGCCTATTTAGCTTTGATGATTCCTGTTTCAATATTCTTAGGTTTTTGTCATTCAAGGCTATGTTTATTGTTGCTGGGATGAATGTGGTATCCATGACAGTACTTTGTATTTGGGTTTTTTGGGCGAAGTTTTCCGAATAAACCTTTCTACTTTGTGAATATTGAGTAAGTCAATTCTTAGTTGATTGCTTAATCGTGTGTTGATATCGTTAATTTTTTTCTTGTCTCTAACTGCAATTTGTTTTAGATACTCATCTGGGTTTTCATGGCTTTGGGCTTCACTTTCTATGTTATGAACATAAATGTTTAGTTCTGTAAATAAATCTCCCATTGTTTGGTCAAGCCAAAAAGATTCGATGAAAGTTTCCATCAGAGTCATTTGAAAATCGTTTAGATATTTTAATCCATTGGCAAATACAAAAGGCACAATTTTTCCATTGTCGCTGATATAAAGTTTAAATTGGTAACTAATGCCTACCATTTTCTCGTATGACTGAATTCGTTTTTTTGCTATTTCCTCGTATGTTTTAAGTTTGTAGTTTTTAGATGCTAAATACCAATTTACAGTAGAAGTAATAATTGAAGCTAAAATTGCTCCTAAAAATGAACTTGTTAATAAAAGTGTCAGTATTCTCCAATTGTCTTTTAGTAAGTCGTCCATGTAGTTTCTTCTTTGTATTTTGCTTTATACGGTTGCCGATAACGAGCAGGGCTTTGCGACGGGCGGGTTTCAAAGCACAAATGCCCAAGTTATTACTAAAGTTCATTAAAAGCACAAAGCTCCAAGTTTTCACGTCAGCCCGCCTGACGCAAAACCCGTGTTGAACAAAAGCTTCGGTAGCTATATTTTGCCAAAATGGTTAATTTTAAGGCCAATTTAAACTTAAAATTTATCATGACAAAAAGAAGTGTCATGGGCTTAAAAATAATACGCTAGTCGGATAAGCAGCTATAAAAACAGGATAGTAGGTGAAAAATCTGCTCTTGGCATAGTTTCTTGCTCAATGATAACTCTACAAGTGTTTGGTGAGCACTTACCGCCACCTAAGCTTTCGTTCAAGACTAGGCGTCCCTCATCTCTTTTATGGCTTGGCCTTCGGCCATCACGAATGCTTAGTTATTGGCGGTAGTTTTTCTTTCTGTTAAAGCTGTTTACTTTTTAAATAGTTCATTCTTTCTTTATTGAAGTCTTGTCCAAAATCACTTCTGTCAATGTATTCTTTATACAGTTTTTGATTAAGTTCAAATAAAAAACTTGTCAAGTAACTAATGCTATTCATTTGATTTAAATTACTTGAAACATTCGTATCTAAATTTGTTAGTTCTTTTAAGTAGTTTGAGTTAATCTCCTTTAATGTTAAGTATGGAATACTACTCTCAAGGTCTAAAATTGAGGAGTCTCCATTATAGTTAAGTTTATTACGCAAATTTGAAGGATATTCCGATTTAAATTTTGTAAAATGATTCAGTAGTAAGTTATAAATTACAACTTCATTAGGGTCAGATGCATTAACAAACTCTCTAAGTGTTAATTCCATTTGCAACCAAGTCGATTTATGAACACTGTCTCCTTTATGACTTAAAGCTATAACAATGTTTCCGTATGAATTAATTTCTTTAACTGAAAAATAATAGTTTCCGATGTCAACAGAAATTGGGTCTGAATATAGAGCAATAGAAAAATCTTCTAAACGCTTAGATTGCTCTCTATTTAAGAAAATAAATCCTTTGTCAATAAAGCGGAATAGACAAGTAGCATTGAAGAAAGTAAAATAGTAGAGGGTAATAAATGACCAAGAAGCGGAAACACTGTTTTGTTTTTTAAAGTCAGAATATTGAACGAAGACTTTATTCATAAACAATTCAATGTCGCAATGAATAGCTTTGTAATAATCTTCTTTTGTGAGTTCAATCTCAAAAGCCTTTCCACTCAGTTTGTTCAGTGATAATAACTTGTTTGTAAATATGTCCTTTAGAGACCAAAATTCATATTTTGTTCTTTTTACTCCGAAACTTATTCGTGGCAATAAATGATTGTTTCTTATATTTAGAAAGTTCTTGCCGAATAGCTCCATAAAAATTAGAATAAATTCTCACTATTAAAATTATTGTAGCGTTTGTCATATTCATTTAGCTCTTTACGCATATCAGAAACGACCTTAGAATACGCGGCATTACTTGTACCTGTGTATGAATCAAAAGGCAATTTTGATATTGGGTCAAGCGAGTTAATTAATGACTCTACCTTTAGGTCACTATAGTTTTTAAGCGTTTTGTCAATTACATCGTGAAATACTGTAAATAATGCTCTAAATAAATTTGAGTTAGTCAATTTTGCCTTTTCCGACTTACTTTTTTTGAATACAATTTCAGCTGCTTCGAGATAGTTCTTTACCCCTTTAAAAACTGTTTCGGAATCTTTATCTTGAAAGAAGCCACTATCGTATAATTCGCTTGTCGCTTGATTAAATGATACTCTAGTAATTTTACCAACTTGACTCTTAGCTGGCGACATTAAACCTGCTAATACGCTGTCTTTATTTAGTCTATCAAAAAGTTGCCGTTGTTTATCTTCTTTTTTCGTCTCTTTGCCTGAAAGGTTTTTAATATCAAGTAATAGAGTTGTTGGAACGCCTTTTTGTGTAGTATTTATGTCTATGAACAAGTTTACTTCTTGAGTTGTATTAAGCTTGTTAAATATAATGACCGGAATTAAATACTTTTTATTAGCCTTTAGAAGTCCAAAAAGCCGATGCTGTCCGTCTAACACCATAAAACTATTTGGATTTGTTACAAAAGATATTTCACTTTTATTTGCGTCAAAAGTGAATTTTGCATTGTCTTGGGCACTTAAAATTAGTGCAGAAGGAATTGTTCCATTCAGTTCATCCAAATATTTAGCAATGTCTTTTGCTCTTGTTTCATTTAAAGTTCTTTGAAACCCTTGCTGCGAGTCTTCGTCTCTTCTAGATACAAAGCAAACCGACTTTAATACGTCGTTAGGTAATATTGTTACAAAAAAAGTCTTGTCATTTTGTATGCATTCTAGTGTCTTAAATCTTACTGTTTCCATTCGATAAATGTAAATATTATTGTTGTTTGTCTGTCGTTTTACAATTACTGCCAACGTGAGGCGGCTTTGCACAGTTACCCTTGTGTTGCGCCTGCGGCAAGGGTAACTGTGCAAAACCGCTGTTACATGAAGTTGGACTGGTAGAAAGGTGGCCTAAAATGTCTTCCAAATGGGCTCACTGCTAGCCCCAGTCCAATTGCATCGTAACTTTCAAATATGCGAAAATTTTGCAGTAATACTCGTATTTATTTTAACTATACCAATACTTCATTCCACTTTAAATGTCGTACTTTCAGTATTGTAAACATTCATCATCCCAGTAAAAATCTCCAAAAATCACCCACTTGACAGCAAAAACACCACCAAGCACAGTGTTCAGCTCAAAACTAATTAAAAGATACAGAGAGAGAAAAAGCAAATGCGTATGCCGTTTTGTAAATATATCCCAAAGATTAGTTGATTTCAAAACTAACTGCCTAAATTCTGAAATTTTTTTTTTAAATGGGGTGTGGGCCTCTCCTTCGTCGAGGTGACAAAGGGTTTGTTGAGGTGACAAAGCCTTCGTCGCAGTGACAAAGGGTTTGTTGAGGTGGCAAATTTTATTCTTTGGATGCTGTGCCGAGTAGCAACGGAAGCATAAACGCGTTTCGTCCTTCGCTTTTTACGGAGGGGAGGAGGGTTAAGTACGCAGGTTGGTGGTATTTTTGGGAGGCCAGCGTAAAAATAGCCGCGCGGTGTTCGTACGATTTGGGTTTGATTTGCTCGTATGTCCACGCTTTTTGCCCTTCCACATAAGGTACCAAAAAATCAACGCACTTCCGAATCCCCTTCCCGTCGGGCGTTTCGTACTTCCAAAGGTCGATGCGGAGGTGTTCGGCCAACCGAGCCAAGGTCATAAACCCCCATAAATTCATGTTGGTGTAGTTCCACGACAAGGTTCTTGCCAACTCGTGCGGTTGGCTGCCGTCGGGTTTCCATTGGCTTGCCATGCGTTCTTTGGTCACGGTAAGCTGCTTTTCGGCCACATCGCGGCGGTCACACGCCAAGGCAAGGGCGACAAGCTGCACGTCGTAATACGTCCCGTGGTTGTTGTGTTCGTCGGCTTCGTCTTTGCCCAAGTCGCTGGTCATCAGCCATTCCATGTACGACGAAAACCATTTTTTGAGCTCCTGCCGAGCGGCTACGTCCCAATGTTTGGAGCCCGCCAACAAGGCCGACGCATCGCAGACTTTGCCCAGTTCGCGGGTTTCGATGATGCCAATGCCGCGCCCGTTGTTTATGCCAGGAATCCCCTGTCCGTACTTCAAATGCGGATTCATGCGGGTTTCAGGGTTCAAAAACCATGTTTTGAGCAGTTTTGTCGCAAATTCGGCGTATTTCTCCTCCCCCGAATAAAAATACGCCAACCCCAACAACTCCGACTCCGCCATGAGTTTATCAAAATGGTCGTGGTCGGTAATGCCATTGATTTCGGGATTTCGGTCCCCGTCGCGGCGAATGTAGGGCTTCCCATCCGCTTTTGTGGGGTCGGGCCACCAATATGGCGCCTGCGACATATAGTCGTGTTTATCGCCACTCGGAGGCAACGGGATTTTGTCCATCACCGAATACACCTTGTTGTTTTTCACCAATCGGTCGGCTTCTTGCACCAACTGCCCATAGGCGGTGGTTAAAGCGGGGTTTCCTGCCTTGAGTAATTGCTGGTTATGGGTCAATATTTTGGCGTCCATCAAGAGGGTTGCAGGCATTTTTTGTCCTCGAACGACGGAGTAAAGGGTGACCAACAGGAGGATGAAAACAAGGCGATTGGGCATCATAGGAATGGAGTTAATTGGCATACATACCATAAAAAGCCGCAGATGGGTTTAAAATACCTTCTTAATGGTATTTTTGATAACCGACGAATATCCCCTAATTTTAGCGCCGAATCCTAAACATCATTCCATGATTTCTATTTCCAAATTTAAGGTGGCGCTGGTCGTGCTTGCTGCCGTCGTATCCAACATTGCTCTTGCACAAACCCCCAAAAAGACCTCAGGAAATCCCATTTTTGATGGCTGGTATGCCGACCCCGAAGCAGTTATTTTGGGAAAAGAGTACTGGATTTTTCCAACTTTTTCGGCCAAATACAAAGACCAAGTGTTTTTGGACGCGTTTTCGTCAAAGGACTTGGTTAACTGGGAAAAACATCCGCGTATCATCGACACCTCGGCTGTAAAGTGGGCCAAAATGGCGATGTGGGCACCTTGTATCGTGCCAAAAGACAACAAATACTTTTTGTTTTTTGCCGCCAACGACATTCAGAGTTCGGAACGCAAAGGGTTTGGAGCCAACAACCCCGATAAAGACGATAAAATCGGCGGGATTGGCATTGGGGTAGCGTCGCGTCCCGAAGGGCCGTACAAAGATTATTTGGGCAAACCGCTCATCAATCAGTTTTACAACAAAGCGCAGCCCATCGACCAAGCTGTATTTAAAGACAAAGATGGGCAATATTACATCATTTATGGGGGCTGGGGGCGTTGCAATATCGCCAAGTTAAAAGACGATTTTACGGGACTTGTGCCGCTCGAAAACGGCGAAATGGTGAAAGAAATTACGCCCAAAGGTTACGTAGAAGGGCCAATTATGTTTATTCGGAACGGGAAATATTACCTGATGTGGTCGGAAGGAGGCTGGACCAACGGCACCTACAAAGTAGCGTACGGCGTAGCGGATTCGGTTTGGGGACCATTTGAGAAAAAATCAACGATTTTGGTGGCCGACGAAAAAGTAGCAACGGGCGCAGGGCACCACTCGGTGATTAATATTCCTAAAACCGATGATTGGTACATCGTTTACCACCGCCGCCCTATTCCCAATAAAGACCGCGATCACCGCGTTGTGTGCATCGACCACATGTATTTCAACGAAGATGGCAGCATCAAAGACGTAAAAATGACGTTTGAAGGAGTGGAAAAACGGAAGTTGAAGAAATGATGGTTAATTAAAAATTAGGAGTAATTAAGGAGTTGCGCATAAATTTTAGTGCATTAGTAATTTATTTTGCTTCGGCGAAGCAAAACCTTTGTAGAATAAGAAATCCGTCCATAAAGTTTGAATCCTTTTGCTTCGGACAGGGCCGCCTGTGCGGAAGCATAACAAAGCAATAGGTTATGCTTCCGCTCGGGCGGCCCCGTCCGAAGCAAAAATTAAAAAATATTCTTCTGCTACTACAAATGTTGCGCCTCTACCGAGGCTACTTTGAATTACCCTAGAACCTTTTTTAACTATTTAATTAGGAGTTAGGTGCCGTCTGATCCTAATTCCTAATTTCAAATCTCCCCCTTTTCACTCCTTATAAAAGACCCTTTTGACGCGTTCACTAATCCCCGTTAGGATTTCGTACGAAATGGTGCCGATTTGGTCAGAAAGATTGTAAATGGGAAGTTCTGGCCCAAAAATAATGACTTCATCGCCTTCTTCTACTTGTACGCCCGTACTGTCCACCATCGTCATGTCCATGCAGACGTTACCAACCACGGGGCACAAAGCCCCATTGATAAGCACTTTGCCAACGCCTTTGCTAAAACGGCGGTCGTAGCCGTCGGCGTAGCCAATTGCAATCGTGGCAATAGAGGAGGCTTTTTCCAATACGCCAGTTCGGCTGTAACCGATGGTTTCGCCTGCGGGCAAATGTTTTACCTGTGATACTACCGTTTTAAATCTTCCAATTTGTTGTAATAAACGCTGCTCTTGACGATTGACCTCCACGCCATACAGTCCAATTCCTAGCCGAACCATGTCAAGTTTATAATCAGGAAAACGCACAATCCCCGCCGAATTGAGAATATGACGCAGGGGACGGTAACCCAGCGCGGCCTCAAGCTGTGCAGCACCTGCTACAAAACGCTCGTATTGCAGACGTGAAAAATCGTTGTGAATGGCCTCATCTGCCCCCACCAAATGACTGAAAATAGATGCGACTTTTAAGGTAGGATACTGGGCCAACCGCTCGATAAGGCGGGGCAAGTCGGCTTCGGTAAAGCCAAGACGGTGCATTCCCGTGTCGAGTTTGAGGTGAATAGGTAAGGGGGCGGCGGCAGGTTTTTCGGTGATAAATTCGAGCCATTCGGCCAAAATTTTGTGGCTGTAAATTTCGGGCTCTAGTTGAAATTCCAATAACTTATCGAAGGTCGAAAGCGACGGATTCATGACCATAATGGGAAGCTCAATCCCGTTTTGGCGAAGCGTGACGCCTTCGTCGGTGTAGGCCACCGCAAGGTAGTCAACGCGGTGAAACTGTAGTAGTTGGGCTACTTCGGCGCTCCCACTTCCGTACGCAAAAGCCTTCACCATGACCATGATACGGGTGTCGTTGCCAACCCGATTACGGTAAAAGTTGAGGTTGTGGGTAAGGGCATCGAGGTTGATTTCTAGCACCGTACCGTGAACGCGCTGCTGTAGGCGGTTTACAATCCGCTCAAACTGAAAAGGGCGAGCGCCTTTGATAAGTACAATCGCGTCGTTAAAAGCATTGGTATCTAAGCTACCCAAAAACTCCGAAGTACTAGGGTAAAATTCGGCTGGGATGCTGATGAGGTGCGCATTACGGGCAAACGCATCGCCAATCGCAACGAGTTTTTCTACCCCTTTTTGTTGCAAAAGGGTATTGATTTGGGTGTACAACTCCTCTTCTTTTTGTCCCGTTTGAAGCAAGTCAGATAGAATCGCGCATTTGTGCGGGCGTTGTTCTTGTTGGCTTAGAAAATTAAGGGCAATGCTCAGGCCAACGAGGTCGTTGTTGTAGGTATCATCAATCAAATAACATTCATTGATGCCTTCCTTGAGCTCAAGACGCATCGAAATGGGGCGTAAACGGGAAATCCGCTGACGGATTTCGCCCGAAGGAACGCCCATTTGAAGCATCAAAATCAAGCAATGAACCAGGTTTTCGACCGAGGCATCGTCGGTAAATGGCACAGCGAAGAGCTGGTCGTCAAATTTGCTGACCTCCGATTTCATGACAATATACGTCTGAGTAGCATCTTTGTGCCAATCTACTTTGACGGTACAGGTCTCCGAAGTTCCCCAACTTATTAATTCACAATTGGGGTTAACGGGTTTGAGTATCAGTCTTATTTCTTCGTCAATATCGGCATAATCAGCCCGATAAATCAGTTGCTGACTTTGGGTAAACAGCCGAAGTTTTTCCGTTGCTTTTTGTTTTCGACTGCGGAAGCCTTCGTCGTGAGCGGAGCCAATATTGGTAAAAATTCCGATGGTGGGGCGAATGATTTCTTGCAAAGCCTTCATCTCGTGCGACTGCGAAATACCCGCCTCAAAAATGCCAAGCGTATGGGTATCATTGAGTTGCCAAACCGAAAGCGGAACGCCAATTTGTGAATTATAGCTTTTAGGGCTTTTGGCAATCCGAAAATCGTTACTCATCAATTGGCTTAACCATTCTTTGACAATGGTTTTTCCGTTGCTTCCCGTAATGCCAACCACGGGAATCTCAAACTGGGCGCGGTGGCGTTTGGCGAGTTCTTGAAGGGCTTTGATGCTATTGTCAACTTCCCAGATTTGGGCATCTTCAAAACTTTCTAATTGGTCGGTAAGCGCATCGGTGAGTGCTTTTTTCTCAACTACAAACTGCCGTACGCCTTTTTGGTACAAATCACCGAGGTAGTGATGACCATCGTGGTGTTGCCCTTTGATGGCAAAAAAGAGCGTCTGATTCGGAAACACCAATTGACGGCTATCGGTCAGCAAGTACGTTGCTGAGGTTTCAATGGGTGTATGTAAGAACGTGGTGGTTGTCATTTTCAATAAAAAAAGTAATGCGCCAAAATTAACGTTTCTCTGAATCACCTTTTTGATTATCTTTCGAATAAATTACACTTTACCCAATGTCGCCCGAAAATTATCTATCTAGCAAGGACGCTACTTTGGCGTCTATCATTGAAGCTACGCCTACTTTTAAAAAAACGGATTGGAACAAAGACTTATACTTGGCACTCTTGGAAAGCATTGTTTCTCAGCAGATTTCGGTCAAAGCTGCGGATTCGATTTTTGCCCGTTTTAGGGCGTTATTCCCTGACGAGTATCCGCATCCCGAGCTGCTTTTAGCCCAAACTGACGAAGCGCTACGAAGTGCAGGGCTGTCGTTTCAGAAAATCAATTATCTCCGCAATGTGGCTACGTTTTCGCTCGAAAAAGGCATGGATTACGCACATTTGGATACGTTGACGGACGACGAAATCGTTGATTATTTGATTCCGATCAAAGGCGTTGGGCGTTGGACAGTCGAAATGTTGCTGATGTTTGTGATGAATCGCCCCGATGTTTTTCCCGTGGATGATTTGGTGATACGTCAAAAAATGGTGAAAGCGTATCAACTGACCGAAACAGGCCGACCGTTGTACAAACAATTGCACGAAATTGCCGAACATTGGCGCCCGCATCGCACCATGGCCTGTCGCTATTTGTGGCGCTGGCAGCCAAACGAGAAATAGTTTGGTCTGTTTTTTGAAGGAAAATTAATAAAGAAAAACTCATCGAAACTATGGAGGTAAAAATCTTGACCAGTAGTCAATATTTCAAACTTTTGATGTTGATTTATGGAGTCATGCTGTTGGGACAGGTGGGAACGGGAGCGGTCTTCTTTTTTTTAAGAAGTACCCAAGAAGAGGTGATGCAAAACAACGCTGCATTGGGTGAAATTTTCCAATATTTGATACCAATTTTGATTTTAATGCCTTTTTTGGGGTGGTTTTTGTCAAAAAGTACGTTGAAAAAATTGAAAGAAAATGACCCACTTTCTGATAAACTTCGCACGTATCAAAGTACCATTCTGGTAAAATATGCTTTTTTTGAAGGAGCCTCTTTGTTTTCGCTGATTGCTTATTTTTTGACGGGAAAAAACATGTATTTGGGCATTGCAGCGGGGTTGGTGTTGTTCTTTTTGAGTCAAATCCCAACGCCCAAGCGCTTGTCTGCGGAAGTCCCCTTGTCGCTCATCGACGAATCGAAATTGAACGACCCAGACGCCGAAGTGGCCGAAGTGCCACTGAAGGATTGAGGATTTGTTTGTATTTTTGCCCGCTATGACGCGTCGAGTAACATCATCTACACCCCAAAAACGTCCCCTTCCGCCCGTTGGGTGGGCCATCTTAGTGGGGCTTCTTGTGCTGATTGGAGGCGGAATTTGGTATTATAACCGCCTGAATATCAATGAATGGAGGCATGTGTCGAAATTGGGGATTCGCTTGCCGATGAAATTTCAAATTCATGGCATCGACATCTCAAAACACAACGGCCGCATCGACTGGAACAACCTTCGGGCAATGCGGTTTGAGGACATTCGCCTGCAATTTGTCTATATAAAAGCCACGGAAGGAACGTCATTGATGGACAAAGATTTCAAAACCAGTTGGCAAAAAGCCGATGAAGTGGGTTTGTATCGGGGGGCGTACCATTTTTATATTCCGTGGAAAGCGCCAGAACCGCAGTTTGAAAACTTTAAAAAACTGGTCAAACTGAAACGCGGGGATTTGCCTCCTGTGCTTGATTTTGAAGTGGGAACAAATGTCTATACCCGCGAACAGGTAGTGGCAAACGTCGCTACTTGGCTTCGTCTTGCCGAAAACTACTACGGTGTTCGCCCTATTATTTATACCAACGCCGACTTCTATCGCCGCTACATCAAAGGAAATCTGGACAATTATCCCCTTTGGATTGCCGATTATTCAGGTTGGACCCTCGACCGCTACGACGATGCTCGCATCCACTTTTGGCAACATTCAAAAAGTGGCTACGTCAACGGCATTCGCGGTACGGTTGATTACAATGTTTTTTTAGGCGAAGTCGAAGATTTAAAACAACTTTGTGTCAAATAACAATCGCTGCCACAACTCAGTATAAGTTCTCCAGGTATTTGTAGCCACTTCCCGTATTGATGAGTAAAACATTCTCTGATGGGTCAATGTGTTTATTTTCAATTAGTTTTTGTAATCCTTTGAAAAGAGCTGCCCCTTCAGGCGCTACTAGCAACCCTTCCAAACGAGCCACTTCCTTGACGGTTTGTACCATTTCATCTTCCGAAATAGCGATGGGAATGCCCCCTGACTCACGCAGTACGTCCAACATCAATGCCTCGGCAAATGGCTGGGGAACTGCCAAACCGTTGGCTACCGAAGGTTTCCCTTGATATTGGGAGGCGTTGGGTTGTTTCTTGTTCCAAGTGGCTACTACTGGGCAACAATTTTCGGCTTGAATCGCATACATTCGAGGTAATTTGGTGGACGGTGAAAGCCAACCAAGTGCTTTTAGCTCAAAAAAAGCCTTCCAAATCCCGATGAGACCTGTTCCACCCCCAGCAGGGTATAAAATGACGTCGGGTAGTTGCCAATTAAGTTGTTCGGCAATTTCATATCCCATCGTTTTTTTCCCTTCTAAGCGGTAAGGCTCTTTCATTGTGGACACATCAAAGTAACCATTCTGAGCCTTTAGTTCGGCCACTTTTTTGCCACAATCGTTGATGAGGCCATCTACCAACACAAGGTCTGCGCCATATAACTCACATTCTTCTTTGAAAACCTTTGGCGTATGGCGAGGCATCACCACGGTAGCTTTGAGATTGGCGCTGGCGCAATAAGCGGCCATCGCTCCGCCTGCGTTTCCCGCCGTGGGGATGATGCAAGCTTCCACCCCAAGTTCTTTGGCCTTGGAGATGGCCATACTCAATCCACGCGCCTTAAAAGAGCCTGTCGGGTTGAGAGATTCGTCTTTTAGCAAAAGCTGCTGATAACCGTACCAATTCGCCCATTTCTTGAGCGAAAGTATAGGCGTTCCTCCTTCTCCAAGCGTTACTTTATGAATATCATCGAAAAGTGGGAGCATTTCGCGGTAGCGCCACATTGTAAAAGGACGACTGGCTAACACAGTGGGCGAAAGGCCGAAAGGGGTGTGGTAGGTGGTTAGTAACGGTTTATGACAACATGGCGAAAACGTCGCTAAGTTGGTGAGAGCGTAAGTTTGTTGACATTGGCTGCATTGAAGGGCAGAAGCGTGCGAAACGGAGGTGTGAAGCGAAATCATCGTCGTTGTTTTTTGACAAAACTAAGGCGAACCCGTAGCTCCTGAAAAGTCAGATTTTTGATAGGGTATTCTAAAAATTTATATCCTTCAGACAGTGTTTTACAAATAACCGAGTTAGCTTGTTATTTTCTTCCCCTTGGCGTTGCACAATATAAAAATCGCGGTGAACGTCGAGAGCCTCTAGGTGAATTTGAATCAGTTCACCGTTTTTGAGTTGTTTTTGAACCGATAAATAGGGTAAAAACGCAAGGCATCCGTTTTCTAAGATGAAGTTTTTGAGCGCCTCTGTTCCCCCAATAATGGCTTGAATGTTTAATTGATGAATGGAAATGCCGTGCTGACTAAGCGCATCAGCAACGACGGCCAACGTCCCTGACCCTTTTTCGCGAAAAGCAATCGGAAGGGTAGCTAGGTCGTGGAGTGTTCGGGTTGTTTTTTCGGCAAGCAAACTATGGGCGGCACATACAGCTACGACTTTGTCGCGGAGCCAAAATTGATACGATACCGACGTTAATTTATTTTTGCCTTCAACAATCCCCACATCTACTTCGTGGTTGAGTAGTGCTTTCAGGATGTTTTCGGAGTTGCGGTTGATGAGTTGTAGTCGGATGTGGGGAAACGAATGCCGAAAAGAGGAAAATATGCGGGGCATTAGGTAGAGCGCCACAGTTGTACTTGCCCCCACAACGAGCGAGCCTTTGGCTTCTGCTTGGTTTCGAAGCGTTGAGATGTCAAACTGCAACTCTTGATTCAACTGCTGGGCTTTGGTAAGGTATTCAAACAAGATTTTGCCTTCTTCAGTCAGGCTGATTCCGTTGGTTTTACGTTCAAAAAACGCGACACTGTAAAGCCCCTCCAAGTTTTTGATGTGTTTACTCACGGAAGGCTGTGAAAGGTATAGTTTTTCGGCAGCTTTCGAAAAATTGAGCTCTTTGGCTACTTCAAAGAAAACAAGGTGCGCGAAGTCTATCATCAAGATTGTGCGGGTTGAAGACGCTGCAATCTACGCCCCTTTCGTATTCGTACGGTAGCAGTCCACAAATAATTTTTCGTAGGAGCTTGTTTTTATGAACGGGAGCGAGCTACTTTGTTCTTTAGAAAATGACTTAAAACTGCTTATTTTTTTATGCTAAAAGCCCAACAAATCGTTCGTAACTACGGAAATTTACCTGTTTTAAAAGGTATTGACCTAACGATTAATCAAGGAGAGTTAGTGACGATAGTGGGGGCTTCGGGGGCGGGAAAAAGTACCCTCCTGCAAATCGTAGGAACGCTCGACCGACCCGATGGCGGACAAGTTTGGATGGACGGTACCGACGTTTTTGCCCTCAAAGAGAAAGAGTTAGCGGCATTTAGAAACCAAAAAATAGGCTTTATTTTCCAGTTTCACAACCTTTTTCCTGAATTTACGGCCCTCGAAAACGTGTGTATGCCTGCTTTTATTGGGGGAAAATCGCCCGAAAGTACAATTAAAAGCCGTGGGACTGAATTGTTAGAAATGCTTGGCTTAAAAGACCGTATGCAACATTTACCTTCGCAGTTGTCGGGTGGGGAACAGCAGCGGGTAGCCGTGGCGCGGGCGCTTATTAATAACCCTGCCATTGTGTTTGCCGATGAGCCAAGCGGAAATTTAGACTCCAAAAATGCCGAAGATTTGCACCAACTTTTCTTTAAACTTCGTACCGAATTGCGCCAAACGTTTGTGATTGTCACCCACAACGAACACCTCGCCGACTTGGCCGACCGTAAGTTAGAAATGGTCGATGGCCTTCTCCGTTTGTAGCTTAAAAGTAAAAACTATTGTTCCCCGCTTAGCTGAAGCATGGCTTTGCGAATGGCTTCGTTTTTGCGTTTGCGTTGCAATACCGTGGGGGCGGCCATCCGTTCTTTGCAGTCAAAAGAAGGACAACGCTCGCATGTCTCGTTGACTTCGCGTTTGGGAATGTTGGTATGGTTCAAAAATTTAATCTTCGCCCGTACATTATCGTCCAATCGAATCCCCATCGAAACGCTTACGTTGAGGTTGGGAGTTGGAGACATCGGCTTGGCAAAAGCCACCACAAAGTATTCGTCTTGGGTGTCCATATAATGCGAAATCTGCATTCGACATAGGGTATGTTGGTACTGGCTTCTTGACTGTAATTCAGCGAGTTCCTGCAAAATTGTCAACGCTACCCAGCGGCGGCAGTAGTGTTCGTCGCGTACGGTGTGTGGGTTGTGTTTGCGGGCGATGTGCATTTCTTTGGTGAGGTCGAAGCGATTTTGACCCGCAAAATTGTTGAAACGCAAAAAGAATAATTGACTGATTCCAAAGTACTTAGGAAGAATATTGCTCAGTCGATAGCAAAAAGACTCGGGTGTACTGTGGAAATATTCGATTAGTTGGACGAGGGCTTCACCGTCAAATTGGGGTTGTTCAAAAAAGTGACTTAGTTTTTTGGCAAGCACCTTTCCTTTGATAATGATTGCACTTGCAAAATAAGAGGCTTTGTAGTTATTCAGAAGCTGTTCAAACGACTCTGCTTCCACTAAGTGCGTGGTATTGAGGCGGTTCTTGAGCTTCATGTATTGGTAGCCTAGTTCTCGACCATAAATAAAAGCGCGCTGATTGGCGTCGAGTTGGGGGCTTATCAATAAGCGCAATTTATCACCTCGCGGAACCAACATCGACCGAATACCGATGAGTTCGGGGTATTTTTTTTCGTCAATAAATTGAATTTCGTAAGGGTAATTTTTAACCAACAAATCCGCCAAGTATTTATCGTTCAATATCAACTCCTCGGGGACTTGGTAGTGGGCTAAAAACTGTTCGGCTTCTTGTTCCAAATCCTCAAAATAATTGTCGTACATCTCCTGGTACGTGCGCAAAGCCGAAAAGTAAAATTGCTCAACCGACATATTGTAGTTGCGGGCAATTTCGATCAGCGTTCCGATAAAAGCACTGAGCTTGGTGGGCGCATCGGAGAGCATTTCGAGCAGGTCGGCGGGGTCGATGCCAAACAAATCTAAGGGAAGTTCGGTCAGGATATTTGACTGAAGCAGCTCCGAAATAGGTTCTAATTTTTTACTGAGTTTAATCGAAACCAACGAATCATATTCTACTTCAAGGGCACGAGAAAGTGCAATGATTTTGTCAGATTTAGGGTATTTTTTCCCTTTTTCAATTTCATTGATGTAAGAAATAGAAAGCCCCGTACGCTGCGACAAGTCGCTGAGAGACAGTGATTTGTCGAGGCGAAGTTGTTTTAGTTTAAGTCCAAAAACGAGGCGAATATTATCTTGGTTCAGTGGCACTTGATGAGCGGATGAGTAAAACATGAGGAACTCGAAAACCTGGGCTTCGCTTTCCTATTGATTGATTTGGGTAAATTTAGCACTTTTTCTTTAATCACCATAGCCACCGCCGCCTGGGGTTTCGATGCAAAGCCTATCGCCCGTATCGACTTCGATGCTGCAAATCCCCGCCAAGACTTCTTGTGTTCCGTCGGTACGGGTCAGGGTTTGCTGTCCTACTTTGCCATTTTGGCCTCCTGCCAGCCCGTAAGGAGGCACAACGCGGTGTTGGGTAATGAGCGTCACGCGCAACGGAGCCAAAAAGGCAACTTCTCGGATGATTCCATCACCACCTTTCCAGCGTCCTTCCCCGCCCGAATGCGCCCGAATAGCGAAGTTTTTGAGACGGACAGGATAACGCCGTTCGAGTTCTTCGGGGTCGGTGATGCGGGTATTGGTCATGTGTTGGTGAACAGCCGAACGGCCGTCAGCGCCTTGGCTTGCACCCGTCCCGCCGCAGATGGTTTCGTAGTAGCCAAAAGCACTATTTCCAAACAAAAAATTATTCATTGTCCCTTGGCTACAAGCCGATAACTCGAAGGCTTTGAGGAGGGTATCTACTAATCGCTGACTGACTTCTGTATTGCCCCCCACCACGGCAGGACATTGGGCGGCTTCATCACTAAAAACGGGATGCAAAAAGCTGTTTTCGGGCAAACGAACCTCCACGCCTTGCATTAGTCCTTCATTGAGCGGAATGTTTTTGTTGACCAGCAAACGAAGGACGTACAAAATGGCACTGTAAATGATGGAGACGTTGGCATTGAGGTTGTTAGGGTGGCAGTTAGAAGTGCCCGTAAAATCAAACACAATTCCTCCCGTAGCGTGCGGCTGTATTGAAACCTGAATGCTATGCCCGTCGTCGAGCGATTCGGACGCCTCAAAAACGCGGTTTTTATACGGTAAAAAAGCCTGTTGGAGGGCTTCAAAAGCGTTGCTTTTCAGTAATTTCATGTACCGATGTACCTTTGCCAAACCATGCTGTTCGACCAGTTGTTGTAGTGCCAATTCGCCCGAGCGAAGGGAAGCCAAAGCGGCGTTGATGTCGGCAATATTTTCGGTCAAAGCGCGGGTAGGGTAGGGAGCATTGGTGAACAGCTCGGTAACGGCTTTCCACTGCATTTCACCATTTTTAACCAAATATGTTGGCAATAAAACGACTCCTTCTTCCACCAATGAGGTGGCATCGGGAGGCATAGAGCCTGGCGTTTTTCCGCCTATTTCGGCGTGATGGGCACGGTTGATGGCGTAGCCGATGAGTTCGCCTGCGGGGGTAAAAATCCCCGACAAAAGCGTCACATCGGGCAAGTGAGAACCGCCGTATTTGGGGTGATTGGTAATGATGACATCACCTACGCCAATGTTGATTTTTTCGCGAACAAGCCGTGCGCAAACCCCCAAACTCCCTAGATGTACAGGAATGTGCGGAGCATTGACCAACAACTCGGCATCGGCATCTAGCAACGCACACGAAAAGTCAAGGCGTTCTTTGACGTTGACCGAGAAGGCCGTGCGTTGTAACTGTGCGCCCATTTCCTCCGCAATCGCCATAAAGCGATTGGTAAATAGCTCTAATTCAATGGCTTCACTTTGGGCGTCAACTTCATGGTGACGTTGCCCAGAAAAGGTAACCAACGCGTCAGACGAAGAAGTAATCACGGCCTGCCAACCTTCGGGGATAAAACTGGTGGAAGTAGTATTGAGCAATACCGCAGGCCCCGAAAAATAATCACCTGCTTTCAATTGATTCCAGTCGTAAGCGGGGTATTTTGCTTGGTGAATGGGATTGGCAAGTTGTTGTAAATGAGCGGTTTCGGTTTGCGCTTGGATGGGGGCTTTTTCCGAAACGACAACTTTGATGCTTTCTACCTCAATGGTCAGGTTGCTGGGACAGTAGCCAAACAAACGGCGGTATTTATCGTAAAAATGTTCTTCAATTTCGTCCAAAGTAAGGGCTTTCTGCGCGGCGACGGCTACCTCTATCGTACTTTCTTGGCCTTTGAAACGTAAATACAACAAAGCGAGTGCATTTTGTTTGTCAACCAGTTCTGTGCCGTCTTGCTGGAGAAGTTGAGTACCTTGTTCTGTGAGGTGGGCCAAACGCGTAAAAAGCGACGCATGTATTTCAGTCAAAGGTAAAAGTACTTGCTGAGTAACAAGGCGTTGGGCGGAAGCTTGTCCCATCCCGTAAGCACTCAGAAGCCCCGCATCGTAGGGGAGAATAACGGTTGATATACCAAGAATTTCGGCCAATTGGCAACCGTGCAACCCACCTGCTCCTCCAAAAGTAAGGAGAGGATATTCTTTGGGTGAAAAACCTTTGGCGACCGAAATCCGACGGATGGCTTCGGCCATTTTTTCGTTGGCAATTTGTTCAAATCCCCGCAGCAATTCTTCTTCCGAAATGAGTTGTTGGTTTTTGGTAAAAAGCTGATGCTGAATGGATTGTAGGGTCTCCTTGGCTTTGTCAAGGCGAACAGGAATTCCAAAACGGGAAGTGTCGAGTTTGCCTAAAAGTAAGTTGACATCAGTGATGGTCAATGGGCCTCCTGCTCCGTAACAAGCGGGGCCAGGGTAGGCGCCTGCGCTTTCGGGGCCGACGCGTAGTTGATGCCCGTCGAACCCGCAAATGGAACCACCACCAGCCGCCACGGTTTCGATGGCGAGGGTGGGATTGTGGAGTTCGATGCCCTCGATTTTGGTGATAAATTCTAAATCTAATTTTCCATCAAAACGCGCGGTATCGGTACTGGTTCCGCCCATATCGAATGTTAAACAACGTTCAAAACCAAGGCGTTTGGCAATGGCCGCCGCGCCTACCATTCCACCCGCTGGGCCGCTTAGGAGGCTGTCTTTGGCCTGAAAACTTTCGGCGCTTACCAAGCCCCCCGCGCTCGTCATAACTTTGACCGAGTGATTGGAATGGGTGCTGTTTTCTTGACGAAAGGAAGTGATAATGTTGTTTAAATAATCCGAAAGGATCGGTTGTAGGTAGGCGTTGACGAGAGCAGTTTGGGTACGTTTTAGGTAATTAATCCCCGCGTATAAATCGGTTGAACTACTGACGTAGCGGTGGCCTTGCGCCAAGAAATGACGTTGGACAGTTTGTTCGTGCGCGGGGTTTCGGTAACTGTTTAGGAAAGAAATAGCAATCGATTCTCCAGCGGTTTTACTAGAAATAGGAAGTGTAAGTGCTTCTATTTCAGTGCCTGAAGTGTCGAGTCGTTCTTCTACTTCAACCACTTGATGGTACAAAAGCGTTGGCTCAGGAATGGCAATTTGGAACAAATTGGGGCGTTGTTGTGTCCCGATTTGCAGTAAATCTTTGAACCCTTTGGTGACAAAAAGGGTGACTTTTGCGCCTTTTCGCTCCAGAAGGGCATTCGTACCCTTGGTCGTACCAAGCCGCATTGATAAAGGCGGAAAAGCAGCATCGAGCGGCGTTTGCGTCACAATCCTTGTCGCCAATACAGGCGCTTCTTCGTGGGTTGTAATTTCAAAATCGACGGAGTCTCCATCCAAGTAGAGGTCATGGGACAGCGTTATTATATTGCCTTCAACCGCCGTTATGTGGAGAAAGTCGGTTTGGCCAACGATTCGGAAGGAAAAACCAATAATCAATTCAGGAGGAAATGCCCAAGACGAGGAAATTTGGACTTGATGTGAGGCTACTTTTCGTTCAATTCTACCTCGTAAAAAACTGCTACTGAGCACTTTGGTTCGGAGAAGGTCTTGAGAAGGAGTAAGCGCAAGGCAGTCGGTGAAAGTACCGCCTGTATCAATCCAAATGTGCCACATAATAAAAGGGTATTTAAAATAACTTGCCGAAAGTGGGCTCACTTTCGGCAAGTTTAAAGTATGATTCTGACAAAAAATTACTTTCTTTTTCGATGTACTTGACCCTGCGTGAGCCAAAGAAATAAAACGGTGACACTTCCCAAATAAATCACGTTGCGGGAATCGACCAAACCACGACCCAAATCGGCGTATTGTTGGTCGAGCGAAATCCACGAAATTGGATACGACAAAGAACCCCAAAAATCAAGCTTTGCCACGGCACCTATGCCCGCAAAAAGTAAAAAGCTGATAAAAACTCCTAATACAAAAGCGACGATTTGGTTGTCGCTCAGGGAAGATGCCCATAGTCCAACGGCGACAAAAACAGCAGCCAATAAAACCAAACCAATGTATGAACCAAAAACGGCGCCGGAGTCCACATTTCCCACAGGGCTACCTAGTTGGTACACCGTGATGTAGTATAAAATAGTCGGTGCAAGGGTGACGATAATCAATACCCAGTCGGCCAAAAATTTCCCAATAACAAGGTTCCAATCGCTCAATGGTTTGGTGAGCAACAACTCTATCGTCCCGTTGCGAAACTCTTCAGCCAACGACCGCATCGTAACGGCAGGGACAAGAAATAACAATACAAAAGGAGTAAGGTTAAAAAACGAAGTCAGGTCGGCATACCCATAATTGAGGAGATTGGTGTCGGGAAATACCCACATCAATAGCCCTACGGCAGTCAAAAATACCGCCATGACGATATAGGCCGTCAGGGAGCTGAAAAAGGCATTGATTTCTTTTTGGAAAATGGCAAACATTATTAACTAATTACGAATTGGGAATTATGAATTACGAACAGAGGTCCTTTTGTTTATCCGTGTGCTAAAATCGTCGATAATAGAACACGGATGGCTTGGATTTGACACGGATTGTTATTCAAAATCAAAGGGTTTATCTTTTTTCATAATGGCAGAAACAATCAATGAAATGATAAATCCCATAAGGATGGCCATAAAGATACCAAGCGCGAAAGTGATGCCAGGCGTTGAAAATTTAGCGCTCATTTCTATCGCAGCATCAATCTGGGCATCGTCCATGCCACGGTTTTCTAAGTCTTCTCTGGTTTTATCCAGAATTTGTTGGCGTAAAGTAGGGTCCACAAATTCGTTGTAAATATAATTGTAAACACCAGCCAAGAAGCCCCCAATACCCGACAACAAGGTACCGATACCAAGACCTTGGCCGTAAGACATAAAACCACCATTTTGGGTACGAAATTCTTTCATTGCCATTACCATCGCAAGGATAGGAATGATAATGCCCAGCCAAGCGAGTCCTGGGTTAGTTACTTGTCCAGTTACATAAATAAGGGTACTAAAAATCATTGAACCAATTCCTGAAATAGCACCCCATTTTAAGGCGGCGCGGGCTGTAGTAGGTTGTTGTTCCATAAAGTAGCTTAGTTTAGTGGTAATTAATCTTGAAGTTTGCGTTTCAATTCAAAACTTTCTCCTAAATACAAACGACGCACTTGTGGGTCGGCGGCGAGTTCCTCGGGTGTTCCTTGTTTTAAGATTTTACCTTCAAACAACAAATAGGCACGGTCGGTGATGGAGAGGGTTTCGGATACGTTGTGGTCGGTGATAAGAATACCAATGTTTTTGAATTTTAATTTTGAAACAATGGTCTGAATGTCTTCGACGGCAATGGGGTCAACGCCAGCAAATGGTTCATCGAGCAAAATAAACTTAGGATCAACGGCCAGACAACGCGCAATTTCCGTCCGCCGACGTTCTCCTCCCGACAGCACCATCCCTTTGTTTTTGCGCACGTGCGTAAGGCTAAATTCTTCTAGCAGTTCTTCACATTTGGCTTTTTGATCGGCTTTGCTAAGGTTGGTCATTTCAAGGACGGCGATGATGTTTTCTTCGACGGTCAGGGTTCTAAACACAGAAGCTTCCTGCGCCAAATAGCCAATGCCCAAGCGCGCACGCTTGTACATGGGCAAATCAGTAATTTCCTTATCGTCGATATAAACATGGCCGCTGTTGGGTTTGACAAGCCCCGTTGCCATGTAAAACGATGTCGTTTTCCCTGCTCCGTTTGGCCCCAACAATCCAACAATTTCACCTTGCCCGACTTGGTAGCTGACGTTGTTGTTAACAAGGCGTGAACCGTATTTTTTTATCAAATTTTCTGTTCTAAGAATCATAGTAGTCTGTTCAACCTTCTTCAAATCGTATGTCTTTCAAATACAATTGTAACGTCGTCTTATCGCGAAACGTATTTTCTTCGATGGTATAAGCGATTGAAAATGGCTTGCCCGACATAAGTTTTGGGTAAAAATCGACCATGCCAAAGCCAATAGCGGTGTATTTGGTAGGGCCTTGTGGGCTGGGCTGAAACACTTCCAATTTTAAGTGCTTTTCTTTCATCAACGTCGGATTTCCGCTCATCCTCACTTGGTGACTCGCAAATACGGGGGGCATGTTTTCGGGGCCAAAAGGAGCCATCTGCTTGACGATGCCGTAAAATTTGGGTGTTATGGCGTTGAGATCCAAATCCATATCAATTTCAATCAACGGTGTAAGTTGCTCTGGGCGAATGCGTTCACTTACAATGTCATTGAACTTTTTGCGAAAAGCATCAACGTTCTCAACGGGCAACGAAAGCCCTGCGGCAAAGGTATGTCCCCCAAACTGTTCTAATAAATCGGAGCAGGCTTCGATGGCTTCATAGACATCAAACCCAGGGACGGAGCGCGCCGAACCTGCCGCTTTGCCGTGCGAATTGGTCAGGATAACCGTTGGGCGGAAAAAATGCTCGATGCAGCGGCTCGCCACAATTCCCACAACGCCTTTGTGCCAATCTTCCTTATAAAGCACCGTACTGTTGGCCGACAGCATCCAGTCATCTTCACGAATCATGTTCAGGGCTTCGTCGGTAATACTGGTGTCAAAATTTCGGCGGTCGCTGTTATGTTGATTGATTTCTTGGGCAAATGCTTCGGCTTCTGTTTTGTCTTTTGATAAAAGTAACCGAACCGCCTCTTTGGCGTGTGCAATTCGTCCTGCGGCATTGATCCGTGGCGCTAGTCCGAAAACCACACTGTTGATGTCGAGTTCGTTGCGCAGTCCTGCTAGTGCCACGAGGGCATTGATGCCAGGGCGTTTGTGTTTATTAAGTTCTTTGAGACCCAAAAAGGCCAACGCACGGTTTTCTCCCGTAATATGCACAATATCAGCGGCAATGCTGACGACCAATAAATCAAGTTGTTGGTACAAGACCTCTTCATCACCCATTCCTTGTTCGCAAAGGGCTTGTAAGAGTTTAAACCCGACGCCGCAACCCGTCAATTCTTTGTAAGGGTAAGGGCAATCTTCACGTTTGGGGTCAAGAACGGCCACCGCAGGAGGAAGATGCTGGTCGGGGCGGTGGTGGTCACAAATGATAAAGTCGATGCCGCGACGTTGGGCTTCGGCTACTTTATCGGCCGATTTGATGCCACAGTCGAGGGTCACAATGAGCTTAACCCCTTGTTCTTCGGCATAATCAATTCCTTGCCACGACACCCCGTACCCTTCGGTATAGCGGTCGGGGATGTAGTATTCGAGCTGTGTGTAGTATTTTTTGAGAAAACCATAGAAAAGAGCCACCGACGTAGTGCCGTCCACGTCGTAATCTCCATAAATGATGATTTTTTCGTTGTTTTCAAAAGCACGTAATAACCTCGCTACGGCCTTATCCATGTCCTTCATTAAGAAAGGGTTATGGAGGTGAGCGAGCGAAGGTCTAAAAAAGTCTTTGGCTTCGTCGAAAGTCGTAATACCACGTTGCACAAGGAGTTGTCCCAAAAATGGATTGACATTGATGGATTTGGCAAGGGCTTCCGCTTGGATTTGTTGCGATTCTGAAAGTGTCGTTCGGTATGTCCAACGTTTGGTATTCATAGCTTGCAAAGTAACGAAAATATAGTCAATTCCGTTTAGATACCCCGAATCTATTCCGAGTTTCTTAGATATTTTTAACATTCCCTTGCCAAAATAGGCGAGGGTTTTTACATTTGCTTTACGATGAATCCTGACCTCAAAAAATACCTCGCTCGACTTGCCTACTTACGTAGCGCCTGTTCATTTGTTCCATAACGAGCAAGGTAAAAGTTGCCTGTGGGTAACTCTTTTTCTTCCCAATTTCATTCCAAAAATCAACAAACTACCATGCAAAATGTATTAATCATTGGCTTGGGGAAAGTAGGCTCATTGGTGGCTACTTTGCTCCACAAGCGTTTTAATGTCAAAGGGCTAGATAAGCGCAAGCCTAGCCGAAGCTTTGCTTTTGAGGTGATTGAAGGTGATGTCACTGACGAAGCCTTCATTGAAAGCACCTTATCGGAGTTTGACGCCGTCGTTTCGTGTATGCCCTACAACCTCAACTTACCGATTGCGCGGGCTGCCTTTAAAAACGGTATTCATTATTTTGACCTCACCGAAGATGTCCCGACCACAACGGCAATCAGAGAAATGGCCGAGACTCACCGTGCTGTGATGGCGCCCCAATGTGGATTGGCGCCTGGGCTGATTGGTATTGTAGGGGCTGATTTGGCCAAACGTTTCGAGCGTTTGCGTGATATTGAGCTTCGGGTAGGTGCATTGCCAAGGTACCCAAATGGGTTGCTGGGGTATTCTTTTACGTGGTCGCCTGCGGGGGTCATCAACGAATACATCAACGATGCTGAAGTGATTCACAACGGCGAGCGAAAAATGGTGTCGTCGTTGGATGGTATCGAAGTCATTAACATCGAAGGGCAAGAATTTGAGTCGTTTAGCACGTCGGGAGGGTTAGGGACCATGTGCGAAACTTACCTTGGGAAAGTGGATACCCTCAACTACAAGACGATTCGTTATCCAGGTCACGCCAAGCTGATGCGTTTTATGTTGTACGAACTAATTATGAAAAACAACCGTCAGCAGTTGGAAGAAATCTTGACCGCAGCCAAGCCCCCCGTCAAAGAAGACGTAGTGTATGTGTATGCCGTCGTGGAAGGTTGGCAGGCTGAAGGACTTGCGCGCGAAGAGTTTTATCGGGCGTATCATCCCATTGAAATAGATGGTGTGCATTGGCGGGCTATCTCGTGGACAACGGCGGCTTCGGTAGCGGCGGTGGTAGAGATGGTAGCAGATGGAGTATTGCCACAGCAGGGATTTATCAAACAAGAAGAAATACCATTTGAAGCTTTTTTAGCGACTACCAATGGTAGCTTTTTTAAAGAGCGATAAAGCGTATTTAAAAATATAGTGTCTTATAAGTGACTTTCAGACAGATAGTTCCGTATATGATTGTAAAACGTTAATAAAAAACCATTTCTAGATTCGAGTTAGAGACCTCATGACAAAAAAAATAAATCGTCAGACGGCACTTCGTGCCTTGGTTGGAGTAGGTGGAACACTCCCTGTGTTGGGGCAAGAACGTTCCAAAAAAGAGTTAAAAGAATTTCAAGAAGAGTTTAGCGTGGCTTGGCGCCGTTCGCTCGATTATTCGTTGACAATCATTGGTCAAATGCCCGAAGAACATTTAGACTTTCATTATACCCCCGAAGCCATGACTTTTCGCGGGCAGTTTGTGCACTGTATTGTATTTACTGCCATGCAGTTTGCAGGAAGATTCGACATCCCCAATCCTTACGATAGCAAAAACGACTGGCAAAAACTATCAAAAGCCCAACTCATCGAGGAAATGAAGGGTTTTTATGCGTGGGTCGAAAAGGTGGTTAGTGAACTTCCCGCCGAGCGGCTTGCTCGCCATGAAGGGTATGCAGGTGGAAAAATTCAAGCATGGCGTTTCTTCTATGCCATGGAAAACCATATTATTCATCACCGTGGACAAGCGATTTGTTACTTACGCCTGAAAGGTGTCACTCCTGAAGGATACGTAGGTTGGTAGGTATAATCTTGGTATGTTAAACCTAGTAAATTGATTTTTAGTAGGTTTAATTTTGAACTTTTAGTATAGTATGTATATATGTATAGTATTTTTATTTAACCATTAATTACCCATGAACCAAAGCTTACTAAAGTTTCGACAAAGAATAAAGCTAACCGTTGCGTTGGTTTTGTACGTTCAACTCGTGTTTTCCCAAAATCTAGTGGTTTGGGAATTATCTGGAGCGACGGGGAGTCAAACAAGTAATACTCCGTCAACCCTTACAACTGGTATAAATTCGGGTCTCTTGGAGCGAGGGACTGGTATCACGGTCAATGCTTTTGCAGGAGCAATGAACTCGAATGGCTGGTTTAGTTCAACTTCGCCAACAACCTTGACGGAGGCAATTACAAACAATGATTATTACCAATTTACGCTGACCGTTGCCGATGGGTATAAAGCAAAAATAACAGGTATTGGGTTAGTAATCAGGGCGTCAAATACAGGCCCTAACAAAGTGACCTTGCGCAGTAGTGTCGATAATTTTGCCGCTGACTTAGGGACGGCTACTGTTACGACAACAGCTTTGCTAGAAACGATGTCGTTTACAAATGCACTGACAAACCTGACTGGAACGGTCACATTTCGGCTGTATGGATACGGGTCGGCGGCGAATGCAGGCTCAAACCCTAGCAATACAGGTACGCTGAGGATTGGAGCAGGGGCAATTGCCGCCGACAATGATTTGATAATCGTAGGAACGGTTGCCCCAACCGTAAGCCTCGCGGCCAGTAGTACTTCGGGAAGTGAAGCCAATAAAACTGAAATAACCTTGACTGCAACGACTTCCTCTAACGTAGCAGGTGATCAAACAGTAGAGGTTTCTGTGACTGGAAACGGCATTACGAGCGGAGATTACGCGTTGTCGGCCACTAAAATTACGATTCTAAGTGGCACAAAAACGGGGAGTATTACGCTGACGGTAGTCGATGATTTTGAGGCAGAAGCGACGGAAACAGCCACAATAACCTTGGTTAATCCTTCCTCGGGGCTAGAATTAGGAACAATTCTTGCCCAAACGGTAGAAATTACGGATAACGATACCAAGGGAGCTGTTCTTTTGGAGTCTGAAAACGCGACAAAAGTTATTGAAGGAGGGGCGAATGATAGTTATACCATTGTATTAAATAGTCAGCCCACTGCCAATGTTAGCATTGGTATAACAACTGGAACGCAATTGACGGCTATGCCTGCGACCTTGACGTTTACAATGGCCAATTGGAACATTCCCCAAACGGTCACAATCAGTGCCGTGGATGATGCGACAGTGGAGGGAAATCACTCAGCGACCATCACGCATACAGTGAGCAGTGTTGACGTTATGTATAACGGACTCTCAGTGGCTTCGTTGTCTGTAATGATTACTGACAACGATCAAGCATTTAATTGCCCTACGTTAACAACGCAAAATAGTACCAGCTTTGAAACCTGCAACGGCAATTCCACCAACGATATTACCATTGAAACTACCCGCAACGATTTGTCAGTGAAACTGGTGTATTTTTCATCCGCAAAAACGGGGACAGAAATGTACACGGGCGGAACGGTAATTGGAAATGCTACGGCTCCGTCGGGAGCAAGTGCGCCTTTTTTGGTAAATTTTAATGACCTCATTTTCCCCGTCAATCAAACAGGCGCTGACGTTACTTACTACGTATATGCCATCTTAGACCTTGAAGATGCCGAACTGACAGAGGCTAGTTGTCGGCCAAGTTTGCAATTTGTTGTAACAATAAAGCCTCTGGTGACAGCTTCGGTGGTAATTTCATCTGACGATTCTGACAATAACATCATTGCTGGAACAACTGTAAACTTTACGGCAGTAGTAACCAATGGAGGCGATGCGCCGAGTTTTCAATGGAAAAAAAATAACCAAAACGTAGGTACGTCTAGTGCTACTTATACAGATGCTCTACTTGCTGATGGTGATGTAATTAGCTGTGTTTTGACGAGTAATGCCGCTTGTGCCGCCTCTCCTACGGTAACCAGTAACGAAATAAGCATGAAAGTGACTCCCGCAGAGGTGGAGTGTGTGCCTCCATCGGCTTTTGAAGTAACTGGTGGGGGGAGTTTTTGCGTTGGTGGAGATGGCGTTGAGATAGGGTTAGCTAATTCTGAAACGGGGGTAAAATACCAACTTAAAAAAGGAGACGACAATATAAACGCCCCGATTGAAGGTACAGGAAGTGCGATTTTATTTGGAAAAATAGCGGTTGCAGGAACATATACCGTTGAGGCTACACGTACGGCGGGAGGATGTACAAACACCATGACTGAAAGTGTAAATGTAACGACGGACGCCGTGAGTGTTGGTGGAAAAGTAACATTGGCGACGGGAGCAACATTGATTTGTAAAGGAACTTCGGGTAGTAATTCTTATGAATTATCTGGGCACACAGGAAATGTGCTGAGATGGGAGTCGGCTAGTTCGTCAAGCTTTGAACAGCCTAAAATCATTGCGAATACTTCCACATCATTACAAGTTAATGTCGGTGACGTCACTGAAACTACCTATTATCGAGCGGTTGTACAAAACGGGTTATGTATCGTGGCCTATTCTGATGTTGTTTCAATTACAGTAGAACCATTGCCTACAAAATTCAATGTGACGGGTGGCGGAAGTATTTGCGCAGGCTCAGTCGGAGCGGTTTTGCTCAGTGGATCAGAGGTGGGGGTAGCATATTCGTTGGTGAAAGATGCTAATGAACAAGTTGGTGCGGTCGCCGCAGGGACGGGGACAAGCTTGAGTTTCGGAGAAATTACAAACGCTGGGACATACACAATAAAAGCAGCGAAAGGGGCATGTGTCGTAGCAATGGAGGGCGAAGCGGTTATTTCGGTACTGACAAAGCCTACCATTTCTCTAACGACTCTGCAACAGACTCTTAATGAGGGTGCTATACAGCAACTTTGTGATATAGACGCCAATCCTGTTAATAACTTGCAGTTTACGGTTTCGGGTTTGTGTGTTTCGGGGGCACTCGTTTGGAGGGTACAGATTGGTAACGGGTCATGGAGCAGTTGGTCAACCACCCCACCAGTTTCCCAATTGTCCAATAATCAACCTCACCGCTACCAAGCCGCCTGTGATATGAATTGCCCTGCTACGTTTACAAGTCCAATGGAAGTGACAATCAATCAGCGTGCTTCTGTTCCTCAAGCGGTTTCTCTAACGGTAGATGGTGTTAACGTTGCGGCTGGTGAAACCAAGGAAGTATGTAGTTCGGCCAGTCAAGGGCTATTATTTCATGCCACTTGTGCGGTTGGAGAGGTGGTTATTTACTCAGTTGATGGGGGTGAGTATAGTGCTACAAGCCCAACGGCTTTGGTTGATAATCAGTTTCACAACTACCGCGTGCGTTGCCGAAAATCGGATGGAACGGCTTCGTGCGTAGAAAGTGAGTCGGGGGTGATGCGCTTAAAATTGGTAGCGATGCCTGCGACGCCAACTGCGGCACTGTCATCAACCGTAAGTTGTCAAGCGGGAGCAAGTTTTAGTGGACAAACCTCTTGCGGAAACCTGAAAACGGTATGGTACAGTGCCCTTACGGAGGCTGCCCTGCCTAACCTTCCTGCCACGGTTCCAGCGGTGACTACTTCATATTATGCGCGCTGCCAGACTGAAAATGGGTGCTTGAGTTCAAAAAGTAACGTCGTAACATTCACCGTAAACCCAGTTCATATTGCTCCAATCGTAACGGTAAGTCAAGCCTCGGTCTGCATGGGGACTACGGTGACTGTCTCGGCCAATTGTCCCGCGGGTAGTAGTACTTTTTGGAATACAGGCATTACATCGCCAAGTTTCGACGTATCGTTTAACAACGTAACAAAGCAGTCCTATTGGGCCAAATGCGTTTTTGAAGGGGGTTGCCAGAGTGTTGAAAGTGCGCATCAAGACATACGTTGGAATGCTTTCGTGGTGACGCTGATTAACCTAGGCCAAAGTCAGTCGGCGGTAAAGCCAACAAACAACCGAGATGAATGGAAAAATAATTTTATTGGCCGTGATGGAGGGGCAGAATTGGAGCAAAGTACGCAGCAAAATCCGACGTTGTATTTTGTAGAAAATACCAATAAAACCGCGCCTCGTTACTGGACAATCAATGTGGATGCTTGTGGTTTAGGTACAGGAGGCTCATTGACTTTTGATTTGTTGGCAACGCCAGAGATGGGCGTCATTCGTTCTTACAATACCCATGAAAACAATGCCCCGTACTTTATGTATGCCAACCGCGACGGCTGGACGGAGCTTTACGGACCAAATCATCCCGCTTATGGTTTTTATGAAGACAATGGAAGTGGCGGAAACGTTTATGACGCTGGGCTACCGAAAGGTTTGTACAAATTGAGTGTACGTTATTGGGACATGAAAGGCTGGGGAAGCATTTATCCTGCTACCCGTAAGCCACAAGGCAACGTATTAGCGTATCAAGAATACTGGTTTAGAATCCAGTCTAAAGATGGTGTCGGAGTAGGGGCAGCGAGGGAAGGGGTAAATGGCGAAGAGCAAGCGATAATTGTTCCCCCAATGGGACGGGTGGTGCGCCACAGCGACGCCGCGCGGGCTAGGGGGCTCTTTGTTCTCCCCAATCCAGTCACCAACATCCTCCACCTTCGGGTGCAAGATAGCAAAGGGCAAGTAGTGCAAACTACCTTAATTGATGCCTCTGGACGGGAAGTATTGCGCCGACAATTTGTTGCCGAAACCAACACGCACCAAGAAGAATTTGGGGTGAGTGAATTACCGACGGGAGTGTATTTCTTGAAAGTATTGACCTCAGAAAAACAGACGACTTTGAAAGTGGTGAAAGTGCAGTAAAAGAGTTGGATTTTACCAAAATGAATTAACAAGGCCCGCTATGGCGGGTCTTGTTGTTATAAAAGCTCGGTTGGGTCAATGAGCCTGTGCTTAATGGCAAAAAGTACCAAGCCTGCTGAGTTGCGAGCACCTGTTTTTTCGAGCAAGTTGTTGCGATGCCCATCGACAGTACGAACGCTAATAAAAAGCTGGTCGGCAATTTCTTGGGCAGTTCGTTGTTTACAAATGAGGCTAAGTACTTCAATTTCCCGAGAAGTGAGGGTCGAAGGGATGTTATCGGTGAGCGTAATTTTTTGACGCTTGTTAGTCAGCCGATTTTTCATGGCATTCAGAAACGCCTCATTGAAGTAAAAATCTTTGTCGATAACTGTCCGAATGGCTCGCTCTACTTCTTCGGGTTCAACGTTTTTGAAAAGATAAGCATTTACCCCCAGCTCCATCAAATGAGTGACGAAACGGTCTTCGCCATAGACCGAAAGTATGATTATTTTGATAGAAGGATAGTGTACGTGAAGGAGCTTGGTGGTTTCAATGCCATTCAACTCAGGCATCGACAAATCAAGCAAGACCACGTCGGGAATGGGTTCAAAGTTTTGAAGCGAATCAAGTAAAATACGGCCGTTATCAGCCTCTAACACAATCGAAATATTCTCAAATGTATTGATAATTGACGCCATTCCGCGCCGAAAAAGTACTTGGTCGTCGGTAATGGCTACGCGGATGTTTGCCATAGAATTATTATGCGGAAAGAGGAACGTTAACGGTCACTTTGGTCCCTTGATTGGGTTGGGTAATAAACTGCAATGTACCATCAAACATACGGGCACGAGTTTCGATATTTTTAAGACCTAAACTTTTTTTGCGATAAGCCTCGTCAAAATCAAAACCGCGCCCGTTGTCGATGTAAAGTAGGGTAAGTTGGGTGTTTTGCTTTTGAACTGTAATCTGAATTTGAGTCGCTTGTGCGTATTTAATGGTATTATTGAGTAATTCTTGCACAAGTCGGTACAGCATCAAGTTGAGCGAAACGCTGGCTTCGGGAATGTCCTCAATTTGCCAGTCGATGTCGGCCTCAGTCAGTTCAAGCGATTTTTCGCATAACCCTTCGATGGCATAACTCAATCCAAACTCTTCTAATCCGCTGGGGAGTAAGTCGTTAGAAATACGTCGAACGCTATCAATGGTTGCGTCAATCAGTTCTTTGTATTTTTTGGTTAAGGAAACGATTTCGGGCGAAATTTTTGACTCAGCAGGCATTTGGCCTACCAACAAGCGCATGGCCGAGAGAGCCGCGCCGATTTCGTCGTGCAAATCACGGGCGAGCCGTTTTCGCTCCGACTCAATCCCCTCCAACGTACTGTTGATGAGTTCTTGTTGGTATTTGAGTTCCATTTTTCTATAGTTTAATTCTTGATGAAATAGACGGCGTTGGTAAAGGACAATGAACCCTACCACGCAACCTACCAGTAAAATCATCACAAACGACCCACCGAAAATAGCAAGGTATAAATCTACTTCTGATGAGGACTGTTCCATAAACCTATTCCAATTAAGATGTACAAAAGGGCTATCAGGCACGAATGTAATCCCCACGACATGTAATTGAAAGCTTTATTTTCTTTTAAAATGACGTTGCTTAGGATAAACAAAACGAGGTTGCCCGCAAAGTAGAGCAAGAACCCCGTGTTTATCCAAAAAATGGGTTGTTGAGTAGGGTTTTTAGAACTAAGTTCAATCAATAACTTATAAAAGCATAAAAGTGAAAAAATAATCACCAAAAGGGCTTCTAATCCCCGAGAATAGGTGTTGAACTCCGTGATTTTTTGAATAAACAAGGAGTTCAACACGGCAAATCCCGTAAAGAAAACCATCAAACTGGGTACCAAACGTCGGTTGTAGAAATAGCCAAAAAAGCTGAAATAAAATAACGCAATGAGGTTAAATTCTAACACAGTATATAAATGAAGTATGGGTAAATTGGTGCCAAATACCTCACTAAACCACGTGGCAGTTAACTCCGTTAAAAGTCCAAGACCTAGAAATGCAATGACGTACGTACGTTCTTTCTTAATAAATCTATATCGGTAAATGGCAATTCCGATTGGAAATATCAAGAAGTAAATCGTGTGGTAGAGCATCCATCTCAAAAAATCTTGTATCATTTACGTTACGGTTAATTTTTAATCGCAAGATGACCCATCTGGGGCTGGCATAAAAAGCGGACTTTTGGGGTCACAGATAGGCGGACAAGGGCGGCTTACGTCAAATACTTGATAATCGCCCTTTATTTCTTTTCCTGTGGCTATGTCATAGACAGTTTGCTCACCAATCAAATCGACAATATCGTCTTTGTCATCCCCATCATAATCCTTGATGATTGTTCCTTTCACTGCGGCACTCGCAATCACAATACAAGGTTCATAGCCAAGTTTTGTATCAGGATTTGGCTTTAGACCAATGTAAATACGAGCGTACTCTGTATCTGGCTGTGCTAGTGTTTCTACAAAATCGGCGCGACGAACTACAAATGCGCGTATGTCTGAAGGTTTAAAATCAGGGTCATTGGCAGGGTTAGCATTGATCCAGTTTGATACCCACGACTGGGCGTCGGCTAGGGGCACTGCTACTGATTGCCATTCGTTTTCTTGGTCTTTGGTTACGTGCGTACTCATGAGTTTTTTTAAAGTTGAGGGATGATTGATTGAAAAATCTAAATATAAAGAAAACGTACAAATCTAGCGGCTTCCCCAGCTAGAATTACAGGTAAAAATGCCTGTTTTGTACTAATAGGTAAAATTACGGGGTTGGCACAGGACAAAATGCCTGTTTTGAAAAAAGGGTATTTTAACGGATACGGAGGCGGCAGATGTTTTTCAATTTTGTAACGGCTTACACAACATAGGCTAAGGTCAATTCTCAACAAAGATTTACCCAACGTTATGAAAAACTCTTCAGAATTCTAAACATTAAACTTTTCACGTTATGAACTACACATTTAACAAGACCACTTTTCGGTCGTTTTATCCTGATTGCGAAGAAACCAAGGACGGCACCGCAATTGAGTACAAAGTGGAAGACTCAAACTATCGGGTTTATTATCCAACCAATGTCGTTAAAACCTCAACGACGATGCAAATGACGGTTCAGCTTGACCACATCAGGGGAGGTGCCACCGACGACCACGTTATACTTGTTCTCAATTATGACGACAAAGCCCATTTGTCGAGCGTAAGTTACACGTGGGAAGCTGGAAATGACGGGTATCAAATTCCAGAAACCCTCATCAAGGCCGTCGATATTGCCTTTGACGTAGCGGGTTTACTGGGTGCATTTGAAACAGCAGGAATTTCGGAAGAAGTAGCTGAAGGAACAAAAGAAGTATTCGACGTATGTTGCAAAGCGTACAACGATATTTCCAAAATTGTGGTGAAATGGAGCGACAACGGAGGACGTATGTACTTCATCCCTGTGGTTTGTCACAGTATCATTCGTCTCACCAATTCGGTATCTGTTTAATTCACCCTTAACTTCCTATTGTCATGAACTTCAACTATAATACCTTTAGCTCGACTTTAGATACCTACGATGACGTAGATGTAAAACATAGCAGCACCAACAATGGCTGGTTTTACAAGGACTCCAAAGACGATTCTGATTTTAACTTGGTGGTAGAATATTCGTACGACGATGACCACAACTACCGTACGTGGCGCCAAGAATTGACCACGATGGAAGGCAATTCTGGAATGTTAGTTTCTACCAAAATCGACCATATTCGGGGTGAAAACCAAGATGATCACTTGATTTTGATGGCTTGTTATAATGCCGTAGGAGTGATTTGTTATGCCCAGGCGTTTGTACAAATGAAAAATGAAGACCCTATCCAAACCGACGTTATTACAACAGGTGATATTCCCGACCAAATCCACGACCAAATCCAAGCGCACATCAAAGATGATTACGGTATTAATGGAAGTACAGATGGTCGCAAAAAAATTCCACACATTGCCAAAGTGAATCTTTACAGCATGGCGGCGGCAGTTAGTGTTTAATTATCAATTGGTTTCATTTTTATCTTTACTCAACGTTATGGCAAGTTTACAAGACAGTACCCCGTTTCAAAACGTGGTGTTTAAAGCCTCGCACAATTCTTACGATCGGAAGGAAAGCCTTTCAGAACAACTCACCTTGAAATCTCCCATCTATCAATGTGGATGTAGAGGGATAGAACTGGACATTTGGCGACACTCAAGTGATTCGATGAACGATGGGTATTTTACCGTGAATCATGCGACGAATGGAGGACCAAAATTATCTGTTTATTTGGATCAGTTATCAGATTGGCATACCCAAAACCCTGACCACGATGTAATTTGGGTGATGCTCGACATCAAAAGTGACGGAGGTGATGAAGGGCTTTTTCCAGATGAGATAGATAGCTATCTGACAACCTATTTTGGGCGTGGATTAATAAAAACGCCACATGACCTTTTTCCAGGCTTAACAGATTCCAACAAACTCTCAGATGTAGTACAGGCACAAGGCTGGCCAACCCTTGGCTCGTTAAAAAATCATTTTATTTTTTGTCTGAGTGGTAACGAAGATTGGAAGAAAGTCTATTATCGAAACAACCGTTCGCAGCGCATTTGTTTTGCCGATTGTGACAATGCAGACCAGCTGACTGTCCCAAATTCAAGGGTAGTCTATAACGTAAAGTCAGGCAGTGGAAAACAAGCTGATTTTAATGATTTGATGCAGAAAAAAATCTTGATTCGAGTCTATGACGTGGACAGTGAGGGCGATTGGGACAAGGCAATGGGCATGGGTGCTAATATTTTAGCGACCGACAAAGTGTCAGATTCCTCTTGGGCGGAGGTATCACCACGGGATTTATATGCGGCACAAACGCATCTGTAGTAAGTAATAGTTAACCGTTTGCCAAAAGCGACTTGGAGAGATTTCAAGTCGCTTTTGGCGTCTATTGACTTCCAGTGCTTATTTCAAAGGGCGCAGGTAATAGTATTTTCGCAGATTGATTGTGATGTAAAATGTAAAATAGTACAGCTTTTGAAAAAAATTCCAGTTAAAACAACGTCGATAAACGGTTGCCCAATGGTACTGCGCTACTTTCCATTTATTCCATGATTTGTTGTGAGGATGTAAACGATAGAAAGCCAAAGGAATGTCGATGCCGTAAAAATGATACTTTGTTTGTTGCACAGTTTTGGTCCACAGCACATAGTCTTCTTGAAAAAAAATATCGGTGGGAAAAAACAAATCACCTACTTTTTTTCTATCGTACATGACTGTCAGGCAGCCGATGGGGTTAGAATAAAAAAAATCGTGGTATTTTATTACTGGTTTCACTTTCAGAATGTGAGGATGAATCTGGCCTTCGTGGTTAAACGTCTGATAAGAAGTGACGCTCAAGGCATGGTTATTTTTTTGCATGAACTCATACTGAATTTCCAATTTTTGGGGTAGCCAGCAGTCATCAGCATCTAAAAAAGCAATATAGTTACCAGAGGCATGTTGGGTGCCTAAGTTGCGCGCCCCTGCTGAGTATAATTTCTGATGACTGTAAATAAGCCTGATTCGGGGGTCGTTTTTGGCGTATTTTTGGGCAATTTCACTTGTTCGGTCGGTCGATACGTCATCGACAATCAGCATTTCCCAATCTTGAAATGTTTGGGCAATGACGGAGTCAATGGCTTGTCCTAAGTATTTTTCACAGTTATAAGCTGCTGTAATGATAGAAATCATTGGTCAAGAGGTAGGGTAGGGTTGTTATGGATTACAGCTTCAAAATCATCAAAATATAAGTAAGGCGTAACAACAAATACTAAAATGACGATGAAATTGAAGTAGCTACACATATACGTACTAATCATTGTATAAATAAAACAAAGGCATAATCCACGGTAGGTAGGATTATTAAATTCTTTTTGAAAATGGTTAATTTTATTGAAAGTAGAAACATAAAACCACATAAATAACAAAAATCCCCAAATACCGAATTCGGAGGCAATCTTGGCGGGTAAAAATTTAACAGTAAAATGGGCATCCAACTGCATCCTTTCAGATAATAGTGGATTGGTGAGCATATTTGGGAAGTAGTCGGACATCAGTTGTGGGAAAATGTAATAGAAACTTTCTCCGCCAATTCCCAAAAAAGAAGAATCATAGAGTGATAGAAAACCAAGTAACGGAGTCCCAAAACGTTCAAGAAAAGAATAATCTTCTTGTAGCCAGTAAGTGAGCCTATCGGCACTAAAGCTACTTAGCAAATCGCCTACGATGCTGAGGTGATGAAGCGTGTATTCGATAAGAAAATACTCTCTAAGTGAATAGGCCAATCCAATAAAAACAAGACCAACCCCTACGTTGGAAAACACCCTACGAAAATTGACTTTTGTACAAAATAACCAATAAATAAGGAGACTACCGATAAATGCTACGTATCCAATCGACGAGCTTATCAACAAAAATAACACAAATAAAACGGTTAGATAGATACGTCGAAAGGGAGGGTTGTCGTGATAAAACGAATAGACCCAAAAGAGTACGATTAGCACATACGTTGCCGCGTGGGAGGCTTCGGTAGTGGTAAGTTGCGGACGGTCGAGTAAGGGGCGATAGCTGAATAAACTGGTAAATAAATTGGCAATGGGCATAGGTAGCAGCCCTTGAATGGCAAAAAACTGAATAAAACCAATACCAATTGGAAGAACAGAAGATAAAATGAGGCTATAGGTCAGGAGTCGAATAACTTCAGTGGTTGAAAAACGTTCGAGCAAACCCTTCAAAAAATGGCGGCAAGTAGTAATCGTAATCACTGACAGCGTGCCTGTGATACAAAACTTGAGTAGCCCCCTGTAATCGTGGTAAACAAAGTAAGCTTTTGCAAAGGTAAATAGTAGAAGCACCAAGAGCCCTAACCATAACCGTATTTCAAATACCGAAATGCTCTTAGACTTGAGCTTTTGTAACCCCCAATAAACTAATAGAATAACAGTGGAAAGTGGCCTGTTTTCGTTGTTAAGTGGTAAAAGTGGAAAGCCATCGACTGAAACGAAGAGAATTGCCCACACAAATAGTTTTTCTAATTGTGTCAGTTGCGTCCGTAAATAAGTTAGTTGGTAAAGCAGTTCTCTCATTAACAGAAGTTTAACTATTCACAGCTTTCAACGTTCGGACCATGATGGCGGCCATAGTAGTCAAACGTAGATACCATGATTCTTGCCACGAAAAGTACCGTTCTATTACTTTCCAACGTTCAATATTACTTTTCCGTATCCCTTTGGTGGTAAAACCCTCAAACATAAAGTTGGCTAAGTATTGTGGAGTACGGACAAAGACGTTTGGGGTGATGGTCCACACTCTTAGGTAAAATTCATAGTCAGCTACATACCGATAGGACGTGTCGTAGCCCCCAAAAGTACGGTAAATCTCGCGGCCAATGAGTGTCCCTTGGTGACAAATACCATTTTTTCGGTTAAAATTAAATTCAGCTTGGCGGTGTATCTTTTTGGTAGAATCTAAAAAAAATACGACCCAGTCGCAGCAAATGATTTTGTTATGTACGTTTCCCTGAGCTCTTTGCACCATTTCTTCAATGGCGTTGGGTTGAAGAAAATCCCCAGCATTTAATAGCAAGATGGCATCGCCTGTACTCATTTGTATGCCTTTGTTCATTGCATCATAAATTCCCTTGTCTTTTTCGCTGACCCATTTTGAAATGCTCCGTTCGTACTTTTTAAGTATATCCAAGGTCCCATCTGCCGATTGTCCATCAATAACGATATACTCAATATTTAGGTACGTTTGATTCACAACACTCTGAATGGTGGTCGTCAAATGTGCCGCGGCATTGAGGCAAACGGTGACAATACTTATGCGTGGATTTGTGGTTTGGGTAGGAACACTCATACTTTGCTTACTTTATGGCCGTAGTTCATATACCGTCAGGTGCTCTGTTTTGGGCTTTTTATTTGGGGTTCGGTATGTAGAAATGACAGATGTTGGATTTTGGTATATGATTTTGCCAGCGCGATAGTTGCTGTGTTGTATTGAAAGTGGAAATGACAATGGTTTATTTCTAAATTCTAGTGCATAAACCGATGGACAATTGCAGATATCAAGGCTATCGCGAAAGACACGGCGAGGGGCATGGACAAGATTTATTCTTTCTTGGGTATATAAACACGCATTTTTAGGGAGGACGTTGTCAAGTGCCCGAAAGTCGTCATACAATGGCAAAAAACGGCGGTAAAAGTGCGTACGCTGCTTTGTGGTAAATGGGAAAGGCCGTAAATTGTACAAATACAAGTACGTCATGCCAAGATAGGGAAGGACAGCTGCAAAAATTAAACCTGCTTTGAGGTAAAAATTTGTTGGTTTTATCGCCCATTTTGGCAGAGAAAGTAGGGTTGCTATGAAAAAACACAACGGTAAATTTCCCCAAAAACGTGGGCTGTAAAGCAAATCGAATTTGTATAAAATCAATAAAAATAAAATGGAGATGAGGTACATTTTGATTTTATCACGCCAAGGGTAATTGCTCCAGCCAAACATAACAAACGCGCCCAAAACAAGGTATGGAAAGTGCAGCAGTGCCGTTTGGGTATGTTCTAAAAAAGTAGGAGTATTAACAACTTCCGCTTGTAAAGTTGAAGTAAGTAAGTGCTTGTCTATAAGCGTGGTGTCAAAATACTGGGATAAAATTAATCCAAAAGGTGAATGGGTTTGTGCATAAGTCCAGACGACGATAGGTAGGTAAAATATCAGTGTTGGCCAAAGAAGTAGCAGCAGATTCTGAACAGAAAATTGTTTTTGTTGATACAACTCAAAGATTGCTGCTAAACCAATCAACGCAGCATAAGGCGCAAGCGACATTTTGGCGCCAAGAATCGCAGGCAATAACAAACCGATTCCGCTAAGGAGACTCTTAACTGATAATGTTTTGGAGAGTCGAGTAAAATTGAGCGAGAGATAAAAGGCTGTAAATGCAGCCAAATCCCCAAAATGATGGCTTCCTGCGGAGGTAAAAACCAAGCGATACATGCCTAAGCAAGACAAAGATAAACCTACGCTTATCCAAAACACAGGTGTGCCTGCTTGACGCATCCATTGGTATATTGACCAGAGAAATAATCCCAAAAAGCAAAAACTTGCTACATTGGGGGCATCGGTAAACCCAAGACTGACAAGCGGAACTTGCGAAAAATTGTAAATAAGATGCGGTGGAATAGCGGCTTCCCAAGGTTGGCGATAAAAGACAAGTCCACCATCTGTTACAATTCGTTGCGCAACCAACTGATGATAAAACAGTTCGTCAATTTTGGTAGAAGGCAATAAGGCGTATAAGAAAATGGGTAGCAGACAAATGAAACCAACGCCAGCTAAAATCAATTTCGGGGTTGAAAAGGTAATTTTTGCCGTTTTAAAATAAAAACTAAAGCGACTTACCGAATATGCAAGACCTGCTGCGAGCATCCCATACAGCACGTTGAGCGAAAGAGGAGTTATCCAAAAACCAAAAGCAAGAAGCTGAATAATAAGGCTTAGAACTAAAAAGCCTAAAATGGCCGCAATTATTTGTTTTAATGGAGTAGGGAAATAAAACCTAAACAAATCTACAAAAGCCAAGCCCCAGCCATAAACTGCTCCAAAAAACACCAACCCAACCAAAAAGTTGGTCAAAAAAAAGTAGTGATCAAGGTACAGGAAGGAGGGCATGGAGGCTTTATTCTTTTCGCGCGATGAAACTGTACAATTTCCCCGACAAACGTTCTTGTCGGAACATCAACGCTTGCCAACCAATATCGACAAGCCATTGCTGAGTTGCAAAAGTACGACCTATTTTGTTGCCAATAAGGTCAGCAAGGCGCTTTTTATTCCAAGGGTCGTAGTTGATGACCGACTGAGATGGGCTCAAATCTTCCAAAATTTGCATGGATGCTTTGGCAAAAGCCTCGCGGTATTCGGTCAGGCGGAAGGCGTTTTCTCCTCCATAAAAACCGTGCAAAGGGTGTTTTTTTAGGAAAATTTGTTTGTCGTACGCATCTTTAATGACGTGATCACGGGTTGTGAAAAGCAGTCCTTTTGGTAGAAGTACCCGCGCGGCTTCTGTCACAAATTTGGGTAAATGATGGGCATGGTGCATCACTTGACGACCATAAACGATGTCAAATGTCTGATTTTCAAAAGGTAATTCTTCACCAAATGCTTCGACAATTTGCACATTTGATAATTCATAAATAGCCACCAACGTTTTGATAGCCCCACTTCCCACCATTGGGCTTGGATCGGGTTCAAGGGCAACAACCCGAAAGCCTTCCAACGCAAAAGCAATACTTGCGATGCCATTGCCAGCGCCGATGTCTAAAAGATATGGGTTAGGAAGGGGGCAATAATGCCGAATTAAGCGTAATGTTTCTTGAAACTCAGCACTGTGACGAAACCGTTCGACATTGACCCCCAACTCTGGGAGAATGTAGGTATTGGCTACAATCTCGGCAAATTCTGGAGTTTTCTGGATGTATTCGATGGTTTCGTGCCAAGTCATGTGTCGTTACAGAAATTTGATTTTATTAAGGGCAAAAAACGTCATTTTGAGCAACAACCACCCGTGTTTGAAACGAGAAATGTTGGTTTCGCCGTAGGTTCGTGCCCGATAACGGATGGGAACTTCAATAAATTTGAGGTTGAGTTTCGCTGCTCCAAAAATCAGGTCAAAGTCGCCGAATGGATCAAAATCACCAAAATAAGAACGGTTGGCCGCAAGTTTGAGGTAGTTTTCGCGCGTCATCACTTTCGTGCCACAGAGCGTGTCTTTCAAACGTTGACCCAACAGCCAAGAAAAAGCAATGCTAAAAAACTTGTTGCCCAGTAGGTTAAGTGTTCGCATGGCTTCTTTTTCCATCGGATACACCAGTCGAGTACCGTTGATGTATTCTCCTTTGCCCGTTGCGATTGCTTCAAAAAATTTGGGTAAATCTTCGGGGGGAACAGTCATGTCGGCATCCAAAATCATCAGAACGTCGCCCGTAGCTATGCTGTATCCTTTCCGAACGGCATCTCCTTTCCCTTTGCCTTCTTGTTGAATCCATTTTAGGGGAACCTGGCCTTGGTATTTTTGGCAAATCCGTTGAATTTCCCCCCAAGTATCGTCGGTCGAATTGCCTTCTACGAAGATTATTTCGGTTTCCTTCCCCATTTTAGGCGTACGCTGCACGAGCGCTTCGATGTTACCCTTCTCATTTCGTGCTGGAATCACCACGCTTACGGTCATGTCTTCGGCGGCTTTGAACGGTTTTTTGACACTTCGAGCGACCAAGAATGTGACCAATCCAAAGAAGTTAAACAGGGGTAAATTGCCAACGTATTTGTTCAAAAACCACGATACCAAAGGAATATACCGAGGGAAAATAATTTTTTTGGTTTGGCGGACAACGTCAAAATTTGCCAATGTCAACAAGTTAGCTATATCGCTAATATCGAGCCAATTTTGACGTTTTTGGGGCATTTTGAGGCCAATAATTTCGGCAAAACGCAACAACGGCAACCAAAAAAAATTGGTATAACTAATGATGACTCGGGTTTGAGGCGTACATACTTTTTGGACTTCCTGAAAAACTTTTTGAACATCGCCAAAGTACCCAATGGTGTCACTAATAATCACATAGTCAAAGGTTTCGGTAAGTTCGAGCGCTTCGGCATCCATGTGAAAATAGTCGTGCTGGCCACGGTGTTGGCGGGCATATTCAATCATGCCTTTCGAGGAGTCAATACCAACGCCACGGCTTGGTTGGAGCTTTTCGAGCAAATACCCCGTGCCACAGCCTATTTCTAAAATAGAGGCATTGGAAGGAATGACAAATCGAAGATATTGAATGAGGCAGGTATAATAGTAACGATTTTGTCGTATCCACTTCTCGCGTTCTTCGCCACTCATTTGTAGTGTTGATTGTACCATACAGCGTCTGCTAAAATCAAAAATTGAGGGTGCGGTACGGTCGTATAACCCTCTTTTTTGGGGAAAATGTATTTTTTGTTCGTTTTAAGGTCTTTTTTCTCGTAAATATACAAATATGGTCGCGTCAAAATGCGCAAATCATAACTCCATTCATTGGCATATACATTCTGAAAAATCCCTACATACTCAGCGGGGCATACTATTTCGCAACCTTTGGGGAGTTTTTGGGCTAGTTCGTACAGCACCTTTGCAGGGCTTTGGGCATAGGGTTTTGTACCGAGCCGATTGTTATGGATAAACAAGAAATTCTTTTTGATACTAAACATCTGACCGTGAATCGACGAGGCATTGCTTACGGCCATCGGGGTAATAAAAAACTGAAAAAGTCCCGCCCAAAGCAGCCATTCGCGCTGATTGGAATGGGGTTGAAGATTGGCTTCGACCAGCCGAATGGTCATAAAAACGTAACAACTCATCATAAATGCCCACCAGCTTCCAACGCGCGCAGGGTAGCGAATGCTCATGTTAGGTTCGGGGAAATACAACATGCCTTCCACAAAAAAAACGGTGAGTAACACAAAGCAAAACCCTAAAAATACGCCGATGATTACTTTGGGTTGGGGAATAACCCGCCACCACGGAATGAAAAATAAACAAGCAGCTGCCAAAGACACACTCGAAAAAAAAGCAACTAAGCCGATGTAAACGACCGTCATTGAGATAGATGCTTTTTTCTGAATGAGCAAAACAGCTTGGCCTAATCGACTAGGGTGAGAGCCATTGAGGTAGGACAACCACCACATTCCTGCGACAAAAACAACGATTGAAATTACAACGATGAGGTAGTTGTTTCGGTTAAAAAAATAACGAGGCCATTTTTGGGTCGGATGTTGAAGAAGATTTGATAATACCGAAGCAAATAGCATTACCCCACAGAGCAAAACCACCGCAGTTTCTTTGATTGAAAGAACCAATAATCCCCAAAAAACGACTTCTATCCATTTGCGCCTTGCTAAACTGAGCGAAAAGAGACCTAAAAGGGGCAAAAAATATTGTTCAGGATGCCAACCATAGTTGTCCAAATATACATGATAGGCAAGTGGCCCTACGCCAAAAAGAATGATAATAAACCAGTCATTAAGCCAGTACCTTGTGCGGATACTACGGTAAAATTTGAGAAAAAAAGTAGCTAAAAGTCCCAAATAGATAAGAAATAAGCCGTAAAGCCCCGTAAACTTAGTAACAAAGCCTGTCAACAATATAAAATAATAATTGTGGTGAAGCCAGTGAGAACCGTAGTAGGTATCAAACAAAATAGGGCGTCCTTCCAACCAGCCACGGCTCAATTGGAGGGCAATCAGTCCATCAACAAAATTTTCGTTTAGGTACTGAAATTGATACACTTTTAAATAAAACCAGCCCAAAAGTATCGCAAACGGAAAGCCAACAATGAGGTAGTTGAGAAGTTTACGAAAATTGGATAACGGCATTGATACAAGAGCTTAGGCGATAAAAAAGCGAATCTAAGAGTTAATCTTGAAAGATTTGTACAAAGGTATTTGCAAATGTTGAAATACGTTGTTCAAAATCATCGAAGGTTGGTTTTGGCGCAATAGAATTGTCTAAAAATCCTTCCATTAATGCGATTAATCCGTCAACATCGTCGGGAGAAAAATAAAAGCCACGTTCTTGCATTTGTTCTTGGTGAACATCAATGTCCGACAAAATTAACTGAACTTGAAGCGTTTTGGCATCTTCTACAACCGTACTCCAACCTTCAAATTTGCTTGGCTGAACTACGGCAATAGACTGACTCATTAAGTAAAGCTGATGTGTCCGAGGAATAACTCCAAGAAAACGAACGTACTCTGACAGCCCTTTTTCGGTGACAAAATCTTTGAGTCCTTGTACAAAATTGGTGACTTTGTAATCTTCTTCTTTTCCCGTAAAAACAACGATAAAATCGTTTCGACGTTGCTTGAGTTGCTCAAGGGCTTTCAGGACAACCCAGTGATTTTTATGGATATAGAATTGATTAGAAACGATGAAATAGCGTTTTGGAACTTGATAAAGCGCCGTAATTTCGTCAAATGACAAATGCTGCGGACGCTCAACTTGCGAAACAAATCGCAAAATATGAACGGGCAGGCTGGCGGGAACGTCATAGAAACGCTTGAGGTGATTGTAAGCGTCTTGGCTTGACAATACCAACGCATGAGTGCGTTGCAACAAGCGTTTTACGCGGAGTTCGCGAAAAAAAATATTGATTTTGGAGAAATATTCTGGATAAAATCGGTGCTGAAAGTCAGGGAACCATGAAACTACCTTACTCGAAAGTGCGGGTTTCCCCAGTGGAAAATCCATGAGTGGATAAATACCTTTGAGCTGATATTTTTCGATAATATCTCCAATGAAAAAATTCTTACGCGAAAGCCACGATTTTACGTAATTGAGGTAATTGTTGGCTGGAGCTTTATGATAAATGTAGGTAACGTAAGGGTAGGAGATAAGAGCGAGCGAACTTTCAACTTTATGGTCGTAAAAGACAAAAATATGAGGGCGATGCACGTCGGGGAGGCTGTTCAACGAATTGATGATGTTGATAAGGTAATAATGACCTCCAATCCAGTCGGCAGCAAAGTAGGTAAACAATATTCCTATGCGTGTTCGATTCGCTAACTCCATTCTATCTTTATTTTGACGACTAGGTTTGGAAGTCGTACATTTTTGCCAAAATATCTTTCAGCGCATCTTCGATGGTGAAAAATAGTTTAGTATTAAACTCCGTCAATACTTTTTGATTATTGCCAATTTGGCTAATTCGGTCGTATTTTCTAATTTTCTCAGGGTCAATTTCAATTGAAATGGGTTTGTTCATCAACACCCCAATTTTTTGAACAATTTCTTCGACTGAATATTCGACTGACGTACAAACGTTATAGACTTTCAACCCTTTTCTGGGAGCAGAGGTGGCCATTAGCATGAGCAAATTGGCTGTATCTTCGACGTGAATATAATCACGACGGCTTTTTATGTTTCCAAGCTTGACAACCGCATGGCTTTCTTCGGGGTCAATTTGTCGTAAAATATCAGGAATCAAATGGGCATTAGGGTCATTGGCACCGATGGTGTTAAACAAACGAGCAATGCAAACATCGGCCTCAGTTCGCTGCTGATAAAAGCGGATCTGTTTCTCATTTGTAAATTTAGACAAAGAGTAATTATCAAACGGATCAACGGGCGTTTCATCCTCATTCAAGATTGGGAAGTCGGGTGAATACACCGCACCTGTAGAAGCAAACACCAATTTTGAAACCTGGTATTTCTCCATGCAAAGCAAGAGATTTTCAGTTCCTATGACGTTGACCTCAAGCGCATAATTACGTTCAATTTCACAAGTAGGGACGTGATGAATGGCCGCTAGATGCACAATACAGTAAGGTTTGTGGGTCCCAATAATTTCATCTAATGCCGTGGCATCCCTGACGTCGAGTTTATAATTGATAACATTTGGTAACTGGACAAATGGAAGATTACTGGTCAAATTATCAATCACAACGACTTGAAAGCCATTTTCAGACAGCATTCTTACCAACCGACTCCCGATAAACCCTGCCCCTCCAGTAACCAGAATTGTGTGCTTCATTAGAAGATATTAAAGTATCGCATGTACTAACCTACGTTCATCAGGGTTTGCCAAAAGCTAAGAATTGGTGGATAACCGCTTTAAATTTTGAATAATGTCCTGCGTGTAGGTCAACTGATTTGCAAATTTAGCAGTTGAATTGGATATTATTGACTTTTGGAGGGTTTCGTTGGTTAATACGTGTACACTATTTTTGATAAATTCTCTAAGGTGTAGATGGCTTAAATGGAAAATTAGAATGAATCCTTGTTATGAACGCACAAAAAAACCTTCCATTTCATACATTTGCCCAGTTTTGTAGTTGCGAAACCCGCTCATAATGGAGTACAACGTAAACCCTGACGAACGAAGCATTGAGATAATTTCTTCAAGGTAGGGCCCCTGCTCGTAAGAAGGGATTACTGCGAGTTCTATTTGAACTACTTTGGCTCGTTTAAGGGATTCGATAGCACCATTTAGTACCTCGCGTTCAAAACCTTGCACATCAATTTTAAGCCAAAGGTTATCTTCCCATTCTTGGTTTTTGAGTAATCTATCTAAGGTATTCATTGTTACTATCTCGTTTCTTACAACAGCAGTTCCTGCTTCCGCTTCTATTGTGTGCATATTTACTTTTAATAAAGAACTGCTTACGGAATTTTGAGAAATATTAATAGATAGTTGCTTTTCTGAATCACCCACTGCACTCTGAAAAACAATCCAGTTAGAAGATTTACTACTATTGTTAGTGAGCACTTGGAAAGAACTAGAAACGGGTTCAAACGAAATGATTTTTCCCGCGTAATTATTCTTTTGAAGCAGTTTGAGAGCGAATTGACCTTCGTTAGCTCCTACATCTACAATGGTTTTGATATTATATTTACCTAATAAATAGTCAACTAAAGCAATTTCAGAATTGGAAGGATTGTAATATTGAAGGTGTAATCCGAAAACACGAAAGACTGCTTGTACTATGTCAGTAAATTGATTACGAAAATTATTAGAAAGACTGGCCATAGGGTAATAGTTCAAAGAAAGTTATTTGAGTCGCAAGTTGGTAAAACGACGTCGCATTTCAAGAATAAATGGCGTATTTTTCACGATCCAACCAATCCATCCCATGTAAATTAAACAATAACACCCCAATACAACCATCCAGTGAGAGCACTCTTTTGATAAAATATAATTGGAGATGGATGAACCTATAATAAGTATAAATAATGATATAAAATAATCATAGTCTCCTTCAAAACGAAGGGTATGGAAATCTAAATGGTGTTTTTGGTGGAAAAGATGGATTAAAGTAGCTGAACTGACAGCTAGGCTCATTGCCCATGCACTAACAACACCGTAGCCTTGAAGAAAATATCCTCCAACGATTCCAAATATAACATTTAAAACGGCAGTTGTGATATGTTGAATAATATTGTGGCGTAGTTGGCCCACACCTATATTGCTTATATAAGCGGGTACACTCAAGGTATTGAGGTACCACCCTATTATCAGGATATAGATACTTAATACAAAAAAAGTCTCAATTTTACCAATCCAGACCAAAGAAACAAATGGAGCAAAGAAATAAAAAAAGAAAAGGAGTGGTGTACTAATAATCGCCAATAATTTAAACATTATTGTATAAAGCCGCTGAAAATTACCCGTCGCATTTATTGATGTTTCGACAATTTTTGGGACCATTACTTGGTTTGCGGTAACAATAACGCTACGAATTTGAGTTACGAGGCGACTAGCCATTTCATAGAATCCTACAGCATCTAGTGAGCTATATTTAGCCAAAAAAAACTTTGTAATGGGGTCATATAAAAGGGTTGTAATAGATGCAATTTGAGATTTAATAGAATAGTTTAAAAAATCAAAAAATAATTTTTTGTTGAAGCTTATATTTAATATAAAAGGTGTTTTGAGATAGTAAACTACTAGAGATATGCTTCCTATTAAAATAAAAATTGCATAAATAGTGTGTGCGATAGCAATACCCAGTAAACCTTTATTTAAAAAAAAATACGAAGAGATAAATAAACATAAACTTGCTGTAATATTTAAAATGGAGCGTAAATAGTTTAACTGGAACCCATCTAATGTAAATATAAATACATTCGAAATATTTAATATCCAAAAAGATATTAATGCAATTGGGAAAATTTCTATTGCGGTGGCGGCATCCGTTGATGATGATATTAAAAATTGGAAAAGCCAAGAGGCATTAAGATATAAAACAAAGCAAATTAGCAAATTAATTATAGCTGTAATCCCAATTGACATAGTAATAATAGAACGAGCCTTGTTTATTTCTGAGTTAATATTGGCTTCTGCAATGAACTTAACTATACCAACGGGGACTCCACTATTTGCCATCGCAGCGAAATAAGTGGTTGTCCAAACTATCGACCAAACTCCTAATTGCTTGACACCTAACTCTCGCACCCAAATTCCGTACAGCAAAAAGTAGGTAAGTCCAGAAATGATAACTTGCCCAACCGAAGAAATTGCATTAATAAAAAGGCGGCTGTGCATATTGAAGTTAAGTTGTTTAGCTTTATTAGGAACGCATTTTAAAAGTCAATTTTGAAATAAAAACATTATAATAAATGCTAAAATAACTATTAATGAAGGGGTATAAGTCTAAAAAAATTCTTCTTAATATCTTGACTATATGTCAATAAGTCTTTGAATTCTTGTTTCGACTTAATCAATATTGATTTTTGTAAAGATTGGTTGGACAGCACTTCCATAGAGTCATTGATGAATTTTTGCCAATGCTGTGGTTTGTCACTTTGTAAAATTATGGAATTACTCATATTGTTACCATAGTTTGTAATTTCACCCACATTTCTTAAAAAGCATAGAAGGCCTATTTCCATAGCTTGAACTGTAGAAATTGACATACCTTCATAATCGCTCATTAAAATAAAAGCATCATATTGTGCTAAGGTCGATTCGACTTCGGATATGTCACAAATCCCTTTATAATTAACAATATTGTTTAAGTCGGATTGTCTTATCAATGAAAGTATTTGATTAAGAAAGCCGTTATCTGGGCCGTAAATGTCTAAATATGCATCAATCCCTTTACTTCTGAGCTCTTTTATAAAAAGAATTGATAAGTCGATTCTTTTTAGAGGGGCTAAACGTCCTAAGGAAATAAATTTTACATGGGTTGATATGATAGAAATTGGTTTTATTTTAAGGCTGTGATTTAATAAAAAACTAATTTTAATAATAGGTATTGGTTTACTAATAAAAGGATTAATAAAAGAGGAAGCTGAGTCTGAATCTACCCAAATTTCATTAGCTATTTTTAAGCTAAGTAATGTACAGTATTTATCAAATAAGTGTGCAAAGCGTGTGCTATGTAAAAAAATTACGGATTTCTGAAAGTTATATATTTTCTTAAAGAAGAAATGAATGGCGTGAGCTTTCCACAATGAAGAAACCAGAATTATATCAGGATTATCTTTTATGAATTTTAGAATAAAAAATACATCTTTAATTCGCCCTATTTTTTTTATTTTTTTTAAATTTTCAGACCTAATAGTTGTTAAAATACTGGTATCAACATTGCCAATACAAAAAACATTGTAATCGAAATCATTATTGAGATCATTGAATGAGGATAGTATAGCCGTCTCAACTCCACCTATAGTTAATCCATGTATAACATGTAAAATTTTTTGTTTTTTCATACTTTATAACTACTTGAACGGTATTCGTCAAAAGTACTTACATATATTATGCAGGCACATACAAACCAATACCATGGATACCAATAATTGCTTATGAAAAAGTAATGTAGAATTCCAAGAACAAAAGAGAAAAATAAAAAGAAATTTAAGGGGAAAATTATCTTTCTTAGATATGTTAAAATATTAAAGAGAAAAATGCCAAAAATGGACATTCCTAAGATACCTGATTCAAAAATAAAGGTTTGATAAAGAACTAAAAAACTTTCAGATTCAGGTTGTAAACCTACGTGTAAATAACCAGAGGGGCCATACCCTAGAATTTTATTTAAAATTGGAGCTTTATTAAAATAAGTTTGAAATAATAAAAATCTCATAGTCCTATCATCCATAGAAGCACTATTGCTTGTTTTTTGATCAATATCAAAGGCAAGTTGAGTGAGTATGGGGAAATAAATGTCTAAAATAATAGCCCCAACTATTACTACAATGGAAAATATGATAATTTGGGATAAGTACTTTGTTAAATTTTTGTAAAAAAAAGCAAAAGAAATAATAAGTCCCATTGGTAGTGTAAAGAATGCAGCAGTACTAAATGTTAATATAAGAGCGATAATATGTACTAAGATAAATGTAATTTTAATATATAATAATAAATTGCATTTATTTGAAAAAAACAAATAATAGGTAGAGAGAGGTAAAAATAAATTAATCATAAATGCAAAATGACCTGGTTCTTCAGATAGACCTCTTGCTCTAATAGATTTAAACACATCTCCTAACGCAACTGCGCTCATTCGTTCAAAAGCAGGGTGAGGTATATAACTATCAAAATCTATAGAATAAACATTTTTTAGTATGAATTCTGTGATTGCAAATAGGCAGGAAAATAAAAGAATCCAAGTGAGAATATTGAGGATTTTAAAAAAAAATGTAGGATCTCGATTTAAATTTAATAGTAATAAAATACTTACAAAAAAATTTATGAATGTTGTAATATATGCAAATAAGTGGTTTATGGATTTAGAAAGTATAAAGGAGCTTGGTGTTTTCAATATGTTATTGTAAAAAAAGCTGACTACTATATGTACTAAAAATATACTAATAAGGGATATTGTAGTTGGCCTAGATATATATATTTTCTTGCCTAGAAGTAAAAAGCATAATATAAAAAAAGTACAAACTGTACTAACAATTATAGGCCAAGAAAATGTTATACTTATACAAAAAGCACTTGTAAAAGGCATTGATATTAAATAAGTATATAGAAGATATTTTTTCAATTTTGTAAAGATAGCGTTTTAGAAAATAATATAGTACGTTATTTTTTACGTTCTATTCTTTTTAATGGTAATAAATTCAATAAGTTTGTACAAATATTGGAAATTATAGGGACTTTTCTAATAAACCAAATACATAGAAAAATGTAGAATAATGCCGAAATATATAAAAAATTCACCCAGGTTATATGACTATTCTTGTATAAGAAATAACTTCCTATGATACCACCTGTGATTAAAACAGTTGAAAATATGAGGAAGTAATAAAATGAATCGAAAAATAAATCAATAAATTTAATTTGTTTTTCTTTTTGATAAAAAAATATTAGAAAGACAGAACTTAGGAGTAAGGTTATAGCCCAAGCAACTAAAATACCATATTCTCCCAAAAAAACTCCTCCAAAGGCACTTAATGCCGTATTAAGGGTAGCTATTAACAAATGTTGGTTTACGTTTTGCTTTAATTCACCTGTGCTCATATTATTTATGTATGCAGGACTACTTAGTGTATGAAAATACCAGCCAAAAACTAAGCTATACAAACTTGCAATAAAAAAAAGCTCAATTTCTCCAATCCAAATTAATGAAATATACGGAGCAAAGAATATTATCGAAAAGAAAATGGGACTACTAATATTTATTAAAGTTTTAAACATTTTAATGTAAAGAACTTTCGTGTCTCCAGTCGATTTGACAGATGTTTCAATTATTTTAGGAATCATTACTTGATTAGCCGATACAATCATGGTACGAACTTGAGATACCAGTCTATTTGCCATTTCATACAAACCAACAGACTCTAAAGAACCATACTTAGCCAGAAAAAATTTAGTAATAGGGTCATAAAACAATATAGAAGTAAACCCAATTTGTGATTTGGTGAAATATTTTAACAATGCCCAAAATAATATCGAGTCAAAGGTTAGACTTAATATTATAGGGGTTTTAAGAAGTGTAATAAGCGAAATTACCGCACTAGCTAGTAAAAAAGAAGTATAAATTATATAGCTAGTAGCTATTCCATTTAAGCCATTATTTTTTAAAATAAATGCACTTATAAATAGTACAAAACTAGAAAGGATATTTAAAATTGAACGAAGATAGTTTGCTTGAAGACCATCCAATGCTAATAAAAAGACATTAGCAATGTTGAGTAGCCAAAAAGAAATTAACGATGCTGGAAAAATAGAAATGGCAATTTGAGCATCGTTTGATGAATCTATTAAAAGCGTGAAAATCCAATTCACATTAAGATATAAAAAAAAACAAATAAGAGAATTGAGAATGATTGTTAACCCAACAGAGATTGTCAATACCCTGCGTATTTTTTCTGTGTTTGCTTTCGTGTAAGCTTCTGCGACAAACTTTACTACTCCTACTGGGATTCCACCGTTTGCCATAGCAGCAAAGTAAGTAATTGTCCATACAATTGACCATATTCCTAATTGTTTAACTCCTAGTTCACGAACCCAAATTCCATATAGCAAGAAATAGGTGAGCCCTGAAATGACTACCTGCCCAACCGTTGATAATGCATTAATGAGGAGACGGTTATGCATGGATTAGTTTATTTAGTCTTTAACTTAAATGTATTGTTTTTCAATAAACTAATAATAATCCCAATTATGGTGCCAATGATTCCAAATCCTAGAACAATTAAACTTCGTTTTGGTTCACTTCTTTTTAGAGGTATAGTAGCAGGCTCCAGAGTTTTAAACACGGGTGTTTCTTCTTCTACTCTTATTTTAGCTTGTTCAAATTGCTGAGTTAAGTTATTGTATAAATTTTGAGATAATAAGAACTCTGCTTGCAAACGCTGTTCTTCAATTTTTGCAGTTTGAAGTGCTAAAAACCTATTGAAGTCTCTAAATTGTGCAAGTTTTGACTCTGCATTTTGGTAGCGACGTTTAGCGTCGGCCACTTGGTTCTCAAAAAATTTAACTTGATTTCGTGCTTTGTCTGTACGATAACTTGTTACGTAGTTTTTTAGGTATTCGACAGTTCTTTGTGTAATTGTTGCTGCAACTACAGGGTCCGGCATTTTAACATTAATTGAAATGACCCCACTCTTCCTATCAAATGAAGCCTGAACCCGTTCTTGTATATTTGTTACTAAATCTTGCTGATTTTTAGTAAGTTCATAAGCTTTACTTGATTTCTTTGGATCTAAAAGTGTGGTTTGGCTTTTACTTCCCTCATTTATAAGTGTTGAAATAAGAGATTGTTCTTTTAAATACAAAAAATCTTCAAGTTTCATGGTTTTTTGATACTCAGAGACATATACAGATTCTTTAAGTATGTACAAAGCAAAAGGAAGGCTTTGCAAGATATTGGGATATAAATCTGGTCGTACCGCATCTGTAGTGCTCATTTGGTTTAGGTCGATCCCTGCTAACCCTGCTAAAGCACTTAATCCACCCATTTTTCCTAAAGCACTCGTAGACTGTAACTCAGGCATTAATTGAGTTTTTGACTCAAATTCTTTTTGAGCTAAAAGCGCATATATTATTCCAATAATTGTTAAGGATAGACTCCAAGCTGCAATCAATCTCTGGTTAGTCTTGAAAAAAAACATTATATCGTCGATACCGATTTCGATATCTGTAGATGTTTTAATAGGTTGGCGTTCGTTAGTGTTCATTTGTAAAATCAGAAACTTTATATATGTACTCTTTTAATTACGAAGAATCGTTGCAAGAGCGATAATTAAAGTACTTGTAAATGACAAAATTACTGGTGCGGTAATATCTGAACGTTTATCATCTGCTGGTTTAAATGGTACGTATATAGTAGCACCAGGCTCAACTTTTGGATATACTTTAAAGAACAAAAACTTACGAGTTCTTTGAGTAAAACCATTGGCATAGGTGATAAAAGCCCGACCACGTTGAGCACGTTCGTTATAGCCCCCTGCTTGCGAAAGGTAATCTTGAAAATCATAACCTTTTGTAAAATTAATCGAAGAAGGGTTAAGGACCGCTCCTCCAATAGTTACAATTTCAGAGCGTTTTGGAACAATGAGTGTATCTCCGTCTTCGAGCGTAATATTTCCTTCTACTGAAGGGTTATTCATAATTTGAGCAATATCTATCCCAATTCGAGCACCTTTGCGTTGAAATAAAGCTCCTGGTAGGTAACCAGTGGCTTTGATTCCTCCTGTACGTTCAAGGAGATTGGAAATTTTTTCATCGGTATTGACAATGGCATAAGTACCTGGATAATTAACTTCCCCCATCACGTGTACACTTCGTTGCTCTTCATAGTTAGGTGCTTTTCGGATATAGACAATATCGAAAGGTTGTAGTTTGAATTTGGCGTCTTCAGGAGATAAATTGAGCTTGGGGTCAATATCTAACCGTATGATTTCAACTTTATAGTCGCGGTCAGAGTTTAATTCTTTTACCCGCCGTGCGATTTCAATACGGGAACCAATAGCCCCCTCAGTAAATCCACCCCCAATAAGTACTAAATCCGCTACCGTCATGCCTTCTGCGTAGGGTGCATCTCCTTCGCTATTGGCTTCGCCTAAAAGCGTTACAAATGCTTCTTCACGTAGCTCTTTGATGGTTTTGATGACAATACTATCTTGGCGTTGTAGTGCAATATCAGGAATTTCTCCTTTTAGTATCTTGTTAATGTCAACAGAAACTACCTGTGGTTCACCATTTTCCTTTTCACGAAAAATAACAGCTCTGTTTCTAAAAGCATTTTCTTTGAGCCCATCCGCTTTTTTCAGTAGTTGGCCAAATGTTTTGGTTTCTGGAGTAAGAGCATAGTCGCCAGGGCGAAATACGGCTCCTTGAATCTGAACGCGATTTTGATAACGATCGAGAAGTATTTTTCCTACTTCGATTCTATCGCCATTTTGAAGTTTAAAATTCTTTAAGTCTGTTTGAGGGATATTTAAAACCTCGATTTCTCGGTCAGTTGGCCTACGGCCTGTAACGTAGGCTTTGTAGGCCATACTTGTAAATCCACCAGAAAATTGAAGCAATTGCTCAAGTGATTCGTTTTCTTTAATCTCGTAGATGGCAGGACGTTTAATTTCTCCATCCAATTCAATTCGATTGGTAAAAAACGGGACTTGAATAATGTCTTGGTCTTGCAACAAAATATTGTCAGCCTGTTCGCCTGTTAACAAGAATTGATAAAGGTCAATTGTTCGGACTACTTTGTTGTTTCTTAAAACTCGGATATTGCGATAAGTACCCATGCTATCAGGTCCGCCACATAGATATAAGGCATTGAAAGCGGTCGCCAAAGAAGAAACAGTGTAGGAGCCAGGCTTTACAACTTCACCGATAATACTCACTCGTATGCTCCGAATATTGCCCAAATTTACAACTGCATACGTGCCTCCCCCCGAATTTAAACCCGAATAAGCTTGACGTAGGCGAGAGACAAGACGCTCCTTTGCTTCTTCTACTGTTAATCCACTGACATAGACAGGCGCGAGATTTAAAACTTTTACGGTACCTTCGGGACTAACTTTTAAACGATAACTGTCAGAGGCGTTGCCAAAAATATCTATGACAAGTTCGTCATCAGGTCCAAGTTGATAATTCTTGGGAGTAGCAATACGTAAGTTGGGTTCAAATGTAAGGTCAGTGCTTTGAAAAAGTTTACTACCAAAAATTTCAAGCTTTTTGGGCTTAACTTTTACCGTATCTTCTTCCTCTTTTTTCTTTTTAAGAATTTCTCGTTTGCTGAGATCTCCCAATTGTTTTCGACCATTAGCTTTGGTAGTTGTGTCTGAAAGGTCTCGTTTATCAGTTAAGGTTTTTTTGTTCTGAACCTCTGAAATTCGCTGCCGCATTCGTGCAATATCGGACAGCGTATAACCGCGTTCAAGTGCAGCTTGCTCAATTTGCATTTCAGACAGGCCGCTTGCTTGCGCTTTTTTGTAAAATTCTAAGACTTGGTCGTCTGAGAGTTGATTAACACTGGTCGAAGTCGATTTTTGACTTTGAGCAAGAAGGGAAAATCTTGTAAAAGATAGGAAAAGGCATAGAAATGAAATTTTTACAGCCACTTTCGATATATGCATACAAATTGTAGTTTGTTCTTTATTTTGGAAACTTAAGTAAAAATCCAAAGTCCAAAATTAGATAAGACTCCCTGTATTGCCAAACTTAGTACTGATTAAATTAGGGAGTAAGCAATTTTTTGTTGGATTACTAACCCAAAATAAACCAGTTTGCTATCTTAAAAATAGAAAATGTAAAGTGCTATAAGTCAAATATTTGAGCCAGAGCCTAAAGTCTCTTGATAGTATTTGCTGTAATTTATAATAGTGTTGTTGAGGTTAAACTTTGAGTGAAATAATTGAGTTGATGCAATTGATAAGTCATGAGAATTTGTAGCGACATATTTTAGAGCACTCGCAATCTCATCTGGATTGTTAGACACCAATATGCCATTGTTGTAAATTAGTTCTTTACAACCACCCACATCACTTAAAATAAGAGGCAGGCCGCATGACATAGCTTCTAATGCAGACATAGGCATTCCTTCACTATCAGAAATTAAGCAGAAAACTTTATAGTTAGCAAAGTTTTGAAAACCAGGTATTTCTCCTAAAAAATTTATGTTTTTTAATTGTTTTTGATTTGCTTTTTTTTTTAACTCAGGCAATAAATACCCATTCCCAACTATGTCGAGGGAATAGTTAGGGAGAAGGCTCATTGCATCTATAAGTAGGTCAACTCGTTTAGGGGGGATAAGCCTGCAGACAGTTACAAAATCCGTTTTTATAAAAGTTTTATCACTTTTTATCGGGAATATTGAGTTCGGGATTGTCTGTATTTTATTAATTGGGATGTTAATATTCCGAATTGCTTTTAACTTGTCAGTTTCTGAAATACATAGAATAGAAGCAGATAAGTAAGACAGAATATATTCTACAAAGTTAAAGACTTCTTTAAAGCGCCCTCCATTATATATGGAAGACCATCCATGGGAAACGTAAATTACTTTGGTCGCTGTTAAAAAGCCTGCAATTCGACCATATAATCCTCCATTAGCCGAATTTGCAATGACTATGTCAGGTTGTTCCCGCTTTATAAATTGAATAAGATTAGTTATGTATGTAAAACTAAAGCGTTTCTCTATTCTTTTATCTAAAAAAGAAGAGGTTATATATTGCGAAACTGATTTTGTAAGCCAACCATCTTGATTAGTAGCTATTATACAATTCCATTCATTTGTTTGATATAGAGCCATTATTTGTTCTGCAACAAATTTTTGAGCTCCGCCAGTCTCACTTTTTGTTATAATAAACAAAATTTTATTTTTCATTTTAAGTGACAAGAGCAAAAATAGATATTTATGATTGGTTCAATTTGTTTGCTATTTAAGACAAAAGGCACAGTAATACTAGTATTACTGTGCCTTTTGTCTTAAATTCTTAAAGAATTATTTTTTGAATTGTTTTCTTAATTGCTCATTTTCAATCTTTAACGCTTTAACTTCTTTATTGAGTTCAATCATATAAAGTGTCAATTCTTCAATTTTCTCCATCAATTTTGCCGAGGTCTTAGAAACGTCTAGGCCGTTACTCGCCATTTCATCAGCAGATGGAACGTTTGGTAAGTGATTATTTGCCTTGATAAATGTTTCTACTTCTTCCAAAGGGGCAAGTTTATAATCTGGAGCAAAAACATAGTCCGCCCAATCAGATGAATTACGAAGAGCTACTTTGAGCTTTTCTGTTAAAATCCCGTCTTGTACATATAAACGATATGCGCCAGCAGAGAAAGTACTAGGTAATCCAAGACCGCCCGCACCCGCACCAGCAGGTGCGGTATCAAAATCACCAATTGCTAGATAACCAGTAGTTGTAGGAGTAGGTGAGCCAGGAGCAGCTTTCACATTAAACTTCACCCAAGGATAATTTGTATCAAAGCTACCTTTAATAAGTGGATTTGCGGTTTCGCTATTTGAAATATAAAGCATATTACTATTCATTTCAAACTCTCCAGCCCTAAATCCTAAGAATATACTGCGGCTACCTGAAGTACTACTGTAGCCTGCACGTCCTCCAATTGCAACATTCTCATTTCCTGACTGGTTCGAAAATAAGGCTTGGCTTCCGAGTCCAATGTTTCTATGACCGCTTGTATTGTTTCTAATTGCTTCAAAACCAAGAGCAGAATTTGCGTCTCCTGTGATATTTTTATTCAAAGCATAGGTACCATAAGCCATGTTGAAGCTTCCTGTTGTATTGAAATACATTGACTCTTGACCCATTGAAGTATTAGAGCCGCCAGAAGTATTTTTATATAATGCCAGAGCCCCAATGGCCGTGTTTCCAGATGCAACATTGCTAAAAAGCGCAGTAAAGCCTATAGCAGTATTGTATGAGCCAGTAACATTTGAATATAAAGAAGCACCGCCGAGGGCAACATTGTATGAGCCAACAGTTGTTGCTTGCATAGCTTGATTACCTTGAGCAAGGTTATTTACTCCTGTATTCCCATCTAATGGAGTAATAGCAATACCTGCACGATAACCAAACAATGTATTTCCATAACCAAAATCAATTAGACCCGAACGTTCATTGTTGACTTTAAATGTTAGTGATGCAGCATTCGTACTTCCAATGAAGTCTGTTCCATCAATGGCGTTTCCTTGTTTGTCCCAAGCGCCCGCGACTGCAGTTTCTCCTAAACGTGCGCTAGTAGGTAACCAAGTTGTACCATTGTATAAATAGGTACCAATCGCTTTGTCGGTTTGAAATACAATCAAACCTGCTACTGGATTTGAAATGGCATCACGTTGAGATTGAGTCATACGAGGTAACAAAAGACCTTTTGTGGTTGAACTCAAGTCAAGGATAGCAGATGGGTCTGGACTTTTTGTACCAATACCCACATTTCCCGATTGCTGGGCTAAAGCTCCCAATGAGCCCATCGCCAATGCTAGAGTAAGCAGTCTTTTCATATAATGTTTGCAGTTAATTGGATAGATTTCTGTTTTTCGAGACGAAAGTTAGAACATTGTGAGCGAATTAAAAAGGTCTTTGCCCAAAAATTATCTAACGGTACTTTTTGTGCCCTATATAATTGGTAACATTTGATTAAAATCTTAGGATAATTTTCTTTCTGAAAATGACCGTTAGATAATTTTTGGCGAACTCTGTAGGTAACCTCAAAAATCTAACTTATTTTTGGCTAATTGATGTATCAGTTAAACGCTTGAAACCGATTATGAAAAGATTTTCTATAGCAGTTGCAGGATGCTTGGTGACGTTGGCGGCACAGGCACAGATGGTTTCGTCAACAGATGTTACAGTAACATCTGGGGTGATAATGACAGTCAACGAGGAATTAACCAATACGGGTACGTTGCAACTTGAGGGTGATTTGCACCTTCGTAAAGGGGTAATGAACCAAGGGCAGATGGTTCTTAATGGCCAAGTCGTACTTAATGGAAACGGCACTCAGTCGCTTCAAAGCATGACCCCACTTCAAATGAACGCGCTTGTATTAGGTCAAACTGGTAAAGTTCTTTTGAAAAGCCCGCTGCAAGTCAACAATCAGTTGGTACTTGGAGATGGTGTTTTAGAAAACTCTGAGTCTGCACTGTTGATGTTGGGCTCATCTGCGAAAGTCATTGGAGGCTCAAACAATTCCCATATAAAAGGATATATGGTGAAACAAGGTAATGAGGCGTTTCGTTTTCCTGTTGGTGATGGAAGTCGTCTGCAAGCTTTTTCAATTTCAAAACCAGTATCATACGAAGAAATTCAAGTAGGATATGTTCGCCAACGTCCAGAACGTTTATCTACCAAGCTCTCGGCAGAAGTAGAGGAGTTTGGTAGTGATAGTTATTGGTCGGTTAAAAATGCAACCGAAACCAGTGTTCAGGTAACTGTACCAGCTGATGATAGCCGTTTGCAGTTGTTGCAGATGAAGAACAATCAGTGGGCTGTGAATCCTAGCACGCTTTCTACAAATGCAGTTTCTTCTGAAGCTGTTTTGAAAGGTACAAGCTATTTTACTGTAGGTACTCAGCGGGCAGAATTGGCTGGTAAACCAGAAATTGGCGTTTTTCCAAACCCTAGCAATGGTGTGTTTGAAGTAAAATTGAAAGGTTTTGGGGCGGACGAGACAGTTGCCTTGGACATTGTTGATATTACTGGTAAAACCATTGTAAAACAAGAAGGTCAAGTGAAAAGTCTGAAAACGAATTATTCATTGGATAAAGATGCCGCAGGTACGGGGAATTATTTCTTGCGTGTTGTAAGACCTGAAAAAAATCAAGTATTTAACGAAAAAGTTTCTATCAATCGCTAAGTACATATTTTTTAAAATTTTGTTGAAAGGGCTTCATACTTATTCCGTATGAAGCCCTTTTTTATCATAATCTCCCACTAGCGTGGTATTTTTCGTTAGTTTTGGGGCAAAATTTTGTGATTACCCATGCCCCTTACACTTCCCATTTTCTTAATCATGGCCCTTTCCTCGGTAGTAGTAGGGGTCTATTTAGAACGTAAAATATCAGCTTTTATCCAAGACCGCATGGGGCCTATGGAGGTAGGGAAATGGGGCTTGTTGCAGCTTATCGCTGACTTAATGAAACTCCTTCAAAAAGAAGATATTGTTCCCGCTGCTGCCGATCGTAAGCTGTTTTTGTTGGCCCCTTTGGTGATATTTACGGCTATTTTTGCAGGATATGCGGTGTTGCCTCTAACCCCTGACTTGCAAGGTTCACGTACTGCGATTGGGCTTTTCTTTCTGATGACCATCATTTCAGTGGATGTGATTGGTATCTTAATGGCAGGGTGGGGGTCAAACAATAAATTTGCTCTTTTTGGGGCGATGCGCTCGGTGGCACAGATTGTATCCTATGAAATTCCCCTTGGATTAGTTATATTGTGTGTAGTGATGACTGCACAAACACTGGATTTACAGGCGATTAGCTACCAGCAAGGTGTGTATTCCGACGAGCCTGTATATTTGTTTGGGCTGAAACCACTAGGGATTGATGTTTCTCAAGTTGGGGGTGTATTGAGTTGGAATATTGTTCGCAATCCGTTTTTATTTTTAGCTTATATCGTCTTTTTTATCACCACGCTGGCCGAATGTAATCGAGCGCCTTTTGACATACCAGAAGGAGAATCTGAGCTAGTTGGTGGTTTTCATACGGAGTATTCGGGGATGCGCTGGGCATTGCTGTTTTTGTCGGAATATGCCATGATGCTCTTGGTATCGCTTTTGGGGGCAATTTTGTTTTTAGGTAGTTGGAATACTCCTTTACCCAATATTGGACCAGTAAGATTGGCAGATTGGACAAGCGGCGCTCCTGGAACGATTTGGGGAAACATAACAGCTGGCTTTTGGCTGATAACTAAAGCTGGGTTTGCCGTTTTGCTGCAAATGTGGGTACGTTGGACGTTTCCCCGCTTACGTGTTGATCAGCTTATGTTTTTGTGTTGGAAGGTGTTAACACCTGTTGCGCTTGTGCTTTTCTTTATTTGTGGCGTATGGCGTTTAATGATGGTGTAGTGGTGTTGGCTGCTCGCAACCAACACACACCTATTTTTCAACCAAGGGTTAGTCTTCCCAAGAGAAAGAACGTTCAACTGCTTTTTTCCAACCTTTGTATAGCTTAGACCTGCGGTCTTCGGCCATTTTAGGGTTCCAAGTTTGGGCTACGCCCCAATTTTGACGTAAATCATCAAAGTTTTTCCAGTATCCAACGGCTAAACCTGCCGCATAAGCAGCGCCCAGCGCCGTTGTTTCGGTAACTGCTGGACAAACAACAGGAACATTGAGCATGTCGGCTTGGAATTGCATCAAGGTCTGATTTGCGACCATTCCACCATCGACCCGAAGGGATTTTAGCTCAATGTTCGCATCTCTTTCCATGGCTTCCATCACATCTAAAGTTTGGTAGGCAGTTGCTTCTAAGACAGCCCTCGCAATGTGATTTTTATTTACGTAGCGCGTCAAGCCTGCGATGACACCGCGCGCGTCGGCTTTCCAGTAGGGAGCATATAACCCAGAAAAAGCAGGTACAATATAAGCCCCTCCATTGTCTTCAACGGTTTTGGCAAGCTCTTCTACATCGCCGCTTTTTTGAATCATGCCAAGGTTGTCGCGTAGCCATTGTACAAGTGCGCCTGCAATGGCCACACTACCTTCAAGTGCATAGCAAACAGGTTGATTACCAAATTGATACGCCACGGTGGTCAGCAACCCTTGGGTGGAGGCTTTTAATTCGGTGCCTGTATTTAAAAGCATGAAACAGCCCGTACCGTACGTATTTTTAGCCTGACCAGGCTCAAAACAAGTTTGGCCTACCAACGCTGCATGTTGATCTCCGAGGTCACCTGCAATGGGGACATTGGGTAAAACATCCAAAACTACATTTCCATAAACTTCACTACTACTTTTAATGGCAGGTAACATTGAGCGTGGAATCTCAAAAATTGACAACAATTCGTCATCCCATTGTAGTGTTTCGAGGTTCATCAACTGTGTTCGGCTGGCATTGGTAACGTCCGTCACGTGGGTGCCTCCGTTTGCTCCCCCCGTAAGGTGCCAAATGAGAAAAGTGTCCATGTTTCCGAAAATGGCATCCCCTCGCTCTGCATCCTCGCGTAGGCCAGCGACATTATCTAGCAACCAACGAAGTTTTAGACCGCTAAAATAAGTTGCTAATGGAAGTCCAGTTTTGGTACGAAAACGGTCTTGGCCACCATGCTGGGCAAATTGATTCACTAACTCACCAGTACGCGTATCTTGCCAAACAAGCGCATTGTAGTAGGGTTTTCCTGTTCGGCGATTCCAAACGGCGGTAGTTTCGCGTTGGTTGGTAATGCCCACCGCAGCGATGTCGCTTGCTTGAATCGACGCACTTATGCGTGCTTGAGCAATAACTTCGAGCGTGTTTTTTCTGATTTCTTCTAGGTCGTGCTCTACCCAACCTGGTTGAGGATAAATCTGTTGATGTTCTTTTTGACCTACTGAAATGATATTTCCTTGTCGGTCAAAAATAATACAGCGGGTACTGGTAGTACCCTGGTCAATTGCGGCTACGTATTTTGACATTTGGTTAAAGGTTTTACCCTATAAACTTATACAAACTTTCGATACCGAAATAAAAACTGTATAAAAAAGCTAGGCAAATGATTCCCAAACTACTCAGTTTGAAGAGAAGGGTGGATCGAGATTGTAAATACGACAGCCCCGTGTAGAGCATGGCTAGGAGACTAAAAAATGATTGTAAAAATAACCGCCCATGAAAACAAGACCATGCGTCATATTTGAAACCAGCAATCAGTACCAAAGCTACACTCATGAGTAACAAGGCCAACCAAGTCGTTTTTTCTAGCGCACTGATGGCTTCATTGCTGGATAAAGATGAAAAAGATGTCAAAAATTGAATTGATTGAACGATTAAAAGCCACAAGCCAAGCAGAATAACCAAAGTAGGGATGAGCGCAACTAGGTAAATCAGGCTTCCGATGTATCTAAAATTTGTTTTTACGCCCAAATCGTAGTCATTTTCAAGGTCGGCGTATTTGTACCAAAAAGTAGCATACATAACGATGGGGTACACGTGTAATAAATCAAAATCACGGTTGTAAATCGTAGGGCTTTTCATCAATTTTGGTAAATTGAAGGCATAAAAACTTTTTGGCCCTTGGTAGGTTTTTTGGCTATTTAAGGGGAAAATATCCATATTGTGTACTACAGGGCGGCCTTCATAATACCAGTTTTCGGCGAATTTATATCCCCCAATGGAGAGTGTCAGTACTCCAAGGATGGTGAGACGAAAGATGAGTTGTTTCCACTCCACCTTGAGAATGTATAAAGTTAGGGCGATAGCCCCGAAAACTACTGGGACAAAGGCTAAAAATGTACCTTTGGCCAACAGTCCTAACCCAAGAGCAACAGCTAACCAATATTCGTTTCTCTTTGAAGGTGCTTGAAAGTATTTGGATAGAAGCCAAAAGCACCAAGTTCCAATTAAAAACGAAAGACTGTCGTTTGTGACATACAACGAAAAGGTAACGTAAGAATGAAGGAATATCGCTAATAGAAAACTTATGTTCAGAACCAGGGTATTTTTAAAATAGTGTTTCCCTAATAAATACAACAAATAAAGATTAAGAGAAGAGATTAAAACAGAGAGTAATTGCGTTATTTTTTGGTTCGTTAGGCTATCAAATGCAAAGAAGGGTTGGGCCAATAGGTAATAAAGAGGAGGGTGCATGGCACAGAAAGCCTCTCTGGTGATTGGAAGTCGGTGATGGGTTGCAATGAAATTAATAATCTCCCCGTGGGCATCAGCACCATAAGGAGAAAGCGTAAAATACAAAACGATTCGTAGTCCGATTCCAAACCAAAGTAAAAATTTGAGGGTTTGGGCACGTTTAAAAAATGAAATTAGCATCTGAAATTTGGTAAAATAATCATTGAGAGCCTACTTAGTTAGCTTCTTTGGGTCTGTTGGGGTGCAAAAGTAAGGAATCGTCGCAGGTATTTTGCACTTTTTTCTTGCAAAACCCGTTATTTTGGTAGAATTTCGCAGGCTTTTTGCACATGTTTCACCAAACACCCTTTTTATGCTTCTAAGGCAAGATGAAAAGCACTTACACAAACTTAATTGAGCAGACGTTTGAATTTCCTACGCTGGAGTTTAACGTCCAAAACGATGAGCTATCGTTTAATAATGTTCCCCTCATGGATATTATTCGCCAGTATGGTACTCCTCTAAAACTTACCTATCTGCCCAAAATTGGCGAACACATTGGTAACGCCAAACAGTTTTTTAAAAACGCTTTCAAACGTTTTAACTACAAAGGGTCATATACGTATTGTTATTGTACCAAGTCCTCCCATTTTAGTTTTGTGCTTGAAGAAGCCCTCCAGCATAACATTCACCTCGAAACTTCCTCGGCATTTGACATTCCGATTGTGCGTAATTTGTACAATACAGGAAAGATTGCCAAAAGTACGTACATTATATGTAATGGGTACAAATTGCCAAATTATCAAAAGGCTATTACTGAGTTAATTAACGAAGGTTTTAACGTCATGCCAGTATTGGATAATTTGCGCGAAATTGACTATTACTCAAAAAACGTAACGGCAGAGTCGGTGAATTTTGGGATTCGGATTGCGACGGATGAGGAGCCAAATTTTGCTTTTTACACTTCTCGTTTGGGGGTTCGGTATGCCGACATCAATGAGTTGTACAAAGAAAAAATTCAGCCTAATCCTAAGTTTAAACTGAAAATGTTGCATTTCTTCATTAATACGGGTATGAAAGATACCGCCTATTATTGGAGTGAATTGACACGCTTTATGTTTAAATATTGCGAATTGAAGAAAATCTGTCCTGATCTTGATTCAATTGACATTGGTGGTGGTTTGCCAATCCAAACTTCATTGCAATTTAACTACGATTATCAGCAAATGATTGACGAAATCGTGGAAAATATTCAGTGGATTTGTAATAAAAACAATGTGCCTGTTCCGCACTTGTTTACAGAGTTTGGAAGCTATACAGTGGGAGAAAGCGGAGCCGTGATTTACCAGATTATTGACCAAAAACTCCAAAATGATAAGGAGATGTGGTACATGATTGACGGATCGTTTATCACACATTTGCCCGATTCGTGGGGAATGAACCAAAAGTATATCATGCTGGCGGTAAATAATTGGGATAATCCTTACCAAAAGGTAAATATTGGAGGACTCACTTGCGATTCTCAGGATTTTTACAACACCGAAGCGCATAGTGCCGACTTGTATTTGCCTGTGTTTGATCTTGAAAAAGAAGAACAATTTGTCGGATTCTTTCATACAGGAGCTTACCAAGAATCATTGGGCGGATATGGCGGTATTCAGCACTGCTTGATTCCTGCACCTAAGCATGTGTTGGTTGATCGGGATGAACAAGGAAATATCGTTACGCGCCTGTTTGCTGATCAGCAAGGAAGTGATAGCATGATGTCAACCTTGGGATATGCACGTAATGAAGAATCAACACCCCTCAACCCTGCTGAGATGGACATGGAAGCAGTGGAAGAGATGGCGCATAGTTGACAATAAATTCGGCACGATTTTCGTAATAAGCTACATAAAACACTAGGAGCAACTTTAAGATAAGTTGCTCCTTATATTAAATACTACCAAAATACCATGAAAAAACTACTTTCCTTCGCACTAATAATGCTCGTTTTGGGCGCTGCCAGCTGCAATCGTAAAGGCTATTGCCCAGCGTATGATAGCGCTGTAAAGGTTGAGAAAAAAGCTTAAGATACCGAACGTAATACCAATTCAGTGGCGGCTAAGAAATTATTGGCAAACTGGTCGCCTGCTGATTCTTGAGGATTCGTGCCCAAATGAATGGTACGAACTCCTGCGCGCTTGCCCGCTTGCATATCGCGAGGGCGGTCGCCAACCATCCACGAGTGGTTGGGGTCAATGTCATATTTGGCCATTGCTTTCTCAAGCATTAACGACCCAGGCTTCCGCATGAGCGAACGACTGTCAAAGTCGGGATGGTGTGAGCAATAGTACAAGTCATCAAGTAAATGCCCGCACTGTTGTTGAAAGTAATTGTGGCAATGCCATACGTCTTCTCTTGTATATAGCCCTTTGGCTATCCCCGCTTGGTTGGTAATGACAATCAGCAGATAGCCAGCTTGTTTCATCTGCTGTAGTCCTTCGATTACTCCGTCAGGAATAACCATCTCTTCTGGACGATATAAATAACCGTCTAGGTCTTGGTTGAGAACTCCGTCTCTATCCAAAAAAATGCACTTCTGTTTCATAATTCTTACGGCGTATCAATGCCTAAAAATAATACTATTAGATGATTTATTTGTAAAATACGTAGTTATTTTTTTGTAAAAATTTATTGAACGGTTATTGATAATTTTATAAAAGTTGTTTTTTGTTTTGTTTTATAGAATAAAAATCCCTATTTTTTAGAAAATACTTCCGCAAAATCATTACATTTGCAGTATAATATTTGTTTGCCTGTTTTAAAAATTAGCTTCACACATGAAATTAGACCAGATAGACCGCAAGGTTTTGGATATTTTGCAAGCGAATGCAAAAATTACCAATGCCCAACTTTCTAAGGAGATAGGTCTTTCCCCTGCGCCCACCCTTGAGCGTGTTAAAAAACTTGAACAACACGGGATTATCCAGAGCTATCACGCTCAGTTGGATCGTGAAAAAGTGGGTCTTGGCGTAACGACGTTTATCCAAGTTACTTTGGTGGGTCATAAAAGAGATGTGACAGAGTCGTTTGTGAAGAGGGTAAATGAAATTCCAGAAATCATAGAATGTCACCACATTACGGGTTCGGGCGACTTTTTGTTGAAAGTAATTTCAAAAGACATTGCGTCGTACCAAAAACTACTTCTTGAGTGTATCAATGAAATTGAAGAAGTAGCCAATACCCAAACGATGGTGATTTTATCGACCTTCAAGGAAAGCAAAGTTTTGCCAATTCCGTACTAGTTTCTCTCTCTTTTAGAGGCATCGCAAGAAGCGTGGCTAGTCAGTCACGCTTCTTGCGTTTGTAGCCGTTTGTCCTTTTTTGTTGGATGTTTTGAAGGAGAGCTGGAAAGATTGTTTCTTACCTAATTATGGTCATCTCAGTGATTATCAAAAAAGTAAATGCGCGCTAAAAAGAAATGCACGCCGAATAACTCAGCGTGCATTTGAGATTTTTGCCTGGCTATGCGTCAGACGACAGTCAGACGCAAATAAATACTCACTATTAGGCCAGCTGTCGGTTTGACTATTACTATTACTTCAGCTGGACTATCGGTCTGACTATCGTCTGACCTTTAGCTGAGACGAGCCAATGCTTCTTGAATGGTGGCAATTTTTGCTTCGGCATCGGCTAGTTTTTGGCGTTCTTTGTCAACGATGTCGGCTTTGGCATTTTGTACAAAACGTTCGTTAGAAAGTTTCGCTTCTACCGATTTTTTGAAACCAAGCGTATATTCGAGTTCCTTCTGAAGATTTTCGCGTTCGGCTTCTACGTCAAGTTCGCCTTCCAAGTTGACAAAAAACTCGTCGGCTTTTACCAAGAACGACATACCTTCTGCTTTGCCCGTAGTGTAACTGATGTCCGAAATGTTCGCTAACTTCACAAGCAGGCTTTCAAACGGTTGATAAAGTGCTTGATTTTCAGTTTTGATGGTCAACGGAAGCTCTGTTTTTGGGCTGATGTTTTTGGTGCTACGTAGGTTTCGAACGTTGGTAACAATCTCAAAGAAAATCTCAAAATTAGCCAGCATCGTTGCATCAAACGGCGCAACTTTGGGGAATTCGGCTACGCAAAGGCTTTCTTTTTCGCCACGAGGACTGATGTCTTGCCAAATTTCTTCCGTAATAAATGGCATGAACGGATGCGTCAGCGCCATCAATTTATCAAAAAATCCAATGGTTGCCTCAAACGTGGCTTGGTCGATGGGTTGTTCAAAACCTGGCTTAATCATTTCGAGATACTGTGAGCAGAAGTCGTCCCAAATGAGTTTATAAATCACATTGAGGGCATCTGACAAGCGGTATTTACTGAACAAATCGTGTACTTCGGCGATGGTTTGGTTCAGTTTTGCCTCAAACCACGCAATAGGGAGGGCCGCTACTTGACCGCCTTCATTGGAAGAAGGGGTAACTGTCCATCCTTTCACCAAACGGAAGGCATTCCAAATTTTGTTACAGAAATTACGGCCTTGCTCGCATAGTTTTTCGTCAAAAAGAAGGTCATTACCCGCAGGAGAACTAAACAACATTCCTGTACGTACGCCATCGGCTCCGTAAATATTAATTAAGTCCAAAGGGTCGGGAGAGTTTCCTAACGATTTAGACATTTTACGGCCTTTGGCATCACGAACAATCCCTGTTAAATATACATTACGGAATGGTAACTCACCTTTAAATTCATACCCAGCAATGATCATTCGTGCTACCCAGAAGAACAAAATCTCGGGTGCTGTCACGAGGTCGTTGGTAGGGTAGTAGTAGTTAATGTCTTCGTTGTTAGGGTCTTTCAATCCATCGAAAACCGTAATTGGCCACAACCACGAGCTAAACCACGTATCTACCACGTCGGGGTCTTGGGTCAAATCTTCTTCCGTAAGCGCAAATAACTGATACTCATGTTGGGCTTTACGGAGCGCTTCGCGTTTTGTTTTGGCCACAATGACTGTTCCGTCTTGCAAGTAGTAGGCGGGTATTTGCTGACCCCACCACAATTGGCGACTAATGTTCCAGTCGCGAACGTTCTCCATCCAAACACGATAGGTGTTTTTAAATTTAGGTGGAACCAACTGAATGTTGTCGTTCATCACGTTTTCAAGGGCAGGCTGGCAAAGTTCTTTCATCTTTACAAACCATTGCAACGACAAACGTGGTTCAATAACAGCATTGGTACGTTCTGAATGTCCTACGTTACTTTTATAGTCTTCTATTTTTTCAATGAAGCCCGCTTCATCAAGAAGTTTGATGATTTTTTTGCGTGCAATAAAACGGTCTTCGCCTACCAAAATTTGGGCTTTTTCATTGAGTGTACCGTCTTCGTTCAAAATATCAATGATGGGTAAGTTGTGTTTTAGTCCCAATTCATAGTCATTTTGGTCGTGAGCGGGAGTTACTTTTAAGCCACCTGTTCCAAAATCCATCGTAACGTACTCGTCGGTGATGATTGGAATTTCGCGGTTAATGAGCGGAATCAACGCTTTTTTGCCATGTAAATGCTTATAACGCTCATCGTCGGGGTGAACACAAATGGCTGAATCCGCCATGATGGTTTCAGGACGAACTGTTGCGATAATAATGTATTCATCATCGACACCCGCAGTGCCCCCATCGGGGGTTTGGGGGCTGATTTTATATTTCAAATAACACAATTTGGTCATTACCTCCTTGGTCAATACCTCTTCGTCTGATACAGTTGTTTTGGCTTGCGGGTCCCAGTTAACCATGCGGTGGCCACGATAAATGTATCCTTTATTATGCAGGTCGATAAACGTATCAATAACGGCATCGTACAAAGAGGGCTCCATCGTAAAACGCGTACGGTCCCAATCGCATGATGCACCCAATTTTCGCAATTGTTGGAGGATGATGCCACCGTACTTGTGCGTCCATTCCCACGCATATTCGTAAAATTGGTCGCGGGTTAAGTCGCGTTTTTGAATCCCTTTCTCTTTGAGCATGGCTACCACTTTGGCTTCGGTCGCAATCGAAGCGTGGTCGGTGCCTGGTACCCAGCATGCCTCTTTTCCTTCCATACGCGCTTTACGGATGAGCACATCCTGAATGGTATTGTTGAGCATGTGCCCCATGTGTAAGACTCCCGTCACGTTTGGTGGAGGGATGACGATGGTATAAGGCTCTTTGTCAGGATTGGGCTTGGAATTGAAATAGCGATTTTCAATCCAGTAGCTGTACCATTTGTCTTCGATGTCGCGCGGATTGTAGGTTTTTGAAATCATGTTTGTTGGTTTATAAGTAACCCCACTTAAATCGTTCTTAAAAAAGGGAGATTTTAGTAATGATAATAGTTAATTTGAAAGCGTTTCAATTGTAGTTAATGGAAGTCCCGTTGCCGTGGCTATTTGCTCATTGGAAAGGCCAAGGTTTTTGAGGTGTCATTCTAATTTTTTTGCAAAAGTACGGAAAAATCCCCTTATCCCTGCCAGCGCCTTAAACGTGGGCGTACGAATAAATGCAGGTTTTAGTGGTATTCATTCTAAAACACATAGAGCACATTAGGATGAACACATAGTAAACATAGAACATAGCTTTGTTTTCTATGTGAAAACTCTATGTGGACTATGTGTTCAATTTCGCCTAGTCGCCTGCAAAGTTTGGTGCACCAACAAACGCTGACAGGGTGCTTTTTTAATCTTCTCGGCCTTCTTTTCGGTTAGCGTCGGCCATTCGGACGATTTTAGGACTGAATTTAGCCAAAACTTTCACCAAGTCTTGCTGGGCCGCAATCACCGTTTCGATGTTTTTATAGACCATCGGTGCTTCGTCTAAGTCCCCGCCAATCAATTGGATATGGGTCTCCTCCAAAATCTTATTGAGTTGATGACGAGTGATATTTTCAAACGCCTTGGTACGAGACATGACGCGTCCTGCTCCGTGAGAGGCTGAGTTGAGAGCGGTGTCGTTCCCCTTTCCACGTACAACAAATCCTGGCTGCGTCATTGAACCTGGAATAATTCCGAGGTCGTTGGGGCCTGCGGGTGTGGCTCCTTTTCGGTGAACCATCACCTCTTCTCCGTTGGAAAGGGTTTCTTTCCAAGCAAAATTATGGTGGTTTTCGACCATTTTTAGGGGCTTTTCTCGCAATTCACGTGCGATTTTTGCATGAATTTCGTGGTGATTGGCCGAGGCATATTCGCCCGCCAAATTCATGGCAATCCAGTACTCTTGTCCCTCTTCGGTATTTAAGTCGAGCCACGCCAAATGCGCTGCTGGTTTGGGTAAACGTGTTTTTTGCATGGCGAGTTTGGAGTAGTAATTTGCAACTGTTCCCCCAAAACCTCGCGAACCCGAGTGCGATAACAAAGCTAAATAATTGCCAACGGGTAGGCCGAGGAGGTCGTCTTGTTCAAAGACTTCCACAACGCCCCATTCGACAAAGTGGTTGCCCGTACCTGACGTCCCCAACTGACGGTACGCTTTGTCTTTTAGGCCGCGGATAATTTTGGTCGCTCGCCATTCGGGCAAGTCCATCACGCTTTCGTCAAATTTTTTACTCGTTTCTCCCCCCATTCCGAATTTGGTATTTTCGACCAACGTTCGTTTTAATAAATGAGGTTCTCGCTTAAAAAAATCAGCAGGTAAGTCGAAAATCGACATACACATTCGGCAGGCAATGTCCACCCCAACGGCGTACGGAATGACCGTTTCTGGGTGGGTGGCCAAAACGCCGCCAATCGGCAAACCGTAGCCTTGGTGGGCATCGGGCATAAGCGCCCCCGCGATAGAAATCGGCAGACTCGTCGCCGTTTTCATTTGGTCTAATGCCCCTTGTTCGATATGCTCTCGTCCAAAAATGGCGTAAGGCAACGGCCCATCACGCAACGTATAATCAACGGTTTGGTGTTTTTCGCTACTACTCAATACAAATTCGGGCTCAGGCGGGGGTAAAAACGACTTTCCCGTTTCCGACAGCGGAATGAAAATCTTTTCCTTTTGCAAGCCGTAAATAGCTTGAGCTAAGTTGGTTACTTTGTTTTTGGAGTAGGCAAACTTTTTGGGATTTTCGAGCATTCGCGCAAAAAGTTCGAGTACCTTTTCTTTAGGATATTCAGCGCGTTGGTGAAGCCCGTTGGCAACTCGCAAAAACGTAGTATGTAATGAGGCTGGAATATCAGCCAGCACTAAGATTTCTTCGATGGTGAATAAACTGTTCATCTGAATAGTTTGTGAAAATTTGAAACTTGTTGGGCCAGTCATTCCAAACAGGAGAAGGTAAATTGTTAAGAGAAAATGGCACAAAAAAAGCCCGACTGGGAAGAGTCGGGCGGGGTATGTTAAAGGAGGAAATTCGCTCTAAAACACATACTTGCCGACTCGCATAGCATCACAGACGCAGACGTCTGCGAACTGGCCAATTGCTATATTTTGCGAATACCGTAGCATAGTTGTGTTTGTTTTAATTTGTGCCACAAAATTAGAAAAAACAAAATTGTATTTTCCAATGATTTGTTAGATTTATTTTTTGTAAAAATTTCTTACTTTTTGTAACTATCAGATAATCAGAGATTTTGTAGATTTCTGAGATGGGTGTCAGCTTGCTCCAAAATGGCTTGTTTTTCGGCATTAGACATTTTATTGAGCAGTTGATACATCATTCCAATCCTTGGATTTTTTTCTAATAAAGCTCGATTGTGTTCGTAAAAATGCCAATAAAGGCTGTTGAATGGGCAAGCTTTCGCTCCTAGTTTTGCCTTTTTATCGTAGGAGCAAGACGCACAGTAATTGCTCATTTTGTCGATGTAATTGGCGGAAGAAACGTAAGGTTTCGAGCCCACAAGTCCCCCGTCAGCATATTGGCTCATGCCTCGGGTATTGGTGATTTCGACCCATTCGATGGCGTCGATGTAAATACCCAAGTACCACTGATCTACTTCGTCGGGATGGATGCCTGCTAAAAGTGCAAAATTACCCGTAATCATTAGTCGCTGGATGTGGTGCGCATAGGAGAATTTGAGACTTTGTCCAATTGCGTGTTTGAGACAATTCATCTTTGTTTCACCCGTCCAAAACCAATCGGGAAGTGAACGTTCGTACCCAAAAAAATTAAGTTGCTGATAATCGGGCATTTTGGCCCAATAAATCCCGCGCATGTATTCGCGCCATCCCAAAATTTGCCGCACAAACCCTTCACATTGCTCAATACTTACGCGTTCGGGATATTTTTTCCAATACTCAACCGCCGCATTGACGACTTCACGGGGACTGAGCATTTTGGTATTGAGTGAAAACGAAAGTTTGGAATGAAACAACGTCCAGTGACCCGTATGCATCGCATCTTGGTAGCGGCCAAAATGAGCAAACAAGTGCCTGAGAAAAAAGTCCAGCACTTCTAATGACTGCTTTCGCGAGGTGGGCCAAGGAAAGCGGTCGGCGAGGGGAGTACCCAAATACCGAACTCCTGCACGGTCAATTTCCTCCAAAATATCCCGATAATCGTGCGAAAACTCATGACTAGGTACCTGCGATGGATTCCCTTTAAACGCTTTTCGATTGCTACTATCGAAATTCCAGCGTCCTCCAGCGGGTTCGGAGCCTTCCATCAAAACACCGTGTTTTTTGCGCATGGTTCGGTAAAAACTTTCCATAAGGTAGGTCTTTTTTGAACCAAAAAGCTGGGCTATTTCCTCGCGGGTCGTGTAAAAATGCTCCGTGTCATAGACTTTGCTTTGAATGCTAAGTTGTTGACAGTAAGTAGTTAGCTGCTGGTCGAGGCGGTATTCGTCGGGAAGTTGATATTCAAAACATTCTATGTTGTTTTGTTCAATGAACCAATCAAGGTTTTGGGTCAAACTTTGAGTATTGTTAGGGTCATTGATGCGAAGATGAACGACACGGTGCCCCCGTTTTTGTAGGTAAGCTGCAAAATTGTACATGGCCGCAAAAAAGCCAATGACTTTCTGGACGTGATGCACCACATAATCGGTTTCTTGTCTCAGTTCCATCAATACATACAGCGTGTCGACGGAGGGCTGGTTGTACCAACTGTGCTGATAATTGAGCTGGTCACCTAAAATAAGTCTAAGGGTTTTCAATGGCTTTCTTGTTTCGTTCATTTCGGCAGCGGTCACTACAGTACTTGACCTCTTCCCATACTTTTTCCCATTTTTTTCGCCAAGTAAAAGGGCGACCGCACACGAGGCAGATTTTGGAGGGTAGGTGTTGTTTTTTCAAGGTAAAAGTCTTTTAAACCATCAACTAGCCCTTTCAAAAAATGTTTGAATGAAATGGGTGGATACGTTGCTGGTGGGTTGATTATCAGCGCATTGAGTGGTTTGTTTTTTTGCGTCGGAGAAGCAATGCCTTATTTGCCCCAAATGGTACTTTGGGGCAAGCTCGCTGCAATTCTTTATTTTCCCCAGGCCAAGCTGGGTTAAAAGAACCCCAAAAAAGAACGGCAGGAGGAAAACCCCTGCCGTTGCTTTGATCAATTAGACCGTAAGAACTTACTTTACCCACATTATACTTTCTCTCTTACGATAATAAGTCTATCGAATTCTTGTGTTAGGTTAGATGATATTTTTTATACGCAAACACTTAAAAAAACCGACGCTCAACAAACGGACGTCGGTTTTATTTCTTTCAACTATTCTTACTGTATAAGAAAACCATTACACCACAAATGTACGGTGGCAATGCTTAAAAAGTCATTAAGAACTTACTAAATTGTCGTTAGTTTTTGAATAAGGAAGCACGATGGTAAAAATGGTCGTACGGGTAGCTTGGTCGGAGGACACATGAAGCCAGCTTTCGTGCAATTTTATGATACGTTCTACCAACGATAGACCTACCCCGTAGCCTTTGATGTGTGAGGCACCGTCTCGTCGATAAAAAGGTCGAAAAATAAGCTTCATTTCTTCAGAGGCGATTGTCTCACCTGTATTTTGAAACTCCAATTGAATACCTTCTTTGGTAAAAAATACGTGTACATTGACGTGGGAATTGTCCGAAAATTTACAGCCATTTTCCATCAAATTCACAAAGGCAGTTTTGAGTAGATGCGGGTTGCCGTTGACCAATAACTGGTTTTCGCTACTGATATCTTCGTCAAATTGCACCGTAATCAGGTAGTTGGGCTCGGCCGACAACAAGAGACTACGCGCATCCCAAAGCACTTCATCTATGCGAACTTCTCCGTAGAATATACGTTGAGATTCATCATTGACTTTGGCTAGGTCGAGCAGGGTTTCGGCAAGGTGACTAAGTTCTCGGATGTCTTGTCGAACAGAAACAATAAGTGATTGATAATCAACAGTACTTCTCTCCTTGAGCATCGCTACATCAAGCTGGGTTCCCATGCGCATAAGCGGGTTCTTTAGCTCATGAGATACGTTCGAAATAAAAAGATTTTGGAGCCTAAATGCTTCGGACAAACGGCCTAATAAATCGTTGAAGGTGAGGGTTAGTTGCCCAATTTCATCTTGCGGATTTTCGACCGTGAGGGGTTGGTCAAGTTGCTTGGGAAATAGCTGTTTTACTTGGTTGATAATACGCGTAATGGGCGACATAGCCCTTCCTGAAAAGTACCATCCTGCAAAACCAAAAAGAATAACTTCGAGCAAATAAAGCCACACCAAGATTTGGCGAAGACTCTCTAAATTTTCCCTGCCCCACAAATCTTCTGCTCCAATGACGGTTGTTACGCCGCCGTACGAATCGGCAAAAAAAAGGCCCAGTGCTAATTGGTGATTGAGGGTAAGTCGAACTTTTTTCTCCTGACGAATACGGTTTAATAATTCAGGGGTAATTTGGTAGGTAATCGTGTCGTTGTTGGTATAAATTTCTTGGTTTTTGGCGTTGTAAACGACTAACTTTTCGTTAATAAATACATCGTAATTTGACTTGTCAATAATTCTGAGTAAGTCAGAGCTCACTTCATTGACCTTCATTAAAAGTTCGGTCGTTGTTTGCGCTTTTTTTTCTAAGCGGTCAAAAAATTCTTCTTCTACGTATTCGACTCTTAAAAGATAAATAGTTAGGAAGGTAATGAGTAAAATACTTGATACCAGTACCGTGAACTGAACGGTAAGTCGTGTCCTGATGTTCATTATTGGTCAAGTTTTAAAACATAGCCAACGCCGTAAACAGTGTGAATAAGTTTTTCCGAAAAATCTTTGTCAACTTTTTTTCGGAGCAATGTGATATACACCTCTATGACGTTGGTGCCTGTATCGAACCGAATGTCCCAAATTTTCTCAGCAATATCAACTTTCGTCAAAACCCGCCCCGTGTTTTTGAGTAAATATTCAAGCAAGGAGAATTCTTTGGCCGTGAGGTCGATACGTTTTCCTTGTCTTTTGACAATTCGGGTGTCGATATTCATTTCTAAATCGTGGTAGGAAAGGGAAGTGGAAGAGGTAATGGGAAACGAATCGGAAGTGCGGTTGAGTAAAGCACGAACGCGGGCCAATAATTCCGAAAAATCGAAGGGTTTTACCAAATAATCATCGGCACCTGCGTCAAAACCCATTAATTTTTCTTCGATTGCGCCCAAAGCAGTAAGCATCACAACTGGGGTACGAATGCCTTCTTGGCGAAGTAGCTTGCAAAATTCAACGCCGTTGAGCTCGGGCACGATGACATCCGTAATGATGAGGTCATAGCTTGACCGCTTGGCTAAAAGGTGGCCGATTTTGCCGTCGTAAGCAATATCAACTTCATAGCCATTTTCTTCTAGTCCCTGACGGATAGATTGTACCGTTTTTACATCATCTTCAACAACTAATAGCTTCATATACAGTTGAATGGGTGGTGAATTAGGCTGCAATTAAACAAAGAATGCTTAAAAAGTCATTAAATGACCACTTGACCTTCGGAGGGCTCACCAATAATTTGGTGTTGGTGATGGACAAAACGATAGCCCGAAAGCCACGCAAGCAGCGAGTCAAACTGATGTTGGTGGCGTGGATATTCCTTAAAAAGTACGCTTGGATACTTGGACGTGAGCAAATCGCAAAGATTTGGGAAGTCAATTCTAGATAATTTTTTGTGGTATAGATTTTTTAATTCGAGTTGAGCAAGGGCTTTTGGATATACTTCATATACCGAAAGAGCATGGTTTGTAGTAAGCGTTTGCTGTAGTTCCATCGCCCTTGCCGTGAGGCCGCCCAAAAACATCGGAGACATGGCTTTGAGGGCTATATCGCACTGGCGATAATGGAAATTGGTGCAGCCTTGTTGCCGCGTATAGACTCCTGGCAATGAGAGTGGCGCGTCGATAAATACGTGTTGAATGGAGGATGATTGAGGCTGTTCAATAAAGCGTATGATAAACGCATCGGCATCGCGGCGGTCGGCATCGTAAAACTGAAGTACCTGACCATTGTGGTGACAAATGACAGTATTGCCCGAAGTTTTTGAGCCGTAATCAATTCCAATCCAGTGAGTTAATGTCATCGTTTTGAAACTTTGTTAAGACTAATGCTACGCTGACGAGAACAATGGAAGCGGTCTATTTCGTCGGTGCGTAAGGATTGATGTTTGGTGCTGCGGCCGTTCATTCGTTTTCGCCACATTTCAAAACTACTGCGTTTCATGTGGTTACGCATGGTTGCAATCACTTCTTTTTCTTTCAGTCCAAACTGTGCTTCGATGGCTTCAAAAGGGGTTCGGTCTTCCCATGCCATCTGAATGATTCTATCAATATCTTGTTCGGTCAACATGCTTTTTTGGAAAATAGCGAGTGAGGTTATACAAAATGAAAACATAGTTTATGGATATTTTGTTTGAAAAAGCCGTCGTTGCGAGCCGTTATTAGTATAGCTCGTTACTGGAATTTTGGCACGCTTGTTGAGGACACGCTAGGCACAGTTCGAAAAGTTGTAATCGAAAGCCAAAGCAGTCGAATGAAACATTATTTCTATAAAGCAATTGCATTGATAGTTTGTTGGTTAGCTCTTTCAGTTAAAGGGTCTTATGCGCAACTCGTAAATAGCTTCACGAGCGAAAGCCCCGCCATCACTTGCCAACCCAACGGAGCGGAAACCGTCGTCACCATTACCAATGGGAATACAGCCCTGACCAACGCGACCATTACGATTCAGTTGGGCGTGGGCATTCAAATGATTCCAGCCTCCACGCAGTCCTTGCAAGGCCCTGCGGTGGTCGGAACGGCAGTGAATCTAAATGCCCCCAACTTTACGGTAGCTTCTTGGCCTGCGAATACGACGTTAAAATTTTCGTTTCGCAAAAAAGCAATTTGTGCGGCGCGAGCTCAAAAAATCAGCGGCGGTGGTTTCCAAGACGTGATTTCTATCAAAAATAGTAGCGGAACGACCCTCTCCATTTTAGGAACAAAAACGGTCAACTATGACGTGATTTATGCGTCATTGAGTATCACTTCGGCAAGTACTTCGCCCGTTTCGATTAATCCTGGACAAACCGCCACCCGTAGTATGACCATCAGCAACGGCTCATTTGGGCTGTTAGAGGAGTTTCTTTTTGCCGATATTACCAGCGCGGGCAAGTTCACTTACAGCGATTTTCGCATCAATCCCGCCAATACCAACATCAGTATTCCCGTGTCGGCCATCAGCACCTCGGGCGATTCGGTAAAAGTAGCTTTCAACAAGGCGTTGATTAAATTTATTGGAGATGGTGATGAAGCGTTTGAATTGAATGAAAATTTTGTTTTACAATATAAAATCACCGTAAATCCTTGCTGCCCAGCAAGTACTGTGACGTCGAAGCTGATTGCGCAATGGGGCTGCGATGGGCAAATTTGCCAAACAGCCACGGACAATACCCCCTCAATTTCGGTAACAAGTGTGCAGCCTACGCTCACTTTTTCGACCCGAACGACCACACCGCGCTGTTTTGATACGCCAGCCAAACAAACCATTGTGGTGGCCAATACAACGGCCTATGCCGCCACCAACGTGAAAGTGCAGTTTGGAACGGTAAACAGTACGCCCAACTTTGACAACACCCAGCAACTGTATTTAGCAGGGCCGTATTCGTACCGAATCAAAAATTTTGGAACACCCCAAACGACGACGCCTACCCAATTAGCCACCACAACCAATGCCTGCGCGCCCGCTAATTCCCCGTCACGAATGGAAGTCACCATTCCGACAATAGCACCTGGCGATACGGCTTTTATTGATTTTTATACCGTTTCTTGTTGTATTGCTACTTGTAACGCCGCTTATACGCCTCGCCGTTGGGGCTATTCGGGTACTTACAGTGGGGCTTGTGCGACCACAACTTACACCCGCACGATTCAGTCGGGACAAAGCGAAAGTTATACTGCCAATACTTTTACGTTAGATTCGCCTTTGCAAATCTATGATGGTCAGACGTTTACGATGGAGGTGCTTTCAAACAGTAGTAGTATTCCTTCAAACTACAACACCGCACCTGCCTATTTGGAATATAAATACACGATTCCCGACGGATTTTTGTTTTCGGGAAATGCTGCCGACTTTTCGTTCATTGATGCAGGAGGGGTGACCCGAACTCCCAACTTTTTCAATTATACCGCGGGCGTGCTTACGGTGCGTTTCAATGCCCCCATTAGTTTTAGCCAAACCCGCGCAAGGGCGCTTCTAAAACTCACCGCTAAATGTGGCACGGCAGGAAATAAAACGATAAGTTTTCAATCTCAATTTATAACTGACCCGAGCTGTACAACGGGCTGTGGAGCTTTGCCGCCGCAGTGTTCGAGCATTGTCACTGAATTATTGTGCCCAGGAGGAACTTGTACGCACGGAATGAACTGGGCTTTGTACGACATTCGACGCATAACAACGGGCAGCCCTGATAATAATAACGACAGCAGCCCCGATGCCACAGGAAACCTTGATTTGGCTAAGTTAGACCGTTTTGTGGTTGGTGATACCCTTCGTGCCATCTACGCTGGAAGAGTTAAAACTTCGGCAACCATTCCTAGTTTTACCTATGGATATGCCACGGCTTCCATCACCAACGCCGACGAAATAGCCGACGCGCGTTATACCGTCCAAATTATACGAGGGGCTAATTCTTATACCTGTACGAACCTCTCAGCAACGGTGACAGGTACGACAACCAAGGTATTTACCTACGATTTCAGCACGACAACCTTGATTTCAAGGTCATGTTTGCCCGCAGGTTTTACGTTTGCCAATGGTGATTCGGTGGTGGTAACGGCCAAGTACATTGCTAATAACCTCACGGCCAATTCGTCAGTAGAGGAAGTGTTGGACATTACACCTGAGTTCTATGTTGCCAACGTTGTGGCGCCAACTGCTGCCCAAAAGTACCAATGTGGAACGCGTAAAGGACGCGTAAGACACTTTGATATTTTTAACAGTACCACTACTTCAAACACCAATTTAAACGGGTGCGGCAGTTTTACGTTGGTCAATAACTTCAATTTTAGCGTTGGAACTTCTACCAGCACTACCGCAGGCGCTAACATTTTTACCAACGAATACCGTATTTTCCAAGTACCTGCTCTTTCCAAAACGCTGGCTTCGCCTGCCACTTATACCATTAATAAAGTCGATATATCGTTGACTCGCTCGGTAGGGTATAACACAACGACGACCAGCATTACCATCCCAAGTTCGTATTATTTCTATTCGGGAGATACCCTGATTGTCAATCTTCAACAGCTTTTTGTGAACGGGCTTTTGCCTTATCCCGAAGAAGGCTACGCTTTCCGCGAAACCCTCACGCTTACGCCCATTGGGGCGGCAGGTTACGTCAATTCGTCCAGCTCAATTCGGACTTTTACACAATACCGAAATCTGCCACCACTCTCTGCTTTGACGGGGGCGACCATCAACAGTACTAACTTGAGTAGTACGGTAAGCTACAATGCGCCTGTCTTAAAAATAAGTACTTCACAGCCTACAGTCAACGCTACGTCGAGTTCGGTGTCGTGGGATGTGGTGGTGAGCAATACCTCTACCTTGGCCGATGCGCCGTTTCCGTGGCTGACTGTTAAGAGCAAAAACGGGACATTTGTTTTGACCCAAGTACAAGACATTACGGGTACGGCGGTTAATATTGCTCCCAATGCGGGCGGAATTTACCAAGGAAGCTCAACCATATCGAGGAATGCAAGTAGGCGGTACCGTATCACGGGGACTACCAACTTTTGCGGAAGAGATACCATTCAAGTTTTTACAAGTTGGTCATGCTTAGGGCTTTCCAGCGGTTCTACCTTGGCTACTGTTCCTTATATTTCAGACTCATTATCGCTTTATTACGAGGTAAAACCTTCTCAGATTTCGGCCACCATTACCAAAGCCGCTGGGCCTTTCGACATGTGCCAGCCGTTTGAAGTAGAGGTGCGCATTGTGTCGGGGCAGCCTACTTCGGTCAATAGCATTTTGGCTAACCTTGAGTTGCCGACCAACAACGGAAAGATTGGGCTGGATTATATTGCGGGTTCAGGCACGATTGAGTACCCCAAAGGAACAACAAAACGTGTTTTCAGCGCGGCAGGAGATAACTTGATAATTGCAGCCCAAAACGCCCTAAATTCGACCTTGCCGTTTGATTTGGGTGTTATTGATCCCACCAATTTTGGTACAGGAAAAAGCCTGTCGGGGGTTGGTTCTGCGCCCAACAACGAAGCTGTCATTCGCTTTAAACTTCAACCTAATTGTGATTTATTATCTGGACAACCCTTTGGATTGCGGGTGTATGGCAAAGACCCTTGCGCGAATCCAGCACTGGGAAATTCAGAATATGTTCAAGGGTTTGCAGTGAATATTCGGGGAGCCAATACGCCTTATAAAACGCAGGTAAGCCTCTCATTGCCTTCCATTAATGCCTGTGCCAATGTCAATTATCCGATTGGGGTAAGCGTCTTAAATTTGGGTTTGTCAGCCACCAACGACAGTGGTTTGGTGGAAGTTCAGCTTCCTGTGGGTTATTTGCCCGTAGCGGGTTCTGTGGTATGTAGTTCAAGTTTTTGTCCGCCCAATTTGAATACTTACACGGTGGTAAATTTGCCCAACGGTGGTAAATCACTGACGTGGCGCGTGGCGGCTGGAATGCCCATCGGAGGCGCTATGAATTTTACGTTCCAAGTCCAGGTCAATGCTGCGACTTCTTGTACAACCGATCAAGTGGTTGCCCAAACTTCCTTGCCTTTTGATGTATTTTGTGGAACTACCCTTTGTCCCGATTTTAGGGTATTGACGGGGCTTATTTCGGATACTATTTCGGTTAAAAAGGCCAATTTTACCTACGTTTCTCACAGTATTGCTTTTACTTGTAGTAGTGCAACGGGGCAATTTAAGTTTAAAAATACGGGAGCACCTGTAGCTGCTGGAAATGCTACAACCGTTGAACTTTACCAAGACAAGGACAAGAGCGGCACTTATACTACAGGTGACGTATTGCTTCAAACCTATTCGACAACGCAGGCCATTGCCACCAACGAAACCATCACTTTAAGCGGCGCTATTCCTTATTCGGAACCGATTCCGTGTCCGTTGGTGGTGTTGGTCAAAGGCTGTGCCTGTACGACTTATCAAAAGAATTTGGGAGGTGATTTTAAATACGAAAACGCGGGCGTCGATGCCACCACCTGTAGCAACGCTCCCGCCCAACTAGGTTGTAGCGCAGGCTTGGCAGGTTATACGTACGAGTGGACACCCGTGGGTGCGGCATTGTTGAGTGAATTAAGCAGTACGACCGTGGCCAACCCAACGGTAACGGTGGTCAACAACGGTACGACGCCCATCATTCGCAAATATTTACTAAGCACCACCCATGCCAGCGGTTGCGTGACGACCGATGAGGTACAAATCACCATCAACCCAGCGCCCGTTGCCTACGACGCTACGCTCGAAAAGTGCGATGACGGAGACGGTCGCGTTGATTTTACTTTGACCAATGCCAACGCCATGGTAACAGGCGGGCAAGCCAATATGCAGGTAACTTACTTTGCGACTCGGGCTAATGCCGCCGCCAACGTAAGTCCTTTGGGAAGTACGCGTTCAGCGGTGAATGGAGATTCGGTTTTTGTGCGCGTTTCAAGACTCAATGAAAACTGTTTCAGCGTCGGGAAAGTCACGTTGGTGGTCAATCCCTTACCTGCTGCTTCGGCAGTGGCGACCAATGCTACTTGTTTTGGAACCGCTACGGGAAGTGTTAATTTGACGCCAACGGGAGGAACGCCCAATTATACTTTCCTTTGGTCAAACGGGGCTACTTCAGAGGATATTAGTAACGTTGCCGCAGGAAATTATTCGGTAACCGTGACAGATGCCAAAGGATGTGCCGCCACGGCTTCTGCTGTGGTAGGGCAGCCTGCTCAGTTGACAGCTTTGATAGCTCGAACTCCCATTACGTGCAATGGTTTAACGAACGGTAGCCTCAATTTGACAGTAACGGGCGGAACACCAAATTATACATTTGTGTGGTCAAATGGCGCAACAACTGAAGATGTATCTAGTTTATCTACAGGTATTTATAGTGTTACAGTGCGCGATGCCAACGGATGTACGGTGACCCAAAGCGATACCATTACGCAGCCAACCGTTTTGCAATTGTCAACTACGCAAGTGAATGTAAAATGCAACGGTGCCACAACGGGACAAATTGATCTGACCGTCACGGGAGGAACCGCACTTTATACCTACCAATGGAACAATGGCGCGACAACCCAAGACGTAACAGGTTTGACGGCAGCTACTTATACTGTAACCGTAACCGATAAAAATGGCTGCCAAAAATCGACCCAAGTAACCATCACGCAACCGCCAGCCTTGGTAAGTAGCAAGGCAGTGACAAACGTAAATTGTTATAACGAAAACACGGGAGCGATTGACCTGACCGTTACGGGAGGTACAGAACCTTACACCTACGTATGGGATTCGGGGCAAACCTCACAAGACATCATAAGCCTGAAAGCAGGTACTTACCGAGTGACCATTACGGACGTCAATGGATGCGTAAAACGTGATTCGGCCACCGTGACTCAAGCGCCTTCGTTCTTTATTTTTGGTAGCCAAACCAACGTAAAATGTTTTGGTGAAGCCACGGGTTCGATTACTTTAGATGCCGTTGACGGCGCAACTCCTCCTTATACCTATTCGTGGAGTAATGGGGCTACAACGCGTAATTTGACTAATTTGGCAGCGGGAGAATACACCGTTACAGTAACCGACGCCAATGGTTGTACTGTCAAAGGAAGTAACCAAATAAGTCAGCCTGCGGAGTTGGTGGTAGGGGTCAATTCCAATGACGTTACTTGTCCGAATGGCTCTTCTGGTACGCTCATTTCGTCGGTTTCGGGTGGCGTAAAGCCGTATCGTTACGAATGGAAAAACGCCAGTAACGCCGTGATTGCGACCACGCCTAACGTTTATGGCTTGCCCGTTGGAAGCTATACCCTCACGGTAATTGATTCAAATAACTGTGTAAAGCAAACAGCATCAACGACCATCAGCCAACCACCATCTTTATCAGCCCAATACGAAACTATCCCTGTGTCGTGTTCCAATGGGAACAACGGAGCCATCACTGTCAATGCCAGTGGTGGAACGGGTGTGCTTACTTATACGTGGTCAGATGGAGGAACAGGGGCAACCCGTACAGGCTTAGTGGCTGGAAAATACTCCGTAGAAATTTCGGATGCCAATGGCTGTAAAATTACAGTATCGGACATTGAAATTACCCAACCTTCGGTGCTTGCGGCGTCAGGCGTTGGCATTGCCACCAAGTGTTATCAAGGTGCTGATGGACGCATTGACTTGACGGTCACGGGAGGAACGCAACCTTATACTTTTGGCTGGTCAAATGGTAGCAGCATCGAAGACCCGCAAAACTTAGCTGCGGGTACATATAACGTGACGGTGCAAGATAACAAAGGCTGTACCGTGACGACTTCGGTGACAGTTTCGGAACCTACGCCTTTGAACGTGACAATTGTTCCCCAAAATGCCACCTGTGCTGGAAGCAGTACGGGACAAGCTAATTTAACAGTGACGGGAGGAACGGGGCCTTATACTTATTTGTGGTCAACCAATGCTACCACCGAAGACGTAACGGGTCTAGCAGCGGGCGTTTATACCGTAAATATAACCGATGCCAATGGCTGTAAAACCAATGGACAAACGACCATTGCGCAACCTGATTCCCTCAAAGCGTGGGCTACGACCCAACGCGTAAGCTGCTACAATGGCAATGATGGCAAGGTGGACTTGACCGTTCAGGGGGGAACTTCATCATATACCTATCTTTGGTCATCGGGGGCGACGTCGCAAGACTTGACGGGCGTAAACGCAGGTTTGTATTCGGTGGTGGTGAAAGATGCCAACCAATGCGAAACCACGTTGTCGGTAACGGTGACTCAGCCTGATTCGCTGCACCTTTCGTTTACCAAAACCGATGCCCAGTGCCGCAGTAAAAACGACGGAAAAATTTCAGTTTCGGTGACGGGCGGCGTAGCACCGTATCAATACGCGTGGTCAAACGGCGCGACAACAGCCCAACTTCAAAACTTGGAGGCAGGTTCTTATACCGTTACTGTCACAGATTCCAATCTTTGCCAAAAACAACTGACCATTACCATCGCCGAACCTGATTCGTTAAAAATTGAAACCCTTTTGACGGCCGTAAAATGTTACGGAGGAACCGATGGTAAAATCGACGTCAGTGTATTCGGAGGAACGCAACCATACACCTACGCGTGGTCAAATGGCGCAACTTCTCAGGATATTTTGGCCACCAAAGCAGGAAATTATACCGTGACCGTCACCGACGCCCAAGGTTGCGAAAAAGGAGTAAATGTAACCCTGACGCAGCCCGATTCGTTGCATATTTCGGCAGTGGTGCAGAACGTTCATTGTAAAAATGGTACCGATGGTAAAATCAATTTGACCGTTACGGGAGGCACTACTCCTTACCAATACACTTGGTCAAATGGGAAAACCACCAAAGACATTGAATCGCTGGCCGTAGGGACTTATTCAGTCACGGTGCAAGATGCCAACGGTTGTAGCGCCGTTTTCCAAACAACTTTAACCGAACCTGATTCTTTGATAGTCACTTACCAAGCCGCACCAATTTTATGCAAAGGCGCTACCACCGAGGTCAACGTAAGTGTGCGCGGCGGAAAATCGCCATACACCTACCAATGGGGGAACGGTATGACGGTGGAAGACTTGCTTGCAGCCAAGGCAGGAACGTATTCGCTGACGGTAACGGACTCGAATTTGTGCGTCAGAACGTTGGCGTTTGTCCTCACCGAACCCGACTCGCTCAAATTATCGGCTACTGCCCAAAGTGTAAACTGCAAAGGTGGGGCAACAGGAAGTATTGATTTATTAGTAACGGGTGGCACGATGCCTTACAGTTATGAATGGTCGAATGGTGCTGTGATTCAAGACCTTGCCAACCTCAGCGCGGGCTCCTATAAAGTAAAAGTGAAAGATGCCAACGGTTGTTCTGATAGCCTGACAGTGGTCGTTTCGGAACCAGACCCGTTGAAAGCGACTTATGCTTCTAACGATGTAAAATGCAAAAGCGATAACACAGGTCGCATCGACGTTACGGTGACTGGCGGGACGGAACCGTACAGTTATGCTTGGTCAAACGGCGCCGTGAGCCAAGACGTGACGGGGCTTTCAGGAGGCGTTTATACCTTGATTATTACTGATACAAATGGTTGTACTACCGACCTTCGCGTGGTAATTGGCGAGCCTGATTCGTTGAAACTTACCCTTTCTCCCGAAAACGTGACGTGTAAAGGACTAAGCTCGGGGACGATTTTATCGACAGTTTCGGGCGGGACAAAACCTTATAAATATTCGTGGTCAAACGGTTCTACTTTGCCTAACGTCTATGGACTGCCCGCAGGAACTTATACGTTGACGGTCGTGGACAGTAATTTGTGCGTAGTATCAGCGTCCGCAACGCTGGCTGAACCTGCCGAATTAGCTCCTAACGCCGAAATCAAGCACGTATCGTGTTTTGGCGGAAACGACGGTAGCATTGATTTTAATGTTCAAGGCGGAACGGGCGTTTATACCTATTCGTGGTCAAACGGCGCGACGACCCAAGACATTGCGAACCTGAAAGCAGGTGTATATCGCCTGACGGTGAAAGACGAAAACAATTGCTCGATTGACATTGATTTCACCATCACCCAACCCAATAACCCACTTTCGTTGACCTTAACACCTACTGCACCTACCTGCCACGATGGCGAAAATGGTAAAGTAACTTTGACAATTGCGGGTGGAATGACGCCTTACAAGGTACGCTGGTCAAACGGCGCTGAAACGCAGGATATTGCTGATTTAAAGAGCGGTTGGTACAAAGTAGTGGTTTCGGATGCCAACGGATGTACGACCACCGACAGTGTTCAACTGGCAAATCCTGCTTTGTTGTCGTTGGTGGCCAAGGGCGATACCGTTTGCGAAGGTGATACCGTGAAACTTTCGGCTACTTATGACCCAACGGCACAAATTAGCTGGACGGGGCCTGTAGGATATGCTTCGGGTAATCCTAACCCGATGATTATCAATTCGCAATTGTACCAAGCAGGAACTTACGTAGCAACCGTGACCAAAGGGGAATGTTTCCGCACTGATACGGTTCAGGTGGTGATCCACCAGCGCCCGTCGGTGATGGTGATTTACGCGGGATGTATTCCTGATTCGTACGAAATTCGGGTGCAGGTTTCTCCTAATACGCAGTTCTCGTCCGACGAAGGAACAGTTACCTATGAAGGCGACAACAAGTACTACATTCGTAACATTCCAAATAATAAAATAGCCACGTTCACGGCCACCAATCAGGCAGGATGTTCGATGTCTCAGAAAGTTGACCGTACCATTTGCGACGCCAACCAGCCAAGCCCATGTACCAACAATCCTGCGGGACCTAACGCGGTTATTTGTGAGCCAACGGAAACACACCAATTGCCCAAACCGACCAATAGCCGTTATTGGATTGCGTCGGCATCGAATCCAAGTTCGGCCTTTGCAGATACCACGGGCTTAGTGACGGGTATGACCTCCAATGGCCAATACCGTTTTATCTTGGTTTCTCCGTTGGATAACTGTACCGATACGGTAAGCATCACACGCAATGCTTTACCGACGTATCAGTTGGTAGTTTCCTCGCCTCAATGTGCGGGCGACAGCGTGGCGGAGAAAGGGTTTATTCAGTTGAAAAATTTTGCAGCTACTTCGTCGTACGGGTTGACGGTTGGCAATGTATATGATGTTAACCAGACTCCTACGCCAATTCCTGTCGATGGTTTGGTGTTGAAAAATGCGGGCAGTGCCACCACGGATATCACCTATACGCTAAGGGTTTATTCAGAAACGGGATGTTTTGTGGAAGAAAAGATTGTATTAAAAAAAGCACCCGAACCGTTGGTGTTGATATTGACCCCGCAGGCGGTGAATTGTACGACCCCTCAATCTGGAGCCGTCAACCTAGAAGTATCGGGCGGTACATCTCCTTACAGTTATGTATGGTCAAACGGTGCGACGACGCAAGATTTGGTTTCTATAGCGAAAGGAAAATACAAAGTAACAGTGACTGATGCCAACGGCTGTGTAGGGAAAGATAGCGTTGAGGTAACTGGTCCAACGTTGCCGACGGTGGTTGCCAAAGGAGATACCGTTTGTGTGGGTGAAAC
>NZ_KI519427.1:288150-312310 GCF_000482465.1 Runella limosa DSM 17973
GCCAACGGCTGTGTAGGGAAAGATAGCGTTGAGGTAACTGGTCCAACGTTGCCGACGGTGGTTGCCAAAGGAGATACCGTTTGTGTGGGTGAAACCATCCAATTATCGGCCACGGTGAGCAACGGCGCGAGCATTAGCTGGACAGGCCCTGCGAATTTCAGTTCAGTCGTCGCTAATCCAACGCGGCCAAATGCGCAACTAACGCAGGCAGGGACGTACATCATAAAAGTGACGGATGGCTATTGTGAACAAAGCGATACGGTGGAGGTAGTGGTAAATGAATTGCCATCGTTGACGGTGGAATCGGCACAATGTTCGTTGACAAGTTATACGGTACGAGTAAAAGTAACGGGGCAAAGCACGTTGCAGTCGAGTTTGGGGGCGGTCACTTCTGAAGGGAATGATACGTATTTGGTTTCCAACATACCGATTGCGCAGGCGGCGAGTTTGACGGTAAAATCGGTAAGCGGTTGTACGTTTGTCAAGCAAGTGGATCGTACTTTGTGCGATGCGAATCCACCGCAACAATGCGTTGACAATCCAGCGGGCCCTAACGTGACGATGTGTGAGCCTACATTGATTTACATTTTGCCAAAAGCCACCAACGGCCGTGTGTGGAGCGTGGTGGGCGGCAATCCGTCGTTTACAACGATTGACAGCACAGGTTTGGTAAAGGGGTTGAATAAAACAGGGGCTTACAAGTTTGTTTTAACTTCACCGCTTGAAAACTGCGTGGATACGGTAAGCATCACGCGGTTGGCCGCACCGACATTTGGCATCTTGTTATCTCCTCCGACCTGTGTAGGTGATAGCGCGAAAAAGGATGGTTACTTACAAATAACAGGCTTTGAATCCACAGCTACTTTCGGACTTACAGTAGGAGCCACTTACGATGAAACGGTGGTTCAGCAGCCGATTCCTGCCAACGGAAGGTTGTTGGAGGCGATTGCCAATCCAACGGCGGCGGTTACTTACGTGATTCGAGTGATGACGGTCAACGGTTGTTTTGCCGAAAAGAAAGTAGTTTTGCAGCCAGTAAACTGTGAATGTCCCGAGATACCTTGTGTGCCTTTGCAGATGCAGCGGAAGCGAAAGAAATAGGTTAAAGCTACCTTCCCGAAAGTTTCAGAACCTCCCGAAAGTTCTAAAACTTTCGGGAGGTTGGTTGATTTACTTCTCAATCACAATATCATACTTCTCCAACAACCCCGCCACGCCCAACAGCGAGAACTTCGCTTTTTTGATTTTATTGGTTTCGGGGTTAATCACGTAGTTGTACGACGACCTAAAATCGGCCTTTTCAAGCAAAGTACGGTCAAAACTGGCAAGTTCAAGGTTGCAATTGTTGAAAACCGCCTGAGTCAAATCACATTCTACAAAATCAACTCCTTGGAGTTGGGTATCTTTAAAGTGCGTTTTTTTGATTTTTGTCCGAAAAAACGAGGAATGATTGAGTTGACAGCCTTCAAAAGAGAAAGAAAGCCCGAAACCATTGCAGTTGTCGAATCGTAGTCCCAAAAGTTTACAATCTTTAAAAACCACCCCATTCAAGGTCGTATTTTTCAGATTTACCATGCTTAAGTTGCAGCCTTTAAATTCGCAGTCGATGAATTTGACGCTCGTTAAATCGCTGTCCGAAAAAAGGCAATTTTGAAACACACAGCTTTCGTATTCGCCTTTGGGGAGAGGTGTTTCGGTGAAGTTTTGTTTATCAAACAATTGGTCTTGTATGTAGCTTTCTTGCATCGTGAGGCAGACTTTCCAAGTTTTTGCCCCAAAAATAGTGTTAAAAGTGGTCTTTGGATTAAGAAAGTTTTTTCACGCAGATGTCACAGATTCAATTGCACGCAGATTGGCACAGAAAGTTTTCCGTGCGCATCCGTGAAAAACATCTGGGTCAATCTGTGTGAAAAAGAAGTTGGAACTCAAATGGGAACTTTACTGCTTGTATCCAACTTAATTTAACATACGGTTCAACGTGTCAAAGCAGTGATGCAAAGAACCATAAAGAAACGTCCTTGCTAAACGTGAAAAATAATCTTTCTCCTTCTTCTTCAGGCTTGCTTAGTATGTTGTTTGCGGCATTTTGCTTCTCGGTGTCGGGGGCTTGTACGCGGGTGTTAGGCAAACACATTAGCTCCGTCGAGCTGGTTTTTTTTCGGAACATTATTGGCGTTCTTTTTGTGCTGTTTAGCGTTTTGCAACGGCCATTGGTGCAGACAGGCGGAAGGTTGGGATTACTTGTTTTTCGAGGAATTATCGGGACCTTGGCGCTGTATTTGTTCTTCTTTGCCGTGACCAAAATCGGCTTGGCCGAAGCCATTACCTACCAGCAATCGTACCCCGTCTTTTTGGCGCTGATTGGCGTTTTGTTCTTAAAAGAAAAACTTTCAACACCCGTTTGGTGGGCTATTTTTATCGGATTTTCGGGCATTTGTTTCATCTTTTTGCCGCAGTTTCACACCGATTTTCTGAGCCTAAAACACCACGCTCTCGGCCTCACCAATGCCATTATGACGGCCTTGGCCTACATGAGTATTGCGCAGTTGGCGGGGTATTACGACTCCCGCAGCATTGTGCTGTCGTTTATGCTTTCGGGGATTTTGATGCCGATGCTTTCACTCGGATTGGGTGAAATGGTTGAAGCACCCGAATGGTCGTTCCTCATTGCAAAATACGTGCAACCTACGGGTACCGATTGGCTGTGGATTGCATTGTTAGCGATTTCGGCTTTGTTGGGACAAATCTTTTTGACCAAAGCCTTTACCTTCGGAAAGTCGGCGGAAGTGGCAGCGATTGGTTATTCCAATATCGTTTTCTCGGTCATCTTCGGCATTTTTCTTGGCGATGCGCTACCTGCCACGTTGAGCTGGTTTGGGATTGTATTAATTATCGTTTCGGGGGTGTTGATTGCCTTTCAGAAAGGGAAAAAAGAGGCCCACTAGCATTTACCTCAACAACGGTTCTGCTTGCAGCGCCTGTACCAACGAGGCCACCGCAAGTAGCCCATACAACGCCGCGACAACGACAGTAGCTTTGGTGTTTTTGAGCAAATAAAAAGAAAGAATGGGTAACACTTGCAAGGCGTGCATCCCGATAAAATGAGCAACGCGAAGGTCGCCGACGGTTTTACTCCACCCCAACACAAACAAATTGGAGTTATCGTTGTAGGCACCTACGCTGTGGTTGAGGCGCGAACCCATTGCAAAGCCCTCAAAAGCAAAAATCACAAACAAAAGAATACCCAACCGAATGGCCCACAGATAATGGAGTGGGAGGGTAGGAAACTCTTGCTGCAAGAATAACCAGCCGATGTAAGCCGTGTAAACGGCGCTGGCGCTGGCGGCTACGGCCATCAATCCGTACAACAATGAATAGAGCGGATTACTCACATTATAATGCGATAACTGCCCCCTGCTCGCCTGAAAGGCAATGTAGAAAAGTTCAAAACCTAGCAACAGAACGGTAGTCCAGTTGAAAAGCGATAGGTTAAATTTGGGTAAATAGTAACAATACCAAGCCATTGTCCATGCGTAAGCTCCAATAGATAAAGCGAATTTCAAAGGTTTGTTCCACGCGTTTACCCTAAAAACCTGAACTACGGTTATTTGGCTAAGGACCAAAAAGGCCAACGCCAGTAGGTTGCAGATTAAGCCAAAGTAAAAGAGCGTTTCGTTGCGAGATTTGAGTTCAGTAAGGAAACTTGACATCGTTTTATGATTAAATTTCTGATGTCAAAAATAGCAAAGGAAAGGCTCGCTTTGTTTAAAAATGGGGTTAACTGACTGATGAATTGGGGGAAACGTATTTTTGAACCGTTGAAGTGTAGTGCCCCGTATGTTGCGTGGGCAAGTTACTTCTTTTCTATGTCGCCATGTCCTTTGGCGTAAATCGCCTTGTTTTTGTCATAAAAGGCGTAGTAGAGGCGATAGGTTTTTCCTGTAACAAGTTTGGGGTCAGAAAAATCAATGGCAACAATGAAATTGGAGTTTTTCAGTCGAAATGTTCCTTGAAGAAGTACGTTGAGTTGGTTATCAACCAGAATATACTTCATAATGGTAGGTTTACTAGAGGAAATTCCGAACATAAATTGAGTCGTGGCAGGATTGGGGTAGGCGAAAATCGTATTGATAGTTCCTATTTCGTTATTGACGGCGTAGTTTAGGGTGTCTGAAAAGTTAAACTGTGACGAAACTAGGGTTGGCCAACTACTTTCGGTAATCCAGTCATCATTATCAGCCGTACCGACCAGGTTCCCAAACTGATTTCGTTGGGTAATCCCAGAGATGGCGATGGTTTCTGGTGTATCTGATTGGGATTGGCAAGACCATTCCAAAAAACTGAGGCAAAAAATGAGTAATCGAGCAATTTTCATAACGGGATAATTCTAGGGGGTGATTACGGGCGAGTCGTGTCTTTTTTAATAGAAACGACGGGCAGATGAATTCGGTATTTTTGAGCAATGATACGGACAAAAATCACTATAATCGCGGCGATGAGCTGGGTAAAACTGGTAGAAAAACCCACTTGAAGCCCCGCATAATACACCAATCCCCCCGCAACGCAAGCCAAGGCGTAAATGTCTTTGCGCAGCAAGAGGGGCACTTCGTTGAGCAAGACATCACGAATAACGCCGCCAATCGACCCCGTGACAGTCCCCATGACAATGCACACCCAAAATGGTAAGTCCATCGCAAGACTCTTACTAATACCCACCGTAGTGAACAGCCCTAACCCAATGGCATCGAACAAAAACAACGCCCGTTGCCACTTGAAAATTTTGTCTTTGAACAAAAGTGCCGCCACCAACGCGATGCCTGTCATAATAAAATAGTGACTCTCCTGCATCCAAAACGGCCGAATATCCAGCAACACATCTCTGACTGTACCACCCCCAATGGCAGTAACCAGTCCAATGAGATACGCCCCAAACCAATCCACTTTTTTGTTGGAAGCAAGCTCGATGCCACTGAGGGCAAAAACGAAGGTGCCAATCAGGTCGATGGAGGTGAGGAGAAGCATTTTTTTAATGTCGAGTGTCGAGTGGAGAATGTCGAATTTTGTGCTGAGGGTCCGTGTTGAGGGTTGCTTACAACCCGTTTTTCTGTGCCGAGGGTTGCTCACAACCCGAGTTTGCCCGCTGTGCTGTGGGGGGCTCACAACCCGAGTTAAAGTACTCCTTTTTCTAATTCCTTCAAATAAATGAAATCAGGAGATTTTACGCCTGCATCTTTTCGGATTTGTACCAGTTTGGGCGATTCAAAAAAGGCTTTGGCGTTTTCTAGGCTATCCCAAACGGAGAAGTGGACGATTTTGTTAGTATCGTTTTCGTACTTTAAGACTTGGTACGATTGCTCGCCTGCTTCTTTTCGGATGCCTGCGGCTTGGTCAAAGATAGCTTTCCAGGCGTCATAGTCGGCTACTTCGTGAATGATTAGAACGTATTCCATGAGAGAAGGTTGATGCAGAGTGGATGGTCAAATATACCGTTTAATTTTATTTTGTTCCAAAAACTGCGGCTAAAAGCAAACTCAACAAGCCGATAATATTGGCAATTTGACGGTACTGAAAAATAGTAAACCATTGTTCTCTAACGCTTTGCCAGTTTGCAGGAATCGCATTGGCAGACCAGCTATTGATGACATCGTTAATCGGCAAGCTCCCTTTTAATGTAAGTAGAATATCGGCAACTAAAGCGACAAAAGCGATACTTGCACCGATAAATAGCCAAGTTTTTGGGGTTTGAATGGTGAAAATTACCAACAAAAGATTAGCCAATAATGCGGTATAAATCACATATTTGAAATTGGCTCTCATCAGTGTATCGGTCAGTTTTCTGATTTCGAGGTACGATTCGGCATTCAGCCCTAACTGTAATTGTTTTAGGGACAGAATGTACATGAAAGTTTGGCTTGCAATAATGCTGTAGGCCAAAATAGTGATGAAGAAAACGATTTTTGTTGCCATTTTTTTGTTGAATTTTTAGATTAAATCATTCCTTTTAATGAACACACTACCGACAATAATGAGCCAAATCAGCCAAAGCGTGCTGCCAAGAAATCCAGCCAAATCCCATACAGGAAAACCTTTGATAACGGTTGCAAATAATTCGGCTTGTGCCAACAGATAAATCACCGAGCCTACAATACCCAAAACATTAACCCATTTTGGCATTAGTTTTAGTTTTGAAAATGCGTAAGTCATCATCAATGTCCAAATAATGGTAAAAAGTTGTCCGAGGTGTTCGCCCAAAATTACGCCGCCAAACTGATGAATAGTTTTGAAAGAAACAATAGCCGCTGCTTTGGTGGCCTCGTCCGTAGCATTCACAAAAGTATCGGCAAGAACGGGTATTACAAAAGTCCATCTCAATAAACCAATCATTTGCACCACCAATCCAATGACGCCAATCATAGTCGCTGTGCGAACCGACGGAATTTTATTCTCCAATTTTTGACCCATCATCATATACGCAGGAATCAGCGGCAAACCCGTAACGGCAAAAGCAAACCAGGTCCAAATTAAAGAATTTCCACCTTCGTAAAATCTTTGTAAAACGCTTGCGGTATCTTTTCTCAAAATATCTGGATAATCAAAACGCATCGTGAGCATTGTGTAAGGAATAAGCAATGCAACGGCAGCTATAATCAGTAAAATACCGATTGTTTTTGTATTATTTTTCATTGACTTAAAAGAAAAAGGAATAGCTGATACCAGGTGTTGGATTAATTTTCAAATCGTGACCTTTGGAAGCTACTGCTATTCCGCCGATTCGTAGGTTAAGACCTTTCCAAACCATCCATCGGAAACCTGCTTCCATTCCCAACGCATTTTGGTCTTTGTAGTCTAAATTAATGCCTCTTAAATACGAAACACCTGCATAAAAAGAAGAAGGATTTTCTTTTTTGCCAACGGGTAAAAACCAAGTCGTAACGCCTGTTTTGATGAATTTTGTGGTAACGCCTGATTCAAAAGCAGTAATGTAATAGCCCGCGTGAAACGAAATTTGTTTGTGACGATATTCTACGCCGATAGAAGGATTTCGGAAACCATTGATGCTGATTTCGTTGTTTGAAAAACGGCTTTGCGAGAAAGCGACAGACGATAAAAGAAGTGCGAATAATGTAAAAAATACTTGTTTCATTTTGATTTGCATTTTAATCGTTAATTGATGATGCAAATTTCCTGACTCAAGATTTTTTTCTACTAGACAAATGTCCAAAAGCGAAAATCAGCGGATTTTATTTCTAATTCGGCTCAAATGCCGTGGCGTAACGCCAAGCATCGACGCCAAATGTTGCAGCGGAATGTGTTGCAAGAGGTGCGGTTCGGTTTTGAGGAGTTTTTCGTAGCGTTGTTCGGCAGTGAGTACAATCAAATCGTGACGGCTGGCATCGATGCCACAAATACTGGCTTCTAACAAACCAATGTAGAAATCCTTGAAAGCAGGAATTTCGGCTACCAACATTTTTAGGTTGGTCTTGGAAACTAGACTAATACTGCTGTCAGTCAATGCTTTTACGTTTTCGAGGGCGGGTTTTTCGCCGATGAAACTATACACCGACGCAAAAAAAGTGTTTTCGATAGACACATACGAAGTTACTTCTTCGCCGTCTTTTATGACGTAATATTGAAACATCCCACTTTCTACCAAACCGATGTATCGGCTTATTTTGCCTTCTTCCACCAGAAAATCGTTCTTGCTAAAATGCCGTAATTCAAAAGCGTTGAGAATTTTTTCAAGGTCTTCCCCCGAAAAACCAAGTGACTCGAAATAGGATTGTACTTTTCGCATGAGTTATGTTGGGTGGGGATAGGTGGAGCATTAGCGACCGTAATTTTCTTTTAGCTTTCTCATCAAAAGCCGCACCCCTTGTTGGGTGTCGGGGCTGAACGAGTTGGTAAAAATAAGGTAAGCTTTGTTTTTGAGCCTGTCGATGTGGGCAATGGTATAGTACGTACCGACGGTTCCTGAGTGGGTCGAAAGTTCGTTGCCGTTTTCGTAAATGTTGTACCAGCCGAGGGCGTAATTTTCAATACCCTTGTGAATAAACTGATAGGTGGCAGGAGTGAGGTAGTTTTTTTGTCCACCTAGCCCTTGCAAATTCAGTTGGATAAACTTGGCGTAATCGGTGAGACGCATATTGATGTCTCCCGCAGGTTCTGTATAGTCCAAACGGTAATCGAAGGTGGAGGGTATCGGTTGCAATTTGCCGTTTTCAAAACTATGCCCCCACGTATCTCTATGCTTCTGATTTTCGGGCCAAGACAATTGGACGTCTAGCTTGAGTTCTTTGTTCAATTCTTCGTCCACCAACTGCTCCCAACTCTTGGCAGAGACTTTCTCTAGCATCAAGGTCGCTAGGGTATAACCTGCATTGGAATAAATAAATGGGGTATTTTCGTCTATTTTTACGGGGTCGAGGGTGAGTGCAAATGCCCCAAACTGCTTCCTTTTTTGTGAATTTGTCCCCTTAAAAGGAGGGATTACTGGGTCATTTTCTCCCTGAAAAGGCAAAATTCCAGCTTTGTGCGAAAGCAAGTCCTGCAAAGTAATGGCGGCGTAGGCAGGTTTACTTTTCTTTTTCCATTCGGGAAATACCTCAAAAAATTTTGTTGTCCATTTTAGCTTGCCTTTTTCTACATACTTGGCAATGATAAAAGCCGTCATGGCTTTGGTGTTGGAGCCAATGTGGAAGCGGTCGTTGAGGGTGGCCGTGTCGGTGAGTGCGATAGAATGCCTTCCCAATGCAGCAATTTCTAAGGTAGAATTGGCATCGACGACGGCATAGTTAATTTCGGGGATGTGGTAAGCTTTACGGATTGAATCGGCAAAAGAAACCGTTTTTTGGGCCAAGCTGCAAGTGATACTTAGGACAAAGCAAGCGGCGGTTACCATTTTCATAAAGGTTGTGTTGGCTGTTTTCTGTTCAACATTGCAAGTTACTCATGAGTTATTAAAAATTATACCCAAAATGAAAGCCAGGTTCTCCCCAGACGAATTTCGACCATTTATCATCCAACTGTTTGAACCCATCAGGTAATGTTGTGTGATAAGCACGGTGGGTAATTGCAATGGATGGTTGAATAAAAAATTTGTCTTTAAAGAGTTTTACGTGATAACCAATGCGGTACGTGTTGAAAATCTGAAAGCCATTGTCAATTTTTTTACCGTCATTATTCACAAATTTTTGCAACGTTGGCATGACATTCAGCTCGGCGTATAAACCTTTCCACAAAAACCGTTGGTACGCCACCGAAACGCCATACTCACGGACATATCCAGGGAATTTTTCCTCTGGTTTTCCGTATGAATTGTTTAAAAAGGGGTGAATCCCATTTGGCCAAGCATATTTCCATGTTTTGGGTTCTATTGTAATGACATCTTTTCCTGTAATACGATAGCCAATGTTGAGTTGCGCGAAGTTGGGGGGATTGGTAGTGGCCAAATTACCCAATAAAAATACCGTACTGCCAACAAACCACCGCTTGTAGGTGCTGTCTTGTTTGGTATATTGTGCCTTTACCTGAGAACTAACTACGAGCACTAAAGCAAGCCCAATCCATAAAATTTTCTTTTGCATGTCTGTTTTCATTAATGTTAAACGATGCTGCAAAAGTAGATGTAGGGATTTCCTAACCTCGTTCACTTAAGTTAAGAAACGCACCTGAGCTTTTATCTTTCTCCGTAATTCTGGCGCGTAGTCTGCTCAAAGATTGGGGTTTTATGCCCAAATAACTGGCTAATTGGTGTTGTGGCACCCGCTGAATAAGGTCGGGTCTTTTATGTAGTAAGTTCAGGTAGCGTTGTTCGGGGGAAGAAGTTTTGAACTCGTCAAAGTCTATACGTTGTTTCGCCAACAATTCTTCCGATAGCATCCGACACATGATTTCAAACTTGGGAAACTTGCTGTTGACTTCTACTTCCATATCCGCATTTGAAACGGTAAGAATACTGTCTTCCACGCAACTAATGTAATACTCGGAGGGGGTTTTGCTTATCACGCAAGGGGGCGTCAATGCTTCCATTTCGGTGTAGAAAGCAGTGGTTTTTTCTTCCCCATCTAAAATATAATAGCTTCTAATACAGCCTTTTAGTACGAAGTAGCTCTCTTTCGATTTTTGTCCTTCTTTGAGTAAAATCGTCCCTTTCTTGACAGAGTGAAAGAGGTCTAATGAAAGTAGTACGTTTTTTTCATCTTCTGTCAGAGTGATATATTTTGAAATAAAGTCAAACAGGGTGTTTTTCATGGTTTTGCTGTTGCTGTCGTTTGTTACATTTGGTGCAAAGGCGTTGCATTTATCCATTCAGTGACAATTTCTGTCAATTCCGATTTTCCACTTTCGATATCTTCTAGGTTTTTGAAAGTTATAATTGCGCGGTCATTTTCTTTCCAAACCAACAACTTACTTTTATTCGAAATTAGTTCGTCTTTAGGTTGCGTTTGTTTGCTTGCGCCTCTATGAAAAATTAATTGAACTTGTTTCGTTGGGGGTTGAATTCTCATTGTAATTCTATCCGCATTGCCAAAGCAGTAGTTGGGGGCATTCCATTTTATATTTTCTGTTAAATCTGGATTTGCCGATAAAATGTAATTTCTTAATTGTTCTATTTCATTTCTAAACGGATGATTTTGCTCATCCAAGAACTTTGTCACCTCTGTATTTTTCATTTTGTAAATGTTGTTATCTCCTACGGAATGTGCTGAGGGAGTCTGATAGCGCGAGTGCTCCACTCGTGCTGACTATTTCAAGGCTTCGAGCCTAGTTTGGGAATCAAAAGGTAGAAGCTTGATGATAAAGGCAATCAGTCGAAATTCAGCTATTAGAAAGGCGTGGTGATTGCCTTTATCAAAGGCCATTTATTTCTGTTTCAGAAAGCCCTGTTAACTCAGAAATTTCCAAAGGTGAAAGACCTTTATGTTTCATTTTTCTTGCAACTTTTAAAACTCCTTCATTGAGTCCTTCGTCAAAAGCTGTTTCAATAACGCCTTTTAAGTCTCGATACGTTTTTAAACTATTCTCGTAAATTGCCAATTCTGTTTGTCCAAGTTTTGCGAGTTCGGCCTTTTCAAATGCTTGGCTAAACACTTCATCGGTAAATATTGATGGAATCGTCTGAAAATCTTCTAAATATTTAATAAAATAAAGCCATTTGTCCAAACGAGTTGCAAGTTCATTTTCTTTTATCTTAAAGTTTGGCATTTCAAGATAAATAAAGGTTAGTTTATTGTAAAATGTTTTACCGTGTTGATTTTTTAACTTGATAGTATGGACAACTTCGCTTTTTTCAGGCTCAGATTCATAATCATCAAATGTAAAGTCCAAAATACCAACACAATAAACTGCTTGTAAGTTGTAATTCCACTCACCTCTTTCCGCTTGTTCTCTAATCGGAAAAGTTGAGTAGTAGATTGTTCTTTCTTTGAAGTAGTTTTGTTTGGCTTTTTGAAGTTCAACTATAAACTTATCACCTTTTTCATTTTCGCAGTAAATGTCGTAAATGGCTTTCCTATCAAGGTCTGTTTGTCCAAGTTGTTCGTTATTTTTAAAAGTCAAATCAACGATTTTGCTGGTGTTTGGTAGCAACGCATTTAAGAAGTCAATAAGTAATGGTTTACTGGCTTCTTCTCCGAAGATTTTCTTAAAACCAAAGTCGGTGAATGGGTTTACATATTTTGCCTTCATCTTTTGTCCGATTATTGACTGGCGAAGTTACAAATTCTTTACGGATGTTTGATTTTTCTCCTAGTTTTTACCTGACAATCATTGTATTGTGCCTGTCGTTTTGGGGTTTTGCGCTGGCGCGGGTCGGAGCTGCCAAACAGCCCCCTGAACTTGAATAATGCGCAGGCTGACCAGCTTGCCCCAAAGTGTCATTTGGGGCAAAATAGGCCCAGCGTCTCCGACGCGACTTATAAAACTCAGCTACTCTTTCCCCATGTTTTGCCTAATGACCAAGGAGTTGTTGTCGGGGTCGCAGAAGAAAAAGAAGAGGTCAACGTAACCTTCGTCGGAGGTGTTGGAAATGATGTACTTATCATCGCCTTCGCCACCGCCCATAGGCATCACCACTACTCCTTGTTGGAGTAAATCTTGCAACGTCGCCTTAATATCATCCACGATAAAACTGGGCACCGTGCCGTTGGCGGGCATGGATGGGTAAGGCGTGTTAATGTCTTTGTACAGCCCAATCGTGAAACTTCCGCCTTGTGCGCAGGGTGCATTCATTTCGAGGTAGGAGTTGGTGCTGTATGTTCCCCCGTCGCTGATGGTGTAGCGTTCATCCACCGTAAAACCCAATACATTTTCGTAAAATTCTTTAGAGTGGAGTACGTCGCTGACTGATAGTTTGGTGACTAATTGTTGTAAATGGAAGTTCATACTTGTGTGTTGGGTTGTACAAATTCATACGACGGCCCGATGGTGTAGCCATCTTGCCCTGGGAAAGGCATTTCGGCGAGTTTTTGGCAAGCAAGCCTCAAATCAAACATCAACCCGATGGTGTTGTTGAGGTTGTCGGGATGACCATTAAACGTTTGGTGCAGTCCAAAAAGTAGGTTACTGTACGTTTGATTAAACGAGTCTAGCAGTCGCCGTTCTTCGGAGCCTTGCGGCAACATTTCCGCTTTTGTATTGGGATACAACGGCCAGACATTCGTTGGGTCAAACGGGATAACGGGCCCCGTAAACGAATAACCGTTGGGCGCGCTAGGGTCTCTGACCAACTCTCTGCCTTTGTACAATTCTTCAAACTTATAATAGTGGGCGAGTTCGTCGTCGGTGCCCAACGGCGACACTTCGCTTCCTTCGCCCTGTTCTACGATGACGTTGATGGCATTGATGGCGTCCGTTTTGGTCAGGATGGGGTAGAGGAGGTCGGAAGAGAAAAAGCTGGAAGTTACTTGTTTGGCAGGATTACCTGGCAACTCGTCGGGGGCAAGTTCGGCTATTTTAGCCTGCAATGCCCGATAAAAATCGCCGATGGTTTTGTAAGTAGCCTCGGTCGCGGCCAGCGTCATGCTTTTAAACTCAATGGGGTTTTCGGGTTCTTCGATTTCCATAAAAACATCGTGTACGACGTCGAGGGAGTATTTTTCGATGCCCACAACGAGCGAACCGCCAATACCCATCGGTAAATGTGTGGGGTAATTGGGGACAAAATCAGGGCGCGAAATGGCAGGGCATCCTCCCACGGCATTGAGGATGTTGGCCGCAATGGTCATGTGCAACATCTCTTCAATTACAATCGAGTGGATGACTTTTCGGATGTCAGACTCGGTATTGGCCTTGAACGAAAACAATGCGGTTAGGTACGGAGGAATGGTGGAATGTTCCAACTCAATGGCGTTTTGCAGCATCGGAAAAAGCTCCGCTAGGCTTTTTGCATTTTGAACCGCACTTACAAATTTTGGACTTATCTTGAGCATGATGGTTGGGTTTAGAATTCAAACAAATTGGTTAACGCTGGGAAATTAATCAAAGAGCCATTTTTGGCTTTGGTGGCCTCGGCCAACTTTTGTTGTTGCTCGGTTGGCGGTGCCGTATCGAGCGCGGCGTTTGCGTCAACGCTTTTCAACTTTACTCCCTTGGCGGCAGCGGTGGCAGGGTCATCGACGATGGGGTTGTCCAACCACTTTAAAATCGTGAGTCGTTTGGTCTCGGATAAGTCCCTTGTGGCGGGCATGTAGATGGGGTCGTGGATGTCGCGGGTAAAGGCGAATTTCAGAATATCTTTTTTGGCAATCATGGCTTGTGGATCCGCAAAATTGATGAAGTACTTGCTCATAATGGGGTAGAGGTTGGCAAACTGCGTCATCATATCCGAAATGTCGCTCCAAGTAGGGGTTTCGGGAATGGGGAAATCGTCCCGTAAGTGGATAGAAATGGACATCGGGGCGGCTCCAGGAATGGCGCTGTCGGGTTGCTGATTGGCCAAGGTATAGTCCAACAGGTAGATTTGCCCGTCGATATACACCCGTGGAGAATGGATGCTGTTGCCCGTGATTTCGATTTGGGCCATGCCTTGGTCGTTGGTTTGGCAAGAAGGCGCAAAACTCAACCCGTCCTGAGGTTTGTTGTTGCCGTAGGTGATAGAAATCGGGGGTGAATTTTTGTCTTTGGGCGTATCGGACGTAGGCGGCTCCATCGTAATCGTTATTTCGGTTTGTGGCAACGGCTGTCCAAACTGGTACGCGTAGAGGTTGACCGTCACTTTTTGATTGGTGTCGATGCGCTGCACAAAATTGTCGGCGCGGCACACGATGCCAGCAATCGCTTCACGGGCAATCAGCAAGTATTGGGAAGAACTGCTGCTCGCCGCTACGAGAATCAACTGGTTGTTTTTCAGGCTACTGACCACGTCGTCTGAGAGTAAATTGAAGTCAACAATGCCGCAGGTGCTATTGAGCCATGTAGAGCCTTGTTGGTACGGGACTTTGCCAATTATTTCAAGCTGACTGCCGTCGATGAGGACGTTTCTGATGGCAGGCGGGTTGGTCAGCGGCTGTTTGCTGACTGCCAAGTACAAATCATTGCTAAAATTGATGCTTCCGATGGAATCATCGATGGGAAACGAACCGCCCAGGTCAATCGACAAACGGGCATTGGCAGCATCAAAAATGAAATTGGAACCGCCAAACACTTGGCCTCTTTGATAGATCCCGTACAATCTCCGCGCGGGGGCAAACAAATCAGGCTCATTTTCAAACCATGGGCCGATACTTCCCAGGATTTTTCCGAGCGAAAAGCGTCCATCGGCATGGGCGTAGTAGTAGCCAAACCCGTTGAGGTTAATACTGATTTTGTTTTGTTGGGTTGTGGCTTTCAACGCCATCAAAATGGGCGACGTTTCGGCCAATTTTCCGTATTTAACATCTTCCAGCACCGACGTCCACGAAGCACCCATGGGTTGTCCGTTGGGTTTTCCGCCGTTGGTTTGTCGGCGTTGCAAATCTCGAAAGCCCGTGGGCTTGATTCTTCCTTCGAGCAACAACTCATTGTGGGCTGAGAGGATTCGGAAGGTCACGCCCCAAAGCTCCGAAACCATTTGCTGGTCGGGGTCTAAGTCCACCATTTTGCCCGAGTTACGCCCTTCGGCACCCGTCACCAGCTGGCCAATGATGCCATCCAAGGCAGGGTCGGTAATGGTCGTTCCGTTTTCGTTGGTGGCTTGCTGAATGGTACAGTTTTGAAAGCCAAAGGTGGCGCCACCTTCGGGGTTCCACCAGCCGTTGGTCGCCCCTTGCCCAGGAAGCTGAAAACTCGACTCAAACGTGGCGTTGTTGTAATGCTGCGTGTCGTTGTTGACGGTGGAAACATCCGAGGAAAAGTCTCCAGAGAATACAATTCTAGGAAAATGTAAATAAGACATGTTTTTTTTGGTTACTGGTTATGGGAATGACGAGATACTAATTGGGAATGACGAGATACTAATTGGGAATGACGAGATACTAATTGGGAATGACGAGATACTAATTGGGAAGTACGGGCAGTTTATGGTCCACAGTCGATGGTTCACAGTCCACAGTCCATGGACTATCGACTATCGACTATCGACTATCGACTATCGACTATCGACTATCGACCATGGACTATCGACTATGGACTATCGACTAAGACATGGGCGGGGCGTAACGCCAGAGGCTAGAATGTTTGTTTGGGTTCTTTTTCATAAAACGTTGTTAAAATTAAGGGAAATGCTCGTGAGGGCGAGGAATGTGCGCAGGCGTATGGTAAGCCTAAGCGAGTAGTAAGAGTTTTTTCTAACGTTGTTGTGTTGAGTTTTTTACAATGCTAATATAGAAAAGCTTTTTGAATAAAAAAACATACGACGACAAAGAATTTGGCGCAGAGGTGGGAACACGGATGAAGCAGATGTTCCAATACGGATTTTGACGGATTGGGTGTGGAAGGGGGGAATTTGAGCAATAAAGTTTTAAAATATACAGGTTAAACGCACTCAGAGAGGCGAAATCTTAGTAGAAAAAGGCGAACAAAGCCCCCCCAAAAGCCCCATAAGGGCAACCGAATTTCGTTCAATCCCGAAGGCTTTTGGGGTTTTATCGCTTGGCTTTTAGCCACGACGAATGCTTGGTTATTGGTGGCTGGCGCTTTTGTTCGCCAGTCAAGTACATATGAGATAAAAGCAGTCTAAGTATCTATTTACCAATAAGTTGCTGGTGTACAGATTTAACAAAGTCCACCGTAGTGCCAGCAATGTCGGCAATCTGCTCAAAAGTCAAAGACATTTTAGAAAGTAAATTTCTTACAATCCTTTCTTCTGCCTTTGCCTCTCCCTTATCAAGCCCTCTCAAAAAGAGAACATCTCTTTCTTCTTTGATGTATTCTGCAATGCTGTCCATAGCGTTTTTTAAATTTAGTTCTAAGTTACGAAGTTGAGCCAAAACACGCAACTGATTAAAGTATCTATTTAACGAAAAATCCCCTTTGGTAGTTTCCTTGATACGCACAAGTATCTGTTTTAGAGCGTTTTCGGGGTTTTCGCCTTGGAAATTTGCCAAAATGCCCAATATGATTTCTTCGGGCTTGTCCGAGTTAAGGAAAATATGATAGTCAAGTGTTGAAAGTGAAACAAGTGGAAAACTGAATTTTAGTCGTTCTCTGTCGAGTTTGGTTGGCATTGTAGGGGTGTCTGTCCCGAGAAAAATTACAAATTGCTTCACTGGTATTTTGTACTTTCGTTCAAGCATTCCGTAGTATTCAAGCATCCGATAAACCATTTCTGTTTCATTTTTGACTTGAAACTCAATTTGAAGTACAAAAGTGTCATTTTTGGTATCAGTGACCTTTTTCAGTACATCAGGTTTTCGTTCTTTGGTATGCTGAATATCATCGGGCAGTTCCTCCATAGAAACAGCCGTAATTTCAAGTACATTTTGCATGATACTTGAAATTACGGCTTCAATATTCTCTTTGAGAATTTTGTCGTATTGTGCAGGTTGCCACCCACTTGATTGGTGTTTTCTCTTTTTTTCTTTCATGAAGCAAAATTACTCATCTTATAAAAACAAAAAACAGGCGCGCCGCACCTATTTTGAACTTACTCATAAAAGCAAAAAAGCGGGCCAAAACCCGCTCTCAGTGTAGTTGCCCCCTTCGACGATAACTCCATAACAAAAGAAAAGGGGGTGGTGAGCACTCACCGCTAGGCTGGCCGCCCGCCCGAGTTTCGTTCAAGACTGGGCGTCCCCCATCTCTTTCCTGGCTTGGCCTATGGCTACCACCAATGCTTAGTGATTAGCGACTGTGTTTCTCTGCCCGAATGTCAGTCTATTATTCATTGTCGGAGTGTTGGCCCGTGTTTTTTAGCATTGATTTAATTCGTCTTTCAGCTTCTGCTTTTGTTATTCCGACATAGTAGTCTTTTACAAATGGGTGGTCAAAGTCCTTGTGCGGAAAAACTTCAGGTCTGCTATTGCCAGCCTTGGTCAGAACTGTTGTCGGAACACTTAACGTGTCTTCATACACAGGAATTCTACTGCAAAGCCAACCAAAATATTCTGTCACGTGGTTATTGTTTTCAAAGTTGTCGTAATAGTCTTGATAGCTTTTTTCACTAACTGAAACCCAAATGCCGTATTCAAGATTGTCGCAGTGGTCAATAACTTTTTGTGTCAAGGTGCAACGAATAAACCTTTCTGTCTGATTAGGATAGGTAATTACGCAAAAGTCATTTCCGATTTGTCCTAAAGTCTTTTTCTCATTTTCAGTCAAGTCGTTGTATGGCGTCGGTGTGTAAAATGTCAACGCTGGCCACTCATCGTGTTCTTGTCCGCAACAACTACATTTATATTTCATAGTCCGTTTTTTGTCGTTAAAAATTGTTTGTCTTGGTTGTTGTCCAACATAGCCGCTAACGGACACGGCTTGGCGATGTGGCGGTATTTGAAAATCGTCAAACTGGAACCGAAGCTGAGTAAAGATACAAAAGCTGATGATATATTCGTCGCCCCGCCATATTGTCAAACCGCCTGTTGTGTGCTGTGTTATCTACAGTGTTTAGTGTCTTCTTCATTGTGTTTTGTGAGTCGCTCATAGTTGACCCAAATAAGCATTTAATGAATTCTCTTTTTTTATTTACAGTATTTGGAAAAACTAATAGTTTTTTGTAACATTTTGCCTTTATAATCGTTTTATAAAAACCAAATACTGATAGACAGCAATTTTGAAGTCTATTATAAAATTAGGAGTTTTGGTGATATGAAATTATGAAGACCTCCATTATTATATTAGTTGCTGTTTGTGCTTTGTCATGTGGCGTAGTTAGCTATAAGACAAAATCTACCGACCAAGCAAACTTACAAGGAGCTTGGTTGGCGCAAACAGAAAGCCAAAACGGCAAGAAATGGAATGTATCTTACCTATATGTTTTCAAAAGAGATAAACTTTTTTTTACAGACGAGACCGGGAAGGAGGTTACGTATTCTTTCAAGTTGGACACTACTGGCAGCCTCAAGTTCATTATTATTCAGCCAGATGAGACGCTTAACATTTCGGCGCCTGTCAGCATTGCTTATGAGTTGGACGGAGATTCGTTGAAGATTGTGGTTGCACCACCTGGTTTGCGCCCCACAGAAATATCAGACAAAAACAGTCAGGAGTTGATTATCTGCAAGCGAAAGGGTTCATGAAAACGCCTAACCACAATGCTTGTGAAAGGGTCATAGCTATTCATATCTTAAATTATTGAACCAGTTTGTGTCGTTTAGCATAGCACATATGCGGTTTAGCAGCTTGGCGAAGTGGCGGAAATCGAAGCACAAATGTTCAGTTTTGTACAAAAGTTGAACCGAAGAACTGAACTTGAATATAGCGCTAAACCCGCCATTTTGCCAAATATGGTTGATTTTGAGTTCAATTTACCCTTAAAATTTAGCATGACAAAAAAGAAGTATGATGAACTTAGAATCAATCGCATAGAGGCTTTGACTCTGGTTACAGCCCAAACCCCAACCAAACCCATGAAAATGACCTATAACCCGCTCTCAGTGTAGTTGCCAGCTCGACGATAACTCCATAACAAAAGAAAAGGGTTTGGTGAGCACCCACCGCTAGGCTAGCCGCCCGCCCGAGTTTCGTTCAAGACTGGGCGTCCCCCATCTATTTCATCGCTTGGCCTACGGCCACGACGAAACCTTAGTTATTAGTGGCAGCTCTTTTTGTCCGCTTACTAAGTCGCTTCTTCATTTGTTTCAGTCTTTAAATTACCTACATATTTTTTAGGGTTTTCTCGAATTTTAATAAGTTCGTCTCCTTTCCAAATGTCAATAATCTCTTTTGCAAGGTCTAACTGAGCATTTGAAATTTTTTCCATTAGGTTTTTATTATCCTGCAATTCTCGATTTACTATATTTTCATTTATGCCTACTTTGATTTTCACACGAGTATTTACTTCATCATTGAGGTATGATATTTCTTCAATTTCTCTCGATTTTACTGTTTCTTCAATCGTTTGAACTTTCAAATCATAATTTCCTTTGTCTGTAAATATTTTTAAGAGTAGGGGAGCTAATTCTATGATTACAAATAAAATAGTTATTGCTAAAGTCGCCCAGTACATTGCGTTTCTCTCTTCGGTTACAGTAACTTGTGAAGTTGAAATCTGATTAATAGGCATTTGGAGTGAATCTATTTTTCCAGTGCTATCTTTTTTGATTTCCAACTTATTTTGTACGATAGGCTTATTTTCTACTATTTTTTTTGTAAATGTCAAGCGACTAAGTGCCTCAATACGAGCAAGTAACCCATTTTCTTTTGTTCTTGCTAAATTAGTAACTTCCAAATCAATTTTCGATTTAAGCGTCGCTAAGTCTGATTTGCTTTTGTCCAGTTCCTGCAAAATTCTGTTACATTCTACTTTTTTTGCATCGGCATTTTGTCTTTTAATTTTATAAATTGGTCCAATATTTCTAATTCCACTTCCTGCACTTCCGTCAGCTTCTCCTGCTGCATCGGCTTCTAATTTATCTGCATAATTTTGACACGATTTGAAATCTATATCTAATCTATTAATTGCAGTTTCTAAATTTTCAACTTCTGGATATTTTGAATAAACAGCTTCATTTTGCTGTTTTTCAACTTCGTTCTGCATTTTTATTAACTCATTTTCGATTTCCCTTTCAAATATTCTTAATTCAAGGGGTTTAGAAATAATGATAGCAAGCATAATAGCAAGAAGAATTCGAGGTGAGGCTTTCCATATTTCGTTTAATTTATTATCGTCTTTTTTGAGAGTAGATACAATATATCTGTCAAGACTGAATATAAAGCAAGACCAAACAAAGCCTATAAAACAGGCAGACCACCAACTTCCAAAAACGGTATATAGAGCGTAAGATGCTGACATAAACGCAAACAACGCTGTGAAAAATACTGCTGAACCTATGCCAATATATTTGTTGTGTTCATATTTACAATCTTCGTGATTTAAAAAGTCTAAATGTGCCCCAGAACAGAATAAAAACCAATTTTTAAGCCAATTATTTGATGTCATAAGTTTTACGGATTTGACTGATTACCTGCATGGCTCGCCAGTCATTATTAAAAATTTGTTCTAAACGGTTGAAAATTGATGACTTAACTTGTGTAAGCACTGTTGTTTTATTTTGTGATGGGGCTTCTAATTCATGGATTTCTTTGTTAAGTGAAGTTGATATTTCTTTGATTGTCAAGCGTTTACTAATATTTGAGTTTAAGAAATTTATTTTTGGGCTTCTGTGTATAATTTCATTTGATAAATGATTAAGTTTAATATTGGATTGTATTTTTGTTGTAAAAAGCCCAATATCAGTTTCAAGTTCTATTTTTGTTGGTGTCGGAACATTTATGGTTTTAATTGATGGTATAGCATAAACTAATACTTTTTGAAACTCTACAATTTCAGTAGTTTCGCCCTTGGCTGTAAGTTTATAAATGGTATCTTTTGTGGGTGCTACTTCAATACTACCATTTATTTCAACCGTTCCAATTCCATTATCAATTTCAACTGTTTCTGTGCTATTTGTTTTCCAATTTAGTACAACGGTTTGCCCTCTAATTATTGCTTCTTTGCTTGTTTTGAATAATTGAACTTGTGGGTACTCAACAACCCTAATTTGTAAAGTTTTTGTTTTTGAAAACTCTCCTTCTCGTGCTGTAATTTTAAAAATTCGTGTTTGATTAATCTTTACCGAGTGACTACCTTTCATTTCTAAACCACTACCAATGCCTTCAATTGAAATATCTTCTGCATTTTCTACTTTCCAGAAAATCTCAATATTATCGCCACTTTCAACAAGCGTAGTAGGTGTTGTTATTGACAAGCGAATATCATTAGAATTGTCAAAATCTATTACTTTTCCACTTTGAATTAATTCTAAACATTTAGCGGAATATTGCCTTGCTACTTTTGAATCGTTGATTATTACAATGTTTTCTTCATTTGTAGTTGCATTTTTAGTCCAGTTATATGAGCCTGTAATAACTGTTTTGTAATCAATAACGCAGAATTTATGGTGCATAAATTCATCATTAAAAACGTCAGTACCACCAAAAGTATAAATTTCTCCACCAAAATCGTTTAGAGATTCAAATCGAGAATAATCATTTTTTTCATTTGGAGAAGTTACAAGTTGGACTGAAACTCCTTTTCGAGCTTTATCTTCCAAAACTGCAAGAAGTGTGTAGTCATAGAACCAAGCTACCGCAGCAAAAATAGTATGCCGTGCTTGTCGAAGTTCGTCAGCCAATTCTTGTTGAATATTGTCAAAGTACGATTGATGTTCACCTTCTCTCATTTATTGTCCTGATGTTTGAATGCGTTTTTATAGAGTTGCCACCTACTCCTACAATAGGTGAAAGTTTTGCAGTGTTTTTTGTATTTATTTTAACTATACCAATATTTTGTTGTACTTTTGTATTGTATACAGCTACCATTTCTCCAAAAATCCCTAAGGTTCGTCTGTACCATGGTCAAAACAATGCTCTTTGCAGTGCTCAACCCAACACTTATTAAAAATTAATGAGGGATAAAAGTAGATGCGTATGGCGCTTTGTAAATATATACCAAAGATTAGTTGCTTCAAAAACTAACTGCCTAATTCTATTTTTTTCAAAAAGTACCAAGCATAAAAAAGGGAGGCCGTGCCCCCCAATCCCCACTACCAAACCGTCATTTCGCCCACAATAGGCTGGGCGAGGAGGGTTTTGATGCGTTCGGGGTCGGTTTCTTGGCCAAACACCCACATCATTTTGGTAATGGCGGCTTCGGTCGTGATGTCGGCGCCGCTAATTACGCCAATCTTGTCAAACCACGTACTGGTTTGGTAGCGTCCTTGCATTACGCGTCCGCCGTCGCACTGCGATACGTTCATAATCACTACCCCACGGTCGGTGGCGTCTTTGAGTTCTTGCAAAAACCACGGCAATGTAGGGGCATTTCCTGCGCCAAAGGTCTCTAAAACAACGCCTTTTAGGTGCTTAATCTCCAAAATCGAACGTACCACGTTGGGCGTAATGCCAGGGAACAGCTTGAGAATCGCCACGTTTTCGTCGAGCGTGGGGCGTAGTTCAAAAACACTGCCCACGGCGGGCGTGGCAATGTAGGGGAGGTGGTACTCAATCGTCACACCCACCTCGGCCAACGGGCTGTAGTTGTCGGAACGGAAGGCGTTGAACTGCGAGGTTTCTTTCTTTTTGGCGCGATTGCCACGGAGCAGCACATTCTGAAAATAAATGCACACTTCGGGGACAATCGGTTTGCCGTCGTGCTGCGCTGCCGCAATCTCCAAAGCCGTAATGATGTTTTCGCGGGCGTCGGTGCGGGCCACTCCGATGGGCAGTTGAGCACCTGTTAAAATCACGGGTTTTTGGAGGTTTTGGAGCATAAAACTCAGCGCCGAGGCGGTGTAGGCCATGGTATCGGTGCCGTGCAAAATCACAAAACTGTCGTAAAAATCGTAGTTGCGCCGAATCAACTGCCCCAACTCCGCCCACACGTCGGGGTGCATGTTGGAAGAGTCCATGATTTGCTCCAAGCTGGTAAAAGTTATCTCAAAATCGAGGCGTTTGATTTCGGGGAGTCGGTCCAAAATCTGCTCAAAATCAAACGGGACAAGCTGCCCTTTTTCATAGACCATACCGAGGGTTCCCCCCGTATAAATAACCAAGACCGACGCCCGAGGGCGGTTGGGCAACACTGGATTGATGGTGACGGTTTTGTAAGAAAACATGATAGCGAATGATGAGTTGATGAATAAAATTGAGGGATTTAGAGGGTGAGGTGCATTTAGCGCAATAGAAGCGCATTTTCGGTGGTTTGTTGGGCGATGGTCTCTACGCTTACCTGCATCAAATCCGCGACGCGCTGCGCAATGAGCGGGATGTAGGCGACTTCGTTGCGCTTGCCACGGTACGGAACGGGCGCTAGGTACGGGCAGTCGGTTTCCAAGACGATGTGTTCCAAGTCTATGTAGGGGAGTACTTTGTCGAGGCCGCCGTTTTTGAAGGTTGCTACGCCTCCAACTCCTAGTTTAAAGCCGAGTTCGATGGCTTTTTGGGCTTCTTCCAACGTGCCTGTAAAGCAGTGAAAAATGCCTTTTAGCTGCGGATTGGCCACTTCTTCAATCAACTCCACCACTTCCCAAAAGGCGTTGCGGCTGTGAATGTCAATCCAGAGGTTGTGTTTGAGGGCGAAGTCGCACTGTACCAAAAACGCTTCTTTTTGCTGTTCGACAAAGGTTTTGTCCCAATACAAATCCATGCCTATTTCGCCAATGGCGACGAATTTTTGGGCCGATGCGCTTTCCTGCGCTTTGTTAAGCCATTCTTCTACGATGTATAATTCTTGTTGAAAATCTTCTTTGACGTAGGTAGGGTGCAGGCCCATCATGGGCAAACACACGTTGGGGTATTGTTCGGCCAAGGCCATCATGCCGTCGATGGTGGTGTGGTCGCAGTTGGGCATCCATATTTGCTGAATACCTGCCTGAAACGCCCGTTCGAGCATGGCTTCGCGGTCGTCGTTGAATACTTCGTCGTAAATATGTGCGTGGGTTTCTATCATTTTAAAAATAGTGATTTTTTTAGTGTCGAGGGTAGAATGCAGAATGTCGAATGGTTCGTGTTGAGGGTTGCTTACAACCCGATTTTTTAGTGTCGA
>NZ_KI519428.1:0-145916 GCF_000482465.1 Runella limosa DSM 17973
TAAACAAGTCAAACAAGAATTCACAAAACCTGCAACACCCCAACAAGATGCGCACATCGAAGCCTACCATTCCATCATGGAAAGCTCTGTATGTCAGAGGTTTGAATTTGACGATTTGAAGCAAGCTCGAGAAACATTGGAGGAATTTAGAAGTTTTTATAATTTCGAGAGAATACATGGAGGAATCAACTTTCAAAGCCCTTACAAGTATTTGCTCAAACATAACATTGACATGAAAAATTTAACTCAAAATAAGACAAAAATCTGTGCTTGAAGTCTCTAACTTTCTATCATTTACGTGTCCAATAATTAGCGGTTAGCACACCAATATGCACTTCTATCAGTTTCTGTAATATGTTGCCGACTAATTCTTAAGGAGTTTGGGCTAGTAAAAAAGCGTTCAGTTGAAATGCTTCCTGTAAAGTCTTTTGATTCGGTCGGATTTCCAAACTGCCCGTATTTATGAGATTCATATTTCCAATACACACTGCCCATACTGATTGAGCCATCTTGCAAAAGTTCAATATTTACTTTTTGACTTACATTATCTGATTTGCAACCAGTCATGTAAATCAGCAATGGCAGGGTAAAAAAGTATAACCGCATTAAGTTTTTGTGTTTATCTGATTGTTCTTCCATGTTGTTAATTAGCATTACCATCAGCGGAAAAGCATTTGTGCAGGGCGGGATTAGTAGCACTATCGTTTCCACACGCACAAAAGTCAATAGAAAGCAACAAAGTTCAATTTAGCACGTCTGCCTGCCTTGCCACAAATGCAATGTTGTATGCCGTTTTTGTTCGTTATCAAGTAGTTACGTTAAAGTTAGAAACACTCTACCGCCTTTTATCGTTTCCGTTGCTGATAAATAAGGAACTACTTTTCCTGTTTCTATCCACTCCCAAAGATTGTCTATATGAACAGAATTTGGATTACTTTCTACGTTGAAAATTCGGTAAATTTGATAACTTTTTCCGTTCTGAACACAATCAAGGAAAAACTCCCATTCATTACTTGTCAAGTAGAAAGTCCTTTTTTGTTGTGGTGTCCCTTTACAATCAATGTAATGCAAAACAGTTCCGTTTTTATTCAGAATTTCAAAGTCGTGATTTTTCCAACTTTCTTCAAATTGTTCTGTGTCTTCGTTGTAGTTTAACCACTTCACTATTTGAGAATGATAACTTTTTTTCAAAATATTAAAGAGATATTCTTCGCTTTTCTCCTTAATCTCTGTAAAATAGTCATCTGTTTTTGTTGTAGCATCATTGTTATCTCTGCCTGAAACTCGTGTAAGGCTTTCTATAACTTGTCGTAACCTATCCACTTCGCTCTTCAGTTCTGCAACTTCGTCATTTTCTGTCTGTACTGTTTCTTTGGTTTGGTACAATAACAACAAATCTTCCGTTGAAAAGTCATTTTCTCCCGCAATTAACGAACTCAAAGCCTTTTTTATATCTGCGTTTCGATTGATAAAAATGCTGTTACTTTCGTTGATTACAATATCGTCTTGATTAAAACGATAAAAAACATAGTCCGTTATTTCATCAAGTTTGATAATTTTGGGCAAAGCACCTTCAAAAAGATAAATACTAAATTTATCTCCTAATTCTTCTTTCCAATTCTCGTAATAGGGTGTTTCCCATTCTATTGCTTCAATTTCCAAAAGTTCAAAATTATATTCATTTTGAATAACCAACTCTTGCCCTTTGGTTCGGTTTGAGTTGATAACTCTTACCATTTCTTCCAATACTTCAAATTCTTCTTTGCTATTCAATTCAAGTTCTTTTGATTTTATCCATTCAAAAGTATTGAAAAGCATTTTTTCGTCTGCAAGGCGACTATCCTGTGCAATTTTTGACTTGTTAAAATTACCTTGATTGAGGAATGATTTACGCAAAGAAACCAAAATGGATTTTTCTGTAAAAACACCTAAATCTGATATAAAACTAATCTTAGTGTTATCGTTGTTAATCCACTCTTGAAAATACTCAGGTAATTCTTCAATTTCTAAGACAAATTCAGAAGGATAAACAGAATATTTTGGATTAAACCCTAATAGCTTTTTTGTTTCAGTTTCGTCTATATTTGTCCAATCAATATTCTGAATAACTGTTTTCTTATCTTTTTTATTCCATTGGTTAAATAAAAACTCAACTAAACTTAGTTTTTGTTCTTCTAGCATTTCAGTACTCAAATATGGACATATAAAAGTACTTTCAGAAAAGTAAGGTTCTTTTGCAATCCATAAATCATTATTGTAACTTATAGGAAGTTCTAACAAATTACCAAGGCTCTTATATTTTTGATGTAGAACAATGCTTTTATCTAAAAATGGTTTATCCAAAATAAAAAACTTATATTCTACACTAACGTTTCCCCACAAAGTTTCAACTTCAAATTTATTCAACTCAACTTCTTCAATATGTTGATTGTAAAGTAATAAAAATGCTAATTGATGTTCGTTGTTCAATAATTTTTCGCCTTCTGCAAGTAAGCAAAAAATACTTTCTGGTTCAGGTTCTTGACTAATATTGAAAAGTAGATTTATCCTATCTTTTGAAAGCCCTAAGTCAATAAACAGTTTAAGCAACTCACTCAAAAAATTACTGTTTTGGTAGGTATTAGGTAAAATTTTGGCAAGACTCAATTCGTAATCTTCAATTTTTATTTTGTCTGCAAATGGTGGAATTTCTGCAAGTGTTAAATCTTGCTCGGTTGTTTCAATGACGATTTTTTCTCTAAATTTTGAATAGTCTGCTTCTTTAAGAATTTTGCTATCACAAGCAAAATTCAATATTTTGTATTCAAAACTTTCCTTATCGTATTGTTCGCCTGCAACAAAACGTATTTCCGACAATTCTAACAAGAATTTACGTTTTGGCTCGTCATAAGCAACGATATCAATCAATTTAGTTTTGTAATCATCAACATCAACGCTTTCTATGAGTTGATTATAAAAAGGTTCACGATATAAAACTCCACTATCTTCTTTGGATTCGTCAAGTTCATAGGGCAACATTTTAAATGTATCAGAAAGATTATTTTCTATGAATGTTCTTACTTCTTTACTTGGGAAAACCTGAAAAATGTCCTTGGTTTTAGACGAAATGTAATACGTTTTACCTTGCTTTTCAATGGTGCACTTCTGAAAAAAGTTTTCATTGTTGCTTTTGCAAAATGCCAAAACTGCTTTTACTTCATCAAGGCTTAGTTCTGTATTGTCGTTAATGCTTAAATCTAACAAATTAGAGTTTTTAACTTCAAAAGGTGCTTCTTTCAAATAATTAAAAACCTGTTTTTGTGGTATTTGTGTATCAGTAAGATTAAAAATTGCGTTTTGAAAATCTGAGTAACTGTTTATCTGTGAAAATTTAGAGTTATAGAAAACATCACTTGCTGTAACAAACCTTTCATCTTCGTTTATAAAAATAAAGGCTTTCTTTTTCAAAGGTGTGTTTTTATCGTCTTCGTCATAATAAAACTTTACTTTTTGGTAAAATTCTATGATGTTTGTAACTTCTGAAATAATGCTATCCCAATTTGGAAAAATGATTTCTTGATACAATTCTTTTTCAGAAATCAAGTACTTTTTCAAACCTGCAAAATTTTCATCTGCTTTAATTTTGAATGGATTTATCCAAGTAGGTGCAGGTAAAGCACTGTCTACTAGTTCAGAAAGTGGTTTTACTTCATTTTCATTGTCGCAAAATAAAGCCAAATTCCGTAATGTTCCTTCTGCAATATTGTCAAATTTGGTGTTTTCTTGAACAAAGTTTAGGAAAAATTTTTGCTTTTCTTTGGGACTTAATTCGTTGTCTTCGCACTTGCTCGCAATGCTTTCGTACAAATTTTTGTCTGTTGGCAATTTTACAGAAAGTGCAGAAAAAATATTTTCGTACTTAGAAATGTCAAGTTCGGAAGTTACAAAGCCTAATTTTTCAAGTTCTGACTTAATTTTTATCGTCTTCGTGAAGTTAAAAATTAAACCATCTGTTGTTTTTAACTCGTTTGCAGAATATAAACAGTCATCTGAAAACTTAAAAAGTTTGATTTCGCAAAGCCTATTTTTAGTGGCTTTACGCAAATCACTTTTTTCAATTTCATTCAAAAATAAGTTGTACTGCTCTACATTTTGGCTTTCTATCCATTCGTTAATACAATCAAGGTCTGCATTTTCAACAATATCACGAATATCCCAACTTTCAAGCCCTAATTTATTGCTGTCAATGGCTTGTAAAGTCAAGTCAAAATCGTTATCACTTTCCCATTCAAACCATTGAATATGCTCTAACCCAAAATCAGATAAGTTAAGATTTAACTTTAACTTGTTGATTTTCACGTTTTCAGGTTCTTCTGAAAATTGATTATTTTTAGTTGGAATGTTGGCACACAAGTAATCTAATAAATCTTCATAAAAAATGGGTTTTAACCATTCATTATTCTGTTTATCAGGCACATCAGACAAGAGTAAACAAGCATACAAACGCAAAAATTGCTCTCTATTATTTGCTTTGTATTCATTAAGTCTTGATATAATGAAATTTGAAATAACGGGAAGTAGGTTTTTGTTTATGCTGTCTTTTTGTAATTTTCTACGATTTGCTTCATTACTAAAACTGTCGCAATGAATAATAAAACCAAAACCGTTAGTTTCATCACCCATTGGAAAATATTTATAGAAATTAGGCGAAGTCTTTATTTTTTCACTTTGTTTATAGTTGCGATAATATCCAAATGAAACTTTGATATTACACTCCTTATATTCAGGGTTTATCAAAGTAAATTCCTTAGAATTTTTGGCGATTTCAAATTCTTCTAATTCAAGGGTTTGCTTTCCGATGTCTTCGCTGTTGATATAAACTTTTTGTAGGCGTTTTAAGGTATTCATTGAATACTGAACACCTTGTTCCAAATCTTCATAATCTCTGTCTAACATTTCTTTTTTACCTTCGCCCAAGCGTAAAAAGAAAATACTACCTTGTTTCAATACATTCATTTTGATATTTTCTGCGTGTCGCTGAAAACTATCATTTAGAAAGTCTATCAATTCATTTAGTTCTTCTTGGCTAAATACAACTCTATCTTTATAGTGTAAATCTTTTACTGTTTCGTTAGGCTCTGCTGGAAAGTTGGTAAGAATAAGTTTTAGCAAATAAGGTGCATTTATAAACTCTTGGTAGTTTTCTTTGTTTGGTAAAAGTGGTTCAAGATGTTGTTTTTCCATTAGCCCTTGCAAGTCTTGTAATTTTGACCAACTAAAAAGAATGGGACCCTTGTATTGGTTTACAAGTTCGCTAACACCTTCGTTTTTACCAACTAACCTATGAACCAATTTGAAACCAATACCAAACCTGCCAATTTTATCACAACTTTTTTTAGTAGTTTGGGCAATATTTAGAACAGATTGTAAGCCTTCAATATCAAAAGGTTCTCCGTTGTTAATCGCCAAAAAGTATTTTTCGTTGTAGAAAATATAAAAATGCGTTGAGTTACAATCTACTGCGTTTTGTAGAAACTCATAAATGGCTTGTCCGTCTTCTGCAATTTTGAGAATTGAAGGCAAATAACTTGCAATATCAGGCTTATCTCCGTGATACATCTCAAAAAAGCCCTTAATCTTCTTTCCGTTCTCAGTGTGATATGTGCCAACAAAGTTTTCGTTGTGGCTTGGGCTATATTTTTCAATTTCCTTAACTTTGGTTTTGTACCAAAAACGGAAAGATTTTGCACTTTTTATTTTCACGTTCTTTGTTGATTGTGTCGTTTCTTAAAATGGCATACAATGAGTGGATAGACACCACTCTATCGTTATTAAATATTTGCAACCGTTTGTTACGTCACCTATCTCCGCTTTGCATGAGCTTGTTTCATCTCTCAAACAAACTTCCACCCACAGCCACGTTTCGCCACCCGCTTGTCCTTCATTTTGATACTTCGTTTACTGAGCGTTCACAAATTAAAAAACATAAATTCAAACCCCCAACTATCCTAACGAATTTTTTTTTCGGTAAAATTGGCGAACTGAAAATGGGTAAAAAGGGGAGGGGGTGGGGCATACAGAAACAAAATAGCACGAGCTTTTTGCCCGTGCTATTTTGTTATTTTGGTACTTTATAAAATGTTACTGCTTCGTCAACGACGCCTTGATTTGGGTATAATACAAGGTGGTCAATCCCTCAAAACCCGAATCGGTGCCTACGATGAGCCAAAGCTCGCCTTTGTCGTTGGTCTTGGCTGAGAAGGGCGTTTGGCTGTTGGTACGTTTGATGATTTGGTATTTCACATCCTCACCTTCAATGCCAATCGTGCCAAGGAGTACGGCGTCCTTACCACCTTCACTTTGTGCGCCTTTGTCCCAGTTGAGCTTCCACTGTCCCGTGTTGTCTTTGGCGCGTTGGGGCTCTGTGCCCGAAGCGCCTGCTTTTAAATACACAGATCCGCCAGGTGAACCGCCGATGCCAACGCTGTTTTGGGGATATTTAGAGGCCAATTCTACCTCAAACCCGATTTTATAGGTTTGGTTGGGCGTCAATCCCGTCAACTTACGGCTCAAATACATAAAGGCATCGTCGCTGCGGTTGTGACTCTGAATCATCATTGATTTTTTGAGGGTGTCCGTCGGCAATGCCGCAATCTTAGAACTAAACTCCATGATTCCCTCTTGCTGTTCGTTGTAATCGACCAAACCAGCCGTCCAACTATCCGCTCCTTTGTTGAAGTCGGTGGTGAAGGTTGGGTTGGGGTTCGGCGTTTCGTTTTCGGTGTTACAACTGCTCAATCCCATGGCGAGAACGGTTCCAAAGGCCCAAATAACGTTTTTGACGGGGGCTACTGATACTACTTTCATTGCTGTTTTTTTTCGTTTTTTAAATGAATAATGGTGAATCCAAGGCCTCGGAAATCAGTGAAATGACGTGGATGGTGCATGGAAGGTTGGAATGGAGGCGAAAAAAAAGAGTTGTTTTTTCGGCTTGGGCAGGACAAGTGGCGGTAGCTCTGAGGGTTGGGAATCGCCCTATCTGTTCTTATTTAGATTTTTTTTAAATATATTTGCGCCCAAAATAGAACATTACTCTCCCGTTTTTTGTTGGAAATTTAGAATAAACGCATATCTATACGCGATGAGCAAAGAAGTTGAATTGTTAGAAGAAATAACCAATTCGGAATACAAATATGGTTTCGTGACGGATATTGAAGCCGAAGAAGCGGAGCCAGGACTTTCCGAAGACACAGTTCGTTGGATTTCAGCAAAAAAAGAAGAACCCGAATGGATGACCGAATGGCGTTTGAAGGCGTTCCGCGTGTGGCAAACCATGGTAGAACCCAAATGGCCAAACGTTCATTACCCTCCCATCGACTTCCAAGTCATTAAATATTACTCGGCCCCAAAACAGAAAAAAACGGTCAACTCACTCGACGAAATCGACCCTGAGTTGCGTCGTACTTTTGAGCGTTTGGGCATTTCGCTCAACGAGCAAAAACGCCTGTCGGGCGTGGCTGTCGATGCCGTTATCGACTCAATTTCGGTTACTACAACCTTTAAAGGTGAGCTAAAAAAACAAGGAATTATTTTCTGTTCTATCAGCGAAGCCATCAAAGAGCATCCTGACTTGGTTCGTAAGTACTTAGGCTCGGTAGTACCTGCCAAAGATAACTTTTATTCAGCGCTCAACGCTGCCGTTTTCTCGGATGGCTCGTTTTGCTATATCCCCAAAGGCGTGCGTTGCCCCATGGAACTTTCGACCTATTTCCGTATCAACGCGGCAGGAACGGGGCAGTTTGAACGTACGCTTATCATTGCCGACGAAGGTTCGTACGTGAGCTACTTGGAAGGCTGTACGGCCCCTATGCGCGACGAAAATCAGTTGCACGCGGCGGTGGTAGAAATCATTGCGCACGAAAAAGCCGAAGTAAAATACAGTACCGTTCAGAACTGGTACCCAGGAGATAAAGACGGTAAAGGTGGGATTTATAACTTCGTAACAAAGCGTGGTCTTTGCGAAGGCGCTAACTCTAAAATCTCTTGGACGCAGGTAGAAACAGGCTCGGCCATTACGTGGAAATACCCTTCGGTTATCTTAAAAGGTGATAACTCAATTGGAGAGTTTTACTCGGTGGCGGTGACCAACAACATGCAAGAAGCTGATACTGGTACCAAAATGATACACATTGGAAAAAATACCAAAAGCCGTATTGTATCAAAAGGTATATCAGCAGGAAAAAGCCAAAACTCCTACCGTGGTCTTGTAGAGGTATTCAAGCGTGCCGAGAACGCGCGCAATTTCTCACAATGTGACTCGTTGTTGTTGGGTGATACTTGCGGTGCGCATACCTTCCCGTACATTGAAGTGAAAAACTCAAGCGCGACGGTAGAGCACGAAGCAACGACCTCAAAAATTGGCGAAGACCAGTTGTTTTATTGTAACCAACGCGGTATTCCAACCGAACAAGCCGTGGCGTTGATTGTCAACGGCTACGTGAAAGAGGTTTTAAACCAACTTCCAATGGAGTTTGCGGTAGAAGCCCAGAAATTGTTAGAAATCAGCTTGGAAGGTTCGGTAGGATAATTTTCTACAGAATTTACCTCTTTAGATAAAGTAACCAACTACGACGGTATGGCTTTTTAAGGAAAGTCATACCGTTTTTTATTGGCAAAAAGATGAAAAAAACGCCCCATCCCGTAGAACTTACCCCCGAAAAACTAACGGGGCTTTCGCTCGAAGCACCCAAAGAAGTGGCCGTAGGACTTCCTGCCGTAACAAGCGCAATGCGTCATGTGTTTGGCGCGATGGACGTGGGGCGGGGCGTAAAAGCCTTGTTGAACCTCAATCAAAAAGACGGTTTTGATTGCCCAAGTTGTGCTTGGCCCGACCCCGACGATGAGCGTTCGCGGATAGGGGAGTACTGCGAAAATGGTGCAAAAGCCGTTGCGGATGAAGCTACAACCAAACGCTTGACGGCCGATTTTTTTGCCAAACATTCGATTGAAGAATTGGGGACGTGGACCGATTACGAATTAGGTCAACAAGGTCGTTTGGCCGAACCACTGTTCAAGCCCAAAGGCGCGACCCATTATCAAGCCATTTCGTGGGACGAGCTTTTTTTGAAAATTGGCACGCACCTAAAAAGCCTTGCTTCTCCCGATGATGCTGTTTTTTATACCTCAGGGCGGACGAGCAATGAAGCAGCGTTTTTGTACCAACTTTTTGTCAGGGAATTTGGTACCAACAACTTTCCAGATTGTTCCAATATGTGTCACGAGTCGAGCGGGGTAGCCCTCAACGAGACTTTAGGGATAGGAAAAGGATCGGTAAAATTGGATGATTTTTACAAAGCAGATTTAATAATTATTGCGGGCCAAAACCCAGCAACAAACCACCCTCGAATGTTGTCGGCTTTGGAAAAAGCCAAGAAAAATGGGGCAAAAATTTTGGCCATTAATCCGCTGAAAGAAACGGGGTTGGTCGCTTTTAGTAATCCGCAAACGGTAGGAGGGTTATTGGGCGAAAAAACGGCCTTGGCCGACCAGTACTTACAAGTACGTATCAATGGGGATGTTCCGTTGTTTAAGGCATTTTTAAAGTACTTGTACAAGGCCGAAAAAACGACGGGTGAGGTGTTTGATTGGCCGTTTATTCGTGAAAAAACGCAGGGTATTGAGGCACTGCTGGAAGACCTTGAAAAACATGATTTTGAACAACTGATACGTGATAGTAGCCTACATGTCAAGGAAGTGGAAGAGGCGGCGGAATTGATAAAATCGTCCCAAAACATCATTGGGTGCTGGGCGATGGGGCTGACGCAGCACAAAAACGCCGTAGATACCATTCGTGAGCTGGTAAATATACTTTTAGTAAAAGGGTCGATTGGGAAACCTGGCGCAGGCACTTGTCCTGTTCGGGGTCATAGCAATGTGCAAGGCGACCGCACGATGGGAATCTGGGAAGCTCCTCCGCAAGCATTTTTAGATAAAATACAAGCAACGTTTGGGTTTGACCCTCCTCGCAAACACGGCTATAACACCGTGGAGGCCATTAAGGCAATGCACGAAGAAAAAGTAGGCGTGTTTTTTGCCATGGGAGGAAACTTCCTTTCGGCGACACCCGATACGTCTTTTACCGCTCAAGCCCTCCGCAAGTGTCAGATTACCGCGCACGTATCTACAAAACTCAATCGTAGTCATTTGGTGACGGGTGAGGAAGCATTTATTCTGCCCTGCTTGGGACGTACAGACAAAGACTTGCAAGAAGGTGAGCCTCAGTTTGTAAGTGTCGAAAATTCGATGGGTGTCGTGCATAAATCCATGGGTAAACTAGCGCCCGTCTCGGCACATTTGTTGAGCGAACCTGACATTGTTCGACGATTGGCAAAGGCTACCTTGGGCAATACCTCAAAAGTAAATTGGGATTATTTGGTACAACACTATGACCATACACGGGAAGCGATTGAGCGCACGATTCCAGGTTTTGAAAATTATAATCAACGCGTGCGTCAATTAGGCGGATTTTACTTGCCTAATGGCCCTCGCCAAGGAGAGTTTAAAACCGTGAGCCAGAAGGCCATGTTTTCAATAAATAGGTATAGCCCAATTGTGTTAAGTAATACCGAATATTTGATGATGACCATCAGGAGTCATGATCAATTTAACACAACAGTCTATGGGCTAGATGACCGTTACCGTGGAATTTTCAACGAACGGCGCGTTATCCTAATGAACCAAAATGACATCCAAAAAGCAGGGTTAGTAGCTGGCGAAAGGGTAGATTTATTCAATTATCACGGTGGCGTAACCAGAACAGCCCCTAACTTTGTCGTTGTACCGTACTCATTGCCTGAGCGTTGCGTTGCGACTTACTTTCCAGAGGCAAACACCCTCGTACCCATCAATAGTTATGCTGACCAAAGTATGACACCTACGTCTAAAGCAGTAATCATTGAGATTATCTGTAAAGAGAAGAAAGTTTGAAATAACCTCATTCCTCAAAAATCATGCCATAAGCAAATTTGTCAATGGGCGGGTATCAAAGCGGTTTGTATCCCAATATTAATCGGTTTAAAGAGAGGTTGTTTATAAAAAAAAGTGCTATAATAGCCCTATAGGGTGCTTTTTTGCACGGTTTTTGATACAGGTATATCAGATTACCCCTTTATCAAAAACATGTCCCAAATGATTATACGTGTAGCAAGAATTTTGTGTGTACTGGCATGGGTGGTTTCTTTAAAAACCAGCGCAAAGATTAATTCTGACCCATTCACTTCACCTCAACCGCACCATTATGTCGCAGATGATAATCAACGCTACCTCTGCGTTGCTTTATTGAATACTACCGAAGGAGACGAACATGGCCTTAATGTCATACGCGAAGCCGCCAAGCAAGGTTGTAACGCCGCCATGATTACGGTACGCTGGGATGTTGTTTACCCCCAAGCGTCGAGTACGGCCAACTGGGGGCAATTCGATAACCAAGTGAAGTTGTGTAAAGAGCTAGGATTGAAGATTTTCTTTCGGATTCACTTGGCACGCTGCTGTAATCGAAACGAAGGCTTTTGGACCGAAAGCGAAGCCTCTAAAGACCAACAGGGCCGCGTGTTTAAAGAGATTTTTAGCATGGCGCACCAGCCTTCTGTCACCAAAGCCCTCGGTTTTGTTAAAGAAGTAAGCCAAAGATATGTTTCGTATTTGCAAGAAGGGCGCGTTTTGTGCGTTGCCGCTACAACAACTACTACCCAAGAAGCGGGCTACCACTACGAAGGGTATATTCCTAATGGCAACATAGGCTATGGTGATCCTTACTTATCGTTGTATGATTATACGCCCACAATGCTTACGGGTTATCAAAGCTGGTTGGCGGCTAAATATGGCACTCTAAAAGGAATTAATGATGCTTGGAAATCTGACTACAGTGCGATTGGTGATATTCAACCAATTACAACCGACTACAACCATCCAGAAAACAAACGTTGGTCTGATTGGTACATTTATCGACATACACTTCTAAAAAACTTTTTGGACGGGGTAAGCAGCACCGTCAAAGGAGTGAATGCTAATTATAAGGTTATCAATGATTTTGGATCAGTCCACGATGGACTAAGTTTTCGTCGTGGAACATTGGCTTTCAAGGATTTAGCTCGTAACGTTGACGGTACTAAAATCAATGATTCTCAATTTTACAATCACTATTTTAGTGCGGACGTGTTGCGCGGAAGCATGGGTGATAAGTGGATTATGAACGAAGCGTTTCGTGAACCCGATTTGTCGCAGTTTGGCATGGAGCAAATGCTAGGTCAACATTTTGAACGTGGATGTAAGCTGGTCAACGTCGTAATCAACAATACGGCTGACTTAAATTGGTTTGCCCCCATGATTAAAAGTGTAGCGACCAACTGGTTATCTAAACCCATGACCCCCATTGTGAATAAACAAAAAATGGTGGTTAAACTGTCAGAATTGGTAAGAACTGGGAGCTACGGTATTCCAGGTTATAACAATCGTTGGGAAGAAAAACGCGTAAGCGGTCCAGTCGAAATTCAATTGGTGGAGGACTTACTGGGCGAACCAGAAGTAAATCAGCCCCCTGTGGTAAAAACCGCACTCGCAGACTATACCATTACCGCTGGTTTTGATGCTACCTACACCATACCCGAAGGCGCATTTCAAGACCCCGATGGCAGCATTGAATCGTACGCGGTGAGCGGCCTACCCACTGGTTTTTATTTTGACAAAAACACGATTCGTGGTAATTCGCTGACGGTGGGTACGTATAAAATTACGGTTACGGCAACCGATTTGTACGACGCTTCAACCAGCACAACGTTCAATCTTAAAGTAGTTGCCCAAAAACCTTCTACATTGGCTTTGTTTAAAGCGGGTAATTATCTGAATCGTACATTTTTACGTAATGTAAAAGATAGAGATACCCTTAACTTTAATGACCTCAACTTCCCTACAAATTTTATATCTACACCAGATGCGTCAGCCAAAGCAGTGGTTATGAAACTGACAGGGCCAGTTAATCAGACCCGTACCGAAACAGATGTTCCGTTTGCGTTATTTGGGGATGATGGAGGAACAACCCTAAAGCTGGGAAATTATCAACTGGTACTTGAAGCTTATAATTCAACTTCAATCATCCCTGCCAATGGTGTAGGTCGAACGACCATTAATTTTGTAGTGGCAAATCAGCGGGTCAATCAAGCACCTATCGTAGTGACAAAAATTACTGAGCAACAAGCCACTATCAACCGTAATTTTATCTTTATCATTCCAACCAGTACTTTTCAAGACAAAGACGGACAAATTTCAAGAATTGCTGTAACTGGACTACCATCGGGAATGGTGGCAAATAGTGGCGTAATCAGCGGAGCCCCAAAGGTAGCAGGGAGTTTTACGGTGACAGTAGAAGCATTTGACAATGAAAATGCTTCGGTCAAAACCCAATTTTTATTAAAAGTCTTCTCTGTCAATCAAAGTCCTATTGTTGTAACCACGATTCCTGACCAAGTGACGGTCGTGCAACAAGCTTATGAGTACGAAATTACACCTAACATTTTCCGTGATAATGATGGATATATTGTAAGGGTGTTGGTGCAAAATTTGCCGCAAGGAATTACGTATGCCAACAACAAACTTTCGGGGAAAGCGGTAACAGCGGGTGATTATAAAGTGACTGTGCGGGGAATTGACAATGAAAATGCCTCGGTTGAAACGTCCTTTCAGTTATCCGTTAGAAGTATTTCCTCAAACTTACCACCAGTAGCGACTACAACTTTGCCAACCCAACGGGTGGTGGTGGGTAATCCGTTTTCATATACATTGCCGCAAGGGCTTTTCCGTGACCCTGAGGGTGGAACAGTTCGGTTAGAAGTAAGTAACCTGCCATCTGGATTTGTGTATGCCAATGGGGCAATCGTGGGAACATCAAGCGTAGCGGGCGAGTATAAAATTGTGGTGCGAGGCTATGATGGCTTGGGCGCATTTGGAGAAACAACCCTCACGTTGTGGGTAACGTTGAGTAATGGAAATATTCCACCAGTAATCGTTACCCAAATCCCCGACCAAGAAGCCGTCGTTGGGGAAGCTTTTTCACTGAACATTGACTTGAATGGCTTCCGTGATCCTGACGGCATTTTGTTTGGTCTTTTGGTACGCAACTTGCCTCCAGGCTTGTCATTCCAAGGGGGGAGTATCGTAGGAACACCAACAACTGCGGGTAATTATACAGTGACGGTTCGTGCCATAGATAACCAAGGAGCGATCGTTGACGAGTTTTTTGTCATCAAAGTGAGTGAAAGGACAGCTATGACTGCCAATCTTGTTTTTAGCCTGTACAAAGCAGGAGGTTCTTCATCAAGAAGGTTTATTCGTACCCTGCGTGATGGGGACAGGATTTCACTTTCTTCTGTTCAATCCATAGCAACTTTTGTGAATATTTTTGCGGAATCAAGTCAGGCGGTGGATCGCATTGAGTTTAACATGACAGGTGCTGAGACCCAAACTTTTTCAGACGCAGCTGCTCCTTATGGATTGTTTGATGACAATGGTGGTTTTAGTGCCGAGCTGGGAACTTATAAACTAACAGCAAAAGCGATTAAGGCCAATAAGGTAATTGGGGAAGCAACGATTACATTTACGCTGATAGCTGGTAATGCCAGAATAGGCGAGGAAGAAGTAGAGGTAGCGGAAGTATGGAGTGCGTATCCGAACCCGTTTGTGTCGGTCTTAAAAATGATCTTGCCTGATACCTACAAGCCACAATTGACCACGTTTTCAATTGTAAGCCTTGGAGGATTTATGATGCCAGTGTCGCAGGTTCGTTGGCAGGGACTTGAGGCCGAATTGGAACTGACACCGTTACAGTTGACAAAAGGTACGTACCTACTTCAAACGTCGCATCCTGACATGCCTAATAAAGTGATTAAGGTACTGAAACAAGAATAAAAGCACAGCGTCAATTACCCTACAATGAAAAATTCCCCGTCAACCAAGCAAATTTGCAAAGGTGACGGGGAAAATTATTTTAGGACGAAGCCTGATTAAACGGCAATGGTTTTACCAGGAACTGCAACAGGATAGAACCCATCAGCAAGTGGTAAGATTTTTGGTTTGGCATCCCACGCAATTTGGTCAGGGAAAAGGCTAATGTTTGAGTTGAGGGCTTCTTCCCATTTTACCAACTTACCAGAATACGTAGCCATACGACCCATGATGGAAGTAAGGGTGCTTTTTGCTCCGTTTTCGGCATCGGCAAATTTGTATTCACCTTTGGCAATGGCGGCAAAAAGCTCATCGTGCTCTACTTGATATGGGTTACGGTCGCCTTTGCCTTCGTGGGCATAAATGACTTTTCCGCCTTGGTATGACTTCAAAACCGTGTTGTTGCCATTGAAGCTGTCGATGCGGCCTGTGGTGCCCAAAAACTGCTCATCTACTTTACTAAATGTTCCTTCATAGTGGCGGCATTGGCTGTTGATGAGCGTTCCGTCAGCGTAAGTGAAGTCCACGATATGGTGGTCGAAAATTTCACCAAATTCTTTTCCGTTACGGATTTGTCGCCCACCCGTACCTTGGGCCGATACAGGATAGCCTTGTTTTGCCCAGTTCGCTACGTCGATGTTGTGAACGTGTTGCTCGGTAATGTGGTCGCCACACAACCAGTTGAAATAGTACCAGTTACGCATTTGGTATTCCATTTCAGTTTGATTCGGTTTGCGAGGGTGATTCCATACGCCACCCGAAACCCAATACACACTTCCACCGACGATATCGCCAATTTTTCCGTCGTGAATGCGGTTCATTGCTTCACGGTAATTGCGTTGATAGTGACGTTGAAGCCCAACTACTACGTTCAATTTTTTGCGTTTTGCTTCTTCAGCCACTGCAAGTACTTTACGAATACCTGGCGCGTCGGTAGCCACAGGTTTTTCCATAAATACGTGCTTATTTTGGCGAATGGCTTCTTCAAAGTGCATTGGACGGAAACCTGGAGGCGTGGCTAAAATGACCACATCTGCCAAGGCGATAGCCTGTTTGTAACCGTCAAAGCCCACAAACATCCGCTCTTTTGGTACATCAATTTTTGATTTAACATCAATCTCTGCCCCAGCATCATCTTTGTATTTGCGTTTGGTCAAGGCGGTGTATGCGTCGTCCAAGCGATCTTGGAACGCATCTGCCATGGCTACGATTTTTACATTTTGTTTGGTGCTAAGGGCTTGGGCAGCTGCACCCGTTCCGCGACCACCACAACCAACAAGGGCGATTTTGATGGTATCATCATTTGACGAATGAAATCCGTATGAAGCAAAAGGTAGGCTACTTAATAAAGCACCTCCTGTTAATAAACTAGACGATTTGAGAAACTCTCGGCGATTAGTTTCCATTTTTAGAAAAGAGTTTAAGTTGGAAATTGTGGATGTCGTTGATTTAGCGACCTAAAATCAATGTGTCTATCAGCCTATTAAAGGGGCCAAAAAGCAAAAACTACCCGTAAAGAATGAATCTACGGGTAATTTTTATGTTGAAGGTCAAATACTTATTAATAGTCCTCAATCAAAGGCGGGTTGTAGTAAGCGGCGATTTCTTCTTTTGAAGGAGTTTTAACGGGACGCACTACGCGAAAACCAACGAATGAAGCGCTGGTCATCCACCACTCACTTTTTGGACTTTGCGGGTCAATAATTTTCCAATCAGGAACCGACGGGATGCGGGTGGCACTGCGGCACACACTTGCATCATCATCCCACGAACCACCCCGAACCGACGTTGGATACAATTCGGTTACTTTCAAAAACGCTTCCTTGGCTTGGCCGCCCGCTTTTTTGGCATAATAATCTTTGGCGTATTGGTCGAGTGTCCACTCCATCACGTTTCCGTGCATGTCGTGCAGTCCCCATGGATTAGGCTTTTTTGTACCCGTTTTTTTGTACCCACCTCCGCTGTTGGCTTTGTACCAAGCGTATTCATCTAGTAGTTTTTGGTCATCCCCAAACGAGTAGGCTGTAGTGGTACCCGCACGGCAAGCGTATTCCCATTCGGCTTCGGTAGGAAGGCGGTAAAACACCCCTGTTTTTTCGTAAAGCCATTTGCAAAAATAAATCGCTGCGTATTGGGTCATGTTGACAGCGGGATAACCGCCGCCGCGCCCCATTCCAAATGACATATCAACGTAAGCAGCACTTGGGCGCGTACTTCCATCGGTTTTGGGCAGGCTGTTTTCTGGGTCAGGAAAACGTTTTGCCATTTCAATTTCGATATTTTTGGTGGTAAAAAGATCATAGAAATCCCAAGGAATTTCGTACTTACCCATCCAAAAAGGCTCAATTTTTACTTTGTGCTGAGGACCTTCGTCTTCTTTACGGTCTTTTTCTTTGGCAGGACTACCCATCATAAAATCGCCACCTTTGATGGCAACCATATCGTATTTAATGTTACTTCCCGAAATGGCTTGCGCGTAGTTCTCGAATTTCTGCTGGGCAAAGGCCGTTCCGCAGAAAGCACAAAGAAGGAGTGTTTTTTTTACGAACTGCATTGATGTTTTGATAATAGAAATGAGCTAAAAAAGATTAGAGCCCGAAAGATACCGCAATCCAATGATTTTCACGAATAGAGCGCCAAAGATTTCTATAAGTCAAAGCGCTCCCAGGTCAGTTTGTCGAATTGTTTGTACAAAACATAAGCGATAAAGGTGGCAAAAACACAGGCTACTGGCACGCCAAATGGGATGAATGTCAATCCCCAATGCGCAAACCCACAAGTAGGAAGTAGTAGCATGAATATGACAAACTGAGAAGTTTGTCCTGCTTCTTTCATCGTGGCTAGGCTTTTGGAAAACGGTAGGCGATTTTGGGAACCAATTTTACTCTCAATCATGGATAAACACACTGAAGCCACAAAGGCTAAGTATAAATCATCGAGTGCTTTGATGCCCCAAATTGTCAAAACGAATGTACTAAGTAGCAAATAAAATGGGGTGTAAAATTTAAGAAGAATGGCTTTTATGTTGCCGACCACTACGTCGCGCGGGGAATCGGTGGGCGTGGCAAAATAGACCCATGCCGCCTTAAAATCTTCACTAAAATGACTTTGAGATTGAAACGTTCCTGCTACGATATGGGCCATATAAAGCAACATTAAATAAAGGTAGCCTTGTGCCATCTCTGACCACTTTTGGGGATCAAAAAGCTCCTTTCCAAAAACAAAAACCAACGGAATTAACGACCCAAAAGTGGGGTAAGTACGCATCTTAAACTTGCGGTCGCGGGCAGTAATTTTCCACGAAAGTTCAAAAATAGCTCTTTCAAGCAAACTCCCCGTGACCATCGTCGCCAGACGGCTTACAAAACCGTGACGCTTTTGAGTGATTGTTTTTTCAGCACCCCCGCCATCTCCTGTGCCAAGCTGCGCAATTTGTTGGGTGAATTTTGGTGCTAAAAATCGTATCAAAACCCAAGCGGAAGCCAACGGTACTACAAAGGCCAAAAGGCTCAACACCCAGAATTGGGATGAGTTTTTAATGACAAATTGCATCCAACCACTGAGCCAGAGCGGAGGGAGGGCGTAATGCCATCCACGAATAACCACGGTGGTGGTATCGAGGTCGAGCCAATTGAAAATACGCCCTACCATTTGATAACCAGCCGTTACCAAAAGGGTGAATGCAATTTGGAAGTAGCTGATGATGTCTTTTAACCGCTCTTCGCTTGTAAACCGCATCAGAAGTATATACAACAGCGCGGTAAAAAAAACGGAGAGCATGGCCAACAAAAACACCGCCAAGATAATGGCAAAAAATGCAAGTAATCCGTATTTAAAAAGGGTGAAAAATAGAGAGAAAAAAGCAATCCCGTAGGACAGAATAAGCACATACGAGGAGATATGTACCAAGCGGGCTAATAAAATGGTACGTCCATTGACAGGTCGAGGAAGAAGAACAACGTTGTCGGTCGTGTCGAGAAGAAGCGTAGAAAAGTCAGTAACCAAAGTAAGCACCGACATGATCATAATGTACCCAAACGGCAGGGCATAAGCGTAGTAGGGATTGTCAATAAAAAAAATAAAGACACCCATAAGACCGCCAAAAATGGAAAATAAGCCGACCATTAGCCAAAATGAATTGTTTGTATCTTGGTCGTTATTATAGGATTTATAGTGAGAAAAAGCCGCCATCGGGCGGCGGTTTTGCATCTTGAATTTGACTTCAACGATGTTTCGTAAAATGTCGTAATCGGCACCTAACCACCGAAATACGCCCTGCATCAAGTCTAGGATTCGTAAAACTGCTTTGCTCATTGGGGAGAATAGTTGAGTGGTTTGGACTTTACTTCAATGCTTGTAAAAAATCTTCGGCACGGTGGCTATTCTCGTTGTCACCCGTCAAGCCTTGGAAAATATGCTCTAGCGAACCCGACTGCGCCTGAGCTTTGAGTTCTTCAAAAGTACCGTTGGCAATAATAGCTCCTTGGTTAATAATCACAATTCTATCAGAGATTTTTTCTACCACATCCATGATGTGTGAGCTGTAAAAAATGGTTTTACCAGCGGCTTTCAATTTGGCTAACACTTCTTTCACCAAAATCACGGCATTGGCATCAAGCCCAGAGAGAGGTTCGTCCAAAAAGATGACGTCAGGATTGTGAATAAGCCCCGAAATCAACAATACCTTTTGTCGCATTCCTTTGGAAAAAGCATTCATTCTGACGTCTGCGTGGGTTTTTAGACCAAAAATCTCCAATAATTCGTGCGCTCGACGTTCGGTGAGGTCATCCTCCATTTTGTGTAGTCTTCCTATAAACAACAAGTACTCCATGGGCGTCAGGACTTCGTATAACATGGCATTTTCGGGCACGTAGCCAATGCGTTTCTTGACTTCAAGGGCATCCTCTCGAATGTCGTACCCGAGCACCTTTGCTTCCCCTACAAAATCGGGAAGCATTCCAATCAGTATTTTCAGGGTTGTACTTTTGCCCGCGCCATTGGGGCCAATGTACCCAATGATTTCACCCGTATAAACGTCCAAATCAATTCCTTTAAGGATTAAATCGCGGCCATACGATTTTTTTAGGCCGCGTAAACTCACGACAGGCTGTTTGTCCATGTTAAATTCGTTTAGGTTTTGTGAAGAAATAGTAAGGCGGTTATGCCCTTATGCCATTGAGACGTTAAATAACGAATAAGTTCACATTTTGAAACTAAAATATAGATGAACGGTGTAAAATGTCTTTTTGTGTAATTTTTGGGAAGATAGCATTTGAAATTAGCTTGGAAAGCCTAATTTAGCAGCAGACTTTTCAAGTTTGATGAAAAACGTGGAAAGTCTATCAATTATTAATAAGACAAATGTTAGAAATTAGCAACGTAACTACGGCAGAACTGCCCGAAATTCAGCGCATCGCCTACCAAACATGGCCTATGACCTTTGGGGATATTTTATCGCCCAAACAAATTGATTACATGCTTGACTGGATGTACAGTATTCCGTCGTTAACAGCGCAAATCGAGGAAAAAGGGCACGTTTTTCTGTTGATAAAAGAGAACGAAGAGTGGCTAGGGTACGTTTCGTACGAACTCAATTACAAAAATGAACCCAACACAAAGATTCATAAAATTTACCTGTTACCTGCCAGTCAAGGAAAAGGAGCGGGTGCCGCTTTGATTCGTAAAGTAGCCGAAATTGCTACGGACAATAACAATTCGGCGCTACTACTAAACGTCAATCGTTACAACAAAGCGGTTGGTTTTTACGAAAAAATGGGCTTTTCCATTGTAGGAAGCGAAGATATTGACATTGGAGATGGGTTTTTAATGCAAGATTACATCATGGCAAAACCGCTCTAGGGAACCAACGACTGCGAAGAGTGGGGCGTTAGGCTTTTTTAAGAATGTAAGGTGTTAACTGTTAAAGTAAACCCCCGAATATGCACTTGTTTGGTGTAATTCGGGGGTTTACGTATTTTAGTTGTGTTAACAAATTTAAAATACGGATGCAATCGCTGGCTACCCGCACACACTTTTCAATCTTGATTCTCCAATTTTTACCAAATTGGCATCAATTTATCAAACAATCAAATGCCCCTTACTGGTTGAGTTATTTCCAGAGAAAAAAATGATTTCAGGCACACCTTCATGGCTACGTTTAAATGCCAGCCAATCGGTTGCCATTTTACCCCAGCCTCACCAATTCCCGCAAGTCATTGTTTGACAAATCGCCCAACCACGTTTCGCCGTCCGTGACGGTGAGGTTGGCGAGTTCGCGTTTGTTTTGGATGAGTTTGTTGATTTTTTCTTCAAAGCTACCCTGCGTGATAAATCGGTGAACCAACACATTTTTGGTTTGGCCAATCCGAAAAGCGCGGTCGGTGGCTTGGGCTTCTACGGCGGGGTTCCACCACAAATCGTAGTGAATCACGTTGTTGGCAGCCGTTAAATTGAGCCCTGTTCCGCCCGCTTTGAGCGACAAAATCAGAATACGCGTCGAGCGATTGTGTTGAAAATCGTCCACCATTTCATCGCGGTTTTTACGGCTGATACCTCCGTGAAGGAACGGTACTTCCAACTGCATTTGCTCCTGAAACATCGTTTGTAACAACGTCCCCATTTCTTCATATTGGGTAAAAATGAGCGTTTTTTCGCCATTTTCGAGAATTTGACGAATCAAATCCAACAGCAATTGCGTCTTGCCTGATGCTTCAGGTTGAGCGCCGCCTTTTTTGAGGTAGTGCGTGGGGTGGTTACAAATTTGTTTGAGGGCGGTCATCATTTTAAAAATCAACCCACTGCGTTTGAATCCATCTTTTTGACCTTCAATCCCGCGCAACGCTTGGTCCACTACACTTTGATACAAGGCCGCTTGCTCGCCCGTGAGCGTACAAGCTTGGTCGATTTCGATTTTGTCGGGCAAATCTTGGATGATTTTTTTGTCCGTTTTTACCCGCCTTAAAATAAACGGTTCAGTAACGCGCTTAAACTTATCCAAGGCGTGTTGGTCGCGGTCAATCTCAATCGGAATGGCGTAGTCACTCACAAATTTTTTCAGATTACCGAGGTAGCCTTTGTTGGCAAAATCAAAAATCGACCAGTATTCGGCCATGCGGTTTTCGACGGGCGTACCACTCATGGCGATTTTGATGCCCGATTTCATTTTTTTGACGGCCTTGGTTTGGGCGGTATTGGGATTTTTGATGTTTTGCGCTTCGTCAATGACCATCACTGCCCATTTTAGCTTGCTCAAACCCTCTTCCTCACTGCGTACCACGCCGTAGGTGGTGAGCAAAATATCGGCATCTTTGAGCGGAGTCAAGCTTCGTCCCGAACCGTGGTACAGGTGCAGACGAAGTTCGGGGGCAAATTTGCTGATTTCCTTCGACCAGTTGGTGAGCAACGTCGTTGGCACTACGACCAGCCCTTTCAATTTTTTGAAAGCCCCTTCTTGCTTCATTTTCAGGAGGGTAGTGATGACTTGCAGGGTTTTTCCCAACCCCATGTCGTCGGCAATCAGGCTACCCATTCCCAAACGAGCATTTTTGTAAAGCCATTCGTAGCCGCGCTGTTGGTAGGGGCGTAAGTTGGCGGTAAGGCGCTCGGGGAGTGCAACGGTTTCGTTTTTCAACAACGATTTCATCCACTTTTGCGCCGATTTTGTGAGGGTCACGCCCGTACCGTTGAATTCTTCTGTAAGGGCCGTTTGTAGTAATTCATTGCTATCCAGCGAAGGCGGATTTTTGAGCTTTTCGAGTAAGGTTTTGATTTCTTTTTCGTCAAAATACGCGTACTGGTCTTTGATTTTTACCAAACCTCGGTAGTTTTCAATCATCCGTACAAAGCTTTGGGTATCAATGTGTTCTTCGCCCACGGCTACTTCCCAGCGGAACTTGAGCATATTTTCCAAACTGATAATCGACGAAGCCGCAACTTTGCCATCGTCTTCGCTGTCGAGCGTCATGGTAAGCTGCGGACGAAGCAATTTTTGGAGCGATTTTGGTAACTGAATTTTGATGCCAAACAGTCGAATCGTTGGCAAAATCTTCAGGAGAATGTCGGCAAATACCTCGGAGTCGAACTGCAATGTTTTTGTTCCATTGCTGGCAATCAGTTGATTAAGTTGCGGAAAATGCTCCGCCATCATCGAAAGGTCGCGCATCACCCCGATGCGTACGGGCGCATAGTTGCGTTCGGTCATGAACGTTTGGAGGGGAATCGGGATGCCGAGTTCAGACCTTTTATGTTCCACAAACAGATTGACCTTAAAACCCTCTTCCAGTTCTTCTACTTGCACCAACGGCACGTAATCGCGTTGGGCAATGAAAAATTTATTTAACCATAACTGAATATTACTCGGGATTTCGCGGGATTCAAAACCTCCAAAGAAAACCATTGAGCTTCTAAAAAATAAATCGTCGGTGTCGGTGGCTTTGTAGTCAAAATGGTCGTTGAATTGCCGTATGCGTTCGGTCAAAATGAGCGAAGACAGGGCATTCATAAAATCGGTTTCGGTGGGAATAAAGATGTCACGTTTCCCAATTTTATAATAAAGAATTTCGGGAGGCAACACAGCCCGTACGTGAGCCGTTAGGGTGGCTACTTGTTCGTTGACAGTGGCAGGTATCCAACGCACCAAATGGTATTCTCGCTTGAGTTTGGCACGTAGCAATTGGGGAATAATGGCGCCGCGTTCAAGAAGTTTGAGCGCCAAACGATTCAAAAAATAAAGCCCTTTGAGGGTAGGAGAGAGCTGCGGCAACTGCGACGAAGGCAAGTGATGAATCCAATCAATAAACTTGGGGAGTTCGTCAAATTGAAACACAACTCGCTCGCGGGTATCTCTGAAATTGGCCTGCAAAAAGCCCAGTGCTTCGTCCATGATGATTTCGCCGCTTTCTACCGCGTCCAAATCTTTGTCATACTCTTGCTCACTCGGTTCTTCGGAAACGGCAAGTTCGCGCGCTTTTTTGGCGGTATTAATGTAAAACTTTTGTAAAACCTGTTTAAAATTACCCGTTCGGTAAAACAAAGGTTTATCACCTAAAAGTGACAATAAATTGTCCGAAATATCGGGAAGCGTCGAAAAATCCAGCGGGGTATATAAGGCTTCGTTTGGCTGAAAAACCATTTCTTCTGAGCCTTCAAACGGTTGGCGAATATCGGCTACGTCGAGCGTTTCTACGTCTTTTTGGTCAGACGATGCAAACCCCAACGTTTCCAAGCTTTTGAACAAATCAAAATCACGGAGTTCAAAAATCAAAAAAGGGTTTTTATCAATTTCATTAGCGACCAAAAACAGCACCGCCGCGCGGTGTTTGCAAGGGTCGCCCCAGTCGGGACACGAACAATCGGAATGAAAAGCCTCCCACGAACGCGGAAATAGAAAAATTCCTTGATGTTGACAGTCGTTGAACAACTCCGAAGGTAGCTGACGATTCAGCAATTGCGTCAAATACAGCGGATTTTCAGTAATCAAACTCAGCAATCGGGCTTTGTCAGACGGGGAGAGTGGGTCGATATTGAACGAAATCTTGTAAGGTCGAGGGCTGGTGCCTTTTACCCGCGCCGCTATTTTATTGCCCTCAAACGCGATGCTTTGGACGGAGCCATTGTTGGCATACGTACGACCTCTGGCCAATCGCCCGCTTTCATCGAGACCTTCCAGTAGATTGATCCATTGTTGTCCCCACCACGTTTGCCCAAAAGTACTTTTACGCTGAAATGCCATTCGTTTTTTTGTTTTTTGCAAAAATAAGGGGAATTAGAAGTTTGGTGCCTATTTCCCAAGATAAGAAGTAGTTGATTCTGAATTTTCACTTTTTGTGAAAAGAAAAAGATAATGTCGCCCTACATGAAAAAAGCAACGTTTACAGCCCTTCTTAGTTTATTTTCGATGTTTGGATTGGCCCAGCAACCTGCTAATCGGCCTACGTTGGTGGCGGGAATACCTGTCAATTATCAAGAAGATTCGGTGGCAGCTTACAACTTGCCCCGTTTGTTGACCTGCTCAGACGGCCAAAGGGTAACCTCATCGAAAATATGGGCGAAAAAACGCCGCCCAGAATTACTGAAATGGGTCGAAGAAATTCAGTTTGGGAAAATGCCAGCTCGCCCCAAAGCGATGAGTTTTAACGTTTTTGATAAAGGAACACTGGCATTTGGCGGGAAGGCTTTACGCAAACAAGTAACGGTTTATTTTACAAAAGATACTTCAGATTGGAAAATGAACTTGGTGGTGTATCTTCCTGTAGCCGCTATCAAACCTTCGCCTTTGTTGTTGTCGATTTCGTTTGCGGCTTACAATCAGGTGATTGAGGATAGTGGACTTTTGGTGGGGACAATTTGGTCGCGGGAGGGGAAAAGAATAAAAGCAGACAAGCCCAGTGCATTTGGTAAAATAAACGTAGAGCAATTTATTGACGCAGGCATCGGCTTTGCAATGGTTTATTACGGCGACATTGAGCCCGATTTTAAAGACGGAATTAAGTACGGTATCAGAAGTAAATATTTACCAGCTGGGCAGACCGACGTGAATGAAAATGAATGGGGGGCGATTTCGGCATGGGCGTGGGGATTGAGCCGTGCCATGGATTATTTTCAAACTGATAAGCAAATCGATAGTAAGCGGGTAGCTCTTCAAGGTGCTTCGCGGTTAGGTAAAACGGTGCTGTGGGCAGGCATTCACGATACCCGTTTTAAGATGGTAATCGCGAGTATTTCGGGAGAAGGTGGGGCGGCACTCGCACGGCGCAATTACGGAGAAACGGTGCAGCACATTACCGATCCGTCGCGGTATTTGTACCAGTTTGCCCCGAAATACCATAGTTATGCAACGCAGTTAGACAAATTGCCTTTTGATGCCCATGCCTTGGTGGCATTGATGGCCCCGCGTCCGCTATTATTACAGACAGGAAGCACCGATTATTGGTCAGATCCTAAAGGTGAGTTTTTGTCGGCCCAAGCAGCCAGTCCTGTATATCAATTGTTTAACAAACAAGCCCCTGCTACATCGGCTATGCCCGCCGCAGGTGATACTTCGCTGTTGATGAATGAGTTGGGGTATTTTATGCACGAAGGAGGCCATACCGTTTTACCTACGGATTGGGCGCATTTTATTGCGTATATGAAAAAGTATTTGTGAGAGTTGGCGTACGCAGATTGGTGCTGATTTTAATACTGATAGTGCTGCGCAACACTTACCAAAGAGGAGACTACAAACAATTTTGAATGCCTTTGTTCAAAATTTTATCAAAAAATTCATAATTCAAGGGTTAGGTTTGTTGCTTTTAGGTCTCGTGTCATTAAAGGTCCCATTTGAACCCATGAAACCCAGACCCAAAGACGAACATACCCAACAACTCTGGCAAGATTACCGCGCAGGTGACCCCACTTCGCTGGCGCAATTGATGCAGTTGAATTACTCCGATTTATTTCATTGGGGAGTGCGCTTTTGTCCCGAACGGGAGATGGTGAAAGACTGTATCCAAGAGCTTTTTTTGAGTCTTTGGCAAATACATGCGACCATCGGAGAGGTTGAAAATGTGCGGGCTTATTTGCTGAAGTCGCTCAAAACGAAGTTGTTGAGGGAGTTGTCAAAACAACACAATCATTTTTACGAATTAAACGACGACTACGATTTTGATGTGTTGTTTTCTGCCGACCTGCGCATGATTGAGGACGAGTATGAAGTATATCAACTCAAACGATTGGAACACGTATTGGGACAATTGCCCGAACGTCAAAAAGAGCTTATTTATCTACGATTTTACCAAGATTTGAGCTACGATCAAATTGCCGAAACCATGCAAATCGGCCGCCAATCGCTGTATAATTTACTTCAAAAGGCACTCACAAGTTTAAGAAAACACTGGCAGGTGGGACTCAACTTGTTGTTGGTAGCCATGTGGGTGAGATAATCAATCGGAGCCTTTGGGAAATTAACTGAAAAGCATTACACCAATCAAATGAAAAAATACGAAGAATATAACGCCTTAGATTTTGTTAAAGACGACTCATTCCGAGATTGGGTGCGTGGAAAAGGAGGCGATGAGGGTTTTTGGATGCACTTTCTACAACAACATCCCGAAAAAAAGGCGGACATTCGTCAAGCGGAGTTGCTTATTCGGGCCATGAATGTAGCGCCCGAATCACTCTCCGAAAAAGAAGTTCGCCAGGAAGTAACTCAGTTTTTGGAAAAAATCACCAAACCTTCTGACCAAGACGTATCAACTCCCGTACGGGTTTGGTGGCAGCGTCCCCTCTATCAATTTGCGGCGGTCATGGCCTTCGTAATTCTTTCCTTTGGCGCTTGGTGGGCTATGAATGTGTACGAAAAAACGCCACTGATGGGTTCAATTACTGCGTTTGACAATTCACTGGCCGAAACGGTGAACGAAACGGAGGGTTTCTTAATGTTGACCCTACAGGATGGCTCCACCGTCAAACTTAGCCCTCATAGTCGATTAAAATACGCGCCGAAATTCACGGGTGAAAACCGCGAAGTGTTTCTGACGGGCGAGGCACTTTTTGAAGTAGTAAAGAAAAAAGAACCATTTTTGGTACAAACAGGTAAGCTAACCACCAAAGTATTGGGAACTGTTTTTACGGTAAGAGCTTACAAATCAGATAATCGCGTAACGGTGCAAGTACGGTCGGGAAAAGTTTCGGTGTATTCAATTGATGAGAAAACCCCTGCTGTGATGACCACCACCAAAGGCGTGATATTGACGGCTAACCAAGCGGCGGTTTTTGAAGAAAAAGAAAAACAACTCAGTAAAACATTGGTGTTAGCACCGATTGTATTGCGCCCCGAAGCCATTATAAATCACTACGAGTATGACGAAAGTCCACTACCGCAAGTTTTAAATCAATTAGAACAAGCTTATGGAATTCATTTTCAGTTTGACAATGAAAGCCTTAAAAACTGTAAAATCACCGCAACGCTTTCAAACGAATCCTTATATGATAAACTTAATTTACTCTGTAAAATCACGGGGGCAACCTACGAGATTGTGGACGGCCAAATCATCTTTGACGCCCAAGGATGTATCTAAAAAAAAATCGGCAGTGGTTCCAGCACGGCCGATTTGGATTTAACTTTTTTCAAATGTGTGTCTAAGCTATCTAAAAAAAGATGGTAGTGAAGATGAATGTCTCAAAACCAATGTTATAAACCCAGACAAATTTATGCAAAACCTTTTTACTGGTCAATTTTGGCTTCGAATTATGAGGTTTACTTTGACGCAACTGATGGTTGCTGTGCTATTTTTGAGCATATCTCATGCCCACAAAATGCACGCTCAGGAACTCCTGAATCAACGACTCACGCTAAGTTTTGAAAGCGCTGAAATCAAAAAAGTGCTTCAGCGCATCGAAAAAACGACAAATGTGCAATTTATGTACAGCTCCAACGTGATAAAAAGCACGCGGCGTGTATCTCTAGCGGTTAACAACGAACGCTTGGCAGTTGTACTTGAAAGCTTACTTACGCCCATGGAAGTGGCATACGAAGTAGCAGGTAATCGCATTTTACTCAAACGTGTAAAAGTTGAAAAAACGGCCACGCCCAATCAAACGTCTGTCCACCCAAACGAATTCGCCCCCATCGACCGACAAATAATCGGAAAAGTAATCGATGAAAGTGGGGGAGGGTTGCCTGGGGTAAGTGTGGTGGTCAAAGGCACAGCCAAAGGTGCTATTACAGACAGCGATGGTAAGTACAACCTCAGTATTCCAGAAGGGAATGTCACGTTGGTGTATAGTTTCGTTGGTTATGAAGCCCAAGAAGTTGCCGTTGGGAGCCGTACTACCGTAGATGTTACCTTGAAAGTGGACGTCAAAGCCCTGAGCGAAGTCGTGGTGGTGGGTTATGGTACCCAAAATCGGAAAGACGTAACGGGTTCTATCGCCTCTATCAGCGCACAGGACATCAAAGATATGCCCGTGACCAACGTGGCAGAAGGGATGGCTGGAAAACTACCTGGAGTGTTGATTCAGCAAACCACAGGTGCACCTGGCAACAGTCCTTCGGTCAAAATCCGAGGATTTGGGTCAATCAGCGCAGGAAATGGGCCGTTGATTGTAGTGGATGGGCAACCCCTCAACTCAGGCGATTTAACCAATGGTAGCGGTCTTAACCTAATGAACCCCAACGATATCGAAAGTGTCGATGTCCTGAAAGATGCCTCTGCCACCGCTATTTTTGGTTCAAGAGGAGCCAACGGGGTAATGATGATTACGACCAAGCGAGGTAAGGCAGGACGTAGTCGTATCAATTTTGATTATTATACTGGCGTGCAAGAAATCAGCAAAAAAATGGACATGCTCAATGCCCAACAATTTGCGGAATTTAGCAAAGAAGCCTCCAACAATGCTTATTTAGAGCGCGTAACGGGTGCGCAGGCTTCTGACCTCAACAGCGTACGCGCTGCTGGAAATCGCTATCGCTACCCACGCGGCGAATACCCTGGCATCGACTTTGACAACCCTGCCTCTTTGAATTCATACGACTACCAAAACCTGATTTTTAGACAAGCACCCATCAGTAGCTACCAACTGTCGGGCTCGGGAGGAACTGAAAAAATACAGTACATGGTTTCGGGAAATTATTTGAAACAAGACGGTATTATCAATACTTCGGGGTTAAAACGCTACACGTTTCGTTCCAATATCGACGCCCAATTGTCGCCAAAATTGAAAATAGGAATGAGCGTTAGCCCTTCTTTTACGACCGAGCGCCGCGTCAATTCGGATGGCCACTGGGCAAGCAATGGTGTCATCAACGCCGCTTTATCGCAAGCACCTATCATTCCTATTTACCAAGCCGATGGCGTGACTTACAACTCCCAAGCTTCGATTGCAGGAGCTTATGATTGGGCGGGGGTTACCAATCCCGTGGCTAACATTACGGAGTTAGACAATACGGCCACTACATTGCGCTTGTTGGGCAATACATACGCAGATTTGACCATCTGGAAAACCCTTAAATATCGGGCTACTTTTGGCGCTGACTTAAATTATTTCCGTCAAAATCAATTCCAGACATCGGCCATTCCTCTGAATCAATTGTTGCCTCCCAACGCCAATTCGGGGTCTTCGGCTACGCGCCAATCCATCAACTGGGTTACAAGCCATACTTTAGGTTATAATGTAAGCTTAATGGCCAATCACTATCTGGATGCTTTGGTGGGTTTTGAATCACAAAAAAATGATTTTGAGTCAAATAGTGTCAATGCTAACCGATTCCCCAATGATATTGTACGTACAGTCAATGCGGGCGTTATCATCGGTGGTAGCTCTTTGCGCGATCAGTGGTCGTTGGCTTCTTATTTTGCACGGGTAGGTTATACTTACAAAGACCGCTATTTGGTCAATGCTTCTATTCGTCGCGACGGTTCATCGCGTTTTGGAGCCAATCAACGCTACGGTATTTTTCCTTCGGCGTCTATTGGTTGGCGCGTTACGGAAGAGCCATTCATGAAAAACATTCCGACCATATCAGAAATGAAACTCAAGGTAAGTTATGGTTTGGCGGGAAACAATGCCTTTTCTAATTATGGCTCAATCGGTATTTTGGGGGCAGATAACTACGTGTTCGGAAATGCGCTTGTCAATGGTTTGGCTACTTCTACCATCGGCAACGACAACCTAACTTGGGAAAAAAGCCGTCAAACAGATATTGGTTTGGAGTTAGGTTTATGGAAAAATCGAATCTTCTTCACTGCCGATTATTATTCAAGAACTACCACCGATTTGCTACTTTCGGTACAAGTACCTACCCTCACAGGTTTCTCAACTGCCAGCCGTAATATTGGTAAAGTTGAAAATAAAGGAATGGAATTTGGCCTTGTCACTCGCAACACCACGGGCAACTTGAAATGGATGACAGATTTGAATATTTCGTTTAACCGCAACAAAGTATTGGCACTCGGGCCCACAGGCGATGCCATTAGAAGTGGTACGGGTGTGGGGGAAACCAACATTACAGTGATTGGCAAACCACTTGGAAACTTCTACGGCTATCAGCAATTGGGTGTTTTTAAAGACCAAGCCGATTTGGACAGCTACCCACACGATGCCACGGCGCGCCCTGGTGACGTGAAGTTTGCGGATATCAACAACGACGGTAAAATCAATGCTGATGACCGCACGATTATCGGAAATAACCAGCCTGATTTTATTTATGGTATGACAAATTCCTTGTCTTTCAAAGGTTTTGACCTTGGAATTACCGTTCAAGGAATACAAGGTGGGCAGATTCTAAACTTGAGCCGCCGTTTTATTGAAAACTTAGAGGGAAGTCAAAATCAATTATCGACCGTACTCAATCGCTGGCGTTCACCGCAAGACCCTGGCAACGGGGTTGTCCCTCGTGCCAATCAACGAACGACGGGCAACAACAATGCTATTTCGAGTCGTTGGGTTGAGAGTGCAAGTTACTTCCGAGTTCGTAATATCACCCTAGGTTATAACTTGCCAAAAGCAACCCTCGAACGCGTTAAAATCCAAAGCCTTCGATTGTATGGTGGTATCCAAAATGCCTTTACTTCCACCAAATACCTAGGCTTCAATCCTGAAGTGAGTGGTTACGAAAACGCCCTTACGGGTGGCGTCGATTATGGCTCGTATCCATTGGCGCGTACGTACACCATAGGTTTGAATATCGGTTTCTAATCCCAAAAACGGTAACACAATGAAAAGAAGATACATATACCTTACCGCCGTCGTATTAAGTTTGAGCGGTTGTAAAGAGAGTTTTTTGGCGCTTGCCCCTATTTCCTCTACCAGTACTGCTACTTTTTATAAAACTGGCAATGACATGGTGATTGCCCTCAATGCGACCTATGGTTCACTTCAGTCGTCGGGGCAATATGGCAGTTACTACGTAGTTTCAGAAATACCATCCGACGATACTACACCCGTATTGTCAGGTTCGGTTACTGACCAAGATGAGTTTGATAAGTTTTATCTACGTACTACCAACCCTTTCTTAGCTACTCGCTGGAACGACGGCTACCGTGGTATTTACCGTGCGAATGCTATTCTTGATCGGATTGCCGCAGTTACGATGGATGAGAACCTTAAAAAGCGGGTTGTTGGTGAAACCAAGTTTTTGCGGGCACTGATGTACTTTAACTTAGTAAGGGTATTTGGCGACGTGCCTTTGGTGCTGAAAGAAACCACCGACCCTGCCGAAGGATATAACTTTGACAGAGCGGCGGTAACAGATGTATATGCCCAAATCGTCAAAGATTTGACTGAAGCCGAAGCAAGCCTTCCTGACCGATATACAGGCGTTGATGTAGGGCGTGCGACCAAAGGTGCGGCCAAATCGTTGCTCGGAAAAGTATATTTGACCCGTAAACAATACGCCGAGGCAGCAACAAAGCTCAAAGAGGTCATCGACGGTGCTGTATATGATTTGTTGCCCAACTACGCAGATGTATTCAAAGCGGCCAACAAAAATCATAAAGAATCGATTTTTGATATTCAATACAAAAAAGGCTCAATCGGAGAAGGCAACGGCCTTCCTAATACCTACGCTCCCGAAAATTCTGGTAATTCGGTGGTGCAGTTTGGAGGAGGAGGAAACAACCGCCCTACCGCCGATTTTGTAAATGCCTACGAAGCGGGAGATTTGCGCCAAAATGCCTCAATGGCAACGGGTTATACCAACGCCCAAGGAGTGCGCGTTGAGTACAATTACGTCCGTAAATATTCGGATGCTCCAACTGTCAGTGGTGATTCGGAAGATAATTTTCCTGTGTTGCGCTACGCAGATGTGTTGTTGATGTATGCCGAAGCTCTCAACGAAACGGCCAAACCTGCGGAGGCACTGCCTTATCTTAACCGCATTCGACAAAGAGCGGGATTAGCGGCAAAAGGCACTTTAAATCAGGCCGAAATGCGCCTAGCTATCGAGCAAGAGCGTCGTATGGAGCTGGCGTTTGAAGGACATCGTTGGTTTGATTTGGTACGAACAGGCCGCGCCATTCCCGTACTTACGGCCAAGGCACAAGCGATTGGCATTAAAGCCAGTTTAACTGAAAATAACCTCGTTTTTGCCGTTCCGCAAAGCCAGATAGATATTAATCCATCCAAGATTAAGCAAAATCCAGGGTACTAATTTTAGCGATGACAGCCTATTACGCGGCCATTTAAACTATATCTACCATTGTTAGAAATACAAAAAGAGCAGCTCTATGACATGGGGCTGCTCTTGCTTTTTGTCGGTAAGGTTAATCGTTAAGCAAAAGTTCTAGGGTAATTCAAAGTAGCCTCGGTAGAGGCGAAACATTTGTAGTAGCTCAAGGTGAAAGATTTAGGTTTCTTTCAAATTCACCGTTTTCGTCGGGTCAATTTTTAGCCAAAGCAGCGCGGCCACAAACAAACAGCCCGCAATAAGAAACAAGGGAATGTTGAAGTTTTTGGTGTTTTCGACCACTATCCCAAAAATAATCGTGATGAAAAAACCGCCCATTTGTCCCGCAAAATTCATTGAGCCAGCTACCGTTCCTGCATTTCGTTTGCCAATATCCACACACACCGCAAAAGCAACGGGTAGCGCCAAATCTTTGGTCAACACACAAATGGCTAATAAATAACCTGCCAACTGGTCGTCGGGCGTAAGGCCAGCGGCTAAGAAAAAGAAACTGGATAAGCCCAAACCCGTGAGAGCCACGGCGCGACGGCCTACTTTTAAACCGTATTTTTTTGTCAAAAAATCGCTTAGAATACCGCCTACTATGCAGCCAATAGCCCCCAAAAAATACGACAGTGAAATGAAGTTTTTTGACTGTTCTTCGGTCATGTGGCGGCCTTCTTGAAAATAGGTAGAAGACCAGTTGGTGAAGAAATAGGAGCCGTAAAAAAACAAATGACACATCAACATCAACGCCCAGATGTCGGGATTGAGAATGATGGTCTTCCAAGGAATGGCGTGGTCGGTCTGTTTGAGATTTCTGCCCGTTTCAATCTCCTGAATTTCTTCTTCAGAAATGCCTTCCATGGTGCTGGGTTCGTCGCGGAACCAAATAAACCACGCCAACGCCCAAAGCGCTCCTGCGGCTCCTAATACGACAAACGCCCAGCGCCAACCCACCGCATGAACCAACGGAATGACCAGCAGGGGAGTAAGCGCCCCGCCGATGCGCCCCGCCGCCCAAATGGCAGATTGGGCACGGCCTACCTCGATGGCAGGAAACCAGCGCGAAATGGCAATGGTGGCGTTGGGGTAGGCGCCAGCCTCGCCCATACCAAATAAAAAGCGGACAACAAGTAGATAAAGAAAGTTGAAGGCCGTGCCCGTCAGTGCTGTAAAACCAGACCACCAAAGTACGACCCGCGTTAAAACACGACGGGGGCCAAGGCGATCGCCCATGGCCCCCGTTGGGATTTCAAATAATGCGTATGCCAATGAAAATGCGCCTAAAATCCAGCCTAATTCTTGGTTGTTTAAACCTAAATCCGCTTTTACGTATTTACTGACGACGTTCATGCAAACGCGGTCAAGAAAAGTAATAATGGAAAGAGCGAATAAGAAAGCAAGCGTTCGGTAGCGATATTTCATAAGTTAGGTTTAGTTACCACATCAGCGAATAATTGATTTTTGACGCTGCTGGCACTACTAACTCTTGATTTCCGCCAATGGTTCGGATAGCCGCTCCGTCAGCTTGAATATAGTAACTTTTATCGACAACAAAGGTATTGTCGCTGATTTTTACAATTTCTTTTCCCATTGCCAAACGGCATTTCAACGTCGCAGGAATAGTTCCTGTAATGCGAAGCTCGCGGTTCAAGAATTTGCTATCAGCGTCTGGGCGAATTTGGTCTTCAACTTTTACGCCAGCTACGTCGTACTTGAACGTAGGACGACCTGCGGCGTCGATTTCGTATCCGCGTTGACGGAAGCCATCGGTTTCGCCGTATGAAGCAGGCCAAGCCGTTTGGTCACTGGCAATCAAGGCCAAAGTAGGTTGGTTGCTAAGATTCAAAACGCTTCCTTGAGGAATGCTCATGCCATTGCCACGGTCGTTCCACATGGGTGTCACGTCCAAGAAATCGCCTTTCCACACGCGAGCCAATGCTCCTTTTTCTAGGTTGACGGCGTAATGGATGCCTGTTGGCTCACCTACCGAAATCCCGTGTGAAACGTTTTCGTTGAAACTACGGAAAAAGCTACGGTGAACTACTGGCGTGCTGCCTGGCGCAACAAGAATAGGGTTGGTAGGGCTGCTAAGGTTAACAGATCCCAATCCTTGCAATTCGATGGCACGGTTAAAGTCACTTTCTATCGACAAACCGAGCGATGATTTTGCCCAGTCGGTATTTTTGTTGTAAACGTACTCAAATGGTACTTCGCCTGCTGGCAAGGTAACTTTGGCCTGACCATCCCACCATTTCCATTTTAAAATTTCTTCGTTGTTTACCCGAAGGATGCCATTACCACCGTTGTGTACGGTTTGGAAACGATACTCTCCAGCGACAGGTACAACCAATTTTCCCGTAAAACGCAACAGATAGCCGTTGTCTTTGTTGGCGACATCGTACGTAAGTTTTTCCAACGAACCCTCTTTGACCAATTTGGTTTTGCTGTAATCAGGCTCGGCCATGAAAATCCCGTCGTACTGAGCGTATTTTAGGTCTTTCAATTGAGGCACTTGTTCGCCGTATTGCTTCACCGATAGGTTACGGAAAGCTACGCAGCCGTGGTCTCCCTGAATAAGAATGGGGCCTTTGGCTACTTCTCCGTCAAGACTGCCACGGGTAGGGCCAGCAAGTTCTACGTTTTCCTGAACTGTGATGCCGTTGACCTCAATTTTTAAGACTTTTGCATTGGCGATTTTTTTACCAGCACCGTCGAAACGAGGCGCTTGGAAAATGATTTTCATGTGCTGCCACAAACCTGGTGCTTTGCTGGCATTCATGCGAGGGGCATAGCCTTCATATCCTTTTTGTCCACTTGGTCTAGATTCATCCCAACGTTCATAGATAGCACCCAAGTCGTGCGCGTGGGGTTGACGTACGCCCCAGCTATCAAATAATTGGATTTCGTACCGACCTTGTAGGTAAAAGCCTGAGTTGGAGCCTCTGGCCATCATAAAGTCAAACTCTACGTCGGCATCACCGTGTTCAAAATTGGAGAGTAAATCGTACTGACGACCGTATTTTCCTTTGGGATGAATACAAGCCAACACACCCTTCCCCGCAGTGGTGCTCATGGCATTGTTTTGAGCAAGGTCAACTACGGCATCTCCTACAATTGACCAGTTGGCAGAGGGGTTTTTGAAGGAGCTCAGGTCATTTAAAGAAACGGTTTGGCTTTTTACGACTAACGAAACAAGACTAAAAAGCGGTACTAATTTGCGTATCATGTTGGTTTGTTAAAATGTGCCTTTCGGCAGCGATGGTATTGGATTACGTGTTAAAGTCAAATCGTACTAAAGCCGAACAATGTCAGCGCCGATGGCATTGAGACGGGTGTCAATATTCTGATAACCACGGTCGATTTGCTCGATGTTATCAATAATACTCACTCCTTTGGCCGACAAAGCAGCAATCAACAACGATACTCCCGCACGGATGTCGGGGGAGGTCATGCGGATACCACGAAGCTGCGTAGCGCGGTTAAGCCCAACGACTGTGGCACGGTGTGGGTCACAAAGAATGATTTGGGCACCCATTTCAATCAGTTTGTCCACAAAGAATAAGCGGCTTTCAAACATTTTTTGGTGAATAAGAACCGTGCCTTTGGCCTGAATGGCTGTTACCAAAACAATACTCAATAAGTCTGGCGTAAAACCTGGCCAAGGTGCATCGGCCACAACCAGCATCGAGCCGTCGATAAACGATTCTACCTCGTAGTGTTCTTGAGAAGGGATAAAAATATCGTCGCCTCGGAATTCCATTTGAATACCCAATTTTTGGAAAACACCTGGAATAACGCCCAAATCAGGCACTGAGCAGTTTTTGATGGTAATCTCACTTTTGGTCATGGCCGCCAATCCGATAAACGAGCCAATCTCAATCATGTCTGGGAGCATGGTATGTTCCGTTCCAAAGAGTTCAGAAACCCCTTCGATGCTAAGTAAGTTGGATCCTACGCCTGAGATTTTTGCGCCCATGCGGTTCAACATTTTACAAAGTTGTTGCAAATAAGGCTCACAAGCGGCGTTATAAATGGTAGTTACGCCTTCTGCCATCACGGCCGCCATCACAATATTGGCTGTACCAGTGACAGATGCTTCGTCGAGCAACATATAAACACCCTTCAGCCCGCTGGCGTCCACTTGATAAAATCCGCCGTCGTTGGCATCGTATTCAAATTTTGCACCCAAACGTTCAAATCCCAAAAAGTGAGTATCCAAGCGGCGGCGGCCAATTTTGTCACCACCCGGACGAGGAATACGCCCTTTTTTGAAACGCGCTAACATGGGGCCTAAAAGCATCACCGACCCGCGAAGAGCGGCAGCTTTTTGGCGATACATTTCGGTTTCCATGAATTCGAGGTTGACATCAGAAGCCTCAAAGCGAATGGATGAGTCGCTCAAACGGGTGCGTTTTACCCCCAAATCTCCCAATAAATCAATGAGTTGGTTTACATCTCTGATATTGGGAATATTATGAATAGTAACAGGTTCTTTGGTCAGTAAGACAGCACATAAGATTTGCAATGCTTCGTTTTTGGCACCTTGGGGAGTAATCTCACCTTTCAATGAATGCCCACCTGCTATTTTGAATGAAGCCATGTGTTGGAAATAAGCGTTAGGGGGATTGAAATAAACGTTCGGTTCGTATCTTTTTTGCAAAGCTATCAATTTTTGAAAAAAGATAACAATGAGAAGAAGCACCGAGGGCATAAAAAAAAGTCGTGGACAGCAACTGCCGTCCACGACTTTCGCGTGTGCGTTCCTCAAATAATAAGGCATGATATGCCTACAAACTAAAAGTATTTGACCAATACCTTTGGCTTGCAACTATATGTACGCAAAAAAGTGAACGAGGGTTGCTTCTCTCTTTAAAAAAGTTCAAAAAACATTCTTGCTTTTATGAATAAAGCCGAAATTACTTTTATATTTGTCTCGCTATAGGTAGTTTCTCTGTTTCTCTCGACTTGCTGTGTACTTGTCATTTGCTAGACGGAGTATTAGATCGAAGGCCGTCCATAGCGCACCAAGTCACATTATATCAAATTAATGCACAATGAACATTTATGTAGCAAATGTCCCGTTCAAGGCGAACGATGACGAATTAAACGAATTATTTGCGGAATTTGGGGAGGTATCGTCTGCCCGCATTATTATGGACAAGTTCACAGGCAAAAGCCGTGGTTTTGCGTTTGTCGAGATGCCTAACGATGAAGAAGGAAATCAAGCGATTTCACAACTTAATGGTTATGAGTTTTTAGGTAAAGTACTCGTTGTAAACGAGGCTCGCCCACGCGAAGATCGTCCACGCACGGGTGGAGGTGGTTTCGGTGGTGGCAACCGCGGTGGCGGTGGTGGCTACGGCGGCGGTGGTAACCGTGGCGGTGGCGGTGGTTACGGCGGCGGCGGTGGTCGTGATAACGATTATAAAAAGCGCTGGTAAGCTTACAACAATATTGAGAGCAAGAGCCGATTCCTTGGAATCGGCTCTTTTTTTGTACTTTCCAACCATTTTATTGTGAAATGCGTCTAATTTAATTGAATAGTAACATTTCCCTACACCGTTTTTAATATTTATACTATGAAACGATTATTGTTTACCCCCCTCTTTGTTGCCCTGAGTATATGTTCACTTTGGGCACAGTCATCCCTAGAAGTTTCTAAACAATGGGAAAAAGCCTACGGAGCCTCTTTGTTGGGTGAGGTTGCCCTGGGATGGCCTGTGAGTAAGGCAACGCCCAACGGCAATATACTTTTTAGTTTCCCGTACCGTCTTTGTGCTTCTAAGTGCAGTACTTCCATTGTTTATAGAAGCATTGTCCGCGATAGCCTTTACAAAACAGAAGGCAGTTATATGCCTTCGCAAGGCGGCGCATGGGCTTTTGTGAAAGGATATTCAACCAAATTAAGCGGTGGTTGGGACGAGGCTACCAATAAGTTTTATACAACCAGTACCTATTATTCCCCTAATTTCGATGAGATAGGAAAGGTTACCCAATCGCAACCAGCTTATATTAGCTCAGTCAACCCACTGTCAAATGGCGCACTTATCATGAGTACCACGGCGACAATCGGGGATTATAGCGATAGCCTCGTTCGGTACGATGCGCAAGGGAAGCGGGTTTGGGCAGTTGCTACGGCCAACTATAACCGAACCCAAAATGAAACCACTTGGCGCGAAAGTGCTACCGTCACTCCGATGTATCAAGGAGAAGAAACGGCGTTTATTAGCTCAAAAACCGTACGGGACATCAATAATTTTAACACAATTATTTCTCAGCAGACTGACTTGAAGGTGCTTACTGGAAACGGAATCGAAAAGTGGAGTGCCAGTATTGAATCGCCACTGACGTACACCAAAGTAGTGGGGACGGATACGCAAGGACAATGGTATGTTTTGACGCAGCGCGATTCGTTGGGGCGAGTGTTGACGTTTTCAGCAGAGGGCGCGAAAGTAAACGAAGTGGTGATTTCGATTCCCAATTTGAATAGTAATATGGGGGTAGAAATTCAAAAAACGGCTGATGATGGTTTTGTGCTGTATTGCCGTAATGTTTTGAATACGTTTTTTGCCAAATATAGTAAAACAGGGACGCGTGAGTGGAGTTATCAGATGCCTCCGTACGTTGATCAGTTAAAAATTACTTCAACGGGGAACATCATTGCTTATACCCAATACCTGAATCAGTATAATTTAACGATTGTTTCTCCAACGGGTGCTGAAAAAACAAAACTGTCACTTTTTCATCTGATGGAAGGAAGCAATGGCTGGTTTTATGGAACAACATTGGATAAATTGTATGCCGTTAATCCACAAGGTGAAATCGCGTGGACGATAAACCGAGCGACTGCTCGTGCCGTTGTGAGTGAGGACCTAGATGGGGGTTTGTTGGTAACTGAAACATTTTCAACAAAAAATCCGACGGCAAGTGTTTATCTGGGCGCGTGGAACTTGGATGTTGCGAACACATTTATGCTTAGTAAATATACAAAAGAAGGGAAATTACTTTGGAAAACTCCCATCAATGCGCCCGTCGGTGAGCCCAATTATCAGGTGCGTTTCATGGCGGGGGCGTACCCCTCTAAGGAGACAAAAGGCGCCTACTTGCTGACGTCTCAGGTGATTACGATGAGTAAAAATGCCAGCATGGGAAACCAAAGTAATGTTAGCTACGCTACTTCTGTCATTAAAATAATGCGCCCTTGTTATACCCAATTGACGGCTACCTTGGCCACAACTTCGCCATCTTTGTGCGGAGGACAAACGGTTAAATTAGAAGCAAACGCCGATTCGTTGGGCTTTCTGACGTACCAGTGGCAGCGCGACGGGCAGGCAATCATCACCAATCGTCAATCTACTTTTGAAACCACCACCGAAGGTGTTTATCGCGTAATGGTCTCTGATTCAGTTTGTGGAACAAGCTCACTTTCTTCAACCATTGAAATAAAATCAACCCCCAATGCCTCTGCGACTTTGGTGACAAACCCACCCGTATATGCGCCCAACAAAGCCAAATTGCAAGCCAATGAAGGTGCAGGGTTAACCTATCAATGGTTGAAAAATGGACAGGAAATTGCGGGAGCGGTGGCGTCGAGCTATGAAACAGCCGAAAGTGGCGCTTTTTCGGTGAAAGTAAGTCGCGATGGATGCAGCCGTACATCACCCCCTTTGACGGTGGAGGTAATGCTGCCGTTGGGAGTGGATGGAACGACCGAAGCCGAACTACATATTTCTCCTAACCCTAATTTGGGAGAGTTTGAATTAAAACTTCCGACAGGGTGGGAGCGGGCTCAAATAAAACTACATGATGTACTAGGGCGTGATATTCCTGTAAATCAGTCCAATGGCCGAGTAACTGTGCAAACAGTGGCAGGTATGTATTGGCTCAAAGCCCTGTTTGAAGGCCGCGAACTCACCCAAAAAGTCGTCATTCATCCCTAAAATTACTGTTAATTCTAAGGCTATTCTAATCTTACCTTAATACGCCTCTAATATGGGTGTAGTACCTTTGTCATGTCCTAAAAGAAGGACGTATTCCAAAAATCATAAATCGTTACAACCATGAAATCGTTCATCACAACCATAGCAGCTGTTGCATTGTTAGGTACCACATCCGTCATGGCCCAACTCAATTCACCACATAACTACAAGCGCCCTGTTTCGCAAAAAAGCACAACAAAAAGCGCCAACATTGTGGTTGAAGATCGAGTAGCCCCTTTAAAATTGAACAACAACGTAGCGTCGGTACACAATTATAAGCGACAAGGGAGTGTTAATTTTCAGCAAGAGTCAATTGTGGCTCTTAGCGCACCAGTCATTGGTAATAGCCCACAAAACCCGACGGCGTTGCCCAATTATTACAAGAGTCAGTTTAAACCAACGGTGTCAGAAAATAGAAGTGCAATAAAAGTGAAGAAAGACGACGTGAAGACTGACACATTGGCAAGATAAGTTTTTAAGAATCCACACTGTTTCTTTTCTATTGTGAGTTTAGAAGAGGAAATATTTCTACTAGTTGAAGAGCCACGAGAGATTTCTCCCGTGGCTCTTTTGTATCTTGTTGGTGGAGATTATACTTTTTGACAAAAATAGATAATCTCGCTACCAGGTAAGGCAAAACGCTTTGCTTCTTCTTTGCTGAGTTCGTCCATCACAAAACGATCTTCGGTTACTTTAAATCCACCTTTTTCGAGACGTTGGCCGTAATCGCGCCCAAAAAGGCGCACGTGGTCATCTTGCCAAAAAAGTCTTTCACGCTCTTTGGGATCGGTAATGCTGGGGTCTTCAAACGTGGTAGCCCTCGACCAATCTTGCGGAGACTGAATAATAGCCCAGCCGCCAGGTTTGAGCACCCGATAAAGCTCGGACATGGCCTTGATGTCATCGTCAACGTGCTCCATGACGTGGTTACAGAAAGCCACATCGAAGGTGTTGGCTTCAAATGGAATTTGGTGGATGTCCATTTTGACCTTTGCCAAAGGCGATTCGATGTCAGCCGTGACGTAGTCGATGTTTTTTAAACGTTCAAAACGGTCGATAAAACAATATTCGGGAGCTACGTGAAGAAGTTTCAGGTTGTCTTTGAAAAAGTTGGTTTTGCGTTGGAGGTATAAATACATCAGGCGGTGGCGTTCGAGCGACAGGCAATTGGGACAAAGAGCATTGTCGCGCCCTGAGCGGCCATAAGGTAAAAACTTTCGGAATTCGCTGCCGCATACGCTACATTCGACTCCCTTGCCACTGTAAAAAATAGCCAATACACGTACGCCAATGTGACTAACCAACTGTAAGTACTTACGCGGGATATGCCGCAAAACCCAACTAATAACGTCTTTCATTCGTGAATTTTATCAAATTTTTATTCAACAAGTGCTGCAAAGTTTTTACTTTTCGCCATAATTCCAAAACCAATTACGACACCACTAACAAAGATGATTCCAAAAACATCGAAACCGCCCGGTAAAAAGCTCATCAAGCGCATGAGTTCGCGTACAAAATCATACATTTTGGCACCCCTTAGCCTATTAATGATTGGCTATGGCTTGTGCGTTTTTAGTGAAGCAGGCCACCTCAAGCATACAAACGCTCCCTTTCGTCAGTGGTTTATGATGGGAACCTACAGCTTGGTGGTCATCAATGCAGGGCTTTGCTTTTTTGGTCAGGCGATTGTATTTAGGATTCAATACCAATTCCGACAAGAAACGCGGCGAAAGTTGAAAAAGATGCAAAAGGAGATTGAGCTTGCGCTGAAAAAGAAAAATGCCGCTCAAGGCGGCAAGATTGTTTAAGCTTTAGCGGCGAACTCAGCCTTGATAGCTTCAACGTCCACTCTCTTAATTTCTGGTTTCCAGCTGCGTTGTTTCATTAACACTTGCTTGTTCTGTGGAATCATTACGTTGCGCTTACTTTTACGCAAAAGTTTAGTAACTGCCATTGTCGTATTATCTAAATGTATTGTATGTTTCTTGTAAAATGAGCCGCAAAAATACGGATTCATTTTTAAAAAAGTAAGCTCTTTCGCTCTTTTTTTTCGGTAGAGACGCTACTTTTGTAATTAGAAAAGTCCACAGTTCATTGGCCCACTCCCGATGGTCAATGAACTGAATTCAAAAAAAGCACTGTGGACAGTGGACTATCAACTACCGACTATAACAATGAGTAAACCCTCTTTGGCCCGTGGAACGCGCGATTTTGGCCCCGCGCAAATGAATAAGCGTAATTACATTTTTGATACAATTCGCCGCGTTTTTCAGCGATATGGGTTTCAGCCACTCGAAACACCTTCTATCGAAAACCTTTCCGTTTTGATGGGAAAATATGGCGATGAAGGAGATCAGTTGCTGTTTAAAATTCTGAACTCAGGTAATTTTATTGAAAAAGTTACTGAAACCGATTTGCAAGAGGGGTACAAAAAAATGACCCTCAAGGTGTCGGAAAAAGGACTACGATACGACCTCACGGTGCCTTTCGCGCGTTATGTGGTGATGAACCGTAGTGACTTGGTGATGCCCTTTAAGCGTTATCAAATTCAACCTGTGTGGCGTGCTGATCGGCCGCAACGTGGGCGTTATCGTGAGTTTTATCAGTGTGACGCCGACGTGGTAGGCACCGATTCGCTGGTGTGTGAGGCCGAAATTGTGCTGATGATTCACGAAGTGTTGCGCGGTTTGGGGGTTGAAAATTTTACGGTAAAAATCAATAATCGTAAAATTTTGAGCGGAATTGCTGAGGTAATTGGCGCTCCAGGACAGGAAGGCCCAATGTGCGTGGCCATCGACAAATTGGATAAAATAGGAAAAGAAAAGGTAGAAGAAGAGCTGGCGTCGCGGGGATTCTCGGCGGAAACCATCGCTAAACTTCAGCCCATTTATGAATTAACTAACGACCAATCAACGATTTTTGAGCGTTTGAAAGCGTGGTTGGCTGATTCTGAAATTGGTACTAAAGGGGTAACTGAGTTGGAAGAGGTTTGGAATAAAGTCTCTAATTTTGGTTTAAAAGCCCCGCAAATGGAACTCGATGTGACCCTCGCACGTGGCTTGAGCTATTATACGGGGGCGATTTTTGAGGTAAAAGCCAACGGTGTACAAATGGGAAGTATTTCGGGTGGTGGTCGTTATGACAACCTAACGGGGACATTCGGGATGCCTGGGCTCTCGGGCGTGGGGATTTCGTTTGGGGTTGATCGCATCTATGATGTGATGGAAGAACTCCAATTATTCCCCGAAAATCAGTCGGTTTCTACCCAAGTGATGATTACCAATTTTGACGCTGCCGCCGAGGCACACGGATTGGGCGTTCTTCGTCAATTGCGCGAGGCAGGTATCAATGCCGAATTGTACCCTGATGCCTCAAAACTCAAGAAACAATTTGATTATGCTGACCGTAAGCGTATTCCATACGTGCTTATCATTGGGTCAGAAGAAATTCAAACGGGAACGTACTCGCTGAAAAATATGCACTCAGGAGAGCAACAAAAATTAGACTTGGCCGCGATTCTCGCTTTATTTGCTTAATGATTACTGGCTTTATTTTCCACAAAAAAATCCCCGTGAATTCAATTTCGCGGGGATTTCTTATTGAGCCTTATTTCGTTGAAAGCTTCGATTGTTCTTCGTAAAAATCGATAAAATTATCTAGTTGCTCTACAGCCATCTTGCGGGCGATAATTTTCTTGTCTTTGTCTAACACATAGACCATGGGAGTGTTTACGACGTCAAATTCTTTGCGGAAATCAGTCCTGAAACTGAAATCATACCCGTGACGCCATGCACCTACGCCAAAATCATGGATGTATTTTTTCCAATTGTCGGGTGAACCCGTTACTGATACGGCCAGAACTTTAACACTCGATGCGTATTTTTCGGAAAACCGTTTTAATTCTGGCGTGGACTGTCGGCAATGTCCACAATCGGGGTCATAGAAAAACACGACAGTGTATTTCGATTGAATATCAGCCAATTTAAAAATGGTTTTTGAGGTATCGCTGAGGGTAAGTGCAGGCATGGACTTACCGACGAGCAATGGTTTCATAATTGCTACCCTACTACGAATATTCTGCACCGTACTTGAGTCGGTGATGGGCATAATGCCGCCTAAATAATATTTTTCGGCCAAGTGTACAAACACAGCATCGCCTCCGACAGTATTTGGGGTTTCGGCTTGATTGGTCAAATACCAAATACAATACGCTTGCATTTCTTTGCTTCCCCCCTTCAGGGCTTTTCCGATCACATAATCGCTGGCCTGAATGAGTGAATCTGGCGCTGGAAACGTCAAGTTTTGAAGGTAGCGGTCGAGTTTGCGTTGGAGAAAAGGCGTGCGAACGAGACGTTCGTCGCTAAAATCAAAATTGTCCCAAAAATGGGCACGATAATAGTTAAACAACCAAGCCGAATCAGGACGGCCATCGGGGCGTTTGGGAGGCGTAGGAAGCGCAATTTCATTACTTGCACTCAAAATTTTCCCCGTAAAGGTAGCCGCGTTTTCTTTGACAAACTGATGGTAGTATTCCGACATTTGACGACGAATATTCCCAGTTTTTGCTTGACTTATCATGTCCTGACGCACTTTCGCTTGGGCTTGAACCAAGGTTAATTCTTGGGAATAGCCAAGCATTTTTTGCTGGTAATTAAAAAAACGTTCATTGTCGGGCGAACCTTCTATTTTCATGTTACCAACAATACTTAACGTATCGCTGACAAACGAAAAGTGCTGTTCTGGGCCAACGATAAAATCAAGTAAGCGGTTTTTGTTGGGTTTTAAAACGATGTAAAGCCCTTCGGGTAACGATTTTGAGCCCGTAAAACTCAAAACACCTTTGTCGTCAACAAGGGCGGTGTCTTTGGTGATGGTTTGGTCAAACCCAAAATAATGAGCCAAGGTATATGCGCCAGGTTTCAATCCTTTGACGGTGCCTTCGATTTTGTAGCCATTTTGTGCCCAGCTGTAATTGAGCAAGAAGTAAGCAAAAAAAAGTAAACTGATTTTTTTCATCGGTAGGTAGGTTACAAGGGCTAACCTCCCGAAAGTTTCAAATTTTCGGGAGGTTCAAATAAACTATTGCTTTTTTTGTTCCTGCGCCAATTGGCGTTTGTAAACATTCAAAAACGGTTCAATATCTTCGACGCCGAGGCGGCGGGCAATGATTTTTTTCGATTTGTCAAGAATATAAATCGTAGGTGTAGAAAAAACATCGTAGTCGGTACGATACACTACCTGTCTTGAAGCGACCAATCCGTAGCCATTGGTAAGGTTTTCGAGCTTAAATTCTTTGATAAATTTCCGCCATTCATCTTCGCTGCCGTCCACCGAAATGGTCATTAATTCCACGCCTTGCGTATAAAGTTTTTCTTGCAAAGCTTTTAACTTAGGCGCCGATTCGCGGCAGTGCCCGCAGGTGGGCGAATAAAAAAACAATACTTGATAGTCGGCTTTGACGGCATGGATGTACTCAAGGCGGTCGGCGGCGCGGTAGCTCATTACCCCAATGTCAGGAATCACTTTGTTGACCAAAAGTGGTTTTAGCACCTTGATGCGGTCGCGAACGTTTTTGAGGGTACTCGTGTCTGAGACGGGCATGATACCCGTGAGGTAGTATTTTTCGCCCATGTGGACAAATACGCCTTCGGTTCCTACAATTTTGGCGTTTTCGTATTGGTTGGTAATGAACCAAATACAGTACGAAATAATGTCTTTTTTCTTACCTGCAATGGCTTTCCCAACGACGAAATCGGCTTCTTTGGTAATGGAGTCTTCCGACTGAATCGTCAAATCTTGAAAATAGCGTTTGAGTTTTTGTTCAAGGAACGGTGTCTGAATCATTCGTTCATCGGCAAAGTCAAAGCTATCCCAAAAGTGAGCTTTGTAATAATTGAATATCCACAAGGAATCTACCTTGCCGTTGGCTTTTTTGGGAGCAGGGGGAATGTCTGGTTCTGCCGACGTTTTGAACAACTTCACCGTAAAGGTGCCCTCGTTTTCGGTCATAAATTTATCATAGAAGGCTTTGCGTTGTTCTTGCAAATCTTTGTATCGCTTGTCGGTTTCGGGGAGTTTGCTGTCTCTCAATTGTTTATATTGGGTGTCTTTTTCCCGCATAAACTTTTGAAACTGGTAAAAAAGCTCATTGTCGCGGCTACCAGAAAATTTGGTGCTTGAAATCAAATCAGTGGTATCGCATTGGAAGCTAAATTGTTGGTCATCAGTGATTAATACGCGAAATAAATTTTTGCGATCTGGAAAGACCACTTCATACACGCCACCCAACAGCGGTTTTTCACCTTCAAAAACAAACTTTCCGTTGGCGTCGATTTTGGCAGTGTCTTTGGCATAAATCTGCGTTCCATAGTAGTTTGCCAAAATACAATCTCCACCCTTAAAATTCTTCACTTGTCCTTCAATTCGATAGTTGCCTTGTCCATTCACGCCGTAAAAGACGCAGAGAAGAAGAAAGAAAAGCGTACTCGTAAATTTCATGTTGATTTTATTTTATTGTAATCCCAAAAATAGCGTAATTATTTTTAGTTACTTAAACGAAATTTTCGCGTTTTTAGCGTTCGATTTACAACCCTGTTTATGTTTTATATTCTCTCCAAGACATTTGACGTATTATTAATGCCCCTGACAATGGTTTCAATTGCTATTGTTTACGCAATGTTTCTCAAAAACCGTACCCGAAGCCGTTGGATTACTGGATTGTCTCTCTTTTTTTTATATCTAATGAGTAGCCCCATCTTGGTGAATGAACTTTTGAAGGCATGGGAGACGCCTTCTCAGGCGATTTCGAGTGAGTACCAAGTGGGAGCTGTGTTGACGGGCGGCATCATCAAAAAGTATGACTACCAAACAAAGCAAGTGTGGTTGGGCAAAAGTGGTGACCGAGCTACGCAAGCTTTTGAATTGTACCGATTGGGCAAAATCAAAAAAATAATCATCAGCGGAGGAGAAGGGTCATTTTTGACTAATAAACATACTACTTCCGAAAACGATGGTATCCGACAATACTTGATTTATTCGGGCGTACCTGCCGAAGATATTATTCAGGAACCCATGGCGCGCAACACGCGTGACAATGCGGCTTACACGGCAAAAATCCTAAAACAACAATTAGGAACCAACAAATGTGTCGTTATTACTTCGGCATTTCATACGCCAAGGGCTTTGGGATGTTTCCGAAAAGCGGGGGTAGAGGTGGTGCCTTCTCCTGCCCACTTTCTGCAAGAAAATTATGACATCTGGATTGATAAGTTTTTCCCTTCGGAAGAAGCACTCGTTGCGTTTTATTTCGTTTGGCACGAAATGGTCGGCTACACCATCTATAAAATAATGGGATATTTGTAGAAGAAAAATAATACATCTGGGGAGTCGGATGACACCACCAGATGTAAAATAAAATGTACTATGTACTCAAGATTTTTACCATTCGCAACATGTCTTCGCTGATTGGTTTTGGCAGACGAATGGTATCACGGAAAGGAGTATAAACAAGTTCGTTGTTGATAATACCCACCATCATGTTTTTTTCTCCATTCATTAAGCCTTCCACAGCCCCCAATCCAAGGCGACTGGCTAAGATGCGGTCATAAGCCGTAGGGATACCTCCCCGCTGAATGTGACCGAGGGTGGTTACCCGAATGTCCATATCAACTTCCAAACGTGCCTTGATTTTATCGGCTACTTCGGCGGCGTTTCCTTCTTCGTCCCCTTCAGCTACCACGATGATAGACGATGATTTTGAACGGTTCCAGCCTTGTTTGAGGGTTTCTACTACTTCCGAAATCGGTGTGAGTACTTCAGGAACCATTACAATTTCGGCCCCGCCAGCAATTCCGCACTGGATGGCAATGTAACCAGAGTCACGACCCATTACTTCAATAAAAAACACGCGGTCGTGCGAGTCTGCCGTATCACGAATTTTGTCGATGGCTTCCAAGGCCGTATTTACTGCCGTATCGTAGCCAATGGTATGGTCTGTTCCGTAGAGGTCGTTGTCAATGGTTCCAGGGGCACCAACAGTCGGGATGCCGTACTCGTCAAAAAAGATAGTTGCCCCCGTAAAAGTTCCGTTACCACCAACGGCTACAAGTCCTTCAATGCCAAATTTTTGAATTTGTTCGTAGGCTTTTTGACGGCCTTCTTTGGTCATGAACTCTTTGCTTCTAGCCGACTTGAGGATAGTACCACCGCGTTGAATAATATTGCTAACAGAATGAGAAGTCATCTGATAAATGTCACCGGCAATCATGCCGTTGTACCCGCGTCGGATGCCATATACTTCGATACCATAATAGATGGCGCTTCGAACCACAGCGCGAATACACGCGTTCATACCAGGGGCGTCGCCACCAGAGGTAAAGACTGCTATTTTTTTAATCATAAGTTAGGTATTAAGGTGGTTAGTTATTTCAGCAGTTAATAAGATGCACTAGGCGTATTAGCTACTTCAAACACACAAATTTATTTTGTATTTCGGTGAAATACCGAATATTTTGAAAATTTCTTCAAAATTTAACCAAAGCATCTCCCGCGTAATGGGTCAAAATCTATCATTTTTGATAACTGATTTCGAGGTAATTTTGACGGTAATTTATGAAAATTAAAATGCGTAATTGATTGTTAGTCAGGAGCTAATGGCTTGTTTTGTTATTTGTGCGAATAAATTTTTACTCCCTCTACTTCTGCCCTAAACAGGTAATTTTTAGCAATAAAGTCGGCCAATTCGGGATAGTTATGGTGTCCATATTTTTTTTGGTTATCCATCCAAATAGTTCTTGGAGTGACAGCATCCACAAAAATGGCGGGCTGGTTTCGTTGCAAATCACGCAAATACCGTTGATAATAGCGTTTTTGATAAGAATGGTGCATCCCGCTACGAGTCGTATGATTTTCGTTTACCCCTTGGGGCATCTGCGTCGCAACGTACAAATCGCACGACCACCCCCACACGGCCATGTATTGTCCTGGGGCACCATATTCAAGAATTTGGTGGGCAATGTTTGCCCGTATAACATCGCCAGAACGTGGGGTGGAAGCAAACATATTGGTGGGCTTATTGCGGACAATATTGATGACAAAAAGCACAAAAAAAGCGGCTTGGGTCGATACCATGATCCACCTGCTTTGCGACGGAAGGTGTTTTAAAAAAAGGCTAAAGAATAGCAAAAAAGGTAAAAACAGGTAATGGAAATAATGCTCGTAATAACTGCCCGTACGCGTGATAGCTAGGTTGGCCATTAATAAATAACCAACCAACATCACCCAGAAATAAGCGTCCAGCGAGATACTTTTACCTGCCCGTTTTTTGATGATTATTACAAAGCTAGCCATCATCGAAAGCAGTATAAAGGGATATAAAAGCCACTCAAACCCACAGCCTTTGCGGACAATAACCCAAGGGAGACGAAAGAAGTTAACGAACTTACTTCGCGGTACACCATTGGTGGCAAAGTTGTCTTTATAGGCCAAATTGGCCTCGATGTAGTAGGTGTAAAAATCATCTAAGACGTCGTTGTTGGCAAGAAATAAGCACCAAATAGACCACCAACCCACAAAACCTAGCGTTAAATAAAGGAAATAGGAAATGAGTTTGGAACGTTGGTAGAAAAACAATTGAGCACAAGCATAAATGCCAACGACAAAGGCCATTGGTAGGGCTTGCAGTTTGCACAGAGGAATAGTGCCAAGCAGTATCCCGAAAATCACTAACTCAGTTGCCTGAAAACCTTTTTTTTGATTCCAATAGGCTAAGAAAAAGACCGTGACACTGAGGACTAGAATGGATACGATTTCGCTGTAGAAACTAACAAAATCTGTGAACTGAATACAACTTAAAAAAGAAATGAATGGTAGTATTGCCCACTGAACTGTAGCCGCAAGGTTCAGAACTTTGGCGGTGAAATAACTTATTATAAGTGCTGCAATGGTCAGAACCCAACTTAGGATATGGGCAAATTGAAAGTCGAGTGTAAAGCCCAAATAAGCAAATCCGCTTAATAAATAACTGGTTAGCGGCCCCCCCGTGGTAGGATCGATGGAGCGATACACCATAGGGTCGATGGAAAGCGTTAGACCTTGGGTCAGCATTTGGCTTTCGTCGGGATCGAGTTCGTGGTTGAACAGAAAAGCGGGAAGCCGCATAAAGGCGGTAAACGCCACCAAAATAACAATAAAAACGCCATCCGACAAGGGCCGTTTTCTGAGTAGAATCCAAATACTAAATGCTGCAATAAGCAGGTGACCAACAAGTTGGAACGCAAATGGATTCGCACTAAACTGAATCTCCAGAGGATTCATAACAAGTGTGTAATAGGTAATACTGAGGGTGGATTATTGAACTGGCTCCTAACGAGCAACGTAGATTTTTACGCTATCTATTTCTTCTTTGAAGGTGTAATTTTCTGCTACAAATTTGGCCAATTCGGGGTAGTTTTGGTGCCCGTAAATTTTGGGGTCATGCATCCAAATGGTTTTGCTTGTCATGGCATCTACAAACACTTTTGGCTTAGTTCGTTGAAGGTCGCGTAAGTACCGTTGGTAATACTCCGACTGCAAAGGGTGTTTCATGGCACTCCGAACCGAATGGTTTTCGTTGACTCCTTGGGGCATTTGGGTTTCCACATGGTATTCACAAGACCACCCCCAAACGGCTAGATAATCGCCGGGGTTTCCATATTTTAAGATGGTTTTACTTACAGGCCCCAGTTCGTTTTGACGCGAATAGGCGGTTGTGTAGGCATTGAGGGGAGCGTGATTGATAAGGCGTTTAATACCTTCACCAAAAAACACCAGTTGAGTTAAAAGTACGCCCCATTTCCAAAGGGAAGGAAAAGTGAGTTGTTGGAGAAACAGGCCCGTCAATAAACAGCAAGGAATAATTAAGTACAGAAAATGATGCGGGTAAAAACTGCCTGTACGTATAATAACGGCTATAGACATTAATAAAAAACCGACCATCATAGCCCAAAAATAGTGGTTGCTTTGCGCTATTTTGGTTAAGACTGTTTTTGAAAAATGCTTGATAATAAATACGAACCCAAGAACTACAAATGGGAAGAAACAATGGTTTAACTCTGAGGTTGTTTGGTAGATAATCATGGGAAAACGGGCAAGAAAGAGCCAAGGACTTCGATGCGAAGCATCCGAAAAATGGACTTTTAGCTGTGCATTGCCTATGATGTAATAAAGGAAAAAATCATCAAGTAGCCCGTTGACGTACATGTATAATAACCATCCTCCTCCCACTACGGCTACACTACCAGAGATTACAACTGCGTAAAGAACCCATTTCTTCTTTTGTACCATAAAAATTAATACCAAACTCCAAACGCCAAGGATAAAAGCCAAGGGAATCGCTTGTATTTTACATAAAACAATAACTGTTATAGATACCCCAAAAGCAATCAATTCGGTAATAGTAAAAGTTTTAAGATGCCCCCAACGAACAAGAAGAAATATGCAGTAACTCAGTAAAATACTTGCAATACCCTCGCTGTAGTAATGAATATAGTTGGCATCTTGAGCGAAACTGAAAAATGCAACTGTAGGAACGACGGTTAGTTGAGCTATATAGGTTGGGACTAAATATTTGAGGGTTTTGTAGAGGAAATAAATGGCGATTAACGTAATAATCCAACTCAGCACATGAGCGGTGTGAAAGTTGAGTGGAAAGCCCAGTAAATGCACAAGTGTCAAAAGGTACGTATTGATAGGCCCGCTGGTAGTTGGGTCAAAAGAACGGTAAATTAAGGGGTCAAACGTTATAGTTAAGCCTTGGGCTAACATTTGACTTTCATCGGGGTTGAGAGGAAGGTTGTACAGAAAGATGGGAAGACGCATAAATCCAGAACAAAGGAAAAGCGCCGATATGAAAAAAAGCTCAGTAAAAGGCTGCTTCTTTAAAATGAGCCAAATGGTAAAACTTCCTAAAAAAATATGCCCAATCAACCACCAAAAAATAGGAGAACTCCCGAAGTCGAGCCAACTTGTAAATTGCATAGAATACGATTTAAAACTGCAACAAAAGTAACGAAATAATACTTTATTGGATAAAATAAATCGGCGTTTTGCTAAAATAACAAGCCATTAAAGGATTTTCTACTGAGGTCCATTATAGGGATATTGTATCAAGATATTAAAACCTTAATACTAAGGCCATTAATGAGTAAAAGAAGACGTCTAACAATTTAATGGGCTACGTAAATTTTTATGCCATCAATTTCTTGTTTGAGCGCGTAGTAGTCAGTTATAAATTTGGCTAACTCGGGGTAATTTTGGTGTCCGTATCGTTTGGGGTCATTCATCCAAAAAGTGCGGTTAGTGACTGCATCAACAAAGATTTTAGGCTTTGAACGCTGTATGTCACGAAGATACCGTTGATAATATACGGCTTGTAAAGGGTGCTTTATGGCTGTTCTGGGAGAGTGATTTTCGTTGACTCCTTGGGGCATTTGAGTTTCAACATGGTATTCACACGACCATCCCCATACCACTAAATAGTCTTTTGGGCTGGCATATTTTAAAATGGCTTTTCCTACAGCACTCATTTCGTTTTGATTCGAAAACTCCGTTGAGTAGTTGTTGATGGGAGAGCCGTTACGAATGTATTTGATTCCGTTGCCAATGAAAACAAGCTGTGTCAACAGCAAAAGCCACCTCCAAGGGGATTGATGCCCTAGTTGGTGTAGAAAGCGCCCCGTCAATAGGCACATTGGAAGAATAAAAAAGAGAAAATGATGGGTGTAGTAGCTGCCAGTCCGAACAATGACGGCGACAGCCGCGATGAAATAGCCTAAAACCATTAACCAAAAGAAATGGTCTTGCTTTAGCATTTTTACAAATGCTTGTTTTGGAAAAGTTTTGACAAAAAATACCAGCCCCAGCCCAATGAATGGATAAATGTAATAGTTGAATTCCATACCTACTTTCCGAACAGTGGCAGGAAAGCGAATAAAGTCATGAAGAAAGGAGGTGTTTTCTGAAAAATATATTTTAAACTGTGCATTGGCTTTGATGTAGTAAAGAATAAAGTCGTTTAATACCCCGTTGGCTTGCATGTAACAAAGCCATCCTCCCCATACCAAAATAATAACACCCGATACAGTACTGACGTATTTTACCCAATTCGCCTTTTGGAAAAAATAAATCAAAACCAAACTCCATACACCTAGTACAAATGCCAGTGGCAATGCCTGAATTTTACACAATACAATTAAACTGTTGAAAACTCCAAAAACAATAAGCTCGGACAGACTGATAGTTTGTTTGACTGTCCAACGAGCGAGCAAGTAAGTACATACGCAAAGGAATAAAATGGCAATGCCCTCGCTGTAATAATGAACAAGGTCGGCATTTTGAATAAAACTAAAAAAAACGATAACAGGAAGCGTTGCTAGTTGAGCTATATGGTTCGATATGAGTAGCTTAAGTGTTTTGTGTAAATAGAGAATGGGTAAAACACTTAGGAGCCAACTCAAAATATGGGCAAGGTGAAAATCTAAACGAAATCCAAAAGAGCCAAATAATGTTAAAAGATAGGTGTTAATAGGGCCGCTGGTGGTGGGGTCAACCGAACGATAAACGAGTGGATCATAAGAAAATGTGATTCCTTGGGCCAGCATCTGGCTTTCATCCAAGTTGAGCGGGAGATTGTACAGAAACACGGGTAGCCGCATTATTCCCGAAAATAGAAAAACCGTAATAAAAAAGAGAGAATCGTTAATAGGTTGGTTGCGCAAAAGGAGCCAACAAGTAAATATACCAATAAAAAGATGACCAATACTCCAGAAAATGAATGGGTTGTCCCCAAAAGTTAGCCAGTTGGAAAATAGCATAAACGCCAAGTTAGGAATGACTTGGTAAAAGTAATGAATAAAAAGTGCGTAGAATAAAGATGAAGTTAATGAATGAGATAAAAAAATAGGCTGCCAGAAAATCTCCAGCAGCCCAATGGCACTTAACAAGTCTTCAATAATTTACTAAAACCCTAATCCTAAGGTCATTCCACGAAGCATTGGATTGCCAGGGATAGAAGCGCCACCTGTTGCGGCACCTGTGGTTAGGTTGATGGCATAAACGCGCGTTGTACCACCCGAGCGGAGCAATGCGTAAGCCATACCACTCATGCCACCAATGTCAAAACCGTTTCCGCTTTCAGCCTGGATACCAAGTGAACCTACTGGAACAAGCGTACCGTTGTTTGGCGGGTTTTGGGTGTATAGCATGGCGTTACCGCCTGTAGTTTCAATGTTGTACAGGGTTGTTGTAGTGGCACCTGCAAAATTGTTGGTGTAAGCAGAAGCGGTAACAGCTGGTGTACCTGGGTTGATGTTGCCATCTACTGCCGCAGTTGCGCCAGTATCGGGGTGTAAACGAAGGTTCTGACCTGTATTGCTTACGACACGAATGCGGTCAACGGTTGGGTTAAAGTCAAATCCAAAATCTGTACCTGACAATGTAGAAGCAAATGGTCCTGCGCCAATAGCCGTGGCCGCACCGTTTGAAGTATTGATAGTATAAAGACGGCTAGTGCTTCCTAGTGCGTATAATTGACCATTGGCAGGACGGAAATCAATTCCCAAAATCATTTCACCCGATTGCAAACCTGTGATGGCTTTCGTGATAGGCATTGGGTTCATTGGGTTGAAAATGTGGAGGTTATTCGTATTGTCAACGGCATAAGCGGTAGGCTCTGTTGGGATGGCAATACCGATAACGTTGCTAGGTAAGTCACCTAATTTCTGCATACGACCTGTCATCAAATTGACTTGCTGTAATTCAGTGTTTCCGCCAAAAGTCACTGAAGCAATAGCGTTGCCGTCAGGAGCAATGTCAAATCCACCTACTGCCGTGATGTCTAAGCCCAATGAGCCTACCTCGGCCAAAGTGCCGTTGTTAGGTGGGTCTTGGCGATAAAGGCGGTCAGTGGCAGGGTCGATGTCATACAAAACAGTGGTAGTAACCCCTGCTTTATTGTTGGTATAAGCGCCTCCAGCAACCATGGCACCTGCTGCACCGTTGATGTTGCCATCTACTGCCGCTGTAGCACCTGTTTCTGGGTGAAGGCGAAGATTTTGGCCTGTTTCAGTAACAAGACGGATACGGTCAACAGTTGGATTGAAGTCTAATGCTACCATTGAACCATTGAGCGCAGGAGTAAATGGGGCACTACCAATGGCACGTGCCATACCTGTCATTTGGTTGATAACATAAATGCGGCTACCGTCGCTGACACCGTACAACTGCCCCGTAGCTGGACGAAAATCAATGGCTAAAATACGTTCTCCTTGCATCAAGCCTGTGATACCGACAGTCGCAGTAGGAGTGTTGGTGGCTTTTACATTGAGGGCTAAAATTTGGTTAGAAGAAGTTAATGCGTAAAAAGGTGCATCGGGCAAGGTTTGAGGATTGGGCGCCATGCGGTGGTCTTGGCAGGCGTTGAAAACAAAGACCGCAATGATTGCCGCCATTGCCGAAAGGAGGAGACGTGATTTTGGTGGATAAGTCATGATCTAAGTTAGTTTTGCTAGTTGGGTTGTACATTTATTTCTAAACTGTATGTATCTACGCAGAACTACCTTTTCTGGATTTAAGGGAATGAGAAATTTAAAAAAAAAAACCTCTCGAAAGATCTAAGACTTTCGAGAGGTTGACTGTAGTGAGCCGAAAATGTTTTAATATACTTCTACCTCAGAGATAACTGGGCAAGCTTTTGATTCTGTGATACTTACTCGTATTTTTTGAGTTGTAACGGGCGCAAGTTTAAGAATACGCTTGTAACCAATAGTTGTAGCACTTGCTGCTTTTTGCCATTGCCCATTTTGCCAAACTTCTACCGTAAACGCTTTTACCCGTTGTCCCAATTGGATGTGTTCTTTCAACGTTACATATTTCACGGTTTGTGCTTTGCCAAGGTCAATTTCTACCGAACCAGTGGTGACGTCATCGTTGGTCGTCCAGTAGGTATTTTTATCGCCGTCGGTGGTGTTTGAGGCTGCATAATTCGCTACTTTGCCACGGTGCGAGCTGGCCGTTGCTTTGGTTTTTAGGGCCAAATTGGTTTTAAACTCACGGTCAATCATCTCCTTCCAACCTGTCAACGCTTTGACGTCGTTTTCGTGAATCAAGCCACGGCGGTCGGGCGGAACGTTTAATAATAAGGTTGAACCTCTTCCCACCGACGTGAGGTAAATGTCGAAAAGGTTTTCTGGTGTACGAACTTTTTGGTCTTCTTTGGCATGATAAAACCAACCTGGACGAATAGAAACGTCAACCTCCGCAGGAATCCACTGCGTTCCGTCGGCCGAACCTGTGTTTAACAATTTCTCAATCCCACCTTTTCCTGCATAAAGTGTATCAGGGTTGATGGTATTCCAGTTGGTCTCGCCTGCCACACCGCGTTCGTTTCCGACCCAACGCACGCCTGGACCTGCATCACTGAAGAAAATTACTTCGGGGTTAAACTTGCGTACCATTTGCAACGTCGTTGGCCAGTCGTAATATGTCCGCCCATCAATGCGGCGTTTTTCGCGCGCGCCACCGTAGTAGCCGTCGCCTCCGTTGGCCCCGTCAAACCACATTTCAAAAATAGAACCGTAGTTTTCAAAAATCTCTTTCAACTGATTGCGGTAGTACTCCACGTACCCAGGTTTGCCATATTCGGGATGGTTGCGGTCCCAAGGCGACAAATATACCCCAAACTTCAAACCGTATTTTTTACATGCCTCGGCTACTTCTTTTACCAAATCGCCTTGGCCATTTTTGTACGGACTGTTTTTGATGCTATGTTCGGTATATTTACTGGGGAACAAGCAGAAACCATCGTGGTGCTTGCTGGTCAAAATCGCGCCTTTAAAACCTGCGTCTTTCAACGTTTTAATCCATTGCTCTACGTTGGTTTGGGTAGGGTTGAAAATAGAAGGTTTTTCGTCGCCGTAGCCCCATTCTAAATCGCTGAAAGTGTTGGTAGTGAAGTGGATAAACGCATTTTGTTCCATTTCGTGCCAATCCATTTGGGCTTTTGTTGGTGTAGGGCCTACGGCTTTGGGAGGCAATACGTTCGGAATTTCCAACACCACGTGTTTTACTTTTTTGCGGTGGTGGGTATAAGTAACGTGAACGAGTCCGTCGCTACTTTGGATGATGGCGGGGTAGCTAAATTCACCTTTTGGTTCATCTTCAAACACATAAATATCGCGCCATTCTTTGCCGTCGGTAGAGGCTGCCAAGCGTAATTTCTGACGTCCGTTTGACCATTCTTTGCCGCGAATCAAGGGATTATAAACAATCAATTGCGTGCCGTTTTTAAGCGTAACGGCATCCGTTCCCGAGTTAGGGTTGGGCAATGAAGTACCTGCTACTTGCGACCACGTTTTTCCACCATCGCTCGACCACGTTTCTACCACTACATTTTGGCGACTACGGCAAAGTAGCTGCAATCGGCCGTCGGGATAGGTAAGGATACTTGGCTGAATAGCTCCAAAAGAGCCATTGTCAATCATGATTTTTTGCCAATTTTTACCGTCTTTGTCGGTTTTTTCTAGGTAAACGTTCCATATTTTTTCGTCATTGCTTTCAAAACTCGTCGGGTGCAGGATGTCACCGTTGGCCAATTGTACCGACTTGTTTTTGATGGGGCCAAGAAAGCCTTCGGGTAGTTTTTCGGCCTTCGACCATGTTTTCCCATTATCGGTTGAGGTCATCACCATGCCCCACCATTCGCGAGGATTGGGGCCTACTTTGTAATAGAGAAAAAGTTTTCCAGCTTTGCTTTTGAACAAAACGGGGTTCCAAGTTGGGTGACGTGTGCTGGCGTCCATCACGCCGTCGGCCATTTTTTTAGGGGCACTCCATTTGCCATTTTTAGATTCTGACGTCCAGATACACACATCTGGGTGGCGTTCGTGGGTTCCGCCAAACCAAGTAGCCATCAAATGGTCTTTGCCTAATTCGACAATACTTGATGCGTGGCATTCGGGAAAGGGAGCAGTTTCGTAAATAAATCCTTCTTTTATGAGCTTAACTGCGGGAGTTTGGGCTAGGAGAGAGGACGTAAACGCTGTGAAAATCACAACGAAATTGAGCAGTTTTAAGCGCATGGGCGAATACGTGTGGTTAAAGTAAAAGGTAGATTTGGTTATGAATGCGCAATTTACCTTATTTCTACTTTACCACGACTTACAAATTCCAAAATATCCCCCAAAACTAGGCAAAAACAGTTCGCCCTGGTCGTACGCCAACGAACCTTTGATAGAAGTTTTTGGCCAACGATTTAGGCGTATTTGGGCAGAAACTAAACCCGAAAACTGATAAAAAGTACGCGGGTTTACCCAGCCATAAGCACCCAAATTTTGGCTATACGAAAACCGAGAGCGTACCGTAAGTTGCTGTTTATATTGCCATTCAGTGCCAATGTATCCCACGCGCAAACGGTTATTTGGAAAAAAATATCCAGGTGTTAAAACCGAATTGTTGGGCTGAATTGTCGCACGAGGGGCGATAAATGGCGTGCCTAAGGTGAATCCATTGTACGACCAGCCTTCCAAGTATTGCCCGTGATTAAAATAATTGTCAGCTCCTTGGTATTTTGATGTTGTGCTGTATTGTTCGCCACTTTGGTTGGTGGTTGTGAGGTATTCAAGTACAATGTGTTTGAGAAAAAGTGGATGCGTGCTCAAACTTTTGCGTAGCCAGCGCAGTCCTGTCAGCCCGTCAGGTCTATTCTGCCATGCGAGCCCAGAAGCATCTTCGTAGGGGTGTTGGTGGTAAAGAAGCACTTGAAACTTCGTAGTTTTCAATTCAATGCCAAGGTCGTAGCTGCCGAGGTGATTTCCGATGCGATTGGCGCCGTCGAAAGAATTGAAGCGATCGTTGGCATAGTCATCAGGATACCGCCCCGTGACCAGCGAAAGGTAGTCCTGAAAGGTATTAGGCAGGGCACCATTGACGGCGGCAGGCGAATTGTTAAGGTAATCGGCATGACCGCCCCACTGTACTTGGTGGTTCATGCCTGCGTAGAGCCGAAGCGGCCAATGCGGTTTGCCAAATCTAACGTAGAATTGTTTTTGGTGAAAATAGGCTTGATTGATGTAAGAAGCAGTAAACCAGCCTTGGGCGTATGCTCCTTGAAACGCCAGAATATGTTTCAGGAATCCTAGCGAAATGAATCCGTGCGTTTGAAGTTGAATTTTGGGAAAAGGCATGGCATTGCCCGACCACGCATAAAAACCAGAAGAAAGTGTGCTGTCGCCTAATCCGACGACCTCGCGTTGTCTGCCTGCCGAAAGTTCTATTTGCTTCCATTTAAGTTTGGCATAGACTTCGGGCCATAGGAGGGTAGTGCCGCCTTGGGCGTCGCCAAACGTACGGTTTACCACAAAAAATGCGCCTGCTGCCCAGTCAAATGCTGAACGACGCGTCGAGTCTGTACGGTAATCACGGTGCGGATTGACCCGTAATGTTACAAAAGGATTGGTTTGGGGAACCATTCCGTATTGATTACTTCTTAGCCAAAAGGGCGTCTGGGTTTCGGTAGCAAAAGCTGCACCTGCCTCCAAATCGTAAGAAAACTGGTTAAAAAGCTTGTGAAGTTGGGCGCAAAGCGGTGTCCCAGTGCCTAGAAAAATGAATATAAGGAGGTAAAGTAGCCGCATAGAAACATAAAGTTAAAGAAGACAACAATATGTACGATAAAATGGTCGCTCCAGTAACTTTATGTTTATGTTATTTTTTTGTACTCCTAATTTACGCGTTCAAAAATGGTGGCAATGCCCATTCCGCCGCCAATACAAAGGGTAGAGAGGCCAAATTGTTTATCAGAACGTTCGAGCTCATCAATCAAGGTAGCAGAAATAATAGCTCCCGTTGCACCTAGGGGATGGCCCAAGGCAATAGCTCCACCGTTGACGTTGACTTTGGTGTGGTCAACGCCCAATTGTTCCATAAAAAACAAAGGAATGGCAGCAAAGGCTTCGTTTACTTCAAACAAGTCGATGTCTGCAATGCTCATGCCTGCTTTTTTGAGCACTTTGTGGGTGGCAGGTACAGGCCCCGTAAGCATGATGGTTGGCTCCGAACCAACGATGGCAAAAGCTTTGATTTTGGCGCGTGGGTGCAAACCGAGTTGGTCACCGATTTCTTTTGAACCAATCAAAATTCCCGCCGCTCCATCCACAATTTGTGAGGAGTTTCCTGCGTGGTGAACGTGGTTTATTTTGTCAATATCGGCATATTTCATCAAAGCCAAGGCATCAAGCCCCATGCTTCCCATCATTTCAAAAGCGGGTTTTAAAGCTGCTAAAGAGTCAACCGTAGTACCTGGGCGAACGCCCTCGTCGCGGTCGAGGAGGGTAATGCCTATTTCATCTTTGTAAGGAACAAGTGATTTGGCAAAACGATTGCCTTTTTGAGCTTCTATGGCACGTCGGTAAGATTCCGCAGCGTAGCTGTCAACGTCGCGGCGAGAGTAGCCGTATTTGGTGGCAATCAGGTCGGCCGAGATTCCTTGGGGAACGATGTTGTGCCGAGCTACAATCTGAGGATTCATAAACAATGCTCCGCCGTCGGTTCCCATCGGTACGCGACTCATCGACTCTACACCTCCTGCAATCACCATATCGACTTGACCTGACATGACGTAAGCGGCCGCTTGGTTGATGGCTTCTAAGCCCGACGAACAAAAACGGTTGAGTTGTACCCCTGCCACTGACTCGGCATAGCCTGCTTCAATGACCGCCGTACGGGCAATGTCGGCCCCTTGCTCGCCAACGGGCGTGACGCAGCCCATGATGACGTCATCGACAAAACGGGTATCAAGTTGGTTACGTTCTTGAATTGATTTTAAAACAGACGTAAGAAGTTGAACAGGTTGAACTTCGTGCAAAGAACCGTCCGATTTCCCACGCCCGCGAGGGGTACGAACTGCGTCATAAACAAATGCTTCGGCCATAGTTTAAGGGAGATGAAAATGGTATTAGACAATTTTTTGTAAATGTAATACAATCTTGTCAACTAAAGAACCGCTTTTAACGGCTTATCACGATGCGCTTTACCTGACTTCCTACCCGCAAAAAGTAAGTTCCATTGGGCAGATGCTGAACGTTGACGGTCATGCGGTTGTTGCCCGCTACGCCAATGGTATTGGTTGTGTTGAAGACAAGGCTTGCTGCCGTGTTGTAGATTTCAAACGATACAGGCTTGGGCGCTGATAAGGTAAAATCGACGGTTAGTAGCGTTTGAGCTGGGTTCGGATAAACATTGACCACATCCCCCGATGGATTGGAGGTTGTCACTGAAAGTAATAAATCTGATTTTTTGATGGCTTGAAGCGCATACCAAAGGGTTTGGTCAGTGCTTTGGACAAAGGAAACATCGAATGTACTGGGAGCGGAGGGAAGCACATCACTGGTAGAGACAATTTGCCCCGTCGTCGAAAGTTTGTGAATACGTAGCGCTTCAGCATTAAGCGTCAATCGGGCTTCAATGGCCAAGGGGCGCACTGACGTTGGGGACGTCCCCCAATTGTTGTTGACCGAAGTGTTGGTAGCATTCCAAACCATTCCTGTGTTTTGGGTTTGGGACGTAATGGTAATCAACGAACTGTCGGAATCTGCCAAGGATTTTGAATTGAGCGATACCCACGTGAGTGCGCCAAATTCGCTGGCTGATTTGAGTGTGAAATTGCCAACTTGCGTATTGGGAACATCTTTTAAAAAGCCCGTAAGTGTCACAAAACGAGGTGTATTGGTAGTTAAAAGGCCCGTTTGTGTGTTTAGTGTGGTCTGTTGGGTTGATGTTTGAAAAGTACCATTACTTACGTTTGGAAACACCTGACTGCTGAGTCCTTGGGCATGGTGGTAGGTGTTGGTGCGCAGCGAATGGGTAAGTTGGAGTCGAAAATCGTAGGGGACGTATTTTCCCCAACGGCCGCTGTTGTCTTTTTCAAACGACCAATAAATGTCTTTTTCGGAGTAATTGACCAACGTGGGCGTGGCTTCGGTAATAAGGCCATTCCGAAACGCCCAGGCGCAAGAGGGAAACAAACTCATGGTGCTGTGGTCGCGGTGAATGGAAAAATAACCTCCCACTTTATCGGCAGCCCAAGTGCTGTTGACGTCGCTATTGTATTCAAAAAACATGACCCCATCCATGCCGTGAAAAGCACCATACGCAGCTATGGCTGGAACCATTTCGGCGCGGTAGCGATTGGGGTAGCCGTGGTTGTACTCACTGATGGTGATGGGCTTTGAGGCCAACGGAATTCCCGAAAAAACGGAAGAAATGGCACTGAAATACGCATTTTTGACCATCGGGCTGTTGCTAATAGTCCAATCTGACGCATCCCATGCCACGTTTGGGAAGTGCGGGTGGTCCCAATAACTGTGGTCGTCGTAGTAATCCATGTTTTCGTGCTCAAGCCCTTCTTGGATACCCGTAAGGGCGTTGGTACCTGTGATGGGCGCTTGGACGTTGAGGGTGGTACGGAGAAATGTGCGCATATCTTCCATAAACTTCTTTTGAAGTTGGATGTAGAATTGCGCCAAATCTGCGACACGTTGTTTGGAATAATTGCCACGGTCTTTGTACTCCATCCGTTGGATGTTACGAGCGGCTAGGTTTTCGCCCGTTAGAAAAGCCGTACGCGTCGATTCTTTTAGGGAAACATTATCGAGCCAAATCGTGGTGCCGTTTGGTAAATTTCCTACCTGAAAAGCCAAACGTCCATTACCCATCAAAGCGTCCCCTGCCACTACATTGATTTTGAATTGTTGCCAAGCAGAGGTTAAATTGAAATTTTGTCCACCGTACCAGTTATAGGGGGAGTTATCTTGCATGAGCGAAACACTGAGTACAGTTGCTTGGTTGGCTTTTGCCCAAAACTGAATGGTGTATGTGGTGTCTTTTTGCAAAGAAAAACGGAGGTATTTAAACTGCAAATGCCAAGTTTCGGTGCCTTTGTTCGTGACCGTTACTTTGGCCGATTTACTTCCTGACTGGGCTTGCGAATTGTCTAGAGTAGCGCTGGCGGTTGCTCCTGCATTTTGCTCCATTGACCAGTTGGTATTCAACGTTGCGCCTTCAAAACCTCCATCGGTTACTCTTTCTGCGATGTTAAGGTTTGATCCTTGCCAAGCGGTTTGCAAGGTGGTTTGGGTTTGATACTTAGTCACCAAAAACGCATTCCAAAGGCTGTCGAGCCTAACTGCCTGACGATAAAGTAGAGAACCACCATCTTTTCTGGACTTGAGTTGATTGTCTTTCCACATGCCATACAACGAATTTTCATTGATGATTTCAACCATGGCCAAACAAGGGTCTTCGGCGAGTTTTAAGCCAGTATAAGGATTGACGTGGCCTAACAATTGGGTAGCGTACTCCTTTTGTAGTGCAATCAACTGTGGGTCAAAAATGGTGGCGCCTTTGGCAAAATCGAGCAGTGAATCGGCATTGGCTACGCCGTCGGAAGCCTTGAACGTCCGTGAAACGTTCAAGTTCATATTCGTATAAATATTGTTCTTTTTCAGCTCATTGATAAAAAAATCAAGGCGGTCGAGGGTTGTTGAATTTAAGGTTCGGGTCGATTGCCCTGAAACAAAAATACTGCCTTCATTTCCTCCCCACGGATTATCTAAGTGGTGAAAACGCACCAAATTGATACCCATTTTACGGGCATGGGTCGCGGCGTCGGGGGCGATGGTTTTGGCAGGAAAAGCAGCGGCTGAAGTAATGTTTACGCCCCAAAAACGAAAAGGTTGACCGTTGACGATGAAGTTGCTGCCATTGACCGAAACGCGGTCTGGGTTGCCAATGGTTTTGGCAGGGAATTTTGGAAGAAAAGCGGCAGTACTTCCGTCGTTGTAAGGAAAGCTAAAAGGAAATCCGCCCGTAAAGTTTTGACAAAACGATGAGAAGCTAATGCCCAAAAGCAATAAGAAAGGGAGTGTTGTTTTCATACCGTTATGGATTAGAGTAGGAATAGACTCTTTACTAAACAGGTTAAACGCATTAAAAAAAACAGCCTCAGCGAGGCGAAATCTTAGTAGAAAAAGAGGGCAAAGGCGAACCAAAAGCCCCATCTGGGCGGCCGACGCTCGGTAAAAGATGTCACCGAGCGTCGGCCGCCCAGATGGGGCTTTGTGGTGGATTTGATTCATTTTTCTACTAAGATATAGCTCCTCTGGAGCAATGAATAGCGACCCCATATTTTAATCCGTTCAACCTGTTTTCAAAACTTGGAAGGCCTGGTTAAGTTCCTAAAAACATACTTTTGAGACAATTCCAAAGCGCGCGTTTGTTTTTGTCGTCACTCTGCACAATGTCGAGCGATTCGGATAAAAGAAAATTGACTCCCGCGATTTGTTTGGGGTCGTAGCGGTTCATCATAATTTCCAAATTGATTTGGATAAATGGAACGCCAAACGATATAATATGGTGTACTTTCTTGTTTCGAAGCAACGGACGAAAATCCATCTGTTTGGCCCCAGATAAGTTCAAAATATCTACGCCATCTAGGTTTAAGTTAACCGCCTTGAGTACTTTTTCCAAGAATATGGTATTACTCGGCGACATCTTTGGCGACTCGTTGATTAAAATTAATACCTGATGGTTGAGGTTGGGCGTCTCAAAAGTCGGTGGAGGAGGAGTTGGAGCGGCTACAGGAGCAGGGGGCGGTGGTGTAGGCGCCTCCACCAGAGGTTCTTGTACCAAAGACGTGGCAACCTCTTTGACTATTTTTTCTATCGCCTCTACTTCTTGGGCACGATAAAGCGTTTCGTTTTGGAACAGGAGTTGATAAAATGACTTCATTTTACAAAGCTAAGAATAGATTTCCTTTTACGGGAGGTAGTCCGTAGTTTTGTGCGCGTAAAATCCAGAAAATTATGAAAATCATTTGCATAGGTCGCAACTACGTTGATCATATTCACGAACTTCAAAATGCCATTCCCGAAGATCCCGTCATTTTCCAAAAGCCCGACACGGCGTTGTTGAAAGAAGGGGCAGCATTTTATCTGCCTGATTTTTCCCAAGATGTTCACCATGAAGTAGAGATTGTGGTGAAAATCAGCAAGATGGGTAAAAACATTGACGAAAAATTTGCCCACAAATACTACGACCAAGTAGGCATTGGAATTGATTTTACCGCACGTGATTTACAATCAAAGCTGAAAACGAAAGGCTTGCCGTGGGAATTGGCCAAAGCATTTGATGGTTCCGCCCCGATTTCCGACTTTGTTTCAAAGGCAGATTTTGCGGATATGCAAGACATCAATTTCCATTTGGAGGTAAACGGCGAAACGCGCCAACAAGGCAATACCTCGTTGATGTTGTTCAAAATAGACTACATTATATCGTTTGTATCTCGCTTTTTTACCCTCAAAACGGGTGATTTGATATTTACAGGTACGCCCAAAGGAGTAGGGCCTGTAAAAGCAGGCGACAAGCTCACAGCTTTCGTTGAAGGTAAAAAAATGTTGGAATTTGAGGTAAAATAGCGGAAAGTTATCGACCCTAGGTGGCATTTAGGGAGGAATAAAGTGGATGATAAAGGCGACTATTTGGAAGCAGTTGTACGCGAAAAATCATGAAGTGTAGATGAAAAGATTATTAGTGGATGATTATTATGGTACTTGGCTTTCAATGCTTGATGTGAAGCTTGAACATGAGTTTGACAAAATAAGGGCAAGGGAATGGACGGCTGATAATTTCAAATTTGCTACGGCTGTATCGGTCATGTCGTCTTCTAAAATTGAAGGGGAGCTATTGGAAGTGGATAGCTATATAAAACATAAAATATTAAATGTAGAGTATCTGCCCAATCTTACCGAAAAGCCTAACGACTTGTACGCTGCTTACGAATTTGCCAAGGATTACCCACTTTCAAAAGACCATTTTCATAAGGCTCACGGAGTTGCTACTTTACACTTATTGCCTGATTCTCAGCGGGGACAAGTAAGAAAGGGTAATATGCTGATTATGGAGCAAAAGTCGCAGCGTGTAGAATACGAAGCTGCATCAGCCCATTTGGTAAAGAGTGAGTATGACACGTTTTGGGGAGAATTGGATGATTTGTTGGATGCCAATTTGAAATTTGAAGAGATATTTTATTATGCCTCGTTAATTCATTTGGTATTTGTAAAAATACATCCTTTCAATGATGGCAATGGCCGAACGGGGAGGCTGCTTGAAAAATGGTTTTTAGCCTCTAAGCTAGGCGATAGAGCTTGGTATGTGCCGAGTGAATTGTATTATTACAACAACCTGAAATCGTATTACCACAATTTAGCTCGTATTGGCTTGTTTTATGACGATTTGAAGTATGAAAAAGGAATACCGTTCCTGCTTATGCTACCAAACTCGTTGACGAATTAAGATAAAAAATACATGATTTTAAAACGCATTCTCATACCGTTATTTAGTATAGTTTTTGTGATTGGAAGCTTTGCTCAAAAAGCGAGTTTTCCCAAAGGCTATTTTCTGTTTCCGATTTCTCCTGGGCAAAAAAACACCTTAGCGGGTGTATTGGGTGATTTGCGCGCAAATCACTTCCATGCGGGGATTGACGTTCGCACCCAGCAACGCGAAGGCTTGCAAGTGCTGGCCGCTGCCGATGGGTATATTTCTAAAATCAAAGTTCAAACGACAGGTTATGGAAATGTGATTTTTATTAAGCACCCCAACGGCATGACCACCGTCTATGGGCACTTGTTGTCATTTGCCGACCCCATGGGGAGTTATTTGCGGGAAAAACAGTACGAACGCAAAACGTTTGAAATAGAAATCAACCCGTCGCCCGAACAATTTCCCGTTCAGAAAGGTGAATTAATTGGATTGTCTGGAAACACGGGCGGGTCAGGAGGACCACACTTGCACTTTGAAATTCGAGATTCAAAAGACAACTACCTGAACCCCTTGTTCTTTGATTTTGCAGAAGTAGAAGACGATGTGCCGCCGTATTTTAATTCATTGGCCATTCGTCCGATGTCATTGATAAGTCGTGTCAATGGCGAGTTTGAAAGAATCAGCGTTCGTCCTGTTCGCCAAAAAGATGGAAGCTATAGCATTGGCCAAACTGTTAAAGCTTGGGGAGAAATTGGCTTGGAGCTGATTGCCTTTGATGCCATGAACGGCGTCAACTTTCGTAATGGGGTCAATTGTGTTGAAATCAAATTGGACGGGAAAGAAGTGTTTGCTTACAACATGACGTCGTTTCCCAGCTGGAGCACCCGCGACTATAACAATATCATTGATTATGCGACGGAACAACGCAACGGGCTTCGGTATTTAAAATGTTATAACCCCGACGGTAACTTGTACGGCCTCCAAAAAACGGATGGCTATCGGGGAAAACTTCAAATTCGGGACACGCTGACGCACGAAGTACAAGTGACGCTTTTTGACTCCTACGAAAATTCGTCGATATTGCGATTTAAGGTAAAAGGCGAACTTTCGGAAGCGCTTATGATGCCTTTGGGAGAGTCGGAACAAGCGCCAACTTTGGCCTACATAAAAACGGATGCGACCGAAAACGTGTTGAAAATCAGTGCATTGGGCTTGTCGCAAGCCGTTCCCGCAGAGATTTTTAGCAAACGTGCGCCCTTGCAACTTTCGCCCGCGTACAAATCAAACGGAGAGACGGTTTATTTGCTGGATTTACGCGAACATTTGCCCGATTCGATTCGGATTGGGAATAAATTGCTTCGTACCGATTTTCGGCAACGTATCCGTCCCGACCGAATTGAAACGTATAAAGAAGACCGCTTTTCCATTCGTTTTGGTAACAAAAGCATATTTGACACGCTGTATTTAGCGGTTCAGTCGCGACCCAATGGTTTGATTATCAACGATGGTTATACGCCACTTCGGGATGCGATAGGAGTTAACTTTCGACCTGATATTTTGCCCGAAAATCCCGACAAAACCCACATGTACCGCTTAGATGGCGGCCGTATGAGGTTTGTGGGGGGAAAATGGGAAGGAAATTCGATTGATTTTACCACCCGTGAGCTGGGAAGTTTTGGATTGGCAACGGACGAGGCACCGCCTGCGGTTCGGGTGATTCAAGCCAATAAAAAAAGTATTTCGGCCCGAATTTCAGATGGCATGTCGGGTATCGAACGTTTTGATGCCTACGTCAATGGCGAGTGGGTGTTGATGAATTATGATTACAAACGCAGTTATATTTGGTCTGACAAACTGGTGGATTCCCTCGATTTTGAAGGTACGTTGCGCTTAGAGGTGCGGGATAGAGCGGGGAATGTAGCGGTTGTTGAAAGCGAAATCAAAGAAGTAGTAGTTCGCCCTGCCGTAGCTTCAAAACGCACCAAATCAAAAGCCGTCGCTGGTCGTCGAAAAAAAGCGGCTAAAGCTACGGGCAAATCAAAAAAATCTTCCAAAAAACGCGCTAAGCGATAATTAGGCAGTTAAAAATATGCAACTTTTTTTTCGTCAAGTAGGCACAGGTCAACCACTGGTTATTTTACACGGACTATTTGGGTCGTGTGATAACTGGTTGACAATAAGCAAGGTCATTGCCGAACAAGGATTTTCGGTCTATGCCGTTGATCAGCGAAACCACGGACGTTCGCCTCATGCCCCCAGCCATACCTATCCAGAATTAGCGGCGGATTTACACGATTTTTTACAGCAAAACAACATTGAAAATCCGATTTTGGTGGGACATTCGATGGGTGGAAAAACGGTGATGCAATACGCCATGCTTTATCCTGATACGTTCAGTAAATTGGTGGTGGTTGACATTGCTCCCAAGTCGTACCCCGTTCATCATGCCGAAATCTTAAAAGGGCTAAGTGCCGTTCCGTTGACCGAAATTCAAAACCGCAACGAAGCCGAAGCCATTTTGAGTCAATACGAACCAAGCCCGTCGGTACGTCAATTTTTATTGAAAAACTTGTACCGCAACGAAGAAGGTGTGTTTGCGTGGCGCATCAACTTGCCCGTGATAAAACAATACATCGAGTTGATTGGGGCAGATTTGGAAAATACCCAAACAATACGCACCCCTACGCTTTTTATTCGAGGTGCGGAATCAAGGTATATCAAAGATGCTGATTTCTGGACTATTCAGACGCTTTTTCCGAATGTTACCCTCGATACCATCGAAAACGCAGGACACTGGGTACAAGCAGAGCAACCAGAGGCATTTGTAAAATCGTTGATGAACTTTGCCAAATGAAGCTATACCTTATTCCAACGCCGCTTGCAGATGGAACAACCCAAAGCGTTTTGCCTGCCCACGTACCCGAAGCAGTAAAAGACCTAGAAGTTTTTTTTGCCGAAGAACTCCGCACAGGACGTCGTTTTGTGAGTAGTTTACGGTTGGGGAAAACCATTGAAAACCTCACTTTTTACGAACTTCAAAAAAATACTCCCGAGGCCGACACTTTAGCCCAGTTGAAAGCACTACTTGCTGAAAATAAAGATGCAGGGGTCATGTCAGAAGCGGGCTGCCCAGGCGTAGCTGACCCAGGAGCTGTAGCCGTTAAATACGCGCACCAATTGGGCATTGAGGTAGTGCCATTAGTTGGGCCTTCGTCGCTATTGTTGGCCTTGATGGCCTCTGGTATGAGCGGACAATCGTTTGTTTTTCACGGTTATTTGCCCATCGACCGAGCTCCGCGCGGGAAAGCCGTCAAGCAATTGGAGAAAGAGGCGATAGCCAAGAGGCAGACCCAGATTTTTATTGAAACGCCTTATCGGAACAACCAAATGATGAAGGAAATATTGGCACAATGCCAGCCAAACACCCGTGTTTGTGTTGCTTGCAACGTGACATCACCCGAAGGATTTGTCAAAACGTTGACGGTCAAACAATGGAAAACCCAAGTGCCTGAGCTTCACAAAAAACCGACCGTTTTTTTGTTGGGAGAATAACTGAAAGTGGGAAAGAAAAATTAAAGAGGCTGGGTCGTTGACTCAGCCTCTTTAATAAAGTAGTAAGATAGAACGAAAAGTCGTTTTTCTATCGGTTCATCGAAATCAAGAATTCTTCGTTGGTACGTGTTCCTTTCATGCGTTCCAATAAGAAATCCATCGCCTCGTTTGGATTCATATCAGAAAGGTATTTGCGCAAAATCCACATACGCTGGAGGGTTTCACGGTCGAGGAGCAAATCTTCACGTCGTGTACCTGAGGCGTTCACATCGACTGCTGGATACATACGTTTGTTGGCCAAACGGCGGTCGAGTTGGAGTTCCATGTTACCCGTACCTTTAAATTCTTCAAAGATAACTTCGTCCATTTTTGAACCAGTATCAATGAGGGCTGTAGCGATGATGGTCAAAGAGCCACCATTTTCCACGTTACGGGCAGCACCAAAGAAGCGCTTAGGTTTGTGAAGTGCATTGGCATCGACCCCACCCGAAAGGATTTTACCCGAAGCAGGCGTAACGGTGTTGTATGCACGGGCCAAACGCGTGATAGAGTCAAGAAGTATCACCACATCGTGGCCACATTCTACCATCCGTTTTGCTTTTTCAAGCACCATACCCGTTACTTTTACGTGGCGGTCGGCTTGCTCGTCAAAAGTGGAAGAAATCACTTCGGCACGAACACTGCGCTGCATGTCGGTAACTTCTTCGGGGCGTTCGTCAATGAGTAGAATGATAAGGTAAATTTCAGGGTGATTGCGCGTAATGGCGTTGGCAATTTCTTTGAGTAATACAGTTTTACCCGTTTTGGGTTGCGCTACAATCATCCCACGTTGGCCTTTTCCAATGGGGGCGAAAAGGTCAAGAATACGCGTAGAATAGTTGTCAGGTTTGCCACTGAGTTTGATGTGGTCTTGCGGGAACAATGGCGTGAGGTATTCAAACGGAATACGGTCACGAATTTCTTCGGTTGTTTTACCGTTGACGGTTTCGACGCGAAGCAGGGCAAAGTATTTTTCTCCTTCTTTGGGCGGGCGTACTGAGCCACGAATGGTATCGCCAGTTTTTAAGCCAAAGAGTTTTATTTGAGACGGCGATACATAAATATCGTCGGGACTAGCTAAATAATTATAATCGGCAGAACGTAAGAAGCCGTACCCACCATCTGACATGATTTCGAGTACCCCTTCGTTGATGATAAGTCCATCAAATTCTTTTACGTAGTTGTTATACTGCCGTTTGATTTTATTCTGGAACTCATCAGGGCGATAGTCACGCGAGCGCTCTTCCGTTTTAGCGGGAAGTGGTTCGGCGGCTTCTGCCTCTGCGGGGGCTTCTGCTTCAAAATTTTCGGTAATAAATGAGGTGTCGAAAAAGTCATCCTCAGGAAGTTCGATTTTTATATCGGCAAATTCTTCCTCAGCTGCTGGTTGCTCACTTGCTGGCTGTACGGGCGCCTCGGCGGGTGCTGCAGTGGGTTCGGGAGTAGATTCATCAAAAAAGCGAGGTGTATCCTGAGGTGAATTGTCAGGAAACGGTTTCTCGTTTTTATGAATACGCTGACGTTTGCCACGTTTATCAAACGAATCGTTTGATCTAGGATGAAAAAAGTCAATGGTATTTTGAGAAACTACTTCCACCGATTCTGAGGAAGCACCTTCAGCGGCGGCATCTTCTGTTGGAGCATCAGGGCCTGACGCAGCAACTTTTCGAGGACGTTTGCCTGAAGGTTGTGCAGATTTTGATTTTTCGGCGGGAGTGTCAGAAGTAGAGGACTGTTTTTCTAAAATTTTAGCGATCAGTTCTTTCTTTGAAAACTTAGAAGGGTCTTTGATACCGTTTTTTTCGGCAATTACCCGTAACTCCGCTAGGAGTTTGGGATTTAGATCATCAATGCTGAGCATATAAAAATGAAGGGTAAAGAGAACCTTTACACGGAGAAATGTTTATTATTAGTTATTTAACAACAAGAGGATAAACCAGGAAAAACAGGGATTGATAGCTGGAACTGAACAAGAGAGACGGCTTTTGGGTTAATGTGTATCAGATAAGCCGTAGTATTGTCAGAAAAGTCTCGCAATTATACTTCTTAAACGGGATTCTGTCAAGAAAATTTTGGTATTTGTTATTTTTTTTGGCGCTATTGTGATTTTTTCGCTAAAAAATGACCGCTCATCCTTCTCACAGGTGCTAATTCTTGAAAACTCACTAACTTTGCACCCGCTTTTGCCACAGCAAGAGCAGTTATTAGTTTACCGTTAATCATGAGAATGTTTCCTAACGGCTGAGTACGAATAACGTGTAACAAATAACGTGTCATAAATAACGTATAAACCAAACAAATGGAGAGAAATCAAATCATTGGATTAGCCCTCATCATGATGATGCTAGTAGGGTACCAAATCCTAGCACCACAAACTGAGCCTCCCAAGACGAATCCTGCGACGCAAACCAAGTCTAGTGCCACGGCCGCTGTTGCACCTGCCCCTCGTCAATTGGATTCGGTAGCTGCCAAAGCCATCTACGGCGATTTTGCCAGTGCAGCCATCGGTACTGCAAAAGATATTGTGGTAGAAACCGATGATGTTCGCTTGACTTTTAGCACCAAAGGCGGGAATGTCAAAGAAGTACTATTGAAAAAATTCAAAACCTACACCAATGCTCCTTTGTACCTTATTGATGAGCAAAGTAGTAAGTTTAACCTCGAACTCCCTACCAACAAAGGCACAATCAACTTGGCGGATTTGTATTTTACAACGGAGGCAAGCAATCAAGTAATCACGACGGGCAAATCAACAAAATTAGCTTTCCGTTTGCCTTTGGGAGCTAATCAGTACATCGAACAAACCTACACCATTCAGGGAAGTGGGTATTTGATTGATTATGATGTGCAATTGGTTGGATTAGATGGCCTTGTGAAGAACGAGCCTACGCGCCTTGTATGGCAAGATAAGTTGAAACAGCTAGAAAATGACATGGCTGAAAACCGCAAAGTAGTGACGACAAATTACTACGCTGACGGAGAGTTGTCGGATATTGGGCGTGGGCAAAGCGATAATGTAGAAGAAAAAATAGAACAACCTGTCTCGTGGTTTGCTCACAAAAACAAATATTTCCTTTCTGCTTTTATTACGAAAGGGTCGAGTTTGAGTAATGCAACCTTAAAATCGTTGGTTAACCAGTCGGACACGACCTACATTAAAACCATGCAAAGCGAAGGAAGCCTTTCAACGGCCGACTTGAAAGCTGGCAAAGGAAACTTCCAGCTTTTCTTTGGACCAAACGACTACCAAATTGTAAAGAATATTGGTACAGCTACCGATTTTGGCGACAACGTGGACTTGGGGTATGCGTTTTTGAAACCGCTCAACAAGTTCTTCTTTGTGCCTATGTTTAGCTTTTTGGAGAAGTTTTTCTCTAACTATGGCGTGCTGATTGTGGTGTTGGTGTTGATTGTCAAATTATTGATGACCCCACTCGTATATAAGTCGTATGTAAGTATGGCTAAAATGCGGATGTTGGCGCCAGAACTGGCTATTATCAAAGAAAAAGTTGGTGATGACGCGGCCAAAATGCAGCAAGAACAAATGAAGTTGTATCAACAAGTGGGTGTGAGTCCGTTGAGTGGCTGTATTCCTGTGTTGGCGACGATGCCTATTTTGATGTCGTTGTTCTTCTTGTTTCCCAACTTGATTGAACTTCGTCAGCAGTCGTTTTTGTGGGCAAGTGACCTTTCTACTTACGATGCGCCCATCAAATTGCCGTTTGCGATTCCGTTCTACGGTGCTCACGTAAGTATTTTTACATTGGCGATGACCATTTCTCAGTTGGTATATGCGTGGTACAACAACCAGATAACGCCTGCGCAAGTGCAGCAGCCTGGGATGCCTGATATGCGTATGCTGACGTACTTTATGCCTGTGATGTTTATGTTTGTGATGAACTCGTTCCCTGCGGGTTTGAGCTTTTACTACTTGGTATCGAACGTAGTGACTATTTTACAACAGCAGGTGATTCGTCGTTTTGTGAATGATGATAAAATTCGTTCGATTTTGGAAGAAAACCGCCGCAAAATCGCGTCAGGTGAGAAGAAAAAATCGAAGTTCTCTGACATGCTTGAGCGCTCGATGAAAGCGGCTGATGAAGCCAAAAAACAAGCAGACGAAGCGAAAAAGCAAGTTGAAGCAAAACGTGCGCAAGCAAAGAAAAAATAACTAGGAAGGATGCGTCGGGGTGTGAGCACCCCGACGCACACGCTAATAACAAAAAAGGGCAGCTCATGGCTGCCCTTTTTTGTTATCTATCAATTTTATGCCATTGCAGGGTCGCTCACAGAATCTTTGCCCGTTTCGACGTGGCCCGCAAAACGTTGCTCAAAACCCTCCGCACCTTCTACGCGGATGCTGACATCGTACCAGCCGTGGCTTTTCTTGAGGTCGAGTACGAGCGATGCTTGCCCATTTTTAGCCTCAACAACCACCGTTTTAGGGGCGTTTTTGTAGGCATTGTCCGTAATCACTACGCGCAGTCTTTTTTGAGACTCTGCGTTACGGAATTGTAGGGTTAAATTGCCCGAAAGTTGGTTTTTTGAACTCTTCGATGTTTCATATACCCCTTTTACACTCAACTGTGGGCTATTGGCTTGCCCCTTAAATTCGCGGAAAAACCCGTTAGGGCCATACACACAAAGGTGATAGGCATCGTTTTCAAAACTGGAAAGCGGCCAAGATGGCGTTAGTGAATCGCCTGAACTTACGGCGTACGACCAAGCTTTTAAGTCTTCAAAAGGAGCACTTTCGTTTGCGCGGTATTTGTGTGGGGCATAAACGTGAAATGGTGAACCCGCTGATTTTGCCCCAAACACACGATTTTGGGCACTTAGCTGAACAGACACCGATTTTTTATCGGCACTGAGTACCGCGTCGGCGTAAAGTTCATACGGAATGGCTGACGAGGGGCGCGTACCTTCTTCTTGTTTCGGCATCCATGAAGTAGCGGCAGGATTTTGGTTGGCTGCGGCAATTTCTTCTGCTGAAAGGGCCTTAAAGTTAGAAGGTGGATTTTTGAACTTGGCGTTGTGTACGAGTTGATAAAAACTGTCTTTTTTAACGGATTCGGGCAAAGGAATTTCTCCTCCGCTGTATGGGCGAAAGACCGAAGTTAAATCCCCGCATACCGTACGTCGCCATGCGCTGATGTTAGTTTCTTTGATGTCTTTCTTGGTTTTATGGCTCAAGAAGTGTTCCATAAACTGCAATACAGAGGTGTGGTCAAATACCTGCGAGTTGACAAACCCACCACGGCTCCAAGGGGAGGCAATCAGCATCGGAACGCGGTAGCCCAGCCCAATGGCTCCGTCGCGGCCAGGGTTTTGCGCACTGTATTCTTTGCGTTTACGTTCTTGATCCATGGTTACGTGTTCAACACTCGGGTCGATGCCTTTGGAAACCAACCCGTCGCTCAAGTCAGGTTTGGGGGCTACGAAAGGCGGAACGTGGTCGAAATAACCGTCGTTTTCATCATACGTAACAATGAAAATGGTTTTTTTCCAAACCTCAGGGTTTTTGGTTAAAATATCCATTACCTCCGAAATATACCAAGCGCCATACCAAGGCGCTCCAGGGTGGTCGGAGAAGTTTTCGGGCGCAACAACCCACGAAACGGTTGGCAATTTTCCTGTGTTTACATCTTCTCTGAATTGGTGAAGGGTATCACCCTTAGGAACCGACATTTCACGTTCGACGCTGCCATCCTCGTATCGGTGAGTAGCCAATTCGTGATAGTGAGAATCGTTTATGTTGGTCGTAAACGCCTTTTGGTGGAGATTTTTGGCGCGCTGTGAAAGTTTTTCAAAGTTTTCTTTGCTCCAAAGCTCGCGGTCTTTTTTGGCGATTTCTAGTTCATCTTTTTTCTGTTTGAGCGTTTTTTGTGCTGTTTCAGTTTCTTTACCAGATGAAGGAAGCGTTTGCAGTTTTTGTTCTAACGCCGCAATTTCTTTGGGTAATTCAATAACCTGTTTGGCAAGGAATTTTTGATAGCCAGTTGAGAAACGAACGTTATATTGAGAAAACCACTCAATGGGGTTGTCGGTGAAGTTAGAAAGCCAGGCATCTTGATCGCCGTTGAAACCCATCGAAATACTCAACTCGTTTTGATAAATTCGCCACGAAATGCCATTATCTTCTAACCGTTCAGGGAAAGTCGTCCAGTGAGCTAAATCGTCGTAATCAACATCTGAGTTACGAACATTGGCCTTTGATTCAATGCTAGGTTTATCCCGAATCGTTCCCGACCAAAGATATAGGCGATTGGGGGTCGTACCTGTCAATGACGAACAGAAATTGTGGTCACAGACCGTGAAGGCATCGGCCATGGCATAATAAAATGGGAGGTCTTCGCGGGTAAAATAGCCCATCGTGAGCGGCATGTGGGCATAGGCTTTGTTGCCCGATTTTTTGACGTCAAGCCAGCGGTTGTATTTTCCGTTGTTTCGTGCGTCCACTTGATTTTCCCAAGAGTGAGGGAGCGAGCTCATCCAAGTCACTTTGGTATCTTTAATATCAAGGCGAAAAGGGGCGTAGGTTTCGCCTTTGGCGTTAGACTGCAACCAAACCAAGTTTTTGTTGGGTTGGCGAATGGCCCGAGGGTCATTAAAACCCCGAACCCCTCTGAGGGCACCAAGTGCGTGGTCGAATGAGCGGTTTTCTTGCATCAAGACGACAATGTGCTCGGCGTCGAGGTAAGTACTTCCCTGTTGGGGATTAATTTCTAATGCTTTTTGGATAGATTGGGGTAAGGCACTCCATAGGCTTGCACCGCTAGAGAGTAGAGCGGCTTTTTTGAGAAATTCTCTTCTAGAATCCATATAGAAAAGTTGGTGATGAAAATGGAACAGATAGCAATACTACGACAAAAGTGTACATAAAGGCTAAGGAAAGGCGTTAAGAAATGGTTATTTTCGCTAAAAAAAAGAAATACTTGGCGGTTATGGTATTTTTTGTCGCGGTAGAAACTTAACATAAACATAACTTGAAAATTTTGTTTTAACCGAAAAATAGCTATGTATTTGTAGATTTTTTTATTTGAACCTTTTAAATCAGTAAACCATCAATGAAATCTGAAAAGAAAGCCCAAGCAAGTGCAATTATTGAGAAAATAACCGCCGCACTTACCGACGAAACAAGCTCAAAAAAAGTGAAAAAAGCTGTGGGCAAAGCTGCTGAGAAATTGGCAAAGAAGCTTGCTAAAATAGCTAAGAAAGAAGAAAAAGAAAAGGCAAAAGAAGCTAAGAAAGCCGAAAAAGGTAACAAAAAAGAAGGGCAAAAATCTTCAAAAAAAGAAAAAGCGAAAGTAGTAGCGCCCGTGAGCGAAACGAAAGACGCAACCGCTGAGTAGTTTTAGGAAGTACTTTTTATGATAACAGGAGGTAGCCTTCGGTGCTACCTCCTTATTTGTGTGTTTTTTAATTTATTTTAATCACTTTCAACGTTACTTGCTCCATTTCGGTTTGTACGTTTAAGAAATAAAGGCCATTGGGAAGATTCGTAACGTCCATTTCTTCCTGATGTGTGTTTGATTCAGGCTGAAAAGAATGACTAAAAATTTGTCGGCCCGAGGCATCTCTCAATGTAGTTTGAACTACCTGTCCTTTGCTTTTTTGTACTTTGAGGCGAAGGGTGTTGGTAACGGGGTTGGGCAAAACTGAAGCGAAGTCGCCATTATCAGTTATCCGTTGTTCGTTATCCAAACCATCAGTTGTGCGAGGGGCCGACTCTTTCCTCGCCGCGCCCACTCCGAGGCCATCTTTGGACTGAATACGGAACCAATATTCTTGGTAAGCCAGTACACTGCCCTGGGCTTGGCGCGTGGCGGGATAAATACTACCCCAGCCTTTTTTATCCCAATACCGTACGCTTAACTTATACAAACCTTTCGGTAAGCCTTCGTCGTATTTGTTTCCTCCGTTGCCATTGTCCGCAAAAAAACCGTAGGCTGGATGGTTTTGAGCGTATAACTCCGCCCAGCCATCACGGTTGGCGTACATAAAGTAGGGGGCGTTGTTTTCGTGGGTATTAAATGAACGGATGATGCCCATTTCTGGGGTTGCCAACATATCAAACGTTAGTGAACCATTTGTGCCCAATGCGCAAGCATCTACGTTGATTGTCCAATAACGAGGCGCAATTTTATTGGTATTCTCAACATAATAAAGCGTTGGATTTTGCTGCGTACTCTGCTTCAATTCAGGGCCGCCGTCGCGGGTGATGAATTGGCTCGACCAAGCAGAACGGTCGTTGGTTTTTACCGCTGATTTGGTTTGGCCGATATTGATTAATGTTACGACAAAAGCATTCCAGTAAATGTCTTTGCGAATGCTCTCTGCACTTTGGCAACCGCCTTCAAAGATACATTTTGCCCAGTAACTTTGCTTGGTGACATTGCTGAATGATACCTCAAAACTTGGCGTTGTGATGCCTGTGTTCCAGAAGGTGGTACTTCCTGTAGGGCAATTGGCTGAAATGGTCACTGTGGTACCAGTGCAAACTAATTCTTGAGAAACGGTCACGATGGGAGCTACATGAGTAGGTGTTATCGTAAACGTTACCACGTTACTTTTTTCACTTACGCAGCCATTTTCTGTCTGACAACGGGCGTAGTACGAGGTAGTTTCCAAAGGAACAGTGGCGGGCAGGCTTGGCAAGGCGATGTGGGTAGTGGCATTGTACCAAACTGTTTTCAAACTACCACAAGATGATTGCCCACTGAAACTTGCCGTGGAGTTACAACTTCCAGTTGATGATAATGAGACTGTTGGGGCAGACGGAATTAAGACCAATTTTAAACGCATCACACCTGACTCAGATTCTATGCACGATGGAAGTGCGTTCGATTTGCGGCAACGCACCCGATAATTATGGTATTGATTGTCCACCAATCCTACGGGCACTCCTGCACTATAATCGCCTCCATCCACCGAATAGAGCATTATTTCATCCGTGGCACAGTTGGCAGCGAAAAGAATCGTTGTATTAACCAAACTACACACTTCTTTCGTTTCGCCCACTGCAACTGTAACCCCATCTACTGCCAATGACGCATTTTGCGGTACCGAAGCTCGGCTATTAATGGTCACTTCAATTGGGCTGGTATAAGTTACTGGACAATTGGCATCGCAAGCCGCTTGGTAGCGGTGAATTTGGTTATTGGATGACTGGGTAACTGGTGGATTGGGAGACCAGCTACTCCACGGACCGCTGCCTATTTGAACGCGCCACACTGGAGTTCCCGCCACGCACAAATCCGAAACATTAAACTGCAAACTGTTAACAGGATTGGCATCTGTATCGCAGAAGGTTTGTGAATTTCCTTCATTCAATGTCACTTGTTGGGTGGTTAAGGTAAAAGTTGGTTTGGTTAACACCGTAACCGTTGCCGAACCGCTTTGAAGCTGACTACAACCATACGCATCGCTGACCTTTTCTAAGGTATAGGTAAACACGCCTGCTTGGTTGGTCGCAGCATTGAGACTGACGCTATTACCATTAGAGGTCGTGATACTTTGGGTAGCATTTCCATTTAGTCTGAAAGAAAATGTGTAGGGAGAAGTAGCCGCAGTTCCCGTAAATTGAATAGTTGGCATAGGTGCATTGAGGCACACCGTTGTAGTACCTTGAATGGTAGCTGTCGGGAGTGGACGAACCACAACTGCACCCATAAGCGGTAGGGAAATGCATTGATTTCCGTTTTTGACGGCCAAAGTAAAACTTATCGAAGTTCCTGATGCGGGAGCCGATAACTGCACCGTAATAAGGCTAGGAGTTAAATTTTGGTTGGTTTCTGCAACAATTCCAGCGCCAGCAACCGAATAAGTAACGGGCGAAAAAGTAGTTGCCGTGTACGGAATCGTAAATGACGTTGCCCCTGCACAAATGGGAGGAATAGCGCCGAGGGTAATTGTTGGGGGATTGGGGTCAGTCAAGGTTTTAGAAGTTATGTCCGAACCTGTACAGCCTGAACGAGTAATGGAAAACTTACTGTATTCGCCCGCAGGTAAAGAAGTTAGGGTAAACCCATTGGCTACGATATTAACTGTTTTAGGACTTCCCGTACCCGTGTAGGTAAGTAGGTAATCGCCATCAGGTAAATTGGTAGTAGTAAAATAAATTTTTCCGTTTGCCCCTGCGCAAGTGGTTGGAGAAGTAGCCGTCCCCGCTACTAAAATAGGCAAGGCATTGACAGTGATAGTAGGAGTAGTACTGCTGCATCCTGTTACTGATTCGGTAAAGATAAATTTTACATTTCCGCTCGCAATCGTCGTTACCTGTCCAGTACTCGTGACGGTGGCTTTGCTTTCATCGCTACTGGTCCAAACCCCTCCATTATTGGGCATTAGCGTAAGATTTTCACCTATACAAATCGCCGTGGCAGGTACGTTGATGGTCGGAAGAGCTTTGACCGTGACCGTAGCCGAGGCTGAAAGGTTCAGCGTACAAGCGCCGTCATTGACTGATACCAACTTGAGCGTTTGGTTTGTAGTAACGCCCGAAATTGTCATAGTCGCGGTTCCTCCCGTGAGGGTGGTGGTAGCATTAGAACCATCGTTGATGTTGTAAGTAACAACGGCACCGCTAGTCCCCATCAGAGTAAAAATGGCATTGTTGCCCGCACAAATGGCTGAATTGGTTTGACTGATGGTAGCAGTTGCTGCACATGAGCTTAAGCCTGAAACCGCGAAATCATACACTGCTTCGTTGCAGTCGTCGTTGTTGACCGTGATGGTTGCCGATTGAGCACCAACGGCAGTGGGGGTAAAGGTAACGGTAAAAGTAGCGGATGCGTTTACCGCTAATGGGCTGGCGGAACTCAAACTTCCCACCGTAAATAAAGAATTTGAACTTCCGATGGAAGAGATGGTCAATTCTTTGGTTCCTGTATTTTTGATAGTAAAGGTTCTCACAAGCGAATTTCCAATAAATACATCGCCAAAACTTGTATGATCCGTGTCAGTAGGAGAGGTGTCTCCATCGACAATCGAAGTGGTATTCCCTTGAATGTCGATTTCGGGATAATGCTGCAACCCACCAGAAGCAACCCAATTGGAAGTTGTTCCGTTGAGCGCAAATCCCGTCATGGTTCCAGTTCTAGCAGTACCATTGGTTTGTGCATCAAGAAGGGAGGTGTTGCCTGTATTGTCGCCGCCTGCCGTACCTTGGTTGAAGTTGTAGTAGGCCACCAGGCCACTTTCATTTCCTGCTAACTCATTGAATAAATTGGCTTGTATTTGCGCTTGCGTTCGTTGAACATTCCAAATACGTAACTCATCCATCGTACCATTCCAGGGATAACCGCCTACCCGTGAACCCAACCACATATCTGTACTAACGGTGGGGAAATTGCCTTGAAAGCTGGCCGTAGGTGTCGGTTGGCCATCCACATAGGCATATACTGTGCTCGTTGCCCCGTTGTAAGTAAAAGCATAATGGTGCCAGCAATCTTCGATGTGATAATCCGTGACATAGGCATTGTCCCCGTAAACAGCTAGTGCCAGGGTGGGTCCCCAAACTAACGTCGTTCCAGCCCCAGTAAAGTTGATGGGAAATGAAAAATTAGGTGCTCCTTTTGCCCAAAACTCAACGGTGGTTGAATTTGTACCAAACAATGGGGTTGGCATAGGAATTTCAATGAGATCATCACTTCCGTCAAAATGTAGGGCATTGGCATTGACCGAGCTACTTGTCGCGGATACTTCAAAATCGTACGTTGATTTGTTACAATCGTTGTTCAAAATCGAAATAATAGCGGTTTGGGTAGTAGCTGAGTTAGAGGAAAAAGTAACCGTAAATGTTACAGAAATGCCAGAAGAAAGCGGACTTGGCGAACTCAGATTACCTATTGTGAATTTTGCATTGCTGCTCGTGATGGCACTAATCACAAGCGGAGCGGTTCCTGTGTTCTGAATGGTAAAGGTTCTCGTAATGGCTGCTCCTGAAGTAGTGCCAAAATTTGTATCATTCAATACCGACGTACCCGTTGTGCCATCGGGAATATCCTGATCTTTCCCTTTGATGTTGATTTCAGGGGCATTTACCGTCACTGTGAACGTACAGCCCACGGCTGAATTGGTACCATCTGTCCCTGTTAAAGTAACTGTGGTAGTACCAATGTTAAAGCTAATTGCCCCACTACTTGTGCCATCGGCAATCCCGCTGATGGTTCTTGTAGTTGCTCCGCTCAACGTATATCCCCAAGTTGCTCCCGAACAGTTATCCGATAGCGGGTCTGCTATGGTATAATCGGCGGTACAGCTACCTGATGCCACTGTCATTGTTTGGTTGGAAGGGCAAGCTGAGAAGGACGGTGCTACGCAACTTCCTGTCCCAGAGATATTAAACGTATAATTGGCTTCGTCGCAATCGTTGTTGAGTACCGTAATGGTAGCATTTTGGGCGCCTGTGGCTGTGGGTGTAAAGGTCAGGGTAAACGTAGCAGAGCTATTGGCTGCAACCGTTGTGGGCACATTGCTCACCACAAACGTAGCATTATTAGACGTAATGTTAGTAATGGTCAAAACATCATTGCCTGTATTTTGAATGGTAAACGTCCGTCCCAAAGCGCTGCTGGTGTTCACACTGCCGAAATCAGTATGATTGGCCGTGGCGGTGGATGTACTACCGTTCAAAATGGAAACCAAAGGAGAGCCGCCCTGTACGTTAATTTCGGGAGCGACTACCGCAGGGCAATTCGTCCCTGAAATGACCCCACCAGAGGCAATCCAGTTGGAAGTAGTTCCAGTGAGAGCAAAGCCTGTTAAAGTACCGTTATTAGCTCCGCCAATCGTTGTGGCCAAATCGTTTAGCGTAGTTGTGCCGCTATTGTCGTTGTTCGCAAGTCCTTGATTGAAAGGGTAATAAGCTACTAGATTTGCTTCTGTGCCCGTCAATTCACAATTACGCTGTTGATTAATTTGTTCACAAGTACGGGCTGTGTTCCAAATACGCAATTCATCTAATGCTCCCTTAATTGGCAGGCAACAGCCCGAGCCAATGCGTAATACATCAAAACTAGGCGGGGCGCTGTTGCCCTTGGTATATAACAAAACGCCATTTTTATAAAAATAGCCCGTCCCATTGTTATAAACATACGCAAAGTGCTGCCAGGTATTAAGGACAACCGTGTTGGCAGGAATGTCTGCGGGGGTCATTCGGCTCGCTATATCAGTACCTACATACACTGAGCCGTTGGCCGTGGAATGAAATGTAAAGCCGTTCCAGTGCCCACTAGAGGCACTCCCAATCGAAATTTCTTGGTTATAATCGCTTAATGATTCGGGTTTTAGCCAAAACTCGACGGTGAACTGAGTAGGTGGGGTTGGGAGTAAGCCCGATGCTGTAATAAGGTCATTAGAGCCATCAAAGTGAAGGGCAGCCCCAGCATTTGCGCCAACGCCTGTCACCGCAAAATTATACAAAGACTCGTCGCAGTCATTGCTGTTGACTTCTATCGCCGCTGTCCGCGTCCCTAGCGCTGTTGGGACAAACGTAATTGTAAAAGTTGCTGTATTACCTGTCGCGATGGTCAACGGGAAAGAGGCTCCACCAACCGTAAACTCGCTTTGGTGAGTACCTGATTTTCCAATGCTGCTAACGACCAAGTTGCTCACACCAGTGGAATTACTAATGGTAAATGTTTTAACAACAGGACTGTTGACCAATGCCCCTCCAAAATCAGTATTGTTGGTCGTTGAGGTTGACGTTGTGCCATCAGAAATGGATACCAAGGGCGTACCTCCCTGCACGTCGATTTCGGGCATGACTACCGTAGGACAACTTGTGCCAGTAACGACCCCACCCGCTCCGATGAAGTTGGAACTGCTGCCGTTGAGGGAGAATGAAAAAAGAGTACCGTCGTTGGCGCCTCCGATGAGGGTAGCGTCGTCGGTAAGGGTGGTAAGGCTTGTGTTATTCGACGCGGCTACTCCTTGGTTGCCCTTGAAATACACTTGCAAGTTAGCAGACAAGGCATCCACTTCGCATCCTTTTAATTGACTGATTTCTTCTGCGCAAAGCGCACGGTTATAGAATCGAATATCATCTAAAGCCCCTTTAAAGTTGGTACTGCCATTGCTATAAAGCGAACTTCTCCCTAAATAACCTGTCGTACCAAAACTAGCATTACCAGACATCGTAAAAGAGCCAACAAGTGCTCCGTCCACGTACCCTTTTATGAGTTGTCCGTCGCCTTCCCACGTCATTGCAATGTGCTTCCAAGTGTCTAAGCCTGAAAAAGGTACCGAAAACTGATTGCCTGTCCAGCCCGCTCGGAAAAATATTTTTGTCCCATTATCATAAAGAAAAATAGCTACGTTTTCAGTGCCAAGCTCAACGATTACTGGTGCACCTACTGTTTGAGAAGTTGCTGCATTCATCCAAAAAGAAATCGTCCCTGCCGTTGAAGTCATTCCTGTCGTCGGGAAACTGACGTAATCGTCGGTTCCATCAAAGTCAAGGGCTGCTCCTGCCACAAGAGGAGAGTTGTATGACAACGTCACTTGTCCAACGCTAGGTAAGTTATAGTTGATGTACCAATTACTAGGCAGATTCACCGTTGAGAACGTACCTGATAGAGACGTCGCACTAATGATGGTGAGTTGATGACCATTGCTTCCAGTATAGCTATTTATGAGTGAGACGTTGAGGGTTCCATTAAGCGTAGCTGTCCCTGTCACGTTGAGCTTGTCGTGCTGCGTACAGGCCGTTGTACCTCCTAGTTCAATCGTGAGCGTTCCGCTATTGGTGTACCCATTTGAATACGTAAGGCAACCTGGAGAGGTACCTGGGGCTACCGTTCCTCCGCCTGGATTGGTAAACAACGTACTCGAAAAAGTGCCCGTGCCATTGTAGGTACCGTTGCTGTTAAATGTCCCCGTACCTGTCACGGTGCCGTTATTAGTAAACGTTGCAGATGCTTGGGTAGTAATGGTACCCAAATTGGTGGCCGTGACAGCAGAACCTACGGTAAAGGTACCTGAGTTGGTGATTATCCCTGAAGCAGTGTTGCTTATGCTTGCTAATCCACTTCCTTGGGTCATTGAAAAAGCGCCTTCGTTGTTAAACGTACCTGCGTTACTAAAAGGTAATAGGCCGAGGGACATGGTTGCTCCTGGGCTGTTGGTTATTGTGCCTCCTGATTTGTTGGTGACATTCAGGTAGTTAAATGAAAACGTGTTATTGTTGGTAAACGTCCCCGAATTGTCGAGCCCTGCTGACATTGTCCCATTATTGGTCACAGTTTTATTAGCCGCATTGATAAAGCCATTGAATTGAACTGAACCGCCACTATTGTTTACAAACGTGCCATTGTTTTGAACATTGATATATTGACCAGCGATCAAGGTTCCCGAATTATTGATCGTACCCGTGTTTGTAAAACTGCCATAGGTAGAGGTACTGGTACCACTGTGATTGAACGTTCCTGAATTGTTAAAACTGCCATTCAGATTTGAGAAGTTTCCCGTTGAGGCAGTAGTCATAGTACCCGCATTGTTTAAAGTACCATTATCTGCTGCTAAAGTACCATCAATGTTAAGCGTTGCCCCCGATTGAATGGTAATGGTAGGCATAGCGTTCATGGTAAAAGTAGTGGAGGCATTAATCGTAAACGAAGTGCCCGAAGGGAAGGAAATTGACCCGCCCGACATGGTACAATTGGAGGCTATGACAACGGCTTCGCCACTATTGAGGGTTGCTGTGGTAGGAACGACCCCTCCACTCCAATTGGAAGCGGTTGCCCAATTGATGTCAGTGGTTCCGTTGAAGGTATATGTGACCGCTGTACTTCCTAAACCGCCCAAGGCGGCTGTTCCAGAAAGCCGTATTCTATCGATGGTCAAACTACCATTGCTGAAGAAGTAGGTAAAGAGATTATTCATCGTCGCAAGATTGGACGCAGAGGTAGCGATGGTGACTTTACCTGTGACATTGGTCGAAGCTGAACCGATGCTAGCAGCGTTCATCGCCGTTTGGTTGAGTGTCGTTCCGTCAAAGAAGTTATTGTATTGGGCCAAGGTTAGTATCCATGCAGAAGTAGAGCCGTTATCGTATGAGAAGGCATACAGGTAAGTGGTGGAGGTACTCAATGCGTTTCCATTGGTCATACCTTGTATCCCTGTCCCCTTTATACCTAAAGAAGCTAAGCCAGATTGACCATCGTTGGCGGGCATAAAGCCCAGGTAATGATTTTGATTATTGCTAGATGCAGCTGTTCCCAATCCGAGCATCAATACCGAACTTGGTATAGGGGCAGAATTTAACTTAAATAGAAAACTGCCCGATATTGGTCCAGAGGCAGAAAATCCCGTAGTAATACTGCGAGAAGCAGATTGGCCACTAGCGACGGTCATTGCCCCTCCTGGGCTGGATAATCCGCCAAAACTAAGCCCCGTACTGGTGTAAGCATTGGTGCCATTTGCCCAAGCTGTGGCAAAGCCAGTGCCACCATTTTGCCCCGTAAGGTTGCCTGAGGTTCCACCATACTCGAAGTCTTCGGTGATGGTTATTTGGGCAAAAATGGGTTGGGTAAAAACCAACGAGAGACCAAGAAAGCAGCAGCAAAAAATGACAAAGAAGTAGTTGCTTTTGGTCGGAAAAGAAGGGTAGAGATTCGCTTTCATACGTTTCACGAAGTGATTATCTATGTACTTCGCAAAACAGCTAAATTCAGTGGGTTATGTGTTAGAACAAATCGGACAACTGCTGTCCGATTTGTTCTAACGTGTCATTTTTGTCGAAATAACGCACAAAAAAGCATTTTTAAAGTCGAGAAAAACTCAAACCAGTACTTCTTCGCACAGTTGAAGGTAGTGCTCTAAATCGGGTTTGGCCAAGCCTGTCACTTTCGCAGCTTCGTCCCAGCGACGCATCTGAATGATTAACTCAAAATACGGGTTTTGCTCAAAGGCAGCTGCTTCTTCGGCCGACATGGCCCCGCCTTGAAACTCCAAAGTTTTTAGGCTGGCCTCAGATAAGCCTGCGAAGTACTTGGGGTTTTTGAAGGTCAAGTACCGTTTGGCATTGACGTGGTTGGCTACCAAAATGCAGACTTTTTCGGGAAACCCTTGTGCCCGAAGCCACTCCGCCGCTACTTCTTCGTGGTCTTTACGGCCATATTCGGCCATGAGTTCTTCTTCTAATTCGGTGGGCATGAGGTGTCCAATATCGTGCAAGAAAGCTGCTACTTGGACCTCCGTGTCAAAGCCACCTTTACGGGCTAAATCGGCGCCTTGGGCCGCGTGTTCGAGTTGACTTACGTCTTCTCCAAAATATTGGTCGTCGCCTTGTGCTTCAAACAACTGGCGAATGGTGGTGATTGCGGACATTTTTTTGAATGAAAATTTGAATTATCTGCGCCTTAGCTGATTATCTGTTTTTTTCGTCTGACTGTTGTTCTTCGTCAGACGAAGAACAACTCATTTAAAAACAGTTTGAATGGCTTCTCCTACTGAATGTTCACACGTAAAATGTAGCCCAAGTGCTTTGGCGAGCGTTTGAGCGATTTGGTTTTGAAATAACACCTCCGTGTGTTTTACTTCTCCCTTCGCAGGGGTATCGGGGCCAAGTGCTCCCATCCAAATTTGAAAACAATCGGGCGTTTTGGTGCCGTGGTCTTTCCAACGCGCTTTAGGCGTATGTCCGCGTCCGTGATCGGTGGTCAGTAAAATGGTGGTTTTTCCTTTGTACTCAGGTTGTGATTGGAGGTAGCTCCACAAATCTGCGATGAATTTATCGACCATATTGGCCGTTAACAAATACTGGTCGTACTTTCCCGTGTGGGCAAAGTCATCGGTTTCGTCAAACGAAAGAAAAAATACCTTAGGCTTATTTTTTTGAATGTACTCTTTGGCCATGTAGTAGGTAATAAAATCTTGGCGAGTTTCGCCCCAAGGACTTGGCAATTTGTCTTGAATGTCATTCAGCAATTGTTCGCGAGGGTTGGGGTTCGCTACGGGTTCGTGCCCCGCATTGACGGGAATGCCCGTGCGTTTTTCGTTCACAATGTGAGGCACCACATCCCAAGTAGCATAGCTGGCTACCTTGCCTTTGTACTTGGGTTGGTTATTGATGAATTCAAATACGGTGGTATTGGGATTGTCAATTTTATCGTTTGAGTTGATACGCTCGTCGGCAAAGCCACTCAAAATCTCATTGTAGCCAGGGTAGCTAAACCAGTAGGTGTTTGAGACGTTCATGCGGCTGCCATTCCAGCGATTTCCGTAGAGTTGGCCTTGTTTAGCAATGGTATTCCAGAAAAAAGGAAACAGTTTTTGACGTCGCTCTTCGGGTGTATTGGCCCAAAATTGCTTGATGAGCTTGGCGGTGTCGCTGGTGTAAGTTGGGTCAAAAAGCAGGGAAGAATCGGCACCTCCAAACATTTCTTGCCACCGAAGGCCGTCGGTGGTAATCAGAATGACGTTTTCGGTTTGGCGCTGGGCGATGCTTTTTGGTACAATAGAAATCAACAGTAACAAGGCAAGAGTAAACTTCATGGGATAAAAGGGTTTAGAGTATTTAGTAAAACTAATAAAAAGTTAATAAATAATGAAATTAATTAACTCGAATTTATTTGAAATTTGTGTAATTTTGTTTAGTAATTATATACATTTGACCCACTTAAAGCTGAAAAAGTAATGATGGAAGCAAATCAAATAGAATTAGTCATTTTTGACATGGCTGGAACGACCATAGACGAGCAGAATGCCGTATATAAGGCCATTCATCAAGCGCTTAATGAAGCGGGTTATCACTGCTCTTTAGAATTAGTATTGGAAATTGCGGCAGGTAAAGAAAAATTCCAAGCCATAAAAGATGTGATTACGCATCTAAATAGGCATGTTCCATCCGATACTGCGGTGGGGGTTGTACATAAAGATTTTAAGCAAAAGTTAGATACTGTTTACGCCAGCGGTATCGCCCGCGCCATGCCCGATGCCGAGGCTGTGTTTGAGGAGTTACGTGCCAGAAATATAAAAGTAGTGCTCAATACAGGTTACTCGCGTGAAGTGGCTACTTTATTGATGCAGCAGTTGGGGTGGTCTGTTCCACAAACAGTTGATGCCCTGGTGACAGCCTCTGATGTGACCCAAGGCCGCCCGCATCCCGACATGATTTTGGAAGCCATGCGCTTGGTAGGCGTACGAGAGCCCAAGGCAGTTGCCAAAATCGGTGATTCGGGCATTGACCTTGAAGAAGGCCACAATGCGGGCTGTGGGCTCGTGGCGGGCGTCCTTACTGGCGCACAAACCCGCCCTCAACTCGCTACGGCAAATCCAACCCATATTTTTGAGCATTTGACAGAATTGTTGGAGGAAATCTGATGTATTGTATTAGTTTTGTTTTCATTTGCCTCGTCATGACGATTGGCACATATTATACTTAATTTATGCAAAAATTTGATTTAATTGTGGTAGGAAGTGGCATCATGGGCACGTTTCATGCCTATCACGCAGCTCGCCAAAACAAGTCGGTCTTATTGCTTGAAAAAGATAATTTTCCCGTTGGAGCTACCGTCCGTAACTTTGGACAAGTGGTGCCTTCGGGGCTGTCGGGACGGTGGTTTAATTATGGGCAACGTAGCCTAGAACTATACCAAGCGTTGCAATCGAAGGTGGACTTGACCGTTCGTAACAATGGTTCTGTCTATGTGGCGTCTGACGACGACGAATGGCAGTTGGCCAATGAACTGTATGATTATTACCAAAAAATAGGCTACACCTGCGAATTATTAAGCCGCAAAAAGTGCCTTGAACTCTATCCTTACTTACGACCAAGCTATCCCGTAGGTGCATTGTTTTTTCCGCAGGAGTTGAGTGTCGATTCGCCTGTATTGATGCAGCGATTGTTGGGGTATTGTAAGGAACAAATTGGCATTACTTTTCTTAACAATGCGACGGTGGTTGATTGCCAGAGTGCCAACGGAAAAGCCACGGTACGCTTGGCCAATCGACAAGAATTTGAGGCTGAAAAAGTGCTGATTTGCAACGGTCACGAATTTAGGATGTTGTATCCCGAATTGTTTGCCAACAGCGGTTTGATTGTTAGCAAATTACAAATGATGCAGACGATACCTTTTCCTAATTTATCAATGAAAGGAAATATCCTAACGGGCTTGACCATTCGCCGTTATGAATCCTTCCAACAAATGCCTTCGTATGCGTCAATGACTACTCCAGAGCATTATTCCGATCTTAAAAAGTGGGGGATTCACGTGTTATTTAAACAAGCCGAAGATGGTTCGGTGGTGATCGGCGACTCGCATGAGTACGCAGATGCTCAACACGTAGATGATTTGGGCTTCCATACAACCGATTATATTAATGGATTGATTATCAGTGAAGCTGAGCGAATTGTTACTTTTGAGGTGGACAAAATTCGTACGACTTGGGCAGGTTTTTATAGCCAAACCACTGAGGAAATCTATGAACGTCAAATCGACAATCACATCCAAATTATCACAGGGATTGGGGGAAAAGGAATGACTTCAACGGGTGGATATTCCGAAGAAAATATAAAGAAATTGTTTACTTAGCTTCAAAGTGATGAAACATCAAGCTCCGAAGGCTTGATACCAAAGGTTTCTTTAAAGCATTTGGTAAAATAAGAAGGGCTTTCGAAACCGACTTTAAAGGCCGCATCGGCAATCGATTCCCCTTGTTTTAGTAATGTCAAGGCCCGCCGTAAGCGATGATTGCGGATTAGTTCGTTGGGTGAAAGATTTGTCAAGCTGTTTACTTTTCGTTGCAGTGTCCGCCGATTTAATTGCAAGGCATCGGCCAGTGAGTCCACGCTGAAAGTAGTGTCAGAAAGGTGATTATCAATGACTCCAAACAACCGTTCCATAAAGGCTCCTTCCAACTCAGGCGTGGGAGGGACGAGCACGGGCTTTTGGAGCAACTCTGTGTAATGTTTCTTTAATTTTTCTTGCCTAGCGAGCCAGTTTTTGACTTTCAATTGTAACTCAGCTGCGTGAAAAGGCTTAACAATATAATCGTCGGCTCCTCCTTCAAAACCTGTTAATCGACTTTCAATCGCTGTTTTAGCCGTCAGCAAAACGACGGGAATGTGGCTAGTTTGGGCGCCTTTTTTGAGGTGCTGACAAAGGCTGATTCCGTCCATATTAGGCATCATCCAGTCAGAAATAATCAAATCAGGAATGGCTTCCATTGCTTTTTCTAACCCCTCTTGCCCATCTACGGCCGTAAGTACTTGACATTGATTGTCAAACAAACTGGCAATGTATGTCCGCAAATCTGGATTGTCTTCTACGATAAGCACGACCGAAGTGGGGGTAGTAATTTCGTTTACCAAAACAGAAGTAGCTGTTTCGACCAAATCGGGAACGATTTCGGGCTGCTTTTCCAAAATGTTTTCGGTTTCAACGATTCCCCATGCGTGTGCGTCGATGGGAAAACGTAAGAGAAAAGTTGTGCCCGAGGTGAGCCTACTTTCCACCGTAATTTCTCCTTTTAGTACTCCTACAAGTTCTTTGACCAAAGACAAGCCAATGCCCGAACCTTCGTACATCCGTCGCGATGAGGAATCGACTTGGTAAAAGCGATCGAAGATGGTGCTCAACTTTTCGGGAGGAATGCCAATGCCTGAATCCGACAGTGTGATAGAAAGTAGTTTGTCGCTAATATCCCAGTGATACTGTACTTTTCCACCTTGAGGTGTGAATTTCAGGGCATTACTTAGTAAATTGGTAATGATTTTACTGAGTTTGTCGGTGTCGATGTACCCAAATGGCATTTCCAAAACTTTTTTGGAAACACTTAATTCAATGCCTCGTTCGTCGGCCAATGCTTCAAAAGGCTCGGCTTGGCGGCGAAGAAAAAGTACCAAGTTTTCTTTGGTTAATGAAGGCTGTAAGGCACCTGCATCGATTTTTGATAAATCAAGGAGCTGGTTAATTAAGGCCAACAACCGAGAGGCATTGGCATGAATCATACCTAAAAGAGGTTGTTTGGGTTGTTGCTTCAAAAGGGTTTCGAGCGGACTGATAATGAGGGTCAGTGGGGTGCGAAATTCGTGGGTGATGTTAGAAAAAAAGCGGGTTTTCGCTTCGTCGAGTTGGCGAAGTTCTTGGCTCTGGCGCTCAATGATTTCATGTTGCCGCGCCAATTGCTGAAGTTGTTTTCGGTTGCGCCAAAAAGAAAACGTTGCTAAAAAGAAAAGAAGGGTTACCAAACCCACAATTCCCCACAAAAACCATTGTTGACGCTTTTCTTGTTCTAGTTGTAAAGCCGTTTCGCGGGTGCGGAATTGGGTCTCCCATTGCGTCATGGTTTGGTTATTGCGTCGTAAATACACCCTTTCTTTTTCTTCCAACGCTTTTTTATAGTAATCATTGGCTCCCTGAAAATCGCCTAATGCTTTGGCTACTTGTGCTCGGTTTTCGTAGAAATAATCTTTTTCCCATTCGGGTGAATCGTATCGTTGGGCCGAATCTAAGTACATTGAGGCCAATTTGAAATTTTTTAAGTTGATGTATTGGTCAGAAATATACTGAAACGTAGCTCGGGTGTCGGTAGGCCGTTGAAGATGGCGCGAAAGAAGCACGATATGTTTAAACAAAGCAATGACTTTTTCGTTTTCTCCCGATAAATAGCTTAAAAACGCAACTACCGTATTGGTAAAACGATACCGTCCAAAAAGGGTAGTTTGGTTAGGAAAAGTAGCTAAAGCCAGCTCTAGGTTTTCGAGGGAACGTTCAATGTCCATCGAATTGTCCATAAAATAGGTATAAACAAGATTTTCATAGGTATCACTAATCAGCGAAGAGTCGTTGAGGGATTGAGCGATTTCGAGGGCTTCTTTAAAAATAGGCAAATACTTATCGGGTTCTTGGCGGTAAATATCTCTGGAGGTATTGCCAATTTCATTCAATAGTGCGGCAGATAATCGTTTATCCTTGGTAGCACGAGCGGATTGTAAGGCTTCGTTGGCTGTTTGCAAGGCTTTTTCAAATTGAATTTGGCGTCGAAACTGAGCGGTTTTGAATAATTTTAGTGTGCCTATTAAAGGAGAATGGGCAGGAAGAGAATGTTCTAAAAGTACCAAACATTTCGACGCAGAATCTTGCTGTTGGGTAATCTGTAAGAATTTGGTAAGTGAAACCAACCAAAGAGGATACGAAGCGGAATTGTTGGCTGGACGGGCGGTTGTGAGTATTTCTCCCGCGCATTTTATTCTCCCATTTTTGTACAGACTTTCAAAGGCAGAGTGATTCAGTACGTAATCAAGTGCTTTTGAATGGCTTAAATGGGAGGGAGGGCATGAGGGTATAGCAAGGTGAGCTGTTAAGATTTTCTTTTGGAAAAGAACATATAGTTCATCAACCCGCTTTTTTTGAATGGAGGTAGGCGACTGTTGTCCATAAACAATGCAAAATAAAAAGGGGATAATCGCTTGCAAAAAAAGCGAAAGAAAGTAGCTGCGAATGAATCTTGAACCAAACGACATTCCTTTAAAATATACTCAATTGTAGGGTAAGGGAACGCTAAAATAGGAAAACGTACTAAAAAAAACGAAAAAGTACCAATAAGTTAATAAATGGTGTACGAAAGCAATCAACGAAGTAAATTTACAAAACCTCGATAGACTTGTCCTTTGGGTTCGGTCAAGATGTGATAAGTATAAACTCCTATTGGAAGGGGATTGCCATTCCAGTTCCCATCAAAGGAGGCCAATGAAACTTGGTGACGGTGATAAATAAGTTCTCCCCAGCGATTATATACACTGATTTGAGCGTCGGGATAGTCTTCCAAGCCCTTAATTTCCCACGTATCATTGACGCCGTCTTTGTTGGGACTGAACACATCGGGGATGTAAAGTGGGGTAAAAACGGTAATGTAAATGCTATCAGTGGCAACGCACCGAGAAGGGCCAATGGCTTTGACAACGTACTTTGTCGATTTCGAGGGGGACATTGTTGGAGTAGGACTTGCGATGTCACTAACGCCCGTGTTAGGAGACCATTCGTAACGATAATCGGCCCCTAGGTCAGCATTTAAGGCGATACTACTACCTTTGATAAGGCCTTTGTCGGCTCCTAAATCGAGTTGAGGAGGAGGGGAAACGGTCACATCTTGGCGGCTTTCTCCATTCATACATGCTACACTTCCTTTGACGGAGTAACTAACGGTATGTTGTCCTAAACCCGCCAATTGAGGGTCAAATACATCTCCCATTACCCCTTTTCCCGAAAAACTTCCTCCCGTTGGGGTTCCTGTTAGACGAAATGGAGCCGAGGTCGTTCCACAAAAATTAGGGATGGGAGTTAGGGTAGTTTCTATTTTTGTAACTAATTCAATATCAATGGATTTTGAGGTGGTAAAGCAACGGTTAGTATCTTTGACTGTGACGGTGTAACTTCCCGCTTGGGTCACCGTGAAGTCATTTTTGACACCACTTTGAGCGATTTTCCCTTCTTTTTTCCACTCAAAAGTTTTTAAGTCTTTTCCTTGGGCTTTTAGTACTAGGGTTCCCCCTGGACAAATCTGGTTGCCTGGAGAGGTAATTGATACCACTGGGTCGTCGTATTGTACTACCGAAATTTGGTTTGACTCCATGGTGCATCCGTTGGGAGACGTGATTTTGACGGTGTATGTACCAGTTTGCGCGACCGAAATGGAATCTTTGATACCGCTGATTTCTTGACCATCGCGTAGCCAACGGTACAGGTAGGTGCGTCCTTGGGTGGCTTTGAGGGTTACTTTTTCACCTTTACAAAACCCAGCGCGAGATGTGCTCAAGTCAGCCTTGGGAGGCGTATAGGTGATGGCCGTTAAGGCTCCAGACACGTTAGCGCAATCGAAACCGTCAACGACTTTGAGGGAATAAACCCCCGTCTCAATGGCATCAAAAACGTTGCTAGTTGCACTAGGAATGGGCTGATTTTCAAAATACCACTGATATTTTAAGGTACCGTTTCCGCTTGAATTACTTGTTAATTTTATCGTGCCTTCCTTGCAGGGAACACCAATCGGGTTACCTGCCGAAATGCTGACCAACGGTTTGGAATTGGTTGTTATGACTAAAGGGGTGGAAACAATGGGAAGGGAGCAAAGCGGAGAACGAACAATACAATGGTAAGTGCCTGACTGGTTGCCACGAACTACCAAAACAGAATCAGTAACATTTGGTATATCTGTTCCACCTTTTTGCCACGTAAATGTACTGCCTTGAGGGTAGTTTCGCAGATTGAGTTGAACCAAACTATCTTGACAAACAGTCGTAGAACTGACAATGGAAGGGCGCTTTACTTTTGATACAAAAAGAGTGGGTGGGGTAGTGCAATCGGCAAAGCGAGTGGGTTTATGGGCATGAAGTAGCCCTGATGCCATGCACCACAACGTGAAACATACTAAAAGAAGCCGACCACGCATTGAGGTAGAAAGAGTTGCTTTACCCAAAATACAGGAAGATTGGAAATATACTTATCGGTACAGGTTAAACGCATTAAAAAAAGTAGCCTCAGGGAGGCTAAATCTTAGTAGAAAAAAAGGGGTAAAGGCCATCCAAAAGCCCCATCGGGGTGACATCTTTCACCGAACGTCGGCCGCTCAGATGGGGCTTTGTGGGGGATTTGATTCATTTTTCTACGAAGATTTAGCTCCTCTGGAGCAATGAATAGCCATTCTATATTTTAATGCGTTCAACCTGTTATCGGTACAGGTTAAACGCGGTTCTTGGAGTCAATCAGAATGGTCACGGGGCCGTCGTTGAGGAGTGCTACTTTCATATCAGCGCCAAATTCTCCCGTTTGAATGGGTTGGCCTAATTCCAGTGAAAGTTGCTCAATCATTTTTTCGTACAAAGGTATAGCTACATCGGGGCGAGCTGCGTCAATGAATGAAGGACGATTCCCTTTTTTGGTGCTGGCGTGAAGGGTAAACTGGCTGATAAGTAGAATGTTACCGCCAACGGTTTTGATGTCAAGGTTCATCTTTCCCTCTTCATCACCGAAAATTCGCATTCCTACAATTTTTTTTGACAACCAATCAATGTCTTCTTGGGTATCGGAATGGGTAATTCCCAATAAAATCATAAAACCCAAGCCAATTTGGCCTTTCACTTGCCCCTCAATGGTGACAGATGCTTCAGTAACACGTTGGATAACAGCAATCATAGAAAAAGTAGCCTCGGTAGAGGCGCAACATTTGTAGTGTTTGATTAAAAGTTTTTGAGAAAATCAAATTAGCCTCGGTAGAGGCGCAACATTTGTAGTATTTGATTAAAAGTTTTTGAGGAAATCAAATTAGCCTCGGTAGAGGCGCAACATTTGTAAGATTAAAAGAAAAATAAAAAAGTCGGGGTGGAAGCACCCCGACTCACCAACTAATCGTAATTCAAAACAGGCGAAAGCCATTTTTCTACTTCTTCGAGCGGCATTCCTTTACGAACAGCGTAATCTTCCACTTGGTCTTTGGCAATTTTTCCGAGAGCAAAATACTTGCTGTCGGGATGTGCAAAGTACCAACCGCTGACCGAACTCGCAGGATACATGGCAAAACTTTCTGTTAGTTGAATACCTACTTGTATTTCTGCATCCAACAACTCAAACATCGTACGCTTTTCGGTATGGTCGGGGCACGCTGGGTATCCTGGTGCTGGACGAATCCCTTGGTATTTTTCGGCGATCAACTCCTCGTTGCTAAACGTTTCGTTTTGGGCATATCCCCAATATTCTTTACGAACGCGTTCGTGCATCAATTCAGTGAAAGCTTCCGCTAAACGATCGGCTACGGCCTTGAGCATGATGCTGTTATAGTCGTCGTGGTCGGCTTCGTATTTTTCTAACAATGCCTCAATTCCAATACCTGTCGTTACGGCAAAAGCCCCGATGTAATCGCCTCCTTTACTTCCACTTGGGGCGATAAAATCGCTCAAACAAAGGTTAGGTAAGTTAGCCGCTTTCTGATTTTGCTGGCGCAAATTATGAAGTCGAAGCGTCTCGTTTTGTTGCAACACCGCTGGCCAAACCCCCATGCGCTCGTCAGGGGCCGCTACACTTCCCTTGCGAGAAGCAGTTGGCTGGGTAAGCACAATGTCGTCTTCTACCGAATTGGCAGGATAAAAACCAATGACGGCATTGGCCTTGAGGGATTTATTTTTGATGATGTTGGCCAACATGGCATTGGCATCATCGTACAATTTTTTTGCTTCTGCCCCTACCGTCGCATCGCTAAATATCTTTGGATATTTTCCGTGCAACTGCCACGTTTGGAAGAACGGCGTCCAGTCGATGTATTTGGCAATTTCTTCCAACGGATAATCGTGGAAGTACTTGTTGCCCAAGAATTTGGGTTTCACGGGTTCAAAAGTCGCCCAATCAATCTTCGTTTTATTGGCTCGTGCAGCCACAATCGACAACGCTTCTTTGGCTTGTTGGCGCTTGGCGTGGTCTTCGCGAAGTTTGGCGTATTCTTTTTTGATGTCGGCCAACGTATCCGCGTAGGTTTGCTCGTTTTGCGTCAATTTTCCAGCCACAGGCACTGCACGGCTCGCGTCCAATACGTGAATAACGGGGCCTGAATAGTGCGGGTCAATTTTCACGGCCGTGTGAATGCGAGACGTAGTAGCGCCGCCAATCAACAAAGGCATGGTAAAGCCTTGGCGCTCCATTTCTTTGGCAACACCCACCATTTCGTCTAAGGAGGGTGTAATCAGACCCGAAAGCCCGATGATGTCAACGTTATGTTCTTTGGCCGCTGCTAGAATTTTATCGGTAGGCACCATGACCCCAAGGTCGATGATTTCGTAGTTGTTACAACCAAGTACTACACCCACAATATTTTTGCCAATGTCATGCACGTCGCCTTTTACCGTGGCCATCAGGATTTTTCCAGCCGCCGCGCCGCCGCCTGCTTTATCAGCTTCGATGTAAGGGGTTAAATACGCCACGGCTTTTTTCATTACCCGCGCCGATTTTACTACTTGTGGGAGGAACATTTTTCCTTCCCCAAATAAATCTCCAACGACGTTCATACCGTCCATCAAAGGCCCTTCAATCACATCAAGTGGGCGATTTGATTGCTGACGCGCTTCTTCTACGTCGGTGTCGATGTATTCAGTAAGTCCTTTGATTAACGCATGTTCCAAACGTTTTGACACAGGTTGGTCGCGCCAAGCGTTATCAATAACTATTTCTTTTCCTTTCGATTTTACGGTTTCGGCAAAAGCCAACATCCGCTCCGTTGCGTCAGGGCGACGATTGAGAATGAGGTCTTCGCAGTGCTCCAACATGTCTTTTGGAAGGTCGTCATAAACCCCCAATTGACCAGCGTTTACAATTCCCATGTCCATCCCAGCCTTGATGGCGTGGTACAAGAAAACGGTGTGAATGGCTTCACGCACGGGCTCATTTCCACGGAACGAAAACGAAACGTTGGAAACCCCACCGCTCACTTTGGCGTACGGTAAGTGTTCTTTAATCCAACGGGTTGCGTTGATAAAATCAACGGCGTAGTTATTGTGTTCTTCGATACCCGTACCAACCGTAAGGATGTTCGGGTCGAAAATAATGTCTTGTGGAGAAAAACCTACTTTATTGACTAAAATCCAATAAGCACGTTCACAGATTTCGATACGACGCTCATAGTTGTCGGCCTGACCTACTTCGTCAAAGGCCATTACGACCACCGATGCTCCGTAGCGTTTTACTTTTTCGGCTTGTTCGATAAACTTCTCTTCACCTTCTTTGAGTGAAATAGAGTTCACAATGGCTTTCCCTTGCAAACATTTCAAACCAGCCTCAATCACCTCCCATTTGGACGAATCCACCATGAAAGGAACGCGGGCAATGTCTGGCTCGGCCATAAGCAAGTTACAGAAGCGTGTCATGGCTTGCGCGCCGTCAATCATCCCTTCGTCCATGTTGATGTCGAGGACTTGGGCTCCCGTTTCTACCTGCTCGCGGGCTACCGAGATGGCTTCATCGTATTTGCTTTCACGAACCAAACGAGCAAATTTCTTAGAGCCTGTTACGTTACAACGCTCACCGATGTTTACGAAATTGGTTTCTTTCGTGATTTTGAGGGGCTCAAGTCCTGAAAGTTTCTGAATATGGTCGTTTTCGGGCAAATCACGAGGCTCGTATTTGGCAGCTACTTCGGCAATGGCCTTGATGTGCGGTGGCGTAGTTCCGCAGCATCCTCCGATGATATTGATAAAATTATCCTTCAAAAAGCCTTCAACAATGTCGGCCATTTCATCGGGTGATTGGTCGTATTCACCCATTTCATTGGGTAAGCCTGCGTTGGGGTGAGCGGAGGTAAAAAATGGCGCTTGGTTGGCCAAGGTTTGCACGTAGGGGCGCATCAAATCGGCTCCCAACGCACAGTTGAGACCAATTGAAAGCAAAGGCATGTGCGAAACCGACGTCAAAAACGCTTCCGTCGTTTGTCCTGACAAGGTTCTTCCCGAAGCGTCCGTAATCGTACCTGATACCATGATGGGCAATTCAGGTTTTTGGTTTACGGTTTTTGGTTGAAAACTTCCTTGAATTGGGCGAACAGTTCTTTTTTTTACGTCTGAGAAGTATAAATCAATCGCAAATAACGCCGCTTTGGCATTGAGTGTATCGAAGATGGTTTCGACCAAAAACAAATCAGCACCACCGTCGGCAAGGGATTGAACTTGTTCGTAGTAAGCATCCACTAATTCGTCGAACGTAACGGCGCGATACCCTGGGTCATTGACGTCGGGCGAGAGTGAGGCCGTACGGTTGGTGGGGCCAATTGAACCTGCCACAAAACGAGGCTTATCGGGGTTCATGGCCGTGTATTTATCACAAGCCTCCCGTGCCAAACGTGCCGATTCGTAATTAAGCTCATACACCAAGTCTTCCATGTGGTAGTCGGCCATGGCAATGGTCGTGCCGCTAAACGTATTGGTTTCGATGATGTCGGCACCTGCTTCGAGGTAAGCCTCGTGGATTTCACTGATAACGTCGGGGCGGGTCAACGACAATAAATCGTTATTGCCTTTGACCTCGTGTGGGAAATCTTTGAAACGTTCGCCACGGTAATCAGCATCCGTCAATTTATAACGCTGAATCATCGAACCCATCGCGCCATCAAGCACAAGGATTCGCGATTTGAGTATTTCTTGAATAGGTGGTTGTTGCATTGAATTTGAGAAAATAGCCATCTTAGGATTGTACAAAAATAACGCAAAACGAAGTGATAACCTGATTCGTTAGACGATTATTGGGGATAAAAGCATAAAATTAGATTTATTTTATACTTTTGAAGCAATAAATGCTATAAAATGCCCTGAAGTGATAAAGGCATCATACGCGAAATAGATAAAATGTCTAGCTCCCTTTTCGGTACAAAATACAACTATGTTAAAATTAGACACCACCGACCGTGGCCTTTTGCGCTACCTTCAACAAAATGCGCTCTTAACGACCAAAGAATTGGCCGCGCAGCTTAACTTGTCATATACGCCTGTCTATGAGCGCGTAAGAAAGTTGGAAAAAGAAGGAATTATCAAAAAGTACGTAGCGCTCGTCAATCGCGAGAAAATAGGCCGTAACCTGATTGCGTTCTGCAATGTTTCTCTCAAAGAACACAGCCGCGCCAACGGCGAAAAGTTTGTGTCGGCCGTGATGACGTTTGAAGAAGTGATGGAATGTTATAACATTTCGGGAGAATACGATTTTATGTTGAAAGTAGTAGTGAATGATATGCCTGAATATCAGCGGTTTTTGATGGAAAAGTTGGGTTCACTCGATAGTATAGGAAACACCCACAGCATCTTTGTGATGAGCGAAATCAAACACGAAACCGCCCTGAAAGTATAAGCTATGTTGTACTTGTTTGGCGGGGTGATTGGAGGCTATGCGGTGGCTTGTCTATGGTTGTGTTGGCAATGGTTACGTATTCCCAAGCGGCCTTTGAATCACTTGGACGTGCCTCCTGATTTTAAAATTTCGGTCATCATTCCAGTGCGCAACGAAGCCGCCCACATTGGCGTATTATTGAATGACCTTGAGCGACAAACTTTAGCAAGTCAGCATTTTGAAGTGTGGGTGATGGATGATGCTTCTACGGACAAAACTGCGGAGATTGTTGATGAATTTATTCAAAAAAAATTGTTGAATTTGCAGCTTGTGTCATTGGTCAATGCTCCCGTAAGTTCGCCTAAAAAAAGGGCCATTACGGAAGCACTCAAGCGAGCTAGTGGGCAATTGATTATCACCACCGACGGAGACTGTAGGGTAGGAGAAAGGTGGTTGGAAATGTTCGCGCAAACGTACCTAGAAACGGGAGCGAAATTGATAAGTGGCCCTGTAACGTTCTTGGAAACAGCGCCTACAAGTGTTGTGGAAAGGGTGGGAGAGGTGGCTCAAACCATCGAATTTTCGAGCCTCATTGGCGTGGGGGCTTGTTTGCTAGAAGCGGGCCATCCAACCATGTGCAACGGCGCAAATTTGGCGTATGAATGTGCCGCCTTTGAAGCAGTTGGAGGTTTTGCAGGAGTGGAGCAAATTGCGTCAGGCGATGATGAGTTTTTACTTCAAAAAATTTCAAAACATTTTGGCGTGGAAAAGCTTTATTTCCTAAAAAATGAGGCTGCTGTCGTCTCAACCCACGCGCAAGATTCTTGGCAGGGTTTTTACCATCAACGCATTCGTTGGGCCAGCAAATGGGCAGTCAATAAACGCCTTGCCACCATGCTAGTTGCGATTTGGGTATTTTTAGTCAATTTGCTGACGCTAATTTTGTTAATAGCACCATTTTGCGAAAATGTAGTGTCTTTTGAGTTTTGTACAATTCTATTGTTAAAATATGTGCCTGAATTTTTGTTTTTACGTTTGATTATCAGATTTTTGGGGAGAAAATCATGGGATTTGTACATTCCCATAGTGCAACTTTTTTATCCAATATACGTTCTGTTTTTTGGACTGGCTGCTCAACGAAAAGGCTATGTTTGGAAAGGGCGAAATTTGCGTTAAATCGCCTCCTACAATATTGATTTTACCCGCTGATTTTCGCAGCTTTAATGCCGCTGATTTCGCAAAATTTAACCAAAGTTTTACAATTACTAACGGGTCTTACTAACATCATCAACAGCTATGATTCCATTGTTTGTCCATAAGTCGCCCCGAATCTTGAAGTCTTTTTATTCGCCTTTCGTTTGGGAAATTCCAACGGAAGAACCCGTGATTTATTTGACGTTCGACGATGGCCCTATTCCTGACGTAACTGAGTGGGTTTTGGAGCAATTGGACATCTATTTGGCAAAAGCCACGTTTTTCTGCATTGGCGATAACGTTCGTAAATACCCTGAGTTGTTTGCAAGCTTGCTTGCCAAAGGACATAGCGTTGGAAATCATACCTTTAATCATTTGAAAGGCTGGAATACGGAGGATGAGGCTTACCTCGAAAACGTAAAGCAGTGTAGTGAAATTTTGCCCGTAGATACGTCGCTTTTTCGTCCACCTTATGGGCGGATAAAGTTGAGCCAAGCGCGGCCTCTCCTTAACAATTACCATGTAGTGATGTGGGATGTACTGACGGGCGATTTTGAAAAATACCTTAGCCCTGAGCGTTGCCTTGAAAAAACGTTGAAATATACCAAAGCAGGCTCGATTGTGGTGTTGCACGATAGCCTAAAAGCATGGCGTAACATGAGTTATGTCCTTCCTAGAATGCTGGATCATTTTTCCAGTCTTGGGTATCGTTTTGAAGCCCTGCCGCAGCACATTCCGCCTTCTATGAACCTTGGCGATGCCACAAGCTCGCCATATTTGGTACATTAATTTTAGTGAATCATAACCTAACCAAAACCGATGAAGTGGACAAAACTTTTACCTTTTACTTTTTTACTGGTGGCGATTTGGTCACAAACCCACGCTCAGTCGTTCAACAACCTGCCCGTTGTTACCCAAAAACCACCCTTGCACGGCAAGCACTGGATGGCCATTACGGGTAAACCCTTGGCTGCTACTGCGGGAGCAATGATTTTTACCAAAGGAGGAAATGCCGTGGATGCGGCCTGTGCCATGTTGGCCGCGACCTGCACCATGTGGGATGTACTCAGCTGGGGCGGTGAAACGCAAGCCCTTATTTACAATCCAAAAACCAAAAAAGTCATTGCCATTAATGCCTTGGGTGTAGCACCAACGGGAGCTACGGCCGATTTCTTCAAAAACAAAGGCATGAAGTACCCACCTGAGTACGGGCCTTTGGCAGCCGTCACGCCTGGAACACCAGGAGGATTGATGACCATTTTGGCCGAATACGGTACCATGTCGCTCAAAGAAGTGCTCGCCCCTGCCATGCAATTGGCAGAAGGCTATCCCATCGAAGCCCAAACGGCCAATTCAATCGAAGGGAAAAAAGACCTTATCAAACAGTGGCCGTATTCCAAAAAGGTATTTTTACCGCACTTAGGTGCCAAACGCGAAGCACCCGATGCGGGGGAGATTTTTGTACAAAAAGATTTATTGGAAACCCTAAAAAAACTCGTAAATGCCGAACAGCAAGCTTTAGCCAAAGGAAAATCGAGAAAGGACGCGATTTACGCGGCCAATGACCTTTTTTATCGTGGTGAAATTGCCAAAGAAATTGCGAGAGGTTGCCAAGAACAAGGCGGCTTGATTACGGAACAAGATTTGGCCAATTGGAAGGTCAAAATCGAAGAGCCAATGATGACGACCTACAAAGGAATTGAAGTTTATAAACTCCAACAGTGGACGCAAGGCCCTGCGATGCTTCAAACGTTGAACATCTTGGAAAACTTCGACCTCAAAAGCATGGGCTACAACTCTACTCGTTACGTGCATACGTTGTACCAAGCCATGAATTTGGCCTTTGCTGACCGTGATTTTTACTACGGAGACCCTGCTTTTGGCCCCGAAGAACCCATGAAAGGATTACTTTCTAAAGAATATGCCAAAGAGCGTAGCAAGTTGATTAACCCCAACATGAACGACCCCAAAATTGGCCCAGGCGACCCTTATCCGTTTGAGGGCAAAGCGAATCCCTATTTAGATTTGCTCAAAAATTGGGGAAGTGCAAGCCTTACGGCTCCTAAAAATAATGCAACCCTGGATGAAAAATTTCAGGAAAGTTTCACGGCAGGAACGACCTCGGTAGAGGCCGCAGATGCCGAAGGTTGGGTAGTTTCGATGACGCCAAGCGGCGGATGGGTACCTGCGTGCATTGCAGGAAATACGGGCATCGGAATGAGTCAACGGATGCAGTCGTTTGTGCTTGACCCGAAAGAAAATCCTTTCAACGTGGTAGAGCCAGGGAAACGTCCACGGGTGACGCTCACACCTAGCCTTGCCCTAAAAAATGGCAAGCCATACTTGTCGTTTGCCAAACAAGCAGGAGATGAACAAGACCAGTTATTGCTCCAGTTTTTTCTCAATATGGTGGAGTTTGACATGACGGTTCAGGAGTCGTGTGAAGCACCAAGTTTTAAAACGTTTCAGATGTATTCGACTTTTGGCAACCACGAACGCATCAATGGCGGTTTAACCCTCAACGAAGCTATGCCTTCTTGGACACGAAAAGACCTCGGAAGAATGGGGTATAAAATCAACTACCAAGAACGAACCAGTGGCCCCATCAACGCCATTTACTTTGATTGGGAACACGGTAGTTTTTGGGGAGGCTCAAGCAACCACGGTGAAGATTATGGCATTGGCTGGTAACAAATCAGACCATCCCGCGTGATTTTAACTCTAAATATTTGTTGACTGTATTCGCATTTAAGTCCTGCGGAGCCGTCAAAATTGACTGAATGCCGTATTGTTCAAGTTCCTTGACGATACGGCGTTTTTCGTAATAAAACCGCTCGGCAATGGTCTTCAAATAAATTGTTTCGGTGGTTTCGGCGGGTGTTTTTAGCAATTCGGCGGTTTCGGTATTTTCAAAGAATATCACTATAAGTAGATGGTGCTTTGCTAATTGTCGTAGATAAGGCAACTGACGATGTAGGGCATTGACAGTTTCAAAATTGGTGAATAATAAAAGCAAACTACGTTGGCGAATCTGATTTTTGACGTGGCTATATAGCGTTTCGTAGTCGCTTTCCAAATACCGCGTTTTTTGTTTGTACAGTACTTCCAAAATCTTTTGCATTTGCCCCGTTCGACGGTCAGCGGGTAGAACTTGCCCAATCACTTCTGAAAAGGTAAAAATTCCCGCTTTGTCTTGCTTCAATAAGGCAATATTGCTTAGTACAAGCGACGCGTTGATGGCGTAATCTAACAGTGTTAGACCCTCAAACGGCGATTTCATCACCCTTCCTTTGTCAATCAAGCAATACACTGCTTGCGAGCGTTCGTCCTGAAAGGCGTTTACCATCAGCTCGTTGCGACGGGCGGTGGCTTTCCAGTTGACGGTGCGTATATCATCGCCCTGTACGTAGGGGCGAATTTGTTCAAACTCCATACTATGTCCCAACCGTCGCTGACGTTTGATGCCAATGTCAGTGAGTCGATTTGAGATGGCCAAAAGTTCGTATTGCCGCATTTGTAAATACGAAGGATACACGGCCACCATTTTGTCTTGTGAAAATTGGTAACGCCGTTTTAACAAACCAAGTGGACTTTTAACAAAAACGTTGACGGCCCCAAAACTATATTCGCCGCGTTTGGTGGGGCGGAGTTCATACCGAAGTTGTTGGTTTTCGTTGGGGGCCAAATTCGTTTGAAACAAAACATCACGTCGTTGAAATTGGAAAGGAATTTCGTCGATAATGTCAAGGTTTGTACGGAACGAATAACGGTTTTCAAGGTGGAGAATGATGGGATTGGGGTCGCCATTTGAAAGCCGATCAGCAACATCACGGCGGGCAAAAATACCTTTATCGACACGAAATAGCAGAAAAGCATCCACAAGAGTTACTACCAAAGCCACCGCTGCCGCCAATTTTACCAAACCAAATAGCCCGATAAAAAGGTAAGAGGCCAAAAAAGCCGCTACCAAAGCAATTAGTAGTGTCCAGAAAAGCGGAGAAAAATACAGGTTTTTGATGACTTTCATGCTAATAAATAAATTCTCCCGCTCCTTCGCGAATGACCTCAAAATCGTCGGTGGTGGCGTCAATAATAGTTGAAGCGATAAGCCCCCCAAATCCGCCGTCAATTACAATATCGACTTGGTGTTGAAAACGTTCGAACATGATTTCGGGGTCGGTTGGGTATTCCATAAAATCATCATCGTCTTTGATGGACGTAGTGATGATGGGATTGCCCAATTCGTGGACAATTTGAAGCGGAATGGGGTGGTTGGGTATCCGAATACCCACCGTTTTGCGGTTTGCCAATACTTTGGGAACGCGACTACCAGCCGAAAGGATAAAGGTAAATGGCCCTGGCAGAATACGTTTCATAACTTTAAAAGCCGAATTGCTCACTTTGGCATAATCAGCAATGTGGCTAAGGTCATGGCAAATGAAAGAAAAATCATTTTTTTGGGGCTTGATGCCTTTGATACGTGCAATTCGCTCGACGGCGCGGGCATTGTGAATATCGCAACCTAAGGCATAGACGGTATCGGTAGGATAAATCACCAAACCACCATCTTGAAGACAGCGAATTACTTGCTGAATTTTGCGTGGTTCGGGATTCTGGGGGTGTATTTTAAGGAACTCTGCGGGCATTCGACAACTCAGTTGGTTTCCGAAATAAATGAAAAAGCTTTGTTTTACAAACGTATCATTTTATTTGGAGAACACAAATAACGGAAGTCATTCAAAGAACTTTAAGAGTCGAGCTGTACAAACGGAACGCCTTGCTGCATCAATGATCGTTTTCGGTTGCTTTGCCACTTAGCGTAAAATTGATAAATCCAATTGACTGGAAGGTGAAGACGGCATAAAAACACGAGCAATTCGGTTTCCCATCCTGGGTCTTCGATGTAATTGAGAAGCTTACGAAATTCGGTGGCTTGCTGGGCGTCTTCTGCAACGAAGCACTTTTTGATGAATTGGCGTATTCTTTCGGCTAATAAGTCATATTCTTCTTGAGAACGGCTGAGGTCGTAGGCTTTGTTGCAAACTGCCCAACTGGACTTTAACATGTCGTTTCCAACCAGATAAAATTGCGAAGCCATCGAACCATCGAGAACACGCTTGCTCATTAACACTTCATCAATATAATGGTATTTATAATCGTGGGCTGAGCGAACAAAAAAATCAAAATCTTCGTAACTCAGCGTTTCGTCGTACCCACCGAGTTTCATCAATACGGATTTTCGCATCATAATAGAAGGAGTACAAATGAAATAGCGTCGCAGTATCTCTTTGTAAACATTGCCCGTTGGAACTACTCCTTGGGCTTTCCCATCGTTACCTAAGGCATAGTGGTATCCAATAAGCTTTCCTGAAGTATCTATGTATGAAGCATTTGAAAATACAACAGCATAGTCTTTGGGAAGTTCTTCAAACGCTTTGACCTGCTGTGCTATGCGTTGAGGAGGCATGACGTCATCGGCTGCTAGGTCAATGATGTACTTTCCTTTGGCTTCACCCAGTCCTTGATTAAAGGCTTTGCATAAACCTATATTATTGACGCTGCGGATAAAAATGGTGTTGGGGTACTGATCAATAAACTGTAAAATTACCCGTCTTGAATTATCCGTACTGGCATTATCAATTACAATCAATTGAATATTGTCATACGTTTGATTGGCTACCGATTGCAGGCACTCGTAAATAAACGGCGCATGGTTGTAGCAAGTACAGATGACAGACACTTCTGGATTCATAAGGAGGCGTTGAGGCTATTTCTTTTGCGTAAAAGGGCATTTGTTTGATTAGTAAAAGTAATCTAATATTTACAAATTCTATTCGGGATATACTTACTTTTTAGTAAACGGTCACGGCAATAGGGACTATTCGACATAAAAAATGCTATGGAAAATGTCTGATGATTTTTTTTGAAAAAATATTAAATACTACAAATGGTCTGAAAAACAGAGGATTGGGTGTTTTAGTCCCAAAGAGAAGAAATTTTATTCAACATAAAGAAATACTTTGGCATGATTTTCTCTATGTAATTATCAAGATGTAGAAAAACATCTTTCAATATTTATGGGTTAGGGTAGTGCATAAATGCCGACACGCGCTGCGTACGGCATTTATTTTTTTGTATCCTTCGTAAGCTTCGACGGGGGCGTAGATGTTTCGTATTTGGCGCGCCAAATGCTCAAATTTAATTCAAAACCAAAAATCAATAACAAAGCAACGAGGTAAAACCAAATCATCAGCGCAATGATGGTTCCGATGGAGCCATAGAGCTTATTGTAACTGCCAAAATGGGATAAATAAAACGAAAACCCGTAGGTGGACGCAATGAGTAAGAAAGATGAGATGATTGCGCCAAGGTTAAAAAATCGCCAGCCGTGGTTGATTTTTGGGGCAAAACGATAAATAATAGCTACTGCCAACGTAAAAGTTGCAAACATGACGCCATAACGCACCACATCTAGTAAAAAAACGGTAAAGCTGTCGCGAAGAAAGATGGTATCGTGAAGCCAATCGACCAAAAACCCACCGACAATAATGATTAAAACTGCCAAAAAAAGCACAAAAGACAACATAATCGTGAGCATGATGGCAATGCCTTTGGTTTTAAAATAACCACGATTTTCAGAGGCTTGATCGGCGGTATTAAAGGCCGTCATCAGGGCTCCCATGCCGTTGGTGGCGGTGATAAGTGCCAAAATAAAACCAAAAGACAAAATGCCTCCCTGTTTTCGGCTGATGATGTCATAAATCGTGGTGGCGGCAAACTCATAGAGGGGTTCGGGCATGGCATCGTGCATAAAGTCCATAATTTGCACTTCCATGTTTTCAATGGGGATGTATGGAATGAGGGTAAACAAAAAAAGCGTGGCGGGAAAAACCGCCAACGTAAAATTATAAGCAACCGCCGTAGCTCGTTGGTCGATGTTGTACAAAAGGATTTTTTCAACCAGAATCGTAACGATGTCAGCAAGTGAAACTGAAAGGGAAAAGAACCGCTTACGATGAAGAAAATGGTGTAACTTTCGAAGTTGCCGATGATTGGATTTTGACCAGTGTTGGAGCATGGATCCGTTTTAAAATTTGTGATTTTTTGACTGCTCAAACTCCCTTAAAATGCCACAATAGAATAAGCAGCTTGGTGTGGTTGGCGGGTTTGGTCGCCAATTTTACTGCGATTGCGGTCGTCGTCGTGAATGACAAACAAAGTATTTGACCCAACTGGCGTAAGGTCTTCTGCTTTGTGGGTAAACTTCAACGGCTGCCCCGTCGAACGGTCTTTGACTAAGGTTAGTTTGTTAGCTTTTAGGTCGGCTTCTGTTGCCCACCATAGATAAGCGCTATTTCCCTGTGTTTCGCTTTCCATCGAAGTAAGTACCCAAAAAAGCTGACGTTTGGCATCGTATTCGATGCACGAAAGTGCCAAGGGCTTTGGCAAATTGGGTTCTAAACTTGCAATATCAATGTCGGCCAATGTTTCAAAATTATTGGAAATCATCAAAGAGTCATTGGCGAAGCGATAGGAGACAGTAAGTACTTTGGCTTTGTACTTAAAATCATCGTATTTTTTTCCTTCTTCACGGATTCCAAAATATAATTTATCGTGCGTAGCCGCAAATCCTTCCACTTTAAAATAAGGCATCCCGTCAGGAAAATCGGCCGAACGGAGGGCTTTCGACAAAGCCGCACGCAGACTCATCGAAAACTTTTCTCCTTCCACCAAGTGGGCAGCTTTGGGTTGAATGTTTTTAGGGTCGGGGCCAACTTTCCAATAGAGAAGGGCATTGTAGCCATCCCATTCGTTGCTTCCTTCTTTGACACGGTCGAAGCCAGTGCTTAAAAAAGCCAAAGAACGATTGGGCGCAAGGGCAAAATCTTCGTATTTCTGGCTAGTTTTGAGCAGGTTTTGGGTCAAATACGTGGGCTTGTTGGCAAACATATCAGTTTCCGAATAGGCCCAATAAAACACCGCAGCGTCGTTGTTTGGCATGTCTTTGTCGTTGGCAAGGGTGAGGTTTTGGCCATCGTACAAAACGGCAGAAGCTTCGCACCAAAGCTCACGGCCCGAGGCTTGTAGTCCTGCTTGAAAGCAATCAATAAAGCCTTCTTTGACAATACTAGCCCCAGAAATAGCCCGACTTGCGGGGCGTTGGCAGCTTATAAAAGCCAACAGTGCCAAGGCGTAAAGCATTAACTTTTTCATACCCGTAAAAAAAGACGGAGAAACGGAGTTACTGGGTGTATCTCGGTTTCTCCGTTGTGTTTTGAATGTTATTGAAACGAATTACATGCGCGATTTGATGATATTGGTAAACTCTCTCGATTTGAGGGAAGCACCACCAATCAAACCACCGTCAACGTCGGGACAAGCAAAAAGTTCATCTGCATTTTTTTCGTTGCAGCTTCCACCGTACAAAATGGTCGTGTCGTCTGCTACTTGAGCACCAAATTTCTCCGCAACGTGCGCGCGCAGTGCGGCGTGCATTTCCTGTGCTTGGGCAGAAGAGGCTGTCAAGCCCGTACCGATGGCCCACACAGGCTCGTACGCGATGACCACTTTCCCAAAATCTTCGGCTGACAAATCAAACAAGGCTGCCGTGATTTGGTCTTTTACGATGGCAATAAAATCCTCGTTCTGACGCTGTTCCAACAACTCACCGCAACAAAAGATGGGCTTCAAGCCGTTTTCCAACGCAATTTTAACTTTTTCTGCTATTAACGCATCCGTTTCTCCAAAATACTGACGACGTTCGCTGTGGCCAATAATTACGTATGGAACCTCAATCGCCGCAAGCATTGATGCGGAAATTTCGCCTGTGAAAGCGCCAGATGCCTTGTGGTGGCAGTTTTGGGCTCCGAGCGAAATACGATCTACTTCTTGTACATATTTCTGCAAAACTGGCAAGTAAATGTAAGGTGTACACAAAACGACTTCAACGTCGCCACGAACCTCGTCACGTACCATATTTACTACTTCCGACGTAAGGCTCAACGCTTCTTCAAGCGATTTGTTCATTTTCCAGTTACCAGCTACAATCTTTTTTCTCATTGGATGGGTGATTTTTAAAAGTTTTTGGGAGTAATTTTATTTCGATTTTTCGAGGTATTTGGCAATATTACATTGAGCTTAGTCCAAATTGCCAAAGAATCCGCCTCAAACCTTCTAAAACAATCAAACTCGATGCGAAGTTAAGAAGAATAAATTGATTCAAAACGGCACTTTTTGTAGTATATTTTTTGTTTTTCTAAGAAAATAGCATAACTTTACTAACAGCCTACCTTTTTTCGGCACGACAATGAGACGGTGGTTTTTATCTTTCGCAATAGCCTGTTGTTTGCCACTTTTACTTTTGGCCCAGCGAGGTCAAAAAAAAGAAGACAAATTTGGCTTCTTCTTGCAGGGTAATATGAAGTTTACCCGCATCCCTTTTGAAATGCACGCTAATCTAATCATTGTTCCAGTTCATATCAATGGTTCAGATACCCTTCACTTTATTCTTGATACGGGTGTGAGTTCGGTAATTATCACTAACCCCAATTCACTGAAAAGAGAAAAACTGAAATTTACTCGAAAAGTTGTATTAACTGGCGCTGGTGAAGGAGAGTCGTTGACGGCTTCGGTGGCCATTGGTAATACGCTCGAATTGGGGAAAATGAGGGCAACGTACCAGAATATCGTCGTTCTTGAACAGGACGTGCTTCGTCTGTCGGAATACGTAGGGATTCCGATTGATGGTATTTTTGGTTACGAAGTGTTTAATAATTTTGTGGTGACGATTGATTTTGTCAACAAAGAGTTGTTATTGATGAAGCCTGAAAGTTATAAATACCGCAGTCGCCAAGGGGATCGCTATCCGATTGTGGTAGAAGATACCAAGCCTTATGCCGACGTGATTGCGTTGGTCGATAATGGACAAGAACTTCCCATTCGGGTGGTGATTGACACGGGGGCAGGTCATGCGTTGTTGATTGACAAACACGCTGATAACCAAGTCAGACTTCCAGAAAAAGTACTACGTGCGCAGCTTGGCAGGGGGTTAAACGGTGTTATCAATGGGAACTTGGGGCGAATTGATAAAGTCCGTTTTGGAAAATATGAGCTTGATAACGTCTTGGCTTCGTTTCCTGATAGTGTATCATTTGGGATGAAATTTGCGAGCCGGAACGAACGCCAAGGAAACATTGGTTGTGAGCTTTTGAGACGTTTTAAAGTAACTTTCAACTATGCCGATCGGTATATTGTCCTCAAGCCCGTCAAACGTCGTTTGAAAGAAACCTTTGAACACGATATGAGCGGTATTGAACTTCGGGCTCAAGGTCAGGATTTTAAGGACTATATTATTGATAAAGTGGTTGAAGATTCGCCCGCTTGGGACGCGGGCTTGCAGGAAGGCGACGAGCTCCTTTTTATCAATAACAAATCAGCCGATGATTTGATTATCAGTGAAATATACAAACTTCTTCAAAAAGGGGAGGGCAAAGAAATTGCGATGTTAGTTCGCCGCAAAGGTGTCATTCATTTTGCCAAATTTCAGTTGAAAAGAATGATTTAAACCTTGGCCTTTGTTAAAGTTCAAGACTTAAACAAAGGCCAAGGCTTAATTTGGAAAAGAAATTTTCCCCATAGAAACACTCGGTACTCCTTCTCTTGTGCCAAAATCAAGGTTATCGCCACAAAGCGTTTCGTTGGCTAAAATAGCAAATAAAACGGCCTCTTTGGCATCCCCTGATATACCTAAGGAATCGGTGGCATCCATCGGAAAGTCGGGAAGTAATTTGCGAAGTGCTTTGATAAGTGCAGGGTTGTGCATTCCTCCCCCGCTCAAATACAAACGATATTCTTGGTCTTTTTGGCACACTTTCAAAATTGCCTCGGCGATGGTTTCTGCCGAAAATTGAGTAAGGGTAGCGACCAAATCTTCGGGCGATAGTGAGGTGGTATTACTGCGTTGTTGGGCAATGCGTACGTACTCCAAACTGAATAATTCGGGGCCCGTTGTTTTGGGGAATGGCCCTTTAAAAAAGGCATCTTTTTTCAACGCGTCCAACAAAGATTCATTGACATGGCCACTTAGGGCAACTTTTCCATCTTTGTCATAGGGCAAGTTAAAAAACTTACGCATAAAAGCGTCGATAAGGGTATTGCCTGGCCCAGTATCGGTGACAAACACCTCTTGGGCATTGAGCGACCCTGGCAGGTACGTAAAATTGGCAATTCCACCCATGTTGAGCATGATGCGGTTTTCGCCTTTTTGGGAAAAAATAAAATAGTCGCCATAGACTGCAAGGGGCGCTCCTTCGCCACCCGCCGCGCAGTGTTTTTGCCGAAAATCACTCAGGGTAATAATGCCCGTCGTAACGGCGATATGATCACCGTCGCCAATTTGAAGGGTAGCGTTGGGGTATTTATCTAGCCGATGCAAAATTTTGGGCGCATGAAAAACTGTTTGCCCGTGACTAGCGACAACATCAATGTCTTGCGGGGAAATTTGCCATTTCTTCAAGCATTCCAACACGAGTTTCCCGTGTAAATTTCCGACCCAAGGGTTAAGCAAACAAAGGTGTTGGAAATCAATTTCTTTTTTTGCAAAAACCCGACGAATTTCATCTTTGATGTCATCACCAAAATCAATGGTGTCGAATTTTTCGAGGGTAAGCGTTGTATTTGCACCATGCCCACTAAAACGACAAAGGGCTATGTCTAAACCATCCATGGATGTCCCAGACATAAGCCCTATGATTCGTCGCGTTGGCTTTTGTGCAATCTCAACTAATTTACTGAGGTTTGCATTCATTGGCCTATCGATTAAAAATGTCTATCACCAGCTTCGCGGCGTCCCAGCATCACGGCACCTACCATGGCAATAAGGAACAATACCGACGCTAATTCAAAAGGAAGTAAATAGTCGGTGTAAAGTACATTTCCGAGGCTTTCTACCATCCCTACTTGCGAATCAAATTCGTAAGGGTTGTAAGAGCCAAATTGTGATTTACGTAGCACACCGACCATGATAACCCCGAGGGTTCCACCCACAATGGTAGCCGCAATTTTGACTAAATTGGTTTTCGATTCTTCGTCTTCCTGTTTTAAGTTCAAGAACATAATGACAAACAAGAAAAGTACCATGATAGCCCCTGCATAAACGATGATATTGACAGCAGCTAGAAACTGGGCGTTTAGAAGCACATAGTGTCCTGATAAACAAAAGAAAGTGCCAATTAAAAAAAGTACGCTGTGAATCGGATTTCTTGCTAAAACGACCATCAACCCGCACAAAATCGTCAAAAACGAAAGTACGTAGAAAAAGATAGCGGCGGGTGTAAGGTTATTAATAAAAGTTGAAAAGTCCATCTTTAAGGTAGTTTACAGTTGTGTTCTTGGTTGTGCTACGATACCTTTCAAATCTTGTTCGTGCGCTTCTTCTCTGGTCCAAGCAGTGCGTAAATAGCGGTTGTTCATATTTTCTGCCAATTTGTCTTTGCCCCAAATCACTTGATCACGTTCGGTAAAAACGGGAACAAATTCGTCGTGGCGAAGGTAAATCGCTTGTTTTGGACAGGCTTCTTCACACAATCCGCAGAAAATGCAACGTAGCATGTTGATTTCATACACGGCAGCGTATTTCTCTTCCCGATAAAGATTTTCTTCTCCTTTTTGGCGTTCTGAAGCCACCATTGAAATGGCCTCAGCAGGACAAGCTACGGCACACAACCCGCAGGCAGTACAACGTTCGCGGCCTTGGTTGTCGCGTTTGAGGACGTGGCGGCCGCGAAATACGGGGCCAAGGTTCTTTTTCACTTCAGGATAACTGATGGTTACTTTTTTCTGGAAAAAGTGCTTAATCGTAATCCCTAGACCTGTGATAATGGCAGGAAGATAAATCTTCTCTGCAAAGGTCATTTCTTTATTACTAACTTGTTTTGAACGATTCGTAAGTTGCATAACTCAAAGGTTTACAGTTCCTAGTTTACAGTTTACAGGGCGATAATTAGTAAGCTGTAACACTTGTAAGCTATTTCAAAAGTGAAACTACTAAGGGTTTCAAGTACAAAATGGCGCCACCTGTCAAGATAACGTTGACAATGGCCAATGGGATAAGTCCTTTCCAGCCGAGGTTCATCAATTGGTCGTAACGGAAACGAGGCAATGTCCAACGTACCCACATGTAGAAGAATACAAAGAACAATGACTTGCCAAAGAAAACCAATGTACCTACCAATGTAGCAAGATTATGACCAGTAATTTCTCCCATTGCAGCAATCAATTTGGCTTGTACCCAATCCATGCCTGGGTAATTGTACCCACCAAAGTAAAGACTGGCAATCATTGCGGATGAAACAAACATGTTGATGTATTCTGCAAATAGATAGAAACCAAGTTTCATAGAGCTATACTCGGTATGATAACCACCAATGAGCTCAGTTTCACACTCTGGAAGGTCAAAAGGAGTACGGTTACATTCGGCAAATGCACAAGTAATAAAGATGACAAAGCCGATTGGTTGATAGAAGATATTCCAGTTGCCGCCGTGTTGTTGTTCTACAATATGACGGATTGAAAGTGAACCTGTCATCATCAAAATCGCAACAATGGCCAAACCCATTGAGATTTCGTAACTGATGTTTTGCGAAGCCGCACGAATGGCGCCTAAAAGCGAGAATTTGTTGTTGGAAGCCCAACCACCCACCATGATTCCATAAACACCGAGCGAAACAACGCCAAATACGTATAGGATTCCGATGTTAACGTCGATGGCTTGTACGGCCACATCCCAAACTTTCCCAGGGGCGGCTTCGTACTTAACGCTGTCACCAAACGGAATAACCGCGCTGGTCATTAAGGCGGTAAGCATGGAAAGACACGGGCCTAAAATAAACAGCCATTTGCTGGCATGTGATGGGATAAAATCTTCTTTAAAGAACATTTTAACGGCATCGGCAATGGGTTGTAACAACCCAAATGGCCCTGCACGGTTAGGGCCAATACGGTCTTGAATAAAGGCTGCCACTTTGCGTTCTGCATAAGTGGAGTAAGTTGCTATCAACAGGGTAATGGCAAAAATGAGTAAAATAATAATTGCCTTGATGATAAAAGCTGCGTCTATTGAAAAAGCCATAATCGAAGTGACTGTTTTTTAGTTGTTCTCGGCCAATGAACGTTGATTGGCTTTCGCGTTATTTTCTTTACTCAGTTCCCGAATGGTGCTGTTGTCAGTGACAAACGGGCGAGAATCGTCAATTTGCTTGTATTGCGAGGCCGCTACTTTCAAACCAAACTCAGGTTTTTTCAAGTCAGCGCGGTATTTATTGGCCATAATCACCGAGTAACGCGCCACTTTCATTGGGCCTTCGATGGTCCAGTCACTGGTTTTTTTACGTTCAAAACGGCAGGTATTACAAATAAATTCTTTGACTTCGCCCCATTCGTTTTTGCGCGCAGTAACACGGATTACTTCATCTCCACGGTACCACAACGTCACTTTACCGCTACATTTTTCGCAATCACAGTGTGCGTCAACGGGTTTTGTGAACCAAACACGATTTTTGAAACGGTACGTTTTATCAGTCAAAGCACCTACTGGGCAAACATCAATCACGTTTCCTGAGAAATCATTATCAATGGCTTTTTCGATGTACGTACTAATTTCGGCATGGTCGCCGCGATTCATCACCCCGTGTACACGTTTGTTGGTGATTTGGTCAGCAGTAAAGACACAACGATAGCATAAAATACAACGCGTCATGTGCAATTGAACGTAGGGCCCAATGTCCTGCTTTTCAAACGTACGGCGGTCTTCTTCGTAGCGCGTCTGAACACGGCCATGCTCAAAAGCAAAGTCTTGAAGGTGGCATTCGCCTGCTTGGTCGCACACTGGGCAATCAAGCGGGTGATTGAGGAGCAAAAATTCCACGATTCCCTTGCGGGTTTCTACCACGGCTTCGTTGGTCGTGTTTTCAACAATCATACCATCTTGCACCGTCGTAATACACGAAGGTACAAGCTTGGGCATAGGACGCGGGTCTTTGGCTGACCCTGCGGATACTTTTACCAAGCAAGCACGGCATTTTCCACCCGATCCCTTCAATGGCTCATAATAGCACATAGCAGGAGGCGCAAGGTGCATTTTTGTTGGATCGGCTTCGGCGATTTTACGGGCCGCTTGCATGATGGTCGTTCCAGGCGGCACTTCGATTTCGATACCGTCAAACGTTATTTTGAATAACTGCGGTGCAGTAGTTTCCATGTATTATTCGTAGTTCAAAATCAAACTTCAATCTCTTAAACTAATTCCATTTCACCACGGTATGCTGCACCGGGTTTTGTTGCTTCGAGCGGATGGGTCACGTGCCATTCAAATTCATGACGGAAGTGACGAATGGCCGCCGCTATTGGCCAAGCTGCGGCATCTCCTAACGGACAAATGGTGTTTCCTTCAATTTTTTTCGCTACATCCACCAATAAATCAATGTCACGCATGTTTCCTTTGCCGTGTTCGATACGGTCGAGCACTTTGTCCATCCAGCCAGTTCCTTCGCGACAAGGTGAACACTGTCCGCACGACTCGTGGTGGTAGAAACGGGCAAAGGTCAAGGTATTGCGAACGATACAGGTGGTTTCGTCCATAACAATAAATCCACCCGAACCCAGCATTGTCCCCGTGGCAAAACCTCCGTCTGACAACGATTCATAGGTCATCAAACGCTTGTCGCCGTTGGCCAGGGTCAAAATAAGATTAGCGGGCAAAATTGGCACAGAAGAACCACCAGCAACAACTGCCTTTAAGTGGTGGCCAGGCCGAATCCCACCGCACCATTCGTCGGCGTAAATAAAATCTTCGACCGTGATACCAAGCGGAATTTCGTAAACACCAGGTTTGTTGACGTGGCCTGAAACCGAAATAAGTTTCGTTCCTGTACTACGACCTACGCCAAGGGCAGCGTAAGCTTCACCGCCATTGTTTACAATCCAAGGTGTATTGGCGATAGACTCTACATTGTTAACCACCGTAGGGCATTGATAAAGCCCTTTTACGGCAGGGAAAGGGGGTTTATTGCGCGGATTTCCACGTTTTCCTTCCAACGATTCAAGAAGGGCCGTTTCTTCGCCGCAGATGTAAGCACCACCGCCTGGCTGAACGACCAACTCAAGGTCATAACCCGTTCCCAAAATATTTTTTCCCAAAAAGCCCGCAGCTTTGGCTTCTTCAATGGCCTTTTCAAGGATGTGAATAACGTACATCAATTCACCACGTACATAAATGAACGATTTGTTGGCTCCAAGCGCAAAACTTGAAACAATCATCCCCTCAATCAACAGGTGAGGGTTGTTTTTCATTAAGTAGTGGTCTTTGAAAGTACCAGGCTCGGACTCATCGGCGTTGCAGACCAAGTAGCGAGGAACTCCTTCTGGTTTGGCCAAAAAGCTCCACTTCATTCCCATCGGGAAACCTGCTCCACCGCGTCCTCTGACACCTGATTTTTTGACTTCCTCAACGATTTCTTCGGGAGTCATTTTTTTCAATGCCTTTTCTACCGCAGTATAACCGCCCATCTTACGATAGACTTCGAAGGTGTCGATACCGGGAACATTTATGTGTTCGGTAAGAATTTTTACTGGCATAGTATATCGATGAAATATCTTTTAGTCTTTGCTTAATTCGTCAATGATTTCGTCAATCTTGTCATTGGTCAGGTTCATGTAGTACTTTTCACGAACCTGGAAGACAGGCCCCCATCCGCAGGCAGCCAAGCATTCCACTTCTTTGATGGTAAACTTGCCATCAGGTGTGGTTTCGCCCGTATTAATTCCCAACTTTGTTTTGAGGTAGCCATATACATCTTCACCACCCATGAGGCAGCAAGGCCCAGTACGGCAGTACTCAATGACGTGTTTGCCAACGGGGTCAAGGTGGAACATGGTATAAAACGAAGCCACCTCATATACTTCAATGGGCAAAATGTTGAGCAAGCCAGCCACATAATCCATTACTTCTGGGCTAACCCAACCGTATTGTTCTTGGGCAAGGTGAAGCAAGGGCAAAAGGGCAGATTTTTGTTTACCCTCTGGATAGCGAGCTATGATTTCTTTGGCTTTGGCTAGACGCTCGGTAGTAAAAGCAACAGTATGTGTAGTTTCAGTCATTTTCAAAGTCGATTAAGCATCCAACTCACCCGCAATTACGTTAAGACTACTCATGGTCACGATAGCATCTGAGATAGTGCTACCAACGCACATTTCAGGATAAGCCTGATAATAAATAAAACATGGACGACGGAAGTGCAAACGGTAAGGAGTACGTCCACCATCGCTGATTAAGTAGAAGCCTAGTTCTCCGTTTCCACCTTCAACAGCATGATAGACCTCACCAACGGGAGCGTCGATTTCACCCATCACAATTTTGAAGTGGTAGATGAGCGCTTCCATGCTACGATATACTTCTTGCTTTGGAGGCAAATAGTACTCGGGAGCATCGGCATAATGAGGGCCTTCGGGAAGGTTTTTCAACGCCTGTTCAATAATGCGAAGGCTTTGCCAGATTTCCTCGTCACGAACCATGAAGCGGTCGTAAGTATCGCCATGTTGTCCAACTGGAATGTCAAATTCAAAATCTTCGTACGAAGAATAAGGATTCATCACCCGAACGTCGTAGTCAACCCCAGCGGCACGAAGGTTAGGTCCTGTAAAACCATAACTCATGGCACGTTCGGCAGAAATAGCTCCAACCCCAACGGTGCGATCCATAAAAATACGGTTACGGTTAAACAACCGTTGAAATTCTCTATAAATAGGCGGGAAAGTTGTCAAGAACTCATTGATTTTCCGAATGGCTTCTTTCGACAAATCACGTTCCATACCACCTACGCGTCCCATATTGGTTGTGAGGCGGGCGCCGCACATTTCTTCGTAGATTTCGTAGATTTTTTCACGGTATTCGTAGATGTACAAAAAGCCCGTAAATGCTCCTGTGTCAACCCCCAAGATACCGTTACAAATGATGTGGTCGGCAATCCGCGCCAGCTCCATCATAATAACACGAATGTATTGGGCCCGTTTCGGAACCTCAACGCCGAGGAGTTTTTCAACCGTCATGTGCCATCCCATGTTATTGATAGGAGACGAGCAGTAGTTCATGCGGTCGGTGAGGGTCGTAATTTGGTAAAACGGACGACGCTCGGCAATTTTTTCAAAAGCGCGGTGAATATACCCGACTGTTTGTTCCCCAGCAATGATTTTTTCACCATCCATCGTCAACACGTTTTGGAAAATACCGTGTGTGGCGGGGTGGGTAGGGCCAAGGTTGAGGGTAGTCAGTTCATTGACGTATTGTACTGGTTCGTCTTTGACAAGAGTACCGCTATTTTTTTTGGCAATGTTAGCTTCGGTCATTTCTTGTTTTACTTAAAATTATCTTCCAAAAAGAGCATCAATTTTATCTTCACGAGTAGCGTCTTCCAACGGATATTCGCGGCGCATTGGGTGGTAATCCATTTCTTCCATGTTCAGGATACGAATCAGATTAGGGTGGCCATCGAAGATGATTCCGAAGAAGTCAAACGTTTCGCGTTCCATCCAATTGGCGCTTGCATATACTTCGGAGGCCGTTGGAATGTGCAAATCGGCTTCTGCCAAAAAGACTTTAATACGTACCCGAAAGTTGTGAATAAAACTGTGCAAGTGATATACCACACAGTATTCGGTGGCAGGGGTGGTGTCAGGAAAATGTACCCCAGTAATATCTGTTAGAAAGCCAATTTTAAATTCTGAGTGATTTTTGAGGTATTCGAGCATTGGAATAATCTGCTCACGCGTGGTAGTCAACGTGAGCAATCCAAATGGCTCTTCAAAATCATATACATCATCCCCAAATTTCTTGACGATTTCTTCTGCTACTGATTGATTGTTGAGCATAAGTCTCAATGATAAAATCGATGATTACTGAATGTTATACGATGCCAAAAGTGCTTGATACTCGGCACCATTACGACGGCGGAGTGATTCGTTGTGGGTAAGTTCACGTACTTGCATGATGCCTTCCAAAATTTGCTCAGGGCGAGGAGGGCAACCAGGTACATATACATCCACAGGAATGACGCGGTCGATACCCTGCAAAACGCTGTACGTATCGAAAACCCCACCACTTGAAGCACAAGCACCAATGGCAATGACCCAACGAGGTTCGGCCATTTGAAGGTAAACTTGTTTCAAGACAGGGGCCATTTTCTTAGCAATGGTTCCTGCAACCAGCAACATATCAGCTTGGCGAGGTGAGAAACTAGGACGCTCTGAACCAAAGCGAGCCAAGTCATAACGCGAAGCCATGGTGGACATAAACTCAATTCCGCAGCAAGACGTCGCAAACGGTAATGGCCACAACGAGTGGCTACGGGCCAAACCTACTACTTTATCAAACGAGGTAGCAAAGAAGCCCGAACCTTCGAATCCTTCAGGGGCTTCTACTATTTTTATATCAGTTGCCATAATTGATGGTTAATCGTTGTTATTTTTCCCAGTCTAAAACACCTTTGCGGATAATGTAGTAGAAGCCAGCCAAAAGCAAGCCCATGAATAAAATCATTTCTACAAATCCTAGCGAACCTAATTTTTGGAAATTGACCGCCCAAGGGTACATAAAAATAACCTCCACGTCAAACAAGACGAAAAGAATAGCTACTAGAAAATACTTGATGGAAATAGGAGTACGCGCATCTCCTTTTGATTCGATACCACATTCAAAAGCTTCGTCTTTACGCTCGCTGTTTCGCTTTGGACCAATAGAGTGCGTTACTATCATGGTCACCACGATGAAGGCCAATGCCAAGCCTAGTTGAATGAGGATAGGTAGGTAGTCTGAAGGTAAATAATTCATTCGTATGGGGATTGGTTAATGCAGATTAACTTAATACTCAAAATTAGGAATGTCCGTTAAGTAAACCAAATGTTAGGGCTTTGGTTTTTGAACGGCGCTGTAAAATTAATAAGAAAGGCTTCTGTACACCACAGAAGCCCCGAAAATATCAATAATCTATAATAATTCGTCGTGAATCGTTGAGGGTGGTGGACGAAACTTTGAAAATATATTCTCCATCTGGGAGGTGAGATAAATCCACTACTTTGCGGACGTCCAACACGGGAAGTTTCTCACGGTAAACCACTTGACCCGAAATGTGGGCGACGGTTATCTGCACATTTGTCAGGTCTTGGAAGGTTTCAATCGCAATTTTTCCGTGACGGCTTGGATTTGGATAAATTATCAAGCCTTCTTCCTCACCAGCAGGGCGAACGGTTATTTCTGAAGAAAAAGGAGATACACAAGTACGTGAACTCCCGCCCGTCGATGATACAAACGTCACCCGCGAACGGGCACTAAATGCACCAATGGATGTTGTTTTAATGGCAGATTGTTTGTTGGGCAATGCTCTGCTACCTTGTTGCCAATCCCAAGAAATGGTCGAAACCTTTGAGTCTGTAAACGAATAAATCGTCGAATCGACCGCCGCTTGCACACTGTATGGCCCCGATTGGATGACTGTTGGAGCTTTTACACTGATTGTTTTGATGGTCACTGGAGCAGAGTTAGCCGAAGAACAACCGTAAATATTTGAAATCTTAGCGGTATATTGACCTGGATTTTTTACTGAAATAGTTCTGCCTTCAAATGAATTGCTCCAAGTAACGGTATTAACAGAGGAGACATTGACGGAAAGCGCGATGGTTGAGTCAGCACAAATTACTTGTTCGCCACTTGGGGTAATGGTTGGAACGGGTGGTTCAACGTTTTCGGTTACTGTGATGGGCGCAGTGAGGTAGGTATTTCCAGCGTTATCTTTCATAGTCACTTGGTAGGTACCTGCCCCTTTTACCGTAATAGTTTGGGTAGTTTCACCAGTACTCCACAAGTAAGAAGAGAAGCCATTAGGCGCTTTTGCATTAAAACTAACAGCAGGGGTATTGCAGCTGATAGAAATGGGTAAAACGGTTCGTGCCATAACGGGCACGACTGTCGCAAAAAAGCTCGGAGGGAGGGAATTATCCCACGCTCGGGCTACATCCACCAAGCCTTGGCCTTGAAAGTGGACATTATCGTCTTCGCCGTTTACGGGGTTTTTGGAAGGACGTGGTACTTGAATATTATCGGTGAAAGGCCCACCGTAACATTTGTTAAATGGAATATTAATGACGGCTGTTTGGGCGTCGATCACATCTTGTGACACAAACGAGGAGGTATTGAAGGCGTAGCGAGAAGTGCGTGACAACACCCAAGGAAGTGAAGATAACACTTCTCCTTGCTCTATGCGAGCAACGTTTACTAAGCCTTGTAGTGAATTTTGGTAAGCTGCTTTTGTTACACGGGCGGCGGCATCGTTTTCTCCTTGTAACCATAAAACAGCCCGTAATCCTAAGATAGAACCATAATACTGGAGCGATGCTTTGAGGTTAGCATAAGGCATACCAGGTGGTAAGAATACGCCTGGTACTCGGCTTTCAACGGGCTTGCCGTTGGCGGCATCTAACCAGTTTTGGGTAGAAGTGTCAAACCAAGAGGCGTTCATGAACATCACTGGTACATTTAGCTTTCTGACGAGCAAGTCGCCTAATGCACCCCAGCACCAAGCGCTGCGTCCACGAGGGCCAATGACCATATTGGCGGTAAGTTGGGCAAAAGATAGGGTTGGATTATTTGTCTTGTCCGAATTTTGATTATCCCAAGTGACGGCATTGACGCGGTCATCTCCAGCGGCGGGGCCTCCAAAATCGAAGAAGCCTTGGGCGTTGGATTGGCCTGCAATCAAAAATACTTCCCCAACACCTACCCGACTGATGGCGTCACGCCCTATTTGGTTAGGGCCATAAAATCCCCTTACTTCTAGGGTGTACCAACCTCCTCGGCCTGTCAAAGTACCTAAAAACGTACCTCCACTGGGATTTGATTGAATGGTAGTCCAGTCAGTGGCTTGTCCTTGTCCTGCGAGCACAGGAACTAGCCGTGCTTCGATGCGGTCAACCGCTTGGGTATAGTAGCCGCCAATAGAGATAACTGCTTGGTTGGCGTTGTTACGCTGAAAAATGGCTCTTTCGACGGGAAAAGTAATTTTGACTTGGGCCATCAACGTACCTACTGTCATAAACACAATCAGTAACACATTCAGCCAGCGCCAGTAAGTAGTTGTTCTTCTCTGCATAATCATGACGGACGTTTCGATTTTTAAGTTTTTTGCGGCGCAAATTTAAAATTATCGCACTACTTTTCACACTGCTATTCAAAGTTATTATGGTTTCCAGACTTGTTTCACTAAATTTGTGGCCTCATTTTATTTGCGTTTACTATGTTTGAAAGCTTACAGGATAAATTAAACAAAGCCATTCGAACCCTCAAGGGGAAAGACAGAATTACGGATATTAACGTAGCCGCCACGATTAAAGAGGTGCGCCGCGCCTTGGTGGACGCCGACGTTAACTTCAAAGTTGCCAAAGAAATTACGGACAGAATTAAAGATAAAGCCCTCGATCAGAAGATTTTGATTGCGGTTGAGCCTGGGCAAATGTTCGTAAAAATCGTCCATGAAGAGTTGACTGAATTGATGGGTGGACATGCCGAAGGTATTAATACCAAAGGTGATCCTGCCGTAATTTTGATTGCAGGTCTTCAAGGTTCGGGTAAAACAACGTTTTCGGGTAAATTGGCCAGCTTACTCAAGCGCCAAGGGCGTCAGGTGTTGTTGGCGGCCTGTGATATTTACCGTCCTGCGGCGATTGACCAGCTGAAAGTGCTTGGTGAGCAAATTGGTGTAGAAGTATTTGCCGAGCCAGAAAATAAAAATGCAGTAGAAATTGCTCAAAACGCCATTGCCCACGCCAAAAAGTCGGGCAAGAAAATTGTGATTGTTGATACAGCAGGTCGTTTGGCCGTTGACGAGGTCATGATGCGTGAGGTTGAAAATATCAAAGCAGCCCTAAAACCGTCAGAAATTTTGTTCGTCGTTGACTCAATGACTGGGCAAGATGCAGTAAATACGGCTAAAACGTTCAACGAGCGTTTGAACTTTGACGGGGTTGTACTTACCAAATTAGATGGTGATGCCCGTGGGGGAGCGGCGCTTTCAATTCGCCAAATTGTAGATAAACCGATTAAGTTTATCTCAACGGGCGAAAAAATGGAAGCCCTCGATAGTTTCCACCCCGATCGTATGGCCAGCCGTATTTTGGGAATGGGAGACGTACTTTCGTTGGTAGAACGTGCTCAACAAGCCTTTGATGAAGACGAAGCGAAGCGTTTGAACGCTAAAATGCGTCAAAATAAGTTCGATTTCAACGACTTTTTGGGGCAATTACAGCAAATCAAAAAGATGGGTAACGTCAAAGATTTGTTGGGGATGATCCCAGGTATGGGAAGTGCCGTGAAAGATATGGATATTGACAATGATTCTTTCAAACCGATTGAGGCCATCATTCAGTCAATGACTCCGAAAGAACGCGAAAACCCAGATATGATTGACAATAGCCGTAAGAAACGCATTGCTACAGGTAGTGGTACATCTTTACAGCAAGTAAATAATCTTTTGAAGCAATTTGACGAAATGCGCAAAATGATGAAAAAGATGAATACAATGGAAAAAATGGGTAAACTTAAAATGAGATAAAACCATTTTCAAATGTTTTTAACGCAGAACCAATCATTAAACCCCGCTCGGACTTTGCTCCGAACGGGGCTTTTTTTAAGCTTATTCTTGGGAATGGCCCAGGTGAAGGCCCAGTCGGTAGGGTACTACCCTTGGAATGGCCTGATTTCGGTGAGTACAAATCCTGACAAGGTTTTTTGGCTGGATGCTCGCCTACAAACCAACACGCTGTTTGGAAGTCTTAGTACGGAGGTGTTGCCTTTGTTTAATTTTAAAAAAACAAGCGCCGCTCAATTTTATGCAGGTGGCGGTGTACGGTTTAATTTTATTGGGGTGTTGGCCAACCAAACAAAAAATGTGGTGGAAGGCTATTCGCTCAATATCGGAACGCGCGTCTCGCCTTTTAAAACAGTGCCTCAAGTAAAAATTGCTTTAGAAATTGCCCCTTACGTCGAGCGAAAGTTTGAGTCAGGGATTCTAAAAAGTAACTTTGGGCTGATTTACACCTTTGGAAAAAAATAGAGGAGGATGGAAGAAATTGCATTTTATGGCTTTTCAGCACTTGCAGTGGGGGCAGCACTTACTGTGCTTTTTACCCGCAATGTGATGTATGCCGCCTTGAGTTTGTTTATTACTTTATTGGGGGTTGCGGCGCTGTTTGTCTTGGCAGGCGCTGATTTTTTGGCAGTGGCTCAGTTACTTATTTACGTAGGTGGGGTTTTAATACTGCTCTTGTTTGGGGTCATGCTGACGCACCGAGCCGACCGAACGGATAGCCAACAGGCCAATATTGTCTTAACGACCCACGTAAACCATTTTTGGGGAACGGTGGTGGCGTTGGCCATATTTGGTGGTTTATTCTGGTTGATTGTTCATGCCAATTTCCTAATTCTACACGGCCCCGACGACGTGATTGACCCAGCCGTTAGAAGTACAACGCTACGTCAGTTTGGTATTCATCTAATGACAACCCACGTTTGGGCTTTTGAAGTAATCGGTATTTTGTTGCTCATGGCCCTGATTGGCGCTACCTATTTGGCCGTTAAGCGAGAAAAATAGGGAAATTAAAACATGATTTTTTGAAACTAAAGAAGCTAGACTTTACGTGATAAGACCATCATTTTTACAAGCTGGAGACCGAGTCGGGGTATTGGCAATGGCCAGTAAAGTTTCGTACCCATCATTGGCAGAGGGGTTGCGGATTTTGCGAGAAGACTGGGGGCTTGAGGTTGTTGAAGGGCAAACGCTTTACAGTCAATATAACCAGTTTGCAGGAACCGACGAAGAGCGACGCCGAGACTTACAACAGATGCTTGATGACCCGAGTATCAAGGCTATTTTTTCGGCAAGAGGTGGTTATGGTAGTTCAAAAATTATTGATACCCTTCGTTTTCAAAAATTTAAAAAATCACCTAAATGGCTGGTAGGTTTTAGCGATATTACGGCCATACATTGCCACTTGCATCGCCTTGATTTTGAGAGTTTGCACGCTACCATGCCTAAGTTATTTGGCCAAGAAGGTGCTGAAAATGCGCTTGAATCGCTGCGTAAAGCACTTTGGGGGGAGCCACTTGCGTATGTCGTGCCTGCCCATCCATACAACCGTACGGGCAAAGCAGCGGCAACAATAGTGGGTGGTAATTTATGCCTTTTAGCGCATTTGTTGGGGTCGCGTTCTGAAATAGATACACGCGGTAAAATTTTATTTATCGAAGACGTAGAAGAATACTATTACAACCTCGATCGCATGATGGTGCAATTGAAACGAGCACGTAAATTGGATCAGTTGGCGGGCATCGTTGTGGGGCAATTTACCGACCTCAAAGACAACGAATCTGCTTCTTTTGGTAAAAATCACCTCGAAATTATCAGTGAATACGTACAAGAATTTGATTATCCAGTCGCCTTTGATTTTCCCGTTGGGCACGTCCCTGATAACCGTGCTATGGTAGTCGGACGACATGCGCTGCTGGAAGTGACGCCCGAAAATACTCGCTTGCGTTTTGACTCCTAAGTATATTTTTCTGTAACTTGCCTTATCTCTGCCTTTTGACAGAGGAAGTTATGGCCTAAACTCCCAGGTAAGTGTACAGATTATTCCTCTTCTTTTTAGGAATTCAGTTGGTAAGCCGATGCTTGTTTGCGCAGGATTATCGGGTGGAGCATATTGGGGTAGAGAAAGGGCTATCACAAGGCTCGCCTTATCACATGCTCAAAGACTCACGGGGTTTTATGTGGTTTGGTACGCAAGATGGTTTGAATCGTTACGACGGACATTCGTTTAAGGTATATAAACCCGACCCAAACAACCCTTTCACGCTTCATGGGGTAAATATTGCGGGCATTGTCGAAGATCGCCGTGGGAATATTTGGTTAGGTACTGAGGAGGGCTTGAATTGTTATGAACGTTCGACGGAGCATTTTACCCTCATTGTTGACAAAAAACATGCTGGTATCAAAAAACGAACCGCTCCGTTTTATGCCGATGAAGACGAGCTTTGGTATATCAGAGAAGGCGAGGGGATGTTGGCTTATCATTTCAAGACCAAAACCCATCGGGTGATTGCGCCAGAGGTATTTATTTCTCAGGATTTTGACTACATTGATTGGACCACGCGAACGCCTGCGGGGGATGTTTGGATGGTGGGTGACAAAGGGGTGGTGAGGTATAATATCAAAGAAAAAAAATACCATTATTATTTTAGCCAATCTCCCAAAAACGAACTCGGAACCCCACTTAATATCATTTGTTTGTACGTAGATGCCAAAAATACGGTTTGGCTGGGGTCGTTGAACGGTGTTATTCGTATTGACAATACCTATACAACTTTTCAGTTTTTTGATAAGTCGGCAGAAGGACAGCCGATTGGGGCAGTGTATAGCATTGCTGAAGGCATCAACCAAAAATTGTGGATTGGAACCCAACGAAACGGTTTTTGGATTTTGAATCCCACCAAATTGACCCTGCAACCTTTGTCGTTGCCATTGGTAACACCCAGGAAATTAGACAATTACGAAATTACCCGTATTTACGTTGACAGCAGAGGAATTATTTGGGCGAACGTTGACCCCGATGGGCTTTTAAAAGTGATTCCGAATGCTTCTGTTTTGCGAAAAGTAACCGATAGCCCCGATTCGCCAGATGAAAGGCGTTTGGATAATTTTTCGGTTCGGTGTTTTGCCCAAAGCCCCGATGGAAACGTGTGGGTGGGCACCGAAGGTAGTCTAAACGTGTATCAACCCAAAAATCGCACCATCATCAAGCGATACCTGACGAAGGCTGCCATGCCAACCATTCCTTCGCTTAATTTTATAAAGTCGCTGCTTCGGGATAGTCATAATCGGATGTGGTTGGGCACGTACGGTGGCATCATGTATTTTGACCCAAAGGCCGAGAAATTTACCCTCTTTCAGTTCGATAAAAACCCTTCCCGAAACAACTATACACGAAACATTACGGAACTTTCTGACAGCTTATTTTTACTTGGAACTCCGCAAGGCCCGTGGATTTTTAATGTCCAAAAGGCAACTTTTTCGCGTCCACCCATGCTGAAAAATCGAAATGTGTTTTCGGTATTTCAATCCAAAGATAGTACGATTTGGGTGTCGTCTTATTTTGATGGATTGTACGGGTTTCGTTACCGAAATAACCAATGGAAACAAGTGTATTATGGAATGAAGTATTTCAATATCAACGTAATACGGGAAGATACAGTCCGTGGTCAGTTATGGGTTGGAACGGAGAAAGGGCTGCTCGAACTGAATCCAAAAAATAGGGTTTATCGCTTTTATAACGACCGCAATGGCCTAGCCAATTCGTATATTTATGGGATAATTATCGACAAAAAAAGGGACTTGTGGCTCAGTACAAATCACGGTATTTCGCACTTTGATCAACAAACAAACCAGTTCCGAAATTTTGATGTAGCTGATGGCATTCAGGGATACGAGTATAACGGGAATGCGTTTTTGGAGACCAATGAGGGAGAGATATTTTTTGGTGGGGTAAAAGGTTTTAACAGTTTTTATCCCGAACGAATGCGGAAATTATCCTTTAAGCCTAGTGTTCATTTGTACAATTTCAGTGTAAATGAAGCCGCCTACCCGTTGGAAAAACAAATCAACGAAACCGATGCAGTTTCTTTACCTTATTCCCAGAATACTTTTTCGTTGGAATTTGCGGCCATTGACTTTTACAGTAATGGCCGAAATGAATACAAATATAGGCTGGAGGGACAAGATAATGACTGGGTGCGCAGTGGTAGCAAAAACTATGTGCGGTATGCTAACCTCGCACCAGGCCGATACGTTTTTCGAGTGATGGCTTCCAACCGTGACGGGCTGTGGAGTGATGATGAAAAGAAGCTTTTTATTCGGATACAGCCTCCGTTTTGGCAAACGTGGTGGTTTTATTTTGTTTGTACGGGTTTGTTTGGTTATGTGGCTTTTGTGGCAGGGAAAAATCGACTGGTTCGTTTGAAAGAAAAAGAACAAGAACGACTGCGTATTGCTTTGGATGCGCAAGAACAAGAACGTAAACAAATAGCCCAAGACCTGCACGATGAGGTGGGAGCACGACTCGCAACGCTCAAACTTTATGCGTCCACGATGACAAAATATTTGTCTAAAAAGCCTGAAAGCCAAGAGATAAAGGCTAAAACGCTGGAGATAATCAATGACTCTATTGTGGACATTCGACGGATGCTGCGCGAGCTAAGTCCGAGGGTATTGGAACAATACGGCTATGCAGCGGCTATTGAAGAATTGGTTCGCAAAATCAGCCAATCGGGCATAGTAAGTGTGGAAATGGATGCGTCTCGTCTGCCCGAACGTTTACCTACCGAAATCGAAACAGGTTTGTACCGAATCACCCAAGAGTTAATGAACAATAGCCTGAAACACGCTGATTGTAAGAAGATTACTATTCGTGCGCATCAAGATGAAGATGTTATTCATTTTGATTATTTTGACGATGGCAAAGGATTTGATTATGCCAAGGCAAAACAAGGGCTTGGCATTGGGAATATCGAATCGAGGGTGGCCGTTTTGCGGGGGCACATTGTATGGACGCCAAAAGTAGGGGAGGGCAATGCCGTGTTTATTCAAATCCCTACGACCTTAAAACGCCCCGAATTATCGCTTCTGGACGTAAAACAAGTCATTGAATCACTTCGGAAATGGCTAGCGTCTTTTAGAGAAATCCAGTAAAGCGAATGATTTGTACTTATATGGTTGTTAAAATATCCTAATCAAACAACCCCGCAATTTCTGCTTTGTATTTTTCCTGAATTATACGGCGCTTGGGTTTGAGGGTGGGGGTTAGTTCTCCATTTTCAACCGAAAGAGGGCTTGACAATAAGTGGTATTTTTTGATGCGTTCGTATGGAGCTAATTCCCGATTCTCGTTTTCAATTTCCGCGCGAAGTTTGGCCACTACTTTTTCATTTTTGATGATTTCTTCGTCGCTGGTGTAGGTGATGTTTTCGACCCGACAAAATTCTTTGATGGCTTCAAACGACGGGACAATCAAGGCAGCGGCGTATTTTTGACCATCGCCCATGACCACCGCTTGTTCGACAAAAAACGATTCTTTGAGTTTGGCTTCAACGGCTTGAGGAGCCACGTATTTTCCTGCAGAAGTTTTGAAAATCTCTTTTTTACGGTCGGTGATTTTTAAAAAACGGCCATCAATCCATTCGCCAATGTCACCCGTATGAAACCAGCCATTCGCGTCAATTACTTCGGCCGTGAGCTCTGGTTTTAAGTAATAACCTTTCATGACATTGGGACCCTTGACCAAAATTTCTCCATCGTTGGCCAATTTTACTTCTACGCCGTCAATCACCAGTCCTACCGTTCCGATGCGAACTTCGGGCTGAGGAAAAAGCCGATTAAACGAAATAACGGGCGAGGTTTCAGTCAGACCATATCCCTCGCAAACGGGAATACCTGCGGCCCAAAACACCCTTGCAATGCGCGGAGGCGTGGCGGCTGCCCCTGCTACAATCATTTCTATTTTCCCCCCTAGCCCTTCTTGCCATTTGCTAAAAACCAGTTTACGGGCTAATTTTAGTTGTGCATTGTACAAAAATCCCATGGACTTATTTGGGTCATACTTCAAACCTAAATCAAGCGCCCAAAGAAATATATTTCGCTGAATGCGAGGTTGTTCATAACCTTTGGCGATAATTTTGTCATACACTTTTTCCAACAAACGCGGCACAGTAGAAAGCACCGTTGGGCGCACTTCTTTGAGATTTTCGGCAATGGTAGCAACGTTTTCGGCATAGTAAATTGAAATTCCCGAGCGTAAATACACGTATTGTACCATGCGCTCAAAGACGTGATTGAGGGGTAAAAAACTCAACGCTCGCGCCTCAGTACCGAACGCAATCAATTTACACCCTTCAATGACGTTGCTGATGAGATTTTGGTGGGTGAGCATTACCCCTTTCGGGTTGCCCGTTGTGCCTGAGGTGTAAATAATACTCAAAAGGTCGTCTGGTTGGACATTGGCTTTGCGTCTATCCAGTTCGCTTCGGTGGTCTTCGTTGGCTTGGGCTTGTACGTCCAGCCAATTTTTAGCACTTTTTACGGTATCAAAGGTGTACATTTCCTCGATGCTAGGCGCAGTGGCCACAATGTCAAGGAGTTTGCGAAAAAGGCTGGCATCGCCTACAAACACCAATTTTACATCCGATTCATGAAAAATAAATTGAAAATCGTCGAGCGTCAGGGTAGGATAAATGGGCACCGAAATGGCTCCTATTTGTTGGATGGCAAAATCCAAAATATTCCACTCGGGGCGACCATCAGAAACGATGGCAATTCGGTCGCCAACGTTTATCCCTAAGCTGATGAGCCCCAAACTCATTTCGTCAATCTGTTGAAGAATATCTCCTGCCGAAAAAGTCAGCCATTCGCCCTTACGTTTACAGGCTAGGACATTGGCTTTGTTTTGAGGTCGAACGGCGTACTCAAGAATGTCGAATATACGACTAGTAGAAGATAGCATAGCGGTAAAATCGGGTTTAGCTGAGTAAAATAAAAAAGAAGCAACCAATGTTGCAAAAAGAAACAGCTTATATTTGGAAATGCAACCCTTACTAAACCTTTATATTGATGTCAAAAAACACCATTTCTGAAGACCAAGGCGATATTAATAGCTCCCAACAACGCCAATTATTTTACGAAAAGCTCGATGAACAAACGCACTTTTGGCTAGAAGAAGATGCCAAATATTTTTTACACCAAGCGCTTTCTACACCCGTAATGAACGTTTTGTCTCGAACGGAAGGGGCATATATTTATGATTTGAGTGGTAAAAGATACTTGGACATGCACGGGAATGGCGTTCACAATGCAGGTTTCAACAACCCCCAAGTCGTGGAAGCAATGATGCGACAGATGCAGGAAGCCTTGGCTTTTACGCCGCGTCGTTATACCAATATTCCTGCCATACAATTGGCCAAAAAACTAACTGAAATTACGCCCGCAGGACTCGACAGGGTTCTTTTTTGTCCAGGAGGCTCCGAAGCCATTGAAATGGCCGTGATGTTGGCAAAACAAATTACGGGAAAATGGAAAACCATCTCTTTTTGGGATGCTTACCACGGAACGGGGTATCAGGCGGCAAGTGTAAGCGGACAAGCGCATTTTACAAAAGGGAATGGCCCTATGGTGCCAGGGGCGCTACACGTTGAGTTTCCCAATTACTACCGAAATCCGTGGAATTGGACCGACCAAGATGCCATCGACGAAGAATATTTACGACAAATCAAACTTCTAATTCGCAACGAGCCTGACATTGCGGCCATCGTGGCCGAACCAATTTCCTCAACGCCCGTTGTTCCTTCTAAAAATTATTGGCAAGAAGTGCGTAACCTGTGTGACAGTGAGGGTATTTTCTTGATTTTTGACGAAATTATTGAAGGCTTTGGGCGTACGGGTAAAATGTTTGCCAGCGAGCATTTTGTTACACCCGACGTGTTGGTGTTGGGTAAATCATTGGGAGGAGGAATGTTACCGTTTGCGGGAATCGTCACCAAATCGGCCTACAACACCTTGCAACACCTGTCTATTGGGCATTTTACCCACGAAAAAAATCCGTTGTGCGCAGCCGCTGGTTTGGCCGAAATTGAGTATATCGAAGAACACAATTTAGTCAATAATGCCGCCGAAAAAGGTGAGTATTTGATGGCGTCATTTCGGGCAATGCAAGAAAAATACCCTATTATCGGGAATGTCGCGGGCAGAGGGTTTCACATTGGTATTGACCTAGTAAAAGACCCAAAAACCAAAGAGCGAGCTTACGAAGCCGCCGAACGCATCATGTACCGCTGCATGGAGCGGGGCTTGGCTTTCAAAACCATCGAAGGTAATGTGATTACCCTGCGTCCGTCGCTTATTTTGACCCAAGACCAGTGCGATTTTATCCTTGAAACCATCGAAGCCGCCATTCGGCTGGAGCAAGTGGGTTATTGACCAAGCATGGGTTGCAATACCTCCCAAACATTCTGAGCCACGATTTTCGCCCCAGCTTCGTTGGGGTGAATACCATCTTTTTGGTTAAGTTTGACTTCTCCACCTACTTTTTCGAGTAAGAAAGGAATCAATCCAACGTTGTTCTTTTTGGCCAATTCGGGATAAATCACTTTAAACTCTTCGCCGTATTTTTTACCCATGCTCGGAGGTACTTGCATTCCTGCCAAAATAATTTTTGCTTCTGGATATTTTGCCTTCACTTTATCAATCATCGCTTGGAGATTTTTACGCGTTTCAGTCACAGGAATACCGCGTAGTCCATCGTTGCCACCTAATTCTAAAATGAAAATATCGACTTTGTTTTTTAACACCCAATCCAAACGACTGTTTCCGCCCGAAGTGGTTTCGCCGCTCAAACCCGCATTCACAATTTTATAGGGTAATTTTAAAGAATCTATGCGGTTTTGGAGCACAGAAGGGTACGCTTGTGCAGGTTCGAGTCCATAACCAGCCGTGAGGCTATTGCCAAAAATTAGGATGTTTTTTACTTCCTTTTGGGAAACAGCAACCGTTGTCGTGTCGGTAGTTTTTGATTGCTTAGTGCTTGTTTTCTCGCTCGTGTTGCAGGCCAGAAGTATCAGGGCAGAAAAATAAAGTGATAAACGCGAAACTATTTTAAGCATATTGTATTTTGATTAGGAAACCATCGAAACATAAACCCACGCAACGCCGCATAAGTTTCTGACAAAGAAAGTATTCCTACTGTACGAAGCAGTAGCGTTGTGTGAAACCTAATAATATGGCAAATATACTGCAACTTGAACACGTAGCGAAGGTATATCGCAGCGGAAACCGTGAACTCAAGGTACTTGATGATATTAATTTTTCGATAGAGGCGGGGGCTACCCTCTCCATCGTAGGCCCATCTGGGAGTGGAAAAACCACGTTGTTGGGGCTGTGTGCGGGCCTAGATCGTGCTACATCGGGAAGTGTCGAACTAAACGGAATCCGCCTTAACAACCTTAATGAAGACCAACTCGCCGATGTTCGTAATCGGTACGTCGGCTTTATTTTTCAAAACTTTCAGCTGTTACCTACCCTCACGGCGCTCGAAAATGTCATGGTTCCCCTCGAACTTCGAGGAGAAAAGAATATTAAAAGTCGGGCGATGGATTTGTTGGATAAAGTTGGGTTGGCCGAACGGGGGCATCACTATCCTACACAACTCAGCGGTGGCGAACAACAGCGGGTATCGTTGGCAAGGGCGTTTTCTAACCAGCCTCAAATTTTGTTTGCCGACGAACCTACGGGCAATCTCGACGCCGAAACAAGTGAGAAGGTTGAGAAGCTACTATTTGACCTCAACAAAGAAGCAGGCACGACGTTGATTCTGGTGACGCACAACTTAGAATTGGCCGCAAAAACACAGCGTGTTATCCGAATTAAAGGGGGGAAAGTAAATGGTTAATCAGAAACAAAGCATGAATAAAAATATCAGTTGGCTTTTAAAAATGGCTTGGCGCGATAGTCGGCGAAATTATTCGAGATTGTTGCTGTTTGTTTCCTCCATCGTTTTGGGCATTGCGGCGTTAGTGGCCATTTATTCGTTGGGGTATAATTTGCGCGAAAATATTGACAGTCAGGCGGCTGAATTATTAGGGGCGGACTTGGAATTATCCGATAATCAGCCCCCAAATGATAAAATGCTGGCCTTGATGGATTCGCTAAAAGGGCAAAAGTCGAAGGAAATGAGTTTTGCTTCGATGGTTTATTTTCCCAAAAACAGCGGAACACGTTTGGCACAAATTCGGGCTTTAGAAGGCGATTTTCCTTACTACGGAACCCTTGAAACTGAACCACTCACTGCCGAAAAAGACTTTCGTACCCAACAAGCCGCCTTGGTTGACCAAACCTTAATGCTGCAATACCAAGCCCAAGTAGGAGATTCTATCAAAGTGGGTGAAAGCACGTTTAAAATTGCGGGAATACTTAAAAAAGCCCCAGGTCAAACTGGAATTGCAGCTACTGTTGCCCCGTCAGTGTATATTCCGATGGCGTTTTTGGAACAAACTAAATTGGCACAAAAAGGGAGTCGGATTGTATATCGTTACTATTACAAATTCGCTCCAAAGACCAATGTCGAGGCTTTAGTAAAGAAAATTGAACCAAAGCTCGAAACCGAAAATTACAATTTCCGAACCGTAGAAAGTCAAAAGGAAGACACAGGTCGCTCGTTTCGCGATTTGACCCGATTTTTGAGTTTGGTGGGGTTCATTGCGTTGCTGTTGGGTTGTGTGGGAGTCGCGAGTGCGATACACATTTATATCCGTGAAAAAATCAATTCCATTGCCATTCTTCGTTGTTTGGGGGTAAAAGCGTCGCAGGCATTTTTGATTTACCTCATTCAAATTTCGGGGATTGGCCTGTTGGGTTCTATATTAGGAGCAGCATTGGGAGCAGGGATTCAGCAATTTTTACCCCTCGTTCTTAAAGACTTTTTACCCTTTGAATTAGCCACCTCGGTTTCATTTACGGCAATCGGCCAAGGGGTGCTATTAGGCGTAATTATTTCCAACTTGTTTGCGCTTTTATCGCTTATTTCAATTCGTAAAATTTCGCCTCTCAATGTGTTACGGGCATCGTACGAGCAATCGGGCTTGGGTAAGGACCCACTCAAATGGCTGGTGTATGCGTTGATATTGGCATTTGTGTTTGGCTTTACCTGGCTGCAAATGAAGCGTTGGACTGATGCCGTGGCATTTACAGCGGGTGTCACTTTTGCGTTTTTACTTTTACTTGGAATGGCTACACTTTTGATGTGGCTAGTCCGCCGATTTTTTCCTTCTTCGTGGAGCTACTTGAGTCGGCAGGGATTGGCCAATTTGTACCGCCCCAATAACCAAACCGCTATTTTAATGGTATCGATTGGCCTTGGTACCATGTTTATTTGTACCCTTTTGTTTGTCCAAAACTTGTTACTTGATCGAATCAAGCTATCAACCGATGGGGATCAGCCTAATATGGTGCTTTTTGATATTCAAACGCCTCAAAAACAGGCGATAACGGAGTTGGTTAAAAACCAAAAGCTGCCGATTTTGCAAGATGTTCCGATTGTTACGATGCGCTTGGAACAACTCAACGGACAAACTTCTACCGAAGCGCTGAAAGATACAACCAACAAGCGTTGGCGTGGATTGTTTAGTCGGGAATACCGCGTAACATTCCGTGATTCGCTCATTTCGACTGAGAAAATTGTGAAGGGAAAATGGGTGAGTGAAGTTAAAGATATGGGCCTACCCGTACCTATTTCGTTGGAAGATGGCTACGCCGAACGCAATTCCATCAACCTCGGTGATACGCTTTTGTTTAATGTGCAAGGAATGATGCTCACTACCGTTGTGGCAAGTGTACGTGACGTGGATTGGGCAGGGGTACAAACCAATTTTTTGGTACTTTTTCCGAAAGGTATTCTGGAAGAAGCCCCACAATTCCACGTTTTACTTACCCACGTGCCCAATACGACGGTGTCGGCGCAGTTTCAGCAAACTATAGTGCGGCAGTTTCCCAACGTGTCGATGGTTGATTTAGGTTTGATATTGACGGTTTTAGACGATATTTCAACCAAAATTGGCTTTGTAATTCGTTTTATGGCAGGATTCAGCATTCTAACAGGGCTGATTGTGTTAATTGCTTCAGTGCTGATTTCCAAATACCAACGGATTCAAGAAAGTATTTTGCTGAGAACACTCGGCGCAAGTCGCCGCCAAATATTGATTATTACGGCGTTAGAATATTTATTTTTGGGGACATTAGCAGCCTTTACGGGAATTTTGTTGGCGCTAGCAGGTAGTTGGGCACTGGCTACATTAAGCTTTGAAATGACCTTCAGCCCCGTGCTTTGGCCTGTTGGAGTGGTGTTTTTGACGGTTACTTCATTGACAGTTTTTATTGGCCTTGCCAACAGCTGGGGCATTCTGTCTCGTTCTCCTTTGGAAGTGCTGAGACAGGACGTGTAGGTACAAAGGTTTTGTTTCTCCGAAATCTACATTGCTTCGGAGAAGCAAAACGTTTGTAGAATTAAAAATGAGGTAAACAGACGCAGGCTTCGGAGAAGCGCAACCTTTGTAATGAAGTGAGTCTCTGCTTCGGAGAAGCAAAACGTTTGTAGAATTAAAAATGAGGTAAACAGACGCAGGCTTCGGAGAAGCGCAACCTTTGTAATGAAGTGAGTCTCTGCTTCGGAGAAGCAAAACCTTTGTAGAACCTTTGTAAAATTGTAACAAAAGAGGTGAAAATACGTCCAAGCTTCGTAGAAGCGTAACATTTTTAATCAAAATGATAAAAATATGGCGGATGTCTTTTCACAAATATACCTTCATATCGTTTTTTCGCCCAAGCGGCGAGAAGCACTGATTCATCCTTCTTGGGAAGAACGACTGTATAAATACATAACAGGGGTTGTGCAAAATCGCGGGAATAAAATGTTAGCAATTGGCGGTATGCCCGACCATATTCACCTTTTTATTGGCCTGAAACCCGCTGAAAATGTTTCAGATTTGGTGAAAGAGATTAAAAATCAGACGAACACTTTTATCAATGGAGAAGGCTTGTGTCCCCACAAATTCGATTGGCAGAACGGTTATGGTATATTTTCGCATAGCCGCTCTCAACTAACCACGGTTTGTCAATACATTTTGAACCAAAAAGTACATCATCAAAAAAAGACCTTTCAAGCAGAGTTCCTTAAAATGTGTGAGGACTTCGGAATTGAAATTGGGAAAAAACAATTTTTTGATTGGGTCGGCGAATAATGGCTACAAACGTTTTGTTTCTCCGAAACCATTATGATGAATGTGTATGATTTTTATGGTTACAAACGTTTTGTTTCTCCGAAACCTGTATGATGAATGTGTATGATTTTTATGGTTACAAACGTTTTGTTTCTCCGAAACCTGTATGATGAATGTGTATGATTTTGATGGTTATAAACGTTTTGTTTCTCCGAAACCTACATTGCTTCGGAGAAGCCCAAACGTTTGTAGAAAGACAAATCCACGCTTCGGAGAAGCGCAACCTTCCTCAAATTAAACCACTTTCCCAGGGTTCAAAATGCCTTTGGGGTCGAGTGCTTGTTTTAGGGTACGCATAAGTGCTAGTTCCTCAGTTGTGCGGCTGAGGTGAAGCCACGGTTTTTTTTCAAGCCCGATACCGTGTTCGGCTGTAATCGAACCGCCAATTTTTTGAAGGGGTAGAAACACGATTTCTTCCACGCGGTGGCGGGTTTCGGGGGTGTTTTCTCCGCAGCTTACAAACAAGTGCAAATTCCCATCGCCCATGTGACCAAAGCTGTAAAAATGAACTTGTGGCCACACCACTTTGAGGTCGTGGACGACGGTGTGAATGTACGATTCCATATCAGTGATGGGCAAACTCACATCAAACAAAAAGACAGGTTGATGAACCTGAAACACAAAGTCCACTTTTTCGCGTATTCCCCAAAACCAGTCCAGCTCTTGTTGAGATTGGGCCAAAGTGGCGTCTTCGATAAGGCCAGTTTCGAGTGATTGTTCCAATAAATTTTGAAAATAAACTTCGTCTGCTTCTTGATGTTGGCCTAATGCTTCCATCAACACATAATAAGGGTAGTTTTGAGGAAGGGGAGGGATAAAACTAGAGGGAGCGGAGGTCATCAAACGGTAATAATCTTGCCAGATGATTTCGAAAGTAGTGAGTTTATTAGCTAATTCACGCTTGGTGGTTTGCAAAAATGCGATTGCTTTGTCGAAGCTGGAAAGGCCAATAAGCGCTGTATTTTTGCTTTTGGGTGCATCTTCTAATTTTAAAATGGCCTTGGTGACGATACCTAACGTTCCCTCTGAGCCAATAAAGAGGTGTTTGAGGTCATAGCCTGCGTTGTTTTTGAGCATTTTATTCATGGAAGAAATAACCGTACCGTCGGCCAAAACTACTTCCAAGCCCAAGACAAGCTGACGCATAACCCCGTAACGAATGGCTTGTAAGCCTCCAGCATTCGTTGAGATATTGCCGCCAATCATACAACTCCCTTTGGCTCCTAAGTCCAGCGGAAACAATAAACCTGCCTCTGCAACGGCTTTTTGCAAATCGTGCAAAATGACTCCCGCCTGAACGGTCACTGTTTTGTTTTGAAGGTCAATTTCCTCAATGACATTCATTCGTTCGAGACTCAGTGCAATGTCGTTGGGGGTAGTGGTCACGCCGCCGACCACGTTTGTTAAACCACCGTGAGGCACTACGGTTTGGCCGTGTTCATTACAAAGTCGAAGGATTCTAGCCACATCGTCGGTAGTAATGGGACGCGCTAATGCTTTGCACGAAAGGTTGTCGGTCGATAACCAACGGCTTGCGGGGCGTTCGGTGGCTTCGATTTGGGTTAAAATGGCGTCTTTTCCAACTGCTTGGATAAGGAGGTCAACAATTGAATTCATGAGGAAGGGTTGGTTTCGTGAATTTTTAAAGTAGAAACCCCAAATGTTTTTACTTACTATGGATATAAAAAAGAGGTTACGTTGACAACGTTCCCGATAACGATTGCGTGAAAAGATACAAATTATTCTTTGTATAATTTTATAAATGTTAGTAGTGTTGCTATCCTTAACTTAATTAATATGTTAGATCCTGTACTCATCTTGCTCGTAGGCGTTGTGATTGTCGTCGGAGGAATTATCGGTTTTAAATTGCATCCCTTTTTGGCACTTTTGTCGGCGGCGTTGGTGGTGGCATTGCTCACACCTGAGGCGGCGATTGAACAATTTTATTTGGCCAAAGGAATGTCTGCCGCAGAGGCGTTGAAACAAGCGCATAAAAGCGTAGGAGAACGCATTGCCACCGAATTTGGAAATACCTGCGCTAAAATAGGTATTTTGATAGCGATGGCAGCCATCATCGGAAAGTCGATGCTAGACAGCGGGGCGGCCGAAAAAATCATTCGTGCCATGCTAAAAGTAACAGGCGTAAAAAATGCGCCCGTTGGATTTATTCTGAGCAGTTTCTTTTTGACGATTCCCGTTTTTGTTGATACAGTTATCTTTTTAATGATGCCTTTGGCCAAAGCGATGGGAATGCGTTTGGGCAAAAACTATCTTTTGCTGGCGTTGTCGGTCATTGCTGGTGCTGTGATGGCCAACTCTTACGTTCCTCCATCGCCAGGGCCGTTATTTCTCATTGGTGCATTAAACGTCCCCATTGGATTAATGATGGTTTGCGGCACTTTGTTAGGGCTTTGTACCATCACAGTAGGTTACCTTATTGCGTTGTACCTCAATAAAAAATACAATATTCCCTTGCGTGATGCGCCCGATGCCCGTTTGGAGGACATCGCGGCCATTGCCAACAAAGACGACAAAGAACTCCCCGCTTTGGGATGGGCGCTGCTTCCTGCGGTTTTTCCATTGGTAACTATTTGTGTGCGCTCGGCGGTGGAGGCTTTTAAAATTCCACACGAAAATTTACCGCCTTTTAGTCAGGGATTTATGGATGTACTGATGTTTTGTGGAGATAAAAATATAGCGATTTTTATGGGTGCTTGTTTTGCACTTTACGTATTGGCAGGCCAGAAAAAAACAACCAAAGACAAACTGACTGCCTTTACCCAAACGGCTTTGATGAGTGGCGGAGGTATTATTTTGATTACAGCCGCAGGCGGTGCTTTTGGCGGAATGTTGCAGCAAACGGGTATTAGTCAGCGTATTGCCGACATGACCAAAGATTACCAAATGGCGTTGATTCCGTTGGCGTTTTTAATTACAGCCGTGGTGCGCACCGCCCAAGGTTCGGCCACGGTAGCGTTGATTACGGCTTCGGGCATTTTGGCAGGAATGGCCCAAAATGCCAATTTAGGATTTCACCCCGTTTATCTCTGTTTAGCGATTGGTAGCGGTGCAAAATTGATTCCTTGGATGAACGATGCAGGTTTTTGGATTATGTGTAAAACCTCAAATTTAACCGAACAAGAAGCCCTCAAAACCATTGCGCCTATGCAAAGTTTGATGGGGCTGGCAGGGGTAGTTTTGACAATGATAGCGGCTTGGGTATGGCCAATGGTGTAGGTGGACTATTGCTTTTCAAAAGGAAGATTTTATTTTTGACAGAAAAACAAACTATTTAAAGGAGTTAATTATGAATCTTGTTAGAAATAAGAGACCCAATATCTCAAAAAAAGCATTTTGGGATGTAGATTTTGAGAAAATAGACTTCGAAAAAAAAAGTGTTTTTGTAATTGATAAAGTGTTTAATTATGGAAGTTTTGATGAGCAAATTGAGATAATTAAATTCTATGGAGTTGAGCGTATTAAACATGATTTAGTACAAATATCTTATTTTAGAAAACCAGTCTTTGCTTTTGTGACAAGCTTCTTTAATTTAGATAAATCTTCATTTAAAGCCTATCAACGAAGGCAACAATCGGAACTTTGGAACTACTAGGTATGCTATATACAAATACTGTTGAAACGAAAACACTAGCCTTACTGAGGAGACTGATGGAGTTGCCTGCCTTGGAAAAGTTTGCACTTGTAGGTGGTACAAACTTGTCGTTACAGCTAGGGCATCGTTTGAGTGTAGATTTGGATTTATTTAGTAATCAGGATTTTATGAGTGAAGATATCATTCTAACATTGACTGAATACTTTCCAAGTTTTGAACTTATTTACAGGACTGAAAAATCATGTATGGGAATCATCGAGGGTGTTAAAGTAGATGTCATTTTACACAAGTATGATTATATAGAGCCCGTAAAAGAGATAGATGGTATTAGGCTTCTAGCTATTTCTGACATTATTCCAATGAAATTAAGTGCAATGGCACAAAGGGGAGCGAAAAAAGATTTTTGGGACATAGCCGAGTTACTTAATCACTATACGATTGCTGATATGCTGGAGCTTTTTGGTAAAAAATATAAAAACCACGATTATGGATACATCGTGCATTCGTTATATTATTTTGAAGATGCTGATAACCAAGAAGACCCAGTTGATTTAAAAGGAGTGGTGTGGGAGCAGATAAAAGAAAAAATTAAACGTGCTGCTAACGAATTTGTAAATAGAAAACTCTGATGCATAATACAGCAATCAAAACCGCCCCCAACGACAATGTAGCTATCGTAGCAACTCCAACGGGGCTGAAACGAGGGAGTATTGTGCTAGGCACAACTGTTTTAGTCGAGGAGATTCCGATGGGACATAAAGTGGCGCTCCAAACCCTTGAAATGGGCGATGAGGTACGACGTTACGGACAAGTGATTGGCTATGCCACCCGAACCATAGAAAAAGGAAGTTGGGTAAATGAGGGAAATATCAGCTTACCCGAACCTCCCAAATTGGATGCTATTGAATATAAGCCAGTTCGCCCGCCTGTTGAGGATGATGAGGAATTGAAAGCGCAATTAAGGAAGGCTTCGTTCATGGGCTATCGAAATGCTGATGGTAGTGTAGGTACAAAAAACGTACTGGCCATTACTACGAGCGTACAATGCGTGGCAGGTATCACCAATTTTATCGAAAATAAAATACGAAAAGAATTGCTGCCTTTGTATCCCAACGTCGATGATGTGGTGGCATTTAATCACAGTTATGGATGTGGCATTGCGATTGATGCTCCTGGGGCAATTGTACCGATTCGAACCATTAAAAACATTGCGCAAAATCCCAACTTTGGCGGCGAAGTGATGATTATTGGCCTTGGTTGTGAGAAACTTAGACCCGAAAAAATAGCACCCCCATTGGGGGAAGGGGGGCTTTCCATTCTCTACCTCCAAGATGAACGTTTTGAAGGTTTTTTCGAAATGGTGGACGGAATCATGGAGTTGGCAGAAACTCACCTTCAAAAACTCAACCAACGCCAACGTACCCGATGTTCGGTAGCCGATTTGGTGGTGGGGATGCAATGTGGTGGAAGCGATGCTTTTTCTGGCTTGACGGGCAACCCCGTGTCGGGTTTTGCCGCCGATTTGATTGTAAAAGCGGGAGGGACGGTTTTTTTCTCGGAAGTGACCGAAGTCCGCGATGCCATACATCTGTTGGTACCACGGGCAATGGATGAAACTGTTGCCCAAAAACTAAAAGACGAAATGGCTTGGTACGACAATTACCTCTACCAAGGCCAAGCCGACCGAAGTGCCAATACGACGCCAGGAAACAAAGGCGGTGGGCTAAGTAACATTGTCGAAAAAGCATTGGGTTCGGTCGCAAAATCGGGGACAAGTCCGATTGTGGATGTGGTTTCTCCTGGGGAAAAAGTACGTAAGAAAGGACTAAATTTTGTAGCAACGCCCGCCTCTGATTTCGCTTGCGGTACGCTGCAATTGGCCGCAGGAATGAATATGCACGTATTCATCACGGGGCGAGGCACGCCCTATGGCCTGAACATGGTGCCCGTGATAAAAGTGAGCTCTAACTCAAAACTCGCCAACCGTTGGCACGATTTGATTGATTTTGACGCGGGCCCTGTTGCTTTTGGCGAAAAAACGATTGAGGAAATGGGCTGGGAGTTGTTCCACTTGATTTTGGAAGTGGCGAGTGGAACCAAAAAAGTAGCGACCGATAAATTGGGCCTATACAATGACTTGGTTCTCTTTAACCCTGGACCTTTGACTTAGCCTGTCGTTGGAAAGTACCCATTCTCGTGCCGTTGGATACTCATATCCAACGCTTGAGGTTTCTCAAAACCTTGATTTTCGGTTTTGAGAAACCTTAACTTTCAGATTTGAGAATCTGAAAGCACTTAATGCCGT
>NZ_KI519428.1:146166-294167 GCF_000482465.1 Runella limosa DSM 17973
AAACCTTAACTTTCAGATTTGAGAATCTGAAAGCACTTGATGCCGTGCCGTTGGATACTCATATCCAACGCTTGAGGTTTCTCAAAACCTCGTCTCTAGCGAGAGCAATCCTCTTGTTCTAAATAAAATTCAAAAAAATAAAAATATTTTTCAATTCGTGTAAGGAAGTATTCGTGCGAACTTGTCTTTAGAGAAAGGATACCAAAGGACAATGAAGCAAGCTAGACCCGATTGTATTGAAACTAAGGATACTCCTATCACCACACCATTATCTCCTTCCGACGATAAAAAAGTTGTGGAGTTTGATGATGAATTGTTTATCCGAAAAACATTTGAAACCAATGCACGGGAAGGAATAGCCTTGCTCTACAAACGCTATTATCAACCCCTCTGTACCCACGCGGTGAAGTACGTTGGTTCGCGAGAAACGGCCGAAGACCTTGTCTCCGAAATCTTTTTTCAGCTGTATGCCAACAAAACGTTTTGCGACATTACTTCCTCTTATCGGTTTTACCTATTTCGAGCCGTTCGCAATAAAGCGTATAACTACCTCCGTTGGGATTTGAGCCGTAAAGCAGACCTGCTTGAAGCTGCCCAAAAACCTACGCTTGACGAATACCAACCCGATCACATCAGCCAATTTGAAGAGCTTTACCACGATGTCGAAGAGGCTGTTAATAAACTTCCCATTGAGCGGCGAAAGATTTATTTGATGCGAAAATTTGAAGGAAAAAAGTACCAAGAAATTGCGGATGAGCTGAATCTTTCCGTGAAAACAGTGGATGTACAACTTCATCGGGCTAATCAGTACATTCGAGCACTACTTAAAGAAAAGTGGTTACTTTCTGAAGTTTTAGTCGTATTAAGTCTCATTTTTTAACCAAAACGATCACGTTTGTGAGGTTTTTACTACTTACATCAATGAACATAGAAGTTACAAAAGAAATTATATTTAACTATTTGTCAGGACGCGCGTCGGCCTTACAAAAACGAATGATAGATGATTGGGTTAAAAAACCTGAAAACGAAGAGCTGTTTTACAAATGGCTGGTCGAATATGAGTGCCAAAATCCGCAGTACAGTACCGATATAGCTGCTGGTTTAGACCGTTTTAATCAATTGGCTAATCAAGTTGATGAAAATCCAGATTGGTCGATTTTAGCCGAATCAGAAGCGAAAGAAATGAGCCGTTTTTCATGGAAATGGTGGGCTATTGCAGCTTCAATAATCAGTGTTTTAGTAAGTGGATGGGTATATCAAGATGCGTTTTTGTATAAAATTCATCGTACTGAATTTGGTGAAACCCAAACAATTACCCTTAGCGACGGCACCCAAGTAACACTCAATGCCAATTCATCGTTGGAAGTTCCTCGATTTGGCTTTGGTAAAAAAACGCGCCAAGTTAGATTGACGGGAGAAGCTAATTTTACGGTTACGCATACCATTGATAACCAACGATTTGTGGTGAAAACTGAAAAAGGGGTGGAAATAGTTGTCTTAGGGACAGAATTTTCGGTTTATACCCGTCACAAAGAAGCCAAAGTGGTGCTGAACAAAGGCAAAGTTCAGTTGCGCTACCAAGAAGGGAAAACGCAAAAAGAGCTGATGATGAAGCCTGGAGAATTGGTGACGTTTGACCAAAGTAATCACCTCAAAAAAGAAATCACGGATCAACCTGAAAAACATACGGCATGGAAAGAACACCGCTTTGTGTTTGACGATACAACCTTGGAAGAATTTGTCCGAATTATGGCGGATAATTACGGTTTAAAAGTAATTATCGCCGATGATTCTTTGGCCCAACGGACGCTTGTGGGGTCGTTTCGGGCCAATAACGCCGACGAATTGCTTGAAATCGTTTCCGAAATATTTAACCTCCAAATCACCAAAGTGGGTGATACTGTACTTCTTACTGATAAATAATAGACCCAAACCTGTGTTATAATGAAGACAAACCTACAAAAATCAAGTTGGGTAGGTAGTTTACTACTTGCCTTATTGCTCTTTGGGCGGCCAAGTTGGTCGCAGCAGGTGTATGCCAAAGCGTATAAACTTGCGCCAAGACCCGAACAAAAAACGGCGCCTGAAACTCAAAAATTAAAAGGAGTTTTGAGCCAACTTAAAAGCTATTATCGCGTTGATATTCTTTTTGAAGGTGGGCTTGTAGATGGCTTTGTAGTGCCTACCGACCTTGTTGATTACAAAGCCTCGTTAGAGTCGAATTTAGAGAAAGTTTTGAAAGTTTCGGGACTGAACTACAAGAAGGTAAAAGAGGGGGCGTACGTGATTTTAGATTCTAAAAAATCCAAAAAAACGGCGGAAGCTGACGCCCGATTTCAAGAGAGCATTATTGCCCCTCAGCTCACCGAAAAACCCTTGATGACGGAGGTTTCAGTGGTGAGAGCCGTAGAAAAAATGGAAATATTGGCCGAACTCATCAAAGGGAAAGTGTCCGACGAAAAGGGCGTAGGTCTGCCAGGCGTGAGTGTCCTCATTAAAGGAACACAACGCGGTACTACCACCAACGTTGATGGAGCATATCAATTGGAGGTGCCCAACAACGCGGCGGTGCTGGTCTTTAGCTACGTCGGATACGAAAGCAAGGAGGTTATCGTAGGTACTCAAACGGCAATCAACATTTCGCTAGCACCCGAAAGTAAGTCGTTGGGTGAGGTGGTTGTGACGGCCTTGGGGATAAAAAAACAAGCTAAAAGCGTGGGTTATGCGACCGCAACGGTAGGCACAGACGAAATGACAGTCAACCGTACTGCCAATTTTATGAATGCGTTGCAGGGTAAAATGGCGGGGGTAAATATCACATCGTTGGGGTCTGGTCCCGCTGGTACGAGCAAAATTCGTATTCGCGGCCAATCGTCGTTTGGGGGAAATAATTCGCCTTTGATTGTGGTCAATGGCGTGCCCATCGACAATACCAACAACGGCGCGCGCGGTGATGTTTCCGAAAAAGGAAGCAACCGTACCTCCGATGGTGGTGATGGTTTGAGTAGTATCAACCCCGACGACATTGAGTCGATGACGGTCTTAAAGGGTGCGGCGGCTTCGGCCTTGTACGGTTCTCGCGCCAAAGACGGCGTCATTATGATTACGACCAAAAATCGTGGTTCGGGCTCGGGCGTTTCTTTGACATATAATTCCAATTTTACGTCCGAAACGCCCTTGGATTATACCGATTATCAGTACGAATACGGTCAGGGCGAAAACGGCCTGCGTCCAACGGCTGCTTTTCCTACGTCGGGGCAATGGAGTTTTGGAGAAAAATTTCAGCCTGGAATGACGCAAGTTTTGTTTGATAATATCACGGCTCCGTATGAGCCACAGCGTAATCAACTTTCCCAGTTTTACCAAAAAGGATATACTTGGACCAATACCATGACGCTATCTTCGGGAGGTGAAAATGGGGGATTTAGCCTTTCGGTATCTAACTTAGACAACCGTACCATTCTCCGAAATTCGGGTTATCACCGTCGGACAATCAACCTTGGTTTTACCCAAACGTTTGCCAAGAAGTTAACGGTTTCGGGAAACGTAAACTATTCAAACGAATACCGCAAAAACCCGCCAAACATTGCCGAACAAGATTATAGTCCCGTGATTATCTTCAACATGGCAAATTCGATGCCGTTGGATTTGTTGGAAAAATATGCTGAAGATGCCAACGGAAACGAAGTAGTTTGGTCGCGCTTTACCAACCGTACCAATCCTTATTTCGCCCTCAAACGCTTCGATAATATTCAAAATGACCGTATTTTCGGTAACCTGACGGCTCGCTATAACTTTACAGATTGGTTGTTTTTACAAGGTCGGGTAGGGCAAGATTACTATTCGAGAGAACAAGATTACAACCTGCCCACAGGTACGCAGCGGCAACCAGCAGCCCCCGCAGGTTTTGTGAATGGGCAATTTGTACAAGATGCGCGTAGTGTACGCGAACTCAACGCCGATTTCTTGTTGGGGGCTAATCGTACGTTTGGGGTCATTGGGATGAACGTGAACGTGGGGGGCAATCAAATGTACCGCCGAATCAGCCGCCACAATGTGTTTGTGCAAGATTTTTATACCAGAAACCTATATACCGTTGGAAATGGTCGTTTGCGTGATGCCACCTACGATTTTTCTGAGCGCCAAGTGAACTCCCTTTATGCGTCGGCAGAGGTGTCGTATAAAGACTATTTGTTTTTGAACGGAACCGTACGCAACGATTGGTTCTCAACGTTGTCGCCAGCCAATAGAAGCATTTTGTACCCATCGGTCACGGCAAGCTTTGTATTTTCACAAGCCTTTGCGACGAAGCTGCCCACTTGGATTAATTTCGGGAAAATCAGGGCTGCTTACGCCGAAGTGGGTAGCGATACCGACGTGTCACCTTATGCTAATAACCTATTTTACAGCATCAATGCGCAGCAGTTTCCCTCTCCAACGGGGGTGGCCCAGCCTTTGGGGACAATCAGTGGCAGTACCGTACCGAATCCTAACTTACGCCCCATGCGTGTCTCAGAGAAGGAATTTGGGTTGGAGTTGAAGTTGTTCAATAATTTCCTAGGACTTGATTTTACGTATTACGATAAACTGTCTTCAGACCAAATTTTGCGGGCGCAGACCTCCAATGCAGGCGGGTACTTAACGCAACTTATCAATGTAGGCCAGAGCCAAAACCGAGGTGTCGAAATGTTGGTGACTCTCAACCCCATTCGGCGCGAAGACCTCACCTGGAGCCTTATTCTGAACGCGGCGTACAACAAAACCAAGGTGTTGGATTTGGGAAGCGGCGTGAGCGATAACATGATTACCGTCGGTACGGGAGAATTTACGGGAGAGTTGCGCCAAGTGGTAGGGCAACCGATGGGGCAATTGTTCGGATTTGGTTACCTCCGCGACGCGCAAGGCCGCCAAGTATTTGACGCAGGAAATGGCCGCCCACTTCGTACAGCTACCCAAATTCCGTTTGGAAGTGCCTTGCCACTTTGGGTGGGTGGAATCACCAATAGCTTTAACTTCAAAGGGGTAGAGTTATCGTTTTTGATTGACTTTAAATTGGGTCATAAGATGATTTCGGGCACCAACCACAACGCTTGGCGACATGGTTTGCACAAGGCCACGTTGGTAGGTCGGGCGGAGAATTTTGTGATTGGAGACGGCGTAAATCCGAATGGGGAAGTAAACAAAACCAAGTCGGTTGTTCAGGCTTATTACGAAACGGTACGCTCGCAAAACATTGCTGAAGAGTTTGTTTATAACGCAGGTCTTTGGCAGCTACGCCAGATTTCGTTGGGGTATGATTTGAGTAAATTATTGCCTGCCAACCGTCGATTTATCAAAGGAATCCGCCTCAATGCCGTTGCTAATAACGTAGCAGTTATCAAAAAATGGGTGCCAAACATCCACCCAGAGCAGTTTGGATTTTCGTCCGATAACCTCGTCGGCCTCGAAGCTACGGGGCTTCCCATTACCCGAAACATTGGTTTTAATTTAAACGTGAAGTTTTAATCCTTTTGACTCCCGAAGGAACGAATAGAACGTTTTCGAAAACACCTTAAAAAGAAACAAACAATGAAGAATATATTCAAAAAAATAGCTGGTTCGCTCCCTTTTTGGACGACAATCGTTGTTGGAGTGGGGGGCTTGGTTGGCTGCGATAAAGGGTTTGATGAAATGAACGTAAACCCGATTGCCCTTACGGCTGTTGACCCTGGCTATCAACTTAATACCGCCATTGTCAATACCGCTCCTGCCTACGGGAACTTGAGTTACGAAACGACCATCGTCAAGCAGATGATTACGCCCTTTAGCGGGCAAGGGTCGGCGGCGAATTTTAACCAAGACAACCGTGGAGTTGCGTCGGGCAATTGGAATACGTATTACCAAACCAACATCAAAGAACTGACAGACGCCCTTGCCAAAACCAAAGATATTCCCGCGCGGGCAAACCTCTACAACATGATTCGGATTTGGCAGGCCTATTCGTTCATGATTTTGACCGATACCTACGGGGATATTCCTTATACCCAAGCAGGACGGAACTATTTGGACGGAATTTCAACGCCTATATACGACACCCAAGAGTCGGTGTATATGGCGATTTTGAGCGAATTAGACGGCGCTTCGGCGGCCTTGGATGCTTCCAAAGCCAAAGCGGCTACCGATTTGCTATACGATGGTGATGTGACCAAGTGGAAGCGGCTGGGCTACTCACTTTTGTTGAGAGCGGCCATGCGTTTATCAAAAGTAAACCCCGCAAAAGCGGCAGAATACGTGGCCAAGGCAGTGACAGGCGGGGTGATGCAATCCAACGCTGATAATGCGATAATTCGTCACAATGCGAGTTTTACCAACCCTATCGGTTCGCAACTCAACGGTGGTCAATCGGCGTTCTTTTACCTTTCCGAAGATTTTGTGGAGTATTTGAATAAAAACAATGACCCTCGTTTGGCCTCGATTGCGGTTCGCTACGTGGGTGCAACGAGTGGTGCCCAGCAGGTGGAGTCGCGGGCTAATCGTACGTCTGCGGTTCAGATTGGGGCTCCTCAAGGTTACGACAACACGACAATAAGCACCGCCGTGGCTGCAAAAAAACTGGCAAGTTTGTGGGATTATAGTCAATTGGATCGTACGCGTATGGGTGGATTAACGGCTCCTAGTTTTTTGGTGACTTATGCCCAAACCCAATTGTTGTTGGCAGAGGCAGTGTATCGGAAATGGACAACGGGCGATGCCGCTACACTGTATGCTAATGGAATAAAAGCGAATATGCAACAGTATGCGGGCTACGGTACAAGTTCGGCCATTGCCGACGCGGCGATAGATACATACGTGAAAGCGAATCCGTTAGCGGTTGGAAAAGAGTTGGAACAAATCAATACCCAGTATTGGGTGGCAACGTTTCTCAATGGGCCTGAATCATGGGCGAACTTCCGTCGCAGCGATTACCCCGTGTTGTCGCCTAATACATACCCAGGGAAAGACCTCAAAACTGAGCCATTTATTCGCCGTTTGACCTATACCGATGCGGAGTTGAACGTCAATAAAGTCAACGTCCAAAAGGCCATCGACCGCCAAGGCCCTAACTTGTTAGATACCCGCATCTGGTGGGACAAAAAATAATAGACTTGCCAAGTCTAATGAAAGTAGAGAAAAGACTTGGCAAGTCTTGAAACTAAGATAGCCAGACTTGCCAAGTCTGATAAAAGTAGAAAAAAGACTTGGCAAGTTTAGAAATTAAGATAACCAGACTTGCCAAGTCTAGAAAAAAGTATAAACCTAAACCTAAAACCCTGAATGTCTGACCCCTTATTTATCTTGTCGGTGGGCGTGTTGATTGTGGTGGGCGGAATCATTGGCGTCAAGCTACATCCGTTTTTAGCACTGTTGTTAGGTGCCTTGGCCGTTGCGATGTTGACACCACCCGAAGTCATTGAGCAATACGCTTTGTCCAAAGGCACTGCTCCCGCTGCGGCATTGGCCTTGTCGAAAAAGAGTGTAGGCGAGCGCATTGCTACCGAGTTTGGAAATACCTGCGCCAAAATTGGCATTCTGATAGCGATGGCGGCCATTATCGGAAAATGTATGCTAGAAAGCGGCGCCGCCGAGCGCATCATTCGCTCGATTCTCCGCCTAACGGGCATCGAAAAAGCACCCATTGCTTTCCTGTTAAGTAGCTTTTTTCTCGGCATTCCCGTCTTTTTTGACACCGTTTTGTTTCTAATGGTGCCCCTCGCCAAAGCCATGACCCTCCGCATTGGTAAAAATTACCTGTTGTTGGTGTTGTGCATCATGGCGGGTGCGGCAATGGCCAATTCGCTGGTGCCGCCTGCGCCTGGCCCGTTGTTTCTGATTGGCGAAATGCACATTCCGATGGGTTTGATGATGGTGACAGGCGTCATCGTGGGGCTTTTTACGATTACCTCGGGCTACTTTTTTGCCCTTTGGGCCAACAAAAAATGGCCAATTGAACTCCGTGACTCATTGGATGCAAAACTCGAAGACATGAAGTCGATTGCGGCCAAAGAAACCAAACAACTCCCTTCGTTGGGGATTTCGTTGATGCCCGTGGCTGTGCCTTTATTTTTTATTTGCCTCGATACAGCTTTTAGCGCGTTTTTTAAAGCAAGCGAAGTCTCGCCCTTCTTGGTGGCAATTGTGAAATTTTTTGGTGATAAAAACATCGCCATTCTCACGGGAGGATTCATTGCGTTGTGGGTGTTGGCAAGTCAGAAAAAAGAGGCTAAAAAAGACGGATTAACGCCTTTTGTGCAATCGGCTTTGATGAGTGGCGGAGGTATTATTTTGATTACGGCGGCGGGTGGTGCGTTTGGGGGAATGTTGCAGCAAACGGGCATCAGTAGCCGCATTGCTGACCTGACCAAAGAATACCAAATGGCGCTTATTCCGATGGCATTTTTTATTGCGGCAGTGGTACGTACCGCCCAAGGGTCGGCTACGGTGGCGTTGATTACGGCTTCGGGTATTTTGTCAGGAATGGCCAGCAACGCCAACCTGTCGTTTCACCCTGTTTATCTAGGGTTAGCGATTGGATGTGGCTCAAAATTAGTGCCTTGGATGAATGATGCTGGTTTTTGGATTATCTGTAAATTGAGCAACCTTACAGAAAAAGAAGCCCTCAAAACCATTTCGCCGTTGCTAGTAGTGATGGGGTTGACGGGGTTGATTGTCATTATGATTGGAGCGGCTTTGTTTCCATTGGTATAAAAAATAACCGTTTAAAATAAGATGAAACGTAGTAATTTTCTCAAAGCAGTTGCCGTCGGTTCGGTAAGTGCTTCGGTAACAGGTGCCGAAAAGGCCCATGCGGCGTCGCTGGTTACGCCTCCCAAAAAAGTATTGATGAAAGCAGGCTGCCAATCGGGCGGGACGAGTGTTGAAAACCTTGAGTTCAAAGCCCGTCATGGTATCTTTAACATTGATGGTGGTTCACCGAAAGTAATTCCTGGCAAAGGTTGGGATTTGGAAGATTCGTTGGCCAAAAAAGAAGCCTGCGAAAAGTACGGCATTAGTTTGGACGCGTACCATTATCCCTTGAGCTCGGCAGGAATAGACCGCGTGATTTACCCCAATATTATGTTGGGAAAAAGCCCTGAACGTGACCGTGAGATTGAGTATTTACAACAAATGATTCAAGTGGCGGGCAAATCAGGGATTAAAGTATTGAACTACAATACGACGATTTTGCCCGTGTTGCGGACGGGAAAATACATCGACCCAAAACGCGGCAATGCCGAATATAGCGTATGGAACTACGAAGAAGCATTGAAAAGAAATGATCCTAAAACTATCGCAGGTGATGTATCAATCGACCAAATTTTTGAGCGGATTACGTATTTACTCGACCGTTTGTTGCCCGTTGCTAAAGAGTACAAAGTAAAACTCGCCAACCACATCGCCGACCCGCCAGTTCCTGCCGCTTACCGTGGCGTGATGCGTTGGAATAGTCCAGACGTATTTAAAGGGATTCAGCGTTTTGCTAAATTGTATGACAACGAATACCACGGCTTTAACTTTTGCATTGGCTCCATTGCAGAGGGACTCAAAGACCCTAAAAACGAAATTTATCCCATCATCAAATGGGTAGGAGAGCGCAATCAAATTTTTAACGTTCACCTAAGAAACATCAAAGGAAGTTTCAATAATTTCCAAGAAGTCTATCCCGACAACGGGGACATGGATTTTGTTAAGGTCGTTAGAGCGTTACGCGATGTAGGTTATTCGGGGATGGTTATGCCCGACCACGTACCGCACCACCACGCTGCCAACAGCACCCAAGAAGCTTTTGCGTTTTGCTATGGTTACATCAAAGGTTTGTTGCAAGTAGTTGCCAGCGAAACGGCTTAATAGCACTCGCTCGCCCCGAAATCCATTCGGGGCGCAAAATGGTTTAGCGTCTCCGACGCCAAAAAGATTCATAAAAAGTTTGGCAAAAACGTAAGATTGAGCCCCCAACCTTCTTTAAAAGGTAATTAACTTTCTCTATCTTATTTTTTACCAATTTATTCAACTTACCTATGGCTATCAGTTTGCCCACCAAAGGACCAAGAATTAAAGAATTTAACATTACACCCATCGCGGTGGTGGACCCGCCTTTGCTCAATGCGGCGGGGCTTCACGCGCCTTATGCGTTGCGTACGGTGGTGGAACTTATCACCGACGACAACATCGTAGGAATCAGTGAAATCCCTGGCAATATCGACATCGACAAGGCACTAGAGCGAAGCAAGCGCCTAATCATTGGCCAAGACCCGTTTCAACTCAATAAAATCAAGGACATTCTCCAAGCCGAATTTGGCACAGAAAAACCTGCCGACCGTGGTTTTACCCCTTGGGATCAGCGAACGGTCGTTCACGTTTTTAGCTCCATTGAAGTGGCGTGTTTGGACATTATCGGTAAAATCATCAACCGTCCCATCGTCGATTTGTTAGGCGGGCGTCGGCGCGATGCAGTGCCGTTTTCTGCTTATTTATTTTATAAATACGAAGGAGCAGGAGGTGAACTTGAGTTTGGCACCGACCCCAACGCCACGGGTTGGGCAGCGGCTCGTCAGGCAAGTGCGCTCAACCCCGAAGAGATTGTAGCCCAAGCACATGCCATGTGTAAGGAGTTTGGTTTTAAATCAATTAAGCTCAAAGGGGGCGTATTCGAGCCTCGTCAAGAAGTGGATGCTATTTTGGCTTTGCACAAAGCTTTTGGCCCCGATGTGCCTTTGCGTTTAGATCCAAATGCCCTTTGGACGGTAGAAACTTCCATTCAGTACGGCAAAGAAATGGAAGGCGTATTGGAGTATTTGGAAGACCCATGCCGAGGTCAGCAAAACATGGCGACGGTTCGGAAAGCTCTCAAAACACCGCTGGCAACCAACATGTGTACGACTTCCTTTGGCGACATTCCCAGAGCAATTGAGTTAGGTTCGGAAGACATCATTCTGAGTGACCACCATTTTTGGGGCGGTTTGCAAGAATCTATGAAACTCACCAGCGTTTGCGAAACCTTTGGGCGCGATTTATCAATGCACTCCAACTCTCATTTAGGCATTTCGTTGGCTGCGATGGTGCATTTAGGGGCGGCTATACCTAACCTACGTTATGCCCTCGATACCCACTATCCTTGGCAATCGGATGAAATTGTGGTGGGTGGCCGCTTGAAGTTTGAAGAAGGTTCCGTCGCTGTTCCCGAAGGCCCAGGCTTGGGCGTAGAGTTGGACAAAGCGGCCTTGGCAAAATTGCACGAAAACTACCTCAAATGTGGCCTCACCAAACGTGACGACGAAATCGAGATGCAAAAAGTAGTACCAGGCTGGAAATTTATGGCAACACGTTGGTAAATAGAGAGATGAGTTGTGAGCTATGAGATATAAGTGTATATTCTCTATCAAACTCAGGAACAACTCATCGCTTATAACTAATCACTCATCACTAAAAAAACATGGAACTTTCAAAAATAAAATCATCGCTCGAAGACGGGCTACTTTCTTTTCCAATTACCGATTTTGACGAAAATGGAGAATTCAACGCCGAAACTTACGCCGACCGTCTCGAATGGTTTGTAAGCCATGAGGTCTCGTCGGTCTTTGTAGCGGGTGGAACGGGTGAGTTTTTCTCGCTATCGGCAGCAGAATATGAGCAGATTGTCAACCTTTCGGCGAAGGTCGTAGCCGAACGCGTACCCGTCATTTCGAGCGTGGGGCGAAGCATTCCTGAGGCCATTGCCTTTGCGAAAATGGCCGAAAAAGCGGGTGTCAATGCGCTGTTGCTCTTCCCTCCCTACCTGACCGAATGCCCGCAAGATGGGGTGTTTGAGTATGCCAAAGCTATTATTCAAAATACGACTTTGCCCGTCATTTATTACAATCGTGGTAACGGGGTTTTGTCGGCCGACTACATAAAAAAACTGGCGGATGCTTGCCCAAATTTCATTGGCTTGAAAGACGGAACGGGGAATATGCAAGACCTGAACGACACCATCAAAACGGTAGGAAAGCGTTTGTCGTACATCGGGGGAGTGCCCACGGCAGAAATCATTGCCGAAGCCTATTTGTCAATTGGGGTCAATACGTATTCGTCGGCAGCGTTCAATTTTGTGCCTGAATTGGCTAATAAGTTCTACCATAGCCTCCGCGCGGGTGATACCGAAACGGTTGCCGAAATCACCAAAAATTTCTACATTCCGTTGGTGCGTTTGCGCAGTAAGAAAAATGGCTATGCGGTGAGCTTAATCAAAGCTGGAGCAAAAATAATTGGTAAAAGCGCAGGTAATGTACGGCCGCCCTTATCAATGCCTACCGACGCGGACTACGCCGAACTTGAAAAAATCATCAAAGCAAATAGCTAAAATCCAACCTCCCGAAAGTTTCAAAACTTTCGGGAGGTTTTGAAATCATACCGCAAAAGTTTCTTTCAAAATGCTACAGGTGAAAAAGTGGATAGTAATTTGCATTTTTCACACTTAAAGTTATAAAAATCAAGAAGAGGTTTTTTGAGAAGCCAGTTCCCATGGCAGGATGGGCATAGTCTTTCTTTGTCTTTTTGTAACGAGATTCGGCGGTAATTGTGCAAGTAATAATACGTTGGGATTTCTGTTGCTTCCCAAATTCTTTGACAAATGGCTGTTCCTTGTTTGGAGAGTGACGACTTTGGGTCACTCATCTGCATTGTTGCCCATTTTTCGCCAACAGTACAGTTCAATTGCAAATTATCGCAAGATTTATAATTAGTTTCCCAACTCAACATTTCATGCCTGTCATCGTAATTGAGTTGTGCCAATTTATACAATGGAACGATTTGGTTGCAAGTACCGCATTCCAAAAAGCCTGTGTCGTTTAAAGCATGGGTAAAAAGAACATAAAAGTCTGGTTTTTTACATTGGCAAGCGCCCCTGTGGTCTGAAATAGCTTTTCCAATAACTTCGGTTCTCAGTGTTGAATTACACCAATTCTCAATATCACCAATCCTTTTGGCGGTATATTCGTCATAATATTTTTCAGAAAGAGAAGTGTCTTCTAAAGTCGTCTGATAAGCGATGAGTGCATTCTCAGCAATGAAAGGTGTTTCGTAAGGCCCAATTATTTGTCCTCTCTTGCAAAGATTACTCATCAATATTTCAAACTCATCACAAAGTTTGGTTCTGTCAAAGGAAGAGTTAATAGATATAGAGAGTTTCTGTTTATACATGTTGATTATCTAAAAAATAAAGCCCTTACGCTATTCTAGTAATAAGTAGCTCTAGCCTAAGGCTTCATAGGTAGCAGGTTTACAGTATGGAGGTTCAATTTTCAAAGATAACATCAACGTCCCGAAAGTTTCAGAACTTTCGGGACGTTTTAAAAGGGTTTTCAAAAATCAATCCCAAAACAATAGATAGGAAGGAGACCTTTTTTGCTTTACATACCTAAAGGTAAAATGTACTTTAAACCCAAGGAAAACCAATGAAGAAACTCAGTTTTTTGCTTCTTGTGCTAGTGATAGGCATCTGTGCTAGCCATGTTTCGGTTGCTAATCCCTCAAAAAAAGTGTTAAAGGCACTGATTATTGATGGTCAAAATAACCACGAACAATGGCCTAAGATAACGTACATGATGAAGCGTTATTTGGAAGAAACGGGTAAATTTACCGTGGATGTACAGCGTACCTACTATACTTGGAACGGGGGCGATTTGGAGGCAAAGTACCCAATTAAAGGTATTCCTGCGACGCAATCATTGCCCAAGCCACGAATGGACTCGGCTTATCATCCTGATTTTTTCAAGTACGATGTCGTTATCTGCAATTTTGGATGGAATGCTGCCCCTTGGTCGGACGGCACGCAAGCCGATTTTGAAAAATACATCAGCAACGGTGGTGGTTTGGTAGTTGTCCATGCGGCTGATAATTCGTTTCCAATGTGGCCTGCCTACAACCGCATGATTGGTTTGGGTGGCTGGGGCGACCGCACCGAAAAAGATGGTCCGTTTGTGTACTATGATAAAGACGGCAAATTGGTGCGTGATACTAGCCCAGGTAGAGCGGGGTCGCACGGCGCGCAAAAGGAGTTTTTGATTACGGTTCGCAACTCGAAACACCCAATTACGAAGGGAATGCCGCTGAATTGGATGCACTCCAAGGACGAAATGTACGACCGCCTACGTGGGCCTGCCGAAAATATGGAGGTATTAGCGACGGCATTTTCTCCGAAAGACAACCGTGGTACTGACCGCCACGAACCGATGTTGATGACCATAAAACAGGGTAAAGGTCGCATTTTTCATACGCCGCTCGGCCACGTTGACTATTCGGTAGAGTGCGTGGGCTTTATTATTTCTCTTCAGCGCGGTGCACAATGGGCAGCTACGGGCAAAGTTGATATTCCCATTCCTACCGATTTCCCCACGGAAACGGCTGTGAGCCAGCGTAAGTTTGTGGAGTAATAGGCGTTTTGAGAAAGCGGTACTGGATGATTAAATTCATTAAGAAGCGCTGAAGATTTCTTTTAAATCGAGCTTTAAATCGGGGAAAATGACGCTTGTCAATACTTCATCGTCCACGTAAATTGTGGCTGGGCTATATATTTCTGCTTCGGTAAGGTGAAATTGAAAGGCATTTTCATGTTCGGGGTCAATAATCAGGTACTCTCTGACGCCATTTTCCTCGTAAAGTTCTTTTTTGAGCTTCATTTCTTTGGAAGAATTGCCTGGAGAAAGAATCTCAATCACCAAATCGGGAGCGCCTACGCATCCTTTATCATCAAGTTTATCTAAATCACAAATAATGCAAATGTCAGGTTGAACGACGCTATACACGTTTTTATCGCCTTTGGCTACTTTGCGTTTATCGTATAGCCGAACATCAAAAGGAGCGGCATAAGCTTCACAGCGATGATTTCGGAAAGTGTTCCCAATGGCTAATGTCAATGTCCAAGATATTTTTTGATGCCTACGACTTGGGCCAGACATCGGAAATATCTTTCCTTTGATAAGTTCGACGGCTTGTTCAAACTTCCACGAAAGATAGTCGGCGTACGTATAACTTTCGTGGGATAGGTCTAGTTGGGAAAGGCTCGTAATTTGATTCATAGCTTTAAATTTTTACAAAAATAAATGAAACGATTTGAAAACAAAGTAGCAATCGTAACGGGAGCTGCTTCGGGGATAGGCCGTGCAACTGCACATGGCGGTAGATGGCAGAGCGTTTGCGTAGAAATATCATTCGTAGGCGCCTAATTAGTAGATTTTGACCAATTTAGGCTTATACGTACAACTTGAAAAACCCAAAGTTGTATGCAAACCTCTACGTTAAAACTAGGCTTGATAAGTGCCTCCTTGGCACTTGCTTTTTGCTCTTTCATGGTCACTGCTCCCCCGAATGAATCGCTGAAAAAGGTGTACAAAAATCAATCAGATACCTTAACCAAAGTAAAGCTGCCTGCGGGGGTAGATCCCGAAAGTGAAGATTGGAAAGGGATTGATTTGGAGCCAAAAGCCCCCGTTAGACCGCTCGGAGTGGCCGAGGAGCAAAGTCGGTTTTTGCTGCCGCCAGGGTATCGAATTGAGCCTGTGTTGACCGAACCTGCCATTCAGCAACCTGGAGCGATAGCTTTCGATGGAAACGGACGTATGTACGTCTTGGAACTGCGCTCATATATGTTGGACGCTGATTCAAAAAATGAGCTGGAGCCTACCAGTCGCATCTCTCGTTGGGAAGACAAAAACAACGACGGCGTGTATGAGTCAGGAACGACTTTTTTGGATAATTTAATCTTCCCGCGTTTCGTGTTGCCTTACGGTAAAGATTGCATTTTGACCATGGAATCAGATGCCGATAACGTGTATAAATATACCGATACCAACGGCGATGGAAAGGCCGACAAGAAAGAACTTTTTACCACCAAATACGGACGTTCTGGAAACGTCGAACACCAGCAGGCGTTTATGTATTATGGCATGGACAACTGGCTGTACAGTACTGTCAATGCTTTTCGGGTGCGGGAAACGCCCAACGGGGTGATTCGGGAAAAAACGGGTTTTAACCGCGCACAATGGGGCGTAACTCACGATGACGACGGTAAGTTGTGGTTTCAAGGTGGGGCCAGTGGCTTGCCTTCGTATTTTCAGTTTCCGATTCATTATGGGAATTTTGACGTTCCCAACGAATTTGCCAAAGGCTTTGATGTACCTTGGGGTGCGCCCGTCAAACTAGCTGATATGCAGGGTGGTATGGACGAAGTGCGTCAGCCCGACGGTTCGCTAAATCGGGTGACAGGGGCGGCAGGAAATGACGTGTTTCGCGGCGACCGTTTGCCCGAAAACCTCAGAGGACAATACTTTTATGGTGAGCCCGTTGCGCGGATTGTTCGCCAAATTAATCCTGTTGTTTCAGAAGGATTAACCACGCTTCACAACGTATTTCAAGACCAAAAATCGGAGTTTTTACGCTCTACCGACCCGCTTTTTCGCCCCGTTGACATGGCTACTGCCCCCGACGGAACGATGTACATTGTGGATATGTACCACGGCATCATTCAGGAAGGACAATGGACGCAAAAAGGAACTTACCTCCGTACCAAAATTGAGCAATATCAACTGGATAAAGTGGTAGGACTGGGTCGAATTTGGCGCATTACCTACGATGGAAAGGAACGCGACAAAGCATCGCCAAAAATGCTCAATGAAAATTCGGCGGCTTTGGTCAAACATCTTGAACACCCCAACGGCTGGCGTCGTGATGCCGCTCAACAGTTAATCGTACTCAAAAAAGACCTTTCGGTGGTTCCAGCCTTGACTTCAATGGCGTTGACTAGCAAGAGTGTCGTTGCGCGCTTTCACGCGTTGTGGTCGTTGGAGGGATTGGGGGCGGTGAAAACAAGTGTTGTGCAAAAGTTAATGCAAGACCTCAATCCGCGTGTCCGTATTCAGGCCATTCGTGCGAGTGAAACGCTTTACAAAGCAGGCGAAAAAAGTTTAGAAACGACGTATGCCAATTTACTCAATGACCCCGACGCCAACGTGGTGATTCAAGCCATGATGACGGCCAAATTTTTGAAGTTGCCAAACATGGAAAGCGGTATCAAAGCCGTCATGGAGAAGAACAATGCAGCGGGCGTAAAACTGGTAGGTTCGCAAATTATTGAACCTCCTAAATCCAGAAATACGGGGCCGTTTGGCGGAGCGACTTTGGGTAAAGAACAACAGGCATCTTTGGATAGAGGTTCAATGATTTACAATGAGTTATGTTCGCAGTGTCACGGGAATAATGGACAAGGAACGCCCGCAGGAGGTGGTAAGTTGATTGCTCCAGCGTTGGCAGGTTCGGCCCGTATTCAGTCGCATCCCGAGTACGCTGTTCGGGTAGTTTTGCACGGAATGGAAGGGGCGATTGAAGGAAAAACCTACGCAGGAGGAATGATGACTTCGATGAAAGAACATTCGGATGAATGGGTGGCTGATGTCATTTCTTACATCCGTAATGGGTTGTCTAACGACGCGTCGATGGTGACGCCGCAGCAAGTGGCGAGCATTCGGGCTAAAACGGCCGACCAAAAAGGGATGTATCCGTATGATAAATTGATAAAAACAGTGCCGCACGAATTGCCGCCACAAGAAAGTTGGAAAATAACGGCGAGCCACACCACTTCGACCCGTATTGGGGGAAATGTCTCTCCTCAAAGTGCCTTTACCTACGAAGGTTGGACTACGGGCGGTCGTCAGTCCAAGGGAATGTGGTACCAAATTGAGTTTCCTAAGGAAATGAACTTGACCGAACTGCAATTTGTAGCACCTGCCAGTATCAAAAAAGGCTGGCAGCGCAACCCCAAAGCTCCCCAAACGCCACCTCCGATGGTGCAGTCTTACCCAAGGGCCTATACCGTTGAGACGTCGCCTGATGGGACAAATTGGAAGGAGTCCTTGGCACAGTTGAAGGGAAAAGAAGGGGAAAATGTGGTCTCTTTGGGGAACGTTAAAACCAAATTTTTACGCTTAAAACTAAACGAAGATTTGGCCCAAGACAGCGACGAGGTTCCGTGGTCGATGCGACAACTGAAGGTTTTTGGTCAAAATTAAAAAACAACACACCATGTCTAACAAATTGAATCGTAGGGGTTTTATAAAGGCTTCCACCATGATAGGAGGGGGTATTTTATTGAGTTTTCGGGCAAATGATTCGTTGGCGGCTACGTTGCCTGCGGAGGTTACTTTCAACAGTTACCTTTCCATTTCTCCCGATAACATCATCACCATTTTTGCCCCGAATCCAGAAGTAGGTCAAAACATCAAAACGGCGTTTCCGATGATTGTGGCCGAAGAACTGGACGCCGATTGGAAGAACGTAAAAATTGTTCAAGCCCATTTGGACACCAAAAAATTCAACCGTCAAGCCACGGCGGGGAGCGGAGCCATGCAACACTCGTGGGACCGACTTCGCAAAGCAGGGGCTACGGCTCGACAAATGCTCATGGAAGCTGCTGCAAAACGTTGGAACGTAGCTCCCCATACGGTGACGACGGACAATGGCTGGGTGTGGCACAAAGAATCTGGCCGCAAACTTAATTATGGTGAATTGGCCACCGAAGCCGCCGCCTTACCCGTACCGACAGAAGTAAAGTTTAAGGAGAAAAAAGACTATAAACTGGTTGGTAAACCCATTCACAACGTCGATAACGCAGACATTATTACGGGAAAACCGATCTATGGCTTGGATATTTATCGGGAAGGAATGCTGTTGGCGATGATTGAACGCCCGCCGTTTGGAACAAAAATAAAATCTGCTGAAATCGCCGAAGCGAAAGCCATGCCTGGTATCGTAGAGGTGATTGTTTTTAAAAATAAAGTGGCGGTCTTGGGTAAGTCCACGTGGCAGGTAATGAACGCCCGAAAGGCACTCAAAGTAACCTACGAGCCCGACGAAGCGGTGGAAAGCACGACCGACCACGACCGCATTATGAAACAATTGCTGGAAAAATCAGATGTAAAACCATCGCGCAAAGATGGTGATATAGAAGCTGTTTTGAAAACAGCGCCAAAAATTATTGCCCGCGAATACCAAGCACCTTTTTTGTCGCACGCCTGCATGGAACCTATGAATTTCTTTGCGCACGTAAAACAAGATGGCGTTGAGCTGGTTGGCCCTGCCCAATTGCCCGAAGATACCCGAAAAAATGTAGCAAAGCTATTAGGCGTTGATATTGAGAAGGTTACCTTGGAAATGACGCGTATGGGCGGCGGTTTTGGTCGCCGACAACGTTCGGATTATTCGATGGAAGCAGCCGAATTGTCGAGTTTGGTCAAAGCACCCGTCAAGCTGATGTGGACGCGCGAAGACGACATGCGAGGTGGGCAGTACCGCCCTGCGATGCGCTATCGTTTTGAGGCGGGATTGGATGAAAAGGGTAATTGGATAGGCTACCGAATGCGCGGAGTGGGTGTTAATTCAGGCAACAGTACACGCCCCGACCACTTTCCAGCGGGGGCCGTTCCCCATTTTCTGGTGGACTCCGTTGACCACAAATCTCCCGTAACCGTCAGTCCGTGGCGAGCGCCTTCTGAGAATTTTTTGGGGTTTGCCGAGCAGTCGTTTTTTGATGAAATCGCCACCGCTGCCAAACGCGACCCCATCGAATACCGTTTGGAGTACCTCGACAAAGCCCAAAAAACACCCGTTGGAGCCGTGAAATACGACATCGAGCGGATGAAGGGGGTGATAAAATTGGTAGCAGAAAAATCAAATTGGGGCAAAAAGAAAGGGGTATTTCAAGGTTTTAGCGCCTACTTTTCGCACGGTTCATACATTGCCCAAGTAGCTGAAATAGAGAAAAGTAAAGGGCGAATAGTATTAAAGAAAATTATCGCGGCCGTTGATTGTGGGGTAGTGGTCAACCTAAGCGGCGCTTACCAGCAAGTAAAAGGGGGAATCCTCGACGGTATTGGTCACGCCATGTACGGAGAGGTAACGCTGCAAAATGGTGTTCCCGACCAAAAGAACTTTGATACGTACCGCCTGATACGGATGAACGAAATTTTCGATGTGGACGTCCATTTTGTCGATAGTGCCATCAACCCGACGGGCTTAGGTGAACCCGCCCTGCCACCCGCCGCCGCCGCTTTTGCCAATGCTTTCTTTAAAGCTACAGGCAAACGCCTTTACAATCAGCCTTTTGTGAAAGAAGAGGCGATGAAGGGAGTGAAGTTTGGGAAAAATTAAATTTCTATGCTAATATTTAGTAATTTAAGAGCGAAAATCGTAAAAAGTTACTGCAATAATTTTTTTAGAAAATGCTGAAAGAGACATCTATTCAAAAGTTGATTTACGAGAATGCTGTTCCCGAACTTGATATTGTACTGAAACCACAGGGTTTTAAATATCTTAAATCAAAAAGCTATTTTGTTAAACAAAATGGTATTTTTCAGCATATTATCTATGTTTCACACCCCACTTCTGCTTTAGATTATGATGAGTCAAGAGACTTAACAATTGTAAAGTTTACGATTAGCGGAGCAATTAAGATACCTGATTTTGAAAAATGGTGTTTTGAAAAGTTCAATGAACAAATATGGTATTGCTATGATACTCAAACTATCGCTTCTACAATTGATTTTGAAATTGATGAATTGTATGATAGCTTAGGTGAAGATAGTTTCTATACACCAACTCCTTCGAGAGAGTTTAAAAGAAAGGTAACACTCTATTATGTTGGTAATAGTGAAAACTATGAGACAGTTTCTTTGGGTGAACTCTTAAATAAACAAATTCCATTGTTTTTGACAGAGCTGGAGGAAATGTCTGATTTAATTAAACTATTTGAAGCAAGAGAATATTCGACATCACTCAGCCATATTTTGCTTTTAGTTTTTGGCGGTTACACCGATTTAGCAAAAGAGCACTTTGATAAAGCTTATCAGGAACGCCTTAATTATATAGAGAATAATTTAAAAACTAATCCTCGCTCTGTTAGAGATAATATTAAAAATCTTGAGAAATTTATAGAAGTTGCTCAAAAAGTTATTAATACCAGTTATTCAAACCCTTATGGAAAAACTGTCAAAATTCTTTCAAATCAAAATATAGTATTTAAGTTTTCTGAAAAAACAATTTTCAAAGAGTCTTTGAGGATAGATGTTTCACAATTTGAAATAAATTCGTATTATATAAACTCAATTGGCGAAATCTTAGTGATTATAAATCAACAAAAAATCATAAAACTTGCAAAAAATGGCACTGTCCTTGTCGAAAAAGAGGTAGAAAATATTGAAGGGTTTGTTACTTTTCATACTGTATTAGGAGGAATTGTAGAACAAACAGATGAATTTTATGTAAATAATTGTATTGTTCGTAAAGATAATTCTATCACAGTATTAAATCTGCCGAAAGTTGAAAAAAAGAATGAAAAAAGTCGAAGAATTACATTTATTACAGATTTTAAATTCTCAAATGATACTAACGAATATTTAGTCTTGTATCGAAATGTTCTTTTGTTTTATGATATTGTTGGGAACTTGAAAAGAAATGTTCATATTGACGAAGAGTATTGTAGTAAGATAGTCATAGAAAAACAATATGTAGTATCACATATTGGAGAGGATGAGAAGTCTTCTATATATGATTTCAATGGTAAATTAATACAAAGATATGAATGTCATAATGTGCTATTTTCCGACGATTTTATATACGCAATCGACTCTATAAATAATAAAACAAAATTGTATAACCTGATAGACGGGAAAAAAACTACTCTTTGGGCTCATCCTACTTTTATAAAGGGTTATAAAGAAATAATTTTTAAAGATACTTGGCGAAATACTTCAATAAAACAAATAAAATTTTCTCCTGATAATCAATATATTATTGCTATTGCGGGTCAAGGTAAATATGTTGCTTGGAGGTTGCCAAAATTAGAAAGAGTAGAGCTTCTTCCAAAAGTTGAGTTTATTGATCTGTTGCCAGGAATAACCAAAACGATCCTTTCCGCTAAAGGTGCAGAAGAGTTAGTTGTTAAACCTCAATTAGTGGAAATAGAGGGTCAGGTGTATTTTAAAAATACTAGAGATGATTTAGCAAATGTTTTTTTCTTAGAAGAGGGGAACCTCTTTTTAATAGTAGTAGATAGCTACTATTCACCTTTCGCACTTTTATGGGATAAAAATTTCAATAATTTATCGCATTACAAGATGAGTGGTAAAGTTGTATTACATGGAAATAAATATTTGTCTGAAAAAAGTATTAAAGAGCTTGTCGTGTATATTAGAGACAATGAATAGCATGTCTCAAACTTTTGTTCTTAAGTTGGTGGTTTTGCCAGTTTTAATTGTGGAGGTTGATGTTTTTCATATAAAATGGCCTTCTCGGGTTCTGTAAGGGCGTTGTACCTTTACAATTACTTTACTTAACACCATAGCCCGAACAGTGCTTTTGTCAGTTATACTTTTAAAAATCGTCATTTCATGATAAAGCACTTTCTACTTGTTTTGGTTTTCAGCCTGTGTATAGAAACAGTTTCGGCTCAAAACAAAAACTTTTCCTTCGTTTTTATGACGGATATGCACCTACGTCCTGACGCCGTCGTAGAAAAAGCATTCAATAAAGTAGTACAACGAATAGAGCAAATAAAACCTGACTTTGTACTCTCAGGAGGAGACCAGATTTTTGACATCATGCGGGGGAATCGTGCAAAGGGAGATTCACTTTTTACCTATTACATTGCTCAGACTCGTAGATTTAAAGTGCCAGTTTACAATTGTGTAGGCAACCACGACCTCTTTGGAATATATGAGGAAAGCCCAGAAAATTCTTCACATCCTGACTATAAACTGGGCATGTTTAAGCGATATTTTGGTAATCCATACTATTCATTTGACCACAAAGGATGGCATTTTATCGTCTTAAACGTGTTGGATGTAGATAATTACAAGTACATAGGTAGAGTGGATGAAACTCAGTTGAAATGGATAAAAAGTGACCTCAGTGTGGTAAAACCCGAAACACCCGTGGTGGTGGTCGCTCATATTCCGTTGGTGACAACTTACCATGACCTGTATCCTCCTCAAAACGGCTATTTATCCCAGCCCCCAGTTGCTAATCGTAACGAAGTCTTAGCCCTTTTTAAAGATCATAACCTCAAGTTTGTTCTTCAAGGACACATTCATTGGTTTGAGGACTTGAATATAGCGGGAAAAACCCACTACATCACTGGTGGCTCCATCGCTGGCCGACCATCATGGCGGGGTAATACACACGGTTCAAGGGGCTTTTTGAGATTCAATGTGTCTGCTGGCAACGCTACTTATGAGTTTGTATCTTATGAGGATAAAGACTAATATGTGTGAAGGGAAGCCTATTTAGGGGGGTGTTCTTCTATGGCAATTAGAGCGCGCCTAAGGTTTTTTAAAGGGCGACGATTCAAATGCAGGGCTTCGATTGTAGCACGCCCAATAGCCGTTTTTCCAACCACAGACGTGAATCTTTCATCCCAGATAAAATGCTCTTCCCAAGTCATTGTACGTGGGTTGAATAAGTCGGAAATTTGTAACGAAACAGGGTCAATAAAAGTAGTTTTGTCAGACTTGTAAATATTGCATCCGAGACAGGCCAGTGCTAAATTTAGAAAGTCGTTGGAGCCATTTTTAGATTGTGGCTGGATATGCTCGATAGAAAACGGTTCCGTGGTAAAATCAGCAGGGCTTTTACAATACTCACAATATCCCTGAGCTCTTGCAAAAATAGCTTGTTTGGTACTCGACGAAATATATGACTTAGCCATTGAGTGAGTTCGAAATTCCCAATTGCTTCATTAAGTCGCGGACAGTCACTCTTCGCAGTAGAGCAAGGGAGGTTAAGTGTTTGAGGCGATTGACGTTCAGTTTTTCAATTTTATCGAGTAGAACGAGAAGTTCAGAATATTCTTCCGAAGAAATAGTTTCATCTAAACGCTTCTGATTGAGAACCTTAAAGCGTTCGATTTGGTCAATGGAGAGACTTTTATTTATTTTTTTCAATAAAAAAGCTTCTGTTTTTTGATAATCAGGCGTTTCGCGTTGGACTCTTAATGAAATTATATTGGCAATAAGAGTATCTAAAGACCGATTATCTAATTGCTCTGCCTCGTGAAAAAGCGCTGAGAGGGAAGAATTCATGCCCATGAAGGTTGATTTTTTTACTAAAATACAAGAAAATAACGTAAAAGGAAAACATTCTTTAACTCCCCCGCAGCAACTCATACAGCTTTTTTACTGCCTGCTTTTCGTAGGCTTCTTTGAGGGAAATAATCATAATCGTTCGCCTCATATTTTCGCCTTCAATAGGAATGCCCACTACTTCGGGGTCATTGACGCTGGTATCGCTCAGAATGGTATGCCAAAAACCCGTTTTGATAATTTCAAACAACGTAGGTATGTCGTTGATTTCCATGCAGATGTTGGGTTCTAAATTTTTTTGACTGAACACTTCTTCAAAAAACTGTATCGTACTATAGCCGCTGAAAGGGAGCGCCAAAGGGAGTGTAGCTACTTCATTGAGCGGGATAGTTTTTTTGGAGGCCAACGGTGATTTTTTAGCAGTAACCAAAACCATATTAGAGGTCAAAATAGGCTGGTATTTGAGGTGAGGCTCGTTGGGCTTTTCGTGAAATATCAAGACAAAATCAAATTGGTGCGAATTGAGCTTATCGAGTAGGTCCTTGGTCGTACCGAACACCACTTGGATTTTGATATTCGAGTACTGCTGGGCAAATTGTATCAGGGTTTTGGCAAAAAGAATCCGCATGGAATAAATCACCCCGATGGTGATTTTACCCGTGTTCAGGTTTTTCAAATCTTGTAAGAGTAACAATCCCTCGTTTGCTCGATTGATACTCTGTAACGCATATTCTGCAAACAGGTTTCCCGCTTCGGTAAGCGTGATTCGTTTGCCAATACGGTTGAACAAAGGCACGTTTAATTCATCTTCCAATTGTTTAATTTGCTGTGAAAGAGTGCTTTGGCTGATATTCAGTGCTTTGGCTGCTTCTGTAAAGTTCAAGAGCTCTTTGGCTTTTAAAAAGTACTTGAGTTGTCTTAGTTCCATGTTTCTAAATCGGTTTTTTCGATTGTTTTTATCGAAAAATAGCGTTTTGCAAATATAAAACCTCTTTAGATATTTGTGCGAAATTGTTTTAAATCAATCAGTTAACACTTAAAAAACACCCTTAGCCATGAAGCTTAAACTACTTCTGTCCTTTTTTCTTTTAATCACTTCGGTTGCAGCGTTTAGCCAAGACAAGCAAAACAAAGATGCTGCTGAAAAAGGTTTAATTAAAATCTCGGTGATGTACCCTTACGCCGAAGGAAAAACCTTTAACATGGAATACTATGAATCGAAACACATGCCAATGGTAGCGGGGTACTTAGGGGCAAATTTGGTAAAATATACCATTGAAAAAGGGCTTGCGAGCGGCTTGCCAAACCAACCACTGCCCTACATGGCGATTGGTTCTTTTTACGTCAAAAGCCTTAGTGATTATCAAGCAGCCATTGCGCCAAACCGTGACGCCATTCGGACAGATTTTGCCAATTATACCAATGTCGCTCCCATCATTTTGGTGAGTGAAGTGGTGAAGTAACCATCGCCAACTTTTATTGCCCCTACTTGAGACAATAGCGGGGAAGCACAGGATACAAGCGGTATAATGTCAATATATTTTTGAATAATTAAAAGAAATGCAGAAGCATATCTAAACCAAAGTTCAAAAATGAAAAGACTATTAATTACCGCTTGTGTCTTGCTTTTGTGGGGGGCAAAAGTGTGGGCAAACGTCGCACTGAGCCAACTTCAAGTCAACTATCAAGCCACGCCGTTAGGAATTGATACCCCAATTCCGCAGTTTTCTTGGCAAATGAAAGCCCTTGATGCCAAGCGAGGATACAGCCAAAGTGCTTATCAGATTGTGGTTTCCAATACCAAGAATCAGGTGGTTTGGGATACCAAAAAGGTGACTTCTGACCTCTCGCACGGAATTGAATACGCGGGGAGTAGCCTGCAACCTACCACGCGCTACCAGTGGAAATTGACCGTTTGGGATAACTCAGGGAAAGCCAACACGAGTAGTTCGTGGTTTGAAACGGGCTTAATGAATCCTTCGATTGCGGCGTGGTCGGGTGCTAACTGGATTGGGGGCGGAGAGGAGGATATGGTGCTGTACGCTCACTATTTGTCAGTGTTTAAATTTGAGTATGGTCTTCAGTTGGATAAAACCAGCAATACGACCAAAGCGGCCTTCGTCTTTGGTGCTAACGACCGACGTTTGATGACCAAAGAGCTAAACCTCATGGGGGTGACGAAAGGAAAAGACGAAAGTTATGTGGCTTTAGAGTTGGATATTTCCAACGTTAGCGATGCCCCAGAGGGGTTGGCTAAATTGAATGTTTATCGGGTGGGCTATACCAAAGAAGACAAAGCGAACGTCCCTTTCAAAAGTTTCGACATTCCGCAAGCATTGATAAACACCGCCAATAGGTATGAAAAACACCAGCTATTGGTAGAATGTAATTTCGGCCTGTTTGAGTTTTATGTGGATGGGAATAAAGACGTAAACAAACTCAAAGACAAAGCCGCACCCGCAGGGGGTGGTGGGCGATTTGGCCCGCGGGGTCTCAACCTTAATCCCGTTGGAAGCGGTAATAACTACATCAGTTTTCCGATGTTGGGCGATATAGGCTTTCGGGTTGCTGAGGGACAAAAAGCCTTTTTTTCGGGGGTTACGGTTCGGAATTATCGCTATCCATCAAATCCAATTTTTACCGAAAACCTTCAGAAACAACCGTATTCGGGCATATTTAAGGCCTCAAATGTAAAAATTGAGAATGGAAGCTACGCAGTAAGTAGCGGCTTAGTCACGGCGGACCCTAGCCAAAATGCAGCGCCCATGCTTCGGACTACTTTTACAACGCAGTCGAAACCCATCGCTAAGGCACGTTTGTACGTCACTGCCCGTGGGATTTACGAACTCTTTCTCAACGGAAGTCGCGTTTCTAACGATTATTTTAACCCAGGTTTGACGCAGTACAACAAAACCCACATGTACCAAACGTACGATGTTACTTCTGGTATAAAATCGGGTAAAAAGAATGCTATTGGAGCGTGGTTGAGCGAAGGCTGGTGGAGTGGTAATATCACGTTCAGCGGCGAAAACTGGAATTTCTTCGGCGACCGCCAGTCACTGTTGAGTAAATTGGTCATTACCTACGCTGATGGTTCAGAACAAGTGGTGACGTCAAATCCTACCGAATGGAAGTTTTTTAGTGATGGCCCCATTCGCTACGGTTCGTTTTTTCAGGGTGAAGTATATGATGCGAATAAAGAGGCACCCGTGAATGGCTGGGCGACGGCGGACTACAACGATGCGGCTTGGAAATCGGCAGTAGCTGTGCCTTTGGATGGAACTGCGTTTAAGGGTACCGTTACCGATGCACTGGGTCGAAAGTCGTCGTTGGAATATGACGATTTTAAGTTGGTGGGGCAAATGGGTGAAAATGCCACGATTGTCAAAACGTTGACGGCCAAAAGTGTGGAAGAAGTTCGCCCCAAAGTATTTGTCTATGACATGACGCAAAACATGGTGGGGATACCCCAAATTACTATAAAAAATGGACGAAAAGGGCAAATAATCACCTTGCGCTATGCTGAAATGAAATACCCCAATTTGCCCGATTACAAAGGCAACGAAGGCATGGTGATGATGGAAAACATTCGGGCAGCGCTGACCCAAGATTTGTACATTTTGAAGGGCGGCGACGAAGTGATTCAGCCAAGGTTCACTTTTCACGGGTATCGCTACTTGGAGATTACGGGCATTGATCAAGCGATTCCTGTGTCTGATGTAAAGGGCTTGGTGATTAGCTCGGTGATGGATATTTCATCAAGCTATACCACATCTAACGAGCTGGTAAATAAACTTTGGCAAAACATAACGTGGTCGCTTCGCAGTAATTTTTTGTCGATTCCGACCGACACCCCCGCCCGAAACGAACGTATGGGGTGGAGCGGTGATATTTCGGTGTTTGCCAAAAGCGCTACCTATTTAGCCCAAGCCAATCCATTTTTGCGTCGTCATTTGTTGGCCATGCGCGACATGCAACCCGAAAACGGTCGCTTTACCGACGTAGCTCCCGTGGGAGGTGGTTTTGGGGGCACGCTTTGGGGAAGCGCGGGGATTACTGTGGCGTGGGAAACCTACCGTCAATACGGTGATAATCAGCTGCTACGCGAACACTACGACGCCATGAAAAAGTACATCAATTTCTTGGAAACCAAGGTGGACAAAACGAACGGGATTTTAAACGAAGGCCCGTTAGGAGATTGGTTGAGTCCCGAAAACAACAAAAACGATAACACGCTTTTCTGGATGGCGTACTTTGGGTACGACCTAGACATCATGAGCAAAGTGGCTACGATTTTGGGCAAAACCGACGAGGCAGCTCAATTTGCCAAGCGGAAAGAAGAAGTGAAAAAGATTTTGAATGAGGTTTACATCGACAAAAATACGCATCGCACCGTCAAATCGGGGGTGGTAGCAGCGCGCATGGGGCCTCCAGGACCACAATCGGCCGAAACAAAAACAGATAAAGGTGTGCTCATGGATACTCAAGCGTCGTACGCCATTCCGTTGGCGTTGGGAATGTTTGACGAAGTAAATAAGCCGTTTGCTATCAAGTATTTAAACGAGACCATCGAGCGTAAAAACAAAGACGACGGTGGCATCGAGCGTCCTGCGTATTCACTGATGACGGGCTTTATTGGTACGGCTTCTATCTCAGAGGCGCTGTCTGACAACGGAAATCACGCCAATGCGTATCGGTTGGTGCAACAAAAAGACTATCCGTCGTGGTTGTACTCGGTGGTCAACGGTGCAACCTCGATTTGGGAACGCCTGAACAGCTACACGGTCGAAAATGGTTTTGGAGGAAATAATAGCATGAACTCCTTCAACCACTATTCGTTTGGGGCGGTGGCTTCGTGGATGTACAATTATTCGTTGGGAATCCAGCGCCATCCTGACAAAGCAGCGTTCAAAGCCTTTGTGCTCAAACCAACTCCTGACCCCGACAAGCGCATTACCTTCGCCAAAGGCTACGTGGACACGATGTACGGGCGGATTGCGAGTGAATGGAGATTGGTTACTGGTGAACTGGAAACAAGGAAAACCCAATTCAGTTACCAATGTACGGTGCCTGCCAATACGACCGCGACGTTGCATCTTCCTGCCAAAAGCCTGAACCAAATCACCGAAAGTGGCAAAAGTATTGCTCAATGGAAAGGGGCAAAGCTTGAAAATGGGGTGGTTGTCTTGCCGTTGGTTTCTGGGGAATATGTTTTTGTGGTAAAAGAATAATAGTTACAAAGAAATTGATGCCGCTTCGGAGAAGCGTAACCTTTGTAGAAAAAGAAATTGATGTCGCTTCGGAGAAGCGTAACCTTTGTAGAAAAAGAATAATAGTTACAAAGAAGTTTATTTATATCGCTTCGGAGAAGAGCAACCTCTACAAAGGTTGTGCTTCTCCGAAGCGATTTTGGATTATTCAAAACCTTTCAACAAATGTTGCGTCTACAAAGGTTGCGCTTCTCCGAAGCGATTAAATACATCATCAACGCTTACACCGCACCTGAATCGTTTGTTGAGGTTTGAGTTGGAGGGGATAGCCTGCCAGCAAAACCGACCCTTTAACTTTGAGCGATTTACCGTCAATTGTCAATTCGTAGCTTTTGTTGGCTTCAATCGGAAACCATTCTTGAAACTGATTGATGCGCGGATAGTCAAACGGCAAATGCAAGTTTTGTTTGTGCCATTGTCCACCAAAAACCAACTTTCCCGACCAAGCTTTGGGCGAACTGAGCGTGATATAAACGGCATTTTTTTCGGTCACAGCCCCATACATCACCTCCTGATTCCAGTCTGAAAGTTGCGTGCCCGCCGTTTTCCAAAGCGCATACATCAGCGACGTTCGGGCAAAATTGCCATCGCCGTGCCATCCTTCAATGATTCCGTCGGGCTTTTGAAAATTCCATAACACTTTGATTTCGCTATCGAGCCATTCTTTTACGCTGGCGATAGGTTCGCGTAAATACAAATTCATCGTTCCTTCGATGGCGTCCGCGTAGCCATCGGCGCTGCCCGATTCCCAGTCGTGGTTGCGGTAATTGGCATTGAGGGCGCTGAGTGCTTTTAAGGTAGCGTCGCGGTAAGCCGCTTTTTTATCCATCAAATACACCGTGTAAAAGGCATTGAGGGTGTAGCCAAAATTATCAGCAATCCGTTTTTGAATCACTTCACCCGTCAGAGGATTAACTTCATCGTAAAATAACCCGTGCTCATTTCGTCCTTTGGCCAAAATAGTATCCAACATTTCGTGGATGTACGGTTGCCATTGCTTCTTTTTAGCGGGATTGACCACCGACACCACGGCGTACATTTCTACCAAGCCTGATACGATTTCGCAACCGTGGTCACGGAGACGAAGACGTTGTAAAGCGCGGGTGGGCAAATGGGCTTCGTTCAAGTAATAATCACCAATTTGGATGCCCCACGCCAGCCACTTGGGGTTTTTGGTGAGCCAATACACCCGCGCCAATACTTGCAACAAATCGCCGCCGACTTCCACCACGGCGCTATTTCCAAAAAAGCTGCCTTTGATTTGGGTGGGGACGTCCACGATTTTGTCAAGATCCTCCAAAATACCCAACATTCGCTCCGACCACGGGCTTGGTCCTAGCCATTCGGTGAGGGGGATCAGCCCGTCTTTCATGTACTCGGCGCTGCCAAACACAATTTGACTTGTATCAATTTCAGCATTTTCGAAGGCTTTTTTGCAAAAAGAATAGGTATCGGGAAGTCGCCCGACGCGTGAGGTAAGGCGCGTTTCGGTGGCTAACATTTCGCGCATTTTACCTTCAAAAAGAGGTTTGTCAAGCATGGAAGCGGTCATGACCATAAACGGATAATTGTCGGCGGCGGCGTCCCAAGCGTTCCAAATACACGTACTTTGGGTAAGGTTACGCGGAATCAGCCCCGTCGCTGGGTCAGCTTTGGTAAGCCAGCCTTGCACAAAATGATGACTACGTCGGAACGCTTCGTTCGCCACTTTGCCGTTGGACAAGGCTTGGTCAAAATAGATTTGCTCGTTGTTTTGCGCCTGATTTTTGAGCGATCCAAAAAGAAAAAGGAGGAGGTAAAAATAGCGGAACATGGAGGAGGTGTTAGGAATAATGACAAAAGCAGACAACCAACGAATTTTAACATTATTTAGGAAGTAGTTTCCCAAATAAATTAGTGATAACGGCGTTTTGAGTATAGTTATTCACTCAAAAAAACTATGTCATGAAAAACGCTTACGTATTTTTACTCATCTTCGCGGCCCTTCAGGTGTGCGGCCAAACTGAAAAAGGGAATTCGTTTCTCACTGCTAATCTGTCAACTCGATTTGAATCCACACTTCAATCGGGCGAATACATTGGAAAATGGAGGGCATTTTCGTTGGAATCTGGGTTGTCGTATGGAAAATTTATCAAAGATAATATCTTGTGGGAAGTCAATGTCAGTGAGCGGTTTAATAGCTCCTTGTCAGAATCATTACGAGCTGACTATCGCTCACGTGGTGGTATGACCGACTTGGGAGTGGGAACATCAGGTTCCTATTATTTCGGGAAAGACCGTTGGCGAGGTTTTGTTGGGGCAGGGCTGACCATTTCGACTGGATTTAATAATTCAGAAACAGAAATTGATAGAGCGTTAGTTTCTTCTTACAATTCATCCAGCATTAATATCGCGCCATTGTTTAAGGCAGGAGCCGTTTATTTTTTTGATAAACATTGGGCTATTCAACTCGCTACGGGTTCTAACTCTTTTCCAATAGAAATTTATGGTGTTTCTACGGGGTTACTGTATTGGATTCAACCCACTTCTTATCGTGCGGAAGAAACAAAATTATCTACGCTCCAAAAAGGACGTTGGATGCTAGGTACAAACGTGGGATTTCGAACATTGCAGACCGACAATGGGGGGAGTTCTCCGAGTTATCCTAAATCAAACAACGAAAAGACTTTTGAAATTGGGCTGAGTGTCGGTAGGTTTGTCAGTAATCGGACATTGATAGGGGTTCGAGCGAATTTTGGCTCTTTCACAAATAAAGTAGAATACTCAAATCCTGAAAAAAGTACCCAGAAACGAGAGACAATTACAGGGTCTTTGTTTGTGAAAAGGTATTTGGCTTCAAGCCGCTTTACTCCTTATTGGGAAACATCCTTGGATTATATTCGCACAAATATTAATCGGCAGACGAATGCCTATACCAGTAGCTCACATGATAACGTATATCAGGTGCGTTCAAGTTTTGGATTAGCATATATCATTAGTAATCATTTTTTGGTGGAAACACAGTTAGCAAGTATTGGTTTTCAATACCAAGAGCCTGATAAAATGTGGGGAGTAGATTTGTCGGGCAAACTATCGCCAAGCTTTACGCTTTCATACGTGTTTTAGATAAGCCTTTAACGAGAAGAAACCTCACTAGACAAAGCGTTAGTGAGGTTTTTCTTTGATGATTATTGAGAGACTGTCACTTAGCCGCAGGTACCGTATGCTGTCCGCTTACATAGAGTAATTTTCCATCTTTGATTTCATACACGTAAGTCACCAAATAATCGGTGGATAAGTCGGGCGAGCCGTTGGAATAGTGCCGAACGGAAAACTCGCGACCAGTAGCAATGACGAGGTTACCAAATTGGCGGAGTTTAAGGTCTTGAAAGCGCGCATCTACTTTACTGACGTCTTTAAACAAATTGACAATCTGTTGTTTGTTGGCAATGTAGCCCGTACCCGAAATGAGCACGTAATCCTCCACCGCTTGTTCTTGAATGGCTTTAGAGGGGTTGGCTTCAAACGCCTTTTTCATGTCCTCAAACAAGGTCGCAATGGGAGTTTGGGCCGAAACGGAAGTTGTCAACGCAACGGCAAAAAATAAGAAACAAAGGGTCTTTTTCATGGGAGTAAGTGCTTACGCACAGTTAGTGAATGGGTATTTGTTGTAGAAATAGTTGCACTTATATTTTGCCTTCGCTTTTCAGCGTTTGCCACGTCCAGACAGCGCCCAACAAATCCACGACACCAAAGGCAATAAATACAGGCGGAGCAATTTGAGAAACGACCAACCCAACAGCTCCCAAAAAGTAAATCAGCCGCCCGACAATCGTGGTTTTGAGAAAGGGCGTAAGTTCGTTTTTGGCGGATTGATAATAATAAACGCCGAGGATAATGGCCAAAATCCCCACCACTCTAATGTAGGGTTCGTGGGCTTCGGGGAGTTGCGCTGTTTTGGTAAAAAAGTTGGGAATAAACGTAAGTTCGAGCCCTACCAAGAAAAGGTAAAAACTGAAAAAATAAACGGTTTTGGCCGATTTTGACATAGTTTTGAGGTTTAAGGGTGACGCTTTTGCATTGTGGTAAATGATTTACCCAAAAGTACAGCCCTCGCTGTCCTCAAAACAATTCTACTTTCTGAACTGCGGCATCTAATTTCTAAACGGCGGGAGTTTCGATGGCCAACCGTTGCAAAAGTTCGTTTTTCATTCGTCGCGATACGGGTACCACCGACTTATCTTTCATTTCTACCGACCCACCTTCACCCCGAATGTAGCGCGTGACGTTGTCGAGATTTACGATGTGCGACTTGTGAATCCGCATAAACTGTCGCTCGTCAATCATCTGCTCAAAGTGCGCCATGGGTTTGGAGGTGGTGATTTTTTTATGGTCGGTCAAATAAATTGTGCAATAACTCCCCATGGCCTCCAAACGACTGATGTCTTGTTCGGGAAACAAAATAACTCCCTCCACGGTAGGTATCGAAATTTTCTTAATCGGTTGGCTATCCGATTTGATTTGTTGAAGAAGCTGGTTAAAGTCTTTGTTGGCCGACACCGTTTGAAGATTCTGTTCTATTTGTAATTTTTCGGCCAGCAACTGACTGTTTTTTTGTAGCAGCGCTTCGTGTTCTTGCGAGCGTTTCAACGCAATTTCTTGCGCATCTTTGGCTTCTTTTCGGTAGGTATTAAATCGGTAGGCTACCGCAAAAGCAAAGAAAATGGCCTCCAGCACCGAACAAATTTGGTAGATATACGCCGACCGTAAATTGTTCATCGACACAATTCCCATAAAACCCAGCAACACATTGACCACCCCATAAATGTAAAAACCAAACGCGAGCACAAAGTAACGGGCGTGTTTGAAACCCAGAAAATGTATGTAAATACTCGCTCCCAAAAGCACCAACATGATGGAAATCACCAACAACTGAAACACGTCATTGACCCATCCACGGTAAGGGAGCCATTCAAAAGGCATCAAAACTAGACCAATACACCACAAAATCACCAACGTCCAAAAGAATTTGGGGGTCAGTTCTTTCATTCGTAAGTAAGCATTGGCAAAAAGAATAATAAAAAATAACGTAATGAGGGAAGATAGATTTATATCAGAGCTAAAATTGGGGATTTGCTTGAAAATAAACTCGTGATGGTGATTGTCAGCCTTAAAAATGATATAACCCGAGGTTAGAATATAGAAGAAATAATAGAGAAATACGCGGTCGCGAACGATCAAAAACACAAACAAATTGTAAAACATCAACGCCAACAAAACACCGTAAATAGCACCATAAAGCAAGTCATATTTGTGTAAATAATTAGAAACGGCCTGAATCGTACCCATTTTTAGTGGTACATACACGCTGGTGTTCTGAATGCGGAGGTAAACCCTTTTGGGCGATTTCCCCAAATCAAAAATAGTATTACTTCGCTTTAAAAAGTGCGTTCCAAAAGGCCGCATCGCTCCCGTTTTCCAAGTTCGTAAGGAGTCGTTTTCATCCAAAAGATAGACATCCAGTAGCCGCACATCGTGTAGTTCCTGAATCAAGAACAAGGCTTCGTTGGATGAATTTTCTACGTCTATGCGCAGCCAGATGGGGTATTCGGTATTACCAAAATTGAGAAAACTTTTGGTATTCTGGGTAAATGCCTTGTCGGGCAGTTGACGTAACTGATTAAACGTCAGCGTTTTGGACGAGTCAATTAAAAAATAGGTAAAGGGTTCTATGGACTGTAGCTCGTCAGACAGCTGATAGGTAAAACGGTTTTGAGCACAAAGCGAAACCGAAAACAATAGGCTTATGCAAACAACGACTAATCTCATAGCGAAGGGTTATGGGCTAATAGCAAGCAAATTAGTAATAAAATAGGGATTTAAACAGGCGCTTTATTGTCTATGTTTGCAAAGCGGGGTCTAAAGCGTTACGAGTTTAGGAAAACGTAATTGTAAAATAATGGACGCCACCCTGATAAGCATAAGAAGCAATCCAGCCGTTTAATAAACATATTTGACGGACAATAGCCAAGCCAAGCCCAGTTCCTTGAAGATGACTTCCTCCCTTGGTAAAGCGACTGAATAAGCGTTGTTCGGGAAAGTCTAAAGCTTGTCCAGGGTTGCCAATAATGAGTTGATTATGATTCAAAGACACAGAGACTTCACCAGGGGAAGGAGTATAGCGTAAGGCATTGGATAGAAGGTTGGAAAGCAGCACATCGCACAAATAGCAGTCGGTAATAATAGTCAGAGGCGACGCGTCAACTGAAAGTGTAATGTTTCGGGCTTCAAATAAGTCGCTCATTTGTTCTAAATGATTTTCTAATAATTCTTTCAGGTTTAGCGGTTGCTTTTCTGCAAAAGCATCATTGTCCAATTTAGCCAGTAGCAACAAATTTTTATTCATTTTGGTTAATCGCTCCACGCCCGATTTAGCTTGGACAATGTATTGTGCCATTTCCTCATCCACATCCAATTGACTCATGCGGTCCAATTTGGATTGAATAATCCCCAGCGGAGTTTGCAGTTCGTGCGACGCGTTTTCGGTAAATTCTCGCAAGGCGAGGTATTCGCGACGGCTTCGCTCGGTCAATTCTTTTAATGATTGCTGTAATTCTTCGAATTCGGTAACCGATGAATCGTGCCATTGCAATGGTAGCGGAGAGCTGACGGAAAATCGTTTCAGATTTTCTAAATTTAGAAAGAAAGGCTTCCAAAGGTTGTGGTTAGAATAGTAGTTTAGTAACACTCCTATGAGGGTTATTCCTAAAGCGACCGCCGAAAAAGAGAAAAAAATGGTTTGGTAGTACCTTTGCCAACCGATGTATGACGTCATTACTATGATTTTGTAGTTGCGATGTTTGACCTTTCGGGTAAGGGAGAGGTAGTAATATCCTTCGTTTTTGCGTTGCAATCGGTCATAAATTAGGGTGTCGCCTAATTTTTTGCGAGCTGAAAATGAAACAGGAACTTCCATAGCCGAAGCAAGAGGGAAATTAATGGTTCTTCCTGCGTTAAGTTCTTCTACAATCAGTGCTGCTTGTAATTCCAACTGCTCGTTGATTTCATCAGTCACTTCCTGACGAAGTAGTAAATACAACGACAACCCTGCAATGGCCAAAATGGCGACCATCGCTGGCAAGAAGTTTAGGGTAGTTTTATAAAGGAGTTTCACGCCGACGTAAATTTATAACCCATACCATAAACGGTTTTGATGTAGTCAATTCCTGTATGAGCAACGATTTTTTTGCGAAGATTCATTGTATGAACATAAACCGTGTCAAAATTATCGACGATGTCATAATGATCGCCCCAAAGATGCTCGGCAATGGATTGTTTACTGACGACCCGATTTTTGTTAACAATAAAGTACAAAAGCAGTTCAAACTCTTTTTTGGTAAGGGGGATGAATGTCTCGTTGCATGAGACCGTTTTTGCGACAGGGTCGATGGTTAAATCATCCACCTGAATTTGTGAATTGCCTTTGAATGATTTTCGCCTTACCAGCGCGTTGACCCGTGCATTTAATTCTTCTAAATGAAACGGTTTGGTCATGTAATCATCGGCACCGAGGTTCAGACCCGTCAATTTATCTGGTAGAGAATCTTTGGCCGAAACAATGAGAACTCCTGCTTCTTTTTGTTGCTTTTTGAGTAATTGCAACAATTGGAGGCCATTCCCCCCAGGTAAAGAGATGTCCAAAATGATGACGTCATAGTCATACAGTACGATTTTATCTTCTCCAGCCGCAAAGGTAGTTGCTTTTTCGCAACGGTATCCTTGTTCTATTAGGTAAGCTTCCATTTCATCCAAAAGCATCGGCTCGTCTTCAATCAATAGTAATTTCATCGGTTTAAAACTTATAGTTATACCCAACCCGAATCACTTGGGTTTCGTAATAGTCCGTGCTGATGTAACCGAAGCCATTTCCTTTGATGGTCTTTTTGATTTGCATCGTATTCAAAAGGTCAGATGCATTGATGTAGAGTTCGCGCTTACCGTTTTGCATCAGCTTTTTCAGTCCTGTATCCAACGAGAAACGCTGCCCTATCCTGCCCTGTGGGATTAAGTCTGGCGCCAAGTAGATACCTGTTATTTGAAAATCCAATCGGTTGGGTAAATGAAACAAACCGTTCCACTTGACATTGCCCGACCACAAAGATTCTTTCGGCGCTGTAAAGGTAGTTACTTGAGGGTATTTATTGACCACGCTAAAAGCATTGATTTGATTTCGATACCCGTTGAGATTCAGGCTGAATGACAACCAGTCGGTTGCTTTCTGCGACCACATCATTTCCACCCCTGTCATGTAGCTTTTCCCTGCATTTTGCATAATCGAATAAATCAGGGTGCTGCCTGGTGCGGTACTTGCAATTCTTGTAATGGTGCCAGTAGCCATGCGATGGTAAGCCGCTGCGTATAAGTAGCCCGAATTCCAACCTGATTTATAGCCGAATTCCAATGTATTGGTAAACTGTGGAGCCAAAGCGGGATTACCTACTTTGATAATCTCAGCGTCATCGTATTTGGGGAAGACCCGAATGTCAACTTCATTGGGGCGATCTACGCGACGATTGAAAAACAGTGAAATTTTGTTGCGGTCATTGATTTTATAAGCCAGCCTTACATTCGGAAACGGTTGAGCGTAGTTATATCCGTCACTTTTATAGGTGTTGTGGTTAGGGTCAACAAGGTAACGGACACCTACGTATTCCACGCGGAGTCCAGCCTCTAATTCCACCTTGGCATTTTCAAAAACATACGTACCATAAAGAGCAGGGATACTTTCCTGATAGGTAGCCTTTCCGCCTGCATTGACGTCCAAAGGCGAATTTTGACCAGGAAAAAACTGCATATTGGTAGGTATTTCACGCCAGCGATATTTTAATCCTGCTTCCAATCGCCCATAACGCAACGGACGTATGTAGTCGGCGGTATAGTCGAGAACGTACTCATCTGAAAGCAGTTTAAAGGCATCCAGACCAGTAAAAGTAGGCATGATATTGGTGAAAAAATACTTCTCGTCCTCACGATGAAATGTATAATTCAGTCCTGTATTCAATACGTGTCCAGGTTGTTGAAATTTGTGCTGGAAAGCGGTGGTAGCGGTGACGGTGGTTTTTAATTCATCTTCCAAAAACTGCCACAAGCGGCGGCGTTCTGTCAATTCTCTGTTGAAAAAAGGCTCATCGCCGTTGTCCAATATTTTTTCACTGCTGAAGAGCCCTGAAATAGTAAATAAGTTGTCTGAATTAATGTTCCAATCCATGCCTGCACGTAGGGTGCTGATGGTGGTTTTTCGGTTGCGTTTGGTTTGCTGATTGATGACCTCACCTGAGTCGTAGGTACGGGTGACAAACTCGTTTTTGTTGAGCGTAGGCGTATATAAAACATCCCCCTGAAAGAAGGTGTTGATTTTGTGTTTTCGATAATTTAGCGCCAATGACGGGTTTAATTTAGGCGTGTTTCGGAATTGGGGGCGTATATCGGGCAGGTTAGCCTTTTTGATCCATAAAGCTCCCAAGCCTGCCATCATCCCGACTTTGCCGTTGAATCCTTCTTTGGTATTCTTTTTAAAAACAATATTGATGATGCCTGCGTTGCCGTTTGCGTCATATTTAGCGGATGGGTTATTGATGATTTCAATTTTGTCAATGGCCGATGCGGGTATATTATCCAGACTTGTCTGACTTCCAAAACCCGTTAAGGCTGTTTGTTTACCATCTATCAATACCACGATTTTGTCGCTGCCGCGAAGCAACACTTTCCCTTCTTGCACAGTGACGCCAGGTAGATTTTGCATTACTTGCAGAATCGAACCGCCGCTTTGCGTGATGTTATTTTCCACCGAAAACGTTTTTCTATCCAACGCTTCTTTCACTTCATCGGCTTTGCCTGTTACAATCACTTCGCTGAGTGTTTGTGTATCGGCTTGTAATTCCTCTATACCTAAATCAATAAACTCCGACAGATTGCCAATAAAAAGGGGATGTTGCCGCTGAATATATCCCAAGAAAGAAAGTTGGATAATATATTGTCCAGGTTTGATTTTAGCCAATTCGAAGCGACCCACCTCGTTGCTAATCGTTCCTGCGGCAAATGAGCTGTCTTTCGCATTTTTCAGTACGATATTTACAAAAGAAAGCGGGGTTTTGTTTTGATTGTCCTTGACTAACCCCGAGATGGTAACGTTAGCGTATTGAGCAAAAATAGGAGTTGTGATGAAAAACGCACCGACAAGCCAAAGTACGTGTCGGAGTCGGGTGGAGGGGAGGTGCTGTGTCATAAAAAATAAATTTATGGCACAAAGGTGAAAGACGATTTTAAAGAAAATTTAAATTTTTGTAAAGAGTAAAATAGATGGAAAAGTTATTTTGTTGGGGCCTGCGGTGTTGGAGGTAAGATAAAGTCTTGCTCGCTGGAAACCAAAGTAGCTTCGAGGTAGTTCATACTTTTTCAGAAGTTGAATTACCCCGTTCTATGAAAAAGTTAATCTTTATCCCGTTTTTGTTAGTACTTGGCTTGGCGAGTTATGCCCAGTCGGGTAGTTTTATTAAAGGTAAACTCGTGGACTCGCTAACCACCGAGCCCTTAGCCTTTGCGGCCATTCGATTAGAGTCAAAAAAAGAAGGTAGTTTGGTAAAAGGAGAAGTGGCCGACGACAAAGGTTCGTTTCAGTTTGTGGGCTTAAAAGACGATAAATACGTCATTAAAGTGGAGTACGTCGGGTACAAAACCAAATACATTGAGGTAAATTATGACAAAGCTAGTCAACGCCTAGATTTGGGATCGATTTCCCTCACCCCAACGAGTCAACAACTGGACGTGGTAACTGTAACGGGAATCAAACCCAACGTGGTAGCAACCCTCGAAAAACAAGTATTTAAAGCCGAACAGTTTGAAGTAGCACGGGGTGGAACAGCCACTGACGTGCTAAAAAATATCCCGTCGGTGATGGTCAATGCCGAAGGGGAAATTATGGTCAGAGGGTCAAAAGGCTTTTTGATTCTGGTCAATGGCAAACCTTCGCAAATTGATGCCGCCACGATTTTGTCGCAAATCCCTGCCAATACCATCGAAAAAATTGAAATGATAACGGCTCCTTCGGCCAAATATGATGCTGACGGCAAAGCAGGAATTATCAATATCATTACTAAAACGGGTACCAACGATGGTTTGTCGCTAACCACCAACCTGCAATACGGCTTACCTCGCCTGAAAGCCTACGAAAACGCTACCGAGCCCCGCCGCTACGGGGCCGACGCCACGCTCAATTACCGCAAAGGAAAGTGGGATGTGACGGTTTCGGGAAATTACCTCAAAAACGACATTGCAGGCCAACGTGTCGGGGATGTTTATACCATTATTAATAATGTATTGACCCAATTCCCAAGCGACGGTGAGCGAAGTCTAAAACGGGAAAACTACGGCGTGCGTGCTTCCGCCATTTATACCATTTCAAAATCGGATGAACTTTCGGCGGGAGTCTATGTAGGTGGCCGCGACCAGTACCGAACGGCCGATATTTATTACCGAAACAATACCAAAGTAAACCTCCTGACCAGTCAAATGGTGGGGAGAGCGCAGTATTATAATCCCAATTTGGTGCTAAAATCGGGCGCATTTAAGGTCGTAAACCTCGACTATACCCACAAATTCAAAAATACCTCCGCCTTGAGCGTTTCAGGTTTGTACGAAGATGCGATGATTGATGGTTTTACCAAAAATAGCAATGTCAACATTAATAATCTCCGAGATACGCTTCAATATACCCTCAATACGGGGTCGAATCCGCTCCGTGCCCTCCGCCTCAAAGCCGATTATGAAAAGCAACTAGGAATTGGGAAACTCTCGATGGGCTACCAGTATCGTCAACAAAACCAAGAGGGCGTGTTTGTCTATTCTGAGAAAAATGGAAACAATCAGCCTTTGGTGGTTAACCCTGCCTTTACGGCCAATGTTGCTATTTATAACCGAATACATGGTCTTTATGCGCAGTACGCGGGTAAGTTTAAAAAGCTAGAATTTTCGTCGGGACTGCGGTACGAGAACGCTTTGCGTGAGTTTACGGACAACCGTGGAGGAAAACCGAATGAATTGAAATTGTCAAACTTGTTCCCTTCGGCCAATTTGCTGTACGATATGGGAAAAGACCTTCGCCTCAAAGCCGCTTACAGTCGCCGCGTACAGCGCTCAACCAACAACGAGCTGAATCCTTATCCTGAACGCGAACACAGCGAGACCCTCGAACAAGGCGACCCTAACATTCGTCCTGAATTTGTAGGGATTTATGAACTTGGGCTCACCAAAGATTTTAAAAAGGTATCGTTGTACTGGAACGTGTATCGTCAACAAATCACGAACATCGTCAACCGCGTCAATAGTGTATATAATGACACGATTCTGAATCGAATTTATACCAATGCAGGCAAAGCGCGCTTGATGGGTTCAGAGATTGGGGTGACAATTTCGCCCGTTAAGAAGCTAAAAATCTTTGTGGGTGGAAACGTTTATAATCTAAGAATTAAGGGTGCATTGTTTGATAACTCGGTGATAGTCAATAGTCGAGGCTGGGTGTATTCTATCAATTCTAACCTCAATTACCAGTTTACGCCAACTTTGAGTACGCAGTTTAACCTCTCGTATTTATCGGCCAGAAACACGGCGCAGGGAAAAGATTCGCGTTTTTATCAACCCAATTTTTCGATAAAGAAATCATTGATGAACAATAAAATGAGCGTTTCGCTGCTTTGGCAAAATACGTCGTTTGGCAAAATGAAGGTCAATGAGCAACGCATTTCGACTTGGGGGAGTAATTTTTACACTACCACCAATTACATCCAAGAAACCAATATTTTCTTGCTAAATCTTTCGTATAGCTTCAACAAAACGGATCGCAAAGCCAAGTTGCCATCGAGTGAATTTGGGGAACGGGAGTTTTAAGAACCAATACTAACGACGTTATCAATAAAGAAAACCACCGTGAATACCTCGAACTCACCGACCCACGCTATGTGCATTATTGTCTTGACACGGCACAAGTAGCCTTTTGCAAACGGGAATGAAACCGAGTGAGTATCGGATGATGAATTGACAACGCTTTTCTCTACTTTTGACCGATTATCAATCAACCGTGGAATGGAGAGATTATTGACGCATTTTCAACGATATATACCCTTAATCGAAGACGAAAAAAGACTACTTGAGCCACGGGTTCGAGCCCGTAAAATCAAACGCCGTCAGATGATTTTGCAGGAAGGCTTTGTCTGTAAACATTATACGTTTGTGGTAGAGGGATGTTTCAAAATGTATGGTGTTGACGACAAAGGCTACGAGCACAATATTCAGTTTGCTGCCGAAGGAGATTGGATTGCCGACATTGGGAGTTTTCATTCTCAGAAACCAAGCCGCTTGTTTATTGAGGCCATCGAGCCCTCGGAAATCATTCAAATCGAGCAACAAGACCTTTATTTCTTGTACATCAACATTCCCAAGCTCGATCGTATTTTTAAAGTAATCATCGAAAACAAGTTTGTCGAATTGCAAAATCGGGTTTTGCAGGCGTTCAGCTCGACGGCCGAACAGCGTTATTTGAGTTTCTTGGAACAATACCCGCACCTTACCAATCGCTTACCCAACACGCAAATAGCTTCGTATTTAGGGATTACGCCTGAGTTTTTGAGTAAGATTCGGAAGAATTTGAGTAGGAAATAGCCCCAACCCTTAAACTACATTAAGGGTATTTCCTAAGATAGATTAAGGGTAAGAACTCTTTCCTCACGGTACTTTTGCATTGTCAATTCATCAAAAACAATTACGACAATGCAAACGCCAACAACTTCTAAAATAGCCATTATCGGACTTGGCAACATAGGCCAAGTAGTGGCCAACAATCTGATAAAAAATAACCGTGGGGTGATTGTCGCCGACCGAAATTTGGAAAAAGCCCAAACCCTTGCGGCACAACTGGGCGATTTGGCCCAACCCGCTACCATTAGCGATGCCATCAGAGAGGCCGACATTGTAGTGGTAGCGGTTTGGTTTGCGGCCATTAAAGAGATTTTTTACCAGTACGAAGCCCTTTTGCAGGGCAAAATTATCATTGACCCTTCCAATCCTATTGCTCCCAATGCGCAAGGAGGCTTTGATAAAATCATCGGTGAAAATGAATCGGCAGGCCAAATCAATGCTTCGCTATTACCCAAAGGGGCAAAACTCGCCAAAGCCTTGGGTACGTTGGGAGCGGCTTCTTTGGCCAATGCCGCCAATCAGCAACCCGAAGCCGCCGCCTTGTTTTATGCTACTGACGATATAAACATCGACGAAACCATTGAGCAATTGATTCGTGATAATGGCTTTGCCCCTGTACGTGTGGGAGGCTTAGACCAGTCTATTCGCATTGAAGTTTTCGGCGATTTGCACGAATTTGGCGCCTTGGGCAAGACCGTGACGGTTGCTGAGGCAAAGACTAAAATCTAAACGTATTTTTTGTTACACCTCCATAACAAATCAACATGAAAAAATTACTTTTCTTCTCACTTTTGCTTGCTTCGAGCAGCACTTTCGCTCAACAACTGCAGTTGGGTAAACAAACCTTTGAATTAAAGAACGTTACGGGTTCAATCGTAGATTTTCAGGGCAAAAAAGCGCTAAAAATTGAACGAGATTTGAAGGCTTTGCCCTTTGATTTGAAAAATTTAGGTTCAACCGTTGATGAGCCTACTTATGCTAAACTCACCGATGTTGATTTTGACAACGGTACCATCGAAGTGAAAATGTATTCGGATATTCAGAATCCTTCGCCGTTTGCAGGAGCGGCAGGGTTTATTGGCGTAGCGTTCAGAATTGGCGAAAACGACAAGGCTTTTGAGTCAATTTATTTGCGTCCTCGAGTTGGTAGAGTGAGTGACCAAGGGGCAAGAAATCATACAGTCCAGTATTATGCTTATCCCGACCACAAATTTGACAAACTTCGCAAAGATGCACCTGGTAAATACGAAGGTGCGGTTCCCGTAGCTTTGCGTGAATGGATTACGATGCGAATAGAAGTAAATGGTGAAACTGCCGAGTTATTTATCAACAATGCCAAATATTCTACTTTCATCGTGGATAAAATGTTGGGTAAAACTAAGAGTGGGTCCATTGCCCTATGGGTAGATATTGCGACCATAGGCTATTTCAAAGACTTGAAAGTAACTAAAAAGGCATTGAAAGTGAAGCCAGCGGGCGAAAAAGTGAATGATATTTGAGGTCTTACTTCTTATACTGATGCACCGACTGCCCCACGAGTTTCCAAGCTCCGTTGATTTTTTCGAGAAGCCGCACTTCATAGGAGTAAGTGCTTTTTCCTTCTTTTGAAATTGATTCTTCGTCGTGGCTTACCCAAGCGCTGTTGCCCGTAATGCCTATTTTATGATTGGTCAGGATGGCACGCCCACCATTTCCAAGCATATTGGAAGGAGGATTGAGCATAAAGTTGGGGTCTAAATCAATCACTTTTGCCTCGGTTGTCGAAATCAAAATGCGACTGTAAGGTCGTATCGCCCAGCAATCGGCATGGGCTTTTGCATCGCCTGCTCGCCAAGTAGCGGCTTCTTTTTCGAGTAGTGCGATAATGTCCGCCGAATCGGTATTTGATTGTGCGTAATTTGCTAATGGATAAATAGTTACAAAGAGTGCGGTTAGGTATTTTATCATGATTTTCTCAAAATTATATAGGTCTAAAAATGGAGAACACAGATGACACGGATACAAAATCTGTGTTGGAACATCTGTGTCCAAATTACGTCAAAACGCTACTTCAATTTCATAGCCACAGGATCCCACTTTACAATTTTTTTGGTAAAATAACTGTCGTTACAAGCCAAGGCAGGCACGGCAGCTCTGAAACCAAATTCGGCATCTTCTACAACGGGTTTACCTGTGCGAATGGCGTCAAAGAAATTGGTAAAATGGTCTAAATGGTCGCTGTACCCCGCAGGAGCTTTGAAAACGATGTCTTCTTTGGTTTTCCGTTTGCGTTGTTCGGGTGTCCACTTAGCATCGTAATCCTTTTGCATTTCGTCTTGCATGCTTTTTGAAAAAGTAAACACCGAATCATAGCCGCCAAAGCCAGGAGCTTCGGGTATGAGGCTGTGTTTAATGGTAATATTGTTGCCCTGCACCTGTATCACGCCTTCCGAACCAACTAATTGGATCACTTCTTGGCCACCCGTTCCGCTGATAAAGTTCACTTGCAGGGTGAGTTGAAAGGCGGGGTGCTCAGGACTATTGGGGTATTGCATCACCCCCGACATCACATCAGGCATATTGCGTCCGTCGTTCCAATAGCTAAACTGCCCTGTGCTGTAAATGCTCTCGGGGCCTTTGGAATTGGTCATAAAATGCGTACCACTCAACAAGTGAATGAATAAATCGCCTGCTACGCCTGTGCCGACTTCTTTGAAAGCCCGCCACCAGAAGAATTTTTTGCCGTCGTAAGGCATTTTTTGACCAGTAATAGCGATAAACTTTTCCCAGTCGGTGGTGCTGGCATCGGCGTCCTTTGGAATGGTGTATTCCCATGCCCCAATCGAACTTTGGCGGTCATAAACGGCATTGACCATGTTGAGCTTCCCGATTTCTCCCGCTGCCAATAGTTCTTTGGCTTTGGCGTACCCAAGGCTACTCACCCGTTGGCTTCCTACCTGAAACACTTTGCCCGATTTTTTGGCGGCAGCCATGACAGGATACCCTTCACTGATTTTATACACCATCGGTTTTTCACAATAGACGTGTTTGCCAGCGGCCAAGGCGTCTAACGACATACGGGCGTGCCATACGTCGTGGGTACAAATCAATACAGCATCAATGTCGTTTTTGGCTAATAGCTCTTTGTAATTTCGGGTGGTGAAGAGGTCTTTGCCGTATTGTTCTTTGGCGTTGTCGAGACGGCCAGGGTATAAGTCACAAATTCCTGCCAATTCTACCCCAGGGACTTTGAGGGCGGTATTCAAGTCAAAATGCCCCTGGACTCCGTAACCGATTACACCAATTCTGACTTTATCGTTGGCTGCAAAGGGGCGTTCATACTGTAAGATACGTTCTTCGGCTTTTTGCTGGGCGGCCAACGACGCAAAAGGCGACGAAGCAGTCACCAAACTGGTAGCTCCAATTTGCTGTAAAAACTTTCTTCTGGATGAGTTGTCGTTTTTCATTGATTTTATGATTGAGGGTTTTACTTACCACATAGCTAGATAAATACACCATAGAAAATGTAGAAGCACTACTGTTTACTATGTAAAATGCTTGTATGTACTATGTGTTTATAACTGAGTAATACACAACAATTAGTAAGAAATATGTGTAAAAAATCACAATATCCGCGCTAATTATGTGAAAATATCATAATTCTTTCACTTCACCGCATAACTTACAAAGGCAACTTTTTTACTGTCTGGGCTCCACGACGGCACATTGATAGTGCCTTGTCCTCCGTAAAAAACAGGTGTAATATCCTTGATTTCTTTGGTTTTCAGATTCATCAAACGCAGTTTTACATTCTTACCAAACAAATGCGCTTGCTTTTCATCAGAGGTGTAAGCAATATACACAATCCATTGATTGTCAGGGGAAGGGTGGGCAAACCAGTTGGAGTTTTCGTCAAACGTTAGTTGCTCAGGCTGAGAACCATCGGCCAACATCCGCCAGATTTGCATGTGACCTGTGCGGTAGGAGTTGAAATAAATGTACTTCCCATCGGGCGAATAATCGGGGCCATCGTCCAAACCTTCGCTGTTGGTTAATCTTTTTTCTGCCCCGCCATCTATACCAATCGAATAAATGTCATAGTTTCCATTGCGTTCGCCACAGTACGCCAAGGTTTTGCCATCAGCACTCCATCCATGCCAAAACGACATTACTTCCGACGTAACTCTACGAGGCTCACCACCACTTACAGGAAGGACATAAATGGCTGATTTGTAGCGCTTGGGAGAAGGGTCGCTTTTGTCGTTGTGACTGATAGCCAACCACTTTTTGTCAGGCGAAATCCCGTGGTCGTTGTTGCAGGCTGTGGCAAAGCCCGTATAGAGCTCTTTTAGCTTTTTTGAGGCCAAGTCTAGCGTATGTAGCTTGCCATAGCTGTTCAGAATCAGGTAGTTGTCTGGATGCCAATTGGGAGCTTCAAAGTGGGCTTTGATAGCCAAAACAGTATCTATTTTACCCGAAGTAATGTCCAACGTCTGGATGTAACTGGTGGTGTCCGATTTGGTTTGCGCCAGCGAGGCAAACGAAAAATAAAGACTTAAAACGGCCGTAAAGGCCATTTTAGTAGAAGGTAATGAAACCAAGGATTTTTTCATAGAAAGGGGGGGGAGAGACTGAAACATAGATTGGTGAGGCAAAGGTAATAGTCTTTTTATTATTTTCTAAAAAAAAGATAATATATGTAATAAGTTTTATAATTTCGTTTTATAATTACATTTAATTGGTGCTAACGTATTGGGATAAGGTGTACCTTTGTGCCTAAATTTTTTGAATCCATGAGGAAATTTGGCACTGAAAAGTACATCTCGCATCTTTCGATAGACTGTGTGATTTTTGGTTATGAAAACAAAGAATTGAAGGTGTTGATAGCGAAATCAAAACTTGGAGAGAACATTTGGAACTTACCTGGGGGATTTATTCTAAAAACCGAAGGGATTGAAAAAGCGGCAAGCCGAATTTTGTACGAGCGAACCCACCTTGAAAATATTTATTTGGAACAATTTCGTGTTTTTGGGCATGAAAACAGAATAATAGATAGTAAGTACAAAGCATTGCTCCTCACTCATCTCAGCCAAAAGTACAACGAAGCAGATGCCGAATGGATTACCAGCCGATTTGTGTGTATTGGATTTTATGCGCTGGTCGAAATCAGTAAAGTAAACCCGCAAATTGGCGAACTTGATCACTCTTTGGAGTGGATGAACATCAAAGAAGTGCCCGAAATGATGCACGACCACAATGAGATTCTCACTTGTGCACTCGATGCTCTTCGCCAAAACCTTGACCAGAAGTTGATTGGATTCAACCTGCTGCCCGAAACATTTACGATGCGAGAAGTCCAAGAACTCTACGAGGCAGTGTATGATCGGCCATTTGCCACCAACAACTTCCAGAAGAAAATACTTGATTTAAACGTGCTGGAACGCCTTCAAAAAAAATACACAGGTGCTGCCAACAAAGCTCCATATTTGTATCGGTTTAAGCGATGAGGTTGTTGATGTAGATTGATTTTGCACAAAAGGAAATTGATTTTGCGTGATGGGTCTCTGAAAAAACCTCTATTTTTGCGAAGCTATGTCCAATTATTTCGTGGAATACATCTATTTAAGCCCTTAGCCTACCAATCTCCCAATGACGTTTGATATAAAAGAACACATTGATTCCAATAAAATGACACGGTTGCAGTACGCGACTGTGTTTATTTGTTTGTTGATGAACATGCTCGACGGCATGGACGTAATGGTAATTTCCTACACCGCACCTGCCATTGTAAAAGCATGGGGAATTACGCCCGAAGCCCTCGGGATTGTTTTTAGCGCTGGCTTGGTCGGGATGACCTTGGGAGCGATGTTTTTGGCTCCTAAAGCAGATGTGATTGGCCGTAAAAACATGATTTTGTTAAGTGCTGTACTGATGGGAATCAGCATTTTTAGTACATCTTTTGCCCAATCCATTGAGTTTTTGGTAGTTATTCGGCTCATTAGTGGGATAGGGATTGGGGCGATGCTGGCAAGTACCGCTACGCTGACGGCCGAATACACCCCAAACAAAACCAAAGATTTTTGGGTAAGTTTTGTGATTTCGGGTTACCCTATTGGGGCGGTGTTGTCGGGGTTAGTTGCAGCGAAAGTAATACCGCAATTGGGTTGGGGTACGATGTTTCAATTGGCAGGTTTTTTCACTACACTGTCGGTGCCCTTGATTCACTTTTTGTTGTCGGAGTCGCTTGATTTTTACTTTAAAGCACAACCTTCCAATGCCCTTGGTAAAGCCAACGAGATTTTGGATAAAATGGGGGTAACTAGGTTGTCTCAACTTCCAACAAAACCTGCCGAACAAGCAGCGGTGTCGTTCAAATCGATGTTGACGGAAGAGTTTAAACTGCCGACGTTTCAACTGTGGGGGGCGCTTTTTATGGCGTTTGCTACCCTTTATTTTTTGACCAATTGGATTCCGAAACTCGCTACCAACGCTGGACTTTCGATGGAGTTGGCGATTTATGCGGGCACAGTTTTTAATCTTGGTGCTTTTGTGGGGATTGTCATTCAAGGCTATTTTTCAAGTAAATATGGCCTAAAACGTACCATAGGCACATTTCTGATTTTGACGGGTGTACTGATGGTCGCCTTTGGGTGGTTCAAAGGGTCTTCGTGGTTGTTGGTTATTTTTGGACTGATTGGTTTTGGCATCCAAGGTGGTTTTGTGGGGCTTTATGCCGTAGCGGCGCGGATGTACCCTACCGAATTTCGAACAACTGGCGTAGGTTGGGCCATCGGTTCGGGGCGTCTAGGAGGAATCATTGGCCCATTGTTGGGTGGCGTCCTGATTGGCATGGGACTCTCAATGACGACCAACTTCCTGATTTTTTCCGTCCCGACCATCATCGCGGGTGTGATAACGATGTATATTTCGTCAAAACGGGTTAGTTAAGTACATTTTTGTGGTATACTGAGTACCCAGAAGCAACGAATCAGGTATTTTGGAGGGTAAAATGACAGTGAAATTTGCTGAGGATTTTAAAATGACAGAAGAGGAGTTTTTGGGTCTATGAAATACCTGCTATATCATTTGACGGGCAAGAGCTTGAAAATACTTTGATAATCTGAAAAACAGATATAGGGGGACTTTTGGGCATGTACAACATACACTCAATTACTTATCGGTAGATAATTTTTGTTGTATAGCAATTACAAAGTCAATTGTTACATTGGCTATATCAGCAATTTCTTTTAATGATAACTTCCCCATTCTAATCAGGTTCTCCACAATTTTTGATTTTGCTTTGATGACCAGATAATCGTTATCTTCATCAATATACTTAGCCATGTTCTGTATCATATCGTCAAATTTTAGACGGTTGGCCGCTGCCATCTAACTTACGCAATTTAGACAAAACTCGCAACTGCCGTAGATATTTTTGAAACGAAGTTTGATCGGTTTTGGTTTCGGCCAATTTTTGAATGATTTGATTGAGGGCGTTTTCGGGTTTTTCTTGGCCAAAATCGCTCAAAACTGCCAAAATGATTTCTTCGGGATTGTTTGAGTTCAGAAATCGAAGGTAGTCAAATTGAGTAATGTTGATGATGCTGAACTGAAAATAGTTGCCGTCATCAGCTAAAACTGTTTTCATTGTTGGTTCGCCACTTCCTATGAAAATAACAAACTGCCGAACGGGCAATTGGTATTTGGATTTGAGCAAAATCCAATAGTCGGCCATGCGGTAGGCCATTTTTAGGTAATTATCCACCTGAAATTCTAAATGTAGAATGAACCTTTGGCCATTGGGGTCAGTAACAACTCGCAACGCATCAGCCTCTTTTTCTTTGGTTTGCTGTAATTTTTCCCTGATTATTTCGGCTTTGGCTACTTTAAAGCCTAATACAGAGTTCATCAAGGCAGGAATAATGCTCTCTATGTTTTCTTTTACGATTTTATCGTACAGGTTGCCCTCTTGCTTTGTATTTCTCTTTTCCATACAGTAAAGTCATTTAGACCTAATAAGAGACATAAAGATACTTTTCGTGATAGAAATTGATAGCATATAAAGGTTATTATGCTATCAATTTTTCCGAAACTCACTAGGAGAAACTCCGGTTATTTTTTTGAAAAGCCGTGTAAAATACGCGGGGTCTTTGAAATTTAGAAAATAAGAAACCTCCGAAATCGAGTAATTCGTATTAAGGAGGTATTTTTTTGCTTCATTAATCAGATGTTCATGGACAATCTGTAAAGCTGATTTTTGGACAATCGCCTGACAAATACGATTCAAGTGGACAGGCGTAATATTCAACTCTTCGGCATATTCATGAATAGACTTTGATTCTTGCAACGACTTCCGAATGCTTTTTTGAAAAAGCTGAAAATAACGTAATGTCCGATTGTCGGACGAAGTAGAAGCGCTGCTTAGTCGAAGAGAAAAACGGTAAAGGTGCGTAAAAAAGAGTTGAAACAACGACTGTAAAACTACCTGTTTTTCGACAAAATCTTCGTATAATTCTTTTACAATGAGGTTTTTAAATCCCATGAGTCGCTCAAATGTTTCAAAATCTTCATCAAATGAAAGTACTCGTAAATGATTGATTTCTAGTAATGTTTTGGGGGAGTTTTTTAATAATCCCTCCAAAAAAGAGTCGGAAAATGTCAGCACTTCACCGTTGATGTTGGGTTGAAACACAAAACCGTGAAGACTATGCGCGGGGATGGTTGCCATGCAAGGCCCCGTAAGCGCCCATTCTTTTTGTTCAGAAACAAGCAAACCTTCCCCACTTTTAATCAAAAATACCTGAAACAAATCCGTATGCAAGTGTTCTTTGATTTCCCAATCGTATATTTTACTCCGAGTTTCGAGGGCTTCAAAATGGATAAAGTTGGGTAAAAGAGAATGAGGGTTGTCGCCGTAAAGCCCTTTAAAATGGACTAATGCCTTTTGCATAATGAATGTTTGAAAATTACAAGCTTAAAAAGTTAAGGTTTTGCGTATTTTTTTCGACGATTCTCGTCAAAAATGACAACAAAATAATAGCCAATCGGGTAGGGAACTCCCCGTTTATAATAACAACTCCAAGACGGAATGGACGTTAAAACGCGCAGTGCTTCATTGTCGAAGATAGCCTGTTGAGATTTTTTTAACAGGAGGACGCTGTCAGGAAACGGGCGAGAGCCGCTGAGAATTTCGGCAAAAACCTTGACGGGTTGTGGTAAATCGGGCAATAACTGCCAATTGATGTGGCTGTAAACATAATTCAGTAGGCTATCATTCTTTTCTGCATACACCGAAAGCTGGGTTTTGGAGTTGTCAAACTCTTGAAAATGAGCGATTATGCCCTTTTTTAACGTCAATTCTATTTCCTTCTCATGGATAGCGATGTACGATTGAGTGTAATACAGTAATTTGCCTTGAGGTACTAACAAAGGAGCTGAGAGCCAGGTTGCTGGGAGTTTTTCACGAATGAGTTGGTTAGGAAATAGAGCGTTTAAATCAGCTTTGGTTTTATTGCTAGGATAATCACAGGTGTAGATGTTGACGAGAAAGAGCGTATCATGTTGTATTTCCCATTCAGCAATGTATCCTCGCCAGCAGCTCGTGTTAAAAGGGGCTTGTGGTGTTCCAAAAAGGGTTTTAGAGTGTTGTTTAAAAGTCGGATGAGAGCTTAACGGATGAGTGTACAAAGGTAAAGTATCTCCTTGCCAAATTAAGCGGTCGGGGGCTTGTCCTGTTGCCAACGCCCATATAGGTGAGAGTAAAAAGAGAAGGTAGAGCAGACGCATGTAAAGAATGGAATGTATTGTACAAATTTAACCAAAAAATGTTTGTTTTGTACAAGTTATATTTTGATTTATCCAAGATAATCTTTCACCTTCCCGCTACTTTTGTTGTGTCCTTTAAGCAGATATTTTTCCCAACCGTTGCACAACATGAGCAATATTATTTATAACCGATTTGATGAAGAGGTACATCCGCCTCGTTTGTCGCCTGATTACAAATCGACGGTTCTGAGAGCGCCTACAAAGCCTTTGGTGGTGATTAAACAATCGTTGAACGAGTTGACGGGGCCTCTTTTTGGAGATTTTAACTTAGGCTCTTTGGACCATGATTTGACCAAAAATTCCGTAAAAAATGGCGAGCCATTAGGAGAACGTATCGTAGTTCACGGTCGGGTTATAAATGAAAATGGACAGCCGATTCCGCATACACTCATCGAAATTTGGCAAGCCAACGCGGCGGGAAGATACGTGCATAAAGTTGACCAACACGATGCGCCACTTGATCCCAATTTTCTAGGTGCGGGTCGTTGTATGACGGATGAAAACGGGAATTATAAATTTTATACGATTAAACCAGGGGCATATCCGTGGGGAAACCACTACAACGCTTGGCGGCCTAACCACATTCATTTTTCGTTGTTTGGGGCAAATATTACCAATCGTTTGGTGACTCAAATGTATTTTCCAGGAGACCCGCTACTTCAATATGATCCCATCTTTTTGGGTGTGCCGCCCAAGGGTCGGGAGTTGCTTATTTCTCAATTTGATTTGAGCATTACGGAACCACATTTTGCCTTGGGGTATCGTTTTGATTTTGTGTTAAGAGGTCACAATCAAAACGTCCAAGCCCCCTAACCCGCGCGGCGTACCGTCCCAATGGGGGAACTATGATTAATCTATAAAAGAAACTTCAATGCTTGAAAATACATCAAATGAATCCCCCCATCGGGGGTTAGGGGGCTATCAAACGCCCTCTCAAACGGTTGGCCCTTATTTTGCCTACGGCCTTTCGTCCGAGCAATATTTATACGATTTTAAGCAGTTGGCAGGGAACCAAATGGTAAATCCTATCGACGAAAAAGAAGCAATTACCATCACTGGAAAAGTGTTTGATGGTGAGGGAGTTGTGATTCCAGATGCGATGATTGAAGTGTGGCACAATGACGGAGAAAAACAGTTGTTTGGCCGTTTTGGTACAGGAACCGACGCCCAAAATCGTTTTATTTTTCATACCGTAAAACCTACTTCGGTCAATGGACAAGCGCCGTATTTAAGCATCATCGTATTTATGCGAGGACAACTGATCCACTCTTACACTCGTTTGTACTTTGCCGATGAGGCAGAATTAAATTCTAAAGATGAGGTGCTCAACGTCGTTCCCGAACAACGCCGCTCTACGTTGATAGCGGCTAAAACTGCCAACGGTTACCATTTTGACATTTGGATGCAAGGCGAAAACGAGACCGTATTTTTTGATATTTAGCTCTTTGGTATTGAAAGTATGTCTCTATATTCCGAAACATTTTACTCGACCGAAGTCAATGGGTTGTTTTCTGACAGAAACACCATTGCAGAGATGCTGCGTTTTGAAGCGGCTTTGGCTCAAGCTCAAGCTAAAAATGGGATTGTTTCGGAAACTTCCGCCACCATTATTGCCCAATGTTGCGACGCGCATTTGATTGACCTAGAAAAGCTAAAAACTGAGATTAAATTAGGGGGAAATGCGGCCATTCCGTTGGTAAAACAACTCACGCGTATTGTTAAAAACAACGACGTTGAAGCCTCAAAAATGGTGCATTTGGGTGCCACCAGTCAGGATGTTGTCGATACGGCAATGGTGCTTCAAATCAAAGCGTTTTTGGCGTGGTTGGAGTCAAAACTCAATCAATTACGTCAGTTGTTGGTAGCTTTAACTCAAAAACACCGTTCGACCTTGATGATTGGTCGGACTTTACTTCAGCAAGCCCGACCCATTACGTTTGGATTAAAAACGGCAGGGTGGTTGGAGGGAATTGTACGCTCACAAAACCGCCTTTCTGAGACTCAGCCTCGTTTGTTGAAGCTACAATTAAGTGGAGCCGTGGGTAGCGGAAATGCGTCTATTAACCAAGCAGTTCACCAGACAATGGCCCAGGAGTTAGGTTTAACGCCTAGTTTTTCGTGGCAAACCCAACGTGACGGTTTCGCTGAGTGGGCAAGCGTCCTCGGAATTTTGGTGGGAAGTCTTGGGAAAATTGCAAAGGACGTTTCTCTCCTCATGCAAACCGAAGTAGGGGAAGTCTATGAAGGGGTAGGAGAGGGGAAAGGAGGCTCAAGCACGATGCCCCATAAACGTAATCCAGTAACGTGCGCTGCCTTACTAGCCAATGCCACCCGAACCCCGCACTTAGTGGCAACGATTCTCTCGGCTATGCCCCAAGAACACGAGCGCTCGGCGGGATTATGGCATTCTGAATGGGAAGTTTTGGTAGAATTGATGACCTTAACGGCAGGTTCGGTCGAACGTGCTTTGGAGTTGGTGAGTGGTTTGGAAGTGGATGAAAAGCGAATGTTGGCCAATTTAGAAGTGACAAAAGGACTGATTTATGCCGAAAATGTGTCTTTGGCGTTGGCGCCTAAGATGGGCAAAATGCAGGCACACGAATTGGTGGAAAAGGCGTGCAAAACGGCTATTCATCAGCAGAAACATTTAAAAGAAATCCTGCTTGAACTTCAATTGGATTTGCTTGATTTAGAGGAACTTTTTAAGCCAGAAAATTCAATTGGATTGAGCTTGGAATTAATTGACGAAGTACTTCGACAAGTGTAATTGTTGCACACAGATAAACGCGGATTAAATCCACACAGAAGGACACGGAAAAAATCTGTGGGTATTTCATCTGTGGAAATTTGTGAGAAAAAACAACCCATGTATGAAAATGAATACTAACTACCAACTACAAGGTACACCCAATAGCCCTGTTTTGATATTTTCAAACTCGCTAGGGTCAGAAATGATGATGTGGGACGAGCTCGTGCCGTATTTGCTGCCTTATTTTAGGGTGTTACGCTACCATACCAGCCCCCCAGACACGCATGATGAAGCTACTTCCTGTACCATTGATGAGTTAGGGGAACAAGTCATTCAATTGATGGATGAGTTGAACATTGAAACAGCCTATTACTGTGGACTTTCGATGGGCGGTTTGATTGGCCAATGGTTGGGAATACATCATCCACAACGTTTCAAAAAAATAGTTTTGAGCAATACAGGAGCTAAAATTGGAAACGATGAACGATGGAATAGTCGAATTGATACCATCTCCAAAAATGGAATGCAGGCTATCGTCGACGATACGATGGAGCGGTGGTTTACGGAATCCTTTCGTCAAACCAATCCAGCACGAGTCGCTAAAACCAAAGCGATGTTTTTACGGAGCAACATCAAAAGCTACTCGAAGTGTTGTGAAGCAATTCGTGATGCCGATTTTAGAGAAAAACTCCACCAATTATCGGTAGAAACCTTGATCATTACGGGTGACGAAGACCCTGTGACAAACGTAGAACAAGCGCAGTTTCTGGTCAATCACATTCCCAACGCCACGCTCCACATCCTCCATGCGCGCCATTTAGCCAGTACCGAATTACCCAAAGAATATGCTGAAACATTGATTTCTTTTTTTACCAGTAACACTAATTTTTCCCCATTGGGGGCTAGGGGGCTTCACGTTCGTCGAACGGTGCTTGGCGATGAACACGTAGATCGTGCAACGGCCAAAATCAATGAGTTTAATGTTGATTTTCAAGATTTCATTACCCGATATGCATGGGGAGAAATTTGGACACGCCCCGATTTGTCGAAGCATAATCGGAGCTTGATTACGATGGCGATGTTGATAGCCCTCAATCGCAAAGCAGAATTTAAAATGCACGTCAAAGCGGCTTTGAATAATGGCGTTTCAGTGGCCGAAATCAAAGAGGTCATTATGCACTCCGCCTTGTATTGTGGTTTACCCGCTGCCAATGAGGCATTTCACACGGCAGAGGAGGTGTTAAATAGCCCCCTAACCCTGCGAGGGTCCGACCGCGTGGCGGACCGTCCCAATAGGGGAAAGGTAGAGTGAGTATTAAACTTTACCATTTTAATATACTTGTTTGAATCAAAATTATGGCAAAGATAAATTCCCCCATTGGGGGCAAGGGGGCTGGGCATATCAAAACCCAAGTGGGTATTATTGGAGCTGGGCCTGCGGGTCTGACGCTTGCTCATTGGCTCCGTAAACATGGCATAGAGTCGATTATTCTCGAAAACCGTAGCCGTGAGTATGTACAAGCCCGAGTAAGAGCAGGGTTGCTTGAACAAAATACCGTGGATATTTACAAGCACTTGGGCTTGGCCGACCGCCTTGTTCGAGAAGGACAAGAACACCACGGTGTGTATTTGAATTTTGATGGAAAACGCATTCGTATTCCTTTTGGAGAATTGACACAAGGGCGTAATATCACCATTTACGGCCAACAAGAGGTAGTAAAAGACCTTACCGATGCGTGGTTGGTAGGTGGAGGTGAGTTATATTTTGAGGCTTCCGCTACGAAAATTGAAGATTTTGATACAGCATCGCCCAAAATTCACTTTGAGTACCAAGGCGAAGCTAGAGTTCTGGAGTGCGATTTTGTGGCGGCTTGCGATGGTTTTCACGGAGTAGGTCGGAAAACGTTACCTAAGGGTTCGTTCAATGAGTTTTCAATTACGTACCCATTTAGCTGGTTGGGTATTTTGGCACACGTAGCTCCATCTTCGGAAGAACTGATTTACGCCTATCACCAAAATGGCTTTGCCTTGCACAGCTTACGTTCGGACAAAGTAAGTCGTTTGTATCTCCAAGTCGATAACGACGACCACGTTGACAACTGGTCAGATGATCGTATCTGGGAAGAGTTGTCAATTCGTCTGGGTACAGAAGGATGGACGTTGAAGTCGGGACCGATATTTGAAAAAAGTATTACCCCGATGCGTAGCTTCTTTACCGATAATATGCAGGCAGGGCGGTTGTTTTTGGCAGGGGACGCAGCTCATATTGTGCCTCCGACGGGCGGAAAAGGGCTAAACTTAGCCGTTGCCGACGTAAAACATTTGGTGGATGGATTTGTGAATTTTTACAAAAACAACTCCATGAAAATGTTGGACGACTATTCGACGATTGCGTTGAAAAGAATATGGAGAGCGCAAGATTTCTCCAACTTTATGACGACACTTTTTCACAAGCAAGACGAGCACGGGTCGTTTCAGTACCACCTACAAAAAGCGAAATTTGATTACATCAGTATCTCAAAAGCATACGCCACAACGATTGCCGAAAACTACGTTGGGCTGCCTTTTGAAGCTAGCCCCCTTGCCCGCGCGGCGTCGCAGTGGCGCACCACCCGTCCCAATGGGGGAATTGTTGGATGATTAATTAATCATTTCTTTCAATGATTCTGTTAATGTCGTTGAGATTTAGTACTTTGATAGTGGCTTGCCCAACGGTGGTTTTAGCGTAAATAACGCCGTTGTCGATTTCAAAGTGGTCGTGCCAATTATCTTCTCTGGGATTGAAGAGTCTAATAAAAATTCTATCAGGGAGAAGCATAGTTCCAATATCGCTACCCTTATTGATATTGCACTGAAAACAAGCATAAGCCAAATTGTCTAAATTGTTTTGGCCTCCATGTTTTATGCTGATGATGTGGTCAATTTGATGGGCGATGTAAGCAAATAAGTCGGGTTGTAAACAATATTCGCAACGATAGTTAGCCCTTTCTATTACTTGTTTCTTGAGTGAATCAGGAATGTAACGGTTCATGAATTTAGTTGCTTTTGGGCTCGTTTTTTAGCCATAATCATGATATGCTGAAGTAAGAGGTACCGTTCTAATTCGAGTGTTTCCTCTGAACTAAGTTCAGAAGTTTTCTTTTTATAAATTAAGTCTTCTACACGCTCTTGTAGAGCAGGGGAGGCTTTATAATCAAGGATTTGCTGTGGTTCTGGAAATGAGGTAATAAAGTCAATCACTTCGTCAATTGGGCGTAGCGTAATCATAGTCTGTTTTTTTTACGAATATACAAATTTCTCGCATAACGATATGAAACAAGTACCGATAATAGACCTTCATACTGCGGCTAGTATGGTCAAAGAAGGTGATATTTTGCTCCAAGGTGGTTTTGGTATGACGGGCAATCCCGTGCATTTGATGCATGCTTTGGCCGAAATTGGCACTAAAAACCTTACCTTTATTGGAAATAATACAGGTGAACCTGGCCTAGGAGGGGGACGTTTGTTACGAAATGGCCAACTCAAAAAGATGATAGGTTCATTTTTTACTTCAAACCCCGATGCCGTCAAAGCAGCTCAGTCAGGAGTGGTGGAATATGAGTTGTTACCTCAAGGAACGCTTGCCGAGGCACTTCGGGCAGGTGGGGCGGGTATTGGTGGGTTTTATACGCCTACGTCGGCGGGGACGCTGATTGCGCAGGGGCGAGAAACGAAAATCATTGACGGGGAAGAGCAAGTATTTATCAAAGCCCTCAAAGGAAACGTAGCGTTTATTCGGGCTTGGCGGGCCGATACCGCAGGTAATTTGCAGTACCGAATGACGGAAAACAACTTCAATAAAGCGATGGCAACCGCTGCCGATTTGGTGATTGCGGAAGTAGAGGAAATTGTGCCCGTGGGAGAGATTGCCCCTGAGTTTGTGCATACTCCTGGTTGCTTTGTTGATTATTTGGTGGAAGCCAAACTTACGTTGGAAGATTTGGGTAGTTCGGCTTCGGTTTCGTCTTCCAAGAAAGTGGACGAAAGTCGGATGAACATGGCCAAACGCGCATTGGCTGAACTCAAAAATGGCGATGTGGTAAATCTTGGAATAGGCATTCCGACCCTCGTAGCCGATTTGATTACCGAAGAGCATGGCATTATTTTGCATACCGAAAATGGTATGTTAGGCGTAGGCCCTGTTCCCGCCGATGGGGGTGGAGCAATGGACTACCCAGTCAATGCGGGAAAAATTCCCGTAACTGCTTTAAAAGGAAGTAGTTATTTTGATAGTGCAGATTCGTTTGCGATGATTCGCGGTGGTCACATCGACGTGGCTATCATGGGCGGGCTTGAAGTGGACGAGGCAGCTAACTTAGCCAATTGGGCCGTGCCTGGCAAACCCCTACTTGGCGTAGGTGGTGCGATGGATTTGGCTAAAGGTGCCAAAAAACTCATCATTACTATGACCCATACCAACCCCGATGGCTCCTCAAAAATTGTTCCTCAATGTACTTTGCCCCTCACGGCATCGGGGGTCGTTGATATGGTCATTACTGAACTGGCGGTATTTGAATTTCCAAATGGGAAACTCACCCTGACGGGATTATTACCAAACGTAAGCTTAGAAGAAGTAAAAGCGAAGACAAGTGCTGCTTTTGAGATAAAACTTTCTTAAGAGCGATAAGAGAGGAGAGATAAGTGATGAGGAAGCGTAGATACTACAAATCCGTGATAATCAGCGTTACGGTAGTATCTGCGTTCTATTTTGACACAAAAAAATAAAAGATGCCTAAAGCCAAAACTCAAATGTTGAAAATCACGGCGAATGCACTTAAAAATCCTGCAAAAGAGGCGATTGTTGCAGGAGGAGAAAGTTATAACTACCAAGCGTTAATCGACGCATCAAGGGCTTTTGCGCACCAACTCCTTGAGTCATCTGATGACTTGAAGGAAACCCGCGTCGCCTTCATGGTCTCTCCAGGCTTTGATTATGTACGGGTGCAATGGGGGATTTGGCTGGCGGGCGGTGTCGCGGCGCCTTTGTGTATTACCTATCCGTTGCCATCGTTGCAGTACGTAATTGAAGACACCCAAGCCGAAATAGTGGTAGTCGGCCCTGAATACGTCGCTTTGCTAAAAGAATGGGTGGAGGAAAAAGGGCTTCGCCTGATTGTTTTGGGAGAAGAAAGCCCCGTCAATTCATCAAGTGAGGGTTTACCGACGTTGGAAAAGAGCCGTCGTGCCATGATTTTATACACAAGTGGTACAACAAGCCTGCCCAAAGGAGTCGTTACGACCCACGCAAACCTCGAAGCTCAGATTTCGACCTTGATAAAATCGTGGAAATGGAGCGAAAATGACCATATCGTATGTGTGTTGCCGTTGCACCACGTTCACGGCATTATCAACGTCGTTTCGTGCGCGTTGTGGTCGGGAGCAACCGTGCAATTTTTGCCTTCTTTCTCGGCGGAGGGCTTGTTTGAGCTATTTTTGGCAGGTAAAGTCAACCTGTTTATGGCCGTTCCTACGATTTACTTTAAGCTAATTTCCTATTGGGAAAGTCTCCCCGTCGAACGCCAACAAGAAGTCACCGAAGCCCTATCGAAATTTCGTTTAATGGTTTCGGGGTCGGCTGCGTTGCCTGTCACGGTGATGGAAAAATGGAAAACGATAAGTACGCACACGCTTTTGGAACGCTATGGTATGACCGAAATTGGCATGGGAATAAGCAATCCATACGACGGTGAACGGAAAGCAGGCTACATCGGAAAACCGTTGGCGGGGGTAAAAGTTCGGTTGGTGGATGACGAAGGAAATGAAGTAAAAGGCCGAGCTGCGGGCGAAATTCAAATTAAAGGCAATAACGTTTTTCTGGAATATTGGCGCCGACCAGAAGCGACCCAAAAAGCATTTACGGAAGATGGCTGGTTTAAAACGGGCGATGTCGCGGTAAAAGAAAAAGGCTATTATCGGATTTTGGGTCGCGATTCGATTGATATTATCAAGTCGGGAGGGTATAAAATATCCGCGCTCGAAATCGAAGAAGTGCTCCGAACCCATCCTGCCATCAAAGATTGTAGCGTGATTGGGATTCCGAATGAGGAATGGGGTGAACTGGTCGTCGCTGCCATTATTACCGACGGAAAAGAAATAGACTTGAAGGCATTAAACACATGGATTCGGGAGAAAATGCCAGCCTATAAAACCCCTCGTCACTACAAAGTGGTGGATGAATTCCCACGAAATGCCATGGGCAAAGTGACCAAAAACGACTTGAAGCCGTTGTTTTTATAATTAGCCTCTTGGGTACTCTATTAACTCCAGCCTTTAGGCTGGGGAAGTCAGAATATGGTGGAAGTATGAGGCTTTAGCCTTGACTGATGAACCCGAATTTGTCAAGGCTAAAGCCATATTTTGGAGTTTTTTTACGTTGCCCCAGCCTGAAGGCTGGAGTTACAGGAGATTTGCCATCCTGTTAACAATTAACAGATAACAAAAAAATACCCATGGTCATTTACGGCGTAGCCCTTCTTGCATTTTGTTACCTCGTCGGACAAATTTTCGGCGAATACCTCGGTAGTTGGCTCGGCGTAGAGGCCAACGTGGGTGGCGTTGGTTTTGCCATGCTTTTGCTAATTGTGGTCAACAGTTGGTTAGAAAAACAGGGGAAACTGGATTCGCTGACCCAATCGGGCATTCAATTTTGGAATCAAATGTACATTCCTATTATTGTCGCGATGGCCTCTACCCAAAACGTCAAACTCGCCGTTTCGAGTGGTGCAGTGGCGGTGTTGGCGGGAGCGTTACCCGTCCTTTTGTGCTACTTTACCATCCCATATTTAACCAAAGCCTTTAAACCTTCAACGGAACAATAAATGGAAATCCTTCTCAAGTTTTTGGAAAAAAATGGGTTGGTTGTGGCGTTTTTGGTCGTAGGAATACTCATTATGGTCGCCGATCGAGTTTCAAAGCGGCTTTTATTCTCAAAAATCCCAACGCCTGCCGTGGCTATCATTTTTGGATTAGTGTTGGCCTACGTAGGTGGAGTAATTACTGGTGGGGAAAAAGGCATTGCCGACGTAAAATTTTTGGCGGGAATGGGACAACTCGGCGGCTCCATGTTTCGCGACTTTGCGATTGTTTCCACCGCATTTGGTGCAAGTATCTTGCTGATGCGTAAGTCGGGTTTGGTCGGAGCTATTTCGTTGATGATAGGCATCGTCGTTGCTTTTTTTGTGGGTTTGAGCGTGGCCTGGGTCATGGGTTACCACGATGCCGTCAGCCTCACCACGATTGGAGCGGGTGCCTGTACGTACATCGTTGGTCCAGTGACGGGAGCGGCCATCGGAGCTAGTTCGGAGGTGATTGCGTTGAGCATTGCCACGGGTGTCGTAAAAGCGACAGTAGTGGCTATTGCCACGCCCTTGCTCGCCAAGCGAATTGGGTTAGACAATCCTCATGCCGCGATGGTCTTTGGTGGAATCATGGGAACAAACGCTGGTGTTATGGCTGGTTTAGCCGCCACTGACCCCAAATTGGTGCCTTACGGCGCACTGACCGCTACTTTTTATACGGGTCTAGGGTGTTTGCTGTGCCCTTCGGTTTTTTATTTAATTATTAGAACAATTGTATAGTTATATGCAAGACGCATTTATCATAGATGCCATTCGTACACCGATTGGTAGTTTTGGCGGCAGTTTGTCGCCCGTAAGAGCGGATGATTTGGCCGCCCTCCCGATTATCGAATTATTAAAACGTAATCCTTCCATTCCTGCTGAGGCAGTGGAAGATGTGATTTTGGGGTGTCATAACCAAGCGGGGGAGGACAACCGAAACGTCGCACGGATGGCGTTGTTGCTGGCGGGACTTCCCTATACCGTGCCTGGGGAGACGGTGAATCGTCTATGTTCTTCGGGAATGTCGGCGGTGATTCATGCCAATCGAGCCATCAAGGCGGGAGACGGTGATGTGTTTATCGCAGGAGGTGTAGAGCACATGACGCGCGGGCCGTGGGTCATTTCAAAGACCTCAAAGCCATTTGGGAACGATGCTCAGATGTTTGATTCGAGTTTTGGCTGGCGCTTTGTGAACCCCAAAATGCACAAATTGTACGGAACCGATGCCATGGGCGTAACGGCAGAAAACTTGGCGGAAATGTACAATATCAGCCGAGAAGACCAAGACTTGTTTGCGTATCGTTCGCAGCAAAAAGCGTTTGCTGCGCAGCAAAATGGGATTTTAGCCGAAGAAATCATTCCCGTCGAAATGACCGACCGAAAAGGCAATGTGACGGTTTTTGAAAAAGATGAATTTGTAAAGCCAAGTACGTCGTTGGAAGGATTGGCCAAGCTAAAACCTGCCTTCAAAAAAGAAGGTGGAACGGTCACGGCGGGTAATGCTTCAGGCTTAAACGACGGTGCAGCGGCGATGTTTATTGCCTCAGAAGAGGCAGTAAAACGGTATAATTTAATTCCTAAAGCCCGAATTGTAAGTTCGGCAGTAGTGGGAGTCGAGCCTCGAATTATGGGAATTGGCCCTGTAGGTGCTTCCCAAAAAGCACTCCAAAAAGCAGGCTTGAGTCTTCATGATATGGCCGTCATTGAGTTTAACGAAGCGTTTTCGGCCCAGTGTTTGGCCGTTTCTCGCAACCTAGGTTTAGCCGATGACGATGCCCGTATCAATCCAAACAGTGGAGCGATTGCGTTGGGTCATCCCCTCGGTATGTCAGGTGCGCGTATTGTGCAAGCGGCTGTCAATCAGCTTGTTCGTTCGCAACAACGTTATGCCCTTGCTTCGATGTGTGTAGGCGTAGGAATGGGGTACGCGGTTGTGATTGAGCGGGTGTAGGGGAATGGCTAATTTGGTGATTTGATTGATTCTGCATAAAATAAGACGAATTTCGCCTATCCATTTTTTGACTAATTGTTGGAAATTTGCACTATTCCAATAATTAGTCAATTTTGGTTTAAATAAACCTATGAGGTTTGAAAATTAAAAGAGTACAAAACCTCATAGGTTTGCAACCCCTTCTTCATGACAAAAAAACAAGAACAACAAATCATATTACTTCTAGGAGCCTTGCAAGGTATCGGGCCATTTTCGACCGATATGTACTTGGCTGCATTTCCCACCATTGCCCAAGAATTGAACGTAACTATCGCCGAAGTGGCCTATTCGATGAGTAGCTATTTTGTGGGGATTTGTTTGGGACAGCTTCTCAATGGCCCGCTAGTAGATCGTTTTGGACGTAAAAATCCCCTGCTCATCATGCTGGGGCTGTACATCATTGCGAGTATTGGCTGTTCGATGGTCAATTCCGTGGAAGGGTTAATCCTACTTCGATTTTTTCAGGCCATCGGAGGAAGCATGGGAATGGTCGCCAACCGCGCCATTGTTCGCGACGTTTTTCCTGCCAATCGTTTGGCTCAAGTATTTTCAACCATGACCTTGGTGATGGGCATTGCCCCCATCATTGCTCCCTCAGTAGGTGGTTTTGTGGTGATAGGTATGGGCTGGAGAGCCATTTTCTGGGTGTTGGCGGCTTTTGCTAGTCTTATTTTGGTGTTGGTTTATTTCTATTTACCCGAGTCGAGGGGAAAAGACCGAAGCGTATCACTGAAACCTAAAGCCGTACTCACTGATTTTTATTCGATTATCCAAAACCGCGCCTTTATCGGTTTTACCATCGTAGCCGCCATGAATACGGCGGGGATTTTTGCCTTTATTGCCAATGCCCCTTTTGTCTATATGAAACTCCTTGGCCTCGACGAGCGAACTTTTGGCTGGGTATTTGGTCTCAATGCCGCCTCTTTTGTTGTCGGAAGCCAGTTAAATAGGTGGTTGTTAAAATACCATTCAAGCGAGACCATCGCGCTGAGGGGTTTACTCGTCCAAGCTGTTATGGGCATTGGATTGGTATTGGTGGTAGCTTTTCAATACCTCTCCTTAGGGAGTTTGATGGCCCTCGTTGCGGTGTACACGTTTTGTTTGGGAATGATTGGGGCCAATGCGATGGCCTTAGCTATTCGCCCTTTTTCTAAAAATGTAGGCTCTGCTACGGCATTACTAGGCAGTTTTCAGATGGGTGCGGGGGCTGTGGCTTCTGCTATTTGTAGTTATTTTGACAACGGAACTGCCATGCCTATGGTAGGCGTCATGGCAGGGGTGGCATTCATAGGGTTGTTGGGGTTATGGTTTGGTGCTAATCATATTCAACCATATTTTAAAGATTAAACCATGAAAATTATAATAATCGGCGGAGGAATTGGAGGACTTACCACTGCCCTGCGCTTTCACCAAGCTGGTTTTGAAGTAAAGGTTTTTGAATCGGTCAAAGAAGTAAAACCACTAGGTGTAGGAATCAATACGCTCCCACATTCGGTGAGGGTACTTACCAACCTTGGCCTCCAAGGTATTTTGGCAAAAAATGCGATTGAAACCACTGATTTGGTCTATTTCAATAAGTTTGGGCAACAGTTTTGGACGGAACCTCGTGGACGATTTGCGGGGTACAAATGGCCTCAGTTTTCTATTCACCGAGGCACGTTACAAATGATTTTGTGGGAAGAAGCCAAGCGAGTACTTGGAGAAGAACGCCTAATTGCTAATCACCACTTGGCGCGCTTTGAGCAAGATGAAACGGGTGTAACTGCGTATTTTACCAATCGAGAAACGGGCGAAAATAGCAGAGTGGAAACGGGTGAGTTACTCATTGGCGCGGATGGAATTAACTCGGTGGTACGCCAACAACTGTATCCCAACGAAGGGCCTCCTGTCTATTCCGAAAATGTACTTTATCGTGGTACAACGCGCATGAAGCCCTTTTTGAACGGGAGCTCGATGGCGATGATTGGGAGTATGCAGCAAAAAATGGTGGTGTATCCCATCGACCCCACGCCCGATGCAGATGGGAATTACCTCATCAACTGGGTAGGTAATTTGAAAGAAGGTAAGTCGAGATTGACGGCCCGCGACTGGAACCGCGAAGCAGATAAAGCTAGGTTGGTAGATATCTACAAAGAATGGACGTTTGATTGGTTGGATGTTCCCGCCATGATTAACGGAGCCAAAGCCGTCTATGAGTTCCCGATGTCGGACCGTGACCCGCTCGACCGCTGGACGTTTGGGCGAGTAACGCTTTTGGGAGATGCGGCCCACCCCATGTATCCGATTGGTTCCAACGGGGCATCGCAGGCGATTCTTGATGCAGACTATTTGGCAGAATGTCTGTTAACTTCAGAAAACGTAGTTGACGCGTTGGAAGCCTACGATAAAGAACGGGTTCCTGCGGCGGCTAAAGTAGTCCTTCAAAACCGAGCGAAAGGCCCCGATCAAATCATGGACATGATGGAAGAACGTTTTCCACAAGGGTTTACGCCAGATGAAATTCCCCACGAAGAATTGGCAAACGTGATGGATCATTATAAAAAAATTGCGGGCTTTGATGTGCAGACGCTTAACCAAAAGAAGTAAATGAACCGTAAAACGGCAAAACCCATAAATTTAAAACTGAAAAAGTGAATGAATGGAGACCACGAGGGTGACTTTAAATAAGAAATCAATGATGGAATTAGAGTTTGCATTTGAATTAAGCGTAGAGGTATCGGCCATTCAAGTGATGGGTGATACGCACCGTGGTAACAGACGTATGATTCCAATTACGGGAGGTACGTTTGAAGGGCCTGAAATCAAAGGTAACGTACAAGCAGGGGGCTACGATTGGCAAGTAATTCGCCCCGACGGAGTGGCAGAATTGGACGCTCGTTATGTATTAATAACCGAAGATGGAGCCTTGATAACCATTGTCAATCAAGGGCTTCGGCGCGGCCCTGCCGAGGTGATGAAACGACTGTCCGAAGGCAAAGAGGTAGATCCGTCGGAGTATTATTTTCGCTCGATTCCTATTTTTGAAACCGCCGATCCTAAGTATGCGTGGTTGAGCCAATCGGTGTTTGTAGCGACGGGGATTCGTAAGCCCGATAAAGTACTGATTCAGGTGTATAAAATAAACTAAAGCCATTCGTGGGTCGTTTTACAAGCAATGGTATCAGTCTGACTACCGTCTGACCGTGAGCTAAGGCAGGGGACAGGGTCAGACGATAGTCAGACCCGACAGACCCGATTGGATCCAGAAACAGATTAACAGAGGATAAACAATGATAAATAAAGTAGTAAGTGGCGCGGCTGAGGCCGTGGCCGATATAGAAGATGGAGCCGTGCTGATGCTAGGAGGATTTGGACTTTGTGGAATTCCCCAAAACTGCATTTCGGCCTTGGTGGCGAAAGGAGTCAAAGAGTTAACGTGCATTTCTAACAACGCAGGTGTCGATACCTTTGGGATAGGATTAATGCTCCAACAGCGGCAAGTTAAAAAAATGATTTCGTCGTATGTGGGTGAAAATAAGGAGTTTGAGCGACAGCTGCTTTCGGGAGAGTTAGAAGTTGAACTCATTCCGCAGGGAACATTGGCCGAACGAGTACGAGCTGGAGGAGCAGGGATTCCCGCGTTTTTTACACCTGCGGGGGTTGGTACCGAAGTAGCAGAAGGAAAGGAGGTTAGAGAGTTTAACGGAAAAAAATACTTGCTGGAATCGTGGCTGCGCGCTGACTTTTCGATTGTAAAGGCTTGGAAAGGAGATACGTCTGGCAACTTAGTGTTTCGCGGTACGGCGCGTAACTTCAACCCAATGATGGCCGCAGCGGGTAAAATCTGTATTGCCGAAGTGGAAGAATTAGTTCCTGCGGGCACCCTCGACCCCAACGAAATTCACGTACCAGGCATCTACGTTCAGCGTATTTTTGAAGGAAAAGATTACGAAAAACGCATTGAGCAGCGGACGGTAAGTACTTCAGTTTCTGAAAAAGAAACAAATACCCCCTCCCTACAGGGCGGTCCGCCGATGCAGAGGGCAGGGGTGGGGCTCGACAAATTCGGTATCGCCAAGCGCATTGCTAAAGAACTCCGCGACGGTTATTACGTCAACCTCGGTATTGGCATTCCTACCTTAGTCGCCAATTATATCCCCGAAGGCATCAACGTAGTGCTTCAGTCAGAAAATGGCTTGTTGGGTATTGGGCCGTTCCCGACCGAAGAAAACGTGGATGCGGATCTCATCAACGCAGGTAAACAAACCGTGACGATGCAAGAGGGTTCGTCGTTGTTCAGTTCAGCCGAGAGTTTTGCCATGATTCGCGGCGAGCACGTGGACTTGACAATTTTGGGTGCGATGGAAGTGGCTGAAAACGGAGACATCGCCAATTGGAAAATCCCTGGTAAGATGGTGAAAGGCATGGGCGGCGCGATGGACTTGGTGGCTTCGGCCAAAAACATTATTGTAGCCATGCAGCACGTCAACAAAGCGGGTGAGTCTAAACTCCTAAAACGTTGCACGTTGCCGCTGACGGGCATTGGCTGTGTCAAAAAAATCGTGACCGAATTGGGGGTATTTGAGGTAGTACCCGAAGGAGGCTTCAAATTATTGGAAATTGCCCCAGGCATTACCATCGAATATGTTCAGTCGGTGACAGAAGGAAAACTGATTGTGGAAGGCGACGTGCCTGTGATTGAAGTATAACCTCAATTCACTCCCCGATACTCCAACGGACTTACCCCTACTTTTTGCTTGAAAATGGGAGTATTTTAATACGAATCTGCAAATGTTTTCATTATACTGAAAATTTATTTACTTTTACAGTAAGATTTCAGTATAATGAAAATACTTAGACGAGAAAAATATCTTCAGCAAATTAGACCCTATATCAACAAGCCGCTTATCAAGGTATTGCTAGGACAGCGGCGGGTAGGTAAAAGTTTTCTGCTACAAATGATTGCCGACGAACTCTCCGCTAAAGGTGTGCAGGTAATCTATATTGACAAAGAAAACTATGAGTTTGATAACATTATCGACTATCAATCGCTCAACGATTACATTATAGCCAACACAACCCAATCAAGCGTAGCTATTATTATTGATGAAGTACAAGAAATAAAAGAGTTTGAGAAGTCGCTACGTAATTTCTACAAAAAGCCCAATTTCGATATTTACGTCACGGGAAGCAATGCTAATCTACTTTCGGGCGAATTGGCTACCTTGCTCAGTGGGCGCCTCATCGAAGTAGAAGTATTCCCGCTGGATTATCGAGAGTTTTTAGAGCTTAATGAAGCCGAAAATAATGAACCTAATTTTCAAAAATTCTTGCAATTTGGTGGATTAGCGGGCCTTTCAATACTACCAGACGACGACAGAATAAAGCGCGAATATTTGCAAAATATCTACAATTCGATTTTGTACAGAGACATTATTAAGCGCAATCAGATACGAAACGTCGCTTTTTTAGAGAACTTGGTCAATTACATCGCCGACAACGTAGGTAGTCAGCTTTCTGCCAAAAAAATCAGTGATTATCTCAAGTCACAACAAATACAAATATCGATCAACACGGTGATTGATTACCTCAAGTTTCTGGTCGATGCGTTTATTGTGCGTAAGGTAAAACGACAAGATATAAATGGTAAGCGAATCTTTGAAGTGGGCGAAAAATACTATTTTGAGGACATTGGTATTAGGAATAATATCGTTGGATTCTCCCCAAAAGATATTCAGAAGGTATATGAAAATGTAGTATTTAATCACTTAAAATCATGTGGTTATGATGTAAAAACGGGCGCGTGGGCTGACAAAGAGGTAGATTTTATTGCCACTAAAAACCAAGAAATAACCTATTTTCAAGTGGCGTACTTGCTTCATGAACAAGCGACTATCGACCGAGAATTTGGCAATCTACTGCTTATCAACGATAACTACCCGAAATACGTTATTAGTCAAAATAGCTTTGCTACGACCAATACGTACAAAGGCATTCATCACCTCACGTTGCAGCAGTTTTTATTCGACTTTCGTTAATCTCAATTCACTCCCCGATATTCCAACGGACTTACCCCCACTTTTTGCTTGAAAAATCGAGTGAAATGCTGGGGGTATTTGAAACCAAGTTCGTACGATACCTCGCTGATTGATTTGGTCGAATCAAGCACTCGCTCTTTGGCTACTTCGAGGAGTTTCAAATGAATAAATTCTAAGGCGGATTTTCCCGTTTCTTTTTTGACCAAATCGCCAAAATAATTGGCTGAGAGGTGGAGTTCTTGGGCGAAGTATGCCACGTTAGGCAGACCATTCAATGTTAGGTGCTCACTCCACAAGTAGTCGTTAATCTTCTGTTCAAACTGTTCGATTAAGCCATAATTGACGTGTTCGCGCGTGATAAACTGGCGATCGTAAAAACGAGAACAGTATTTCAGTAATAACTCTAAATTGGCTACAATCAGCTTTTTACTGTGTTTATCAATATTCTGGCTAATTTCTGAGATGATATTTGTGTAGCAGTGATCCACAATTTCTCTTTCTCTGTCCGATAGATGTAACGATTCATGTAACTCATAACTGAAAAAAGTGTATTCATGAATTAGCTTCCCCAAATTCGTACCCTTAATGAGGTCAGGATGAAATACCAACGCCTTGCCGTAGGGTTGATGTATTTCTCCTTCGGGTTCGCTGCCTACAATCTGATTAGGCCCGATAAAAATCATTGAACCGTCGGAATAATCATACGATTTATTGCCATACCTGAACTCACCGCAAAGCGTTTCTTTGGTGATGATGGCATAAAAATCAATACGAGCTTTGTGCCTCGGAATCACGTCCGATTTATTCAAATCAACATAGTTGATCAGCGGATGCAGCGTTTTATTTTTAAAAAATTCGCTGTAGGTTTTGATAGTATCGAAGATTATCATGGGCTTTTTTTTCAAAACTACCACCTTCAAACACAAATTGAAATAACATCAGTGAAAATGGTAGGTAAAACCGTAAAATGTATAAAAGGAGTAGGTAGGGGCTGAAGTAATTTTGCAAAAGAATTACTCAGTATCTATTTTAACAACCTATCAATGAAGCTTTTAAACTTCCTCGTTCTTTCCATTCTTTTTGCTTTTTTTACTCTAATTGCCTTGGCTCAAACGACAGATAGCACCCAAAATGTGACCAATTTTTCAGGCTCCGTAGGCATTACCAACAATGGCTTTTCTATTATTCCTTCGTTTTCGCTCAATAGCCCCGCCTTCATCTCAAACTTAGCTTGGCGTAAAAAAAGATTGAGTTTCGAGCCAGATATTCGCCTCGTACCAAATGCCAGCAAAGGTGGTGTTCTTCTTTGGCTTCGCTACAAGTTGGTAGATGCTAAAAAGTTTGGTTTAAGGGTGGGCGTACACCCTGCTTTCAATTTAATTCGCCGAGAAGATACCGAACTAGGAGTTACCAAAGAAATTACCGAGATGCTCAGATTCGGGGCGTTTGAAATTGTACCAAGTTATCAAATCAGCAAAAAATTTGGTGTGAGTGCCATGTATTTACAAGGCCATGCCTTTCAAAAATGGGGCCCACAGTTTACCAACGTCTTGTTTTTGAATACTGCTTTTGCCGATTTGGGTTTGTCCAAAAACGTTCGACTCAGCCTTTTTCCGTCGGTATTTTTCTTACACACGGATGGCTTTAGAGGTGACTATTTTACGCTAACCACAGTTCTAGCTCACAAGAGACTTCCATTTAGCCTCAGTTCTACCATCAACCAAACAATGAAAGCTGATTTGCCTGGAAACAAGGCGTTTATGTGGAATATTGGTGTGAGTTACAATTTTAGCAAAAACCTGAAATAACAGGCCAACGGCCTTTATAAACAGTCATTGATTATTCACCTTAAACACATCAAATCATGATTTTAAACGAAAAATTTATCCTCTCAAACGGAGTCGAAATACCGAAGCTAGGGCTTGGTACTTGGGAAATTAGCAACGAAAAAGCCGCTCAGGCGGTCATTGACGCGGTTAATTTAGGGTACAGACATATTGATTCAGCACAGGCGTATTCTAATGAAAACGGAGTTGGGGATGGCGTTCGAGCCTGTCAAGTTCAGCGAGAAGAATTATTCATTACGTCAAAGTTGGATGCGGCCATTAAGTCATATCAAGGTGCTATTTCTTCCATTGACGCCTCATTACAACGTTTTGGTTTAGATTACCTTGACTTGATGCTGATTCACAGCCCAAAACCGTGGATGGAGTTTCATCAAGACGAACGTTATTTTGAGGGCAACCGAGAAGTGTGGCGAGCCTTTGAAGAGGCGTATCGTGCTGGAAAATTACGAGCAATTGGAGTCTCAAATTTCCAAAAAGAGGACATAGAAAATATCCTCGATGCTTGTACCGTAAAACCCATGGTTAACCAAATTTTGGCCCATATAAGTAATACGCCTTTGGAATTGATTCAGTACTCGCGGGCACAAGGTATGTTGGTGGAAGCCTATTCGCCAATGGCACATGGTGAATTGATGAAAAATCAGTCAGTCGTGAAAATGGCAGAAAAATACGGGGTTTCGGTGCCACAATTATCCATTCGCTATTGTCTTCAACTTGGTTTGTTGCCTTTGCCAAAAACGGCTAATCCACTACACATGAAAAATAATGCAGAAGTGGAATTTGAAATCGCTACTGAAGACATGCAAATTCTACAAACGATTGAACAAATTAAAGACTACGGAGAATTTAGCAAGTTTCCAGTTTTTGGTAGAAAATTGAAGTAACCCCAAAGCGAAGCTTTACAGAGATGAAAAAATACAACCTAAATATCAATAGCAAAAAGATGCCAGTAGAGGCGGATGCCGATACCCTGGGCTGCCACCTGTAGCGCCAGCGTTGGCCAATGCTATTTTTGCCGCTACAGGTACCCGAGTACGAAAAATGCCCTTCGATATGGATAACTTATTGTAGAACCTTGGGAACGCAGATGACGCGGATAAATAAATTTATCGCAGATTTTTACTAATCAATCTGCGATAATCTGCGTTACAAAGCATTAGCGTCATCTGCGTCCCAATGGCGCGCGATATACCGAGGTGAAAATGGGTTAAATCAATACTAAATAGATTGCTGAGGCGTTGGAAATAGGAATCTGCAAATTTGTAACAGTATGAAATACACCATTCAATTAACCGTGATTACTGGATTGATGCTCAGTATAATAGCTTGCTCAGAGGCAGATAGTACGTCTGATACAACGCAAAATCCTACTCCGAGTAATCCAACGACAAGCAACCCCGTTGAAACCAATCCCGCCAATACAAGCTATAAACCAACTTTTTCGGGACAAACTCGGGTTGGAGGAGTGAAAACCACTACGCCATATAAAGTTACCCTTCTTACGTCTTCGCTTAGTGCTCCGTGGGGCATCACTTCGCTACCAGACGGACGATTGTTGGTCACCGAAAAGTCGGGAAGAATGCGAATCGTTACGGCTGGGGGAACGGTGAGCGTGCCTATCACGGGTATCCCAACCGTTAACGCAGGCGGGCAGGGGGGCTTGCTTGGCGTATGCGTTTCGCCATCGTTTGCAACCGACCGAATGGTCTATTGGGTATTCTCGGAAAATGTAACGGGGGGAACAGTCACCGCAGTAGCCAAAGGAAAATTGGCGATGGGCGAGACGGCCATTGAAAATGCAACCGTCATTTACCGAGCGAATCCTGCGGCCAACAGCACCTTGCATTATGGCGGGCGTATTTTGTTTGATAAAACGGGACATTTACTCGTCAGTACGGGCGAACGCTCCAACTTAGCTACTCGTCCGCTGTCACAATCGGTTTCGGGGGCGTTGGGGAAAATCGTTCGCATCACGACCGATGGTGGCCCTGCCTCTGGCAATCCAACATTTAATGGAACAGGGGCTTTACCTGAGTTGTTTAGCATCGGACACCGAAATCCGCAAGGCATTGCACTGCATCCAACTACGGGAGAGTTGTGGCAAAGCGAACACGGCCCTCGTGGCGGGGATGAAATCAATCGGGTGCTGCCAGGAGCAAATCACGGTTGGCCTACCATTACGTACGGTATTGAATACGGTGGACAAACCATTGGTTCGGGCATTCAACAACAAAATGGAATGGAACAGCCCGTTTATTATTGGGATCCTGTCATATCTCCTAGCGGGATGACTTTCTACAAGGGAAACCGCATTCCCGAATGGCAAAACAACCTTTTTGTAGGTGCGTTGAGTGGCCAACACATTGCAAGACTGGTCATTACCAACAATAAAGTCACGGGAGAAGAGCGCCTTCTTACTTCTGAAGGACAGCGGTTTCGGGACCTTACCCAAGGAACGGATGGTGCGCTTTATGCGATTACCGACGGGGGAAGAATGTATAAAATTGACAAAGAATGATGGAATACCATCTTTGTTTACCTAAAATATGGTCTAAAACTCCCCCTTCTACAACACCTTCAATTTGCTATTTTGGTACGCCGCCATCATAGCCGCATCGGCGGGAAGTTCGGTAATGAGGTAATCAATTTCGTCCAAATCGGCGATTTTCATCTTCATTACCGAATTTAATTTCTCCGAAATCGCCAAAATCGCCACCTTGTCAGAGGCTTTCATCATGGCTTTTTTCACTTGCACGGTCTCCCAGTCAGAGTCAGTTAAGCCCGTTTGTACATCAATGGCGTTGGTACCAATAATACAAAGGTCGGCTTTCATTTCTGATAGTCGATGGTGTACTTCACCACCAACCGACATCTGGCTGTAGCGCGACAATTGACCCCCAATCAGGATAATTTCAAGGTTAGGTTTGTCCAGCAACTCCACGGCAGTCAGGGGGTTAACCGTCATAAACGTTGCCGAAAAATCATCGGGGATGAGCTTGACAAATTCGCGGATGGTGGTTCCGCCGCCGATGATGACCAGCATTCCTTCCTTCAGTAAATGGAGCGTTTTGCGGCCAATAATCTCCTTCTGAGAATGTGCGTAGGTTTCTTTGAGATTGGAGGTATGGTGGTATGCCTTTGACATGGCGCCTCCCCGAATCTTAATAATTTCTCCCTCTTCCGAAAGTTCATTGATGTCTCTTCTAACAGTATCCTCCGAGACATTGAGTTTATCCACTAACTCATTTAACGAAATACGCGTATGGACGTTGATTTCTTTCAAAATCAGGTCCTTCCGCTCTTTTTTAAGCAGATTGACAGACATTTTATTGCAAAAAATTAACAAACGATTGTACGATACAAAGATAAGTAAAATTCTAAATGGCTACTAAAGCTATAACTAGAATATTGCAAAAACAGCAAAACTATTAAGTAAAAATACGCGCTATGCGGGGTTTAGTAAAATTTAATTGCAAATTTTGCGGTAAATAGATAATAATCTTTTAACATTGTGCAAATATTGCAAAGATTTAACACTATTACTACCAACACCTTGTTCTTATCAAACTGTTTTAACTCTATATGAAAAAAAATCGACTTATTAAGCAAAATCAACGCTATCTGTGGCTTTCGCTGGCAGGGTGCTTGACTTTTAGCCCTTTTATCCCTTCTGATGCACATGGGACTGGGAGGGCGAATTTGCAAAATGCTGCAAAATTTGCGGCTATTGGCGAGCTAAAGGGGACTGTAGTGTCCGCAAAAGACGCAATGCCTGTGGTGGGTGCTTCGGTAATTGTGAAAGGAAATCAGCGAATTGGGACAAGTACGGATGCAGAGGGTAACTTTAAATTGGCGCTTCCCGAAGCACTAAGTACCACAAACGTAACAATTGTGGTGAGTTTTATTGGGTATGAACCCTATGAACTGACCCTTAGTCCTTCGCAAACGTCCGTTACGGTGCAACTGAAAGAAAGTGCGCAAGAACTTGCCGAAGTAGTCGTCACTGCCCTCGGGATTAAAAAGGACAAAAAAGCGGTGTCGTACTCGGTTACTGAAATTGCAGGAACGGGTTTTACGCAAGCGCGGGAAAACAACGTAGCAAACGCCCTGACGGGTAAAATTGCGGGGGTAAATGCGACGGGACTATCGACGGGGCCAGGTGGGTCTAGTCGCGTGGTGATTCGTGGAAATGGCTCATTGACAGGCAATAGCCAGCCTTTGTACGTTATCAACGGGATGCCGATTGACAACAGCGTACCAGGTGGAAGCTCGCTGGTCAATGGATTAGGAACAAAAGCAGGTACCGACCGTGGGGATGGGATTGCGGCCATCAACCCCGACGATATTGAATCGATGACGGTGCTCAAGGGCGGTGCTGCGGCGGCGCTTTACGGTTCTCGTGGTGCCAATGGGGTTATTTTGATTACCACTAAAAAAGGGAAATCTCAAAAAGGAGTAGGGGTAGAGTATAACGGAACCTTTACGATGGAAAATGTGTCGGTATTTCCTGATTTTCAGTACGAATACGGCCAAGGCGACGGTGGCGTAAAACCTACAACACTCGCTCAGGCGCAAGCCACAGGTCGCCGTTCGTTTGGCTCAAAAATTGACGGTTCCACGGATTATGTAGCTGCCGACGGAAAAACGCACCCTTATGTTGCCCAAAAAAATAATTTAAAAAATTTCTACCAAACGGGCATTAACCTCACGAACTCAATTGCGCTCTCTGGCGGAAACGATGCCGTTGTGTATCGTTTATCAGTGTCTGATTTGGATGCTAAAAGCGTTTTGCCATCCAATACGTATAACCGTAAATCGGCCAACTTGAGCGTCTCTGCCAATTTGAGTAGCCGACTTCGTGCAGAGGCCGTGATGCAGTATAATCGTGAACAGGGTCATAACCGCCCGATTGCGGGGGATGCCCTCGGAAACCCCAACTGGATGGCTTATGAAGTGGCCAATACGGTGGATGTTCGCTGGTTAGATCCAGGCCATGATGCCAACGGAAACGAAATTTTCTGGAACGACGCAGGGATTGTGACCAACGGGTATTTCTTTATCAATAAGTTCAAACAAACCGATACCAAAGACCGCTTTATTGGTCAAGCGTCTGTGTCGTACGACATCTTGAAAAATCTCACGCTAAAGGCAACGACTACGCGCGATTTTTACAATTATAATTTTACGAGTATCATGCCAACGGGCGGACAGTATATTCCGCAAGGGCAGTACGATGGTATCAAGTCGGATGTATCAGAAACCAATAGCATGGTTACGGCATCGTACAATACTCGTTTTGGAGAGTCGATTGGCTTGTCGGCGTTGGCGGGAGCCAATACGCGTCAATTTGAAAACAACCAGTTTGATTTCTTTGGCCAAGGTTATACGATTCCGTATTTCTACAGTTATTCAAACCTAGCAACGTCCATTGCCACGCCTGTTGCTAGTAAAATAAAGACCAATTCGGTGTTTGGGTCGGTGGATTTGGATTTGAAAAATAGCTGGTTTGTGACTTTGTCGGGGCGCCAAGACTGGTTTTCGACCTTGAGTCCTAAAAACAACCGTATTTTTTACCCAAGCGTTGGGACAAGTTTGATGCTTTCGGATATTGTTAAAATGCCCGATGCAGTTGATTTCTTAAAATTGCGGGCTTCGTGGGCGCAAGTAGGCGGTGGTGGTCCTGATCCTTACGCTATCAACCTTGCCTATAGTAGCGTGCCAAGTGCTAGTTCGGTGCCGTTGCAAAACGTAAGCTCAAATTCCATCACCAATGCCGAGCTTAAACCGTTTACTTCTACCACGACTGAGTTTGGTTTTACCACGCGTTTGTTTGGCGGACGAATCAACATTGACGCGGCTGTTTACAACAAAAAATCAACCAACGACATCGTAAGTGTACCTATTTCGGGGGCTTCGGGTTATACGAGTGCCATTTTGAACTCGGGGGAGTTGAGCAACAAAGGGATTGAGTTATTGATTGAAGGAACTCCTATCAAAGCAACCGACTTTTCGTGGAATACAAGTTTCAATTTTGCGTATAACAAAAGTGAAGTCCTAAAATTGGCCGACGGAATTTCGACTTTCTCGATTGGTAGCTCTGCCAACGGAAATGCGTTTATCAACAACCAAGTAGGAATGCCTTTCGGGGGTATTTATGGTTACCGCATGAAGAAAGATGCAGCGGGCAATATCATTTATGATACCAACTCAAACCTTCCGTTGCAAACCGACAACAACCAGTACTTAGGAAATGGCGTACATCCTTATACGATGGGATTAAATAACACTTTTAAGTACAAAAACTTCACGTTCGATGCCTTGGTGGACGGCAAGTTTGGCGGGAGTATTTTTTCCGTAATGGAAGTGTATGCTACGCGTTTGGGTTTGATGAAATCTACCTTGCCAGGACGAGAAAATGGATTGGCTTTGAAAGGAGTAACGGCTAAAGGAGATGCTTATGCCTACACGGTTCCCGTGGCCAACTTACGCAGTGCTTACTACAACAACTTGAACCGCTACACCGAGCTGTTTGTGCATGATGCAAGCTTTGTGAAGCTACGTCAAATCATCGTATCGTACAACTTGCCTGCGGGGCTGCTGAAAGCAGTAGGCGTAAAATCGGTAAGTGTGTCGTTGGTGGGGCGTAACTTGTTGATTCTCTTCAAAAAGACCGACAATTTTGATCCCGAACAAGGGTTGACCAACGGTTCAGCCCAAGGAATTGAGTCGATTGGTTTGCCACGTACACGCTCGTACGGGATTAATTTGAACCTGAAATTTTAACCCAAGCACAAGAAAATGAAACAGTTATTGTCAAGATATAAACTCCCGATTTTCGCATTGAGTAGCATGGCTATCCTTGCCTCGTGCGATAAAGATTTTGTCGAAATCAATACCAACCCTAATGCGGTTTCGGTACCGACAACCCCTTACATTTTTAGCAAGGCCATCTACGACGGAGCTGCCAACAGCGGAAACAAAGGCAGTCTTTTGTTTGGACTTATGCAATATACCACGAGCTACAACGACGTGGAAGGCTTCGGCTCAAAATATACTGCGTCGCAAGTAAACGCCACGGGTGGTGTTTTTTCCAATTCTTACCCTACTCAAATCAACCAAATTGGAGAGGTCATCAAAACAGTGAAAGATGACCCCTCCAAAGTAAACCTCTACGCCGCAGCGCGTATTTGGCGCGTATTTTGTTACAGTCGCCTGACGGATTTGTACGGTGATATTCCGTACTCAGAAGCAGCACAGGGATACAATCTTTCGATATTCCAGCCCAAATACGACGCTCAAAGTGCGATTTATGCCGATATGTTGAAGGAGTTGGAAACGGCGGCGAATGCGTTTGATGCCTCAAACACCACGACCTTCGGTAATTCAGATTTGATTTATCAGGGCAATAGTACGAAATGGAAAAAGTTTGCCTACTCACTCATGCTTCGTTTGGGAATGCGTTTGTCGAAAGTGGACGCAGCTGCGTCGCAAAGCTGGGTGACAAAGGCCATCGCGGGTGGAGTGATTCGTGACTATGCCGACATTGCCAAAGTGAGTTACTTGGCTTCGGGCCAAAACATCAACAAAAACCCAATCGCGTGGCAATTGTTGAACGACAACTACCTCCGTGCCGATGGAACAAACAACACCGAAGGTGGAAAATACCAAGATGTGTTTATTAATTCATTGAAAACCAATAAAGACCCGCGTTTAGGGGTGTTGTCGGTGGTATATGTCAATGGAGCGGCAAGTTCGGATGAGAGCATTCAGAAAGGACTACCTGCGACCATCAACGGGACCAAGCCTTCTGATTTTATAACGTATTCTGAACCGAAGCAAACGACGGTGTTGAAAGTAGATGCGCCATTGTTGTTGTTTACCGCAGCAGAGTCTAACTTCTTGTTGGCAGAAGCTGCGCTAAAAGGTTGGTATAAAACCGAAACGGCTTCAGCTTTGTACGAAACAGGTATTCGTGCTGCCATGCAGCAGTGGGATTTAATCAGTGGCGTCACCAACGTCATCGACAAAGCCCGCATTGATAGCTATATCACGGCCCATGCGTTGAAAACATCGGGAACGGTAGCCGAACAAACCGAACAAATTTATTACCAATTCTGGGCGGGGATTTTCCCTGATGCTCAGGAGGTTTACAACAATTACCGTCGTACGGGCTACCCTGCGTTGGTGCCAAACGTATATCCTGGAAACGCCACGGGTGGTAAGATTTTCCGTCGTTTCTTGTACCCAGTTTTGGAACAAACCCTCAACCGAGCTTCGTACAATGAAGCCGTTCAACGCCAAGGAGCGGACGATTTATTGACGCGCGTTTGGTGGGATAAGCAATAATTCACAAAAGTAATCAACAACATGACAGTGATTGAAACATTGAGCCCCGAAGAGGCGTTTGCAGCCCTCGAATTATCGTTACCTCCTGCACCCGCACCGCTTGGGGTCTATAAGCCTTATTTGATTGATGGAAAGTACTTGTTTCTCTCGGGTCACGGGCCAGTACAGGATGATAAAAGCTTGATAATCGGGCGAGTAGGCGAGGAGTTAGACATAGAGCAAGCCAAGTTAGCCGCCCGTCAAGTGGGGCTCACGATGCTTTCAACTATCAAAACCCACGTAGGTTCGTTGGACCGAGTAAAGCGGGTAATGAAAGTATTGGGAATGGTGAACTGTACGTCCGATTTTTTGCGTCATCCGTACGTCATCAATGGATGCAGTGAGTTATTTGCCCAAGTGTGGGGCACTGAAAATGGCATTGGCGTAAGGAGTGCGGTTGGAATGGGCACGTTACCCGACAACATTCCTGTAGAAATTGAAGCAATGTTTGAATTATACGAATAACCGACAAGCAAAACGCCTTCACGTAACCCCGATTTATTTCCCTTGTAGGAGCCTGACTCTTGCAAGGGATTTTTTTTTAATTTTTTGATAATCAAAAAATTACGTACTTTTTCAAACCTAAACTCTATTTCTCGCTAAACGTTCATAACCCATGGAAAAACTCACGTCTTCCAGCGTTGCTGCACCTGTGTCAGAAAACAGCCGCATTTCCCTCATTGATATGTTACGAGGCTTCGCGCTGTTGGGTATTTTAATGATGAATATTCCAGGTTTTTCGATGGCCGATTATTCGTTTGAGGCATTCAAAAATGACCCTGATAGTTTCAATTTTTGGCTTTATCAATTCATTGGAGTGTTCTTTGAAGGCAAGATGCGGGCCATGTTTGGGATGGTTTTTGGAGCGGGGGTCTTGCTTTTTATTGCTAACAAAAGCGCCAAAGGAACGTCAGTGCATTGGCTGTATTACCGCCGCATGTTTTGGTTGTTGATTTTTGGTCTGATTCACGCGCACCTCATATTGTGGATTGGCGAGATTCTCTACCTCTACGCCGTTTGTGGAATGATTTTGTATTTGTTTCGCAACGTGCCACCTCGATATTTGGTGTGGGCGGTGCCCATTGTAGCGGTGGTTAGTTTTGTGGCGGGCGCCATTCAGTACCAAGACATTCGTGAAAAACGCATTGCCTACTCTCAAGCTACCAAAGCCAAAAGTGAGAACAAAACCCTGACAGCGACCCAAACAAAAGCGCTGACCGAATGGCGTGAGATTGAGAAAACAATGATTCCTAATCGCGAAGATGCGAAAACGAACACCAAAAAGATGAAGTCAGATTACAGTACCGTTGCGGGTTATTTGCGGCCGATTGCGTTGGATATACAGACCAAGTATTTGCCTTTTGAAATTTGGGATTCGCTGGCCTTGATGCTGTTGGGTTTAGCACTTTTCAAATGGGGTTTTCTGACGGGAGCGTGGTCAAACAAAGAATATTGGAGAGTCGTTAAAATTGGCTACGGGCTTGGTTTACCCTTGGTGATTTATGCCAATTATTATGCTTTTCATCATTTCTCAACGCTTGAAGCAAATCTTGCTCGTATGGAACAAGTACCCATCAACTGGGTTAATTTGATATACCCTTTTCAGCGGATTTTACTGGTGATGGCTCATGCCGCAGCGCTAATTTTGCTCTACAAATCGGGTGTGGTACAGGGCTTGATGAACCGTTTGGTGGCGGTAGGGCGAATGGCATTTACCAATTACATTTCGCATTCGCTGATTTGTACACTTTTCTTTTTTGGATATGGCCTGAATTACTACGCAGAGTTGGCGTTTTATCAAATTTATGTTGTGGTGCTTGCTATTTGGGCTTTTCAGTTGATTATCAGTCCAATTTGGCTAAAATACTTTCTTTTTGGCCCACTCGAATGGCTGTGGAGGAGCCTGACGTATTGGAAGGGGCAGCCGATGAAGCGGTGAGTATCAAAAGTCTTAAAAACCTCAAATAGTGAAAAGCTCTCACGGTATTTTCGCTATCTTTAACCCAAAAACCAATCCTAACAATGAACAAAAACATCCTTTTTCTGACAACCCTGCTTTTAACTTTCCTGACAGTCACCAAAACGATAGCACAATCGGCAGCAGACCAGCTTCGCAAATCCGAAATAGACAAGAGTTATTGGGCGGAAATATCTCGAACGGTCAAAGAAGGTGATTTTGAAGGTTACAAAGCCACTTGTCACGAAAATGCGGTCTTGGTGACTACCTCGGGAAAAAATAAGCAATCCTATCCGATGACGAAGGCATTGGCTGGCTGGAAACAGGGTTTTCTCAATACCAAACAAGGAAAGCAGATGGACAACGTGCAGTTTCGCTTTTCTCAACGAATAGGTGATGAAACCACCGCACACGAAACGGGCATTTTCTATTTCACTTCCCATGATGGCACGGGTAAGCTCATTTCGGAGGGTTATACGCATTTGGAAGCCTTACTGGTGAAGCGTGACGGCAAGTGGCTTTGTTTGATGGAGTACCAAAAAGCCAAGGCTTCTAAGGAAGACTGGGAGGCGTTGAAGTGATTACGCTTTTAACAAAACTCAAGAAGCAGTTTTGACTATTTGTGTTGCTGGGGCGGGACGCCAGTTATTCAGTTTTTACCCATCATTTGCCGCTTTCTTAACTTGCTAAGAAACTCGGGCGTAATTCCCAAATACGACGCAATGTACTGCTGCGGCACGCGGTTGGGAAGGGTTGGGTAGCGTTTCAAAAATTCCTCTAATTGCTCCATGGCCGAATAAGATACCGTGCGGAGCAATCGGGTTTGAATAACGGCCAAGTGACGTTGAATCATCAGGCGAAACATACGTTCCAGTTTAGGGACGCGTCGGAGCAATTCGTCTTTAGATTCCCGAGAAAGTACCAACAATTCACAGTCTTCGAGCGTCTCAATCGTCATCCTGCTGGGAGTTTGGTGTTCAAAACTGCTAATATCGCTCACCCACCAATCCTCAACGGCAAATTCCAAGGTGAGTTCAGTGCCGTCTTTGTCAGTAAAATATTCTCGAATGCAACCTTTAATGACGTAGGCTTCAAAATGGCAAACATCGCCTGCTTGGAGCAGTACCGTTTTTTTGGGAAAAGTTTTCCATTTCAAACAGTCGGCGACCACTTGTGTTTCTTCTTCCGTAAGTTGAACAAAGCGAGAAATGTATTGATGAAGTTGTGCGTGCATAGGGTAGATTTCTGGGTCAATCTGCGGGTATTCCATCTGTGAACATCCGTGTGAAAAAAATCGTCTCACAGATGTTCACAGATTTAATAACACAGATAAACTCAGAAAACTCTCCATTCGGGTATTACATCTTCGAGAAAAACATTTTCACAAAGATGGGACAGAATCAAATTTCTTGTTCCAGTTCAATTTTTATTTGATTCATAACCCCGACTTTTGCGCATCGTTTTTAAAATCAATGCAAAAATAACATACTATGGCTTTTTTACCTTCTCCGCAGCGTTACGACGCCATGGAATACCGCCGATGCGGCAAAAGTGGCATTAAACTTCCTGCCCTTTCGTTGGGCTTGTGGCACAATTTTGGGGGAATTGACCAGTTCGAAAATGCTCGAAACATGATCACACTGGCGTTTGATAAAGGCATTACCCATTTTGATTTGGCCAATAATTATGGACCGCCTGCGGGATCGGCCGAGGAAACCTTTGGTCGCGTTTTGAAAAAAGACCTGCTGCCTTACCGCGACGAAATGATTGTCACCACCAAAGCAGGCTATTATATGTGGCAAGGCCCGTATGGCGAATGGGGTTCTAAAAAATACTTGGTATCGAGCCTCGACCAAAGCCTGAAGCGCATGGGCTTGGACTACGTGGATATTTTTTATCACCACCGCCCCGACCCCGAAACACCTTTGGAAGAAACCATGGCAGCTTTGGATTTGATTGTTCGCCAGGGGAAAGCGCTTTATGTGGGTATCTCAAATTACAACGCCGCCGAAACCGAAAGGGCAGTAAAGATGTTACGTGAAATGGGTACACCTTGCTTGGTGCACCAACCAAAATATTCGATGTTTGAACGCTGGGTGGAAAACGGACTCCTCGATGTGTTGGAACAAAACGGCGCGGGTTGTGTTGCGTTTTCGCCTTTGGCACAGGGGTTGTTGTCTAATAAGTACTTGAAGGGCATTCCGTCTGACTCAAGAGCGGCGTCGGGACGCGGAAATGGGGCGTTGGAAAGTGGCCGTATCACTGAAGAGAAACTTAATCAGGTGCTTCAATTGAACGAAATTGCCCAACAAAGAGGCCAAAACTTAGCCCAAATGGCGTTGGCATGGATACTGAAAGACCCGCGCATTACTTCGGTGATTTTGGGTGTTAGTAAACCAGAGCAGCTTACCGATTCGTTGAAATGCCTTGAAAATAAGGAGTTTTCGGCGGAGGAGTTGCAGAAGATTAATCAAATTTTAAGCTAATTGCTAATAGAACACCGATGGAACGGATAAAACAGATTTTGGCGGATTTTAATCGCTGATTATCAGTTCAATCAGTGTTCTAATTTTAACTTTTTAAACAAAAGACAAACGATTCTAAAATGAAAAAAACAGCACTTTTTTCGATGGTATTTGGCACATTGGCGTACGCTTCGTGGGGTCAAACTGAACCAGTTGAAACAAAAGCTCCCAATTCGACCTACAAATCGGCCTTTGCTGGACAAACCCGAATTGGCGGCGTAAAAACCCAAACTCCGTACGAATTTAAGGTTCTTTCGGAAGGCTTGACGTTTCCTTGGGGCGTAAAAAGCTTGCCAGATGGACGTTTGATTATCACCGAAAAAGCAGGGAATTTACGTATTGCCAAAGCCAACGGCGAATTGAGCAAGCCCATTACGGGACTTCCTGCCGTAAATACCAGTGGTCAGGGTGGACTTTTGGGAATTACCATCGACCCTAATTTTGACAAAAACCGAATGATATATTGGACGTTCGCCGAAAACTTTGACGGTGGAACGCTTACTTCGGTAGCGAAAGGAAAACTTTCGGCCGATGAGACAAAGATTGAAGGTGCGACGGTTATTTACCGTGCCACGCCTGCCCACAAGGGAAATCTTCACTACGGAGGTCGTATTTTGTTTGATAAAAAAGGCGATTTGTTTGTGAGTACAGGCGAGCGCTCGGACATGGTAACCCGCCCCCAAGCGCAACAATTGAACTCTAGTTTAGGAAAAATTGTCCACATCACTACCGATGGAAAACCCGTTGCCAATGGTCCATTTGCCAGCACGGCGGGAGCCAAACCAGAGTTGTATTCGTACGGACACCGCAACGTGCAAGGGCTTACATTTAACCCTGTTTCGGGCGATTTATGGTCGAATGAATTTGGCCCAAGAGGCGGCGACGAAATCAACCGCGTGCAATCGGGTAAAAACTACGGTTGGCCTGTGATTACTTACGGAATCGAATACAGTGGCAAACAGATTGGGGAAGTGATTCAGCAAAAAGAAGGTATGGAGCAACCTGTTTATTATTGGGATCCATCGGTATCGCCAAGCGGAATGACGTTTTACAGTGGAGACATGATGCCTGAGTGGAAAAACAACTTGTTTGTGGGTTGTTTGAGCGGGATGCACATTGCGCGTTTGGTGATTGAAAACAATAAAGTGGTTGGAGAGGAGCGTCTTCTTTCGCAGGAATACCAACGTTTCCGCGACGTAACACAAGGCAAAGACGGGGCTATCTACGCCGTGACGGACCAAGGGCGTTTGTACCGTATTTTTAAGAAATAATCTTTTACCACCCTAAAAGCCATATAAGAACTTAAATTTTTTTATATGGCTTTATTCATAATGAAACTCTCCCGACGAACTTTCCTGACCACAGCAGCCGTGTCGCCTTTGGTACCACGAGCACATGTTACGAATCCCAAACGTTTTGTATTTATTGGGGATTCAATTACTGATGGGAATAGAGGCCGAAATACCGACCCCAATCACATTTTGGGACATGGTTATGTTTTTAGCATAGCTACGCGTTTGGGTGCGAAATTTTCCGAAAGAGGGTTATCTTTTGTGAATCGAGGTATAAGTGGGAATACCATCAACGACCTAAAAGAACGCTGGACAACGGATGTGTATGCCCATCAACCAGAGGTTTTAACGGTGTTGGTTGGCATCAATGATTTTCATAAGTACGTCAAAACTTCTGATGATTTGCATTCTCCCGCAAATTATGAATCAACGTTTCGAACATTAATGAAAGACACAGTTACCCAGTTTCCTGATGTGACGTGTGTCGTTATGTCTCCGTTTTTGGTGCCTGTTGGTGCTACCTTTGGGGAAATGCACCGCACTCACTTGGATTTATTTAACCAATACCATGCAGCATCTAAAGCAATAGCGGTGGAGTTTGGCGCAATTTTTATTGATTTACAGGCAGTATTTGCACGTTTTTCTAATCAACCTAATTACGATTATTGGATTTGGGATGGCATACACCCGACTTATTCAGGGCATGAGCTTATTACCCAAGCGTGGTTAAAGGCTGTGAAAAGAAAAGTGAAATTTGTCGGGAAAGTGTGATGACTAATTTACTTTCACAAACTCAACCCGACGATTTTCGGCCTTTCCTTCAAAAGTTTTATTGCCGCCAATGGGTTTGGTTTCTCCGTAGCCTTTGGTTGTAAGGCGGTTACTGGTCAATTAGGGATTTTTATTTTTTACCCGCAGATGCTCGCTGAATAATACAAGCGCAAATTTTCGCTGAAAGAGGTTTTTATAGTCTTAACTATTTGCGTTTTTCTGCGGTTTTAAATCTGCGTCAATCAGCGGGTAAAATTTAAAAAATCGGTAGTTTAAGCCAAAACAGAAGGTTTTACTCAACGCCTGGGGCGAATTTCCATGCGTGTGAAGGTGTGAGTGATGAAATCCCTTTGGCAGCAGAGATGCCAAATTCAACTTTTCCTTCACTTTTTAAGCCTAAATCGCCGCTTTTGCCCGAAATTGTGCCCGATATTGAAGCGGTGGCCTCTCCTTTTAAACCCGCGTCCACAATTCCTTTATTTCCCGTAATGGTAATAAATTCGACAACCTTTCCTCCTACAGTCAGGCCTCCCACCTCTTTTTCAGCTTTCAATCCCGCTTGTAGCTCAAGTTCATCTTCACCCCAATCGTTTCCCCACGTTAGCTCTAACCCGAGCGTTCCTTTGACACCTGGACTGGGAGTATTGATTGAGAAGTTGATTTTTTCGCAATTGGCCTCGCTTTCTATCACTCCCGCGTCGATATTCCACGTAGGTAAGGGGCATTCGTCGTCATCTTCCCAAAGTTCAAGCTTGTGGGTTTTCATCAATCGTTGTACTTGTTCCGTAATGACCGAATCTTCCTCAATTTTTTCCTCCACTTCGCAAAACGTATTGGCCGCATTGCTGGCCCAAGTAGCCCAACTGGCATGTGCCAACCCATACTGATACATCATTTGGGCGGCTTCTTTGCGGCGTGTATTGCCTAATTGATGTAGGTGAGGGTTTTTGAGCGCCATTAGATAGCGATCGGTCTTGGACTCGTACGCCCGTATATCGTTGGTGGTGTTTTTATATAAATTCAACCATGCTTCATAAAAATACTGGTGATAATTGTTCAGCAACTTTTGAACATTTTGACAATACTTATTGCGTTCTCGCTCTTGACAATCTTCATTATCGCCGCATTGCTGGGCACTGGTTTCGTAAGCACGTTTGACAGACAGAAACTGGTCATTCATTTGTAAGTAATGCCCTTTTGTTTCGTTGTTAAACCGACGCGTGAAGGCGATGGAACGGTTGCTGAAGAGCTGCTCATAATAATCAAGAGCTGCCAGTTCTTTGGTGTAGGGGTAGGGTACAACGATATGATTATCAATTACTTTTACTTTGGATTGTTCTTGCCACTTCGTTTCGAGGGTATTCAATGTCACCATGATGCGCTCAATACGTTGGTGGTTTTCGTCCACCAATGACGTATGAAAATCTTCGATAACCCGTTGATTTTGCATTGTTTTGAGCAAGCTACTACTGTATTCGGCGGGAGGTTCGGGAAAATGAAGTCCATTCGCGGTATTTCCGCCGAAAGGTCGCTCTTCGTAATCTATGAGGGGAAGCACGTCGTTGACGGCGGGCAAGGTTGTGCTTTCGTTTATGCCTTCGTTTTGGTTGACCTTCGCAATTTTTTGTGACTGTTCTTCCTTCCTTTGTAGCGCACCCGCAAACGTTATTTTTTTCGACCAAGCCAGTTTACGCCAGCGGTCTGCTTCCGCATTTTGGCCACGTGCTGTGGCAATCGCCGCTAAACCATTCATGGCATGGTAGTGGTTTGGGGACACTAACAATGCACTTTCAAAGTGCTTTTTTCCCGTCGTAAAATCACCCACCGAAGTAGCAACCCAACCGAGATTGGCCAGCAATGTAGGGTTTTGAGGTGTTTGTTTTTGGGCATACAACAAAATTCTGTACGACAATAAGTAGGCATCAATGTTTTTGAGGCAAACCCCCAAATTACGGTAAGTGGTTGTGTCGATTCTGTTTCTTTCGGCAGCTATTGCATATAAATAAACGGCTGTATTAGAACTCCCTTTTAGAAAAAATAGGGTTGCTAAATCGGTTAATTCATTTCCGTTGGCACCGCTGATTTTTCGGTCTAATTCAATTCTAAAATTTCTGTTTTTCTTATCCAAAAACTCCATAGCTAGCCCTTTGGCTTGGGCGAGTACTTTTGTGAGCACTTCCTCCGTAGGAATTTTGATTTGGTCATAATGTACGCCACTATTTTCTTTGAGCGGTCGATCTTCGCTTTCTTTGACCGTATCCCAGCCGTATTGTGCATGTGCGTTTATTCCAATTAAGGTTAAGTAAAAGATGAATAAAGTTTTCATAATAGGTGAGTTTTTCCATGGTTAGGATTGATTTTTAAAGTTTTACAAATTCTACTCGACGATTTTCGGCTTTTCCCTCAAAAGTAGTATTGTCGCTAATAGGTTTGGTTTTGCCGTACCCTTGGGTGGTAAGTTTTGTACCATCTGCCCCGAGCGAGATCAGCTTTTCTTTGACGGCGTCGGCTCTTTCTTGGGATAGTTTTAAATTGACTGCCTCGTTGCCGTCGGCATCGGTATGGCCTCCAATTTCAAATTTTAGTTCGGGATGTTCCTTCATCATCGCAACCATCGTATTGAGCGTTCCCATGCTTTCGGGCTTGATGGTTGCCTTGGCGACGTCAAAATTGATGCCCCGTGCGATAAATCTCCCATCGGTCGTTAGTGTTTTGTAAGGATCAACGCCTCCTGCGGCAATGCGAAAATTTTTCAAAAACAGCTGCGAACTCATTTCGTACGTACTTCCATCGGCTACTATCTCAATGTTAAAGGCTTGACCGTTTTCGATAGGTGCGTTCAGAACGCGCTCGCTGTTCATATAGACTTTCAAGGATTTTTCGGTGACCGCCATCGAAACGTGTACCCATTTGTCGCAGAGGTCTTCGTAAATATATTCACTATCCGCTATTTTTTTGCCACCCTTATATTGCCCTTTGAAAGATTTAAACTCAACATTACCAATGGAATAGAGGTAGATGCTTTCTTCAAAATCGCCGAGTTTTTCTCGTACGCTGTCCCACTCTTTGTCGGTAGCAAACTGAATCAGTAATTTGTCGCCACCGCTATTGCCGTCGCCGATGGCTTGCGCAAAAGGTTTGGTATTGTGACGCCACAAATAATCGAACTCAACTGTGAATCGGTTGGTGCCGATAAGGTTTTTATTTTTGGCCATGCGCGGGTAGGCTTTGGGAGAAGCATCCAAGAAGCCCATTACCAATTCGCCGTTAATTTTGGCGATTTCGACTTTTCCACTGCTAATTATCCAATGCGAAGGAATTTCGTCAGAACTTTCGCCCGTAAAGTTGTCTTCAAACAATACCTTATCACCTGGGACAAAGCCAAATTTTGCGTAGGCTTTTTCAGAAACTTGGGCGAATAATGGGCTGCAACCAAGAAAAAGTGCAAAGAGAAGGTTTTTTTTCATTGTTTTGAAAGTAGGTTTAAACGTCGTTCTAAAACTAGGAAAAGGCCTTCCACCTGTCAATAGCACATTTGTGCTATTGAATTGCTCGAAAATATCTATATTTCGTAAAAACACCTTGACTATGAGTGATTTAATTCGTATTCGGAAAGAGATAAAGCAGATTTATCGAAAACTAAAGAGCTTTTATGAATATCTTCCGAGAGATTCGGAATTAGACTCGTATATAAACCAGTTCTCGTTTACTGAAACGTTGGAACGTATCTATGCCGTTGGGCCGTATTGTTGGTTTATTTCGGACATGAAAAATGCGAAGTGGGTAAAGGTGGGTGGGGCCATCGAACAATTGACGGGATATACGAAAGAAGAACTTACAAATGCTCCTTTTATTCAAGCTGCGCGCTTTACTACCCCCGAACAACTCATGGCGACGGTTCAATCGGCGGAACTTTTCTGGCAGTATTTTTATGCGCAACCCGTCGATTTTCGTAAAAATGTTAAATCGTCTCATACGTATCAGTTTTTGCGTAAAAACGGTACTTCATTTCATGCGCTTCAACAAAGTTCAACGTTGTTTTTTGATAACTTGGGCAACGGTGTCTTTCAATTTGACCTCATTACGGACATTACGCACCTTGACCCCGTTCCTAAACTTCGTTTTTTTCTGCTCGACACGAATAATCCTGAACACATGAAAAATATTCCTATACACGAAGGGATTATTCGTAAAACCCAACTGCTTCCTATTAGCCCTGCCGAAAAACGAGTACTTGAGCTCATCGCCCAAGGAAAAAGTATTAAAGTGATTGCCGCCGAGCTTGGCATCAGTGAAAATACGGTCAAGCACCACCGCACCAATATGTTTGTAAAATGTGGGGTTAAAAACATGGCCGAACTGACCGCCAAAGCACTAACAATGGGTTGGTTTGAGTGATTGTAGGTTTTAACATATAAGACATTATAAGAAAAGCTTATATGCTCTTTTATCGTTATCAAACTAGAAAAAGATTGATATTGCACACTAATGCTCGCATTTTTCCTATTTTAATTTCTTTTTATTGTTCAATTTTGTGTTGAAATAAATCAATTCAATTTTGGATAATGAGTGACTTCCCTTCTCCCTCAGCACTTCTAAAAATAAGCGTCTTAGAAAGTACACTTTTGGTAGGACTCAACCGACCCGAAAAACGTAATGCTTTTAACGATGCTCTGCTGCTAGACTTAGAAAAAGTGATGGATGCCATTCCCGCGTCTATTCGGTGCATGGTTATTTACGGCGAAGGAAAACATTTTTCCGCAGGACTTGATTTGTCTGAACTCAAAGAACGCAACGCATCCCAAGGGGTGTACCATTCCCGCATGTGGCATCGGGTGTTGGACAAAGTGCAATTTGGGCCTGTGCCCGTGATTGCAGCCTTGCATGGGGCGGTCGTAGGCGGAGGTTTAGAACTTGCGAGTGCCTGCCACTTACGAGTTGCGGATGCTACCACCATGTACGCCTTGCCTGAGGGACAGCGGGGAATATTTGTCGGTGGAGGCGCTTCGGTGCGTGTGCCCAAGCTGATTGGCCTGGCACGTATGACCGATATGATGCTCACAGGGCGGGTATATTCTGCCGAAGAAGGTGAGCGAATTGGACTTGCTCAATATTTAGTAGAAACAGGAAAAAGTCTAGAAAAAGCCCTTGAATTGGCTGGAAAAGTCGCTTCTAACGCAGGAATGACCAATTTTGCCTTGGTACAGGTGCTACCAAGAATTGTGGATGCTTCGCCAGAACAAGGGTTGCTGATGGAATCACTGATGGCTGCCATTGCCCAGAGTGCCCCCGAAGCCAAAGAACGATTGCGCGATTTTTTGGAAGGACGAGCTAAAAAAGTGGGGGAATGATGCGGTTTAAAAACGTCCATTTTGGCCCTACTCAAACCCGAAAAAACGTTTATTCAGACGGCATTGTTGAGTTTGAACTTTTGGCTCTTTTAGAAGAATATCCTGTAAAACTAACGGAGAAATTGCGCTATTGGGCGATAAAAAAGCCTGAGTCTGTCTTCATTGCAAGGCGAAATGAAGACGGAATTTGGGTGAAATTGACTTATGCCGAAACCCTCCAAAAAGTGGAGCGTATTGCGCAATATTTACTGAATTTAGAACTGTCGGAAGAAAGAACCTTGGTGATTTTGTCCGAAAACAGCCTTGAACATGCACTTTTAGCCTTGGCCGCCGTACACGTGGGAATCCCTTATTCGCCGATTTCTCCCCCTTATTCGTTGGTATCGGATGATTTTGGAAAACTCCGTCATACGCTCCAACTGATGACCCCAGGGCTGGTTTTTGCTCAAAATGGACGAATTTATGCCAAAGCCTTGGAGTTGGCAAAGGCTCTTTTTTCTGAGGCTACTTTTGTAACTGTCGATGGGGGTGAAGGAGTTGATTTTGCACAGATACTTTCTGTTGAACCAACTTTGCAGGTGCAGGAAGCGTTTGAGAAAGTCGATGCCGATACCGTTGCCAAAGTTCTTTTTACCTCAGGCTCAACGGGCTTGCCCAAAGGGGTGATTAATACCCAACGAATGTGGTGTGCTAATTTACAGCAGATAACGCAGGCATTTCCCTTTATGAAAACTGAACCGCCCGTGTTTATTGATTGGCTACCTTGGAATCATACGTTTGGGGGAAATCATAATTTTGGATTGGCTCTTTACAACGGAGGGACGTTGTATATCGACGAAGGAAAGCCAACTCCCCAAGGCATTGAAACGACACTTCAAAACCTCCGCGAGATTTCTCCAACGGCCTATTTCAACGTGCCCAAAGGGTTTGAAATGTTGATTCCGTATTTTGACCGTGAGCCTCAGCTTCGAGAGACCTTTTTTAAGAAGTTACAAATTCTGTTTTATGCAGGGGCTTCGCTGGCGCAACCTGTTTGGAACCGTTGGGAGGAATTGGCCGTCGAAAACACGGGTGAAATAGTACCTATCATTACGGGGTTGGGCTGTACTGAATCGGGACCTTCGGCGATGTTTGCCAATTGGGGAGGAAGTTTTTCGGGCTTGTTGGGCGTTCCTGTCGCAGGAATGAAAGTGAAATTAGTACCCGATGGCGACAAACTAGAGGCTCGTTACAAAGCGCCCAACGTGACCCCTGGATATTGGCGAAATCCCGAAGTGACGGCGACGTCTTTTGACGAAGAGGGGTATTACAAAACGGGGGATGCCGTTAAATTTTTAGATGAAAATAATCCCGACAAAGGACTCATTTTTGACGGACGTATCGCTGAAGATTTCAAGCTCTCGACAGGAACTTGGGTGAATGTAGGTGTTTTGAAAGCAAAAGTGTTGACGGCAGGCTCGCCCGTCGTTCAGGATGTGGTATTAACGGGCTTGGATAGGGAATATGTAGGAGCGATTTTGTTTTTAAATCCAGAGGCTTGTCGTGGGTTAGCAGGCTTATCGCCAACGTCTAACAATGAAGAGGCTTTTAATGATGTGAGGGTTCGGAATTATTTGGATGAAATGCTCGTACGGCTTGAACATCAAGCAACGGGTAGTGCTAGTCGCGTAGTAAAGTACATCATCGCCATTGATCCACCCTCGATTGATTTGGGAGAAATTACGGATAAAGGGTCATTAAATCAGCGCGCAGTTTTGAAATATAGGGCTAACTTGGTGGAAAAATTGTACGGCCCCCCTGCCCCCAATGGGGGAGTAAATGTAGGTTAGGGCTTAATTATAAACAAAAATACCCCCATTGGGGGACAGGGCGGTTCGCCGCTGAGAGGCTTTATGAACATACAACAAAAAACTTTTCTCGTAACAGGTGGAGCTTCGGGGCTTGGATTGGCCACGGCAACCATGATTATCGAAAACGGCGGTAATGCTGTTTTACTAGATGTAAACGAAGAAGCAGGCCAAAAGGCAGAAAGCAAACTGGGAGCGCAAGCTCGCTTTGCCAAAACCGACGTCAGCAATGAAGAACAGGTACAAGCAGCCATTACATTGGCTATCAAGACTTTCGGAAGTATTAATGGAGTAGCGAACTGCGCAGGAATTGGGCCAGCCCAGCGAGTGGTAGGAAAAAACGGCCCACATACACTTGATCTTTTTTCAAAAGTTATTCAAATCAACCTAGTTGGTACCTTCAATGTCATCCGATTGGCGGCGGCGGCGATGCAACAAAACGAACCTGGCGAAAGCGGTGAGCGGGGAGTCATTATCAATACGGCTTCTGTTGCTGCTTTTGACGGGCAAATCGGGCAAGCAGCGTACTCGGCTTCCAAGGGTGGCATTGTCGGAATGACCTTGCCCATTGCTCGTGAGTTTGCTAAGATGGGTATTCGCGTGATGACCATTGCGCCTGGCATCTTTGAAACGCCACTGTTGATGGGAATGCCCGACGACGTAAAAGCTTCTCTGGGGCAACAAGTACCGTTCCCGTCGAGGTTGGGCCAGCCGCATGAGTATGCTGCTTTGGCAAAACACATTATTGAAAATCAAATGCTTAACGGAGAGGTGATTCGCCTTGATGGGGCTATCCGAATGGCCGCAAAATAACAAGCCCCCTAACCCCCAACGGGGGGATAAACAAACACTAAGACTCCCCCATTGGGGGTGGGGGGCTTTACTACTATGAACCCTCCTTTTAGAGCCGACCACGTCGGTAGTTTGTTGCGTACGCCAGCAGTAAAAGAAAACCGCTTAAAGTGGAAAAAAGGCGAAATATCGGCCGAAGAACTTCGCGCCATTGAAGATGCAGGAATTGCCGAAACGGTAAAAAAATTGGAAGCTACGGGGATGAAAGCCATTACTGACGGCGAGTTTCGTCGGGATTATTTTCACCTCGATTTTTTGAAAGAACTGGACGGTGTTACCGTAACGGGTGGAATTGAAGCCAATCCAAATGCCAAAGTAGCCGAAGATGGTTTTACCCCGCCGAAACTGAGTGTGACGGGCAAATTGAAGCACGTTAGAGACATTCAAGTAGCGGATTTTAACTACCTCAAATCGGTCGCAAGTCAGACGCCAAAAGTTTCAATCCCTTCACCAACGATGGTGCATTTTAGGGGAGGGAGAAAGTCAATTGACATCAATTCGTACCCCGATATGGACGAATTTTTTCATGATTTGGCGGCGGCCTATCGCCAAGAAATCGACCATTTGTACAAAGCAGGATTGCGCTATTTGCAGTTGGATGATACTAACTTGGCTTATCTCTGCGACCCTAAAATGCGGGCAGCCGCTGTGGAGCGTGGTGAAGACCCCAACGAATTACCCCGAACCTATGCGGCTTTGATTAATTCGGTGATAGATAGTCGCCCCGATGATTTGACGGTGGGTATTCACCTTTGCCGAGGTAATTATCGCAGTACGTGGTTTGCCGAAGGAGGTTATGAGCCTGTGGCCGATATTTTATTTAACAGTATCAACGTGGACGCCTATTTCTTGGAGTACGACGACGAACGTTCGGGCGATTTTGCCCCGCTGCGTTTTGTGCCAAAAGATAAAATGGTGGTTTTGGGCATTATTTCTTCAAAAGTAAAGGCATTAGAAGACATTGATGACCTTGCCAAACGTATCGACGAAGCGGCGCAATACATGTCGTTGGAGCAGATGTGCGTGAGTCCACAGTGTGGATTTTCGTCAACCCACCACGGTAACGACATGACCCACGACGACCAATGGCGAAAAATGGAGTTGGTTGTCAATACGGCTATTAAAGTGTGGGGAACGGCCTAAAGGCGTCAGAGACGCGAGGCCAGTGCGTCCCCCAATTTGAATTGGGGGACAGCGTTCAACTGAATTGAAGGGTAATTTTTATCATAATTTTCGATTTAATTCAAAAAATATTATATAAATTAGTGAATTAAATCGAAAATTATGATAAATAGAGCCATTGAAACAGAAATCAAAGCGAGAGTTTTTAAAGGAAAAGCGATTTTAATTTTTGGCCCAAGACAAGTAGGGAAGACGACTTTAGTAAAAAAAATTGCCACCGAAGTTGGTCTTCCTATAAGTTGGCTCAGTGGAGATGAACCTGATGTGCGTTTGGCTTTGGGAAATACCACTTCTACCCAATTTAAAAATTTGATTGGTCAGGCTAAAATAGTGGTTATTGATGAGGCACAACGGATTGAAAATATTGGTCTGACCTTAAAACTAGCCGTTGATAATTTTCCAGAAGTCCAAATAATAGCGACTGGTTCGTCCGCATTTGAGCTTGCTAACAAACTAAATGAACCACTTACAGGTCGTAAATATGAGTTTTACTTATATCCATTGTCATTTGGGGAGCTGGTACATCATCAAGGTTTATTAACCGAAAAAAGATTACTCGAAAGCAGGCTTGTTTATGGTACATATCCTGAAATTATTAATCAGGTCGGGAATGAAAGAGAGGTGCTTATACTGTTGACAGACAGCTATTTGCACAAAGATTTGTTTTTGTACGAAGGAATAAAAAGGTCATCGTTGTTAAGCAAAATTTTAACAGCTTTGGCCTTACAGTTAGGAAGTGAAGTTTCGTATAATGAAATAGGGCAATTGGTGGGGGCAGATAAAAATACGGTAGAAAAATACATTGACTTATTAGAGCAAGCTTTTGTGATTTTCCGACTCAATGCTTTTAGTCGTAATGTGAGGAATGAACTTAAAAAATCGCGCAAAATCTATTTTTACGACAATGGCGTTCGAAATGCAATTATTAATAATTTCAAATCTATTGGATTGAGAACGGATGCTGGCGAATTATGGGAAAATTACTTGATTGCCGAGCGAATGAAAATGCTCAAATATACCCAAATGTATGGTAGCCGATTTTTTTGGAGAACAACTCAGCAACAAGAGATTGATTATTTGGAAGAACGTGATGGTAGCATTGAAGCATTTGAGTTTAAATGGAATCCTCAAACGAAAGTAAAATTTCCTAAAACATTTACCGATGCCTACGCTGACTCAAGTCTAAAGGTTATTCATCCGCTTAACTATGAAGAGTTTTTGATGATATAAACCTGAGTGAATAAAGGCGTCAGAGACGCGGGGCCAGTGCGTCCCCCAATTTGAATTGGGGGACAGCGCTGATACAAAAATTAAAAAAATCCCCATTGGGGGCTAGAGCGGTTCGCCGCTGAGAGGCTGTATGATAGATATTCAAAAAGTAATCGCCATTGATGTACACACGCACGCCGAAGTGTCGTGTTGCCAGCCGCATGATGACTATCGACCTGAGTTGGACGAGGCATTTGCGAAGTATTTTAAGTCAGACAAACGTCCGACGATTCAGGAAACGGCCGATTTTTATCGGGACAATAACCTGGCGTTTGTAATGTTTACGGTTGACTCGGAGCACAATGTGGGTAAACGGCGCATTCCTAACATTGAGGTGGCAGAAGCCGCGCTCAAAAACGATGACGTTATGATTGCTTTTGCGAGCATCGACCCGCACAAAGGGCGCATGGGAGCCCGCGAAGCGCGTGAGTTAATTGAAAACTATGGCGTCAAAGGCTTTAAGTTTCACCCAACGGTGCAGGGCTTTTATCCCCAAGATAAAATGGCGTATCACCTATACGAAGTGATAGCTGAATACAAACTTCCGATGCTTTTTCACAGCGGTCATTCAGGTTTTGGAAGTGGGGTGCGTGGAGGAGGAGGATTGCGTTTGGAGTATTCAAATCCGATGCACCTCGACGACGTGGCCATTGATTTCCCCGATTGTCCCATTATCATTGCCCACCCAAGTTGGCCTTGGCAAGATGAAGCCTTGTCGGTAGCCATGCACAAGCCCAACGTGTACATTGATTTGAGCGGCTGGTCGCCCAAATATTTCCCCAAACAACTCATTCAGTACGCCAATACCTTGTTGAAAGACCGAATGTTGTTTGGAACAGATTTTCCGTTGATTACGCCCGAACGTTGGATGAAAGATTTTGCTGACGCGGGTTTTAAAGAAGAAGTAAAGCCGCTGATTCTCAAAGAAAATGCAATAAAAATGCTGGGTTTATTATCAAATAGACTAGACACGGAGTAGCACAAAGTTTGTGTCCCCAAATTATTTACCAAAATGAAAAAACTATTCCTTCCCTTCATACTTCTTTTATCAGGAGTTTTGGGGGCTCAAAACATCTCCAAAATCGACTCAGGCGCCATCGACGGTGCGCGTTATCGTATTCTTTTTCCCGAAAATTGGAAAGGAAAACTCGTCATGTACGCCCATGGTTACGAATTTATGGGCTCAAAACCTCGCCAAAGCCAAGACCCTGCGTGGCTCAAGCGAATGACTCCTTTTTTAGAACGTGGCTATGCAGTTGCGGCTTCTGATTATAAAATTCAGGGGTTGGCGTTGGCTCAAGGGGTGGACGATACCGAAGCCTTGCGTCAGTATTTTGTCAAAACGTACGGACAGCCTGATTCAACTTTTATGACGGGGCATTCGATGGGGGGAGGAGTTACTTTAGCGACCCTCGAAAATTTTGGACAAAACTACAACGGAGGACTGCCCATGTGCCCGTTGGCAGGAAGAATTTACCTCCAAACCCGCAAAGAGTTTGATATGTTTGCGACGTTCAACGGCCTTTTTCCAGGCATTGCGACCTCATTGAACGAGATTTTTGATGTCTCAAAACCGAAGGAGTCAATGCCCATGTTTGCGGCATTTCGGAAAGCAGCCATCATGAAAAAAGCAATCTTCGCGAAGGACTCATTGCTTGCGGTGGAATTTGCCAAACACTTTGACATGAAGCCCGACGACCTTGCCTTTGCCTTGGCGTTTGGTGAAGGGGTTTTGCGGGACGTTGCTCAAAAAGCAGGCGGAAACCCGTACGATAATACGAATACTGTCTATGGTCGTTTTTCTAATGCGTTAGAAGTCAATCAAAAAGCGGAACGATTAGCCGCTACCGTGAGCCAGAATACGTTGTTTGATAAATACGACCGAACGGGCAACACCAACAAGCCTGCGTTGGCGTTGCATACCATGTACGACCAATTGATTCCTGCTGATTTGGCGATTGTGAGTTACGAAAACATGCTTCAAAAGCAGGGAAAACAGGCTTATTTTACCGTAAAATATACCAATGGACAAGGTCACTGTAATTTTACCGATAAGCAAACAGGGCAAGCGTTTGATGAGCTAAGAGGCTGGGTTAAAACGGGTCAAAAAGCAAAAGCAGGTTTTATAGAGTAATATTATCCGTTAATTTGTATATGAACCCAAGTCAGGAACTTTCTTCTCGCCCCATGTCACGTTTTCAGTGGCTCATGGTGGCGATTTGTTTTATTTTAAATTTTAATGATGGCATCGACGTACTGATTGTCTCCTTTTCCAGTACCGAAATTATCAAAGAATGGGGACTTTCTAAAGTCGAAATGGGGTATATCTTTAGCGCGGGTTTGGCAGGGATGACGCTGGGGTGTTTTTTGATTGCTCCCTTGGCCGATAAACACGGACGCCGCCTGATTTTTCTCCTTTCGGTAGGGATGATTACGATTGGTATGTTTGGGGTAGGGCTGGGGCATCAATATGGCCTTATGCTCCTGTTTCGATTCATAACGGGGTTGGGCATTGGAGGTATTTTGCCCACCATGGCTGCTACGGCTGCCGAGTTTTCCAACAAAAAATACCGCGATTTTAACGTAGGATTGGTGCAAGCAGGATGGCCCATTGGGGCAATTCTGACGGGACTTTTTTGTGCAAAATACATTCCAGTGTACGGCTGGCATACGGCCTTTTTGGTGGCAGGCGGCATTTCATTGCTGATGTGGGTATTGGTGTATTTTTACATGACCGATTCTATTGACTACATGCTCCAAAATCCAACCACCGATAGGTTACCTTCCGTTAATCGACTGCTGAAACGAATGGGGCTTCCGAACTTAGAAGCGCTGCCTGTTGTCGTCAAAAATCAAGAAAATGTGGGAGTAAAAGCGTTGTTTTTGCCTCATTATAAGGATAGTACCATAAAAGTGTGGGTGGCAGCATTCTTTGGTTTTCTAACACTTTATACCCTGATGAGTTGGGTGCCAACCATCGCCAAAGATTCGGGTTTACCGTTTGAATTGGCGACTTGGGTGGGGATTATGCTCAACATTGGGGCCGCTTTTGGGTCGGCCTCCGTGGGTGGAATTGGTAGCCGTTTGGGGCTTCGTCAAACCATCCTGATGTTTATGTTAATCGCCTTTGCGGTAATGCAAGTCTATGCGTTTTCAACCCTTACGACAGGGTTGATTTTTGGTTTGGTACTCCTGATTGGCTTTTTTGTGCAAGGAGGTTTTAATGGTATTTGGCCAACGCTATCCCGCCTCTACGACACCCACCTCCGCGCCACAGGTGTCGGATATACCGTTGGAATAGGTCGAGTAGGGGCTATTTTAGGGCCACTTCTTTTTGGCTATTTTTCCGACGCTGGCATGAGCATTAATGCCTTGTTTGTCGCGTTTTCTATTCCATTATTGGTCATGGGAGCTTGTATTTGGGCCATAAAGTCTGATAAATTAAAGTAATGAAAGCAGCATTTTTAGAAGAACCGAGAAAAATTGTTCATCGCGCCATTGATACGCCCGAGCCCAACGCGGGGGAGGTTCGGATAAAACTCACCAATGTAGGCATTTGCGGGTCGGATGTTCACTTGTTTTTAGGACACCGAAAGTTAACAAAATCCACTGTCATCGGTCACGAAGGGCTGGGCGTGATTGATAAGCTGGGGGAAGGCGTCGTTGGTCGAGAAATAGGGGAGCGCGTAGTGGTAGAGCCCAATATTCCCTGCCATCGGTGTGATTTCTGTCAAAGCGGGCGAGGGTATATTTGTTCCAACAAACGCGTAGTGGGTCTGCTCGAAAACGGTTGTTTTGCCGAATATGTGTGCATTCCTTCGGAGTTTGCGTGGGCTGTTCCCGACGATATTTCCGACCTTGACGCCGTTTGTATCGAACCCATGGCCGTGGGAGTTCACGCCCTTTTTACCGCTTCAGCCAAACCTGGTGATGCCATTGCAATCATCGGCCTTGGGGCGATTGGCCTACTGCTTTGTCATTTAGCAATTCGATTGGGTTATCGGGTTCTGGTTACTGAAATTAACCCACAAAAATTACAAAAAGCTACGCAAGAAGGGGCAATTCCTGCTAATGGTGATGCCGAAATATTGCTTTCAATGTGGACTGACAATGAGGTAGTTGCGGTGTTTGAATGTGCAGGTTCGGCTGCTACAGCAACGTTAGTAGCTGCGGCGGCTCCGCGTGGTTCGGAAGTGATATTGGTGGGTCTATCAGAACGCCCTGCGGAGTTTACGCCCTTACGGATAGCGCGCGAAGGAATTACGTTTATCCCCTCGATTATCTACCATCATCCTACTGATTTTAAACGAACGATCCGATTGATACAACGAAAAGTGGTTACTCCCAGCAACATTATATCAAGTTTTGTTCCCTTGGATGAACTCCAAACAGCTTTGGAAAAAGCTGCGAGTGGGGACGAAAGCAAGATTGTCGTGACCGTGTGACAGTGCTGAGGGTTGCTCACAACCCGATAAGTTAGTGTCGAATGGAGACGGGAGCGCCTTGTTTGAATCATAGAAATCCTTACGACCTGATTTGCCACAAAGATACCGATGGAAATGTCTATAATTTTGGTTTTGGATTAAATTGGAAAGGGGTAATCAAAGATGCCCGCGTGACAAAGTTTAGAAAATAGCCCCTTGTGCGAAGGGTTGCTTACAACCCGTAATTAGATTCACTGGCAAATTTTTCCTTTTCAGATTTATTTGTTTCCGTAGCTAGAATAAGAAATAGTACATTTGAGTTTATAGCTAAAGGCTTGATATTCTATAATGACGAAGAAAAGATTTGTTTGGGGAATCGCCCTGTTTGTGGCATCGTTTGTCAATTTTCCCATCGTTTTTATCAACCTTCCTCGATTGAACCGTCCCATCGTTCAATTGGATATTTTTTTGCAAATAGCATTCAGTGTTGCCTTTGCCATGGGTTTTATTCAATGGATTTATGAAGCGACAAAGAAAAACGAAGCAGTAACTAAGCAGTGGGTAGGAGCGGGGGCTATACTATTGGTATATAGTGTTGGGCTGACATTGGCCAACTTTTTTATCATAGGTTTGCCCCTCAAAACGGGAGGGACGGTGGTTGTTCGCGGCGTATTGATGGCGATTATTGCTTACTTTTTTAGCCGTTTTATGACCGAAGCGGAAAAGAAAAATGAGGTTTTGCTGGAAAACGAACAGCTTAAACACGAAAATGTATTGGTTCAACTTAACTCCCTTAAAAACCAACTCAACCCGCATTTTTTGTTTAATTCTCTCAATACCCTTAGTTGGCTTATCAACGAAGACAAAGCCCAAAGTCAGCGTTATTTACAGAAACTTTCGCAAGTACTTCGGTATTCGTTGACGATGCAAGAACAGTCGCTGGTGACGCTCAAAGAAGAAATGGATTTGGTGGATAGCTATATTTTTCTTTTGCAGATGCGGTTTGGTGATAACCTCAAAATTTATAAAAACGTGGATGAGCAGGCGCCCGTAAAAATTCCACCTCTTTCGATTCAACTTCTGATTGAAAATGCCATCAAACACAACGTTATTTCATCGGCCTATCCACTGAGCATATTTATTGAATATCAGTTGGATAGTCAAAAGATGTTGGTGCGTAATTCCTTGAATTTACGACCCCATTCGGCGGGGACGGGTATTGGCTTGGCCAATTTGAACCAACGGTTTAAACTACTTTCCAATCAAGAAATCGAGATCCAACAAGGCGAAGCGTTTTGCGTAGTTTTACCATTGATACCATGAATATAGTGATTGTTGAAGATGAACCAGCGGCGGTTAGTCAGTTGAAGTTTTTGATGCAAGAGATTGGCGTTTTACATGCTATTGTAGCCGTAATTGAAAGCGTGGCCGATGGAATAAAATGGTTTACTTCCAACCCAAACCCCGACTTAATTTTCTCGGATATTCAATTGGCCGACGGAATTTCGTTTGAAATCTACGAGCAAGTGCAGCTCAAAACGCCCATTATTTTTACGACGGCCTTTGATGAATACGCCATTCGGGCGTTTAAGCACAACAGTGTAGATTATTTGTTGAAACCTATCGACGAAGACTCGTTACGTTTTTCGATTGAGAAGTTTCAAAACCAACAGTTGATGCAAAAAGAACGCCTGAACGAACTGATTCAGAAGCAAGTGTTTATGCCCAAAGCCTACCGTAAAAGCTTTTTAGTGAAATTTAGAGATAAGCTCTTGCCCATTAAGACCGAAGAATTTGCTTACTTTTTTATTGATAATGGGCTGGTGTACGGTCAATTGTACGACGGACGCAAACTGGTGGTTGATTTTAAGTTGGAGGACTTGGAAGGTCAGCTTGACCCCGCAGAATTTACCCGCGCCAATCGCCAATACATTCTCTCACGAGAAAGCATAGTCGAAATAGAATCGCACTTTAATAGCCGAGTCAACGTAAAAGTGCAGCCCGAAGCGAGTTTCCCGATTATCATCAGCAAAGAAAAAGTGACGCCCTTCAAGCGATGGTTTGAACAACATTAAAGAACGACGATTCACCTACATTTTTTTCCTTTTCACTTCCAAACCAACCATTTTTTTCAACATAGATTTCAAAACTTGCGTCTAACCAATTGAAACCAAATTCAATAAGTTAGTATGAAAATCAATCATTTTCTCGCAAGTGTATCTGTAAGCATGATTGTACTGTTGATTGCCTGCAATAAGTCAACCGATGACCCAACACCTACGACTTCAGCGGCGACTGTTACGGCCCTTACCTGTGCTTCGGTGACTTTTTCAGGAACGCCACAAGCCAATGCTGCTTTTACGGGAACGGCCACCGTGCCCTATACGGGAGGCAATGGAGTGGGGTATTCGGCAGGTTCGGGAATTGCCTCTACGGGCGTTACGGGCTTGACCGCTACGTTAGCAGCAGGTACGTTGGTGTCGGGAACAGGTTCAGTGACCTATGCCATTTCAGGGACTCCCTCAGCCAGCGGGACGGCTGCTTTTGCCATTTCATTAGGTGGCCAATCGTGTACGTTGTCGCTTACGGTATCTGCCGCAAGTTCGTCGTCGGGTACAGGTACGGTTTGGTCAATGGATACCGATATTGCGGCGATTGTGGCTGCCGCCGAGGCGTTTAAAACTACTTTGACTTCTTCGCAGGTGGCCTCGGCACAATATACTTACACCGTCGCGCAGGCCAAACTTTGGAGTAATTTGCCCCAATCTTTGTACAAAGGACGCGTTGGGTTGGTGTCAAGTATGTTTTCAACTGCGCAATGGACTGCTTTTTATAACTTGTTAAAAGTAGCGACGGGAACAGGTGCCAACGAAGGAAGTGAAGAATATGCAGGGATTATTGATGCTGATGATTACCTAAGAGCCAACGGAGGCGATAGTGGTTATGGTTCGGGTAATTACTACATCGGGTTTTTAGGAACGCCAAGTACAACGGGCTTGTGGTGTTTGCAAATTGGAGGCCACCACGGAACCATCATTTATACCTACAGTGGAGGCAAAATGACAGGCGGCACGCCGTCGTTCCGCTCAACAGAACCGTACCCAACTTGGACATCGACCAATACAGGGAAAACTATACAACCTATGGTACAAGAAACAGCGGCATTTGCTAATTTTATGAAAAGCTTGAGTACCACAGAACTAGCTACGGCCAAGCGTTCGGCGGCGCAAAATGATTTGATTGTTGGCCCTCAAAAAGATGGTAGTTTTCCAACTACTAAAACGGGGGTAAAGGCTGGAAACTTGACCACTGCTCAGAAAGACTTATTGTTGGCTGCGATTAAAACTTATGTCGATGATTTGGATGATAAAGCGGCTGCGGCAGTATTGGCCAAATACAAATCCGAGTTAGACGAAACCTACGTTTCTTACTACGGAGGTACAACCATGGCGGCGCAAGGTGATTATTTGTTGATTGATGGCCCAAGTGTATGGATTGAATGGTCGATGCAAGGAGGAATTATCATCAAAAACGGTGTTCACCCTCACTCAGTTTGGAGAGATAGAAAATCAGATTATGGCGGTAACTAAAGCCCAGCCCCCCAACCCCCAATGGGGGAGGAGTGCAATTTCGCAGCTTCGTAAAAAAATGCCCCCATTGGGGGTCAGGGGGCTTTTGGTGTTAGTATTTTTGTTCTCTCAATGGGGGCAAGGGGGCTATCTCTTTGCCCATCCCATGCCCAGCTCTATGGTCGTCTTGAACATTCACGAAAAGCACATTTCAGGTGAGGTTTTGTTGCCTTTAAGCGAGCTTCAATCGGCGATTGGAATGCGTGTCAACGATCATTTAGAACGCCTAGTAGCGCGTTTAGGGGACTCGCTTCGGAGGTATTTAGTAAAACATATACGTCCCAAGAGTTTTGAGGGAATGCCCTGGACGGTTACGATTGGCTCAATGCAGCTATTGGAAAGCACCGACCCCATTGTTGGTACTTACAAAGAATTGGTCGTTCAGTTTGACATGGTGCCTCCGTTTGGCTACGACCTGCGCAACTTTTTCTTTGATTATGACGTCATTCTGCACCAAGTGGCGAGCCACAAAGCCCTGATTCACGTCAAGCAAGATTGGGCGCAGGGGTTGGTACGGGAAGATACCCTTACCCAACAGATTGGGGTCATTGAGTGGGATGTAGTCAATAACAAATTGAATCCGTTTTTGGTGAGTTTAGCAGAAGGAAGCCGCTGGAAAGGATTTACCAACATGGTGCATTTGGGCATTGACCACATCGCCGAAGGCACCGACCACCTTTTGTTTGTTTTGACGCTTCTTTTTCCTGCCATGCTGGTTGCTTCGGAGGGTCGTTGGCACAAACGTATGGAGTTGAAAGCCAGCTTATTGAATCTTCTGAAAATTGTCACGGCGTTTACCGTTGGGCACTCGCTGACTTTACTCATTGGGTCACTTCAATGGTTACATTTTCCTGCTAAACCTATTGAAGTACTTATTGCCATCACAATTTTGGTGTCGGCGTTTCATGCGTTGAAGCCCATTTATCCTAAACGTGAAGTCATCATTGCGGGTTTGTTTGGCTTGGTTCATGGGTTAGCGTTTGCCGAAACACTCACTAATCTTGATTTATCAACTACTCAAATGGTACTGAGCATTTTAGGGTTCAATATAGGCATTGAATTGATGCAACTAGCCCTAATTGTGGTGGCATTTCCCTTGTTGTTTTTATTGGCCAAAACCTCCTCTTACGGCCTTATACGTACTGTAGGAGCAGTTATGATGATGATTTTGGCATTTGCCTGGATGGTAGAACGAATACAGGAAAGTCCCAATTTTGTGACTGAATGGTTGGCTCGTTTGTAAAATCGGGTCATAACTAGCATTGTTTTTAGAAAATATTTTCTAAAAACAATGCTAGTTATAAAAAGTAACATCTTCAGTCGCTAACTTTGCCGAACTTATTTACAAACGCTATTTCAAATTCATGAAAAAATTTATTTCCACACTACTTGTTCTTCATTTAAGTATTTATGTCGCTTTCGCCCACCTTGGAAGCGTGGTCGGGAGGGTTATCGATAAATCGACCAAACAACCCATTGTAGGAGCTACCGTCGTGGTGGCAGATTCTAAAAAAGGAGCAACGACTGACGCGACGGGCTTTTTTCAAATCAATAATTTAGAACCCAATACGTACCGAATTGAGGTGTCATTTGTGGGTTATTCTGCTCAAAATCAGCTAGTAATAGTAAAAGAAGATGAGAGTGTAAACTTGGAATTTGGACTGTCCGAATCGCAAGTCCAACTGAGTGAAGTAAAAGTGTCGGCCTCCAATCCGCAGCACCAACAAGTGATTTCTAGCCTTGACATTAAAACGCGCCCCATCAATAATTCCCAAGAAGTGCTTCGGATTGTGCCCGGGCTGGTCATTGGTCAACACGCGGGCGGAGGCAAAGCCGAACAAATTTTCTTGCGTGGCTTTGACATTGACCACGGAACTGATATTCGTCTGACGGTGGACGGTGTACCTATCAACATGGTGTCGCACGCGCACGGCCAAGGGTATGCCGATGCGCACTTTATTATTCCAGAATTGATTGAAGGGGTGGATTTCAAAAAGGGTCTATACGATACCGACAAAGGAAATTTTGCTACGGCGGGCTGGGCCAATTTTCGTACCAAAACGACTTTAGAACGCAGTTTTGCCAAAGCCGAAGTAGGGCAGTTTAACACCTATCGGTTGGTGTCGGGGGTTAATGTGCTGAAAACAAACCAGCACAATGTCTATCTTGCGGGTGAATACAACTACTCGGATGCGTATTTTGAAGCTCCTCAGAATTTCAACCGAATCAATTTGTTGGGAAAATACCACGGGCATTTAACCCAAAATACCAACCTGACGCTGACGGCTTCGACTTTTTGGAGCAAGTGGAATGCTTCGGGGCAAATCCCTGACCGCTCAGTAGCCGATGGCTCGATTGGTTTTTATGGGGCAATTGACCCCAACGAAGGTGGCGAGACCAGCCGTACCAACGTCAACGCGGAATTGGTGACATTGACCAAGCGCAACCACGTTTGGAAGAACCAATTCTTTTACTCGAACTACAATTTTGAACTTTATTCTAACTTCACCTTCTTCTTGGTTGACCCCGTAAATGGTGATCAAATTCGCCAAAAAGAAGGTAGAAATTTGTGGGGTTATAACTCCAATTATTCAATAGGTCACGTCATTGGCGACAAGCAAGCCACCTTTAATGCGGGCCTTAATTACCGCCACGACCTTACCAACGGTTCGGAATTGTCGCGGACCAAAGACCGCACCCAACTATTGGAAGCCATCAAATTAGGCGATGTCAACGAAGCCAATGTGGGCGTGTATGTGGACGAAACCATCCAATTAAGCCCACGTTTGTCGGCGACGGCGGGGGTTCGTTTTGATTATTTTAACAACCAATACCTCGACAAACTCCAAAATAATACGAAATTTAAAGCCAACGCGGCCATCGTTTCGCCCAAATTGAACGTATATTATACCTACAACCCCAATGTGCAGTTGTACGTAAACCTCGGCAAAGGTTTTCATTCCAACGATACCCGCGCGGTGGTGGCTCAAAACGGCTTAGAGGTTTTGCCAGCCGCTTACGGTTCTGATTTAGGGGCGATTTGGAAGCCATTCCCGCGCATGCTCCTTAACGCCTCATACTGGTACTTGTGGCTCAACCAAGAATTTGTTTATGTCGGTGATGCGGGTGTAGTGGAGCCTTCGGGCAAGTCGGTGCGCAAAGGCGTGGACGTGTCTATGCGCTATCAATTATCGAAAAAATTGTTCTTTGATTTGGATGCCAACTGGGCCAAACCACGCGCCGTAGGCGAAGCCGAAGGCCAGAATTATCTGCCTTTGGCCGTTAATTTTACGAGCGTAGGTGGATTAACTTTAAAAACAGAACAAGGTTTTAGTGGCAGTTTACGTTATCGTTATATAGGCAACCGACCTGCAAATGAGGACAATAGCATTGTGGCCAAGGGCTACTTTGTGACGGATGCCTTGGTGAATTATTCCAAAAATCGTTTTTCAGTAGGTTTATCGGTGCAAAATATGTTCAATACCCAATGGAAAGAAACCCAATTTGCGACCGAAAGCCGCCTTCAGAACGAAACGGAGCCTGTGGAAGAAATCCATTTTACCCCAGGAACGCCATTTAATGCCAAGTTGAGCATTAGTTGGCAGTTTTGATTTTCTTTTGTTCTAACCCATGGTTTACTCTACTCTAATGAAACCGTCTCGTTTTCAAGTGGTTGCTTTTGCATTAAGCTTAGCACTGCTGCTCGGCCTGTACGGATTTGCCTCTTACCAGCAATCCGAAAAACTGTATAAACATGCAGTAACGGTGACGTTCAAGTCAGGAACGTCTGACACGCAAATCGGCGTGGTTGATAAATCTTTTAAAGGATTAGCTAAATTAAAAATGGTTCGGTCGTACGAATGGGGTGTCGTGGACGATACCAAAGATCCCGCCCACGTAAAGCATGTCTATGTTTTTACGTTTGGAGATAAGAAGGACTTACCTCTTTACGGTGCTTCTCCCGAACACCAAGCGCACATGAAAGTAGGCGCTGACTACATCGAAGCAGTTAGTGCGGTGCAGTATTTTCAGCAATAAAAAGTTTAGTAATACAAAGAGGCTGTCTCAAAAGTAATAGGTTACAAAATATTCTTTGGTTTCAACCTCATCCCAACCCTTCCGCTCGGGCGGCCCCGTCCTTTCTGGAGAAGGGCTTAAAAAGTCCCCATCTCCAGAAAGGAGAGGGGGATTTAGGGGGTGAGGTTGAACAGAGGCCGAAGATAATTTGGTGATACTAGGCTTTTGGGACAGCCTCTTTTTGTTTTTAGGAACATAATGGACTAGGTTGGTGTTTTGCTCCCATGGATATACTTTACCGCTACCTCCGACCTTATTGGAAACTTATTTTTGTGGCCTTGACATTGGCCGCTATCAACCAAATCTTCTCCCTGCTCGATCCCTACATTTATCGCTTAGTCATCGATCGTTATGCGTCGCACATCAAGGATTTCAACGAAAGCGATTATATATGGGGTGTTTTAAAATATGTTGGAATGGCAGTTGGGGCCGCAATGGTTTCACGGATTGCCAAAAACTTTCAAGATTATTTTATTAGTGTGATTACCCAGCGTGTTGGTACGCAGATTTATACGGATGGGATTAAACACTCGCTGGCCTTGCCTTATCAAGTGTTTGAAGACCAAAGAAGTGGGCAAACGTTGGGTGTGTTGCAAAAAGTCAAAACCGATACCGAACGCATGATTACGTCGGTCGTAAACGTCGTTTTTCAATCGGTGATTGGTATTACGTTTGTGATTTTCTACGCCCTGAGCGTGTATTGGCCCATTGCCCCCGTTTATTTTTTGACAATTCCGATCATTGCGTGGTTGAGCTCAGTGCTAAGTAAACGCATCAAGAAAATTCAAACCAAAATTGTAGCCGAAACGACGGCATTGGCGGGAAGTACTACGGAATCGTTACGAAATATTGAGTTGGTAAAAAGCTTGGGACTTACCGACCAAGAAGTAAAGCGTTTGAATGGAAATACTGAAAAAATTCTGGTATTAGAACTTCGTAAAGTAAAATTTGTACGGACGCTTGTGTTTGTTCAAGGTACAACCATTAATTTTCTGCGAAGTTGTATTGTTGCGCTGATGCTTTGGCTTATCTTTAAAGAAGTACTGACGATTGGGCAATATTTTTCACTGTTATTGTATTCATTTTTTATCTTTGGGCCACTTCAAGAGTTGGGAAATGTGATACAACTGTACCGAGAGGCAGAGGTGTCGTTAAATAATTTTCGCGAAATTTTGAGCCGTCCTATTGAGGCAAAACCTGCCAAACCTGCGACGCTGACAAAAATTGGAAAAATTGATTTTCGGGGCGTTTCATTTAAACATTTGACCGCTTCGAGAACGGCTTTACAAGATGTTAGTTTTGAGGTTAAAAAAGGAGAAACAATTGCTTTTGCGGGGCCTTCGGGAAGTGGTAAAACTACGCTCATAAAACTCTTAGTAGGCTTGTATGATCCCGAGCAAGGACATATTAAATACAACGGAATAGATAGCCGAGAAATTGACAAAGATGAGCTTCGAGAACAAATTGGGTTTGTGGCACAAGATGCCCAGTTGTTTTCAGGTACAATCCGCGAAAATCTTCAATTTGTGAAGCCATCTGCTACCGATGCCGATTGTTTAGATGTGTTGAAAAAAGCAGCAGCTTATTCGCTTTTAAACCGTGCTGATAATGGCTTAGACACCGTGATTGGAGAAGGAGGAATGAAAGTGTCGGGCGGAGAAAAGCAACGTTTATCCATTGCGCGGGCGTTGTTAAGAAACCCCAATTTGTTGATTTTTGATGAAGCTACGTCAGCTTTAGATTCTTTGACCGAAGAAGAAATCACGCAAACAATTCGTGATTTGTCGAATAATGAACAGCATATTACCGTTCTTATTGCCCACCGTTTGAGCACAATTATGCACGCTGACCGAATTTTTGTGCTTGAAAAAGGGAAAATGGTAGAAGCAGGAAATCACGACGATTTGTTGGCTCAAAAAGGGCTTTATTACGCCATGTGGCGCCAGCAAGTTGGAGAAAGTGAAACCATTGGGTGAGCGTTGTAATAGTAGCTTACTCGCAAATGAAAACAAACAAAAATCAGATTAGTGTATATTAATGAAATAGCCAATGAGACATTTGTTGATTGATACAGACACAGGCTCGGACGATGCCGTTGCGTTGCTGATGGCGATGAAATCGCCTGATGTAAAGGTAGAAGTAATAACGATTGTGGCGGGAAATGTGCCAGCCGATAAAGCCCTACAAAATGCGCTTTATATGGTTGATTTATGCCAGTATGAAACGAAGGTATATTTGGGTGCCGAAAAGCCTTTGATTCGTCCTTTATTTACCGCTCAGTTTGTTCACGGAGACGATGGAATGGGCGACATTGGGTTGGATTTAAAAGGCCGCAAACCGTTGGAAGGACATGCCGTAGATGCCATCATTGATACAGTAAATAAGTTTCCTAATGAGATAGAAATCATCACGTTAGGTCCGTTGACAAACATGGCATTGGCCTTGGCAAAAGCACCAGAAATTGCCTCTAAAATAAAATCGTGTGTGATTATGGGGGGAGTTGGTTTTGGATATGGAAATATCACGCCTGTGTCAGAATATAATATTTGGGTGGATCCAGAAGCTGCCCAAATGGTGTTTCAATCGGGCATGAATATGACAATGGTAGGGTGGGATATTTCCATAAAATATGCGGCGTTTGACCAAAAAGCAACGCAAGAATTACGGAATATTCAAAAACCTTTGGCCGATTTTGTGGTGGATATTCAAGGTGCAAAAGCACGTTTTACATCGGAGATAACAGGGGAAATGGGCTTTGATTTACCAGACCCAATAACCGTGGCTATTGCCCTAGACAGAACGGTCGCAACGGACATAAAAAAACGCTATGTGGAAGTAGTTTTGGGTGAAGGGCTCACCCGTGGACAAACCATTGTAGATCATACAAATATTCTCAAGCTTAAACCAAATATGGAGGTTGTTTTAGAAGCATCAAGAGAAAAGTTTTTAGCCCAATTATATGGCTCGTTTGATTAAGATTGCTTTCTTAGAAAAACTCCAAAATGGAAAGTCATTTTTTTGACTTTCCATTTTAATTTAAAGAAAAATTGCTTTGAAATGTTATTTTTTTACCTTTGTGGTTAAAGTAATCTTAACATATATTAAAAAATAACAATGAAAAAGAAAGAAATTAAATTCTTCACACAAGAGGATAATTTTGTCGAAAAGACAAGAGTAGTTAAAGAGGAAGTTTTTGTTCCAGAAGCACATATTACTTCAAATGGTAAATTGAGCTTGCCTTTACCTACCCTCGAATTTTTGGGCGTTGAATCTACCTTGACAGCTCGTTTTAAAGTAGGTGTAGATCAAAACAAAAAAGGATTTGTTGGTCTTTATCTTATCCCTTCAGACGAAAGTGACCCAACTGCATTCGAGCTTGTAAAAATCGGCCGTGGTTTTTCATTGTTGTTGAAAGGTATTTTTATCAGATTGGGATTGGCTTACAGAACAACTGAATTCCATTTTACAATTAAAAAAATAGATTTGGACGGAATCGGAACTGGTTTTTTTGCAAAGCTTGTTGACGAGAAACCTCGTACCAAAAAAGGAAATGACGAAGACGAAGATTAATCCCGTCTAATTATTTCTTTGTACAAAAAAGGGAAAGCCACTGCAACAGTGGCTTTCCCTTTTTTATTTAGCTGTATCCAACAGTAATTTGACCCGATACATCATTCCTATGCAAAGCAGTGTAATACTTGAGGTTACAATTCCGAGTGTATCGTAGTGTTCAAGCGGGCTAAAATTGGTGGGCTGAACCACAATTAAACCCGCAATAAAAGACGCTAATCCTCCCGCTATTTGTTGCAAAGAAGCATTCACACTCATAAATGCACCTCGGTCTTGTGGGTCTGGTATTGCCGATGTCATGGTGGTAGCGGGTACCATTCTACTCATAATCCCAGCCATCATTGAAACGTTGAAAATAATAATAGCCCAGAGCGGTATAACGGGCAAGCGCGTATAAATAAGCACCATAATAACCATCCAAACGGAAGCAATGGTGAATAAATTAAACTTGCTTATTCGGTCGCTCAAACGCCCGATCATAGGCATCGTAATCAATGTACTAATGCCTGCTACCATAAAAATAATGGGCAATTGTTGTTGGCTTACTTTTAAGTTATTGACGGCATAAACACTACCAAAAGGCATCATCATATAACCACCAATCGCTAATAAAGAGGTGGCCATAAATCCAATTCGATAGTCGCGTTTTGCGATGGTATGCCACAAGTGAGACAGGGCATTTCGCTCTGATTGAATGGCCAAGTGAGCGGTGATAGGCTGAAGTATTTTTAGAATGACAACGGCCAATATAATACTCAGACCGACAATCATAATAAATGGCGCTTGCCAGCCCCAGCCATTGGCCAAATATAAACTGATAGGGATTCCCAAAACCTGACTTGTCCCGAATCCCATTTGGACAAAACCCATGACCCGCCCGCGCTGTTGGAGCGAGAATAAATCGGTAATAATAGCCATACTAATCGAGCCAATAACGCCACCAAATAAACCCGTAATGATTCGAGCGGCGACGATGGTTTCGTAAGTAGGTGCCAATCCACAAAAAAGTGTTCCGATGATAAAACCCGTGTAGAAAAATAAAAGGAGCTTTTTACGGTCAAATTTGTCAGCAAAACCTGCTGTTAATAAGCCAGAAATTCCCGCACTAAAGGCGTAACTCGAAACGACAAATCCAAATTGTGTTGGAGATATTTTCATGGACTTCATCAAGGAGTCTCCCAGCGGAGACATGACCATAAAGTCTAAAACTACCGTAAATTGAGTGAGTGCTAAGAGGGCGATAACAATTTTTTGGTAAGATGTAAAAGTTGTTGTTTGGGGTGCTTGCATGTGTGATGAATGAGAGGAAATTAGAAGGGATAAATAGGCTTACGTCATTTCTTTTCCTAAAAAGGACGCAAATTCCTTGGCGGCTTTGGTTAGAAGAGGGTCGGTTATTGTATCAGAAAAAAAATGAGTTTGAATGCTTACTTTTTCTTTTTGGACGGTTCTGCTCCAAAGCCCTTTGACTTGTCCATCAACGACAATAATGGGTTTAAAAATTCCATTGGCGGTGATGGCCGCCGAAACGTTTGTAGAATCGAGGGAGGCTGCTCGGTTTTTGTAACTTACCATAAATTCGTCGAAAGCAGGAAGCAAAAAAGTCGAGGGCTGTAATGCTGTTTGGTTGTCGGGAACAAACCAATAAGTTTGATTTTCAATGGTTTCAGATACAAACTCACCTTTAACAGATTCCAGACCTGCCTTGGCATCGCTGATTTTTAAGCCCGACCACCATCCAAAATCGTGGAGGGTTGCGGGGCCGTGGCTACGGAAATAACGACGAGCCAAAAGCCCCAAAGATTCTTCTCGGGTATAACTCGGGGTAGGCGTTACCCGTTCTTCGAGTAGGGCATAGGTGTTATTCTTTCCGTTTTGTTTACCACTGCAAAGGACTCCATTAAGTTCGGCATGAATCAAAATGAGTGAACTACGCCCCTCTGAAGTATTGATGCCTGCTAATTCTAAATGTGCCATTAATTCGGCCTTGGTAAGGTGTTTGTGACCTTCAACGGCTTTGGCCAATAACGCGTCTGTGAGATTCAATAAATCATTGCTCAACTCCATTTTTCGGTTATAATGCGCCGAAATTTGATGGATATGCGGTGCGGTCAGGGCGAGCATCCAGCGAATATCTTTGTGAGATACAAGATGCCAAGTGGGGCGAAGAATATGGGTTCGTAAAATCAAGCCTTCATCAAGCGCTTGCTCTACCATTTTGTCAGTAGCGTTTTTTGTACGAATCCCCACTGCCCATTTGGACATGGGATAGTCTTGTGCTTGTACGGCGCCCAAAAATTCTACCGCATCTTGGGGTTGTTGAAAACCTCTGTCAATGATTTTCTGATTGATTAATCGTTGATGGGCAATGTGTATCATGGCTGAGTTGTTAGGTGTTAATCTTATTTTTTTGCAAGAAAAAGAACTTAAATCAACCGCTTGATGAGTGTTATGTCATCGCTGATGAATTGATTATGAAGGCGTTGGTGGTCTTGGTAATTGAAGACTTGCCCATCTGCGCGGACGGTTTCGATGAGCGAAAAATCGAGCATTTCTACTAACCAGCCTGCTTGTTGTGGAGGCGTTTGGGCAACAATACCTTCCTCGGGCAGGTTTTTATCGGGAGGGCAGTACATGGCCGTGTAGCCATAATTAATGTCCACCGCTGGCGACCATTCAGCAAGCCCGACAGTTTGAGAAACAATTACGTAAGATTGGTTTTCCAAGGCCCTTGCACGCGCACCTACGTGAACGCGGGTGGCTCCTCGGATGGTTTCGGTACAGCTCGGAGCGAGAATTAATGATGCCCCTGCTGAACAAAGACGTTGGGCGCCAATGCCAAATTCGACATCGTAGCAAATTTGAACCCCAAAGCTTCCCCAATCTCCTTCAAAAAGTGTGAGCACCTTTGGCGCAGATTGGATTCCCCATTCTTCGTCTTCAAAACGCGTCATAAAAAACTTGTCTTGATGTCCTATTAACCCCTTTGGCGAAAATACAAAAGCCCGATTGTAAGGCTTGCCATCTTCGACAACTGGAAGACTTGGAGCAACAATACAAACGTGGTATTTACGGGCTAACTCCTCAAAAACTTGGCAAAAATCTCCTTGCAAGGCACTTAATTCAATCACTTGTTGGCGAATGTCCTGACGGATTTCGGGCGAAAGGATGCTTACTAATTCCATCGAACCGTATTCAGGAAAAAGAAGCAATTGGGTTTTTTGTTGGGCGGCTTGGGCTACCCATTTCTCGGTATGAAGCACCCATTCGTCCCAATTTTTATGTTCGGTGATGGGGTATTGGGCGGTGGCAAGGGTGAGGGACATTGATGAAAAAGCAATTTTATAAGCGATGTATCCAATAAATCATTGGTTTTACGGTAGGCACAGTGTCTCCGAGGTCGAGCCATTCAAAGGAGCTTTGCAACGATGGCTCTTTTTCGTAGCCTCGTTTTGTCCAAAAAGCGTCGTTTGGACGGTAATCTTGGGGCTGGGCGGGGTGGTTATCGCGAACTACAGCGCAAAAACAAGTAGTGGTGAACGTACCAAAACTACGCGCGTGGGCTTCACGTTCGTCAAAAAAACGGTGGCCTAGTCCTATTCCACGGTATGCAGGTAAGAGAATACTTTCTCCAAAATAAAAAATGGAATGAATGTCAAATCCTGCTTCTTCAAAAGGAAGGCGTACTTCGGGAGTTTCGTCGGCCAATGGAATGCAGGTGGTCGCGCCTACCATTTCGGAGCCGTCATATACCGAAAATAAAAACGAACGTTCTGAATTGGCATACGTTTGAAGGTATTCTTTTTCGTGTTCGAGGGTGCCTTCGTAGAGGTAGGGAAAATCGCGAAAAACGGTGATTCGTAATTTCCCCAGTCCTTCAAATACCGAAGCAATTTCAGCTCCGCGTTTGGTGTCAAAAGAAAGTGTTGTGTGCATTTTTGTCTTTTGGTGGTTAAGACACTAATTTAATCCAAAGTGGTAAATTATAGTAGGTAGTAACGCGCGTGATTTTTCCCTCTTTTACTTCTAAAAATGCACCTGCGGGCAATACATATTTTTGGCCGTGGGCGGGTGGGAGACCTTCCTCTGCTTGCTTATAGGTCCCATTTACGACAAATTCGGCCGCAATTCGGGTTTCGTCTGATGATGAAAAGAAGACCATGTCAGTCAAAGTTTCGTCGTAGGCATCGTCCATTTTCTGCATAAACTCAGTGAATTTGTCATTTCCGATGCGGACTTCTCCTTGATTAGGCTCGTGCCGAACTTGGGGATGGAGCAAGTCTAACATGCCTTGCCAGTTTTTTTGATTAAAGTAGGTGTAATACTGTTGAACGATTTCTAGTGCAGTCATGTAAAATAATTAAAATAGTTTTAACAATGGTATTTAAGATGCCATGGCATAGTGATATTCGCCTGCATCATCACTTGTTTTTGCAAGATGAAGACCAAATTGAGCCATTAACTGATCTAATCTAGACGCATGTTGTTCACGAACCCGTTTAAAGCCTTCGATAGCCAACACGTCCAATGGGTTCAATGATTGATGCCGTTCAATAGAACGATTAGCTCGGTCTATAAGGTCAAGAACATCAAAAATATCTTCTTTTAAATACTCGATTTGTGAAATGGGAGTTTCCATGATTAGTCATCGAAATTTATTTGAATAATTCCTTTCTCATACTTCCTGCCGTCTCTTTGAACACGTGTTTTTGAGAATAAATGTAGCCACCCTAAAGTATATCATTTGGATTTTGCTTTGAGGTTACAAAGCTTCCATCAATCCATTGATAAAAAGGTGTTTGTAGGTTGTTTTTTAAAACGTCTATAAATGCTAGATAATTATTGAAAATAGGTCTCCGTGAAGTGGATATGGAGAAATTATCAACGAATATTTTCTCAAAACGAGCTCTATCAATGTGAATGATTTCGTAAGGGAATAAATTGCCAAATGCGTCAAAGTTCATCTTTCTAAACTGCTTATTGCAAAGTAATTCATTCTTGGACGATTTTCAAATACAAAACAATAGTTCTTGCCAAACAAAAAGCCCCAGCGACTTTCGCTGAGGCTTCCGTTGTCAATTACTTTAATTAGCCTCTCGTACGGTAAAGCGTTCCGTTTTCTACTACATACAGCATTCCGTCCATGGCTACAATGAGGGTTACTTCGCTGAGTAAACCTTTTTCGCCAATTTGCTGATAAGCTCCATTTTTATCCGTTTTGAAGAGCGTTCCATCTTTTTCTACACTCCACAAATAACCTCCGTCAGCCACCATCGCAACGGTATTTGCCCAGTCCCCGACTTTTCCCACTTGTTGCCATCTTAGCAATCGTATATTGGTTTTATAGAGTGTTCCTTTTTCGACTGTCCACAAATGATTGTCCATTGATTCTAACATTTCGGCTTCGCCAAACTCGCCATTGGCTCCGATTTGCGTCCAAGTGCCATCTTTGTTGGTTTCGTAAAGCGTTCCATTGGTTTCAATGCTGTATAGCTTTCCGTTGAGAGAAACCATGCCTGCTGTTTCTTTCCAATCGCCCTGTTTCCCAACTCGTTGCCACGTACTGGCGCGTGGATTGGTGCGGTACAAGTCACCGTCTTCAACCGTCCAAATTTCGCCGTCCATGGCAACCAAGAAATTAGCATTGTCAAATTCACCTTTTGCCCCGATTTGCTCATAGTTGCCGTTTTTATCGGTTCTAAAAAGGGTTCCATTTTTCTCGATGCTGTACAAAAAACCATTCATCGCAACGACATCAAGGGTGTTTTCCCAATCCCCTTTCTTCCCAATTTGCTCCCATCGTTGCGCAAGGGCAAATTCAGTGGTGGTAAGTAGTAAACCAACCAAAACAAGCGTGTAAATAAGTAACGTTTTCATTAAGTATGTGAGTTTATGATTTCGGAGTCAAATGTACCAAAGAAAAACCCTAGTCCTTGCGAACTAGGGTTAGGTTTTCAATAAAGTGATAGTATTGGGCTATTTTTCTCCTGACATTTTACCCGTTTTGGTATTTGTATTGATCGCAGAGGCATTTTTTACATACTTATCTAGCCAGCCGCCCATTTCATGAAGCATGTGCAATAGCGATTCTTTGGCCGTATAACCGTGACTTTCGTAAGGTAAAAAGACCAATTTGGTCGTAGCGCCCATTCCTTTCAGCGCATTATAATAACGTTCCGACTGAATGGGGAATGTCCCCGTGTTGTTGTCAGCTTCGCCGTGAATGAGCAACAACGGCGTCTTCATTTTGTCAGCATTCATAAATGGCGACATTTTGTTGTAAACATCGGGGGCTTGCCAGTAAGTACGTTGTTCGTTTTGGAAACCAAACGGAGTAAGCGTACGGTTGTAAGCACCCGAACGCGCGATGCCTGCTTTAAATAAGTTGTTGTTAGAGAGTAAGTTAGCGGTCATAAAGGCGCCATACGAGTGGCCACCTACACCGACGCGGTTGGCGTCAACTACTCCTAAGCGTACGCCTTCGTCGATGGCAGCTTTGGCACTGGCCACCAGTTGTTCTACGTAGGTATCGTTTGGTTCTTTGTCGCCTTCACCCACGATTGGAATGGAAGCATTTTCAAGTACGGCATAGCCCATCGTGGCAAAAGCGGCACCTGTCCAATAGCTGATACGGTTAAACTGATACGGCGAACCACTCACTTGCCCTGCGGCAGCAGCGCTTTTAAATTCGGCAGGGTATGCCCACAAAAACGTAGGCAATGGCCCGTCTTCTTTTTTGTAGCCTGGAGGCAAAAGCAAAGTTGCGGTCAAATCCACGCCATCGGAGCGTTTGTAGCGAAGTTGTTGTTTCTGAATACCTTTCCATTGCGGATAAGGATGCGGGAAAAACGTCACTTGCGTTAGCGCGGGTTCGGCAGGCTTTTTACCTTTTTTTTGTGCAGGATTTAGGTTACGGATGAAATAGTTAGGTTGTTCTTCTTGTGATTCACGTGAGGTTAGAATCAGCCCTTTTTCAGCGTTTAAAATGCTGATTGGACGCTCAAAATAAGGGGCTTCCGAACGCCAAAGACGTTTGGTTTGCTTAGTAGCTAAGTTAAATAAGTCAACAAAAGGACGATCTCCTTCGGGCGAAGCACCTTGGCCTGTGAGGTAAATGTCGCCCGTTGGGGTAATGTCAAGTACGTACTCTCCGTATTGGTTTTTCTTTAATTCGGGCGAACCAGGATTGTTATAACGGTCTTCTGACGAACGGTCGAACAACACAACAGGGTTGGCAGGACTGCTTGGATTCACCAATTTGGTTATGGTTTTACGGGTGGCATACCAGCGTTCTGAGAAAAGGGCCGTTTGGTCATTGCCCCAGGTTACGCCGCCAAAACGGAACGCCGCCGCATAAATTTCTTTAGGCTCGCCCGTGAATGGAGCGTCTGAAGTCAAAACTACATCACGGATAGCGATTTTCTTTTTAGGGTCGCCACCGTCGCGGGCCTCTACCCAGTACAGTGTTGCGGCAGCATCGTTTCTCCAGTTGTGTCCACGCTGTCCCGAAGGCGCTGCATCAGGCCCCCAAGGCACGTTTTCGAGCAAAGGAATGTCAATTTGTGTTTTTACAAACGTCCCAGTGGTTTCGTAAATATCAACTTTTGAAGGAAAACGATTGACCGTCACCAAATACGAAAACGGACGATGAATGGTTTCTAACAAAACATACTTACCATCTGGCGAAGGCGAAGAGGTCGCGATTACCCCAACGTTCCCAATCGGTTGTAGGCTTCCGTCGAGTCCCAGCTTCATGGCTTGTGAAGTGGCGTAATATTCAAATTGTTTTTCATCCGAAGGGTTTTTGAGCAAATCTTGGAAAGTAGCGGCTTGGGCTTTCGTTCCAAGGTTTTCTTGAATCGTAGGCCCCGTCGGAATGCGGCTGATTTCGGGCGCAGCCCCACGGCTGGCAGGAATCCCGCGAATGATAAACGATTTGCTATCAGACAACCATTGATAAGGAACTCCCAAAACGGCGTTGAGGGCAATGTCGCTTACTTTGCGAGCGGCAGCACTGTTGATGTCTAAAACGTAAAGCTCAATTTTAGAGTCGGTGGTGTTGGTAAAAGCTACCTTGGTTTCGTCGGGCGACCACTGTACGGTTGACAGTTGTGGGTTGGTGGGTAAACCAGTCACCTGCACGTCGGTGGCATTGGCAGCTACGCGGCGGAGCTTGAGGTTGTTGATAAACACGGCGCGACTAGGGCCGCTGGTGGCGGGGTTGATGCGTAAACCTGCCAATCGAAGTTCGGGCTGTGAAAGTTCTGCGATGGTGGTTGTGGAGGTGTTTCGCTCCGAGACCAGCATCCACTGCCCTTTGCTATCAACACTCACGGAAGGAGTAGGAGGGGCCGTGACCAAATCAGCTAGGTTTTTGGGAGGCAGCTGATACCCCGCATTGTCTTGAGCAAAGGCCGAAAAACCGACCAAGCATCCGACAAAGAATAGCGCTTTTTTCATGGGTTTTAGTTGTTTGATTTGTTGCAAGTTAAATCAAATCGCCCTGCTTTGGGTCTAAAACCTACCAAAACAAAAAAGGAGGCGTCGAACCTCCCTTTTTTGTCGCTTTATGTTCGTCTCCTAACGGCTTACGTAGCGTTTGCCATTGGAATATTTAAAATCGGTAGAGCCTTCAAAGTCGGTACTTTGGAAGTCAGTGTCATTTGAGAAGTTCGTATATTTGAAGTCGGCATGACGTTGGAAACGGCCGCTTTTGAAGGATACGCCGTCGTGGAAATGAGCGTATTTGAAGTCGGCGTAGTCGCGGAAGCGAGCATTTTTGAAATATACTTGGTCGTCAAAATCCGCATACTTAAAGTTGGCATATTCGCTAAACTGATTGCCCGAAAATGACGCCTCTCCTTTAAAATGCGCGTATTTGAAATTGGCTTGCTGGCTAAATTTCGTACCCGAAAAGTTGGCAACCCGCGCAAAATTTGAATACTTAAACTCAGAATCTCCTTCAAAAGTACAGTTTTCAAACACCACGTTTTCGGTAAAATCAGTGGAATAGGTTGTACTCATTTCGCCCATCTCGATGTTGAAACCAGCGATACTTTTACGCTTGCCGTCTTTTGAGAGGTTTTTATACGCAATGACATCTCCTTTGAAAGTACAATTTCTGAATACAACGGGTACTTCGACTGTACTTTTGTATTCGTCCCAAGACGCTTTGTTATTCTTGCGTTTTTTGTTGGATAATTCGGTTAAATCCAGTGTTCCTACAACTACGACGCCGTCGTATTGGATTTGTTGTTTTTTGTCAATAGCCTCAAAAATGCTTTTGGCTGAAACTTCTTTTTGTGCAAAACTGACGAGAGATACGCAAAAGGCGAAAACAAAAATGGAAAGGCGTTTCATGGTTGTGTGCTTTTTAGTGTTAAAATGGCTTTTGATATAAGATGCCAAAAAGCACAGCTTGGTTGCACGGAAGCTGAAAAATTATTCTTTAGCTCGCGAGCGACCAAATAAATCGAACCGCTTTCCGAGTTGGGCTTCCATGTCACTCAATTCAATTTTGAGGGCGTGAATCGAAATCGTAATTTCCCAAATAGACAGCATAAGGGCGACAATCTGCATCAAAAGAGCCACAAAAAACAGGGCTTGGGCAAAGGGTTGGTAATGCAAATAAATGGCCAACATCGAAACCGCACTTAGCAACAGGCTGGTGACAATGATAAACTGAATGTTGCGAATAATATGCACGCGACGGTGAAGGTGCTTGATTTGATCCACGTAATTTTTGTCGGGATTTTGTCGAAATTTATCGTGAAGCTCACGAATTAAGCTCGCAATCGCCAAATAGCGATTCGTAAAAGCAATCATCATCAACGAGACCGTTGAAAATAAAATAGCGGGAGTCGAGATAGAAAGTTCCATGTAAAATGAACAAATGAGACTATGTGAGAATGAGTGATATTGTCGTACTTTGTGGCTAAATTTTGCTTCGGATGAAAGAAAACGTATTTGACTCCCACAAATTTAATCTTTGGAAAGGTCGATTGTTGAAAAATGGCCTCAATATTCATCAAATTGATGAAAAATTTACCCGCCACAACCATAAAGGTGAGGCATTGTTTTCACTACTCATGCTCGATGCCACTACGCCTGAAGGTGATAAAATTCCCCCTATTTGTTTTTTAAAAGGAGAGGTGCTTTGCGTTTTGGTATGTTTGATTGATGAGCGAACGAAGGAAAAATATTTGCTTTTGGTACGTCAACGTCGTATCTGTGACGGGTCGCTTACCTACGAACATCCCGCAGGAATGCTCGACAGCGAATCGGACGCCTACAAAGTAGCTGCCAAAGAGGTATGGGAAGAAACAGGGATTGAAGTCTCACAAAGTCAGTTGGTTAGGCTCATGGATGCTCCTGCGTATCCTTCTACAGGTACAAGCGATGAAGCGATGTACTATTTTTATTGTGAGATTGAGCTTCCCAAAGAAAAAATTATGTCGTACGATCAGCGATTTATGGGCGAAGCCTCTGAACATGAGCGAATTGTAACTTGTGTTTTGCCATTTTTGGAAGGGCACCGACTCATCAATAACGTCAATGGTATTTTGCTTGATTTCTTATACCTAAAAGCAATCGAAGATTGGGAGTTGTTGAAGCAGTTATAAATAGGATTGGTATGGTTTTTTACTAGTATTCATACGATATAATTAACCAAAAATCAGATACTGCCATGTCAAAAATTCACGATATCGCCGCCAAATACCAGATAACCGAAGCAACTGTACGGACGTTACTGGAAGGATTACAAACCACAAGTGGTTTTCAAGTGCAATTCAACAGTGCCGAATTGGGAGGAATGGGGCAGTGGCAATCAGGAATGGTGATGATTGGCGACATGTTTAACGATGGGCTGAAAGCCAAAGTAGCCGCTTTGTGTGCGGAACTTGCTTCGTTTGTGCGCGAGCATCAAGCTACGCAACCCGAGGAAACAGAAAAGAAAGATGCCACAGTGGCGGCTCCCATTAAAACCATTCCTGCGACGTTCAGTGGTAGTCAAAACGAGACAAAATATGCCTATTATGCCCCTCAAAATGTGTTGCAGATTGAAGAAGAAGACAAAATAGCCCGTTACAGTACCGAAGGCTTGACCCTTTGGGGAGTTCAGCAAGCACAGGATGGGACTGGAAAAAAACTAAAATTTACCCACGCAGGAGGTACCGTTACCGTCGATGAGCTCAAACCTGCCCTAGAATAACCAAGACTTTGCAAGTTTAATTTAACAAAAATATGTCATCAACAGTACTCGAACGGTTTCTAAGATACGTTCAAATTGATACCCAATCAGATCCTAATTCCACTTTACAACCTTCGACCGAAAAACAGAAAAACCTGAGTCGGATGTTGGTGACCGAATTGTTTGAAATGGGGGTTGTGGATGCCCACCTCGACGAACACGGCTACGTATATGCAACCCTCCACGCCAATACAACCAAGTTGAATGTCCCTGTCATTTGCTTTTGTTCGCACGTGGACACCTCGCCCGATTGCTCTGGTGCGGGTGTCAAACCTTTGGTACATGCAGCTTGGGATGGTTCTGATATTGTGTTGCCCGACGACCCTGCGCAGGTGATTCGTCGCTCGGAACACCCTGATTTAGAGGCGCAAATTGGCAATGACATTGTAACTGCCAGCGGCACCACTTTATTGGGAGCTGATAACAAAGCGGGTGTTTCCGAAATTATGGATGCCGTACGTTATTTGTTGGAACACCCTGAAATCAAGCACGGTACGATTAAAATCCTCTTTACGCCCGACGAAGAGATTGGCCGAGGAACCAACAAAGTGGATTTGGCCAAATTAGGCGCCGATTTTGGCTATACCATTGACGGCGAAAGTCTTGGTTCGTTTGAAGACGAAACCTTCAGTGCCGACGCCGTAAAAATTACCATTCGTGGCATCAGTGCTCACCCTGGTTTTGCCAAAGGAAAACTCGAAAATGCCCTTAAAATAGCCGCCGATGTCATTGCGGCCTTACCAAAAGATAGCCTTTCGCCCGAAACAACCGAAGAAAAACAAGGGTTTATCCACCCGACAAACATCGAAGGAATCCAAGAAAAAGTGACCCTAGGCTTTATCATTCGTGATTTCACGGTGGCAGGTCTTCACGAAAAAGAAACCTACCTCAAAGGGATTCTTGACCAAGTTTTACAACAATATCCCCACTCAACGGCCGATTTTGAGGTCATTGAACAATACCGAAACATGAAAGAAGTGCTTGATAATCACCCGCATGTCTCGGAATACGTATGGGAAGCAATCCACCGCTCAGGGCTGACTCCGTTAAAAAGAAGCATCCGAGGCGGAACCGATGGCTCTCGACTTTCCTTCATGGGCTTGCCTTGCCCCAATATTTTTACGGGTGGTCATGCTTTTCACTCAAAATTGGAATGGGTTTCGGTCCAAGACATGCAAAAAGCAGTCGAGGTAATCGTCAACCTTTGCCAGATTTGGGAAGAAAAACACTAATTCTACATGATATAAAGCAACACCGCGCACGATAGAGTAAATGCGAACGAAGTTTTGGTTTTTAGTTTGGGCGCGGTGTTTTGCTTTTTATGGGTTATTTAAAGACGTTTCCTCCAAAGGGTTGTCCAGTACGGGCAATGGTTTCAAAGGCTGATTGATGACGTAGAAACCAAGTCAAAAAGCGTTTGAACAAGTTGGTTGATTTGGCAAGTTCAAAATAGGCTTTTATGTATTCAAAATTAATTGCGATCATGGTCTTGCTGTTTGATGAATGTACCACAAAGGTCGGAATAATACAAATAAAGCCCAAATTGTGAATTGGAAAAGTACAATTAATGAATAGCCAAATGCCAAGAACACCCAAAAGTTGTTGAGTGAGTACAGTAAGTTCTTGATAAAATGATAGGCTATTTTGATATAAAAAGTGGCCTTTTTTGGTTTTAAATGTTAATTCAAAACAAATTGTTAATGATATTACAAGCGGGCAAGTATGCGTTTTTATACGAACAAGGGAGCATTCGTCAGTTAAAACATCAAGGAAAAGAAATAGTTCGGATGATTTATTTTGCCTTACGTGACCACAATTGGGGCACGTTTGACAAAGTCATTTTTGATGAAGTTGTTCAAAAAGATGATACTAGCTTTCAAATTCATTATAAGTGTAACCATGTAGATGAAGCTTCTACGGCGATTTTTGAGTGGGAGGTAGCTATCAACGGAGCTGACAATGGCACAATTAGCTTTGAAATTTCTGGAAAAGCATTGATAGACGTGCGGAGCAACAGAGCTGGGTTTTGCGTGTTACATCCTATCAAAGGAATTGCTAATCAGCCCGTTTCTCTTCTTCATGAAGATGGTTCTAGTTCTACTTCCATTTTTCCCAGATACATTTCACCAGAAGACCCTTTTCTGATGATTCGTTCGATGACATGGCAAGTGGAGGATGGAGCGGCGTATCGAATGGATTTTGAGGGAGATACGTTTGAAACCGAAGACCAGCGAAATTGGGGAGATGCGTCTTTTAAAACGTTTTGTACACCCTTGTCCAAACCTTTTCCTGTTTTGCATAAAAAAGGAAATACTGTTTTTCAACGAATTACGCTTCATCCGCCCGTCGAAAATCCATCTTTGGAAATGAAGCCAGAACAAACCGTTTTGCCCTCGAAAACAACTACCTTTCAGTTGGGAATTGGGGCGTCGGTTGAGTCGGTAGAATTGGCAAAGGAAGTCATCGACCAGTTGAAAAAACTACAGTTGACGCATTATCGAATCGACCTTGCACTTCCTTCCGCCTCGTGGATTACTGAATTTTCTACCCATTGCGAAAATGCCTTTGACCTTGGTTTACCTTTGGAAGTAGCCCTTACGATAGGGGAAGAGGAGGAAAAAAACTTGGAAGAATTTGTGTCAATATGTCAACAGAATCGCTTGAATATCAGTAGTGTGTTGTTGTTTTCTAAAAATGAGGTAACTACGCCGCAACGAATCATTGATCTAATTCCAGTATTTAAGAAACAACTTCCAAAGATAAAATTTGGGGTAGGTACCAATTACAATTTTACGGAACTAAACCGCAACCGTTTTGAGGCCAAAGAAGCCGATTTTGTCACGTTTTCCTACCATCCGCAGGCACACGCTTTTGACAATCTTACGATATTAGAAAATGCCGAAACGCTGCAATACCAAACAGAAAGTGCCGAACATTTGTATAATAAACCCGTTCACATCAACTTTATTTCGCTACGAGCCCGCGCCAATCCCTACGCTTCTTCCCTTTCGGATGTTCAAATTCCCATTTCAAAACAAATAGACCCGCGCCAATCGACAGATTTTACAAAAGATTGGTTATCAGAAGTTTTTCGGAGTCTGTCGGCAAGTACAGTGGCTTCTGCCACGCTTTTACGTACGGTAGGCGAACTGGGAATTCTGTCCCTAGAAGGGACTCCGTATCCTGCGTTTGAAATATTTCCAAAAAAAAATCACCATTGACCGCAAGTTTTTAGAGGAAGGTGCATCTAAACGAATAAATCTGATTCCATTTGAACGATTTAGAACTTCTTCAAGGACTTCAATCACGTCAAGCGGTGGCGTTTCGATACTTGGTTGAGCACTATCAAACGAAAGTGTTTAATACGGTATTGGCCATTGTTCAGCACCCCGAAGAAGCAGAAGACGTCGCTCAAGAGGTGTTTATGGAAGTGTATGAGTCGATTGATAAGTTTAGGGGTGAATCCAAAGTAAGCTCATGGATTTACCGAAAATGGTACGAAAATAGGCAATTAGCCGAACAACGAACCTACCACAAAAACCATAAAAATGGCTTGCACAAAGGTTGGTGGCCCAATGGAATTCCGAAATTTGACTATCATTTTTCGGAGGACGTAGCCACAGGAACTCATCACGAATGGTTTGAAAACGGGCAAATGTATAGCCTAAGCACTTACAATAACGAAGGTCAACCCGAAGGGAAACAACAAATGTGGTACGTGAATGGGCAAATCAAAGCCAATTATGTCATTCAGAACGGACGGCGATTTGGGCTGCTCGGCGCCAAAGGCTGCATGGGAGAAAACGAACGGGGGGCAAATTCAATAAAAATATAACGTACTTATTTTCAGCCATGTTGACACGTTTTTGTTTTTCTGGATTTGTAGTACTCATAGCTTGTTCTTGTCAACCAACAACTGAACAACGAAATACAACCCGATTGCCCTATTATCACACGCCCGATTTTACCCCGCATTGGGTAGAATCGTCGGCCTCAATGGATACCATCCACCAGCTGAAGAAATTTGTTTTTAAAAATCAAGCGAATCAATGGGTGGATTCGGATTCTTTATGGGGTAAAATTCACGTGGCTAATTTTTTCTTTACGGCTTGCCCAAGTCTCTGTCCGCGAACGATGGGAAATATGAAAGAATTACAACGTGCATTTCGCAACGATAAAGGTGTAAAGCTGTTGTCATTCAGTGTGTTACCAGAGCGAGATTCGGTAGCTGTGTTGCGGGCTTATGCGCAACAGCATCAAATTGAGGCAAGTAAATGGGAGTTGTTGACAGGAAATCGTAAAGACATGTATGAAACAGCGCGTCGGTCGTATTTTGCGGATGAAAATTTGGGGATACGAAAAGGCGAAAACGATTTTTTACATACCGAAAACGTCATATTAGTAGATAAAAATCTTCGAATAAGAGGAATTTACAATGGCACACTTCCGCTGGAAATCAATCAGTTGGTAGAGGATATAAAAACGTTGAAACTAGAATAATCAAAAAAGCCATTGAACTGTCCTCAATGGCTTTTTTGTGAATTGTTATGACATAAGTGCCATTTCTTTCTTACTTCGTAGCCAATCAGGACGTGTGGTTTTAACTTTAGCGCCTAACTCATTCAGCATCGAATAGAGTCCAAAATAGGTACGATTGATGTACAAGCCATCTTTGGAACCACGCGCTACTTTTGAATTTCTGATTTCTTCCACTTTGGCTAGTTCGTCGGCAAATGCATAGACCGAATCAAAGTAAGTATGATCGCCGAAGTCAAACTCATCGACGGCAAAAGGTTTGCCTAACATCACAATCATTTGTTTAAACAAATCTTTAAACAGGGCTTTTTCGCTTGGTTTGTCTTCTTTGACCAAAAATTCGAGGTTATAGAAGATTTTTTCGATCAATGGATCATCATCCAGCGTGTCAGGATTGATAAGCGTAAAATAATTGTCGTAAAAGTAGTCAGGAATGACTTTTACACAGCCAAAATCAATGACGCCCATTGTACCATCGGCGCGCATCAAGAAATTGCCAGGGTGCGGGTCGGCATGAACTTGGCGGAGGCTATGTACTTGGTGGTCATAAAAATCCCAAAGTAATTGTCCAATCCGATTGCGAACCTCCTGAGACGGATTTGTTTGGAGAAAATCTTTGAGGTGAAACCCGTCCAACCAGTCCATTGTCAAAATCCGTTTGGCCGAAAGGTTGGGGTAGTATTTGGGAAAAATGAGCCCGTCGATGTGTTTACACGCTTCCGAAATTTCCACCGAACGACGCAATTCAAGGTCATAGTCGGTTTCTTCCAAAAGTTTGGTTTCTACCTCTTCGGTATATCGTTCTACGTCTTTTTCATTGAGGCCAAACAAAGTCACTGCCATGGGTTTGACCATTTTCAAATCTGAGCTGATGCTATCGGCTACGCCTGGGTATTGTACCTTGACGGCCAGTTTCTGACCATTTTTCGAGGCTTGGTGTACTTGCCCAATAGAGGCTGCATTGGCCGCATTGATGTCGAATTGGTCGAAGAGTTCGTGCGGAGCTTTGCCAAAGAAATTCCTAAATGTCTTCACGACCAGCGGCCCCGACAGCGGCGGTGCGGAGTATTGCGACATTTGAAACTTATCGACGTACGCGCGGGGCAAAACGCTGCGATCCATACTGAGCATTTGGGCTACTTTTAAGGCTGAACCCTTCAATTCACTCAAAGACGCATAGACGTCGGTGGCGTTGTCTTGGTGCAATTCTTCCCGAGTCGTAGTGGGGTCAATGATTTTTTTGACGTTGTATTTCAGGTAATTCCCGCCAATTTTTGCCCCTGTTTTTAAGAATTGAGTGGCCCGAGCCACTTTGGAGGTGGGGATACTATCTTGTGTTTTCATCGGTTCTGATACATGAATTTTGCTAAATCAACTACGGTATCCACAATCGAACGCCCCATTAAATCGAAGCCCGTATTCACCGTTTTTTCGATGGCGGTATCCGTTAATTCAAAATTTCGACTGGTATCTTTTACCCAAAAGTCTAAAATATAAAGCGTGTTGAGCCAAACTGCTTCGGGATATTTATTGGCAATGTAGGGACGAGCAATCACTTCTTTACTTTCGCGCCCTTCGTACATCAAATCATGCGCAAACGTAAAAAAGGCTTCTTTAAAAAGACGAAGCTCTTGGGGATTTTTGGCCGCGACTGGCTGAGGAAGTTTTCGGTAACTATATGAAACAAAGCTCCGATTGGCCTTGAGCACTTCTACCCATGTATAATAAAAGCCCAACAACTTTTCGCGGACGCTATACCCTTGGTAGGTCGGGTCATTTTCGGCAGTTTTAAGGGCTTGGTCAAAAAAAGACTTCCATACATCCATTTCAATAGACTCAAACGACGTATAAAATTCGTAGAGTTCAGCCTCTGCCATTTTTAATTTTTTGGCAAAAGCATAAAAGGAAGCAGGAGTTTGTCCGTTTTCAAGGACATAATCAATATACGACTTACGGATTTTTTCGGCTTTTTCCATGATATGTAGTCAATCTAAATACACATTAAACAACGAACTGTGCCCTAAAAAGGTTTGGTAAAAGCGGGTATTTAGTTTTGTAAAACAACATGCCGAGTTTTGCACGTTTTTTGTATGATTATAAAAAAAATACAGTTAAAAACCGTATAATTGCGTTCTGAGGCGTATTATTTAAGCATCTACTATGGCATTTTTGAACGGAAAGTACCGTAAACCTATCATTCGATTTTGGCAATTGGCTACCGTTATTATCGGAAGCGCTGTTTTGTACTTGGTAGCAGTCTATTTCAATTTCTTTTGGCTTTTTGGGGGAATGCCTGAATTAAAAGCCATCGAAAATCCTGAAAGTCAAGTAGCTTCGGAAATCATTTCGGCCGACGGGCAGACGCTCTCAAAATATTTTATTGAAAATCGGACGCCTGTTGAGTTTGATCAACTTTCCCCTAACCTTGTAAAGGCGCTTATCGCTACCGAAGATGCGCGTTTTGTGAAACACTCAGGCATCGACCCCCGTTCTATGTTTCGGGTATTCAAAGGGCTCGTGTCAAGCGACCAAGGTACAACGGGGGGAGGAAGTACAATTACGCAACAATTGGCCAAGAACTTGTTTCAAACCCGCAGCGACAAATACAAAGGTTCGTTGGGTGATTTGCCGATTATAAAAACCGTTATTGCCAAGACCAAAGAGTGGATTTTGTCGGTGCGCTTGGAGCGGAATTATACCAAACAAGAAATCATGACGATGTACCTAAACACGGTGTCGTTTGGTAACAACGCCGATGGGATTAAAACCGCTGCAAAGACATACTTCAAAAAAGAACCTTGGAACCTCGACCTCCCCGAAGCCGCTTTGCTGGTGGGAATGTTGCAAAACCCTTCTCGTTTTAATCCTCGTTTGTTTAAAGAGCGGGCTTTGGAACGCCGTAATGTGGTGTTGGGGCAAATGATGAAATATGGTTTCTTAACGGTTGAGGAATTTGCCCAAAATAAACTGAAACCACTTGCCCTCAATTTTTACATCGAAAACCACAATACAGGGCCTGCTCCTTATTTCCGTGAAGTACTTCGTGATTGGATGAAAACTTGGTTGACACAATACAACCAAGAAAACGGCACCGATTACGACTTGTACCGCGATGGACTTCGTATTTATACAACGATTGATTCTCGAATGCAGAATTATGCCGAACAGGCAGCCGACCAACACATGCGCGACCAACAGACCAAGTTTTTTACGCACTTCAAAGAGCTTAAAATGAACCCTTGGGTTGTGAAAGGCACAAACGGTGGTTATGCGCCCGATCCTTATTTTGAAAAAAGGGCTGTACGCAGAAGTTGGCGTTACCGCGAATTAAAGAAAGTGTATGGGGATGATGAGGTGAAGATTTGGCAAGAACTGCGCAAGCCCATCAAAATGAAGGTTTTCTCGTGGCAAGGCGACCGTGATACGATTATGAGCCCGCTGGATTCGATTAAGTACTACAACAAGTTTTTGCGTATCGGAATGGTGTCGATGGATCCGCGAAACGGTGATGTAAAAGCGTGGGTAGGAGGGATTAACTTCAAACACTTCAAGTACGACCAAGTATATCAAGGAAAGCGCCAGCCAGGTTCTACCTTCAAGCCGTTTGTGTATTGTTCGGCCATCAATGAAAGCTTTGTAACGCCCTGTACGACCATTCGCGATGCGCAGGTTTGTATCGGTGATTGGTGCCCCAAAAACTCAACGGGTTCTTTCTCGGGGCAAGAACTTACCTTGCGCCAAGCGCTGGCCAAATCGGTCAACTCCATTAGTGCGCGGTTGATGAGCATGGTAGGGCCTAAAAAAGTGGTCGAATATGCGCATAAACTAGGGATAAAAAGCCCGATTCCTGCCGAAGTAACCATTTGTTTGGGAACACCCAACGTATCTGTTTTTGAAATGGTTAATGCGTATTCGACTTTTGCCAACGGAGGAAAACACGTTCAACCACGTTTTGTAACCCGTATCGAAAATAAAGAAGGACAAGTGTTGGCGGAGTTTCCTGTCGATGAAAAAGAGGTGATAAGCCCAAGCATGGCGTATCAAATGTTGTTTATCATGCGTGGAGCCGTTGAAGATCCGTGGGGAACGGCGCAGCGTCTTCGTACCCAATACGGACTTTCTGAAAACAATGACATTGCGGCCAAAACTGGTACGACGTCAGACTATACCGACGGCTGGTTTATGGGGATGACTCCTAATTTGGTAACGGGTGTTTGGGTAGGTGGTGAAGATAACCACGTTCACTTCACGACGATGGCGCTGGGACAAGGGGCGCGGATTGCGATGCCTGCTTGGGGACTTTATATGCAAAAAATATATGCAGACCCTGACTTGGCAGGTAATGAGCGTTCGCCGTATCGTCGCGAGCGTTTTTATAAACCCGATGGCATGGAAGCAAATTTGGGTTGCGGTGGTCCTAAATTGGACACCCTCAACACCTACATGCGGCCAAGGGTAACCGACGATGAAAGTATTCTGTTTTAAGCCCTGATGAAAATCCTCTTAGCCCCTGATAAATTTAGAGGTTCGCTGACCGGACTCGACGTTTGTAACGCCATGCGTGATGGTATTTTGGCCGCCAACCCAACGGCGGAAGTAATTGCGATTCCAATGGCAGATGGGGGAGAGGGCACGGCCGAAATTTTAACCCAAGATGCGGGTGGTTTTTTTGTAGAAACGGAAGTGATGGATCCGCTGTGGCGTCCTATCAGGGCGAATTTTGGAATGACTCCCAATCGCCAAACGGCTTTTCTCGAAATGGCCAGCGCTTCGGGGCTCAAACTGCTTAGTTCGGAAGAACGAAATCCTTTAAAAACAAGTACTTACGGAACTGGAGAGCTAATAATAAAGGCGTTTGAAGCGGGAGCCAAACACATTATTTTGGGGATTGGAGGAAGCGCCACTACCGATGCAGGTATTGGAATGGCGGCAGCACTTGGATGGCGTTTTTGCGATAAAACAGGCAATGAACTAGCGCCTATCGGCGAAAATTTACTTCATATTGAACAAATTATCCCGCCTGAAAGTCCCTTAATTGACGTAACCATCGATGTAGCTTGCGACGTAACTGCGCCGCTTTTTGGACCCTCAGGGGCAGCTTATGTTTATGGCCCCCAGAAAGGAGCGGATGAGGCAGCAGTAAAAACCTTAGATGCGGGATTACAACACTTATCAGCAATTATTCAACGCGATTTTGGGATAGATTTGGCGTACCAACCTGGTACTGGCGCAGCAGGTGGGCTAGGATTTGGGCTTTTATTTTTTCTCAAGGCTAACCTTAAAGAAGGCGTCAAAATCGTGATGGAACAAACGCACTTTGAAGAACAACTAGAAGGGGTCGATTTGGTATTGACTGGGGAGGGAAAAATGGATGAACAAACCCTGCAAGGGAAGTTGATTGCAGGGATTGCCAGAGCCGCCAAGGAAAGAAATATCCCTGTGATAGCCTTATGTGGAACACTCCTACTGACTACCCACGACATACAGTCGTTGGGACTTTCGTATGCAAGGTCAATTTTGCCCCGCCCAATGGCACTCCCTGAGGCGATTGAATACGCCTATCAGGGAGTGAAGGAAACCTCACATTCGTTGGTGTCGTTATTTACGCTTCTCCAACAATGACTTTATTTTATCAGAAAGCTCGGTATTCTGATAAATTCCTCCAAATAACTGCGATTGAGGGCCATAGGCATACACAGGAACCATGATGCCAGAGTGGCCTTTTGAACCAAAATTAGCCTTTAACATTCCATCTTTTTCGCTACCACCCGTAAGCGCCATGGCACCAGTTTCGTGGTCGGCCGTTACGATAACAAGCGTTTGGCCGTCTTGGTCGGCAAAACGGAGGGCTTCTGCTACAGCTTGGTCAAAATCAAGGACTTCATTCATCACGTATGAGACGTTGTTGGCATGTCCAGCGTAGTCAATTTGAGCACCTTCAGCCATCATAAAGAAGCCTTTTGGGGCATTTTTCTTAAAATGTTTGACCGTTTCTCCTACGGTTAAAGGTAGAAAATTGCCCCGCCCTTTCTCCATAGAAAGCCCTGCTTGGTCGTCAAGAACTACAAACTTGTCTTTTTTGGTTTCAGAAGTAATATCGGCATACCGACGAATAACGGAGTAATTACGCGCCACTAATGAATCGCCCAAATTTGCTTTGTCTTTGCGCTCAAAGAAATATTTGCTGCCTCCACCTGCCAATATATCCGTAGGCTCCTTTAGAAAATCTGCCGCAATTTCTTCTTGCATACTGCGTTTGGGTTGGTGGGCATAAAAAACGGCAGGGGTGGCATCAGTAATGGGACCTGAAGAAATAACCGCCGTTTTTTTGCCATTGCGTCGTGCAACAACCGCCAACGAAGGTCGTGCCACCAAGGTCGCATCCATGCCTATGGTGCCGTTTTTGGTTTTATGCCCAGTAGCCAAAGCCGTTCCAGCCGCAGCCGAATCGGTGATATAGCCTTCCGCAGGTTGGGTTTGCATCAAGCCTAGGCGTTTGAACAAAGCCAAGTGAAGTTGACCGTGATTAGCGACCAACCCCGTCTGCATGTGGGCAAGCCCCATGCCATCCCCGATTAAAAAAATAATGTTTTTGGGTGTTTTGGTAGCACCATCACTACGGTAAGTAGGTTGGTACACCGTATAAGGCGATGATGGATACGCGTATTGATTATCAGCTGGTTTGTTATTTTTGAAATAATCAGACAATACCTGTGGGCGGTCAGTTCCAATCCAGTCAACGCCAAGGGCAGTGAGTTCTTTCCAAATGGCCTCGTTGTCAGGAGCGCCCCAAAAACGCACCTTTTTTCCTTGTTGACGCGCCCGCGTGACGTATTCAACGGTTTTTTCGCGGTCTTCTTTGGGGAAAAGCCCTTTACCGTCCCAACGAGATACGAGTGTAAACGGCGCACTAATGAGTGCAACACGCTTGAGGGTTGCGGCATCGTAGGTTTGTTCAAAACGTCCGTCAAATGAAATCCAGGAAGGGTAATTGGCGAATTGGGCAGGAGTTGGCATGCTGCCACTGATGACCACCCGTGCGTTTTTCCCTTCGCCAAAAAGTTCGGGGTAACGACTCAGCTGACTCACCAGCGAATCGAGTGTAGGAGAGGCAGGGGTTTTAAGGTCAATGAGAAACTGGAAAGAATAACCCTTGCCCGCCTTTTGCTGTTGTTGCAAAGGCTGTAAATACATCTTTGTGAGTGTTTGGTCGGGTTTTACTTCCGAGGGCAAATGTGCCACGACCAACTCTCCATTGTGCAAGTAAAGGTCAGCTTCGATAGAGCCACATTGAAGCGTATGCGCACCCCAAAATGGGTTTGCTTGCTGATAATCATTGTGGGAGTGGATGTTGGCATTTGTGTAGTTGATTTGTGCATAGAGGTTGGTATGAACAAAACCTGCCAACAATAATAAAAGGCCAAAAGACGAAGTTTTCATAAATAAAATTTAGTGCGGCAACAATAGTAATACAATCAAACAGACTATTTGGACTACAGGCGATTATGTTACTGTGAAATTTTTACGAATGCTCATAAACACAAAAACGCTTTGGTAACGATACCAAAGCGTTTTTGTGTTAGAAAAGTACAATAAACTATTTGTACTCAGTGTCAACATCTGCGAAGATACGTCCACAGTGTTCACAAACAATAATCTTTTTCTTTTCACGAATATCTGCCTGACGCTGAGGAGGAACTACGTTAAAACAACCTCCACAAGCACCACGTTTTACTTTCACTACGCCCAATCCGTTTTCGGAGTTGTTACGAATTTTCGTGTACGATTTGTACAAGCGGTCTTCTACTTTTTGGGCTTGGGCTTCGCGCTGATCCAACAACTGCTTCTCGTCCTCGTGGCTTTCAGAAGTGATGGTATCAAGCTCTTGTTTTTTCGCTTTCAAATCTTCGCGACGTTCTTTTAAAAGACCATCAGTTCCTGCGATTTCTTCCTTCTTAGCTTTGATTTTGTATTCTGCTTCCCGCATTTTCTTTTCGGCAAGTTCAATTTCAAGCGCCTGAAGTTCCATTTCTTTCGTGATGGCGTCGTACTCACGGTTGTTACGAACGTTCATCTGTTGTTCTTTGTAACGAGCAATCAACTTCTCAGCGTCTTTCTTGGTCGCTTTATGGCGGCTAATTTCTTCGTCAAGAACACTGATTTCGTTGTTGAACTTTCCGATACGGGTTTCAAACCCCGCAATGTCATCTTCTAAATCACGAACTTCTTCGGGCAAGTCGCCGCGTATTTTTTTGATGTCATCCAACTCGGAGTCAATTTGCTGCAATTTGAGCAATAAGTCTAATTTCTGCGCGACGGTCAGTTCCATATTTGTTGGGTTTGAAGTGTGGTTATTTCAGTTTAGAATTTCATTCTTTACGTCCGATAACCGACACCTTACACGTAGTAATTTACTGGATTGGTAATAGTTTCCGACAAAATTGTCGCAAAATTAATGAATTTTTTCGACAAATATCGTTGCAATAATTCTTTTGTAAAAACTTCGCTTTCATAGTGCCCAATATCACAAATAAGGATGCGGCCATCGGCATCAAAAAACTCATGGTATTTATAATCGGCAGTGATGAAAACATCAGCTTGTTGGCGAACAGCGTCGTTCAACAAAAATCCTCCTGCGCCTCCACAAACGGCTACTTTCTGAATAATTGGGGAACAAATGGCGGTATGCCGAATGACATTTAGTTGCATCTTTTGTTTCAGATAGGCCAAAAAATCGGTAGCAGCAATGCCTTCTGATAAAAGACCAATTGCTCCTGCACCTACTTCTTGATTGGTATTTTGCAAAAGCGTAAGATAGTGCGCCACCTCTTCATACGGATGGGTTTCGTTGAGTGTTTGCATCACCGTTGCTTCCAAATAAGCAGGGAAAATGACCTCAACTCGGCTTTCATTTACACGTTCGATTTCATTAACATTCCCAATAAAGGGCGTAGCTGCTTCATTGGGGCGAAAAGTACCTGTCCCATTGACGCTAAAGCTACAATGATCATAATTCCCGATTTGGCCGACACCTACTTTATGCAAGGCTTCCACGACTTCTGGGGCATTCTCAACGGGAACAAAAAAGACAAGTTTCATCAACAAATCCTTTTTAGGGGCTAAAATGCGGACGTTTTGCAAGCCCAAGCGCTCGGCAATCATAAAATTGACGCCACCGACCACGTGATCGAGGTTGGTATGCGTGGCATAAATGGCAATGTCGTTTTTAATCGCTTTGATAACCGTACGTTCGACGTAGTTTCGTCCATTGAACTTTTTCAACCCTTTAAATACAATGGGATGGTGGGCAACAATCAAATTACAGTTTTTGGCAATGGCTTCATCGACGACGGCCTCTGTGCAGTCAAGCGAAACGAGCACATTGGTAACGGAGGCTGTAGGGTTACCCACAATGAGACCAGCGTTGTCGTATGATTCTTGGTAGGATAATGGGGCTATGGTTTCTAAAAAGTAAGTAATGTCTTTAATTTTTGTCATTTTTTTTGAGCTTGTAACTATTTAAAAATCAGAATTATGTCTTAAAAATTGAAAATAATTCAAAAAAAAGTCTGTTTTTTTGTTGGCAAAAGTATTGCATTGAAAGTTAAAAATAGTACTTTTGCACCACTTTCAGCGATACCAAAACGCAAAAAAGTAAAAAAAACGCAGTTTAGTCCGGTAGTTCACAAAGCGTTTGGCGGTTGTTTAGAATACATGCCTGTCACGCAGAGTTTACAAAAGACAGAAGATGATTGGTCCGGTAGTTCAGTTGGTTAGAATACATGCCTGTCACGCATGGGGTCGCGGGTTCGAGTCCCGTCCGGACCGCCAACACAAAGTAAGTGTTCTTAAAGTAAAATATTGGTCTGGTAGTTCACAAAGCGTTTGGCGGTTGTTTAGAATAAATGCTTGTCATGCAAAGTTTACAAAAGACAGAAGACAATTGGTCCGGTAGTTCAGTTGGTTAGAATACATGCCTGTCACGCATGGGGTCGCGGGTTCGAGTCCCGTCCGGACCGCCAACACAAACAAAAAAGCTCAGAGAAATCTGGGCTTTTTTTGTTTTATGCCCTTGGAAATTTGATGTATTAATCTTTTGAATTAAAAATATTGGTTATCGGAAAGGGTAGGATTCGTATTTTAATTTATAAGCAATTTAAAAAAAAGGTTTTTTTAGTGGTTCTAACCAATCTATTTTGGTTTTTCTTTTAATTTAGCTTTCTTCTAATCGAAGCTTATATGGCTACTAAGTTTTTTACCAATGAAACCGACAACACCCTCCTGCAAAAAATAGAGGGCGTTTTTCAATATAAAAACATTCACTTCTTCGACGCTCTTGTGGGTTACTTCCGCGCCACGGGCTACTTTCATATTCGTCCGTTTATCGAAAAAGCCCAAGAAATTCGTATTTTGGTAGGTATTAATATTGACCAATTGGTGGCCGAAGCACAAAAAAATGGTGTTCTTTTCCAAGCGGATGCGCACCTTTCCCAACAACAGTTTTTTGATTCACTCCGCGAAAATATTCAGCAAGCTACCTACACCAAACACATCGAAGATGGAATGTTACAGTTTATTCATGATTTGGCCACGGGTAAACTCCAACTCAGGGTACATCCCAAACAAAACATTCACGCCAAAATTTACATCTTTCGCGAGCAAACCAAACACGTCCACGGCTACGGGTCTGTCATCACGGGGTCGAGTAATCTGACCGATGCAGGCCTTCAGCGAAATTTTGAGTTCAATGTTGAACTACGTGACGATACTGACATTGCCTTTGCTACCGAAACCTTTGATAAACTTTGGATAGAAGGCGTGCCCGTTAGCGAAGCGTTTGTCGAAAAACTCAAAGAACAGACCTACCTCAATGATGCCTTTACGCCTTACGAAGTTTATCTAAAATTTTTGGTTGAATATTTTGGCAAAAGTATTGAGTTTGACCCCAACTCAGCAGGTGATTTACCTAAGGGCTTCAAACGGCTCTCGTACCAAACTGATGCTGTCAATGATGGTTACACCAAAATGGAACGCCATGGCGGTTTTTTTCTTTCGGATGTCGTTGGTTTGGGCAAAACTATTGTAGCCACGCTCATTGCTAAAAAGTTTTATTTCAAAAACGGCTTTCCCGAACATCGTTCTCGCACACTCATTGTGGTGCCACCCGCTCTCAAAGGTAACTGGGAAGAAACCCTTGACAAATTTGGCTTTGAGAGTTATGAAATCATCACCAACGGTAGCTTGCATAAAGTGCGTAATCCTGAAAAATACGATTTGGTGATTGTGGACGAAGCCCACAAGTTTAGGTCTGACACCTCGGATGCTTACAACGACCTCCAAAAAATCTGTAAAACCCCTGCTCGTCGTACCCTGTCCGATGGTTCACATCCTAATAAGAAAGTGATGCTCGTGTCGGCTACCCCACTCAACAACCGTCCCGAAGATGTGGCCAGTTTGGTATATTTGTTTCAAGATAGTAAAGATTCTACCCTCGAAGTGGGTAATTTACAGCACTTTTTCCGACAAAAGATAGACGCTTACCGCAAGGCAAAAAACGACCCTGACATGGCCCAAACCATGGTGGCTGTCAAACTGATTTATACCGACATTCGTAGCAAAGTTATCGAACCACTCACCGTGAGGCGTACCCGTACCGACCTCAACGCCCACGAGTTATATTCAAAAGATTTGGAGGCGCAGGGCATTCTGTTTCCTGACGTGCGCGGCCCCGAAAAAATTTTCTATCAGTTAGACCCAGTGCTCGAACAACTTTACGACCAGACCATCTTTTTGCTCACCCACCCCACGTTGGGCCTAACTTACAACCGTTACCGCGCCATTGGGTTTCTGACACCTCCCAAAAAACAGAAGTACAAAAAAGCCGATATGATTGCGACGCAGTTGGCCAAAATCATGAAAACCATGCTCGTCAAGCGTATTGACAGCAGTTTTCATGCCTTCAAATCTTCTTTGGGACGATTCTTACAGGCCAATCAAGCCATGATAACCATGTTTGAACAAGGCCGTATTTTTATTGCTCCCAACCTCCCAGTGAGCGAGTACATCAACGACGGCAAAGAAGATGAACTCTTAGATTTGGTATTGGAACGGCAACTCAACGACCCCACCATCGAAATTTGCGCCCCCGATGATTTTGTAGTAGGTTTTGAAAGTGGGTTGAAACAAGATCAAGACATATTAACCCAATTGGTAACGCTCTGGGAGGCAATTGGCGATAAAGACCCCAAACTCGACACCTTTGTTGAGTACCTCAAAAACCGCTTGTTTACTGAAATCAACCACGAAAAAAAATTGGTGGTGTTTTCGGAAAGCAAAGAAACCACCGACTATTTAGCAAAAAAACTACCCCAGTTTATCAGCCAGAAAATCTTGACCGTGGACAGTCATACTCGCAAAGACCGTATGCCTATTATCCGCGAGAATTTTGATGCCAATTACACGGGTACGAAGCGTAATGACTATCAGGTAGTTATCTCAACCGAAGTGTTGGCCGAGGGAGTAAACCTGCACCGAGCCAACGTGATTGTCAATTATGATACCCCTTGGAACTCCACCCGACTCATGCAGCGCATTGGGCGTGTAAATCGTATTGGGTCAGTGGCCAAAGAGGTACATATATTTAACTTTTTTCCCACGGCGCAAGTGGACAACGACATCGAATTACAGAAAAAAGCCTTGATGAAATTGCAAGCCTTCCACGCAGCATTGGGTGAAGATAGTCAGATTTATAGCCCCGACGAAACCCCCGAAACTTTTGGCCTTTTTGACAAAGACCCTGATGAAGAAAAAGATGAAAAACTTGAATACCTGATGTTTTTGCGCGAACTCAGAGAGAAAGATCCCGATTTTTTTCGCAAAATTCAGCAGATGCCCCTGCGGGCACGGGTGGGCCGCAAAGACAAAACCCAGCGCCACGAAACCATCAGTTTTATCCGCAACCCCAAACGCGACGCGTTCTTTTATGTGCAAGCCAACGGCGAGGTGTTGCCACTTTCGTTTCTCGAAGCCGTCAAGAAATTTCAGGCCAAAGCCACCGAAAAAGCCATTGCGCTTCATGCCCTGCACCACGAGCAAGTACAGGCTGCCATCGCCCAATTTCAGGCCGATATTGAGCAAGAAGCAGGCCGACAGCACAAAATAGACGTTACACCAGGCCCCAACGAAAAGAAAGCCCAAGAGTACCTCAACGGCTTTTTGAACGTCCCGCACTTAGGACAAGACGAAAAAACGTTGATACTATTGGCCAAAGAAGCTTTGCAAAAAGGCTGGTATCAAAACCTACAACGCGATATCAATAAATTGCAAAAAAACCAGAAAACAGCAAAATTGAAACTGTCGGTTTTGCTTGACGAGTTGCTCAAAATCTTGCATGGTTATAACTTACAAACCCGCCAAACACCTACTGCCAAAGTAACAGCCACGCCCAAAGACCTCGTTCCCAAAATTATCATTTCTGAAAGTTTTGACGCATGACACCCGAATCACAACATATTGATTACAAAAGCATTCGTATCATTCAGAAAGGAGAGAGCGGTTTTAAAGACTTAGCCCAAGCAGCGGTTTGTTTTGCCAATGCGCAAGGCGGAAAACTCGTGATAGGCATAGAAGATACCAATAAACAGCCTCCAATTGAACAAATCATCAATGTAGAGGATATCAACAAAACCCTCACTCGAATTCGTTCTTTGTCTTTTAATGTGGGTTTGACCGCCAGCGATGTGCTGACGCATCCTAACGGAGGGCAGTATTTTGAACTTACTATTTTGCCGTCTTCTAAAACCATTGCCACCACCAACGACGGAAAAATTTACCTGCGGGTTGGTGATCAATGTCATGCGGCCCGTAGCGAAGACCTCGTAAGGATTGCAGCTGAAAAAGATGCTTTTCAGTGGGAATTGCAATTGCGAAACGTTTGGCTAAATGATATTCCTGTCCAACATCTGACAAAATTTGCCAACGAGATTAGACAATCGCCAAGGGTAAAGGAGAGTATCAAACAAAGAAGTGATATCGAAATCGCCGAGCATTATAACCTCATCAACAACGAGCAACTAACAAACTTGGGCATTTTGTGGCTTGGCAATGCCTCCCAACGCAGCCGATTGGCGTACCCGCTTACGATACAGTATTTGGTTTACAACGACTTAGAAGAAAAAGTCCGTAAATTAGATTGGCATGATTACGCCCTCAATCCCAAAGAGCTATTACAAGAAATCGAAAAAGAGGCCATCGAACTTACTTACTACCATGAGTTCAAAGACGGGCTTTTCCAGCGCAAACCCATTCGGTTTTATGACGAACGGGTTATCAGAGAGCTACTCATCAATGCCTTTGCGCACAAAAGCTATACCATTTCAGGCGATATTTTTATCAGTGTGTATGTGGATAGATTGGAAATCAAAAACCCAGGTGGGCTATTGATGGGGATTTCAAAAGACAATATCCTGCACAAAACCGCCCGACGAAATCCTCACCTCATCAAAATTTTTCACGACCTCAACCTGATGGAAGGCGAAGGATCAGGTTTTGATTTGTTGTACGAAATTAGTAGCCGAAACGCCAAACCTTTTCCAATTGTAGAGGCCGACTTTGACAGTGTCAAAGTGGTACAGGAATCTAAAATCTTGGACGAATCAAGCATTGCGCTACTTGAATATGTGTCGAATCACTATCAACTATCGCAACGCGAGTTTATCACTTTAGGCATTGTATCGAGATGGCAAAAAGTCTTGGCTACCCAGCTCTACAAGCAGCTACAATTACCCGAGGAAGAACGCCTTAGAAGTTATGTCAGTCGCCTAACGGAACAAGGTTTGCTCATTAGTCGTGGTCTTAAAAAAGGTACAGAGTACCTTATCAATCCCCAATTGGTGGCCAATGCCAAACTGAATATCAAAGCCAGCCTGAAAGTCATAGAACTGCACCGCCTCAAAGCCCTGATTATCGAAGAATTACGCCTCAGACCTCAAAGCAGCATCGAAGATATTCATCAACGATTTGAAGAAATTGACCGAAAGGATATTCAAAAAGCCGTGTATAAATTGGTAGAAGAAGGTGAATTAGGATATGCTGGTGGTAAAACATATCGTAAATACGAACTGGCAAAAAAAAAAAGAAATGAAAAATAAATAAAAAAAGAAAAAATACAATCAATTGATATTTAGATAATTAATGATGTTGTTTCTTTTTTCTGAAATAAAAAGACTAAAAAGAAAACCCTGACATGACCGAAAAAGAACTCAAAGAAAAACTACACAAGCCGTATCATCTCGATATTTGGCAGGAGATAGTACGAATCATTTTTACTCGTTCCGATTTTTTTCTGTCTTCTGCTTATCAGCCTTTGTTTGAGGGCGTGGACTTTGTGCAAAAAGCCTTTCAGTTTGGCGTGATTACTCTTGCTGACGAAAAACGATTGGCGCTTGTTGACGTACAACTTACTGACAACAAGGTTATTGCCCGAAATCGAGTAGAACTCCGCAACCTGGCCGCCAAACTCATTGATTCTGGGCAATTTGAAGGGCTTTTGGTGCTTTTTCATGCCAATCAACAAAAAGACTACCGCTTTTCTTTTATCTCAAAAAGCAGCACGTTCAACGACGAAGGCGAACTCATCACCACCCAAACCGCCACCAAAAGGTACAGCTTCTTGCTCGGCCCAAACGAATCTTGCACTACTGCTGCCAGACGGCTGATGGAATTGATGGGTAACAAAAATACAAGCACCATTGAGGCTGTCACCAACGCTTTCTCAGTCGAAAAACTGAATAAAGATTTTTTCAAAGGCTACAAAGAACACTACGAAAAATTTTGGCATTACCTAAAAAATAAAACCGAATACTATGACATTCTGAAAGACGGCGAACAAGCCGACACCAATAAAACCGAAAAGCCTATCCGTGACTTCGCCAAAAAACTCCTCGGACGTATCGTTTTCCTTTACTTTTTGCAGAAAAAAGGCTGGATGGGAAGCCCCCCAGCCCTCGATGGGGGAGTTTCTGTTTGGGCAAATGGAGATTCAAACTTTATTAAAAATCTCTTTCAGTATTTCCCCGAAAAACAGCATTTCTACTCAAAATGCCTTACCCAACTTTTTTTTGAAACTCTTAACACAAAGCGTGATGGTCATTTGTTTACCCCTATCGGGGGCAGGGGGGCTGTGCTGGTTCCCTACCTCAACGGCGGCCTCTTCGACAACGACCAACCCCACACCAACCACATTGATTTTCCCGAAAGCTACTTTGCCGACTTGTTCGAGTTTTTTGATCAGTACAATTTCACCATTGACGAAAACAGTCCCGACGATGCCAACGTGGGCATTGACCCCGAAATGCTGGGGCATATCTTTGAGAACCTCCTCGAAGAAAACAAAGACAAGGGGGCTTTCTATACACCCAAAGAGATAGTGCAGTACATGTGCCAAGAGGCTCTGATTCAATATTTAAAAAGCCCCCTAACCGCTGCGGCAGACCGCTCCGATGGGGGAACAGATGTAGAAGCGATTCAGTCTTTCATCCGTAATGGCGAGCGGGGTGAGGCCAAAGGTTTTATTGTCAAAAATGCCCGTAAGATTGAAACCCTGCTCGACAACGTAAAAATCTGTGACCCCGCCATTGGCTCGGGGGCGTTTCCGATGGGAATGTTGCAGGAGATTTTTAAGGCAAAAATGACGCTCGACCTTACGCTCGACCCTGCGGACACCAAACGCCATATCATCCAAAACTCTATTTATGGCGTGGACTTGGAGCGTGGGGCTGTCGATATTGCACGATTACGCTTTTGGCTCGCCCTCGTGGTGGACGAAGAAACCCCAAGCCCCCTGCCTAATCTCGACTACAAAATCATGCAGGGCAACAGCCTTTTGGAAAGCTTTGAAGGTATTGATTTATCTAAAATTCATCAGCAGAGTGTGCAAGTATTTGAACCTCAGCGTGATTTGTTTGGAAATCTGACACAGCCCCAAATGACGATTTTTCAGACACAACAAACCCAAGACCTCCAAAAACTGATTGACGAATACTTTGGCGTTGAAAATGCCGAGCGGAAACATAGCCTGCGAAAGCAAATAAACCAAGCCGTACACGACCACATCGAATACAATATCGAACTCCGTGAACGACACCTCCACCGACGGATTGCCGAAGCGGGCAAGCCCGAAAACATGAAACCCAAAACTCGAAAGGAATACGATAAACTCGTAGCAGAGCAGCAGCAAGTAGCCCAAAGCCGCCAAAACCTACATGCTCTCCAAGATCGTAACGAACGCCCCTACTTTTTATGGCATCTCTATTTTAAAGATGTATTTGAGCAAGGCGGTTTTGATATTGTAATTGGAAATCCGCCGTATATCCAATTACAAAACGAGGGAGGGTATTTGTCCAAATTATTTGAAGGAGAAAAGTTTGACACGTTTGAACGCACGGGTGATATTTATGCACTTTTTTATGAACAGGGCTTCAAATGTCTTAAAAACCAAGGTGTTTTGTGTTATATTACTTCCAACAAATGGATGCGGGCGGGCTACGGCGAGTCATTACGAAAGTTCTTTGCGGAAAAGACAAACCCAATTACTTTAATTGATTTCGCAGGCCAAAAAATCTTTGATAATGCTACGGTGGACACCAATATCCTGATAGCGCAAAAAAGTGTCAATCAAGGAAAAACAAAAGCCTGTTTGGTAAAGAACAGATGGCCTGATTCTCTACATACTTATGTTACTCAGCACCAAGCCACCTGTCATTTTCAAACATCTGATAGTTGGGTAATTCTTAGCCCGATAGAGCAACGAATCCGAGAAAAAATAGAGAAAATAGGCACACCTCTTAAAGATTGGGATATAAATATCTATAGAGGTATTCTTACAGGCTACAACGAGGCTTTCATCATTGATGGCAAGAAAAAAGATGAACTCATTGCTGCTGACCCAAAATCTGCCGAAATTATACGCCCGATTCTTCGCGGCAGAGACATCAAACGCTATGGGTATGAGTTTGCAGACCTGTGGATTATCAATACCCATAACGGAATCAAGGAAAAAGGCACTAAACCCATTCAAATCAACGATTATCCCGCGATAAAAAAATACTTAGATACTTTTTACCCCGAACTCGAAAAGAGAACAGATAAAGGAGAAACGCCATACAATCTCAGAAACTGTGCTTATATGGACGATTTTTTTAACGAAAAAATCATCTATCCAGAGATTACTAAATTTCTCAATTTTTATTACGATGAAAAGGCTTTTATGACAAATAATAAATGTTTTATCATCACGGGAGACCATATCGCTTACTTAACAGCTTTTTTTAACTCATCGCTTTTCAAATACTGTTATCGAGATAGTTTGAATCTAGCCCGCTAAAAAGTTGGACACAAATTAGGGTATAACTTTTAAATTTGTGATTCAATGGGAAAGCATCAAAAATCATGGAGCCAGGAGGAAAAACTGACCATAGTGAATTACTACAAAGAACACGGAGCTGCTAAGACATCTAAGGAGTTTAACGTCTCGAGTGCAAACATTTATAACTGGGTTTCCCAGTACGAAAAAGGAGGTTTTTCAAGCCCATCCAGCGTTAGTAACTCTGATAAAGACAAAGAGATTCTTCGCCTTCAGCGAGAGATTCAAGCTTATAAAGAGATAATCGCTGAAAAAGAATT
>NZ_KI519429.1:0-193694 GCF_000482465.1 Runella limosa DSM 17973
CATGAATATCTTCTGGCATGCTGCTTATCCAGTCATCAATAGCTTTGAGCTCGTTCTCAACTTTGGTGAAAACCCAAGTAGTATTATCTTCACAAGCGATGTGAATAAAGTCACTACTAATGTCGATTCCAAGATAAGTACCCATAACTAAAATAAAAAAAGATGAAACAATTAAATGCCTATAAACAACATTGTGAGACGGGCTAAAATACCCAATGAACTGTCCGTTATCAGCATTTGTCATGAAGGAGAAACCAAACATAACCTCAGTATCTGAGTACCAGTGAGTAATCGGTTTAACTCCTTCATTGCCAAATATTATTTTGAAAAAGTAAATCTACAATAGAGTAAAATAGAATTTCCTCCAATTTGGCTTGGTTGCAGGGTCGGATACCTATACTGCAACTTAAAGTTGTACCCTCCTGCGGTAGGCATGGCAAATTCAATACCTACCTGACGTCCAACATCCATGATTTTTTGATCCCAGTCGTCTTCTAGTTCGATTTGTTGCTGGTTAGCATTACATTCCACCGCTACTTCTAATGTTCCTTCCAAAATGGCCTTGAGTTGATTTTTGGCCGCAATATCTTCTTCAGTAAAGCCTCTTAACGCCAGTTCATCCGCAACTCGTTGTGCCTCTGTTGCTAGCCTATCTCTCTTCTGCATAACGCTTTCTCCCGCTGGAGCAGGACTTGCGCTTGCCGCCAACTGATTCCGCAAAGTTGTCAATTGCAGTTCCCAATCATTCAGGTTTTTCTTCACTTGTTCGTGCCAAGGCGCATTAAAAACAGGGATGGCTTTGAAATAAGGATAAAGACGCTCAACCGACCTATTAACCAACGGCGTAGTGGATGAACTCAATTCAAAATTATCCCAGCCTTCTTCTCTAAGGAGCAACTTTGAGACCAGAACGTTGGTGTTTGATTCCTGCACAAAGCGTTTTGACTGACTAGGAATTCGGTTTATTTTTTCGGCAAACGTGGCGAATTGACTTGTTTTAAACGAATAAGAAAGAATTTTTTTCCTAACTGTCTGCTGCGTATTGGTTGTATTTCCTGACAAAGCATTGCTGCTCAGTTGTTGATAGGATGAATTGGCTTGAAACGAGACAGGCGGAGTCACTTCCAACCAAAACTCAAGCGAATACAACGAATTGGTTGTGATCGTAGGTAATTTATAAGCCAGTGCCGAAATACTGTTGGGCATCATCTTCACTTCAAAAGGTACCTCTCCTACCACCGTTTCACCTTGCTTCACTCTCACATATTTACGCTTGCTATACCCCACTCGGTTTTGTTCAAAACTATTTACCTCATTCTGGATATTATAGTTTAACAATACAAAACGTTCGTCTTCAAGGCCTTCATTCGGCAAGTAGAATTGTTGCCCAATGGCTGGGTAGCTTAGCACAATATCACTGAAAGCAATCTGGTAGTCGTTGGGTTTTACTTTCAACGCTACTGTCGAGGTCGTTTTAAACTCGGTTTCTACCCAGTTGTTTGTATTTTGCTTACTTTCTTCCAAAACCAGCACCATCATAAACCTAATCGTCTCGCCTGTCGCTGGTTTTTGAGTAGTGTTATTGCCATTGATTGTAAATACCAATTCTTTTGATTCGCGTCTATCGGTCATCAACAGCGGAATGACGGTCGAGTTGGCTTTTTTCAACTCATACGATTTTAATTTCCAACGACGTTTATACGCCGTTTTTGTACCCGCATCGTACCATTGCCATTTTTGCTCAAGTTGTTTTGACAGCGACACGTAAATACTTCCTTGTGGTTCAATCGAATCGCCTGGCGTAATGCTAGACACAATCGACTCTGTCCCTTGGCTCCGATCTACCACAGGTCCCGAACTAGGAATACATGGTGTACCTATTTCGATAGGCACATACGTTTTCGCAGGATTCCCGTCCTCGTCTTCGGTGTCTAATGCCCACCAAACGGCGGCCCCAACAACTGGGTTGAGCCCCCAAGCCAAGTCAATGAGATTACTATTTAAAAATTCTAACTCACCCTTTAACCAAGTCGGATTAGGCCCCCCGAAATCGGCCATCATTTGGGAATCTATTTTGTACAAATCTTCTATATTATCGTCATCGTGTTTCCACTGAAGTGCCCCTTTAATGTAAGCATAAAGTTGTCCTCTACCATAGAACCCGTTGATACCCAACGTCCCTGAAGCCCCATCACAAGAAGCAGAAGCTGCATAACGCAGAAGCGCAACATCAAAGCCCGCCCCTAGGTTAATTCCTGCCCGCAAGGCATCAAACAACCACGGCGTAGCGTAGTCGAAACCCATCCAACCACCAAAAGCAATTCCTGCACCGCTGGTAAGGCTCGGGTCTGGCGCTCCACGGGTACTCATAAGTTGACTTCTGATGTTGTCAGGAATTGAAAAGCCTTCTCGATTAGGGGGCAACGGTGGTAAGCCATAAATACCGTACGTACCCATTGCAAAATAAGCACCTGCTCCCCCCAACCGAATGTTAAAGCCTGGGATTACTACACTCACTTCGGCATACTGTGGCATACTCGCCAGTAAATTTCCAGGGTCTCCTGCATTGGTGGGTGCCCAAGGATTACCAATATAAACATACCAATCGTTGCTTCCTACGTACAGGGCCATCTTACCCGCTAAATCAGGCTCATTTAGGTCTGCATTGTCGGTGCGGGCTGTTCCAACCAGCACATTTCCTACGTTGATATACACTCTCTATGAGCCCGTCAGTACATGATTATTGAAGTCGTACATGAGACCCAAACTAGCCCTCAGCTTCATGCCGTTGTTGACCCCAATTGCCAGTGATGCCGTAGGTGGTTTGATAAAGTCCATGAAGCCCCCCACCGCAAGGTAATCTACCCCACCTCGCACCAAGTCGATTTGTGAAAACAGCCCCATGCCCCCGTTGAAGGCAAAGCCACCCGCGGCGGCGTCTTTGAACAGTACCGAAAACAAAAGTTGAAACTTCCCTTCCTCTGGCACCTGCGGGAAGTTCGACATGGGAGCATCAGTAGAACACTGCCCTCCCCCTATCAATCGGTCTACCACCGCATCAATCATAGGCTTGGGGCTATTTTCTCTCATTTTCATATTATAAGACAAGCCACCTACAAACCCATTGATAGCGAGGTATTGCCCAATCATCAGATTAAGATTTTCAATTTTACCATCAATCGAGAAGTAGGAATAGCCATTTGTTCCCATCGTTCTTCCGAAAATAGCCGCAACATTCCCTTGTACTTCTACCCCCACCCCCAATTTAAAATCGACGCATCCTCGAAACCCATTGCCAAATACAGGGTCGTTGTCAATGAGAGTAAAGCTACCTTTGATGTGACATACTGCCGCATCAGCATCAATACCAATCCCTAATAAATTGAGATTAAACTCCTCAATACTAGGCTTATAGTCCTCCCCTATTTTACAAACCGCACTCAGTTCGAGCGTAGCACTCGCCCCAAACGACGACCAGGTATCGTTGCTTTGACTAGCACTGCCATTTTGACCTATGAGTTTGATACCCAGCGTAAAAGAAACGCCTAACCTAACCCCTCCTCCTTCTTCAAACTTTCCGTCAAAAAATGGGGTAATATTTTTCAAATCAGCATCAAAACCTTTAACGTGCGGAATCGCAGGAGGTTGATTACCCGTTCCTGTTGCTGAAGTAGTGACAAACCCGAGCGTAGGCTGAGATTCAAAACCTGTTTTGGTAGAATACCTCAACCCTGTAAACTGCATCAAGGGGATGTCTATCCCTTTGGTTGTATCAATAATAGACCATTTTCCATTAAGGCTTATCTTTATCTCAGCATCATATACTGCGCTGCTCGTTGGTCTGGCCTTCGTAAAAATACACTCTACCCGCGACCCTTCCTGCATTTTAAAAACGGACTTAATGCTATTGGCCTTCAACTCCACGTTATCCCCAATAACGGCCAATACAAGGCTCTTGTCAGATTGACGGTACTCAGCCGTGTACCTGAAGGGGTCATCAAACAGCGGAAATCTTAGCCGACCTTCTAGTTTAGGTATAAAACTCAAATCATGGTTGGCCGACTTAATTGTGAGAGCTAAACGGTCGATGGAGAACTGCCACCCCGACAATACGCCCCCCGAATCACCCTCAAGCGTTAAGATGTTTTCTACTACCCCCGTCAGCTGCATCGAACCATTAAAACCAATGGTAAGGTTTTCAAACCCTGCGGTCAACCCGCGACCTGTTTGTCCCCCTTTGGCAAATTTGAAAGAAGGCGGTAGCGTCACCGCAATTCGTTTGGCGTATAAGCCTGTCCACAAGTTTATATTGCCAGCTAAAGCCGCTTGGTCTTCCTCAGGGAGACGGATGCCCGCGGGATTTGCCAAAGCAGACAAATCAAGAGCGGCCTCTTTTATCTCAAAAGCCCAATCAGGATGCGAAACGAAATAGAAGGGTTTGACGCTCGTTTCAAGCATCAACTCTTCCCATTTTTCGACTTCTACGGCAAACAACGCCTTTACTTGCGAACTATCGGCCACCTGTCGTACTACACTGGTATCAAGACCTATTTCTCCTACCAAACGAATCCGTTTGAAGGCCATGTTGCAGTCGAGGGTTATACTTGTCGTTTGGGCTAAATCTTCAGAACCCTTCAAGGTAAAGCTGTAATTAGACCCAAATGAAGGCAAACGTAAATCTGCTCCCAAATAAAGTGTCGCCTGATCACCTGATATTCCATTGGGAGAAAAACAAAGATCTTTAGCCCCAAAATAAAGTTCTTGGGGCGTTTGCAGGGGCAAAGGAGGCGTTTGAATGACGACTTGCATGGTTGCCTTGGTAGGCGTAAACTCCATGCCAAATACCCCAAACTTCAGTTTATTGTCCCCTAAAGCTAAATCAATACCGAGGGGTAGCGTCGCTTCGTAAGACTCTTCATTGAGTCTGAGGGTACGCTCTATGTTATCAATGTTATTAAATTGTTCTTTCAAACCCGACACAATCCCTGTGGTGATAGCACCTTCTACCCCCGTTTTCATGGTAATCGTATCGGCGGGTGTTCCTGTTTGCCTTTGATTCAAGGCTAAGAGTTGTTGTACAGCTCCGTTTTCGAGGTATCCAGCGTCTTTTACACCATACGCTTTCCCTTTCACGGCAAAAAAACAACTGCTCTTTTTCTTTAACTCAAGGTCATCAAACTTAACCTGAATCCAAGAATTCAAATAGGGGTTTTTTATCAGTCCATTCCCCTTAAATTTCCCATTTTCATTGGTCGCCGATTTTACCACCAATTTAAAATAGCCCAATTGTACTGGCACATTTTCTAGGGTAGTGATGTTCCCCAAATCAACCAAGTCTTTTGGCAAAATCGTACTATCGACGATGCACGCACAGGCTTCGGTCGGGGCTAAGGCTAAATCACACTCCGAAGGCAATGGCCTACTATCATTATCAACTCCCTCAAGCTTAAAAACTTGGGCTGGACTAAATCCACGATTGGGGAGATTATCATCACTTATTGAATTACTTTTTGCCTTAACAGCAAGAGCATAGGTGCGGCCTTTTTCCAGGGGTTTTGAAAAGTCTTGAGGCTGTAACAACTCAGTAAGTTGAGGCGATACATTTGGGCCAAGTAGTTCTTTTTTCACCACAAAATTAACGTCATTTCGATCGATAGCCGTTTGGATAAGTTGGTTCGGGTCTTCTATTCCCGTCACCATTTCAAGAAGGTAGATAGTGTACGAAAAGTCATTCACCATCACGCTGTTGAGTTGGGCTAAGGCTGGAGTGAAAGCAACTGGAAACGGTATGTTTGGATTGTCCAATGGCGGCACCTCCGTACACATGGGGCACGGCTGATTGTTGATGCTATTAATCAAAGGGGAGCTTAATTGCTGGAACGTCAAATTGGCGCATCCTACATTACTCAATTCGTTGGTTAATTGCTGATTAAGCGTTTCGGGGCGCAGACGTATGCACAATTGATAATTTCCGCTGGGGATTTGCCCATCGGGATTACTGGCAAGGTATTCCACTAATGTCTTACCATCACCCGTAATAAAACTATCCTCGCCAAATAGCTCGCTCAAATCTTGAACAGTATATGATTTTGTGCCTGCAACGGTTCCCGCAGGGCCTAGTACACCACCAGATGCAGGTGCATTAGGATTCGTAATGAGTCGAAAAGACGTGGTCTGTGAATAAAAAACTGCTTCAATCTGAAAGGGCTGATTTTCAGTCGTGAGGTTGGTTAGGGTCAAAATCATTTGACCTGAGTTGGCAATTTCTTCCAACTCAGACAGCCTAGACAAAGGACGTTGGGTGGTCACCAAAAAATTAATGTTAATTACTTGAGCTCCCACGCTCTCCCCTGAGAGTAGGCATACAATCAACCAAAATATCTTGCGTAATTCTTTCATTGCTTGACAATTAACAGTCTTCTTCAAAATCGAATCCCATAACTTAATGTCGCCCTTAATTCGCTAAAATTGCGATAGACTAGCGCATCCTGTTGTACTTTATAACGGTTGTATAAATAGTTACCTCCGACACTGATGCTCTGCTTATTGAGGGGGCAAAAAATAGTCAGCCCAGTATTAGTCATGATGCCGTCGTCCTGGCCATCGACTTTCCTAAGCTGACTATTATGATTTACCCCCACTCTTACTTTCAGCTTTGGTATCTCTTTACTCAATCCTACATTTGGCCCTATATTTAACAAGGATTTACCTGCGGTTTCGATGGATACATAGCTCAGAGCAATGGTTGAACTGAGTTTTCGTGGAATATGCGTAAAGTTGTATGTTACCACTCCAATCATCGACGACGCTCCCGTGTATTGGCGCGTAAAAGCATTTTGGTCGTTTGTATTTTGGTACGTAGCAGTTATCCCAAATGATTGCTGACTTATCTTACTTCCAAGCGAATAGTTAATGGTGGCATTGTACGATGAATTAACGACACTTACGGCCAGCGAGTCATTAAAAAAATCGCCCAACCCTCGGCTTTGACCTACCCCAAAATTGGAATAATTAAGTCCAACAGTGAGGCGTTTCATCGGACTCATCGAGAGATTGACCGAACTCACGTTTCGATGGGTAGTGGCCCCCTTATTTCCCTTCAAGTTATCGTGGGAGCGCCCTATGGAACCGTTGATGATTAATTTGTTTTTGAAAAGCATAAAAGTGGGCGAAATGGTTATCTGTTCTACATCGTTTTGGAAATAATACGCCCCAAGTGATTGATAATCGGGGTCAACGCGCTGGTAAATCGCACGAATAGCTCCTTTTTTAAACCTCCAACCCATCGCTGCCATACCCGCCGTAAAAAAATTGGAACTAGCGTTTACCGCCACTATATCCAACAATTTATTTTGCCAAGGTTCAGGATTTTCAACATCTCTTTTTAGGGAATTTCGGGTAAGTAAACTAGCCCCTACGTCCAAGTCAAATGTTAATTTCTGTTTAAAAAAGCCGAAGTGGTTTTTGAGTCCCACGGCAAGGTTTTCCATGGGTAACACCCTAGATTGCGGTGAGGGTGCGGTGATTGAACTGATGATATCTTTGGCTTTAAATACGCTAACATCTACGTAAGATTTTGGCGAACCAACCCCCACCTTTGCTGCCCATCCTATGCGCTGATACACTGGCCGAATGTGCTGATAACGAACATCTTGCCCCGTCGCATCTTCATTTATAGGCCGTGCAAACTGCCCATACACAAAACCTAATCGAATATTTTTAGGGGTATATTCGACTCCTGCACCCAAAAAATTGGCTCCCCCAAGAGTGTAATCCGAAAATCGTACATTTCGGTATCCTAAATGGAGTTTGAGTGATTTATAATAAGGACTCACTCCGTATTGATTGAACGGTTGAGAAAATCTACGTTCCTGCTCGCTTACCACCAGTGTAAATGGGAACGTCATTCCAAACCACTTCACGACGGGCGTACCTGTCAGATACCATGTGAAGGGTTGGCGGCGATTGTTGATACCATTGGCCTGATAAAACTGTACATTGGCGGCCAAACTCCCCCTGATTTCTAGGATTTTTTGGTTCTTGAGCGAGCCTAAGTTCTGTGATACAACGGGTGTATGAACCAGCAGAAACAAAGCCACCAAGTAACGCAAACAACAACATAGATTCCTCATATTTTACTTGTATTTGATTGCCGCATTCATCTTTTGGATTTGTTATTTTCGTCTAGCTGGAACTGTCCAGTAGCGCAAAAATAAACAAACGCTTACTAATATACGTCTTTGGAGCATTTGCCTAAAAGCGTATAATATCTTAGTTCGTAACCGATACAAAACTCACCCTACTTAGCCATTTTCTCCCCCCCCAATCTTGGTAGTTTTCATCATGTACCTTGAAAGCTACCCCTAATACACAAAGGGTAAAAACCGCTTAGAGACTTTCTGGTAACGTGCATATTCCTCTCCAAAAGCAGCAACTAACGTAGCCTCTTCTACCACAATGCGGTAATAATAGGCACCCCCTAACAATACCGCCGTAGCCAATGCCGTCATGTAAGCATGCACGACCAAGGTGCTACCCACAATGGCCACATACGCTCCCAAATAGCTTGGGTGACGAACGTACTGATAAGCCCCACTGGTGATGATGCGTTGTTCATGTTGAATTTTTACTTCGGACGTAAAAAAACGCCCCAAGGTCCGAATACACCAAGTACGAAACCATAGGCCTCCGATTATTCCGATTACCCCCGTTACAAACACTCCATCCACAATCACGTGACCTTTACCGACATACATCCACTCAATCATGGCTGCCGCTTGACTTCCTACGTACACCAACACAATACCCAAGGTCGAAAAACGATCGTGCGCCGCTTGAGTTTGTACACCTTGAAGCGTGATAGGGGGTTGGGTAAAGACTAAAGCGATTGTTTTCAGCAACAAAAACAGCAAGGGAATACTCAGTATCTGCTCCCAATGTCCCCAAAGTGGTAGCAGATACACTATCACCGAAAAAACAACGATATTCAATAGTTTGTGCTTCATATAACCTCTACAATCTGGTGGGTTTTGTATAATTGTTTCTCAAGCGGTTTGGGTTGTTCACGAAAATAGTTAGAAAGAGCGTAGGAGTCTAATTTAAGGCCAAGTGTTACTTTCTCAACACCATTGGCAACGTAACGCTTGTCTCCATCGATATTTTCAGCTCCCAGTTGCTTGTAAAATTTCTCGTAACTTGGACTGCAATTAATAAACAAATACGTAGTGTCTTCACGCATTGAAACACTCGACAAGGAACTCGACATTATCATTTTAGCAATTCCTGCCTGTTGGTAAAGTGGATGCACCACCAGCCGACTTACTTCACAAAGTAGTTCTCCTTGACGTTCTAAACGGTCTTTACACTCGAAATGCTCCGCTGGCACACCTTGATAGCTTAGAAAAGGAAATTCGGCACCCGAGGGAAGTTCGTACCTAAATCCGCACTCTTGTAATAGCGCTTTACTTACCCAATTGGTGTATTTTTTGTACGAATACACAACGCGTAAGTACCCGACGATTTCCTGCGTTTGTTCATTCAGCGACACAAAATGTTTGGAATGTGCATCAAAACTATCCATGTCTAAACCCTGCTCATTGGCTCGAATAAACGCCTTGTTCTCCGACTGGGCGTACACTTGGTAACGCAATTGAAACACCCGTTTCAATTCTTCTTTTTCGGTGACTTCACGGTAAATAAAAGACGGTGACATGGTCGTAAAAATTAGTGGTCAACATCGTAGATGATTGAATATACATATAGGTCGCGATGCTTACGAGGATTCCTCCCGCAAGTAGCAACCCCAAACCAAAAAGCGTGTTTGGCGCAATTCGGATACGTTTCCGTTGCCAACCGACAGGTATTGCAAGTGTAGAGCTATTTTTCATCTATCTGTGAGTTTAGGTGATTTACTACAGTCGTACTAATGATGGACACAAAATTCAGCAGGATACGGCATTTTCCTGCCCCCCAATCTTGGTAGTTTTCTTCCATCATTGACATGGGCAAAGTACCCCATTTAAAATTGATTCTGTACTCATGGTTATCCATGATATTGATTCATGGATAACCATGATTTTGCAACTACTGGTTTTCCATTAAAAGAATAAATTGCCCCCACATCCATCATAACTGTATCACCAATTTACCCCTGACGTGCCCTGCTTCTAAGTTGGCCGTAGCTTCGTAGATGCTTTCGAGACCTTGGTACGTTTTATCAATATTTATCTTGAGCTTTCCTTCTTCGACTTGTTGTACTACCCATTTTAGGTCATCGATAGAAGGTTTTAGAAAAAAAACAGCCATTTTTTTAGCACGAAACGGATTCCACAACGCGCTGAACATTTTTGCGGGGCCAGGCACTGTGTTGAGGTAAAGCCCCCCACGGCGAAGGGCCTGTTTGGCGTCTTTAAACGAATATTTATCTACCACGTCAAAAATCAAATCGTACGCCTCCATCTGGGCAAAAGGAGACGTTTGTGAGTAGTCGATTACGCGGTCGGCCCCGAGCGATTTTACAAAATTTGCGTTGTTATACCGACAAACCGCCGTCACATTGGCACCCATTTGTTTTGCAAGCTGTACGCTAATGTGTCCCAATGACCCCGCAGCGCCTAAAATAAGCACATTTTGACCCGCTTTTACTTTGCCTACGTCGCGCAAGCACTGTAATGCAGAGACCGCAGAGATAGGCAACGTACAGGCCGTTTCAAACGTAATAGAAGTTGGTTTTGGGATAATTTGCTCCGCTTTCACGAGCACATATTCGGCATAAGGCCCCGACTGCTTAAAAGCATCAACGGTTCCCAGTACTTCATCGCCTACTTTCCACACCGTACTGTCCTCTCCCACCTCCGCTATTTCCCCAGCAAAATCAGTCCCCATGAGCATTGGGAGTTTACGCCTCACAAACATCTTAGCCTCTCCGCTTCGGATTTTCAGTTCAAGGGGAGAAATCGTAAAAGCGTTCACTTTGACCAATACTTCCCCAGCAGCAGGGACAGGCGTAGGAACTTGCGCTATTCGCAGAGCGTCGAGGTTTCCGTAGTTTTGTAGTAAAATCGCTTTCATAAGAGGTTTATAGCATAAAAATTTTGCCCCAAATATCATGGAAACTGAGAACTTTTCTTCTCATGGTTTTCCATGATATTTGGGGCAAATGAGGGGGAAATTTTAACAAATGTGGCCTGATTGGAGGCCCAGTGCTAAATATTAATTACAGCCACCAATCTCCGCTTTGAATACAGTACCACTTTCTGCTCTAAAGCCAGGTTTTAGTTCCACCGATTTATTTGATCTAAACAAAACATTAGAGCTACCTGTAATTGCATTTTGTCCTGTGATTGTAAAATTACTCTTTACAGGAAACGTCACTGAGTTTAAAGGACTTGAATTATTTAAAGTAACGGCTGTGGTTGAAATGGCTATCTGCCTATTGCCTGTATTTACTTCTGCACAGGCGCCACTTTTTACCACCGCTCGATAATAAGTCGTAGTATTGATATTGGTTACATTTAAACTGGTAGAAGTATTGTTTATATCCACTGGTGAGGTAAAGGCAGAACTTGAGCTCGATTGCCATTTCAATACATTCCCAACTTTGCCGCTTAGATTAATCGTATTGTTGTTTATACCCGCACAGAAAATACCGTTTACTGACGATAACGTACCTGAGACAGTTGTTGGACTGACCGTAAAGCTTGTTGCAATAGAATTTGCAGAAGCACAACTACTATTTTGCACAACAGCTCTAAAATATCTATCAGCAGTCATGTTGCCTACATTGATTGTTGCAGTTGTGAGGTTAATGTCTAATGGCGAGGCAAAATCTGGTGTTGAGCTTTGTTGCCATTTTAAGATATTGCCTGTTTGGCCACTAAGGGTAATTGGTATAGGTGTAGTTGAGCCTGTGCATACAGTTGTGCCACCTGTTACGGTGCCCCCTTTACTTGCGGCGATAATATTGAAACTAAATAATGGGATAGCCAAACCAACAACTTTTGGATTTGTAGAAACCACACGCACTTTATAGTTTGTTCCAACAGTATTTGTGGGTAATATACTTGTGATTGGACTTGATAGTCCTGTCCCAAGATTTTGATTTCTTGTAAAATCGCCATTTGCATCGCTCAATTCTACTCTAAAAGTATTTTCTATATCGTAGATGCCTGATGCTGTGAATGGGACCGAAATATTTGTGCCTGCACAATATGAGCTACTTGATAATGGATTTGTTGAAAGAGAGCCTTCAAAAAAGCATTTTTGCGAAAACATATCTCCTCTTGCGAATGAAACTGTAAATATTCTTGAGCCTTCAACTGTTATTCCCATACCATATTCATCGCCAAGAGGAATGTTCGTTTCACTTGTATTTTGTCTGCTCCATAAATAATTTCCATCAAGATTATATTTTGCAAAATAGGCAGCGTATTGGTAAAATTCGGGATATAATGAAGTTGGTACCGTTAAAATATTGGAACCATAGTTTGATGGGGTATTAAAATTGACGCCATCAATGATAAAGCTACCCACTGTGTAAATTGATAAACCATCATCTGAAAAAGTAATATCATTGATAGTTCCTCCTGACCTTTTACCCCATTGAAGCGTACCACTTGAATTATATTTTGCGATATATCCTTCATCTATCTGTAAACCAGAGCCCCAAGGACTACTAAAACTAACAGTATTGGAATTTTGAGAAAAACTCATATCTTCACAATATCGACCAGCCACATAAACTGAATTATCTTTAGCTATCACTGATGTACCCCAAGTTTCACAATTATCACCAAACCTTCTTGACCAACTATAATCACCTGTTGTAGTAAACTTTACTAAATAACCACTGTATATGCCTGAGTAGAAATTTGGCATACTATTGGTGGCGGTATTGTAAGGGGTATTAAAATTTAGTAGTGAAGAACGAGAGGTTCCGACAACATAGATGGAATTATTATCAATAGCGATGGAACCTGCATAATCTTCGTCGGTACCGCCCGCACGTTTTATCCACTGAGTCGAGCCGTTTGCTTTATCAAACTTTGCTACAAACATATCAGCATTATCACCACCTGGTGCAGATAAGGTATTGCTACTATATGATGAGGGTGTATTAAAATTTGCGGGCGCACTTGTAATTACACCTGTTAGGTAAATACCATCATTTAGACCTGCTAATCCCGAACCCCAATCCCAGCCACTACCGCCAAATCTTTTAACCCAATTTACAGCCCCATTTGTGCTATATTTTGCGATAAATCCGTCCCTATTTCCAGCAGAAGTAAGTTCGGCAATACCTGAACTTGAAAAAGGGCTAAAATTCATAGTGCCTTCAAAATTACCAGTAATATATATGGCACCATCAAAGAATAGTATATCAATGCAAAGTTCGTTACCTGTACCGCCAGCTCGCCTTGCCCATAATACTTCGCCATCTTTATTGTATTTGACCAAATAAGCATCACCATTTACAGCAGTTAAAGTAGTATTTCCAAATGTAATAGTGCCATTGAAATGTCCCACTTCATAAAAATTGTCGAAATGGTCTGAAGTACATTTTCTTGCTTCGTTAGGTGCTATTTCGGTTGCATCGTCATTTCGTTTTACGGCTTCCCAAATTTTATGGGTTTGAGCAGATGCACTAAAAGTTAATAAAATGAATAAAATTATTATTACTATTTTTTTCATAATTTTAAAATTTACGCTTTTTTACTTATTTTGCACATTTGTCATTGTTAAAGATTTTACTTCATTTGATGGAATAATTGATACTTGACGACTCTTTTTTTCGTAGAAAAAGAAAAAATCCTTGGTTTTCCCTAAATAGATTTTGTCTCTGTTGGTTTCGACTGAAATAGTATCTGAAAGTATTATTTTATAAGAATTGGGAGAAGTTTCTGTTTTATTCCAGTCATATCTTCCAATAAAAAATGAGAAACTTAATATAGTAATAGTAGATGCCACTATGACAGGATTGTATTTATCTTTATGAGAATTTTTCTTTGCGAAGTAGTCAAAAAAAGTAGCCCAAATAAGTGAATGAAATACGATTAAAGCCATTTTGTCAAATTCAAACCAAATAGAATTAAATATGACGAAAATAGTAATTAAAAAACTAACATTACGCCACCACTTATTTTTATTTAATTTTGAAAAAAAGCTATTACCTTCTTTTATTTTTTCATCTATGTTATCATTTTCAATGGATTTATGTGACCAAAAAACAATCCACAATGTTATTATTACTATTAACAATAGAACCAATGCTAAATAACCAGAAACAAACCCTGCAATTTTGAATAAAGGCTCAATAACATATAGCGCAATTTCAGATGTAGTTAGGTAATCAAAAATGGGAATATTCCAATGGCTATAATAGGTTATTAATCTAATGCACGAACAAACAACCAATAATGGAATTATTACTGCTATAGTTTCCGAGATTTTTTTTGTTGTAGATTCCATTGTTTCAGTTGATTTTACTACCAAATACCATCTACTTTTATTGCTTCATCAGCCCCAGGCCATTTAGGCATAGTGGATATTATTATACAAAGTGGTTCACTTCCAATATTTTTAAATTGAAAGCTACAGCCAACAGGAATAGAAAAACAATCGCCACAAGTAAAATCTTTGACCTTTGTTTCTTCATTATTTTCCTGCCAAATTGATCCAGAACCCGATAGGCAATACCACACCTCATCAACAGTTTTATGTTTTACAGCTGATGAAGTCATGCCGACAGGTAAAGTACAATGACACAAACCTCCTTTTTCCAAGGTTGGTAATAGCCTAATTTCTGAACCATCGGGGGCCAAATAATCATATTTCTTTTGGAGTGTCTTGAATTCAAAGAGATTATTCATATTTTGAGAATTTTATTAATTCAAAGATAAATTGAGGGATGAACATCATCAGAATTGTAACAAGGCTTGCTAATTACACACAACCTATTTGTATCAGATGTTTTACTGATTTTATGGTGAATACCCTTACCAATCATCATTAATTCATTAGGCAGTAAGGTAGTTTTCAGTCTGATTCCCCCTACTGGTTCATACGTTTCAACTTCAATTTCTCCATCAATCACCAAATAAATCTCATCGAAATCCTGATGAAAATGTGCGTCTGTTGCTCGTATGTCTGGAAAAATCACCAAATCGGGCTGATATTCTTCTCCCGATAAAATTTGAAAAAACTCTCCACAAAACGGAGATGTTTTTCTGGTGAATGAATCTATTTTTTTTATGAGTATCAATTTGCTTATTATTTAATCTTCACCTTTGTTGCCTTTTCCCAAAGATTGATGATAGTGAGGATGTTATTTGCACCAGGAGGAACAACATTACCTGCAACAATTATATTATTTTGCACGAATTGACCATCAAAATTGTCATATTCAATGTTTCTAAGCAGTTCAGCCATTGGACTTGCTAACTCTAAAAATTCACGTGTATTGGGGTGTGGGCTTATACCAACTTTTGCCCCAATTTTTATCAATCTATCTGCCGAAGTTTGACCTTCAGCCCCTAAATCGCTCACCACAGGCGAGTCCCACATGATTGCATGATGAAACCATGCCATCATGATGACTGAGCTAAATTCTTCACGAGTGAGTGTAGCATTTGGGTATTCATTATTAAATTGCCCAGGGCTGGTAATCCCCCGTCTTGCTAGAAGAATATCTCTCAAATCACCTATCGTTCTATTAATACTATTTATGTCTGTTGTATTGGCACTAACATTATTGTTTCGGTTGATATAGCCTTGCCAAATCTCAGTTAATAATTTGCTAAAAAGTGTTACAAATTCACGGTTGTTGATGTTAGAGCGTTGGTATTGAAATACTGGATTGGCAGGATTATTAATATCTCCATGTGATAAATCCATCCCAAACAAGCGATAATAAGCATTTCGCCGAACAGCTTCCTCACGGTCTCTGAGACGACTTACAGTATTTCTGAAAGAACTCGCCGAAGGATCCCTGAAAAATAATGCTTCTGAATTGCGTACCCAGTTTTGTAATAGTGGGTTAGGACGATTTGCTAATGTTAAAACCTCAGAATTGACATAGTGCGAAAGTACCTTCTCGAATATCTGAAGTATGCGAGTGTTTTCAATTAGAAATGAGTAAATTAGATGAAATGGATAATCAAATGGTGGATTATCTAAATTATCATTTTTTGGTATTTGCCAATCTCTGAAAGTTATTGTAAATGCTCTATCTATCAGTATTGGGTCATTTAGAGTAAAAAAATCAATTTGGGCCTCAAGTCCTATTCTAGCTGGATTTTGTCTATTATCGTTGTAATTCTCATCTTCTAATTCATCAAGATCTGCTGGTGTGTAGAGAATAGGAACATTATTTATATTGAATAGATTTCCTAAACCATTTACCCCACCTGGGTTCTGTCTATTATTATCATTATTTGGATTTTGAGCATTAAAAGCTCTTGCTATTTGTGAAAATAATTGCATCGTATTGTTTGTTTAAAATTATTCTAAAAATTTTTACTTATTCGTGTAGTTTTTCTTCTATTATCCACTAAAACTTCTCGATTATTTATAGTGAGTTCAACAACAATTTCTTCAAAAGTTTTTTCTTTTAGTATCAACTTACGCGTTAATATTTTGAATGCATCAACATCAGAAACTAACTCTCTAATGATTTGAAGTTGTTCTGATTGTACATTTTTTGATTCTACTCTATCAAAAAACTCACCCATTGCTTTTATTTCCGTTTCTTCTAAATTACCTTTATATGTTACGGCAATATCTGTTCTCTCTGGAGGCGTTAATAAAGTACTATCAATGTTTGTTACATCAACTTCTGTGACAGGAATTTTTGTGATTTTTTCGGCAGGTGTTGAAATAAATGCACCAGCTTTATGAACTGTCTTTTCCATTCTATTATTAGTTTTAATTGTATCTAAAATTATTCCCTATTCTGTTCATCCATTGCTCTTGCTGTTTATAGATAGCTGATAATGAATGTGTTTGTGTTGCAATCTTGTAGCCAGTTAGAGCCAAGATTCGTAAGCTTTCGTCTGTCCACTGTGGAGAGAAGTATAAGCCATCTCCAGCTCTCATTTCAAGTTTTAGCAAAGCATTGGGACTAGCTCTTTGTGGGTCTATCAAATCTACAATTGCCTGGCTTTTAAATGCTTGCTGCCTTGAGAGGAGTGTTAGCTTGGCAATTTTTCTAAGCAAGGGCAAGGTCTCGTTTATGATCTTAATGGAGGAAAACGGGTATTTTTTTGTATCGTAACTTGCCTTCCAAGCGTTTTCCATGTCATTCCACGCACCGTAATCAAAGCAAAGTTTACACATTTCGATGTTGAGTAAAACCCTAAGGTAGCTTATTGGATGCGGAGTGCTTGGGTTATAACTAAACACAAACAAATCATTTCCTGAGAGTACATCGTGTAAAGAAGCAACTGCTGCATACCCCGTATGTACAAAAGCAAAAGCATCTGCCGCTATTTCTGATGCCCAGGCAGCACAAACTTCTGCAACCAAAACCGAATCAAGTTTAAGCCCCTCATAAAGTGTCTTAGCTAATTCGTCATTCCAATTTAAAATATGAGCCACCTGATGCCCCGTTTCATGAATAATAGCGGTTGGTCTAAACAAATTATGCTGGGTCACTTTAACCACGGCAACAGGGCTGATGGTACCACCATCCCAAAGTCTTAAACCTGCTTTTAGAATTGAAGCTCCTAAACCATTATCAACATACGTCAGTACTGGTGGTGCTTCCATTCCTAATTGATTCAATAAAACATTCATACTTTTCAAGCATAGCATATCGCAAGCCCTGAGTAATGATGAAATGTTTTCAGAGGTTCGGCTATTAATAGCATCTGTAAAGAAATGCAGTGTTGTTTCAGTTCTCAGATATTGCTCCCTGAATGAAAGAATTGACACTTTTATCTGTTCCAAATCCTCAGAATCATCTCTTTGTGCCATCAATCGTTCTATCTGATATCCCTTCACTCTCAGCAAATCCACCGATTTCAACAAGTTATTCTTCAATTTTAGACCCAAGGAGTATTCTATTCCTTGCCAAGCCGATGCCGATGCCAAGTTTTCAAGAACAGCTAATTTCTCAGTTGCTTGTTGCCAGTGAGTCAATTGTCGGCTCAGTTGTTGTTTGATATTTTGATTATAAGTCTCTACCATCTCAATCAAATTGTTTGTTGGGTACAATCTTGATTTCTGGAATTAAATTGGAGATGCTCGGTAAAGATATTAAGTCCTTTATGTCGCCCAGAGATACGTTTTTCCCTTCTCTCAATATTTTTAACATAGCCCTAAGTTTGGCCATAAAAGGTATTTTTGTAAATATTATTTTGACAGTAACTCCATTTTTTGATGCTCTTTGGGCAGTTATAAATTCCTGTCGGCGGGCTTTAAAATAATTTTCGACAGCTTTGAATAGATAATCTGCAAATTTTGAAATCAATTCTTCTATCGCTTTTTTCAGTGCGGCCATCGCCATAGCTCCTATAGGTGCAAGTTGCTCTTCTCTTGGGTTTTCCATTTCATTGAGGAACATTTCGGGATAAGCCTCATGAATGATTTTTATTTTATCCCCAATATTTCTCAGCAAAATCCGTGATAAAACCTCGCTAAAGGACTTACGAATCGTTTGGGCTAAAGAAATGACATCCCCTTGATTGAGTTTTTCTGCTATTTGTTGGGCTTCGACTTGCCCGAAATAATAGTTAAAACTAATCTCAGATTTTAGAAAATTTAAAACGGCTTGAATGTCCGATTGCCCTAAAGGAGCAGGAGGTGTGGCGGGAGTAACTGTTGGCTTTGAACCAGATGTCGGTATTGTAATTACTTTGCTTCCTGGAATTTCAAAATAATAAAAACGTTGCCCAACTGCTATCTGATTGTGGTTATTAAGAAATTTAATTGGTACTGGTTTTGCCAAACAAGGTTCTTGAACCAATACCGCCGATGCCAATTTAGTAAGTGGATGTATTTGAATCCACCCAGCTTTATGAGCTGTACCTAATCCATAAACTCCTTTTTCTCCTAAACTTATTTTACTCAGCCAAGTACCAGGAATAGCCTCATAGATGTGCATTTTAGCTTTTACTGGGGCTTTTTTTAAATCAATGCCCATTGTTTGATTTAAAAAACTTGCTATTGTTCGACCCCCAAAAGTGTTTATGCAAGAGAGTTTTTGGTAATCTAAAGTTACATCATAAACCTTTGACAGCTTTTTGTATTGTTTTCTGCCACTAAGAGGTAGCATTTGCCAAGCAGTATTTGAGTTAGAAACCTCCCTAAGTTCTTGTTTGATATTATAATCAGGAAAATTGGCGGCGGCTGATGATTCAAAATTCTCCTTAACACAGTTTTCTATCGTTTCGAAATCTGAGACATAATCTTCTGGCATTGTTGCCAACTGATTCAGAGAGTTTTGCAGCGTTTCTTGGACTGTATTGGCAATAGCTTCATAACCAAGATTATTTTGGTCGGCAGTTTCAAGCCCAATGAGACCCATCCCAACATCTACCATGGAGCGAGAAAGTAATTTTGCTGGGCCTTTACCAACAAACTGACTAATGAGTTTTGCCACCAAACCCGCCAAAAAATTTACAACTTTGTCTCGCCCAATTACTTTAATTCCAATTTTAACGGCGGGTAAAATAGCCATCAATGCGGGTAGAAAATTCTGAATTGCAGGTTCGGCACTTTCTCCGTCATTCAAATTTTGAAGTTCCTGTATAAATTTTTGACGTGCGTTATCAAGTGTAACGAGTGCATTTTCTTGTTGGCTCTGTTTTTCTATTTCAGCTTCAAAATCTACTTCATAACTTAACTCTCCATTACCCAAAGCGGTATTTACTACCTCATCTACAAACCAGTTTTGAATTTCATTTATCTCATTATGTGCAGGAACAAATAATGACGATGGAGGGTTTTCGTTGTCCGCAACTGTCATTACCTCAAATTTGGTAAGTTTGTCAGCTAACTTATTGGCAATAGGTCTAACCGCTGCTGGAAGTTTATTGATAGCAGTTTTAATCACTCTTTTGATGAGCGGCCTTACGAGTTTTTTTAATTTATTAAAAAGAATGGTGGTAGGCATTAAGCTTCCCACTTTCTTAATTGCTTTTTTTGCAAAGTTTACTACTTTTCCAAAAAACTGTTGAATAGGAGGAGATGCTGGGTCTGTTTCACCCTCCCAAGTAAATCTGTCTAAGAATTGTTCGAGTTCTGTATTGCTTCTATTTAAATAATCTCCTTGCTGTAATTCATTACTCATTCTGTCAAAAATCTCTTCCACTTGAGCAATATGAGGAAGATAATAACTAAAAGCCTCTAATTCTAATTGGTTTTGGTATTGAGGCATTTCAGAAGCAATATTGCTACCAAATCGCTCTTGAACTTCATTCATCAATTCATAAAGTAATTCATTGAATTGGTGATTATGTAATTCGGCTCTAAGTTCAACGAACCGCTCGGTTTTCGGGTCAATGGATTGCCCAGCTTCAGATTGATAAGTGGTTGAAAAAGGCCCTTCATAAATGTAGTTATTAGTAAGAGGAGAATCAAAACGCTCTTTAAATTCCAATATTACTGAATCACTATTAGTATTCATCTCATTTACAAGAAATGGGCTTTCTAGTTCAAAATTTCTATCATTATCTTTCATTATTATATATTTTTTAAGTTATTAATTCAATGAGTTAAATCAGCAAAAATAGTCGATACTTTAAGAATTTATAAATCTAAAAATGATTAATACGTATCCTCCGTTCCACCTCTACTAAGGAGGTGGCTTTTATGCACCCGCACAAATTCTTCGGGTAAGAGTGAATCATTTCCTTATTTATTTTTCACCCAAACAACAACCCTACGACTGCTACTAAAACCGCCACGATCGACAGCACAATCACCAAGTACCATTTCCATCGTTGTTGTTTGGATTTCATATTTCAAAGGTCGGGATAATTGGAAGGCGGGACATCCCTTAATTAGGGTAAATCGAATACGTAGAAATACGTGTTTTTATCCCTTCACCTCATCCTAAAAAGGAATCTCTATGCTTATGGTTGTACCTCCACCCACCACCGATTTTATATCAAGCTTACCATTGAGCAATTGAGTACGGGTATGGAGATTAGATAACCCATTGCCAGTAGCAGAAATAACAGATGTATCAAATCCACGGCCATCGTCGATGTAATGAAGCGTCAAACTGTGGGCATTTTGGCTCAATTTGAGTATTATTTGATTGGCTTGGGCGTGCTTGAGCGCATTCTGAAAGAGTTCCTGTACTATTCGATACAAATTTACCTGCATTTCCTCGGGCAGGTTTTCAGGAAAATTGTCCGATTCTATAGCTACCTGTACTTTACCCGTTTGATTGATGATGATAGCCAATTCTTGAACGGCCTTGAGCAAGCCCAGCCGCTCCAAACTCCGTGGACTCATGGCATGAATCAACTGTCGCAGGTCATCAATTGATTCATTAAGAAGGTACTCGGTCTTCGCTTTAATAGGCAGCGAGGCAGGGTCATTGAGAAGTCCAAGCACCATTTTCATCGCTGATAAATTGGCTCCCAAGCCATCGTGCAGGTCTTGCCCAAAACGCATCCGCTCTGCTTCCTGAGTCTGCACCATCACGGCCAGTTCCCTCCGCTGCTGCTGCACTATGCCATATAGCCGATAACGATAAAATCCATAAATTCCCACTAGTAGGAGTAAAAGCATCGCAGCTCTAAAACCAATGGTTTCCCATAACTGCGGCGCTATTTCAATCTGCAACGCCGTAGGCACAGGATTCCAAACCCCGTCACTGTTGGCGGCTTTCACTTCAAAAGTGAATTTTCCTGCGGGTACTTGCACAAATTGCGCCGTGGTTTGTTGATGGACCTGACTCCATCTATTGTCAAGCCCTTTGAGACGGTATTGGTACGTGTTTTGGCCATTACTTACATAATCTAGGGCCGCATATTCTATCGAAAATGAGTTTTGGTCGGCTTTTAACGCAAGCTCGGTTTGCTTATCCAAATAAATAGTCGTTGATTTTTCATTGGCAAAACTCATTTTCCAACACCTCACTTCGGGGTAGTATTGATTGAGTGCAATCTCGTTAGGATCAAAATAATTAAACCCATTGGCTCCGCCAAAATACATCATTCCCGTCGATGTACTTACATACGCATTTCGATTGTATTCATTTCCTTGCAGCCCATCCGTCGGTTTGAAGTGCAAAAACTTGTCTTGTTGACTATCAAATCGCAAAATACCTCGATTGGTACTCATCCAAAAATACCCTTTTTTGTCCATCAATAGACCATACACGTGCGAGTTGGCCATGCCATCACGTTCATCATATTTCCGCCACTGATAGTTTTTTCCAATATCTACTTTGACTAATCCATCCGCACAGCCTAACCACCAACGCCCTGATTGCTCCAGCAACGATAATACGTGGGTTTGGGGAAAAAGATGGCGTTCTTCTTCCCAATTGCCATTGATTAATTTTCCAACATGTACGCCCTTATTTTCAACACTCACCATCACTTTTCCTCCTTGCAATCGAACAGCAAACTCAATCGTCTGTTTCTCGAAGGCACGTATTTCCTGAAAGTTATGTTTTTGTTTATCAAACAGATACACTCCCGATTCGGTCGCTATTAATAATTGGTTTTCGGACGCACTATCAATGTGTTTGATAAAATTGGCATTGAGCGCCCTATCGTTACGGTGCAGGATATTGGTAAATGTTTGAAAACGATTCTTACTTTTATCAAACCCAACCAAACCTTTGCCTGTCCCTAACCAAATAGTATGTTGCTCATCTCGATGAAAACACCAAATGGTTTCCGAAGGCAGTGTCGGCAGATATACATTTTTCTCTATTTTATCTGTACTAGGATTATAGACGTATAATCCATGAACGGTAGTTCCAACCCATATTTTTTGGTCATGCTCCACCAAACATCGAATCGAGTTGCTTTCCAGCGCACGGTGCGAGTTATAATTGACAGTCAAAAAGTTCTTTCCCTTGGGGATAAGTTTTAGTAACCCAATCGGCTCAATATGCACCCAGACGATTCCGTCGCCAAGCGTAAATAGAAAATAAGCGGGGGTTAGCGGTGGAACGGAAGGAGGATGGTATTTGACTTCCTGAAAATACGCTGTTTGAGGGTTAAATCGGAGTAAACCCGCCGATTGTGTCGCTATCCAAAGCATCCCATCGGGGGTTTGGATGATATTATGTACATCGTCCAAACGGCAACCGTTGGCTTCTAAAAACACTTTATACTGCTGATTGTGGGGATTAAACCGAATCAGTCCATTTTGTGTTCCAAACCACAACATCCCCGATTGATCCATCACTACCTCAATAAAAGTAGTAGGTTTGCCAACCTCATTGCGCGAATCATCGCTAAAATAATAACGTGCCTGACGCGAAAGCGTGTCAAAACATACCACACCGCTGTTGGCTTTTAGCCAGAGTTGCCCCTGCTTATCAAAGAAGAGATCGTGTTGATTGACAAAGTGAGTAATCGAAAAAGAAAAATCAGTGAATACGGTCGTTTTTGATTTTGAAGCGTGGTTATATTTGATAATTCCCTCTTTTTCTGACCAGTACCACAGCGCTCGATTAGTAGCCAAAAAGGGCATAATGTGTCCCGTCTCATCTTTCCCCTCGGCATTGGTGGCAAAGATTTGCGAAAAAGTGTTGGTGTTACGGTCGTAAAGATTGAGGCAATCTTCCGTCCCTATCCACAACTTGCCGTCGGGGGACTCAACAATACGGTTCACAAAACGCCCTCTAATTGAACCCTTTTGCCCTGTTTTCTGCCTATATACTTCTACCTGCGTACCATCGTAGCGATTGAGGCCGTCTTGGGTACCTATCCAAACATAGCCACGGGTATCTTTGTGCATGGCATATACTGAGCCTTGCGACAAACCCTCTTCGGTACTTAATAAGGTAGCGCGATAATTTTGCGCCTTGACCGAAAAGCTAAGGCAAACCAGCAACCAAACGATTAGACTATTTACGTTCATCTAATTGACTGAATACAAGCTATTTTCGCGAACAAACGCCATCAACTCCCCTACACTGTGTAAGTTGAGTTTGGAATAAATACTTTTGCGATGACTCTCAACCGTATGCTTGCTCAGGTTCATTTCTTGGGCAATCGTCGCTGCGTTTTTTCCTTTTGCCAATGCCTTCAACAGTACCTGTTCGCGGTCGGTAAGGGTTTTGATTGGACTCGGTTTCGATTTGGTCGCGACAAAACGACTACCATTGAGTAAAACGGGCATCAATTCACCACTAATAAAAACGTCCCCCTTACTGACGCTGGCGAGTGCGGCGAGGAGTTCGTCTTTCCCCGCCGTTTTCAGGCAATAGCCAGTTACCCCCAACCCCAACATGGTTTTGACGGTGTCGTAGTCGTTGAGCATAGAGAGTGTCAGAATCTTAACGGATGGATACTGTTGCTTTACTTCAATGGCTACCTCTTTTCCCGATTTCCCTGGCAAATCAATATCCAAAAGCAATACATCTACGGGCTGTTTTTTGAGAAAAGGCATTACCTCATTGCCATTATGAACCACCCCTGCGAGTTTGTAATCGGTTGCATAATCAATAATAAAACGAAGCCCATCCACAAAAAGTCGGTGATCATCAGCGATAAAAAGCATGGCACTAGAATAGGGTTGGTTTCTTAGCAAAGAAAAGGCAAGACCAAAAATCAAACCTCCGTAGTGACGAAAGTGTTTTTAGATTCATTTTGATTTTTGTTCAAGGGTTAAAAAGTCAGTAAGTAGCTCCAAACTATCGCGCTATATCTGTTTGCTGCGAACTTACAAACATCCACTTGCCATTGCGCCGCTGAAAAACATAGGTAGCCGCTACTTGCTTACTGCGCTCGATACCGTCTTTGTCTAAACGCACGGTTTTGTGGATACCCGTAGAAACGGCCAAGTCCCCCGATTGAAAAATCATAGGTTGGAGCATCTCAGTCGAAATAATATTTTGCTTATCCCCTTTCAAAGCCATTTCTTTTGTCACATAGCTACCCTGCACGGTGCTATATCTGAAATCATCAGAAAGACGATTGGCATAAAAGGCTTTTGAATCGGTCTTGTATTCGTTCTCTATTTTTTGCTGCATTTGGGTCGTAAACGTGTTGTCTTCGCCTCCTGTCTGATAGTCAATCTTGGTATGATGTATATCGGTATGTACCCATTGATTGTTTTGCCACTCAAAAGTGTAAGTAAAAGCATCTTTCCAGCTCATTTTTAAGCCGTTCGCAAATACCAAGTCATGCGTTCTGATCCCCGACACTACGCCCAATTTGCCCGATTGCTTCACGCGTACGTCAGAAAAAGAGGAGGTGGACTTGCCCGAAGCAGTTCGTTTTGCTAATTCGAGGGTTTGTTGTTTGTTGAAAATCTCCCCATTACCTCCAAAAAAGCGAACGTTTTCGGGGAGGCTTTGCACCCACTTAATGGGCTCTTTGTCAAAAGTTGTGCTGTTTTCATCAAATGCCTTTTTCAGGTCGGTTTGGGCGTAGATGCTTCCTGTCGTCAGCATGACAAAAGAAAGAGTCGTCAGCATGACAAATGTGAGGGGAAGTAGTAACTTTTTCATTGTAGGAATCATTGGTTTATGGTTTAAGCAATTCAATTGTTTTTGCAAAAATTAGTCTATCAGTCCTTCTTTAAAAGCGAGTTTTATCAACCCCACCACCGATTTCGCTCCCGTCTTTTGCAGCATATTACGACGGTGGGTTTCGATGGTCGGAACGCTCAGTTTCAACTGATTGGCTATCTGCTCGGTAGTTAATTCTTGGCTGATGAGTTGCAATATTTCTATTTCGCGTTTGGTGAGCATGACATCCGTATTGTTTTGATACAAAGGTGTCGCATCTTTCCCAAACCGTTTCTAGTCAGTTACCCTGATTTTAACTCATGGTAAACCCTGATTTTGTTCTCATGGTTTACCATGATATTTGAGTGTTTTTGGGTAAAGCATTTTGAATTGAAGCGTCAAAAAGTGAATTTTAAGAATAAACCTTTGCCCAAAAAATGAAAAAAATTCTGGCGCTGATTGTACTCACAAGCATTCATTTGAGCATTTTAGCTCAAAATGAGGTGTTCCGTATTGACAGTATTCCTTCTGAAGGGATTTTACTAGGTAGAGGCTGGAAATGGCATGCTGGCGATAACCCCGATTTTGCCAAGCCTGATTTTGATGATAGCAAATGGGAAGCAATTGATCCAACGAAGGATGTGATGGCGCTTGATCAAATAAGAAAGCCATCGGTCGTTTGGTTTCGATTACCTCTTGCTCTGCATGACAGCACGCTCTACCAAATGCTGTCCTTGGTGGTGAAACAGACAGGTGCCACTGCCTTTTATTTGAATGGACGTTTGTTAGGAAAATTCGGGAATATATCTCATGTAAAGGCAAATACAATCGGATATGACCCTATGGGGCAAGCAATTGCGCTCCCTCTGGAACTTAACAAATCTAATGTACTGGCAGTTCGTTTCGCATTTCCGGACATTTTTTTAGTCAAAAATTTTTATGCACCTAATTACTGCCTAAAACTAACAATTTGTTCAATTAAAAATAGTCATATAGTTGGTGAACATATAAATCGTCGCTCCATTCGAGCCCATTACTCAGGGATGTTTAAAGCAGGCATTTTCTTTTTATTTACTATTTTACACTTAGGTTTTTTTATACTTTTCCCGAAGCAAAAAGCGAATCTGTATTTTGGAATATATGCTTTTTTGGCATTTCTAATTCTTTTTGTAGATACTCTGACATCAACCTTTGTCTTTGAAGTCAATCTTCGGAATAAAATCGCTATAATCACCTGTTTTCTAAATCCGCTCGTCGAATTATTCATTTTTATTGCAGTCTATTATTTTCTTAGCTTACCCAGAGGCGTTTATTTCAAATTGACTGTGGGTATTTGCTTTTTGTCCATTCCTTTCATACTCAGGCCTTATTTTGAGGGACAAATTATTGGGATTCTGGCTCCTGCTTTAATGTTATCAATAGGCCTTCCTATCATTTGCCATAAAGCTCACAAAAAAGGAATGCAAGGAGCTTATGGAATTTTCCTGACCTCAATCATCTTCTTAATTTTGTACACGACTTATACATTCATGCGAGAGTTTCAGATAAATCTACCCTACCAGTTCTTATGGAATGAACTAACTTTTTCTACTGCCGCTTTAGCCATGCCAGCTACTATTTCTTATTATCTTATGATTGATTTTACCAACAGTAAAAAACAACTAAAAGACAACTTTTATAAATTTCAACAACTTGCCCAAGAAAAAGAAGCTACTCTCCAAAAACAAAACGCCGAGCTTCAAGCTGCCCTCCTCCAAGGCCAAACCATTGAGCGCAAGCGCGTAGCCGCCGACCTGCACGATAGCCTAGGCAGCACCATGTCGTCGCTAATCTATACCGTCAATGCCATTGATACTAATAAGCTCGACGAACAAGAAAAAAACGTTTACCGACATTTAAAACAAATGCTTGATACCGCCTACAACGAAATCAGGCTTCTCTCTCACAACCTCCTGCCCGAAGAATTTGAAAAACAAGGACTTGCCGAAGCTCTCCGATACTTTATCCGAAAAATTAACCAAACCAAAACCATCCAATTTGACCTCTCCATTGACCCAAACTTGGGAAGGCTTTCACCTAAAACAGAATTTGAACTCTACAGCATCTGCCTCGAACTTATCAACAACATCCTGAAACATTCTAAAGCCACCGAAGCCAAAATTGAGCTACTTAAACTTACTCCCACATTGGGGCGCTCCGCCGTTGCGGGCGGTGGGCCGCTAACCTTAATTATTTCCGACAACGGCCGTGGTTTTTTTGACAATGAATCTGACGGAAAAGGTATCAAAAACGTAAAGGCACGCATTGAAAGTCTCAACGGAACTTGGCAACACGATTCAAAACCCAATCAAGGTACTTACTTCACCATTTCCATTCCTGTATGAAATAGCTATTACCCTCTTCTCTATGAAAATAATAATCACCCTTGCTTTATTTATAGTGTGTAGCTCAATTACACGGGCACAATCCGTACAAGATGACTTACAAAAAATCATTGAATTTCGTAAAATGCCTTCTTCTTTTCAAAAAGACACCCTTCTAATAGGTACGCAAATTAACCTTGCTACTACCTACAATCGTCTCCAAAAACTAGACTCTGTTCGCTATTGGCTATGGGAAAGTGAAAAAATGCTTACTAAAACCAAATGGCAGCGTGGATGGGGTTTTTTCTATCGGGCACGCGGTCAATATTATGTTTTTACACTCAAAAAAGATTCTTCAGTCGCCGACTTCATTAAGTCGATAGCTATTTGGGAAAAAGACAAAAACTGGCGGCAAGCGGGCATCGCAAGTGCGCGCCTTGGAAATGCGCTTTTGATGGATTTGCAGTTTGATAAAAGCCTTTTTTACCTTAACCAAGCCCTCAAAACTTTTGAAGAACATAACGATTATTTTAGCCAAGCCAATACGCTCAATTACATGAGTAATGTATATCGTAGTATGAACAATTATGAAAAAGCATTGGAAATACACCGTAGAGTCATGCAGCTCGTGGCAAAGTACAAACTAAACCCGCAACTTATTGAATATAAGCACGTAGCTACTTCTTATTTATTTAACAATATGCTAGATAGCGGGCGTTATTATTTTGCCAAAGCTGGCATTGACATTGACAAAAATCCCGAAAAAATCAATGACAATTTTACCTACAATCGCCTCTCCGAGTTTTTTGACGGGGCTGGAATGCCTGAAAAAGTTGTCAAAATGGCCAACTTGTCGCTACAACTTGCCGAAAAGAATAAATCGGTGGCTTATGCGCGAACTGCCCACGAAATGCTCCATAAAAGCTACCAGAATCTCAAAAATTACGAACAAGCATTGTACCATTACGGCAAGGCACAGCAAATCAACGACTCCCTCGAAAAAGCCGAGGTGAGTCTCAAGCTAACTCAGTTGGAGATGCAATACCAAACTCAGAAAAAAGAGACTCAAATAGAACGTCAACGAGCAGAATTGGCCATTAGTAAACAATCTCTTTTGCTCAATGAATCAAAAATGCGTTTTCTCAACAAAGACCTTTTGCTCCAACAAGCACTCGTAGCCCAGCAAAACGCTGATAAAAAACGAAAAGAAGCTGAGTTTAAAATCGCTAATCAACAGCAAAAAGCGACGATGGAACAACTCACTCAACAAAATGAACTAACTTCCCAGCGCCAAACCCGTAATTTGCTATTGGCTAGTATTGCATTTTTGATGACACTTGCAGGCGTACTCTTTTATCATAACCAGAGTCTTAAAAGAAAAAACAAGGAAATATCAGCATCTGTTTTGAAAGGCCAAACCATTGAGCGCAAGCGCGTAGCCGCCGACCTGCACGATAGCCTAGGCAGCACCATGTCGTCGCTAATCTATACTGTCAATGCCATTGATACCAATAAGCTCGACGAACAAGAAAAAAACGTTTACCGACATTTAAAACAAATGCTTGATACCGCCTACAACGAAATCAGGCTTCTCTCCCACAACCTCCTGCCCGAAGAATTTGAAAAACAAGGGCTTACCGAAGCACTCCGATACTTTGTCCGAAAAATTAACCAAACCAAAACCATTCAATTTGACCTTTCCATTGACCCAAACTTGGGAAGACTTTCGCCCAAAATAGAATTTGAACTCTACAGCATCTGCCTCGAACTTATCAACAACATCCTGAAACATTCTAAAGCCACCGAAGCCAAAATCAACTTATCAAAAGTTACTCCCCCATTGGGGCGTTCCGCCGTTGCGGTTGGGGGGCTGAATCTAATCATTTCCGACAACGGCCGTGGTTTTTTTGACAATGAATCTGACGGAAAAGGAATCAAAAACGTAAAGGCGCGCATTGAAAGTCTCAACGGAACTTGGCACATTCAAAACCTACCTGATGGGGGTATGAGCAGCGAAATCGTCGTACCTATTTAACGACCTACTCCACCAACCCGTGTTTCAAGGCATATTTAGTCAGCCCAATGGCGCTTTTGACATTGAGTTTGTGAAACAAATTTCGACGATGGGTTTCGACAGTTGAAAGGCTGATGTATAGTTTTTCGGCGATTTCGGGGCTTGAAAACTCCATCGCAATGAGCTTGAGCACCTCTATTTCGCGCTCGGTGAGGTTTTGAATGGTCGTAGGCTGGGCATTGTTCCAATCTTCACCAGGCTGTGCCATAAGCTCATCAACAATCACAGGACTAAAATAGCGTTTCCCTTCCATCACTTGTTTAATGGCTCGTTCTAGCTCCTCTGGGTCTGATTTTTTAAGAATATACCCATGTACTCCCGCCCTAATCGCTTCACGAATATGAATCGCCTCTTCGACCATCGTAAGCATTAAAATCCGAATACTAGGATAGTACTGTCTGATTTGAAGCGTCAAGTCCACGCCGCTTAAATAGGGCATGTTAAAATCCAAAACCACCAAGTCTATTGACTCATTAGCCAACATTGACAGTACCTTGCGACTGTTGTCGGTGGTAGCAACAATTTCAACTTCTGGGATTCTTCTAAAAAGTAGTTTTAGACTTTCCAAAATCATTTGGTGATCGTCCACAAGGAGAACTTTTGTCATGTGTCTTACGGTAGGGTTAAGGAAGCACCAAGATAGTGTTTTCCTTCGATAAATATTTCGTTAAAAAATCAAGGACAAAATGTACCTCATGGTTTTCCATGATTTTATCCCAAAAACTCACCTTTCCCTAGGAATATCACCAAATTTTTTGGTAACTATGGACTTATTAGCTTTATCTGCCTTTGGTACACGACTTTGCCCTATGAAACCTTTCATTTTCCTAGTTTTTTTGATGAACCTCTGGGGAGCATTTATTACTGCTGCACTGAGTCAGTCGTCCGAAAATCTCTCTCCAAAAGAGTCGGCTACGGTGAAAGACTATTTTCAAAAAGTGGATGATTTTATGAACGATGACAACTACGATTCGGCCCAATATTGGCTCAATCGCGTCGATTTGTTACTCACCATCAAAAAACCTACTTACTTCACCTACCTTTTTCACAGTCGGCAGTGCGAAATTTATTACTTCAACAACTTGGTCGAAATTGGCATCAAAGAAGCAAACAAAGGCTTAGTCGTGGCAAAATTACTGAACGACCGCAGCCTTTTGGCCGACTCCTACAATTTTTTGGGCCTCTTTTACATCAATTCAGAACAACTCAAAAATGCCGAAAATAGCCTATTAAAAGCCCTAAGCTGTACCTTGGAAGACAACGACCAAGGCAAAGCCGATTACTACAACCTGACGCAGAAATACCACATTTACGGCAACTTAGCGGAGGTTTATATCAACCAACGGCAGTATGGAAAGGCCATTCCGGCCATCGACAGTTCCATGAAACTCGCCCTTCAAAAAGGGAAGGTTCGGCCGTATGCGTTGGGGCAATTTACCAAGGCGGAGTTGTTGCTCAAACAGGGCAACGCCAAAGAAGCCATGCAGTATTACGAACAAGCCCAACGCACTTGCAAACAGGCCAAAGACTTTACCAACCTACGGGACGTGTATTTGGTCACGTTTTCGGGAATTGCCAAATGTCAGCTCCAACTCAATCGCTTGCAGAAAGAGTTGATTTCGACGGGGTTGGATTTTTACCAAAACCAAAAAGACATCAACCGCTATTATTCCTTACTGTTTATCAACGACGCTATTCAGATTTTTAAGCAAACAAAGGATTACAAACTATTAGCCGAATGCCTTGAAATCAAATCAGACATTGAGAATCAAAATGTCAAAGGAAGCCTCAAAAAGCTGGAAACGACTGTCAATGTGAGCCTTCGTAACGAAAAGAAAGTGCTGGAAATGGAGCTTCAAAAAGTAAAAGCTTATCAAGAAAATGAGCGAAATCGCGAACAAAACCTGACCATCATTTTAGGACTTGTGGCCCTCATTGTTGGGATTTTGATATGGACCAACCAAAAATTGATTGCCAAAAACCGTGAGTTGGTGCAGAAGAACCAAGCGATTTCGGCGGCACTTCTCCAAGGGCAAACCACCGAACGAAAACGCATCGCCGCCGATTTGCACGATAGCCTCGGCGGAACCATGTCGGCGCTCAACTGGAGCCTTGAAGCCATCGACATCAAAAAACTTAACCCGCAAGAGCAAGAGGTGTATAAGCACGTCAAAAGAACCATTGCCAATGCCCACGACCAAGTACGGCTTCTTTCGCACAATCTACTCCCCGATGAGTTTGAAAAACAAGGGCTTACGGAAGCGTTACGCTATTTAATTCGTAAAATCAACCAAAACACAACGACTCATTTCAGCCTCGACATTGCCCCACAAATCGGACGGTTTGATAAGCGCGTCGAATTTGAGTTGTACAGCATTTGTCTGGAATTGGTCAATAATATTCTCAAACACTCCAAAGCTACTCATGCCACGATTCAACTTAGTTTAGAAAATCAACAGCTCTCGCTAGTCGTTACTGACAATGGGCTCGGTTTATTTGAAAATACCTCAGATGGAAAAGGGCTAAAAAATATCAAAGACCGCATCGAAAGCCTTAGAGGAACCTGGACGATGAAAAACAATGCCAATGGCGGTGTGTCTTCTCATTTAACCCTCCGCATTTAATATTTTTGCGCCCCACTTCATTTCACTAACCCGTGGCGCATGGCGTATTTCACTACACCTGCGACGCTCTTTACGCTCAATTTTTGCATCAAATTTCGGCGGTGCGTTTCTACCGTTGGCACGCTTATACACAGAATATCCGAAATTTCGTTGGTTGAAAACTCGTTGGCAATCAACTTTATAATTTCTATTTCACGGCTTGTCAGGTGTAGAATCGTGTCGGGGCGGGCATCGTTTAGGTCTTCGGGAGCAGAGGAAGATAGTTCTTCAATCACGGCTTCGCTGTAATATTTCCTGCCCGACATCAAGGTATAAATCGCCTTTTCTAACTCCTCTCGTCCTGATTTTTTTAAAATATAGCCATTTACTCCTGCTTTTATCGCTTCTCGGATGTGCGTGGCATCTTCGGCCATGGTCAAGAGAAGAACCTTTACCGTCGGAAACCGCTCTCGCAAAACAAGGGTCAAGTCAATTCCGCTCAGATGGGGCATGTGTAAGTCCGACACAACGATATCGACTTCGTGTTCTTCGAGAAAACTCATCACATTGCGGCTGTCGGTAAACGTAACCGCAACCGTTATATTTTCAATCGTTCCGAAGAGCATTTTTAGGCTGTCCAAAACGATTTGGTGGTCATCAACAATAACAAGCCGTATAGATGGTTGCATTTTTTCTCAATTTTCTACAAAATAGCGGCCTTCTAACTTTAAAACTACTCATGGTTTTCCATGATTTTTTACAGAAAAACCATGAAAAAAGCCTCTACGGTGAAGCAGAGGCTAAAATTAAGAAAGGGTATGGAAAACTTAAAGTCTTATGCCGTGGGTTCTGTCTCGGCGGTTGGCGCCTGAGCTTTCTTCTCCACAGGTTTGATATTGCTCGATAAATACGAATAAATAGCGGGAATGATGTAGAGCGTCAAAATGGTGGAGAACAAAAGCCCCCCCACAACCGAAATCCCCATCGAGACGCGGCTTTCAGAACCTGCTCCTAAGGCCAAAGCGATGGGTAAAATCCCCAAAATGGCACACAAACTCGTCATTACAATCGGACGAAAACGAGCTACTGCCGCTTCTCTTACCGCTTGTAATTTGTTTATGCCCGACTCTTTCCGCTGGTTGGCAAATTCCACAATCAAAATCCCGTTTTTGGTCACAAGCCCCACCAACGTAATGATTCCAATTTGGCTAAAGATGTTAAGCGTTTGGCCAAAATCCCAGAGCGACAACAACGCGCCACAAACCGCCAAAGGCACCGTTAAAAGGATAATAATCGGGTCAACAAAACTTTCAAATTGCGCCGCCAAGATGAGGTAAATCAACACCAAGGCCAACCCAAAAGCAAACAAAAGACTGGAAGAACTATCCTTAAACTCCCGCGACTGCCCGTCGAGGGCTGTCGTATATGATTCGTCCAACACTCCTTTCGCGATGCGGTCTATTTCATCCAAGGCTTTTCCTAGCGTAACCCCCTTGGCCAAACCTGCAGTAATGGTAGCCGCCGATGATCGGTTGAAACGGAACAACTGAGGCGGCGAACTTTGCTCGGTAAGTTTCACAAAATTATCAAGCTGAATCAACTCTCCTCGGTTACTTTTTACAAACAATGATTTCAAATCCATCAAATCATCACGGTCTGTGCGGTCAATTTGCCCAATGACTTGGTATTGTTTTCCGTTCATCAAGAAATAACCAAATCGGCGACCAGAAAGACCTAGCTGCAACGTTTGAGCAATATCTTGAATCGAAACCCCTAAGTTTTGGGCTTTATCACGGTCAATTTCAAGGCGAATTTCAGGTTTGGTAAACTTCAAGTTTATATCCGTTCCTACAAACATTGGGCTTTCGTTCACCCGTTTCATCAATTCAGGAATCACCGCCCGCAATTTCTCGTAGCTCGTAGCTTGTACAACGTACGACACAGGGAAACTACTTCCTCCCCGTTGCCCCGTTTGAATGGTGGGATCTTGCAACACAAACGATTTTGCCCCCGACAGTTTCGCTACTTTTGATTGTACTGCATCAGCGATTTCCATTTGCGAACGTTGGCGCATCATAGGCTCACTTAATACCACCCGCACGAAACCCGTATTGGTCGCATTGGTTGAGAATCCTGGCGCTGTAATCGTGATTAAGGCATCTCGTTCGTTGTCTTTTACTTCATCTTCCACTACTTTACCAAACATTTTGAGGTAACGATCAGTGAAATCAAAAGTAGCACCCTCTTGCATGGTCAACGACACCCTAAAACCACGGCGATCTTCCATGGGAGCCAATTCGGATGGGATGGCCTCGTATTTGAACAATAAATAGATAATTCCTACAAAACCTACCATCAGCACCCATGCCATCCAACGGATTGTCATAAAAGACGCCAATGACGACTCGTATGCGTTGTTCAACCACAAAAAGAATGGTTCTGTCACGCGGTACAACCAAGGTTGTGAGTGGCTCGATTTTAGCAATTTTGAGCTCAACATCGGCGTCAGGGTCAGCGACACAAAAGCCGAAATAATGACCGAACCAGCTACCACAATCCCAAATTCGCGGAACAAGCGCCCCGTCACCCCTTGCAAAAAGATAATGGGCAAAAACACCGCTGCCAGCGTAACAGTTGTTGATATAATGGCAAAATAAATTTCTTTAGAACCCTCAATCGCAGCTTCTCGCGGTGAAAGCCCTTCTTCGATTTTGGTATAAATGTTTTCCAATACCACAATGGCATCGTCCACCACCAGACCAATCGAAAGTACGATTCCAAGCAGGGTCAATACATTGATAGAAAAGCCCATGATGTACATCAAGAAGAACGTTCCGACCAAGGATACGGGAATCGCCGTCAGGGGAATGATGGTACTACGCCAGTCGCGCAAGAAGATAAAGATAATCAAGGCCACCAGAATAAAGGCGGTGATGATGGTTTCTTCTACTTCCAAAATTGAAAGACGTACCGAGCGGGTATAGTCAAAACCAATTGCCGCCACAATATCAGGTGGTAGGTCTTTTCTAATTTGATCAATGCGCTTATAAACCTCATCCACAATCGCGATTTGGTTGGCACCAGGCTGAGGCACAACGGCCACACCCACCATCGGAACGCCATCGCGGCGCATCAAGGTACGTTCGTTTTCGGGCGCTAATTCGGCCCGACCTACGTCCATGAACTTCACTACGCGGTCAGACTCTTCTTTGACAATGAGGTTATTAAATTCATCAACGGTCGTCAAACGTCCAAGTGTACGAACGGTCAATTCGGTGGTAGCCCCTTCAATCGAACCCGATGGAAGCTCAATGTTTTGGCGCGTCAAGGCGTTCAACACGTCGATGGCCGTCAAACGATACGAAGCCAATTTGAGCGGATCAATCCACAAACGCATGGCGTAGCGTTTTTCTCCCCATATTTGAATCGAACTTACCCCCGAAATGGTCTGTAAACGTTCCTTTACTTGACGTTCTACAATGTCGTTCAAATCCAGCATCGAGCGCTTATCGCTCTTCACGTTCATAAAGAAAATGGGGTTTGAATCCGCATCGGCTTTGGAAACAATCGGCGGGTCAATATCGCGCGGCAATAACCCCAACGAACGAGACACGCGGTCGCGCACGTCGTTGGCTGCCGTCTCCAAGTCCACGCCCAAATCAAACTCCACAGTAATGTTACTTCGCCCGTCGCGGCTGGCCGACGTCAGGGTCTTAATCCCCGAAATTCCGTTGATAGATTCCTCCAACGGTTCGGTGATTTGGGACTCAATAATCTCGGCATTAGCCCCTGTATAATTGGTCATTACGTTGATGACGGGCGGGTCCACGCTCGGGTACTCACGCACGCCAAGGTATGAGAAGCCAATCAACCCAAAAATAATGATGATGAGCGACATCACCACTGCCAATACGGGTCGTTGAATGCTGGTTGTTGATAATGATGCCATGATCGTTTTGTTTTACTTCTTAATATCTACTTCTCCCCCTGCTTTCACTTGCAAGATACCCGAAGTAATGAGGGTATCGCCTGGCATCAAGCCCTTGGTAATTTCGATTGTTTTATCGTTACGAATCCCAATTTCTACCGCAATTGTTTCGGCTTTGTTATTCTTCACAATAAAGACTCGATGCCCACGAAGGTCAGGAATAACGGCTTCGGTAGGAACGATGATGGCATTCGGTTTGGCATTTAGGATGATTTCTACGCGCGCAAATGCTCCAGGCACCAACTTACGCCCAGGATTCGGGCTGGTAGCGCGCAGGGTAAGTGTACGGGTACTTGGGTCAATCTTTGGCTCAACGGCATACACTGTCCCACGGTATTTTTCTTCTCCCCCTTCGGTCGAGAACGTAATACCTGTTCCCTTACGAACACTTGTAGCGTATTTGGCAGGCACCGAGAAATCGAGTTTGGCAGGGTTTACGTTGGTAAGGGTAGCAATGCGGGTGGCATTGTTTACGTAGCTTCCCGAACTGATGTAGCGCAACCCGACCGTGCCATCAAAAGGCGCTTTTATGACTGTTTTCGCAATTTGAGCTTTCAAGTTCTCAATGTCGGCGTTCATACTGTTCAAGTTGGTCAAGCTGATGTCATAATCACGCTGGCTAATGGCCTCTTTTTCCAACAATCGTTTCTGACGCTCTTCGTTTACTTCGGCCAATTTTTTCTGGTATTCCAATTTTTGAAGTTGGGCTTGTAAATCAGCATCATTGATACGAATCAGCACTGTCCCTTTTTGTATGTAATCACCTTCACGGAAGTTGATGGCAGTAATCCGCCCAGCAATTTCGCTGCGAATTTCTACTTCTTCGTTGGCGATGATGGTACCTGTTGAAAGAATTTTTTCTTCAATTCGCTGGTTTCCTACCACCAAAATCTCAACGGGGGCTGGCCCACCTGCTTTTCCAGGAGCTCCACCTTTGGCGCCCGCACCCGCATTTTTTCCTGTTCCCGCTCCTTTTTCCTCTTTTTTGGAGGCATATTCTTTTAAACGAGGGTAAAAGGCTAAACCAGTAATAAGTAGAATAACTAAAATTGTGACAACGGTTTTTACGGGCTTGCTCATTGGTTAGTAAATAGTAATAAATATCTGCTTAGTAGAGGTTCAGATAAGGTAACACCATAATTAGGCAAAAAAGGTCGCTTTCGCGGCTGGCATCGACGAATTTGTTTTTTGTGTCGCTTAAAAGAAACAAAAAAGCGACGCCCTGAAAGCGTCGCTTTAATGCGTATAGTGTTATTTACGAAGATTAACGTCGAATATTCAACGTAAACGTCTTGTAGTTTTCGCTTGGTTTAATTTGGTCGTTTCCTGTCAATGTCAACACCAATGGATAGTTTTGGGTCGCAGCAACGGTGGTAGGGATGCCTTCCAAAATTTCAAACTTGATGTAAGCAGAGCTGCTGTTGGCAGGAATCGTCACCGAACCTTTGCTTTCCAAGATACGGTAGTTGATATTCTCAACCGCCGTGCTTTTCGCCGCGTCAATGACATAGCCAAGTGTGGTAGCTTCTGGACGTTGCGCCCCAACCAATTGCACCAAAATACTGTCTCTTTTGAGCAATTGTCTAACAGTACGCTGGGCTGCGCCGTTCGATACGTTGTTGGTTGGCTGTGTTGCAAAGCCCGTACGAGGGTTTTTAAACTCCACCACGGGAGCCATGTCGTACGTCCAAGAAGGATTTTCGAAGCACGACGTGAGCGACAACGCCATTGCTCCTACTACTAAAAATTGGATGAATTTATTTTTCATGTTTTGTTCAATGTTTAAGTAACTGACTTGAGCCATCTTCTGCTTTAGCTCTTAGTAACCACGGTTCTGCTTCAAGCTTGAGTTGAGTTGAACTTGAGCTGTAGGAAGCGGCGCCAAGATGCGGAAATCGTCGTAAGGAACCACAGCCGAAAGGCTCGCTTTGGTAATGGTTTGTCCACGGCGTTTCAAATCAAAGAAACGGTGCCCTTCCAAGTACAATTCCAAACGGCGCTCCGTCATGATAGCATCAATCAAATCAGCTCCTTTTACAGTAGCAGCCACGGGCGTAGCACCCGAACGCGTACGGATACGGTTCAAATCTGCCAATGCTAAATCATCTTTACCCGTTGCAGCATACGCTTCAGCACGAATAAGCAATACTTCTGAGAAACGAATCACAGGGATATTATCCGTAAATGGTCCTCTTGAACCTGGGTATTTGCGACTAAACAAAACCGATTCTCCACCTTTTACACCTGCAAACATGGCTTGCGTACGACGAACGTCCGTGGCTTCAAACAAGCCTAAAAGTTCATTGGTAGGCACGACATCCGCCCAGTTTCCAGTCGTTAAGTTGGTAGTCAACGAGTGCATAGACTCGTTCGCCCCCAAACCTTCGGTTGCTTGTACGTAGTTGATTTCAAAAAGCGACTCAGTGTTTGGCGCCGTTGTAAAGGCCGCAGCGTAGTTAGCACCAGTAGCCAAAGCCGCACCATTAGGGGCGTCAAGCGCCGCAGTTGCGTACGTAATAGCATCTGCATATTTTTCCCAGTAAAGATACACCCGCGCCAAAAGAGCGTTAGCCGCTGCTTTGTTGGCACGAAGGCGGTTGCCTGTGGCAGGGAACAACGCGATGGCTTCTTTCAAATCTTTTTCAATCAACTGATACGTTTCCTCAATCGTCGAACGTGATTTGAAATCTGCTTTGGTCACGTCGTCCGTAGGTTCAGTACGCAAAATCATTCCCAAGTTTGCCCCACCCACTACTTTGGTAGGCTCGTAACAAAACACCCGTGCCATGTCAAAGTACAAAAGCGCACGTAAAAACAACGCTTCAGCTTTGATTTGAGCTTTTTCGGCCTCAGTGGTATTGGCGCCACCAATTCCTTTGATAATAAAATTGGCTTCGTTAATGCCCGCGTAATTATCCCAAAACGCCTGCATGTGCGCGCTTGGCGCGTTTACGCGTTCGTTAAAGAAACGGTTTGAGTTCGTGTTTGTCAAACGGACGTTATCCGCCATAATATCAGGAGCAATCATCAAACGTGCGCCGTAGTAGGTGTTTGGTTGCAAACGGTCGTACACCGAAATTAAAAGGGCACGTACTCCAGTAATATCAGTCAAAGCTACTTCTGTACTTATCGACTGTTTTGGCTCTGTATTGAGCAAGTCGCTACACGAAGTAGCCACCATTGCCAATACCACCAACGATATATTTTTAAGTTGTTTTGTCAACATGTCTTTTACGATGGTTTGAAATTAAAACTCGATTTGGATACCGCCCGTTACTTGCTTACTCTGCGGATAACGTCCAAGCTCCGTAAACAAAATCTCTGGGTCTAAGCCCGTGTACGCCGTCCAAGTTAGCAAATTGATAGCTTGGGCAAAGAAACGTACTTGGGTCAGTTTAAGCCGTTTTGTAATACTTGATGGCAAATCGTACCCAACGGTTACTTGTTTCAAACGAACGTATCCTGCGTTTTCGAGTTGCTTGGTTGAGAACGTCTGAATAGTACTACTTCCTGGCTCGACACCTCCCTCGTAAGCACGTGGTACACGCGTAATTTGCCCTGGGGTTGTCCAACGCGCAAGTTGAGTCTGCATGTTGTTCCAACCTGCTGATGCCGAGCTTTCCATGAAGAAGCCGTTGTTGTTCAACACTTGGTTACCCCACTGTCCTTGGAAGAAAAACTCCAACGAAATACCTTTATAAGAAAGACGGTTGGTTACTCCACCAAATCCTTTTGGAAGTGGTGTCCCTTGGATTCTTGAATCACGTGCTTGTACCGTATAAGTGATGTTACCAAGTGAATCCAACCACATCGAACGACCATCAGCTGGGTTAACTCCCGCATACGTTGGATACCAGTTGATAGCCACTGGCTGGCCTACCCATAGACCCGTACCGATGTTGGTTTGTCCAGGCAACAATTGAAGAATTTTGTTACGTTGGAACGATACGTTCCAGTTAGTTTCCCAGCGGAAACCGCCTTTGTTCACGTTTACGTGGCTAAATTCCACTTCCAATCCTTTGTTTTCAACTTTACCAAGGTTTTCATTGATTGAACCAAAACCACTGTCGTTAGGCAAAGGACGAGACAACAACAATTTATCGTTGATTTTACGATATGCTTGTACTTCCCCAAAAATACGTCCGTTGAAAAGCGAGTAGTTAACCCCTACGTTGAAAGTTGAAGCAACCTCCCAAGACAAGTTGGCGTTTCCTAACTGCGAAGGGCGGATACCTGGTAGGTCGATGTACTGGCCACCCAAACCGAATAAGGCACGAGAGGCAAAGTCACTGATGTTGTTGTTCCCTGCTTTACCGTAACCTGCAAATACTTTCAACTCAGACAACCACGAATATTTTTTCAAGAAACTTTCTTCTGAAAGGCGATAACCCACTGAAAGGGCAGGGAACAAACCGTAACGGTTGTTTGAACCAAAACGAGAAGAACCGTCATAACGCAAAGTAGCGGTACCAATCAATTTATCTTTGTAGTCATAGTTCACCGAGCCAAATACACTGGCAATACGCCATGTAGTGTAAGTACCCGTAGTGGTGATTGGACGAGCCGCTGCCGCCAACGTCCGGAACAAACCATTCGGGAATCCTTGACCAGTAGCCGATACTACTTCTGAAATTTGCTCACGGTATTCGCCACCCACCAAAGCACCAATTGCATGATCACCGATGGTTTTATTGTAGTTCAACGTCTGAGCTGTGTTCCAGTTTAAGCTATAACGGTTAGCAACCGTAGCGCTACCACCCGTTGAAGCAAATTGCGGAACGATGGGATCACGGTATGAGTCGTCACGGTTGTTGGCATAATCAAGACCATAGAATGAACGAAACTTTAGTCCAGGGATGATTTCGTAGTTTACGGCAAGGTTACTTACCGTCTGAATCGTCGTGTTCTTACGTATTTCAAACTCTACACTTTGCACTGGGTTGTAGCTGAATGCCCCTGTAAGCGGCGCATTGTACGAACCATCTGCTTTGTAAACAGGCTGGTTTGGTAAAATCAACGCTGCGGCAAAGAAAGGGCTATTGATAAAAGCTCCGTCCGCAATGGCGCCGTTTTGGGTAGTTGCTGCCAAACCGATAGAAGTCTCAATTTTTAACTTTTTACTGGCTTGGTGATCCACGTTCAAACGAACTGTTCCACGACCAAAGTCTGACTTGATAACTTGCCCTTCTTGGAAGTTGTAAGATGTCGCCAAATAGAAATTTGTTTTACCATCCCCACCCGTAGCAGAGGCATCAATCATGCGAAGACGACCGCGCTGATACACATAATCTTGCCAATCGGTATTTTGAACTGTAGCAGGGTCGCCATATTGTGCAATAGAATTGGCGCGTGCCGTTTCTACTGAAGCGTTGGTAGTTCTCGCACGGTTTTCAAAACCTTCAATTTTAAGGGTTGCAAACTCAGCTGCCGTCAATACATCCAATTTTTTCAATACATCCGTAAAACCATCTTGGATAGACACCTTGAATTTGGTTTTACCCGCTTTACCACGTTTGGTTGTGATTAACACTACCCCGTTTGACCCTTGCGCACCATAAATGGCCGAAGCAGCCGCATCTTTCAATACTTGGATTGACTCGATGTCGTTAGGGTTCAACGAAGAAAGTACGTTTGAGCTCGCCGTTGTTGACAAACCACCACTGGCTACTTGTACCCCATCAATGATGTAAAGTGGGTCGTTACCAGCGTTGATAGAACCAACCCCGCGAACGCGAACGTTGATACCACCCCCAGGCTGACCACTCGTTGCGGTTACTTGTACCCCCGCCGCACGTCCTTGAAGGGCGCGGTCAACAGTTTGCATAGGCAAACCTTCAATCGTTTTACCACTTACTTGAGACACCGCCGCTGTGATGTCCTTCTTTGCCGTAGAACCACCGTAGGCAGTTACCACAACCTCATTAAGGTTGTTAGCTTCTGGGGTAAGTGTTACGTTAATGATTGTTTTAGAACCTACTTCAGAGGTTGTTTTTTCAAAACCTACGAAGCTAAATACAAGTTGGCCGCCGTTAGTAACGCCGATTTTGTACTTTCCATCGACATCGGTGTTCACACCGCGGGTAGTTCCTTTCACTACTACCGTCACCCCTGGCAGGGGTGTTCCATCTTCACTGCTTGTTACCGTTCCTGAAACGGTCCGCTCTTGTGCTCGAAGCTGTACACAAAAGCTCATCAACAAGCAAAAGCTTGCGAGTAAAATTTTACGCATACGATTTAGTTGGTTTTTAGGTTGATTCTAATGTGTTTTTCAACACACAGCTATAAACCCATTACGGTTTATAATTGTTCCGTAAAATTAAGCAAGAACGCAAGAAGTTGCAAGCACATTATTTAGTTTGCCAACTATTTATTATCCCAAATGGATTTTTTTGAGGTTATTTTAAACGCAAAAAGGAAAGCAAATGCTTTCCTTTTTGAAATAAATACGAATAAAATATACCTAAGCGATTAGTAGCCCGGATTTTGTTCGATGATTGGGTTCTGCGTTTTCTCGGTATCTGGGATTGGCCAGATAAAACGGAAATCAGCGTAAGGGATAGCCGCTTGAGTTGGATTGATCGCTCCACCTACCTTGTACAAAGCCGCTCCTTGTGCCGCATTCGCATACTTGGCAGGAATACCACCTGTGTTGAAATCTGGATCAACGGCATTGCGGTGAATATCCGACCAACGTTTTCCTTCTGCTAAGAACTCAATTCTTCTCTCCAACAAAATTGCCGCGATAAGCGCTTTTTTGTCAGCAAAGCTGGCAGCGGTGTATGCTTCTGTCGCAGGTGCAGCAAGGGCACGGTTACGTACGGCGTTCAACAAAGCAATCGCTCTATCAGACACCCCCGTTGCTTGGCGAGCTTCGGCTTCAGCTGAGTTCAACAATACTTCAGCGTAGCGAATCTGCGGTGCAAAGTCAGCTCTTTCGGTATAAGACGTGTATTTTTTAGTAAATACGTTTACAGTTGAGGCTCCGTTGGCATTGGCACCAGTAAGGTACAATTGCGTACGACGCTTATCAGTTTCCAACCATTTCGCATTGTTCCAGATGATTGGCGAAATTGCCAACAAACCACGCGCACCTAAGTTAGCCGCACCATACATACTTGGCAAAGCGCCGTTGGTACCCGTGTTATCCAAAGCATCGTTACGAATAGAGAAGATGCTCTCCGTCGAGTTGTTGTTTGTGAATGCGCCATTAGGCTCATCTGTCAATTTCCAAGCACCAATTGGGCTTACAAATGGCGCTGCCGCAGGTACCAATTTAGCACCTTCAGCAATCACACCTGCCCAGTCACCTTTGTGCAATTTCACGCGTTGTTTCAAGGCAATAGCCGCTGCTTTTGTCGCACGAACCGTTCCTGGTGAAAGTGTCGCTGGCAAGTTTGTTTCAGCAAAATCCAAATCAGCTAAGATTTTCTCGTAGTTCTCAGCTACCGTTGGACGAGGAATCGCTCTTACTTGATCTACTGCCGAACCTGAGTTAATGGCAAAATCACGGTAAGGAACCCCTAATTTATTTCCGTTTCCATCCAAATATGGTCTTGCAAAAAGCGTCACGGCTTCGTGGTGCGCCAATGCTCTCAAGAAACGACATTCTGCTTCAAATTGAGAAGCAGCGGCCGCCGTAATGATATTCGACTTGGCTGCATTTTTAAAGCCATCAATCGAAATGTTCGCTTTATTGATAAGCGCGTACAACGCTCCCCAATGCCCTACGTTGTTGGCAGTGGTGGTGTTGTAAGTAGCTTGATAGGTAATTTGGAAGAAAGCCGCTACGTTGATAACGTCTTCGCCGCGTGCATCACCTTGTTCGATGTTGGCCGCTCCAAAAGGATACCCACGTACCGAACCATCGGTGTACGGGCTACTTTGTGCCGCATCATATACGCCATACAACGACAAGAGGCAACGGTCAGCCGTGCTGAATGCACTGGCATCGGTAATGGCGTTGAAAGGGCTTTTGTCCAGGGCGGTTTCGCAACTGCTCATCATCGCCAGTGGAATCGCTCCTATTAATATTCTTTTTACTAATGTTTTCATAAATCAATCGTTTGTCGTAGTGTGAATTAAAAACCAACATTTAAACCAAAAGAAACGGTTCTAATTTGTGGACTAACTGCGTTGTCTAAACCCAACGTACTGATGTTGTCAGGGTCAGCTCCGCTGTATTTTGTCCATACAGCCAAGTTTTGTCCTTGCGCAAACAAACGCAAACTCTGCACAAAACCTTTCGTTGCTTTTGTCAACGCTTTGCTTGGTACACTGTAAGTCAATACGATGTTTTGTAAACGGAGGTAATCGCCGCTCTCTAAGAAACGAGAGTTTGCCAATTGAGATTGGTTGATGTTGTTACCTTGGCCATAGTACAACTTAGGTACGTTGGTAATATCGCCAGGCTTCTGCCATCTCTCAAGAATCTCACGACCGTTGTTTTGGAAACTTTGGTTCATCAACGCATCTTGACGAGTGATGTTGAAGATTTTGTTTCCACCTGAGTAACGCAACATTACTTCTAAGCTCAACCCTTTGTAGTTAAAGTTGTTGGTAAATGCACCAAACCACACTGGTGTAGGATTTCCTAAACGCGCACGGTCATTGAAAGTCAACGACGTTTGAGCGCCCAATGTACCTTCGTTTTGTCCAGAAGCTACATAATACCCACCGATTGAGAAAGGTGAACCGTTAGAAATGTTCAATTGAGCAAGTGTTCCGTCAGCTTTCACGTACACTGGGTTACCATTGGCAGAGTTTACACCTGAGAACTGGTATCCGTGAATCACGTTGATAGGTTGACCTACTTCAATCAAGTTATAGCCACCGTTTTGGATGTATGGAACCGCCGTACCACCGATTGAATAAAGGGCAGTGATTTGGTTTTTGATATTTGAGTAGTTGAAGTTGGCATTCCAAGTGAAGTCTTTTGTTCTCAAGATGTCACCACCAATCGACAACTCAATACCCTTGTTGCGAAGCGAGCCAATGTTTTGAGAAATTGAGTTACCAGGAACCCCTGCGCTCAAAGGCGTTGGAACACCTAGTACCAAATTATCAACGTCATTGATGAAGTAATCCGCTGTTAGGTTGAAACGGTTGTTAAGGATACCAATATCAACCCCTACGTCGTATTTGTTACTGGTTTCCCACTGCAAGTCAGAGTTACCGATAGCCGATACTGCAATACCGCTGATGTTTCCGTACGGACGAGCACCATACGTACTCAAGTAAGGGAAACCGCTCAAAGTGTTACCTACTCTTGCGTACGAAGCTTTTAATTTCACTTCGTTAAAGTATTGGCTCAAGCCACTGTTTACCCAGAAACCTTCTTGCGATACGCGCCAGCCTGCTGAGAAACCTGGGAATACCCCGTAACGTTTTTCAGGTGCCAAAGAGCTTTGTCCATCGCGACGAATCGACGCTTGTACAAAATATTTGTTGTTGAAATCGTAGTTGAAACGACCAAAAAATGATTCAAAACCAGACTGCGTCATTGATCCACCCGTTGTCTGAATGGCTGCACTACCCGTGATAAAGTTTTCTTTGATGAAGAACATATCCGAGATGTTTGAACCTGATGTCGAGTGCCACTTGTAGTTATCGCGTTGCACTTCGTGACCTGCTGTCAAGTAAATATTGTGGTTTTTACCCAACGTCAAGTTGTAGTTCACGTAGTTTTGCCATGTATAACGCAAACGGTTTTGGTTTTCGTTGTAAACATAACCGTTTGTTCCACCCGTTGATGTTCCGTAACCGTCACCGTGAAGGTTTGTCCAGCTTTGGAAGCTGTAATCACTTAACATATCTGCCGAGAATACCGAACGCAATTTCAAGCCTTGGATCGGAGAAATTTCGATAAAGCTGTTGTTGATGATACGATATTTGTCTGAACGGTACTGGTTGTTACGTAACGTAAAAGCAGCATTCGTGAAGTTGTCATCCACTGAAGTCGTGTTAGCGCCTGGGTTCATTGAGTTACCACTTGGCCAGTTGATATTGTAGCCTGTTGGGTGATTGGCATTGAAAGGCGAAACGTTTGGCAACAAACGAAGCGTTGACGAAATCGCACCACTCAAGGCGTTTGTACCGTTGTTTTGGTCTCCATCGTCTTGGCGGCTAATGGTAATGTTGTTACCCACTTTAAGGTACTTGTTTGCTTCGTGTTCTACGTTCAAACGCGCACGGTATGCTTTGTTAAAGTTGGTAATGATGATACCTTGTTGCTGCGAGTAGTTGAGCGACATGTAGTAGCTAGTCTTTTCAGTACCACCTTGCGCACTTAGGGTGTGGTTATGCACCGCTGCATTGTTTACCATCACTTGGTCTTGCCAGTTGGTGTTGGTTTGAGCTGCGTCCATGTTGGCACGCAAAGCTTGACCTGCATTGGCCAATTTTTCGTTGGCAATCATCACAAATTCTTGGGCATTCAAGACGTCAAAACGCTTGAGGGCGTTGTTGAAACCGATGGAAGCATCGTAGCTAACTTTGCCTCTTCCTTTTGCGCCTTTTTTGGTGGTAATCAAGATTACTCCCGCAGCCGCTCTTGAACCATAAATCGCCGTAGCCGATCCATCTTTCAACACTTCCATGTTTTCGATGTCGGCAGGGTTAATATCTCCCAAAGCGTTTGAGTTGGTTGTACTTGCCAAGTTACCCGAAATGATAGGTATTCCATCAACGACAATCAATGGGTCATTGGCTTGGTTTACTGAGTTTGTACCACGAATACGGATACGTGCTGGCGTGTTAACACCACCACCCACGTTCGTTACCTGTACCCCTGTCGCACGACCAGCCAACTGCTTGTCGATCGAAGGAGTCATCAAGTTTGCAAATTGTTTGGCATCTACTTTTGAAGCAGACCCTGTAAAAGCTTTACGCTGCTGCACACCGTATCCAACGACCACGACCTCACTCAGCTCATTGGCTAGGGTTTTAAGCGAAGGATTAATTACTGATTGGCTGCCTACCAACACTTCAAGTTCTTCCATTCCTACGAATGAAAACACCAAGGTACTATTGCCATTAGGAACTCGGATTGAGTACTTCCCGTTACCATCCGTAACAGTTCCTACTAGCGTACCTTTCACAACTACACTTACCCCAGGTAATGGAGAACTGTCATCACTACTGGTGACTGCACCAGTAACGGTACGCTCTTGCGCTCTGAGTTGAGTGCAAAAGCCCAATAACAAGCAAAAGCTTGCCAGTAAAAAATTACGCATACGATTTAGTTTGGTTTTTAGTTAAACAAATGGTGTTAACTCACTTACTTAGCACAAAATTAGGTGCTTTTGTGCTAATGTAAGCGCGAAATTAAAACATGATTAAAATAATATCTCTAAAAATCAGTAAGTATTCTTAGTAACATCGGCTAAAACCCCACATTTTAGCGACGAAAAATACTTATTTTACCTACAAAACCTTAAACCTTAAACCAAAACATTAAATACAACGCTTGGCCATGATTGAATCCTTTTTAGAAAAAACAGCTCGGTATATTTTTTCAAAACATCCTGACACTCGGCAACTTGAGCAGTTATCCATCATTGTTCCTACCCGACGTTCGGGGTATTTTTTAAAGCGTGCTTTGGCCCAGTGTTCTACTCAGCCATTTTTGGCACCTGAAGTAGTCGCAATTGACGATTTTGTAGCTGACCGTTGTAAAATCGAAATTGCCGATAATGTGAGCCTACTCTTTGAATTGTACGATATTTTCAAGCAAGTTGATAAAAATATCACCTTCGATCGCTACTTGCAGTGGGGTAGTATGTTACTGCGTGACTTTGACCAAATTGATCAGTATCTGATTGATGCCGATTACCTTTTTGACTATATCACCGAAGCCAAAGCCCTAGAACGGTGGCAAGTCGATTGGCCAAACAGCAATGTTTCTACCCAATCAGATCGCCTAAAAGCGTATTTTGAGTTGTTCTCAAACCTAAAAAAGGTATATTTTTCATTCAAAAAAGACCTAAAAGACAGAAACAGGGCGTTTCGAGGAATGGCCTACCGCGATTTAGCTGAAAATGCAGTTGATGTCCTACTCACCGCTGACCATTCAATCAAACCTCGTTACTATTTTGTTGGCTTCAATGCCCTGACTGGGGCCGAAGAGAAAATCATCAAAACCCTCGTTAATGCCAAACAAGCCGAAACGATTTGGGACTGTGATTACTACTATATGCGCGATAATCCACTCGCCGAAGGGGGAAAATTTTTGCGAAAATACCGTGACGCGGCTTGGTCAGGTGAATGGAAATGGAGTGAAAGCCATTTGTTAGGTACCCAGAAAGACATGCACGTCTATGCCGTTCCGAATGCTTCGATGCAGGCGAAAGTGGCGGGCGAGCTCTACCAACAATGGTGCGCGGAAGGACAAGGTGGTTCGGAACAACGCCCCGTGGGTATTGTTTTGGCCGACGAAAATCTTCTCGTTCCGATGCTCAATGGGCTTGATGAATCCATCACCGATTTGAACGTAACGATGGGTCTTACGCTTCGTAACTCGCTGTTATTTACGCTTATCGACTCCCTTTTTGAGTTACAATTTACCATTGCCGAATTTAGGTCAAAAGATGGACGAGCCATAAAAATTCCCAAATTCAACCACCGAACGGTACAAAAAGTCCTGAATCACCCCTTTATTCGTCGTTATGAGTTTCTAGCACTACAACAGCGTGATGTTTCGACCGAGACCATCATTCAAGTGACCATTCGGGAAATTCAGCAGCGCAATTTGGTCTATCTCGACCCTACCCTACTCCTCGAATGGGGGCAACAACACCCGCTTTTCAAAACACTTTTTAGCCGCTGGGACGACAACCCACACACCGTCATCAAGGTATTCTATGACCTGATTGATATTTTACGTGAGGTATATAAAGACACCCAAAACGCAATTGAAACGGAGTACCTGTACTTGTTTTATACACTCCTCAAACAACTCGAAACTACGCTCAGTTCTGAGCACGTTGAAAAGCTCAATTTGCGTACGTTTAAAGCGTTTTTGTACGAACTTATCCGCCAAACACGCATACCGTTTAGTGGCGAACCCGTCAGTCCGCTCCAAATCATAGGGATGCTCGAAACCAGGGCATTAGACTTTGAACGAATCATTATTTTGTCGATGAACGAAGGGGTTTTTCCGATGACCAAACGCCAAAATTCGCTCATCCCGTTTGACATTGCCAAAGAAGCGGGTTTGCCCGTTTTTAGCGACCAAGACGCGGTAATGTCGTACCATTTTTATCGGCTTTTACAACGCGCCAACGACGTTCACCTGGTCTATGTAACTGATTCAAACACCTACAATGGCGGCGAAAAAAGTCGCTTTATTCTCCAAATTGAGCATGAACTTGTACCCAAAGCCAACGGTAATATCAAGTTTACTGAACACGTAGTTAGGTTTCAGGAAAACCAGCAATCAGCAGATGAGCAGGTGTTAGATACCTCCTTCGTCGATGAGCGGGTGTTAGATACCTCCTTCGTCGGTATGACAAAGAACGGTAAACCCAAAACAGCAAACCAAAAACAACCCCTCAACAACGATTGGACTGTGCCCAAAACCCCCGAAACGCTGGCATTTTTACGTCAAAACTTAGCTAACGGTGGTCTATACGCAACCCACCTCAACCAGTACCTAAAATGCTCACTTCAATATTATTTTAGCCGCGTGGCTGGGGTTTCGGAAGACGAAGAAGTGGAAGAAAGAATGGGGGCTGCTGATTTTGGTTCGTGGATACACGCCGTGTTGGAACGTATTGACATCGAATTTTTGATGGACGGCAAGCCCATTAGCGATGCCGAAATCAAGGCCATTTTGCGCGAAGAATTTGCCAAATTGTTCCGAGGTTATGACCCAGAATCGGGTATCAATCGTCTTTTGTATCAAGTAGCCGAGCAAACCGTGTTGGATTTTCTGAAAGAACAACGCCAACGCGATGAAAACCTTACTGTGCTCGCTACCGAACAAAAATTGACCGCGACCTTTGACGTACCTTTGTCAGACGGCTCACTCGCTTTGAAAATTGCGGGTAAAATTGACCGAGTAGAACTCCTCGACAACGTCATTCGCGTGGCCGATTACAAAACGGGCAAAATCGAACAGCTCCCCAAAGTTACCCCCGACAAACTTGACCATATCATGAGCTCGGGTGACAACTCAAACCATGAAAAAATCAGGCAGTTATGGATTTATCAATACCTGATTTATAAACAAATGTTGCGTGAAAAAGGCTTGCGTTTGCGCGGGCGTGAGTTTCACTTAGATGCCTACGAAGTGACTTCGGGCTTTTACTCGCTACGCAATATCAAACGTGGTTTTATTTTCAATCCTTTAAAATTTGGCGATAGCCAAGACGCAGAATCGTATGTAGAACAATCGGAAAACTACCTTCGCGCCTTTGTCGTAGATAAACTTCTCAATCCTGATGAGCCTTTCCGCAAAACCGACTACTTAACAGCTTGTCAGTTTTGTGATTTTAGGGAAATTTGTGGTCGATAAATCGCCTCTCAAGCAGCCTGTATGAGCAATGCAGGTTGCTTGGCCCTTCGTCGGGCTACGGGTGCAGTAAAGCCATCTTTTTGGCGAACAAACCCATCATTGCCGACGGAAGCATGATGCAAATTCACAATACATCCCCGCCGAATTCTTACAAATGAGTTAGATAATTCTGTTTCGAAAAGCCCTAACGTTTTGGCTACAAGCATCGGTGGATGGGCATTTATCACGATAAGGGTGTAATTTCGACGCCCCTCCAAGCGAACAATTTCACTTAAAGGCACAAATACTTTTCCTCCAGTACATGGAAGACGTAAGCCAGCAACGCCTTTTTTGGTAAATGCAAGTTCATATACTTTCATGAGTAGCAGGGAGTTAGTGAATAGTTGTACAAAGGTGCATGATTTGCCTTTGGCCATTCAAGGGGAAAACTACCCTTCACTTCCCGCAATTTTCCCGTATTTTTGCAGCTTAGTTTATATCGATATATATGTTTGCCATTGTTGACATTGAAACCACGGGCGGCACTTACGCCACAAGCCGCATCACTGAAATTGCAATTATCCGCCACGATGGCACCCAAATCATAGATTCTTACCAAAGCCTGGTCAATCCTGCATGTTGGATTCCTAGTTTTATTACCCAACTGACGGGAATCGATAACGAGATGGTCAAAGATGCCCCAACTTTTGAAGAAATAGCCGACGAAGTACGCCGAATGACCCTCAATGCTGCCTTCGTAGCGCACAATGCCTCGTTCGATTATGGGTTTGTGCAACGGGAGTTCAACCGTTTGGATGAATATTTCAAACGCGATACGCTGTGTACTGTGAAATTAAGTCGGAAAATTTTCCCTGGCTATAAGTCCTACAGTTTGGGCAACATTTGCCGCGACCTCCAAATCCGACACGTCAATCATCACCGCGCCATGGGCGACGCCTCAGCCACTACCCTATTGTTTGAGCAGCTCCTCCAAAATGACCACGCTGGCATTCTAAAAGATTGGCGCCCGTAAACTAGCTCGTCCCGAATTCCAATTCGGGACGCAAACGGCCCAGCGTCTCCGACGCCTCATACTCGTCACAAACTCCAATTCGGGACGAAAACGGCCCAGCGTCTCTGACGCCTCATGCTCGTCCCGAACTCCGATTCGGGACGCAAACGGCCCAGCGTCTCCGACGCCACCCCACAGCAAAATATTTCTCCGTTCTTGAACCATTTTCTAAGTCAGCAAGTTTTGTAAGTGATTACTCACTTTCATTAAACAATGACTGAAAAACAAGAGCTTATTTTGGTAACCGCCCTTCGGCTTTTTGCCGAAAAAGGGTTTGACACCACCCCCACAAGCCTCATTGCTAAAGAAGCGGGCGTATCGGAAGGGTTGATTTTTCGCCATTTTACCAACAAAGACGGCCTTATGGACGCCATCGTCGCCATGAGCGAAGAGCGACTTAGCGCCAATGCCGAGCGTATTTTACAGTTGTCCAACCCCATTGATCAAATCCACGCTACGCTCGAACTACCCGTTAAGCTTTTTCAGGAAGAGCGTGAATTTTGGATGCTACAGTTTTCACTCAAGTGGCAGAAAAAATACAAGAACCAAACCTACACCCCAAGCCCTGCGCACCTAAAAGTGATCCAAGCACTTACCGATGGTTTTCGGGCGCTCGGATACGCACAACCCGAACAAGAAGTAAAGATTTTAATGATGCTTTTAGACGGTTTTAGTCACCAACTTGCCCTTTCTCCGTCTCCAGAGTACATTGAAACTACCCTCGCTTTTCTTAAAAGTAAATACCCCAACTAACACCGACAAATGTCTCGCAAATTCAAAAAAACCATGATGACAACCCTTCTCATTTTAGCCGCCCTCGCTTTGGGAGGTTATTTTTACATGCAACAGCCGCAATTTGGGCGAAATCCTGAGGGAGCGCACCTTGAGAAAATCAAAAAATCGTCTCATTACAAAGAAAAAGGTTTCCAAAATCAACACCTTACCCCCGACCTTGCCGAAGGCACTACCTACTGGGATATTCTCAAAGCCTATTTTGTCAAAGTCGAAAATAAAGAGCCTAACCAACCCCTCCCGTCGGTTAAAACCGATTTAAAAAATCTTCCCAACGATGCTCCTTCGGTGGTTTGGTTTGGACATTCATCGTATTTCTTAAAGGTTGAAGGAAAAACTATTTTGGTAGATCCTGTTTTTAGTGGAAATGCCTCACCTGTTTCTTTTTTTGGTTCCAACTACGGCGGCAGTAATGTCTATTCCTTGGATGATTTTCCACCCATCGACCTCCTCATTATTTCACACGACCACTACGACCACCTCGACTACCCAACCGTCAAAGCCCTTCAACCCAAAGTAAAACAAGTAGTTACATCGCTGGGTGTAGGGTCGCACTTACAACATTGGGGTTATTCTCCTTCACAAATCAATGAGTTAGACTGGTGGGAAAACACAACCGTTGCCGATTCGTTAGAAATCACCGCCGCGCCCGCCCGCCATTTTTCGGGCAGAGGGTTTAAACGTGCCCAAACGTTTTGGTCATCCTTTATTTTAAAAACACCCCAATACAACCTGTACCTTGGGGGAGATTCAGGATATGACACCCATTTTAAAGAAATTGGCGAGAAATACGGGCCGTTTGACTTAGCGATTTTGGAATGTGGCCAGTACAATCACATGTGGAAATACATTCACATGATGCCCGAAGAAGTAGCCCAAGCAGCCGTTGAACTAAAAGCAAAAACACTTTTACCCGTTCACTGGGCCAAGTTTACCTTAGGTCTCCATCCGTGGATGGAACCCATCGAGCGTGTTACCAAAAAAGCACAAGCGCTAAACGTTCCAATAACAACCCCTATGATTGGCGAAGTGGTACAAATTAATCGCCATTATCCTAACAAGGCTTGGTGGAAATAACTTTTGGTGAGGTATTCCCAAATAAAAAGCGCTTCTAAGTTTGATACTCAGAAGCGCTTTTTGCTTTGAATGAGTACGATGCTCACTCCGCTATGCTATCAAAATGAAGACTTTTTCCTTAAAATGCAGGCGTTAGGTTGAGGGCTTCTACTTTTTTGATTTCGGGTACCGATTTCAAAATAGCCTCTTCCAAGCCTGCCTTAAACGTCATTGAAGACATAGGACAAGCACTACAAGCACCCGTGAGCTCCAACATTACGGTCATGTCATCCGTAATTTCTTTCACTTTGACGTTGCCCCCATCCGCCTCCAAATACGGACGAATGCTATTGAGGGCATTTTCCACGCGTGATTTTAATTCTTCCATGAATGTTTGTATTAACCTGTGATTAAAACGCTAATATGTACATTTTTTCATTGCCAATCAAGGTTCGGACTTTTCTACACCCGAATCTCGACCTGTTTGGTTTTGGCCTGAGTCGCATTCCGAATGGCCACCTGCTGCGCCAAACTTTCGGCTGCTTCTTGAAATGCAGCTTTTGTAATTTCATCTTCACTCAAAAACGCTGGGCGGCCTTCATCTCCTCCTTCACGAATCCCCTGTACCAACGGAATTTGCCCAATGACTGGAACATCAAACTTTGACGCAAGTTCTTTTCCTCCATCTTTTCCAAACAAGAAATACTTATTGTTGGGAAGTTCGGCAGGGGTAAAATAGGCCATATTTTCAACGACCCCAAGCACAGGAACATTGATTTGCGGCTGACGGAACATTGCCAAACCTTTGATGGCATCGGCCAAGGCAACCTTCTGAGGCGTTGTCACAATTACTGCTCCCGTAACGGGCAATGCTTGCACCAACGTCAAGTGAATGTCACTTGTGCCAGGCGGCAGGTCAATCAACAAATAATCTAATTCGCCCCATTCTACATCACCAATCAACTGTCGCAATGCCGTACTCGCCATCGGGCCGCGCCAAACAGTGGCACTTTCGGCAGGCACTAAGAAGCCCATCGAAATCAGTTTGATTCCCCATTGCTGAATCGGCATCATCAGGTTGCGCCCATCACGCGTCACAATGCGAGGCTGCATATCTTCGGCGCCAAACATCACAGGCATCGAAGGCCCGTAAATATCAGCATCCAAAATGCCTACTTTTGCCCCCGCACGCAACAACGCCATGGCCAAATTGGCCGTCACCGTCGATTTTCCTACACCTCCTTTGCCTGATGCTATGGCAATGATATTTTTTACTTGTGGCATCACAGGCCCGCCCGAACGAGTGGTCGTAATATCGGCCGTCATGTTCACATTGACCCGAATATGATCGCCAAAAAACTTATGAATGGCATCCGTACAATCTTTGCGGATGAGTTCTTTCAACGGGCAAGCGGGAGTCGTTAGCACCACCGTAAAACTTACCAAGTCAAGCCCTGTTTCTACGTCTCGAATCATGCCGAGCGTTACAAGGTCTTTTTTAAGATCTGGCTCTTGTACAGTACTGAGCGCTTGAAGTATTTTTTCTTTGTTAATCGTTAGGTCACCCATTGTAATGACGGTATCCCTAGTTCGGGTACACTTTTGCTATGATAGGACTGGTCAATTTTTTTAACTAACCCCAAAAGTACAAGGAAAGTTTGCTAAACCCCTAACACCGTCCTTGAAAACAGGTTGAACGCATTAAAAAAAGTAGCCTCAGCGAGGCTAAATCTTAGTAGAAAAAAAGGGTAAAGGCCATCCAAAAGCCCCATCGGGGTGACATCTTTCACCGAACGTCGGCCGCCCCGACGAAGGTTTTTTGGGGGGGGATTTGATTCATTTTTCTACGAAGATTTAGCTCCTCTGGAGCAATCAACAGCTACTCTAGAATGCGTTCAACCGTCCTTGAAAAGTAGATTTGGCTCAGATTACGTATAACCTGAGCCACGATTATTTTTTCACGGGTACTAAACGAAATACAAAACCTGGATCTTCAACCCCTACATAGATATAACCGTCGCGACCCATTTGTACGTTGCGCAAACGACCGAGGTTTTCGAGCAAAATTTCCTCTTTTACTACTTTTCCGTTTTCCATTTTACAACGGTTGAGGTACTTAAAACGAAGCGAACCTACCAACAAGTCGCCCTTCCAAGCAGGGTATTTATCGCCCGTCACAAACGCCATCCCGCTCGGGCCAATCGACGGAATCCAGTACAAATTAGGCTGCGCCATGCCTTCTTTGGCCGTTAGTGGCGTCAACACCGTTCCGTCGTAATTGATACCGTACGAAATCGTAGGCCAACCGTAGTTGACATTTTTTCGAATCAAATTCAACTCATCGCCACCGCGTGGGCCGTGTTCATGTTCCCACATTTCGCCCGTCGTAGGGTGCATGGCCAAACCTTGCGGATTGCGATGCCCAAACGAGTATATCGACGCAATCGCTTTGTCTTGTTTGACATACGGATTATCGGCAGGAATGCTTCCATCGTCATTGATTCGGTGAATTTTTCCACAGGCATTTTCAACCGACTGCGGAAAGAGCGGCTGGTGCTGCCCACGATCACCCACTGATACAAACAAGAAGCCGTTACGATCAAACTCCAAACGTGAACCATAATGGTGGCGCGTTTTTAAGTAAGGCAATGCCTCAAAAATTACTTTTTGGTCGGTTAGCATGTTTCCCATGAGTCGGGCACGCATAACGGCCGTGGTAGAAAGTTTTGTTCCATCAACCGTTTTAAAAGCCGAATAAGAGAAATAAATCAGTTGGTTTTGGGCAAATTTAGGGTGAAGTTCCACATCAAGTAGTCCCCCCTGACCTTCGGCCAGCACCTCAGGCCCACCCGTTACTTTTTCCTTCTGTTTATCTCTATCCACCCGATAAATACTGCCGTTACGGTCGGTAATGAGCATATCACCATCGGGCAAAAATGTCATTCCCCACGCACTACTCAACCCACTGGCAATGGTGTCGAGTTTCACGGTCATATCTTCCGATGTAAAAATATTTGATTTAGGTTTTGACGCAAAGCTGTACTTGCTTGCTTTATCGAGTCCCTCCAAAATATAGTCGGCTAAGGCGTTGATATCCTCTTTTTTGAGCGACTTCCCCCACGCAGGCATCCCATTGTCGGGGTAGCCGTTGGTGATACTTTTGATTAAATCGTCCTTCGTTTTGCCATGTTTCCACTGGCGATCTACAAACATTTCTACTTTTTCGCCGTGACAACCTGAGCAGAAATTTTTGTAGTTGTTGGCAGCCGTTTCAAAAGCGGCAGGTGTAGCCACATACTCGGTGGTGGGCTGGGGTTGATGCGTCAGTTGGCTGGCCAAAATCACGGTTGCCGCCACTGAGCTAATCGCTGCGTATTTAAACATGTTTGAAATAGATAGGGGTTGGTTTTTTGATGTAAATTAAGTAGAAATCCTGTTGTCTTTAACCAATTTCCCCAAAATTGGTTTTCCATCCTGCGTGAGAAGGGTTGCTCACAACCCGACTCGCTACCTCAAAAGCAATTTTAATATCAGGAAATTACTCGGGTTGTGAGCAACCCTCAGCACGATAATTACTCGGGTTGTGAGCAACCCTCTGCACGGTAACCCAACCCTTCCCACATTAACGTAAAAGCAATATAGTGTCAGAAAAGGTAAACAAAGTCGTAGCGTCAATTGAGAAAGAGGCATTACTTTTGTAGCTTCAAAACAATCCAGCGGAGCTTTTTCTCAAAAGTTTCCATTTACGAAATGACAGACATTGCAGTAATCTTTGACATGGACGGCGTTATTGCCGACACCAACCCCACTCACAACATCGCTTGGCGTAAATTTTTGGACCAATACGCCATCGTTCCGACCGAAGAAGAGCTCCAAAACCACATGTATGGCAAGCACAACAGCTACATTTTGAGCTATTTTTTCAAAAAAAACGTAGAAGGAGCCGAACTTACTCAACTCCAATTTGAAAAAGAAGCGCTTTTCCGCGAGTTATATGCTTCCATTGCCGAGCCGATTTCTGGGCTCTTGCCTTTTTTGAAAGACCTCAAGCAAAATAATGTCAAAACAGGTATTGCTACTTCTGCCCCATTTGAAAACTTAGATATGATGGTGGAACGCATTCCATTGTTGGGGCAAATAATGGAATCAATGCTCTCAGAAAGGGACGTTACCCAGCACAAACCCAACCCAGAAGTTTACCTCAAAAGCGCCGAACGTTTGGGAATTTCTCCTGACCGCTGCGTGGTTTTTGAAGACTCAGTTTCGGGAGTAAAAGCAGGACTCGCCGCAGGCATGAAAGTTGTGGGTGTTACTACCTCGCATAGTCCGAATGAGCTTCCGCCCTGTAGTGCTTATATTGCCAATTACGATTCGTTGAACTTCGATTTCGTAAAACAATTGCTTTCTTAATTTGGTATGACAACTCACTTAAAAACGTACTTTACCAACCAGCGCAGCCTGGCCATTGGAGCTATCTTTGCGTCGGTGGGGTTTCTGTTTGGAAATTGGGTCACGTGGATTCCTTTTGTTAAACAAAAATATGGCTTAGACGATGCGCAGCTTGGCATGCTCTTGTTGAGTTTGCCCTTGGCTTCGACGCTCACTAACCCTCTTTCTACGCTGGTTATCAATCGTTTCGGCATGAGAACCACCACCCTTGGTGGACTCGCGGGGATGGCCTTGGTTTATCTACTGCCTGTCAATGTTCCTGCACTTTGGATGACCTCCATTGCACTCGGACTTTTAGGCATTGGCATTGCCTTTACCAACGTAGCCATGAATACCTGCGTTACGGCGATTGAAAAACAAGACGGGACGTTTATTATGTCCACGTCACATGGCATGTTCAGCGGCGGCGGGATGATAGGTTCGGCTTTGGCCAGTGTCTTGATGGGCTTTAAAGTCCCTCCTGCGGTACACGTTTCCATCATCACCCTCACAATTCTAACCATCATTGTTTTGGCTCGGCCCATCATCATGGGCATTCACGAAGAAAAGCTCAAAAGCGAAGGAGGTGCTAAATTTGCTTGGCCCAACCGCGTATTGGTGGGGATGATTGCCATCTCACTTTGTACCAACATCACCGAAGGTACCATGTCTGATTGGACGGCTGTTTACATGCGTGAGGTGGTAGAAGCCAACGACTTTTTTATTGGTTGGGGTTTTGCTTGTTATGCTTTTTTTATGGCTTCTGGACGGTTTATTGGTGATGCGCTTATTCCACAATACGGCAGCCGAAAAGTGCTTGTTACGGGTGGAATCATCGCCGCATCAGGCATTCTCATTGCCGTGTTTTTCCCCTATACCCTCACGGCTATTTTAGGCTTTGGGTTGGTTGGAGCAGGCGTATCGTGTGGAGCACCTATTTTATACGGAAGTGCAGCCCGCGTCCCAGGCATGGCAAAAGGCGCTGGACTAGCCACCATGAATACTTTTAGCTTGGCAGGTTTTTTAGCTGGCCCAGCCCTCATTGGCCTCATTTCCAACGCCGTCAGCCTTTCATTTGCCATCGGCATCGTGGCCATCTTAGCCCTCATTTGGTCATTACTTTCCAACAAAGCCCAGTTGTACTAAGACTTCCCAAATGCTCCCCACCCACACTTTTACCTTTTCGCTACCCGTTTGGCGACTTATTTTTGACACAATTCCTGCGGAGACAACGTCTTCTTTATTGGCGGTTGAACTTCGGAGCAAGTCGGGGGTTGAATGGGCGGTAATTGACGTAGAAAATAATGCTGTTCGTTGGCAAAAAACAATCGCTGATACCGATTGGTGGACCAGCCTGATTGGGTTTTATTCGGGGGTTTTGTTGTTTCATACGTATGCAGGTAGCGAACAACCCGCTCCCAAATCACTATTGGCCATCAACGCCGAAACGGGCGCATTGCTTTGGAAGCTAGACGGGTATTCCTTTGTAGCTACCAACGGACAGTTGCTCCAAACTGCACAGACCCAAAGCGATTTGCAGCTAAACATCACGCACAGGCATTTACGAGACGGAAGCCTTTCGGCAGCTTCCGTCCTTGAGCAACCAGCTACGAATGCTTCTTGGCGCTTTCCTACCGAACACCCCGAAAGCAGCCCGTACTATTCGGTTATCGGTCAGTTTATCCAAAAAATAATTGGCAAAACACCCCAAAAAGCCCTAAATTATGGGGAAATTGGTGGACATATTTTGTTTTTTCAGTATCTTTACCACGCTAACGCAACTGCTCTATCCCGCTCTATCTTGGTCGTAAATACATCAAAAACGGTGCTTCACCACGAAACCCTTGAAACCGACGTGACGAGTACTGCTTTTGGTGAGTCTTTTTACAATGAGCACCATTTAGTGTATTTGAAAAATTTACAAGAATTAGTCGTTATAAAATTGCCGAAACCATGATTACGCGAGTTGGATGTTGCCTTGTAGTAGTAGCGCTGTTGATGGGAGCAAAGGCCATGGCTTCTCCCTTTACATTCGACTCTACGGGCATCGAGAATAAAAATGGGAAAACGTACGTCATTCACAAAGTAGAACCTGGCCAAACCCTCTACGCAGTGATGCGTAAGTACCAAACCACCATTAAGGCATTGAAAGATGCCAACCCAGGAATGAAGGACAACCTTTCCGTTGGGCAAGTGGTGCGTGTCCCTGCCCGCTCGGGCGGTTCACCAGCAAAAACCGCCGCCAAAGAACCCGAAAAGACGGATAAAAAACCCGAAGGAAGTAAGCTCGTTCTTGATTACGAAATTCAGTCGAAGACCTCTCCCGTTGTCAAAGTAGATGAAGACAAAAGCAAAGAGGGTGACACCAAACCTACCGCCACCCCGACGGAAGAACCCGAAAAGGAAGACGTAAAACCTGCCCCCATTTCGGCACCTAAAACAGGCTTACACAAAGTAGAAGGCGGACAATCGCTGTACGGAATTGCGATTAAATATGGCGTATTGATGGCTGATATCCGTCGTTGGAACGGACTTACCTCTGACCAACTTCGCTCGGGGCAAGAGTTGATTGTTTCGGAAAATACTTATCAAGATTATCTCAAGAAGAACAAATTGGATTCGGTGAAACTGACCGAAGCCAAAAAGCCAAGCGAAGAGAAATTGCCTCCGCCGCCCGTTCGCCCCGAAGACCCGACTAATGCCAATCTGCCCGAACCTAAAATTGCCAACACAGGCAAACGTATCATGGAAACGGGAGTAGCAGAGGTATTGGACGGCACCGACAACAACAGCAAATATTTAGCCCTCCACCGCACCGCACCCGTGGGGTCGTTGATTCAGGTCAAAAACATGAACAATAGCCAAAGTGTTTGGGTCAAAGTGATTGGCAAACTTCCTGATATCAGCGCCAACAACCGCATTATTATCAAATTGTCGGCCCGTGCTCAAGAAAAACTTTCGCCAGGAGGCAAACAATTTATTGCCGAAATCAGCTATTTGGCGCAATAACAACACGGCTACTTTTTAGCCTTACAAATGCGTTGATGAATGAAAAGCTTAATTTATCCGTTGTTGGTATTCGCCAGTTTTGTGATTGCTACGTTTTTGGTGTTCCAAAACCTCGAAACCGTCTTTGCGGATAAATTAAATACGCTTGTGCACTATCCGTGGCAATTTGGTGCTTTGAGTACCCTCTTGCTTGCTTCTGATTTACTTTTGCCCGTCCCTTCTATTTTGGTCATGTATTTCAACGGCTACGTACTTGGGACGTTGTCGGGTACGCTTGTTTCCTTGGCAGGGCTAATGTTAGGCTGTGTGGCAGGTTACTATTTGGGCAAAATGGGCAGTAAAAAACAGTCGCAGGTTTCAACGCACCGCGCCTTGCTCTTTCTAGAAAAATACGGTCCCTTGGCAATTCTTTTGTCAAGGGGCATTCCAATTCTCTCCGAAAGTATTTGCGTTGTTTGCGGGTTCAACAAAATGCCTTTCAATCAATACTTCATCTATAACCTCATCGGTTATCTCCCACTTTGTGTGCTTTACGCCTACTGTGGTAGCATCGGTTACGACCAAAACAACTTTATGCTCACCCTAGGATGTTCTGTTTTGTTAGGAATTTGTTTTTGGTTTTTTGGAAAAAAGCTCACAAAACCCGCAAACGCCTAAACTCCATTTGTCATCCCCCCCACTCGACATTCTGCAATCTGCATTCGACACTCACAATTGTCTTAAATAGCTAATTTTCGCAATAAGATGGTCTTCCTGACTGCGCGTATCTAGGCGAGTGGTTGATTGAAACTCCCGTTTGTTGAATACGATGTAAATAAACGACAACGGCTGGTATTCCCACGAAAGGCGGATGTTGTAATTATTGGCTTGGGTGTCGGTATTTCTTTGGTAAAAACCAATCAATTGCAAACGCGGATTTGCGGCAAAACGCCCTTCTATCGACCACAAATCAATGTTTTTAGAAGTATGATTGGCACCGACATTTTTGAAAGTATTCCGATTGTACCTTCCCGTGATTGAAACGTGCGGAATTGGCGCTACTAACATACTGAAGTTGGTCGTATTCAGTTTACCGTTATAATACGTTCCGTATTCACCGTTCCAATTAAAGCTTACTTTTTTGGAACCATCACTTCCCCAATAGACAGCATGGCGCGTATAATTATAGCTTCCTGCGTTGATTTTTACCCCCAACGGACTAAACGACTCGGTCAAATACTGGTAAGTTGGTGTCATGATGTGACCCATAAAACCACCCGATTGCAGCATTATCCAAAAGGGACTTAACCCGTACGAACGTTCAATCAAACGCCCTGTACTCGCTTGGTGGTAAAACTCAACCAACAAACTAGGCTCTACCGAACGGATGATTTTTTTGAAAGGCACGTGCTTACCCCGATAAAACCAAAATATACCTGGGGTAGTCCCGATGACGTCAGAACGCGAAGTAAATCCAACCGCAGGGTTATATGATTTTGAAATGAGCGATTGCGTCCACCATATTTTCCATTGGTTGGTGGCGTAAAAATACTGTGCCGCACCCGCTGCACCCGTCACGTTGCCCTTCGTATCATGGCTGACGTTAAGCATCCAATTGAGGGAATGCGCCTCGTCAAAGCGAACAAAACCGTCCACATTACCCACAATATTGGTATTTCCTGAATCATTTTTGACCGTTACCAATGCCCCCAAACGACTTTGTTTGCCCAGGTTTTCGGAATAACGTCCGACAAAATAATTGGTCAGCGGCGAGGAGGCCGACCCTCGCTGACGGATATACATGGCCCCGTAGTTTGTTTTGGCCGAACGACTCACAAAGCGCGCACCTGCATCAATTGGGATCGGATTACCTGTTCCGTCTAACCCAATTTGACGACTAAAAAACGGTTGAATGCGCATCGTTCCTCCCGACATATCCGACGCAGGCCCGATTCCAATCCCAAACAGCGAGGCATTTTCTAAGAAAAACTGACGACGCTCGGGAAACAACACCGAAAAACGTGTAACGTTGTTGACTTGTCGGTCGGCGTCGGCCTGCGCAAAATCAGTATTGAACGTCAAATCCAAGACCGCTCGCGAATTTACCGCCCACTTTATCTCACCTCCTACTTTTACCGCCGCATCTTCGGGTTTTCGGCCGTCAATTTGTCGATAACGGTCGTAGGAAGTCAAAAAGTAAGGTTGTATGCGGACGTTGGCCGTGGGCAGAGGCGGTTGAAGCCCTTTGATGATACCCGCATAGTCCATACGCAAGACATTAAACGAACGTGGGAAAGGCGAAAACGCGTAGTTTTCGTTGGTCATGCGACGCCCACGATTAACATTAAAGCCCCAACTTTGGGTTTCTGTATCTGATTTTGCGTAACGTAATGTTTTCCAAGGAATGGCAAATTCGGCTACCCAACCTGAGTCCGAACGCGTCGTCCGAACCCGCCAAAGCCCATCCCAATCTAAGTCAATATACGTAGCATCAAAAGACAAGAAATCGCGCTGCACGCCGTGGGGATTGGTGGTAAAGACCATCGCGTTTCGGCGGTCGTTGAAACCATCGATACTCATTCCCACAAAATCAGAGGTTCGGGTGTTAAAATCGCGCTTGAAATCAATAACGCGTACGGATTTTTTGCCCAAAGTATCGCGGTTAAAAACGCCCAAATACAGATAGTTTTGGTTGAATAAAGCCCGAATTTCGGTGTGGTGACGGGGTTTGTCTCCTTGGCGGGGGTCAACTTCAATAAAATCGCTTTTGGGCTTGGCCAACTGCCATTCTTTGTCGTTCAAATGACCATCTACTTTGAGGTTATTTGAAATCTTCACTGCCTCAAATTCTTTGCGAACCGAATCAGGTTTAAACAGTTGAACATCTTGCGAAAAACAGCAGAATGACAGCAGGCACAGTACCAGCGTAAAGGTATAATTCATGGATGAAGCGGAATTGGACACAAAAGAAATCGCAAGTTAGCACTTCTATTTCAATAACCTTTCACCCAAACGAGGGGATATACGTCAGTGTGCCGTCGGATGCTCACATCCGACGCTCAATAAACATTTCGGTTATAAGTAACCGAAAACACAAAACGTGCCGTCGGATGCTCACATCCGACGAAAATAAAAAGAGGCTTTCCAAAAAGTCTGGTATCACCAAATTATCTTCGGTTTCTGTTCAACCTCACCCCCTAAATCCCCCTCTCCTTTCTGGAGATGGGGACTTTTTAAGCCCTTCTCCAGAAAGGACGGGGCCGCCCGAGCGGAAGGGTTGGGATGAGGTTGAAACCAAAGAATATTTTGTAACCTGTGACTTTTTGGACAACCTCTTTTTGCAAAGAAGTTCTTAGAATTACTCTTCGTCTCCTTCGTCGTTACGAAACGAATAAAGCGTTGTATCGAGCTTGAGAGTGCCTTTGTTGAAGTTATTCACAAAATCAGTAATGACTTCTTCCGTTACTGCTTCTACATTCAGGCAAGCATCTAGTCCTACGCCGTACTCAAATTCCGTGTCGATTTCCAAATGCTCTTTCACTTTCACTTCTTCTTCTTCTTCAATCGCCTCAATCAGCTCAGTGATAAGCTCTTCTGCTTCTTCTTCCTCTTCGGGCTTGATTTTGTAGCCTGGGCCACGTTCATCCAACGGCAAGTATTTTGGGAATACTTTTTGAGCTTGCGCTACGGCTTTCTCGTACACCAAACTGCTGTGGTGGAGGCGTAACGTATAAATAATGGCATCATAAATGACTTCTTGGCCTTTGTATTCGCCAACAAACTGAACGTGAGCCAGTTCGTCATTTTCTGCCATGCTTTCGTCTTCGTCATCGCAATGAACAAAGTTCATGCCTTCTTCTTTGCATTCCTCCCGTAGTAATTTTATTTCTTCGGGATTGTAACCTTCGTTTGTCATTGATAAGTAATTTTAGCCGCGGCAAAATTAGCCGTTTTTAGGCAGCTATTTGTGTATGACCTCATCATTTTTTACTAACCAGCTAAAAATCGTAGAGTTAGCCAGTGTTTTGGCGGGGCCTGCGGTGGGTATGTTTTTCGCTGAACTAGGCGCAAACGTCATCAAAATCGAAAATAAAAAAACGGGGGGTGACATGACTCGCTCGTGGAAACTCCCTTCCGAAAACCCCGCTTTGGCTACTTCAGCCTACTATGCCAGCGTCAATTGGAACAAGCAGGTATATTTTCTGGATTTGGAAGATACCACCGACCGCCAGCAAGCCTACGAACTGCTCCAAGACGCCGACATTGTCATTAGCAATTACCGCACGGCAGTGGCACAAAAATTGGGGGTAGATTACGAAACTCTATCACAACGACATCCCAACCTAATTTTTGCCCAACTTAACGCCTTTGACGACACCAGCGAGCGCCCAGCATTCGACGTAGTGCTGCAAGCAGAGGCGGGTTTTATGTTTATGAATGGAGAAAAAGAAGGCCCTCCCGTCAAAATGCCCGTGGCTTTGATTGACGTTCTGGCTGCTCACCAGTTGAAGGAAGGAATATTGTTAGCCCTTCTGCGACGTTATCAAACAGGACAAGGGTCGTACGTTTCTACGTCGTTGTTTGAATCGGCAGTAGCTTCGCTCGTCAACCAAGCGACCAACTGGCTCATGGCGAATCACATTCCGCAGCGCATGGGCACCCAACATCCCAACATCGCCCCCTACGGCGACTCCTACGTTTGCCTAGACGGAAAAGTTATCTTGTTGGCGGTGGGTACTGAAAAGCAATTTAGGAACCTATGTCAAGTGATACAACACGACGAGTTAGTAGCGCTTTATCCGACGAACGCTTCTCGGGTTCAAAACCGCACCGCCTTGAACGAGGCATTAGCACAAGCCATCGGTCAACTGAATTCACAAGAACTTTTATCACAATTGGAAAAAGCGGGCGTTCCTGCGGCCTCCATCAGAAACATGCAAGAAGTGTTTGAAGTCCCAGCGGCGCAAGCGATGATTTTGGAAGAAAAACAGGCCGATGGCAGCGTCAGCAAACGCGTCAAAACCGTCGCTTTTGAGCTAAAATAGTAGATTTTGCCGTAGGGCGTCCTTATACACCAAATCAATTAACCGAATGAAAAATACCATCGCAATTTTAGCCCTTGCCTTTTTACCGTTGGTAAGCCACGCGCAAGAGGAAGTGAATCAACTGATAGCACCAGGCGCAACCCTTCAGCAAATTTCTAAGCAATTTAAGTTTACTGAAGGACCCGCCGTTGATAAAAAAGGCAATATTTTCTTTACCGATCAGCCCAACGACAAAATCTGGAAGTACGACACCGAAGGAAATTTGGGTGTGTACATGGAAAAAACGGGGCGTTCTAATGGCTTATTTTTTGACAAAAAAGGAAATATCATTTCTTGTGCCGACGAAAAAAATGAAATGTGGCAAATTTCCTCTAAAGGCGAAGTAACGGTTCTTTTTTCGGGCTATCAGGGCAAAAAACTCAACGGCCCCAACGACCTCTGGATTACGCCCAAAGGGGGAATTTACTTCACCGACCCCTTTTATCCGCGTGATTATTGGGAACATAAAAAGCCTGAACAAGAAAAACAAAGTGTGTATTTTTTGCCTAAAGGCGCAAAAACGCCCATTTTGGTGGATGATAACCTGAAACAACCCAACGGCATTGTGGGAACGCCCGATGGCAAACACCTTTTTGTGGCCGACATCCGTGACCAAAAAACCTATAAATACGACATCAACAAAGATGGAACGCTCACCAATCGCCAACTTTTTGTGGCACAAGGCTCGGACGGAATTACGCTCGACAACCTAGGAAATTTGTACATCACAGGGCGCGGCGTAACCGTCTATGACCCTACGGGAAAAAAACTAGGCAATATTCCGATTCCGTCGGGCTGGGTGGGTAATGTTTGTTTTGGCGGCAAAAACCGCAATGTGTTGTTTGTCACCGCATCAGAATCTATTTATACGCTCAAAATGCAAGTCAAAGGAGTTGAATAACATGAAAAGGCTCATTTTTTCGGTCTTAATGCTGGGAATGGGTGTCGCTTGGGGGCAAAAAACACCCTCGCGTCCCAACTTCGTCATTATCATGGCCGACGACCTTGGTTTTAGTGACATTGGCTGCTACGGAGCCGAAATCAAGACCCCTAACCTCGACAAACTTGCTTCAAAAGGCGTAAAATTCACCCAGTTTTACAACGCCGCCCGCTGCTGCCCAAGCCGAGCGTCGTTACTGACGGGCATGTATCCGCACCAAGCAGGTATGGGGACGATGGTCGTGACCAAAGTCAAAGACCGCTCCAAAGAAACACCTACCCAAGGTTGGTTGAGCAAACAAACTGTAACGATGGCCGAATTACTCAAATCGGCAGGTTATCAAACCTATATGTCGGGCAAATGGCATGTGGGTGAAGAACGTCCAGATTGGCCTTTGCAGCGCGGTTTTGACCGCTATTTTGGACTTATTAGCAGAGCAACCAGTTACTACGAAGTACTCCCTGGGCGAATTTTGCTCGAAGACAACGAACCGTACAAAATCCCCGAAAAGTTTTATTTGACCGACGCCATTTTGGACAAAGCCATTGGCTACATTGACCAAAATCAAGGTTCCAACCAACCGTTTTTTCTCTACGTTGCCTACACCGCGCCTCATTGGCCGCTTCACGCCCCCGAAGAAGACATCGCCCAATACCGTGGTAGCTACCTCAAAGGCTGGGATGCACTCCGCGCTGAACGCCTAAAGAAACAATATCAGTTGGGCGTATTTCCCAAAAAATATGCCCTTTCACCCAAAGAAGCCGACCTTCCCGATTGGTCTTCGGTGAGCAACAAAGACCAATGGGACTTAAAAATGGCGGCTTATGCTGCCATGGTCAGTCGCATGGATGCGGGTATTGGAAAAATCATGGACAAACTCAAAGCCACGGGGCAATGGGACAATACGGTCATTGTTTTTCTGTCCGACAACGGCGCTTGTGCCGAAGTGCTCAACGACCGCGCCCAGCACGACCTCGGCGAAAAAGCTTATGCTGAATCGTTGACCAAAAAAGCGGGTGAAAAAGGTTCTTACACTACATACAGCAAAGAGTGGGCAGCTTTAGGCAATACGCCTTTTCGAATGTACAAACAATTTACGCACGAGGGTGGCATTGCTACTCCCATGATTGTGCATTATCCTGCGCTCGTCAAAAAACCATTTCAGACGCAGCAAGTAGGTCATATTATGGACATTATGCCCACTTGTTTGGAATTAGCAAAAGCAACCTACCCAAGCCAATACCAGCAAAATTCAATCAAGCCTTTGGAAGGGAAGAGTTTAGTGCCTATTTTGGAAGGGAAAACCCGTACTCCCCATCCTTATTTGGCGTGGGAACACTTTGACTGTCGAGCCGTTCGGCAAGGAAAATGGAAATTGGTATGGTCCAAAGACACCAAAAAATGGGAACTTTACGATATGGAAAACGACCGTTCGGAACTTTACGACCTTGCCACCTCTCATCCTGCCAAAGTACAAGAATTAAAAGTTTTGTACAGCGAATAGACGGCCAAAGTGGGTGCCACCAAAGGAGAATAATCTCCCGTTAGCCTTCCAACCTTTATGCAACAGTTAGAACAATTTTTACGCGAAATAGGCCCCGTTTACGCTGCTTTGATTGCCACTACATTTACGTGGTCAGTTACGGCGCTTGGCGCCTCCTTGGTTTTTTTCTTCAAAACCATGCACCGAAGTGTCCTCGATGCCATGTTAGGTTTTACGGGTGGCGTCATGGTCGCGGCCAGTTTTTGGTCACTATTAGCACCCAGCATTGAGCAATCTGAAAAACTATTCCCCAGCGTCCCTTGGATGCCCGCTGCCGTGGGTTTTCTACTTGGCTCGCTGTTTATCTATTTTTTAGACAAATTTACCCCTCACTTACACATCAATTTTGGAGAAAACGAGAGCGAAGGAATGAAAACACAATGGCACAAAACCACGCTGTTGCTGTTGGCTATTACCCTTCATAACATTCCCGAAGGATTGGCGGTGGGGGTATTGTTTGGCGCAGCTACCATCAGCGGCGGCGACCATTTGCTATCGGCGGCTATCACGCTTGCGATTGGCATTGGGATTCAGAACTTCCCCGAAGGATTTGCCGTAGCCATGCCGCTTCGTCGGCACGGGGTAAGTCGCTGGAAAAGCTTTTGGTATGGCCAACTATCCGCCATTGTTGAACCCGTAGCGGGTGTTTTGGGGGCTGTCGCGGTCATTTATCTCCAGCCTGTTCTTCCTTTTGCCTTGGCGTTTGCAGCAGGAGCCATGATTTACGTGGTGGTGGAAGAAGTAATTCCCGAAACCCAACGTGACAAATACACCGACATTTCTGTGCTTGGTTTCATCTGTGGCTTTGTGGTCATGATGATCCTGGATGTTGCCCTTGGTTAAACCATTTTGTATTCATACATACAAAAAGAAGGCCGTCGCTGCAATAGCGACGGCCTTCTTACTCAATGATTTATATGATTAAAATTAGATAACTTTAACGTTAACCGCATTTAGACCTTTTTTACCATTTTCCACATCAAAAGACACATTGTCATTTTCACGAATATCATCAGCAAGGCCTGATACGTGTACAAAAATGTCTGCGCCACCATTGGATGGAGTAATAAAACCAAATCCTTTGGTGTCATTAAAAAACTTAACTGTTCCTTCTTGCATTGTATTATCTTTAAAGTATTGATTCTCAAAGGTAAGAATATACATTGGATATACCTAATTTATTCCTTTTTCTTTTGGTAAGTATTTTTCAGCCTGTGTCCAAAATTATTTTGTTTACCTTTAAAAAAAATAAAACCACCATTATATATGAGAGCTTGTCTTTACCTTTTTATTAGTACTTTCTGCCTTATTTTTCTTAATAATCTTCACGCCCAAACCACGCATCCATTCACCGAAGGGTTGGTAGTTGGCCCTTGCCACCAATACGGTCGCGAAGCCATTTACACCGACCAACTTACCTACCAACTCATCCAAAAAACCTTTGTTAAACCCGCCGAAGGCGCCGTTTTACTCACCAATGACAAAGGGCAGGAGCTAAAATGGCAAAAAATAACGGCTGACACTGCCAAACGTTTTCGCCACGCGGCCATGTCCAATGGTTACGTTTATTTGACCTACCAATCGCCCAAAGAAACGGTGGCACTCCTCAACGTGGCGGGTCATGCGGGGCTGTATTTTAACGGCATTCCGCGCGGAGGCGATGCCAACCGCTATGAGTATATGTATAGCCCCGTAAAAATTAAAAAAGGACTAAACGAGTTGATAGTGCGCGTCGGTATGGGCGGACGCTTCCAAGGCATTTCTGCCAGATTGGTTTTTCCCGAAAAACCCATTTCTCTAAGCCTTCCCGACATTACCCTCCCCCACGTGGTTTTGGGAGAAAATAGCGAGCCGATTTGGGGAGGAATTGTTCTTTTTAATGCCACTGAAAAACCACTTACGGGACTAAAAATCAAGGCGTTGGTACAAGGTAAAGAAATAACTACTGACCTTCCAACCATTACTTCCCTCAATTCACGTAAAGTTGGTTTTAAAATAGATGCCAGTGCCGTTACGCAACGCGGTGACGGCACTTGTGAGGTCTCTGTACTCCAAAATGGCAAAGTAGTTGACACCAAAACCCTTACTTTACAAGCAGTTAACAACAAAGAGCATTACAGTCAAACCTTCGTTAGTGGCATTGACGGGAGTGTGCAATACTACGGAGTAGCGCCCCAAAAAGGAGAAAAAACGGATACCTCAGCCTTGTTCCTCTCGGTACACGGAGCGGGTGTAGAGGCCATTGGGCAAGCACGCGCCTATAAACCCAAAGAATGGGGAACGCTCGTAGCCCCCACCAACCGCCGCCCACGCGGATTCAACTGGGAAGACTGGGGACGCTTAGACGCGTTGGAAGTATTGGCGATTGCGGAGAAAAAATTTCAGCCTCATCCACAAAAGATTTACCTGACAGGCCACTCCATGGGCGGCCACGGAACGTGGTATTTGGGAGCTACTTTTCCTGGCAAATGGGCGGGGATTGCCCCTTGTGCGGGTTATCCAACCCTGATGGGCTACGGCTCGGCCGATGGCAAAATTCCAGAAAACAGCACCAATCCAGTTGAGCAATTGTTACTCCGTGCCAGTAACCCAAGCAACGTCATGGCCTTGGCCCAAAACTACAAAGCCAGCGGTATTTACATCCTCCACGGCGACGCCGACCGCACTGTTTCGGTAGAATACGCTCGCACGATGCGCAACACCTTGGGCGCTTTTCACAACGATTTTTCGTACTATGAATACCCCAATGGCTCGCACTGGTACGGCGACCACAGTGTGGATTGGGCACCGCTTTTTGATTATTTCAAATGGCACCGTTCAAAAAAAGCCGAAGACGCTGACGTCTTAGATTTTACCACCGCAAACCCTGCTATTTCTTCGCACTACCATTGGATTGGGGTGGAACAACAAATTCGTCCGTTGCAATACAGCCGAATTCAGGCAAAACGAATGCTGAACGAGAAGACGCTGGCCATTACCACCGACAACGTACAAACCCTTACGGTGCATCCTTCGGCGTTTTTGGCGAATCAGTCTTTTAAGCTAAAAATTGACAATCAGGAAATTACGGGCACTTTCCAGTTGAACAACCAACCTTTGTATTTTGCAAAAAAAGACAAATGGGAAGCCACCGAAAAACCGTCGATTCAGCAAAAAGGAGCGCACCGCAACGGGACGTTCAAAACGGCTTTCAACCATCGGATGGTCTTTGTGTATGGAACAACAGGTAGCAAAGAAGAAAACGAATGGGCTTATAACAAAGCACGTTACGACGCTGAAACTTGGTATTACCGTGGCAATGGCGCGGTAGATGTGATTTCGGACAAAGAGTTTTCGTTGGCAACCTATGCCGACCGTGGTGTGGTTGTTTTTGGCAATGCTACTACCAACAGTGCTTGGAATTTAGTATTGGGTCAATGTCCGATTCAGGTTCAAAAAGGCAGCATGAAAGTTGGCAACGAAACCCTCGCGGGCGACGACCTAGGCGGATACTTTATTTACCCTCGTCCTGACAGTCCCCTAGCCTCAGTAGCAGCCGTCACAGGTACGGGTTTGGCAGGGATGATGGCAACCGAATCGAACCAGTATTTTACGGGCGGAAGAGGCTTCCCCGACTATTTTATTTTCAGCGCTGCCATGCTCAAAGAAGGCACAAAAGGCGTTAAAATGGCGGGATTTTTTGACAACCAATGGCAATTTTCTCCAACCGATGTGGTAAAAGTGCCGTAAAGAAATCATCGAATTTGGCCACAAACAGGCGGCTACTATGTAGTAGCTCTTGTTTGTGGCCATTTATTTGGTTTATTTCCCCAACGCAATCTTGATGTGCGCCAAATGGTGTTTGGCGTGCCACGCGCCCATGTCCAAAGCATCAATCAACTTGATGTTGATTTGGCGAAGCGGGTGGTAATACCCCTTTTGAAAATCATCTTCCGACATTTGTTCCATCAAATTCGTCCAGCGGGCGTGGGTTCCTTCAATCATTTGCAAAGAGAAACCGATAGGAGCCGTTTTGGCTTCTTCCATCGTTGCCCACGCATCAATTTTGGCCACGACGCCGTTGGGACTATCTTCAGTCAAGGCGTGCTTAAAACGGATGTAATGTAACAAGTGCATGTCTGCCACGTGGTGAATCAACTGCTGAATGGTCCAACTTCCTTCGCGGTATTGTTTTTGCAAATCGTCGTGCGAAAGTTGTTCAGTCAACGCCCGATACTCCGCAGGAATGGTCTTCAGCGTTGTCAGGCGTTCTTGTATTTCTTCAGCGGTGTAGTCTCCTTTGGGCGACCATTTCCCAATCGGAAATTGGAGTGATTGAATGTCCATGAGTGTGTATTATTTTAAATTTTCTTCAAACCATTTTACGCGTTCTTTCAATTCTTCAATCGTTTCTTGCATTTCTGACCCCGCTTTTAGGTATTCGTTGGGATACTCATCTTTGAGATACTCCATTGTAAGGAAATAAATGGGTTTTAGACGATCTTTTAATTCGGGGGTTTCTTCAAATAGATTATATGCTGTATGGTATTGCTTTTTGTAAAGTAGAAAAACAACAAAAAGCACAAAAATAAAAGATTGTGTTTTTGAATTTTGGAGGTCAAAAATGGGCAATAATTGATCCGCATTAGATTTTAATACTATATATAGAAACTCCATTAATTGTGCCGCTGATGAATATTTTCCTATAATTTCCTCTATTTGTTGTAAAGGGAGTAGTTGATTATTAGCCATTATATCCTCTAAATCATTTGATAGAGAAGTCTCAATCGCTTTTTGAGCTTCAATATACCTCAAGTATTTCTCAATATTGTTTTTGGATATAGTAGTTTTTATCTCACTATTTAATTTATTTATTATATTTTCAAGTCGTCTTTTGGGTAGTTTAAAAGTATTAGCAACCCCTATTTTTGTTATATGGAAAAGTTGATCTGTCAAACTTTTTATTTCACTTGTATTTGCATTTTTTTGTTGTAAATATGTAATTGATTTATTCAATATTTTTATTTTTTCTTCATACAGATTCCCATTCTCCACCATCGAATAAGCCAACGCCCTATCAAAAACAGTATTCAGTTCATACGTTCCTTTTTCCAGATTATTCTCAAAACGTTCAAAGAGTTCTTTCAAATCGTTGGTATCGCACCAGCCTTCCAGAAATTTCACAAACCAAATCACCCGTTGTTTATCTTGACGAGTGGAGTAGCGCATGAGGTACCAAATATTGAAAAATCGTTCTTGCAGGCGATAAAGATGATTTCGTCCCTTAGCACGTGGTTCTATTTCAATAATCTGGTTATCAACCAATTGTTTGAGTTGAGCCGATATTTGGTTAGTTTTTAACCCTTGTCTTTCTGAGCGAGCCAATTCGGCAATCTCGCTTACGGTTACGGCATCCCACGCCCGTGCCACGGCATCTACTAGGAGTTGCTGCTGCGGTTTGAGGTCGTCCATGCGGTGTTTATAGAGCGGCGTTACGCGATCAAGAATCATCTCTAAGTCCTTGAAACTGTCCTGTTTTTCGTTGTCCATAAAGACATCAAAGAGCATCACCATTGTGCGTATCACCCCACCAGATAATTTTCTCATCACTTCAATTCGCGCACGCCCCGTCGCAATCATTTCTTGAAATGACTCGCTTCTTCCTTCGTTTTCGGCCAATTTTTCAAAAAGTGTAATGGTCTCGTCAGTGGTCATACCTTTGAGCCGAATCTGATAAAAGAAGTCAAAAAATGGCTCTTTGTAATCAAACGTATGTTCGAGCAAGGTGGCAGATGCCCCTACCAATCGCAGGTAGGGTGAATTCATCAGGATATTTCGGAGGCGGTGCGTAGCTGTTTTGCCAATTTTCTCTAAAAACTGTCCAAAATTGTCATGAAAAACAATGATTTTTTGTTGATTTTTTTGCAAATAATTCACCAAAACTTCAAAGGCTTTTTGGTCATAATCGGTTTCAAATTCATGCGTCCGCATTTCACCCAAAAGTGTTTGATAAGCGGTATAATCTTCGGCTAAAATTTTAGCGATATGCTCAAAAAATGCTGCCAAATCAGGCATCGAATACTGCTCTTCATTAAATAGAACAGGAAGAAGCCACTTACTGAGTTGTTCATCCTCCAATACTGCATATTTAAGGCGTAATAAAAGCGTAGTTTTACCCATACCTCTTTGCCCCAAAATCATATAATGCTGCGACGGATGTTGCATTAAATCCTCTTGAATATCCGCAAAGATTTGTTTAAAAATGGCTGTTCTTACTACAAACTCAGCAATGAGTTGTTGCGGCTCTTTTTGAGGGGGATTAAATAGGTATTTGAGCTTTTTATCAGACATTTTTTGACCACCATTTTTTTAAGATTGGAGAGTAAAATCGCCACTGTTTCTCGTTGGCTTCGGCAATGTAGCCGTCGTATTCGAGGGTGAGCAAAATATTTTTAAATGAATCTTCCAATTGATGTTTTACTGCTAAATCATAAAGTTCTAATTCCGAAACAGATACAGCTTCAGTAAGTTTCTTTAGTAATTCGTGGACTAATGCCAACTCGTTTCGATTAAAGACTTGACTCAAACGTCCCCGATAATGCTCAAGATAAATGCTCCCGTTTAGTATGAGCTCATTGAATGCTTGATCAATAAACGATTGGTTTACTTCGCGCTCCTCAATACGGTATAAATCTCGTATTTCTTTGATTGCTAACTGAATATGAAACGGAATGAGCCATTCTATTTTTTCCTTTAATAAATAAACCAAAACGTCTTCCGAGGTTTCGATTTGATAACTTTTGAGCAATACTCGTGCTAAGTCTAAGGCATCCCTGAGTGGAAGTGGGCGTAGTTTATAGGTTTGAATATCATTAACATCGGCAGTTGCGTTTAGTTTCTTAACCACCGAGAGGAGCCCAATTGAGCCAGTATAAATGAACTTTATTTTTTGATTGTATTTGTCATTTTGGCGAATAGCACGATTTTGCTTCAAGAAATTCCGAGCCGCTTGCTCTCCTTGTTCATCTCGAATGTGTTCAATGGTTACGGGAAATTCATCTACCATCAGTAAGATGGTGCGGTTATCTAAATCCACTTTTTCAAGAAAATCTTTGAATTTTTCGTAGTAATCAATCTTTTCGTCTGATTTATCATTAAAATCTATCTTGACTCCACCAATTTCAACATTTTCGATACTACTAAAAAAGCCTTTAAGTTTTTTGCCTGCCTTCTCAATTGTTTTTAAAAAGCGGCTCTTATTTTCAATATCAAAGATGGCTTTTAATAACACTTTGAAAAAAGTTTGGCTATCGCTCACGTCTTCCGTATCTACATAAACGCAATAGTAATCTTCCGAAGGGTTGTCTTTGATGTAATGAATAATTGAGGTTTTACCAACCCTTCTTGGAGCAGAAAGTAGAAGATTTTGCCCTTCTTCAAGGGCTTCGTAGATTTCCGCGATTACCTTATCTCGTTGAAAAAAATTGTCTCCAGTTGCTGTTTTTCCAATACTTAGCTTCATCTCTGCATTTTTTTTATTGCAAAAATATTCTGCAATATTTTTATTGCAAAACTTTCCTGCATTTTTTTTATTGCAGAACAGACTCGTCGGGTTGTGAGCAACCCTCTTCACGATTCAACAAAAAAAGGGAGCAAAAATGCTCCCTTCCTCGTCTTCAATTTTGAAATTAATGATGACCGTGTGCTTCGTTTCCTTTTTGACAGCATTCAGGTAGTTTGTCGTGGGCAGTTTTGCTACACATTTGGCTGTCAGCATCGTAGCCCGTATCCGTAATTACCTTACGAAGCGCGGCCTCGTCCGTTTTTTTAGGGTTATACTTGATAGTCACCACTTTGTCATCCAGATTTAAAACCGCTTCGCTGACCCCTTTGCTCAAGGTCAAATTTTTCTCAATGCGTTCTTTGCACATGTCACACACGGCCGACGTCTTAATTTTTACTTCTTTTTCTTTGCCAGGCTTACTAGCTACTGTGCTGAATACTACTCCCAGTACGAGCACAAAAAGGAATGTTAGTTGTTTCATTGGTTTAAAGCCCCCAGCCCCGATGGGGAGTTTTTTAGTGATAAAACGTACAAGAGGGGTTGATATGTACGTTGGTGAACTATGAGTTGGTTTAGTCTTTTACTTTTATTCGTATGCCCGCATATACCATTCGTCCTACGATTGGGCCCCACACTTGCCCCGCATCAAAGTATTTGCCAAACGGGTCTTGAGCGTTGATAATGGGATTGGGTTGTTTAAAATTGAGCAAATTTTCTCCACCCAAATACACCTCAAACTTCCGAAATGCCCGAGATACTTGAGCGTTTACGTTGGTGTAAGCTTGCGAATAAAGAATCGGCATTGACTTCTTATCCAAGGTCGCTTCCAACGATTGCAACGGGTCATTGATGCGGGCTTTCCCGTTCCACTGCACCGTTAAGTCGGCTTTCCATTTATCATAAGGCAAAGTGTAACCGATGTTGAACAGTACCCTGTCGCGCGGTATCATCATACGGGCCATCAGGCGAACATCGTTGACGGGCTGCCCCATGGTTTGCCAAACATCAAACAAACGGTATGCCAATTTTATTTCGGTACGCTTTGATAATAAACCGTTTAGCTCCGCTTGAAAGCTATTCGAGAACGATTTACCCTTGAGGTTATAAAAATACAAATGCGCCGCCAAATCATCAGCGTGGTCGGTATCAACCACCAATTGGTTTTGAAAATCAGTTCGATAATAATCCAGAACCACATCCCAGTGTTTTTCAAACAAGTGGAAGGTTTGGGTCAAACTTGCACCATAATTCCACGAAATTTCAGGTCGTAGCTCGTCCACAAAACGCACCCACCGTTGGCTCACCAAATAGCCGTAGTTTTCAGCCAGCGCGTTCGGCGTACGCTGCCCCCTTCCTGCTGATACCCGAAGGGTCGTATGTTCAAACGGCTGCCAGCGAAGGTGCATACGCGGCGTGACAAACGCCCCAAAAAGGTTGTGCGCATCAGCCCGAATGCCTGCCACAAGCGTCAGTTTATCAAGGTAATTATAGGTATATTCAAAAAACGCCCCAGGTACCGACTCCGTCCGCATACGGTGAATGTCTTTGTAGGTTTCGTTGTAGTCGTCCAACAAATAACTCAAGCCCGTCGTAAATTTATGATTGGTGTTATCAATAATCGACTGGTATATCAGATTGGCATACAGGGTTTGTTGGCGAGCATTATAATTAGAAAATCCAAAGTACGAATCGCTCGTGTGGTTTAATCCGTTTACGATAAAACCCAATCCTTTATACGGCTTGTCTTGGTACATTTTAGCCGTTTTGGAGAAAAACTCCACGCGCCTAGTTGTATTGCCAAAACCGTACGCCTGCGACGTTCCGCGCATATTTTCACGAAACCCTACTTGACCTCCCAAACGGTTTTCATAAAGGGCTTTTACCCCAAACTGCGCCATCATTTTGTCACTTTTATACTGCCAACGATTAACGGCATTGAGCTGCGTGTAAAGGGGCATGTCCAGAAACCCGTCTCCGTTGTTATCCACCCGCGTTTGAAGCGTACTTGCGTGCGAAAGGATGCCCGTTGACCAACGCTCATTGAGTTTTTTATTGACGTTGAAATTCACCTCTCCACGGCCAAAATTGTTGACGTACGCATTAAAATACAGTTTCTCGCGAGCGTCGGGCTTCACCAACTCCACATTAATCGCCCCCGTCAAACTTTCATAGCCATTGACGACTGAGCCTGCACCTTTGCCAATGTCAATGCTTTGTATCCACGTTCCTGGGATGTAGTTTAGCCCGAAGGTCGTGCCCAAGCCACGGATATTCGGAATGTTTTCGACGTTGGTTTGCACGTATTGCCCTCCTAATCCCAAAAACTGAATTTGTTTGGCCCCCGTCACGCCGTCGCTCAAACTCACCGACACCGAAGCGTTGGTTTCAAAACTTTCCGATAAGTTACAACAAGCGGCTTTGGCAAGGGCTTTGGTCGTAATGATTTCGGTTTGAATGGGGTTCAAACGGTCGATTTGCGACGAAGTTCCTCGTACTACTACTTCCCCCAACTGCCCTTCGGGCTTCATTATGACGTCGAAATTACTTTCCGCCAATACCTTTATCGTATCAGTTTTGTAGCCAATGTAGCTGATGATTAAGCGGTTGGTTTTGGCAGAGCGGGCAATGTCAAATTTCCCTAAGCTGTCCGTGATTGTTCCTAAGGATGTTCCTCCCCAAAAAACGTTTACTCCTACTAAGGTCGATTTTTTCCCCGTTTCGTTGCGCTCGTAAATCGTCCCCGTGACGCGCTGAGCCTGCAATCTCCCCCCAAGCAAACAGCTTAGAAGGATTAGATATATGTTTAAATTACTTATTTTCATCTGTTTAATTTGCGTTAACATGGTATCCAACAGCATCCAATGGTTGACGGCCCTTCGAATCAGCGTTTTTGAATTGACTAGGCGTCATGCCCGTGATTTTCTTAAACTGATTCGATAAATGACCCACGCTACTGTAATGAAGTTCGTCGGCTATTTGGCTGAGAGTCAATTCATCATACGCCAATAACTCTTTCGCTCGCTCGATTTTCTGACGAATGATGTATTGTTCGATTGTAATCCCTTCATGAGCGGAAAAAAGCGTGCTAAGACCGTTGTAGTCGCGATGAAGCTGCGCGGCTAAATAGTCTGAAACGTTTACTTTCAAGCCTTCCGAAGACGAACGAACGAGTTCTAATACCAACGTTTTGATTTTTTCGATGACTCGCAAGCGCTTATCTTCAAGGAGTTCAAAACCGTACTCTTTGAGTGTAGTGGCTACTGCATCCACTTGCGCAGGGGCAAATGGTTCGGACACAGTCACTTCGCCCAGTGTTACTTGCTGAACTTGAAAGGTAGCTTGAGAAAAGAGCTGGTTTACTACCATTTTACAACGGTCACAAACCATGTTTTTGACGTAAAATACCATTGGATTTTGACTTAAAATTCCCCAAAAATGCGTTGACATGAACGACAGTCATGCCAAGGAAATTCTAAATCAAGAAGGATTGGACGAACGAAAGCATACTTCGCCCGTGAAACAAAGAAGTGAATGAATAAACAGAAGAAGAACCCGCCGAAGTGGGCAAGAAAAATTCAAATACAACTTTGAAGACCGCTACAAACGTCTCAACAGCCCAGTCAGCCGTTGCCTTTAACAACTTAGCGACCCATTGTGTCACCGACGACGCTACCTCTACATTTTCGTAGCGTTGTTGGTCTTCGCAGCAAGTTCTTTTTTTGATAATCGTTTGTCCAGCAGGAGTAGTGGACTCTTTTGTCGTAGCACAGCTGCCGCATTTTTGTTTGCTAAGGGCAGCTAAATGCAGCGATTTTCCTCTCAGAATACAATGATGTTCAACCACGCCAAAACCCGTGCTTGCCGTTAGAACGACAAGTGCCATAAAAAAGGCAAGAAAGCGGCGGAACATTAATTTCATATAAGCAGATAGCGCTGTAATTAAGGTCGAAACATTTCTTTGGGCTAAAAAGTTCGGACAAATGTTCAAAATAAAAAAGGTGACGAAAACGAATTCGCCACCTTTCTCAAAAAAGAGGTACACTTAGCACCGCTTTTCCCAATTATTTTACTTTTTCTACTACTGCCTTGAACGCCTCAGGGTGATTCATTGCAAGGTCAGCAAGTACTTTACGGTTTAGCTCAACACCAGCCGCGTGAACTTTACCCATCAATGCAGAATAAGACAATCCTTCTTGACGAGCCGCAGCGTTGATACGCTGAATCCACAAGGCACGGAAATTTCTTTTCTTTTGTTTACGACCTACATAAGCGTAGTTAAGACCGCGCTCAACGGCGTTTTTGGCTACTGTCCATACGTTTTTACGACGGCCGTAGTAACCTTTGGCTAATTTTAATACTTTTTTGCGACGAGCCCGCGACGCAACGTGGTTTACCGAACGTGGCATAGTTTTGTTAGTTTTTTGACGGTTGGTGGCTTATTTTAAGCACTTTGTAAACCAACAATCGGGTGAAACAATGAACCTGTGCTTGCGCACTAATTAGAACTTAAGCATCAAACGGATGCGATCCATATTTGTGTCATCAACAACAGTGAAGCCTACAAGGCCACGCTTACGTTTTGTTGATTTCTTAGTCAAAATATGGCTATGGAAAGCGTGCTTACGCTTAATTTTACCAGTGCCAGTCATTTTAAAACGCTTCTTGGCACCTGAATTGGTTTTAACTTTTGGCATGATACCAGACTTTTAAAGTAGTTAAAAAAAGTAAAAAATTTGGGGTGCAAAGGTACGAACCTTTGTCGAATATTACAATCCGAGCGGCAGAACTTTATCTTCGTTTTTAAAGATATACGATTTCTTCTGGCCTTGGTAGTTGAAGTTAACGAGATTCACTTGGTCGTCAAAAAAATCAAGCATGATGCTATTTTGCAATGAAAAACCCGCAATAGCCTCAGAACAAGGGATTTCTACATAGATCCACGTAGCGTCCGCCTCTTGTTCTTTTCCGATGTACGAATACGGCTTTTTTTGTTTGGCAGTAGTCACAATCGCAAAATGTTTCCGAATGTATTTTTCGACAAAGGGGTCATTCTTATCGTTGTTAACCACCGTGAATTTTTGACCGCCATTTTCTTTGGACAGCACACTTTCCAAATCATCCGTAAACACCCGAATACTCACCTCAAACGACTTTTCTTTGGCGTTATAGTCCATTCGGGTAATGCTGGTATGGAAATCGTGCTTTGAAAAACCAAAAGAGCTAAGGCACAAAAAGAGAATCACGCAAAGACGCAAAGGTGCAAAGAACGTTTCCGTCTTCGCACCTTTACGTGAGTTAGTTACTAAACTCATACTAACGGAAGAGTTTAAAAATATCGTTTCCAAAAGCGAAAACCATCAATCCAAGGAGAATTACCATTCCTACTTTTTGAGCAGCTTCTAAGAATCTATCTGATGGCTTGTGGCCTGTCACCATTTCATAAATCAACAAAACCGAGTGGCCACCATCAAGGGCTGGAATGGGCAAAATATTCATAAATGCCAATACCATCGACAGCAAGCCCGTGAGAAACCAAAAACGACCCCAATCCCAAATTCCACCGAACATTTGGGCAATACCAATCGGCCCGCTCAATGCCTTAGAGGCAGATACTTCACCACGGAAGATTTTGCCAAATCCACGAATGTTGTCGGTCACGACGCTGAATGCTTTTTGAGTTCCAATCGCAATTGACTCACCGAAAGAGTAGTCGATGTGGGTAGTTTTAAGTCCCAATTCTGGGGCAAAGCCAATTTTTCCTTCTTCGGGTACGTCCACGTTAAGCGTTACGATTTTTCCTTTACGGTCAATTTCCAACACTGCTTTTTTGCTTTTCAGATTGGACAGTGCGTCTCTGATTTCGTGGTAAAACTGGATAGGCTGGTTATTTACCTTTACAATTTTATCACCTGCTAATAGTCCTGATTTAGACGCAGGCATCCCAGGCGTCACTTCTCTAATCGAGAAAGGATAAATGGGGTCAATAAACTCACCCGCATTTTTCTTGTCCGAAATCTTCTCGATGAAATTATTCGGCACATAAATATCCACTTTTTCCCCATTACGCTCTACCGTGTAGTAGCTGTTCGACTCCAAAAACACTTTACGAACTTCGGCAAAATCATCAAATGGTTTTCCATTGATGGCCACGATTTTATCGCCCGTACGTAGCCCGATTTCTTGGCCTAACTTGTGCGCAACGATTCCGTATTTTACATCTTTGGTCGCGATGTAGTCATATCCTTCCGAATACGTAATGGCCACAAAAATGATAATTCCCGTAATGACATTCACAATGATTCCGCCCAGCATCACAATCAAACGCTGCCAAGCGGGTTTGGCGCGAAACTCCCACGGTTCGGGCTCTGCCGTCAGGTTTTTGGTGTCCAACGACTCGTCCACCATTCCTGAGATTTTAACAAAACCACCCAGTGGCACTGCACCAAAACCATATTCGGTTTCTCCGCGTTGGATAGACCATATTTTAGGCGGAAACCCAATGAAATACTTTTCAACTCGCATTCCGAACATCTTTGCGGTGATCAGATGCCCCCATTCGTGTAAACCTACTAAAATCGACAGTCCTAAAATCAACTGTCCTACCATTACTAAAATTTCCATTCTCTGAGTTTAAGTATGTGTGCAAGCACACGTTTAGTTAGTCATTAATCAATATTTTGAAAAACCGTTGTTAGGTCGATTTCTAATCCTTCTAAGACCTTTCCCCCGTCGATAACACCAAACGGTTGTTTTTCAGGATTGGTATTTTGAGGGCTAAAAATCATGTATGTTTTCTCATTGGGGTCAATCAACCAACCCAATTGGCAACCGTTGGCAACCCACTCCTTCATTTTATCAACATGCTCCGACCAAGTGTCTGATTCTGAAATGACTTCTACCACAAAATCAGGACAGATAGGGGCGAATTTTTTCCGTAAAGCCGAAGGAACTTGTTCCCATCGCTCGCGACGTATCCAAGCCACGTCAGGCGACTTGATGGATTTGTCAGGGAGGGTAAAACCTGTTGCAGGGCCAAAAGCGATTCCCATTTTATTCTGTTTGGCCCAGTAGCCAATTTCAATCGCGATGTCTAAATCGCGCGAGCCTCCAATGCTTCCAGTAGGTGACATAAAAATGATTCTTCCGTATTTGTCCCGCTCAAAGTGCATTCCATTGCGACGATTTGCCTCGCAAAAAGCGAAGAACTCATCGTCGTTCATGGTATCCATGGTGGGTATGTTCAGTACTTGGGACATAGTCGCTATTTTGACAGTAAACTTTCGGCTACACGGCGTGTTTCAGTGTCGGTTTCGATATAATCGTCGAGGGTTGGTTGTTGAATAAACGCTACGGTGTTCATACAAGTTTCGATAAGGTCTGACATTTGCAGAAAACCTACTTTATCTTGTAAAAACGCTGCTACTGCCACTTCATTGGCTGCATTCACAATGCAGGCCATGTTTCCACCACGTTCGAGGGCATCGAAAGCGAATCGCAAATTACGAAAAGTTTTTAAGTCGGGTTGCTCAAATGTGAGAGACGGATACTGAGCAAAGTTGAAGCGAGGAAAATCGGCCTTCAAGCGATGCGGGTAGGTGAGGGCAAACTGAATCGGAAGGCGCATATCAGGTAATCCCATTTGGGCTTTGATGCTTCCATCTTCAAACTGCACCATTGAATGGATAATGCTTTGGGGATGCACCACTACTTCGATTTGCGATGCTTCTAGTCCAAATAGCCATTTAGCTTCGATTACCTCTAATCCTTTGTTCATCAACGACGCCGAATCAATCGTAATCTTAGCCCCCATGCTCCAGTTGGGGTGTTTCAACGCTTGCGCTTTGGTGACGTGTAAAAGCTCATCGCGGGTTTTGCCTCGAAATGGCCCACCCGAAGCGGTCAGCAATATTTTTTCGATGGGGTTATGAAATTCTCCCACAATGCACTGAAAGATGGCCGAATGTTCGGAGTCAACGGGGTAGATATTTACCCCTTTTTCGCGCGCTAAAGCCGTCACCAATTCTCCCGCCACCACCAACGTTTCTTTATTGGCCAAGGCAATTTGTTTCCCTGCTTCAATCGCTTTTACAGTCGGAATCAGTCCCGAATACCCCACCATAGAGGTTAAAACGGTGTCGATAGAGTCCATTTGGACAACATCGGCAATGGCCTTCGCTCCTGCATAGACCTGAATCCCAAGCGGGTCGAGGGCGTCAAAGACTTTGTCGTATAGCAATTCATTGGCAATGACAACCACATTGGGACGAAACGTTGCGGCTTGCTCAATCAGCAGTTCAGCGTTGTTTTGAGCGGTAAGGATTTCGACCGTAAACGACTCTGGATGAGCCGCTACTACGTCGAGTGCTTGGGTTCCAATCGAGCCCGTTGAGCCAAGAATGGCTATGTGTTTTTGGGGAAACTTCATGTAATGGACAACTATTCACGGGCAAAATTACACATTCTTTTGGCTTTTAGGGTAAGAGACAAACATCGATTTTATTTACTGCCTATCTCGTATGAGTAGAATCAAGAGCGCAAATTGTTTATCCTAGAAATACCAGTGATTCAACCTGTTATCCTACCACGTCCTTTACCTACATGAAACGCAGAAACTTTCTTCACCAGAGCGCCATGATGGCCTTGAGCACTCCGCTTATTTCTAACGCCGCAGAATTTGGGCACTTTGACCCCCAAATTGCGGATTTGTCATCGCACAAAATTGCGGAAATTGCCTATACGCAAGTCCAGCTAAAATGGCCTCGTTTTGTGGGTAAAAACGCCCGACGAGATATTCACGGATATGGCCCCAAAGTAAATGTCTGTGTACTTACCACCGACCAAGGAGCCAAAGGTTGGGGAATGCACGGTCGTCGAAGCGATGAAACCATTGCGTATTTGAAAGGGAAACGTGTTTCGGAAGTTTTTGAACCAAAGTTGGGCGTTACCGACCCTCAAGCCTTACCTTTTGATGTGCCACTGCACGATTTGGCAGGGGTCATCCTCAACAAACCTGTCTATGAATTGATGGGGCGGAAAAAGCCGATTACAACCAAGTGCTACAGCGGCATGATTTATTTTGATGAGCTCGAACCCAAAGAAGGCCCTGTGACTACGTTGCCCAACGGACTCGACAACATCATTGCCAATTGCAATGCAGATTATAAATTGGGCTATCGGCAGTTCAAACTAAAAATTGGGCGCGGCAATATTTGGATGCCCAAACAAGAAGGGCTTCAACGCGACATCGAGGTGACGAAGCTTGTTCATAAAACATTTCCCGATTGCGATATTCTGGTCGATGCCAACGATGGGTACACGGCCGACATGGCCATCGCATATCTAAAAGGCATTGATGGGATTCCGCTGTTTTGGTTTGAAGAACCCTTTGCCGAAACCGTGGCAGATTACCGAAAGTTAAAAGACTGGTTGAAAGCCAACAACGTTAAAACACTGTTGGCCGATGGCGAAGCCAATCCAAATCAACAACTTCTGCGCGAACTTGAAGAACAAAAACTGATTGATGTTCACATCACCGACATCATGGGCTACGGCTTTACGCCTTGGCGCAAAATCATGCCTGAGCTTCAAAAAATGGGCATTTTGGCTTCTCCTCACGCGTTTGGTGAGCAGTTAAAATCATTCTATACGGCTCATTTGACAGGGGCATTGGGGAATACCGTCACCATCGAAGGAGTACCATGTACTTGTGAGGACGTTGATTTTAGCCTTTATAAAATTGTTAACAGCGAGTTTATTCCACCCAAAGCTCCTGGTTTTGGAATGAAATTGCTGAAGATGGTCTAAAGCAACTTTACCATTTATACAGATTTAACAATTCGGATAAAAAATATTTTCACAAAAACAGACAAGTCTGTATGATTTATAAAAAATAGTGTTACTTTTGTTGTGTTAATGAACGATAACAATGGACACCAAGAAAAATATTGAGAATACAGCCGCACGATTATTTTACGAACAAGGCTACAATTCGACGGGAATCAACCAAATTATTGCCGAAGCAGGTGTTGCCAAAGCCAGTTTGTACGCTCATTTCCCCTCGAAAATCGACATTCTAAAGAAATACTTGCAAAATACTTCCGAAAGCTCAATCGAGGTTTTTCGTAGTATAGTTGAGCAAAAACAGACGCCAAGAGACAAAGTGTTGGGTGTTTTTGATTCTTTGCTCACCTTTTCCAATGAAACGAGCTTCAACGGTTGCCAATTTTTAAACATTGCCGCTGAGATTCCCCAATCCAACGAAGATGTACTTGCATTGATTCAAGGTCATAAAAATAAAATTCGTCAGTTATTCGTCGAAATGCTTGAACCAATCAATAAAGAAAATTTGGCGGATGAATTATACATTCTTTTTGAAGGAGCTTTGGCAAGTAGCAAGGTCTTCAAAGACAAATGGACGCTTGAAACAACCCGTAGAATCGTCGAGCAATTAATTTGATTTTTTTTGACCGTCAATAGACAGACTGGTCTGTACTTAAAAACATAACCTTTTAAAAACGAAAACAATGGAAACGAAAGAAACAACCTTCAAAAAATTGGGCTTGGCAACTTTATTAGCTACTCAGCCCAAACAAGTGCTGCTTAATGAAGACGGCGAAGTAGTGATTCAGGACGAGTGTGGTGATACACTATGGGATCGGGTTTTGGCCCAATACGAAACCGAACAAACCGATAAATAATAGAAATCATGGCAAAGAATTTCGCAGAAATTGGTTTTAGCTCGGCGGCCAAAAAACTACAAGAAAAAGTGGGTAGCCGTGCCACTTATGCTCGTATGGAAGCCCAAACGACTTACGACGGCATGAGCAAATTTGAGCAAAGTTTCATTGCCCAACGTGATAGTTTCTACATGGCTACTTCTGGCGAAAATGGGTTTCCCTATATCCAACACCGAGGAGGGCCAAAAGGCTTTTTAAAAGTATTGGATGCCAATCGGCTAGGCTTTATTGACTTCAAAGGCAATATGCAATACATTACGGTGGGCAATCTGGCTACCAATAATAAAGTATCACTATTTCTGGTCGATTATCCTAACAAAAGACGCTTGAAAATCTATGCAACCGCCGAGGTAGTGGAGTTGAAAGACAACCCCGACTTACACCATTTGCTTGATTTGGAAGGGTATAAATTTCGTCCCGAGCGTATGATGGTTTTCCAGGTGGAAGCTTACGATTGGAATTGTCCACAGCATATTACTCCACGATTTACGGTTGAGGAAATAGAAGAAGTGTTAAAACCTCAATACGAACACATTAAAAATTTAGAAGCCGAAATTGCCGAGCTAAAAGAGAAGTTGGGTCAACATATTAAAAATTAATTGGGGACAACCCAATGCCCCCAATTAATAGTTTTTTACTCCACCGTCACCGATTTAGCCAAGTTACGGGGTTGGTCCACGTTGCGGCCGCGCATGACCGCGATGTAATACGACAGTAATTGCAACGGAATCGACGACAAAAGCGGCATCAAGATTTCGTGCGTTTTGGGGATTTCAATCACAAAATCCACCATGCTATGAATCAATGAATCTCCTTCGGTCACAATCGCAATGACACGACCTTTCCGCGCTTTTACTTCTTGAATGTTCGACACCACTTTTTCGTACGAGCTGTCTTTGGTAGCGATAAACACCACAGGCATGTCTTCGTCGATGAGCGCAATCGGGCCGTGTTTCATTTCGGCCGCTGGGTAGCCCTCCGCGTGGATGTACGAGATTTCTTTGAGTTTCAACGCTCCTTCTAGCGCCACAGGAAAGTTTAGGCCGCGTCCTAAATAAATAAAATTGCGGGCGTAGGTAAAGATAAAAGCTATCTCCTTGATTTTGTCGGCGGCCTTCAACACTTGCTCTACCTTACGCGGAATGTTTTCCAGTTCAATCAACAACTGACGATACAGCCCCTCCGAAATTGTGCCTCTTTTTTTGGCCACCGCAATCGCCATTTGCGTAAGTACTGTTACTTGGGCCGTAAATGCTTTGGTACTTGCTACCCCAATTTCAGGACCTGCGTGGGTATAAGCTCCTGCGTGGGTTTCGCGCGCAATCGACGAACCAACGACGTTGCACACCCCAAAAATAGTGGCTCCTTTGGATTTGGCCAACTGAATCGCCGCCAAGGTATCGGCCGTTTCGCCCGACTGCGAAATCGCAATTACAAAGTCTTTCTCACGAATAATCGGGTTTCGGTACCGAAACTCCGACGCATATTCTACTTCTACGGGAATGCGGGCAAGCTCTTCAAAAACATATTCGGCCACCAGTCCCGCGTGCCACGATGTACCACAGCCTACGATGATGATTCGCTTGGCGTCGGCCAATTTTCCCATGTACTCGCTCAAACCGCCCAGTTGTAAGCTACCTTCTTCGCTGTTTACGCGTCCGCGCATACTGTCCGCAATCGAACGCGGTTGCTCGAAAATTTCTTTCAACATAAAATGGTCATAGCCGCCCTTTTCAATGGCTTCTAGTTCCATCTCAAGTTTCTGGACGTAAGGCAGTTGTCGTTCGTTTTCGAGATTGACAATTTTTAGCTCATTATTACGCACCAACGCAATTTGGTTATCGTCCAAATACACGACATCTTTGGTATATTCAATGATTGGCGTCGCGTCAGAGGCAAAGAAAAACTCATCCTCTCCTACCCCAATCACCAAAGGACTACTTTTACGAGCAGCAATCAGTTGACTGGGCTCGTCTTCCGTCATCACCACAATGGCATAAGCTCCTACCACTTCTTGCAAGGCCAAGCGTACGGCCTCTAGGAGCGTGCAATTCACTTCCGACTGAATATCTTCTATAAAATGAATTAGCACCTCCGAATCGGTTTCGGAGCGAAACTCGTGCCCTTTTTGCAGCAATTTTTGTTTAATGGTGGCGTAGTTTTCAATGATTCCGTTGTGGATAATCGCCAATTTTTTGTGGTTCGAATAATGCGGGTGCGCGTTTCGGTCGTTGGGTTCGCCGTGCGTGGCCCAGCGTGTATGCCCAATGCCAATGCAAGCCGCCGTATCTTTTGATTTTAACTCCTCTTCCAGCGCAACGACCTTGCCTTTCTTTTTATAAATATTCAAACCGTCTTTGTTCAAAAGCGCGATTCCTGCACTGTCGTACCCACGGTATTCCAGTCGTTTTAAGCCTTTAATAATGATGGGACAGGCTTCTTGATGTCCGACGTATGCTACGATTCCACACATACAGATTGATGTTTAAGGTGAGTTGAACTTTGGGAAAGTTTTTAAAAAAAATTATCAAACGTTTTATCGCTAAAAACTTTTTTAAAAAACTTGGTTTTATCCTATCAAAGTTAACAAAAAACCTTAAAAGTCAAGAAATATTACAAAAACAAAACGCGCAAAGGAGAATTTCCCTCGCGCGTTTTGCGTATGCTGTATTTCGCTTTATTCTTACTGAGCCGTTGTATAAAACAACATCAATTTGATATTTTCTTTATTCGGCGTAATCGTCAAGCGATCCAGTTTATTGTTCATAAACGGATAGTAACTACTCAAGGGTTGTCCGCTGGTTGAGTACGACTGTACCTCTGGTGCTCCACTTATTGGCATCAATAATAAACCTGGATTTTTCTTAAAGCCCACGGCCAATGCTTGCAAATAGGTCGTCAAGATAAAGTTATAATTGCGCGTTTTGGTCGAATAATATACCACTTGTGGCAAAATATAGCTTTGGAAAGTAGTGGCATCATTAGGCACCAAAAGCTCCGTATCACCTTTTGTTCTCAGCAAGCGGTTAGAAGCATCCGTTTCAGCCAATGCCAATCCAATTGGCAAAGTATAAATGGAGTTCGTTCCCTCAGGCCAAGTGGGGGTAATCAATAGCTCGGCGCGGTTAATGGCAATTCCTTTTTGTTTGAACAATTCTTGCAAGTAAGGAATCTCAAGTTTTGTTACAATCCCAAGGGCATCTTGAATGTAGTTCAATCCACCTGTTTCGCTGGCAGCGAGAGGTTTTAGCGGTTGAATTTTGCTCAATGCAGTACCTTGGCGGTCAGCCTCTACGTGATTAAAACGCTTGTTGATAAAAAACGTTTTTACCAACGCGATGGTATCAGCAGTATTGTGATAAAATAAGTTCAGCGTGATTCCAGTCGATTGGGGAGAAATTCCAATCACAGAAGCATTAGTAGCGGCAGGAACAAACGTCAAACCCTTGATTGTCTGGGTAAACTTGGCGATGGTACTAGCCTCTGGCTTACCGTTCAAAGCAAAGATTTCTTGTCCAAACGCATCTGGGAGCCTCATTGTCACCAACGACGACGTTCTTGGGGTTGGGTAAAACGTATGACTTACCAGCGGTGTTGACGAATACGGCATTGTACTGTTGTTGTAGTACATCTTACCCGTCAGGAGCGTGTCTGTCAAACGGTGCACTGCCATCTGAAACGGCTTGAGCGTATCCCCGTAATAATGATTGTAAGACAAGCTAATAGACACCGAGTCAAAAGCATACACGTTGGTATTGGTTGTTCCATCTGCGTTCAAGTTCAAATTAAGTGTACTTGTAAACTCCACAAATGACTGCGCTTTTACCTTTCCAAAAATGGGGTCATTGTAAACACCCACCAATATTCGTTGGGCATTTGAGGTGCGCACCGAGTCCAACAGCACAGTACTTGTACGTACTGTCAGGGTATCGACAAACTTAACATCGGCAATTACTTCGGGCGGAAGTCCAATTTCTTTAGGAGCTTCGCACGACATCAAGGCCAAAACCAATAAGGTGAGGGTGCTTAGGCTAAGTTTAGCCAGCCAATTCGTTGTAAAGGTTGTAATACGTCTCGGTAAAGTTTTCGTCTTCTTCGACCAGTTCCAACTTGCGTTCGGGCAATTCATCAAAAATTTGGTTTAAACTTTCACTAAAATCATCGTCAGCTTTTACTACGGCATCTGCATACGCACATCCAATTTTGACAAATCCCTCAAAATCAGCTGAACGTAGATGCGCCAGTGCCTCGTCGCTAACGTCCATGGCTTTGGCTTTTTCTAAAATGGCGTCTTCAAACTTATAGTTGAAGGCATTGTTATACACCGTAAAAACGCACTTGGTATCCTTAAACATCGGATCATTTTTATAGGTCGTCTTTAGGTACAATGGGATGAGAGAAGTCATCCAATCGTTACAGTGTACAACGTCAGGCGCCCAGCCTAACTTTTTGACGGTTTCGAGTACGCCTTTACAGAAAAAGATAGCACGCTCATCGTTGTCGTCAAAAAAATTGTTGTCTTTATCTAAGAAAACGGACTTACGATGAAAATAGTCTTCGTTGTCGATAAAATAAACTTGTAGTTTAGCGCTCGGTATCGATGCGACCTTGATTACTAGAGGTTTCTCATCGTCACCGACCGAAATATTAATACCAGAAAGGCGAACTACTTCGTGAAGACGGTTTTTACGTTCGTTGATAAGTCCAAAGCGGGGCACTAAAATGCGAATTTCCATGCCGCGCTCCTGCATTGCTTGGGGCAGTTTTCGTACGTATTCTGCTACCTCGGTAATTTGGAGAAAAGGATTTATCTCACTGGCTACATACAAAATCCGTAGTTTACTCATAGGCTTTGGTGAAGCTTGATTGGATTGGTTTTGAAGAAAAATTTTGCAAAATTATACAAAATTTTCGCGAATTTCAACCACCATGGGCGATATTTATTTCACTCCGTATGCCTCACAAGTCACTTTGTCCATCGGTTTTGAGTATGTTTTGTCAATCATATACTTTTGGGATAAATTATACGTTCAACTACCCAAATCGCTAATACACTCTCATCCAATGAGTTCAAACAAAATCGCCTACTTTTTGCGCACCGCAGTAGTCATTTTTGGGCTAGGGACGGTAGAGTTTAGTTGTTCAACCTCCCCTCAAGACACCATGTCCTCACGTTTCCATACTTTTGGTACAGACTTAGCTTTTTTAAAGAAACACCAGCCACCCCTCGTTATTTCTTCGCCTGACGATGACTCGGCGCAGGTTGCCGTTGTGGCAGCGCTACAAGGTCGGGTGATGACATCCACTGCGGGTGGCTCTACGGGCAACAGCTACGGCTGGATCAATTATAAACTACTCGAATCGGGCAAATTTACGCCCCACATGAGTGCTTTTGGCGGCGAAGAACGCTTTTGGCTGGGGCCTGAAGGCGGGCAATTCTCCGTTTATTTTGAAAAAGACAAAGATTTTGTTTTCGATAACTGGCAAGTTCCTGCCTTGATAGATTCTGAGCCGTTCGATGTGGTTTCATCCGAAAAAGCCAAAGCCTCGTTCCGCAAAAAAGCCAAACTTACCAACTACTCAGGAACAACCTTTGACATTGAGATTCTGCGCAGTGTAGAAGTAATGAGCAAACTTTCGGTCGAAACCATCTTACAACTTCCCCTCAAAGACGTCAAGGTGGTCGCGTACGAGACCATGAATCAGGTGATTAACCAAGGTGCTGATTGGAAAAAAGAAACAGGGCTACTTTCCATTTGGATTTTGGGGATGTTTAATCCCACGCCCAAGACCACGGTCATTGTTCCTTTCAAAAACACGCCTAATGCCAAGAGCTTAATCAACGATAGCTATTTTGGCAAAGTACCTGCCGAACGACTCATCATCAAGGACAATGTTTTGTATTTTGCTGCTGATGGCAAACACCGCAGCAAAATCGGCCTCCCTCCGAGCATTGCAGAGCCCGTCATGGGCAGTTATGATTCCGAAAAAGGCGTGCTCACCATCGTTACTTACGACCTTGACCCCAGCGGCGATTACGTAAATTCACTCTGGGAACTTCAAAAAGAACCCTACAAAGGCGACGCAGCCAATTCGTACAACGATGGTCCCGTAGCCGATGGTACCCAAATGGGTCCTTTCTATGAATTGGAATCGTCGTCGCCCGCTCGTGAGCTCAAAAAAGGCCAAATTCTCGGTCACCGCAGTCGTACCTTCCATTTTGAGGGATTAGAATCACAACTCGCCCCCATCGCCAAACGCTTTTTGGGCGTGTCGTTGAAAGAAGTAGCAGCATTGGAGAAGTAAAGCAAAGGGTAAAAATAACGTTTATTGTGCTATGTTGGTTACGGTGAAAGAAAGTATTTGGAATCAATTTGGGGCGAGTATTGACATGCTCGAAAATGCCATTCGTTGTTGCCCCGATGAAGTGTGGGATACTGAGCGCAAGTTTTGGTACCACGCTTTTCATACGCTCTTTTTTCTTGATTATTACTTGACCACTTCACCCAAAACTTTTGCGCCGCCACCGCCTTTTACCTTCTCCGAATTTGAAGATACCTTACCCGAAAGGGTTTATACTCCCGACGAATTACTTGAGTACCTACGCTATTGTAGGGAAAAGGGACAAGCGTTTATCAGCCAATTAACATCTGAAACTGCCGAAGCACGTTGGGTCAATCAGTCAGAAACCATGAATTATTCGATGGTAGAAATACTGCTGTATAACATGAGGCACGTCCAACACCATGCGGCACAACTTAACCAACTCCTGCGTCAAGAGATTGACCAAGCCCCTGATTGGGTATTTCAAGCTACTCAGAAATGGTGAAACCAACGTATCCATGCTTTCCATTCTATATAAGCCAACGTCCCGACAATAGTAGCATCAAAAAGTAGGTATATTACTCCCAATGCAGTTGCTTTTTCCCAAAAATATACTGCTAACCCAAAGCAAAATATCGCATACACGCTATTACCAACTACCAATAATGCAACCCATTGTTGAGAATGCGCTTTTCGGATGACCAGATGAAATGAATAGCAAGCAAATAATAAGGCTATCAAGGCCATCGCAGTCAGCAAATTAAGGGGGAGTAACAAATACGGCTGCGCAAAATTTTTGAAAAGCACCACCCCTAAACAGGCTGTTGTAGCGGCCCAAGCATCTAACCAAAGTAGTTTTTTGAGCTGTTGAAATGAGTTCATCGTTGTTGTGATTATTCATGGCTTGTGTCTCCAAAAATAGTACATGTATTTCACATTCTAGGTATCCACAATCCCATTGTAGCGGCTACAATCCCCACCAACATTAACCCCGTCAGCAAAAAAAGCAATGAAGCGGTAGCCCGTTGAAGTAAGGGATTTGATGGATTTTTCTGGGCATAGAGATACAGTTCAAATACCATCAAAGCCACAGGAAGGGCATAAATGGCAATGGCTAGAAACCACAAAAATGGCCCGTCAAATGTTTTTGGGTCAAACCCTGCGGGGCCGCCGTTGAGCATCAACCAAGCCATCAAGCTCACCCGAAAAAACCATACGCCATTCGACACCAAGTAGAGCCGAATAGCCCACTGACGATGTTTCACAAAGTCGCGTTGACGGGCATAATGGTATGCAAGAAGTGCAAAAACAACCATATAAACGGCCTGAATCGAAATGGCAATGTGCTGCAAAAGCCCTCCCACCGCCCCACGCGTCCATACCATAATGAGTCCATCAAGTGCTATCAGAATGGCCGTTAGGATATACGTTCTCCCCAGCCAACGGTGAGCGGTTTTGAAGCGATTTCTTAGCCGAGGAATCAGCTGTAGCGGTCCGCCTACCACCATTATAAGCGCAAAAAATACGTGGGCAACCACAATTAAGTTTCCCGTCAAATCGTCCTTTACATAGCCGTGAGGTAATACTTTATTCCACTTCTCCCATTCGCCTGACAAGGTCGATTTGCCATAAAACAGCGCAATGTATAGCCCAAAAATCCACTGGCCCAAGGTGGCGACGATAAACCAACTTTTGACGCTTAGGTCGAGGTAGTTTTTCCCAACCCTTGGGCTAGTTGGAAGCTGTGTTGCAGGTAGTTCTTTTGTTTTCATGTTGATAAAAGGCGTGTTTTTTTTACAAAGTTGGTGGCCGTTTGGCGTACGACAAGCCATTTTATGATGACCGATTTTACCTTCCAACTCGTTTTGTTGACGTTAATCGGTCGTTGGTTGACGTTCGTGGAAATAGTGTTGACTCTCGCCGCTTTCTTTACTCTCTTTGCTTAATTTTACAAACGGTCACTATTGATTATCAGCGGAATGATGAGTAAACCTTTCAAGACAAGCGGTTGGATTTTGTTGTCTTATTTTGCCATTTGGTACGTGGCAATGGCCTTCCAGTGCAACGGAGAATGGGGCTGTTTTTTTACCGCAGTGGCCATTTTCTCTTTGGCAATCGGCTTTGTTTCTTTCTTAAATTTGTTTCTCTTTCATCAAGCCATTCCGTTTATTCGTAAGCAACCCAAACAATGGCGCTGGGTTACTTTACTGGTGGCAGGAATGCTGTTTATGCTTACGTTCGGGTTTGTAGGTTGGTGCAAATTTGCAGCTTACGTTTTTGGGCTTGACCCACTCAACGACATGCCGTTTACGTTGAAAGGGCTGTCCACCCGTTTCTTTTTCCAAGTCGCTGGCATCCTGTATTTTACGTTGATTAAACTGATTGTTGATTCGTACGAACTGAGGCTAAAAAACCAACGATTGGTCATTGAAAAACAACAGTCTGAATTGAGTTTTTTAAAGTCGCAAATCAACCCGCACTTTCTTTTTAATACCCTCAACAACATTTACGCTTTGGCCAGAGAAAAATCCGACCAAGCCCCTCACAACGTGTTGCGATTATCGGAAATGCTGCGGTATATGCTCTACGAAACGGGCGGCGGGCTCGTAAGTGCCGATAAAGAAATTAAAATCATCGAAGATTACTTGGAGCTTGAGCGAATGCGCTACGACGAGACGCTCAACATCCAATTTAAGGTGCAGCTGGAGGAGTCTCAAACGTTGATTCCACCGTTGTTGATGATTCCTTTGGTCGAAAACGCCTTCAAACACGGGGTTTCAGAAACACTCCAGCAAGCATTTGTCCACATTCGGCTTGCAGTTCGTCAGCAGGAGTTACGTTTAGAAATTGAAAATTCAAAAGAAGAAAACGAAGAATCAACAGCTTCCCAAGAGGGAATCGGGATTCGGAATATTCGTCGGCAGTTAGAGCTGTTATTTCATTCTTATCAGCTTCAGCTCGAAAATCGGGGGCAAACGTTTTTTACCCAACTCACCATTGACCTCAATAGCTATGCAAAAAATTAAGTGTATCATTGTCGAAGATGAACCTTTGGCCGTCAAAATCCTGAAAGATTATTGCGAATCTTTGCCCCAACTCGAACTCATCGCTACTTTCCGAGACGCCATAAGTGCGGGGCTTTTTCTCCAATCTACGGCCGTTGACCTTATCTTTTTGGATATTCATTTGCCCAAATTAAAAGGCTTGGCGTTTTTACGAACCTTGACGCACCCGCCCGCCGTCATCGTCACCACGGCTTATCACCAATACGCCGTCGAAGGGTTTGAGCTAAACATCATTGATTATTTACTCAAACCGTTTTCGTTTGAACGCTTTGTCACCGCAACCAACAAGATCATCAAGGCCATTTGCGCCCAGCAACTCACTGAAAAAGAAGCCCCAACCAAAGACCTTTCGTGCTTTTTGAGCATCGACCGAAAGAAAGTACGTATTGTGTTTGACACGGTGTTGTACGTCGAAAGTGCCCGTGAATACATTCGAGTCATGACGACGCAAGGCGAGTTTAAATCAAAAATGAGCACGCACGAAATCGAAGCACTCCTCCCCTCCAGCCAGTTTGTTCGGATTCATCGTTCGTTTATTGTGGCCATTGACAAAATTGAAATTTATACCAAAGAAGAAGTCATCGTTCAAGGGCAAGCGCTTCCCATTGGAAAAGCGTTCAAGAGCGCACTAACGCGGGTGTAGCTGCCGCAAAAAAATTCGTATAGGTCGATTTCTGTGGGTGTGAATGCCTCCTTTTTCCTAAAAATTAGGTTTCTTTGTAGAACACCCTTCGTGGGGAGTAGTCTAACCAATCAACAACCTAATCTACCCAATTATTTATGAAAAAACTCCTATTACTGGCGTTGTTTTCGACCTCCCTCTACGCCCAAAACCCCATTGAAACCTTCACCAAGGACATGGAGAAGAAAGACGGTTTTTTGCCGTACTACTGGGATGCTAAAAAAGGTAAAGTTTATCTTGAAATTAAGCAGTTCGACACCGAGCTCCTCTACTACCCTACCCTTTCGCAAGGCATCGGCTCCAACGACATTGGCCTCGACCGTGGTCGCTTGGGGCAAGAGCACGTGGTTAAATTTCAACGTACGGGCAACAAAATTTTAATGCTGGAACCCAATTACGCCTACCGTGCCGTTAGCAAAGATCCGCTTGAACGCCGTGCGGTAGAAGAATCTTTTGCGCAGTCGGTGCATTGGGGATTTGAGGTCTTGGCCGAAAACGCAGGTACTGCCCTCGTGGATCTTACGCCTTTTTTGATGCAAGACGCCGTAGGAGCCATTCAAGGCATTTCGCGCACGCGCCAAGGTTCGTTTCGATTGGATGCTTCGCGCTCGGCCATGTATTTGCCCAACACCAAAAACTTTCCTCAAAATACGGAGTTTGAAGTAACCATTACCCTCACGGGCGACTCACCTGGTGCTTACTTGCGGCAAGTCGTTCCTACTGCCTCCGTCGTGACAATGCGTCAGCACCATTCGTTTGTACAACTTCCTGACAATGACTACCAACCGCGCGCTTTCGACCCTCGCATTGGGTACATTTCTACGTCTTATTATGACTATGCCACGCCCATCAGTGAGCCAATTGAAAAGCGCTACATCGTTCGTCACCGTTTGAAGAAAAAAGACCCTAGCGCAGCCCTCAGCGAGCCCGTGAAACCAATTGTGTATTACATCGACCCAGGTGCTCCCGAGCCCATTCGTTCGGCCTTGGTAGAAGGTGCCAAATGGTGGAATCAGGCGTTTGAAGCAGCGGGTTACAAAGATGCTTTTCAGGTAAAATTGCTCCCTGCCGACGCCGACCCAATGGACGTTCGTTATAACCTCGTTCAGTGGGTACACCGTTCTACGCGCGGGTGGTCGTACGGGGCTAGTATTGTTGACCCTCGCACGGGCGAAATCTTGAAAGGAAAAGTAACATTAGGGTCGTTGCGCGTTCGCCAAGACTACCTCATAGCACAGGGGCTTGTGGGAGATTTCAAAACCGACACTACCAATGTGGATGATATGTTGGGAATGTCGATTGATCGTTTAAAACAGCTTTCGGCGCACGAAATTGGGCACACCTTGGGGCTTCCGCACAACTACGTCGCAAGCATTCACAACCGCGCTTCGGTGATGGATTATCCGCACATGTTGGTCGAATTGAAAAACGGGAAAGTGGATTTATCCAATGCGTATGACAAAAAAATTGGTGACTACGACAAATGGTCCATCATCTGGGGCTACCAAGATTTTCCTAAGGGGACGGATGAGAAAAAAGCCCTCAATACCATTGTGGATCAGATGTACGGCAAAGGACTGTATTTTTTGACCGACCAAGACGCTCGCCCCGAAGGAAGTGCCCACCCGCAGACCCACTTGTGGGACAATGGCGCAAACGCTACGGCCGAATTGAAACGCATTTCTGAAGTTCGGAAAGTGACATTGAGTAATTTTGACGAACGCAAACTACGCACAGGTACTCCGATGAGTTCGTTGGAAGAAGTGTTTGTGCCCATGTATATGTTCCACCGTTTTCAAGTAGAAGCTACGGCCAAGGTTGTAGGTGGCGTCAATTATAAGTTTACCGTAAAAGGCGATAAAGACCTCACCACCACGCCTGTCAACGGACTTGAGCAGCGCGAAGCCTTGGAAACCCTCCTCCAAACACTCCAACCTGATTTCTTAAAAGTACCCGAAACGGTATTGAAACTCACTCCTCCGCGCGCCTTCGGCTACGACGCTAATCCCCGCGAAACCTTCAAACGCCGTACGGGGTTGGTTTTTGATCCACTCGGCCCACCCGAAGCCTCCGCAGGCTTGACGCTTCGCATGTTGCTTAACCCAGAGCGTTTGAGCCGTTTGGTGATTCAGTCGTCGTTCCATCCGTCGTTGTTGAGCTTGGAAGAAACCCTTGATAAACTTATCGGTGCTACGTGGAAATCAAACGCGTCGCGGGCGGGTTACGAAGGCGAAATTGCACGTTTGGTAGATAAAATGGCGCTCGAAAAACTAATAGAACTATCTAACAACAAAGAAGTTACGCCACAAGTACGGGCCGTTATCATGCTCAAATTGAGAGACTTAAACTTCTGGCTACAAAACCGTGGGATCTCAGACGCCAAGCAAAAAGCGCATAATCTATTTGCTATCCACCAAATCGAAATGGCGAAAAATCGTCCTTCCGATGTAACAACCACTCCTACAATGACCCCTCCCGATGGTCAGCCCATCGAATCGGGCTACGACTGGTTAGCTCCTGCTTGCGACTGGGAATTGCCTACATTTTCAAAAGGACATTAGCAGTGGTGCGGGGTGCTTACACCCCGACCGATAAAAGACTTCCCACAGAATGCAACGTGGGAAGTCTTTTTTGTTTCTATGGATAAAGCAATAAACTATTTAACTTTTCCAAGACCATGCAAACTCTCTTCAAAAGCGCCCTACTGGTCTGTGTATGGCTTTCATCGCTTCTTCCAAGTTTTTCTCAGGCTCCTACTATTTCAGAGCGATTTGTGGCAAGTACCCCATGCGGAAGTATCTTTCAGCCGCTGCTTGCCATGCCGCCATCTGCTGCTTGTGATTTTATCAAATGGGAAATTATATTCCAACGAGACCTTCAGACACAAGCTCCCACTGATTTTGAGTTACGAGCTACTTACGGGGTATATCAGCCCAATACCAATCTTTTTGCAGGAGGCGGCACTCCAGTAGCGATTAGTGGAAAATGGGAAATAACGAAAGGCACCAAAACCAACCCCAATGCCCTTGTCTATCGCCTTCTCGCTGACCAGCCCGACAAAACGCTGTCTTTTGTAAAAATGGACGACAATCTTTTGCATCTTCTTTACGGGGATAAAAGTTTGATGATTGGCACACCTAGCCACAGTTATACCTTTAACAAAACCGTGCGATGAAAACGCTTCTTCATTTTATCTTTTTCTTTCTATTTTCGGCTACCCTTTTCGCCCAAAATACGCCACCCATCGTACCTACCTCCCGCCCTATCCCATCTGGCCCAGAGGTGCTTGGGATTTTTGCAGGGCGTTGTCCTTGTCAGCAAATCGCTGCTTTGTTAAAAGCAACGGTATCCAGCGAATGTTTTAAAAGTAAGTGGGAAATAACGCTCTTCCATGACCCAAAAACGCATCAGCCAACCACCTTTCAGCTGATAGGCACAGCATTTCGCAAAAAAGACCAAAACGGTGCTTGGAAAATTAGTAGAGGGATCAAAAACGACCCTGAGGCCATCGTTTACGAATTGGAAATGGAGAACGCAACCTTGCAACTTTTCAAAGCTGGTGACAATCTGCTTTTTATGTTAAACCATGACCGAAGCCTTTTGGTCGGCAATGAGCTATTTAGCTACACCCTGAACCGCATCGAAAAAAAGCCCCTGAGTGCCTCAAAATAAACATCTCTTGTCAGATATTTAACCAAACGCTTTACCAAGGCATTCTGCTAATCGAGGTTTTGAGAAGCCTCGGCAGTTGGTTTTGAGAAACCAACTCCACACGCAGTGGTGTCAGATTCTCAAATCTGACACGAAAGGGTTTCTCAAAACCCAATTTAAGCACACTTGGAAGACACTGTTTTACTTTTATAGACCTTCCAAGTTTCAGTTATGAACCAAACAAACTTGGAAGGTCTTTTAAAAAAAACTTCCCTCGACATGCAACGTTTTGAAAAAACGCATGTCATTGCTGTAACCATTTTAAAAACGACGAGTATCCACACTAAAATACAGTCACTAACTACCACACAAAAAATACAGCCAACACCCATTTAACAGCCACCTCTGGTAAACTTTATGAAACAGTTATTCTTAGTAGCCCTCTTGCTAGGGGGTATCGGGACTTCGTTTGCCCAAAAATCGAAAATCTCAGGCTTTTTGCTTGATTCTACTTCCAAACAAGCCGTTGAGTTTGCGACCGTTGCGTTGTTGAAAGACAGCAAAATTTTGGAAGGAACCACCACCGAAGTCACTGGTAAATTTACCTTTAATAAAGTGAGTGGTGGTTCCTACCAACTCAAAATCACCTTTGTGGGCTACCGCGACAAAATCATCAATAACGTAGTAGTAACCGAAGGAAACGACCTCGACCTAGGGGTAATTTCGTTTGCACAAGCTGCCCAGCAACTCCAAGAGGTGCAGGTAGTTGAGCAAAAAGCCTTGTTTGAAGACAAACCCGACCGTTTGGTTTACAACGCCGAAAAAGACATTACCATCAAAGGGGGAAACGCGGGCGATGTGCTTCGCAAAATTCCAGCGGTGGCGGTGGATTTGGATGGCAACGTGGAACTGCGCGGTAGCTCCAACATCAAAGTGTTGATTAATAATAAACCCTCCAACTTAATGGCCAAAAGTGTAGCGGAGGTGCTCAAATTAATTCCTGCCGATGACATCAAACAAATTGAGGTCATTACTTCTCCCTCAGCCAAATACGACGCCGAAGGAACGGCAGGAATTATCAACATTATTACGAAACGCAACACCCTGCAAGGCGTTAATGGCAAAGCCAATACCTCCATTGGGCGGTGGAATGATAGCTACAATGGTAACCTCAACTACCGCAAAAAAAGTGTAGGCATAACGGCCCGCGGCGGTTTCAATAAATGGCGAAATTTGGGCGAAAATTCCGTGACCCGAATTACGACCCTTGAAAACTACCAAACCACGCTGCTCCAACAAACGTCGTTTAGAGGAGGTGGAGAAAATATGTACGGCAATCTTTCTGCCGAATGGGATATTGATTCGCTCAATCGACTAAGTGCGGGATTGAATTTTTATGACGGTAAAAACGCCATGAATTTTGATTATATCAACGACTTTACGGCCCCTAGCGAGCCTCGTTCGTTGTTTACTAGAAAACTCTATCGGATTTATGATTGGAACGGTGGAACCCTCAACTTCGACTACAACAAGTCATTTAAGAAGCCCAAAAAAGAGTTTAACATCTTGACCATGTTTTCAAAAGAAGCAGAAGATAGCTATTATAACCTTGATCAACTTAATGCCGAAAACGCCATTTATTACCGCGAAAAAAGCCCCAACGCAAGTCGAAATCACGAAGGAACGATTCAAATTGATTTTACCAATCCGTTGGATAGCGTAAGCACCCTAGAAATCGGAGCAAAAGCCATCTTGAGAAACGTGAAAAGCGATTACCGCGTCGCGACTGCCTTAGACGGTTCTAGCGACTTTCAGGATGTTCCAGCGTTGGCCAATCTCTTTGATTATAACCAACAAGTCGCTTCGAGCTACGTCGCCTACTCGCGGGTTTCTAAAAACAAATGGGGTATCAACGCAGGTGCTCGTTACGAACACACGTTTATCCAAGCGGCGTTTTTGGCAGGAACTGTTCCGTTTTCGAGCAACTACGGCAACATCATTCCGAACATTAGTTTGTCGCGCAATCTCCCTAAAAATCAGAAACTTAAATTAAGTTATTCGCAACGGATTCAGCGACCAATGCTTTGGTTCTTGAACCCATACGTCAACGCCAGCGAGCCCAAAGCTACCTACTCAGGCAATCCATATCTTAAACCTGAGCTGACCCACAGCGCTGAAGCGAGTTATAATGTTTATATCAAAGAATCGTCGGTCAATGCGGTGTTGTTTATGCGTCAAACCAACAACGCCATCGAGCGCATTCGGACGGTCAACGAAGAAGGTTCAACCCACTTGACGTTCCAGAACATCTCTCAAAACATTTCATACGGATTGACCTTGAGCGGAAGTACAAAAATTAAGAAATTTTCGGCCAACACTTCCCTCAACCTTTATTACAATATCTTGAACAGCCCCGCTTTGCAAGCCAAAAACGAAAACTGGATGTATCGCATCAACTTAAACGGTACTTACGATTTTGGCAAAGGTTTGAAAGCGCAGTTTTTTGGCTTCTTCAACTCCCCTCGCGTCATGTTACAAGGTAAAGTCAGTGGTTATGCCTATTACAACTTAGCCCTTCAAAAAGAAGTATTGAAGAAAAAAGGCACAATTGGGCTGGGAGTTGATAATATTTTTGCCCCGTTTTTAGAACAAAAAATCACTTTTGCTTCGCCCACTTTCACCCAGGAAGGAAGCAGCAAATACTTCAACCGTGGCTGGCGCGTGAGTTTTTCTTATGAATTTGGGAAAATGAGCAGCCAACCTCAGCGTAGCAAAAAAAGCATCAGCAACGACGACAAAAAAGGCGGAGAGAATTAAGCCCTGAGGTGCTGAGGTGCTGAGGGTTTCTCAAAACCCGATTCCACGTGACAGGGTTTCTCAAAACCCAATTCTCGTGTTGAGGGTTTCTCAAAACCCAATTCCACGTGTTGAGGGTTTCTCAAAACCCGAACTCGACGGGTTTTGAGAAACCCTTGTCACAAATGAGAAACCCTCAACACAAACAGGAAACCATCAGCACAGCCCCCTATTAATCAAAAAATAGATTTGAAATAATGACCAACAGAAAGAACACCACGATCACGATGAGGTAGTAAAACAAGTCGATAAAAGGATAGTCGTGGCGATTTAATTTATCCAACCATTTATTTAGCATAGCATTAATGAGTTAATTTTGGGGCGAGCAACCAGCAGGTTGTCGAGAAAGAGGATACTTAGCTCACAAATCTAATGCAAATTTTTGTAAATACGCCCTTCAACGAAGCACTCCGCAACACCTTGCGCCAAGCGTTTCCTACGGGACATCAGTTCGTATTTAGAGTAGAACTTCCAGAGGATGAACAATTTGCCGCTTTTCGTCGGGCCGATGCCATTTTGGGCAACCCGCCCGCTGCGTGGTTTACGGAAGCCCCTGCTCAATTGAAATTCTGGCAACTCGAATCGGCGGGATTTGATGGATACAAACACCTACACCTTCCCAACGTGACGATTTGTAACCTTGCCGATTACTTCTCCGTGCCTTGTGCCGAAACCATCATCGCAGGCATTCTCGCTTTTTATCGGGGGTTGGAAGAACTTACCTTGTTAAAAACCGAAAAACGCTGGGTGGGCTCACCCATTCGCTACCGTTTGGGACTTCTCACGGGCAAACGAGTAGTGATTTTAGGCGCAGGAAGCATTGGCCAAACCGTTAAAAAAATGCTCTCGGGATTTGACTGTCGCCTTCAAATGGTCGCGCGCTCACACCCCGATGCCACCATTCACACTCCCGAAGCGCTCCTTGCCATTCTTCCCCAAACCGACCTAGTAATCAACTGCTTGCCAGGGGCGGCCAAAGGCTTTTTTACGGCAGACATGATCAACGCCTTGCCCACCTCGGCCGTTTTTGCCAACATTGGCCGTGGCTCAACGGTGGACGAAACTGCGTTGATAAAAGCCTTACAAGAACAGCGTCTTGCGGGAGCGATACTCGACGTGACAGAAGAAGAACCTTTACCAAGTACTCACCCGTTTTGGCGCATGTCAAACGTGATTTTAACCCAGCACACAGGCGGCGGACAGACCAACGAACAGGAAGGAAAAGTTGCTATTTTTGCCGATAATTTCCGACGCTTTATCGAAGGACAACCTCCTCACAATCAAATAAATTTATCAAAAGGATATTAGGGAGTGTCGAATGTCGAGTGCAAAATGTCGAATATTGTTACTCAAATTCGACACTCTGCATTCGACACTCACCCTCGACATTCTGCACTCTGCATTCGACATTCAAAAAAATGGTTCTTTCCCCCGAACAAGCTCTGAAAGAGATACGACAAAAGAAAATTCAACCGCTGTATTTTATTCACGGCGACGAACCTTATTACATTGATTTATTGGCCGACGCCCTCGAAAAAGCGGTAGTTCCTGAATCAGAAAAAGGGTTTAATCAGTTTGTACTTTTTGGCAAAGACGCCGACGTAGGTACCATCCTAAATTATGCCCGCCGTTTTCCGTTCATGTCGGAACGGCAACTGGTGTTGGTAAAAGAGGCCCAGCAGTCTAACGGCCTCGATACCAAAGACAAATCAGCCCTTTTGGACGACTATGCCACACGCCCTCTGTCGTCCACGGTATTGGCATTGTGTTTTCAGGGGAATTTTGACATGCGAAAAGCCTTGCCCAAAACTTTTGAAAAACACGGAGTACTGGTGCAATGCAAAAAAATGTACGACAACAAACTTCCTGATTGGGTAGGCGAACACGTGCGCAGTTTAGGAGCAAAAATCAGCATCAAAGCAATTCAGATGTTGGTCGAAAACATTGGGAATGATCTCAAACGCATCACCAGCGAAATCGACAAAATTTTGCTCAACCTCACCGCCAGTGAAGAAATAACGGCGGCTGTTGTGGAAAAATACGTGGGAATTAGCAAAGAATATAATGTGTTTGAATTGCAAAAAGCCTTGATTCAACGCGACGTAATTAAGTCCAACAAAATCGCTAATTACCTCGCAGCCAACACGAAAGAAAATCCGTTACCCCAGGTACTTATTATTTTGTATAATTTTTTCAGCAAAGTGCTCGTCGTTCACGGAACGCAGGACAAATCGGAAGGACACCTTGCCTCGGTGTTGGGCGTTAGTCCGTTTTTTGTCAAAGATTACCTATCGGCGGCGCGACAGTATTCGTTGGGGCACGTGGCCAAAGCCATCAAAGCCTTGCGCCAAGCCGATAATGCCTCTAAGGGTATTGAGTCAGGTTCCAAAGACGAGCAAGCCATTATGCAAGAGCTTGTGTTTACTATTTTGCATTAAATAGATGTGTGGCGTGCTCGCGGTGTAGTGGTTGCTCACGATGGTGTGTCGCGGTTGCTCACAACCGCGAAAAGGGTTGCTTACAACCCATTGAATAGCGGCGGGTTTTGAGAAACCCGCTGCACAAATGAGAAACCCGCCGCACAAATGAGAAACCCGCTGCACAAATGAGAAACCCGCTGCACAGCCCGCTACACATCACGCTTCGTCTTTAGGCAAAAGCTTAGGTTCTGCGTTTATTTCTTCATAATTGCTAAAGTCTTCCAACCGTTTTTGATTGGCGTCGGGAAGCTGCATATTTATCTTCCAGTTCATAGAAGCAGCCAATTGGTACATCATAAACTGAATTTGATTATTGGCAATGCGTGGCAAATCCCCCTCCAATGCTTTTTCGTTCATGGCTTGTTTGGCATCCACCAGCAAGTTGGTATAATCTTCGTGGCTAAAGCGGTTCCAGATGCCATTTTCGATGTCATAAAACTTATAATCGGTATCAATGGAAAGTACCTCAGGCTCAGGGAAATACTCAATGACCATTTGATTGGTGGTTTCATCAAGACGAAAACGCATTTTGGCAAAATCGAAACCAACCAACACCTTCGCTTTGGCAATCACCAAGGCTTTTTTGGAGTTTTTGAACAAATACAAAAACTTTTTATCGTCCTTATAATCAAATATTTCCGTAAAATAACCCTCTGCCATTACCACTTTAAACACCTTTTCAATCCGCTCCAGCAAAATGGTGGACGATTGGGTGGCTTGGCTCAATTGGGCATTTTTTCGATTGGCGACGTAAAACAAGCCATATCCCACCGCCCCGCCTAAAAGTAGGGTAATCACAAAAAACAAAAGTGTAGAAAGTCCCATAAAAAGTTGAATTTTGCGAAAGTTAAAAAAATTTAGTATCGTTTTTAGTCAACCAAATTTCAACCATGTTAGCATTTTTTAAACCATCCTCTCAACAAAATTACACTGATTTAGGGCTTTTGGTACTCCGTATTTTTGTATTTATTATGCTCGTTCCCCACGGTTACGACAAACTACTTAGCTTCCTCGACGGCGCCAACGACTTCCCTGATCCGTTACACGTGGGGGTACGGTTTTCTCATTTTATGACCATTTTGGGCGAAGTATTTATTCCATTATTGCTCATTTTCGGGTTATTTACGCGAATAGCAGCCTTGATAGAAATAGGGCTTTTCTTGGTCATTGCCTTTGTCATTCACGGCAGTGATCCATTTGGCGACAAAGAACATGCCCTTTTGTACTTAGTCCCTTCGTTGGCGTTGTTGCTGACAGGTGCTGGGAAGTATTCGTTGGACGCAGCTTTGTTTCAAAAAAAATAAGTCCCTTCAATTCTTTGAAAGAAGCAATCGAACCAACTTAACCACTTCGATGGCTTCTTTCACGTCATGAACACGGAGGATATTTGCGCCGTTAAGAATGGCCACCGTATTGAGAGCGGTGGTGCCATTGAGTGATTGGTCGGGAGTGATGTCGAGTTTTCGCCAAATCATTGATTTCCTAGACACTCCCACCAACAATGGCACTTCCAACGCTTCAAACGCCCGCAGTTCCCGCAGCAAGACGTAATTTTGATCCGCATTTTTGGCAAACCCAAAACCCATGTCCGCCACAATGTCTTTCACCCCCAACTGACGAAGTTGGTAAATTTTAGCTTGCAATTCCCGAAGTACGTCCGTCACCAAATCGTCGTATTGGTTGAGTTCTTTCATCGTTTGGGGAGTGCCACGGCTGTGCATGAGAATGTACGGCACGTTCAGCTCGGCTACGGTTTCAAACATCAACGGATCAAGGTTTCCTCCCGCAATGTCGTTGATAATATGTGCACCTGCTTCAATAGATTTGCGCGCCACCGACGCCCGAAAGGTATCTATTGATATAATGGCCTCGGGGAAACGCTTACGCAGCATCTCGACCACGGGCAGCACGCGGTTAAGCTCTTCTTCTTCACTGACGGCATCGGCTCCTGGGCGGGTCGAGTGCCCACCAATGTCGAGCATCGAAGCCCCTTCCGAAAGCATTTTATCGGCTTTTTTATAGGCATCTTCTATTTGCAACACCCGACTCCCTGAGAAAAAGGAATCTGGGGTAACGTTGAGAATCCCCATTACCTGCGGAGTTGACAAGTCGAGCAACTTTCCAGCGATATTCAGCGTTTTTTTCATAATTTCGCGGCGCACACTGTGCCATATTAACTGTTAATTGTTTTATGCAACAAACTGAGCGCGAATATCGGAGTGTTATCACTCGCTGCAAAGACATTTTTACCAAAAAGAACCAAGATTACGGCCCCTCGTGGCGAATTCTGCGTCTTCCTTCCATTACGGATCAAATTTTTATCAAAGCCCAACGCATCCGCACCCTTCAAGAAAACGGTTTTTCTAAAGTGGATGAAGGCGAAGTACCTGAGTTTATCGGCATCATCAACTACTGCGTAATGGCCCTGATTCAGATACAATTAGGTGACAACAAAGGAATGGATTTTACGGCCAGCCAGCTCACCGAATTGTACGATACTCAAATGAACGAAGTCTATGAATTGTTGTTCAACAAGAACCATGACTACGGCGAAGCATGGCGTGACATGCGGGTTAGTAGCATGACCGATATTATTTTGATGAAGCTGTTTCGTATCAAACAAATTGAAGACAACGAAGGAAAAACGATTATTTCGGAAGGTGTAAAGTCGGGTTATCAAGACATTATCAACTATTCGGTTTTTTGTTTAATCAAACTTGGTCTTGCCCATTAACCTTTCATTAACAATCTCTTTTGGCTTAATTTTTGAAATTTGTAGTCAATTTATAGCACACAGATGACTCCGTTTAATCTGTGTTCCATTTTTAAATAGAAAGCAACCCAAACGAATCTAACGATAACGAATGAAAATTTTAGCCCACATTGTCCGCTTTTTAGTTGGAGGAATCTTTATTTTTTCGGGTCTAGTTAAACTCAACGACCCCGTTGGTACTCAAATCAAGCTGGAAGAATACTTCGAGGTATTTGCCACTGACATGCCATTCATGCACGATTTTTGGATGGCCTTGGTTCCGCTTGCACTTTATTTGTCGGTGCTGATGTGCGCTGCCGAAGTTATCCTTGGCGTGGCACTTCTTGCCTCTTGGCGTTTGAAGCAAGTCAATTGGATACTGCTTGCTCTCATTGTTTTCTTTACTTTCTTAACGTTCTATTCAGCTTATTTCAACAAAGTGACCGACTGCGGTTGCTTCGGTGATTTCTTAAAGCTCAAGCCTTGGACTTCCTTTACCAAAGACATTGTCTTATTGGTTTTGATCATATTCCTTATCTGGCAAAGCAAGGTATTCCGCAGCCTTCCTACGGGTTCGTTGGTGGCCTTTTCGGCCATTTTTTCCATTGCGTTGGCCATTTATGCCATTCGCTACCTCCCTCCTGTTGACTTTTTGCCATACAAAATTGGCAACAACATTCCTCAATTAATGCAACCTTCGGAACCTCTTCGCTATAAATACATCATGGAGAAAGATGGGAAAACCGAAGAGTTTGAGAAATTCCCGACTGACACCACTTATAAGTACAAAGAAATGGTACTTATCAACGAAAGTGCCAAACCAAAGATTACCGACTACAAGGTTTGGAACAACGAAGGTGATTTTACGCAAGAAACGTTCACGGGTAAAAAACTCATCATCATCATCAAAAACGGCCCCGACTTGAACGTAGCAAGTTTGGCCGAAATCCGTTCGTTGATTAATTCTCTGAAAGGTACGGGGGTTGAATCCTTGATTTTAACTTCAAATAGTGACGCCGAAATTCAAGAGATTCGGAAAGCTTACGCCCTTGACATCCCTTACTACTCGGCTGATGGCACCGTTTTAAAAACCATTTCGCGCTCTAATCCAGGCATTTGGTTTATGAAAGACGGTACTGTCAAAGGCAAATGGCACTACAACACTACGCCTGATAAAGAAGAAGTGTTGGGTAAATTATAATAGCTTCCATAACCTCCCGAAAGTTCAAAACTTTCGGGAGGTTTGAAACTTTCGGGAGGTTACTGAATTTCGATAGATGAAAAATATTTTTTTGATAGGTCTGCCTTCTTCGGGAAAAACGACGCTCGGCAAGCAACTAGCTCGCCACGTGCGTTATCGTTTTGTTGATACGGATGTACTCATTGTCAAGGAAGAAGGGATGCCAATTCCCGATATTTTTGCCCAAAAAGGCGAACCGTATTTTCGAGAAGCCGAAGCCCGTATTTTGCGCGCGATTCGGCCTGATTCAAAATTAGTAATTGCAACGGGTGGTGGAATGCCCTGTTTTCATGATAACATAGACTACATCAAAGCCAACGGCCTAAGTGTATTTTTGGACGTAAGCCCTGAACAAATCGTCGAACGGATTTTACGCCACTCGACCGACGACCGTCCGTTGTATCAGAAAAACGATGGTCAGTTGCTCAACAACCTACGTGAAAAATACGAATCACGCCTTGGTTTTTATTCACAGGCCGATTTTATCCTTCATGGCGATAACATCCACATTCGACAACTCCTTGACACGATTCAGCAGTATATATGATGTCAACTCTCACGGTATTTTATGTCAAATTAGTACTCGTCGTAGTATCCTCAGTAGTTATTTGGTTAGGAGCTAAAAACGATACTTTTTGGCAAAAAATCCAGCAAAAACGCCAAGAGAATCGAGCCATTGTGATTGGTCTTTTGGCTTTTCGTCTTCTTCCTTTTGTCATCATTTACGCACTTCTTGACCAATCTCCCCGTGGCGATGTGCCTTTTTTTTGGGGAAAAGCCACCCAAGCTTATCAATGGAAGCTGGTTTACCGCGATTTTATTTCGTTTCACGCGCCTGTTTTTGCCTACATCATCACTTTTCCGCTTTTCCTTTGGTATAGTTCCAAAGCCATCGTGCTATTAATGGTACTTATCGAAGCACTCATCATTTGGCTGACTTACCTCGCCTACCAACGCCGTTCGCAGCCCGATGCCTTGAAATCCACCTTGCTTTATATTTTGCTTTCGGGACCAATGATTATGGTATTGCTGGGTGGCCAAGAAGACATTTGGATGTGGGGAGTTGCGGCGTGGATGATGTTGTCTTATTTGCGGAGTCGCAACGACGGCTTCGGGCTAGGTGTGCGCTTTTCGACGGGGCTGATTGTCATCAAAGCGACCTTTGTTTTTTGGTTTTTTCCGTTGTGGTTTTTGCTCAAAAAACGTTGGGGTTTTCTACTCGGCATGATTGCCGTAGGAGTCCCATCGTTGGTGGTGCTTTATGCCGTCATGCAGCTTGATTTTTTGATGCCTGTACAGATGGGTACCACCAACTTGCTCACTCCCAACCTATTCACCATCTCGCGACCGTGGCTGACGTATCTTTTTGGAAGCCTTCCTACCCTCACCGTTTTTAGCTGGGCGGGCATGGTCATTACGCTATCGGTATCGATATTGGCGGTGTATCGTTTTAGAAACCTCTCCCTCGAATATACCCTACCCCTCGCCTATTTGGCGACTTACTTGGCCATGAGTATTTTTCAGCCTACATCGGTGGGATACTACGCTTTTGCGTATTTACTTCCGTTGATGATGGAGCTGGTGGATTGGAAAAAACAACGCGATGTTGTCGTTTTGCTATTTTTAAACTTGTTGCTTGTGGTACAACCCTTTATTTTTACCCACATCAATAGTCCAACTTACGACGACTTAACGGTCTTTTCTCAACCACTTTTTGTCCTCGAATACACCCTTCAAGTACTCAATGTTGCTTGTTTTGTTTGGTATTTGTGGCAAGTGTATCGTAAAAACGTATCGTCTCCCCAACTCGCCTAACATGTTTGTCATTCTCGGAAAAACCATCATTTCATTGTTATGCGCAGGACTTGCGGGTGGGCTTATTGCGTTTCGCGCAAAAATAGAAAAGCACCTACAAAACTACGACGACCGACTTGTACTGCTCCTCGCTTGGGTGCTGGCACGTCTGGTTCCTTTTGTGCTTATTTTTGTGGTTTTCAACCAAATCCCCTTTTCTGACCTCGATGGTTTTTTTGGACAAGCCCGCGAAGCCGTTCAACTAAAGCTCGTTTACCGCGATTTTTATTGCATGTATTCGCCCTTTTTTCCCTACGTCAATGCCCTTGGTTTGTGGTTTTGGCTAGACAAAAAAGCCATTATTTTGGTGATGATTCTCATGGAAGGCGGCGCACTTTGGGCCACAAATCGTTTTTACGCCGATACCATTTCCCCTTCCGAACGGCTTTTTCGAAGCCTTTTGTACCTTTTACTGCCAGGGTCGTTGGTTTTATGCGTTTTGGGAGGACAAGAAGACGTCTGGATGTGGCTCATGTTTATAGGCGCGTACCTCGTTTGGCAACGCACCCAGCGTGTTGAATGGTTGGGCGTTGGGCTAGTTGTTGGATTTTTATTTACCAAAGCCGTCTTTATTTTGGTAGGGCCAGCGTTGTTATTTCTTGTTTCTAAGCCCGTTCGTTGGATTTCAGCAGCGGCAGTTGCAGGGGTTGTTTCCCTGGCCGTTTTGTACCATACCACCGAGTGGCTCTGGCTCGAACAACCCATGAACGAAGCCGCTACCCTACGCGCCCCCAACTGGCTATCGGTGGCTAATCCCCTCACGTTTGATGTACTGGGAGCAGGAGCCAAACGCTGGAATTGGGTAGGACTTTTGCTGACCACAGGGCTGGGCACAATCTTGGCCTACCGACTCAGGCAGCAGCCTTTTCCCCGTGCTTTCTCGGCAGTCTATATTGTGATTTACGGCACCATGATGATTGCGCAACAGAGTGCCTACAGCAATTATATTTTTCTGTTCCTTTTACCTTACGTTTTTCAGTGGCTCAACTTCTCTGACCGTAAGGAAGTAGGTTTATTCCTACTTTTTAACTGCCTGTGTGTGATTCATCCTTCGCTATGGTGGCGACTAAAAAGCCCTTATTATCACACTATTTCGGAGGTTTTCGCACAACCTATCTATATACTCGACTATGCCCTCCAACTAGGAATTGTACTACTTACTTTCTATTTTCTTCGCCAAGTTTGGCAGAAAGCAACAGATTTTTAAGTACCTTTGCGGCTGGAAACACAAGCAAGTTCTTTTCCTTGCTGCTTATTTGCACAAACTCTCAGGACTGAATGTTAAGTCGAAGACATCTACGCATTAAGGTTTTGCAAAGCCTCTATGCTCTTCAGGCTGCTCGCGAGGCAGACTACCAATTGGCCATAGATTTCATCACGGAGTCGTTTAAGCCTGATCTCAACTCCATGACCCCTCAAGACCCCGTCAAATTAGAGGGAATGCGAAAAATAACCACGCTCTTACTCGAAGAAAATTACCGCAAAGGCACCATCCCTGACGACGACGATACGCCTGCAACGGCGGTTGTGACGGCGCGGAATGCCCTCAAGTATTACGAGGATTTGTACAAAAAAGACAAACAACGCCTTTCTCGTCAGCTTACGCCCGAAGTTGAGGCCATTTATTCGGCTTATTTGCTTCTTTTACAGCTATTTGTTGAGTTAAGTTTTCTTTCACAAAGCGAGCGTGAGCGCCAGTACGATGACCCAGATAGCAATCCGATTGCAAAATTGTCAGGGTTTGATACCAACCAAGTAGTGATTGCGCTTTCGGAAAGTAAAAAGCTCGAAAGCGAATTTATTCGTCATGGTATCTCGTGGGGCGAAGAAGTAACGGGCTTGATTCGTAAGATGTTCCGTGAAGTTTTTCGTCAAGACGAAACCTACCGTGCTTATTGCGCCCAAAAAACCCACACGCCCGAAGAAGACCAACAACTGGTGCTGTATGCGTTGAAAGAGGTGATTCTCAAAAACGAAGATGTCATCAATTTCTTTGAATTAAGAGACCTTTATTGGGGCGAAAACGGTGATTTGGCCCGTAAAATGACCAATAAAACCCTCAAATCAGCGACAGAAGGTAGCGTGCAGATTGTCCCCCTCACCGACGATTGGGAAGAAGACCGCTCTTTTATGCAAGAATTGTTTGACGAAACCGTTAACCGTAATGATGAGTTTGAAGCGATTATCGCCGAACCACTCAAAAATTGGGACTTAGAACGTCTTTCGGCCATGGATTACTTGATTCTGAAAATGAGCGTGTCAGAAATGATTACCTTCCCTGGCATTCCAGTGAAAGTGTCCATCAACGAGGCCATTGAAATTGCAAAAGATTATAGTACGCCAAAAAGTGGTAAATTTGTCAATGGAATTTTAGATACCCTCTCCAAAAACCTGATCAAAGAAGGTAAAATCCGTAAGAGCGGAAGAGGACTTTTAGACAACAAGTAAGTACAACTACCATGAATAATTCAACAAAAACATTAATTGCTTTCTTAGCGGGAGTAGCTACTGGAGCAACCATCGGAATCTTATACGCACCTGCTGAAGGACAAGTAACCCGTGACAAACTTTCGTTCCGTCTTTCAAAATACCGTGAGCAACTTCAAGGACTTATTACTGACTTGCTCGAAGGCAAAGACTTACCCGAAAGTTTGGCCAAAGCAGAAGGTCAAAAAGTAGTGGCAGACACGCGCGAAAAAGCAGAACGCCTACTCGAAGATGTCGATCGTTTGATGGCGCAAATCAAAGGACAAGCGTCTTAAATTTATCCCATTATTCACAAATCCATGAGACGTTCCCTTTTTATTGTTTTGACACTTTGGGGTTTATGGAGCTGCGGCAGTACCCAAGACCAATCGGCCTCAAGCAGCCTCGACGATAAACTTCCGAAAATTGAATTTGCCGACGATATTAAAAACGTTGATTTTGGTACCATTGCCGAAGGACAGCAAGTAGAACGTAAATTCAAGTTTAAAAACACAGGCGATTTTCCTCTGATTATCAACAACGTAAGCGCTTCTTGTGGTTGTACCATTCCCGAATGGCCTCGCGACCCCATCGGCCCCGACGAAGAAGGAACAATCTTGGTACGTTTTAATAGCAAAGGTAAGCAAGGACCCCAGTTTAAAACTGTGACTATTTTTGCCAATACCAATCCTGCTACCAACGATATTCAGTTTAAAGCAGACGTAACTCCCGCTCCAACGGCGGACTCAACGGCCGCAAAGTAAGACGAAAAACTTCTTAGACTTAACTTCTAACATATCACCTACGAGAATGAACAGTATTTTTTTACAAGCCGCATCTGGCCAAACTAGCATGATTTATCAGCTTTTGATGTGGGCAGGTATCATTGGAGTGTTTTATTTCTTCATGATTCGTCCGCAACAAAAAAAGCAAAAAGATCAAAAGAAATTTTTGGAAGAACTTAAAAAAGGCGACGAAGTTGTTACCATTGGCGGTTTGCACGCAACGGTCATTTCAGTATATGAAACAACCGTTACCCTTGACGTGGACGGCAAAGGCACTAAAATGAAATTCGAGAAATCTTCTATTTCGCGCAAAGCTGGAACAACTGCTTAATCGTGGCACAATTACCTGTCTCTTCAAAGCCTGCTCGTAGCCGCACCCTGATACTTAGTCTGGTAGCGGCTACGATTATTTGGCTTTTCAACGAACTCAACAAAGACGGCTATACGCTGCGGGTTCCGTATCCTGTCAAAATTTCTTACAACGATTCGTTGTATATTCCCATTCACCCACTTCCCCAAAGTGCCAACGCCATCATTAAAGGCAGTGGCTGGACACTCTTGCGCAAATCAATCGCCTTTACCGTTCCTCCTGTTACGTACGTCATCGAAAACCCCTTGGCTACCAACTCAATCAATACCAGCGCATTAGCAGCTGCCATGAATGAGCAAGTAAAGGATGTGGACATTACGCACGTAGAACTCGACAAAAATCGAATTGATTTTGAAGAACGCGTCGTCAAAACATCCATTCTTAAAGTGGATAGCTTGGGACTCAATCTATTTCCCAAATTTGTGGTGTCGAGCCTAATCAATCTTCGCCCGAACAAGGTGACGTTTGACGGCCCCGCTTCGCTGGTGAACGATATTGCGGATACGTTGATTGTGAAAGTTCCCGCCCAGAAAATCAGGGGAAATTACGACGAAGAACTTCCCATTCGCTATCCACAGTCGCCCTTGCTAAAAACCAGCGCCGAGCGCGTTTTTGTCAGCTTTGAAGTAGCCGAATTTTTGGGCACGCCTCCTCCTGCACCCCAACCCAAAGCGCCAGAACCCGTCAAAAAGACCAAAGCCAACAAAGGGAAGAAAAAGAAATAATTGCAAAATTGTCGTCATTCGTACTTCGACATTCATCATGGCTTTACAAATCGGAATAACAGGAGGAATCGGATCTGGAAAAAGTGTGGTTTGCCGTATTTTTGAAGCACTTGGCGCACCTTTTTATTCGGCCGATGAACGTGCCAAGTGGCTCCTTAATAACGACGAAAAGCTCAAAAAAACGGTAGAAGCGCTGTTGGGCAAAGACGCCTACTTACCCGACGGAAGTTACAACCGCAGGTGGGTAGCACAAGAAGTTTTTTCAAAACCTGCCCTGCTTCAACAGCTCAATGCCATCGTGCATCCAAGGGTGGGAGAAGATACCGAAGCTTGGATAAAAAAACATAAAAAAGCGCCTTATTTGGTCAAAGAAGCGGCCATCATGGCCCGCGCAGGCCAACGCAATTCACTCGACAAAGTAATCGTTGTTGAAGCCCCTGTTGCGCTTCGCGTCGCTCGGGTTTTGCAGCGCGACCCACAGCGTTCTGAAGCTGAAATAAGGGATATCATTTCTCGACAAATCTCTGACGATGAGCGACTTCAACTAGCCGACTATGTTGTCACAAACGATGAAAATCAGCTTCTGCTCCCGCAAGTGTGGGAACTTCACCAAGTATTTAGCAAAAAGAGATAAGCTGTAATGGCCACTCACCTCAACGGCGTTGGCCATTACAGCTAACCAAAAGGGCTTACCAGAAAATCCAGTAAATCAAGCTAAAAGTCACAACAACGGCAATGGCTCCCATGCGGAACGATGGCGTTACGCGGAACCATTCGGGGCGTACTTCAAACGCATTTTCTTGGTTTTGGCCTTTCGATTGAGCAAGGCTAATCGCCACGTGAACCGCCGAACAAATCCAGAATACCACGCCCATACGGTTGAGGAACGGGAAGGCAGGATAAAGATTTTCAATAACCGCCGACAACGCAATACTCAACACCGCTGCTGCCAAAGCGCCATTGGCAGTGGCTTTTTTCCAGAAAAATCCGAGCAAGAAAATACTCAAAATACCTGGTGAAATATAGCCTGTATAAACCTGAATGTATTCAAAAGCTTGACCAAAATTAGCCAACAATGGACTGACAATCAAGGCAATGATAAAGGCAATCACAATTGCCACTCGCCCCGTCCAAACGGTTTGTTTTTCAGTTAAGTTTTTGTTGAAAAACTTCTGGTGAATGTCTAACACATAAATGGTTGAAATACTGTTGGCTTTCCCTGCCAAACTCGCCACAATCGCCGCCGTCAGGGCTGCAAAAGCGAGTCCTTTCAAGCCTACTGGCAATAAATTGAGCAACACTGGGTACGCATTATCGGGTTTGACGATACCGTTTTGGGTAATTCCGTTTACAATCGACGTATCGGCATTTTCTTGGAATAATACATAAGCTGCAAGTCCTGGCAATACCACAATGAAAGGCATCATCATTTTCAAAAAAGCCGCAAACAACACGCCGCTCCGTGCCGTATTTAGGTCGGCTCCGAGGGCGCGCTGCGTCATGTATTGGTTACAGCCAAAATAGTTAAGGTTGTTTACCCACTGCCCACCAATGATAAACATCATAATCCCTGGAAGCTGGTTATAGGCATCAATAAATCCACCACGCCCGTCGTGAACTTGGTATTGGCCTGGGGTAAAAATCATGTGCAAGTGGCTATCTGCTTTTTCACGAATGAGGCCAAGCCCTTCCATAATACCCGCGCCCGTTCCCACCTTGGCAGAAAGCAAATCTAAGGCCAAGTAGGTGGTGGCCAATCCACCAAAAATCAAACAAACTACCTGAATCACGTCCGTGTAGCCAATTACTTTCATCCCACCCAAAGTGATAATCACCGCGAAAGTGGTCAAGAAAATGGCGCATGGCATGAATGAAAAGCCCGTCATTTTTTCCAAGCTCAATGCGCCCAAATAAATGATGGAAGTGAGGTTCACAAAAATGTAGAGGAACAACCAGAATACCGCCATAATGGTAGCCAAGCGCTCATTATAGCGCTTCGACAAAAACTGCGGCATGGTATAAATTTTGTTGTTGAGATACATGGGCAAGAAATACACCGCCACAATAATGAGCGCCACTCCCCCCAACAACTCATAGACAGAAATGGCAATCCCAAGCTGGAAAGCCTGTCCGCTCATTCCGATAAACTGCTCCGCCGAAATGTTGGAAGCAATGATAGAAGCCCCAATCGCCCACCAAGTAAGTGAACCTTCCGCCAAGAAAAAGTCCTTGGAATCAGCGGTTTGCTTGCCTTTGTTTTTATATACCCAATAGCCGTAGCTGGATACAATGACGAAATAAATGAGGAAAATTACGTAGTCAAGGGTTTCTAGTCCTAGCGTCATAAAAAGTCAGATTGTAAGAACGGGTTCTTGATAAATGATAGGTTTACTTTTGATTTATGTCAAAAAGACACAATTCGCTTTTTCGTACTCATTTTTCTTATAAATCATTTCAATCACCTTTTATACTATTGTGTTTTCCCACAATTCTCGACAAACTTCGGCAATATTTTTGCGCGACAAAATCTATAAACCGACCTATGTCTTATTATTCCCAAAAATAAAAGCATTAACTTTGACCATTCTTAACTTTTTTGGCTATGAAACTTGTTCGTTTGTGGATATTTTTAGCGATGACCGTGTTGGGACTCAGTCAGTGCAACGTTACTAACACTGGCGGCGGTGATCCAACTCCCGACCCTAACATTACCAAAACGGAGCTTTTGGCAGGCAAATCCTCAAAAGCCTGGGTGTTGACAGTTTCTAAAATCAACGGGAATGACGTTTTCAATCAGACAGTTGCCTGTGTGCGTGACAACAACATGGTGTTTCGTACCGACAAAAACTACGAGTGGAACGAAGGTGCTACCAAATGCCGTACGCAAGACGACCAAGTCTATGAAAAAGGAACGTGGGCTTTTAACACCGCCGAAACCGAGCTTGTGCTAAACAACGAGACGAAATATAAAATCGTCAAACTCACCGAAAATACCCTCCAAGTTTCATATACAAACGTATTTGGAGAAACCTTGGAAATGACCTTTAAGCCTAATTAATTCTTGCAAAAACTTCTTATCGTCATTGCTGGTCCCACGGCAGTGGGAAAGACAGACTTATGCGTTCGACTTGCCCAAACGCTCGAAACGGAAGTCATTTCGGCCGATTCTCGGCAATTTTACCGCGAACTTTCCATCGGCACGGCCAAACCTTCACTGGAAGAATTGAAGGGTGTTCCGCATCATTTTATTGATTCTCATTCGATTGAAACCTTATATAGCGCGGGTTCGTTTGAGCGCGATGCCTTGACGCTTTTGGAGCAATTGTTTCAAACCAAAGACGTGGTGCTCCTCACGGGTGGGTCGGGTTTGTACATCAAAGCAGTGTGTGAAGGACTGGATAATTTGCCCGAAACGCCTCCCGAATTACGAACGTCGCTCATGACCCGTCTCGAAACCGAAGGATTGGCTGTGTTGCAAGCGGAACTCCAACAACTTGACCCCGTTTACTGCACCACCAACGACCTCCAAAATACCCAACGGGTAGTTCGTGCGCTGGAAGTGTGTTTGCTCACGGGCAAGCCTTACTCATCGTTTCGGGAAAAGCAGGTAGCCCAGCGCCCTTTCCGAATCATCCAGATTGCGCTAGAACGTGACCGCGACGAATTGTACCACCGCATCGACGCCCGCATGGACCAAATGCTCGCCGCTGGCTTGGTCGAAGAAGCCCGCTCGGTCATTGCTTTTCGGGAGCACAATGCGCTGCAAACCGTTGGTTATAAAGAAATTTACGATTATTTTGACGGAGCCTACGACTATGCCGAAATGGTAAGACTCCTCAAACGTAACACCCGACGCTACGCCAAACGACAGGTGACGTGGTTTAAGCACCAAGGTGATTTTCGGTGGTTTCATGCCTCCGATTTTGAAGGCATTTTGTGGTATATTAGCGAAGCCCGCTCGCCCCGACTTGATGTCGGGGCGGACACGGCCTAAAGTCTCTGACTTTAATAAAACTTGCACTTGCTCGCCCCGACTTGAAGTCGGGGCGAACACGGCCTAAAGTCTCTGACTTTAATAAAACTTGCTCACCCTGACTTAAAAATCGGGCGGATATAGTTTAAAGTCTCTGACTTTAACAAGCAATACTTGCTCGCCCCGACTTGAAGTCGGGGCGGACACGGCCTAAAGTCTCCGACTTTAACAAACAAACCCAACTCAAATAAAGATAAAAAATAACCGAACAAACCCCTGCCATGTCAAACGAAGAAATTGTTGAAGTACTTGAACTTACCGTCAAATTAATGGAGCTTCACAATGCCGATGCGTTCAAAACGCGGGCATTTGGTTCTGCCGCCTTTAACCTCGACCGCTTCAAAGATGCCGAACTTGCCAGTCTTTCGGCCGATGAACTCACAAAAATTCAGGGAGTTAGTAAAAACATGGCGGGGAAACTCGTACAGCTTATTGACACGGGTCACTTAGCCGAACTCGACGAATTGTTGGCCCAAACGCCCGCTGGCGTCTTGGAAATGTTCAAAATCAAAGGCATTGGCCCAAAAAAAATTGGCACTATCTGGCGCGACTTAGGCATCGAAACCCTCGAAGCCTTGCAAGCCGCCTGCGAAAGTGGACAAATTGCCAAATTGAAAGGTTTTGGTGAAGGTACACAGCAGAAGATTTTGGATTCGATGGCTTTTCTCCGCAGCCAAGTGGGCAAACTCCGCATGGACAAAGGAGAAGCGCTTGCCACCATTATTCTGGAAGAATTACAACCTTATTTTACTCAAATAGCCATCACGGGCGAAGTAGCGCGCAAGTGCGAGATTGTAGAAACCATCCAACTCATCATTGGGACGGAGTCGACCGTAGCGGCGGCCCGCAGCATCGCCAAGGTAGGCTGGTTGGTTCAGAACCTTAAAGAATCATCACCGTTTATTTGGCGGGGCAAAATCCAAGACCGTAGCCAAGCGACCGACCTCCCACCCCAAGGTGAAGAAATTGAAGTCAAAAAAACGCTGGAAGTAAACGTCGAAATTCTCTTCGTTCAACCCGAACGTTTTGAAAACGAACGCTTTATTTCAGATAGCGCCAACGCTCACCTATTTGCCAAAACCCCGTCTGGACATACCCTACTGTCGTTGGCCAACACCGCTCAATCGTTTGTATCAGCCGAAGAAATTTATCAACAAGCAGGGCTTTCGTACATCGTCCCAGAAATGCGGGAAGGCTTGGGGGAATTTGATTGGAAGGCCACCCATACCAACGACGACCTCATCGAATGGAAAAACCTGCGCGGTATATTGCACAACCACAGTACTTACTCGGACGGAAAACATAGCCTAGAGCAAATGGCTCGTTTTTGCCAAGAGCTTGGTTTTGAATACCTTGGTATTGCCGACCATTCCCAAACCGCCTCTTACGCCCAAGGGCTCAACGAAGAACGCGTCGAACAACAGCACGCTGAGATAGACCGCCTCAACCAAGTGTTTGCCCAAGAATTTTCGACTCCTTTTAAAATCCTGAAAGGCATCGAATCCGATATTTTGGGCGATGGCTCACTCGACTACCCCGAAAGCATTCTCAAATCGTTTGATTTTATCGTAGCTTCGGTTCATAGCAACCTCAACATGAGTATCGAAAAGGCGACTACGCGTCTGCTTCGTGCCATCGAAAACCCTTATACAACCATTTTGGGACACCCTACAGGACGGCTTTTGTTGGCGCGGTCGGGCTACCCTATCGACCACAAAACCATCATTGACGCTTGCGCCCAAAACGGCGTAGTCATCGAAATAAACGCGAGCCCTTGGCGCTTAGATTTGGACTGGCGCTGGATTCGGTATTGCATGGAAAAAGGCGTGATGCTTTCCATCAACCCCGATGCCCACGAAAAAAATGGCTACTACGACATGCACTACGGCGTGGCCGTCGGTCGCAAGGGTGGATTGACCAAAGACATGACCTTCAATGCGTTACCATTGGCAGAGTTGGAACACTATTTAGCCAAACGCAAAAGCCACTAACAAGACTTTTCACCCCAAGAATAAACACATAGCCTACTTCTGTTTTCTATGTGTTTATTCTATTGTGCCCTATGTGTTTAAAAATGAATGCGTAAAAACCTTCTCGAACAACAATTTTACTTTCTCCGCATCATTTTCGCCAGATAACGCGTTACTACTAAAAGAAAACTATCTTTACGTAAACGAAACTCTCGGCACAATGAAAAAGCTATTCTTCGGGCTTTTGTTTATCGCAGCGGCACTTCAATCTTGCAAAACTGACCCAGATCCCAACGAAAAAAATACCCTTACGCTCTCTTTTTTGAACAAAGTAGGCACGCAAGACGTGGTGTTGGGCCAAGAGTCGTACCAAAATGCTGTGGGCGAAACCTACGGAGTGACTACGTACAATTACTATATCAGCAATATTTCGCTCAAAAAATCAGACGGTACGACCTACACGGTTCCGCAAGATTCGAGTTATTTTCTTGTCAAAGAGTCTAACCCCGCCTCCAAAAAAGTAACCCTGCGAGGCGTTCCAGCGGGTAGCTACACCGAACTTAGTTTTATGATTGGGGTCGATAGCCTTCGCAATACGATGAACATCAGCCGCCGTACTGGCGTGCTTGACCCAGGCGATGCCACCCACGACGGTGACGGGATGTACTGGTCGTGGAACTCGGGCTACATTTTCTTAAAGGTAGAAGGCACTTCGCCGCAAGTGGCCGCCGATGCCGCAGGAAACCGCAAGTTCCGCTACCACATTGGAGGGTTTGGGGGATATAATGCCAAAACCTTCAACAATCTTCGCACGGTTAAATTACCTTTGGGAAGCATTGCCGCCACCGTTGGCCCCGAACAACAGCCTGTGATTGAGGTCGTAAGCGATATTTCTAAGATTTTTAACGGGACTCAAAAAGTAAGCCTTGCTCAATACCCAACGGTGATGTTTGCCGATTATTCGAGTACGATTGCCAACAACTACGCCGCGATGTTTAGCATTGGAGGAGTTAAAGATTAAGTAAGTATGAATAGGTCGTTTCTTGTTATCGGTTCTATGGCTTTGTTTGGATGGGCTGCGTGTAGCAAATCTACCCCACCGCCTGACCCTACCACGCCTACCGCCGAAACGCTAGAAATGCCCCAACCGAGTTATTTCCCTTCGGTGGTGTACGACCTCAAGTCCAACCCGCTGACGTACGACGGATTTCAACTGGGTCGCTCGCTGTTTTACGACGGACTTTTGTCAAGAAACGGGACGATTGCCTGCGGAACGTGCCACCAGCAGGCCGTTGCTTTTACCCATCACGGGCACGATTTAAGCCACGGGATTGACGATAAAATTGGCATGAGAAATGCCCCACCCATTCAAAACATGGCGTGGTCGAAGGAATTTTTTTGGGATGGAGGCGTGCATCAGTTGGATTTGTTTCCGATTGCGCCCATTGAAAATCCCGTTGAAATGGACGAAAAATTACCCAACGTCCTCCAGAAACTTCGCGATAGTAAAAATCCCAATTACCCAGAGTTATTTAAAAAAGCCTTTGGCACAACCGACATCACCACCGAGCGATTTACCAAGGCCTTGTCGCAGTTTATGGTGTTTTTGGTGTCCAACAACTCCCGCTACGACCTTTACTTACGCGGTACTACCAACGCCCTCACGGCGACCGAAAAAGAAGGATTGGCATTATTTAAACAAAAATGCGCTACCTGCCACGCGGGTGAGTTGTTTACCGACCAATCGTTTCGCAACAATGGCCTCGACAACAGTCGCAGCAGCGATCAAGGGCGGTTCCTCATCACTCAAAATACCGACGACCTCTTTAAATTTAAAGTTCCTAGCCTACGCAATGTCGGCTACACCTCCCCTTACATGCACGACGGCCGTTTTAGCACCCTCGAACAAGTGCTAAACCACTACTCCACCAACGTCCAAAAAACCGCTACCTTAGACCCAGCACTGCAAACCAACGGCCAACTCGGCATTGCGATGACCGACGACGAAAAGGCCAAAATCATTGCCTTCTTAAAAACACTCTCCGACGAACAATTTGTAAAAGACTACCGCTTTGCCGACCCTGGCTTTGGGAAGGCGTTTTAGTAGGATGATAATTGAATAATCTTAGGAAGTTTAATCAACAAAAACATCAAACTATGGAAAACAGAACAATGGGAGTCTTCTTTTTTATGATTATCGGAATCATATCTGGGAGAGCTTTAATAAAGAAATTTGACCCTGATATTTTCAAATTTCATGAGCCATTAACTTCCCTCATTTATGTTATTTACATTCTTGGATTCTTAGCCTCTATTTTGGGTTTACTAATGATCTACAAAAATCGAAATCAAAAATAATCACAAGAGTTATCTACTGAGACGCAAGACTATCTTACAGGCTATCCTCAAAAAAGTAATCGAAAGCCATCAAATTGAATTTGTATGCGGTATATGGGCACCGACGTCACGATGAACGATTTGTTTGAGTAAAAAATGTATGACAAACATCTTCATGAAAAAACTAAGCCGCTTTCTCTTTCGCATCCACAGTTGGTTTGGACTGGCGACAGGGGTATTTTTACTCTTACTGGGGCTGAGTGGGTCTATTTTGATGTTTATGGAGGAATTGGATCCGATTATCTATCGCAACTCCCTCCGTGTAAAACCCACTGGGCAACCGCTCCCCATCGACAGTATTTATCGTATTATCACGGCCGAATACCCGCAACTTGATGGAATCGCTTGGCTTAACTCCGAAGCTACGCCCGAAGAGTCGTATCATTTTCGGTTATACATGAACGATACTCGCCTCATTTCGTACGATTTGGGGGCGATAAACATCAACCAATACACGGGTACAATTTTGCGTAAAGGCCGCAGTGACGACCTCGAAGTGGGCTGGATTGAATGGATTTTTCAATTCCATTTTTCGTTCCACCTCGGAATGCCTGGCGCCGCCCTGGCGGCTATTTTTGGCCTCACGATGCTGATTTCTATCCTAACGGGAGTGGTGGTGTATCGAAAATTTATTTGGAAAGTGCTGACGTTTAGGGTGAAAGTCAACCGCAAAAACTGGCGCACGGTCTCGTCTGACTTGCACCGCATCATCGGCGTATGGTCGTTGGCACTCAACGTCATCATCTTTTTTACGGGCTTTTGGATGAATCTTTTTGCCTTTGAAAAGAAAACGTGGGACAACGAAGTAATTCCCACTCCTACCAATACCCTTGCGAAAGTTTCACTTCAAAACCTGTACCAACAAGCCCTTCAAAAAGCACCCAATTTTACGCCCAACTACGTCTATTTACCCACGCAACCACATCGTAAGTTTAACGTCAGGGGGTATTACAACGACGAAAACCGCTTGTTTTCTAGCCGAAATGCTATTCTTTTTGATGCCTATACGGGTAAATTTATCGGCATTACCCGCTATGCCGACTTGTCGGCGTGGGAAAAAATTGAAGCGACTTTCCATCCCCTGCACGTCGGAAATTTTGGGGGTATTTTCCTCAAAATAGTCTATGTCATCGTGGGCCTCACTCCTGGCGTATTGTCAGTGACGGGCTTCTTACTTTGGTGGCGTCGTAAACTTAGAGCTACTCGTAGCTAAGTATTATTTCTGACTTTTGTCATATTGATACTCAGAAATATTACTCAATTTGTCTATAATTACTAAAATTAAGATAGACAAATGGCGGGTATTCCATCAGCGATATTACAACAATATGGAGCATCACTCAATCGCTTTGTCAAAGGTGAATACATCTTTTACGAAGGTTGGCCTGCTCACTTTTATTTTCAGGTGGAGGAAGGTAACATTAAGATGCTGAATGGCGGCGAAAACAACGATTATATCCAAGGTGTTTTTTCTCAGGGAGAGGGTTTCGGAGAACCGCCATTAATCGGTGACTTCCCCTACCCTGCCGATGCCCGAGCCGTTTCCAATGCAAAGGTGTGGGTCCTCAAAAAAGTTGAATATCTACGCCTATTGCGCGAAAATCCCGATATTCATTTTGAGCTTACCAAAATTTTAGCCAAGCGACTTTGCCACAAAAACAAGCTCCTCAATGCCATAAATACCCAAAGTCCTGAGCAACGAATTTTGACCATCATCGACTTTTTTAAACAAAAATCACCACGCTCTGGCGATTGTTTTGAAGTCCCCATCACCCGTCAAGCCATTGCCGATATGACGGGGCTACGGGTAGAAACAGTCATCAAAAAAGTGATTCAACTCGCAGATATAGGAGAGTTAAAAATTGCTAATCACAAAATTATGCGACCTTGGTAGATTCCTCAACTGACACTTCTCAAGCCCCTCGTTGGGGCTTTTTTTATTTAGTACACTTCCTCCCAAATCCTGTCAAAGATTAGGGAAGCAGTATGATTCAAACCATAAGTTTTTGGGGGTAAGCTGCTGTACGTTTGTGCTGTTGTTAACCAAAAACCAATTTCCTAATGAAACGTTTATTCCTTTATTTATTAACCCTCACCGCTCTCCTTTGGTATGGTTGCTCTGGCAAAGGGGCAGAACAGCGGGCAGAAGCTCCAGAAACAAACCCAAAAGAGATTTTGGAACAACCCGAAACGCACGGTACTGAAGTCAAAGAGGTAGCTCTTTCTACCCCGCTCGACCAAGCCATGGTCAAAAAAGGAAGCGACATTTACGACCTAAAATGTATGTCGTGCCACAAACTCACCGATGAAAAACTGGTTGGGCCAGGTTGGAAAGAGGTAACCAAAAAACGCAAACCTACATGGATTATCAACATGATTACTAACGTGGACATGATGCTCGCCGAAGATGCCGAAGCCCAAAAACTCTTGGAACAATGCCTAGTCAGAATGCCTAACCAAAACATCACCGCCGAGGAAGCCCGCAGCGTATTAGAATTTATGCGTAAAAACGACGGTGAGAAATAACTGTGCGTGTATAGGGTTGCTCACAACCCGACGAATAATCATACCTAATTTAAAACCATACTTCAATGAAAACCAATATCATCAACAGCATCGCGGTTGCGGTGCTTGCAGGGGGCTTTTTTGCCTGCAAACCCGACAACGCTGGTAAAAATGGCGGTTCGGAAATTGCAGGAGATGCCGCCCAAAAAGTATATGTTGCCCCAGGGAAACATGACGAATTTTACAACATTGTTTCGGGAGGATTCAACGGCCAACTTTCGGTTGTCGGATTGCCTTCAGGGCGGGTATTTCGAATCATTCCTGTTTTTTCACAATTTGCCGAAAACGGCTGGGGCTACAGCGAAGAAACCAAACCTATGCTCAATACGTCGCACGGATTTGTTCCATGGGACGACTCCCACCACGTAGCACTCTCGACCACCAACGGCGAACATGACGGACGTTGGGCATTCATCAACGGCAACAACACCCCCCGTATCGCCCGCGTCAGCCTTTCTACGTTTCGCACCGACGAAATCATAGAGCTCCCAAACTCAGGTGGCAATCACTCGTCGCCATTCATTACCGCTAATACCGAATACGCCGTAGCAGGAACCCGTTTTTCAGTTCCTCCCGATGCCAACGCCGATGTGCCCATCAGTAGCTTTAAACAAAACTTCAAAGGGTATATCAGTTTTGTGAGTATCGACAAAACGACTGGGCACATGGGGGTTAAGTTTCAGTTGAAAACCCCTGGCGTAAGTTTTGACTTGGCAAGAGCTGGCAAAGGAAAGTCGGATGGTTGGTTCTTTTTCTCTTGCTACAATACCGAACAAGCCGCTTCTTTGTTGGAAGTAAATGCCTCTCAAAAGGACAAAGACTTTATTTTGGCCGTCAACTGGAAAAAAGCAGAGGAGTACTTAGCACAAGGAAAAGGTAAAAAAGAAGCCGCTAAGTACGCACACAACATTTATGACGAAAAAACGCACTCAGCTACTTCTACCATTCTAACGGAAGTAATGACCCTCGATCCCAAAGAATGCCCAGGGATGTTGTATTTTATGCCTTGTCCCAAATCCCCTCACGGTTGTGACGTGGATCCAACGGGCAGTTATATCGTAGGTTCGGGTAAATTGGCGGCAGTTATTCCTGTGTTTTCGTTTGACAAAATGCAAAAAGCCATTGCTGCCAAAACATTCGATGGCGATTTTGACGGTATTCCTGTCCTAAAATACGACGCAGTACTTCATGGTGAAGTAAAAAAACCAGGCTTGGGCCCTCTTCACACTGAGTTTGATGGTCAAGGCAATGCCATTACTTCGTTCTTTGTATCGTCTGAATTGGTAAAATGGAACATCGAAAAACTCGAAGTCCTCGACCGTGTTCCTACTTACTATTCTGTGGGGCACTTGTGTATCCCAGGCGGCCCTACTGCCAAGCCTCACGGCAAATACGTAATTGCGTACAACAAAATTACCAAAGACCGTTACTTGCCAACAGGCCCAGAATTGACTCAATCAGCACAATTGTATGATATTTCGGGCGACAAAATGAAACTTTTGCTCGACTTCCCGACCATTGGCGAGCCCCACTACGCCGAAGCCATTCCAGCTTCATTGGTTGAAAAAAATACCAAAAAGATATTCAAGTTGGAAGAAAACAACCACCCTTACGTGGCTAAAGGCGAGAAAGAGACCAAAGTAGTACGCAAAGGCAACGAAGTACACGTTTATATGACGTCGATTCGGTCACACTTTACCCCTGACAATATCGAAGGAGTAAAAATGGGCGATGAGGTATTTTTCCACGTCACCAACCTCGAACAAGACTGGGACGTGCCACACGGATTTGCCGTGCGCGGCGCACAAAATGCCGAAATCCTCATCATGCCAGGCGAAACTTCGACCTTGCGCTGGAAACCTACCAAAGTCGGAGTTACGCCAATGTACTGCACCGATTTCTGCTCGGCACTCCACCAAGAAATGCAAGGTTACGTGCGGGTTTCACCAGCAGGCAGTAGTGTGCCGTTGACCTGGGGAACAGGCAAAACCCCAACCGCCGAAGCTGAAAAGAAAACGGCCAATGCCAAGCCCAAATTAAATACGCCTAAAGTAGCAATGAAATAAGGTTTCCACTACCGACAAGGGGGCAAGCGCCTCGTTTGCCCTCCTTTGTCGGTTTTCAAAAACTATTTTTATGAAACCCCTCCGTCCGTTTACCATTGGTAGTTTGTATGTAGCGTCGTTGTCGCTCATTGCTACCTATTTTCTCCCACTTTGGCGCATCGACTTATGGGCGCCGCAGTATCCCGAAGGGCTTTCGATGCAAATTTGGCTCGACAAGCTTTCGGGTCAAGTCGAGATCATCAACGGCCTCAACCACTACATTGGTATGGCTCACATCAAAGAAGAAATGTTTCCTGAATTTCAGTTTCTTTCTTACATCGTCGCTTTCTACATCGCTTTTGGCCTGCTGACGGCCTTTTTAAAAAGTCGTAAAATGCTCATTAGCTATTTGGTCTTGCTCATTTTAGCTGGAGCTGCCGCTTTGTACGATTTTTGGAGTTGGGGCTACGAATACGGGCATAATTTGAGCCCAGATGCTGCCATAAAAGTCCCAGGAATGTCGTATCAACCTCCGCTAATTGGCTATAAAGAACTCCTCAACTTCGGGGCATATTCCATTCCCGATGCAGGTGGATGGGTTTTTGTAGCAGTGGGTATTCTCGTGATTCTTTTGGTAGCCTGCGAAACCTACTTCTGCCAACCCAAAAACCAGCTAGTTCCCAAAAGCAACGTTTCACCCGCCTTGGTGGTGTTTTTGTTGGGAACCATGGCTAGCCTCCAAAGTTGCGCCCAGCAACCCGAACCCATCCGTTACGGTCAAGAAGCCTGTGTGTTTTGTAAAATGACAATTATGGATAAAAAATTTGCGTCCGAAATTGTCAATAGCAAAGGAAAAGCGTTCAAGTTTGATGACCTAAGCTGCATGGTTAAATACATAAAAACCAATCAATTAAAACAAGAAGAACTCACTTTTGTGGTAGTAAATGATTACAATCGACCAGGGGAGTTGATTGATACAAAAACGGCCATTTTTTTGAGTAGTAAAGAGCTTCGCAGCCCAATGCGCGGCGACATAGCAGCCTTTTCTGACAAAGCCAGTGCTGAAGCCGTAAAAGCTAAGTTTTCAGAAGCAAAAATACTGACGTGGAAAGAGGTTTTTGAAAGTTTATAAACGCCTTACTCTCAACTAATTTTAACCAAGTGTGTCATGTTTCAAGTCAATAACTCTCCTTGTTGGGATCACAGAGTTTCACGAAGTTTTTCACGGAGTTACACAACGTATCCTCAACATTCCTCGGTGCAACTCTGTGCTTTTCAAACTCTGCGTCACTCTGTGTCGAGTAATTGGCGCACGTGCACTCTTTTAACTACTATCGCTTTCCTCATTTGCTTTACGAGTTATGCGCGTCTTTGGAAAATCACCCCAAAACAGCCTTTGAAACAAGCGATTGAACAGGCGAATGCCTACGATACACTCCTGATTCAAAAGGGCTTATACCGTATCCAAAATATCGTCATTGACAAACCCCTAACCCTCATTGGCCAGCAGTTTCCAATTTTAGATATTCAATTTAAGAATGAAATTTTTACTGTCAAATCCAACGACGTCACCATCAAAGGCATCGAATTTAGAAACGTGGGTATGACGAGTATGATTGACTGGGCAGCCATCAAAGTATTGGAAGCGAGCAATATCCGTATTCTAAACAACCGAATCAGAAACTGTTATTTCGGGATTTATTTGTCGGCTTCCGACCATTGTTTGGTGCAAGGAAACGACGTGCAGGGCAACCCCAAAGAAGAACAAAATACTGGCAACGGCATTCACGCCTGGAAATGTGACAGCATTCTTATCCAACACAACCATACCCAAGGCCACCGCGACGGTATTTACTTTGAGTTTGTGACCAACTCTACCATTCAACACAATGATAGTCAACAAAATATACGTTATGGACTGCATTTTATGTTTTCGCACAACAATGGCTATTTCTACAATCATTTCCATAAAAACGGTGCTGGCGTAGCCGTGATGTACACCAAGTTTGTGACCATGAAACACAATATTTTTGAACAAAATTGGGGTGGGGCAGCCTACGGACTTTTGCTCAAAGATATTTCGGATAGTCACATCGAACAAAATAGCTTCAAAACCAATACTGTCGGCGTATATATGGAAGGGTGTAGCCGTTCGGTATTTACCAAAAACCAATTTATCGCAAACGGGTATGCCCTCCGTGTTCAAGCCAATTGCGACGACAACACGCTTACTTACAGCAACTTTCGAGGAAACACCTTTGATGTAGCTACCAATGGCGACGTTGTTTTGAATCACGTTTCACATAATTATTGGGACAAATACGAAGGCTATGACCTCAATCGCGACGGCATCGGCGACGTGCCCTTTCGCCCCGTGAGCCTGTACGCCACTGTCATTGAGCGAATCCCCCAAGCCATGATGCTACTGCGAAGCTTTACGGTCACCCTCCTCGACCGCATCGAAAAGATTATTCCTACCCTTACCCCCGAAGGAATGAAGGACGAAAAACCACAAATGAAACCTTTAAAACTATAAACCCATGATTCGCGCAGAAGCTATTTCAAAATCTTTTGGTAAACTCAACGTGCTCCGCAACGTAAGCGTGCGGCTCGACGCAGGGCGAGTCGTGGCGGTCATTGGGCCGAACGGTTCGGGAAAAACGACCTTTATCAAAACCCTGCTCGGGATGGTCGTGCCTGACAGCGGAACGGTATTGTTTGACAATCAACCCATTGAAAAACAACACGCCTATCGTTCTCAGATTGGTTACATGCCCCAAATCGGACATTACCCCGCCAATCTAAAAATCAGGCAGTTGTTTGAGATGATGGTGGATGTCCGCAAAAATGCCGCGACACAACTGGATGAAGATTTGGTAGAAGCATTTCACTTAAAAGGATTATTTGAAAAGCCATTAGGAACGCTATCGGGAGGAACCAAGCAGAAGGTGAGTGCGGCGTTGGCGTTTTTGTTTAACCCTTCGGTATTGATTTTAGACGAACCGACGGCAGGCTTAGACCCGCTTTCGAGCGAGATTTTGAAGGAAAAAATTCAGAAAGAGCACCAAAACGGAAAGCTCATTTTGATTACGTCTCACGTCATGTCTGATCTCGACGAACTCGCTACCGACGTGCTATACTTGCAAGATGGCAGCGTTCAGTTTTACAAAACCATCACCGAACTCAAGCTTGAAACAGGCGAGAACAAACTCGGCCGCGTCATTGCACAACTGATGTCAAAAGTCCCACAAATGTCATGAACAAAATCACTAAATACGTCCTCTACGACATCGTCCGAAACCGTTTCGTGATGGGTTATACCTTGTTATTATTGGCCATCAGCATGAGTTTTTTCAGCTTCGAGTCTGACCCAAACAAAGGACTTTTGAGCCTACTCAATATCATTTTGATGGTCGTACCATTGGTCAGTATTATTTTTTCGACCATTCATTTTTATAATTCTTACGAATTTATCGAACTGATGTCGGCGCAACCGCTAAGCCGCAAAGCCATTTTTTTAAGTGAATATCTCGGCGTAGCCGCCTCCCTGAGTTTAGCTTTTTTGGTCGGTGTAGGTATTCCTACCCTCGTTTTTGGCGGTGACCAAAGCAGCCTTATTCTGATTATCAGCGGGCTTCTTCTTACGCTTTCGTTTGTTTCCTTAGCATTTTTAGCTTCCGTCATTACCCGTGACAAAGCCAAGGGCATTGGCCTTGCACTGGTGCTCTGGTTTTATTTTTCATTGGTATACGACGGACTCGTTTTAGGCATTTTATTCTCCTTCAACGATTATCCACTCGAGAAAGCCATGCTTGTCTTGACCGCCCTTAACCCTACCGATTTAGCCCGAATTATGGTACTGATGAAAATGGACATTTCGGCCTTGATGGGCTTTACAGGAGCTGTTTTTCAGGATTTTTTTAGCACGAATTACGGGCTATTGGTAGCGTTGTTTGTGCTATTACTTTGGGTTGTTGTCCCCGTCAGTATCGCTACCCGAATTTTTCAGAAAAAAGACCTTTAATAGGTCAGACGATAGTCAGACCAGCGTTGGAATTTTCGGTCTGACTATCGTCTGACCATCAAATCAATCTTTTTAAACCAACCACTTACAACAATGAAACATCACTTTCTTTCTTTGGCATTCGTAGCTCTTTTTGCGGCCTGTCAGTCGTCTCAGAACTCACACTCACAAGACCAATCTACTACCACTACTACCGAGAGCGCGCCCGCCGCAGGGCAGTCGGGGGTAGAAGACAACGACTCCCAAAAGGACGTCGTGAAAGTAGCAGTAGGCTCTCCCGACCACACGACACTTGTGAAAGCTGTGCAGGCAGCAGGGCTTGTAGATGCACTTTCAAACGCAGGACCGTTTACGGTTTTCGCCCCCACGAACGCGGCCTTTGACAAACTCCCCGCAGGAACGGTAGAAGATTTATTAAAGCCCGAAAATAAAGACAAACTTAAAGCTGTTTTGGAGCACCACGTAATGACATCTGCATTGGCTGCCGACTTTTTTCAAGAAGGACAAAGCATGGGGATGGTGGACGGCACCAATGCTACTTTCCACGTCAAAGGCAACGATGTTTATATCGGTGAAGCCAAAATTGTGGCCTCGATACGCGCCTCCAATGGCTATGTTCACGTAATTGACGGTGTTGTTGTTCCTAAATAAATTTACCATGACTACCCACAATATCCCCGAGTTATTGCCTTATAACGGCATTAAAACCAAAAAAATAGAAGCTAATGAGCACTTTCGGGTGGTGCTCATTAGCCTCCAGCAGGGCCAACGTCTCGATGAACATACGTCGCCCACCGATGCCTTTATTTATGTATTGGAAGGTAATGCCAATTTTAATTTGGAAGGAGTAGCGCATTTCCTTTCTCCAGGCGATGGGTTTTCTTTTAAAGCTCACGCCGAGCATTCGGTAAACGCCTTGACCGACTTTAAGATGCTTCTGTTTAGATAAATCTTCTACCTTTGTCAAAATTTTGAAAAACCAATGAATCCCAAACGGCACATAGCGTTCTTTTTGCTTCTGCTTGTCAGCTTCAAAACGCTGGTAGTGCCGTTTGTATATTTGGATTTTGAGCTGCGCAAAGAGTACATCATCCATCACCTTTGCGAAAACCGCTTTAAGCCCCAATTGCACTGCGACGGTAAATGTTATCTGGCCAAGCAACTACACAAAGTAGCCGAAGATAACGCCCGCCAAGAAACACAAAAACAAAGCGATACCGTTAAGAAACTCCTTCAAGAAGTTTTTGACGAAACCGCTTTTACTATTCCTCCCCTTCACCTTTGCTATTTTCTCAAAGAGCGTCCCTTTTTCTTGCGGTGCGCTCCTCAAAACGGCTTTTTAGATAAGCTTATTCTTCCTCCCATTGCCTAATGGTTGTGTGTACGTTGTGGTAAACGTACCTCTCTCTCCAGCGGGAGAGATTTGGAGTTTATTTTCACACTTGTATCATTAGTCAAACCAATGAAAATCAAGCACATACTTTTGTGCGGATGTTGCATTGTGTCTGCATGCAGCAACCCACAAAAAGACCAAGCCGAAAAGCTTGAAAAAGAGGTGATGATGATTCACGACGCCGTTATGCCCAAAATGGGAGAACTCGTTTCGTTAGAATCGGCCATCAGTAAACGTATTGCGTTACTGGATAGCGTCACCCACGACACCAGCGCTCAATCATCGCTCAAAAAAGCACTTCAACTGAGCAGTCAACTCAAAAAAGCGGACGACAGTATGATGGATTGGATGCACCGCTACAAGGGTGATTCACTCAAAAAACTCGCCCCCAGTGAGGCCATCAAGGCATTGACTCACGAAAAAATCAACATCGAACAAGTGAGCGACGACATGCTTAAAAGCATAGAAGAAGCTCAGAAATTCTTGAAACAACAATGAAAAATCTATATATCACGCTCCTCATTGTCTGCGGAGCTATTTTCCAACCACTTCACGCCCAGTCGCTAAAAGGGAAAATTTTTGACGCTGCCACCAAAGAACCAGTGATTGGGGCTACGATTCAAATCATCAATACCCACACGGGCGTTGTCAGCGATAACAACGGAACTTTCACTTTACAAAATGTAGGAGAAAGTGCTAAAATTCGTATTTCAACCATTGGATACGTTGCACAGGAAATAGACGTTACGTCAACGAGAATGCTGGCCATTGCGTTAGAACCCGCCGTTGAAAACCTACAAACGATTGTGGTGACGGGCAACCGTGAAGCAGCACTTCGTACCGAAACTCCCATCGCCATTTCAAAGCTTTCTCCCAAAATGATTGAGGAAGCCAAACCAACGGCCATTTATGAGGTCATCAACAAAACCCCTGGCGTCATAATGGTGAACCTCAACAACGAGCAGCACTCCATGTCGATTCGCCAACCGATGACAACCAACGCCTACTATCTTTACCTCGAAGATGGCGTACCTATTCGTCCAATGGGGGTGTTCAACCACAACTCATTGCTCGAAATGAACCAATTCACGGTGAGTTCCATCGAAGTAGTTAAAGGCCCAGTATCTTCGATTTATGGCCCCGAGGCCGTGGGAGGAGCGGTCAATTTTATCTCTCAACGCCCAACAGCGGTTCCTACAGCCCGCATTGGTCTCCAAGCCGATCAATGGGGCTATCGTCGCGTTCAGTACGGTGCAGGGGCTACGTTGGGTAAATTTGGGGTATATATTGGAGGCTTGGCCGCCGAGCAAAAAGACGCGTGGATGACTAGCTCCGATTACACTAAAAATGCGCAATACGCTCGTTTGGAGTATCATTTTACGCCAAAAACTCGCTTGATTTATACCCTTTCGTACGCAAAATACAACTCCCAAACCAGCGGAAGCGTTGACAGTATTGCTTTCTATAATCGCCAGTACATCAGCACCACTGATTTTACGTACCGAAAATCGTATTCGCTCCGCTCGCGTTTGACCCTCGAGCACGAATGGAAGAATGGTTCGCAATCTTTCTTTACGGTTTTTGGACGGGATAACAAACACGGACAAAATCCAAGTTATGGCATTCGTTGGACGTCGGGAGCGACTACGGCTCGCGGTGAAATAAACTCCAATGACTTCCAAAGCCTAGGCGTGATTGCCCAACACACGCAAAGGTTCGCGTTTCTCAATTCTAAAATTATTGCGGGAGGAACAATCGACTTTTCACCAAACAAGTATTGGTCGTACCAAATCGACCTAGCGGCGCAGCTGCGTGCCGACAAAAAATCGGTTGAAAAATACACAATTGTGAAAGAACGACCTGACATTCAGATCGCCAACTACGACGCCGACATCTTGAATTCAGCCTTCTATTTACAGTACGATTTTGAACCAATCAAAAACCTTCGTCTCTCGGCGGGTTTGCGCTACGACAATATGTCATTTGATTTCGTCAACAACTTAGACATTGACAAAACGACCAACCAAGCCGTTGGAGGAAGTAAATCGTACAAACAAACGACGCCAAAATTAGGCATAACCTATGATTTTGGTAACGGAAAAGGTATATACGCCAACTTCTCTAAAGGGTTTGCACCGTCGGGTCTAACGGCTATTTTCCGCAAACGCCCTACGCCTGCGCCCAACGGCGATTTGTTTTATTACAACTTGATACCAGCGACATTTACCAATGCCGAAGTGGGCGGATGGATTTCTTTGCTAAAAAACAAAATGTACATCGACGCTTCTTTGTACCAAATGAACGGCAGCAACGAGCTTCTTAACATCCGCCAACCTGATAACTCAACCGACTACCAAGCGGCGGGAAAAACGCTGCACAAAGGGATTGAACTTGGCATCACTTACAAGCCATCAAAGGAAGTATTTGCCCGAATCGGGGGAACGTATTCCGTTCACCGCTTCGTTGAGTTTATCCTCAGTCAAAAAGCATCGGATGCCCTCAAAGACGTGAATGGCAAAGATATGCCGTCGGCTCCTCGCTGGATGTGGAACGGAGAAATTAGCTATTATCCCAAATGGTTTAAAAACTTCCGTACGTCTGTTGAATGGCAACACCTAAGTAAGTGGTATCAAAACCAGGTGAATACTGTCGTGTATAATGGATACGATTTGGTCAACTTCCGTGCGGGGTATCAATGGAAAGGTATCGAGGTCTTCACCAACGTCATGAACTTGACCGACGCTTTGTACGCTACCAATGCGACTCGGGGCAATGCCTCTACCGACCGTACCACCTTTACTCCAGCCGCTCCACGCACCTTCATCTTAGGAGTGCAATACAGTTTTACTGGGAAGAAATAAGAGAAGAGGCTGGCTCGAATCGTCGAGCCAGCCTCTTATTACTTATCGCCGTAGTGATCCCTAAATGAATAGAATTCAATGCTTGTGTCAGTTACTTTATATACCATGCGGTGTTCATCTGTAATTCTACGAGACCACATTCCTCTATATTCATGTTTGAGTGGCTCTGGCTTTCCTTTACCCTCAAAAGGATTTCGTCGAGTTTCTTCAATGAGTTCCGAAATTTTGAAAAATATTTTTTTGTTCTCATTGACCCAGCTCATAAAATCTTCAAAGGCTTGCGGCGTGAACAGAATGTTTCTTGACGAGTTCATCGAATTCTTCAGGAGTAAAAGAAATTACGTTACCATTTTCCACAGATTCAATTCCTTTTTTAATTTTTTCAACTAAATAAGGATTAGTCATTATAGCCTCCGTTTCGTCCAATTCTGCCTCTTCAATCTCAATTTTTATTTTAATCGGGCTTTTACTACGACTGAACTGAGCTTTAATACGGCGAAAAAGCTGGTAATCAAATTCGGTCTCGGTAAGTTGATATGTTACAGTCATCTCTCTAATTTTTTAACAAATTTAACGAAAAACCTTATACCCAACCATTCATCTTTTATGAAATACCTTGTTTTGCTCCTCGCGCTGATAAGTGGCTTAGAACGAGTCACTCCCAAAACAGTTTTGCTCTCTGATCCTCAAAAAACAGGAACTACTCCCCGTTTTACCACCGACCACCGCAACCGCCCAGTATTAAGTTGGGTAGAAAAAGAAGGTGATAAAAGCTTGTTCTTTTTTGCCGTCTCCAACGACCAAGGCAAAACGTTTGGAGATAAAATTAACATCGGAGTCCCTACCAACTGCTCTGTACACGCCGAGGGGATGCCACGGGTTGCGTTTAAGGCTGACGGAACCATTTTTGCTACCTTTGAGCTAAAAAAACCGACCAAAGAAGCCCCAAGAGCATCTGATTTAATGTACGTTACGTCGGCCGACAATGGCCAAACTTGGTCTGCTCCCACAGCGATTCACCGCGACACCACGCCAGGCAAAGGCCATTCGTTTAGCGACGTCACTCGTTTACCAAATGGCGAATTAGGATTTGTGTGGCTAGACGACAAACTCGGAAAGTTTGAAGGAAGAAGCGTAAAATTTACCCAAAGCCTCGCCAATGGTGGTTTTTCGGAAGAAGTGGTGGTGGATTCAAACGCTTGCCAATGCTGTCGTACGGTGGTATTTGTCGATAATGCTGGCCAAATTCACCTTACTTACCGTGATTTGAACACCGACGGAACACGCGACATGAGTCACGTCGTATCAACTGACGGAGGCCGCACATTTTCCAACCCCAAATTAATTCATAATGATTTATGGAAAATCAACGCTTGCCCGCACACGGGTCCAAGCATGGCACAGGTAGGAAAAGACGTATTTGTGGCCTGGTTTAGTGGCACCTCCGCTCATCACGAGGCGGGTATTCGCATCGCCAAATTGGGGCAAGAAAAATTGTATTCTTCGGAGTTAAGCATTCGTGCTAAACACCCGCAATTGACCGCTTATCAAGGAAACTTGGTAGTAGTTTGGGACGAGTCGATGGAGAAAAATGACCAGTATTTTTCTAAAATAGCCCTTCGCTATCTTTACAAAAATGGAACCCAGAAAACGACCTACCTCACGGCCGACTTCGACAACGCCTCTTATCCAGTAGTATTGCCCACCTCGCAAGGATTATTGGTCGCGTATGAATTACAAAAACCTAACCAAGAGCCCGTTATCGTCGTCAGTCGAATTGATACGACTTTGTAGTTAGTAGAAACAAAAAAGCCCTCGTGATGAGCGAGGGCTTTTTAATTAGTCGTTGGTTTCCAACTTAAATATATGTTTCATCAGCACCCACTTTTCGCCTTCTTTGGCCATGGGCAACGCTTGCTGATAGTTCCACATCAATGCTTCCCACGCTTGTACCGCAGGATTTGCGGCATCGGCTGCTCCTTTTGCTTCAAATGAAAAATCCTCAGTGGTTTCCATTATCATAAAAAGGCGATTTCCGACCCGATAAATCTCCATGTCCGTTATCCCCGAAGAGACGATGCTTTCGGTAATAGCAGGTTGAAGCTTTTCGTGGTACTTTTCGTATTCAGCGATTAGTGTGGGATCATCCTTTAAATCAAGGGCGAGGCAATAGCGTGGCATCTGAGTTTCTGTGGTTTATTTTCCAAAAAGACCACCTAACAAGCCGCCAAGGCCTCCTGCACTACCCGCGTTGCCTGAGTTTCCACCCAAAAGGCTACCGCCGATGCGCATCACATCGTTCATATCTAATTTACCGTCAGCAAGGGCATAGCCAATTTGGTTAAAATCAAAACCACCTTGTTGTTGTTGCTGAGGAGCTTGTCCGCCCAACAACGACCCCATGATGCCGCCAAAGTCCATGCTGTTATCGTTAGGGTTGCTTGTTTTTGAAATCATTGAGCCAAGAACTCCTGGAAGAACTTGTGCGATGATGTTACCCGCTGCGCTGTTCGATAAGCCAAATTTCTCCATCAAGCTACCAATCGCGTTTTGAGCAATTCCAGCCACAATTGGATTGTTCATTAGGCTCCCACCTTGTCCAGCTTGACCTGACAAAAGGCCCATCAAGCCGCTCAAATTTCCGCCTTGCGCTTCGTTTTGCAAGCCTCCCACGACCGATTGGAACACTGTTTGCATGGCAGCATTGTTGTTCTGATTAGGGATGGCAGGGTTATTAACGATGGCTTCCTGAGAATTGTCTTGAATAAGACTCATTAATTGCTCTAACATTGTCTTGAAAAAGTTTTAAGTTTGGCTCAAATTTAGAGATAATTTTAAAATGGAAAACATCCAAAAAGAGAATCTTGAGAATATCCCTCCTGTTGTTTCCGATATTGAGACGCAATGGCAGGCAGAAGTCACTAATTTATTGCCTAATTTGTTGTATCCTAGCGAATCGGATGAACCTTTGGAATGGATTGATATTGCACAGGTACAACCATCCCCATTGACAATCAACAACTTATTGGTATATCTTTCCGTCCCATTAGATACCTTTGTGGAGGAGATGAGTGTCGAAAATTTTTGGACTCCCGTCACCACAATAGAAGAATGGTACGAAGAGGAAGAGCGCCAAGCGGTAGCACAATTTTCACAACTTAAAAGTTTATTGGAAACCCATTTGAAAAATTTCCAAGCTTTTAGAGTAGGACAAACTGAAATTGACCTGTATTTACTAGGACAGACTACCAATGACCAATGGGCAGGTTTAAAAACCAAAATAATCGAAACATAAATCAAACCACCATAACATTTATTATTTTTTGAATACCATGTACCAAGACGCCACAATTTCAGAAGTTAACGAAGCGATGCAGCGCGCCTACGCGGCTTTTTTGGAATATCGCCACAAAAGCGGTAAAGAAAAAGCCACATTTATTCGGGCCGTTGCCGACGAAATAGAAGCCCTCGGAGAGGCTGTCATTGAAGTAGCCATGCGCGAAACGCACCTGCCGTCGGTGCGCTTAACGGGCGAACGCGGACGTACCTGTAACCAACTTCGCAACATTGCTGAGGTGGTTGCGGAGGGTTCGTGGGTGGACGCCACCATCGACACGGCCATTCCTGACCGCCTACCATTACCCAAACCAGATATTCGCAATATGCTCGTTCCCATCGGGCCAGTCGTGGTATTTGGGGCAAGTAATTTTCCATTTGCTTACTCAACAGCGGGTGTTGACCCCGCAGCGGCTTGGGGTGCGGGTTGCCCTGTAGTCCTAAAAGCCCACCCTGCTCACCCCGAAACGTCTGAGATGGTTGCGGGTGCGGTTCGCAAAGCGATTGAAAAAACAGGTATGCCACAAGGGCTTTTTGAGCACTTGCAAGGAGCGGGTTTTGAAGTTGGGAAAGCGCTTGTATTGCACCCCAAAACGGCCGCAGTAGGCTTCACAGGTTCGTTTGTGGGAGGAAAAGCCTTGTTCGACTTGGCCAACCAACGTCCCGTACCTATTCCTGTTTTTGCCGAAATGGGCAGTACCAATCCCGTTTTCCTCCTACCTGACGCCCTTGATAAAGAAGCAGTAAAATACGCAAAACTCTACGCAGGTTCTATCACGGGAGGCATGGGACAGTTTTGTACCAAACCAGGCTTGATTATTGGGGTAGAAGGCGAAGGACTCGATACGTTTAGCACAACCCTTGCCAACGAAATCCGTCAAATCGCTCCTGTACCTATGTTACACGCGGGAATTGCGAAAGCATTCCGTGCCAAGCGCAGTGAAGTCATTGGCCACGAAGCCGTAACGATAGACGCTGAAACCGAAGGAACTTACCAAGATTTAGACGGTATCCCGTCGGTGGCTTCGGTCAATGGCGACGACTTTTTACAAAATACAACCCTGCACCAAGAAGTATTTGGCCCTTTTTCATTGATTATCAAGTGCAAAGACACGGCCGAAATGAACGACATCATCGAACATTTGGAAGGACAGCTTACTTGCACCGTCATTGGAACTGATGCCGACCTCGCCAACGCCGCTGATTTGATTGCGGCCGTGAGCCTTTTGTGCGGTCGGGTGCTTCTCAATGGCGTTCCGACGGGTGTAGAAGTTTGCGCAGCGATGCAGCACGGTGGGCCTTTCCCCGCCAGTACCGACGGTCGTTTTGGTTCGGTAGGTGCTCATGCCATCAAGCGTTTTGTGCGTCCGTTGGCGTACCAAAACTTTCCACAACACCTTCTCCCCGACGAGCTCAAAGACGGAAACCCATTAGGAATCTGGAGAATGGTAAATGCGAATTGGGAAAAGTAATTAAAAATAAAAGGCAAGGAGCAAATTGCAAGAGGCAAAATAAAAGGTGCTTAGAAATTTCTAAGCACCTTTTATTTTGCCGTTCCTGTCTGATTTTTCGTCCTTCATCCCGAAAGACTTGAATCCTCACCCAATGTCGCTTATTTTCGTTTCAACAATTTAACCTTAACTACTGATAGATATGATTGCGTTTGGAATAATCGCTGTACTCGCTTTTTTACTCGTTTGGATGACCATCAAGGTGGTTCCACAGCAAACCGCTTTTGTGGTCGAGCGCTTGGGCAAGTTTTACGGGGTGCTTCAGCCTGGTATCAACTGGGTCGTACCCTTTTTTGACCGTATCGCTTATAAACATAGCCTAAAAGAAAAAGCGATTGATATACCAGAACAAATTTGTATCACCCGCGACAACGTACAGGTTCGCGTGGACGGCGTTTTGTTTTTACAGGTGGTCGATCCTCAGCGTGCTTCCTACGGAATCAACGATTACGTATTTGCCGTGACTCAGTTGGCCCAAACCACCATGCGTTCGGAGATGGGAAAAATTGACCTTGATAAAACCTTTGAAGAACGTACCACCGTTAACCACGCCGTGGTGCAAGCCATCGACGAGGCGGCGATTGGCTGGGGTGTAAAAATGCTCCGTTACGAAATAAAAAATATTACCCCTCCGCAAAGCGTTCTTCACGCAATGGAGAAACAAATGCAAGCCGAACGCGAGCGCCGTGCGTTGATTTTGCAATCGGACGGGGAGAAAATGGCCGCTATCAATCAGGCCGAAGGTCAGAAACAAAAAGTTGTTTTAGAATCTGAAGCATTAAAATTGCGCCAAATCAACGAATCGGAAGGACAAGCAGCCGCCATTAAGTCGGTAGCCGATGCCACTGCCGACAGTATTCGGGTGATTGCAGCGTCCCTTCAAGAAAAAGGCGGTATGGATGCCGTTCAATTGAAAGTAGCCGAACAAATGGTACAACAGTTCGGAAACTTAGCTAAGAGTACCAATACGATGATTCTCCCTGCCAACTTTGGAGACATGTCTTCGATGATTGCCACAGCGATGAGCATCGTTAAGCAACAGGAAAAAAAATAATTAACCATTAATTTTTACCCGAAATGGAAATCTCATCCACCCAAATTTGGATTATCGTTGGAGTAGTGATGCTCATAGCAGAATTACTTTCAGTATCTTTCGTATTTGCTTTTATTGGTGTGGGGGCATTCGTAACTGCTTTTTTAACGTGGATGGGCGTATTGCCCATGATTAATGCGCAATTGTTCTGTTTTTCGGTCGTGTCCGTTTTGTCACTGTTTGCGTTTAGAAAACCGCTTCAAGCACTCACCAAAAAATCGTCGGACAAGTCGCTGGAGTACTCTGAGTACGTGGGCGATAAAGCAACCGTCGTCATCGACATCCCTGTCGATGGCGAAGGGAAGGTTTTTTACCGAGGTACCGAATGGATTGCCCTCTCGAAATCGCACGAGCGTATTCACAAAGGCAAATCAGTTGTTATTCAAGAACTCGACGGCATTCGCCTCATTGTTGCAGAATAAAACACAAGTAACCAACTATTTACACAAAAAAAGTCGCTGTTAAGCAGCGACTTTTTTTGTAGTATTTCCAACCATTTTCACCAAAAGCAAGTCTTCATAGAAAAATACAAGGCTATGCGTTTACTATTGATTTTCGCTTTTTTATTGGCAATGACGGGTTGTGAAAAAGAGCTACCTCCAGAATGTGTGGAGAAGCCCGTTGACTCCTTTAATTGCTATCTTAGCTATGCGCCCGTTTGTGGTTGCAATGGTAAAACATACAGCAACGCTTGCTTTGCCGAAGCGTATGGCATTGTCAATTATACCCAAGGTGAGTGCAAAAAATAATTAGTATTTGAACGGCTTTCCACCTGCCAATACTTCTTGTGATTTTGCATCAAACGTCACGCGCTGACCTGTGCGGTAGGCAGCATTGGCCATAATGGTCGCGATTGAGTGCTGGTATCCTGCCTCAATCGGTGCATTGGGCTGCTTACGGCTACGCACACACTCCATCCAGTTTTTGATGTGATTGAACGTAAGTGGATCGTTGCCTGTATTGGCACTGGTTTCTACTTTCGCTCCCTCTAACTTCATCGTTGGCAACAAGTTAGCTGGCAAGCCCATTGCTTTAGCCTCGCGCTCACGCAAACCACCCGTTGGGCTGATTTCGTTGGTGTCAAGGTTAATCATACCACCGTTTGAGTAGTACAACTCCTTGGTTTCACCCGCTGAGTTAGAAAAACGGCTGGTGAATTGTACTTGGAAACCTGTTTTTGGATCATCCAATGGGCCGTAATCAAACACTACCGTCAACGTATCTGGGTTGGTACGGCCATCTTTCCACTGGTAAATCCCGCCGTTGGCTACGGCCGAACGTGGGTGTGGCAAGCCGCTGAACCAGTGTACAGTATCAATTTGGTGACTCATCCATTGGCCTGGAATCCCCGATGAATACGGCCAGAACAAGCGGTATTCTAAGTATTTACGTGGGTCAAAAGCTGTTTTAGGGCGGTTAAGTTGATAACGCATCCAGTCCACATCCGACTCTTTCAAATCTTTGGTCAATTCGGGACGGCGCCAGCGACCAGGCTGATTGACGTTCCACATCAATTCTACCATTACGATGGGGCCAAACTTACCTGACTTGATAAAATCAGCCGCTGCCCAGTAGTTTTCTCCACTACGACGCTGCGAACCAATCTGTACAATTTTGCCCGATGCTTTTACGGCTTTCAATACCGCACGGTTGTCTTCCATGGTTTCCGAAAGCGGTTTTTCGGCATACACATCGCAGCCTGCTTGCACGGCTTCAATGGTATGAATGGCGTGTTGGAAATCGGCCGTACTCATAAAAACGGCGTCCACCACTTTGGCATCGTACATTTCTTCATTGTTACGGAACGCTTTCACGTTGCCGCCTAATTGTTTGTCCAAATAGGCTTTTCCTTCGTCACGGCGGCGGTTCCAAATGTCGGAAATCGCCGTCATTTCAAAGTTCATTTGTTTTGAAAGTTCCTTAAATGGCCCGACGTGTGACGAACGGTGACGGTCTGAAAAACCAACTACCCCAACTCGTACGCGGTCATTGGCACCAATGATTTTGGCATAACTACTTGCCGACATGGCCGTTGCGGCACTGGCTAAAATAGATTTTTCTATAAATTCTCTGCGTTGCATGAGCGGAAACTTTGTTTAGTATGTCATTACAGAAGACAACCTTTTTTCCTATTTACTTCCTAAAGGCACAAAAATCCTACCTAAAATCCCATAAAATTTACGCAAACGTTCCCGACTGTAAGTCTCTAATTCAGGGGTTTGTGACGCGGGCTATCCATAATAACCCGCGCCACACCCGTCGGGATGTGAGCATCCCTCCCCACAGCACACACTCATCGGGATATGAGCATCCCTCCTCACGACACACACTCGTCGGGATGTAAGCATCCCTCTCCATGGCAGGCACTCGTCGGGATGTGAGCATCCCTCCCCACGGCACGCACTCGTCGGGATGTAAGTATCCCTCTCCACGACACACGCTCGTCGGGATGTGAGCATCCCTCTCCACTTCATTCTATTCGACACTCTGCATTCTCCCCTCGACATTCCCCACTGGTCCTGCGTTGATGATTTCTTCTGAACAACCGTCTTTATAGGTTTCAAAGTTTTTGTTAAAAAGTGATGCCAATTTTTTCGCCGTTGCGACATAGTCCTCTTGGCTTGTCCACGTATTTTGTGGAATCAATAATTCACTCGGAACAGCAGCGCACGACGTTGGAATTTCAAGCCCAAAAATAGCATCGACGACCGTAGCTGCATTGGCCAATTCGCCGTTGTGAATCGCATCCAAAATAGCACGGGTATAGCGCAATTTTATCCGTGAACCCACACCATAAGCCCCACCCGTCCAGCCTGTGTTCACTAGCCACACATGGGTATTATTTTCTTGGATTTTTTGGGCCAATAATTCCGCGTATTTGCTCGGGTGCCACACCATAAACGCCGCCCCAAAACAAGCAGAGAAGGTCGCTGTCGGCTCGGTTACGCCCATTTCAGTGCCCGCTACTTTGGCCGTATAGCCACTAATAAAATGGTACATAGCCTGCGCAGGTGTTAGTTTAGAAACGGGCGGAAGCACTCCGTAGGCATCACAGGTCAAGAAAATGATGTTTTTGGGATGACCACCCACGCACGGTATTTTAGCGTTTGGAATAAACTCAATGGGGTACGAAGCGCGGGTGTTTTCCGTAATAGAGGTATCGTCGTAATCAACTTCGTGCGTTGTCGGGTCATAAACGACGTTTTCTAACACCGTACCAAACTTGATAGCTTGGAAAATTTCTGGTTCTTTTTCAGCACTTAAATTGACGGCTTTGGCGTAGCATCCACCCTCAATGTTAAACACCCCATCGGCCGACCAACAGTGCTCATCGTCGCCAATCAATTGACGGTGTGGGTCAGCAGAAAGGGTTGTTTTTCCCGTTCCACTTAGGCCAAAAAACAAAGAAACATCGCCATCAGCGCCTTCATTGGCCGAGCAGTGCATTGATAGCACGCCGATTTTGGGCATGATGTAGTTCATAATTGTGAACACCCCTTTTTTCATCTCACCCGCGTACTCCGTTCCCAAAATCACAAACTGCTTGCGCTCAAAACACAAGTCAATGCTCGTCCGAGAGTTCATGTGGGTAGTATAGGGATTGGCTGGAAACTCTCCCGCGTTGTAAATCACGTAATCAGGTTCGCCAAACGTCGCTAGTTCCTCTTGCGTTGGCCGAATCAGCATGTTGTTCATAAACAAGGCATGATAAGGACGCGTACAAATCACCCGTACTTTGATGCGGTACGTAGGATCCCAACCCGCAAACCCGTCCACAACGTACATCCGCGTGCGGGTATTAAAATAGTCGATGGCCCGCTGAATATTGATGTTGAACGTATGCTCATCCATTTTGATGTTCACATTTCCCCACCAAATATCATTGACACTTTCGGGGCGTTCGATGATACGTTTGTCTTTAGGGCTGCGACCCGTTTTTTCGCCCGAATCGAGCATCAACGCACCTTTGTCAGAAATGGCCGCCACTTTTTCGTACAAAATGGCCATTTGGTACAACTGAGCGGGCGACGCATTGCGAATTGTCTCTTTGTTTTTGATACCGTACTGGAGAAGGTTGAATGAAGTGCTCATAAGAGAAAGTGAATGGTTGATGACATTTTGGTCAAAAAAGAGGAATAAATAATCCTCCCAAATGTACAAACCAATCCCTAACGAAACACAGGATAACCGTCACATTTTCAGCACTTTTATGCTAAATAAGTAATGATAAATGTCATTATTGTTTTTTATTCTCCAACACCCAAAGCCCCCTTAACGACTGATTGATAGGGTTATGATAAGAAGGGCGTTCGAGGTAGCCGAGCAAGAGGTCGGTGTCGCCGTCGCGGTCGTAATCGGCTTTTTCCATCAGCATCCATTTGTCTTGGCGGGGTTGGGCAAAGGTTGTGGCTTTAAATTTCAGGCTGCCTTGATTTTCCAAAAACACAAATCCTTCTTGGGGTTTGGCGGGGAAATACGAAATCGCAGCGATGTCGATGTCACCGTCTTTATCAAAATCTTCAGCCAGGGCCTTTGCGGCACCGTTTAAGCCAAAAAAGTAAGCTTCTTTGAAGTGCAAATGCCCGTCGTTTAAGAAAATACGAATCCCGTGGTAGGGTTTTAAAATCATGGAATAATCGGCATTGTCGCCGTTGGCATAAAGAATATCAATATTTCCATCACCATTAAAATCAGCCAATTCGGCGTAGCTAGAGCCATACACGGGCGGGAAACGATGCAGTATTTGTTTTTCAAAACGTCCACCACCACGGTTGTAATAGACTGCCATTTGTTCATCACCTTGCGCCAACAACACAAAATAATCGAGCTTACCGTCACGGTTAAAATCGTAAGGCTGAACCACCCTCGCCCCTGCCAACGCATCCAATTGAAACGCTTGGTAGGTATCATTAGGCAGTTGTTTGTACCACGAAAATTGCCCCAAATGAAACCCAAACTCACACACCATCATATCTTTGAGGCCATCGCCATCCACGTCCGTAACGTACTGACTCACAGGCCGACGAAGTTTAGAAATTAAGGTTTTTGAATCCCATTTTTTCCCATCAGCCGCCTTTTTATACTGAACCATTGTTCCCGTCATTTTGTCGTTGGGATCCATGATACCCATCGCCAGCGCATTGAGGCTTCCATCGGCATTGAAATATACATCCGATGGCGCCGACCCTACGCTAATCGAGTCTGTTCGCTTAAATTGCGCATCCAAAATATGAATCTTTCCCGTACGCGTACCGACGTATAACTTTTGGGCTTTGTCATCAAATTTTAGCATCGACACCATCGGCAGTTTTTCTACGTCTGGGACATCCGTTTTGGGAGCAAACAGCGTCAAATCACTTGAAATGGGGTAATTTTTAGATGAATCGGGAAGTTTTTCGGGCGCATTGGTAAGGTAATATTTCACAATTTTCTCCCACTCTTCTTTGGAAAGAATGGGGGTTTCTGGGTAAATATTCGCTTGCGTAAATGCAATAATTTCGTCGGTTGACAACTCTCCATACACGCTCATTGTTGGGGCAGGCTCTACCCCCAACCGAAGCGCCATTTGGGGTAAAACACCCTTTTCCCACGTTTTTTTGTCCAACAAACTAGGAGAAGGCATCTCGTGACAACCACCACAATAACTCTGCGCAAGTCGTTCCTCTTCCGACTTTGAACTGAAATTACAGGCGTTTATTAACAGCATTAGTGCCCCAAATGCAATAATTTTTCTCATAGGAAGTGTTTACTTTGTACTCAAAAGCGAAAAACGGCCCTAAAACTACGCAATGAAATCCACAACTTCTTTCTTTTGGCGACTTCACCAAGTATTCTTTATTTATACGCTATTGGTATATGGGCTTGCTTTTTTTACGTTCACGGGGCATTGGGTGGCGGGCTTTTTAATGATGAGTTTGCCCGTAGTGGTTCTGCTTCACTTGGTCATATTTTGCTACTTTTTACTACGTAAATCTTCAAAAATGACCCTTTCAGGCGCAGCACTGTTGCTGAGTTTTCCCTTTTGGAGCCGTACTTTTCAGTTTTCTTGGGTCGCGCCTCCTGCACCTGAGAAACAAGAATTGACTGTTTTGTCGTACAACGTTATGTCGTTTGACGCATACAATTTTATTCAAAACATCCACCCCGAAAACAACCAAGCCATGCTTGAGTGGGTCAAAGGGCTGAAGACCGACATCCAGTGTTATCAGGAATTTTACAACTCCGATACGCGCCCCCATTTGAATACATTAAAACAACTCAAAAAAGTAGGGTATCCGTATTATACCGTTTTGCACCCCGACGTAGCTCCCCGCGAACAGCACTGCATGGGCCTAGCGATTGTTTCAAAATACCCCATTATCGACCGTGGGGAGGTTGAATTTCACGACCAAAATGGCTTGCTTTTTGCCGACATTGTGATTCGGAAAGACACCATTCGGGTCATTAACTTGCACTTACGCTCGATGATTGTTCGCTTTGGTGGATTGAAAGAAGCTTACGTTGAAAAAGACTATAAACAAGGCAAAAAAGAAGCAAAAAAAGTCACCCAACGCCTCAAAATGGGGTTTATCCACCATTCCGAAGAGGCTGATGTGTTGCTAGAATGGATACAAAAAAGTCCCCATCCTGTGTTGGTATGTGGCGATTTCAACGAGGTTCCGTACGGCTATGTATATGGCGAAGTTCGGTCTATGCTCGCCAATGCCTTTGAAGAAAAGGGCCACGGATTTGGGTTTTCGTACCGCAATACGCCACGCTTTATCCGAATCGACAACCAATTTTTTGACAAAAAAAAGCTGGAAGCCATCGACTTCCAGACCCGAAGAGACATTCCTTACTCCGACCACTACCCCGTCATTGGGCGTTACAGGTTGTTGTAATAGGCAAAAATTTTGGCCATATCTGCCCGCGATTTCATGCTTAGGTCGTTGGTTTTGATGAATTTTTCAACGTCGTCGGCGCGGTCACCCAAGGCTTCCAATAGTTTCTTTTTAGATGTCCCAATCTGAAACAACGTGTTGCCTCGAACGGCGAAATACTGCGGGCTTTTTGAAATTTTGGTATCCCGACTTCCCGTGCCAAGTGCTTCGTTGAAGGAGGGTTTAATGATGTTTAGTTTGGTATATTCCACCAACGAAATTCGCCCTGCGGCAATCAGCTCCATAAATCCTTGCACGGGTTCTTCCGCCCGAAATTGCCTGGCATTCATAAACACGCGGCGTTCGACCCCTTCAATCGTAAAAAAGCGCACCATGCTCCCACTCACCGCCCGAATTTCGTTGGCAGGCGTTTTGATTTCCACTTCGTTGGCGTACAAATCGAGGCGAATCGGCACGTTGGCAATGCTATCGCCTTCGCGGCCAGGAGGCCCAATTTTTTGAAATAACTTAATGCTTCCTTCTTTCCAAGTAGAATCGAGGTACGGATTTCCGACCACTTCCCCGCGCGGCCCTTTGATACCAAAAAGCCCCACGTTGGCGTTGAGTGGAACCTTTAGTCCTTCGGTGTTCATCATATCCCGAGCCACGTTACTCATGCCATTGGTTGTGTTTTGGGCAACTGCGACGGACGCCCATCCCGCCAGAAAAAAGAAGAATATTTTTTGAAACATAATCGTAAAAAAGAAGAGGTTATGGTTTGTGAGTCAACGTAAAGCTACAATGATTTCTTATTTACTGCGTGGCCAAAGCTGCTGTTTATTTTCCCTCAAAACCTCTCCGTGACTTTTCTCAATCAGATGTATGACTTTTCTCATGGAAAATATTAATAAAAATAGCTGATTTTGAGAAAATTAAAAGACAAAAACTACCATGGCCAAGAATCCTAAATTCGACCTCCAACGATTTCATTTTGAACATCGGCTTTGGGGAAAAGAAATTGATTTTGTCAACGAAGAAGTGACCATTTTTGCGCATTTGCTCGACGAAATGAAGGTCATTTTACCCACTGACTTAGCTACAAGTTTTGCCGAAACGCTCCAGCGCATGTCGCGGGAAATTGAACATTTTAAACGCGTCAACAATACCCTCAAAAGCGAGATTCACGCCCAAGAAAACGTCATGGCCATCGCCCTGAAAAACGAAACGGTTCAATACAACGACGACATTTGGGCGACGCAGGTGTATCTGCGGGAAAAGATGGACTTTTACCACGACAATTACCGCAAATTCAAAACCGAATTCCGATTGTTTATTGGCAAAGACCTAGAAAATCATTTTTCGCTCAAGGAGGTTTCCTCGTTACAAGAAACAGCCTAAGGCTTGATTTTTATAGGAGGACTGTGTAAGTTGTCGCCAGAATCAGATATTCTAATGCGACAACTTATTTTTTTTGTGCTATTGGCCAGCCTCACTTCGGTTCATGCTCAACACCCCGCCCTTGAGCAAAGCCTCGCCGACTACCTTGCGAAGTTACCCACTTCGGTAAAGGTCAATTACCGCGTCGAATCACTTGAAGGAAAACGTTATGCAAGCCTTGGAGACGACGAACGGGTGCCATCTGCCAGTATCATCAAAATTCCCATTTTGGTCGAAGTCATGGAGCAAGTCAAAGCCCAACGCTTTGAACTTACCGACTATTATACCCTTCAAAATGCCGACAAAGTAGGCGGAGCAGGTACTATTTTTCAGGAACGTGAAGGCAAAGCTTTTACGTACGAGCAACTTGCCCACCAGATGATGGTGGCAAGCGACAACACGGCCACCAACATCTTGATTCGGAAAGTAGGGCGCGAAGCCGTCAACGAACGAATGAAAACGCTTGGTTTTCCCAATCTCCAACTCAATCGCGTGATGATGGACACCGCCGCCGTGGCCAAAGGCATCGAAAATTACGTGAATGCGGCCGAAATCAACCGCTTACTCAGCCTTATTTACCAGCGTAAGGTTGCCACGCCTGCGCTTTGTGATTTGATGGTGGCGTTTTTGCTTGACAATCATGACACTAGCACCTTGCCCTCGCTCATTCCTCGGCAAGTAGGCATTGCCCATAAAACAGGCACGCTCACTTATATTCGGGGCGATGCAGGGATTATTTTCACCAAAAAGCCCTTCGTAATATCCGTATTTGTACGTGGTACTGAGCTCAACAGAGCTGAAACAATTATCGCAGAAATCGGTAAAATAAGCTACGAAACATTAAAGTAGAATCAAATCATCAACCCTAATAACTCCATATCCATGAATACAATTTTTGATTTTTTGGGACAAATTCCTTGGTGGTGTTGGCCCATTGCTTTCCTTTTAATTATTGCCATTCGGGACATTACCCAGAAAAAACATACCATCAAACACAACTTCCCCGTGGTTGGCCACCTACGGTATTGGATTGAAACCATTGGGCCTGAATTTCGGCAGTATATCGTGGCCAACAACCGCGAAGAGCTTCCCTTCAACCGTCGGCAGCGGTCGTGGATTTATGCTTCGTCCAAACGCGAAAACAATTTTCAAGGTTTCGGAACTGACCAAGACGTGAATGGAGCAGGCTACATTTTTATCAAGCCCGCTTTGCTCACCAAACGCCTTCCCAAAGACCACCCTTACCGCGAAAACCCGTACGTTTTGCCCGCTGCAAAAGTGATTGGCTTACCACACAATCGCCGAAAGCCCTATCGCCCTAAGCAGGTGATTAATATTTCGGGCATGAGTTTTGGGTCGTTGTCGGCGCGTGCGATTGAGTCGTTGAACAAAGGTGCGGCCAAGTTTGGCTGCTACCACAACACGGGCGAAGGCGGTTTTTCGCCCTACCACAACAAAGGCGGCGATGTGGTGCTAAATATAGGAACAGCTTACTTTGGTATCCGCGACGATGACGGGAATTTTGTGATGCAAAAACTGGTGGATTTGACCAAAAGCAATCCGTCCATTCGGATGCTGGAGCTGAAACTTTCGCAAGGGGCAAAACCTGGGAAAGGGGGCGTATTACCTGCGTCAAAAATCACCCAAGAAATCGCCGACATCCGCCACATTCCGCTGGGCAAGGACGTGATTTCGCCCGCAGCGCACAGTGCATTTTCGAACATCCCCGAAATGATTGACTTCATCGAAAGCATGGCCGACGCGACGGGACTTCCTGTCGGCATCAAAGCCGCCGTGGGAAAGCTAGAAATGTGGGAAGAATTGGCCGAATTGATGGTAAAAACGGGCAAAGGCCCCGATTTTATTGCCATCGATGGTGGCGAAGGAGGAACAGGAGCGGCACCACCGTCGTTTGCCGACCACGTTTCGCTGCCTTGGGTATATGCGTTTTCGAGTGTGTATAAAATTTTCAAAAAGTACAACCTTACCCACCGCGTTACGTTCATTGGCTCGGGCAAGCTTGGCTTACCTGCACAAGCTATTATGGCCTTTTCGATGGGCGTCGATGTCATCAATATTGCCCGCGAAGCCATGATTTCTATCGGTTGTATCCAAGCCCAAGTCTGCCACAACAACCGCTGCCCGACGGGTATTGCGACCCAAAACAAATGGTTGCAGGCAGGGGTTGACCCTACGTTGAAAAGCGAGCGTTTTTACAATTATGCAAAAACCCTCACGAAAGAAGTACTAGAGATTTCGATTGCTTGCGGCTACGAACACCCTTCTCAGTTTACCATGGACGATGTGGACGTAGCAATGGGTGACAACAACCACACCCGCCCGCTCCGAATCGCGTACGAATACGAAAAAGTACCCGTCGCTTACGATGGCATTAATAAGTTGGTCAATTGTGCGCATTTAGGTGGGGGGAATTAAATAGTGAAGCAAGTAAATAGTGAGGCGGGTTGCTTACAACCCGCTTTTTTTATTCAACAAACCAGCCACTTCATAAAGAAAACAAGCCATTTCATAAAACATTTCAGCCATTTTGTTAAATATCTCCACACAAAAACTATCCCAACAAAGCCCCCCTCGTCCAATGAAAAACAGGTAAAACTCCCTTCTTTCATGTCAGACGAAAAAATCTACCAACTTGCGCTTCATTTGACCAACGGCCTTGGCAGTGTCCTCATTCGGCAGTTGATTGCCCACTTTGGAAGTGCACAAAAAATATTCCAAGCCAACCTAAAAAGCCTAACGAGGGTCAATGGAATTGGGGAAGCGACGGCGCGAATAATACTCCAAAAAGAAGGCATTCGAGACGCAGAAAATGAGCTCAAAAAACTAGCCTCCGTCGATGGGAAATTACTTTTTTATACTGACCCCGAATTTCCAACCCGTTTCAAATCGCTCTACGACGCCCCTGTGCTACTGTACGGCAAGGGCAATTTCAATCTCAACGAAGGTCGGTTTGTGGGGGTGGTCGGAACCCGCAAAGCAACGGATTATGGCAAAAATACGTGTGAACAAATTGTGGAAGGATTGGCCAACAAAGGAGTGACGATTGTGAGTGGATTGGCCTACGGCATCGACATCGCGACGCACCGCGCTTGTGTCAAACTCCGCGTGCCCACCCTCGGAGCCATGGCCACGGGAATTGACCTTATTTACCCTTCGACTCACGCCAAAACCGCCCAAGAAATGCAGGCCAATGGAGGAATTTTGACGGAATATCCGTTGGGAACCAAGCCTGATTTTATGCGTTTTCCCGCTCGCAATCGCATCATTGCGGGGCTTTCTGACGCCATCATCGTTGTAGAAGCAGCCGAAAAAGGAGGCGCGCTCATCACCGCCGAATACGCCAACAATTATAACCGCGACGTGTTTGCCGTTCCAGGAAACCTTACCAATTCGTATTCGACAGGTTGCAATCAGCTCATTCGCACGCACAAGGCTCAGATATTTACGGGCGTGGACGATTTAATGGATGCACTCAGTTGGCTTCCCGATGGTGCGGCATCTACCACCCCTCCCCCTCTTCCTGAGCATTTTACCCAAGCCGAAAGCGCTATTGTATCGCTTCTGCGCCAAAAGGGGGAAATGCAGATTGACGAACTCGCGTGGGAAAGCCAAATTCATCTGGGTAAGTTATCCCCACTTTTACTTAATTTAGAACTGCAAGGATACCTCCGAAGCCTACCAGGCAAGAAGTTTACCTTGGCCTAACGTACCTTGTAAGTGACGGTCGAATGGGGAGTTTGGCAATAATTATAGGCATCTAAAAGCTGCAACGACCCTTTGCTATTGGTTTTCAACCAACTTTTGGCGGGCAGTTGTTGGAGTAAATCCAGCATACATTCGTCGGTCGCAAACACCTTTTTTAAATTACGTACGCTCAGATACAGGAGTTCTTCGTTGGGGGTAATGCTGAAGAAATACTCATCCATACTTCCTTCGCCAAAATTATGCCGACAATAAATCGTCATCCCTTGTGATTGAACTACTTCATAAAACTGATCTAAGTACAGTCGGTATTTGTGTCCCTTTATTTCTTCATAACCCCACACTTTATTCGCATTTATTTCTTCTTTGTTACCTTTTAATGAGGTTACAATCACGCGTTGCGACTGCCAACGCAGCTGCACCGCCCGAAGCTCGGGATGAACTTGGGTATCGTTCTCTTCGCGATAAATCAGGCGGTAGTGCGTTGGCGCGCAACTTTGGAAAACTACTAACAAAAGTGTGAACAGAAGGGCGGGATAACGCATTATTTTTTGCTTATTTTAATAGATTGTCCATCACGGATTTCTTCGGACGCTTTGCGCACAATGGTTTCTTTGGAATGAATTCCTCCAAACACTTCAACCAAACTATCGAGCACATTGCCTTTTTCCACGGGCACCCACTCGGCTTTGTTATCATTTACCCGAATCACAAAGGTTTTTTCGGTCGAACTTACCACCGATGTTTTAGGAACAAATAGTGTGGACATCGTTCGCTCTACGGGCAATTTCACTTCAGCATACATGCCAGATTTCAACAAATTGCGTTGGTTGTTAAAATCAAACTCGGCCATCATTGAGCGATTGGCTTCCACCAAACTCTGCGCACTTCGGGCCAATTTTGCGTTGAACGTTTGTTCAGGAATGGCATTGACCGTAAACGAAACCGAACTTTTGTCAGGAAGCTGATTGGCGTAGCTTTCGGGAATGGCTACCGTCAGACGCAACGTTCGGCTATCTTCCAGCACAAACAACGGTTTTCCGTTGCTTTCGCCTGCGCCTACCAACGCCCCCGCGCTAATGTTCCGCTCCGTAATGACCCCGTCAAATGGTGCCGTAATGGTCAGGTAGTGACGCAATTCGGTCTTGGTTTGGTACATCGAACGACTCGCTTGGACATTTCCCTTGGCCACGCTCACCATCGCGCTGTCGGCCAGCATTTTCGCCTGGGCTTGTTCGAGTTCATGCGGCGAGACGGCGCCTTCTACTTTGTTGGTTTGCAAAAGCCGCTGGTAGGTTTGTTTGCTCGCCCGAAAACGTGCCGCTTGTTCAATCAAAACTGCCTCTTGGGCCTGTACGTGTGCTTGCGCTTGGCTCACTTCCGACAGAACTTCGGGCGCATCCAACTGCGCCAAAACTTGTCCTTTGCGTACCCACGACCCGCGATCTACTTGTACCGCCCGCACAAAGCCTTTCACTTTGGCATACAAGCTCACTCGGTTCCAAGGTTTCAGTTCACCTGGTAGCACAATGTTTTTCTCAGGGCGCATTTCCTGTACCTCCACCACTTCTACTTGCTGGGTTTCAGGCGCGGTACTTTTCTTTTTTTCTTCACTGGCTTCGGTAGAACAGGCAGTAATAGCTGCCCCCGCCACCAATGACGCTAAGAGGGTCCGATAAGATTTCATATAGTTGGGGTCAACGAGGATTTGTAATAATTGCTTTCAGGATCTTCTGGGTCAAGCGATACCGACTGGGTAGTGGCGGTGTGCTGGAATTGCGTAAATACGCAAGGCAAAATGAGCAAAGCCGCGAGCGTGGAGGCAATCAATCCGCCAATAACGGCTTGTCCCAAAGGAGCAATTTGGTCGCCCCCTTCTCCAAAGCCCGACGCCATCGGAAGCATCCCCGCAATCATCGCAATACTCGTCATCAAAATGGGACGAATACGACTGTTGGCGGCCAACATCACCGCTTTACGGCTATCGCCAAGGGTTAAGCGAAGGTTTTCGGCATTGGTCACCATCAAGATCGCATTGGCCACCGATACCCCTACCGACATAATTAAGCCCATGTACGACTGGAGATTGAGCGTTGCTCCGCAAGCCAACAACATCAGCAGCGAACCTGCTATTACGGCAGGGATAGCCGACAAAATCACGAGAGATAATTTGAACGACTGATAATTGGCCGCCAAGAGCAAGAAAATAATAATAATCGCCACCAATAAGCCCGTTTGAAGGCTCGTGAGGGTATCTCCCAGCAATTTGGTTTGGCCACGCATGTCCACCTGCACGCCGCGCGGCGGGTCGCCCGCATCTTTGATGGCTTTTAGAACGGCTTTTTGAGCCGAGCCGAGGTCTTTGTTGTGCAAATTAGCCGTAATTGTCACCAAGCGGTTAGGGCCTGCTCGGTCGTATTGACCTGGTGCCGTCTCCTCCGAAAAAGAAGCTACGTCCGACAATAAAGGGTGCATGGCTCCGCTACGCAACGGTATGTTACCGATGTCTTCGGGGGTGGTCATTTTGTATTCGGGAATTTGTACCTGCACCTGATACGCCAACCCTTTCGAGTCATCGAGCCAGAGGTTTTTATCGGTAAAACGGCTGGACGAAGTAGCTGCCACCATCGAACGGGCAATTTGGGTAGAAGTCACGCCCAGCTGCCCCGCACGCTCGCGATCGAGGGTAACTTTCAAAATAGGATAGGCCAGCGGTTGCGCAATTTTCACATCGCGCAAAAAAGTAATCCGCTTCATCTCGTCCTGAATTTTTCCCGCAAAACGCCCCGCTTCTTTTAAGTCTTTGGCGGCAACGGTCACTTCAATCGGTGTTGCCGAACCTTGGCTCATGATTTTATCAACCAACTCAATGGGCTCAAACGACACCTTGGCCGCAGGTAATTCTTGACGAATTTTCTCGCGCAATTCTTCTTTCAGTTCGTCCATATTGACGTGGTGTGCCTCATTGAGCGATACTTGCATGACAGCTTCGTGCGGCCCGCTGTTGAATACAAAGATGTTGGAGGTCCCGTAACTTGAAGGAACTGTTCCGACGTAGGCCGACGAAATAGCGACGTTTTCTTCCCCAACCGTTGATTTTATAATGTCCAACACTTTGAGCGTAGCCAACTCCGTGCGCTCGACCCGCGTTCCATCTTGCACGCTCAGGCGCAACTGAAACTGATGGCTGTTGGCATGGGGTAAAATATCGGTTCCAATCCCCAAAAAGCACAACACAATTACGCCCACACTTCCCACCAAATAGCCCCCTACGACCCATTTACGCTTTCCTAAGGCACGACTGAGCAAGGCAGAATAACGCTGTTTAAACTTCTCAAAACCCGTTGCTTTCGGGTCGGGGTGCGTTCCTTCATAAATCACCGTTTGGGTTTCTTGCGCATCCAAGGCCAAAGTAGCAGGCTCGTGCGGCGGATGGCTTTTGAGCAGCCAATTGGCCAATACGGGCACAAACGTCTGCGACAAAATAAAGGACGCTATCATGGCAAACCCTACCGACAACGACAACGGCAGAAACATCGACCGAGGTACGCCGCTCATGACAAAAGCGGGTGCAAACACGGCTAATATCGCCATCAAAATGAGAAATTCGGGAAAAATAATTTCTTTACAGGCTTCCCAAATAGCCACTGCTTTGGGTTTGCCCATTTCGAGATGCTGGTGAATATTTTCAATTGACACCGTGGCTTGGTCCACCAGAATCCCAACGGCCAACGCCAAGCCCGACAACGTCATGATGTTGATGGTTTGTCCTGCCAAATTCAATAAAATCACGGCCGACAACACCGAAATCGGAATGGTCACTACGACGATAATTACACTCCGCCAATCTCGCAAAAACAGCAGCACCATCAATCCCGTCAGCACTGCGCCCAAAATTCCTTCCGTTACGAGGCTTTTTAGGGCGTTTGTTACATACACCGACTGGTCAAACTCGTACGAAATCTTTACATCTTCGGGGATAGAATTTTGAAGTTCAGGAAGCGCTTTTTTGATGTTGTTCACCACGTCAAGCGTTGAAGCATCCGATTTTTTTACGACAGGAATATACACCGCGCGGCGGCCATTGACAAGGGCGTAACTAACGGTCACGTCCGCGCCGTCTTCCACCGTGCCAACGTCACGCACAAAAACCGTTGGCCCCGCTCCTACGCGAATCGGGATGTCCAAAAAGTCTTCGGGCTTTTTTACCAACGAATTTACGGGCGTCATCAGCGTTTTCTCTCCCATTCGGATATTCCCCGCTGGCGAAATCTGGTTATTGGTCACAATCGCTTTGATGATTTCGTCGGGCGTCAATTGATAACTTCGCACCAATTGTGGGTTTACTTTGATGATAATTGTACGCTGGTTTCCTCCCAAAGGCGGCGGGCTCGACACCCCAGGAATCCGCGAAAACATGGGTCGCACCCGCGACGAGGCAAAATCTTGTATTTCGTTGAGTGAACGATTTTTACTTTCAAAAACCAACTGACCAACGGGCACCGAACTAGCATCAAAACGAACTACTTGCGGCGGCACTGTTCCCTCTGGCATATACGCTTTGGCCCGCGACACGTTGTTGGCCACCTCGGCGGCGGCTTGGGCCATGTCGGTTCCTGGGTAAAATTGAAGCCGAATCAACGATAGCCCTTGAATGGTTTTTACTTCCACATCCCGAATCCCCGATACGTACAAAAAGTGGTCTTGGTACCGCGTAGCCATAAAACCATCCATTTGGTCGGGAGCCATACCGCCGTATTGTTGCACCACATAAATGGTCGGCAAATCCAAATTGGGAAAAATATCAACAGGAATAGTGAACAATGACATCACCGAAAAAAACAGGATGCCAAACACGCCCACTACCACTGAAATGGGTTTCCGCAAGGCAGAACGAATGAGTTGATACATACTTCTATGGTGCGTTTGAATTACTTAACTTGGTTCATAAACAGGGACAAATCGCCTTCGGCGGCGGCTTTCAACAGCAAAAAGCGCCACGCATTGCTTGTGGCCACGTAGCCGTCGATTTCGGCGCGGTTGAGCGTGACAAAGCTTTGGAACAACGTCGGCAAATCCGTTAGTCCACTTTGGTAACGGGCCTTGGCTTGGTTGTAGGCTTGCTGGGCAGCTTTGAGTTGAATGGGTGCTTGTTTGGCCAATTCCAAGCCCATCGTCAGTTGCGTATCGGCCTCCTGGTTTTGTCGATTGATGCGCAGCGATTGCTCGTTGTACAAATACCTAAAACGGTCTATCTGCAACTGTTCACTTTTATATTCTTGCCTCACCCTCAGCATGTTTGTTATGCTCCACCGTGCGGCAACGCCCACCAAATAGTTGGAGACTTGATAGCCCAACCCACGGCTAAAACTAAAATCGGCGACATCGCTCACATCGGCGGCGTTTGACACCCCCGACCCCCGCGCCCAACCCGCTCCTACCAGCGATATGAACGGTAATCCCGAATGCTTGATGGCATTGCTGCGCGCCACCGAAAGGCTAAGTTGGGTTTGGAAAAGTTTTAAAACAGGATTTTTGGGCGAAAGTGAATCCGAAAGAAAGGTAGTTTGAGGAAGTGTACGGTAAAAACCAAGGCTATCCACCTGAAGATTTTTTTGAACTTCACCCACCAGTTCCGAAAGGCGCAATCGCTGAACTTGTGCGCGTTGTTGGCTTTCAAGCAACGATAACCGCGCCCGAACTGTCTCAGCCGTGGCCAAGGAACTATCGACCGCCGCACGCATCCCCGACTGTACACCTGCGTCTATCACCCGTTTGAAGGTCAAGGCGCGGTCGAGGTTAGTGCGCTGTACTTCAACCAGTTTTTGCTGAATGAGAAGTAACAAATACGCATCAATCACCCGAATTTGATGTTGAAAAAGCTCATTTTCGTAGTCCGCTTGCGCCCGCTTCCAATCTGCCTGAGCGGCTTCCACGTTGGCTTTGACCCTGCCAAAATTGACAATGCGCCAGTCAATGACGGCACTCACAAAACTCCCCGTGGTAGGTTGATAGACAGGCTCAGGACGAATCCCCCCAGAAGTAGAAATGGTCGTACCCTCGTTTGGAAAAAACGAACCGTGAATACTGTTGTTGGTCGAAAAGGTATATTGATCTTGCACTACGATGGAGGGCAAGTACTCAGTTTTTGCCAATTGCACTCGTCGTTCGATGCTTTTGGCTTCGGCCTGCTTTGCTTTCAAAAAAGGGTAATTTTGAACACCTTGCTCAATGGCTTGCGACAGCGAAAGTGTTTGTGCTTGCCCAGAAAACCCTTGGCTTACCATCAATACCAACCCAAAAAACTGGCTCAACGGCCGAATGTAGCTAATACCTTTTTTCATAGAAACCAACGTAGTGGAAGTGCGGTTATCAGTAATAGCTCACAAAACAATAGCCCAATTCTGGAAACATTTAGGAAAAATGGGAATCTAGGCCAAAAAACAGGTTGAACGCATCAAAAAAAAGTAGCCTCAGCGAGGTTACTTTTTTTTAATGCGTTCAGCCTCGGCAAAAAAGTACTTTGTCTAAATGTTTCCAGAATTGCCTTCTACCTTTGTTTTGTTGAATCAAATACGTCTATGAAAGTACTGGTTGTTGAAGACGAAAAAGGATTGGCTGAAAGCATCAGCGAATACATGATCAAAGAAGGATTTGTGTGCGAAACCGCAGGCACTTTTTTGGAGGCCGACCAGCGGATTTATTTATACGACTACGATTGTGTCATCGTGGACTTAAACTTGCCCGACGGCAATGGGTTTCAACTGATTCAATCGCTCAAAAAAATGCTTACAACCACGGGCGTTATTATTATTTCGGCCCGCAATGCCCTAGAAGATAAAATCAAGGGGCTAGAAATTGGGTCGGACGACTACCTGACCAAGCCTTTTCATTTGTCTGAACTCAACGCCCGCGTCAAATCGCTGATTCGACGACGCAACTTTAGTGGACATACCGAAATTGAGTTTCACGAAATTTTGGTTCAACCTGCTTCCCGAAAAGTCTATGTAAAAGGACAATTGACCGTACTTTCGCGCAAAGAATACGATTTATTGCTATATTTCTTGTCGAACGTGGACGTGGTACTTACCAAAGCATCCATTGCCGAACATTTGTGGGGGGACAACATCGACTCCGTTGACTCATTGGACATCGTTTACTCACACATTAAAAACCTTCGGCGAAAATTGCTTGAAAAAGGCTGTACCGACTACGTGCGTTCGGTCTATGGAATTGGCTATAAATTTGGGCTTTCGTGAAACTATTAACCAAAACCAACCGCATTTATCTGACATTCTCAACGGCCATTTATTTGTTTGCGGGACTGGCCTTCTACCAAGTCATTAAAATCCTTATTTATGATGAAGTAGAAAATCGCTTGAAGGTCGAAAAACGCGACTTTGAGCAATACCTCAAAATCCACGACAACTGGTCGAGTGGCTATTTTGTCGAAAACAAAATCGAAGTCTCGCCCGTCACTGGCCCCATCCAAGCTGCAGAATTTTTTACGGATACCCTGATGCGTAGCCGTTACGAAGACGAACTTACGCCTTTTCGGCAACTTACGTTTTATGCCACCATCGGCGGTGTGGTGCGTGAAGTTACCATTCGTAAATCCCTCATTCAAACCTTCCGACTGATTGAAATCATCACCGCCACCATGGTGGTTTGCCTTGTGCTGTTGCTGATAGGGACTTTTTGGTTTCAGGGAAAATCTTCGGGGCGAATCTGGCATCCGTTTTACGAAACCCTTTCGCGGATGAAAAACTTTGACCTCACCCACGAAAAACCTTTGCAGTTGGACAAGCCCGAAATTGACGAATTTGAGGAATTGAACGAGGTATTCCGAAAAATGGGTGAAAAAATGCAACACGACTACCGCAGCCTCAAGGAGTTTACCGAAAATGCCTCGCACGAAATCCAAACGCCGTTGGCGCTCATCAATGCCAAAGTCGAGCAGTTGATTCAACACGCCAAGCTTTCCGAAACCCAAACCCACTTGATTGAAGATATTTACCAAGCCTCGCGGCGGATGGCTCGTCTCAATCAAGGGCTGTTGCTTTTGGCAAAAATTGAAAATCACCAGTTTACGACGAACCACACCATCAATTTGACCGAATTGTTGGTCAACAAGTTGGGCGACATGGAAGAGATGATACACTACAAACAATTGGAAGTCCATCTCGAAAACGACGCCCCTTTTGTGGTGGAGTTACCGCCCGCTTTGGCCGAAACTTTGGTTAATAATTTGGTCAATAATGCCATCAAACACAACCACGCCCAAGGACAAATTCGGTTACATTCGACGCCCCAGCAAATCTGCCTCAGTAATACGGGACACGCCCTTGTAAGCCCTCCCGAGCGCTTGTTTGAACGCTTTAAAAAAGAAGGCACAGGCCCCGACTCGGTGGGGCTTGGCTTGGCCATTATCAAGGAAATTTGTACCAATTACGGCTTACAAGTCAACTACACCGTCGGCGACGGATGGCATCAGTTTTGTATCTCTTCCTAAGATTTTTCTATCTTTGACGCATCAACGCGCCAAAGATGAAATCCCATTTTCGCATCGACGAAGTTACGTACTCCCATTTATTGGGCAGGCTCAACGACCTGCACGTGACCGATAAGCGCGGTACGCTCCCTGATTTTACTTTTTTTCATAAAGACGAATGGCTCGCCGACACGGCCGTTATCGAGGAACTCACGCGACACAAAGGCGAGTGGCAGGTTAATTTGGTCTTTGCCCATACCAACAACCCGATGCGGTTTATTCGCCGACAAATCACTTCGTATTCTTGTCCGCGTAAGGCATCGTTGTTTGCGTCTTTGATGCGCCGATTGGCGGCAAAAGACCAGCGCGGTACGCAGGCAATCAGTATAAATGATATATTTGTAGCACAGAACTGAGCATCATCGCAAGGGTTATCATGCACAATACCAAAGAAAAAATCGTACTAGCTTCCATAAAGCTCTTCAATGAGCACGGGGTGGCAAGTGTCAGGCTTCAACAAATAGCCGATGAAACGGGTATTAGCGTCGGTAATTTGGCCTACCATTTTCGCAACAAAGAGGCCATTGTTTCTTCTGTTTACGAAAAACTATTTGATGAATTTCGGCAACTTCTCAGTACGTACCTTTTGACGCCTTCTTTTGCCGATTTCGACGGGCAGATGGCTGGCTATTTTGAATTTTTCAAAACCTACCGTTTTTACATTACCGATTTGTTTTCTGCCGAGCATCCCCTACCCGACATTCAAGCCGAATGGGAGATGTTTATGAACAAAATGATTTTGCAAATCAAAAACCGTATCGACTTCCACGTCAGTCGAGGCGAGCTCCTTCCCGAATCGTCGCAAGGAACGTACTACCTCATTTCGGAGTCGATTTGGATGACACTGGTTTTTTGGATTCCTCAGCAAACCATGCGCCGCAAACCCGTCACGGAAGGACGCTATCGGACGGCCGTGTGGAACCATTTAAAACCCTACTTTACTCAAAAAGGCTTAGATACCTTCGAACTCATCTCCCCCGTCCTTTCTCAAAATTAATCTTCAAATCCTGACCAATGTCATGTCTTTGCAGTAGTACATCCGCTACTTTGTGAAACACATGTATCTACCGATATTTAGGTTTATTCTAAATTAGAAAAAAATTTCTAAAATTAATTAGAAAATATTTTCTAAAAAGTCAGAAGTGGTTATATTTGTTCACTTTTTAGTACAATTTTAGCAAACCAAAACCCTTAAGCTATTTTTTCTTATGGCAAATGTACTATGGCTGCAAGGAGGCGCGTGCAGTGGCAATACCATGTCATTCTTAAACGCCGAAGAGCCTACGGTGGTTGACCTCGTCACCGATTTCGGCGTCAATATTCTCTGGCACCCTTCCATTGGGCTTGAAATTGGTCATCAAGTGACCGAGCTACTCGATGACATCATCAAGGGGAAAGTGCAATGCGACATTTTGGTATATGAAGGAAGTATCATCAAAGGCCCTAAAAATACAGGCACGATGAACTACTTCTGCGACCGCCCCATGAAGGACTGGGTACGGGAGTTATCGGAAGTAGCGGGTTTTGTAGTAGCCATTGGCGACTGCGCCACTTGGGGCGGCATTCCCGCCGTGGAACCCAACCCCAGCGAATCGACGGGCGTACAGTTTTTGCGCAAAGAAAAAGGTGGTTTTTTGGGGGCTAATTACAAATCAAAAGGTGGTTTGCCCGTCATCAACATTCCAGGCTGTCCTGCTCACCCCGACTGGATTACGCAAATTTTGGTGGCCATCGCTACGGGCCGTATCGGGGATGTTTTATTGGATGACTACCACCGTCCCAAAACTTTCTTTACCGATTTTGTACAAACGGGTTGTACCAACGTTGTCAATTTTGCCAATAAAGTGGATGGAGGTTTTGGAAAACGAGGCAATGGCTGCTTGTTTTACGAAGTGGGCTGCCGTGGGCCAATGACCCGGGCGAGTTGTAACAAAATTTTGTGGAACCGCCAGTCGAGTAAAACCCGCGCCAACCACCCCTGCCTAGGTTGTACAGAACCAGGCTTCCCGCACCACGATTTGGCCAAAGGAAGTGTCTTCAAAACCCTCAAGTATTTGGGCTTTTTGCCCCAAGACGTACCTGCGGGCAACTCCAAACTTGGCTACTACATGCGCGCTGGTTTTGAAAAAACAATGCACGCCGTGGAAGTCGGACTTGGTATCGAAAAAGCCCACAGCCAAGGTTCTAAATAGTTTCAAAGAACCATTTAACATTTCCATTCACTCAATTTGAACACACTCCAATGGCAATCACCAAAGAACTAAATATATCCCCCGTAGGTCGGGTAGAAGGCGACCTCGATGTAAAAGTATATATGGAAGATGGCGTAGTGACCCGCGCCCATACGCAAGCGGCTATGTTCCGTGGTTTTGAGCAAATTATGGCGGGTAAAGACCCCCAATCAGGGCTTATCGTAACGCCGCGTATTTGCGGTATTTGCGGTGGCTCGCACTTGTATTGCGCGTCATCGGCCTTAGATACTGCTTGGGGAACAACCTTGCCGCCGAATGCCCTCTTGCTTCGCGCCTTGGGGCAAGCCACCGAAACCATTCAAAGTATTCCGCGTTGGTTTTACGCCATTTTTGCTACCGATTTAGCCAATAAAAAATTTGCCAATAAACCCCTTTACGCCGAAGTTGTAAAACGCTGGGCGGCGTATGTGGGTACTTCTTTCCAAAAGGGGGTCACCACGAGCGCGCTACCTGTGCAAGTGTATGCGCTTTTTGGCGGTCAATGGCCGCACTCTAGCTACATGGTACCAGGTGGGGTGATGAGCGCACCTACCCTCAAAGACATCACGCGGGCTCACGCTATCATGAATCAATTCCGCAAAGATTGGCTCGAAAGTATCTTTTTGGGCTGTTCGATTGAGCGTTACATGCAAATCAAAACGTGGGACGATTTGATGGAATGGGTCGAAGAAAACGAATCGCAACGCAACTCCGACTTGGGCTTGTACATTCGGGCAGGGATTGAGTTTGGACTTCATAAATTTGGACAAGGAGTAGGCAAATTTGTGGCGTTTGGCACCTATATTCACAAAGATTTGTGGAACCAGCCCAAAATTGAAACCCGTAACAACGCCGTGATTAGTCCTGGTGGTTTTTGGGACGGCAAAAAGTACTATGAATTAGACCATTTGCAGGTACAAGAGCACGTCAAGCACGCATGGTACGCCGATGTACCCGCCGCCCACCCTTGGGACGAACCACTGCCAACGCCGCTGCCGTCGCAAAACTTGGCCGAAACCAATTTTAACGATAAATACAGCTGGTCGAAAGCACCGCGTTACATGAACTTTGCGGCAGAAGCTGGACCACTGTCGCGGGTGATTATGAATGCCAATCCTGCCAATAAAGCACACCAATTCCAAGATCCCCTTTTTATGGACATTATGGAAAAAATGGGTCCAAGTGTCTTTACGCGTACCTTGGCACGTTTGCACGAAGCGCCACGCTTGTATTTGATGATCGACGAATGGCTCCGTCAAGTGGATCTCAACGGTGACTTTTACATCAAACCTACCGAACGCGACGGCAAAGGCTGGGGAGCCACGGAAGCAGCGCGTGGGGCATTGGCACACTGGATTGAAATTGAAAACGGCGTTATCAAAAATTATCAAGTGATGGCTCCAACGACCTGGAACGTAGGCCCTAACGACGAAACTGGCAACCCTGGCCCCATTGAGGCCGCCTTGGAAGGTACCGAAATCGAAGACCCACACGACCCCGTGGAAGTAGGTTTAGTGGCTCGTTCGTTTGACTCTTGCTTGGTCTGTACGGTTCACGCCCACGACGGTAAGAGCGGTCAAGAATTAGCGAAGTTTAAGTTGTAATTTTCTAAAACAATCCAGTAACTCCAGCCTTTAGGCTGGGGGTTTGGGGAACTACGATATTGAGTAGATTGGGCTTTAGCCCTGATTTTTTACGTTATAATGCTAAAGGTCATGGCTAAAGCCCCAATAATGTCTTAATTATTTATGTCCTCAGCCTAAAGGCTGGAGTTAAAAGAGAGAAAAAAAATTACACAATATGAAAAAAACAGCGATAATGGGGTTTGGGAACCCGTGTCGAAGCGACGACGGAGTCGGCTGCTTTGTAATTGAACAACTCAAAAACCAATTCGCTGAGAATGAACAGGTAAGCTTATTTGACATGGGCACTTCAGCTTTTGAGGTGCTCTTTCACTTACAAGGTCACGAACGAATCATCGTGGTGGATGCCGTGGTCAATTCGGGAGAAACCCCAGGAACGTTGTATCGACTGCCTGCCTCCGAAATCAACGCACACATTCAGGACGACCCAATGGTGTTTTTGCACAGCTTAAAATGGGACCAAGCGCTTTCGTACGCCAAAAAAATCTTGCGGGAAGCATACCCCGACGACATTCAGGTGTATTTGATTGCCGTTGACAACCTTCGGCTTGACATTGGTTTGAGCCAGCCCGTTCGTGAAGCAGGCGACCGCGTTGTTGAGTTGATTTTGAAAGAATTGGAATTAGCCGCGTATGACACTACAGCTTAAAAATGGTCATTTGATTCTACCCGTAGCGTTGGTGCAGTCGGCACTGGAAAACGAAGCGCAGGTCAATTGGGTGTATTATCCCGAGCGACAAACCTTATTGTTGGCAGGAAAATCCAAGCAGTTTTTTGAAAAACTCCATAAAACGAATTGGCAAACGCTCAAAGACAAAAACTTACTTGGGGACAAAGCTTTTTACCTCCGTGGATTATTGCTGGATTTTGAGCTCGACGAGCACGACCGTGAACTGGCTTATGACGTCACCCAAGTGGGCATTATCAACGTACGACTGTGAACCCATTTCCTGATTCTCGCGCAGGTTTTACCCTCAACGTCCGAGGTTTATACAGAGATTTAGAGGTACTTATCAACGACCGTTGGCTTCATTCGACCGAAGTACGTTACCGAATCGAAACCCGAAAAGGACGTTGGCATTTGACCATGGTCTATGTTTATATTCAGAACCCATTGCAGTTTTTATGCCGAAGGCTCGATCATTACGATACCGAAGAAAAAGCTAAATTATACGCTCAATTGTTTCGGCGCGGAATGCAGCGCGACGCCCGAGGAACCCTTAAATCTAACGCTTTACATGTTTTCGATATTTGCCTCAACTGACCAACTCCCTGCTTTACAGGCCATTATTGACAGCGAATTTCGCCTCAACGAAGTCGTCAGTGTCAAAGAAATGCCTTCGATTGGAGAAGAAATCACGAACCGATTTTTGGTGGTACGTGACCATGAAATTTTTATTCCGATTGATTGGGCCAACGAAGCCCCGCCCTACATTCTCCCCTATCCTTTGGAGTTTAGCGCGCAAAATTTGTTGGCAGTGGTTTATACCAAACTCGGAAATTATGAAAAAGCGTACGAATTGGCCGAAATCAACCCGTTTCTTCTTCGGGACATCGACACCCTCAACTGCCTCCAGCACGGGGTGCAGGTGAGAATCACGGAGGAGCCTTTTACAAAGCTGCCGTCCTTTGAAATGTATCGGTATTGGCACAACACCGCCGTCATGACTCACTATGGCGAATTGACCCATTTTGTTCATTACGTTACCATAAAAAAATACTACCAAAAAGCCCTTGAAACGGCCCCCGATGATGAGTGGCGGGCGTTTACGGGCAAACATTATGCCTCTTTACTGCTCGATGCCGACGAATTGGGCGAAGCAGCACAGTTGCTCCACCAATGCCGCGATATGGCGATTTCGGACGATGCACGCATGGAATTACAAAATGTGCAATGTGCCGTTTGGTTGAAGCAGCTACAAATACCGTACGACGAGGCATTGCTGGCTACCATCAAAAATTCGTTGGCTACCCTCATACCGTATTATGAACAACGGCAAAACGGGCCACAAGCAGCACTTTTGCTCATTGATGCTTCCCAAATTGCTAATTTGACGGATAGTTTTGCCGAATCATTGGGTTACATCAATCGAGCGATTGCGTTATTGCGCCAAGAGGACATTCCCGAATTGGTGGCCAATGCGCACTATCGAAAAGGGACACTGTTATACACATGGGCACAAAATGGCAATCCGCAGTTTTTGAAACCCGCCATGGAAGCTTATCAAGAAGCACTTAAACTATTTACCCGTGACAATGCGCCCGAGGTGTTTGCCGAAATTCATCACCATTTGGGAGTAATTTATTCCGAAATTCCTGATGAAGCCAAGAAAAAAGGGATTTGGGCGGCCGTATCGGTAAGTTCTTTCAAAGAAGCACTCCGCTATTTTACCCGCGAAACCAATCCGTACGAATACGCACGCATCTGCAACAGTTACGCCAATGCACTCACCAAATACCCCGAAGCTGCCCAAAGCGACAACCACGCCAAAGCGCTGTCGTTTTATCGGGAGGCGTTGGACGTACGGACGGCGGCAGACTACCCACACGAACGGGCATTGACCTTGCTCAATTTTTTAGAAATAGGCTGGTTTGTCAACCACGAAAATGAAGCAAGCGAAAAAGCGCTGTTGGAAGAAATGGAAAGCTACATTGCCGAATTAGCTCAATTGACCAACGACCCGTCATTGCGAGCAGAAGCTGCGCAACACCAAGAAAAATTGGAGAAATTAAAAGCAGTAGTAAATCTCTTAACCCCACGCTAGCAATGCTTTAGCCCTGACTTTTGAAGTCTAAAAAAGACCTTCCAAGTTTTGAAAACTTGGAAGGTCTATACAAAACCTCTTGATAAATGCACGAAATATCATTAGTACGGAATATTTTCAGAACGTTGGAAGAAGAGTTCCCCAACGACATGCAGCGCGTACGCGGGATTTATTTAAAAGCGGGGCTATTGTCTAATGTCCAGCCTATTTTGATGCAGAACGCGTTTCAGGCCGTTTTGGAAGACCAACCCAAGTACAACAAAACCAGTTTACACGTCGAGGTTTTGTCCATTTTAATTCAATGCGACCTCTGTGGACAAACTTCAGAAGTTGAACAATACCGCTTCGTGTGTAGTCATTGTGGGCGACCAAGTCGAAACGTGATACAGGGAGAAGAATTACTCATCAGTAAAGTAGAATTTGAATAAAAGCTATGCAAAAACCTAAATCAAATCAAGCCTCCGTCGGGTCGGTACAGTGCGAAAACACGACACTTAACTTACTAAAAGTAAACGATTTTGTGGCCAAAGCCATCCGCGACCGACTGCCGAGCATCTTGGTCATCAATGTTTGTTCGTCGCCTGGGAGCGGTAAAACTACCCTCATGCAAGAAACGGGCAAGCGGCTAAAAGGCAAGTTAAACATGGCCGTTTTGGTGGGTGACCCCGAAACCGAGCGCGACGCCATCCGTATGCGCGATGTGGGCATCAACGCCCTGCAAATTGTAACGGGCGGCATGTGCCACATTGAGGCGCAGATGATTTTCCAAGCCCTCGACCACATCGACCTCACAGGTACCGATGTACTATTTATTGAAAACGTGGGCAATTTGGTTTGTCCTGCGGCTTTTGATTTGGGCGAAGACTACCGCGTAACGGTCTTGGCCTGCACCGAAGGCGACGACAAGCCAAAAAAATATCCTCGGATGTTTTTGACGAGTGAACTGCTCATCGTCTCCAAGTCTGACTTGTTGCCTTACGTTCCGTTTTCGGTGGAAGCTGTCACCAAAGATGCTCGCGACGTAAATCCCGACATCGAAGTACTTAGCATTTCGAGTTTGAAAGGCGACGGTATGGAAGCATGGTGCGATTGGTTGACCGAACGCGTTCATGTGAAAAAAGAAAAAACCTCCGAAAAAGTAATGTAAAACCGTTATGTGGGTGGAGACTGCCGAAAATACAATCCAACAAGTTGTTTCTCAAAAGTCAGTTTCTTTTGAAGAACAAACCTATGGTATTCGGCTCACGGGCATCGTGCAGGGCGTTGGATTTCGGCCATTTGTTTATCAACTAGCACATAAATGGGGGTTAACAGGAACAGTGAGCAACGGTCCCGAAGGCGTCAAAGTGGTTTTGAATACCGACCAAACTACGGCAAAACGTTTTTTAGCAACCCTTCTAGCCAATACGCCGTCCCAGGCCTCAGTAGAAAAATATGAGTTAGAATCACTACCTTTTTGCTCCTTTCAAACGTTTACAATCGTTGAAAGTCAAGCTGGTAAACTCACCAATGGGCTCAAACTTACCCCCGATTTTGCGATGTGTGCATCGTGCCGCGAAGAACTACATGACCCACAAAATCGTCGTTTTCGGTATCCATTCATTACCTGTACACAATGCGGGCCGCGCTTTTCCATTCAGCAGGCAGTTCCTTACGACCGCGCCCAAACAACGATGCAGGCTTTTGAAATGTGTCCCGCCTGCTTGGACGAATATAACGACGCCACCTACCATCGTTTTTACTCCCAAACCAATTCTTGTTCCCACTGCGGCATTCAATTGAGCTGGTACACTTGCCGACAATCTACTGCGTATTCTTCCTCTTTTTTACACGATACCCATTGGATTTTAGACCGCGCCCATCGGGCCTTGAAAGCGGGAAAAATTGTGGCGGTGAAAGGAATTGGGGGGTATCTTTTGCTTTGTGATGCCACCAACGAAAGCGCCGTGGCAACCCTTCGCGAACGAAAACACCGACCTACCAAACCCTTTGCCGTCCTTTATCCAACATTAGAAGTTTTACAACGAGAAGCAATCGTCAGTGCCCAAGAATCCGATGCTTTGTTGAGTTCAGTTGCACCGATTATATTGGTACGTCCACGTAAAACTGCTTCCATTGCTCCGTCTGTCAATCCTGGCCTCACGCATTTGGGGGTCATGCTGCCGTATGCTCCTTTGCTGGAATTACTGGCGCACGATTTTGGAAAACCATTGGTCGCGACGAGCGGCAACCGAAGTGGAAGTCCTATTATTTTTAAAGACGCCGACGCCTTGACCGAACTCAGTCAAGTTGCTGATTTTATTCTAACGCACAACCGAGAAATTGTACTTCCCCAAGACGACTCCGTCTTACGATTTTCGTCTTTTTGTGCCAAACAAATTATACTCCGTCGCAGTCGAGGGCTAACGGGAAGCGTAAACGCCAACAGTCTGACCTCAACTACGTCTATCCAACTTTCGTTTGGCGCTTCTCAAAAAAGTACATTTACACTGCTTGCGGCCGATAACCTACATACAAGCCAGTACCTTGGTGATTTGGAAGACTGGGAAACCCAAACGCATTTTAAACATACGCTCCAGCACCTTATAAAGGTATTTGATGTTCAACCTAGTTGTTTTTTAGCCGATGCCCACGAAGGCTATTTTTCCACCCAACTAGCACACGAATGGGCAAAAGCGACGAAGTCACCCCTTCAAAAAATTCAACATCACGTTGCTCATTTTGCCGCTGTATTGACAGAGCACCGACTCACTTCTTCTCCTGAACCCATCGCAGGAATTGTTTGGGATGGCACAGGCCACGGAACCGACGGGCACAGCTGGGGTGGCGAGTTTTTTTTGTATTTTCCTAATCCTTCTCGTCCGTTGGGAGAGAATATCGAGCGAATAGCGCATTTTGAGTATTTCGACTCATTGGCAGGGGATAAAATGGCATTAGAACCTCGTTTATCGGCTTTTTCATTGCTTTTTCCTGAAAAAGAAGAACTGCTTAAAAACAAATTTTCGGAGAAAGAAAGTAGCTTTTACGCCAAGCTTTTAGCTAAAAACACCCTAAAAACTTCCTCCGTTGGCAGACTATTTGACGCCGTCGCCAGTGTTTTAATCGGCATTGACAAAACAAGCTACGAAGGAGAAGCTGCCCTCCAATTGGAGGAATTGGCCGAAAGTTATTTTTTAAAACATGGACTTCTAGTCACACAATACTATTCATTGAAAAATCTCAATTATCGGTTTATTCCTTCCAAGGAACTGCTAGAAGCGGTAGCCGAAGACGTCCTCACGGGCGTTCCAGTAGATGAAATCGCGGCGAAATTTCATGTAACATTAGTCAAAATTATAGAAAAACTCACCCAAGAAACAGGCGTTCAAAAATTAGCTTTTAGCGGTGGGGTTTTCCAAAATGCGTTGTTGGTGGACCTTTGCATTGCGGTCTTGGGAGATACCCACGAGCTGTTTTTCCATCAACAATTTTCGCCCAACGATGAGTGTATCTCGTTTGGGCAGGCTGTCTTAACCCCTTAATCATCAACCCCTCTTAACCTTACTCCTATGTGTTTAGCAATTCCTGGCAAAATAAAATCCATAGAATTTCAGTACGACGGAACAGTACGCATGGCCAAAGTGCTCTTTGGCGGCATCACCAAAGAAGCCAGTTTGGAAATGGTACCTGATGCCAAAGAAGGTGATTATGTGTTGGTTCACGTGGGAGTGGCCATCAGCATCGTCGATGAAGAAGAAGCCCGAAAAACCTTCGAGTATTTGGAGGAAATCGGAGAAATTGATGAGCTGGTAGAATCTTCCCAATTAGACCGCCCTAACCCCCTCTAGTTCCCATGAAATACTTATCAGAATTTCGCGACCCCGAAGTAGTCGAACACTACCTCGAAGAACTGCACAAAGTAGCCACCCGCCCGTGGACAATTATGGAAATTTGCGGCGGGCAAACGCACAGTTTGGTCAAAAATGGCCTTTTAAACTTGCTTCCCAAACAAATCACCATGGTACACGGCCCAGGCTGCCCCGTGTGCGTAACTCCGCTAAACCTCATCGACAAAGCCGTTTACTTGGCCGAAGAAAAAGGAGTGATTTTATGTTCTTTTGGTGACATGATTCGCGTGCCTGGGTCGAGCCGTAGTTTGTTGGAGGCCAAAGCCAACGGCGCCGATGTCCGCATTTTGTATTCGCCATTAGAAGCGGTTAAAATTGCCCAAGAGCATCCCGAGCGTCAGGTCGTTTTCTTTGCCGTAGGGTTTGAGACCACCGCTCCAGCCAATGCGCTTTCGGTGCTTCATGCGCGTCGGTTAGGGCTGACCAATTATTCCATTTTAGCCTCTCATGTACTTGTTCCTCCTGCTATGGAGGCCGTTATCAACGACGGTGAGGCGCAAATTCAGGGCTTTTTGGCGGCAGGGCACGTTTGTACCATTATGGGATTGGAGGAATACGAACCCATTGTTCAAAAATACCATATCCCAATGGTAGTCACTGGATTTGAACCTGTGGATTTATTACAAGGGATTTTGATGACGGTCAAACAACTTGAAAACGGCGAGGCTAAACTCGAAAACCAATACAGTCGCGTAGTGAAAGCCAACGGCAACCCCGAAGCAAGAAAAGTCATTGAACAAGTGTTTGAGGTCTCTGACCGCGAATGGCGGGGCATCGGAAACATCCCACTCAGTGGTTGGGAAGTCAAAGCATCGTTGGCGGAATTTGATGCCAATCGAAAGTTTTCCATTTCAATTGCCAAAGCCTCCGAATGCGCCGATTGCATTGCGGGGCAAGTCCTAAAAGGTATCAAAAAACCGTTTGAATGCTCACAATTTGGCAAAGGCTGCACGCCCATCACACCGCTGGGCGCACCCATGGTATCGTCGGAAGGAGCCTGCGCAGCCTATTACCATTTTGCCGAAGCAGATGCAGTATAATTTTACAAACTATGATTTCACTCGATTGCCCCATGCCTAAACTTGACTTTGACGTTATCACGCTTGGTCACGGAAGTGGTGGAATTTTAACCAACCAACTCCTCGAATCGGGAGTATTCGATTTACTCAAAAACCCATTGCTCGACGAACACCACGACGGTGCCATATTTGAGTGGTCGGGGAGAACGGCATTTTCTACCGATAGCTACGTCATTTCACCCATTTTTTTCCCAGGAGGAAACATCGGCGAACTGGCCGTTAACGGAACAGTCAACGATTTGGCCATGTGCGGCGCAGTGCCTAAATACCTTTCGTTGAGCTTCATCTTGGAAGAAGGGCTTACAATGAAAGAGTTTTGGGAAATACTGGTCTCCATTCGCCGAGCTGCCGAAAAGGCGGGCGTAATCATCGTAACGGGCGATACCAAAGTGGTAGAAAGAGGCAAAGGAGATAAAATTTTTATCAACACCTCTGGCTTGGGCAACATCCACCCGCAAGCCCACATTTCTACTAAAAATGTACGGGCAGGTGACAGAATCATCGTAAGCGGGTCGATTGCCACGCACGGCATCGCCATCATGTCGGTGCGGGAAGGCTTGGAATTTGAAACAACCCTTACCAGCGATTCTGCCCCGTTGAACCATACTGTAAAAGCATTATTGGACGAATTTGGGACGGATATTCACTTGCTCAAAGACCCGACGCGCGGTGGCGTAGCATCTGTCCTTAACGAAGTAGCCCGCGACTCTCGCTTGGGCGTCAATCTTTTTCAACAGCCGATACCCGTCCTCGAAGAAGTACGCGGCGCTTGCGAGTTGCTTGGTCTTGACCCACTTTACGTGGCTAACGAAGGGGTTTTTATGGCATTTGTTCCTGCTGAAAAAGCCGAAGAAATTGTGCAAAAACTTCGGACGTTGGCGTACGGTCAGGACGCCGCTGTCATTGGTGAAGTAACCACCGAACACCCCAAACAAGTAGTGCTTCACAGCCGAATTGGGGGAAAACGGGTTGTAAATATGTTGGTGGGGGAACAGCTTCCTCGTATTTGTTAACCTAACCTCACCCAAACCTTATAGGTTTCAAAAACCTATAAGGCTTAAAAGCTATCTACCATGAACCTAAACATCGCCATTACCGACACCACGGAAGCTCCGCCGCCGCCCCTTTCCACTTCCAATGCTCGCACTACCTATGCTGCATCCTTGGCAGGGAAAGCACCGATGGTCGAAAAAGCAACCATTTTTCGGGGAGATGAAGGAAATCCTTTATTAGCACCACGCGGTGTGTGGGCCGTTGGAAACCGCCTGTTGGTGGCAGATACGGGTCAAAATCGGCTATTTTGTTGGAATACGCTGCCAGACACCGAATTTGCAGCCCCCGACCTTGTGTTAGGCCAACTCGAAACGTCGCACACGGGACGAAACGCGGGTAGCAAAGTCCATGCGGGCTCGTTGCAGTACCCTTCGGGGATTTGGTCAGACGGGCAGCGATTGGTGGTCGCCGACGCGTGGAATCACCGAGTACTGATTTGGAATAAATTCCCCACTCAAAATGGGCAAGATGCCGATGTGGTTATTGGACAACCCGATTTCGAGAGCAACTTACCTAACCTTCAGGGCGTTGGAGCTATGCCTTCGGCTCAGTCGCTGTATTGGCCATACAGTGTTTTTTCGGACGGCCAACGGCTATGGATTTGCGATACGGGTAACCGTCGTGTTTTGTTTTATGAAGCGTTCCCCACCCAAAACTTCACCGCTGCCGACGCCGTCATTGGAAAACCTGATTTTACAGAACGTGACTACGAAAATCATGAACCGATTTGGCCCTATTCCGTCCGAGTCAATGCCGAAGGTGTACTGTCGATTGCCGATACGCAATATTACCGAAACCTCATTTGGCACCGTTGGCAAGATGCCTTCGCCCAACCCGCCGACGTCATCATCGGCCAGCCCGATTTTGACGCGAATGGAATGAATCAATTCAGTTTGTTTCCCCAACAAAACTCCATGAGCTGGACCTACGACGCTTTTTTTTACCAAAATGGGTTATTTGTTGCCGATACGGGAAATAGCCGCCTGCTTTGGTTTGACCGCGTTCCTACCGAAAACAACGCCTTGGCCGACAACCTCATTGGCCATGATAATTTTAGAACAGGCAGCGAAAATAGCAATACCCGCTTTGGCACCGACAAGCAATTGTACTGGCCATTTTCGCTTTGTGCCGTGGAGAATTGTTTGGTGGTAGCCGATACGGGCAATCACCGCGTGCTTTTGTATCAAATTACCAATCCTTAACCAGTTTACTTACATGGAACTCGCCCCTTTGTTTTTCGCCGTTGTTGTTGGGTTTTCGCACTGTTTTGAGGCTGACCACCTGGTGGCGGTCAGTAGCATTGTCACCCGCAGAGACTCCACCTCAGCCGCGCTCAAAGACGGGGCATTTTGGGGTCTTGGTCATACGTCCACGATACTATTGGTGGCATTGGTGTATATGCTTGGCAAATTTGTACTTTCCGAAACCATTTTTCAGTACTTTGAAGCAGGTGTAGGACTGATGCTCATTGTATTAGGCATTCACCGAATTGTAAAATTAAAATCCGAACTCCATCACCCTCACGTCCACGAACCTGCGTACGGATTGGCATACGGTGTGGGGCTTATGCACGGCTTGGCAGGAAGTGGTGGGCTGTTGATTTCGGTATTGACCCAAATCAAAGAACCAAGTCATGCTTTTCTGTACCTGTTGTTGTTTGGCCTGGGTTCTGTCGCGGGTATGATGGTAGCAGCAGGGGCTTTCAGTCTGCCTTTTTCGAGTAAATTGTTCCAAAATCGCCACCTCTTGCGTGGGTTAACACTGGTTTCAGCCGCTTTGTGTATAGGTTTAGGGGCAAAAATTGTTTTGGAGAATGTTTGAATTGGGCGTCAGAGACGCTGTACCATTTTTACCCCAAATGATAGTTTGGGGCAAGCGATAAATAACAGTCGGGTTGTGAGCAACCCTCTTCACTAAGATGAATTACAACGAAGCTGATTTTGTCCAATACGCCCTCCAGCAAATGGAGATTCCGATACTTAACCGTAACGGCAAATATTTTGACCTTGCAGGCGGCTTTTCGTTGGAAGTCGAAGGCCGAGATTTGTACCGCCTTTCGTTTGAACAATGGGTCATTTCTCCCTTCGACGACATCGGAACGCTCTGTCAATTTATCAAAACCAACCTCACACCCAGCACGAATGAATAAATACGAAGTTTTTGTGATAGCCATGGCCGAAAGTGAGTCGCAACGTGGTCATTATGTTTTAATTTTAGAAGAGCCCATTTCTAAACGACGTATTCCAATCATTGTTGGAACAAATGAAGCGCAAGCCATCGCCATACATTTAGAGGGACTTCAACCTTCGCGCCCCCTTACCCACGATCTATGCCAAACCATTATTCAAAAGCTTGGTGCCAAAGCCAAGGAGGTCTGCATTTACCAAATTCAACAAGATATTTTTTACGCAAAATTGTACCTGCAAGGCCCAAAGGAGCTATTAGAAATCGAAAGCCGTCCTTCAGACGCCATTGCCTTAGCAGTACGGATGCACTGTCCCCTTTACGTTAGCGACCAAGTGTTGGAAGAAGCAGGGTATTTGTTGGATGAAAAAGGCCGTGAGAAAAAATCCTATGCCGAATATACGTTGGAAGAACTAGAAGAATTGTTGGCCAAAGTGATTGCCAAAGAAGACTACGAAAGCGCCGCCCGCTTGCGCAGTGCCATCGAAAAGCGCAAACAAAGTTGAGAATTTTTCCCAAATTGCGGCACTATTATCTAAACCTGGCTTACCTATGATTCCATCTATTACTTTAAATAACGGCATTCAAATGCCCCAATTAGGCCTCGGCGTGTATGACCCTCAGCCTGGGCACGACATTCGGCAAGCGGTTTTGTGGGCGTTAGAACTTGGGTACCGCCTTATCGATACGGCCGCAGCTTATCACAACGAAATTGAAGTAGGACAAGCCATGCGCGACAGCGGTTTAGCCCGCGAAGATATTTTTTTGACAACCAAAGTTTGGAACGACGACCAAGGTTATGAATCAACCCTCAAGGCATTTGAAGAAAGCCTCCGTAAACTCAACACCGATTACGTTGATTTATATCTGATTCACTGGCCCGTACGCGAACACCGAATCCAAACGTGGAAAGCCCTTGAAAAAATTTATGCCGATGGCAAGGCCCGTGCCATTGGGGTTTCTAATTATTATGCGCCTCATTTTGAGGAGCTTTGGCCGCACACATCCATCGTTCCTGCGGTTAATCAAATTGAGTTAAGTCCGTATTGTCACTTGCCCGAAGAATTGAACTACTGTCGCCAACGAGGTATTCAAATTGAAGGGTATGCGCCTTTGGTGCGAGGGCTAAAATCCGATGACCCGCGACTCATCAACATCGCTAAGAAATACAACAAAAGTACGTTTCAGGTACTTATCCGTTGGACACTTCAGCAAGGAGCCATCACGATTCCAAAATCGGTTTCAAAGCACCGTATCGCGACCAATATAGACGTTTTTGACTTTGAATTGTCGGCCGAAGATTTTGCAGAAATGAATACTTGGCACGACGATACCCGCATTGCCTGGAACCCAATGGAGTTTTTGTAGAAAATGAAAAATAAATCCTCCATTACCTCTCCACACGACAAGCTCGTCAAAGAACTTTTCTCTGACCGCCAGCTTGCGCGTGCTTTTTTGGAAGAAATGCTTCCTAGTGAAGTCGTGTCTTTATTGAATTTAGAATCGCTTCAGCACCAAAACAATTCGTATTTATCTCCACCCATGGAGGAAATATTTTCAGATGTGGTCGTTGAAGTCAGCCTAAAAAATAGCGACGATTCACTGCAAATATCCCTCTTAATTGAGCATAAATCGTACAAAGACCCTCGCGTGAGTTTTCAACTTATGCGTTATTTGGCAGAAGGATACTGGCAGCAGTTAAAAAATAAACAGCCCTTACGCCCAATAATACCACTCTTGTTTTATCATGGAAAACAGCGATGGCGTTTAAAACAAATGGAAGACTTCTTCCCAAATTACCCTTCGATTTTTCAGCGCTATATTCCTTCCTTTGGAATAGAATTCGTCAGCCTCATTCAAATGGAAGACGAACGCCTGGAGCAATTGCGAAACGGAGTATTGAGTGCAACTCTTGGGTTATTACGCTACTCTCATGACTGGCCAACACTGCTTAAACGATTACCAAGAATCATGGAGTCTTTAAGTTCCTCCCAAGGAACTGGCTTTGTTATGAGTTTGTTTGTATATTTGTTTAGCGTGACCGAACTGACGGTAGAACAGTTAAAAGAAAATTTACCTGAAGATATAAAAACGACTTTTATGAGCACCTACGACAGAATCATGGCAGAAGGTATTGAAAAAGGCATTGAGAAAGGCATCGAAAAGGGTATTGAAAAAGGTATTGAGAAAGGTATCGAAAAAGGTATCGAAAAAACGATATTGAATGCCTATGATAACGGCATTAGCTTAGAAACCATTCGTGTTATTACAGGAGAAAGTGCAGAAAAAATCACGCAAATTTTGCAACGTAATAATCGCCTAGCTTAGGGTACGTTTCATTACTCCTACTACTCTTTGAAGCTCGTCTTCGGTTAAGTTTGACCCCGATGGAAGGCATAAACCGTCGTCGAAAAGTGTTTCTGCTACTTGTCCACCGTAGTAGGGCGTTCCTTCAAACACAGGCTGGAGGTGCATCGGCTTCCACAAAGGGCGCGCTTCAATGCTTTCTGCCCCCATGGCCATTCGTAGGGTTTCGCGCGTCACGCCGCTCGTTTTTGTTACATCCACCCGAATACAGCTCAACCAGCGATTCGCATAACTCCCTTCTCTTTCGGGCTGAAACGCAATACGTTCATCTCCTTCAAAGGCTTGTTGGTACCATGAAAAATTAGCCCGCCGCTGGTTTACACGTTCGTCGATAACCTGCATTTGGCCACGGCCAATTCCCGCGCAAATGTTGCTCATTCGGTAATTATAGCCAATCTGCGAGTGTTGATAATGAGGAGCGTTGTCGCGGGCTTGGGTAGCCAAAAAGCGTGATTGTTGTATCAATGTTTCGTCCTCTGATAGCAAAGCCCCGCCGCCCGATGTGGTGATGATTTTATTACCATTAAAAGATAGAATATTCAACTTTCCAAAACTCCCCAATTTACGTCCCTGCCAACTCGCCCCCAATCCTTCGGCAGCATCTTCGATGAGGGGCACTTCGTAGCGTGTACACACCTCTATGATTTCGTCGATTTTAGCGGGCATACCATACAAATGCACGGCAATCACTGCTTTTACATTTTTCCCTTTGGCTCGTTCTCCCTTGATTGCTTCTTCTAATGCCTCGGGGCAGATATTCCACGTTTCCCATTCCGAATCCACAAATACGGGCGTAGCTCCTTGATATACAATGGGGTTGGCCGAAGCAGCAAACGTAAACGACTGACAAATAACAACATCTCCCTCCCCTACCCCAAGCATCACCAGCGCTAAGTGTAGCGCCGCCGTCCCCGACGACAACGCCGCCGCATGGCCTACGCCTACATAACGGCTCAGGTCTTGTTCAAACCCATCGACATTAGGCCCCAAAGGCGCCACCCAATTGGTTTCAAACGCTTCTTGTACGTACTTTTGTTCATGACCGCTCATGTGCGGCGAGGAAAGCCAAATTTTATTCATTATTCCATAGAAATCTTGCCGAAAGATGTGGAACTTTCGGCAAGTTCGCAAATTAAACCCGATTCCATGTACGTTCTGACCAATTGCACCATTTACACGGGAGAAAACATCCTTACCCACCATGCCGTGGTCGTTGACGGCAACCGCATCGACCGCATCGTACCTACCAACCTGATTCCAACCGACTTACCCGTTTATGACCTTCAGGGCCACGACCTCACCGCAGGCTTTATCGACATTCAATTGTACGGCGGTCAAACGGGCTTTTTTGTGCGTGATTTATCGATTGAATCGTTGGAAGAGATGGTCAGTACCCATCAGCAGGACGGTACGGCGGCCATTATACCTACTTTGTACTCTACTTCACGAGAACGTATTTTAAAAGCCATTGAAGTAACCAAAGCGTATATCGCATCGGGCAAAACGGGCGTACTTGGTCTTCATATTGAGGGGCCATTTATCAACCCAGAAAAAAGAGGAGCACACAGCGCAACTCAGGTACGTATCCCAACCGAAACAGAACTAGAAGAAATCATTGAGCAAAGCCAAGGGCTACTTACCCTGATGACGATTGCGCCCGAAGTGTGGCCTCCTCAGCTTCTTGCTCGCCTCCAAAACAGCCACATTCAACTCTCGATGGGTCATACCAACGCTACTTACCAACAAGCCAAGGCTTTTTTGGGCTCGGGAATTTCGATGGCGACACACCTTTACAATGCCATGCGTCCCTTTGAAAGCCGCGAACCTGGGGTAGTCTCGGCGATTTGGGACACGCCAACGGTACATGCCAGCATCATTGCCGATGGCCACCACTGCGACTCCGCTACCATTCGTATCGCCAAGCAACTTATGGGCAACCGTCTTTTTTTGATTTCAGATGCCACCTTGGCTAAAATCGAACCGCAACGCTTTGTTTTTGAAGATTTTACGGCCAATTACGACGGTCATCGCCTGCTCAACGACGATGGAAAATTGGCGGGTTCGGCCATTACGCTGCTCGATGCCGTTCGTTTTTGTGTCCAAACGGTGGGGCTTTCCAAAGAAGAAGTTTTTCGAATGGCCTCAACCTACCCTGCGCAAGTGGTAGGGGTAGGTGAACGTTTTGGAAAAATCAAAGCAGGTTACGCCGCCACTTTTGCCGTGCTCGACGACCAACAACGCCTCGTTTCTTTTTTCCGCCTCAATGATTTGAAACCCTAAATAATAATAACACCACTACAATGAAACCAGAAAAACTAGCCGCGCTCACTGACGAACAGCTCCTAAAACAAAAGAAACTCCTCAAAAACACCCACAAGTTTATCCTAGCTACGGGGATTGTGGCCTTATTCATCGCCTGTTTGCTATTTGGTTACCACGTTGGAAAAGACGCTGCCACGGGCGGGCAAAGTAACTTTTATTATAAGCCTTTGCTCCCTTTTGTTCTATTCTTTATCATTGGCAATGTGGTGATTTCATCAGAAAAAAAATCCATTGACGGCGAAATCAAGAAACGGAATTTGGAGTAGCCAGCGTAAATCCCAAGATGACTTCGTCTAATCTTGGGATTGTGTTACCAAATTTATTAGATTTGGCCTGTATCCAACCCTCCCAAAACCTAAACTACATAAATTCAAGCACATGAGCTCCCATTGCTTAAATTGTCATCAAACATTAAAAAGTAATTTTTGCCCTAATTGTGGACAAAGTACCAAAACGCATCGTTTTTCCATTGAGCATTTTGTCTTACATGACCTTGTCCATGGAGTATTGCACCTCGACAAAGGCTTTTTTTATACCATCAAGGAGCTCTTTCTTCGCCCTGGGCACAGTATTAGAGAATATGTGCAAGGTAAAAGGGTCAAACATTTCAATTATTTCACCTTTATTATTTTAATCATCACACTGGGGCATTTTATTGGAAGTATTTCAGATGTCAAACTAATAGATACCACCAACTATTTTTCAGATGACCAACAATTACTGACCCGATTTGAAGAATTAATGAGTGCAAATCCCAAAATAGTTACCATGCTCAGAATACCTTTTTTGGCATTGTTTAGTCTTCTATTTTTTCGAAAAAGTGAGCAGAACTATACCGAGCACTTGGTCCTTAACATTTACAAAGTTTCTGGGGAGTTACTTATTGCCATCGTTTTTACGCTCCTTGCAATTGTATTCAAAAACGTCATTCCTCTTAATTACTTCTTCGTTGGTACAGGAAGTCTAATTTTAGTCTTTTCAATTTGGTTTTATTATCAGTATTTTTCGGTGTTTGGCTACTCTAAAATCGGTTTATTCATTCGCAGTTTATTGATTTCAGTCATCATCTTTTTGGCGATTGCTAGCATCACAGCTTTTATGATTGGAGTCCAAGATGGGTTCAACGACGCAAAGTAACAAGTCCCTACCCCTCCATCCACGCTTTAAAATGCGGGGCCTTTTCGCGGCTTACGAGGATGTCGTGCGAGGGCTCGGGCTGAAGTTCGAGTTTGAGCTTGCCGTTAAAATAAGTATGAATCTTCTGCACAGCAGCCAACGAAGCGATGTACTGCCGATTGAGCCGAAAAAACAGCGTGGGGTTGAGCAACCGTTCTAACTCTTCGAGGGTATAATCGACCAAAAACTGACGGTTATCGCTTCGGACCAAACACACCATTTCGTTGGTCGTATAAAAATAGGCGATTTCTTCCTGCGGAATGGGCAACAATTGGTCGTTGTAGGGCACTAAAAAGCGTGTTTTATGCTTTCGCCCCACGGCAGGCATTGAATCTAGCAGCGACTGAATTTTTAAGGTGTAATCATTGGCAGAAAAAACCCGTTGGCTTTCCTTAAACTTCGTAATCGCTGCTTCCAATTCTTGCGGTTTGATAGGTTTTAGCAAGTAATCTATACTCTTGACTTTGAAGGCTTTGATAGCGTATTCGTCGTAGGAAGTCGTAAAAATAATGGGACTAGCAATCGCCATTGATTCAAAAATCGCAAAACTGAGTCCGTCGGAAAGCTGGATGTCGGAAAATATCAAATCGGGTGCAGGATGCGTTGAAAACCAACGTTTCGAGCTTTCGATACTGTCAAGAACCGCCACAATTTCTATTTCTTTATCAATTTTTTTAATCAGCTTCTCAAGGCGTTCGGCGGCGGGATATTCGTCTTCTATCAGGATAGCTTTCATGACTTTAGGCTTCTAACAAGGGCAGTTTTACTTTAAATGACCACTCATTTCGCAGGATTTCAACTTGTTGTTCGGTCAGCAGTCGGTAGCGATTGATGATGTTTTGAAGCCCCACTTTGGTCGATTTCTCAAAGGTCATTTTTTCTTGAAGGTTGTTCTCTACCGTCAAAAACCCATCTTCTTGTACAATCCTGATTTTCAACGGCTTTTCTTTAGAAACCACGTTGTGTTTAATCGCATTCTCAATCAACATCTGAATACTCAACGGCGCTACGTGCAACTGGCTTGTATCGGTCAAAAGCTGGGTTTCTACCTGCAAATTTTCCCGAAATCGAATTTTATTAAGATAAATGTACGCATCCAAAAACTGCATTTCTTCCTCCAAGGTTACGGTATTTTTTTCCCGACTTACCAACACGTACCGATACACGTCCGACAGCTTGTCGAGGTAGTTTTGGGCGGGGCTATTTTCATCGTCGATGAGCGAGGCCAACGTATTGAGACTATTGAACAAAAAATGAGGATCCAGCTGATTTTTAAGCGCGTCCAATTGCGACTGTACATTTTCGCGAGCTAGGGCTTCGGTCTTTTGGACGTGCGATTTCCACGATTGAAAAAAGAAGGCACTTTCATACATCAACGTCACAATAATAGTCGGAATGAGGCTGATTTTAAACCCAATCAACACCTCATTGATACGGTCGAAATTGGAGATGTTGGAACAAAAAAAGTAATCAATAAAAGCGCTCACGACCAAGGTATAAATCAAGCCCACCAAAGTCTGCCAAATAAGCCGACGGGCGGTTTGGCGGTAATGAGGAAATTTCTTCCGCATCAAAATAAACATTGCACGGTTGCCCTCCCAAATCAAGAACGTGTTCATAAAACACGAGCTTACCCAATAAAAAATATCTTTGGCATTTCCGCCCGTAAAGACTTCTTTGTTCATCACGATTGGAAGCAAAATACTTAAAAGTGGAATGCCAATTAGTCGTACTTTGCGGTCGTTGATGTAGGGAGGTTCCATGCGAAATTTCCTCATTTTTTATCAAATATACGGAATATTTACACCTTTTGGTTCTTCAAAAATGCCTCCAATGACGTGCTCGGCTCGCCAAGTTCTTTCCAAAGTGCTTGACCGTAAAAATCTTCGGTGGTACCTTCATAAAAGGCAAACAAGTCGGCCAAACTCTTCATGGTTGGCGAGAAAAACCCAATTACTTTAACCATCCAGAGAGGTAAAACTTGCAATTTCAGGGAAGGTTTTTGGGCTTTTAGCCGTTGATAAACGGCTTCGTAGTCCATTTTTTCGCGTCCTTGTACTACGTAATGTTGGTAATAAGCCGTTGGGTTTCCTACCGCTTTGGCGACCCATTGGGCATAATCGGTCGAATTAGTCCAATAAAATTCTACGGGTTTTCCCACCCACTGCAAGGTTTCTTTTTTGATGGCCCATTCGATGCTGTCCAAAAACCACGTTGGGTGAAAAATCGTAAACGGAATACCCGATTCTTCGATGTAACGATGCCCCTCGCGGCGGGTTTGATTTTGGTAAAATTCCTTAGGCTGGCGAATCGACGGGTGAGCACCTAACGCACCAATCTTCAAAATTTGCTGAACACCTACCGCTTGACACGCCTCCACGATATTTTTGACGCCTTCTCGCTCCAAAAAAAACGAGCTTTTCGCGCCATTCTCCTCGGCACTTAGATTGACGTAAACGTAAGTACTGCCTTTCAAAGCGCGCGACAAACTTGGTACGTCGCGCACATCAGCCACCGCAAATGTCACTTCTTTTGGGAGCAATTGTTTGGCTTTTTCGGGATTACGCACCACTGCCCGTACTTGATAGCCGTAAGCCAAGAGGGCTTTCACTACGGGAATGGCCAAACGCCCCGTAGCGCCTATGACAGAAATAATGGTTGTTGAATTCATGGGAAATTTAACAAATTAAAAGGTTAGACGATAGAACGGTATGGACAAAAACCCTTGCTGATGGTAAGCGAAAATTCCCGACGGTTTGGGTAGATTGGACAAAAGAGTAATATCCCAAAAGTAGCAAAAAGAAAAGCTTTGTTTTCATGGCCTTTGTTATGGTTTGTTTTCGGTACAAAATTCTCCGAAAACCAGCCCCTCTCAAACGTAACAGCAGGTGAAGTGACAAAATAGCCTAGGTGAAATGCAAACAACGACGGGCGAAACGCTCACTGATACCGCTTTTTTGTCTATTTTTGCTCTCTAATCCATTCCAATTTACCCTCTTTACGACTCAACAGTATCTTATGTATCGAAAACTGCCTGCGTCCCTCCAGTTGGTATATAGCTTTTCTCTCAAATCATTGCTATTTTGCCTTTGGGGAATAGTTGGAGGAGAAAATATAGCCCAAGCCCAAAGTAAAATCGATACCTATTTATCTCTGAAAGGACAGGCTCGCTTGGATAGCTTGCTATTACAACAACATTTAGTCTGGTATAACTTAGACAGCACTTCCGCCTTTGCTCAAATAGACATCATAAAAAAACATGGCCTGCAGTCCAATGACCAACTGTTGGCTATTTATGCCGATTATTTAAGGGCATACTACTTACTGGGGGGCAAACAAAAAAACATCGAAATCGCCTACTCTCGTTTTCAAAACGTAGTAAAAAAGTTAGAAAAACTACCTTCAAGCACTCTTAAAACCGCTTTTTTGGCCGACGTCGAACACAACATGGGGGTGACACTGTACTTGACCCGCGACGTTTCCAGCAAATGTATCAACCATTTGTTGGCGGCAGATTTAGCTTTTCGAAAAATCGGCTACGAAAATTTCGCCTTTGCAGGTTACCGCCTTACTTATTTGGCCTTGTATTATTTAAAGCGAGCTTCGGACGCAGAAACGGCTTTAAAATACTTAAAAGAAGGCGAAACGTACATTCAGAATGACCCCGTTGATTTTCACCGCATTCAGTTGTACCGCAACATTGCGTTGTGTTTGGTAGAAAAAAAACAGTACCAAGAGGCCATTCGATACAATCAGTTAGGCATTGCACAAGTGCATACGCGCAAAGACAGCCTTCGCATTGGTGCTTTGAATGGCAACATTGGAGAAATCATTTTGGCGCACTTTCCCAACCCCAACGAAGCCGAACCTTACTTTAAAAAAGAGTTGTGGTATCGGCTCCGTTTCAAGCCCGACGGCTACGAAGACCTCTCTAAATTGTACAGTAATTTGTGCCAAGTAGCTGGCCACAAACGAAATCCAGCGGAAGTAACGCACTATTACAACCAAGCCATAAAAGTGGCCGAACTCAACACTGACAAGGCGGCATGGTACCCCGCACACAGCGATATCTATCGAAGTAGGATGATTGCCGACACCTTGCTTGGTGATTATAAAAGTGCCCTAAAACACGAATTTTTGTTTCAGGATGCCCAAAGTAAAATCAAAAAAGATGACCTAAGCAAATCAGCAGTTGAAGCGTCGGTTCGGTTTGACTCTGAAAAACTAAAACTACAAGCCGAACTAGCCAATCAACAAACCCAAAACTCGCGATTTTGGATTGCGTTTGTTTCTTTGTTGCTACTTGTGACGCTGTTGGTGGGGTATTTTATTTATTATCGCTTGCAAACACGAAGGGAGGAATTAGCCCGTCAGCTGCTATTTGAGCAAAAAGAAGCGGAACGTTTGGCGGAATTAGACACCCTAAAAACCCGATTTTTCACCAATATATCCCACGAGTTTCGTACTCCATTGACTTTGCTTTTATCTCCCCTGCAAGATTTGCAAAAGGAGTTTCCTAGACGCACTATTTTTCAAATGATGCAGCGAAATGCCGAACGATTACTGTCATTGATTAGTCAGTTGTTGGATTTAAGCAAATTAGAAGCGGGAAAAATGGAAGTTCAGTTGCAAGAAGGCGATTTATCTCAATTTTTACAGTACATATTTTCTTCGTTTGAATCTCTAGGACAAGACAAAAATATATTGTTCCAATATCAACAAAGTCGGGAGCATCAATTTGCTTATTTTGATGCGGATAAAATTGAAAAAATTACAACCAATTTACTTTCTAACGCTTTTAAATTTACCCCAGAAAATGGACGTATTCAGATACGAGCTGATTATTCTGACACTTCATTATTGATAGAAGTCAAAGATTATGGCATTGGGATAGATAAAGAAAGTTTACCCAAAATATTTGAACGATTTTACCAAATTGACGACAGTACACAACGTAATTATGAAGGAACAGGGGTGGGTTTAGCTTTGGTAAAAGAGCTAGTAGAAGTATTGGGTGGAACAATTAGTGTAGCAAGCGAGCTAGGACGAGGAACTACCTTTAATATCAAGCTACCTACTGAATTTTTAGATAAAAAACCAGAGAGCACAACAAACACTTTACATTTCAACAATACTGCTAAAATTTCTGACAATGTTTTAGAAAATAAAACGACAAACGAAGAAGAGTACCCCGTGCTACTTATTGTAGAAGACAACGCAGATTTACGCGCGTACATTCGGAGCCAGTTTGAAGCAACTTTCTTTATTATTGAGGCAAAAGATGGGAAAGATGGATTAGAAAAAGCATTGGAGACTATTCCAGATTTGGCCATTTGCGACCTGATGATGCCATATTTGGATGGGTTTGAATTTTGCAAGCAGCTCAAAACCGACATGCGAACAAGCCACATTCCAGTGGTGATGCTGACTGCCAAAGCCGCCATTGAAGACCGTCTAGTAGGTCTTGAGTTAGGTGCCGACGATTATCTTTCTAAGCCATTCAATACCGATGAATTGCAAATTCGGGTTCGTAATTTGATAAAAATTCGTGAAAATATTCGCCAAAAATACAACACACCAAAACTCTTAACAACGGAAGCAGAGCCAACAATTCAGCCCCAAATCCATGACAAAGAATTTTTAGAGAAAATAAATCATGTATTAGAGAAAAATATCAGCAATTCGGCCTTTGAAATGGAAAACTTGGCTAAGAGTTTATCTATTTCAAGCACTCAGCTTCGTCGAAAACTAAAGGCACTTACAAATCAGACCATTATTGAATACGTAAGAAATTATCGCCTTGATAAAGCCGCTCAAATGTTAAAAAATGGCGATGCGTCTGTTTCCGAAATTGCTTATAAAGTTGGATTTGAAAGTCTTTCTTATTTTTCAAAAGTATTTCAAGAACGTTTCCAACAAAGCCCTTCTGAATGGAAATAAATTAAAGCCCCCAAAATCTAGTATTGTTGGGGGCTTTAATTCACACCTATTATTTTTTAATCACTTTCAATGTCTCCTGTTTGTCATTTGTAATGACCCGTAATAAGTACAATCCTTCAGGAAGCATTTCAACGTTCATTTCTTCATAATGCGCATTCGTTTCAGGACTAAAAGTCCGACGCAACACCTGACGCCCCGACGCATCTAACAGTTCTGTTTGTACCGATTGCCCCTTGCTGTCTTGTACTTGAAGGCGAAGGATGTTGGTGACGGGATTGGGGAGGATAGCCAGCCCCCTAGCCCGCGCGGCGGACCGTCCCAATGGGGGAACTAATACCCCTTTCTCTTCGCCACCGCTCTCCGCTGTCCTCGCTGCGCCTACGCCCACGCCATCTTTCGATTGGATTCTGAACCAGTATTCTTGATAGGCCAACACATTACCCTGTGGTTGGCGCGTTGAAGGATAGATACTGCCCCAACCTTTCATGTCCCAATAACGAATACCTAGTTTGTACAAACCTTTCGGTAAACCTGCGTCATAGACGTTACCGCCCGCACCGTTGTCTTGGTAGAAACCGTAGGCAGGATGATTTTGGGCATAAAGCTCAGTCCAGCCTTCGCGGTTAGCGTACATGAAGTACGGTGCGTTGTTCTCATGTGTGTTGAATGAGCGAATCACCCCCATTTCAGGTGTCGCCAACATATCAAAAGTCAATGAACCGTCCGTACTCAAGCCGCAGGCTTCTACGTTGATTGTCCAGTAGCGAGGGGCTATTTTATTGGCGTTTTCTACAAAATACAAAGTCGGGTTTTGCTGCGTACTTTGCTCCAATTCAGGTCCACCGTCGCGCGTGATGAACTGGCTACTCCACAATGATTTGTCATTCGCTGGTTTCACCGCCGATTTGGTTTCACCCACGTTGATCAACGTCACCACAAAAGCATTCCAGTAAATATCTTTACGAATACTTTCTGAACTTTGACAACCACCGTCAAAAAGACACTTAGCCCAGTACGTTTGTTTGGTCACGTTATTGAAAGCCACTTCAAAACTTGGCGCAGTCACACCTGTGTTCCAGAACGTTTGGCTTCCCGCAGGGCAGTTCGCCGAAATGGTGACCGTCGTTCCTGTGCAAACAATCTCTTGCGAAACCGTAATTACAGGCGCTACTTGCGTTGGTGTCAAGGTAAACGTCACCACATTACTTTTCTCACTCACACAACCGTTTTCCGTTTGACAACGAGCGTAGTAAGACGTCGTGGCACTTGGAACGGTTGATGGTAAACTTGGCAGAGCCACGTTCGTAGCTGCATTGTACCAAACTGTTCGCAAACTTCCGCAGGATGACAATCCACTGAAACTGGCAGAAGCATCACAACTGCTTGTTGCTGACAACGACACCGTCGGTGCAGTAGGAATAGTCACCAACTTTAACCGCATCACACCCGATTCAGATTCCACGCAAGAAGGCGTTCCGTCTGATTTACGACAACGTACGCGGTAATTATGGAATTGATTATCCACCAAGCCCGTTGGCACACCCGATGAATATTCACCACCATCCACTGAGTAAAGCACGATTTCACCCGCCGCACAATTGGCATTAAACGTCAGCGGAATTGTAACCAAACTACACACTTCTTTGGTCTCGCCCACGGCAACTGTCACGCCATCTACCACCAGCGACACGTTTTGTGGAACAGTGGCGCGGTTATTAATCGTCAATTCTATTACGCCTGAATAGGTCGAAGTACAATTGGCATCGCAGGCCGATTGGTAGCGGTGGGGTTGGTTATTCGATGGTTGGGAAACTGGAGCAGTTGCTGACCATGCACTCCACGCGCCGTTACCCACTTGAACCCGCCAAACAGGCGAACCAACCACGCACAAACCCGAAACATTAAACTGTAAACTATTCACAGGATTCGCATCTGTATCACACAAAACAGGGTTGTTGCCTTCTACCAACACTTGTTGGAGCGTACTAAGGGTAATGGTAGGTTTGCCTTGAATAGCAACAACCGTCGTCGCATTTACCCCTGCGCAACCGCCTGACGATGCAAGCGAATACGTCACCGTGTAGGTACCTGCCGTCGATGTACTTGGATTGATTGCGCCAGTCGCCCCGTCAATACTCAAGCCCGACGTTGAGCTAAACGTCCCGCCGCTGCTACCTGTTAAGGTCACCGCTGCACTTGTCACACTTTTGCAAAAAGGAGTATTGGCATAATTTATCGTCGCACTTGGTATATCCGTAATTGTCACACTCGCCATCGCACTCACTGCTGCGCAACCGCCTGACGATGCAAGCGAATACGTCACCGTGTAGGTACCTGCCGTAGATGTACTTGGGTTGATTGCGCCCGTCATCCCATCAAGAGTCAAACCTGAAGTGGAACTGAATGCCCCGCCGCTGCTGCCAGTCAAGGTCACCGCTCCGCTGGTTAAACTTTTGCAAAAAGGACTGCCTGAATAATTGATTGTCGCACTCGGTGTATCCGTAATTGTCACATTCGCCGTCGCACTCACTGCCGAACAACCACCTGACGCCGCAAGCGAATACGTTACTGTGTAAGTCCCTGCCGTAGATGTACTTGGATTGATTGCACCCGTCGTCCCGTCAAGGCTCAAACCCGATGTGGAACTAAACG
>NZ_KI519429.1:194949-235686 GCF_000482465.1 Runella limosa DSM 17973
CTTTTGCAGTATGGTGTTCCGCCATAATTTATTGTTGCACTTGGAACATCAGTGATAACAACACTTGCCGTCGCACTCACTGCCGAACAACCGCCCGATGCCGCAAGCGAATACGTCACCGTGTAAGTCCCCGCCGTCGATGTACTTGGATTGATTGCACCAGTCGTCCCGTCAAGAGTCAAACCTGAAGTGGAACTGAACATTCCGCCGCTGCTGCCAGTTAATGTTACCGCTGCACTTGTCACACTTTTGCAGTATGGTGTTCCGCCATAATTTATTGTTGCACTTGGAACATCAGTGATAACAACACTTGCAGTCGCACTCACTGCCGAACAACCGCCAGACGCACCAAGAGAATACGTAACCGTGTAAGTACCCGCCGTAGATGTACTTGGATTGATTGCACCAGTCGTCCCGTCAAGAGTCAAACCCAACGTGGAACTAAACGTCCCGCCGCTGCTACCAGTTAATATTACCGCTGCACTCGTCACACTTTTGCAGTATGGTGTGCCGCCATAATTTATTGTTGCACTTGGACTTGTTGTAATCGTCACGCTTGTTGTCGCTATCACCTCTGAACAGCCACCTGCCGCAGCAATTGTGTACGTCACCGTGTAAGTCCCCGCCGTGGATGTACTTGGATTGATTGCACCCGTCGTCCCGTCAATACTCAAACCCGACGTGGAACTAAATGTTCCGCCGCCGCTACCAGTTAAGGTCACTACCGCCGATGTTAAACTTTTGCAAAAAGGACTGCCTCCATAAATGATATTGGCCGTTGGAGCAGCATTTACTGTCACACTCCCTGTTATTATATTCGACGTGCAGCCTCCCGCATTACTTACTGTTAATGTATAGTTGATCAAATTGCCTGAAGCAGGATCACTTAAATTAACAACGATTGGCGTGGTAGGCAAAGGTGCATTGCTCGCCCCAGTAATGCCTACCCCCGAAATAGAATAGGTTGTTGGCGAGCCTGTTGTGGCAGTGTAAGGTATGGTGAATGAATTACTGCCTGCACAAATGGCTGGACTTGGACCAGTGGTTATCGTCGGTAGTGCGCCCAGCGTCTGACTGACGGAGGCTACGTAAGAACAACTGTTGGTGGCATCGCTTACTGAAAAATAATTGACGTATGTTCCTGGAAAACTACGCGTGCTGCTGAAGCTGTTTGACGCCAATTGATACGTCCCTGCCGAGGTAGTTAGGGCAGCCTCTTGGTACCACGTAGTCCCAACGGTCAACGTATTACTAGCCCCTATTTGCAGCGCTGGACTACATCCTGAGATGGGAACAGCAATAATCCCGTTGTTGACTACGTTGGGTATGGCATTACCAACCGGGTATTCAATGACACCATTATTCACTAAGCCCGAAATAGAATTTGTATGCGCACTCGCAGTACTTACCCTAAAATAACCCGAATTAGTAAATGAGTTAGTCCCCGTGTTATTAATCGGTGAGGTCATAATGAGCGTAGCACAAGCCCGATTCGTAAACGTCCCTTGACTCCTTATGCCCACAAGTGTTCCGCCTGTGTTGGTTCCAATACTTACTTTACCCGCATTGACAAAAGTAGCATAGTTGAAAATACCGTTGAAACTTGTTCGGTCAATACTTAATTCGCCCCCCTGATTGTTGTTGAAAGTTCCCGAGTTCAGAATCCCCGTAGAACCTGCACTGCCTGTGCCCCCTATCGTAATTTTAGCGCTGTTGGTAAAAGTACCACCACTGACATTGATTGCGTATTGAACAACACCATTGATGGTAATTTCCCCACTTCCGTTGTTTGAAAAAGTAGCAGCAATCGACGGAGTGAAGTCTAGCCCCCTGTCACCTACATCACTCAGAATAATTTTGCCACTATTGGTAAAATCGCCCGCGCTATTCAACGCCGTTTGGCTAGTTTGGCTAATGTTGATTTCCCCACCCGCAAGATTGGTAAACGTACCTGCACTCACCAAGCCAATCACCCCACCCGTTGCGTTGGCTCCGATGATGATTTTGCCCGAATTGGTAAAGGTATTGATGGAGGCATTGTTAAGACCAGCGGCGGTGAAACGGTCGATGCGAAGCTCCCCTGCGTTGGTAAATGTACCGTAGTTGCTTAGCCCTACGCTGCCAACACTGGAAGAATTGCCAAGCACGAGCAAACCGTTGTTAACCACCGTACCACCTCGGACAATCAACGCTGAAGTAAGGGGGCCTGATTCAATTTTTGAGCCATTGATGGTCAAATTCCCCGACGCATTCAGCGTCAGCCTTGCACTAGACAGCACCTCCATCGACTTGGCAACCGCCAACGTCCCTGCCATAATCTCGGGTTTGTTGCTGGTGTTCGGAATCACTACGTCGTCATTCACCGTTGGCACAGTGCCATCTTGCCAGTTGCCCGCCGTCGCCCAATCGGTTGAAACGCAGCCCGTCCATGTATCGGTCGTGGTTGAAGCGGTAAAAGGCGAAGTCAGCACCACTGGATTGCTCCCGTATGTGGCTTCACAACTCGAAGAAGCCTGAAGACGCGCTTTTAGTTGATAATTAGCCGCCGATAGGTTGTTGAAGGTTGCACTACCTTGCCAACTACTGCCATCATCAATGCTGTATTCCAGCGAACTACTTGCAGTCGCATTGACCACAATCGTCCCTGCCGTACTACAACTAGGCGGCGTTACCGTGGGAGCAGTAAATGTGATGGGATTCGCCGCGTTTTGAATTGTGCCCGTGCCATCAAGGGTCGTGCCACTATTGCTAAAACGAACATTGCGGCCGTTGGTGATTAAATTACTCAGGCGAAGCAGCAGCGTTTCTGCGGATTCCGTCTTACAATCACCGTTGATGGTCACATCGACTTGTTTGCTCGTTTGGCCCGCTGTAAAAGTAAGCGTCCCTGAGTTGGACTGATAGTCGCCGTCGGCGGTAGTGGCGGTATTATCAACCGTAGCATAGTTGAGGGAAACGTCCGCATCCGAGGCTGTATTCATCGTTACATTGAAGCTCATGGTCACCGTTCCCGTACTGCTTTCGACGACTGTTGGATTGTTGATAGAAACAACGATTGGCGCATTAACCGTTATCACCACATCATTATTGTCCGACCCTCCCATGTAACTAATGGTCGCCGTCAATCCACTTCCTCTGAAATTAGGAATCGTTGCTCCTTCCAATAAGTCCGTAAATGTTCCTAAAATGGCGTCACTACCGTCATTGTCCACAATGGTGAAGGTATTACCGCCTACGGGTACGTAAGTACCCGTCAAAAGCAAATTTACTCCCGCGAGGTTAACCTCACCTGTTATTTTGAGTTGGGTATAAGTACTGCTCGTGCCGTTACCCAAGGTGGTTCCATTGATGACGATGCTTAAATTACTCGCAAAAGACAATCTGCTGGCCGTCACGTCTGTATCACTGAAAGTGGGCTTAACAGCCACTGATGAAAGGGACATCGTTCCGCCACCCGTATCGAAGCCCCCATCGCTGATGAGCACATCTCCACTGCTAACCAATTGTACGTTGGTACTGGCTGGGCGGGTGATGGCAGATGAAACATCAATGATTCCACTGTTGGCATTACCGATAACAAGCGTACCCGTCGTAATTTGATCGAGTTCAGTATCACTGAGCCCCAAGGGGCCGCCTGTCGTATTCGTCGCCGTGCCTAGGTTGATGGCGACATTGTTGGTATAGGGTCGCAACGTGGTGCTACCCCCTGGTACTTGGGTACTGACCGTACCTGCCAAACTCATGCTGTTGGCTATCAGGGTTATGTTGCCTCCACTGGTAGCCGTCGTGATGGTGGCTGGAGATTGATGATTGATACCAACGCCGCTCGATCCGCCCTCAATACCTGTAATGATGATATTGCCGCCGCTTGATGTGATTTGAGTGCCAGCATTACCGATGTTTACGCCGTGATTACTAAGACCAGTCCCTGACCCACCTTGGCCAGTGAGAGTTACAGTACCACTACCACCTGCTCTGATCTGTGACTCGAATCTCATATAGATTCCAAAATTAGCGTCACTCGCCGCCGTCCCCCCACCTACTGCATTTATCGTTACATTGCCACCAGTAGAACTTATTAAACTACCTTCACCATCTATATTAAGGCCGTGGTTAGCACCAGCCGCCGTGCCTGTACTCCCGTTGGCTTGTATTACTACATTACCACTACCACCAGCCAATACCTGAGCGCCACCATGGATACTCATTCCCCTATTATTAGATGATGTGCCTGAGCCACCACCTTGTGCCGTGATATTGATGTTCCCATTGGTACTATTTATGCTCCCTCCAGTAAAATATATCCCATGATTACTAATTCCGCTTGTGTTTGCACCTGTACCATTTACCGTTACGCTACCCGTGCCACCAGCAGAAATTATACCACTACTGTAAATCCCATAATTGCGTCCGCCTGCTGAAGTGCCTCCACCACCTTGCCCAGTTACGCTGATTGCACCACCTGAGGAGTTAATCTGCGCGGTACTCGAACTCACATATACCCCGTAATTATCACCACCCATGGTATTGCCTCCTGTGCCATTTACAGTTACTGTACCCGTGCCACCTGCAGTGATTTTAGCAGAACTTAGGAAAACCCCAGAATTAGAGGCAGAACTACCCGAGCCGCCCCCTTGACCAGTTACACTGACATTACCACCGCCAGAGGTGATTTGCGTATTGGCTCCAGTGAGATAAACACCATAGTTGTCGTTTCCAGTAGTTGTTCCTCCCGTACCTTGTACCGTTACCGAACCACTGCCACCTGCCGTAATCGTACCGCCTGACTCCTGCCAAATACCATAATTAGCTATGCTGTTACCAGTACCGCCCCCTGTTCCTGTTACGCTCACATTTCCTCCCGAGGAGGTAATCATCGTACTTGTATTACCAGCCACATAGACACCTGCATTACCATTGCTAACACTACCACCTGTACCAGTCACGCTTACATTCCCGCTGCCACCCGCAGTGATTGTTCCACCTGTAGCTACTATTACCCCTCGATTTAGAGCACCCGAACCCGTGTTATTACTTGTACCGATGACAACAACATGACTTCCCAAAGAAGTAATACGTGAATTTGTCCCTGTGACATTTACACCAGCACCACTACCAATCATTGAAAAACCTACCCCTTCGATGGTCGCTGTACCACTGATGCCGCCACTGATCACTCCTCCGTTTCTGACATATACGCCATATACGGGTACGGGTACCGACGGCAGGTTTTCACTTTTGCCCTTGATACTGAGCACACCAGTGCCATTGACTCGCAGTGTTGCACCATCTACCAGTACACAATAAAAACCACCAACAACAGCCGTACCTCGGTTGGAATCTACTATCAGGTTACCATTACTGGTTTCGAGTGATGCGTTGTTGTCCAATCTTACACCTTTGCTTACTTTCAACGTAGCCGTACCTGTACCCGAAAGAATGAGATTCGCCCCCGAGCTAAAGTCCACCGCGTCAATGCCAGGGGTAGCAGTATCGTTTTGTAAATCTACGTCTAGGTTGGCATCAGTAGCAAAAGTAATGTCACCATTAAAATTCACGTGGTCATCTCCTGCCCCGCCATTGATGGTCAAACTGGGGAGAAGATTAGTAATGTTGAATTCCCCTATACTGATAATGTCATCTCCTACTTCGGTATTGACCACAATGCTAGAAACTTCCGAAAGTGCTACGTCGGCAGGCGTGCTGAAAGCCGTTGTTGCACCGCCATTTAGGGAGTAAGTTCGGGTAGCAGGTACAGTAGCAAAGCGAATATTAGCACCACTTTCTGAAATGTTCAGCGTTTCGCCATTACCCGACACATCGGTAATGGTAATGACACCGCCTGTGGTGCTGATGGTATAATCGGCGGGACAAACGGTGCCACCATCGATGATACCATCACAGTTGTTGTCGATGCCATCGCAGATTTCGGTAGCCCCTGGCTTAATATCAGCGTTGTTGTCGTTGCAATCTCCACTGGTTGCTGATAATTCAGTCACTAATTTATATCCTGCTGGGCGCTCGCACTGCATCAAAGTCGTACCGCTCGAATAACCATCGTTGTCCAAGTCGGCATAATAGGTCGTAGGTGCTACCACATTAATCTCGACACTGGCCGTTGCAACACACCATCTAGAATCTTGGTAATTTACCGAATAAGTACTTGTCACACTCGGATTTACGGTAATACTTTGGGCTGTTGAAGCATCATTCCACTGATATAAAATCCCACCATCGCTAGCTTTTAAAGTAACAGGGTCGTTTTCACAAACAATACCATCATTGGCCGCTACCCCTGAATTTTCGGTTATTTGAATGCTGACACTGGAGAGTTCGTTAACCGTGATTGTTCGGTTGTTTGTCAAACTACACCCATCTCTAGTCACAGTGACGCTATAAGTTGTCGTTGCGATTGGACTGACAGTAATACTGTTTGTCGTTTCTCCATTGCTCCAACTGTAAGTCGTACCAGTCCCTCCGTCAGGCACACCCAAAGTAACTGACGCCCCTGCACAAATAGTCCCATCATTGGTAACAGTACCAGAGTTTTCGATAGCTGCTAAGTTAACGTTCGGAACTGACGGCGCCGCATTGATAACCACGTTTGCGGAAGCCAAAGAAGTACAACCTTCCGCATTCGTCACCGTAAATGTATAAGTACCTTCAGTTAAGCCGGTTACCGTCGTCGTTGTGCCATTACCCGTGCTCGTGACCGACCCAGGATTACGCGTCAACGTCCATGTTCCACTGGCAGGTAAACCGCTCAACACCACCGAGCCTGTCGATGTTGTGCAAGTTGGCTGCGTTCTTGTCCCTACCGTTGGCGGAGCAGGAACTGCACTTAAATCGCTGCTAATTCTCCAGCTTTTGGCCGAAGTTAAACTAGCCCTATTCCCCTCCGAATCGCAGTATTTTAGCCCCGCAGCCCCCATGTCTCTTCCCGTTACGCCACTCGCATTGAAGCCCCTGAGCGTGGCATCGTAGTTAGCTGTATTCATCCCGCTGTAATCCAGAAAATACACCAAATTCACATTGGCATTAAGCTTCGTCCCCCAAGCTTCCAAGCTTTGATTGAAAACTATAGCATCAAAAAACATATAAGACATATTGGTCACCAACGAGGTATTGAAGGTGCTTAGGGATTGATTAAAGGCCCTACTGCCCCGAAACATAGCATTCATATTGGTCACCGACGAGGTGATAAAGTTATTCGGTAAAGGCTTGTTATAGATACTACAACCAAAAAACATACCACTCATATTGGTCACCAACGAGGTATTGAAACTTTCGGGAAGCGCTTGATTAAAGGAAGTACAATTACTAAACATAGCACTCATATTAGTCACTGACGAGGTGTTGAAACTTTCGGGAAGCGCTTGATTAAAGGAAGTACAACTAGCAAACATATTATTCATATCAGTCACCGACAAGGTATTGAAACCATCAGGAAGTGCTTGATTAAAGGAACTACAACCGCTAAACATAGAACTCATATTCGTCACCCCCGTCAAATTCGGCACATCAGCGGCCGTTAGGGTCATATTACTACACCCAGAAAAAGCACCTTCCATACTTGTCCAAGCTACATCACCCCATTGTTTGATTTCCATCAAGCGCTGGCGGTCAGTGCCGCTGGCCATTCTTATTTGTTGGAAATTGGAAGGGGCAATACTTAAATCAATGATGGCATTGGCGGGTAAATCTGCAATGATCAGAAATCCTCCATTAAAAGTTCCCATACCGCTTGTCCCCGCAGGAACGGTCGTCCACGTATAGCCCACTATACCCGAAGTAGCAGTACTCATCGCGAGTCGGTTATTAGACCCCGAACCAGGCTTTGACAAATCCCAACGGGTGATGAAGGGGTTCTGCGCCAAAATTTGTTGGCTCAGAAACATAAGCACGAAGAGATAGAAGAATTTTTTCATGGTTGATTTTGTAAAGGTTGTGCATGTTTGGAAGTAGGGTTACCCAACTGTCACAAACATACATTGCGTCCACAAAATCACGTCAAATCCGCCTTCTCAATCTTTTGCTCTAATGTTCCAATCTTTTGCTCTAATGTTCCACTGCCTGATTATGAGATAGTTACAACAAGCAAACTTGAGCTATTTCTGGCAATTATTCGACAGTGCGGCCATATTCTGAAGGAGACATTCCAAACTCTTCTTGGAACGATTTGGAGAAATAAGACAAACTTTCAAACCCCACTTGATACGCAATCTCTGAGACTGTGAGGGTATTTTGCTGCACCAATTGTGCCGCCCGTTGCAGGCGTATTTTGCGAATAAACTCGGTCGCAGAGGTACCCGTCAGGGCTTTTAATTTGCGGTGTAAATTGGTACGGCTTATGCCCAATTCTTTACATAATCCATCCACGTCGAAGTTACTTTCACTCAAATGGGCATCAATCACCGCCCGAATGCGCTGAATAAATTGATTGTCCAGCTGTTGGGACACTTCGTTGCCTACCGCAGGTTCGTTGGGCAGCGTTGCCAAACGCAAACTGAATTTTTCGCGGAGCAACCTGCGCTGCTGAAGCAAATTTTTGACCCGAATCACCAATTCGTCTTTATTAAAGGGCTTCTGAAGGTACTCATCTGCCCCCAAGCCTAGCCCCTCCAGGCGGTCGGTTAGGGTGGCTTTGGCCGTCAACAATACCACAGGAATATGGCTCGTCCGTTCGTCGGTTTTTAGGCGTTCACACAGCCCAAACCCATCGAGGCGGGGCATCATCAAATCCGTTATGACCATATCAGGCACGTTTTGTAGGGCTATTTCCAGCCCTTGCTGCCCGTCGTTGGCTTCTATGATTTGGTATTGCGTCTCAAAAATCTTTCGAAGGTAGAGCCGCAAATCTGGGTTGTCTTCCACGATGAGCAACACGGGCTGGTCGTCGGCGGGAACAAGGTTTTGTTCTTGCGCCGCTTCGGTCAACAACAAAGAGATGGATGTATCGGTATGGCTGATTTCAAAGGTGGCCTCTGCGGCAGTCATGTCGGCGGGCGAAGCCATCAAAGCAAACTCTACCCGAAACGTTGTCCCTTTATTTACCTCACTTTTTACCGAAATACGTCCTTTGAGAATTTCCACGAGTTCTTTCACCAAAGCCAACCCGATTCCCGTGCCTTCATAGTTTCGATGCGAAGTATCGTCCACCTGATAAAAGCGGTCAAAAATGCGCGGAAGTCGCTGGGCGTCAATCCCGATTCCATTGTCGGACACCGTCAATATCACGTCTATCGTAGTTTCTTTGGGAATATATTCTACCTCTGCTCCGACCCTTCCGTTGGAGGGTGTAAACTTAAAAGCGTTGGACAGTAAATTGGTCGTAATTTTCTCCAGTTTGTCAGCATCAAATTGTGCGTCTAAACTTCGGTGACTTTGGTGGACGTTGAAGTGCAAGTTTTTATTTTGTGCTAACGTTTCAAACGAACCAAATATATACGAAAAGAATTGAGAAACATCCCCTTTTTTAGTTTCTACTTTCAGCTCGCCTGCGTCAAATTTGGACAAGTCCAACAACTGATTAATCAGCGCCTGAAGCCGATTGACGTTGCGTTGCATGACCTGCACAAGGTCTTCGTTGGGAAACTTTTTTCGTAAATCCGCCAAAGGCCCCACCAACAGGGTAAGCGGCGTCCGAAACTCGTGCGAAATATTGGTAAAAAACCGCGTTTTGAGCGTATCTAATTCCTGCAATTTTTCGGCCTCAAGTTTCTCGGTTAATAGCGCCTTTTCTGTCCGAATCTTGTCTTTTTCAGTAACATCAATAATTTTCCCCAACACCAACGACAAAGCGACGATTTCGATAAAATTGGTAAAATAAATGAGCGGATACGTCCACGAAAAATTGATAACTCCCAGCGCCTGAAGGTTTAGAAACAGAAAAGGAACCAACGTAATAAAGCATGGAATCAGCAAATAACGATTAAATTTAATTTGTTTGATGATTGCATACAAAGTCGTTGAAATCAGGAGTGCTTCCGTAAAAAGAAAGAGGTAATTATTAAATTCGAGCAAATGCGTGCGCGGCCACCAAAAAACGGCCAAAACCTGTCCAATACTCAGCACAACAACGCTCAAAAACACCCACCGAAGCTTGGGAAAATGACGTGGCACTTGCAGCAAAGAATACATAAAGAGCGTGTAAGTAGCGGGCATAAGCTGATAAAAACCCGAATTGAGTACCTTAGCCAACCACGGAATATCGCTAAAATAAGCCCCAATCAAGCCCATAGATCCCAAAACCGACAAGGTAACAATCACTGTATGAAAGGCATACCAGCGGAAGGAAGTATTGCGGATGTACAACGCCAAAATGATGTTATAAAGCACCCTTAGCAGCTGGATTCCAATCTCCATCCAAATCGGCGCCAGGCTTGTTGACACCTGATCAATATACACTTGATGGGTCATCAACGTGAGTTGTCCTACGACACTCTCATCGGCTTGCAAGCGAACGTAATACGTACTGACCTGATTTTTAGGCAATACCCCTAATCGAAAAACGGGCAATTGCCCTTGGTATTTTTTCTGGGCATGGGGCGTCAACATCCCACCGTATTGAATTTGCACAGTTCCGTCGGGTTGCTGCACGTACAAATCCACGTGATCTTTGAGCCCATCGCTCCATACCATATACCAGTTATTTTGGTCCAAACGGCTCTGATTATCCACCTGAACCTTAAACCAAAACACATCTTTAGAAAAGGCATACTGAAACGCGGGCGCGCTAACAGGCATAAATTTCTGCTTTTGTACTTCCGTAAAACCCATTTTCTGGGTAGGGTCACGAAACACCTCCGCAAATTGACTCAGGGTCACCGAAGATACACTGTCGCTAATTGTAATTGCCTTTTGCGCAAACAATTGTTGATAACCTATAAATATAAAGCAGACAACAATTAGTTTAAAATTCATAACAGTCAAAATAGGGCAAGTAGCGTATTCTAGTGAAATAGAGCCACAAATAACGTCAAAATTTATTTTTAACCTAAGATTGTTTTTGCATACTTTTATTTTTATTCTTCTAAAAAGGTATATTTTTCATCCACCTTCCTAGTTCTCTCTTTTGCACGACAAAGGGTTGCCTGAATGTATCTTACACTCAAGCAACCCTTTATTAAGCTCCGCTAAATTTGGCTTACTGCCCCACCTTCACCACTTTCAAAGTAGTTTGTTTTTCGGAGGTCGATACCTTCAAGAAGTACATTCCCGTCGGTAACTCGCTCACCCCAAACTCCTCTTGGTGTGTATTGGTCTCAGGAACAAATTGGCGACGCAACACCTCACGACCCGAAGCATCGGTTAAGGTAGTTTGCACTGCTTGCCCTTTGCTGTCTTGCACTTGGAGGCGGAGGATATTGGTGACGGGATTGGGAAGGACAGTGGCGAAACTGTTCGGATTTAGATCCCTTCGGGATGACAAATTGGTTGCCATTTCCCTCGCTGCTCCCACGCCTACTCCATCTTTCGACTGGATTCTGAACCAGTATTCTTGGTAGGCCAGCACGTTGCCTTGTGGTTGGCGCGTTGAAGGATAGATACTGCCCCAACCCTTCATGTCCCAATAACGAATGCCGAGTTTGTATAAACCTTTCGGTAAACCTGCGTCATATACATTGCCGCCCGCACCGTTGTCTTGGTAGAAACCATACGCTGGGTGATTCTGGGCGTATAACTCCGTCCAGCCTTCGCGGTTGGCGTACATAAAATACGGCGCGTTGTTCTCGTGGGTGTTGAAGGAACGAATCACGCCCATCTCTGGCGTCGCCAACATGTCAAAAGTTAATGAACCGTCTGTACTCAAGCCGCAGGCTTCCACGTTGATTGTCCAGTAACGAGGCGCTATTTTGTTGGCATTTTCTACGTAAAATAACGTCGGATTCACTTGCGTACTTTGCTCCAATTCAGGGCCACCGTCGCGCGTGATGAATTGGCTACTCCACAACGATTTATCGTTCGCAGGTTTCACCGCTGATTTGGTTTCACCTACGTTGATCAACGTCAACACAAAAGCATTCCAATAAATATCTTTACGAACACTTTCTGAACTTTGACAACCGCCTTCAAATAGACACTTCGCCCAGTACGTTTGCTTGGTGACGTTGTTGAACGCTACCTGAAAACTTGGCGCAGTTACACCTGTATTCCAAAATGTTTGGCTTCCCGCAGGACAGTTGGCCGAAACCGTTACCGTCGTTCCTGTGCAAACTATCTCTTGCGAAGCCGTAATTACGGGCGCTACTTGCGTTGGTGTCAAAGTAAACGTCACCACATTACTTTTCTCGCTCACGCAGCCATTTTCCGTTTGACAACGAGCGTAGTATGACGTCGTGGCACTTGGAACGGTTGATGGCAAATTGGGTAAAGCCACGTTCGTAGTTGCATTGTACCAAACTGTTCGCAAACTTCCACAAGTTGATTGTCCACTGAAACTAGCCGTCGCATCACAACTGCTTGTCGATGACAACGACACCGTCGGAGCCGTTGGAATAGTCACTAATTTTAACCGCATCACCCCCGATTCAGATTCTACGCAAGAAGGCGTTCCGTCTGATTTGCGGCAACGTACGCGGTAATTATGAAATTGATTATCCACCAAGCCCGTTGGCACACCCGAAGAATACTCGCCCCCATCCACTGAGTAAAGTACGATTTCACCCGCTGCACAATTGGCATTGAACGTCAGCGGAATTGTAACCAAACTACACACTTCTTTGGTCTCGCCTACGGCAACTGTTACGCCATCTACCACCAACGACACGTTTTGGGGAATAGAAGCACGGTTATTAATCGTCAATTCTATTACACCAGAATAGGTCGAAGCACAATTGGCATCGCAAGCCGCTTGGTAGCGGTGGGGTTGGTTATTGGATGGTTGGGAAACTGGGGCAGTTGCTGACCACGCACTCCACGCGCCACTGCCTACTTGCACGCGCCAAACGGGCGAACCCACCACACACAAACCCGAAACATTAAACTGTAAACTATTCACAGGATTGGCATCCGTATCACACAAAACAGGGTTGTTGCCTTCGTTGAGGGTTTGTTGGAGCGTATTAAGGGTAATCGTAGGTTTGCCTTGAATAGCAACAACCGTCGTCGCATTTACCCCTGCGCAACCGCCTGACGACGCGATCGAATACGTTACCGTGTAAGTACCCGCCGTGGATGTACTTGGATTAATTGCGCCCGTCGTCCCGTCAATACTCAAGCCCGAAGTTGAGCTAAATGTCCCACCGCTGCTGCCAGTCAAAGTGACTACTGCGCTTGTCAACGTTTTGCAGAAAGGTGTGCCCGCATAACTTATCGTTGCACTTAGGCTATTGATAATCGCTGCATTGTTATCGTTGCAATCTCCTGTCGTTGAAGTCAACTCGCTCGCGGCTTTGTAATTCGTTGGACGTAAACATTGCGTCAAGGTCGCTCCGCTCGAATATCCATCGTTATCCAAGTCCGCGTACCACACCTGACCAGGCTTTTCCAAAGCATCGCTGTCATCGCAATCCGTATTGTTGCTTACATAGCCCGTGGGCTGACTGCAAGCTTGTTGGCTCACCGAAGCATTCCCAAAACCGTCATTGTCCGAATCCGCATAATAAGTCGTTAAGACCCCTTCATCCACCAAACCATCACAATCGTTGTCAACTCCGTCGCACACCTCCGTTGCCCCTGGTTTAATGGCTGCATTGGCATCGTTGCAATCTCCTGTCGTTGATGTCAACTCGCTCGCGGCTTTGTAACCCAATGGTCGAAGGCATTGCGTCATCGTCGCTGCCCCTGTTTCAGCATATCCATCGTTGTCACTGTCTTTGTACCACACCTGAATTGGCTTTTCCAAAGCATCATTGTCATCGCAATCTGTATTGTCAGTCACATAACCCGCTGGAGCACTACACGCTTGCTGGCTCACCGAAGCATTCCCAAAACCGTCATTGTCGGCGTCGGCATAATAAGTCGTTAAGCCTCCCTCATCCACCAAACCATCACAATCATTGTCAACTCCGTCACACACTTCCGTTGCCCCTGGTTTAATCGCTGCATTGGCATCGTTGCAATCTCCTATCGTTGAAGTCAATTCACTCGCTACTTTGTAATTCGTTGGACGCAAACACTGCGTCAAAGTCGCTCCGCTCGAATAACCATCGTTATCCAAATCCGCGTACCACACCTGACCTGGCTTTTCCAAAGCATCATTGTCATCGCAATCCGTATTGTTGCTTACATATCCCGTGGGCTGACTGCAAGCTTGTTGGCTCACCGAAGCATTACCAAAACCGTCATTGTCGGCGTCGGCATAATACGTCGTTAAGCCCCCTTCATCCACCAATCCATCACAATCGTTGTCAACTCCGTCACAAACCTCCGTTGCGCCTGGTTTGATTGCTGCATTCGCATCGTTGCAATCTCCTGTCGTTGAAATCAACTCACTCGCGGCTTTGTAATTCGTTGGACGCAAACACTGAGTCATCGTCGTTCCACTCGAATAACCATCGTTATCCAAGTCCGCGTACCACACCTGACCTGGCTTTTCCAAAGCATCATTGTCATCGCAATCCGTATTGTTGCTCACATAGCCTGTGGGCTGACTGCAAGCTTGCTGACTCACCGAAGCATTCCCAAAACCGTCATTGTCCGCATCCGCATAGTAAGTCGTTAAGCCTCCTTCATCCACCGAACCATCACAATCATTGTCAACTCCGTCACACACTTCTGTTGCACCTGGTTTAATCGCTGCATTGTTATCGTTGCAATCTCCTGTCGTTGATGTCAACTCGCTCGCGGCTTTGTAATTCGTTGGACGTAAACACTGCGTCAAAGTCGCTCCACTCGAATATCCATCGTTATCCAAGTCCGCGTACCACACCTGACCTGGCTTTTCCAAAGCATCGCTGTCATCGCAATCTGTATTGTTGCTCACATAGCCCGTGGGCTGACTGCAAGCTTGCTGACTCACCGAAGCATTCCCAAAACCGTCATTGTCCGAATCCGCATAATACGTCGTTAAGCCTCCTTCATCCACCGAACCATCACAATCATTGTCAACTCCGTCGCACACCTCCGTTGCACCTGGTTTAATCGCTGCATTGGCATCGTTGCAATCTCCTATCGTTGAAGTCAATTCACTCGCTACTTTGTAATTCGTTGGACGTAAACACTGCGTCAAAGTCGCTCCACTCGAATAACCATCGTTATCCAAGTCCGCGTACCACACCTGACCTGGCTTTTCTAAAGCATCATTGTCATCGCAATCTGTATTGTTGCTTACATAACCCGTGGGCTGACTGCAAGCTTGTTGACTCACCGAAGCATTCCCAAAACCGTCATTGTCCGAATCCGCATAGTAAGTCGTTAAGACCCCTTCATCCACCAATCCATCACAATCGTTGTCAACTCCGTCGCACACTTCCGTTGCCCCTGGCTTGATTGCTGCATTGGCATCGTTGCAATCTCCTGTCGTTGAAGTCAACTCGCTCGCGGCTTTGTAATTCGTTGGACGTAAACATTGCGTCAAGGTCGCTCCGCTCGAATATCCATCGTTATCCAAGTCCGCGTACCACACCTGACCTGGCTTTTCTAAAGCATCATTGTCATCGCAATCCGTATTGTTGCTTACATAGCCCGTGGGCTGACTGCAAGCTTGTTGACTCACCGAAGCATTCCCAAAACCGTCATTGTCCGCATCCGCATAGTAAGTCGTTAAGACCCCTTCATCCACCGAACCATCACAATCATTGTCAACTCCATCGCACACTTCCGTTGCACCTGGTTTAATCGCTGCATTGGCATCGTTACAATCGACCGTCGTTGAAATCAACTCACTCGCGGCTTTGTAATTCGTTGGACGTAAACACTGAGTCAAGGTCGCTCCGCTCGAATATCCATCGTTATCCAAGTCCGCGTACCACACCTGACCTGGCTTTTCCAAAGCATCATTGTCATCGCAATCTGTATTGTTGCTTACATAGCCAAGACCACAAGAGCCGATGAATGTCATGCTGTTGTTTGGGTCTCCAAATCCATCATTGTCAGTATCAGCGTAACAAACAACATTATTAATTACCGTTATCACCACATCATTCCCCGAACCTCCTAAGTAAGTAATGGTCGCCGTCAATCCACTTCCCCTAAAATTAGGAATCGTTGCTCCTTCCAATAAACCCGTAAATGTTCCTACAATGGCGTCACTACCGTCATTGTCCACAATGGTGAAGGTATTACCGCCTACGGGTACGTAAGTACCCGTCAAAAGCAAATTTACTCCCGAGAGGTCAGCTTCTCCTGTTATTTTGAGTTGGGTATAAGTACTAACCGTACCGTCACCTAAGGTGGCTCCATTGATGACGATGCTTAAATTACTGGCAAAAGACAGGGTACTTGCCGTTACATCTGTACCGTCGAAGGTAGGCTTAACGGCTACTGATGAGAGTGACATTGTCCCTCCTCCCGTATTAAAACCACCGCCACTGATGAGCACATCCCCACCGCTAATCAATTGTACGTTGGTACTGGCTGGGCGGGTGATGGCAGATGAAACAGTGATGTTTCCACTGTTGGCATGACCGATAACAAGCGTACCCGTCGTAATTTGATCGAGTTCAGTATCACTGAGCCCCAAGGGGCCACCTGTCGTATTGGTCGTCGAACCTAAATTGATAGCGACATTATTAGTGTATGGCCGCAACGTGGTGCTACCCCCTGGTACTTGGGTACTGACCGTACCTGCCAAACTCATGCTATTGGCTATCAGTGTTATATTACCTCCATTGATGGCTGTCGTGATGGTTGCTGGAGATTGATGATTGATACCAAAGCCACTTGACCCGCCCCCTTCAATACCTATTATTGTTATATCGCCTCCGCCTGAAGTAATTTGGGTGCCAGTATTAGATAAATAAATTCCGATGTTATTATTTCCAGTACTTGCCCCCCCAGTACCCTGTACCATTACCGAACCATTTCCTCCAGCAGTAATTGTACCGCCAGATTCCTGCCAAACTCCATAATTATTATTGCCAGAGCTGGAACTACCACCTGTTCCTGTAACTGTCACATTGCCACCGCCAGACATAATCATAGTGCTTGTATTACCCGCCACATAGACACCCACATTAAAATTACCACTACCTGCGCCACCCGTACCAGTCACACTGACATTCCCGCTGCCACCCGCACTGATTGTTCCATTGGTACCTACAGCTACACCTCGGCAAGTGGAACTGGCACCTGCACTACCTCCCCAGCCTGTCACAGATACATTTCCCCCCAAAGAGGTGATACGTGCATTCGTACCCGCAACATACACTCCAATATTACCGTTGGCCGATCCAGCCCCCGCTGAACCTTCTATGGTAGCAGTGCCACTCGTACCACCACTGATTAGTCCACCATTCTGAGCAACTACTCCAAATTGATTGATGGCTGAATCGGTGCCACTTTTGCCCTTGACGCTGAGTGTACCAGTACCGTTGACCCGTACCGTAGCGCCATTGACCGATACTCCAATGAAGTTGCCCGTGCTGGCCGTAGCCTGCTGATTGGCTTCCAGAGTCAAGTTGCCGTTGGTGGTTTCGAGTGAAGCAGTACCATTGCTAAAGACGATGTTGCGACTCACTTTTATCACCGCAGCACCAGTGCCAGAAAGCACTAAATTGGCGCTGTTGGTAAAAGAAACCTGATCAGTGCCAGGGGTAGCATTATCGTTTTGCAAATCCACGTCTAAATTAGCATCGGTGGCAAAAGTAATGTCACCGTTAAAATTCACTTGATCGTCTCCAATACCTCCGTTAATGGTTAAGCTGGGGAGTAGATTGGCAGAAGAAAATCCACCTACGTTGATAATATCATTACCAGCGGACGCATTTAGCGTGATGGAATTAGCTCCTGTAAGGGCTACAATCGCTGGGAAGTTAACAATAGCCCCCCCATTCAATGAATAGGTACGACCCGTTACGTTAAATTGGATATTGGAACCGTTCTGCACGACATCAAGCGTTTCGCTATTACCCGAAATGTCCCTTATAATAATATCTCCATCTGTAGTAGAAATGGTATAATCAGCCGACTGTACCGTCAAGGTAAACGAGGCGTCAGTCGTTGTATTGCAGTTATCGGCCGCTCGAACGGTGACCGTGTAGGTACCTGCGGGTACGTTGTTGGGTACGGTCACTACACCTGTCACGTTGTCCACCGTCAAGGTAGCGGGTGCCGTTGTAGGCGAAACACTTTGTACGATAATGCCAGAGATGCTGCCGTTATCGGAAGGTCCAGTAGTTGGGCTGACGGTGGTCGCGTTGCCAAAATTGACGGAAGCATTGCTGTAGGTTAATACAGGGGCTGTATTGGCCGTCACGGTGACAGCCAGGCGGTTAACGCTTTCGCAACTATTCAGCATTTGGGACGCATAATAGATGGTTCCGTTTGTGAGCAAAGTGTTTGTGGCCAATAAATTCCCATTGGTAGCCGCATCATACCATTTTAGAGCAGTTCCTGTAGCGACTAAGTCAGAGATGGTGGCCCCTGAACAGAAAGTTTGGGTGGCACTTCCAGTAGGGGCGGCAGTGGTCAAAGCGGAACAGTTTACAGTAACAGTAAAAGTACAAGTCGCCGTCGTGCCGTTGGCATCGGTGGCAGTCATCGTAATCGTATGATTTCCAACACCCAAACTCGTCCCGACACTCGGATTTTGGGTGATTGAAACCGTGCCGCAGCCGCCAGAAGTGCTGGTGATGCCCGTGAAATCTGCCAAAGTATATGGAGCAGTCCCCGTCTGGTTGACTGGGCAGGTGATGGTCAGACCTGCGGCGGCGGATTGCAATTCGTGTACGCCCATATCAACCATCGTTCCGAAAGGTCGAGCGTTTCCAAAAAGGTCGGTCGCGGGTGCACCCGTGTTCGTTCCGCGGTTCAAAACGGGCGAGCAGTTTGTGATGTGAAAATCACCCGCCGTCGAAGGCGCGGTGGCGGGGTCGAGCAGAGTGATAAAATTCGGGTAATTTGAATTTGTCGCATTTGGGATGCCATTGAGGTTGCCCGTTCCGCTGGGGGTTTGGTTTTGGATGAGGGAGTAGGTAATGACGGGCGTGGAGGTAAAGTTAGTGATAGACGAAGAGGCTGAACCCAAGCCGTTGTTGTCTTGATTGTTCCAAATAACGCAGTTTTGGATAATGCAATTTGACTGATCGTTCATCATACCGCCCCCCAGCAAGTTGATGGAGCGGTTACCAGAGATGACGCAATTGATAAAACTGGGATTGGACTCATTGTTTCGCACGCCACCACCGTATTGAAGGGAGCGGTTTCCAGCAATAAGGCAGTTGGTCAGTGTGGCGTTAGAACCGCTAAAATTGGCGATTCCGCCACCGTTGGAACTACAATCGTTTCCAGAGATAATGCAATTAGATAATTGTGGTGAAGAATTACTATTGTATATTCCTCCCCCACTATTTCTGTCAATATTCACTGATTCTACCGTAATGTTGCTGCTCCCGTTAGCATTCCCTTTCTCGACCTTGAACCCGTCCAAAACGGTCGTACTGGCATCGCTGACGGACAAAACTACATGGTAAGCGTTGTCAGAATTATTGCCCGATGTGCCTATGTCTCCACTCAAAATCGTGGAGTTCGTTATCCAGTTTCGTTGACTGAGCAGGGTTTCCGTCCCAACAAAACCGCCGTAGATTTTTACACCATTTTTCAAATAAAAAGTCTTGTCGCGCGAATCGGTGGGCAAGATGTTCCCGAAAGGGTCTTTGGTCGGCAGGTAGGTACCCGCTTTTACCCAAACCTCCTGACCGCTGCTGGCAACATCAATCGCATCCTGCAAATTTTGAAAAGCACAAGCCCAAGACTTACCGCTGCCGCCGCTTGCTGCTGACCCATCCACATACCAAACTGGATTGGAAGGAGTCGTAACGGTGAAAGTCCGTTGGCAAGTTTGGTCGGCCTGGCAGCTAAGGTCTAGGGTAAAAGTAACAGTCGTCGAACCTCCGCAAGCAGACGGTGCGCCCGTGTTGTTGTTTGTCAAAACCGCGCCGCAGCCGCCAGAAAAACTGGCAGTCGCCAACCATGTGCTAAACGCAGCATTCACAGCGGCTTGGGTCTGACCCGCCGCGACGGTGGTGCTGGCTGGGCAAGTCAATGTGGCAATCGGCTCTTCCGACCATGTGAACGTGCGGGTACAAGTGGTAGTCAAACCGCAAGCCGTGGCAGTGAAAGTAAATAGCTGACTGCGGTTGCAGCCGTTGCTGGTGACAGTGCCAGCAACACAACTTACGCTCACGTTGCCGCACTCACTGGAGGCAGTGATGGCTCCGCCGAAAGGCGCAGTATGGACGTTGGAACAAGTGGGCAAGGTAGTAGGATTGCAGCCGAGGTCAATTGTATTGTCGCAGTTGTCAAAAACAGGAGCCGTTGCTATCTGCCAATTGTAAATCTTGATGCATGTACTGAAAGTGCCGCAACCAGGGGCATTTGCCACGTAAGTAAGCGTCTGGCTGCGGTTGCAACCGTTCATCGTGATGGCTCCGACATTACAGGTCACGGAAATGGGGCCGCATTGGTTGGAAGCAGTGACATTTGGGTCACAGGCTGGCAAAGTTAATGGATTGCAGCCAAGGTTAATAACGCCGTTTCCACAGGTGCCGTTAAACGAAGGCGGCGTGACGACCGTCCACGTGAAAGTCCTTGTACAGGTAACCGTCTGCCCACAAGCCGTTGCTTCAAAGGTAAAAACTTGGGTACGATTGCAACCATTGATGTCAATCGCACCTGCGGTGCAAGTCACTGGAACCGAGCCGCAGGAGTTGGATGCAGAAACCGCGCCGCCAAAACTACCAGCAGCAATGCTACTGCAAGACGGCAGATTGGATGGGTTACAACCGAGATTGACCGTGTTGTTGGTACAGTTGGCAAAAACTGGCGTGGGAGATGGGGTTGCATTCACCGTAAAAGTCGCTTGGCAAGTAGTGGTGAAGGGTGCGCAGGTACTGGTGTAGGTAAAAGTTACGGTTTTCGAGCCACCGCAAGCCAAGGGTGCGCCCGAACTATCGTTCGTCAATACACCGTCGCAGCCGCCGCTGCCCGATGCCGTTGCCAACCAATTGGTGAAAGCCAAATCTACCGCAGATTGCGTTTGGCAGGTACCGACGGCTGTGTTTGTCGGGCAAGTCAAACTGACCGAAGGCGTGTAAGTCAATTGAATATCGTCTGTGCTTGCCGTGCAAGTCGCGTTTGAAATTGTCCAACGGAAAATATTTGCACCCACTCCAAGATTGGTAATCGTAGTGCTGGGGCTGCCTGGCGTGGTAATCGTGCCAGAACCACTGACCAACGACCATGCTCCCGTGCCAATAGTGGGCGCGTTGGCAGTCATCGTAGCGGAAGTCACGCTGACGATTTGGTCAGTACCAGCGTTGGCAGTGGTCGGTGCAATGGAGGTACTTTGCAATTCATGCACGCCCATGTCCGTCGTCGTTGCAAAAGGTCTTGCGTTTCCAAAAAGGTCGGTAGCGGGTGCGCCAGTGTTTGTGCCATTATTTGCTGCTGGCGAGCAGTCGCCGATGTGAAAATCTCCCGCCGTCGAAGGTGCTGTAGCTGGGTCGAGCGGGGTGTCGAAATCAGGGTAATTTGAATTTGCCGCATTCGGGATGCCATTGAGGTTGCCCGTTCCGCTGGGGTTGTTGTTTTGTATGAGCGAGTAGGTGATGACGGGAGTAGAACTACCGGTGGACATATTGGCAGTTGCCGAACCAGTGGTGTTTGACCCGCGGTTGTTCCAAATAAGGCAGTTTGTGACTGTCGGATTGATAGCCAGAAATGTCACACCGCCGCCACTGCCGCTCGCCTTGTTGCCAGAGACCGTGCAGTTGGTCAACGTCATGGTAGTGCTGGAGTTGTATAAGCCGCCACCTGTGCCGCCTGCAGCGTTGCCCATGAACAGGCAATTGGTCAGCGTGGCGCTGGTCGAGCTCGTGCCGATGTAAAATCCGCCACCGTTGCTCGAACCACAGGAGTTGCCCTCGAAAACACAACCCGTCACCACCACCACCGTATTGTTCTCATTGCGCATACCGCCGCCGCTACTCATAGCTGTGTTACTGGAAAATGTACAGTTGGTAAATGTTGGGCTGGATTGGTTATTGAATGCCCCGCCTCCGTTATTTGCAGCGTTTGAGGTAAAAAGGCAGTTCGTCACTTGATTTCCAATGGCACTGTTGCTGTACATCCCACCGCCACTTCCGGCGGTTGAGTTGTTGGTGAACGTGCAGTTTTGAACAAGTGTGGCCGCACCGTAGTTGTGCAAACCACCGCCGTACCCCCGAACAATTGATGTTCCCTCAACAATAATAAAACTGCCCGCACCACCATTCGCATTCCCACCTTTCAATGTGAAGCCGTCCAATTGAGTCGTGTTTGCATCGGAAACAGTAATGACGACGTGATAGGCGTTCTCGGTGTTGTTAGTAAAACCGACGTCGTCGCCGTTGAAGTCGCCGCTCAAAATGGTTGCATTAGCGACCCAGTCTCGCTCGGAAATCATGGTTTCCAAGCCATCGAAGCCGCCATAGATTTTTACACCATTTTTCAAATAAAAGGTCTTGTCGCGCGGGTCGGTGGGCGAGGCATTTCCAGATGGGTCTTTGGTTGGCAGGTACGTTCCAGCTTTTACCCAAATTTCGTCGCCAGAAACGGACACCTCAATCGCTTTTTGGAGGGTAAGGTATGCCTGCGCCCAGGAAAGCCCAGTGTTCGCGTCGCTGCCATCGGTCTTGACATAATACACAGTGGCTTGCGCACCTGTAGCCAGCAGGATAAAAATGCAGGTAAAAATGGAGCGAAAAATTTGGGGGGCTGTTTTACTGCTGGGCGAAATAAGCGAATTCGTACTGATTTGAATTTGTAAAATTGCTTTTTCCCAATCTGCACGCAGCGGAAGGGTATTTGTCCATGAATTGGAAAATGGACACAGAATTGGTAGAAAATTTTTCATTACAGTCAAGGGGGTTTTAGTAAGTAATCTGTCGCAACGAGACGGGGTCAAAGGAGAAAAACACCGCTTCGTCAAGCAGTGTTTTGGCCTTCTCCTTCTGCCTTTTCTACCACGAAAGACGAAAACAAATGTGCGTATTTCGGTTAGATGAGGGTTAGCACAAACAACGCATTCTTTAACACATTCGGCGCAGGACACAAAAAAAGCCTCATTTTGAGGCTTTTTAAAGACTTTTTTATTAAATGCTTACACTATTGGGATATCAACTTACCGACGCAACGATGCAGTCGATGTTGGCTTTAGCGATGTATGGAAAGTCTGAACGACCCGTTCCTAGGCCGTAGGTTTGGGGATTAATAGCGTCGTAAATGCCTTGCGAAATATCGCCCGAGGCAATTGGCCCCGTGTTGATGTTGGGCGCAGTACCGTCGGTAAATTCTACCAAAGCTTGGGCAAAACAAATTTTAGGCATATTGTTATCCAACATAAAACCTACTAGAATAATCAAGTGATCATCTTGCTCCGAACGTACACAATCTATTTTGCACGAAACCATTAATCCCAAATTTAGGGAAGTAATCGGAACGTTTGTTTGCGAAGACTCTTGGTTCCAAGTTCGGTAAGATTGCGTGTTGTACGTATATTGTAGGACTTCATTGTTACGGCCTGTGTATCCTTGCCATGGCATCCAAGAGCCTTGTACGACTAAATCAGTTGAATTATAAGCCGTCAAAGCATTTGCAAAAGTGGTATTATTGAATTGCATTGTTTTAAAATTAAGGGGATGAAAGATAAATTGGGGTACATTAATCTACCGTTCCTGCCTCCACGGAGCAGGTGAGGCGATTAATGGTGTGGATAATGACGGGCAGGAAGTAGAACACCCCGCCGTTGTCAGTGTACTTGTAAATTTGCCCACAAGCAAAATTAAAAATCTTACAACTGACACTAAACACGTCATTAAATACATCGGCCACTTCCGTCGAAACACCATCGGTGACTACATCCAAAAGATCCCCCGTTAACGATACAATATCTTCGATGGCATCAACGGCATTGCTGGTTATGTTAAAAGCCCCTCCTTCCGACCAATTGAAATTTTGAATGTCGGTTAAGTTTCCATTGTTGTCAAAAACGGCATAAAATTTGGCATGATCGTCGGTAGCGGCGGAGTTTTCGTGGTCTAAATGAACATAATAGCAGGTAGAATTAATATCTCTCCACGAAAACGTAGGCATATAAATCCGATACACCGAGTCTTCGATGTTATAGGCAATAGCCTCCCCCGCTAGTTTGTCGTCTTCGTACGAATCAGGAAATAACTTACTAAAAGTAGCTTCGTTGATGTAGGGCATGGGTGGGTTGAAGTCCCAAAAACCTGGCTTTGAATCGTACATGAGGAAACTTTGGATTTGTTTTTTCCAATCTCCACTATCGCCACGCGGATAATCTTCTAAATTATCATAATTCGACCCATTTGGAATCAGTAGAAAATTCCCTTGGTAATTTTCTTGGTCAAACACAATCACCCATCCGTTACTATCGGTCTGCACCGATTGAATGTCGTTTTTGAGGTCGTCTTTATTATCCGCTTTATAGTATTGCGTCCCCAAATCAGGTTGTCCCTGAACCCCATTATAGGCTTTACCATTGTCTGAATAACTGGTACCTGAAAAAAATGATACGCTACACATGATGTTTTTTGTTTAAAGAGTTTTTGTTGTTAACGTGAGAAGTAAAATAAGGTTTTTCACCCAAGGGGGGGAGAATGATTAATGTGCATAAACGTTGAGTTTTAATGAAAAACGAGGTTGTTTTCTTTTACAAAATTGAGTCATTTAGCGGGGCAAGCGTTAGCACAAACGACGCATTTTTTAACACATTTGACCCAAAATGGCATAAAAAAGCCCTCATGCGAAGATGAAGGCTCAGTTACAGCTTGTTTTTAACTTATGAATACTCTGACGGTAGCGTACCAAATTTTTCCTGAAAGCTTTTGGAGAAATACGAAAGGTGCTCAAATCCAACTTGATAGGCAATATCCGAAACCGTACCTGCTTTGGCGCGGAGCAAATCGGCGGCGCGTTGCAATCGAAACGCTCGAATGAGCTCATTGCTGGAACAATCACACAATGCATTTAATTTTCGATTCAGTTGCGATTTACTCATGCTCATCGCCGTCGAAAATTCAATCACACCAAACGCACTGTTTGAAAGGTTTTCGTCCAGCACCGCCTTTACTTTTTGCAAAAATAATTCGTCCACCGTGCTTGTTTTTACTTCGGTGGGTTGTAGCTTGGTCGGTTTTGCTTCGAGGGTTTTACTGCTGAAATAGTGGCGTAGTTTTTCCTGCTTTTGGAGCAAGTTTTTCACCCGACTCTGGAGTTCGGTTTGGTGAAAAGGTTTGGTCAAATACTCATCGGCGCCCAATTCAAAACCTTCGATACGGTCTTCGAGCGTGGCCTTGGCCGTCAGCATCACCACGGGAATGTGGCTGCTACGTTCGTCTGACTTGAGGTGGCGACAAAACTCAAATCCATCCATGCGAGGCATCATCAAATCACAAATAACGATATTGGGCGAAGTCTGAATCGCTAAATCAAGCCCTTCTTGCCCGTCGGCTGCCTCTAATATTTGGTACTCTTTTTCAAAAATACTGCGTACATACGCCCGAATATCGGCATTGTCATCAATAATGAGCAACACTTCTCCCTCTTCCTCGACAGCCAACTGATTACGTTTTTTATCGACCGACGACCCTTCCACAAAAGGCAACAAGCTGCTGTAATCCAGCGCATTTGCTTGTGATTTCTGCTGGCTTTCACTCGAATGTTCGGTTAAATAGTCTTTCCAAGTTGTTTCATCAATGGGCAATCGTACCCGAAACGTTGTTCCTACATTTTCCGTGCTTTCAACCACGATGGTTCCTTTCAATACATCAACCAACTCCTTGACCAACGCCAGCCCAATGCCCGTTCCCTCGTAGCCCCGTTTTCGGTCGGCTTCGACTTGGTAAAAACGGTTGAAAATCTTGTCGAGCTGTGCGGGTTTTATCCCAATTCCTGTATCCGAAACAGTAATAACAACTTCCCTACTCCCAGCAAGGGAAATGTACTGTATATCGACCGTCACTTTCCCGCCAGCTTCCGTAAATTTCAACGCATTAGAAAGCAAATTGGTCACGATTTTTTCTACTTTGTCTTCATCCACAAATCCATGTACTTCATTCTGATTTTGAGACACGTCCAAACGCACCCGACGACTTTCGGCCAAAGAAACAAACGAACCCGTCAACGTTCGGAAATAACGCACCAATTCGGTCGAAGTAATTTCAGGTTTCATTTGTCCCGCTTCTAACTTACTGATGTCCAACAATTGATTAATCAAAGTCAGCAAGCGACTGGCGTTCCGCTGAATGACGGGAAAGCGACTATCCGCCTCGTATTCCTGAATAATTTGCTCCATTGGCCCCAAAATCAAGGTCAACGGCGTACGAAACTCGTGCGAAATATTGGCAAAAAAGTTGGTTTTAATCCCGTCCAATTCCGCCAAACGTTCGGCTTCTTTGTTTTTGTAAAGGAGTTGTTCTTGCAAACGCACTCGGTTCAACTGCGCCAAATAAAGCCGATACACAATCAAGGAAAGCCCCACAATATACCCCAAATAGGCCCACCAAGTCCGATAAAGGGGAGGATTTACGGTAATTTTCAGCTCCACTGGCGTGCTCCACTGACTACCATCAGCCGAGCCAGTCAGCTGAAAAGTATAGCTTCCAGAAGGCAATTGCGAATACGTAACTGAATGGGCTGTCCCCGCCTCGATACGCTTTTTGTCAATGCCCAACAGTTGGTAACGAAAACGATTTTTAGGGGCATTTTCTAAATCAATCAACGAAAAACTAAACGTCACTTGGTTTTGATCATGCGCCAATTGAATAGACGAAGTTTGCTCTATGCTTTGGGCTAAAATCTCGGTTTCGTCGCCTGGCATCACTTCTTGGTTGTTGATTTTCAACTGATTGATTTTCGGCAATTGGCTCGCTTTCGTACGTTGTAAAGCCGCTGGCGAAAACACCGTCAAGCCGTTTACTCCCCCAAAAACCAGTTCTCCTTTGTTTGTTTTAAAACATGAACCTACCAAAAACTCATCGGCTTGAAGCCCATCTTTGGCGGTAAAATTGGCACTAACAAACGTTTTTGGATTAAACTGTACCAAGCCATGATAGGTACTCAACCACAGGCTTTTGTTGTCATCGGGCAACATTCCAACGATATAATCATCGGGCAAGCCGTCATTGACGGTAAAATGCTCAAAAGTACCTTTTGTTTTATTCATTCGATTGAGGCCGCCACCGAGCGTTCCCACCCACAAGTAGGCAGTAGGCTCGTAAGGGTCGTCCAGCATCATTGATACTTGGTTTTCAGAAAGGGTAGTCGCGTATTTTGGGTGGTGCCTAAAAAGACGAAATTGGTAGCCGCCTTTGGAATGAGAAGTGGCTTGAAGCAGTCCGTTTTGCGTACCCAACCACCACGTTCCTTGTCCATCACAGTAAGCAGAAGACACCTTTATGTTGGAAGGAACAATTTTTTCGTAGGAATAATATCCCAATCGTTTTTGAAGCGTATCAAATTTAATAATTGAAGAACCTAAGCCCATAATGAGCACGTTTCCTTGTTTGTCTTTGTACATTCGACCTAAATTTTCCCCCATACTTTGGATTTTTAAGTCGTATTGTTCGGTCATTTGTAAATCATTACGAAGGTGTCTGAGGGTCATTCGTGAAAAACTGACAGCATCATTTTGAAGTTGCCAAAACCCACCTTTTCCATCTTCGACCATGGCGTGAACGTCTCTAAAAGTAGGCAATGGCGAAAGACTTTGTGTTTCTGTATTTGTGGTAAAATAAAATGCTTTAAAATTATTAATGACCCACCTGCCATGGGTATCCTCCAAACCTGACCAAACGCTCCTTCCCTTAAAATAATGTTTAAACTGCTGAGGCTCATTGGTTTCTTTCAAAATTCCATAGCCACCCGTACTCACCCAGCAGTTTCTGTGGGTATCGGATTTTAGCCCTCCAAAAAGAACAAGATTATCCGATTGATAAACAGGCGATGTCGTCAAAATATCAGAGGTGAGTCGGGTATAATGCGATTTATAAAGTCGTTTGTTACATAAAATAAGTACTGTCCCGAAGTCATCAATTCTGATTTGGCTTGGATTTTCGTCGGGGTTGCTTACGGCAAAAAGCACTACGGTCTTATTGTTTTTATAAGCCAATACCAGATTAGGCTGAGTAAGGATAAGCGTGCCATCGGGAGCTTCGTATATATTCAGAAAACGCCCCGTATCTACAGGTTCAATTGTAATCGGTATGTATTGATGATTGAGGTAGTCGATACGGCCAAAACCCGCTTGGGTCCCCACCACTAGTTGTTTGTTTTTGAGAAGTTTAATAAAATTTACCCGCATAGTTGAGGCGAGGTTCGTCTTCAAAAAAGCTACCTCAACACGGTCGGTAAAATCTTCATTTACTGGAAAGTTTCCTTTTTTCAAATCATCGGGGAGCGTGATTTTATAAATTCCGCCCGTCAATGTGCCCACCCACAAATCGCCTCGGCCGTCTTCGGATATACAATAAATATGCTGACTGGTCGCAGCGCGTGTATTTTTTTTATCGGTCAAAAAACAATGGTAAAACCGTTGCGTTTTGACATCAAACAAATTCAATTCACCGCTTTCTGTACCAATCCACAGGCGGTGGTGCTTGTCTTCGTAGAGGGCCGTCGTTTGGTTAGAAGTAATGGTATAAGAAGGAGTGGTATGGGTGGTAAATACCTTAAAACTATACCCATCGTAGCGGTTTAGACCCGCTTTGGTTGCCATCCAAACGTATCCTTCTTGGTCTTGAAGTAGGTCAAAAACAGTGCCATGAGAAAGTCCATCGGCCGTTGTAATGGAACGCCATTGACTTTGTTGAGCAAAAAGTAGGGTTGAGCAAAAGTAAAAAATCCAAAAAAAACGCATTTCCAAAGGATATTTATCCTCAAATTAAGCATTTTTTTTGGATATAACAGTCCAGCAATATCTATAAAACAAACAAACCGCTCACTCTCCCAAGCAAATCAGGATATTTTTTACGAATCCTATACCGTGCTTTCTTTACCGATTCGGCCGAAATACCAAGCATATTCCCTTTTACTTTATCGGTCAAATGTAACATCTCCAACGCAGCGAGACGTATTTCTGAGAGCTTTAAATCGGGATATTTTTGGCGAAGACGTTCAAAAAAATCAGGGAACGACTCTTCAAAGAGATTTTTAAAGGCCATCCACTGCTCATCCGTTAGGAGCACACTTTTTTGAAGGCTTCTGAGCACGTTTGCAAACTCGGTCTGGTCAATTGTAGGTTTATCGTCCTCCTCAATTTGCGCAGTAATTTTTTCAATCAGTTCATTTTTTTCTTTGATATTAGACAAAAACTGCTCCAACTGTTTGTTGGCGTGGGCCAACATCTCTTCTGCTTTCCGTCGCTCTTCAACGTGCAAGCGTTTTTCTTCTTTCCTACGGGTATTGAGCCAATATACGATTCCTAAAAAGATGGCAGCCAACCCACCAATCACCCAATTTCGTAAGCTACGTTCGTTGGCCACTTGCACCTGAAGCGCTTTTCGTTCGTTGATGTATTTATCGGCTTGCAAGCGGCTTTCCAAAACCACTATTTTTTTATAATCCAACTGCAACTTCAACGTATCCTTCAATACCAGCAGTGAGTCTTTGTAACGGCTTGCTTTCCCAAAATCTCCTATTTTGGTATAATAAAGTCCCTGAGTTTCAAAGCGTATTAAGTCGTAGGTTGGATACGTCCAAATGGGCATTTTTATCGGAGGAGGCGCTAAAAAAGCTTTCGCTCTTTCCACCGAATCAAGCATGATAAGGGCATTGGCGATGTACATTCGGCTAATTGCGGCATTTTCAGGAATGGCCTTTTCATTAACTTTAGCTTCTTCGTACAAATACGGCAAGGCACGTTTATACTCCCCTTTTAACCGTAGCAAATTTCCCAAGTTCCCTCGGATTAAGACTTCAAAATTAATATGTTTTTGCGCTTTTGCGGCCTTGATTCCATCCTTAAACGCTTTTTCCGCCTTATCATATTCTTTCAATTTAAGGTAACAAAGTCCCAAATTATTATAAATCCCCATGGGGGTAAAGACTACATTTGGGGGTTCTTTGAGGGCATCTTCGCAGTGAAATGCCGCCATTTTATAATCCTCAAAGAAATAATAAATATTAAAAAAGCCCACGTAATAATAAATACTGTGGGGAAATTTCTCAAAATAGGTTTCTTCCAATAGTTTTCGGGCTTTAAATAAAAGTGGAAGCCCTAAAACATAATCTTTCTTATCGAAGGCAGTCAAGCCTCGACAAAAAAGAATGTAAGCTTTTAAATCTTCATAGGATGTTGTATTAAAAATGTCATCTATTTTTTTGTTTAAAACAGATTTTTCTTTATCCAAATTTATAGTTACTTCTTGCAAGCGAAGGCGTAATATCTGAAGGTATGCCAAGGCACGTTTGTCTTTTTCTTGACTAGCTACTTTTTGTAAGCTATCCATTTGTAATTCAAAGCGACTGGCGGCATCCGTATTTTGAGCCACAAATTGGTAAGAAAAATCAATCAAAAAGCGAGTGCGTTTTTGCTCGACAGAGAACTGCTCTTGCCCATGCAGTGTCAAGATACTTCCCCATCCCATCCAACAAACTAAGAAAACAACCAGTACTCTAGTCAACATACGATGTATCGGTTAGGAGACATTGCCAATCTTGTCTCGCTTGGGTCAACCCAAAAATAGCACATAATTCGGGATATTTCCCACGGATCACATACCAAAAAACAAGCAATACCGCCTAAATTTCCCTTTTTTTTATTGACTATCAACCCAATAACCGAAAACTAAATATCCCAAAAAATAGACCCAGTTTATTTACTATTAGTCAAAGCATTAAATCGGTTATACATAATAAACAAGCTAGGCCGGCATGGGTTTATTCGCGCTCATTTGTTTCTTCCACATACTCAAGAATATCGGCGGGCTGGCAGTTGAGCGCTTTACAGATGGCTTCTAAAGTACTAAAACGTATGGCTTTGGCTTTTCCTGTTTTTAGAATAGAAAGATTGGAAAGGGTAAGGTCAACTTTTTCCGACAGCTCGTTGAGCGACATTTTTCGCTTTGCCATCATGACGTCTAAATTAACAACGATGGGCATAGGTTAGATGGTTAAGTCGCTTTCGTTTTGAAGTTCAACCCCTCTTTTAAAAATTTGTGCAATTACGTAAATCACGGCCGCCATTAAAATAAAGGCTTGACTATCTTCCCAAAACGCATTTAAGCGGTCGGTATCGAACTGGTGATGCTCCATGTTTTTGGCAACTTGTCGAGCAATGTAGCTGATAAGGCCAATGCAGAAAGTTTGTTCACTTAGTTGCGAGATTTTTGTGGATACATAACTATTAAAAGGATTTGCCAAGTCCAACTTCTCCAGCAAGAGGATGACGAGGTAGAATAATATGGCCTTTAACGTAGCAATCGTTAGCACAAAGCTATACATACCGTAAAACGCCCATTTGCTTCGCTGATACATTTCACTCAAATCCAGTTTTTGGTATAGATTGCCCACAAATTCGGGCTTGAAAATGCTAAAAAGGAAATTGACAAGCAGTCCCCCCGCTTCTATAGACAAACCGACAAAAATCACCCAAGCGATTACATACAGAGCTTTGAAAACGAAGTTGTTTTGAGTTGACATTGTGTTGAATGTTAAATTGATGATACAAATGTGAAAAATATTTACTAAAAAACAATAAAAATATATTGTTTAAATAAAAATATATTTTGAACATCAAAATTACAACTTCGCAAGTGCCTGTCGGCCCCATGCCACAAAGAGTGCCAAAAGACCCATGAAAATATTGAAACCAATGTCTTTTGCCTCACCTCTTGCAATGTGGAAAATACTGGCCGTAATCATTAAAGCAAGTATTCCATAAGCCGCCCAGATGGTTAGTCGAGGTTGGATACGAACTAACGCAGGGAGCAAAATTCCCACGCCACCTAGTAGGTCGATAATGCCTGTGAGTGGAACAAGAGCAGGGGTATCTTTTACCCACGGGAAGGGAAGGCTTTCGGGGGTAAAGAGTTTGGTAAAACCTGCCCATACTAACGTGGCAGCTAGAAGCCCTTGGGTTATCCAAAGTATAATGTTCAGGATTTTGGAGTAGTTTGATTTTGTCATTTAATTGTTGTTGTAGCGCAAAAGTAGCCACCTTTACAACCCAAACGGTGTTACTTTCCAGTGGGATAGTGCTATCCCACTGGAAAGTAATGTAAAAAAACGAAATCTATGTTGTCCAAAGCTGGTTGTCCAAGAACAATGCTGTCGATTCAAGATGCCCTCGAAGCGGTTGAAGGAAGATGGAAGTTGCTCATTTTGTTTGTATTGGCCGAAAATCCAAAACGCTTCAAAGAAATTGCCAGAGAAGTGAAAGGGATTACGGACAAAACACTGTCGAAAGAGTTGAAAAGCCTAGAAGCCAATAAACTTATCCGCAGAGATGCCTATGATACGTTTCCGCCAACGGTCGAATATTCCATTACGCCTCACGGTTTATCGCTAGAAAAAGTGTTGGATGAACTCCATTTCTGGGGGCTATCGCATCGAAAAAAAGTGATTGAACAAGACCGTTAAACCGTTGTAGAACTTACTTTTGGGCGGTTAGTTTTTGCTTTTTCAGCCACTTTTCAGTCTCTCCAAAAAACTGAGTAGGTTGTTCAACCCAACTTAGGTAGTTCGGGAAAAAGGTATTCCGTACCAAACATTGTACCAACTCATCTTTCAAAGAGTAGCAACTTGCCTTCGCCCTATTCGTTTTTTACCACCTTCAACGTCGCTTGTTGTTCAAAGGTTTGTACCTGCAAAAAATACAGGCCATTGGCAAGTGAACTCACCCCAAACTCCTCATGGTGCATATTCGTTTCTGGCACGAACTTCCGACTTAACACCTCTTGCCCCGCAGCATCTAGTAGTATCGCTTTCACCTCTTGCCCCTTGCTATCTTGCACTTCTAGGCGGAGGATATTGGTGACGGGGTTGGGAAGGACGAGAAGCCCCCTGCCCCCCGATGGGGGAACAATTACCGCTTGCCCTTCGCCATTTGCCGTGCGATGGTCCGACCCTTGCTCACGGCTCTCCGCTACCCGCACGGCTCCTACGCCGATACCAGCTTTCGACTGGATACGGAACCAGTATTCTTGGTAGGCCAACACGTTCCCCTGCGGCTTGCGCGTTGAAGGATAGATACTGCCCCAACCCTTCTGATCCCAATACCTTACCCCCAACTTGTACAATCCTTTGGGTAAACCTGCATCATATACGTTACCTCCCGCACCATTGTCTTGGTAAAAACCGTAGGCTGGATGATTTTGGGCGTACAATTCCGTCCAGCCTTCGCGGTTGGCGTACATAAAATAGGGTGCGTTGTTTTCGTGCGTGTTGAAAGAACGGATTACGCCCATCTCGGGTGTTGCCAACATGTCAAATGTTAGTGAACCATCCGTGCTCAAGCCACAGGCTTCCACGTTGATTGTCCAGTAACGAGGGGCTATTTTATTTGCGTTTTCTACAAAATATAAAGTCGGATTTTGTTGCGTACTCTGTTCCAACTCTGGCCCACCGTCACGCGTGATAAACTGACCTGCCCACGCTGCGCGGTCGTTTACCTTCACCGACGATTTGCTTTCTCCCACGTTAATCAACGTCACCACAAACGCATTCCAGTAAATATCCTTACGAACACTCTCCGAACTTTGACAACCACCTTCAAATAAACACTTCGCCCAGTAGGTCTGCTTGGTTACGTTATTGAATGCCACTTCAAAACTTGGTGTCGTCACCCCTGTGTTCCAAAACGTCTGACTGCCAGCAGGACAATTCGCCGAAATTGTTACACTCGTTCCTGTACATACTATCTCTTGTGAAGCCGTAATTACTGGCGCTACTTGCGTGGGCGTTAGCGTAAACGTCACTACGTTACTCTTTTCACTTACGCAGCCATTTTCCGTCTGACAACGAGCGTAGTAGGACGTCGTCTGGCTTGGTACAGTTGATGGCAAATTGGGCAAAGCCACGTTCGTAGTTGCATTGTACCATACCGTTCGCAAACTCCCGCAATTTGACAGTCCACTGAAACTTGCCGTCGCATCACAACTACTCGTCGATGACAACGAAACCGTCGGAGCACTCGGAATAGTTACTAACTTTAATCGCATAACCCCCGATTCAGATTCCACACACGACGGCGTTCCATCTGATTTGCGGCAGCGTACACGGTAATTATGAAATTGATTATCCACCAAGCCCGTGGGCACGCCCGATGAATATTCACCACCATCGACCGAATAAAGTGTCACTTCGCCAGCGGCGCAATTGGCGTTAAACGTCAGCGGAATTGTAACCAAACTACACACTTCTTTGCTCTCTCCCACCAACACTGTCACGCCATCCACTAATAGTGAGACGTTCTGAGGAACGGAGGCACGGTTATTTATCGTCAACTCAATGGGTGAAGTATAAGTACTCGGACAATTGGCATCACAAGCCGCTTGGTAGCGGTGGGGTTGGTTATTGGATGGTTGGGTAACTGGTTGACTGATTGTCCAATTGCTCCACGAACCACTGCCCACTTGCACCCGCCATACGGGAGAACCCACCACACACAAACCCGAAACATTAAACTGTAAACTGTTAACAGGATTCGCATCTATATCGCAGAATGTCTGACTGTTACCCTCGTTGAGCGTTTGTTGGAGTGTTGACAGCGTAATCGTAGGTTTACCTTGGACTTTCACTACAACACTGCCACTTTGAACTTGGCTGCAACCCGTCGAAGAACTCTCTGAAACACTCAATAACGTGTAAGTAAACTCTCCTACTGTTGTCGTCGAAACGGGAACGGTTACGCTATTGCCACTGACCGTTTTCACCGTTTGAGCAGCGCCATCATTGATTTTATACGTAAAGGTGTAAGGGGCGGTCGCATTTGCTCCCGTGAATGTAATGCTCGGTGTTGGGCTGTTTTGACATACCGTCGTTGTGCCTGAAATCGTCGCCGTCGGTAAAGGGTTGACCGTCACCACTGCACTTCCCGTTTGAGATTGACTACAATTATTCGGATTGGAGACTGACACCAAACGATACGTAAACTCACCCGCTGTTCCAGTAGTGACAGGAACAGTTACACTGTTTTCGCTTGTGGTAGTGGCCGTTTGTGAAGTCCCTTCGTTGAGTTTGTAAGTAAAGGTGTACGCCCCCGTCCCGTTTTGACCCGTGAAGGTTATACTTGGTGAGGTACTATTTTGGCATACCGTCGTTGCGCCTGAAATCGTCGCCGTCGGTTTCGCAGGATCCGTCAATACAACCGCCGTCGTGACCGCATTGCTCACGCAAGCCCCGTAAGTAGCAACCATGCCATTATAACTACCCGCGCCTAAATTAGGCAGGGTAATCACGCCGCTACCGTCGGAAGTAAAGTTAGCCGCCGACACCAACACATTATTCTTTTTATAGATGACACTGTAAGTGGTGGTTTTAAGAAATCCGCTTAAACGAATGCTCCCCTCTGTTCCGCCGCAGGTGGTGGGGTGGCTGATGCTTACCGTAGGGGTAACGACTGCGGGTGGAGCTGATTGGTACTCATAGGCACCCAAATCAATCGTTCCTACTTTGCGGTTATTGCCCCCTAAATCAATCGTGGTGGAGTTATCGGCATTATTTCCTGCATTGAGGACAGGTGAGCAAGCTTGCAGACGCAAATCACCTGAAGTACCAAGCCCTGCCGACGGCTGATTGACAAAGAGTGGGTTTTCAGTACCTTGAAAGCCTCCTACTGCCAAGCCTTCGACGAGGGTACTGGCATAGGTAGGATTGCTATCACTATCATCACTTTCCACTTCGTTATAGCTGCCAAACTCATTTTTGTTGCCCCACAGGATACAGTTTTTGAGGTTCACTGGAGAACCCACCATGCTACTTATCCCGCCGCCGCTTAAAATGGACTCATTACCCGAGAGGCTACAATTTACAAGGCTTGGCGCACAATATAACATATTAAAGATACCGCCACCTTTAGACGCCTCATTACCCAAGATGCTACAATTCACAAGGATTGGAGAAGATTCTGCCTCGTTACCCATACCACCACCACCAAATGAAGCCTTATTACCCAAAAAGCTACAATTCACAAAGCTTGGCGAAGATCTAACATTGCTAACCCCACCACCTAAGAGATAGGACTCATTTCCCACAAAAGAAAGATTGCTGAGGCTTGGCGATGAGTATTTGTTGTACATCCCTCCGCCAGAATCTTCACTAGCATTACCTCCTGTAATGGTAAAACCATCCAAAAGTGAATTGGACGTGGTTAGGCCGTTGTTATCATTTAAAATCACATGGTAGCTGTTCTCCCCTTTGCCCGCAGTGGCATCATCCCCGTTCAAATCCCCACTCAAAATGCTTTTATTGGCCGCCATCACCGCCGCCGTTCGATCGGAAAGGTTAGTCTCCGTGCCCGCAAAGCTGCCGTGGATTTTTACTCCAGCTTTCATACTAAAAGAAGCGTTTCGACTTGTACCTGGCTTGTAGGTACCTTTGGCTACCCAAATTTCCGTAATTTGCGAACAAAGACGGGCATTAGTTAAGGCCGTTTGCAAATCAGTATAAGCCGTAGCCCATGTACTGCCGTCACCGTTGGCCGCTGCGGCCGCATTGACGTACAAGCGCGTGCCTGTCACGGGTGGGCTTTGGGACTCGTAGGCACCCATATCAACCGTGCCGCCGAAACTGCGGGGATTTCCGATGATGTCCGTACTTGCAGCATCCGCATTGGTACCCGCGTTGATGACGGGGGAGCAAGGCAAAAGCTGTAAACCGTCATCCGACGTACCTAAAACGTTATCTGCCCCGTCGGGGTCGGCGGCGTTGACAAACAAAGGATTTTGTCCGTAGCGCATCCCGTCTCCTAGGGTAAAACCGCTACTGTAATTACTGGATTCTAACTGCAATAGGCAATAGCTTAAGGAAATACTCCCGCTTTGCTGTTTTATATCTGGGCCAGTTTCGGAGGACGTATTTCCCCAGAAGACTCCGTTTATAATACGAATTGGCCCCGTCTGATTGGTATTATAAACTCCAGCACCATTGACCGCCCGGTTACCTATAAAAGTAACGTGTTTGAACAAGGGATAGGATGAACCCGTATTATAAACTCCTCCCCCATTTACAGAAGCGATATTACCCAAAAAAACGACATTAATACGGTTACCATAGGAGTTAACGCCATACATCCCTCCGCCGTAACTTGCTTGATTATCAATAAAATAGACATTATTTAGGTTGATACTAGCATTATCATTACAAATTCCACCACCATCGCCATCGGCCTTATTTTCCTTAAAAATAACATTGGTAAGGTTTGGGGTGAAGGAGGTCAAATTGTACATCCCACCCCCTGCGGAAGCCTTATTTCCTTTAAAAAGAACATTATTAAGAAAGAGAGATGAAGAGGTTCCGTTTACCCCACCACCCTTATTAGCTTGATTTTTCTCAAAAGTGCCATTGCTGAGGCTTGGGGAGGAGCTAAGGTTAAAGAGCCCGCCGCCATTACTGGCATTATTACCAAAGAATGTGATATTGGTAAGATTAGGCGAGGAACTCTGATTATACATCCCGCCACCATAAGCATCGGCATTGCCCCCTGTAATAGTAAAACCATCCAAAAGCGAATTATCGGTGGTAAGACGATTACTCCCATCAGAAACATTATAAACCACATGGTAACAGTTTTCACCATTATTCGTAATGCTCAATGTAGCCCCGCTACCAGTGATGACATCATCTCCATTCAAATCCCCGCTTAAGATACTTTTATTGGCCGCCATTACCGCCGTCGTTCGCTCGGAAAGGTTAGTCTCCGTCCCAGCAAAGCTGCCGTAGATCTTCACTCCAGCTTTCATACTAAAAGAAGCGTTGCGACTTGTACCTGGCTTGTAGGTACCTTTGGCCACCCATACCTCTGCGGTCCCAGTTGCATTGATCATCCCCTGCAAATCTGCCGAGGCATTGTCCCACGACGAACCGTCACCCGTGCCGTTCTGTTTTACGTAGCGGATGGTTTGGGAATGGCTTAGAAAAGACATCATAGCCAGTAAAAGTGTCACATACATCCCTCGGTTGCGAGGAAAAATCAGTAAGGTAAAGTAAGTCATAAACGTCTTGCTGGTTGGCTTAAAATTTTACAAAATGATTCTGGCATTTCTTTAAGGGCTTGCCTTTAGTAAAGCTACCCCAAGTGCTCCCAAATCACCAAATCTTAAGCGTTGCAAAAACGTTGCAATTTACAACCAACTGTAAAACTGATAGTTACAGACAAGAAAACAATATTTCCTCTCTAAAAAAATAACGAGTACGTAATCGCTCTGAAATCGTAACTCTCCATTAAATAGTCTTCTAGCGATTTTTATCAAAAAAAAGCGAGTCGAAAACGAGATTTCTCCCGCTCCAACCCGCTTTTTTCATTCTTTTGAGCCAAAATTACTCCACCTTCACCACCTTCAGTACCATCTGTTTTTCAGCTGTTACTACTTTCAAGAAATACATCCCCGATGGTAACTCACTTACCCCAAATTCTTCTTGATGTGTGTTTGTATCTGGTACAAAATTTCGATTCAAAACACTTCGCCCCGAGGCATCCGTCAACGTAGTCTGCACCGATTGCCCTTTGCTTCTTTGCACCTGTAAACGCAAAACAGTTGAAACAGGATTGGGCATCACTTGTGCAAAAACGTTATCAGCAGGTTTTAGGCCCTTCGCATCGGCGAACCGCCAGGGTGACAAATCGCTGTCTGCTGTTCTCGCTGCGCCTACTCCTACTCCATCTTTCGACTGGATTCGGAACCAGTACTCTTGGTAGGCCAACACGTTGCCTTGCGGTTTGCGAGTCGATGGATAAATACTGCCCCAGCCCTTCATGTCCCAGTAACGAACACCCAATTTGTACAAACCTTTCGGTAACCCTGAATCATATACGTTACCGCCTGCTCCGTTGTCTTGGTAAAAACCATACGCAGGGTGATTCTGTCCATACAATTCTGTCCAGCCTTCGCGGTTGGCATACATAAAGTAAGGCGCGTTGTTCTCATGCGTGTTGAAGGAACGAGGCAAGCCCGTCTCGGGCGTTGCCAACATGTCAAACGTCAATGAACCGTTAGTTCCTAATCCACACGTCTCTACATTAACTGTCCAGTAGCGAGGGGCCATTTTGTTCACATTTTCTACGTAGTACAACGTCGGATTTTGCTGCGTACTTTGTTCCAATTCTGGACCACCGTCACGCGTGATAAACTGACTACCCCAAGCCGAACGGTCATTGAACTTCACCCACGACTTACATTCGCCAATATTAATCAACGTCAACTCAAACGACTTCCAACTCACCTCCTTAGCCGCACTCACCGCACTCTGACAACCATTTGAAGACACACAACGAACCGAATAACCCTGCTTCGTCACGTTCACAAAGGACACCTTAAAACTGCACTCCCTCACACCTGTATTCCACAAAGCACTCGTACCCGCTGGACAATTCGTAGAAACCGTCACTTCTGTCCCAGTACACGCAAGTTCCGAGCTCACATTCACCACGGGCGCTACATTGACAGGCACAATGGTAAAAGTTACCACGTTACTCTTCTCACTCAAACAGCCTCCCGATGCCTGACAACGTGCATAGTACGACGTCGTTTCACTCGGCGTTTGGCTTGGCAAAGTCGAGATGGCTACATCTGTAGCAGCATTGTACCACATTGTCGTCAATGCACCACAGTTGGCTGTACCACTGAATGTTACTGACGTACCACAGCCATTGCTTACGTTCAAACTTGCCATTGGAACTTGTGATAAATTGGTAATCCGTAAGCGCATCACCCCTGACTCCGACTCAATACACGAGCTCGTCCCGTCTGATTTACGACAACGTACGCGGTAATTGTGAAACTGGCCATCCACCAACTGCGTCGGCACTAAACTGCTATAATCACCACCATCCACCGAATATAACAGCACTTCGTCCGTTCCGCAGGTCGCACTAAATGCGATTGCGTTCCCTTCCACATTACATATATCTTTGCTTTCACCCACTCCAACGCTCACGCCATCCGCTACCAACGATACATTTTGAGGTACTGCTGCGCGATAATTAATTTTCACTTCAATTGGACTCGTGTACGTCGCTGGACAATTGACATCACAAGCCGCTTGGTAGCGGTGAGACTGGTTATTGGATAACTGGGACACTGGTGGATTGGCAGACCAACCGCTCCATGCACCATTTCCAACTTGAACGCGCCAAACAGGAAAACCAGATACACAAGAACCCGAAACCGTAAACTGTAAACTGTTCATTGGGTTACTGTCGGTATCACACAACTCTTGATTGTTGCCTTCAGTCAACGTTTGTTGCAACGTCGTTAGCGTAATCGTCGGCTTAGCGTGTATCGTCACCACTGCACTGCCGCTTTGCAACTGGCTACAAGTGGTGGAAGAGCTCTCCGAAACACTTACTAGCGTATATGTAAATACACCCGCCGTGGTCGTTGGCACTGAAACCGTAACACTGTTACCACTGCT
>NZ_KI519429.1:236166-264968 GCF_000482465.1 Runella limosa DSM 17973
AATAAAGTATAGGTAAATACACCCGCCGTTGTCGTTGGTACCGAAACCGTAACGCTGTTACCACTGCTCGTTTTCACCATCTGAGGTTCACCGTCGCCAATTTTGTAGGTAAACGTATAAGGCGCTGTCGCTCCTGCTCCCGTAAACGTGACCGATGGCGAACTAGCATTCTGACACACCGTCGTTGTGCCTGAAATCGTCGCCGTCGGCAGCGGATTTACCGTCACCGTGGCCGTCGAAGAAAACGCTGGCGCACAAACCCCGCTTTGAACCCCCGCTCGGTAATAGGCCGTTTGGGTCAAATTGGTCGCCGTAAAGCCCGTAGTCGTATTCGCAATATCGGTCACAACTGCAAAATCAGACGTCAGCGATGACTGCCATTTTTGAATTGATCCTACTTGGTTTGATAAAGTTAAGGCTGTCGAGTTTGTTCCCGAACACACCGTCGCCGAGCCTGCTATGCTACCACCCATAGTCACTGGGTCAACTGTTACCGTGGCTGTGGTGGGTATGCCAGGGCAGTTGCTTACTGGAGCCGTAGGGGTAATGGTGAAAGTCACCGTTACGGGGGCGTTGGTCGTGTTGGTCAAAGACCCGCTGATAGTGCCACCACTACCACTCGCACTGAGGCCCGTCACTTTATCGGTATTGTCTCTTGTCCACGTATAGGTCGTTCCCAAGATATTACTACTGAGTACGATGGGAGGAATGATACCTGCCGAACAAATGGTTTGCGCTGGCGGGGTCGCTATCGAATTAGGCACGGGATTGACCGTGACGGTGGCATTACCGCTGTTTTTGAAGCAACTTTCGCTTTGGCTGGCCCGCATAAAATAACGATACAACCCGTTGTCAGCGACGCTACCACGTATCGTGAGCGTTGTGGTCGTTACGTTTTGGTAAGTGGTGCCGTTGGTGAGAGCGGCGGTTTCTCCGTTGGCAATGGTAAGTCTATACCACTGGTACGTTAGTGTCCCGCCTGTGGCTTCTGCCGTCAAAGAGGCATCGGTGCCCTGACATACAACGGCATCGGTAGGGTTTCGGCTGATTACTATCTCTGCTGGTTGGGTCAGGGTAAAGTTCGCTTCGGCGTTACAACCTTTGGCATCACTTACCCTTACGGTGTAATAACCTGGTGCACGATTAGTCACAGATTGGTTACTACTGAAAGGCGTTGCTCCAATGTCGCGCCAATCGTAATAGTAAGGACCTGTACCGCCACTTGGGGTCACGCTGGCCGTTCCATTGTTTAAACCATAGCAGCTAATGTTGGTGCTTTCTTTGGTTAATGTTAAAGCGGCTGCGGGTTGGTTGATGGTGAGGTTGCGGTTGGCCGAGCACCCAAATTGATCGCTTACCGTAACGTTGTACACCCCTGCACTTTGGGCCGTAATCGTCGGGCTATTTGTCCCCACGGGGCTGCCACCTTTCGTCCAAATATAGCTGTAAGGCTCACTGCCGCCTGTCGGTGTGACCGTAAGCGCGCCTGTGCTGTTGCCATAACACAACACATCGGTAACCGTGGTATTGTCTAATTGGATAGCATTTACTCGTACCTCAAACTGCAAAGTGCTTTTTGCCCCACGGTCATCCGTACTTTCGATGCTGATCGTCGCCGTGCCGCTTTGGTTGGCTTGCTGGGTCAGCGATAACTGCACGGCCGAAGCTGTGCCGCCTGCATTAGTGGCCACGATTAAGCTGGGGTTGCTGCTTGTGACCACCGTGCTGGCGATGCTACCATCGGGGTCTGTTACCGTTATTGAAGTATTGGATAAAGACACTTGCGTTGGGCTTACACAAAGCGTTCGATTGGCCAACGTAGTGGGGTTAAATACTGGCTTGGCGTTGCATGTCTCGTAGGTGGCTGTTTTAGTAATGGTGTATTTGTACACACCCTGTGAAGACCCTGAACCTCTTAAACCATAAATATTTCCATCGGCATCAAATCTTAATGTACCAAGACTAAATCCGCTGTTGATTACGGTATTTAACTCACCATTGGAGCCTACCCACGACAGTTTGCCATTGTGTCGCAACCACAATTGGCCCGATTTATCAAAAGCAACATTATATGGATTTGTCGTTAAAATAAAATCGCTTGCGTTGCTGCCATCGGCATTCACTTTAATTACCCGATTTTCACTAGTAATTGGCACATATAGGGTACTGCCATCGGGCGACAATGCCAAACTGGTAGGGCTTGCAAGATCGTTAATAATGATAGTGTAATCGGTTTTGGGCGGGCCTTGGGTAAAGTTAGCAGGTAGTTTAAACACACCACCCAAGGGCTTAGATTGGGTGTTTACGTAAAACACATCACCAGCCGCATTTGTTACCAAATCAGTACTTGATATGGTAACAAAGTCAATCGACTGCTCCAAGGTTTGTCCGTTGTATTTGCGGATATCTTTGCCATTGCTTAGGGCATACAACTTACCATCGGCACCAAAATGGAGAACCCGAGGAGCGTTTAAGGAAATGTAATCGGCATTGACCAATCCACCTGTGGCATTGTACTGTTTTATTTTGTTAATAGTACTGGCCAATCCCACGTATATTTTCCCATCATTGGCTATGGCCAGCCCGCTTATCCCATTTTCTTCGGGTATTACATTGGTTTCGGTGCCTGCGGTGTAACCTGCCTTTTTATTCCCCACTTCCAATAAAAACGTACGGGTAGTCGAAGTACCAAAGCTACCCATGGCCGTTACGGTTACGGTGGTGGCACCCACTTGACCAGCTACGGTGGCTATGGTTAAGGTGCGGTTGGCACCTGTGCCGCCAAAGGTATAGGTGGGGTTTAGGTTGGTATTATCATCGCTTGCGCTTAACACAGCTTCTAAGTCAACCCCAAGGGTAATGGCTATGTTGCTGATGGTTTGCCCATCGCAAGTGGCTTGGTTGGCGATGCTGCTGAGGGTGGGGGTGGGTAGGCAAGCCATGCCGCTGCTGGCATCGCCACTAAAATTCCATGTTTTATCAATATCTAGTAAGGTACGCGCTGCTACCGCATCGGTGCCGTATTGGCGGCCACTGGCCCCTATAGTTCTGCCATTGGGCGTAGCTGGGTTATTGGCCCAGCCTACCAAGGTGGCACTGTAGTTTTGGCAATCCATCCCGCTGTTATCGAGCAAGTTTCTTATATCTGCCGTAGGTGCCAAAGTCCAAGTGCCTATGTTTTGGTTAAAAGCGCTTGCGCCACTAAAGATTGATCGCATGTTTGTTACCTTGCTTACATTCCAAGTGCCTACAGCTTGGTTAAAGGCAGTAGCACCATTAAACATATTGCTCATATTGGTAACCGCTGCGGTGTTCCAGCTGCCTATGGGCTGGTTAAAAGCAGTTGCCCCATTGAACATATTGCTCATATTGGTAACAGCTCCTGTGTTCCAAGTGCCTATAGGCTGATTAAAAGCGGTGGCACTTTGAAACATATTGCTCATATTGGTAACCTTGCCAGTGTTCCACGCCCCAGTAGTGGCATTGTAGCCTATGTCTTGGTTAAAAACAGTGGCACTTCGAAACATACTGCTCATGTTGGTGACTGCTGCCGTGTTCCAAGTACCAATATTTTGATTAAAGGCCGTGGCAGATTCAAACATACCGCCCATATCGGTAACTTTGGCGGTGTTCCAGCTGCCTATGTTTTGGTTAAAGGCGGTGGCGTTAAAAAACATAGTGTTCATATTGGTAACATTGCCAGTGTTCCACGCTCCAGTAGTGGCATTGTAGCCTATGTCTTGATTAAAGCTAGTAGCACCAATAAACATATTTCCCATGTTGGTAACATTGGCGGTGTTCCATGCGCCAATAGGCTGATTAAAAGTACCAGCGTTACTAAACATGCCGCTCATATCGGTAACATTGGCGGTGTTCCAATTGCCTATGTTTTGGTTAAAGGCAGCAGCGCTAGAAAACATATATTTCATATTGGTAACATTGGCGGTGTTCCAGTTGCCTATGTTTTGGTTAAACAGATTTGCATTGTTGAACATATTACTCATATCGGTAACACTGGTGGTGTTCCAGCTGCCTATACTGGCAGGGCCATTTAGTTTATTACATCCATCGAACATTTCGCGCATGCTGCTTACACTGCTTAAGTTGGGCACATCGGTAGCGGTAATATTTAGGTTTTCGCAATACCTAAATGCTGTTTCCATACTGACCCAGGCGGTGCTACCCCATTGGGTAACACCGGTAAGTAATAGCCTTGCTCCCGATGGGGTATTACCTACTGTTCCTAATTGCACTTGCTTCAAATTACTTGGCTCCATTACCAAGGTAACCACCTCGTTGGCGGCTATGGTGTTGCCCAGTGATATTTCTAAGCCTATATTGATGCTTGCACTGGTAAATGTACCACCACCGCTTTTGCCTAGGTTGGTGGTATAGCTGTAGTTGACACTTCCAGTGGTCAGGGCGTTGAAGAATAACCTGAGCATCGGGCCTGTGGTATTTACCCAAGTGGTTACAAAGCGGTCGGTGGGGATGGGTGCCGTCCACTCAATAATGACCTGTCCCACGCCCGTATTGTTAACAGAAGCAGACACCCCCGCAGCACTACTTTTGGTATAAGAACTACCGCCGCCGCCGCCAGCATTTTCGGACTCGTTTCCGCCTGCACCACCACTGTACCCTCCACCTCCGCCGCCGCCACGGCTTGCACCACCGCCACCACCAAAGCCACCAACAGCTCCGCCATTGCGATCACCCCCACCTGATAAGATGAAGCCTCCACAGCAGGGGTTGTCTAATCCAGCATCTTCTCCATAACCGTTGATACCTGCACCGCCACCACCTCCGCCAACCATTCCATTACCAGCAGCCCCACCGTCACCGCTGCCAGCAGTAGTCGAAGCATCGCCGCCAGGTGTCAGCCCGCCGCCACCGCCGCCGCCAGCAGCTATGAGTAGATTCGCTGCGTTGATGTCGCCAACCGCCACAAAACTACCGCCGCCGCCACCGCCGTAATTAGCATTATTTGTACTGCTGTGGCCTTTAGCTCCCACCACTATTTTTAGTAATTCGCCAGGTGTAACGGCAAACGTTGCTTTCATCGTAGCTCCTTTGCCACCCGATGTGCCACCGCCGACAGAACCTTTGGCCGTAATGGTCAGGCTCGTAACCCCCGTGGGTACGGTGAAGGTTTGTATATTTCCCTCACTACTCATATCGTAAGTAGGATTGAACGTTTGCGTTTGAGCTAACAGTGGTTGGCTGATGCTCATTTCTAACAGCAAGCACAAGCTGAGAAAGAAGGTAGGTTTGTAACTCTTAAAGAATGAAATAAGGTAATGTAGCTTCATACACGTGGTACTTTAAAATTGAAGCCACAAATAAATAGTAAAAAAATACGAAAAGATATAAGGGTTAACCCTTATTTTTTGGGATACTTTTATGATATTTTGTAAGTCGCTCTACCTCTTAAAGCACCAACATATACCTATCTATCAACACTTTATCAATCACCTACTAAACCATCGTATGCTTTATAGGTACAAAAAAACTACATGGTCTAGCCCCAAACAAAACAAAGGGGAGGGTTATTGATGCCCCTCCCCCCCTATCACTTATTTCACTTTTACTACTTTCAACACTTGCTGTTTCCCAGCTGCATTTACTTGTAAGAAATACATTCCGCTTGCCAACTCACTCACTTCAAATTCTTCTAGGTGACTGTTGGTTTCAGGCACAAAATCACGTCGCAACACCTGACGCCCCGAGGCATCCGTCAACGTAGTTTGAACCACTTTTCCTTTGCTGTCTTGCACCTGTAAACGCAAAACAGATGAAACAGGATTTGGCATCACTTGGGCAAAAATGTTATCAGCAGGTTTTAGACCCTTCGCATCGGCGAACCGCCAAGGTGACAAATCGCTGTCTGCTGTTCTCGCGGCTCCTACGCCTACTCCATCTTTTGATTGGATTCGGAACCAGTACTCTTGGTAAGCCAACACATTGCCTTGCGGTTTGCGAGTCGATGGGAAAATGCTACCCCAGCCCTTCATGTCCCAGTAACGAATGCCTAATTTGTACAAACCTTTCGGTAACCCTGAATCATATACGTTACCGCCTGCTCCGTTGTCTTGGTAAAAACCGTAAGCTGGATGGTTTTGGGCGTACAACTCCGTCCAGCCTTCGCGGTTGGCATACATAAAATACGGCGCGTTGTTCTCGTGCGTGTTGAACGAGCGTATCACGCCCATCTCTGGAACGGCCTGCATGTCAAAAGTAACCGAACCATTCGTCCCTAAACCGCACGTCTCTACGTTGATTGTCCAGTAACGAGGGGCTACCTTGTTGGCATTCTCTACATAATACAACGTTGGGGTCACTTGCGTACTTTGCTCCAATTCAGGCCCACCGTCGCGCGTGATAAACTGACTGCTCCAAGCATTACGGTCGTTGGTTTTTACCGATGATTTCGTTTCACCCACATTGATCAACGTCACCACAAAAGCATTCCAATAAATATCCTTACGAGCACTTTCCGCACTTTGACAACCACCCGCAAAAACACACTTGGCCCAGTACGTCTGCTTGGTAACGTTGTTGAATGCTACTTCAAAACTTGGCGTTGTTACGCCTGTATTCCAGAACGTTTGACTACCCGAAGGACAATTGGCCGAAACCCGCACCGTCGTGCCTGTACACACAATCTCTTGACTCACCGTTATCACTGGCGCTGCTTGCGTGGACGTTGGCGTGAAGGTTACTACATTACTCTTCTCACTCACGCAACCGTTTTCCGTTTGGCAACGCGCATAATAAGACGTTGTTGCACTCGGAGCGTTTGTCGGTAAGTTTGGTAAAACCATGTTCGTCGTAGCATTGTACCAAACCGTTCGCAAACTACCACAACTCGACTGTCCACTGAAACTTGCCGCTGCGTCGCAACTTGTCGATGACGACAGCGATACCGTCGGCGCATTTGGAATAGCCACCAATTTCAACCGCATGACGCCCGACTCACTTTCCACACACGATGGTGTTCCGTCTGATTTGCGGCAGCGTACGCGGTAGTTATGATACTGATTATCCACCAAGCCCGTGGGAACACCCGATGAATATTCACCGCCATCGACCGAATAAAGTGTTACTTCGCCAGCCGCGCAATTGGCATTAAAAATAATCGTATTGTTGGCCAAACTACATACTTCCTTGGTTTCTCCTACGGCCACTGTCACACCATCCACCAAGAGCGACACGTTCTGTGGCACTGAAGCACGACCAGTAATCGTCAAGGTAATCACACCCGAATAAGTCGAGGCACAATTCCCGTCACAAGCCGCTTGGTAGCGGTGGAGTTGGTTATTGGATGACTGGGTCACTGGTGAACTGGTTGACCAGTCGCTCCATGCGCCACTGCCCACTTGTACGCGCCATACGGGAGAACCAACCACGCACAAACCCGAAATATTAAACTGCAAACTGTTCACAGGATTTGCATCGGTGTCGCAAAGAACAGGGTTATTGCCTTCTACCAACGTTTGCTGAAGGGCTGATAATGTGATGGTTGGCTTGCCTTGTACCGTTACCGCTGCGCTACCCGTTTGGGTTTGGCTACAGTTGGCATCTGCTACACTAACCAATTCATAAGAAAATACCCCAACCGTCGTAGTTGGTTGTGTAAGCGTGGCGGTATTAGACCCACTGGACGTTGAAACGCTTTGCAAAATCCCGCCGTTGATTTTATATCCAAAAGTATAGCTACCCGTTCCATTTGCCCCCATGAAAGTAATGGTGGCGGCTGGCGCATTTTGGCATACCGTTACAGTCCCCGAAATGGTTGCTGTGGCCAACGACGGCGCCGACAACGTATATGGCCCCGCCAAGGTTACTTCACAACCATTATACATAATTTTGAAATCACTGTAACTACCTGCGCCAAGGTCAGTCAGGGTAAAAGTATTACCCACTGCCGACACCCGCCCGCGTGGTGTTCCTATCAAAATAGGAGCTGATTGGACTTCTCCATTTTTCTTGTAAGCCAAGGTATATGTTCCCGTCGGCAAACTGGTTGAGAATGAAATAGAACCGTCCGTTGCACCGCAAGTAGTGGGGTTGCTGCTGCTGGTTTGGGTCATGGTAAACGTAGGGGCACTAATCGTCGCCGTGGCGGCTACGCTTTGGCAACCCTTCAACGTCACTTTAATGTTCGTATAAGCTCCTGCGCCCAAACCAACAATCACCAAATTCCCTGAAGCATCGCTGCCCACCGTCACCGTGACCGCCGTTCCGCCGTCTTTTTGGTAGCTAATACCGTAATTCGTACTCGCCACCAAGCCCGTCAACTGAATGCTACCATCGGTGGCGTTGCAGCTAGTCGGCGAGGTTTTCGTACCTACGGCAAACGTCGGTTTATCAGGATTGGATAAGTTATAAATACCCTCCAGTGACAGTCTGTTGCCGTTGTACATGATAGAAAAATCTCGGTAGCTACCTGCACCAAGTCCTGACAAGGTGAAGGTATTGCCTCCTCCGCTGGCCGCCGTCACCGAAATGGTGGCCATGTATGGACTACCAAATGATGTATAGTCAAGCGTGTAAGCATTCGTCCCGACGGGCAAGTTGGTGGTAAACACAAGGGCGCCGTCTGTCGTACCACAACCGCTTGGCGCCACCGTCGAACTGTACGCGAAGGAATACACAACTGGCGCAGTAGGCGCATTAACCGTAGCCGAAAGCGGGCTGCTGCTACAACCACTAATCGTCAAAATGATATTGGTATAATTTCCTCCTCCCAAATTAGGAATGGTCAAATTGCCATCAGCATCCGAACTAGCCGTGGTGGTAGTGGCCGTAGCTCCGTCTTTTTGGTAGCTAATGCTATAACTTTTGCTTACCGCCAAGCCCGACAGTTTAATATTACCATCGGTACCTCCCAGAGTTGTAACGGCCGTCGTACCACTCACCGAAGGGTTGGGCAAATCGCCAACGCGGATAATAGGCGAATAGGTAATGGTACAAGACCCTGCCGTTAATGAAAAATCGGTATAAACACCTACGCCTAAGTCAGAGAGGGTGAAGGATTTCGCTCTACCTGCCGCCACAACCGTTATAGAAGCAGTGGCAGACTCTCCATTCTTTTTATAATTCAACGTATATGTACCCGCATCAACAGAAGTAGCAAATCGCACACTTCCATTCGTAGTTGCACAGGCAGTAGGAGGAGTGATTGTAGGCGAAGAAACTGCTCCAGCCACATATACTGTCCCCACATACGTCACTTCACAAGTGCCGTATTGCACCTTAATATCTGAATAATAGCCTTCCTCTGATACGAGGATAATCGAATTGATAGTACCTGAACTATTATTGATCGAGAGTTGTCCCGATTGACTTACCCCGTTACGTTTGAAAGTAGCAGGATAGGTAGTTGGTGTACTAGTGAAGCCCAAATTGGTATCAAATACAATACGACCCGCTGTTGTACAAGTTGCGCCAATGGTAGAACTTCCATTGGTCAAAGTTGGTGCTGCTATCGTAGCTGTGACACTAATTGCTTGGGACCAACAGCCTTTTTTGAGCGTGAAGGTATATGTTCCTACTGATAAATTACCCACACTCAGTTGGCCATTGGCGTTAGAGGTAAGGGTTTGGGGGGTACCGCCCGCACCAAGAACCACGATATACTCGGTGTTGGCTTCTACTCCTACCACTGATACACTCCCGTTGTTGTTGGTAGGACAGTTGGAAGGTGGAATCCCTACCGCACTCAAAACAGGCAGAGATAGTGCCGACTGTTGAATTGTAAACGTACCTCCATTCAGGTTTTGTACTAACCCTGTATTTGTTGTAATTCCACTAGTACCCGAAGCGTTTTCAATGATTATACCTGCGTTGGTAGTAGTACCTGAAGTAGTAATAGTGCTATTGGACTGAACTGAGAGCAAAGAACCGCAGCCTTCGTTTGAAAAAGTACCAGTATTAATTACCCCAGAAGTTCCCCCTGCAATGGCTCCGATAATGATGCTCGCATAGTTTCTAAACGTCCCTACTTGATTATAAATCCCTACAGTCAGAAATCTATCAATGGTAATTTCTCCGCCTTGCTTATTATCAAAACTCCCATTTTGGCCAATACCCGTTCCCCCTATATTTTCTACACTTCCTATTTTCACTACCCCTTCATTCGTAAACGTACTATTAATTCGATTAGTTAACCCCACAGAGCTAGCTCTATCAATCTGAATCATTCCGCCTACCTTATTGTCAAATGTACCAAAGTTCTCGCAACCAACTAATCCTATTGATTGCGTTTGGCCTATTCGGATTGTACCCGCATTTGTCATCACGGCATTAGGATTATTAGTCAACGCTGACTCTCTTGAACGGTCGATCATTAATTCAGCACCAGCGTTATTGTTGAAAACACCCAAACTAATTAAACCGTACACCCCTAGCGGGCCTTCGTTCCCCAAAACCAGTTTGCCGTTGTTTACCAGCGTACCAGCCACCAATACTGAGGCGGATACCCCGCTACTTCTCGCGCCATTGATGGTTAGCTGCCCCGTATTGGCAATCGTCAAAGTAGTGTTAGCATACACATATACCGACTTGGCTCGGGTGTCGGTAGTACTAATGATTGGGTAAGGTTTGCTATCGGTCGTTTCCTGAATTTCTACTTCGTCGGTTGCAGTGGGCACAGCGAGTGTATTCCAGTTGGCCGCATTGTGCCAGTCTGCGTTGGCGCAACCCGTCCAAATTAATGCCGTGTTAGAGAATTTCACATTGATTGCGCGGCTACCCGTGGCAACAACGCTCCCAATCGCAAATTGGCTGTATATCCCAATCGGTAAGTTAGCCAAGGTAAACCCACCATCACTACCAATGTTTACCGAGGCCGTGCGGGTTTCGGCCGTGGCGCTGCTACTCGCTTGATAGCTATAGTTTACCGTTTGGGTACTGCTGCCGTATCCAGTGCTACCAAACGAAATACTCCCCGTTCCTGTACAAGAGACTGGTCGGTTAGTTGCTTGTAAGGTCAGGGTTGAGTTTACTATCGTGGCCGATAAGCTAAACTCTAGCGTCGAGCAGCTCGTTGCTTTCACCGTAATGGCAAAACTCCCAACCCCTAAAGCAGGAATAGTCAGCTCGTTGGTAGTGGCGGTCAGGTTAGTGGTAGTAGGGCTACCGCCGTCCTTGATGTATGTCACTTCGTACGTCCCGTTGAGAAGCCCTTGGATATTGATAGAGCCATCCCCCCCGTTGAAGGTCGTAGGACTCCGAGGAATGGCCGAGAGAACAGGATTCGGCCCTGTACCTACGTTAAACACCCCGCCGTTGAGGTTTTGTACCAAACCCGTATTGGAACCGATGGTACTATTACCAGTGCCTTTTTCAATGATTACCCCCGAGTTGCTTAAGGAAAGCGTGGAAATGACACTGTTTGACTGAACCGATAGCAAAGCACTACACCCTTCGTTTAAGAAGGTACTATTGCTAGACACGGCTGCCGTCCCACCCGCAATAGCCCCGATGGTAATACTCGCATAGTTTTTAATGGTGCCACCCTCTTGATTAATTCCAAAGTTTGTAAATCTATCAACGGTGATTTGCCCGCCTAGCTTATTATCAAAATTTCCCGCTTGATAGATACCCCTAAATCCCACGCTCTCCAAGCTGCCGACCTTCACTACTCCTTCGTTCGTAAACGTAGCGCCATTCTGAGAAGACAGCCCTACACCGCTACTTCTATCTATCTGAAGCAATCCCCCTGCTTTGTTGTCAAATGTACCCGAGTTACTTAAACCACTCTCCCCTATCGTCTGCGTTGCGCCCAATAGAATCTTACCTGCGTTTGTCATCACCCCAGTGCCAAGATTATATAGTGCCGTGCCCGTCGTACGGTCAATGCTTATTTCAGCCCCTGCCTTATTATTCAAAACGCCAAAATTAGATAATCCGTAGTCTGTTAAAGTACTTTCATTACCCAAAACCAACTTACCGTTGTTTTCCAACGTGCCCAAAAGATGCACTGAGTTGCGAAAAGGATTAGATCGCGAACTATTAATGGTCAGCTGCCCCGTATTGGCAATCGTCAAGGTAGCATTAACAAGCACTGACACCCACTTGGCTTTGGCATCGGTGGTGCTGATGATTGGATAAGGTTTACCATCGGTGGTTGGCCAAATTTCTACATCGTCGGTAGCGGTGGGCACGGCTAGTCTGTTCCAGTTGGCGGCATTGTGCCAGTCCGCGTTGGCGCAACCCGTCCAGACTAATTCCGTGGCTGAGACATTCACATTGACTAAACGGCTACCCGTGGCACTAATGTTCCCAATCGCAAACTCGCTGTATATCCCAATCGGTAGATTGGCCAAGTTAAACACGCCATCACTGTGAATGTTTACCGAGGCCGTGCGGGTTTCGGCGGTGGCGCTGCTAGTCGCTTGGTAGCGGTAGCTCACCGTTTGGGTACTGCTTTTATATCCAGTGCTGGCAAACACTATATTTCCCTTTGCTGTACAAGTGACTGGCTGGCTAACTGAATTTAGGGTGAGCGTTGGGTTTTCTATCGTGGTCGATAAGCTAAATTCAAGGGTCGAGCAGCTCGTGGCTTTTACCGTAATGGCAAAGCTTCCAGCCCCTAAAGCAGGAATAGTCAGCTCGTTGGCGGTGGCGGTGAGGTTGGTGGTGATAGGGCTACCTCCATCTTTGGTGTAAGTCGCTTCGTAGGTACCGTTGAGTACGCCTTTGATATTGATAGCGCCATCGCCTCCGTTGAAGGTCGTAGGAGTCACTGGAATGACCGACAGAACGGGGTTCGGCCCTGTACCTACGTTGAAAGTCCCGCCGTTGAGATTTTGTACCAAACCCGTATTTGAACCGATGGTACTATTATTAGAGGCTTTTTCAATGATTACCCCCGAGTTGTTCAAAGGAAGCGCGATTATGATACTGTTTGACTGAACCGACAGTAAGGCACTACATCCTTCGTTTGAGAAGGCAGCATTGCTGTTTACTGCGAATCCCCCCCCCGCAATAGCCCCAATGGTGATATTCGCATAGTTTCTAGTGGTACCTCCCTCTTGCAAAATACCAGAGTCGCTAAATCTATCAACGGTGATTTGCCCGCCTAGCTTATTATCAAAATTTCCCGCTTGATAGATACCCCTAAATCCCACGCTCTCCACACTGCCTACTTTCACTACTCCTTCGTTCGTAAACATACTGCTAATATTATTACTTAACCCCACAGTGCTACATCTATCTATCTGAAGCAATCCCCCTGCTTTGTTGTCAACTGTACCAAAGTTACTTAAACCACTCTCCCCTACCGTCTGCGTTGCGCCCAATAGAATCTTACCTGCGTTTGTAACCACCCCAGTCCGATCATTAGATAGTCCCGCCACCGCCGTGCGGTCAATGCTTATTTCAGCCCCTGCGTTATTGTTCAAAACGCCCGAATTAAACAAACCGTAGTTCCCTAAAGTGTTCTCATTGCCCAAGGCCAGTTTACCGTTGTTTTCCAACGTACCCAAAACAAACACTGAACCAGTTGAAATATAGCTCCTCGAACCATTGATGGTCAGCTGCCCCGTACTGGCTATTCTCAAAGTAGTGGAACTGTTTACTATCACCGACTTGGCTTTGGCGTCGGCGGTGCTGATGATTGGGTAGAAGAGGCCCGTGGTCACCGTTTGGATTTCTACCTCGTCGGTCACGGTAGGCACTCCCACTGGATTCCAGTTATTAGCAGTATTCCAGTCCGCAGTCCCTGCCCCGCCCGTCCAGATTTTCTGGGCCAAAAGCGGTTGACTAATGCTCATTCCTAACAGCAAAAATGCGCCAAGAAGAAAGGGAATTTTGCAATATTTAAAGAGTGAAGGAAGGTAATGTAGCTTCATATACGTAGTACGTTAAATTTGAAGCTACAAATAAATAACAAAAAAACACGAAAAGATATAAGGGTTAACCCTTATTTTTTGGAGGATTTTTATGGTATTTTAGACGAATATATCCACCAATTACACCCTTGTATCTGGGGCAACATAAACAAGCACAAACAACTGTTTATCAGCACAAAAGACTACAAAACCCAACCCATTTCAGGGTAAATTATTAGTCAGAAGTTACATATCTTTTTAAAGACTACAGATTATTATTCGCTTGGCCAAAATAGCTACTACTATTTACGTTATATTTGTTCTTGTTTATATTTTTCACAAGCGTTTATGAGAAAAATCGGCTTCTTAGTAATTACTTTTTTCTTTTACCACGGATTTGTTTTCTCCCAAAACTCGATGAGTTTTGATGAACTTGCCACCGCCTTCAAAAAGGCAAATTCAGAGACGGCCAAACTGCAAATTTTGTTTTCCGAAAAACCGACAAAATATACCGATAGAGCAGATGAGTTGTTGCCACTTTACCATGAGGGGTACCGTTTGGCCAAAAAGAACAATGACAAAACAAACCGTTTTAAGGCCATTCACTATATTGCGCTTACCTATCTGTACGGAAAAGTTGATGAGTCAACGGCCTTTCAGTGGTTGCAAAAAGCGTTGATAGAAGCCGAAAACGCCCAAAATAACCTATTTATGGCTGGGTTTATTACGCCATGGGAATCATTCATCACCACCAGAACAACCGCCCCGAAATGTATAAAGTCATGTACACGGCGATTGAATACCTTGAAAAAGCCCCTGACCCCGTTGATGGCCCCTTTATTTCAATTTCACAAAATCTCGAAAACGATAAAAAGTGGGATGAGCAAGTCATTGTAAATCGACGACTGGTTAAACTAATGGAACGAACCAACGCCGACCCTTTTACCAAGATTACGGCCTATAATAGTTTGGTAGATGCCCTGAAAAATCACCCCGATAAAAAAGAAGAACAAGCCCTGTATCACGCCAAAACAATGGCTCTAGTGGACAAAATCTCGGCAACTAACCTTGATTTAGACGACAAACTGATTGTCGCCTCCATCTATTTCAAAAATGACCGCCTCGACTTAGCCATCAAACACGCCAATGAAGTAGCATCGCTTCGCGATACGGTTGGGTTTAATTTGCCAGCAAAAGGTACGGCTTTTGAACTTTTATCAGAAATATACGAAAAGAAAAAACAGTACGCCCTTGCCCTCGAATGTCATAAAAAATTTCACGCCATCGAAAATCAGCAAGTTATCGAGCGACTTACGGACGATGCAGGAAAGAAAATCATTCAAGCCGAAGCCGAACGGGATGTCGCAATCAAACAAAAAGAAGTAGAAAAACAACAGCTATTTACTTATTTGGCGGCGGCGGTTGCTTTATTAATTTTGGCACTAAGTAGCTCTATTTATTACTTTTACCGAAGAGAACAATCTCAAAAACAAGAACTCCAAGCCATCAACTCCACCAAAGATAAGCTCTTTGCCATTCTTTCCCATGACTTACGTTCTCCCATCATGGGACTCAAAAACTATCTGATGCTCATAAATTGGGGAGCTTTGAGCCAAAACGAGTTTAGAGAATCAGCCCAAAGTCTCACTTTTCAGCTAGGTAACGTATATGATATGTTGGAAAATGTTTTACACTGGTCTGTTTCACAACTCAGTGGTTTTCGCCCCCAAAAAGAAACAGTTCTTGTACATTCAATCATTGAAGAACAAACAGCTGTTTTGAGCTCCGTTTTTACAACCAAAAATATAAATATACAAAATTTAATTCCTTCCCAATTACAGCTTACTATTGACAAAAACCACCTTATTATTATCATCAGAAATCTCCTTCATAATGCGATAAAATTCACTCATTCTAACGGCCACATTCAACTGAATTATAGTACCAACAAAAACGATTTGTTTATTGAAATAAAAGATACTGGTATTGGGATGTCGGAGGAGCAAATAAAAACATTGTTTAACTTAAACAAACACAGTTCTCAAAGCGGCACAAACCACGAAAAAGGGACAGGACTTGGCCTCATACTTGTCAAAGAATTGGTAGAAACGAATGGCGGAAACATCATGGTCTCTAGCCAGCCTAACGAGGGGACTTTGTTTAGATTACAATTCAAAAAATAACCCCCTCCAAGGTCGTTGGAGAGGGCTTTCTTGCTGCAAAAGTCCTTAATCCAAATCCACGCTACCATCGCGGCTTACCATTGGAATCGGTTTGCGTTTTGCAGCTCGGAGCATACCTTGCTTGGCCGCAGGTGGTGGTAAAAGAGCCATAAAATTACGGATACCATTGACCAACTGAAACGAATAATCGCCCGTCGTAAAGGTTGTCTCGTTGCCTTTTGAGTCCTTCTGAGTAATCGTCGTTACCCCACACGGAATAGTGCTAAAGTAGGTTTGAAAATCTTGGTACGTATATTTTTTAGCCCCAAAATTGGCAATGCTCGCAGGTACACCTTCGTCGCTGATGGCTGCCCGCGCGTGGCACGAAATACACGAAGAAATGGGGTTATCCACGGGGCCGTTCATGCGCCCACCCATCCCAAGGTGCGTCACATACGCTTTGTTTGAACCCGCAGGCGGCACCGTTAGCAAGGTCTGGTTAATGACCGATTGCTTGAGCGATGGGTTGTATTTATTGGACACGTTCAACATCGTCGAATCGCCCGAATCATCGCCCCACATGAGTCCCACAGGCACCATACGTTCCACCCACGACGAGCCCGACTGTGACGCATCGTAAATGAAAGTGCCATAGACCCAGCCCGAAGTTTCGGTGGCACGCTCGTCTTTGATAGCGATGTCGAGCTGCAACAACCGTACATCTTTATTGACCCGCTCGGCGTAGGCATTGTAAGGATAGAAAATATTAGCCGTCCACTTTTTAGAATTAGCCAAATAAGGCACTTGCGTGGTATCTGCTTCGGTAAAAAGTAATTTAAAAGCGACCGTTCCTTCGGGGAATGTGCTTTGTTTGACCGCTGGTTTATCAGGATTTTTCCACACTTTGCCAATCGTGTAGCCTCCTGGTTGGTTATAAAATGCAATGGCGTAAGTCTGATAAGGCACGGTTTGAGCAGCCGCCAAAGTTCCGACAGGAATGGTGATTTCGCGCGTGAGACCGTGTAAGCACTCCCGACCCGAGTTTTGGCCTTTTTCGGCAGGGCGTTTGCCGTCGTCGTGCATCCAAGGCGCGCTGTACCACTGCCGAACTGTATTTTTTTGTACATTAAAATCCACCTCCAAATTGCCTTCCATTGCATAAGAGAGGACGGTTTTCATGTATTTTTGATAATCGGTACGAAAATCCACCTCCATCCAAGGTTCAGCTGCGCTCACATCAAACGTGTCAGGATACGCCTGACTGAGCGAAAAGGTGTCTTTGGTTCCAGCTGGAACGGGAAAAATGGGGCAATAGCTAGGGAAATTTCCCGCAGCTGAACTCGTAATAACGAGGGCTTCAGAAGCCGAAGAAGTAGTTTGCTCGGAGCCACTTTTACAGGCGAGCATCATCAATCCACCCACGGCTGCCATGGCCAAGGTGTTCGTAAATCGTTGAGAATTCATACGGTTGAGACGGGTTTTAGTTATAAATTGCTTTTGAGAAATAGTTCTTCCTGTTCCTTCAAATGGGTTTCCCATTCGCTTTTCATTTGGGCTTTGAACCAAATAAAATCAGCGTCCGAATCGGGTTCGTAATGTTCGGTATTCCCTTTTGTGCCAAGGTAGTCGAAATAATCATAGTGCGTTTGGTCCTCCGCATCGTACATGTAGCACTGAATCGTAATACAGGTTTCGACGTTGCCATCAAGGTTTTTGAGCTGGTGGATTTGATTCATTTCGGGGCTAATCCACGTAATATCGTCTTTGGAAAACGTAGCCACCGCAAAACTTGCGACACTTTCTTCGTCGTCAGTCCCTAAAAATGGAAAAAGTTTGGCCGAAATCGCCCCGTGCAACACCCGAATGATGGCATTGGCTCCCGCGTGGTTGTGAATGGGAGAATAATGCCCAGGCGGCCAAATTTCCATCACGTAAGGTACCCCAGGCGACTCCCCACTGTTGACTCCCAAGGTAATACGCAAATAGGTTTTATTAAGGTTCTTCTCACCAAACTCGCCGCTTTTTTTGATAAGGGTGGCATTGCACCAACCGTTTGGATTGGCGATGCTGTACTCAATGGCTTGCGAAAACTGCGGAAACGACTCATCATCAAGCACAAAGCGCTTTCCAGCTACGTTGTCGTAGAGTTTTTGGGCAATGGTCGAAAGGTTTGATTTAGGTAAAAACGAGTTATTGGCAATGTCGCCCATGGTCAATTCTTCCGTATTTTTCACCCTCAAAGGCGACGATTGCACAATGGGGTCACGCAGCAATTTGATGGGTTTGAAAGAATCAACTGAGGTTACTTTAATTGTGGTGAGTTTTTCCAAAAAGCGCACCAATTCGTGGTTTTCGTCGGTCGTTTTACCTTCTAAAACGTATTGAAACGACATCGTTTCTAACCGCGCTTCTCCCACCCCAAACTTAATAGCGCGTTGGTGCGCATCAAGACTTATCCAATAAAACGCATTTTTGTTCTGAACCAAGCCCGTATTGGCGGTTGCTAAAGGGGTGCCTTCCGACATCCGCGACAGTTCTAAGGTACCCACTCCGAGGGTAAAGCGAAGGCCATCTTTGTAAAAAGTATCCCAGAAAGAGATGGATACAGTTTTTCCTTCTAAGTTAGCTGGTTCGGTGACTGAAAACAGGAATACCCCTTGCCCGTGAATTGGCAAAACGTAGGTTTTTACCCCACTTTCTTCCATTTCGAGTGCGGGCGCGGAAAATTCCACTGGGGGAAGTAAACTAATTGCCCGTGGCAAATTCTTTTGCGAGTTACTGTAAGACATAAAGCGTTGAGTATTAATTGTTAAATAGGCAAAAATGACCAAACCATACGTTTTGAAAACGTACTAAATGGACAGCAAAAAGGAGAAAAACCGCTTTTAGAGAGCTATTGTTAGCGGTGAAGTAAGAAGATTAATGTTCTTTTTTTCATAATCGTTAACGTTGAGGTTTAAGCATTTAAGACTTGCGAGCAAGATAGAAAAAAAAGTACATTTTTCAACACATCTACTATGAATAAATGACAATTATTTAGCTCCCAAAACGGCGTCAGAGACGCTGCACCTTTTCGCCCCAAATTACAGTTTGGGGCGCACCACTACAAAAAACGCCAAGCTACCGAAGCAACTTGGCGTTTTGAACGGAGCCAACTAAACGTTAGTTGGTCGTGTAAAGTTGATTAAACAACAGTTTAAATGTTCCTTGTGATTGGGCACGGAAGGTAATTTCTGGCCCAAAAACAGTGAGTTTTCCAGAGCCAATTGGTGCTTCAAAAGCAGCTACGCCATCGCGCAGGTAGCTTTGTCCCCATGCCCATCCTGAGCGGAGCGGCTTGTCGGCACTAAACCAAATCAACGGTTTTACCTCACCTTTGGCAACGGCCGCAGGGGCTAGTTTAAACACAGGGCTTGAGTCAAAATAGACGTCAGCTTGGTTGGCCATTCCCCACGTAGCAGCCTGCGTTGAATCGAGCGTTACGCGCAACAAACTTCCTGGAATGTAGTATTTTTCGGCAGGCAATGGGCGCTCTACCCCTGCATTTGTCATTTCGGTAAGTGCATTACGCACTGGCAAACCAAGGTGGTAAGCAAGGTTGGCACTGGTACCGATGGTCACAATTTTCCCGCCTTCTTCCATAAACTTCTTCAACTGAGGAATCGACTTATCGGCCGTAATACGTCCCAACGAAGGGCGGAACTCGGCTGGAATATCGTCCGCTTTGGGTTCACTTCCCGCAAAAGCGGCATACGGGTCATTTTCACGACCTGCACTTGGTGGCGCAGGAATAGCGCGCGTTACAAACACAATGACATCGAATTTCTTACGCAAATCGCCCGCATCAACTTCCTGAGAATAAATTACTTGCATTGGGAAACGGTATTGTTCCATCAACAAACGTACCCAACCCGAAGGCATCGAACCGCCATAAGTATCCCACAAAGCAATCCGCGAAGGAGCTACTTTTACCAACGTTCCCGTAGGTTTTTTAGCAACACCCACGGCATCCACGCCCAATTCTTTGGCTGCTTTTTCTAACAATGGCTTCGCTTTCGCCGAAGCAGGTACATAAAAAGCGCCCGCCTCCGCGCTGCCTGCCCCTTGTGGCAAACGAAATACTGGAATACCTGCACTCAATAAATCATTCACAGCAATGTAAACGTTGTTGGCTTGGCTGCTCAACGTATAACCTGCTGGGGCAGCTGCGTCCACTTTGCCCGTTACTGACTGAAGCTCTCCGTAAGAAATGGCTTGGAATGGCCCATCAAAACCGTTTAAGATACGGTCAAATTTCACCCCCATTTGGTAAGCCAACGTCCAACCTGCGGCATCGTAAGGACGCGTTGGAGGGCCACCTGGATAAGGGAAGTCGTTGGGGTGATCTTGCGGTTCAAACATATCCAACACGTGCGGACGGAACGACTGGGCGGTTTTTACCACGAACGAACCTGCGGGGTAAGTTTTGCCTTCTACCGTAAAATCGGCAGTAGCTTTGTGTACTTGAATACCCGTGCGAATCAAAGCATTCACAAACTTAGTTGCTGTTGCCACATCCGCTTGCACCACTGGAATGATGTAACCGCGTGCGTCACGCGTTTTGGGATCTTTCAACACTTGGTCGTAGTACTTGGCAGGGATTCCACCACGCATTCCGAACGGATCGGGTGCTTCTGGAGCCGCTGGTTTTTCCGTTTTATCGTTTTTCTGGGCTTCTACAATGGCTTCCGATTTTTTGGGTGAAAGTGTCCAATAATCTTTGCTACCACGCTCAATGGAGTTTTTACCCATTACATATATATTATACAACAATTCGTCGTGGTGACGAGCGGCATAATCCAACACCGCATAATTACACGATACCGAGTAATCAATTGACTGCTTAAAATACCATTTTTGAGGAGTAACGGGGTACGGCGTATTCCCGTTCGGAATCAAACGGTTAGGTACCAAAGGCACTGTTTCGGGCGTGGGACCACCGATAATCTCGGTCAACAAACCGATTTGGTTGTGGAAGTGCGTGGTTGTACGCAATCCGCCGTTGTACCAAGTCGAGAAAACCGAGCCACCCAAACGCGTAAAACCAGGTTTTTCTTCGGCAATCAAACGATTAATCATCGCCGCGCCTAGGGCATCAATTCCCGTAATCATCAACGGGTGAAACACGTAGTTGAACGGATCGCGGTACGGAGGCCCCGCCAATACCGAACCTGCTGGTCCACGTTGGTGGTGGTTGTACATAATTTGCGGAATCCAGTCAACAAACAACTGACGACCTACGTTTTGGGTTTCTTTCAATTGCAACATGAAGAAATCACGGTTGTTGTCGTGGCCAGCGTATTTCTGGTACAAACGCGGCAATTGTCCCAATGAACGTTTCTCAGGCGTCGAATTACGCATATACCAATTGGCAACCAATTCTTGACCGTCGGGGTTGATGTGAGTCATCAAAATTACCACATTATCAAGAATACGAGTCACTTCCGCGTCTTTGCGAGTAACCAACTGATGCGCCGTTTCGATGAGCTGCATCCAAGCCACCGTTTCGTTGGAGTGGATACCACCGTCAATCCAAACAATGGCCTTACCTTCGTTGGCAAGGGCGCGGGCTTGGGCATCGGTAAGACCCTCAGCGCGGGCCATTTTGGTTGAAATTTCTTGGTAACGCGCCAATTTTTTGTGGTTTTCGGGCGACGTTACAATCAACATAGGTTGGTCGCGGCCTTCTTCTGTTTTACCAATATTTACTAATTTAACACGGTCAGAAGTGGCCAATTTTTTAAAATAAGCCTCGGTTTGGGTGTAGGTGGCAAGCATGTAATCGTCGCCAATGTTGAAGCCAAAATGCTCCTTGGGCGTTGGGATTTGCGCCCACCCAACGTGGCATAAAAGCGCCAGGAGTAAAAGCGGTAACAGTTTTCTCATTAGGATATTTAGTTTGTTTGTGGTCAATACGGGCAGAACACCCAATTCACTCCACAAAGTAATAAGAAAATGAGAAAACTGGACGATTGGAGGGGCGTTTCAGGGAGTTTTGTTGATAAATCCCCGTTATTTAGCGATTTGTGGGTTGTCGCGCACTTTGTCACCCCGACGGCAGGAGGGGTCTATCAGCGTGCCACCCATTTTTAAACACATAGAAAACATAGAATGTACACATAGGCAACATTAGCTATGTATTCTATTGTGAAAATACTATCTGAACTATGTGTTAAAAAATTAAGATTCCTCGGAATGACAAAAAAACTATACCAACCCCGTCTCAATGACTTGTTTCTGGCTGCTGGTCTTCATTTCTTCGGGAATGTGGGCTAAAATTTCGGTTTTGAGGGCTTCAATCAACTTTTCTTTGACAAAATACCGAAAACTCGCAATGCCTATCTCCCGTACTGGTGCGGGCAGTTGAAAATGTCGAATGTTATTTTTTTCTTGTTCGCTCAAATCATTGACCGCCAAAGCAGGTAAAACCGTAATACCTTCGTTGATTTCAACAATCTTTTTAATCGTCTCTATACTTGCCGAAGACAAATCCACCTGACGAAAATGGCGCTCTTGCACTTTCAGTTCACAGAGATTGATGACTTGATTGCGCAAACAATGCCCTTCGTCCAGCAACCACAGCCGTTTGAGATCAATGTCTTTGGGCAACAAATACTTCTTAGTCAATAACTGATCTGTTTTGGCCGTATATACCACAAACTCCTCATAAAACAAATGCTGAACGGTGATGTCTGTATCTTGTAAAGGAATGGCCAACAACCCCGCATCTAACTGATTTTGTTTCAATTGTCGGATAATTTCATTGGTTGTTAGCTCGTGAATTTGTAATTTTATCTCTGGATATTTCTGCAAGAAGGAAGGCAGAAATAATGGAATCAAGTACGGAGAAAGCGTCGGAATGATGCCTATTTTCAGCGTTCCTTGCATGTGTTGCGTATCCGATTCGACAATTTCTCGAATACGAGCTGTTTCTTTCAAGATGACTTTGGCCTGTTCAATCAGTTTTTTCCCAATTTCGGTAGGGACAACGGGTTGTCGGCTTCGGTCAAAGACTTTGACCCCAAGCTCATCTTCCAATTTTTTAATCATCATACTCAGGGTCGCTTGGGTAACAAAGCATTTTTCGGCAGCCGTTACAAAATGGCGGTAGGTATCAACGGCGATGATATATTCTAACTGCTGTAAGTTCATTATAGACAATATTTATACAAATATAGATAATATCAGTTTGATAGATACCGCGTATATCCCTACTTTTGGCAAAAAATCAGAAACAACAAACCACTTCAAACCACAACCTCACACAGATGGATTCAGTACATCACAATGGCAACGGCGAAGGTAAATGCCCATTTTCTGGGGCAGTATTAACCAAAGGCGCAGGCGGTAGAGGAACCTCTAACCGCGATTGGTGGCCTAACATGTTGAAATTGAACATTCTTCGTCAACATTCTACGTTGTCGAACCCAATGGACAAAGGCTTTAACTACGCCGAAGAGTTCAAATCACTCGATTTACAGGCGGTTAAAAACGAGCTTTTTGAATTGATGACCACCTCACAAGATTGGTGGCCAGCCGATTATGGTCACTATGGCCCATTCTTTATCCGTATGGCGTGGCACAGCGCGGGTACGTACCGCACCGCCGATGGCCGTGGAGGAGGTGGCACAGGAAACCAACGTTTTGCGCCACTCAACAGCTGGCCTGACAACGGTAACCTCGACAAAGCACGTTTGTTGCTTTGGCCTATTAAGAAAAAATATGGCAAAAAACTCTCATGGGCCGATTTGATGATTTTGGCAGGAAACTGCGCCCTTGAGTCAATGGGCTTCAAAACATTTGGCTTCGGCGGTGGTCGTGAAGACATTTGGGAACCCGAAGAGGACGTATATTGGGGAGCAGAAAAAGAATGGTTGGCCTTGAGCAACAACCCTCATAGCCGCTACTCAGGTGAGCGCAACTTGGAAAACCCGTTGGCAGCCGTACAAATGGGCTTAATTTACGTTAACCCAGAAGGCCCAGATGGCAACCCAGACCCACTTGCTGCTGCGCACGATATTCGTGTGACATTTGGACGTATGGCCATGAACGACGAAGAAACCGTTGCTTTGATTGCGGGTGGTCACACCTTCGGAAAAGCCCACGGTGCCGCTGACCCAGGCCAGTACGTAGGGGCTGAACCAGCAGGTGCTGATATTACGGCGCAAAGCATGGGATGGCTCAACTCATACGGCACAGGAAATGCAGGCCATACTATCACGAGTGGATTGGAAGGTGCTTGGACTTCAACGCCAACCAAATGGAGCAACAACTACTTCTGGAATCTTTTTGGATACGAGTGGGAATTGACAAAAAGCCCAGCGGGTGCCAACCAATGGATACCTAAGCACGGCATGGGTGCCGATAGCGTACCAGACGCCCATGATCCATCAAAACGCCACGCGCCTATCATGTTTACGACTGACTTAGCGTTGCGACTTGACCCTGCTTACGAAAAAATCTCTCGTCGTTTCTACGAAAACCCTGACGAGTTTGCCGATGCGTTTGCCCGTGCATGGTTCAAATTGACGCACCGTGACATGGGTCCACGTGCTCGCTACCTCGGCCCAGAAGTACCCGCCGAAGAATTGATTTGGCAAGACCCCATCCCTACCGTTTCACACGAACTAATTGACGATCAGGACATCGCTTCACTCAAGGCAGCAATTTTAGCATCAGGTTTGTCGGTTTCTGAACTTGTTTCGACGGCTTGGGCTTCGGCTTCGACCTTCCGTGGTTCGGACAAGCGTGGTGGTGCCAACGGTGCCCGCGTTCGTTTGGCTCCTCAGAAAGATTGGGCTGCCAACGACCCTGCACAATTAGCAAAAGTGTTGGAAGTATTGGAAGGTATCCAAGCGTCGTTCAACAGCACTCAATCGAGCAAGCAAGTTTCCATCGCCGACCTCATCGTATTGGGTGGAAGCGCGGGTATTGAGCAAGCAGCGAAAAACGCAGGACTTGACATCACAGTGCCATTTACGGCAGGTCGTGGTGATGCCTCACAAGAACAAACCGACGTTGAATCGTTTGACGTACTTGAGCCAATCGCTGACGGTTTCCGTAACTTCTCGAAAGGCAGCTATACGATTTCAGCAGAAGAAATGCTCGTTGACAAAGCGCAATTATTGACTTTGACAGCGCCAGAAATGACGGCGTTGGTGGGTGGTTTGCGCGTACTCAATGCCAATACTGGTAAATCGAAGCACGGCGTATTCACTGACCGTCCTGAAACACTTACCAACGATTTCTTCGTTAACTTGATTGATTTCGGAACGACCTGGAGAGCTACGTCGGATGCGCAAAACGTATTTGTAGGCAGCGACCGCGCTACGGGCGAGCCAAAATGGACTGCGACGCGGATTGACCTTATTTTTGGTTCAAACTCTGAGCTTCGTGCCATCGCCGAAGTGTATGCTTGCGAAGATGCTCACGAGAAATTTGTGCATGATTTCGTAGCCGCTTGGACGAAGGTGATGAACCTCGACCGTTTTGATTTAGCATAAATAGCCTATTCTCTTATATGCTCCGCGCGGTGGCCTCTCAGTAGGTCACCGCGTTAAATACCATTGAGTACTCGGCTCACTTCACTTACCGACATACCTGTCAACTTTGCAAGTACCTCTACCGAAAGCCCTTCTGAATACCCTTTTTTTATCACTTCAATCGCTTTTGATACTTCTCCTTCTATTTTGCCTTCTTCAAAAGCAGTATCTAACGAGTTTTTCAAATCACGATAATATTTCAAACTGTCTTCGTAAGACTGCAATTCCTCACGGGTAAATTTGGCTACTTCTGCCACCTCAAACAAACGTTCAAATATCTGTTCCCGCAGTCGGTCGGGGATTCTGTCTAATTTATTGAGATTTTTGAGGACATAGAGCCACTTGTCAAAACGTGTTTCCAATTCTTCTACCGACTTGACAAATTTTGGCATTTCCAGATAGATGAACGTCAACTTATCATAGAACACTTTACAGGTATCTACATCCGTCAATTTTACATTGTAGCGGTACTTTTTACGCTCCGTTTTGTCTTCTTCAAACACAAAATCCAATATCGCTACCGTATAAACAGCCTTCAACTCGTAGTTCCAATCTGCGCGTTTGGCTTGTTCCTGAATTGGAAACGTCGAGTAGTATAGTGTCCTGTCTTTGAAAAAGTTCTGCTTAGATTTTTGCAATTCTACAATAAACTTCTCGCCGCGTTCATTCTCACAGTATAAATCAAAAATAGCTTTTCTATCTGTATCTCCCGCGCCCAAATGTTCATTTTTTAAATAAGTAATTGCCTTGATTTCCCCTTCTTCTTCTCTCAACAACTCATTCAAAAAATCCAATAGCAAGTCTTTGTTCGGTTCTTCTCCAAACAACTTCTTAAAACCGAAGTCGGTAAAAGGATTGACGTATCGCTCTCTTATCTCGCTCATTTTCTTATAATTGGCTGACAAAAATACAATTTTTCGGATTAAGTCTAGTCTTTTAAATTTTAATCGTCATCCACATTACACTCGAAAAAAGTGTGAGGTAGTATCTTACCCTCCCGAAAGTTTCAGGGCTTTTGGGAAGCTACTTCAAGGTATTTATCTAACTGCGAAACCAAGTAATACGGCATATTTATCAATGTATATGGCTTTCCTTCCACTGACTTGGCTTCGGTTACGGCATACATTCCTGAATAAAACCGAACGGCAAAGGTTTGAGGAGAAGCATCCATAAAAATGTGTAATGATTTTAAACGGCCATCTGCCCCAGATTTTACTTCAATAGGTATCAATTTCCCTCGATAAGGGTATAAATAGTCAACCTCTGCCGTAGAGCTATTTTTTTCCTTTACCCAAAAATGCAACCCCGCCAACGCAGATGATTGTTTAGCGAGTAGTTCCTGCCCCACAAGGTGTTCAATCATTGTTCCTTGATACACACTGTGTAAGTCCGTCGTTCCTAAAATATCATATTGTATTCCTACGCTGTAATTCATTAAGCCCGTATCTAGTACTTGAAGGCGAGGAGATTTTTTTAAATCAGGATTCAAGGGCAAAGCAAATCCAGTCTCAGGGTAAACCAACTGAATAAGTAAGGCCTTTTCTAAAGTTCGTAACGCCTCTCCCATCTCCCTTGACTTGTACGGCGAATTTCCAAATCCCTCAAATTTGATGCGCCGCCCCGCTTCTCGAAATGCGGCGTTAATTGCGTGACGAATGTGCTGAACTTGGCTTTCTGAATGGGTATATTTTTCGACGTCATCCGCATACGAAACCAACAAAGTATCATATATTTCGGACAATGCTGTAAGGTCTTTGAACTGACTATACTGATTCACTACCTCTGGCATTCCGCCAATCAAAGCATATTGATGAAAAAGTTGCAACATTTTAGCATGGGCAAATGCTGGAATAGGAACATTCGTGAGTTGTTCTAGTGCTATTTCTTCACCCATTGCCCCTAAAAACTCTTCAAAAGAAGCTGGCCTCACTACCTTATACTCCACCCGACCTACTGGGAAGCTGACATTTTTATCGAAAAGCGACTCCAACATACTTCCTGCTGCAATCACTTTTATCTCAGGTTCACGCTCATAAAAGTACCTCAAGAGATTGAGCGCCTTGGGAACCACCTGAATTTCATCAATAAAAATCAATGTCTTAGCTTTATCAACTAATCGTTGGTTTTTGAGAAAAAATAAGGCTTGGATTAGTTGCTCAAAAGACACAAATTGTTCAAACGGGCCTCTATCCTCTGGCAATTCTAAGTTCAGATAGATATACTGTTGAAATTGTTGAGCGAAATGATTGACAATTGTCGTTTTCCCAACTTGCCTTGCACCTCTTAGTACCAATGGTTTTCGCATTGGTTTTACTGACCATTCTTCTAGCTCTTTTAATAAAGTTCGATTGAACATGTCATAAAAACAGGGTAATTTTTTGAAATTTTTGTCACAAAATTAGGGTAATTTTTGAAATTTTTTGTCACAAAATCAGGGTAATTCCTAAAAAGGTACTGATTTCTTAGGCGTTGAGGCGAACCCTCCCGAAAGTTTTAGAACTTTCGGGAGGGTGGTTCGCGCGATTTATTCTACGTATGCAGTATAGGTTAACAACTTATAGGCAATTACATCCTTGTACAAACGACCTACTTGTACCATTCTGGTTACTATTTTTTTACTCCAAAAGCTGCAGGTTTAACGTCAATATTATGATACGTTACAATTTTCCACTCTCCATCCGTTTTTGCAATTACCTGTAATAGTCGTGTACAAAGACGACCCTTGTCATCCAATACTGTACCTGGTAAAGGGCCGTTTAAAAAACCTGATGTCCAAGTAAGACACTCTACAATCACAACATCAGGCCGAACAAATTTTAGTGCTACGATTTTCATCTCAAGCCTAGTATCCTTAAATTTACCTTTAAAAATATCGTCATGTCGTTCGACAAAGGCTTGATGCCCTGTAAAGAACATTCCCAAAATATTTGTAAAAGTACCGTCTTCAGCAAAGTGTTTTGAATAGTTGATTGCATCGCCTTTGTTCCAAGCACTTACTTCATCATTCACAATATTTTCGATGCTTGTTGTATCTGATTTCGTTTGAGCATGTACATTACTCATTGCTACTACGACAAGCGTACTTATCAATACCCTGACAAAAGCATTTAATTTCATTCGTTTATATTTTAGTGTGCTAACCGCTAATTATTGGACACGTAAATGATAGAAAGTTAGAGACTTCAAGCACAGATTTTTGTCTTATTTTGAGTTAAATTTTTCAT
>NZ_AXVJ01000040.1 GCF_000482465.1 Runella limosa DSM 17973
GACGCCCCCTACTGATCATCGTCATGGTAGGCCGTTACCCCACCATCTAACTAATCAGACGCATGCCCATCTATCACCAATAAATCTTTAACTATTAAATAATGCTATCCAATAGTATCATGCGGTATTAATCCCTGTTTCCAAAGGCTATCCCCCTGTGATAGGTAGGTTGCATACGCGTTACGCACCCGTGCGACGGTGACATTGCTGCCCCCTAGTCTTGCATGTATTAGGCCTGCCGCTAGCGTTCATCCTGAGCCAGGATCAAACTCTCCATCGTAAATATTATAAAAATTCAATTTGACTGAATCTGTAAAGACTCACTATTAACCTTAACTTACTCATTATTTCAAAGAACCAGACCCAAATTTTCGGGCTTAACTTTTTAAGCTTTGTTCGATTTGGGATTGCAAAGGTCTGACTTTTAAATCTTATTTCCAAATATTTTTTCAACCTTTTTTATTCGCTGAAATTTTTACTTGAAATTTCCTTGCTTTTACCCTCTCTCGTTGTTTGGGGTTGCAAAGGTCTGACTTTTAAATCTTATTTCCAAATATTTTTTCAACTTTTTTTATTCGCTGAAATTTTTACTTGAAATCTTTTTGCTTTTCCTTTCTCTCGTTGTTTGGGGTTGCAAAGGTCTGACTTTTAAATCTTATTTCCAAATATTTTTTCAACTTTTTTTATTCGCTGAAATTTTTACTTGAAATCTTTTTGCTTTTCCTTCCCTCTCTCGTTGTTTGGGGTTGCAAAAGTACTAGGAGTAGGATGACTATCCAAGCTTTTTCTAAAAAAAAAGAGCTCTTTTCTAAAAGTTCTTTAAATCGTAAAATACTACCCTGTTCATAATCCTATTTAAGACGATTAACTTAGGATAAAGTCCACAAATCTTTTATTCCAAGAAACCGTTGAGAAGTGAAACCTTCACCATATTTCACTCCAATTGCATGTCCATACTCCTTGGCACGGGCTTCTATAAACTCTAAAAACTCTGGTGAAGAGATATAACTATTGGGTTCTGGACTGGTTGGATCATAGAATTGACTTCTAAAAGCACGAATGGCTTCTTCCTTTTTAGGCCAATGAGGAGTTATATCAACCACAAAGTCTGGTTTAATGTACCTATCCTGTATAAAGTGATATATATATTTAGGACGCCAAGCCAACTGGGGCTGCCCATTTTCATCAAACGTAGCGATTTGACGTAAGCCTGCTAAGAAACAAGCATCATAAATAAGCTTTGCCCCGCGCCCATGGTCTGGGTGGCGATCATCAATCGCATTAGCCAATACTATCTCTGGTTGGTATTTCCTTATAAAAGGAACAATCGCCATTTGATGCTCCCGCGTGTTTTGAAAAAAACCGTCAGGTATTCCTACATTGTCCCGAACACTCACTCCTAATATAGCAGCGGCCGCATCTGCTTCTTGTTTTCTTATCTCAGGTGTACCACGGGTTCCTAACTCCCCTTTCGTAAGATCTAAAATACCGACCGTTTTGCCACTTTGTAAAGTAGCTAATATAGTACCAGCGCACCCTAATTCGACGTCGTCGGGGTGCGCTGAGATTGCCAATAAGTCTAATTTCATCCTTAATATATTATTTTACTCGAAGTCGTTGGCCTATTTTTAAGCGTGCTGTCAACCGAAGATGATTCTTTTGGGCTAACTCTGAAGTGGACATTCCATATTTGCTTGCAATTGTATCTAATGTTTCTCCACGGCGAACCCTGTGAAGGACCGTACGTTTTACTTTTGCTTTGCTAATATCAAACTCGCTATCTATTGAGCGCCCCCCTCGGAGGTGATCCCATACCTTTGAGGTAAGCACAAAACGTTCGTTACGAATCGTCTGTCCTGGAAAATCCCAAATCCATGCTGGGCTAAAGGGGTTTCCTTCGTATCGGTTTTCGTAGTGGAGGTGGTCCCCAAAACTTCTTCCCGTATTTCCACCTAGACCTAACATATCTCCTGCCTTGATTAGTTGGCCTACCTCTACCGTAATTTTAGACAAGTGGCCATACAAGGTTTCAAGTCCATTATAATGCCTTACTAAAACAAATCGACCGTATCCGTTTCCATCATAAGCAGTCACTCGGACAATGCCATCGTAAGTACTGTAAACGGGGTCTCCCGTATTTAAGTCTAGATCCATTCCTTCGTGCCAACGTCCCCAGCGTGGGCCAAACTGAGATGTCACCTTTACTTCACTCGTGGGCAAGTTCCAAAAACGACCTTTGCCTGGATCAAACAAACGGAGTGAAATGTTTTCTTCAAACTCTAAAGGGTTAAGATTGTAAGGATCGATGGTACGTGAATCCCAAATAGCGAAGTAGTCGGCGACCTGCACCCAATCGTCTCCTACTTGTACCGAATCAATAATTTCGGCCACGGAGGTTTCTCCCTCATCAATTGTCCCCGTTGTGTCATCTGCTACCGTTGGGTTTACTTGTTTGACAGGCTCAAACGTGTTTGAAAAACGCATTTGGGGCTTTTCTACCTCAAATTCTTCAAACTCGTCTTTCTGAGGCTTGATAACAGGCGTACTTGGCGCTTCTGTTTTGTTGGGTTTAATCTTTGGGTTTTTTTTGAACAACCCTCGTTCTTGGGCTTGAAGATTTACTCCTAAACAAAGAGCAAACATTAGTACTAAAAGTAATTGGGCTTTCATCCGTCGTTGGTTTAGCCATTCTTTGAGAGGGGGGAACATATCCATGCCCACTCAAGGAATGGGAGTAAAACTTATAATTAAATTCGGTGAGCCATTAAAAAAAAGTAACAGTAAGCCCCATTTGCCTACTGTTACCAATTCAAAATTAATGTATGCCTTTTTCAGTTAAATAACGCTCTGCATCCAATGCTGCCATACAGCCTGAACCTGCTGCGGTGATTGCTTGGCGATAAATATTGTCTTGGGCATCACCACAAGCAAACACGCCTTCTACATTGGTTTTGGCACTTCCTTTTATTGTTTGGATGTACCCAGCATTATCCATATCTATATACTCTTTGAAAATTTCGGTGTTTGGTTGATGCCCAATGGCCACAAAAAAACCTGTTACATCAATCGTATATGATTCTTCTGTTTGGATGTTCTTTAGTCTAACTCCCGTTACGCCTTGGTCGCCGAGGACTTCTTCGGTTTCGGAGTTCCAAAGAATCTCAATGTTCGGCGTTGACTTGACGCGGTTCTGCATTACTTGAGACGCCCGAAGTTCGTCGCGGCGTACAATCATATATACCTTCTTACATAATTTGGCTAAATAACTTGCTTCTTCGCAAGCCGTGTCGCCTCCACCTACGATGGCTACTTCTTGGTTACGGAAGAAAAAACCATCACAAACGGCACAAGCAGATACTCCATAACCATTGAGACGCTGTTCTGATTCTAGCCCCAACCACTTGGCAGAAGCTCCTGTTGCGATAATAACCGCTGGGCTTTCGATAAGCGTTGTATCATCAATCCAAACTTTGTGCAGGGTTGGATCAGAAAAATCAACTTTTGTAGCCAATCCATAGCGAATATCAGCCCCAAAGCGGCGTGCTTGGTTTTCAAAATCAATCATCATTTGAGGGCCTTGTACTCCCTCTGGGTAACCTGGGTAGTTTTCAACCTCAGTCGTAATGGTAAGCTGACCTCCTGGCTGACCTCCTGTATATAAAACAGGTGAAAGGCCCGCACGAGAAGCATAAATGGCCGCAGTATAACCCGCTGGGCCCGAACCTATGATTAAACAAGATACTTTTTCAGAAGACATTAGTAAAAGCGTTTGATAAAATTGACGATGGTAGATTGGTCTTTAAGAACGACGAATCTATTCATTAAATTTACAATCTAACTTCCAAAATCGTTCATCGTCTTTTTGCAAGTTTTTGCAAGGCGGTTGCAAAATTAAGCAAAAAAGGCTGAGAAGACAAAGTAGCCTTAGTTACTCTGATATATTTTAATGCCGCACGGTTTACCATATTCTCCACTCTATACGGCGGTTAAGCTGTCGGTTTTCGTCTGAGATATTCGGAACGATAGGTTTTGCTTCGCCCATCCCAACGGCTTTTATTCTTTCTTTGGCCACGCCTGATTCAACCAGATAGTCCACCACGCTTTGTGCCCTTTTTTGGGAAAGAAGCTGATTTTGCTTTGCATCACCCACATCATCGGTATGGCCCGTAATCTCAATCCGAAGTGTTGACTGTGAACGAAGCTGCTCAATCAATTTGTTTAGTTCTGTTCGGGATTTTTCTTGCAACTCGGCTTTACCTGTTTCAAAATAAATATTACTCAACACGCCATAAGCTTCTCGCTGAAGTGGCTCCAAAGCGATGTCCAATTGATACCCTTCCGCATTGTTCTTTTGGCTATAATCGAACGACAAACTTTTGTAAAAATATCCTTTGGCACTTACGTACAAGCCCCACTCACTGCCATTGGGCAAGGTAGTGAGGTAATTACCAGTAGTGGCATCAGACGACAGCAGTTGTACACGTTTGCCCGTAGTCAAATTCATCAGTTCGATGTTGGCTTGAATTGGTTTTTTGGTACGAACGTCGGTGACAACTCCTCGCAAGTAATTGGCCGTATTAAACCGTTTGGTCAATTCATCGGGCAAACGAAAACGGTAAAGTCTCGATACCCGCTGATTTCCGACTCGCTTTGCATCCAATGAATAGTAACCATACTTACCATCGGCGGTAATGACAAGCGCCACTTGGTTGTCGGAGGTATTGATAGGATAGCCAATATTTTGGGGATTTTGCCAACCAGTAGCTGTACTATCCGCAAAAAACAGGTCATACCCGCCCAATCCTTCGTGGCCTTCCGATGCAAAAAATAACGTCCGCCCATTGGCATACAAAAAAGGAGAGGCTTCGTCAAATGGTGTATTGATGGTTTTGTCCAAATTTTTCGCTTTTTCCCATTCTCCATTTGATTGCAAGGTAGTGTACCAAATATCTCGCCCGCCTACACCTCCTGGGCGGTCAGAAATAAAGTAAAGTAGCTGTCCGTCGGGGGACAGTGCTGGTTGCGACTCCCAATAGGGAGAGTTAACAACTATCCCCAAGTTTTTTGGTTTTTCCCATTCATCCCCTACTTTATGGCTAATGTATAGGTCGCAACTCCCATAGCCTTCTCGGCGATTGCAGGCAGTAAAAACAAGCGTTCTTCCATCGGCCGACAGCGTTCCTGTGCCTTCGTTATCAGCCGTATTAATTTTATCCGATACTGACACGGGCGAACTCCAACGCCCATTTTTGTAGGTACAGGTAAATAAATCCTCGTCGTTTTCGGGCTTTAGCCCCGTAAAAAGCAAGGTTTCTCCATCTCCTGTCAGCGCAGGAAAATATTGCAGAATAAATTGATTGACCGTGTCAGAAAGCTCTTCGGGATGAATCACGAGGGGATTGAGAATAGCCTTTGCTCCGTAAATACAAGTTTGAAGCTGCCGTTGCGCTCTTTTTTGCGCCATGCTATTGGGTTTAAGAAACGTGATGTAGTGTTCTAAATCGTTTTTCGCTTGCGCATAGTCACCTTCACGCAACTGGTGCTCAATGAGGCGTTGATACGCCAGGGCAAATTGAGGCGCATCGGGCTTTAGTCCTACTGTTTTACGGTATGATTGTAAGGCCAAGTCAGGTTGGGTAAAAACTTCATACAATTGCCCCTTACGAAAATAGGCTTCTGCCAAGGTAGAATCATGGCGGAGCGCTTCATCAGCAAACTGCGACGCTTTTTCAAAGTTTTTTTCATTGTAAAACTTTGTACTTCTCTCCAAAGCCTCCGCTGCTTTTTTGTTGGTCGTCGGCAGATAAGAAGCTGGTGCTTGCGCAAAAAGAGTACACGAAAATAATGTACCCAATACCCAACAGACTGCCACTCTAGTAAACAGCCCATTAAACTTCCAAAAACAAATCGTTTCCCTCATCTTTAATAAAACCACAATAACCCTCCTCTCTTGCTAACTATTCTACGATTTTACACTCAACTCTACGGTTTTGCTGCCTTGCTTGCTCAGAACCATGCTGTACCAATGGCCTGCTTTTTCCGTAGCCCTTAACGCGTAGCCGTTGTTCTTCAATTCCTTTTTCAAGTAAGTACCTTTTGACCGCTTCTGCCCTTTGTAACGACAATGTATAATTTGCCTCCGCTGTTCCAACATCATCCGTGTGCCCTTCGATTATAAGTTGAGTTGCGAGATTTTGTTTTAGATACTCCGCTAAATGTTCTAGTGCCGAATATGGTGCAACGAGCAACGCCGAGCTATTCTTTGTAAATAATGTGTGCTGCAAAACAAGAGTTGAATCCACCTTAATCGGCGTCAATAGAATTTCCCAAGTTCCGTTTTGAAAAGACGAATCGGCGGCTAACCTAAGGTTGAAATGTTGAGAAAGGTAGTTTTTACGTTTCACCTCCACTTGAGTTTTTGCCTGTGGGGATACCACAAATAGAAATACTCCCGTCGAATCATCTGAATAAAAAGTTGCGATTTGCTCCGCTTTTTCTGACAGCCCTATCATGGCTTTTAAGGGTCGTTTTGTTTCTGAATCTACCACCCTACCTTTTACAAAGGTCATAGCAGGGCAAAGTTGCTTGAGCGAATCGGGTAAAGAATAATGACACAAACTACTGACAACTGCCCCATTTTCACTAGGTACACTTCTGTCATGATACGAATAAAACGCCTCTTGGCAATCGGGAGTAATATAAAACCCCATTTGGTCAGCAAAATCATTTAATGGGAAACCCAAATTTTGAGTGGTAGTCCATCCTGCATATTCTTTTTTTGAAATAAAAATATCAAATCCTCCCACGCTCGGCCAGCCATCGGAAGCGAAAAACAACGTCTGGTTATTGGAATGTATGAATGGAGAAATTTCATCAAATTCAGTATTTATTTGAGCTCCCAAATTAATAGGCACACGCCACTCGCCAAATGTATTGAGTGATGTACACCAGATATCTTTTCCACCTAATCCACCTTGGCGGTCTGACGAAAAATACAAAACTGTACCATCTGCCGAAAGAGCAGGTTGAGACTGCCAACCCTGCGAATTGACCGTTGGTCCCAAATTAATTGGTTCGCTCCAAGCGTTGCCCGTTTTATGAGATATATATAAATCACACTTTCCAATGTTTGTTTTTCGATGGCAAGCCGTAAAAACTAGTACATTACCATCTGATGAGATAGAACAAGTCCCTTCATTGGTCGCTTTATTAATTTGTCCCGATACACTTTTGGGTTCTGTCCAGCCTTGAAGCGTTCGTTTACTGACGAATATATCCTCATCACCATTATTGTGCGTATAAATCAGCGTCTGCAAATCGGCTGATAGGACAGGATAAGACTGTGCTAAGGCTTTATTAATAGGAAAAGAAAGACGTTGGTGTTTGCCCTGTTTTGTGCTAGGAGGTAGGTGGTATTGGGCGTATTCGCACTGCTTTAAATAACGTAAAACGCTTCGATGAGCGCTCGATTTGGGCTGAGGGCTGAGTCTTACATATCCTTTAAAATACGCCTCGGCTTTGGAATAATCTCCTTTTTGAAGGTACTGCTTTCCTAAAATTTCATAAATTCTAAGAAATGCTCTTTCGTTTGAATCGTTTTTTATCGCTTTTTCAAAATACAGATACGCCTCTTCTTTGGTCTCTTTTGAGTCAAAGAGTAGTTGCCCTATCCGCATGTAAGGAGCCGCAAAAGAGCTATCAGTTTCAATCGTTTTTTTGTAGAGTTTCAAGGCTTGCTCTCTGTCAAAAGGGAGCAGCCTCTCTGCCGAATCGTACAGTTTTCGGGTGCTGGCGCTTATACGCCCGTTTTGAGCTAAAACACTTGGCGATAATAATAAAGAATAGAAGAAGAAATAAAAAGTACTAACCTTTACCCCCACGACCGACAAGTCGCCACCAATTCCTACGGTATATCCATGTATTTGTGCGTTTGCAAGGAGACGCGCCATTGGGGATGCTGTTTTACATACTCAACGATTAAAGGCGTCATTTCTTGCATTCGGCTCCACTCGGGTTGGAGCAGAAGCACACAGTCCTTGTTGACACGCGCTGCGTGGTATTCGGCAAACTCAAAATCTGATTTGTGGTAAATAACGACTTTCAGTTCGTCGGCTTGCGCATAAATGCTCTCGTGCGGCGTTTTGAATTTTTTGGGAGAAAAGCAAACCCAATCCCACGTGCCCGAAAATGGGTGTGCTCCCGAAGTTTCGATATTGGTCTCAAACCCAGCATTGTGAAGTTCCGTGGTCAATGCCCCCAAATCATACATCAACGGCTCACCTCCCGTTACGACAGCCATGCGTGCAGGATACTGCAATGCTTCGTTTACTATTTGTGTTAGCGTATGCTTGGGGTGAATATCGGCATCCCACGACTCTTTCACGTCGCACCATACGCACCCTACATCGCAGCCACCCAAGCGAATAAAATAGGCCGCTTTTCCACTATGATACCCTTCGCCTTGTAGCGTATAAAAAGCTTCCATTACGGGTAGTTGGAGTGATTGCGAATCCATATTTTTCTGGGTTTTCTGTGAATGGTAAACGGTTCGCCAAATTGACGAACCGTTTCATAAAATCGTAAATTAGTGGACAAAAACTGTCCGCATGATTATTTCAAATCTTGAATATCAAGCATTCCTACAGGCTTGCCACCTTCGGTTACTAAAATGGTATCTACGCTTGTTTTCTTGAAAAGTGCAGCGGCAGCATCCAACAGCGCCGTTGCTTCGATAGAAACAGGCATTTTGTATTCAAACTCACCGATGGTTTTGTTCAATACATCACGTCCTTCGCTCGACAATTTACGACGCAAATCGCCGTCCGTAAATACGCCTTTCACGCTTCCGTCGGCATTTGTTACCGTTACAGAGCCAAAACCGAATTCAGTCATTTTTACAATCGCATCGGCCAAGGTAGTATCTGCTGACACCAATGGATTTACGCCATTGATTGCTTCTCCTACTGTCACTGTGATTAGGCGCGTATGTTCCACAAACTGCTGCGTACCAATGGCCGTAAAGCTATTTTCAGTCAACACTTTCATGATTTTCCAAGGCACCGTGATGGTGTGGCAGCCTAAGTCAAGTGCATTGCGAACGTGCTCGGCATTACGTACCGACGAGAACATTACTTTTGACGAAGAGCCATAAAAGTTAACCATTTCTACGCACTCTCCAATCAATTTGATGGCGTCATAGCCTTGATCTTGCATACGGCCTGCCAACACACAAATGTAGCTTGCTCCCGCGGTCATGGCCATGTAGGCTTGCTGAATTGTGTAAACCAAGTGAACATTTACCATCATGCCACGGTCACGGAGCATTTTACAAGCACGAACTCCTTCAAGAGAAACAGGCACTTTAAACACGGTTTTGGCTGGGTCAAGGCCCAATTCCAATTGCCGTTCGGCGTCTTTTACAATGTCTTCGGCGGTATCACCCAACGCCTCAATCTGAAGAACAGGTACAATTTTCGACAATTTAACAATCATGCCATCGAGGTCAGTAACCCCCTCGCGGTGCATAAACGTTGGTGTCGTAGTAAGACCTGCTAAAAACCCAAGTTGGAAGGCGGTTTCTATTTCTTTAAAATCGGCAGAATCAAGATATAATTCCATTTTTGGTCGGTTTGTCCGTTGTTTAGTTATCCGTTTTCGGAACAAAATTTCGGCAAAGGTCGCAAAAAAAATGGAGGCTACCGATAGTTCAACATCTTTTTGTACAAATGGGCAATGGATTGCGGATTTCTTCCCATTTTAAACTGAAGGACGGCGACTAAGTTTGCCAACTGTACGCTCAACCAGCTATTTGTTTCGTATTTCCGTGCCGATACCACCACCTCTTTCGGAATTAGTTTAAACAAATTGCGCTGCGATTTCCACATTCTACGCAAAAAATCATACTCTTCCATGATTACATATCGCTCATCGAAACCTCCCAAACTTCTAAACAAAGCGCGTGTCACAAATAGGGTTTGGTCTCCACCTCTCACAAATAAAGTATCAAACCTTGTAAAATAGCTATTGATTTTGAGCACCCATCGGTCTGAATCAAAGCGAAAACGATACCCTCCTGCTTGGTAATCTTCTTGAATCGCTTCAAAAATATCTTCCGCAAAACTCTCAACCACATGCGTATCGGCATGAACAAAATAGAGCACCTCCCCCGCCGCTCGCGCTGCTCCTGCGTTCATTTGTAGCGCTCTTCCCTTCGGTGATGTAACCACCACAGCGCCTGCCGCTTCGGCCACTTGCACGGTATTATCGGTACTTCCGCCATCGACGACAATAACGTCTAACACATAGCGCCAACCATATCTATAAAGGAATTTCACCAAACGACCGACGTTGATTTCCTCGTTTAGCGTGGGGATAATGACTGAAATAAACTTAGTATTTATCCTCTCCATAGAAGTAATAGTTGCCATTTTGAGGGTACAATTGGAACGGTAAGTGGTAGAGCGATTGTTTGTCATGGGGAAACACAATTCCAAGGCTTAGTTGAGACTGGAAAATTGTTCTTACCATAGGCGTTTAATAAAATATGATAAATACCCTTTCTACGCTTGAGGCCATCGAAAAAATGAATCAGTTAGGACGTGAGCGAACGCCCTTTTTGTTCATCATTGATTTTTTAGCCAAAAGCCCCGTAGTCATACCATTATCTCAAGTTGACCCAGCGATCATTTTATTTGATTTCAATGGGTTCAACAATTGTACTGAAAAACCTCCGCATTCTCCCAAATCATTTGTATTTTCTAAATCGCCACTTTCATTAGAAGAATATCTTCCCAAGTTTGAATTGGTTACCAATCACCTCAAGCGCGGCGATTCTTTTTTAACAAATTTATCCATTCCCACCCCAATAAATACGAATCTCTCACTAAAAACGATTTTTTTACAAAGCAATGCTAAATATCGTTTGTGGTGGAAAGACCATTTTGTTTGTTTTTCGCCCGAAATTTTTGTGCAAGTCAAAAACAACCGCATTGCTTCGTTCCCGATGAAAGGGACGATCGACGCCAATTTGCCAGACGCCGCTCAAAACATTTTGAACGATAAAAAAGAGGCTGCCGAACACGCTACCATTGTTGATTTGATTCGCAATGACCTCAGTATGATTGCCGATAAAGTATGGGTCGAACGCTATCGTTATTTGGACAAACTTGAAACCAACCAAAAAGCACTGCTACAAGTAAGTTCTGAGATTGCGGGTCTTATGCCATCTAATTGGCGCGATTTTATCGGTAACTGGCTTTTTCGACTTTTACCAGCAGGTTCAATTAGTGGCGCTCCCAAGCCAAGTACCCTCGATATTATCCGACGTGCTGAAGGCTATGAACGCGGGTATTACACAGGAATTACGGGAATATTTGATGGGGAAAATTTTGACAGCGGCGTTCTGATTCGGTACATTGAACAAACCGAAAAACAGCTTATTTTTAAGAGTGGCGGAGGAATTACCGCACGCAGTCAAGCGCAGGCTGAATACCAAGAAATGATTGACAAAATCTATTTACCTATTTCTAATGCCACTATTCATCGAAACCCTTCGGCTTTTCAACGGGCAGTTGTCTAACATTCGCTTTCACAATGAGCGCATGTACCGCACCCAACTTCATCATTTTGAAGGCGTTCAGGTCAAAGAGTTGGCCCAAGAGATTAGTATTCCACAAAATCTTCAGTTGGGTTTGTTTAAGTGCCGTGTTACGTATGAGTTTTCGATTGAGAAAATTGAATTTGAACCTTACCACCCTCGTACTATCCAATCGCTTCGACTTGTGGAGGCAAACGACATTTTGTACTCTTTTAAGTACCAAGACCGAAGCAGTTTGAATGCACTTGCTGCTCAAAAAGGCACGGCCGACGATGTGCTGATTGTCAAAAACGGCCACCTTACCGATACGTCGTACGCCAATATCGTTTTTTGGGATGAACGACAGTGGGTTACTCCTACAACTTTTTTACTCGCTGGTACGCAACGTGCGTTTCTGTTAGAGCAGGGAAAAATTGCAGAAAAAAAAATTCGGACAGAAGACCTACCCAAGTACGTTTCTGCCCGAATCATCAACTCGATGTTAGATTTTGAAACTACTCCCCACATCCCGCTGAGGAGTATTTTCTAGTTGTTCATTATTTGGGCGGTACTAGCGCCTTATTTTTAGCTTTCGTCTTCTTAATAATCACAGGGATGCAAATATCTTCTGGGCAAATACACTCTGCTTCCACAATCGCAGGGCAGCAGTTTTTGGTTGGACATTGCCCGTCGGATACCTCAACGGTGTAAGAGCCTACGTCGCCCACTTCTAAGGTCTGCGAAGTAGCACCGTCAATTTTTGTACCATTTTTAAACCATTGGTATGTCTGATAACCCGCTGGGGCAGAGATGATCACCGTATCACGTCTTTCAGGACATATTTTCAGTGGCACACTTACACAAGCAATGTCATAATCATCTTCCGTAATGACCTTGTTTCCTGGCTGAGAGTCGCTGTCCAAACCTACCATTGATACAATTTCGGCTTCGTTACAAATCGACCCACCAATAAAGCCTCCCGCATTGTTGATTTTGACAGAAACGGTCAGGGTATCCGTTTGGCCTGGATTGAGCTTCAACGGCCCCCACTTCAAAGTTTGCTGATTGAATACTCCGCTTGTTGACGTTGCGCTGACAAACGTGAAATTGGCTGGTAAATAGTCTTGTACGTAAACACTGTCGGCGGCAGGAGTTCCATTGACACTTTTGTTGGTTACAGCTATCTTAAATTCTACTGTATTACCCACTTCTCGTCGGCAGTCACCCACCAGTTTTTTGGTGAGTTCGAGGTCTTTGAAAGGAGTACAAGTGCCACTATTGCTTATACTGATATTGAGAATCATAGATTTTTGACACGCTCCTTTCTGATTGACAATGCCATTTGGTTCCCACTTTACGTACAAACTAATGGTCGAATTAGGTCTATACAATTTAGGATCAAGTTCTGTAATTGCTCCTCTAGCTACGGCTGCCTCAATTAGCGTAAACTCATTAAATCCATCTCTAAATACAAAGGCAGAGTCTGCAATGAAGTAATAAGTTGCCTTGCCATTCGCAAAGTTTCGTTGCAACTGAATTTTGTCTCCATTGGCACAGAGTGTATCCAGTCGCGTATCATATTGTTCTTTGACTTCGTAGCAAATCGCCCCTATACTCAGTGTATCCACCCCATCTGTAGCGACTAACGCATATCCATCCTGCGACTTATGCGCAAACTTAAATTCATATAAACCTAGCGAATCTGGTACTTCGGTAAAGAAATACTGCTTTTTACTCAAATCAATGGAGTCAATGTAACCCTCCCCGTCGTCTTCGTAGAGTCCGTAGGTATATACATTTTTCTTGGCATCAAACGGAATAATCGCCCATTTCCCTCCTGGTGTTGCCTTAATCGTTACTTTTTCTCGGTAAACATACCTACTAAATTGATCATCCCCTGGCAAATACAAAATTGTCGAGTCACAAGCACACGGATCTGAAATCTCAGGCGATGAAGTTCTAAAGAATCCAATATCCCAACGTGGATCATGCTGATTAGGCGCTAAAGTGAATGTAGAAGATTTGTACACTGCTCGTTCGATGTCATTATCCAAAGAATCGTTGGTGCCTTTGTTCAAATCAGTCACGACAAAATCCGTTGCTGGATACGACACTGGATTAAACTTCACATAGTATTGTCCTGCTTCAACATCACCGATGCGGTACTTCCCATCGACACCCGTAGTATCTGATTTGACAAACGTATCGTTGGCATCATACAATTCCATAATTACTCCTTTTGCAGGAAGCTCTGGCCCTAATATATTTCCAAAAGGATCTTTTCTAAGGTCTTGAATCCCGTTGCGGTTCAAATCATACCAAGCATGATCTCCCATCGAAGCAGGCGGTAAGTTGAGCATCCAACCAATGTCGAAGGTATAGTTATTCTCGCTGTTGTTGCCTGTTCTAAACGCAACTATCGCCCCCGAAGAATCAGCATTATAATTTGCATCAGAATTTCGTATATAACTTGTTGAGGTTAGGCTATCAATAGGCACAAGTTGCATCAAATTAGCTACTGTGTTTTCGTCAGCATTTGCCGTGGCGATGTTTGCCGCAGCAGGCACATTACCATTTGCTGGTAGGTTAGAGATTTTTATACCAGCAGCTTCGGCAGCTTGCAGTACGTTAGCAGCAGCTGTTCCTAATATTTGTTGGGTACTTTGGCGTATTTCATACGGATGGTTTCTCTTCAATCCTGCCGTCACATTAAAATCAGAGAAATAAAATTGACCGCCATTAGCCGTCGTATCTCGCCCTACTTCGGTGCCATTATTTCCCATATCGTGGAGTGTCACCACTAATCCATCAATCCCCGTTTCATTCGGATCTTGGATACCATCGCGATCGGCATCAAACCAAATACGGTTACCGATGGCAAGCGGCGAAGGTTCACACGCAGCGGTTAAGTCACCTACACCTCCTGATTTCCCAAGCGATCCTGCACGAATAGAATAGACAGCATATCCTCTTTTTCGTTTTCCAGTTTTTGTATCAAATACCAAAAAACCTGTTGCCAAATAGATTTGATGAAGTGGGTCAAAAGCTGAACTAAATATCTCATCTTCACCAGGTATTTTAAAAATACCCCCGTTGTTAAGTTCGGCGTGGCCAATTTCCCCTTGCCCGTTGATCCAGTAATCTTCAAAGAAAAACTCACCACCGCCAGGGCCAGCGTCCTTATCATGGGCACTTGGAACTCCCGGGCCACTTGGGCCGTCGGCTACGTATGCACCAGAAACTCCATTGCTTTCCATGCTGTATGTTCCATCAGGGTTGCGCTGTGCACGAAGCAAATCGCCGCTCATAAAACCATAGTAGTTGAGTGTGTCATCGGCTGCAATCCCTGGTTGATTTTGTCCTGTTTGTAAGCCCCCTCGGTCCAACATTCCAATAAACATCGACCCATCGTCATCAAATTCAATATCCGAAATAATAGGTTGTGGATTTACCAAGAATGCACTTACTGGATCGGGAGCGCCAAGTGGGTAGTTACATTGCTTTGGAAAAACCCCCGACCATGGTTTCCAAGTATTAATGGTATCACATCCTTGCGTAGCATCTAGTGGGTCGCGTTTATAGCCCAATGGAAACTCAAAAATATTCTTAAACTGAGAGGTTTTAGGGTCGAACTCGTAAATAGATCCTTTTAAATCTGATTTTTTCTGAGAAGTTTCTGCCGTACATACTACACCTATGTACATTTTGTTACGATAATATTTTAATGCCCACGGTGCAAAATCTCCATTTGCACAATTGGGGTTAGGGATAGTATAGCTTTTTATATTGGCAGTAGCTGCCGACTGAGGGGCAGCAAGGGGCTTTCCTACATTAAAGCTATACAGTTTTTTATCATACAAATTGATTAAGTAAAGTGTATCCTGATAGCGTGATAGCTGCACACCTCCCATCCCTACTTTTCCCGCCATGTGAAAGGCGAGCGAATCTCGGCTTCGGGCGGTTTTGGAGGCAGGTAAGATGTTTAATCCTGTAATGGGGTCAATGTGCGGATCGGGTCCCGTATCAATTCCAATCGTTTTTACATCCAAAAACTCATGTACCTGATTTCCGTTGGCTAAATCTACGTAATAAAACCCACCTGTCCCCAAAGGTCCCATACCTACGTGACGTCTCACAATAGCCCCTACCAACATTCGGCGCGAATCACGCTGAAAGGATGCAATCCAGGTAGGGCCAATTTGTGCCGCAGTAGCTAATTTCACCATTGAGAAATCATCAACTCCCGCCAAACCGCTCGCTTTATGGTCAAATAAAATCAGCGCAGGATCATCTGCTGCCGAGCCTCCCGCCAGTGGATCGCCCATCACATAACAAGCAGTAGTGACCCGTAGCTCTTTTGCTACAGGACAAAACTCATCATCGTTGGCAATTCCGAGGTTTGTTTGCAATGATGGAGCCCTTACAAACTGGACATCTGTCGCATTTTGTAGCCCTATCATGCTTGGCGAAAACGTCTCAGGGAAATCGCTAAATTCGACCCGTGCCATGCTATCAATGGGTACTTGGCTTTGGGTAAAGGCGTACTCTCCCAAAGCATTGGTAGTCGTAACAAAAGGTGTGGGGTTCTTACCTACAAATAATTGCACCTTAACACCCGCGACGCCAGGTTCCGTAGGACTAGCGGCAGTTCGTTTTCCATTTAGGTCATAGTCGAAATACACTACCCCTCTCACCTGCGAATGAGCGAGATTGGCTACCATTACCATCAATAGTGTGCTCACTAAAAAGTAAGAAAAGTGGTTTGCCTTCGTAATAAGGTGTAAAATCCTTTTCATTTTTTGTAAAAATTTGGGGTAATCAAAGCACTTTAATCAAGTACCTCGAACGGTTTTGGTCTAATTTGTTCATCTGGCTGGGTTAGGAACTCACTTTTGAGATGCCCGAAAAAAACCTTCGGCGAATTATATCCCATTTACATACTCTTCTACTTTATCTATTTTGTATATAAAGAAATTAGAAAATCTGTTTATGTTTTTTAACATCTCTATTCGACATAATGATATTTCAATTACCTTGCCACTCTCTGGCCTGTCAATAAAAAAATATCCATAAAAATTCCCCAGCTCTCCCACACAAGCTAATGCTTTTATTTATAGACACTTATGATCATTTAATTAAAATCAGTTATCTGTTATTTAGGAAAAATGCACCCTACAAATAAGCCAAATTCAGAAATCAACCTCGCTGCAAAAACAATGCCAATCAATTAGTTAGCTCAAAGAAAACAACAACGACCCTTCGCATTTTTTCGCTTATAGGTACACTTTTTCGTACAGGGTATATTAATTCTCTTTAGGTGAGCATATCCAAAAGTTTATCTAGTTTTCTTTTGGGTACGGCACGGGGCGTGGCCTCAATCACTTGAAGTAAAATCCGCTGAATAAGGCTCAAGTATTTACTAGCTTTGGGTTGGTCAATTCCAAAGAAAGTCGCCAGTTGGTCTTGTCTCAAATTTCCGTTTAGATAAATAAGGCCAAAAAGAAGCGCGTCATGGGTGTCTCCAAAAATGCTATTTTTCCGCACCGACGCCTGCCTAAGTCTCGCCACACCGTCGAGGGTGTACTCCGCAAAATAGGCGTTCCAAGCAGCTCGAAAATACCCGTGAAGAAGCTCAAATTCTGAGCGTTTAAGCCCTGTAAGCCGCCTCAGTTTGAGGTCGTCGGCCTCCAGCTCATGGTACCGTTGAATCATTTCCAAGTTCATAATTTTCATAGAGGGGTAAAAGTGATATTAGGCATAACTCATTATGTCAAATATCTTGCCAGCTTGAAGTTTTTGCGGGGAAAGCGTTATCTTGCATCGTACATTCGGTTGAAAACAACGTGCAGATTGCAGAAAATGACGATTTTGGCTCAGAAGAAATAACTCTGTTTGCCGACCTAATTTTGCCCGTACCTGTAGCCCAGTTATTCACCTATCGGGTTCCAAGGGTGATAAATCCATATATCAAAAATGGTGCCAGAGTAGTAGTACCTTTTGGCAAAAATAGAGTAGTGACGGGCGTTGTGGCAAAAATCCACCAGACTCCTCCTACTAAATACCAAGCAAGGTACATCGCCGAACTCCTTGACGATGAGCCATTAGTAACACCTTATCAAATCGAACTTTTTCATTGGATTGCCGACTACTACTTGTGTACGGTGGGTGAAGTACTAAACGTAGCCCTGCCCTCGGGTTTGAAAATTACCAGCCAATCCAAAATTCAGTATAACCCTGACTTTGAGTACTACGATTTATTGACAGAAGAAGAAGCCAATCTTTTGGAGGAAATCAAAAAGTACCAATCGCTTACCTACGAAGAGGTCGAGAAGCGTGTAGGTGCGACAAACATCAACCACATCATTAAGTCGCTTATTGGCAAGCGGGCCATTATTCTTTTTGAAGAAGTTAAAGAAAAATACAAGCCCAAAGTGCTCAAAAAAGTCAAGCTAAATGGGCGTTTTGAGACGCGCGAAAACTTGATGGAGCTCATTGCCCAGCTCGATAAGTTTCCCAAACAACAGGAAATTATCATGAGCTATGTCAGCCAAGTTCCGATTCAAAATGTGCCTTATTCTAATCGCGCGGGGCTTGAAAAAAGTTTTTTCACCCAAAACGATGCATTCTCCGATTCGGCATTAAGTACGCTGATCAAAAAAGGAACCCTCGAAGAATTTGAGATTACGGTTTCTCGCTTTGCTGATGTGGCTCCTGATTTCTCGGAAGGCACCAACATCCACCTCACTACCGCTCAACAGCGCGCTTTTGACGAAATCATTACCCAATTCCAATCCAAAGACACTGTTTTGTTGCATGGTGTTACAGGAAGCGGAAAAACGGAAGTATATATTAATTTAGCCCAACAAGTACTCGCAAGCGGCTCGCAAGTCTTGTTTCTATTGCCCGAAATTGCCCTCACAACCCAAATTGTGGTTCGCCTCAAAAAAGTCTTTGGGGATAAACTCGGCATTTACCATTCCAAATTCTCCGACAACGAGCGCGTGGAAGTTTGGAAAGGCGTGGTATCGGGACAATTTCAGCTGGTCGTTGGCGTTCGTTCGGCTATTTTCTTGCCCTTCGATAGCCTTGGGCTTATTATTGTTGATGAAGAACACGAAAGTTCTTACAAACAATACGACCCAGCCCCGCGCTACCACGCGCGTGACGTTGCCATTGTAGCCGCTCAACGCCAGCAAGCCAAGGTGCTGCTCGGTTCGGCCACACCAGCGCTCGAATCCTATTATCAAGCCCTCAATGGACGCTATGGTTTTGTACAATTGCTCGAACGTTATGGTAAGGCCAACTTACCCGAGTTTGTGCTCATTGACACCAAAAAGGAGCGAAAGAGCAAAAAAATGAAGTTTGAGTTTTCTTCGGTATTACTCAACGAACTTCAAGAAGCGCTCAATCGTAACGAACAGAGTATTATTTTCCAAAACCGACGTGGTTATTCTTCCTATTTACAATGTGAAGAATGTGGGTGGATTGGCGAATGTGAAAACTGCGCGGTCAGCCTTACGTATCACCAAAAAGACGCCGAGCTGCGTTGCCATTATTGTGGTCACAAAGAGAAAGTACCGAAGCTGTGTCCAGGTTGCAGTTCTACCAAAGTAAGAACGGTAGGCTTTGGCACTGAAAAGTTGGAAGACCAGCTCAAGATTTTCTTTCCAACGGCCCGCATTGCCCGCATGGATTTGGACACTACCCGCGCCAAAAATGCGTACAAAGAAATGATTGAAGACATCGAACAGGGTAACGTGGATATTTTGGTGGGCACCCAAATGATTAGCAAAGGGCTTGACTTTGAAAATGTCAGTACAGTAGGCGTATTTGATGCCGACCGAATGATTCATTTTCCTGACCTCCGCTCGGCCGAACGCGCCTTCCAATTGATCACGCAGGTAAGTGGGCGTGCTGGACGCCGCGCCGACCGAAAAGGGCGGGTTTTGATTCAAACAGGGAACCCTTCACAAAAGATTTTACAAAAAATTATTACGAACGATTATATCGGGATGTACGAGGAGGAAATCAAGGAAAGAGAAAACTTTAAGTACCCACCCTTCACTCGACTTATCAAACTGACAGTCAAGCACTTTGACCAAACAACCGCCTTACAATCAGCGCAAAAATTGACCCAACTTTTACTCGAAAAAATGGGTGAAGATAGGGTTTTAGGCCCCCAACCACCACTGGTCGAACGCATACGAAATAGGTTTTTGTTTGACATTCTTATAAAACTCGAACGCGAAAAAGTTAATTTTAGGGCCGCAAAGGCTTTTATACTCGAAAAAGTTACGGATATTCTGACGGACAAGACCTTAAAAGGTACCGACGTGACTATAGATGTAGATTGCCTGTGATTGTACCCATCAAAACCTAACACGATGATTGACAAAAAAGCTAAAATTGTTGCTACCGTAGGTCCTGCTTCCGAAACGTCTGAAATGCTCCAAGCATTAGTACAAGCAGGAGTAAACGTATTTCGTCTCAATTTCTCTCACGGCACTCATGCCGACCACCAAGAACGTATCAACCGCATTCGTGAGAACAATGCAAAATACGGTTTTAGCGTCGGAATTTTACAAGATTTGCAAGGCCCTAAAATTCGCATCGGTAACGTAGAACACAAAGACGGTGTGAAAATTACGGCAGGACAAAAATTAGTTTTTACCAACGAAGAAATCATCGGTACCTCTGAGCGCGTAAGTACACCTTATAAAGGTATGTACCGCGACGTGCGCATGGGTGAGCGGATTTTGATGGACGACGGAAAACTCGAAGTAAAAGTAGTTGGTATTGACGGAACAGACGTGGTGACCGAAGTTATTTACGACGGGATTTTGAAATCGAAAAAAGGCGTAAACCTTCCTAATACCAAGGTTTCGATGCCATCGGTGACGGAAAAAGACTACGAGGACTTGGAATTTGGTCTTCAAAACGATGTAGAATGGATTGCACTTTCATTTGTACGCTATGCTTCTGACATTCAAGAAGTAAAAGACTATATCAAATCGAAAGGTAAAAATTGCCGCGTAGTGGCTAAAATCGAAAAGCCAGAGGCGATTGATAATATCGACGAAATCATCGCTATTACAGATGCTATCATGGTAGCTCGCGGCGACTTGGGGGTTGAGCTCCCTGCCGAAGAAGTACCTATGATTCAGAAAATGATTGTAGAGAAATGTAATCGTGCAGCCAAGCCTGTCATCGTGGCTACGCAGATGTTGGAAAGTATGATTGACGCCCCACGCCCGACGCGTGCCGAAATCAACGACATTGCCAACTCCGTTCTCGATGGCGCCGATGCCGTGATGTTGAGCGCAGAAACTGCCTCTGGAAAATATCCAGTAGAGTCTGTCACAAGCATGGCACAGACCATCAAGCGAGTGGAAGAAACCGAAGCAGCGAAAGATGCCAAAGAAACCAAAATTTATTTCAAGCACCACGCGGCAGTTAATGACCATAGCAGCGCTAATGTCCTCAACGACAACGTCGTCATGAGTGCTTGCCGTTTGGCACGTGATACACAAGCAAAAGCAATCATTGGGGTAACTCGTTCGGGTTATACTGCGTTCCGTTTGTCGCACCACCGTCCAGAGGCCAATTTGTACGTCTTTACTTCTAACCAGAAATTGATTGACACACTTTCATTGTATTGGGGAGTAAAAACTATTTATTACGACCGCGAAGATCTTTCGAGCGACGCCCTCATCGAAGACATCAAACAAGTATTGATTGAAAAAGGCGCGCTCCAATCGGGCGATGTTTTTGTCAATACCTTGAGTATGCCTGTCACTGAGCATCGTAAAACAAATGCAGTGAAGCTCAGTATTGTTGAATAATCAGAGAGACCTGATTGAAATAAAAGGTAAAAAGGGCAATGACGCAGCAGCGTTGTTGCCCTTCTTCTTTTCTAGGTGTTTGAGGTTTTGCTGTATTTCCACTTAAAATACAGAATCACGAAGGAAAGCATCAAAGTAACGGTATTGGCAGCGATGACGGGAAATGAATGCGTCATCAGTCCGTAGGCTAGCCAAAGCGCTACCCCCACGGTAAAAAGTAAAAACATGGCCAAAGAAACGTCCTTTGCCGATTTTGTTCGATATATTTGCATCACTTGTGGAACGAAGGCAACCGTCGTCAAAATTCCTGCGATGTACCCTAATGTCTCTAACATGGCGTTGTGTATTTGAGTCCTTTTTACTATTTATCGGAAAAGTTATAGAAAAAGTTTCTTATCAACGCAAAGTTCTTTAAATAATACAACAAATGATTATTAGAATAAAAAATACTGCCATTCTCGTCTCAATTATTACACCCTCCACAGTGTGAGCAAGGCGCGTATGTCCACCAAACAAAAAAGCCCCTTCTCACACCGAGAGGGGGCTTTTTTGTTGCCCACAAGCAAAAAAACCGTTTTTTGTTTGGAAAATAAAAACCGACCCTATTTATTTGTAACGCAATTACGCAATTAGCGTAATTTCGCTCACAGAAAAAATTTGCTTTAAAATGTTCACTATAACAGGCGTGGTCGTGGTCCTCATTATTAGCACCCAAACGGTGTGAGTGAAACCCGATTGCCCTCAGAAGCCTCACTCACACCAACAACGAGTGAGGCTTTTTTGTAAAAAAACCTTTCTATTATGTCAGAGCAACTAAACAAATTCAGCCGCACACTTACCCAAGAAGTGACCAACCCCGCCGCTAAAGCGATGCTTTACGGAGTAGGTCTAACCCAAGAAGACATGCAAAAAGCCCAAATCGGGATTGCAAGTACGGGTTATGAAGGAAATACTTGTAACATGCACCTTAACGGGCTTTCGGTGCACGTCAAAAAAGGAATTCAAGAAAACGGCATGGTGGGGCTTATCTTCCACACCATAGGGGTCTCTGACGGAATGACCAACGGAAACGCTGGGATGAGCTACTCGCTGCCCTCGCGTGACTTGATTGCAGACTCCATCGAAAACGTAGTAGGTGCACAATGGTACGACGGCGTAATTGCGGTTGTAGGTTGTGACAAAAATATGCCAGGTGCCATGATGGCTCTAGCACGCCTCAATCGCCCTGGTATGCTTGTTTATGGCGGAACCATCCGTACGGGAGAATACAAAGGTCAAAAGCTTGATATTATCTCAGCATTTGAAGCCCTTGGAAAGAAATTTGCGGGAACCATCTCGGACGAAGATTACGAAGGTGTGATTCAAAACGCCATTCCAGGCGCAGGAGCTTGCGGCGGGATGTACACGGCCAATACCATGGCGAGTTCGATGGAAGCCATGGGTCTTACCCTTCCCAACTCTTCGACCTACCCAGCTACGCACGAAGGTAAAAAAGCAGAGTGTATTGCCATCGGCGCAGCCATGAAGCAGTTGCTCGAAAAAAATATCTGCCCACGCGACATCATGACGCGCAAGGCATTTGAAAATGCGCTTACGGTAGTCATGGCGCTTGGTGGCTCAACCAACGCCGTATTGCACTATTTGGCGATTGCCCGCGCGGCCGAAGTTGAGTTTACGTTGAAAGACATCCAAGATATTTCGGACCGTACGCCATTGATTGCCGACCTTAAGCCATCTGGTAAATACTACATGGAAGATGTATTGGCCATCGGTGGTGTACCTGCCATCATGAAATACCTCCTCCAAAAAGGACTTCTCCACGGTGATTGCTTGACCGTAACGGGCAAAACCATTGCCGAAAACTTAGAAGATGTCCCTGAATTGAGTTTCGATAGTCAGAAAATTATCTTCCCGCTCGAAACCCCACTTAAACCAACAGGTCACTTACAAATTTTGTACGGAAACCTAGCGACAGGCGGTGCCGTAGCAAAAATCACGGGCAAAGAAGGTGAACGTTTTGAGGGAATTGCGAAGGTATGTGAGCGCGAAGAAGAAGTGATTGAATTCATTTCTAAAGGAGAAGTAAAAGCAGGCCACGTGCTTGTGATTCGCAACGAAGGCCCGAAAGGCGGCCCAGGGATGCCCGAAATGCTTAAACCTACTTCGGCAGTAATGGGCGCTGGACTTGGCGATAAAATCGCGATGATTACCGACGGCCGCTTCTCAGGAGGAACGCACGGTTTCGTGGTCGGTCACGTCACACCTGAAGCATACCTTGGCGGAAACATCGCTTTGGTACAAGACGGCGATAAAATTACGATTGATGCCGTCAACAACGTACTCCAATTGCACGTATCCGACGAAGAATTGGCGGAGCGTCGTAAGCTTTGGAAACAACCAGAGCCTCCGTTTACGAGAGGAACATTAGGTAAGTATATCCGCAATGTGAAATCGGCAAGCGAGGGTTGCGTAACGGACGAAGCGTAGTGTCTAATTTTGACTTTACTATCTGCCAATGATAGTGATTTTTTGAAAGTACCTAAGTTGAAATACAAGTCATTGAACACATAAAATCCCCAAAACCATGGGAAATTACATGACTATGGTAGCTGCGCAAGATGCCGCTGCCCTCGAAGAAGTACAAACACCAGCACAGACTGAAGCTCCACGTATTTTGTCGGGAGCGCAAGCCCTCATGGAGTCGCTTATTGCCGAAGGGACAGAGGTGATTTTTGGCTACCCAGGGGGAGCTATCATGCCTACCTACGATGCCCTTTTTGACTACACCGACCGCCTCGACCACATCTTGGTACGTCACGAGCAAGGAGCAGGCCACGCGGCACAAGGCTATGCTCGTACCAGTGGCAAGCCTGGGGTCTGCTTGGTAACGTCTGGCCCAGGGGGTACCAACTTAGTCACACCTATCGCCGATGCCATCATCGACTGTACGCCATTGGTCTGCATTATTGGACAAGTAAAGTCAACGCTGTTAGGTACCGACGCATTTCAAGAAACGGACATTATTGGCGTAACTACCCCCGTCTGCAAGTGGAATTACCAAATTACCAACGCCGACGATGTTCCAGCTATTATCGCCAAAGCTTTTTACATTGCTAAATCAGGCAAACCTGGCCCAGTAGTCATCGACTTTACGCGTGACGCGCAAGTGAGCCCGATGACCAAACCCTACGAATACAAAAAAGTAGAGACGTTGGCCAGCTATAAACCCCGCGTCATTCCGAAAGATGAGCACCTCGAAAGGGCAGCACAGCTCATCAATAACGCCCAACGACCCTATGTTTTGTTTGGTCAAGGGGTACTAATTTCGGGAGCCGAAGAAGAACTGAAAGCCTTTGCTGAAAAAACCGACATCCCATGTGCGAGTACTCTTCTCGGGCTTTCGGCCATGCCAATTGACCACCCTAACTACGTGGGTTGGCTCGGCATGCACGGCAACTACGGACCTAACGTATTGACTACCCAAGCCGACGTTGTGATTGCGATTGGAATGCGTTTTGATGACCGTGTCACAGGCGACGCAACCAAGTACATCCGCCAAGCCAAAGTCATTCATATTGAAATTGACCCCGCCGAAATTGATAAAATCATCAAGGCTGATGCGCCTGTGGTCGGCGATGCCAAAGAAACTTTGAAGCGTCTTTTGCCATTAGTCAAGCAAAATAACCATGCTGCTTGGCGTAATGAGTTCAAAAAATACGACCTCATCGAAGAGCAAAAAATTACGCAACGTGAGCTTACTCCCGAAGGCCAAATCAAAATGGCAGAGGTGGTAAATATGCTTTCGGAGAAAACCAATGGGGAAGCGTGCGTAATTGCCGATGTAGGTCAGCACCAGATGATTGCGGCGCGTTATTACAAATTCAAAAATCCGCGTTCTTACATTGCCTCTGGCGGCCTCGGCACCATGGGCTTTGCCATTCCAGCGGCTTTTGGCGCTAAAAAAGGCGCTCCTGAGCGCGAAGTTGTTGCCTTTATTGGTGATGGTTGTTTCCAAATGACCATTCAAGAACTTGGGACAATTGCGCAAAGTGGTCTTCCTGTGAAGTTGATTATCCTCAACAACAATTACTTAGGCATGGTGCGTCAGTGGCAGCAGTTGTTTTTTGAAAAACGCTACTCGTTTGTGGAGCTTCAAAACCCTGATTTTGTCACCATTGCCAAAGGTTTTGGCATCGCTGGACATACCTGCTCCGATCGCGAGAATTTGGGCGAATCGCTCAATCGCCTTCTCCAGTCAGACAAACCGTACTTGTTAGAAGTGATGGTTGAAAAAGAAGAAAACGTTTTCCCAATGGTACCTGCGGGTGCGGCCGTTGCCGATATTCGCCTAGACTAAACGAGGGTTATGACAACTTACACTATTTGCGTATTTACAGAAAATACCTTCGGGTTACTGAATAAGATTACAGTCATCTTTACCCGTCGTCGTATCAATATTGAAAGCCTTACGGTATCCGAAACCGAGCGCCAAGGCGTGTCTCGTTATACAATTACCATCAAACACGACAAACGCGAGGAAGTAGAAAAGCTCGTTCGCCAAATTCGTAAGGTGGTAGAAGTTCTTGCGGTGTTTGGTTATTTAGATGACGAAATCGTTTACAACGAAATCGCCCTCTTTAAAGTAGCCACGCCTATCGGCGGAAAACCCATTGACATCGAAACCATCAACAAAATTTACAAAGCATGGGTCGTGTATTGGGGACTTGACTACGTTGTGATTGAAAAAGCGGGAAATGAAAACGAAATCCTTGATTTCTTCCGCTACATCAAGTCGTATGGTATTTTAGAATTCGTAAAATCGGGTAGAGTAGCCGTCGGAAAAACCCCCGCTGGCTTAGTCGAATACCTACCCGAAGAAGTACATTGGGAGTATTATGTATAAAAGTGCGTTATTTGTAGTTCTTTTCAAATCAATACATGGAACAACTGCAATCTCTCACTACTCCTTTTAAGGGATTAGAAACCCGACTAAAAGCGTTCTTTGACAGTAGATTCTGGCAATTCAAGGTATTATTTTTGTCCTTGGCTATTTCAGTGAGTACTTTGTTAGTATTCAATTTCATCTTTGTTGACCGTGGCTTTCGTGATTTATACCAAGAAATGCGTCACCCCGGGTCAATAGGTGGTCTTTTTTGGGACGACATCATCAAGCAAGGTGCTGACCCATTTACACCCAAAGATTACGAAGCAGGTTCACACGAAGCCAATCAAACGTTCAGACTTACCGTACCGCTCATTGCGTATGCCTTGCACCTCAATGTCGCAGGTTTGTACTTGCTTCATGTCATTGTAGGATTGGTATTTTTGTGGTTAGTTATTCAAATCACCTACCAAATTCTCCAAAATCGGTTATTGGTGTTTTATTTCCTGACAGGCTTTACGGCCATTTATGCGGGAGCTAATTTTTACATCAATTACCTAGGTCATGCCGATGTTTTTCCGTTTTGTTTTTTGGCGTTGGCTTTTTACCTACGTAACCCGTTTTGGATGCTCTTGTTTACCCAATTAGCTTTTTGGTGCGACGAACGAGCCATCATCAACTCCTCCTACTTGGGGTTGTGGTTTGTTCTTCCAATGCTAAAAGAAGTAATTGAAACCAAACAGCTTCGCCTAAAACAAATTCCTCTTCAGGCAGTAGCATTGGTGGTAAGTGCGGGTTTGTATTTGATTGTTAGGCAATGGTTATCAAGCACCTATGGCTTAAAAGTAGGCCATGACAATGCGCTTTCTCACCGTACTACTTGGTGGAGTTTGAGTATTTTAGGAGATAAGTTTACGCGAGGCTTTGAAGGATTTTGGCTAATTATTTTTGCAGGCATGGCCGTTTTGGTTATGCTCAAAGATTGGCTCACGTTTGGGTTGCTACTAGGGTGCTTTATGGCTACCGCAGCCATTAGTATCATGGTTGCCGATGGCACACGGTCGCTTTCGTTTGGTTACATGATTTTCTTTTTCATGCTTTCCACCTTACGAAAGCACATTCCTGTCTCTCAGCTCACTTATTTGTTCATAGTAAGTACCCTCATTTCACTTATGCTTCCTATCTCCTTTCCTTAACCTCTTATGAATCAGGCGTACTACAAAGAATATTATCACATTGAACGCAAGCACTGGTGGTTTTTGGTTCGTAATCAAATCATTATGAACCACCTGCGTGGTCAACTTAGTAATAACCGACCTCTCAAAGTACTTAACATTGGAGTTGCCACAGGACGTACCTCAGAACTACTTACCGAGTTTGGCTCGGTCAAGTCAGTAGAATACGACCAAGCGTGTTTTGAGTTTACCAAAGCCGCAGTACCATCGCTCGACATCATCCAAGGTTCGATTCTTGAACTTCCTTTTGAAGATCAATCGTACGACCTAGTATGCGCGCTCGATGTCATTGAACACGTCGAAGAGCATCAGTTGGCGGTACAAGAAATGCAGCGAGTTTGTAAACCAGGCGGTTTTGTCTGCGTCACTGTTCCTGCGTTTAATTTTTTATGGAACCAGCACGACGACGTCAATCACCACGTTCGGCGATATACTCGGCCGCTGTTAGAGGGTCTGTTTCAATCCACAGGCAAAATCACTTTCAGTAGCTATTTTAATTTTTGGTTATTTTTTCCCATTGCGGGATTTAGGTTGTTGTCGCGGTTATTGCCGCTTCATCATCGAAAAATTGAAGAAGCAGGTTCAGATTTTACGGTCATGAACGGTTCTGTTTTTCAAAAAGTATTTTACGGTATTTTCAACACTGAAAATGCCTTTATCAAAAGTGGCATTCAGCTCCCAGTGGGCGTATCATTGCTACTTAGTTGGCAGAAGAAATAAAACCACAGTTATTGTATTACCCAAATAAACAAATCAATTCAATGGCACAAATCAATTTCGGCGGGACCGTAGAAGAAGTAGTAACCCGCGAAGAATTTCCTTTAGAGAAAGCGCGTGAAGTATTGGCAAACGAAACTATCGCGGTAATCGGTTACGGTGTTCAAGGTCCAGGCCAAGGCCTTAACATGCGCGACAACGGCTTCAACGTTATCGTTGGTCAGCGTAAAGGCAAAACATACGACAAGGCAATCGCTGATGGTTGGGTACCAGGCGAAACCCTTTTCGAAATCGAAGAAGCCTTGGAAAAAGGCACAATCATTTGTTTCTTATTGTCGGATGCAGCCCAAATCGAATTGTGGCCAACCGTTAAAAAATATTTGACTGCTGGTAAGTCATTGTATTTCTCTCACGGATTTGGAGTAACTTACAACGACCAAACAGGTATCGTTCCTCCAGCTGACGTGGACGTATTCTTGGTAGCTCCTAAAGGCTCAGGTACTTCACTCCGTCGTTTGTTCGTAGAAGGAAAAGGTCTTAACTCATCGTTTGCGGTATTCCAAAACGCTACTGGCGAAGCCCGTACGAAGTGTATCGCAATGGGTATCGGAGTAGGTTCAGGCTACTTGTTTGAAACTGACTTCTACCGTGAAGTAACGTCTGACCTTACAGGTGAGCGTGGAACATTGATGGGTGCTATCCAAGGAATTTTCGCGGCTCAGTACGAAGTATTGCGCGAAAACGGCCACTCTCCATCAGAAGCGTTCAACGAAACGGTAGAAGAATTGACGCAGTCGTTGATGCCATTGGTGGCTGAAAACGGTATGGACTGGATGTACGCTAACTGTTCAACTACTGCTCAACGTGGTGCGCTTGACTGGTGGAAGCCTTTCAAAGAAGCTACTAAGCCTGTGTTCCAACAACTTTACAACTCAGTAAAATCAGGTGAGCAAGCAAACATCTCTATCACTCGTAACTCGCAGTCAGACTACCGCGAGAAACTTGAAGTAGAATTGGCTGAACTCCGCGAGTCTGAAATGTGGCAAGCAGGAGCAGCTGTTCGCAGCTTGCGTCCAGAGCGTAACTAATACTATTAACCTCGATAAGGGCTGGTACCCCCGTTCAAACCCTTGCCGCGGTTGTTATAGTATCTTTATTTGAGAATATAGAAAATCCCCCGAGTTGTGTAACTTCGGGGGATTTTTGCAACCACCCAACTTCATCTATTTCTATGAGCCTTGCACCCGACAAACATAAAGCCAAAAATGCCGATTTTCCGACGTTCGACAATATATTACAAGCCGCCGAACGCATTCGTAAAGTCGCCAAACACACTGATTTAGAACTTAATCTCAACTTTTCGGAGCGCTACGAAGCCAATATCTATTTTAAACGGGAAGACTTGCAAGTGGTTCGTTCGTACAAAATTAGAGGGGCTTACAACAAAATGGCTAGTCTGTCGGCCGAAGCCCTCGAAAAAGGAGTCGTATGTGCTAGTGCAGGAAACCACGCGCAAGGAGTAGCCTATGCTTGCAATAAGATGCAAGTACGCGGCACGATTTTTATGCCAAGCACGACCCCTGCTCAAAAAGTAAAACAGGTGAAGTTGTTTGGAAAAAACCAGATTGAGGTTGTCCTCCACGGCGACACGTACGATGATGCTTATCACGCTGCGAAGCACTTTTGTGAAGCCCACGCCGCTACGTTCATCCACCCTTTTGACGACGTGCAGGTGATGGAAGGCCAAGGAACCGTAGGTTTGGAAATTTTCCGCGATGCTGATTTTAAAATCGATTATCTACTTTTTGCCATTGGCGGAGGTGGACTAGCCTCTGGGGTGACTACCGTTTTTAAACAACTCAGCCCAGCTACCAAGCTCATTGGCGTAGAACCCGTAGGCTCTCCCACAATGCACACGGCTATTAAAGAGGGACACGTCGTTACACTCGACAACATTGATAAGTTTGTGGACGGGGCCGCCGTCAAACGCGCTGGTGAACATACCTTTGAGGTGTGTCGCAAAAATTTGGACGATATTTTGCTGATTCCCGAAGGAAAAGTCTGCTCCACGATTTTGCAACTGTACAACGAAGAAGCCATTGTGGTTGAGCCCGCAGGAGCGCTTACCGTAGCCGCACTTGACCAAATCAAAGACGAAATTAAAGGCAAAGACGTAGTGTTATTGATTGGAGGTGGCAACAACGACATCACCCGTACCGAAGAAATCAAGGAACGTTCGCTGCTGTACGAAGGCTTAAAACACTACTTTATCATTCGCTTTCCGCAGCGTTCGGGCGCATTCAAAGAGTTTTTAAACCACGTACTCGGCCCCAACGATGACATTGCTCACTTTGAATATTCTAAAAAAACCGCGCGTGAACGAGGCCCTGCTTTGGTAGGAATCGAACTGAGAAACAAAGAAGATTTTGAGCCGCTTTTAGCCCGCATGAAAGAGCATAATATTCAGTTTGAGTACATCAATAATAAACCTGATTTGTTTGAGTTTTTGATATAAACTTTAAAAGAGCATGAAACTCCATTTAAAAGAAATAGATACTTCTCAAGGAAGAGTTGTTCAGATGCCAGTTGAAGAATGGGAGCGATACAGTCGTCAATATGAGCAAATGAAAATAAGACTATATTGGAAAAAACGTTTGAAATCTTCTATCAATCAGGTCAAGAAAATGGAGGCTGGCAAACTCCCATCCAAAACCATCGAAGATTTCCTCAATGAGCTTTGAGATAACAGTAACGCCCGATTTTCAACGACGAGCCAAAAGGCTTTTGAAAAAATATGCTTCGTTAAAATCCGATTTGGCAGTCTTGGTAGCACAATTACGAGAAAACCCAACTATTGGTGTCTCTTTAGGAGCTAATGCTTTCAAAATTCGCTTGGCTGTCAAGAGTAAAGGAGGAGGAAAAAGTGGTGGAATTCGTATTATAACAGTAGTAGTTTTCCTAAATAATCGAGTGTATCTAGCTGATATTTATGATAAATCAGAACAGAGTACACTTACTGATAAAGAATTAAAAAAATTGATTGAAGAGATAGAAAATGAACTTTGATTTTAGAAAATACCACGTGCGCGCCATCAATGCCCGCGACGAAGCCGAAAAGGCGGCCATCAACCAAGAGTTGAAAGATTTGTACGACTCATTGTCTGATGACGATAAAAAAGTGTTCAGTGAAGAGCTACAGAAGTTTTTGGTATCCCAATACAAAGCCATCGGCGATGAGTATCAGGCGCTGAAAGATGGCGGCGCGTTAAACTAACCCCGATTAACTTTCCTCATGCTTCGCGTCCCTTCTTCCATCAGCGCCCAACAGTTTCAGTCTCTGAAAATTCAGGACACGACTTTTGTGGCCTACCGAAGCGACGTGTATCCCGAGCGTAACGAGATTTTCTTTGAAGAACACGCCGTCGTTGTCGTGCTGGAAGGAGAAAAGAAGTTTATCTCCCCCAACCAAGACCTCCACGTTCGCAAAGGACAAATTTTATTTTTTCAGCGAGGCTGCTATTCCATGAACGAATCCATCGGAAGCGACTACCGCAGCCTTGTTTTTTTCTTTCACGAAAAGCTACTGAAAGAGTTTGTAAGCCAAAATCAATCGTTGTTCGACAAAGCAGATGTCGAAAACCCTCAGCCTATTTTGGCGTTACAGTCCTCTTCGGCTTTTGAAAAGTTCATTGATTCCCTTTTTCCCTATTTCAACTCACAAACGCCCTACTTGAATCAGTTTTTACGACTCAAGTTTCAGGAATTACTGCTTCATTTATTGGAAATCGACGGCTCCAATCAACTCAAAACCATTTTGTTTAATATTTACAAAGGGCAAAAAACAGACTTGGAATACTTGCTCAACAACTACTACCTAAAACCTCTGACAATAAGTGAATTAGCTCATCTTTCTGGACGAAGTTTGTCTGCCTTTAAGCGCGAGTTTGAAGCCCAATTTCACGCCTCACCTGCCCATTGGATTAAACAAAAACGCCTAGAACAAGCGGCTTTTTTACTCAAAAACGCCAATAAAAACGTATCCGAAGTTAGTATGGAAATTGGCTATGAGAGTGTTTCGCATTTTATCAAAGCCTATAAGGAGAAATATGGGGAAACCCCGAAGAGAAATAAATGATTAAACCACATTTTCAAAAACATCTTCCAACTCCACCTCCAACTCAGGCAGTGTACGAACTTGCAATGGCCCAGGTTGTTGAAGGTGTCCAAAATGCCCCAGAAGGGCGTATTTATGCCCCTCAAGTAAATAAATACTAACGGTTTTTGCCTCAGGAAATACAATCCAATATTCGCTTACGCCTACTTCTTCGTAAAGGTTAAATTTTTCGTTCAGGTCTTTTTTGGCCGTTGAAGGTGACAAAACTTCAATTACCATATCAGGAACCCCGTTACAGCCTCGTTCATCAATTTTAGTAGGATCACAAATCACACAAATGTCTGGTTGCACAACAGTCTTAGTATCAGGCATTAATTCACCATTGGCATCATACGTCGGCAAGCGAACATCAAACGGACGTCCAAATATCAGGTACTTTTTACGTCGAAGATAAAAACCAATTATACCATACAGATTTCCTACTACTTGTTGATGTTGCGTATAGGGCGTAGGTATTTCAAAAATCTTCCCTTTAATAAGTTCTACAAACTCCTCAAATTGCCATTGGAGATATTCTGAGTAGGTATAGCTACCATTCTTATCCAATTGCGATAGCGAAGTGATAGGCATAGCTGTAGCGTCTTTTTGCAAAAATAATCAATTATTCAAAAGCAATCAAAGTATTAAATTGGGTCAAATATCTACAAAGAACCAAAATCGCTATTGTTTGAGCGTACGACGTCATGTCTCTTTGAAAGGAATCTTGCAATTTTGTATCGTATTATTTTCCCATTGCATTAATCTCAAATTGATATGTCAAACCAACCAACAACTCTCTTCGACAAAGTGTGGGATGCGCACGTTGTCCGCAAGATTGCAGACGGTCCCGATGTTTTATTTATCGACCGCCACTTTATTCACGAAGTAACCAGTCCAGTAGCGTTTTTGGGCTTGGAGAGCAGAGGCATTGGCGTGTTGTTTCCGAATCGTACGTTTGCTACGGCCGACCACAACACCCCTACCATTAACCAACATTTACCCGTAGAAGACCCTCTTTCGGCCAATCAGCTCAAAGCGTTGGAAACCAACACCGCCAAATACGGTATTTCACACTGGGGCTTGGGCCACCAAAAGAACGGGATTGTACACGTAGTTGGGCCTGAAAACGGCATCACCCTTCCAGGTATGACGATTGTCTGCGGTGATTCACACACTTCTACCCACGGAGCATTTGGAGCAATTGCGTTTGGTATAGGTACCTCCGAAGTAGAAATGGTCTTGGCGTCGCAGTGTATTATGCAGCCTAAACCAAAGAAAATGCGCATTACCATCAACGGTCAATTAGGCAAAGGGGTACTTCCTAAAGATGCGGTATTGTACATCATTTCTCAAATTTCGGCCAGTGGTGCTACGGGTTACTTCGTAGAATACGCTGGGGATGTATTTGAAAACATGAGCATGGAAGGCCGTATGACGGTTTGTAACATGTCGATTGAAATGGGTGCGCGCGGTGGTATGATTGCCCCCGACGAAAAGACGTTTGCTTACCTAAACGGACGCGAGCAATCGCCAAAAGGCGAAGCTTGGGAAAATGCCGTTGCGTACTGGCAAACCCTCAAAACCGACGAAGGCGCTGGGTTTGACTTGGAATACACCTACAACGCGGCCGACATTGAGCCTCAAATCACCTACGGAACGAACCCAGGTTTAGGAACGGGTATCACTAGACACATTCCGAAAGCTGCTGATGTACTTGACGGAGCCGCCTCTTATGCTAAGTCATTGAATTACATGGGCTTCGCCGAAGACGAAAGCATCTTAGAAAAACCCATTGATTATGTTTTCTTGGGTAGCTGTACCAACGGCCGTATTGAAGACTTCCGCGCGTTTGCTTCCATAGTGAAAGGCCGTAAGAAAGCTGACAATGTAACCGCTTGGTTGGTTCCTGGTTCACACATTGTGGAGGCACAAATCAAAGAAGAAGGCATTTTGGATATTTTGACCGACGCAGGTTTCCAACTTCGTCAGCCAGGCTGCTCGGCTTGCTTGGCGATGAATGACGACAAAATTCCTGCGGGTAAATATGCCGTAAGTACCTCTAACCGTAACTTCGAAGGTCGTCAAGGCCCAGGAGCACGTACGTTATTGGCTAGCCCATTGGTAGCCGCTGCCGCCGCTATTACTGGTAAAGTCACTGACCCACGGGAGTTTTTGTAGTTCTATTTCGCGTACATTGTCACCCTGCAAGGGTCTAATAATCATTCATCATGGCATACGATAAATTCACCATACTAACCAGTTCGGCAGTGCCGCTTCCGTTGGAAAACGTGGACACTGACCAAATCATCCCTGCTCGTTTCTTGAAAGCTACTGAGCGTAAAGGATTCGGCGACAACCTTTTCCGCGATTGGCGCTACAACGGCGACGATACGCCTAAGGCCGATTTCGTTTTAAACAATCCTCTTTACAGCGGTAAAATCTTAGTAGGCGGCCGTAACTTCGGTAGCGGTTCGAGCCGTGAGCACGCTGCCTGGGCTATCTACGATTACGGATTCCGTTGTGTAGTGTCCAGCTTTTTTGCTGATATCTTCAAAAATAACTCCATCAACGTAGGGATTTTACCCGTGACGGTAACGCCTGAATTTTTGGATAAAATTTTCCAAGCCATCGAAAAAGATGCTAACTCCGAATTGACGGTTAATCTTGCTGAACAAACTATTACGATTGTTTCGACGGGCGAATCGGAGTCATTTGACATCAATGGCTACAAAAAACACAATCTCATCAATGGTTACGACGATATCGACTATCTACAAGCCATGAAAGAGGAAATCGGTGTATTTGAAGCCGCTCGGCCTTATTAATTTCTATGAGCTACATCGAAATAATGGATACGACACTCCGCGATGGTGAACAAACCAGCGGAGTGTCTTTTTCGGCTTCGGAGAAATTGGCCTTGGCGCAATTGCTCCTTACCGAAGTAAAAGTGGACCGAATCGAGATTGCTTCTGCACGGGTATCAGCAGGGGAATTGAAAGCGGTTCAAAAAATCACGAAGTGGGCGCAAGAAAATGGCTATATCGACAAGGTGGAAGTACTCACATTTGTCGACGGTGAGGCATCTATTAACTGGATGCTTGAGTCAGGGGCTAAAGTGATGAATCTTCTTACCAAAGGGTCGCTTAATCACTTGACGCACCAACTCAAAAAAACGCCTGAAGCGCACTTTGCTGACATTCAAAAAGTAATCGAATTAGCGCAATCAAAAGGAATTTCGGCCAATGTTTACCTCGAAGACTGGAGCAATGGAATGCGCAATTCACCCGAATATGTATTTCAATTTCTTGATTTTCTAACTACCCAGCCGATTTTACGGGTGTTGCTCCCTGATACCTTGGGCGTCTTAACCCCTGCTGAGTCGTATTCGTACATCAAGTCAATCGTTGAACGCTACCCCAATCACCACTTTGATTTCCACGCCCACAACGACTATGACCTCGGCATCGCTAACGTCATGGAAGCCGTACGCGCGGGAGCTCATGGGCTTCACTTGACCGTAAACGGGATGGGCGAACGAGCAGGTAATGCGCCGTTGGCTAGTGCCATTGCCGTTTTGAAAGACTTTATGCCAGAAGTAGAGACGGGCGTCGTGGAGGAGTCGTTGTTTTCTGTAAGTAAGATTGTCGAAACCTTCTCTGGGTTACGCATTCCTGCAAACAAACCGATTGTCGGTGACAATGTGTTTACCCAAACCGCAGGAATTCACGCCGACGGCGACAAAAAAAACAACCTCTACTTCAACGAGTTAATGCCTGAGCGTTTCGGGCGGAAGCGTTCGTACGCCTTGGGCAAAACGTCGGGCAAGGCCAATATCGAGAACAACCTTCACGAATTGGGCATTAAGCTTTCCGACGAAGACCTCAAAAAGGTAACGCAGCGTATCATCGAACTTGGCGACCGCAAGGAAGTAGTAACGCAAGAAGACTTGCCGTATATTATTTCGGACGTGTTGGATAGCAACGCGATTGAGTTTAAGATTGAGATTCTTAACTACGTCCTGACGCACTCCAAAGACCTTCGCCCTTCAGCGACGCTCAAACTCAAAATTGAGGATGAAACGTTTGAAGAAAATGCGCAAGGCGACGGCCAGTACGATGCGTTTATGAATGCGTTGAAAAAGATTTATGCAAAGAAAGATTTGGAACTTCCTTTGCTGACGGACTATGCAGTTCGTATCCCAACGGGTGGACAAACCGACGCGCTTTGTGAGACTGTAATCACGTGGAATTGGAATCAAAAAGAGTTTAAAACGCGTGGCCTCGACTCTGACCAAACGGTCTCAGCCATCAAAGCCACTCAAAAAATGCTAAACTTGATTTCGCTTTAAAAGATAATTGATTAACCACGGAGTATCACAGAGTTATGGCACGGAGTTATACGGAGTTTGATAATCTTACTGGCAATATTTTAAAATGTGCCTACGAGGTACATACAAAATTAGGGCCAGGTTTGTTAGAAAGTGCTTATAAGGAGTGCCTAGCCTACAAATTACAAGCAGAAGGGTTATTTGTTGAAAAAGAGAAAGCAATGCCCCTAATTTTTGAAGAAGTAAAACTTGAGTGTGGTTACCGAATTGACATCTTGGTCGAGAAATCAATTGTATTAGAATTGAAGTCAGTAGAATCTTTAAATGATGTCCATACAGCACAAATATTGACTTATATGCGTTTAGGCGAATACAAAATTGGGTATTTGATGAATTTTAATGTAAGCAGCTTACGGAATGGCATCAAAAGGTATGTATTATAAAACTCTGTGTAACTCGGTGACAAACCGCTGCGGCGGACCGCTCCGTGTAACTCAGTGGTTAAAATTCAAAATTACAAATGGCAAAAAAACACATCCTTATCGTACCCGGTGATGGAATCGGGCAAGAAGTTACCACGGTTGGTAAACAAGTTTTAGACCGTATCGCCGAAAAATTCGGCCATGAATTTACCTACGACGAAGCCCTCATCGGCCACGTAGCCATCGAAGCAACGGGCGACCCGCTTCCTGAAGAAACCCTCGTTAAAATGCGTGCTTCGGACGCTATTTTGTTTGGCGCCGTAGGTCACCCAAAATACGACAACGACCCATCGGCGAAAGTACGCCCAGAGCAGGGCTTGTTGAAAATGCGTAAAGAACTTGGTTTGTACGCCAACCTCCGCCCTATCAAGTTGTTCGACGAATTGTTGGAAGCCTCAAGTATCAAGCCCGAAATCCTAAAAGGCAGCGATATCCTCTTCTTCCGCGAGTTGACGGGCGACGTGTATTTTGGAAAACGCGAGCGTCTCGACGACGGCAACACGGCGTACGACACCATGATTTACAGCAAATACGAAGTAGAGCGTATTGCTCGTAAAGCATTTGAAGCAGCTCGTACCCGTAGCAAAAAATTGATGTCAGTTGATAAAGCTAACGTTTTGGAGTCGAGCCGTTTGTGGCGCGAAGTAATTCAAAAAATTGCTCCCGAATATCCAGATGTAGAAGTTGAGCATCAGTTCATTGACGCCGCTGCAATGTTGCTCATCAAAGATCCACGTCGTTTTGATGTAGTGGTAACGGGTAACCTTTTCGGTGATATTTTGACCGACGAAGCCAGTCAAATTGCAGGTTCGATGGGAATGTTGGCGTCGGCATCGGTAGGCGACAGCACGGGCGTTTATGAGCCTATCCACGGTTCGGCGCACGATATTACGGGCAAAGGCGTAGCCAACCCATTGGCCTCTGTTCTTTCTGCCGCGTTGTTGTTGGATATTTCGTTTGGCCTAAAAGCCGAAGCAGATGCCATCATCGCAGCGGTTGACAAAGTATTGAAAGACGGTTTCCGTACACGCGACATCGCCAACAGCGAAACTCCAGCCGATAAAATCCTAGGTACTGATGCCATGGGTGCAGAGTTGTTGAAGCATTTGTAGGAATCAATGATTCAAACGATTAGAAACATACTAACAAAGCCCCACATAGCCATCGTTTGGACGGTGGCTATTTTGGGGCTTTGATAATACTCATTTAAAAAGGTAACTGTTTAATCCTAATCTTACGGTCATCTACCGTAACAGTAGCTCCAGCTTCAAGATAGGGAATCAATTCAGATAAGTGATCCTCGACAAATGCCTTTAAAAACGTTTTACTCATTTTTGAAGTTCGGAATGTTAATATAGAAGGCTTAGTTTCATTATTCAAAGCCGCCAATCGAGAGAAATCTAAATCAAAAGTTACGATAATGAAGCCATTTTCTTGGGCAAATAGTCTTATGACTTCATCAGGCGTATTGGTTAGCCTGTAATCAGAAACATGAAAACTTTCGTGATTGTTGTCAATACAAAATACTTCACTGTAGTACGAAGGCAGATTTTCGTCTAGTAGAAACTTCATGCTGCTTTCATCGGAATGTATATTTCTTGTATGCGCTGCGCTGCAAACATAATTGCCTCGTTAATAGCCGTTTCTGATAACTGAGGAAAAGCCACAAGTAAATCACCAACCGACATTCCACCAGCAAGATGCGCTAAAATAGATGATACCGTAATACGCGTATCTTTGATTCGTGGTAAACCTTGACAAATACCTGAATCAGCAACGATGTAAGAGAAATTAGTAATTTGCATAGCTATTTTCTGATGTATTTATTGCCAAAGTTAGGTAGTTAAAATCGCTTTGGCAAATCTGAACACAATGATTAAACAACTCACAAAAATGTTTTCAAAGCCCCACATAGCCATCGTTTGGACGGTGGTTATTTTGGGGCTTTGCTCTATTCCACGTCAAGAAATGCCCGATGGAATGGGTTCTGACAAACTCCATCACTTTGGAGCGTTTGGAATATTAGGCGCACTTTGGTACTGGGCTAAACCTAACCCTTGGTGGGTGATTATTGGCGGAAGTTTGTACGGATTATTTATTGAAGTATGGCAATATGTAATGCCCATTGGCCGCACATTCGACTTGTATGACGCCTTGGCCGATGCGGTTGGGGTCATTGTTGCGGTGCCTATTGCCCACTGGATTTGGAAATTCATCAAAACCTACGAAAGTTGATTTAGAGTGTAGTTACTTCTTTTATGTTGCACGATTTTTACAAAAAACACCCAACAAGCCAAAGGTTATCAACCGTTTAATCAAAACATCTCGAAATATCTACCATGAGATTGTTCAAGAATCATTTATAGTATTCCTTTGCAATGGTCTTAGTGGAAACATGAGCATTTTTTCATCTGAAAATGATGGAGAATGTGATAAACTGCAGAGCTAACCACACGGAAGGCTTTGCAGTTTTTTTGTTGTAAATTCAAACCTGACCAGCTTTGAGCGCGGCGACGAACCACCCTGTTTTTAGCCCATAAAGTATCATTCTTATTCTCCATAATCAAGCAAGCAAATGGTCATAAAAAAAATTACAACAAGCCTTCTTTTACTGTTGGCGGTCTTGGGCAAGGTAGCTGCGCAGCCTTATACTTTGGACAAAAAAATAAAGCCAATAGAGTTGAAAATGTTTGATTACAAGAAAAAGGGAGAACCTCTGATGAATGGAAAGATCCACAGTTCGGTCTTTAAGCAAGAAAAAGATACGGCGTATTTTTTTGTAAAAGGAGCAGGCATATACCAAACAGTCATAGTAGCAATAGCCAACAAAAAAACTAATCAAGTGCTAGGAGTCACTTTGTGTAAAGATAGCTGGAACAAACCCGACCGAATGGCTAAGGTAGAAGGCTCAAAGACTTATTATGAAAAGTTCAGGACCGAAGGTAGCTTCGGTATCAGAGTCATTCCTAAGCAAGCAAAGAATGAATATCAGATTATGGTATGGATTAGTGATGAACCCAAGACCATAAAAATACCCGATGCCTTTCGCTTGAAAACTACTAAAACTACTAACAACAAGAAGAAACCATGAAAAGCATTATTATTTTCTGTATCTGCATAAGTAGTTTTTGTCTAGGTAGTTTGGCCCAAGGACGCGTAACACAAACAATGATGAATATAGGTGATGTGCTTACGGATGATTTTACAGGTGCGATGCTTGATGGCATGGAGACTATTATAACATCAGGAGGTAGTGTTTCTGATATGAGAGATGGTACAGCAACCCTTTCTTCAACCGAATGTGTTCCCGATTTTACCCAAGATTTGAGCCAAGATGTGATAGTGAGCTGCAACGAGGAACCAAGCTGTATTGATTGTTTCGAAAAAGCGTACGCAAAAGTAAATTTTTACCGAAGACAATTGGCTCGATTACGATGTATCTACAATAACACAAAGACGTATAAAGACGCCGCAGTTGCCCTTGGTGACAACACCAGTGGTATTCATGCGATGGCAGGAATGGCTTGGCAAAAAGAACGAGTCACCATTATGAATACCTACAAGAATATGCAAAAAACTTACGACGCCAAAAGCACCCAATTTTTGGAAGGACTCTATGACTCTTTGCAAGAACTTAATACCTGTATGTACATAGCTGGCGAGAATAATTGGTACACCAAGTCAGGCTTTATTTATTTCGAGTTTATGCAAGAACGCTACAAACGAGCCGACTAACTATGAAACACCTCATTTGTATTACAGCTTTGTTATTGTTATTTGAAACACTAACTGCACAAACGCCAAAACCTAAAGAAAACTTTGACATTGAGGCTTTTAAGGCCCAAGTAGAAGCTATGTCGAAGAAAGAAAAAGAGGCTAAAACTACGAATCAAAGCAGCACGCCAAGTAGGGGTAGTAGTCGCGGGGCTAACCCGAAAGCATCTTATGAGCGGTTGAGCGATGCCGAAAAAGCAATGCTAAAAGATTGGCCCATGCCACCCGATGTTTTTCGCACTGCCGATGAAGCCCAAGCTTTTGAAGACAAACTTAAAGGTAAAGACGTCACAAAGATGATCAATGCAAACCCGACGGCTTCAATAGCTTTCAAATTACACTTGATAAGTTATCAAGGAATTCATCAGAAAGCGATGAGAATTGTAAAAGAAGCCGCCACCAAAAAAGCCAAATTTCAACAAGAAAACCCCAGCATCAATTTTGGCGAAGCAACGGGCAAAACCTATGTCTGCAAAAATGACGTCATTTATTTACCACTCGGCGATGCCTCCTTCGCGGATGAAGTTGTGTCGGTCAACTACGGCGGTGGCGACATTCGTTTTCCCGAAAAAAACAGTCTTAATGCTCCAGACTATGTAGAAACATCTAACCGCCGCGAAAACAAAGGAGTATATAGCTTGGGGCTGGGTGGGTCGCTTATCGTCAAATTCACCAACAACGCTTTGGTTGACGTAAAAGGCCCCGATTTATATGTCTTTGAAATGGGGCAAGTAGAGCCTACCAACTTAGAAATCAGCACCGATGGTAGTAATTGGATAAGTGTAGGCACAATCAGTGGTGGCGTAGCCGAGGTGGACATCAGCAAAATGGCCAAACCAAATGAATATTACTATTATGTCCGACTGACTGATCTAAAATCATCGTCAACCGTACCTGGAGCTGACATAGATGCCGTGGCTACCATTGGCGGGGCTATGCGATTGAGCCTAAATGCAGAAGTACTGTTTGATACTGGCAAATCAGACCTGAAACCCGAAGGCGTTGCCGCCATTAAAAAACTGGCAACGCAGCTCAAAGACATCCAAAAAGCGACCCTCAATATAGCAGGCTATACTGACGATATTGGCAGTGACGATACCAACCAAAAACTATCTTTGGCCAGAGCTGCGTCTGTTTCTAAGGTATTGCAACAAGAAGTTGGAGGTAGCAATAGGTTTGTATTCAAAACCAAAGGTTACGGAGAACAAAACCCAACAGTTCCCAACAACAATGATGAAAATCGCAAGAAAAACCGAAGAGTCGAAGTCTTAGTAGCGTCATTTTGAACCACTCAGCGACAGCTTCAATTTTACAACTATCATAAACATTACCTATGAAATATCTGCTTCTGGTTTTTTCCTGTTTGATTTCTGTATTTGTAGTCAAAGCACAAAAATCGTCCTGTAATTGTACGACCAAGCAAGGCAATTATTCACTTACAATCGAAGGCACGGTTATTTATAAAGGCACAAGCAAAGCTAAAGGGCATACTTACGATGTAAATTTGAGCTTTAAAAATGAGTCGAGTTGTGGGTTGAAGGTCGAATCAATACTCATGGGAAGTACACTCATAAACCCTGCCGTTAGCCTAAACACCGACTCCAAAAGCCGTAAGAAAAGCTTCAAAAAACTAATTCAGCTCAACACTTTGCTCGAACCCTCAGTCGGTTTAGACGACGCCCTTTTTGCCGATTTGCTCGTAAGTTATACACTCAATGGCAAGCCCTGCTCACATGATGTGACTGTGGCTTACAAAAAATAATTTGGCTCGTAATGTATCAATGCCCTGCGCTGCTTCTTTCGTAATTGCAATTCTAGCCATAGCGATATTTATTAAAAAACCTGTGAGGGTTTAGCCCCACAGGTTTACCCTCTTCCCTACTAGCCTAAAAGAACCCTAATTTATTTTTGTCGTACGAAATCAACATGTTTTTGGCCTGACGATAATGATTTAACATCATTTTATGCGTCTCTCGGCCAATACCTGATTTCTTGTAGCCACCAAATGGCGCATGAGCAGGATACGCATGGTAGCAGTTTACCCAAACACGACCCGCTTGTACCGCACGCGCTACTTTGTAGGCTTGGTGCGTGTCACGCGTCCATACCCCTGCGCCGAGGCCATAAAGTGTATCATTGGCAATCGCAATCGCTTCCTCTTCCGTTTTGAAGGTAGCTACGCACACCACTGGCCCAAAAATTTCTTCTTGGAAAATGCGCATTTTGTTATTGCCTTTGAACAACGTTGGTTTGATATAATATCCACCTTCAAGTCCTTCGTTATAAGCAGCTCCACCACCTGTGAGCAACTCTGCCCCTTCTTCTTTACCAAGGTCGATGTAATGCAGAATTTTTTGGTATTGGTCGTTCGATGCCTGTGCTCCCATCATCGTACTTGGATCGAGCGGGTGTCCCAACTTAATGGCCTCAATACGCTCTACTACGCGCTGAATAAAAGCATCGTAGATAGATTCATCCACCAAAATACGCGACGGACACGTACATACTTCGCCTTGGTTGAGGGCAAACATGGTTGCACCTTCCAAACACTTATCGAAGAATTCGTCGTCGGCATCCATGATGCTTTTGAAGAAAATATTTGGTGATTTTCCTCCCAGTTCAAGCGTAACAGGAATGATATTTTTAGACGCATATTGCATAATCAATTGCCCCGTTGTCGTTTCTCCCGTAAACGCAATTTTATTGATACGAGGGCTAGATGCTAATGGCTTACCTGCTTCAATGCCAAAGCCGTTGACGATGTTCAGTACACCCGCTGGCAACAAATCTTGAATCAATTCAGCCAACACCATGATTCCCACGGGCGTTTGTTCGGCAGGCTTCAACACCACGCAATTTCCTGCGGCCAAAGCAGGTGCAATTTTCCAAGTGGCCATCAACAACGGGAAATTCCAAGGAATGATTTGTCCGACTACACCAAGTGGTTCGTGTACAATCAACGACAATGTGTTGGAATCCAACTCCGAAGCTGAACCTTCTTCGGCCCGAATTACGCCTGCAAAGTAGCGGAAGTGGTCGATTGCCAAGGGTAAATCAGCGGCTTTAGTTTCACGAATTGGCTTGCCGTTGTCCCACGTTTCTACACTTGCCAACAGTTCCAAATTTGCCTCCATCGCATCCGCAATTTTTAGCAAAATGTTGCTTCTCGTCGTCACCGAGCTGTTATTCCACTGCGGAGCGGCGGCCCAAGCGGCATCCAAAGCAAGGTTAATATCTTCTTCAGTCGAACGAGCTACTTTCGTAAATACCTGACCATCAACAGGAGAAGTAGTTTCAAAATACTCTCCTTTCACAGGGCTGACCCATTGTCCGCCAATGAAGTTATCATAGTGGGTTTTAAAGATTGGCTTCGCTACCAAGTTGTTTTGTTGGGTGATTACAGTTGACATAGTTATAAGGGCTTTGTGTTTCAAAAAGATTTTGCACAAAACAACCTTCAAAAAATCACATTTAATTGACCTATTCTGCTCACCATTTTCCCTATCCTATCAACTGATTGCACTATTCTATCAACTGTTGTACTATACTACCATTGTATGCGTTTTTGAAGTACTTTTAGTATGATTTTAAGAATTAATACAACAAATTCTTTAGCAACATATACCCATGGTTGAGTTGAATCCCTTGCATTATCAAAACCGCCGCCTCGAAACGTTGGTAGAAAATCGTACCCTGCATACGCTTAACAATGCAGAATTGAACATTTTTGAGACGCATCAAAAGGCGGCGCAAGTGATGTTGCAGTTTAGCGAACCTGTGTTGGCAAGTATGATACGCGGTAAGAAAATTATGCACCTTCAGAACACGCCTTCGTTCGGGTTTTTACCTGGAGAATCAGTGATTTTGCCCTCCAACGAATTGATGTGTATTGATTTTCCAGAAGCTACCGAACAAAACCCTACGCAGTGCCTAGCGTTGGCTTTCAACGAAGCGAAGCTCCAACAGGCCGTCAATTTGCTCAATGAACGTGGGCTGAAACAAAATGGGAAGGAATGGAGCATGACCGATTATAATTATCATTTTACCAACGACATTGCCATCAACCAAATCCTGCAACGGCTTATTTTTATTTTCACCGAAAACCACCCTTCTAAAGATATTTTTGCCGATATGCTGCTCCAAGAGCTTATCATCCGCATTTTGCAAACTGAATCGAAGAGTATTTACCTTAAAAAGTCTTACACCCAGCCCAACAACGACCGTATTTCGTTTGTCCTTAACTTTATTCGGGAAAATATCACTGAAGACCTTACCATTGAGCTGCTGAGTGAAAAAGCCTACATGAGTGAGTCCAATTTTTATCGTACGTTTAAGCACGAGACAGGTTCTACTCCCATTGATTTTATCATCGAAGAGCGTCTAAAATTAGCAGAAAGTCTGCTTCGTGACCCTAAAATGAGCGTCAAAGAGGCTTTTATGGCCAGTGGGTTCAATAGCTTTTCGTACTTCTGCCGTATTTTCAAGAAAAAGAAAAACCTCTCCCCTACCGAGTTCAAGGAAAAATCAAATCAGCTCAAAAATAGGTCTGCTGCATAAATCAAAGCGCGTCGGAGACGCGGTACCATACCCGTCCCGAAACGCAGTTCGGGACGAGCGCCAGCTCGCCCCAAATTCCAATTTGGGGCGAAAAAAGGCTTCGCGTCTCCGACGCATTTAATACAATAGTGGCGTCAGAAACGCGGTACCATACCCGTCCCGAAACGCAGCTCGAGACGAGCGCTAGCTCGCCCCAAATTCCAGTTTGGGGCGCAAAAAGGCTTCGCGTCTCCGACACATTTAATACAATAGTGGCGTCAGAAACGCGGTACCATACCCGTCCCGAAACACAGTTCGGGACGAGCACAAAGCACAAAATCTCCCAAAACACTAACAATCAGCTCATTCCAAAAAATCTTCTAGGATATTTTAAAATTCATCTTTCTATTTCGCCGACCTTACGATAGCAAACCAAGAATATCGTAACCGATGGCCTCAAGTAAGTACTACATTCGTAATCCTGAAGAAGTGTATTTTCTCACATCAACCGTTGTGGATTGGGTAGATGTCTTTACTCGACCCATCTACAAAGATATCATCGTGGACTCCCTACGTTATTGTCAATCTCATAAAGGATTAATGCTGTATGGCTGGGTATTGATGAGTAATCATCTTCATTTACTGGTTCAAGCCAAAGAGGGTAAGTTATTAGGTGACATTATGCGAGACTTCAAACGATTCACCGCCAATCGCCTTCTTGAAGCTGTTCAGTTTGAAAATGAAAGCCGTAAAGAGTGGTTAATGCATAAGTTTGAATGGAATGGAATGCAAAATATAAATCTAGCCACGAGAAGTATCAATTTTGGCAAGCGGGAAATCATGCCAAAGAGTGTTTTTCGTTTGCGTACATTGAACAAAAACTAAACTACATTCATCAAAACCCAGTAAGAGCAGCCATTGTAGAGTATCCCGAAGAATATCTATATAGCTCTGCACGAAATTATGTAGGAAAAAAAGGACTTCTTGACATTACTAGCATTTATGGCTGAAGGTGCGTCGGAGACGCAATACCACAACCGTCCCGAAACACAGTTCGGGACGAGTGCCTGCCCGCCCCAAACTGGAGTTTGGGGCGAAAAAAGGCTTCGCGTCTCCGACGCATTTAATAGAATAGTGGCGTCAGAGACGCAATACCACAACCGCCCCGAAACGCAGTTCGGGACGAGCACCAACGCCCCAAATTCCAGTTTGGGGCGAAAAAAGGCTTTGCGTCTCCAACGCATTTAATAGAATAGTGGCGTCAGAGACGCAATACCACAACCGTCCCGAAACACAGTTCGGGACGAGCATCCGCTCCAAATTCCAGTTTGGGGCGCAAATAGGTTTTGCGTCTCCGACGCATTTACCTTATTTTTACCCAAAACGTCCTTACAATGCTTTACTTAGAAACCCCACGCCTGTATTTCCGTATTTTCCAACCCGAAGACGCCGCTGACCTATTCCGAATCGAAGGAGATGCCGATGTTATGCGATTCATCCGTACCCCAGCAGCAGACATTTCGCACAGCCGCCAGCGCATCGCCAATGAGCTTCTTTATGCCGCCGAAAACGAAGGGTTAGGATTATGTGCTTGTTACGAGAAAGAAAGTAGTGCGTTTGTAGGTCTTGTCAAAATCAAACACGTAGAAAACACCGATGCCATCGAAGTAGGATACGGATTTGTGCCCGAAGCTTGGGGTAAAGGCTACGCCACCGAAGTGACTCGTGCATCCATCGAACATCTTCAAACGAATTTTGCAGGACGCCCCATCATTGCCTTCATCCACCCCAATCATCAAAGTTCACGGCACGTATTAGAAAAAGCGGGCATGAAGCAAGTAACAACCGTCTTTGAAGGGCATGAAGATGCGGTTGTCTTTGCGTTTATGGCTTAAGTTCTCACATTTCCCCCTCTACACCCAGCCCAAACAAGGCAAAGTCATACTTAACGGGATCGTTGGGGTCGAGTTGTCTGAGGTTTTCGGTGAGTTCTAAGGCTGTTTGCCAGTCGGTAGTGGGACGCTGAATAAGACCCAGTTTACGCGCTACCCGATCTACGTGTACATCGCACGGGCATATCAATTGCGAAGGTTTCAGGGCATTCCAAAGGCCAAAATCAACTCCTTTATCGTCTTTGCGCACCATCCAGCGCAAAAACATATTGAGCCGCTTACACGATGATTTTCGCACGGGCGTGGCAATGTGTTTACGGGTACGTTCTGGAAAATCTTCGAGGCTAAAAAACAACTCATGGAAGCCTGCAAGACCCATTTCAACGTGAAGTGCCTCCACGGGAAGAGCATGAACAAACGCTTCTTCTAGCGAGTGATGATGTTGGTAAAAGTGCTTAAAAAAATGAAGAAAATAGAGTGTATCGGTCGCGTTGAACGTCCGATGTTTGAAGTTTAAAAAGCGCTTTAGGTCAGTATCCGTGTGATTACGTACAAAGTCGTAAGGAGCACCATCCATGAGTTGAATCAACTCTTGGCATTTGTTGATAATCGTTTTTCGCTGTCCCCACGCCAATACTGCCGCCCAAAAACCCATGATTTCGATGTCTTGCAACTTCGAAAACTGATGCGGAATACTAATGGGGTCGTTGGGAATAAAATTGGGCTGGTTGTACTGAGCTACTTTTTCCTCCAGCAGCTCCACCACATAGTTGGTCATTAGATGCTACGACCTCCCTTCAACACCCACACTAACCCTCGCGAAAGCCCCGAAAATAGCAGAACAATCCCCGTAAATATCCACGTAAAAAGCGAAATCACTGGGTAAAAAATAGTAAAAGCAACGCTCCAAATACGAAACCCAAGGGATTTTTTGATTTGTTCACGTTCTTGGCGGCGAGAAAGCATTTTTATTTATGTTAATGGTAATTAGTACAAATTTCGGTTTTTGAATCGAAAACAAAAAATCAATTTGTGAGATGATGTTTGGGGGCACGTTTGATTAGATAAAATAATTGGATAGTCGCTCCCACATTAAAGGAAAGCATTTCTGGCAAATAAGAAATTCCTAAACCTGTTAAGTAAGGGAATTGAGGATTGCCTATATCAGCAATGATGGTACCCCCTCGAAGTAAAAATCGCGTTTCTATACGCTTAAACAGTAAAGCTGAGGTTCCAGCAAACCCCTCTAAGGCAACTCCTATACCTTGGTTGTAGGGCGTGCCTGTTTTGTAATTAGGGAAATAATTACCCTGAATTTCTAATTCACCTTTTACTGTCCCATATGAGAACACCCCACTATAGCCGAAAAATTTTCTGCTAGTTTTACTGTATTGTTCCCAAGTCGTTTTAACAGAATAACCTCTAAAAGATTGTAAAAAATGATTTTGGGCTCTTCGTGCCATACTTGCGTAGCCTAGACTTACACTAAAATAATGATTGGGTTTAGGGGTAAAAAACTGCACATAACATTCGGCGATGATTGGATTTTGGAAATCAAAGCCAGATACGTAATGCGTAACATTCTTAACTACGTCAACCCCAACAGCTCTTATTTTCAACGTACTATCTTGGGCTTGAATCGAAAGAGGTATCAATACAAAAATCAAGTAGCCTAATTTTTTCATAGTTCATTGATTTTGACAATAATACCACTTTCTTCTTCTGGATAATATAATTTGGCGCCATGCGAGGGAGTATAATAACTACGATATTCTACTTCAATTTGTTTGAAGGTAGTCGTGTGGGTTTTACCAGAAGCGGGTGCTTCTAGATCCAGTACATAACCACAGGTATTACTGGCATTGTAGATACGCTTTTTGTAGTAAACAGTTAATGTATCAATACGATTAGATTGAGTAAAAATGTAAGTGGTGGAATCTGCATTGAGATTGAGCGGGAATTGAACACGCTCATTAGACACATCTTGTAACGCTCCTAATATAGACACCTTGGAGATAGAAGCCTCTGTGTTAAAGGGGAATTGGATAGCAGCTACTGGTTCGGCTGTGATACCACATTGCTCTCCGCAGCTACATAATAGATAGCATAAGGCACAAATAAAAAAAAATTTCATGGTGTGATGAATTTTGGCAAGGTTACGAAATGACCGTGCAAAATACTACTTTTCATGCCCCATTTCACAAAAACTTAATACTATGTTTGAACACCACAGCCAAAAAACTATTTTTTATACACCTTTACGTAATCCACCAAAAATACGTCGGGGTAAACAGTGTATTGTAAATCTTTCTTTTCGGATGGAAGCTCCATGCTCAAAATCAGGTACTCTTCAATCCGTGAAATACCGATGGTTACTTCGTAAAACTTGTAGCCATCAATAAAAAAAGCGTATTTGTCGGGCGTCCATTCCAACGCAAAAGTGTGGAATCCTTCGCTCACTCCTTTGAGATAACTTTGCATTCCGCGCGTACTTTTTTGGTTGGGGCCATACGCCCAATGCACGTTGTGGGAGACAATATCCACACCCAGTTTTTTGAAAAACTCAAAAATATCTATTTCGGCTCCATAAACGGCGGGGTCTTCGCCTTTGGAAATATCGGGCGACTGAATCCAGAATGCCGCCCACACGCCTGGCGATTTTTGCAACTGCGCCCGACATTCAAAGTAACCGTATTTGGTCATCAGTTTTCCTTGCGTGCCCACCGCTCCAATCAGAATGCTGTCTCCTTTTTGGATAGCGTGCAATTTCAGCAAGCCATCTTTCACTTCCACCGCTTCGGGCGACACATACCCTAAGGCACGCGGCCCCACTCCCCTCACCGCCCATTTTTTCGGGTCGAGTTGATTACCATTAAAATTATCTTCCCAAAATAGGGAATACCCTAGTTTTTCGGGCGTAAATTGCTCCTGCGACATCGGGGGCTGGGCAGGACGTTGGGCAAAGCTAATGCCTGCCCAAGCACCCAAGAAAATCAAAATGAAGGTTTTCATAATTCATTTTATTGCGTTCATTGTTAAAACCCTGACAAAGCCGATTTTTTGTAACTCAACACGTATTTCCCCGAGCCCACCGTCACGGTATTGCGCTCACGGCGATTAATCCACCTGGGCTTAACAGTAGAGGCCACCAGCGTTTTTCCGTTGAAAGTGATGTTATTGGTTGGCGTTGGTGGCAAACAAATCGTGGCCGTGGTGTTGACAGGTACCTCAATGGTCATCGTAATTAGGTCACCCTTTTTTTGCCAAGCCGAAGTAATCATTCCGTGGAGCGATCGATGCGTAGCTTTGAGTGAGTTGAGGTTGGCATTCATCGGTTCAGGTTGAATCAGAAACGTCTTAAATCCAGGCGACGTCTCTTTGATTCCCGCCATATTTTCAAACATCCATTCGCAAATAGAACCAAACGCATAGTGATTAAACGAGTTCATTCCCGCAGGAAATCCACCTTCTTTGGTGAAACTATTCCAGCGTTCCCAAATGGTATTAGCCCCGTTTTCAATCTCAAAACCCCACGAAGGATATTCTTTTTGGAACAACAACTTATAGGCCGTTTCGCTGTAGCCTGTGTTTGAAAGCACTGGCAACATGGGCCGCACGCCCAAAAAGCCCGTGGTGAGTTTATTGCCGTTTTTAACCACCAATTCATTCAGCCATTTGGCCGCTTTGAGCGTGTGGGTGCTGTCCAAAAGATTCATAAAAATCGCATTAGCGTAGGCTGTTTGGGTATGTCCATCAAACCCTTGCTCACCGTCCACGTAGCCCCGACCGTCGCCGTACGCCGCGGCGTTGCAAACAAACTTTCCATCGGCATTGGTGTAATGTTTGAGAAAAGCCGACTTCACCTTGGCATTTATTTCTTTAAAATGACTTGCTTCTTTTTCGTCGCCAATGGCCAAGGCCATTTCCTGCATCAATTGGGCGGAGTACGCGTAATACATCGTGGCCAACATATCGGGCGGTGTTTTTTTACCCACGCTCAACCAATCTCCAAACCCGCCTTTGGGATCAACTTCCGCAAAGGCCGTTTCCTTAAACACGTACTCGCCTTTGCTTTTTGTTTCCAGAAACTGCATAAATTTCTTCATTTCTGACCAGTGCGCTTTGATGATTCGGGTGTCGCCGTAGGAGCGGAAAATTTGGTACGGGTAAACAATCCCCGCTTCCATCCAACCAGGTGAATAGGTATCGGTTTTGCGAACCGATGGCGCAGGCGCGTACAGCGGATAGGCTCCGTTGGGAAGTTGAGCGTCGTTGAGGTCCACTACCCATTTTGTCCCAAAAGCCGCAATATCGTTGTTGAGCGTGGCACTTTTTACGTACGCTTGGGCATCGCCCGTCCAGCCCAAACGCTCATCGCGTTGCGGGCAGTCGGTCGGAACTTCCAGATAATTAGACTGTTGCGTCCAAACAATATTATGATACAATTGATTAACAAAAGCATTGTCCGTTTCAAATGTTCCTGCTTTTGGCGTCGCCGACGACAGCACCAATCCCAAAATATCCTGCATTCCAAGACCATTTTTTAGCCCTTCGACCTGCACGTACTGAAAGCCGTGATAGGTAAAACGGGGTTCATAAATTTCGCCGTTGGGGTCGCCTTTGGCAATGTACAAATCCGTACCGCGTGCCTTTCGGAGGTTTTCGGTCATGAGTTTTCCGTCGGGATACAGCATTTCACCAAACCGAAAAAGAATAGAATCGCCTTTGGCAGCCTTGAAACGTACCTTGATGATGCCCGCAAAGTTTTGACCCATGTCAACCAAATACGCTTTTGAACCAACAGGTTTAATATTTTTGGGAGTAAGTCGGGCTACTTCCCGCACGGGGTCGCCAGGAAAAGATTGAAGTAGGCGTTCGGCTTTTTCCGAAACCGTCACGACTTTTTTCCAAGCGGTTTCATTGTATCCCGTTTGATTCCAGCCCGTTAGTTCTTTGTTAGCATCATACACTTCACCGTTCAGAATGTCCGACTCCACGATGGGGCCATAGTTGGCTTTCCACGTATTATCAGTCGCAATCGTTTCTTTTTGGCCATTGGTGTATTCAATTTCCAACTGCGCTTTCAAAGCAGGCACGTCACCATAAAAGTTTTTGACGACAGGATTTCCTACCAACAACGCATACCCCAAATAGCCCGCGTACCAACCGTAAGAAAGGATAGACCCCAGCGCATTTTTGCCAAGTTTCAGTTCTTTAGTTACGTCAAACGTTTGGTAATAGAGGCGTTTGTTGTAGTCAGTCCAGCCTGGTGTCAGGTAATCATTCCCGATTTTTCGCCCGTTGATTTGAAATTCGTACAGCCCAAGTGCCGTCACGTACAATCGCGCTTTTTTGATGGGGCCTTTTACGTCAATTTCTTTGCGAAGAAACGGCGCGGGTGGTAGGTGGTATTCTTTGCCCTTTCCTAAATGGTTCAGATTAAGCCCGATAAAACTGGCTTTCCAATCGTTTTTTTGCAGCAAACCCATTTCCCATCTTGCAGGTTCACTCCACGACCCAGGCACATTTTTTTTATCCCAACTCCTTACTTTCCAATAGCAGATTTCTCGCGATTCCAGCGGTTTACCCGCATATTCAATTTGGGAAGTAGTTTCTCCTGCCACTTTTTTACTGTCCCACAAATCGGCTTTACCTTCCTCCAACAGCGCCACCGAAGTCGCCACCAAAATTTGATAGCCCGTTTGGTATTGACTATTGACGGCCGAAGTCAGCTCCCAGCTCAAACGCGGCTGAGTTACGTCCGTGACGGGGTTGATTTTATACTCGCACCGTAAATAAACGGCCTTGAGGTCGCTCTGTGCATACACGCTAACGCCCAACAGCAGGGCGGCTGCCAAGGAAAAAAATCGTTGAAACATATCAGTTAAGGGTTTTCACTACTACTACGAGTAAAGTTGGAAGAAATACTACCCACAACTATCCTTCACTACCCTACCCATTTGTTATCAACGCACTTTTTGTTTCCAAGTTTGGTACTGAGTGCGCATGGTTTCGAGTTGAGAAAGGTAGTTTGCGTCCTTAGCCCGATTGATTTTCTCGTCGGGGTCGTTGCGGAGGTCGTACAGTTCTTCATAATTATGCTCAATGTACTTCATGTATTTGAGGTCGTTACGGACTACCCCTTCCACCTTAGGCAAACGAGGCGAACCCAAAAACGTATGCTCGTAGAAAAAGGCGCTTCGAGCGATTTGTTTTGGCTTCGTCACGAGTTCTGCCAAGCTCACACCTTGCATTTCCGCAGGCACCTGAACTCCCGCCAATTTCAAAATCGTTGGGGCAATGTCGATATTAAGCGCCAATTGGTTGGACGTCTTTTTACGAAGTTGAGGAATACGCGGGTCGTACATAATGAGCGGCACCCGAATCGACTCTTCGTGGCCAAACCATTTTCCCGACAAGCCGTATTCGCCCAAATAATAGCCGTTGTCGCCCATGAAGATAATCACGGTGTTAGAAGCCAAGCCTTTGTCTTGCAAGGTTTTCACCATGTTTCCAACAACTTCATCCACGCCGCTAATCAAACGATAATACTGTCGCACGCTTTCTTGGTACATTCGGTTTCCGTCAAACTGAAAATACCAGCGTTCGCGGGCAATGTTTTTATCGGTTCGGAAAAAGTCGGGAAACGATTGCCAGTACTTCGGGTCGGCTTTTTCGGGTTCAGGAATCGAATCGTTGGCGTACATTGGCTTATAACGTTCTTGAACAATAAACGGACGCGGGTCGCCGTCCTGAATATGCGGCGCTTTGAAACTCACCGACAAGCAAAACGGCGCATCGGGTTGGGTTTGCGCCAAAAACTGTTGAATATCGTTGTTGACTTTATCGGTATGGTGAATAAAATTACCTTGTGCGTCCTTCATTTCGTAATCGGACTGTGGTTTTTCCGAACCCGCCCAAAAATCGAAGGCATTGCTAGGCTGTGCTTTGGGTTCTCCAACGCCGTATTTTCCAATAAAACCGATTTGATAACCTGCCTTTTTCAACAATAACGGATAAGTATTGGCCAAAGCAGCGGGCTTAAAACTTGTATTAAAATCTTCGATTTTGTGCCGTGACATGTACTGCCCACTCAAAATACTCGCTCGACTCACGCAGCAAATGGCCGTCGTAACATACGCCTTTTTGAAAAGGACGCCACGCGAGGCAAGTTGGTCCAAATGCGGTGTTTTAATAATCGGATTTCCCATCGCTCCCAAGGAGTTCCATCGGTGGTCGTCGGTGAGGAGGAAAATGATGTTGGGACGAGAAGTTGACGATGGGCTCTTGAAGGAAGAAAAAGTAAAAAGAGCCAAAGAGATAGCAACAAACCAAGAACTGACCCATTTCATAGCGCGTGCAGGATAACTTTACAGTAGAAGCGACAAGCGTAGAAATTTTACTTTTGCTTTGATTGAAAGCGCGTTAACTGCTCTTCAATGTACGGGTCATTGATTTTTTGTTTAGTTAAAAAATCATAGGCTTTACGAGCCACAAAATTATTGTCACTACGTAATAAATCAGCAATAGCCCGCCCCGTAACAGGGTCATTTATTTTTTTTATTCTCAAAAGCTCCAATATACTAGCCACCGACTCCCCTTGAAGTGAGGGCAAAGCCGAAGTAAATAAAGCCACCATCTCTGGTGTCAACGAAGATGCCATTTTTAGCTTTTCCACAATAAGTTTTTTAATCGCGTAGTTGTTTTTCAAAAAAGCCATTGCCAAACCTCGTTGAATCGTCGAGTCTGTTGTAGGTAATTCCCTAATGATTTGTTCCGAAAGATTATATTGATTGTCCTGAATAAGCGATATTACTTTTTGCTGCAACAAAATGTGTGCTGAAATAAAAGGTCGGACACGACGAACAGCCCACATTTTATCCCCCAAATCATTGCTTTCCAGTATTTTCAAAAGTAAATCAGCCGAGAGTGTTTTTTGGGTCAACTTTTCTATTTCTAGCTGAGTTGGCCCATACACCAAATGCCATAATTTATAAGTTGTATAAGCTGCGCCCTTGATGATGTAGTCGAGGACGTCGGGCGCAGTAGGCGACGACACTGCATCCACTTTTTGAACGTCCACAGCAGCTTTTGGCACCAAAGCATTGTAAGTAAAAGTGCCGAGAGGCGATAAAGAATCAGCAAGTATCTCGCTCAAACGTGTGTATTCTTCGGGAGTAAAAGGGTCATGATCGGTTTTACTCAAAAACTCTCCTTTGGGTAGCTCAAACCCTAAATATCGACCTGTGGGATTCCAATAAAGCGTAGCTACCAACATACGGCACTTTCCATCAAAGCAAACATTGTTTTGGATGTGTCTAAAATACGAAACAGGACACCCTTCCTGAGATACTGCCTGAAACAAAGTATCTGTACCTGTTTCCTCTTCAAAATCAACAAGATAAGGGATTGTTTTGGCAACGGGTAATGCAAGTGTGTATGGCCGAAAATAACGGATAGGCTCCGCCACTTCAGAGACAAAACCGCTGATTCCCCACAGTAAAAGAAATAAAGCAGTTAACTTCAATACGCTTATTAGTTTCAACGACATATAAGTAAGTAATGTGGGCAGGCCATAGCGTGCCTACCCAACATGTATTCACCATTCTATTTATACAAACGTGGGCACAATACCGCCGTGCTCTTCAATAAGCTGTTTAATATCTTTTATTGATACTTCGAGTGGGCTCTTATTTTGAAGGCTTGCCAGTACCGCCGTAGCTCCTGCTGCTTGCCCCATTCCCATACAAGATGCCTGTACCCGCAATGCCGAATTGGCCAAACGGTCGCTGCTGACACAACGACCCGCCACCAAAAAATTACGGCTGTTTTTGGGCACCAACGCTCGCAACGGAACCGTCGGGACAATGCCCTCATTCAAGTGATCAGGTACGACGCCATTCTCATCGTGAACGTCAATCGGATAATATGAATACGAAACCGAATCGTCGAACATTTTACCCGTTACGTAGTCGGCATGGGTAATTTTGTAGTGACCATCAATCCGAAACGTTTCGCGAACGGCCGTTTCGTTTTGCATGTCAATCAGTTTTGTTTTTTCTAACCCAGGTAAGCTGCGCAAAAACCGTAGCGTATCTAATAACGCTTTCCGTCCTTTCAGATTAGCTACTGTGTGCGTTTCGGAGGTAGTAGAATCAGCCCCCATGACGTGCGAAATGTTGTCACCTGCCGAGCGTAGCACCCCTGCGATATTGTTACGAAAGTCGGTTTTTACCAACTCTCCTTTCTGGATAGCTTCTTGATAACGCGCTTGAATCAGCTTTAAATCCAACGATTTAAAATCATATCCTCCAATTTGAAACATTAATGAACCTGGCTGCGTCTCGGCTTCACGTAGTACAGGAAAACCTGCCATTGAGGTCACAAACGCGTTTCCTGTACAGTCAATGAGTTGGTTACAAGAGATTTCGGCAATCACTCCTTTTCCCATTGTTTGCACCAGCCAACCGTTTTTTTGCGGCGTTACTTTGGTGGGGGTTTCATAAAAACGCAATTGTACTCCTGCCTCCACACACTTTTCTTCGATAAGCATGGCGTATAACTGACCATTAAGGCGCACTTGATGCCGTGGGTGATTTTTACCGTGGGGAATAGAAAAATTCGGCAATTGATCATCGTTCATAGCGACGGCAGCCTGTACCAACTCCCAGCCAATCCCACTAATGACCTGTTTGCCCCACGCAAAAAAAATACCAGGGAAAGCCACACCTCCAGTAGTAGTGGTGCCGCCCAATTGGCTTCCGTTTTCAACCAAAATGGTTTTACGGCCAGCACGCCCTGCCTGAATGGCAGCAATCACCCCTGCTGTGCCACCACCAACTACCAATATATCTGTTTTTAAGCTCGTTTTTTTTACGGAATAAGGCGCTTGGAAAACCTCCCCTTTTTCCAATATGGGAGTCGATACTCCCAACGAAAGGCTTCCTAATGAGGCTAATGCCGCTCTTCGTTTCATTTTTTCCATAAAATAGTTTTTTAAAGTCCCAAGTGCTAATAGCCTGGATTTTGGTCTTTGACAGGATCCATTGCTTTGTTAAAGTTAAGCTCTGACGTTGGCACAGGCCATAGCAAATGCTTATCAGCAACATTGACATTTTTGGCCGCTTTTATCGCCTCTTTCACTTTTCCAATTCGTTTGAGGTCAAGCCAACGTTTGCCCAAATACAAAAATTCGTACGCCCGTTCTTGGATGACTGCATCCACAAACGTCGAGGCGTTGTAATCAGCTAATACAAAATCGACCGAAGACACTGCGGTAGGAGTTTTACCATAACCACGGCGACGAACTTGGTTCAGCGCCTCCAATGCTTGAGCTGTTGGGGCATTATTGACACGGGTGGCCGCTTCGGCGTATATCAACAATACATCGGCGTAGGCATACACGGGGTCATCGTTTCCTGCTCCTGTTTGACTAATAGCCTTTTGGTCAGCAAATTTGGAGCTAATCACCGTATTGGCTCCTAGCCCAATGTTAACTTTTTCCCAAAGCGACTTGCGAATATCAGCATCATTCCAGCCTTTATAGAGCGGCTCGGTGGTTTGGCCATAGACCACATACGCCCCCCCGAAATTGAACAGGTTCGTACTCGGATGGTTGGTAATCCAGAGCATATAATTTCCTTGATCCACTTGACGAGTGTATTTCAAATAGAAAATCTCTTCAGTCGTCGATACTAATTCTGGGCCATAGACTTTTGTTTGAAAATCAGCTTTTGAGGCAATGGGTACTAGCGAAAACTTACCACTTTTTATCACTTCATCAGCTTTGTCTCGTGCTTCGGTGTATTTACCTAAAGTCAAATACACATCGGCCAAGAGCGTCTTAGCAGCCCATTTTGAAGGACGGCCCACGTTTGCAGGCTTATCGGGAAGGTTTGTTTCTGCTTCTTTCAAATCGGCTTGGATAAGTGTATATACCTCTTCTACGCTACTACGACGTAAATCAATCTGAGTCATATTTTCCTCCGTACGAAGCGGTACTCCTGCCCAGTTGCGCACCAGTTGAAAGTAGTTAAATGCGCGTAAAAACTTGGCTTCACCTACGTACTTATTGATGTCGGCAGGGCTAATTGCCTTCCCTTTGGGGGCATTCTGAATCACCAAGTTGGCATTACGAATACTTAGATAAAACGCATTCCATAAACCAGCTACCCGACTGATGTTGGCATCATTGAGTCCTTGGTGTTCGTGAAGAGGTGCCCAGCTTCCCCGCCCGTAGGCGTAGTCTGCTTGGCATTCCAACGACGTTTCATAAACGGCGTAATTCGTACTGCGTAAAGGGCTATAAATGGCATTGGTAGCAGCCTCTACTTCTGCCGCAGTATTAAAGAAATTTTCGGCAACGATAAACTTGGGTTCTTCCTTCAATAACTGTTCGCACGAAGACAGGCCAAGTACCAACACGACTCCTAGCCATTTTTTATTCCACAGGGTTGAAGGTATTTTTATAAAAGAAGATAATGACTTTTTCATATTGCTAGGGAATTAAGCAGTGAACTGAAAAAATTAAAAACTAACACGAAGCCCAGCCGTCACCGACTTAGCCGTTGGGTAACTGTTGTGGTCTATCCCCTGAATGGTTGAGTTAGAGCCGCCGCGTGAGTTGACCTCAGGATCCCACCATGAGTAATTGGTAAAAGTGAGCAAGTTTTGACCACTGCCATATACTTGTGCGCTACGAACCCACTTGATACCCCATTTTTCGAGTGGTAAATTATACGCCAATTGAATGGTACGAAGGCGCAGATATGAGCCATCTTCAATGAAGCGATTGGAAACGCGCGTAGTGGTGTTGCGACTAATAATCGGGTACTTCGCATTGGGCGTACTTGGCGTCCAGTGATTATAAAGTACTTCGCGAGGCATATTCAGCCCAAAACCATAATCCATTGTATTAACAATCGAACTTACATTAAACAAATCATTGCCCTGAACCCCTTGAATAAACAACGACAGGTCGAAGTTTTTGTAAGACATGGTCGAGTTAAAACCATAGATAAAATTAGGATTAGGGTCGCCAATGTAGGTTTTATCCGTCTGGGTAATCGTACCGTTTCCATCTAAATCTTTGAACTTAATCGCCCCTTTTTCGGTATAACCGTCTTCTACATATCCCCAAAACTGCCCAATAGGTTGTCCTTCTCGCAAGATGCTTGTCACGTCATTGATAACGACTACGTTGACATTACCCGTGAGAATATCCCCTCCTCCGTAAAGCTTTACTACTTTGTTTCGGTTAAATGAAATATTGGCGTTGACATCCCACTTAAAAGCACCCGTAAATAGTCGGCTATCGATGCCAAATTCAAAACCTTTATTTTGGACTTCACCAATGTTTTGAATGGTGGACGTAAAACCAAGCGACGAAGGCAAAACAACCGTATTAAGCAAATCGCGGGTGTTTTTGATGTAATAATCAGCCGTTAGAAGTACTCGGTTATTTAAAATTCCCACGTCCACCCCTATATCCTTTTGTTCCGTTGTCTCCCATTTCAGATTTCCTGGTAGGCGAGTTCCTGGAGAAAAAGTGGTAAAAAGCGCATCGTCAAATACAGTGCGGAAAGACGAAAGCTGGTTGAGGGTAGCGTACGGGCTAATGGCTTGGCTACCCGTTAGCCCCCAACTTGCACGAAGTTTTAGGTCAGAGACAAACGGGATAGTTTTCATAAACTCTTCGCTCGAAACCCGCCACGCAACGGCTCCCGACGGAAAATACCCCCACTTGTTGCCCTCACTGTAGCGAGACGAGCCATCGCGGCGAATGCTGGCAGTAATCAGGTATTTATCTTTAAGGTTATAATTGACTCGCCCTAAATATGACAGCAACACACTTTTGGAATAGCCCGATTCTGGAATGCCTGGCGTAATGGCTGAACCAAGTCCTCCCGTTTCAATAATATCACTCAAAAAGCCTGTGCCCGAAGCCGAAAGCGTCGTTGTCACAAAATCTTGGTACGTAACCCCTGCTACTGCCGAGATGTTGTGCCCTTGTCCAAACGTCTTGTTATAACTGATGGTGTTTTCGTTCAGTAAGCTTGTTTGCTGCGTTGTGCTTACGCTCGCACGGCCGAGCGAATTGATGTAATTGCGCGTGGTGTAGTTGTCGGTACGGTCATCGGCATTTTCAATTCCTCCCGATATTCTGACCGTGATTTCAGGAATAGGGTTATAAATCAATGCCGCATTCGCCAATACGCGGTTGGCTTTGATTCGGTTGGTCTGCTCATTGATAAAGTTGAGCGGATTGATTAAGTCTGTGGCCACAAATGGATAGGCAATCGCTAATACGCGGTACGAGCCATCGTCATTGTACGGCATGAGGGTAGGAGGTGCTGAGATAGCCGCCGAAATCATGGAATTTCCGCGCGACCCTCCTTCACTGTCGCGACGGTCGGTTTTTAGCCTTGAAAGTGTGGTAGAAAGGTTGACACTAAACTTATCGCTTACTTTATGAGTTAAATTTGTACGAAGTGAATAACGTTTATAATCGCTGCCTTTGATAATACCATCTTGCCCAAAAAAGCTCCCTGAAACCGAAAACTGGGTTTTGTCATTTCCTCCGCTAATGTTCAAAGAAGTGGTCTTCATTGGCGCCTTCTGGAACACTAAATTCTGCCAATCGAACCCTTGTCCAAAGCCATCCAACTGTGCTTGCGTAAAATACGGCGCTAGATTATCGTTAGCGGCTTGTTTGTTATAAAACGTGGCATACTCATTGGCATTCATCAAATCAAGTTTACGAATGAGGGTTTGAGACGTAAAACTTGTTTCAAAATCCACTTTTGTTTTACCAGATTTACCTCGCTTGGTTGTAATCAGCACAACGCCATTTGCTCCGCGTGAGCCATAAATTGCCGTTGCCGATGCGTCTTTCAAAATCTCAATACTTTCAATATCAACGTTGTTCAAAATGGTAGGATTGCTCCCCGTAGTCGGAAATCCATCCACTACATACAATGGTTCGTTACTTCCTTGGATAGAATTTGTCCCTCGAATCCGTACACTCACTCCGCCTCCTGGTGCTCCTGTGTTTTGGGTTACTTGTACACCCGCTGCGCGCCCCGATAAGGCTTGCAATACGTTGGCCGTCGGAAAAGAATTTAATTCTTTGGATTTGACCTGGGCTACCGAACCCGTCAAATCGCTCTTTTTCACCACCCCATACCCCACTACCACCACTTCTTCGAGTGCTTTGGTATCGACTTTGAGTTTGATGTTGATTTGAGTACGGTTCCCGACAACGAGTTCTTGAGGTTCGTATCCAACAAAACTAAATACCAACACCGCATCGCCATTAGGTACACTGAGTGAAAACTCTCCGTTGGGGTTGGTGGTAGCACCTCGTTGGGTACCTTTCAGTAAAACACTGACGCCTGGCAGCGGCTCCCCTTTTTCATTGTCCACCACCGTTCCTTTTACGACTTGGTCGGAAGGAACGGTAGCGTTTGGGACTGGCGTGGATATTTCGTCGGAAAGAGCGGCTTTTTCTGGCATTTTTTTGCGCAATAAAATCCGTGACCCAACGACCTCATACGAAATTTGAAGAGGCTGCAACAGTTCTTTGAGCACCTCCGAAAGTTTGTTGGTCGTAGCCAATGAGACTTTTTGGTCGGCTCGAATGGCGTTGGGGCTATACACAAACTTCACCCCAGCTTGTTTTTCGATGGTACTAAATACGCGCTTGATTTCGACCGCCTCAATTTTGAGCGAGATGGTCGTGTTCAGTACTTCCTGCGCTTTGGTGTCGCGGGCACTGGCCAACCCACAAAACAGGATTAGCAGGGCAAGTTGAGTAACCGTCATTCTCATTGCTTTGAGCAAGAACGCTTTGGTTCGTCCATTTTTTTGCATAGTTTTAACATGTTTTTGGTTTAGAAAGACAAAAACTACCCGCGGTGGTGCTTCACGCCAATGAATTTGCACCGACCGAACGCCAATTCGGTTGCGGGTCACTCTAGGCCGACAGTGTTACGAGCATTGTCGGCTTTTTTTAGACCTTGTAGGTTTTGAAAACCTATAAGACCTGTTTAAAACACTTACTTACAACCTTCGCCATTGATGAACAAACTGGTACCGCGCTGTTCATAAGTGGCATTGATAGATTTACAAATCAAATCGAGTTGGGTATGGAGTGGGAGTTCGTTCAAATCGGCCGTGAACACACACTGATTAAGGGTTTGGTTTTCAACGATTATTTGTACCCCGTACGCATTTTCTAGTTTTTTGAGGACTTTGGGTAAGGGCGTTTCTTCAAATACAAACAAAGACGGGGTGGTGGGCACATGAATCACCACGGGCCGTTCGATTAGGCTGGGCGTGAGCTTCCGAGAGGTTTTATCAAACGTAATTTTTTGGTTCGGCGTCAAAATCACCCCGTTCCGTTGCAATGATTTCTTAGAAGAGTTTTCATAAACCGACACCCGCCCCGTAGCTACTACCACCTCAATGGCCTGCGCTTCTTCGTACGACTTCACCGTAAAACTTGTCCCAAGTACTTCGGTCACTAGCTCGCCAGCGTGTACCACAAAGGGCTTGGTTGGGTCATGCTTTACCTTAAAAAATGCCTCTCCTTTCAGAAAAACACTGCGATTTTTTTGCCCAAAATGCTCAGGGTAGGTAACGCTGCTGTTGGTTTTCAACAACACAATACTGCCATCTTCGAGTTTTATTTCTCGCGGATTGGCCGCAGTGTTTTTTACTTCAATGCCGTTGGGTGTTTCTATTCGTGGGCTAATCGCCCCATCGTTTACGTCTATGCGACGGGTATTCCACCAAAAAACGCCTGCCACAACAATCACCGATGCCGCCGCTGCCCAGCTCACCCAACGCCACCGTGGGCGAACAATCTCCGCTTCGGGTGCCCAAACTGTTTGCTGAATATTTTGCCAAAGCCGTTTTTTAACACCGTTTTTTTCTGATTCTTCCAACGTGAGCGATGTATTCTGGAGTAAATGAGCCTGCCAATCATGAATCAGTTTTTCCTCGTCGGGCGTGCAATCCCCCGCGAGGTACTTTTCGAGCAACTGATTAAATTCGTGTTGGTTCATGTGTTTGGTTTGTTATGAAGAAATGGGTGGATTAATTGTCAGAATGAAAAGCTTTCAAATGTTCTTTGAGCACTTTTAGCGATTTGGTAATATGATACTCAACCGCCTTTTCGGATAGGTTTAATTGCCGAGCGATTTCCTTGACCGATTGGTTCTCGAAGCGACTTAACTTGAAGACTTCCACACTTTTTTCGGGCAATTTTTTCATTGCTTCTTCCACGGCTTTCGACAAATCGGCAAATTGGACGCTTTCGTCGGTTACGTAAGACTGACGGATTTCGTTAAAAATCAAGTATTCTTGAAATTTTCGCTGGGTGATTTGCGACTTGATGTAATTGGTGCTCAGGTGTTTGATAGAAACCACCAAATACGCACTCAAATGACGTATCACACTTACGTGGCGTTTTTGCCAAAGACTTTCAAACAGGTCTTGTACCAATTCTTCTGCTTCTTCGCGGGTGCCTGTTTCGTGGTAGGCCACTCCCAATAATTTATACCAATAGCGGTTGTAAATCTCCTCAAAAGCGGCTTGGCTATCGCTCCTCAGAAAATCGACTAATTGGTCATCGGAAAAGGTTTGGTACTTCATCGCATGGTGTTCGGTTAGTGTATAGTCAATTAAGTCGCCAAAATCCCTAGAATGATTTTAAAAAATCTTCAAAAAATAATATATACTTACCTAATGCACACAAAAAATCCCTGCCACTTCGAGTAGCAGGGATTTTCGTCAGCAAAGTATTACAAAAACTAGCGTGTTTGCACGTATGCGTCCCAGTTAACTTCGGCTTGTGGGCGGGCTAGTTGTTTGAAAATAGTACCACGGTCGAGGCTCACGTCCACGTTGGTGGCGTTGAGGCGGTCGTAACGGCGTAAATCCACCCAACGGTGCCCCCAAGGTTCACCCCAAAGTGAGTAGCGGCGTTGGAACAAAATTTCGTTAATAAGCGCATCTTTGGTCGTAGCTCCTGTGTAGTTCCCGATTCCTGCTGCCGTGCGGATACGGTTAATGGCTGCTACGGCTTCGGGAGTTTTGTTGAGCTGCGCATTGGCTTCGGCAGCGATAAGTACCAGTTCTTCGTTACGGAAAAACTTGATTTCGCTGGTATTCGCCGCATATCGGTTGTCTTGATACTGCCCCGCAAGCGGCGTTCCATCAGATGTTACCGAAACAGGTGCTGTACGACGGAAAAACTTAGCCCGTACCCGAGCATCGCCCGCAATTGTATCATTGATGACCGACGGGTGTACCACCAATAGCGTACTTACAGCGGCATTTCTAACAAAAAACAACGGATTAAACGCGTCTGGCGGAGCGCCGTACGTGTGGGCAGGCCCCGCTTCTAGGTTACCCGTGGCACTGTAAAACGACGCATTCACGGCATCCAAAGCTCCTTGCCAATCCTGACGATAAACGGCCAAGCGGGCTGCAATCGCACGGTTCATTTGGCGAAGCGCCGCAATTGTCCCGAAACCATTACCCGTAAATCCTGTTGTCAAACGAAGTGGAAAATTTCCTGTTCCGCCAGCGCCGAGTTCGGTGTTGCCTTCGTCCAAAATACGCTTAATCTGCGTAAGCGACTCCGCCAACGGCAAAAATGGCCCTGGGTTTTGTACATCTTTGACATCAATCCGAATGCCATTTTCGTATTGGCCCATGGCCACAATCAGGTATTGATACGCCATAAGGGTTTTGGAAAAGCCCGAAATCGCATTCTTTTCTTCGGTCGTAAACGTATTGGTATTATTCACCGCATCAATAACCGTCTGCGCTTGGCGAATGGCAAAGTAGGGTTGTTGGTACGTATTCAAGTATCCAAACATATTTGGGGTTGCTTGACGCCCATTCATTCCGAGCCAGTCAGTTTGCCAGCGTGGGTCAGAAGCGTTTAGATACCACAATTCACGCCCCAACGTACCAAACAACGCTGTTACGGTAAAAAGGTAATCACGGTGACGTGACTCCAACCCCGTTACTAAGTTTTGCACTTGCGTCCGCGACGCATTTTGGCTCACGCTTCCCAAAGAAGGGTTGTTGGGGTCATTGGGCGTATCTAGGGTGAAAAAGTTACACGAACTCATCATCAACAACAGCCCTACAAAAACCGAGTTTATATTTTTCATTGTCTTTATCATGTTTTAAAATTCAACAACTAAATGACCAAAAAAGCGACGCTGCGTAGGATATGGAGCGATGTCAACTCCCGATGCTACCGCCTGCAACCCAAACGTTGAAGTTTCGGGATCATAACCACGGTATTTAGTAAATGTCAATGGGTTTTGGCAAGAGAAACCTACTTTCACCCGTGATATTTTATTATTAAACCACTTGTTCAATGAATTGGTAGGCACAGTGTAGTACAACGCCGCCTCGCGCAGACGAAGGTAGGTAGCATCTTGTACCCAGCGATCAGCTCCATTGTGCGGCGCCAAACCACGCTGACGGCCATTAGGAGTACCGTCGTTGTTGTCGTCATCGTCCCAGTCAGGAGAGGTTCCACCACCATCCCACAAAAACTCAGTTAGGTTGATGTTATCGCCACCTTTTTTCCAGTGCCAAAGCATGTTAAAATCGAAGTTTTTGAGGAAGTTGATTTCATTGTTCCATGACATTTGGAAATCGGGTTGATTATTTCCTAAAATATAAGCTCCTGTACTCACACCTTCAGCGGCAGGCGTGTCATTGGCATCGCGCGCAGGTCGCGTTCCCACAATCGTTGTTGGCGAGAATCCTTCTTGGTACAAGAACGTCCCAAGTGTCACCCCAAACGCTCCTAAATTATAGGCTGGAATACCCAATTTGGTCAAAAGGATGTCATTTTTCCACCACAATACGCGCGAGCTCCAGCGAATTTTTTCTTTTTGAACAATGGTTGCCCCCAACGAAAGTTCTACCCCACGGTTTTGAAGTTGAGCTAAGTTCGTAGGAATGGTGCTGATACCCACCGCTGGTGAGAGCTGTAAGTTTTGGATATTGCTACGTGTTTGTTTGTCGTAGTAAGTGGCTTCGAGTTGAATACGGTTATTAAACAGCCCTAAGTCCAACCCAAACTCCAACTCTCCTGCACGCTCAGGCTCGATGGCCGCGTTTCCTGCCGCCGTTGTTACAACCGACCCAAGCAAACCACCGATGTTTGCCGAGTTAAGCGGCGTAAAAGTTGTCCCAAAACCTGGTACCCCCGCCGTTTCACCGTAGGCTACGCGGGGTTTAATTTGCGAGAAAACAGAAGACAAACTAGAAGAGCGAATAAAGTCAAAGTTGGCTAAGTTGATGGCCAACGATGCTTTTGGAAAAGCCCAAAACTTGTTCGCATCTCCGATAAGCGTTGATTTATCCCAACGTACCCCCGCCGTAGCGATGATTTTATCGTCCCAGTTGGCTTCTTGTTGCACAAACGCGCCTACGTCGGTAATGCTTTGAAAACGTTGGTCAAAAATCTCTTGTACCGTTCCTTGGCGCAAGTTGGTTTGTCCCCCTGCCAAACCACGCGAACGGTTCAACAAACGGTCTTCGCGGAAATTAAGACGAACCGCTCCTGCCTGCGACGTGAGGTTTAGCTTGCCTATGTTCCAATTATACACCAAGGCTGCCTGCAAGTTGGTATTGACATTTTCGGTTTTTCCCCAAATCACGTCCCCAGGGTTTCCTTGAGCGCGTTGGTACTGCAAATCTTCTGGAAGATACACAAACGTAGTTCCCTGGGTATAGTCAAAACCTCCTTGCCCTACGAGTTTGAGCAATGCTTTTTCTGACTTGTAAAGATTAGCGGTGAGGTTAAATGACTGAATAAAGCGGTTGACGTTGGTGTTGTTAATTCCACGGTCGGTCACAGCTACAGGATTTTCGGCAAAATAAGGGTTATCGGGATAGCGGCCACTTGCATCTGGGAACAGATTGAAATAGTTTGGCACGTACGCAATGTTGTAGCCAATACTCGCTCCAGAGTTATTTTGGTTTCCCGTAAAACCGCGATCAGAAATAGTATTGATATAATTGGAGCCTACAGAAAGTGTAATGTCGTTGGTGAGTTTGTGGTCGATATTGACCCGTAGCGAATAGCGTTTAAAACCCGTACGACGAATGATTCCTTTTTCGTCCGTCAGTGCACCCGAGATAAAGAACTTGGTTTTGTCATTCCCACCCGAAATTCCCAATCGTGTGTTAGAAAGTGGAGCGGTATTTCCGTAAAAATACTTTTCATAGTCCCACGTTTGGCCATTGGCCGCGCGGAAACGTTCAAGTTCGATGGGGCGACGAGCAGCCGCAAAAAACGTGTTGATTTTAGCTTCCGTCCAGTTATCTACCCCAAACAAACGCTGCGGCGTCGCCATTCCGTAGTCTTGGGCAAACGACACTTTGGTTTTTCCTGCACTTCCGCGTTTGGTCGTGATGATGATTACCCCTGCGTTGGCGCGCGTTCCGTAAATAGCTGCCGCCGAAGGCCCTTTGAGCACCTCTACGTTTTCGATGTCGTTGGGATTGATGTCCGAAATACGGTTGGAGGCGTCGTCTTGGGTTTCCACCCCTGCCCCCGTCACCGAAGCGCGCCCAGAGCGGTTTACGGCATTGTTTGCATAAACTCCATCAATGATGTAAAGCGGTTGCGATGCCCCCACAAGCGACGAAATCCCACGAAGCTGAATCGACACCCCGCCACCTGGCGCACCACCGTTGGTGTTCATGTTGACCCCTGCCAGTTTTCCGTAAAAAGCATTGTCCACGGTCTGGATTTGGGTGGTTCCCATCAATTCTTTGGCCGAAATGGTTGCCACCGCATTGGCTAAGTTAGAACGCTTAATGCTCGATGCCAAACCCGTAACGACCACTTCTTGGAGATTTGACACGTCTTCCATCAGGGTTACATCAACGGTGCTGTTGTTTCCAACGGCCACCTCTTTTGACTGAAATCCAATAGACGAGAAGACCAGAATGGCATTGTTTTGACGAAGGGTAATAGAGTAAGTCCCATCTGCCCCGCTGACAGTTCCGATGGTGGTTCCTTTGACAACCACATTCGCTCCAGGGATAGGAGACCCATCTCCCGACTTTACCGTTCCGCCGATTTTGGTTTGAGCTACTGCAACGACCGACAGCAGCCACATCCCCATAGCAAAAGCGAGTTTTGCTACTGAGGAATCAGTAGATTTGAACATAGATTTGGTGTTTAGTTTAGTTAATTAGTTAGTATAGTCAACTCAACAACAATAGCGAATGCTTAATTGTTTTAACACCCATCTGGTTTTAAATCATCGAAGAATTTTATGCTGTTGCGGGAGAGTTGCAGAGGCAATAATATTCAAATATTTTTATTTAAAGAAAGATTTGAACTAAATTTATATTCCAGGTAGAAGAGAATATGGCAAACGTCAAAAAAAAGCAAAGCGCCCTTGTTTCAACAAAGGCGCTTCAATAAAAGGCATAATTTAGTTACAAACTTTTCAAATAAGCAATGCTCTTAGGAACTTGCTGGCTCCACGTAGGACTTTCGTCCTCAATAAAATAGTGCTTAATACCAATCTTTTTTGCCTCACGAATCACCCCAGCGACATCCACTTGTCCCGTTCCTAAAACGACATCATTTTCGAGCGCTGTGCCTCCCGTCAGGTCACCTTTTACTCCTTTGCGAAGGTCTTTGAGGTGAACGAGTTTGAAGCGGTTTCCGTATTTTTTCAATAGACTTACAGGCTCTGCACCACCGTGAAACGCCCATAAAATGTCTATTTCAAACGACACATAATCGGGGTTGGTATTTTTGACAATATAGTCAAACAGCGTTCCTCCTTCGTACGGCTGAAACTCATAGCCGTGGTTGTGGTAACAAAACGTAATGCCATTTTCTTTTAAAACTTTACCAATTCGATTAAAGTCTTCCACCGCTTTTTTGGCTTCTTCAAACGTAAAACCTCCCTTTACTTTATGCGGAATCCAAGCGCACATTAAGAATTTTGAGCCCAAAACCTTGGCCGTTTCGGCTGCTTTTTGGGGGTCTTTGGCCAGTTCTTCGTAGCCTCCGCCCGTTCCAACAATGCTGATTCCTCGTTCTTCGCACATTTTACGAAACTCCGCAGGGGTTGTACCTTTTTGCGCTCCACCTTCGAGTTCGGTAATACCCAGCGATTTGAGGGTATCCAACGTCGCAGCTACGTTTTTAGGAAAACTCGCCCGATAGGTATAGGCTTGCATCCCAATGGGAAATGAATATAATTTTCCTTTTTGGGCTAGGCCCTCGCCGACAATGCCCATCAATGAGAGCATTACGCCTCCCATTATGCTTAGTTTTTTCATCATTTTTGAAGTTAAGAGCTTTTGCTACAAAAGGTATTTTCTAGTAACGTTTACTGTTTTTCTGTGTGCATTCCATCTGTGGGTTTCTGTGTGAAAATGTTTTTCTCGCAGATGGGCGCAAATGGAATACCCGCAGATGTTCACAGATTTCTGTGTGCATTCCATCTGTGGGTTTCTGTGTGAAAATGTTTTTCTCGCAGATGGGCGCAGATGGAATACCCGCAGATTGACGCGGAAGTTAGTCTTTGAAGTATTTGTCCAAAACTTCTTTGGGTTGCCACTGATCAGGCTTACGCGCAATGCCTTTATAATCAAAGGTTTGTGGGAGAATTTCTGAAGCAGTTAGTGGTGCCGTATCGCCGTAAAACTGCTGATGTTTCCGTAGGTCGTCGGTCATCGTTTTTACTTTATCCACAAACTCAGGCTTTCCTGCTAGGTTATTGAGTTCATACGGGTCTGATTGTAAATCAAAAAGCTGCGTATAATCCACTTGCGGGTACCGAATCAACTTCCAGCGACGGTCACGGACGGTACGGATGGAGGCCCGATAGGCTGTAAATACTTGTTCTCGCACCGATTTGGTTTTTTGTTGTAAAATGCCAGAGATGTCCTTTCCTTCCAAATCTTTCGGCGCGGTTATTCCTAACTGCTGACAAAAAGTAGGAAAGAGGTCAAATAAATAGACAAAAGCATCGCTGCGTTGTCCTTTGGGGATGCCTTTTCCACTCAAAATCAACGGCACGCGCATACTGTGTTCGTATAGGTTTTGTTTACCCAACAACCCATGGCTTCCCATCGCCAGACCGTTGTCGGCCGCAAAAACAATGAGGGTATTTTTATCCAGCCCCTTTTCTTTGAGTTTGGCCAAGATTTTGCCAATGGCTTCGTCGAGGTGGGTAATCATGGCATAATATTCGGTCAACTGCGCTTTGATGACCTCGGGCGTACGCGGAAAAGCCGCCAACATTTCGTCGCGTTCGGTCATGCTACTACCAAAATGAAACGGGTGAGCAGGCATAAAATTGGGCGGCAGCGGCGAAGTTCCATAGCGTTTGAGGTACTCGGGCAGGGGCGAGCGGGGGTCGTGGGGCGCCGTAAAGGCCACGTAAGTCACAAAAGGTTTCGAGGCAGTTTGTTTATCCAAAAAGTCAATCGCTGTTTGGGCAAAATGATCGGTTGAAAATCCCTTTTTTACGGGTTCGGTGAAAGTCCCATCGGCTTTGAGGTCGCGCATGGGCGTTTGATAATGATCCGCCATTCCACCCAGCATCACATTTTTGGCCTCCATAAAACTGGCACCTACTGCTTCTGGTTCGTTGTGCCATTTGCCCGTCATAAACGTATGATACCCTTGCTGACGCAGGAGCATGGGCCACGTAGTTACGCCTTTGAGCCTATCGGTTACTCGAAAATACCCTTTTCCGCTCATCAGCATCGCCCGACTCGGGGCACAAATCGCTCCGTGTAAACCACCCAAAATGTGTGCTTCGCTAAACAGCATACCATTTTGAGCAAGCTGGTCCAGTTGCGGGGTTTTGACGTAAGGATTTCCGTAACACCCTAGGGCATCGGCACGGAGGTCATCGGCAAAAAGAAACAAAATGTTGGTTTTAGGAGATTGCGCCAATGTTTGATTGGCCACAAAAAAGCCCAGCGCAAAAAGTACAATTCTGAACATACGAAGGAAAGAAAGGTGTAAGGTTCTTATTTTAAAAGTACAAAATCACCTTTTATACCTAAGATAAACACATAGTTCACATGGAGTTTTCACAATAGGTACATAGCCATATACTATGTTTTCTATGTGTATATTCTCATGTGCCCTATGTGTTTTAAAATCAAAGAGTCAAAAGACATTACTTAGCAGTTCCGAAAAGCTGCTTCAGTTGGTCGAGTACTTGCCCACCTCCCGCAATCGAAATAGTATTGATTTTATCAGCGATTTTCTCCACATACTCCATTTCTTTCAGGCGGAACAACATTTCGTTTTCCTCCATCAGTTTGGCGGTGTTGAGCAAGCTACGCATCGAAGCAGTTTCCTCTCGGCGCATGATGATGTTGGCTTGGGCTTTTTTCTCCGCCACCAACACTTGGTTCATGATTTCTTTCATATCGCCTGGCAAAATCACATCCCGAATACCGCAGCCTACAAGGGTTAAACCTAGTTTGGCTACTTTATCGGCAGTTGCGGCCAAAATGAACTCAGAAATCACTTCTTTTTTCTCAAGCAATTCGTCCAAAGACAGCGTCCCGATGTACTCGCGCAACGCCAATTGCATGAGAACATACAGCTGTTTATCAACGTCTTTGTTCTCCACAAGTACCTTCATAACGTCAGCGACTTTGTATTGAACATGAAAGTTGACGCGCAACGACGCTTTGTCTTTGGTCAAAATCTCCTGCCCCGCTACCTCTACTTGTAGCTGGCGCATATCGACTTTTGAAACAAAAACCGACAGGTTGTTTCGCCACCAGTAATAGGTTCCTGCTTCTAGCATCTTTTGGAGCTTGCCATCCACAAAAAGCAATCCTCTTTCGTAAGATTCTACGGTATAAGTACGCATATACGTTAGCACCTCTTTGGCAGCAAGTGCGGCCAAATCAATCTCTTCGGTAATCTCTACTTTGCTTAAATCTACCCGTACGTAGCGGTAGTGGATGATGCTTTTCCAAAACGCATAACGCCCTGGTTTAAGCACCGTTTTGAATAGCTCGTTTTCGTACTGCAACACAATCTCGTTATCTTTTACCTCTACCACGTCGAGCATAGCGGCCAACACATTGTCTTTCAGCAAAATATCTAACGCACAAGGCGCTACGAAAGGCTGGGTGGTATTGTATATTTTCACAGTCGTGAAGGGCGACAGCCAGTGTGTGCCCTCTGTAATTGCTTTTACGTACGTTTCATCCCGAAAAACTAACCCTACTTGATAAGCGTTGATGCGAACAATTTTCATGATTTTAAGCATTAATGATGACTGTTTTATTTTTAGCTTCAGGGCAAAAAACACTTCGTTTTTTGAAGGCGGAAGCAGGTTTTTGTCTTCTTTGTCTAGGGTTGTTTTCAACGTTTTACCTTGATTTTCCAAACAGCACAATACTGTGTTTATCAAATCAAGTTTGCTCGCCAAAAAGAACCTCAAACGCGAAAGACGGCATTGTCCCGTTTACTGGCTTTCTCCAAACTGTGACGAGGTTGACCCTTCACAGAAGTATTTTTTGCCCTTATTAGCCCGATGGTGGCCGTTTTTGGTGAAGTGGCCTTCTTCTACGTCTGTTACTCTACCCAGCTGAGTTACATGGCTTGCGCCAAGGAGGGATTCGAACCCTCGACCCACAGTGTGAAAGTCAAATTAGGGTGATTTTCGACAGCATACCGTGCGATACGTCGGCGGCACTATGTGGCGATGAACACCAGCATCAGGTTCGTTATCATTAACTTGACGATACAAAGGTTTATACCTCCTGCGCAGTCTTTTTGCGCAGTTGAAATTATTTTCGGAAATTTTCAAAAATTCTGATTTTCCTATGCCCGCCAACCGCAACGCCCTCATAAGATACAAGACGATTGACGCTTGTTTACGCAACCGATACCGCAAATGGACGCTCGAAGACCTCATTGAAAAAGTCTCCGAAGCCATGTATGAATACGAAGGCATGGACAAAGGCATCAGTCGCCGCACGATTCAGGCCGACCTCCAAATGATGCGAAGCGATAAGCTTGGCTACTTTGCCCCCATTATCGTCGTGGATAAAAAATACTACACCTACGAAGATCCCACCTACAGCATTACGCAAATCCCGTTGACGGAATTGGACTTACAACGGATGAACGAAGCCGTGGAAGTACTGCGCCAATTCAAAGGGTTTTCACATTTCCAACAGCTTACCGACGTCATTCAAAAGTTAGAAGGGCACGTGTACGCTGCCAAACACCACCAACGAACGGTGATTGATTTTGAAAAGAATGAGAATTTGCGGGGGTTGTCGTTTTTAGAAACTTTATACCAAGCCGTGGTGCAACAGAAGGCAGTTTCGATGACTTACCAGTCGTTTCGAGCCAGAGAAGCAAATCATTTTACGTTTCATGTATGGTGGCTCAAAGAGTACAAAAATCGTTGGTTTGCCGTGGGGGTACGCCATACTCAAACCGAAGTGTTCAACTTAGCTCTTGATAGAATCATCGAATGTGTCATCGACGAAAATACGCCCTTTCGCGCCAATGAACAATTGACACCAGAGGAGTTTTATCAACACGTCATCGGAGTAACAGTTCAGCCTAACCAACGCCCCCGACGAGTGCGGCTTTGGGTGGCTGCGGCCCACGCACCTTACTTAGAAACCAAGCCACTGCACAGTTCACAAGTAACGTTGGAACGCCAACAAGAAGGAGTGGTGATTGAACTGTTTGTCCAACTCAATTTTGAATTAGAAAAAGAAATTTTGGGATTCGGAGAAATCATCAAAGTCCTATCGCCCGATGCGCTCCGTAAACGCATTCAGCAGCGTTTGAAGGAGGGTGCTGAGAATTATGAATGATGGCATTCATTTTAAAACACATAGGCCACATGAGAATAAACACATAGAAAACATAAGATGTAGCTATGTATCTATTGTGAAAAATTCTATATGAACTATGTGTTTATCTAACTACCAAGTGTTAATTGCAAGAAAAAAGAGGCAATAACCATTGCTGATTATTGCCTTTTAGGGTAGGGTAAAGTGATATAAATGCTTAAATCTGTGGCAATACGGGGCGTTTTGCTAACGAGTCATTGATAACTTTCAATACATGCTCGCGTTCTTCACCTACCAATGGCAAACGTGGCTGACGAACGTACTCCGTTCCTAGACCCGTAGCGACTTCGGCCAATTTGATATTTTGTACAAACTTCGTCGAAATATCAAGGTGCAATAGTGGGAAGAACCAACGGTAAATCTCGCGTGCTTCCGCGATACGGCCTTGTTTCGCTAATTCATAAATAACTACTGTTTCACGCGGGAAAGCGTCCACCAATCCAGCAATCCAACCATCCGCACCCATCAACAGGCTCTCAAGTGCTAGATCATCTACTCCCGACATAATCTTGAAACGTCCGCCCAATTCGTTGATAATATCCGTCATATAACGCACATCCCCCGTCGATTCCTTCATGGATTCAAAGTGCGCATTTTGAGCCAAATCTTTGAACATCGGAATACTTACAAAGGTCTTGTACGCCACGGGGTTGTTATATACCATGTACGGAAGGTCGGTAGCATCGGCTACGGTGTGCATGAAGTGGAGGGTCTCGCGGTCGTCGGAAGGGTAGCGCATTGGCGGCAACAACATGATTCCATCAGCGCCCGTTTTTTCGGCTTCTTTTACGAAATTCACCGCTACTCGGGTGCTATTTTCAGCTACGCCAATCACCAACGGTACACGGTCGGCAATCACCTCGCGCGCCGCTGCCAAGAGTGTTAATTTTTCATCGTACGTTAGGGTACTATTTTCGCCCAACGACCCACAAATGATAATCCCGTGAACGCCTGCCTTGATTTGCTCGTCGATGTTGTACGTAAACATCTTGATGTCTAATGTCTCGTCCTCGAAAAACTTCGTCGTGACGGCGGGGTAAACTCCAATCCAGCTTGGTTTCATATTTTTGGTTTATTTCTTTTTCCCATAATTAGTAAGACAAAGGTACAAGCTATACATTCGCTGCTTTGGCTTAGATTAATACTTTCTGATACTATTTTGGTCAAAATCAGGCAGCGTCTTTGTTGTACTTATTTTTGTAATCAATGGGCGACAGTCCCGTCACTTTTTTAAATACATCTCTAAATGCCTTCGTATCAGAATACCCTACATCGTACATCACTTCGTTGACTGTTTTACGGGTAAGTTCAAACTGTTTCTTGGCTACTTCGATTTTGACGCGTTGCAGGTATTCTACTACTGTATTGTTGGTAGCCTTCTTAAATCTCCGTTCAAATGTTCTTCGGCCAATCCCAAAGGTGTCGGAGAGATTATCCACGGTAATTTTATCTTGGTAATTGGTTTCTATAAAATCTTGTACTTTCTTGATTTCGAGGTCTTCGTGCATTTTTTGGCCCTTAAAAATACTAAATGGAGACTGGCTATCGAGCCCAATATCGAGTACAAAAAACTTGGCTGCCAAAATAGCCATTTCACGACCTGCGTATTTTTCGACCAAGTGCAACAGCAAATTCCAATACGAATGTGCCCCACCACTCGAATACAGGCCATTATGTTCAACAATGATTTTGTCGTCGGTGAGGTTTACATCGGGAAACATCTGTCGAAACTCGTTGGCAAAAAGCCAGTGCGTTGAGCATGATTTGCCTTGCAGTAATCCCGTTGATGCCAACAAAAATGCCCCCAAACACAAACTCGCTACTTCGGCGCCGCGCTTGTATTGGTCAACAATCCACGGTACCAAGGCTTGATTTCGCTCCAAGGCGTGCGCGATATGCCCACTGATGGCAGGAACAATGACGAGGTCGGTTTTGGCTAAATCGCTAATGACGGCGTCACAATGGATTGAAATCAGGCCGTCGTTAAGCCGCACTTCTTTGGTCATACCCACCAATTGCACATTGAACAGCGGGGAGCGTCCTTGGCCTTTGATAAATTCATTGACGGCCGTAAACATATAACGTGGGTCAACGATAGCCGCAGATACTGCCGTTTCGGGTACTAAAATTGAGACGTGTTTCATGGTCAAAGTTTTTCACAAAAGTACAAGCCGCTCGTGTCGGAATCAACCCCTCAGATTGTCGTTTTTACACAGCTTTGGTCACAGATTCCGTCGGTACCTTTGCAGTATCAATTTATCGCATAACATCCATGAAAACATCTTATCTACAGCATGATACAGCTTACACCTTACCTCAACTTTGAGGGAAATTGCCGCGAAGCTATGCTGTACTACCAACAGTGTTTGGGAGGAGAACTACGGCTACAACCCGTGGCAGAGTCGCCGATGTCGGCTCAAATGCCCGCCGAAACTGGGAATCAAATTTTACATGCTGTCTTGGAAAAAGAAGGAAAAATATTGCTTTTGGCCTCTGATATGCTTGAAAATAAACGGATTGGAGGAAATTCAATCACCCTTTCTATTTATTTTCAGCAGCTCGACGAAACACAAGTTGCCTTTGAAAAATTATCCCAAAACGGAGTAGTTACCCAACCTCTCCATCAAACATTTTGGGGAGCAACGCTCGGAATGCTTACCGATAAATTTGGCAATCACTGGATATTTCACTTTTCTAAACACCCCAACTCATGAGCCCTAAAACCCTAAAAATCAGCTACTGGACCACTACAATTATTTTTGTTTTGTTTATGACAATGGATGGTATTGGCGGAGTTAGCCAACAAAAAGATGGGCAAGAAGCCTTCAAAATGCTCGGCTACCCAATGTACCTTTTACTCATCGTAGGTTCGGCCAAACTGCTCGGCGTCATAGGCTTATTACAGACCTATTCGCCCATCGTAAAAGAGTGGGCATATGCAGGTTTTACCTTCAATTTTATCTGCGCTGCCCTTTCGTGGGCGTTTGTGGGCGAGCACACGGCTTTTGCCATTTTTCCGTTGGTAGTACTTGCCATCATGGCCACCAACTACTACCTCTGGAAACGTTACCTTACTCTTTATTGACCCAATTCTCCCGCCGATTTTACGTATTCTCGGGGCGTCAGTTTGGTAATTTGTTTAAACTGACGGTTGAAATTGGATAAATTGCTGTACCCACATTCAAAGGCGATTTCGCTGACACTCTTGGTGGAGTCTTTGAGCAAACGACACGCGTGCTCAATGCGGACTTCGCTTAATAGTTCCGAAAATGTTTTGCGCGTGTGGGTACGCAAAAACCGACAAAAAGCAGGCGAAGTCAAATTAGCAACATTGGCCACGTCCTCCAGCGTGATGGGGTCGGCGTAATGTCCTAAGATAAAATTGAAGACGTTTTCTAACCGCTGTTGGTCCACGGGCTGCTTAGGCTTTCGGTACGATGCCCCCGCCAGCAGTTCGTAGTCCTGCGACAACGTCAGAAAATCAAGAAAGGTCAATAAGGCCGTAAATTGTTCAAAAGAACGTTTTTGAGCTATTTGCTCAAACTGATTTGTTACATCAGTAGGTTGCCCAAACCGCAGCCGCACCCCGCGTTTTGCGTCTTGTAGAATGGCGTGAATGTGCCGCAACTCTGGCGTTTTTTCAAAAAATTGCAAGAAGAATTCTTCTCTAAAAAAAAAGGTACACGCCTTAATTTGTAACTCCGCCTTTCGCTCAAAATAAGCAGGGTCGCTGAGGAGAACGTGCGGCACATCGGCCCCTAACAACAGCAAATCCAACGGTTGAAAACGGTCGATGCGGTCACCGACGACCAGCGTGCCCGTTCCTTCCAAAATGAGGGTCAACTGAAATTCGGGGTGAAAATGGAGTCGTTCGTAAAAATGCGCCCCTTCGTCCACCTGCACCCGAAACGAGCGGTCGTCCACGGTCGGAACTCGAAATAGAAGTGCTTTCATTTGCTAAACGAATAAGTGACCAACACGGGTAAATGATCAGACGCGACGGGCTCGTCCAGCACCTTATATTCTACGACTTTAAAAGGAGCTGACTGGTGCGTCCAAAAATAATCAATGCGTTTTCCGTTGCCTGGGTAAGTGGCTTGGGTTGAGTTCGTCCCTGCGTCGTTCCAATATTTGGTGAGTGCCTCCAGCGTATGATTGTCGGCAGTAGCGTTAAAATCCCCTCCCAAAATCACGGGATAAATGCTATTTTGAAGGCTTTCGTTGATAATCGCCGCTTGTAATCCACGATTCAGAGCCGATTTGTGATCGAGGTGGGTGTTGCAAAACCGAATAGATTTCCCTTCCGATAAAGGCACCAATGCACACATCAAAATGCGCTGTTCGGTTGAGTCTGGATTGGGTAACTTTAATTTTTGAACGTGCTCAATCGGCCGTTTTGACAATATCCCCAAGCCGTACTTTCCTCCCTGTAAATCTATCGCGGCCGAAAACGCCGAATGATAATCAGAAAGAAGCGACAAAATCCGCATTTGATTCAACTTCCCCGACCGAGGCACCACGCTGTCTATCTCCTGCAACGCCACAAAATCAGGTTTGTATTCTTTTACCAACTCCACCACCCGGTTCAGGTTGGTTTTACCTACGTTATTTTCTCCGTGGTGAATATTAAACGTCATCACTTTTAGGGTCATGGGCTTTGCAGCAGGTTTTGCTTTGGTTTTTTGGGCCTCCACACCTGCCAGACTTCCCCAGCAAATCAATAAATAAAGACTATATTTGAGCACTTTCACCGTTAGTATCTTTACCATTTATAACAGAAAAACGTTAGTAATTCAACAAAAATACAACCTCTGCCGTGAAAACAAAGTATCTGCTTCTTTTCCTCCTCCTGACGTTCAGTCTTGGCATTCAAGCCCAAGTTTCTCGCATAGACAGCACGATGGCGTTGCTCAAAAAGTATCAGTTTGCGCACCTTAAACCGATTGTAGTAGGAGTCAACGGCAGGTATTATTACGGCGGGGTTCGTCTGCGCAGCAATTATTCGTTAGAAATCCCCTTCGGCGAGCTCGACGACCCCGAGGTGAATCACTATTTTAAAAGTGCGCGTGTTATTCGGACAGTCGGAACCGTTGTTTCGGTGCTTCCTACCATTTATTATTTGTTGGAAGGAGGTTCGGCCAATGTAAGCCGTCGGACGTTCTGGGCTACTTACCTTGCCTCCATCGGCGTTTCGTTGACGGCCAATATCATTTCTACGTTAAAAATTCGTCGAGCGGTCGGTGTCTATAACAGTCGTTTAGCACAGCCCAGAGTTGGTCTCTCGCTGCAAAATACACCTTTGTCTCGGCCCGCAGTGGGGTTTGGCATAACTTGGAACATGTAAGAAAGGATACTTATATCCTTGCTTTTTTCCAGCACTAGGCGGGTTTTGAGAAACCCTTCGCACGGCGCGTGAGAAAGGATACTTATATCCTTTCTCCTTTTTCGGCGTCAAAAGTGGGTTTTGAGATACCCTTCGCACGGATGCGTTGAGCAACATACAGCCCCGCCACTACCAAGGCAGTCCCTACAAACGTATGCCAAGAAAGGGGTTCGCCCAGAAAAAAGGAAGAATACGTAAACCCAAAAACAGGACAAAGAAAAAGCCACATCGAAGCTCGCACGGCATCCAACCGCAGTAAATAGAACCATAATTGCAGCGAAATAACCGAGACCGGGATAATCAACCAGCCGACTGCTCCCCAAAATTGCGCGTCCCAGCGGGTATTTTGCCAATCAGCAAAATAAATCGTGAAAGGTAATAGCATGATGCCTCCTAGCATCACCTGCCAACCATTGATGAGCACGTTGGGCAAACGCCACGAGATGCGGGCGTAGTACACACTCGCTGCCGATACCGACACAATTCCTGCCATCAAAATGGTAAGCCCGCGCGGAGTAGCAAAGCTATTTTGGAGCAAAGGCCAAGTAGCTAATCCCGCTCCCGAAAGCCCCAATACGACCCCTACGGCTTCGTTCCACTTGAGACTGCGCTGTAACCATATTGCGGATAACACAATGACAAACAACGGCCCAGTAGCCGTGGATAAACTTCCAATCCCTGCCGATACTTCGCGCATCGAAAGCACAAAGGCACTCAAATATAAAGTTGTATTGAACAGGGCAAAAATGGCCAGTTGACCCCACTCTTTGCCGCGCGGGAGGGTCTTTTCGGTACGAGCCATTGTGTAACCAAACGTCAGCATAAGCGTACCTGCCAACAAAAACCGAACATTGGCCAAAATGAGTGGGTCGGCCGACCGAATTCCAAATTTGGTCGCCACCGAAGCTGATGCCCAAAGCATCGCAAAAAGGATTCCTATAATTGTATTTTTCATTGGTAGAACCTCCCGAAAGTTTAAACTTTCGGGAGGTTGTTAAGCTCATTTTTAACTAATGACAGTTTTTCTTCCGTTCGGAGGCTGCTTCTGCATCGCCGATGGCTTCTCCTTTTTGCCACGTACGGCAGGCTTCGGCTTTTTGATTGTTATCGGCTTGGGCTTTACCTAACCAAAAATGAATCTGGTCGGTGGAAGGGTTCAGGTCATACGCTTTTTTCAATTCAGCCAATGCCTCTACTTTATTACCCGTTTGCACCCAGTACAATCCCAAATTGCGGTGTGCGTAGCTGTTTTGAGGATCTTTTTCCAAGGCACGTTCTACCAACTTTTTCGCCTCTTCTGTTTTTTTCTGTAAAAGTAAGATGTAACCTTTATTATTAAGGTAAATAGGATTGACAGGGTCAAAATCCAAGGCGCGTTCTACCATTTTCACCGCTTGGTCGAGTTGGTTCTGCCGCGCAAAAATTAGTGCCAAATTATTGTACGCAAGTTGTTGCTGTGAATCAAGTTTGAGGGCTTTTTCAAAATCAACCTGAGCAGCTTTAAAGTCCTTCTTTTCAAAATACGCTACGCCTCGGTTGACCAATGCCTGTACGTTGTCAGAACGAAGCGTAATAGCCCGATCATACTCGGCCAACGCTTGGTCGTAATAACCTTGATTAAACTTTAGGTCGCCCCAGCGCAGGTAATAATTGGTGGAGTCTTGGTAATTCTTACGAATCTGTTCGAGGTCTGCTGCTGCCTGGGTAAACGCTTTACGATCTACCAAAGCCCCCGCTCGATTGAAATATGCCTCGTCGAGTTTTTTATCTAGTTCAATGGCTTTGTTAAAATCTTCCAACGCCTTTTCCGTTTCTCCGACATGCAAGTAAGCAATGCCTCGATTACAAAACGCATCGGCCATGTCACCTTGTTTTAGAATCGCTTCGTCATAGTAGCGAATCGCCTCGGCATACTCTCTTTTTTCAAGTTTAAGATTTCCTTTCAAAAAAAACTGAGCAGCCTCCGTTTGGCTTTGTTCGGAGCAGCCCATCCAACTTATCGCAAAAAAAATACAGAGCATCATGCTCCAGTGAAACCCTTTCATTTTATAAAATATCATCACAAAAAGTGGCTTAATGAGAAATAAAGAGACTTTTAACTGCAAAGATACAGGCTTCTAACGTGCCTAGCATTTCAAATAAAAAAAATACCAAAATTAAAATTCCTTAATTAGACATACCCTTTTGGCACAGTTATTGTCTATCAATTGTCAGCAACTTTATGGAATACAACCACTTAAACTCAGCTTATCGCCACCACTTTACAAACTAAAACAGCGTCATTTTCGTTTTATTTGTAACAGATTCTATTAATAGAATAATGCAAAAAGCCATGATAAGTAACCAACAAAATATACCAACAAACACGCACGACGAGTGGCAGAAGTCCATTCCTGCGCAGGTATTCTTGAACCATTTTCGTAGTATCGACTACTACATCCGCCACACCACCCCATTAGAAGAGGTTCGCCAATTAAGTACCCTTCAACGCTTCAATCCCAAACGAGAAGGAGCACGCGTAGGTGCCGCAAAAAAATGGTTATTGCACGCATGGAGCGCCGAATACACGCTCCGAACCGCCGCCAATCATACCGACGAAAACTATCAAAAGCACTCCCTCCACTGGACGTTTCCGCAAGCCTACTATAGTGTCTTATACGGAGCCAAAGCGTTTTTAGCCATCCAAGGAATTGACGTGCCGATTGAAGCCGTCGTGGGACAAATTATTAATGGGTATGTTGCCAAAGGCTGGTATCCCGAATCCATTGGATTTTATGTCGATGGGCCGCTAGGACACTATACCTATCATCAATTACCGCAAACTACCGAACAAGCATTGCTCCAACCGCTCGAAACGCCGAAACAAGCCGAAGCGCACATTGCTCAGTTTTTAAAGACAACGCGTGACTTACGCTTACGGGCTTACCGCCGCCGTTTACAAGCAAACCCAGAAAAAGCATTGCGCTCAAAAACGGGAAAAATTATCACCAAATTTGGTGCAACACACTGGGAAGAAATCGCCAAACACACGGGGCCAACGACCTATTTTGACCTCATGAGTCGGTTGAAAATTTCGGGTACCCAGCGAGAAATTGAGCGTTTTGTGGAAGCTGACATCGACGTGCCAAAGTTTCATCAGTCATTGCTCAATATTGTGAAGTACCTCAACTTTATCCACGAATGTTATGTGGCCAAAGTAATGGGTTTAAAAGCCTATCAACAGTGGATTGAGGAATTGCCTTCGTACTTACGTCAGAGTTTTCTTCAACAGCGTTACGAAAACGGAATTATCCCCATCGTAAGTGCTGTGACCAAATTCTGAGCCATCACGAGGTTTTGAGAAACCTCCTTCGTGGATTTGAGAATCCACGAGCACCAAAAGAAGCCACGAGCACGAAAAAACGTGTGTGGTTGGGTACTCACCTGTGAGGTTGGGTACTCATACCCAACCCAGCGGTTTCTCAAAACCGAATGAATCAAAATACTAAGACATCATGAGGTTTTGAGAAACCTCCTTCGTGGATTTGAGAATCCACGAACACGAAAAGAATCCACGAGCACGAAAAAAACCTGTGTGGTTGGGTACTCATACCCAACCCAGCGGTTTCTCAAAACCGAATGCACCAACATATTCGTGTTAAAACAAACAGGCCGAAAGTTTTTACACTTTCGGCCTGTTGTTTTAAAGATTTAATAAAGCTTATTCCCGTGGATTTGAGAATCCACGGACACGTTAAAACACATCATCGTCCTCGTCATCTTCTTGGTCGGGGCCCGAGAACATACTACTCAACAAGTCTTTGAAGTGCAATCCACGGTCGAGCATTTGTTTACCGATGAGTGAATGTTCGGCCATTCCGTGCAATGCAAATTCCATCATGAATAGCTTTTCTTCGCGACTCAAGCCACGGTGAAAATCATCCACCAAATCGTCTAATCCTTCAATTGTCTTTAAACGGGCTTCGTATTCGCGGTTGGTGAGTTCGCTCAAAATATCCATTTCGTTTTCTCCAAACCACTGTTGCACTTTTTGGAACGGATTCTTAGCTCCTTTTCTCTTTTTTAGAGATTCAGGATTGGGAAAATACGTCAAAAACTGCGTACGAATCGCCTTGCCAATCAGGTTCTGCGCCACAATGACAGGACCTTCTACTTCGCCTTCATAGACCAATTCTACTTTTCCACATATCGCAGGTACAGCTCCGTACAAATCCGAAATACGCACGTAGGTTTCTTTTTCACCGTTGAGTAACACCCGACGTTCGGCGGCTGAAAGTAAGTTCTCGTAAGCCGCAATCGTCAAACGTGCCGACACCCCACTTTTCGAATCCACGTATTCACTTTCACGTGCTTCAAAAGCAACTTGCTCCACAAGGTCTTTAATGATTTCATTGATTTTGACCATGCCCTTCTGCTCAGTTTTCACCACCGCCTCTTGCGCCGTAATCTTCTTCCCGATTTCTAGCGTCTTAGGATAGTGCGTCACAATTTGGCTGTCGATACGGTCTTTCAACGGCGTCACAATGCTTCCACGGTTGGTATAATCTTCGGGATTTGCCGTGAAAACAAACTGAATATCAAGAGGAAAACGCAGTTTAAATCCACGAATTTGGATGTCGCCTTCCTGCAAAATATTAAATAAGGATACCTGAATACGCGCCTGTAAATCAGGCAATTCGTTGATAACAAAAATACAACGATGCGAACGCGGAATGAGTCCGAAGTGAATCACGCGTTCGTCGGAATAAGGCAATTTGAGCGTAGCCGCTTTGATGGGGTCAACGTCCCCAATAAGGTCGGCTACCGATACGTCGGGGGTGGCTAGTTTTTCAGCATATCGCTCCTGACGGTGTACCCACGCAATCGGCGTGTGGTCACCTTTCTCGTCCACAAGATCGCGCGCAAAACGCGATAGTGGCTGCAATGGGTCGTCGTTTAGTTCAGAGCCTGCCACCACAGGAATGTACTCGTCGAGGAGGTTTACCATCAATCGCGCAATGCGGGTTTTAGCCTGTCCCCGTAGCCCCAAAAGGTTGATATGGTGCATCGACAAAATTGCCCGTTCTACGTCAGGGATGACCGTATCTTCGTATCCCCAAATGCCTGGAAAAACAGTTTCTTTTGCCCGTAATTTCTCAATAAGGTTGTCGCGGAGTTCTTGCTTAATGGATTTGGGCTGGTAGCCCGCAGCTTTCAGTTCGCCAAGCGTGTGGAGCTGGAGAAGCTGTTTGGGCTTTAAATCGCGGTAGGCCATACGTTCTAAAGATTGGTTTGTTTCAATAGATAAGTAACAGCCATCGTATTTGAATAGTTTTGAGGCGAGGTTTAAAGTTTTTAAAATCGAAGAACTATAGTACCTTTGTATCAACAGTACTCGCCACGCTAAAGTCTTCCAAGACTGCGTACCAGGGCGAGTCTTTTGTTTTTATAACCATTCAGTTCGTCTCTTCACCTCTATCATTTTTGGTTTTTCTAAATCGCTAGCTTCGGTTTTTATCTTATTTTTCGATGTATTTTATTTATGATTTACGATAAAAATGCCCTAACAATAGAACAACACATCGCTCAGTTAAAAGAAAGAGGACTAACATTTAATGACGATGACTATGCCAAGCATTACCTTTCTCAAGTAAGTTACTACCGCCTTGCAGGATACTGGTGGCCGATGCAGAGTGACAAAGAAACCCACCTCTTTAAACCAAATAGTAAGTTTGAAGACGTAGTACATTTGTACAATTTTGACCGAGAATTGAGAATTATTCTTTTTGATGCCATTGAAAAAATTGAGATTAGTTTGAGAACCAAATTAATCTATCACTTGTCTCATGAGTTTGACCCTTGGTGGTTCCAAAATACCGCAATTTTCCAAGATACAGGAGCGCTTATCGAAACGTTAGCAAGCATCAAAGAGGAATTAGATCGGTCGAAAGACATTTTCATTAAAGAACACAAGAAAAAGTACAAGGATGATTCAAGACTCCCCCCCGCTTGGAAAACGCTTGAATTAACCAGTTTTGGTTCGTTATCCAAACTTTATGGAAATTTAAAAAATACTGTTCGCGCAAAAGACACCATTGCCCAAGAGCTGGGAGCTGTCAATCACACTTACTTACCTAGCTGGTTACAATCAATCGCTCAAATTCGAAATCACTGCGCTCATCATAGCCGTTTGTGGAACAGAAATTTACCAGGAACGCCTAAAATATTGCCACGTCCTCCGCACAAGTGGGTCAAAGATGTCCCCTCTGATACTCAAAAACTGTATTTACACTTGTGTATTATGAGGTACTTATTGAACCTAATCGCTCCTGAAAATTCTTTTTCTACCAAACTACGCGATTTGTTCGGCCAATACCCCTCTGTCGATCCTAATGCCTTAGGGATGAAGCCCCATTGGCAAGATGAACCTTTGTGGCAATTGTAGCAGCCTAGGTCGTGTTTTTTAGCTACTTTTATGGCTTCGTATGATCGTCTCATACACAAACATTTATTTAAGTATTTTACTACTATTTCTGTTACGCTGTGTCTTCAAAAACCTTTTTCTGCATTGATGCCCACACCTGCGGCAACCCCGTACGCTTAGTTGCGGGGGGCGGTCCTTTATTGGAAGGACGCAGTATGAGCGAAAAACGCCAACACTTTCTTCGTGAATACGACTGGATTCGTAAAGGCTTAATGTTTGAGCCGCGCGGCCACGATATGATGTCGGGAAGTATTTTGTACCCACCTCACGACCCCGAAAATGACGTTGCGGTGCTTTTTATCGAAACCAGCGGCTGCCTTCCCATGTGTGGTCACGGAACGATTGGCACCATCACCATTGCCATCGAACACGGGCTCATTAAACCCAAAACCCCAGGAATCGTGCGTATGGAAGCACCTGCGGGCTTGGTACTTATTAGCTACGAACAAGTAGGTAACAAAGTAAAATGGGTAAAACTGGTCAACGTCCCAGCGTATCTTGCCGCTGAGGGAATCGAAGTCGAATGTCCCGATTTGGGGCTATTGAAAGTGGATGTTGCCTACGGAGGAAATTTTTACGCCATTGTGGATGTGCAAGAAAACTTCCCAGGGCTTGAACACTTCAAGGCCGAACAACTGGTAGCTTGGGCACGGGTTTTACGTCAACGTATCAACGAAAACCACACGTTTGTTCACCCCAACGACCCTACCATCAACGGACTAAGCCACATTGAGTGGACAGGCGCAGTCATCGACCCTACTTCATCAGCCAGAAATGCCGTTTTCTACGGCGATAAGGCAATCGACCGCTCTCCTTGCGGTACAGGTACGTCGGCTCGTATGGCGCAGTGGGCTGCTCAGGGTAAACTAAAAAAAGGTGATACGTTCGTCCACGAAAGCATCATTGGAAGTAAATTCATTGGCACGGTAGAAGACACGGCCAAAGTAGGTAATTTTGAGGCTATTGTGCCTGGTATTCAAGGTTGGGCCAAAGTATATGGCCTCAATACCATCACCATCGACGACGAAGATGACCCGTATGCACACGGGTTTCAGGTGATATAATTTTTTAAACCTATAAGGTCTAATTATTAAAGCAGTCAGACCTTATAGGTTTTGATAACCTCTTAAACCTATGAGGTCTGTTTATCGTAGTAATCAGACCTCATAGCTTTGATATTATTCAGGCGTTACGTACGCCGCTGTGATACCTCCATCTACAAGAAACTCAGTACCTGTTACGTACGAAGATTCGTCCGACGCTAAGTACAAGACAGCGTACGCCATTTCTTTGGCTTCGCCAAAACGTCCCATTGGGATATGTACCAAACGGCGTTGTTTTTTCTCTTCAGTACTCAAAAACTTCATCAACAATTCAGTGCGTAGTGGCCCTGGGCAAAGTGCGTTTACGCGGATGTTCTCACGGGCGTGAATCACTGCCAACTCGCGACTCATCGAAAGAACCGCTCCTTTGCTTGCCGTATAAGCTACTTGTGGTGTAGCAGCACCCAACAACGCTACAAATGACGCCGTATTGATGATGCTTCCTCCACCCGCGCGACGAAGCGCTGGGATGGCGTATTTACAACCAAAGAACACCCCTTTTACGTTGATATTCATGGTCAAGTCCCAAACTGATTCTTCGGTCGTAACGGCGTTGTCGTCGTCGCTGTGCATGATACCAGCGTTGTTGAAAACAACATTCAATTTGCCGAATGTTTGTTCAGCAACCGCGACCATGTTTTCACAGTCTGCCGCTTTCGATACGTCGGCACGTACATAGACCGCTTGACCGCCTTGAGCTTTGATGAGGTCAGCAGTTTCTTGCCCTGCGGTATCATTTACGTCAGCTACCACTACTGCTGCTCCTTCTTGAGCAAACAATAATGCCGTCTCACGGCCAATTCCGCTACTTCCTCCAGTAATAAGGGCTACTTTGTCTTTTAAGCGCATGTTGTACAGATGATTTTAAATTGGTGTTATATAACAAAAATAGATTCGGTATGGAATTCTTAGCGCCTTCTATCGCGCCCAATCCTCATAAATTGCTTTTTGCAAAGGCGTAGGATTGGTAGTGCGCCTAATGGGATACTCTTTTTCTTTTTTTATTCCCAATGGCACGATTACTTCTTTTCGCTCTTCTTTTTGTAGGTACACGATCTTAACGGACTCGGTTGGCTTCTTTTGAGCAATTACCTCGTTCCACAATCGTGCTGGACGTCCGTCTATTTCTAGCAAGACTGTTTGTCGGCGCAACTTTGCATCCCACGCGGGCGATGGCCACTCAACATTTGACACAATCACCGTATCGTTTCGCATCCGTGTCGATACCCCAAGCCATGCCCCTGGCAGTGTTTTGGTTGTGGTATCTATTTCTAAACCCGCATAATGCAAATAACTAGGGTATTTCAATTCTTGGGTAGTAGTAACGTACCTAAGAATATCATCTATGGACGTACCTGCTATTTTCTCCGCCACATCTTTAAACTCTGTTTCGGTGAAACCACGCTTTTTTGACTGATAATACCGCCGATACAATGCCTGCATGACATCATCAAGCGACTTCTTGTTTTGGGTTTCGTGCCTTATTTTCAAGTCCAGCAACCACCCCACTACGGGGCCTTTGTCATAGTAGGAAATGGTTTTGTTTACCTCCTCACCAGTTCGTCCAAAAGGCCCATCCGACCATGTTTCAAAACTTGCTTCGGCCAGCGACTGATACATTCGCCCAGGTTTGTTTTCAAAAGCAAGGATATTGGTTCGAAGCGACTGCAGGAGTTGTTTTTCGTCCGTAATTCCTGCCCTTTTTAGAATCAGGTATTCATAATACACCGTCAATCCTTCCGATACCCATAACATTTTGGTGCGATTGCCATTTTCGTAATCAAACGGCCCCAACTCCACAGGGCGAATGCGTTTAACATTGTAATGATGAAAATATTCGTGAGCCAAAAAATTCAGCATCCGCACTCGCCCTTCTGGACTGTTAAGAGCCGAGCCATCAAAACTTATGGCCGTTGAGTTAGCGTGCTCAATTCCTCCCTGTCCTGGCCCAATGGCTAAAAAAGTATAATGTTTATACGGAATATCCCCAATAATATCGGAGGCTTTGTCAATGATTTTACTCAAATCATCGACAAACTTCGCTCGGTCAAACTCCCCAAGCTTGTACCCAATGAATCGATGCGCAATGCCTTTTACTTTGAACGAAGGCAATTCTTCTAAATTCCCCATTAAAATCGGGCTGTCATACAAAACATCGTAGTTGGCAGCATAAAAAGAGTGTAGCCGACCGTCAACAGGTTCTAGCCCTGTCGCTACTTTATTCCACTTAGCCCAAGGCAAGATGTTCACAGTGCTTGGCAAATTCAACGCTCCAGCAGGGTACAAAAAAACGCTTGTCGGAACAATGTAGCCTCGTTCTTCATCTAAGTAGCTATTGGCCACAAATTTACGATCGGCTAAAATGGCGTATTTTAAACGAATTTCACCTTTGGGAGCATCTACTTCCCACGTTGTAGTACTTTTCTTTTGCCAGGCCAGCGGCTTACCGTCGGCGGTAGTCGCACTAAAGTGCAAGAGCTTTTCAGCATAGTTCATTCGTTGATAATACCCAGGTGACCATATCGGCATTTTAAAATCAATTTTTCCTGCCTTTGTTCCTGTGTATTTCATTTCAACCTGAAACAAGTGCGTTGCTGGGTCATCAACTGCGACGGTAAAAGTTACTTTCTGTGCGTAGAGCGAATGAAAGCTACCAACACTCCATAAAAGCAGGGCAAAACGTAAAAAAAGATTCATTGATGAAGTAGAATGCTAAGGCACTGATTATTTGTTTCGATTTAATTGCGTACTTAAATCACAAGCGCATTTCTTTAGGAATCATTCCCATAAATGCTTTATAGACCCGTACCACACCCTCAGGTGCGGGGTGTTTGGGGTCGCCCCAGCTTACTTTGTGTTCTTTTTTTCCTTTTTTGTAAATCAGGAAATACGAAATACGGCTTGGGTGTTGAAAGGCTATTTTTTCAAAATCAATGTCTTTCAACGATTGAAACGCCGTGGCTACATTTTTGGGTGTTTGTCCACCCAATACCTCCAATTCTTTGGCAGAATTGATGCGGCGATAAATCCCTCCGTCTTCCAACAAACGGTATTCTTTTTCTAAATTTCCGATGCTTTGACCCACAATCAACTGCTGACCTTCATACGTAAAGGGGTGTTTTGACACGGCAAAAGGCGTCGGTTTCGGTGGCGTTTCTTGTCCCAAAGCCACCGAAATTACCCCCACAATCAAAATGACTATAATCAATAACTGCTTCATAAATTTAGCTGAGTTTCAATTCCTCTAACGCCAACCATGCCATTAAGCCTGGCCCTATTTCCAATGCCGATTCGTCAATGTCAAACGTAGGCGTGTGTACGCCCGAAATAATTCCTCTTGCCTCGTTACGCGTTCCTAAACGGTAAAAACAAGCATCAGTTACTTGCGAATAAAATGCAAAATCTTCGCCTGCCAACCACAAATCGAGGTCAATTACGTTCTCAGCTCCCATGTACGACACCGCCGCTGCTTTGGTACGGCGCGTGAGTTCGGGGTGGTTTTTGAGGAATGGATAGCCTTTACGCACTTCCACGTCGCAGCTTCCGCCCATGGCTTCGGCCAATCCTTGCGCAATTTTGGTAATACGCTTCCAGCCTTCTTCGCGCCATTCTTCATCCATACAACGGAACGTACCTTCTATATATACTTCGTTCGGAATGACGTTGGTTGCACCGTTGGCAATCACTTTTCCAAACGACAAGACCGACGGCGCGGCGGGTTTACGGTTACGACTAATGACTTGTTGCAACCCAACAATAACGTGCGAAGCAATCAACACGGGGTCGATAAGGGTATCGGGCATCGCGCCGTGGCCACCCTTTCCTTTGACGGTCAAGTACAATTCATCCGTACTGGCCATGTACATACCTTCACGGAAACCAATTTTTCCCACGGGAATATTAGGCGCAACGTGTTGTCCTAAAATACTTGCTGGACTAGGGTTTTGAAGCACTCCTTCTTTGATCATCAACGAGGCACCTCCAGGAATTTTTTCTTCGCCAGGCTGAAAAATCAGCTTTACCGACCCTTCAAATTCGTCGCGGAGTTCGTGCAAAATACGTGCTGTTGCCAACAACGACGACGTATGCACATCATGCCCACAAGCGTGCATCACGCCAGGATTTTGTGATTTATAAGGAACGTCGTTTGCTTCAACAATCGGAAGGGCGTCCATGTCGGCCCGTAGTGCCACCACTCGGCTACTTGGGTTGCGGCCTTCAACAAGGGCTACTACCCCCGTCGCAGCAACACCTTCTTGGGGCGTAATTCCTATTTGTTTCAATTCATTGGCCACAAATTTTGCCGTATTGTACTCTTGAAACGATAACTCTGGATTTGTATGTAAGTAATGTCGGTTAGCCACGGTAGCTGCGGCGTAGGCCTTCGACAAGGCTTTGATTTTTTCTAACATGGTAATTAGTCTTAACTTTGACCAGACAAAACTACAAAATAGAACATCGGAAGACGCAAATACGGGCGATTTTCGCAGATAAATTCTATTTTTCTATACGCTGACGCATGAAAATCGGACTATTCTTCGGCTCATTTAATCCCATTCACATGGGACACCTCATCATTGCCAATACCATGGCCACGGCAACCGACCTCGAACAAATATGGTTTGTGGTTTCGCCCCAAAATCCGTTCAAAAAAAACAAGAGTCTGCTGCACGAGTTTGACCGTTTTGACATGGTGGACCGCGCGATTTCGGACAACCCTAAATTAAAAGTAACCGACATAGAATTTTCGATGCCTCGCCCGAGCTATACCATTGATACTCTGACGAAATTGCAAGAAAAATTCCCGCAGCATACCTTCAAATTAATCATCGGAGAAGACAATTTGGAGCAATTTAAGAACTGGAAAAACCACGAAGCCATCCTTCAGTACTACGGTTTATACGTTTATCCACGTCCAAATTCGGCTCCTCACGAATTTGGCAATCACCCTGCCGTACAATTCATTTCGGCCCCGCTACTCGACATATCCGCAACATATATTCGTGATTGTATCAAAAACAATCGTTCTATTCGGTACATGGTGCCTGACATTGTCGAAGAAATGATTTCAAGGAAGAAATTTTATATTTGACAATATGCTTTGAAATACATTACTTTGCAGCGATTTTGAACCAAACTTCTCACAAAAATGTCAGAGATTGCAAGCAAAGTAAAACAGATTATTGTTGACAAATTAGGCGTAGATGCAGCCGAAGTGACTGATGAAGCAAGCTTCACAAACGATCTTGGTGCGGATTCGCTTGACACGGTAGAATTGATCATGGAATTCGAAAAAGAATTCAACGTATCAATTCCTGATGACCAAGCTGAAAACATCGGCACTGTAGGTCAAGCAGTAAAATACCTCGAAGAAAACGTCAAATAAGCATATTTTTTGTAACTTATAGATCCATTTTATGATTCTAAAGCGAGTGGTAGTGACAGGTATGGGGGCGTTGACTCCCATCGGTAACACACTATCGGAATACAAGGAAGGGTTGTTTAACGGTGTCAGCGGAGCTGGCCCCATCACCCGATTTGATGCGACCAAATTCAAAACCCGCTTCGCTTGCGAAGTGAAGGGACTTGACATGGCCCAGTTTATTCCTCGTCAAGAAGCTCGTAAAATGGATCTTTTTACACAATTTGCTGTCGTCGTTGGCGATGAGGCGGTAAAAGATAGCGGGCTAGACCTTGAAAAGGAAAATCTCGACCGTGCTGGCGTTATTTGGGGTTCAGGAATTGGAGGTCTTAAAACGTTTGAAGAAGAAGTGCTTTCTTTTGGGAAAGGCGACGGTACTCCTCGTTTTAATCCATTCTTTATCCCTAAAATGATTGCCGACAGTGCTTCGGGGATTCTTTCGATGCGTCACGGATTCCGTGGGCCTACTTACGTAACCGTTTCGGCCTGTGCTTCTTCTAACAACGCTATCATCGATGCTTTTAACTACATTCGTTTGGGCAAAATTGATTTTTGCTTGACGGGTGGGTCAGAAGCAGCCGTTACGCAAGCAGGCGTGGGTGGATTCAACTCCCTCAAAGCCCTTTCGGAACGTAACGACGATTATTTAACGGCATCTCGCCCGTATGACCAAGACCGCGACGGTTTTGTGTTGGGCGAAGGTGGTGCAGGATTGATTCTCGAAGATTATGACCATGCGATTGCCCGTGGAGCTAAAATCTACGCGGAACTTATCGGTGGTGGTATGTCTTCGGACGCGTATCACATCACTGCTCCCCACCCTGATGGTATCGGCGCTTACTTGTGCATGAAAAATGCCCTTGAAGACGCTGGTATCAACCCTGAGGACGTGGACTATGTAAATACCCACGGAACATCGACACCGATTGGAGACCCTCAAGAGATTAAAGCGATTGAACGACTTTTTGGAGAACACGCTTACAAACTCAACATTAGCTCAACCAAATCAATGATTGGGCACTTGTTGGGCGGAGCAGGAGCGGTAGAAGCGGTGGCATCGATTCTGGCTATTCAGCACGGAATTATCCCGCCAACCATCAACCACTTTACGGATGACCCAGACATCAACCCTCGCTTAAACTTGACATTCAATAAAGCGCAAGAACGCGAAGTGAAAATTGCACTTAGTAACACTTTTGGCTTCGGTGGACATAATACTTGCGTCATATTTCGTAAATTTGAAGGATAAAATTCATCCCAATTGCCTACGGTATTAAATCCCATAATTGATTTCTTCAAGCCTGGGAACTTATCCCCAGATAAGAAGTTTAAAAAGGCCGTGGAGCTAATCATCGGCGCAAAACCTTCTAATATAGAGGTTTACCAGTTAGCTTTTCGCCATACTTCCGCGTCTAAGGAGACGTCGATTAAGGGATTTAGAGAATCGAACGAGCGTCTTGAGTACCTCGGCGATTCGGTCTTGGGCATGGTCATTGCGGAATATCTCTTCAAAAAATTCCCTTACAAAGACGAAGGATTCCTTACTGAAATTCGCTCACGCATCGTAAATCGTGAGACGCTCAATGGCATTGCCCGTAAAATCGGCCTCGACCGTCTGATTGAATTTGACGGCAACCGTCGGGGAATGCCCCCCAACTCTTCTATGTATGGCGATGCCCTTGAGGCACTCGTCGGAGCGGTATATTTGGACAAAGGATTTCGGTTTACCAAGAAATTCATTACCAAAGAGCTCCTTACTCACTACGACCTAGACGCTCTTATCAATAACAACGCCAACTTCAAGAGCCGCCTCATCGAATGGGCGCAACGTGAAGGTAAAGAAGTGCGTTTTTCGATTGTCCAAGAGAACGGCAGCCGTCACTTCCGCGAGTTTATTTCACAGGTTACCCTTGATGGTGAAGTGTTTGCCACAGGAAATGGCTATTCTAAGAAAAAAGCGGAACAATCTGCCGCCGAAAAAGCTTGCGAGATTTTGGAGTTGAAGTAACCTCTTACCGCAATTATATATGATCCATCATTTAAAATTACTCATATATAGTTTAATGGTCTTCTTCATTTTATCATGCTATAATAAGTCTGTGATTGTCATAGATGAAAAAGTAAGTTCAGAATTAGATTTTTTATCTTTAAATCAAGACCAAATACACTCTGAACATAGGTTTTTGGGGGAGTTTATCCCTGGTAAATACACCAATCTCACCAAGAATAGTATTCTTATAATTGAGACCAAAGCTTATCACGAAAAAAAGCAAAAATCAAACCTCTCGCTTTTAAAGCAAAAAATCTCTGAGTATGAGCATTCTCAAGATAAGCTATTCATATACAACGGAATAGAAGTACCAAGTGAAAAAATCAAAAATTTAAAAAATATAAATTTTTCTGATTTAGAAGTTTTTGAGATTTTAAGCCAAAAGAATGCTCAAGCAATTTATGGCCCCAAAACTCAAAAAGAAAATATAATACTAAATACCAAGAATCCAGTAAAAGATTCTATCCTCCCCTAAGTACTCCTCTCTTACTACTACTTTACAATAAGTACCTGCTCTTGATTGAAGCTACTGGCTAACTTTTATTATAAATAGGCTGGAAGCCTTGGAATAAGCGACACGAGCGAAACACTCGCGCCATCGGTAACGACTACAATTTACAGCATGAAAATAATTATCTTTCTCTCTATCAGCTTCTTGATGATTCAAAATGGCTTTGCCCAGAAAAATAGTAAAGCCTCCCGTTTTTCTCGGGAAGTAACCATTAAAGACAGTGCTACCTTATCTATTTTCAATGAGTACATTGATAAAGTACAGAAGGAAAAAGAAAAAGTGGTTCACGTATCTATTGGTGCGGTCAAAGACACGATTTATTACCGTTTTGAAGCTGTTGCCACTTTTGAAGCAATTACGGATTATTATAAGCCCTTTTTTTTATTCGAGCACAAAGGCTACTATTTTTTGATTGATAACGGGGTAGGCCGTATGTTCCAAGGAAATGAGCAATTTCCCAAACACATTACGAAAAAATTGAAGAAATACCTGATGTGGGGTTATACTGAAAAGGATGCAGGCGGTGGAGTAACAGCGGTTTCAATGCTATCCTTTGACCCTCCTGTCATGTTTGCAACCTATTCGCGGGGTGGAGTGAAAATTCGATGGGATGGTCTTTGAGGTCACAGGCTGGAAGCCTTGAAATAGTAGTCACTCGTGGGACACGAGCGACTACTGAGAGCGAGCGCAGGACGCCCGCGCCATCCATATTTTTAAAATACGAAGCCAAATCGCACGGCCATTCGGTTATAGACGCGGTTTTCCCACTTCTCTATTTCTCCCCAACCCAAAGGCTCGGTGGATTTGGCGTGCTGTCGCTTGTAACTGAGGGAAAGCACCAACGCACTTCCTGATTTTAAACCAAACTTTAAACCTAACCCTGGACTAATCATCATTCCGCCGTCGGTCTTGTAGCCCGTTGCATCGGCATGTAGCCACTGAAACCCGTAGCCCGCATCCAGCATTCCCAACAAGGTCACGTTGTTTTTACTTTTGGCTAAATCGTAGCGGATGCCTGCCGCAACGGGCATCAATAAGGCCGATTGGTACCAATCCAACCCCGTTGTCAGTCCCACGGCCATGCGTGGCTTTAGTTGGACACCGTTGAATGTTTGTAACGTTAAACTAAGGCGATTTTCGACTTGTTGCTGAACGGGAACCCTCCACGGAATATCATACACCACTCGCCCAAACAACCCTCCCACTTCCGTCATGTTGACATAATGCGGTTTAAACTGGGCGGATGCGACGAATGCACAAGTCAGTAAATAGCTGAATATCAAAGCAATCCGTATTTTTTTCATGTTTTCAGGAGTTGGTTTAAATTTCAACCCGTTTTACTGGAATCTTACTGATTTCACGAAGTCCCGACGGGTTTGAAACGTCAAACTGATAAAGTCCATCTTTGCCAATCATCAAAAGTGTCTTGTTAGACAACGGAATCACGTCGTACGCGTCCATGTCTTTCAAATGTTGTAATTGCTTGACGTCAAAATCATTGGCAATGTTCAATGATTTAAGTCCGTGCGTGCCTTCACACAAGTATAAATTAGGGTAATCAACCCCCAAACCGTGTGGATTTTGCATCGGGTACGATTTCAACAAGCGAGGAGTCCGCAAATCAGTAATATCAATCACGTCGAGTTGATTTAGCCCACGGTTGCAATTAGTTCCCGAACGCAACGTGACGTAAGCACGGTTGTCAGTCACCACGACAGGGTCGCACGACATGGCGTGTTGGAAGGTTGACATGTGCTGCGGGTTTTCAGGATTGCTGTTGTCATAGATAAACATTCCTGTCGTAGAACCAATAAAAAGCTTGTCGCGGTACGGGAAAATAGTTTCGATTCCCCAACCCAATCTGATTTTTGTTGAAGCTTTGGGCTGCGACGGTATGCCAATGTCAAAAAGCTGCATATCGCTTTGGCTTACCGTGTATAAATACTTGTCATATAAAGCAAAACGCGCCATCGACCCTGCTTGTCCTTGCGCATTTGAGTTCGACGGAACAGTGCTAGACTGAAGAGCGGCACTGCGGCTATCCATCGCCAAAAATGTACCTCCCCACCACGAACCGTTGCTATTTTCACAGTTGGTTTGAATGGTTTCGGTGACAATCTGCATCTTTTGGTCGTGAATCGCTCCCGTGGTTGTGTTGAGCGACCACCAAGCGCCATCGAATTGACCCGTCTGAAACACATCTTTTTGACGGCTTATTTCTTTCACCTCCAATGGATTAGAAATATCCAACGCCACCAAATCAGAATAGCTGTCGGCGTATAAAATATTCCCACGAACGGCCATGTCGCCATTGCCTGGAATGGTAATGAATGAAATGATTTTGGGTGCGGCAGGGTTAGAATTATCAATGATGTGTAAGCCTTTTTTTTGCTCGTTGATAAATAGATAATTCCCTTTGGTGTAGATTTTCCCTGGCGTTTCCAGTGCGTGCGCCGTTTCGGTACGTACGCCTTGACGAATTTCGGCCAATGAAATGGTCACGGGCGTGAAGCGTTTGTACTTACGCGTTTCGGTACAGCGGTCGGTACACGACCATTGCGCAAGACCAACAATAAAAAGAATAGGTAAAAGTAAACGTCTCATGGCAAGCGTGGGGGTTTAAGGTGTTTATACCCCAATGACGCTTTTCTGTGCTATTGCGTTGGAACTCAAATAAAAAATTCTGGCACACAGAACATCTGCGTGAAAAATTATTTTCCCCGCCACCACTCGCGGCTCCAACGACGTTCAAAACCCCATCCTTTGGCTCGCAGCAGCAACGGGATGTAAGCATGTGATTCTTTGACCGAAATCGCTTGTTGGTACAACTCATCGTCAGTCAAAACAACTTTTTCGTAGCTCTCTCCTCTTTTCACCGTCAAATCCGCAAAAGGAAGCTCTTCTAACAAAGTGTCCCCTTTTTCCAATGCAGTTTGCTGCAAACGATGTTTCAAAAGCCAGCTCGACGGTCGTTTATTAAGTTCTAATGGCCGTGGACGGTAGGCCCCCGAAGACACATTCAGCGCATACGCTAAGTACGACTTCAACAGTTTAGGTCCCGAATGCACCGCTGTTTCTACCTGAAGCTGGTCGGGCCAAATGCTCGTCACCACATACACCTTTTGCCGCGCCCGAGTGACCGCCACATTCAATCGGTTTTCTCCACCACGGGCATTCAAACTCCCAAATTGAGCACGAAATCGTCCGCGAGCGTCAGGCGCATATCCCACCGAAAAAATAATAATATCACGCTCATCTCCTTGTACATTCTCAATGTTTTTGACAAAAAATGACTTCTTCCATCCTACCTCGCCTTGTTCGATCGTTTCTTGCAGGAGCTGTTCAATCAACTGTTGCTGCGGATAGTTAAACGTCACTACACCCACCGACGCGTTCGGTTGCTCATTTTGCAACATTTTCACCAACTCTACCACCCTCTCAGCCTCTGTCGTATTGCGGTTTTGTTCCCAAACTCCATCTACTTTGGCGTATTCAATCGCTGGGATGTTTTCGTTTATATCCTGAAAATGAGGCAGTAGCCGAAGTTTGTTTTTGTAAAAATGTTGGTTTGAAAAATCAATCAAATCCAAAGAACGGCTTCGGTAATGCCCTTGTAGCAACGTATCCGAATAGAAATGTTTGGCCAAATCCAACAACGACTCCACTTCCAATGCAACGTGCTCTTCTTCGGTTTCGTCTTCATAACGGGCTCGATACAAATCGTACGGTGCCAATTGCTTGCTATCGCCCACAATCACGGCCTGCTTTGCCCGATAAATCGCGGGAATGCCATATTCGGCGTAACATTGAGAGGCTTCGTCAAAAATCACCACATCAAACAGCCCTTTCTGAAGCGGAAAAACCGCCGAAACTGTTTCAGGCGACGCCATCCAACACGGTATCAAGTGAAAAACCTCTTCGGCCTGGTGTTCCATCAATTTTCGTACGGGCCAAATCTTCCGCTTTTTGGTCACTTGGTGCTGCAATTCGCGGTAGGTTGTGCGGTTTTGCAAGCGATTAAAGCTAATTTCTTTGTAGGTTTGCTCACGCAGTTGCATCCCCAATATCTCTCTACTCAGCGCTTGTTTTTGTTCAATAAGCTGCTGGAGTTCTTCTTCCCACTGACTCATTTTTAAGGATGAAACCGCCCTAAGCACAGGATTTTTTTCTTCCAAATACGCCAGCCAAGCCAGCCGTAGCGAATTTTGAAGTACATCTATCCAAGAATGCGATGTTTCGGTTTGCAGCCTTTCGTATATTTCTCGTTCTGATTCGGACAATTCATTTTTCAACGAATCCATTTCTACCAAAGCATCAAAATTTGCCTCAAGCGCTTTTTTTAGTTCTGCTCCGTACGCAGCCGACTCCTCCAACCGCGACAACTGATCTTCGGTCAAATAACGTTGCCAACGTTGGTACTTACCCGAAAATTCCGAGGCCAAAGTCAATAACTGCTTTGTCACGCTCTCCCATTCTTCTTTTCCTTTTAAAGCCAAATTGTCCAGAAAAGGGGCATTTTGTTGGATTTCAAACTGTAGCTGTGCCGTTTGTTCCATTGCAGCTACCACTTCCTCCCACCGAAGCAGGGTCTGACTCATACTTCTTTCTCGTATCGAAATCGCTAACTTATTTTCAACCTCGTCCACCCACTGCTCCAATGCTTTTCGGTTTTCGAGTCGTTGCCGCAGTTGGTACAAATCAGTCAGCTCTAGGGTTAAACCAAGAGAAGCCGTAAGGTCTCGAAAATAGTCTTTATCCGAATAAAATAGCCATTTTACTACCGACTGACGGGCCTGTATCAATGCCTCAAGGCGGTGTTCAAAACGAGGCAGTTCGGATGTTGAAAGTTCATCCATTAAAACTGACCCTCCCACTAATTTTTGCTCACTTTTGTGTGCCTTAGCTAACCATTGTGTGAGCGATTTGGGCATTTTTCCGCTGACGCTACGCTCAAAAAAATCCCAATTCAGGGGGAATTGCAATCGTTCTTGCCATGTTCTTACTTGGGTATCTAGCCGATGAAGTTGCCATAAATGAGCCGCATTTAGTGTTTGTCCCAACCACTCGCTGGTCGATTTTTGGGTATATTCATAGGTTTGAACCGCTTCTTCAATGGTATTTTTTACCCCTGTTATTTCTTGAAAACCAATGCGTGAAAAGTCAACTCGTTCTTCCCAAGGATGCGGTGAAGGCAAAAAACGGTGATATTGTTCCAAGCGGCGCAGTTTTTGTAAAAATGCTTCCAAGCGATCGTCAAACCGAAACTGTCGAAACTGAGGAACGGGAATATTGACTGCCTGCGACGAACTGGTGAGGTACAATTCTTTGGGCGACAAACTACATTCATTAGCATCAAAAAGCGCCTCTTTGAAGGCATTGAGCTCACTACAAAGCTGTTCCATCGAGCGACTTACTTGCAAAAACTGCCTATCTAACACAATCGAATCCAGCGCATAATTCTGCTTTTGGTACTCATCGACTTGGCCAATTTGGGCATCAAGTTGGGCGTACAAATCCGCTCGGTCGTTTTTAAAATCGTGAATAAGCGCCGCAAAAGGCGCTACGCCCACTTGTCGAAGTCGTTCGTACACCACATCCAACGCAACCCGTTTTTGACATACCAAAAGTACACGTTTACCACGCGCAGCAAAATCGGTCATGAGGTTTGCAATCAACTGCGACTTACCCGTCCCTGGCGGCCCTTCTACCACCAAAGACTCCCCCTGCTTTACCCTCAGCAGCGCCTGTTCTTGCGACGCATCCTGCGGAAAAGCCGTAAACGTATTGGCTTCTTTAATTGGGGCTAAAAAAACCTTTGCCTCTTCATCATTACCCAGTTGTCCCTCTTGCGAAATAAGCGCTTCGTAGTCGGGGGCTAAATAACTCCCCGCTTGCGGAAAAATCCCCAGAACTGCCTCAGGAAAGAGTTTTAGTTCGCCATTTTGTTCCAAAAGCTCCAAATCTGCTTTTGAACATTCATCAAAATACTGCAACGTATCCTGAAAAATAGCTTGGTTGAAGTTGAGTTTAAGCGCGCTTTCTTTGAGCAGTTCGTACAACTCCGTCCGAAATACCAACGAGTCTCGGCTTAGTTCTTCTAGGTTTTTTTCCAACAACTCATCGGGAATATTTATCTGATTAAAATACCCATAGGCCAACAAAAAACTACGATTGAGCAAGGTTGGTTCGGGGCGACGACGAAGCTCCCAGTAGGCGACATTTTCTTCGTTTTTTTGAAGCGTTACGGGAAAATATACCAAAGGCGCATGTATCACTGTTCCGTCCATCAATTTTCCTCTCACAAACGGATAGCCCACGTACAAATCTTCCGAACCACGTTCTTCCTCGATAAATCGCTCCGTACGGGCCAATTTCCGCAACCGCTTGCTCACTTCATTGCCTTTTTCCGAACGCGGGTCAATCACTTGTCCCAACCGAACCGTTTTTTTCTGGGCAATCAGGTCGCTCAAAACATCAAATGCCGAGCGATTGTCCACAAAATCCAACGCCTTCCAATCCAAAAACTGGTCAGCCGAAAGCGTTGATAACAACAACGAACGGTTTCGACTGCTCAGATTGGTCAAACGGCGCAGGTATTTTTTAAGAATATCAGGAGTCAAATTCATTCTTTGAGGGAGAAATAGGGCGTAAAACAAATATACACCTCCTTGTTTGAGTTCAGTAAACTTTCACGATATTTGTCAATGGTATGCTTGCAGACCACCGACGAAATGACAAAATATAATCAACCCTAAAAACCGAAATGCAGATAGCTCAACAAGTTCTTTTTGCCGTGGCGTTAGGAGTAACGGCATGGCTTATGTCAAAACGGGTAGGAATCATCAAAAAAACGATTCAGCTAGGCAAATCCGACGACCGCACTGACCGCCCCAACGAACGTCTGAGTACCATGATACGCGTAGCGTTTGGCCAAAAGAAAATGTTTGACCGACCCATTGTTGGAATCATGCACTTTGTCGTTTATGCGGGGTTCCTACTCATCAACCTCGAAGTGCTTGAAATTGTCTTAGATGGGCTTTTGGGTACGCACCGTTTGTTTGCTCCCGTACTTGGAAGTTTTTACCACACACTTATCAATTTCTTCGAGTTTTTGGCCGTTGGCGTCCTTGCCGTCTGCGTTATTTTCTTGATTCGCCGCAATATCACCAACGTAGAACGCTTACAACCCTCGCGTCACCGCGAGTTAAATGGTTTTCCTGCGCTGGATGCCAACGTTATTTTAGTAACGGAAATTGTCTTGATGTTCGCTATTTTGAGCATGAATGCGGCCGATGCCTTGTTGCAAGAACGTGGCGCGGAGCATTATCCACTGGTAGGTGGTTTCTTCTTTAGTACTTTTTTGCAACCTTTATATTCAGGTTTATCAGACGGCGTCCTCATTGCCATTGAGCGGGGGGCGTGGTGGTTCCATATTTTAGGAATTTTCGCCTTTGCCTTATACGTAACGTACTCAAAGCACCTCCACATCTTTTTGGCTTTTCCCAATACCTATTTTGCCAATCTTACCTCCAAAGGAGAAATGCAAAATATGCCAGAAATCACCAAAGAGGTAAAAATCATGCTCGGTTTAGACCAACCTGATGCCACTGAGGCTCCCGCCGAAATTGGTCGTTTTGGCGCAAAAGACGTTACCGATTTGAGTTGGAAAAACTTGATGGACGCCTATTCTTGTACCGAATGTGGGCGCTGTACATCTTCTTGCCCCGCCAATATTACAGGTAAAGCCCTTTCACCGCGCAAAATCATGATGGATACCCGCGACCGTTTGGAAGATGTAGGCAAAATCATGCTGGCCAACGGTGGCGAATTTAAAGACGACGGCAAAAGTTTGCTCGGTGATTATATCTCCGAAGAGGAGATTTTGGCCTGCACAACCTGCAACGCCTGCGTCCAGGAATGCCCCGTTCTTATTAGTCCGTTAGACATTATTCTTCAATTACGCCGTTATAAAATCATGGACGAAGCCCAAGCACCAAGCTCATGGAACGCCATGTTTAACAACCTTGAAACCAATCAGGCTCCGTGGAAGTTTTCACCAAGTGACCGCTTCAACTGGACTGATAACTTAAAATAACAACAAATGAACGTCCCTATTGTAAATAATACCGAAGAAAATCGCTTTGAATGGTGGATTGATGGACAAGTGGCTTTTGTCGATTATGCCCAAACCGAAGACGAGCAAATCACCTTTTATCATACAGAAGTACCTCCATCGTTGGAAGGGCAAGGGATAGGGTCGGGTTTGGCTAAACACGTATTGGATTACGCCCAGAAGCACCATTTAAAAGTGCGCGTGCTTTGTCCCTTTATCAAAACCTACATCCAACGCCATCCTGAATATCAGCAACTTACTTTTCTATAGTCAGAAAATTGTCCAACAAAAAAGCGGAACAAGTATTTGCTCCGCTTTTTTGTTGGGTAAAACTTCCCTGTTTTATTCGCCGAAATGTTTACGTACTTTCACTAAAGCCGAGCCAATCACTTGGTGCATATCGTAGTAGCGGTATTCTGCTAGGCGCCCTCCGAAAATCACGTTGGTTTCAGCTTCCGCCAATTTGCGGTATTCTCTCAACAAACGGTCGTTTTTATCGTCATTGACAGGATAATAAGGCTCCTGTCCTGGCGTCCACTCTTGCGGATACTCGTGCGTAATCACCGTTTTCTCTTGCGTTCCAAACTCAAAATGCTTGTGTTCGATGATTCTCGTAAACGCTGTTTCGCCGTCGGTATAGTTCACCACGGCATTTCCTTGGTGGTTAGCAGTATCCAGCGTTTGGTGCTCAAAACGCAAGCTACGGTACTCCAAATACCCTAATTGAAAACCGAAGTATTCATCCAGTTGCCCCGTATAGACGACTTGTTTCGCCAACGCCTCTAATTCAGCACGATTCTGAAAAAAATCTACGCCCAAACGCACATCCGTTCCTTCAAGCAAGGCTTCGTTCAACTTGTTGTATCCACCAATCGGGATTCCTTGGTAGCGGTCGTTAAAATAGTTATTGTCAAACGTAAAGCGAACGGGCAAACGCTTGATAATAAATGCTGGCAAATCAACGCATTTACGCCCCCATTGCTTTTCGGTATAGCTTTTAATAAGTTTTTCGTAGATGTCTGTTCCTACCAACGAAATGGCTTGTTCTTCCAAGTTTTGAGGGTCTTTGATATTCGCCGCTTCAATTTGCTCCTGAATTTTAGCTTTTGCTTCTTCAGGCGTTTTCACCTTCCACATTTGGTAAAAGGTGTTCATATTAAACGGCAAATTGTACAACTCCCCGTAGTAATTAGCAATGGGCGAATTGGTGTAGCGATTAAACTCCACAAACGAATTTACGTAGTCCCAAATCTCTTTGTCGTTGGTGTGGAAAATATGCGCGCCGTAGTAGTGCACATTGATTCCTTCTACATTTTCGCAGTAAGTGTTCCCACCGATGTGGTTTCGGCGGTCGATGACCAAGCATTTTTTCCCGCGTTTAGTGGCTTCGTGCGCCCAAATGTTTCCAAACAATCCAGCACCAACAATTAGATAATCGTACATTTTGTTTAAAGTTGGCAGTTAATGGTCAATGGTCGATGGTCAATGGTCGATGGTCAGCAGCCAACAGAAAATCACTGTAGGCTATAAACCATGAACTATGGACTATCAACTACCGACTATCGACTGAAGTTAAAGTCTCCAATAAGTTATTTTCTCGTCCGTATTTCGATACATTCCTTTCAAATCCATCAGAATGGGGGCTTCTTTCATGATTTGTTTAAAGTAATCAATATCTAGTGCTTTGTATTCATTATGCCCCACCGACACAATCACTGCATCATAATCGTTTGAAGGCTTGTCCATCAGCGTAAGGCCATATTCGTGCGCTACTTCATTGGGAGAAGCATACGGGTCAACGATGTGAACATTGACCGAAAAGCTCATCAATTCTTTGATTAAGTCCGCTATTTTCGAATTACGGATGTCTGACACATTTTCTTTGAAGGTAATTCCCATCACCAGCACCTTGGCGTTTTGTGGGCTCTTACTTTTCTGAATCAGCATTTGTATCAAACGCTTGGCGATAAAGGCAGGCATTCCATCATTGATCCGGCGCCCGCTATGAATAACTTGTGGGTCGTAACCTAATTTTTTGGCTTTATAAAGTAAATAATAAGGGTCAACGCCAATGCAATGTCCTCCTACCAAGCCTGGGTAAAATTTGATAAAATTCCATTTCGTCCCTGCCGCCTCTATCACATCTTTGGTATCTATCCCCATACGGTCAAAGATAATCGCCAATTCGTTCATCAGCGAAATGTTCAAATCTCGTTGGGTATTCTCAATCACTTTAGCCGCTTCGGCAACCTTAATTGTCGGGGCTTTATAAATTCCCGCTGAAATAATTTGGCCATAGACTTGGGCAATTTCTTCTAACGCCTCGGCATCACTCCCCGACACAATTTTTAGAATTTTGTCAATGGTACGGTCTTTATCTCCTGGGTTAATTCGCTCGGGTGAGTAGCCTATTTTAAAATCCTCTCCAAGTTTCAAACCAGATTCTTTCTCTAGAATCGGCAAACAATCTTCCTCAGTACACCCTGGATAGACGGTTGATTCATAAATCACGTAGTCTCCCTTTTTTAGAACTTTACCAATGGTGTGCGATGCGCCTATCAATGGTTTCAGGTCAGGCACTTTGTAATCATCAACGGGGGTCGGAACAGCTACCACAAAAAATTGGGCTTGCCGCAAATCTTCCATATTTGAGGTAAAAACAATATCCTTCCCATCAAACACCGACGCCTCTACTTCTTGTGAAGGATCAATACCACGTTGCATCAGCTCAACACGGCTATGGTTAATGTCAAAACCAATGACCCGAAAATACTTTGCAAATTCTAGGGCAATAGGCAAACCTACATACCCCAAACCAATGACAGCTATCTGATTTTCTTTCCTGAGGAGTTGTTGATACATTTTGTTCTTTAATGAATCCACAAATATAGCATACTACTCCACTGAGTACCAAATGAAACGGCCCTGACATTTGGGGTCAGGGCCGTTTCAAATTATGCTATTTTGAGTGCCTATGGCATCAATTTCAATTCAACGCGACGGTTTTTCTTCAATCCATCTACTGTACCGTTGTCAGCGATTGGCTTGAATGCACCGTAAGCGTCCACCACAATGCGGTTTGGATCTTTCAAACCTGCTTGTGACAAGTACTGTTTCACGGCATTTACGCGGCGCTCAGACAAAGCTACATTGTAGCGGTCAGATGCACGACGGTCGGCGTGACCAGCCATTTGGAGGCGGCATTGTGTTTTGTTCATCAACTCTACTACTTTGTTCAACAAGTCGTAGAATTCTGGTTTGATGATGGCTTTGTCAGTATCAAACAATACGTTGGCAAAAATTTCTGAACAAGCCATACCTGGCAAGGCATCTTTCACGTATTTGTCGAAATCAATTTTCTGACCAGCACCCGTTACGATACTTCCAGCAGGGGTATTTGGCTCTTTATCGAAGTAATCAGACACACCGTCGTTGTCGGTATCTATCAACAAACGAGGGTCGATTTCTTTTGGCTTGTTGGCTTTAGCAATCGAATCGATTTCGGCCAATGAAAGGATTTTTGGTGGTTTAACCAACAACTTAGGATCGGTATAACGCAAATGGTAAAAGCCTTTTCCAGCATCCAAAGCATTGAAATCATACGCCCATTTGCCATTTTTCTTTTCTACGCGAAGTGGGTTTTTGCCCAATTTGTAGGTCAAGCTAATAGCAAAGAAGCCATACTTATCAAGCGCCGAGTTGCCTTTAGGAGTTCCTAAGAAACTGGTAGCAGTTCCTCCTTGGTACAAGCGGCCACCTTCTCCACCATCATATATGGCCGATGGATCACCACCTACGGTAGCGTCTAATTTTTCAGTATTTACGTTGTTCAAACGGAAATCCAAACCTAAATCAAGGTTTTTCGTCAGTTCATACGAAGTAGTGAACCCGACAGGAATCACCCACTCCTGCGTATAGGCAGAAGCTTTTTTGTTCAACGCTGTAATGTCGTTACGCAAAGTCGGAGAATCATCCGAACGGCGTTGCAAACGACCTGAGCCTAACTGATAAGCCGTTGAACGGAACCAGATTTGACCCACACCACCATAAACGTCCATTTTCCAACGCTTCATCTTGGTAGGGCCAAAGAGCAACCCTTTCAAGTTAACAGTTGCAGCTACATCCGCTTGGAAATAGTTGGCGTTGAAGTACGATTGGTAAATACGGCGCTTCATTCCCTTGAGGTTACCTCCGCCTACATCGAGGCGTGCTCCAAAAAGGTAGGTAAGTTGTTTGCCAAGTGTTAGACCCACGTGCATGGTTCCACGTTCCGACTGGCTATCGAAATTGTTCGTCCCAACGGACCAAAAGTCATACTCACGCAAGTCACCATAGAACTGACTTGGACCCGCATAGACTCCTAATGACCAAGTGTTCATTTTGTAGGGACCTTCATAAGGAGCTTTCGGATTATACTGTGCTTGAGCCTCAAGCAAGCATGTTCCCAACACTAAGAACGTGACAAGCAGAAATACTTTTTTCATAATAAACCTTTTTGTAATGTTGAATAAGGGGGATACGTTTATCTTTATCTTAATGACTTCTACTACGGCAAAAATAGTCTTTCCGAACCAAATTCGACAACAAAAGTAGAGATTCAATTTTTATTTCAAAAATGTTTTGGCTTTCTAAAGAAAATTCTTTTTGCCCAATTTTCAAAGCCGCTGGTTGATTTTCTTTAAAATTTCGTTCTTCCACTGGGCAAAGGTACCTGCCAAAATCTGCTCACGAGCCTGACCCACAAGCCACAAGTAGAAAGTTAGGTTGTGAACACTGGCAATTTGCGAACCTAAGATTTCTTCTGATTTAATCAGGTGGCGCAGGTAACTCTTTGAATAAAAAGAACTCACATAACCTCCCAATGTTTCATCAATTGGACTAAAATCATCCTTCCATTTCTCATTTCGGATGTTAATCACTCCCTGCGTGGTGTACAAAATACCGTGGCGGGCGTTGCGTGTAGGAAGTACACAGTCGAACATGTCAATACCAAGGGCTATACACTCTAATATATTTTCGGGGGTTCCTACACCCATCAAATACCGAGGCTTGTCTTTGGGTAAAATATCACACACCAACTCCGTCATTTCGTACATATCTTCGGCGGGCTCTCCTACCGAAAGCCCACCAATGGCGTTTCCTTCTCGCCCCATGCTCGCAATAAATTCGGCCGATTGGCGTCGCAAGTCTTTGTACGTACTTCCTTGGACAATCGGGAACAATGTCTGGCTATAACCATACATCGACTCCGTAGCATCAAATCGCTCGCAGCAGCGTGCCAGCCAGCGGTGCGTCATTTCCATAGACTTCCTTGCGTACGAGAAGTCACACGGATAAGGGGTACATTCATCAAACGCCATGATAATATCGGCTCCGATTCGCCGCTGAATATCCATGACGCTTTCAGGCGTAAAAAAGTGCAAAGACCCGTCGATGTGCGACTTAAATTTCACCCCTTCTTCGGTAATCTTTCGCCCCGTCCCTGCCAACGAATACACTTGATAGCCCCCACTATCGGTCAAAATAGGAAAATCCCAACCGTTAAATTTATGTAGTCCTCCTGCTTTTTCGAGTATATCCAGTCCTGGACGCAAATACAAGTGGTAGGTATTTCCCAAAATTATTTGCGCCTTGATGTCTTCTTTTAATTCACGTTGGTGTACCGCCTTTACAGTTCCCGCCGTACCTACTGGCATAAAAATAGGCGTCTGAATCGCCCCGTGGTCAGTATGAACAACCCCTGCGCGGGCTTTTGAATGCGGGTCGTTGGTCACTAAGTCAAATTTCATCCGTGTTCGTTTAATTAATTTTTTGCGCACTTGATGCACTTTTTCTGCAAAAATAAAGGTCAATATTGGTTTATCTAGTCCCGCAACTTTCTGTATGCCAAAATACCCCGTTATATTTGCGCACTTATTGAGAATGCATGGATATACTTTATTTCCCTGATTGGTCTTCACATCCCGTTGTTAATCTATCGTTAGGCATATTCGGCGCCGTGGTCGTCGTTCAGCTTTATTACATTTTGGGCGTTTTTTCAAGACTGCTCTTTAGGCGCTCTACCGAGCCTCCTACCCAGCTTCCTGCGGTGTCTGTTGTAGTATGTGCGCACAACGAACTCGAAAATTTACGTGCATTGCTCCCAATGCTTAATGAGCAGGACTATCCCAACTATGAAGTGATTGTCATGGATGATCGCTCCTGGGATGGCACGGTTGATCTTGCCGAAACAGAAGCCCAAACGTGGAAACGTGTTCGTTTTTTACATATCGAGCAGGAATACGACCACGTCACTCCTAAAAAATACGCCATCACGACGGCCATACGCAGTGCCAAACATGACATTATTTTACTGACCGATGCCGACTGTCGCCCTACCACCGACCAGTGGATCAAGGGGATGGTTGCGTGTTTGACTTCGGACAAACAAATCGTTGTAGGTTTTTCACCTTACGAAAAGCAACCAGGGTTTCTCAATCGACTTATTCGCTTTGAGACATTTTACGTGGCGGTTCAGTACCTATCCTTGGCCTTGGCAGGAAAACCCTACATGGGCGTTGGTCGGAATTTGATGTACCGTAAGTCACTATTTCTTCAAAACAAAGGCTTTTATAGTCACTTGCGGGTAACGGGAGGAGACGATGACCTTTTGATGAACGAAATAGCAACTGCCCAAAACACCGCTGTTTGCCTTGACCCCGACGCCTTTATGGTGTCTATTCCCAAAAGTACTTGGTCGGCGTGGTACTGGCAAAAGAAACGTCACCTCTCCGTAAGTAAGTACTACAAATTTCCCAATAAAGTTCGGCTATCAGTTTTATCGGGAACACATGTGCTCAGTTGGGTGTTCTTTATTGGTTTAGGAATCTGGGGAGGCGTATCGTTTCCACCTTTGCAATTAGGCTATCTTATCATCATTGCCGCTATTTTTGGAATACGCTTATTATCCCAATGGATTGTTTTAGGAATTGCTTCGCGTAAGCTGTACAAATCTGTAGGCTGGTTTGCGATTCCATTCATGGATTTTGTTTTATTTATTTATTACATCGTTATGTCGGTGGTGATGTGGACCAATCGACGCAAAAAAGTACGCTGGCGGTAAAGCCATTTGATCATGGAAATCATCGAAAAATATTTTCCCCATCTCACTCCTTCTCAACACGACCGTTTTGCACGTTTGAAGGAATTATACGCTCTTTGGAACGCCCAAATCAACGTTATCTCACGGCAAGACGTTGAAAATCTTTATGAGCGCCATGTTTTGCATTCGCTGGCGATTGCCAAAGTGGTGCAATTTGCCGAATTTGCCAGCATCCTAGACGTCGGTACAGGAGGTGGCTTCCCTGGCATTCCGTTGGCCATTATGTTTCCAGAAGCTGAATTTCATTTGGTTGACAGCATTGGGAAAAAAATAAAAGTGGTAGAAGCAGTGGCCGAAGCACTTAACATCACCAATGTCCGTGCCCAGCACTGCCGCGCCGAACAGGCCGATAGCGACTATGATTTTGTTGTTACGCGCGCTGTAGCCCGAATTACACCTTTACACAGTTGGGTCAAAAATAAAATTAGTCGCAACCACGTTCATTCAATCTCCAACGGCGTATTAGCTTTAAAAGGGGGCGATTTAGACGAAGAAATGAGCGAGCTCAAGCGCAAATACAAAATCTACAACTTACAAGACTTTTTTGAGGAAGATTTTTTTGAAACCAAAAAGATCGTTTACGTTCCCAACTAAACTTGTTCAACACCATAAATTTCTCATACACTATGAACGAAATATTCAAATCAAGTAGCATCAAAGATCCTGTTCGTCCCAACGAAGTACACCTAACCGACAAAGGAGTAAGCTTTAAATTAAAGAAGCTCATTGGGGGTACTGAGCAGTTTGTGTTTTACAGCGACATCTCAGGCGTAGAGATTGACAGCGGTATGTTTTTCGCAACAATACGCGTCATTCCACGCGCAAGGCCCGAAATTGTGATTGAGAACTTCACCAAAGGGGATGCTCAACGCATCAAAGAACTGATTTTGGAGCGAGTATAATTAACTGATTTTAAGAGCAAAAGGCTGTTTAATCAAAAAAACAGCAAAAAAATATCAAAAAACTCTTGCGTCTAATTGCAGAAGCTACTACTTTTGCACCACCAAAATCGGAAACGATAACGGTCAAACTCTCGAATAGCTCAGTCGGTTAGAGCATCTGACTGTTAATCAGAGGGTCGCTGGTTCGAGCCCAGCTTCGAGAGCCTCAAAAAAAAGCACTTAGCAGAAATGTTAAGTGCTTTTTTTTGCTACTTGCAGTCCAAGTTGCTCCACAACTTTTGCTCTTGATCCTATTTCACCGCCGTGAAACCAATTAATGGCGGATGAGTCATAAATTCGTACCAGTAATCCGACGAGGCTTGTGACGGGTCTAAAAAAGGACCTTGCCATTGAAAATCTCGAAAACCTGCCTTGGCAAAGGCACGTTCGTAGGTGTGTGGATGAAAATAGAAATTATTGAAGCTGAACTCCGTCCCGTCTAAATTGAACATTCGGTACCTGACAAAATCGCCTTCGTTTCGTTGACTGGTCGATTCTTTGACAAAACCGTACTTGCGATAATTGGGATAATGATGGAGTTGGTTATGAGGATTGTCATTAAAACCTACAAATCGGCCAGAAGGTGGGAGGTGTTCGTACACTACTTGGCAAAACCGCTGTAAGTCATCGGCCGATTGCGCGTAATTCAGCAAATACATGCCCACCACCGCGTCAAATTGCCGTCCAAGGTTCATCGTGAGTGCATCCTGCACCAAATAGTCGCAGCCCAAAGGCTCTTTGGCTTCTGCTTCTTGTGCAAGTTCAATCATCCGAGTCGATACATCCACGCCCAAAATAGTGGCAGCCCCACGTTTTTTAAGCTTGCGGGTGTAGATGCCCTCTCCACAAGCTACGTCAAGAATATTCAGCCCTGTCGCTTCTCCAAGCAGTTGGTGAAGGGTATATTCTTCAATGTATTTTCGGAAATCTAATTGCTTCGAATCACGGTATTCGTTGGCAATATTGTCGTAAGAATTTGAGTCCATATCGTTGGTTTTCAGAAAAATACGACAATATTTTCTTTCTTTACAAAAGCTACCCTACATTTTCATCGCCAAGCGCTCAATCGCATCCAGCAATGTCGTCAAATCAGCATCAGTCGTCAGTGGATTCATCAACGAAACCCGCAAATACAATTTATCGCGAAGCGTTGTTTGAACAATATAAAAAGCTCCTTCTTCCAGTAATTTTTGGCGAATGGCGGCATTCAACGTTTGGATTTGCTCCGCTGTGCGCCCTTCTCCCACAAACCGAAAACACACGATGTTGCTTTCGGGCGCTAAGGCCAATTCAAAACCTTTCCGTTCGTTTACGATTTGCGCAAAACGAATGGAAAGGTCGTGTAATGTCTCTACATTTTCGGTAAAAATCTCCTCTCCGTAGGTTTTAAGAATGGCGTATATTTTTACACTCATCATCAGTTTCGTACACTCAAAAGTCCGCTTGCCTGAGTTAAACCATTCTTGCGAGCCTTGATTTGCCCACAAATACTGCGCTTTTTGGTGAAATGTCTGAAACGAATCTTGGTTTCTTTTAAAAAGCAAAGCCGTTGCCAAGGCGGGTGTTAATAACATTTTGTGCCAATCAATCACCACCGAATCCGCTCGCTCGATGCCCTTTACCAATGGTTTATAGCGTTCAGAAAAAACCACTGCCCCGCCGTGTGCTCCGTCCACATGAAACCATAATTGGTGTTTTTTACAAAAATCGGCAATGGCTACTAAGTCGTCGTAAGCGCCTGTTGAGGTCGAGCAAGCACTTCCAACGACCGCAATCACTTTTCGACCACTTTGAACCGCTTTTTGGTAATAATCTTCCAACAACTCTGTTCGCATCTGAAAACGTGCGTTGGTCGGGATTTTAATAATGCCATCACTCCCCATCCCCATGGTTCTTGCCGCGCGGTCGATGCAGTAATGTGCTTCTTCTGACACCAATACCGCCAAAGGTTGTTCGTGGCCATTTTCCCACACCTCTGTCTGGGTAGCGCGAGCGGTGAGCAGCGCGGTGAGGTTCGCCAACGTCCCTCCCGAAGTCAATAGCCCGCTGGCCTCCGCCCCAAACCCGATTTTTTGAGTCAACAATTCGCTCAAAATGCGCTCAAGGGGGTTGGACACCAGTCCCATTTCATAGACTGCCATGCCGTTGTTCAACAAGCTAGTCAGCATTCCCGCCATGGCTGCCATCGGCAACGGCGGCGACACTTGGTGCCCCATGTACCGTGGATGGTGTAGGTGCGTCGATTTTTTAATGACTTCGTCAAAAAAATCGGCCGCATCGCCCACTCCGTTTTCAAAGTTTTCTTGCCAAAAAAGCAGGCTATCTTCGGGGGCTTGATAGGGAATGACGGTTTCGACTTCTTGGCTTTGCACTGCCGCTAAATAGTCGGCCAGTTGATCAACTAATTGATGAGCTTCTTTTCGGAAATGCTCGGAAGAATACGCCTCTTGTAAACGCATTTGGGGAATAGGCTATCACGCAGAGTTGCTAAGACGCAAAGAAATCAGGGTGAGTAATAGCTTTGCACAGTTCTCTGTCGCGGTGAATTATGATTGTATTGAGTAAATTAACAAATTTTCAAATTGAATGAATGCATTAAAATATAGAGTAGCTATTGATTGCTCCAGAGGAGCTAAATCTTAGTAGGAAAATGAATCAAATCCCCCACAAAGCCCCATCTGGGCGGTCGACATTCGGTGAAAGATGTCACCCCGATGGGGCTTTTGAATTGCTTTTACCCCCTTTTTTCTACTAAGATTTAGCCTCGCTGAGGCTACTTTTTTTAATAAGTTTAACCTGTCTTTCTACTAAGATGTTGCTCCTCTGGAGCAATATCTTAGTAGCTTGTCTTTTAATGTGCTCATTAAATTTTCTATAAATCTTCAATTCGGAATAAATGAAAAGGTAATAGATACGGGTCAAGTTCGATGTAGTTATACTCCCCTTTCCAAACGTACTTGGAACCCGTTAGCAAATCGTGGACAATGAAATCTTCCCAACCTGCTTTCCCAATTTTATGCAACGGAATCCGCACAGTGTTGCCTCGACGGTTGTACCCGTCCAAATTCACCACGCACAAAATACGATTGCCATCGCGGTGCGTTTTGAGATAGGCCAAAAGTTGGTCGTCATTGATGTCACAAAACGTAATGTTATTGGTTTGTTGTAAAGCCGCATTCTCTTTTCGGGCGCGGTTTACTTGCGTTATGACGTAAGTAAGTTTGTTGGTATGGTTCCAATCCCAGTGTTTGATTTCGTATTTTTCGGAGTTCCAGTATTCTTCTTTTCCTGGAAAAGCCTCATGTACCATAAATTCATAGGTAGGGCCAAAAATTCCGTAGTTCGACGACAACGTCGCGGCCATAAAATAGCGAATCAAGAAATTTGGCTCATGTCCCGACTGCAACAACGGCGGGTTGATGTCGTGGGTATTAGGCCAGAAATTGGGGCGGAAATAGTGTTTCATTTCCGTTTGCGTTAGCTCGGTCATGTACGCTACTAACTCCTCCTTCGACGTTCGCCAAGTGTAGTACGTATAAGACTGATTATAACCACCTTTAGCCAACCGTTGCATTACTTTCGGACGCGTAAACGCTTCAGCCAAAAATATCATATCAGGATATTTTTTCTTGGTTTCGGCAATTACCCAATCCCAAAACGCAAACGCTTTTGTGTGGGGATTATCCACCCGAATAATACGCACGCCCCACTCAGCCCACACAAAAATAATGCGACGAAGCTCCAACCATAAGCTTTCCCAAGCTTCCGTTTCGAAATTGATGGGATAAATATCTTGGTATTTTTTTGGTGGATTTTCGGCATATTGAATCGTTCCGTCAGGGCGAATCTTAAACCATTCGGGATGATTTTTGGCCCAAGGGTGGTCGGGTGAACACTGAATCGCTAAGTCCATCGCAATCTCCATTCCGTGGGCTTTGCAGGCCGCAACCAAGGCTTTAAAATCATCGAGTGTTCCCAAGTCAGGATGAATCGCGTCGTGACCACCCAATTCAGAACCAATGCCGTACGGAACCCCTGGTTCACCAGGCTGGCACAACACATTATTATTTTTTCCCTTCCGAAACTGCATCCCAATCGGGTGAATGGGCGGCAAATAAAGTACATCAAATCCCATGCGTTCGATGCGGGGTAGCAAATCTATCACATCTCGGAAAGTTCCGTGCTGCCCTGGCTCTTTAGCAGCCGAACGCGGAAACATCGAATACCACGTTGAAAAGCCTGCTCTCGGACGGTCAACCCATAGGCTCAGTTCTTTATAACGAGCCACATTTTCACGATATGCGTACTTTTCTATCCATTCGGCCATTTGTTCGCCGATGGCCAACAGCACCGCTTCGTTATAGCGCTTTTCGTCTCTAAATGCCTTTATAGCCTCCTGAATCGCTTTTTTATCTTCTTTTGAAGCATTTTTTAACGTCTTTTCCAGCAAACTCGCCCCCACCAACAGTTCACTATTGACGTGCTGCGCATCGCGAATTTTGAGGGTAATTTCGTGTTCCCACGACGCGAGATGATCTACCCACGCTTCGATGGTATAAAGATAATCTCCTTCTTTTTCGACGGTAAATTGCCCTTCCCAGCGGTCGTTATTAACAAACCGCATGGGTACTTCAGACCATTTTTTTTCGGATTGATGTTTAAAACAGAGGCGGGCGGCGGTTTTATCGTGTCCATCACAAAAGATGTCCGCTTCTACCTGAATCACTTCGTTGGGAACAGCTTTGATATAAAACTGTCCTCCGTCTAGCTCAGGGGTTACTTTTTCAATGATAACGCGGTTTTTTCCAGCAATTTCGGCAAGATTCATCATAGGTTTATTTGGTTTTACGCCCTAAACCTAAAAAAATACCCCGACGTGAACAAGCGTCGGGGTAGGGATTTATTATTTCTTGGCTTAAAAACCAATCCGTTGTCGTTCGGCGGGAACTTGCGTACGTTCGCGCAGCAAATCTATGACGATTCTTCCTGCTAATTTTTCTTTTAATAGCTGATTTTCAAGGCGTAGCTTTTCGTTCTCCATCTGAAGTTTTTCAAGCTCTAACTGTTGAATTTGGGAAGTAATAGCATCATCTTCACCCATTAAACGCCCCAATGAAGTCGAAAATACCTGGGCAATACTTTGGAGCCGCGAAAGGGTCAAATCGGTTTTACCTCGTTCAATATCTCCGTAGGCTGTGGTAGAGATACCGAGCATATCGGCCACATTTTCTTGCGAAAAGCCTTTTTCGAGGCGAAGGAGTCGGATTTTTTCAGCAATCGTTTTCATCATGCTATAAAAACGACGAAAGCTTCGCGAAGGTTCGCAAAGCTTTCATTTGTTGTACTCGTTTGTTGCGGCGAAAATTATTTCGCAGCTGAAGTATCAGCAGCAGTAGTATCAACAGCAGCAGTAGTATCAACAGCAGCAGTAGTGTCAACTGCAGCAGCAGCTGTAGTGTCAGTAGTAGCAGCTTCTTCAGTTTTACCGCCACAAGCTGCTAGAGTCATCATACCAGCAACAAATAAGAATGCAAATGCCTTTTTCATTTTTTGTGATGTTTTTAAGGTTTCCGTTACAAAGGTAAATACATTTTTAATATTTGCAATGGTTTCCTTAAAAAAAAATTAAAAAATTATTAAAGTTCAAATTAATTCTTTGAAAAATACAATTTTTTAACATTTTCCCTTTCTAGGGCGAGTAAAAAAGAGGTAAAAGTCGCTAGTAATTTTCCTTAACTTTTTGATTATGTGCTGGTTTAGCTAGTTTCATTTTTATTGTTTCCTCAAAAATTTTTCACTGATTAATCTCAAAGAAACAACTTTACTTTTTGATTCAACTGGGGTTTTACGTATAATTGCTACCATTCATTTCCCATTTTTCTCAACCTTTTTCAACCTCAATGAAAAATCTCTTTTACCTTTTTACACTCGTTGTACTATTTGCTTCCTGTCAAAAACGGGCGTACGTCACTTTCATTCCTGCTCCTACTTTTGAGTACCACTCTAGCCCACAAAAGGGGCAAGTACACGCTCATACCCCTGAAATAACGGCTGAAGCACTTGCTTCTGTACCGCAGGAAGATAATGCTCCAGCCATCCCCGAAGAAAGCGCTTCTACTGAAATAGCAGCTGCTTCAACAGAGCTTGCTTCTACCACAAACACCACCTTTCAGCCTAAAAAAGTATCATTAAAACAACGCATAGCCCAACGAGTGGTAGAACGTAAACTCACGAAAATGGGCGTTTTAAAGCATACACAACCCAAAGCCGCCAAAACCGACGGAGTATCAGTTGCCTCATTTCTAGCCGCCATTCTTGGCATCGTAGGTTTATTTGCCACGGGTTGGCTCTTTTTAATTGGAATGGTCGCTGCCATTGTCCTCGGCTTTATTGGTCTCAGCCGCGTTCGTCATAGCAACGGGCAACTCAGCGGAAGAGGCTGGGCCATTGCTGGGCTTGTTCTAGGTTTTATCGAACTTTTGTTATTAATCCTTGGCGTCTTGTTTGTTGCGGCTTTGATTAGCGGCTTTGGCGCTTAATTGTATTTTTTTATGAAAAGAACCTTGGTCATAGGTGACATACACGGTGGTTTGCGTGCGTTACAGCAAGTAATGCAACGGGCTACTGTCACGACCGAGGATACGCTCATTTTTTTGGGCGATTATGTCGATGGCTGGAGCGAATCGGCCCAAGTCATTGATTTTTTGATGAAGCTTTCGTCAAAACAACCCTGTATTTTTATCAAAGGAAACCACGATTTATGGTGTGAGGGCTGGCTTGAAATGGGCCTTGCCCCGCACCACTGGTTGCTGCACGGCGGAAGTAGCACGGCCAAAAGTTATCAACGCTACAACATTGAGGCCAAGCTGGCTCATTTGGCTTTTTTTAGTCAAATGAAATATTACTACATTGATTCTCAAAACCGTTTGTTTGTACACGGCGGCTTTACGTCGGTTTACGGCCCCGAACAAGAAGAGGATGAAACCATTTGTTGCTGGGATCGTACCTTGTGGGAAACGGCAGTTAGTATGGATAAAAACCTGTCTTCAACGCTTTACCCTAAGCGTTTTAAGCGCTTCAAAGAAATTTTTATTGGCCACACGCCAACCCTCAATTACAACACTGATTTGCCCATGCACCGTGCCAACATTTGGAATATCGATACAGGCGCTGCTTTTCACGGAAAACTCACATTAATGGATGCTACCACCAAAGAATATTGGCAAAGTGACATCCTCCAAACCCTCTACCCTGGCGAAGAAGGAAGGGGGAAGAAGTGAGTTTTTAAGTTTACTGTTTGGGGTTTGGGGTTTACTGTTTGAGGTTTGGAGTTTACTGTTTGAGGTTTGGAGGTTTACTGTTTGGGGTTTGAAGGTTTCATTTTTGGAAAACAGAAAACCCGAAACAAGAAACCCAAAACAGGAAACAAAAAACCCGAAACCCGAAACAGAAAACCCAAAACAGAAAAACTAACGCATCAACTCTCGAAGAACATCCAGTGATTTGATTTCTCCTAACCCTTCCAGGTGGACTTTGTAGAAAAAAATGAGTGCGTCCAGCAATTTGCTGCGTTGAAGACGGTCTAAATGGACTCGGGCTTCGTAAGGCAAATGTATAAACACTTGTACGGCCTCTCGCATTTCGGATTCGAGGGTATATGGATATAAATTCTCCACCAGTTGCTCCTCAATTTCCTTCACCGTTTCGGGACCAAAACCTAGAAAAAACGCAAATTTTGCCAAAAATTGAAGGTGAAAATTTTCGTATCCCGCCGTCGTTTCTTCCAAATAAGTGATGGATTCGCTAAGAAATTCAAACAAAGGACTATTAGTTTCTTCCTCTCTGAGTGTTTTAACCAAAAGTTCGGTGATAAAAAGCGCAATGCTCGATTTTACAAAATCAAACGGGAGACTTTTAAAAGGCAAACTGCATTTAATTTCGGATAGACGATGGATGGTTTGTTCTTTACTCTTGTGGTACACCACTAAGTCGAGCAAGGTCAGTGGCTGAAACAACGCAATTCGGTTGGTTTTGGACTTGGCCGACCTTACGCCGTTCACGATATAGCTCTGAATACCAAACTCTTCCGTGTAGATTTTGGCAATAATCGACGTTTCGCGATAACGAAGGAAATTAAGTGCTATGCCACGGGTTTTGTGAATCATAAGGGAGATACTGACGAATAGTGGGGCGTGAGTCGTAGGAATTTCAGTAATTTGCCGACCAAATTAGATGTCAAGTTTATGGAAAAATTGCTAGTAATTAAAATAGGCGGCAACGTCATTGATAATCCTGAAGCCCTCGACCGCTTTCTATCGTCGTTTGCGGGCTTACCTCAACACAAAATATTGATCCACGGTGGCGGCAAAATCGCGACCCAAGTGGCCGAAAAGTTAGGCATCGAAACCTTGATGGTCGATGGCCGACGCATTACCGACGAAGCCATGCTGAACGTCGTCACGATGGTCTATGGAGGTTTGGTAAACAAAACCATCGTTGGAAAACTCCAACAAAAAGACAGCAATGCCATTGGGCTCACGGGTGCCGATGCGGCCGTTATCAAGGCCCGCAAACGCCCCGTAAAAGAAATCGACTACGGGTTTGTGGGCGATGTCGAAGCAGTGAATAGCGACCAACTTTCCGCCTTTCTCCGTGGTGGTCTTGTGCCTATCATTGCCCCTTTGACCTTCGACCCTGCTTCGGGAAGCATGCTCAATACCAACGCCGATACCATGGCTTCGTCGGTGGCAGTAGCCTTGGCGGCCCAGTTTGAAGTAAACTTGGTGTATTGTTTTGAGAAAAAAGGCGTCTTGTCTGACCCCACCAACGATGACGCAGTCATTCCTCAAATTGCCCCAAGTGCCTACCAAGCTTACAAAGCCGAAGGGGTAATCAATAAAGGAATGATTCCCAAACTTGACAATGCCTTTGCCGCACTCCAAAATGGCGTCGCCAAAGTAACCATTTGTCATGCCGACCAGCTTGCTACCGCCGTCAATAATGGCACTGCAGGCACCCAACTCATCAACGAATAAAAAGTAAATATTTCTAACAACCATACTATTTTTTTATGACTGCCGAACAAAATCTCGCAAAACTTGGAATCACTTTACCACCTCCGCCAGCCAAAGGAGGGGTTTACACACCTGTCGTTGTCACAGGAAATTTAGCTTATATCTCTGGACACATCTCCTTGGAACTTGACGGTAGTCTGATTGCGGGAAAAGTAGGCAGAGACTTAACCGCCGACGAAGCCAAAGAAGCTGCTCGTAAAACAGGCTATTTACTTCTTTCGACGCTTCGTTCGCAGTTTGGTAGCCTCGATAAAATCAACAAAGTAGTAAAAATATTGGGCATGATTAACGCCATTCCTGAGTTTGAACAACACGCTTACGTCATGAACGGTTGCAGCGAACTGTTCGCTGAAATCTGGGGAGATGAGCGCGGCGTAGGGGCACGTAGTGCAGTAGGCATGGGTTCATTGCCGCGCATGGCTGCCATCGAAATTGAAGTGATTTTCGAGTTAGCCGATTAACAGCGTGAGCGAGGTTGCTCACAACCGAGCTGTGTTCGGGCTGTGTTCGAGGTTGCTTACAACCGAGCCGTGTCAGGGCTGTGTTCGAGGTTGCTCACAACCAAGCTGTGTCAGGGGTTGCTCACAACCCCGCCCGCCGAGTATGAGTCTCTGGGATGAGGTGTTAGACCCCTCCTTCGTCGGGGTGACAAAATGCAGCGGGGTGACAAAATGCGGCGCAATGACAAAAATGGGAAACTCCCCAAACAAAAAGCCCTCCGAAAGTTTTGATGCTTTCGGAGGGCTTTTTGTTTGTCTCAAACGGTAGGTTGTGAGCAACCTACTTCATATATGTTCACTACAGCTCTGCGACGTTGAATCGTACTTGAATACCACCAGAAGTAACCGAGCGGCGATATGAGTTAAGTACATAAGGATTGTTGAACGTACGGTCGAAATAAAACTGTAAGCTCCACAATTTGCTCACTGTATAATTCAACTGCGGGCGCAACTGGAAGTTATAATTCCCTTGCGTAGCCGTCGGAGGCTCTTCAAAACGACGCTGAATCGCCCGGGTATCTCTGATGGTAAAGCTACAGCGGAACTGCAAGTCATTTTTCAACTTCTTAAACTCACCATTGATACGGAACGGAATTCGTACGTTGTTGCGCGTGAAACCAATCGTTGCCGTTATGTCACGGTTAAACAACTCTGCCATTTGAGAGTTCGACAAATTGAGCGCCACGTTGCGGTCTTGGTTGTAGCTAAACTGCATGTCAATCTTATTCTGCGTACGGGCACGAATCCCAATCAAAGGCGAAAATTTCTCTGATAGTGAAATCGTACTCATCACAAACACAGGGATGGCTTGGCCATTATCTCCTGGCAATATCGCCAACGGATAGTTCATCACGGCAAGGTTGACATACATCGACTGATAGTCAAGCGATGAAGTAAAGTTCCCCACGCTATAAGTCGATTGATAGCTATGCTCCAAGGTAAATGAGCTAAATATCTTTTTGAAAGCACCCAGCTGCGACAACCCGTTGTAGTCCACCCGCCAGTTCGGCATTGGGAAGCCAAGGAATGGATTGGTACGCACTTTCGAGGGGTCTTTCTTCGGATCTTTACCGTTGTAAGCCGCAAAAAACGCCGCAATCAATACATCTTGTGAATTATTATTGTACTTGCCCAACGTAGCATTGGGATTCTCACCCAGGCGTTTTTCGGTCAAAATCTTCACAAAATCTTCGCGGTAGGCTTTGAAGCGGTCGAAAATAGGCGACGTATTATCGTCATTAATTTTGGCAAAAGCCGTTCGGAACGACATAAATGACATTTGGAAATTACCGTTACGAATCGGGCTTTGGACTTCGTAAGGCCCGCCTAGAGTAGATGGTCGATAAAACTCTCGATAGTCATCCCCTCGCGTTAAGGTCGCCGAAATCTGAACCCTAAAATCTTTGAACGGCTCCAAGCGAGTGTTCATTCGGAACGTCCGATTGAGCGTCTGCATAAACGGTAAGTTGAGCATCGTACTTTTGGTCAACCAACCTTCATCGGCAGCTTCTCGGTGGAAATTGCGGTCTTGGCTTCCCAATACAAAAGGTAATCCAGGGGCATTCATGGCCGCATCTAACCCAAATCGATTAGGATCATCGGGTAAAAACCCTGGCAAAGTCGTCGTCTCTTGGCGCGAATAATCCACATCAATACCACGCACGGTCATCAACAAGCGAGTGATGTTTTTCAGCAATTTGCTAGGTTCTCGGTTGATGTCTTCGTCATCCCCTGGGCTACGCGCAAAGTTTTTCCGTTTGGGCGACGGTGTATTGGCAAAACGTAAGTAACGGAGTTTGTTGTACAACATCACAAAATCGACTTTACCCCGAATACTTCGGTCTAGGCTATTCCGAATAGTATTTCCATAGAATATACCATCCGTATCGCTGATTCCGAGTGAATTGGCTTGGTATTGGTAGCCAATGTTGTGGCTATAATCTGCCGTCATCCAGTCGAGCAACGGGATTTTATCCAACGGCAAGCGGTACGTTAGCCGTAGTTTTTGGTCAAAGTTTTTAGTCCGACCAAATCGGCGCAAGTTGTTCCAAATTGAATCTTGCTTTGCTCGCGTGTCAATGTCACCCTGAGGCTCATCCACCACGGCATTGGCCAAAGCACTGTAAGACAACATGATGCTTTTGGTCAAATTCCACGACACGTCGTACGAACGATTGAACAAGAAATATTTTTCGTACAACGGAGACTGGCCCAACGAAGTCAAATCACTTGTTCGGTACAGCGTACGAACAAAACTGCGATCGGCATCAAAACGCACTGCCACCTGCGTTGGCAACAACGAAAGGTTGAACTCTTTTAGCAACTCTAAATAAGGACGTTCGAGGCTTTTTACAGTCTTAAACGGCGCCCAAGGTTTTTGCGGAAAACTGTATTGGTACACGATACCTCCACGGTATTGGCGTTGGGTATAATCGGCCAACAAGCTACTACGACGCGTTTGTTCATTGAAAGCATACGTAAACGAGAAGTTTTCAATGTCCCAAAGATGCCGTTTGGCATTCGGCCCTACTTTTGTCTTTCGCACGTTTGAGAAGTTGATACCCCGTCGTTCCATTTTTTCAACTGCCGAATTTTCTAGCTGCATCCTTCGGGCATCATTCTCGGCATAATTGGCCAACGAAGTTGCAAGGGGCGTATCAGGGTCGTAAGGATTAAAATGGGGACGCACTTCACGCAGGTCGTAGTTGACATATACAGGAATTTTGAAGCCCCATTGTTGTGGTAAAAACTTATCCAACGCCAACGCCGACGACAAGCTAAACTCCGTGGTATTGTCACGAGAGCGATCGGCGAGTTTTTGTTGAACCCCACCAAAACCAAAAGTTGTCCATTTTCCAGCTAGTTGGATAGTCCCTAAGTCCGCCAATTTAATATCAGCCCTAGCGATAGCTGCCGTTCCCGATTGGTTTTCAAATCCTTGCACGTGCAATTCATTCACCCAAATACAGAAACTCTTGGCTTCTTGGTCATCCGAACGCGGATTTCGTAAACCAATCATGGTCACCATGATATTACTCAAATCGGGCCGTCCCACCACCGTAATTCGATAAATTCGTCCTAAAGCATCGGTTTTGGTAATGCTATAAGGTACAGTCAACGAAGGTGCTGTTTGTCTATCACGCTCTTGTTTGGCCTCAATGAGCCATTTCATTTCGATATCAATCTCGTTTTGCTCAGGCCATACTTGCTCTGGAATATCGATATTGGGGCGGGTAGCCTGCAATTTGGTTACTTCTACTTCATAATAATGCTCCGTCACATCCGTTCCCAAACGCAAGAAGGCCGACACCTGTCCATCTTCATTTTTGTCGTTGTGCATGTGAACAAACATTTTCAAACGCTCACGGAAAAGCATGTTTTGGCTTGTCACGTTTTTGAACGCTGCACGAGAATCGCCATCACGAAGGTTGGTCACGCACAAGCTCATGGCTTGCTCATTCAACGGACGCTGATTCGGCGTTGTATAATCCACGTCGCGCTGCCATCCTGGAGGTACGGCATAGATTTGCTTCTCTGTCGTTGAACCTGGCACCACTTTTGAGCTGTTTTCTTCAGCACTTACTGTCGCAATTTTAAACTGCGCGTCATACGGTTCGGGTACTTCTTGTAGTCCTTTGGCATTGAGATCTCCCGTATATTTACGGTACTGAGTAGCTACCATTTGGAGCTGCGCAAAACGAAGTACCACAGGCTCTTCCCAATCAGTCATATACAAGCGGATAAATCGAATGGATTTAAAACCGTTCATATTGCCCACTTTGCGCGTAAACTCCCTCACAGGGATTCGGAACAAGTACCAGTTCACATTGTCTCCTGCCCCATTAGAGGCGGTTACTTTGTCCACAATGTAGGGCTTACCCACATCCAACTGATCAGATTTAAGATCAATTTCATACTCGTAATAAGCCTCTTGGTCATTGATGGTATTGTCGGTATTGAGGTCTTCTCCGTCGGGCAAGTTAGTGGCCGCTTCTGTGATTGCGTTGGTACGTTCAAACTCAGGAGTGTTGTTTTCTGTACCCATGTAGTTTTTATACCGCTCTACAATTTTCGCGTTGGCACTATCGGCCTTGGCACTAAAGTAAAACTCAAAGTCGTCACCCGATGGGTCAGCAACTATTTTCTGTTTTGCTTCAGTTTTTAAGTCTTTCGGAAGATTTTGAATATAATCATTAAAGAAAGTTCGCTCTTCAGCATTATTTAAACCATCTAAGCCAATGTCTTGCTTTTCGCGCGCGCCAGGCTGGTTGGTAAAGGCATTAATGATAAACTGTTGCTTGGTACTATATCCCCAAGCCGTTTTAGCAACGTTGACGCTATCTTTTTTAGGGTCAGTTGGAAGGCCATTTTCATAGTCATAACGACCATTTTTCATGACGTCCTCCGAAATTTCTCCTAAGTTGAAAAAAAGTTTGCCTCCCTTCACATTATTCTTGTTGACGAATCCATCTTTCACAATCCCATTTGTACCTTTTTTGAATGGATCCATCATCCAAAATTCCAAGATTTCGACGTTGGCATTGTCAAAGTCCACGTCAGATCCAATGGCACGGGTAATAGCCCCAAAGTTTTTACGGGGATTGCGCAAGCGCCCGTCAGGGTCAAGGTCTGGGTTATAGTTGTACTGCCCACGTTCGCTTGGGAAGTAAGCCACGTCAAGAATATTTTCTGGCAAATTCACTAAGTACAAGCCTCGTCCTGTGAAGATTTCTTGCGGTGTAAACAAGCGCTCATAAACGTTGTTAAAATCTTCTTGAACAATATTTGGGCGTTGGGCCAGGCCAATCTGGGCATTGGGAGAAAACGAAATATCAATGGAATAAGCAGAAATTTTTGCCCGATTGTACCCGTATTCCAATGGATTAGACAATGTCCCTTGCGGGAAGTTTTGCGGCGTAGCACCCATCCGCCAACGCGTAGGCTGACGAGTAAGGTCGTACTGAGTCCGTGCCGATTCAAAGTCATCGACCACAATACGGTTTCGTACTTGTGGGTGCAAGCCTGCAAATGACTGTGCGACCTCGCCCTGAAACTGAATACTCGACATTTCTTTGGTCTGAATCAACGGAAGTTTATCCAGTAATTTTGTCAAGAACGGCGCGTCTTTGCGGTAGGTAAAATCAAACCCAACGATGCTGTTACTTACTGGGTCGTTACCCAAAGCAGCACGCGTCAAAAACCCTGCGGGCGTTTCGCGTAGGCGCATGGCCGTCATCCCCACTTGCACGTGGCGATTGATGGTATAATTGAGGCGAGTTCCTAATAAGGTACGAATTTGGTTTTGGAACAAATCGGGCTGTTCGTAACAGACTTCAATATCACGACCCGAATTAATCACACTTTCGTTCATAATCCGCACTGCCGACTGTCCTTCGACCATGTAATCAACGCCTGGGGTAAGCTGAACGCCACCCGCCCGTACAATCACCGATTTTTCGGATACGCCAAACGGCAAAGGTACCGTTGCCCCTCCCATCGAACCTTGGTACGAGCCTTTCAAGAAATACTTGTTTTTTTCCGTAATCTGCTGTGCATCAATCTGGGTAGAGCGATACAACTCGTTGAAAACGTACTTATTGGCAAGTACTTCATCACCCGTAAATTGCTTGGCTAAATTTGACCCAAATGGCTCCAATACGGGAAAAATAATCCGTCCGTAGCGGCTATCAACGGTTGTTCCATCAATGAAGTCAAAGTTTCCGTCGCCGATAGGCTTGCGGTTATTGTCCAAAACAGGGTCGTTGAGCGGATTCAATTTATCAAGCCCCATCACACGTAATAATGGAATATTGGCAATTGGGCCTTCCTGTAAGTTTGGAATGTCCATTCCAGTGATGTCATCTTTATAAATGACCCGAAGCTGAAAATTTTGTTTCCCTAACTGTGTGGTATTGAGCGAATAGATGTTTTTCATCATCAAATTCCACATCGGGTGATTGGTATTGTTACGAATCGTCGATGATTTAAGCAACTTCAACACCAATACTTCGTCTTCGGCACGGCTCTGATAATCTTCGGTCAGCTCCCCTACTTTATATTTTTGTCCGTTAAGGGTATATTCATAAGCAACGGCCAAAATTTCATCGTTCCGAAGTGGAGTCAAAAGCGACATATATCCCAACTCAGGATGAAATTTAAACTCCCGCTCACTCAAACGACGCGCCCCTCTCAACACATCATAATCATCTCCGCGACGAAGATTGTACGTTTGTTCCATGGCCGTACTTGTTTGATCGGCTTGGCGTACATTGATGTCGTTTCTAATTTTATCAAACAAACCGTTCGATTTGTTATCCAACGGGCGCGTTGCCGCAATCGGCTGAAAGTTCGGGTTGGTCGTATTAAATGGCTTCGGTTCTCCCAAATCCGACACCCCCACCAGGTTACGAAGGGTCTCTGTATTGTTGGTACGGTTGGTTACATATACTTCCAAACGCGTCACTGTCACTCCCGACATAATCATCGGCAAGTTACCCAACCAACGCTCGTAGTTTTCGCGGAAATATTGTCCCAAGAAAAAGTGGCGGTTTTCGTCGTAGGCATCTGCCCGAATCTCAAACTGACGATTTTGGGCTCCTCCCCGCAGCGTGATACACTGCTGACGAGAGCGTTGTTGCGAAGCCACGACCGTCGCAGTTAAACGTCCAAAACGAAGGTCAACTTTTGCTCCAAACAAGTTTTGTACCCCAGGAATTAGCTGAGACGGTATCTGCCAGTTGACATTCCCCGCCTGAATACCTTGAATAATACTTTCGTTTTCGGGAATATAATCAAGCGGGCCAGTTCCCATTTGACCGACACCCATTCCTTGTTGGTTTAAGCCATTCTGCACACCTTGTCCCAAGCCCGCCCCATTGGGCATGTTAGGGACATTGGGCAAGTTTTGGTTCACTTTCCCTGGACGATAATCAAGTTTCAGCTGATTTTCAAAATTAAAACTCGACTTGGTATCGAAGTTGGTCAACAAACCCAATTTATCGCCAATCTTTCCATTGAAGTTGACGTTGATTTGTTCGTTAAAAATAAAGTTAGTAGCCCGACGCTGCCTAATCGGAATAAGCGGGTTGTCGGTTTCTTGGTGCATGACTCCAAAATCCAATAACACAAAGCCGTTGGGTTTAAAGTCAATACCATTACTCCCAAAGATTCGATCGAACCCTGGAGGCAAGTCTAATTTAGGCAATAAGCCCTTGGCTCCCAACGCCCCTTTTCCATCTTGCTTCGATGAATAATCGCGCCAGAGGTAGTTAAAAACGCGGCGATCCTGCAACTTCTGAAAATCCTCGTAGGTCATACTCAAAGGATTACGGTAGTTGAGTGGCGGCGCTTTAGGATCACCTATGCGCTCATAGACCGACATTCGTCGGTTGGTGTCTAATCGAAACTCATTGGTGAGGCTTTTAGGCTCACGTAAAAAAAGTGAGGAACGAGGAGGAACATAATTGAAACGATTGCTTGGGCGATCGTCCCAACGAGAGTACAGCAATCGCCGACTTTGACGGTTCTCACGGCTAGTGTCTTGAACGGCCGTTCTCCGACTTTGGTTAGAAGTCTGAGCCTCAGCAGATTCGACACCCAGCCACAAGGCAGTTGACAAACTGGCGATAGCGTACGATTTAACAGAACTAAAATAGAATTTTTGTGTAATAATGCCCACGATGCTTCAACGGTCTTACGTACTCAAAAGCTTAACGGCCAAAACCTTGCCAATCGTCTTCGAGTAAACGGATATTTTTAAGAAAGCGGGCTAAAGATAGAGATAACTGTCGAAAAAAGTAAATTCCTGCTAAAATGCCCTAGTTTATAGAATGATTTTGGGTCAGTTTTTATTGTATTATTTTTCCCCAAACAAACATATCTTTGTGAAAGAAGGAAAGAACAATTTAATGATTTTTTTACATTAAAATAGCTTATATTTTAAAATATTTTTTTATACTTCATTTATTTTTCCGATTTTTACACACGTTTTTCGACGTTTCGCACTATTTTTATGCCATTGATCTGTTCCTATCACACATGAAATCATTGAATCGCAGACATTTTATTAAAACCACTTCAATGGCAGGCGCGGGAGTTTTAATGGCTCCCGCTGCTTTTGCGAACTCTTTCCCGACGGTTCGTGTACCAGCTGCCCAGCGTAAGTTCAACAGTTCTACGATTGAGGCTACCATCAGTCGCATGAAAAACGTCATCAAAGATCCCGAATTGGCTTGGCTCTTTGAGAACTGCTTTCCTAACACGCTCGACACCACCGTTCATCATAAAATAAAAGACGGCCGCCCCGACACGTTTGTGATTACGGGCGATATTCATGCCATGTGGCTACGCGACAGCACCGCTCAGGTGTGGCCGTACTTGCCGTTAATTAAGCAAGATGAATCGTTGAAAAAACTCATTGCGGGGGTAGTCAATCGCCAAACGGAGTGCATTTTGATTGATCCTTATGCCAATGCCTTCAACGACGGCCCTGGGCACAGCGAATGGCTCAAAGACCATACCGATATGAAGCCCGAGTTGCACGAACGTAAGTGGGAATTGGATTCGCTTTGTTATACAGTTCGGTTGGCGTATCACTATTGGAAAACCGCCCAAGACACGAGTATTTTTGACGACAAATGGCTCAAAGCCGCTCAACTTATCATTGCGACTTGCCGCGAACAACAACGCTTGAAAGGGCGCGGTAGTTATCGTTTTGGCCGAACGACGTCATGGTCAACCGACACTGTCCCTGGCAACGGATATGGCAATAATACCAAGCCTAATGGCCTAATTCATAGTATTTTTAGACCTTCTGACGACGCAACACAATACCCATTTTTGATTCCTTCCAATCTGTTTGCCGTCGTTTCTTTCCGCCAAATGGGCGAAATTGCTGAAACCGTTTATAAAAATGCTGCGTTTGCCCAAGAATGCCGTGCGTTTGCCAACGAAGTCGAACAGGCTATCAAAAAACACGCTATTATCAACCACCCAACCTTTGGGCCAATGTACGCGATGGAAGTGGATGGGTTTGGCAACTGCCTTTTCCAAGACGATGCCAACGTTCCCAACTTGCTCGGTTTGCCTTACTTGGGCGCAGTAAACGCCAATGACAAGATTTACCAAAATACACGTCGGTTTATATTGAGCGATTCCAACCCTTATTTCTTCCGTGGAAAAGCAGCCGAAGGCATCGGCAGTCCACACACGCTGGTGAATCAGATTTGGCCGATGAGTATTATCATGCGAGCCATGACCTCTACCAACGACCAAGAAATAGCTACCCAACTCCGTTTCTTAAAATCGACCCACGCAGGAACTGGCTTCATGCACGAGTCTTTCGATAAAGACGATGCCTCGAAGTTTACCCGTAAGTGGTTTGCGTGGGCCAACACACTTTTTGGGGAACTTCTCCTGAAAATTGAACGAGAGCGCCCGCATTTACTCAAAGCATAGTCCGCTCAATTTTAGCCATTTATGCACCCAATACCTAACTTATAAACACCCAATCTCTCAAGCCTCCTCTGGAGGCTTGGAGACTTTTATGCCCTATGAAAAAATCACTTTTCTCGCTTGGAATCGCGTTATTAAGCCTTACTGCTTCGGCCCAGCAGCATTCAGAGCAAAACCACAGCAAGTACATTGCTCCCTCTGACCCACAGGTAAAAACCAAACTAGCACAGTGGCAAAACGTAAAGTTTGGCTTACTCATGCACTGGGGTACGTACAGCCAGTGGGGCATCGTTGAGAGCTGGAGCTTATGTCCCGAAGACGAAGGATGGTGCGAGCGTCGTGGGCCGTACAAAGACAATTGGTACGAATACAAAAAAGCATACGAGCGCCTCCAATACACTTTTAATCCTACCCAATTTGCTCCTGAAAAATGGGCAACTGCCGCCAAAAATGCGGGGATGAAGTACGTGGTTTTTACCACCAAACACCACGACGGATTCTGTATGTTTGATTCTAAATACACGGATTATAAAATCACCAAATCACCGTTTTCTTCCAATCCTCGCAGCAACGTAGCCAAAGAAGTATTTGGGGCTTTTCGTAACGAAGGTTTTATGGTAGGTGCTTACTTCTCAAAACCCGATTGGCATACCGATGATTATTGGTGGTCGTATTTCCCACCTAAAGACCGCAACCCATCGTATCACCCTAAAAAGTATCCTCAGAAGTGGGAAAGCTTTAAGAAGTTTACCTACAACCAAATCGAAGAGTTGATGAGTGACTACGGAAAGGTTGATATTCTTTGGCTTGATGGCGGCTGGGTTCGTCCGTTTAGCACCATCGACACGACCATTTCTTGGCAAAAAACAATTCCCTTCGACCAAGACATTGACATGGCTAAAATTGCCAAACGTGGTCGTGAGTTGCAACCTGGGTTATTGGTCGTGGATAGAACCGTATCAGGTGAGTTTGAAAACTACGTAACGCCTGAGCATCAAATTCCTGACAGCTACATGCCTATTCCGTGGGAAACTTGTATGACGATGGGCGACTCTTGGAGCTATGTACCAAAGGAAAATTACAAATCAGCGCGAAAGTTAATTCACATTTTGGCGGATATTGTTTCAAAAAATGGCAATTTGCTACTCAATATCGCTCCTAGCCCCGAAGGCGATTTTGACGCCGAAGCCTACCAGCGTTTGGAAGAAATTGGCAAATGGATAAAAGTAAACGGTGAAGCGATTTACGAAACACGCGGCGACAATGTGGTTGGCAAGCAAGGTAAGTTTGTGTTTACGCACAAAGGAGATAATGTGACATACGCCATTTACTGCGCCGACGAAAAAGAAAGCTTTCCGCTGTCGTTTGACCTTGAAAAAATAAACTTGACCAAAACCTCTAAAATCAACCTTTTAGGGCTTCCTGATAATTTGAAATGGGTTCAAAAAGAGGGGAAAATTACAGTTCAAATTCCCCAAAAATTAGCCCAAAAAGTGCCTAATAACTACGCTTGGGTACTAAAGATCACGAAGTAAGTAAACAAGCAAATCCAAACCTTATAGGTTTTTGAAACCTATAAGGTTTAAAGGTTTAAACCCCAATCAACCTAAAAACCATGAGTACAAGAAGAAACTTTCTCCGTTGGTCAGCATTAAGTATGCCCCTTTTATCAATTGGAAAATTATTTGCTAAATCATCGCCAGCAGTCGTTACCAAACCCATCGTCGTTTCGACTTGGGACAGCGGCTTACCTGTGAATGCAGTCGCCTGGAAAGTCTTAAAACAGCCCAATAGCCGCGCTCTTGATGCGGTTGAAGCAGGCGCTCGTTCGATTGAAGATACCATCAATTGCTGCGTTGGCTTGGGAGGCAACCCCGACCGCGAAGGCAAAGTTACACTCGACGCCAGCATCATGGACGACAAGTTCAATTGCGGCTCGGTGATGGCATTGGAGCAAATCAAGCACCCAATTTCGGTAGCGCGCAAAGTGATGGAAACGACTCCTCACGTTCAGCTTGTAGGCGACGGAGCGCTTCAGTTTGCGCTTGAAAGTGGTTTTCAGAAAGAATCAGGAAAACTGTCGGCCGACGCCGAAAAGACCTACAAGCAGTGGCTTAAAAAATCGGAATATAAGCCTGTTATCAACATCGAACAGCAGCAGGGCAAAGGACAAAAAGCCAAAGCTGGACACGGGCCTTTTGCGCCTAATTTCTTCGACGATGGTAGCTTTAACCACGATACCATGGGGACGATTGCCATGGACGGCTCAGGCAACCTGTCGGGAGCCTGTACGACCAGCGGCATGGGTTTCAAAATGCGGGGCCGCGTGGGAGATTCGCCCATTATCGGAGCAGGACTTTATGTCGATAACGAAGTAGGAGCCGCTACGGGTTCTGGCCAGGGTGAAGAAGTACTTCGCGTGGCGGGGGCTTTTTTGATTGTCGAAATGATGCGTCAAGGCAAAAGCCCAGAAGAAGCGTGCAAAATTGCGGTAGATCGAATCGTCAAAATTAACCCTACTAAAGCCAAAGATTTTCAGGTAGGTTTTATCGCTATCAACAAACAAGGCGAATACGGAGCCTATTCTCTCCATCACGGCTTCAGCTATTCCGTTACCCTCGCTGACGATGGTGGCAAGGTGTTTATGGCCAAGAGCCATTTTCCAAAAGCGTAAAAACTTGGAAAGATGAGTAGCTACCGACAAATCTACTACCAGATTGTCTTTGGCACTAAATATCGCCGCCCGACGATTGCTGAAGCACATTGTGAGGAACTGTATAGATACATCTGGGGCATTATAAAAAACAATAAGTGTAAACTATACCGCATCAACGGCATAGAAGACCACATTCATATTTTTTGTGATTTGCACCCTTCGGTAGCACTCTCAGATTTTGTAAAAGACATCAAAGTCGCTAGTAGTATTTGGATGAAACAAAGTGGCCTTTTCCCTGATTTTGAAGCTTGGCAAGAAGGCTACGGAGCTTTTACTTATTCCATTCGTGAAAAAGACAAAATCATCAACTACGTCAAAAAGCAAAAGCAGCACCACAAAAAAGAAACGTTTTATGATGAATACAAACGACTTCTCATTGAGAACGCGATTGAATTCGATGAAAAATACTTGCTTTAAAATTAGTTCTTCCGACATCGGTGGGTTCTACCCACCGCCATGAACATTTAAGCCCGTTGGGCTACAAAAAAACCAATACAAAGAAAGCAAAGTATCAATGACCACTCCTCGCAAATGGACATTTAAGCCCGTTGGGCTACAAAAAAACCAATGCAAGAAAAGCCAAGTATCAATGACCACTCATTACGAATCGTCATTAAGCCCTCTTGAGCTACCAAAACCCCAACGGGGTTCAATTCGAGTAACTACGGGTAACACCCGTAGGATACAGCGTAATACGAGTATCTTACTCCTACTTGTCCTGTGCCTCACTGCTAGCTATGCCCAATACCAACCCAACTGGCAAAGCCTCGATAAACGCCCTACGCCCACGTGGTTTGAAGACGCTAAGTTTGGGATATTTATTCACTGGGGCGTCTTTTCCGTTCCTGCTTGGGCGACCAAATCCAATGCCGATGGTTTTGGGAGCGGCTACTCGGAATGGTACTGGCAACGGCTTTTTGCCCCTAATCTCAAAATTCATCCTGAGTTTGTGGAGTTTCACAAAAAAAACTACGGCAATCGAACGTACCAAGATTTTGTGCAGGACTTCAAGGCCGAACTATTTAACCCCGACGACTGGGCCAAGATGTTTGAGCAAGCAGGTGCTAAATACGTAGTACTCACCTCCAAACACCACGAAGGTTTTACGATGTGGCCTAGCCCGCAGTCGTGGAACTGGAACGCCGTCGATGTAGGCCCTCACCGTGATTTAGCGGGTGATTTGGCCAAGTCGGTCAAAGCCCGTAATCTTCGGATGGGGTATTATTACTCACTGTACGAGTGGTTTAACCCCGTGTATAAGTCGAACGTCAATCAGTACGTCGGCGAGCGCATGATTCCCCAAATGAAAGACCTTGTGTCGCGGTACCAACCCGATGTTTTGTGGACGGACGGCGAATGGGACCATCCTGCCAAAACGTGGAAAAGTGAAGAGTTTCTCGCGTGGCTGTACAACGACTCTCCCGTTAAAAACAGCATTGTCGTCAACGACCGCTGGGGCAATGATACCAAGAGTCAGCATGGTAGTTTCTATACTTCAGAATACGGACACGGTGGCGCCGACAACAAAGAAGTAACTGGCTTTGTACGCCCTTGGGAAGAATGCCGAGGCATGGGAGAATCGTTTGGATACAACCGTAATGAAAACTTAGACAGCTACCAAACAGGCGAGCAACTGGTACACCAACTCATTGACATTGTGGCCCATGGCGGAAATTTATTGCTCAATATCGGTCCTACCGCCGATGGCCGCATCCCCGTCATCATGCAAGAACGGCTCAATGAAATTGGCGGCTGGCTACGCGTAAACGGGGCTGCTATTTACGGAACACGGAAGTGGGAAAAAGCACCGCCGTACACCAAAGAGTCGCAGGTTTATTTTACCCAAAAAGGCAGCACATTGTACGCGATTGCTCGTTCGTGGCAAAATGAGATCGTAATTTCTAACGTTCCCAAACCAACCAAAGTAAACCTGCTTGGTTTCAAGGGGGAGGTAAAATTCAGCTACAAAAACAATGTTTTACGGATTATCGCCCCTTCTGTCAACCCTAGTACTATTCCGTGCCAATACGCTTGGACGTTTGAAGTAACGCCTTAGACATCCACCCTTCAAAAAGCGAACGGCCTTCTATGCTCTAAACGATAGAAGGCCGTTCGCTTTTTTCTTGTGCCTGATTTTTAGAATGGATTACTGAATTTAGGATCAGAGGCGATGCCCGTATCGGTTAGTGTTTTCATAAAAGCGACAAGTGCATTTTTTTGAGCTTGCGTCAAATTCAAACGACGAGGCTGTCCATTGGGCCACGCAACTGCGGCGATAAATTAGCGTGAGGTTTCACTTGGCTGTTATAGTGTTCAACTACCTGCTCCAACGTCGCAAATCGCCCGTCGTGCATGTACGGTGCCGACTTTTCAATCCCACGCAACGAGGGCACTTTGAACAGGGCATTTTGTGCAGCATTACCCGTGATTGCTCCTACGCCATTGTCAGTCGAAACAACATCTAGCCCATTGTTACGGGCTCCTGCTGCCGTAAACGTTTCTGTTCCGTGGCAAGCTCCGCAGTTACCTGACCCAAAAAACAATTGTTTTCCTTGGTTTTCTTCCACCGAAAAGTTGGCAAAATTAACATTAGCAGGATTTTGGTTTACTGCTAAAGCAGCCCTGCCTATTATGAAAGACTCATTTTTACAGATAAAAAAAGCGCCTTCCCAAGTCGTTTGGAAAGGCGCTTTGTAGGCGAGAACTCACGCTTACCTATTTTTAGTCAACAAAATCACGCACTTTGGGGCGCAAGAACAGCAGTTGCACTACCACTACCGCCAAAACGACTCCCGCTAACAGTGCAAAATCGCCTGCCAAGCCCCCCGAATCAGTTGATTTTCCCAACCACTCGGTGATAAGTGCCCCCGCCATAATTCCCATCATGTTCATAAAACCGTAGCCCGTAGCACGGTATTTGGGCGAAACGAATTGACATAAAATTGGCATATTGTTGCCATCAAACATCCCAAAACCTAACCCAAAACAAATACCTGCCGCAATCGCGTGGGTAATCGTTGTGCCATACGCAATGAGTAACAACGCAGGGATAGTCAACACCAAACCAATGATACTTGTATAAATACGCCCCCGCAGATGCTTTTGCACCCAACGGTCTGACAAATAACCTCCGATGATAACCCCGATAAGCGATGATAAAGAAGTCGTAATCGTGGAAAGTGGGCCCGCTTGACCCATTTCAATGTTTAACTTATCCGCAAAGAGCGTAGGAAGCCAGTTTTTTACCGCCCATCCTGGCAAACTTGGCACCGAGAAAAGCAGCAAAATCAGCCAGAAAGCAGGGTTTCCAAGCAATACACCGAGACCTTTGAGCAATGGTACTTTTTCCTGACTCTTGAGGCTTACCGTTTCTTCAATTAGTTCACTTTTATTTTTTTCTCGTAAAAAAACAATCAACACCACCGCATAAGCCATCCCAATCATCCCAAAAGCCTGAAACGCTGTATTCCACGAAAACTTGTCGGCGATGGTCGCTCCAAAGCCTCCTAAAGCTTGTCCCATATAGTTTCCCGAAAGGTGAACTCCAATCGCCATGGAACGCGTACGTGACGAGTGAAAATCGGCAATCATGGCCAAACCCGTAGGCATATAAAGCGCTTCGCTGACTCCCATCAAGGCACGCAAAACGTATAATTGAGAAAAAGAAGTAGCATAACCCATCGCAAATGTCACTCCCGACCAAACAAACAAACTTCCGACAATCAACCACTTACGATTCAATCGATCCCCAATCATCCCTGCTACGGGGCTCATAAAAGCATATACCCATAGAAACACGGCCATCAATCGGCCAAAATTAGTGGCTTGTTGCAGTTCGGCAATGTCGATTTGCATGGAAGGCCGCATGGTTGCCAACATCTGGCGATCCATGTAATTGAGTAATGCAACGACCCACAGCAGGCCGACCAAAATCCAAGGGTAACGGGAAGACTTCGTCATTAGTTTTAATAGAAAGGTTGAAGGTTAAAAGATGTTCGTTAAAAATATACGCGCCATCCCCTAGTAAATACTATTGAGTGCGTATTTTACTTTAAATTGCTACCGAAATTAAACCCTTACCTCCTTCCATTCATGCGTCTGTTCATCACATTTCTATTCAGCTTAACCACCTTTCTTGCCTCCGCCCAAACGAAGTTGGTTTGGTGGAAGCCTTCCGACAGTAATTTCCCCGTTATCGACGGCCAAGCGTGGTCTAGCGAAATGCGCGACACCATCCAACGTTTTCCACCGCGCGCCGAAGCCAACGTCCGTAAGGCTGTTTGGAACCTCTCACGTAACAGCGCAGGGCTTTCGATTCGTTTTGTAAGCAATACCGACCAAATCGTCGTTCGCTACAAAGTAACGGGCGCTATCAATATGCCCCACATGCCCTCTACAGGTGTGAGTGGCGTAGATTTGTACGGCATTGATAGCGACGGAAATTGGCAGTGGGCCAACGGCAAATACAGCTTCAAAGACACAGTTCAGTACGTTTTTGCCCAGCTTCGCCCCAACGACAACTACCACAAGCTCGGCCGCGAGTATCGCCTGTTTTTGCCTTTGTACAACAGCGTTCGCAATCTGGAGATTGGCGTCCCCGAGGGTAGTTTATTTAAAGTATTACCTCAACGCCTCGAAAAACCGATTGTGGTTTATGGAACGTCCATTGCCCAAGGCGCTTGCGCTACCCGCCCAGGCATGGCATGGACAAATATTTTGTCTCGAAAGCTTGACCGAACGGTCATCAACCTTGGGTTTTCGGGCAACGGTCGTTTGGAGAAAGAAGTCATCGACCTTATCAATGAGCTTGATGCCAAAGTGTTTGTGTTGGATTGTTTGCCCAACTTGATTGTCCCCATCGTGGATCACCAAGAACTCCAAAAAAGAATCGTCGCATCGGTCAAATCCATTCGCGCCAAACACCCCAACACGCCAATTTTACTTACCGACCACGACGGCTACACCGAAGGCTATTTGATGCCTCACCGCCAGCCCTTGTTTGAGGATGCCAACAAAGATCTGCGCGAAGCTTTGGCACAATTAGCCAACGAAAAAATTACGGGCGTGTATTCGTTGCCCATTTCCGACATCAACATCGACCACGAAGGAATGGTGGACGGGACGCACCCCAACGACATCGGGATGATACGCTACGCCGAGGCGTATGAGAAAAAGCTGCGCGAAATCATGCAGGAACCTGCTGGGACAATCAAAACGCAAATTCCCACCCGTCAAAACCGCGAACCAGGCAGCTACGTGTGGGAAGACCGCCACTACGATATGCTTCGGTTGAACCAAACTGACTCCCCTAAAGTGGTTTTGATAGGCAATTCGATTACCCATAATTGGGGTGGAAAACCGCTCAACAACCGCATTAAAGGAGTCGATTCGTGGCAGAAGTACGTCGAACCCTACCAAGTGCGCAACTTTGGTTTTGGCTGGGACCGTGTCGAAAACGTGCTGTGGCGCGTCTATCACGATGAGTTTGACGGCATTGCCCCCGAAAAAATCATCATCAACATCGGCACCAACAACCTCCAGCTCAACACCGACGACGAAATTGTGCAAGGCCTCCGTTTTTTAGTACAAGCCATTCATACACGTCAGCCCCAAGCCAAGATTACGCTGTTGGGTATTTACCCTCGTCGTGAACAAGAGGCTCGCGTAGCCACGCTCAACAAAGCCATCCAAGCCATGACCAAAGCCGAAAAAGTAGGGTTTTCGGACATTGGTAAAGGGTTTTTACAAAAAGATGGAAAAATCAATGAGAGCTTCTTTTCGGACGGACTTCATCCCAGCGCAGCAGGCTATGAAGAAGCTGGCAAACGCTTAGAGCAGGAGTTGTTGAAGAAGTAAATGAGTTAAAGCGGGCATTCCATCATTAAACAACTATACTTTCAAATTAAGACTGCTCAAACAATTTTATCGCTCATAATTTTCTTATTTTTGAGCGATAAAATCAAAAGCTATCGCTCATGCAATGGATATGGCAACATTCCGATTGGCCTCATTTTGAGTATAATCACTCGAAACTGTATGAATATGAACTTGAGTTTCATAGAAATTCAGGGCAATTCATCGGAAGCATTCAGCACTTAAATAATGCTCACCAAGAAGCCATCAAAATTGACATTTTATCCCAAGAAGCGGTGTCCACTTCTAGTATTGAAGGAGAAATACTAGATCGGGACTCCGTACAAAGTTCTATTCGTAAACACTTAGGGTTAAAAACAGACTACCGAAAAGTGGCACCCAATGCCGTGGGTATCGCTGAAATGATGGTTGACTTGTACTTGCATTATAACCAACCCCTTAACCATCAAATGCTATTTGAGTGGCACAAAATGCTCACGAACGGTCGTCGCGATTTAATCAGCATTGGCACTTATCGGCAACATGAAGAACCAATGCAAATTGTATCTGGTAACTTAGCTACTCCTAAATTATACTATGAAGCTCCACCTTCTTTTCGTGTCAAGTATGAAATGGAAGCCTACATAGATTGGTATAATACGCTGACGTCAACACATCAGCAACTGCCTGCACTAGCATTCGCAGGAATCGCCCATCTTTATTTTGAAATGATTCATCCATTTGAAGATGGAAACGGTAGGATTGGGCGGGCACTGGCCGAAAAAGCCATTTCTCAGCGTCTTGGTTATCCTGCTCTCACCTCATTTTCTAAAGTTATTGACCTTAACAAAAAAGCCTACTACAGCGCCATACAAGCTTGCAATCATCGACTTGTGATTGATTCGTATCTTACCTATTTTGCTCAACTTACGCTAGAAGCACAGCGTTACACCCTCAAAATCGTAGAATTTACCATCAACAAAAATAAATTTTATGCCAATTATCTAGCTCTTCTTAACCCAAGGCAGGTAAAAGTAATAAACAGAGTATTTGAAGAGGGCGTTGAAGGGTTTAGAGGAGGACTCAGTGCAAAAAACTATCAAGTGATTTCGGGAGCTTCTCCCGCTACAACCACCCGTGACCTACAGGAGTTAGTAGCCCTCAACGCCTTCTTCAAAACGGGCGAATTAAAACATACACGGTATTTTTTAAATCTTTAATTGACAACTTTATTTCATCTTCAACTATACTCTCACAAATCCCGTTTCTATGAACATCAGACCCTTTATTTCGAGCGCTTTGGTAGCGCTAAGTTTGGGCGTTTTTGCTCAAAAAAAATCAAATGATTTTAAAGTTATTGGCTATTATGTACCCAATATCCCTGCTGAACAAATTCCCGTGGATGTTCTGACCCACGTCAATTTTTCGTTTGCAATTCCTGCCAAAACGGGCGACTCCCTCGAACCACTCCGAAATCCTGAGGCACTTCACAGCTTAGTACGGTATTTGCACCAACACAACATCCAAGTGTTTATCTCCATCGGTGGTTGGGGTATTGGTGATGGCGGCGGAGATGATACCCGATTTCACAAAATGGCCGAACGTGCCGAAGGTCGTCATACGTTTGTCCAACACGTCATGAAATTTGTTCGTACTTATAAAGTAGATGGCGTGGATTTGGACTGGGAATACCCTGACGAAGACTCCCCCTCGGCCGACCATTACGTAGCCCTCATGAGCGAACTCGGTGATTCGCTCCATGCCCAAGGCAAAAAATTGACTGCCGCCGTGATTTCTTACGGTAAAAAAGGCTATGGAATGAAAAAGGAAGCCCTTGATAAAATGGATTGGGTCAACGTGATGGCTTACGACGACGACTACGGCCCCAACTATATCCGCGCCCATTCTCCTTATTCTTTGGCCGTTAAAAGCTTAGATTATTGGACAAAAGAACGCGGAGTTGCCGCGAAAAAAGCCATTTTGGGACTACCATTTTATTCTAAAAAAGGAATGGGAAATTATGGCCCCGATTATAAAGGTTTGCTAAAAGACGGCGCAAGTCCTTACGATGACTATTGGAAAGGCGCTTTTTATAACGGTATTCATACGATTGAGCTTAAAACCAAGCTGGCCAAAGACCGAGGATGCGGTGGTGTCATGATTTGGGAAATTTCGTGCGATACCAACGATGAGTTCTCGCTGCTTCAGGCCATTAAACGAGGGTCAAAAAAATAAGCTTGCCCTGTCCTTAATTATAATTATCCCCCTCTTATTCAGTCCCCAACGGAGTTTTTCTGTTGGGGACTTTTTGTTTTTATATCTTCAAATCTAATTAGACGAAGAGATAATAGGCATATTTCTTTTGGTATGTCAAGATTAGATTGTTTACAAATAGTAAAAAAAAGTTTCGATTTCATGTGACGAAACATACTAATCCACGTCATCCATCTACCCATTATACATTTAATACCCTATTTTTCACCAAACTTTGAAAACCATGAATTCACATCCTTTCACATCGGCTCCTGAGCTTCCTAAAAATCAGGACTTAACAGTATGTTTACAAATTGAACAGCAAGACACACAAACCCTTCTTTCATTCTTGTTGTCCAAACAAATTTCGTTTGAGTTAGTCTATCATCCTGTACTTTCGTCGTCCCTTAAAGCAGGAGTTTCTGTACTTCCATCCGCTGGTTATGTACCAAAGGAAGAATCAGTATCAGCCGTCCCATCTTCTCACCTAAGTACACGTGAAAAAATTGAGTGGGCTTACGACTATTATATTCAACGAAAACATACCCAAAACGTCCCTGCTGAAACGGAGATTGCGTCACAGTTAGAAATAGCGACCAGTCAATTCCGCAGCCTTTTTAAGAAAATCTACGGCAAAGGGTTTTATCAACTTTACCTTGAAAAACGAATGGAGTACGCCAGCAAACTTCTCCGTAAAGGTCTCAAATGCAATGAAGTAGCCAAAATGGTTGGCTATGGCAGTAATTCGGCCATTAAGTTTAACAAAATGTTCCAAAAACACTTTGGAGTGACACCCAAAAAGTACCAACTCCAACACGCCAGCTAATCACTTTTAAGCGTTTCTCATACACACACCGTTATTAGTTTTTAATCATTTACCAAACAAGCGTAGCCACTGATTTAGCTTCCAACGTAGGCATTATTTGCTTGTTTTTATGACGAACATTAAACGTCATTGGCTTATCGCTTTCATTGATAACAATGAGTACCGTTTTGCCATCTGGTGTCTTAAATGCGACATTTGATAAGCTCATTGTGACGTTTGATGCTATACGTACGGAATTGGGTCGGACAAGTTTTGATGCGTGCGCAATGATATAGTAAGCGGGATTCCGAACCACCGTTTCGCCAATAGTTAGCGCTCCTAAACAAGCCGTACATCCACCTTCGGTATAAGGCTTTTGTTGGGGATCGGCGGCTAAATTCCACTCCAAAACGGTTTTACACCAATTGCGCGGCGCTCCAATGACTAGATTTTTAACATGCCACATCAAATCACCCCCAAAATTAGCAGGCGCACCTATCCACTGTTCCGTAAAATAGAGGTTTTTGTCGGGATGGGCTTCGTGTACATCCCTCAAACTCTCGATGTTTCCCCCGTACAAATGAAACGCAGAACCATCGATGTACCGACGCGCTTCCGGGTCATTTAAAATGCTAATGGGGTAATCGGGGCGATCGGCGTTGTGGTCATAAACCAGAATTTTGGTTCTAATATTGGCTTTTTTAAAGATAGGCCCAAGGCTCTTTTTGATAAAAGCGGCTTGTTCATCTTGCGGCATTAATAAACTTGGGTTATTTCCTGGATGGAGGGGTTCGTTTTGCACCGTGATTGCGTCTATTTGAATCCCTTCTTTTTGCATTTCTTGAATATACTTTACCAAATATTGGGCATACACATCGTAAAATTCGGGCTTCAAACTTCCTCCTTTCGAGGCAGCGTTGGTTTTCATCCAAGCGGGCGGCGTCCAAGGTGAGCCCAGTATTTTGAGCGAGGGCGCTATCAACAGTATCTCTTTCAACACAGGAATAAGTTCTTTTCTCTCTTCTGCCAACGTAAATTTCGTCAGTGTCGGGTCGGTTTGGCCCGCTGGTAGGTCGTTGTACGTAAATACATGATCACTCAAGTCGGATGCTCCAATGCTAATGCGCAAATAGCTCACGCCAATATTATTTTGATCCGTGGCAAAGAGTTCTTTCAGCAATTTTGCACGCTCAGTAGGCTTCATTGCTGCCAACAACTGAGCACTTCCTCCCGTAAGAGTATATCCAAAGCCATCCATTTTTTGAAACGTCTTGGTGTCGTCAACGTAAATACTGGGAAGCGTGTTGGTCGTAGTACCAAACGACAACCTCTCGGCTTGTTTTTGAAAAAGAACCGATTTATCTGCTTTTGTAAGCCAAAATTCCGCTTGTTGGGCTTGGCTAGTGAGTGCCCATAATAAAAGCACAATACCCTGCATTTTTTTCATCATGATAGTTGGTTAAAATTGATAGGTTATGAAACAAGACAGCCCCGAAAAATGCGTTTTTTCGGGGCTGTATGGATATTTTTCTGTAACGATTACAATCTGCGAATCCAGATGTTACGGAACTGAGTCGCGTTATTGTGATCTTGGAGGTGAATTACATCCTCTCCGTGTGCTTCTGGATAGTGGTGAAGACCAATGTAAAGTGTTAGACCGTTGATGGTGGTATTGTTTTGTACCAATACACCATTCAAAAAGACAGTAATACGAGCAGGAGCATCCAAACGACCATCTGGCTTGAAACGCGGTGCTGTATATACCACATCATATACATTCCACTCCGACGGGCTACGCATTGGATTTACGAGCGGTGCATGGTCTTTGTAAATACTTCCTGCTTGCCCGTTGCGGTAGGTACGGTTTTGGTACGAATCCAAAATTTGCAACTCATAACGGTCTTGGAAGAAAACCCCACTGTTACCACGGCCTTGGCCTGCACTTTCAACTTTATCAGGAGCGCTAAACTCAAGGTGTAATTGGCAATCACCAAATTTCATTTTAGTTTTGATGTCACCACTTTTAGGCACTACTTCGAGGTAATCGCCATTGACAATTTTCCAAGGGGCAGGGCTACCATCTTTGGCAGAAACCCACTGAGATAAGTCTTTACCATTAAAAAGGATGATAGCATCCGAAGGTGCTTCGCCAAGGTTTTTAGCTGGAGTAACAGTCGCTACTTCAGGCTCCCAAATTTCAGTCATTTCGGGTTTCATTGGCATGGGCGAAACCGCAGGAGGAGTACCTGGATAACCTTGTGCAAAAGCAGCAGCAGCACAAGCGACGAGCGACGCAGTAAGAAGCGTTTTTTTCATCATGGGTGTATTAGAAATTAAAAGTTTTACGAATCAAACAACCTTTTTTTCTACAAAGTCAAACGGTTGGTCTTTTTAACGTTCTCTGCGCATTAATCGCATACAAAGATGCTTAAATAATCGGGCGATGATGACGTAATCTGTTTTAGGCTGAGGCTTACGTCTTGGGGAAGTATTTTAGTCAAACGTTTTTGTAACTGCGTAGCCGTCTCTTTTTCAACGAGTTCGTAACGAATTTGACTACGGGTTATTTTTAATTCTTTTTTTCGTGATGACGACAACTGCGTTGTTTTTACCTCATATTCTTTATAAGCGGCCAACTCCTCAGCCAGTTGATCAGCCAATGGTTCTGCCCCTGCATCATAAAAAACCTCAATGACCCACTCTTTTCGTGGACTGGTAATTTTACTAATCAATGAGGCTTTTTTCGTCGGTGTTGTAGTCGTTTTTATTTTTTCTGGTTTGGGCGAACTTTCGGGATTCATAATGGCTGCAACGCCCGACACCAGCCCCAGCACCAACGTCAGGCCCATAAACATCCGAATCGAACGCAGCATTTCGGGGCGTGGCTTCGGACGGCTACTTTCACGGTTGAGCAAAAAAAACGATAAAATAAACGCAATCGCGCTCAATCCTGAAATACCGTACTTGAGAAACTCTGCCAGCTCGCTGACTTGAAATTGCGCAAAAACCATGTAGTGGGGTGTTATGACAAATTGAAGCGGCAAATAACGCGCTTTCGCGCTTTTTTTACAACCTTGACGCCACAAACTCAACAATCCAACGCGCCACCAAGACACTATCTAAGGACTGAGATAAGCTTTCTAGTCCTTGTTGGGTTTTGGTTTCGCCAATTCGCTCCACCCGCGACCGCATCAACGCTTCTTCGTAAGGAACCGTAAATTCAGGATGCGCTTGTACGCCCAACATCCGCTGGCCTACTTGAAACATGGCCACTGGGCAATCGTCAGCAGTAGCAAGTATTTGCGCATCGGGAGGTAACACCTGTACTTGGTCTTGGCACATCATCAATAAATTGACGTTTTGTTGAAAAGGCTGCATCCATTGTGGATAACTTCCCTCCAAAGGCAAACCTGAAACTGTAAGCTGTAAACCCGAAACTGTAAACCGATGCACACCCACGCACCAACCCACCGACGATTTTTGTACTTTTCCTCCCAATGCTTCCGCCAGAAGTTGATGCCCAAAACAAACGCCTACGTAGATTTTTTGGTGCGCGTACAAATCTGCCACAAATGCTTTTAGGGTATGAATCCAAGGTTCATCGTCATAGACCGAAAACTTAGACCCCGTGCTCAAGTACGCATCGCACTCATCGACTGACGCAGGAAAATGCCCATTGGAGACGTCATAAAAGGTAAATTCCCATTCGGGAGCAAGGGGTAGAAACAAAGTAGGGAACATATTTCGATAGTCTCCCGCAATGTGTCGAAATTCATCGCGAACGTGGTCGCACTCTAAAAGGCCGATTTTTATGGTGTTTTTCACTTTGTATATCACTTATTTCAATGTATAACCTACCCCCACTCCACCCCATAACAAGAAATTGCGGTCGATTTTCCCCCAGCTTTTACTATGTGTTATCGAAGGGTATGGGTTGTCTCCCTTATAGATACTTTTATCTTCCCAAAAAATAGAACTTAATGGAGTAAAGCCAACCTTAAAGAACCATCCACCTTCTGGCTTTTGAAAACGATATCCCACACGGGTAGTCACGAAGAGATACTGTTCTCGTTCTACAAGTTTATTCACATGATACTTCTCGGATGTAGGATCCATACCCATATCATCGAAAAATATCATTGACTTTTTCCAATGCTGTCTAAACTGGACATACGCCATTCCAATTCCTAGCTCAAAGAAATGAGATTCTCTTCCAAACAATAAACTCCCCGAAACAGGAACAGAATACATTTTTCGTCCATTGAGTGGAAAAAAGCCAAGCGCTCCATTGAGGGCTATTTTGTAAGAAGGGGCAGTTTTTACCAACTGGTCAACCCCAATCGACGTCAATAACCCCGTTCCTAAACCTTCCAAAAACAGGGTAGTACGCTGTTGCGCCTGCCCCACCTCAGCCAAGGTAATTATCCAGAAAAGCAACAAAAGTCTTTTCATAAAAGCTCGTTATGGCTACGAAAGTAAAATATCAGCAGGAATTCCTAATTGTCGATTCAATATCCGCATTATTTCCGCAGTTAGTGGCTTTTTTCGGTTTAGTATTTGCGAAACATATCCTTTGGAACCAATTAGTCCTACCAAATCTTTTGCTTTCATTCCTCTTTCGTCTAATGTCAATTTGATTGCTTCAATTGGATCTGGAGGTAGAACAGGATGATATTTATTTTCATAATCTTTTATTAAAACTACAAGTAACTCAACCTCGTCCCCTTCTGGTGTACCTGGAGCTGCATCAAAAATCTGATCAATTCGAAGAAGAGCATCGTTGTAATCTTTTTCGGTTTTCAAAACGTGGTTCATTTTATTTATTCTTTTGTGAATCAGAAGAATTTCTTCCGATTTGTAGAGTTAGTTTTTTCCTTTTTGTGACTTCAATCCTTGTTCTTCTGGCAATTACTCTGGAAGAATATCGCCATCGTCCAGAACCAGCTCATAATTAAGGTATATTAAAAATTTCAATCCCTAAATGATAGGATTTAACGTGGATTCGCAAATACTCTATATCCACTACTACAACAGTGGTTTCAATTCCAAAATGGTACGATTTTACGATGAGTACGTCATATTAAAATTGAATCAGTATTATTTTGAAAAATTAGTTAGTATCTCCCCTTTTAAAAGTAATCGCTATGCTATTTCATTCATGGATATATTCAATCGTTGCTGCATCAACAGAATTATATTCTTCATGTGTTCCAAACCATTTTATCATCATCCGTTTAAACTGAAAATTAACTCTAATAATCAGGCGATATCTATTCCCTACAACATTAAAAATAACTCGGCTATCTCCTACAACGCTCGCATTTCCATAAACAGCCTTTAACTCATTAAAATTATTAAACTCACTCTTCTCCAATTCTTTATATAGTTTTCGCAATGCTTCTCCTGCTTCAGGGTATTTTTGGATATAATAATTTAAAGTCCTTGTAGACAGCACATTTGCCATAACTTACTATTTTTAAAGCACTTACAACAACAACTTTATATAATTTGGCTGTTGAGTATTCAAAAAGTTTTCTAAAGGTAAACAAATTTGTTTACCTTTAGAAAACTTTTTGAAATTCTATTTATTATAATTAAAACCCTCCCACGCGCAAATGGAAAGACTTTGGTCGTGTAAGCGCTTCGTAACCTAAGGCCGACAAAGTACAACCACGCCCCGAATCTTTCACGCCTGTCCACGCCAATTCTGGGTCGAGATAATCGCAACGGTTCATAAACCACGTACCTGTTTCTATCTGGTTTCCAATGAAAAGTGCCGCTTCGGCATCCCCCGTCCACACCGACGCCGTAAGCCCGTAATCGCTGTCGTTCATCAACGCAATCGCCTCTTCATCGCTGCTCACTTTCATAATTCCGACGGCAGGGCCAAACGTTTCTTCCGTCATAATACGCATCGAGTGGTTGACGTTTACCAACAATTGAGGTGCTAAATAAGGAGTCCCTACCTGATTGCTTGGGAACAATGAAGGATCAATCAGTGCATTGGCACCTTGGCTTACCGCTTCGCGGATTTGCTCACGCACAAACTCTGCCGCCGACGTACGCACCATCGGACCAAGGTGCGTACCTGCATCAAACGGATTACCTAAAATGTATTTGTTGACCAAGTCCACCGCACCGTGTACAAACTCGTCATAGACTTTTTCGTGAACATAAATGCGCTCAATTCCACAGCACGATTGCCCCGAATTGAACAACGCCCCGTCCACAAGGTTTTCAACCGCAAATGCCACATTCCCATCCGCTCGAACGTAGGCAGGGTCTTTTCCCCCAAGCTCTAAGCCTGTTGCAATAAAACGCTCGGCTGCGGCCCGTTGTACTGCGTGGCCACCCGATACCGAACCCGTAAATGCCACAAAATCAACGCGAGAGTCGGCAATAATTCGTGCTACGTAGTCGTGGGTCGTATGAATATATTGAAACACGCCTTCTGGCAAGCCCGCCGCTTTGAAGGCTTCGGCGTAGCGCTCGGCGCAAAGGGGTGTTTGTTGCGCGTGTTTCAGGATAACGGTATTTCCAGACAATAAGGCAGGAATAACCACATTGACCGACGTCAAGTAAGGGTAGTTCCAAGGAGCTACGACAAAGACTGTCCCGAGGGCTTCGCGGCGAATAAAACGCTGGAAACCATCTCTTTCAGACACCGATACGTCAGACAAAGCCCCTATAGCGGCTTGCATCATATAACGCGCGCGCTCCTGAAAACCTCGACGGATTTCGTTGGGAGTATAAGCAATGGGGCGCCCCATCTGCCACGTTAGCTCAGTACCGATGGCGTCGGCATGTTCGATAAAATAAGCAACTGCTCGTTCACAAATGGCAATACGTTCCGACAGAGGAACGGCTTTCCATGCTTTTTGGGCAGCTTTGGCAGTAGTTAATACTGTTTCGATGTGGGAAGCTGTAACGTACTCGCGTTCTAAATAAACCGAGCCATCGACAGGAGAAATGACTTGAAACGTTTTCATCAGTTTGGTGACATATAAGTCCGAAAAATACGGGTTAATTTTTAAAATACAGCAAAGCCGCTACGCATACTACCTCCCAAAGGGTCGAATTTACCTCCGATGGTACTACTTTATTTTGTACATTTGAAAACATCGCAAACCTAATCGTATGAAATTTTTCTACACCCTCTTTATTCACCTCATTTTGGGTGGCTGGATGGCCCTTTTTGCCCAACAACTTGACATGGATGCCCTTAAAGCGTACCCGTTTCCCAACGAGCTCACCGCTGCCGCCACAGGTTCTCGCATTGCTTGGGCTTTTAACGAACAAGGTCAACGCAACATTTACGTCGCCGAAGGACCAACGTTTACCGCTCGTCGCCTCACTAATTATCTCCAAGACGATGGGCAAGAGCTCAGTAGTGTAGCGATTTCACCCGACGGAAAATGGGTTATTTATCTTCGCGGGGGCGACCACGGTTCCAACTGGAACGACGACCTCCCCGTCAACCCGAGCTTTCATCCCGTACCTACCAAAGTCCAAGTGTGGAGTATTCCTTTTTCGGGAGGTGAGCCCAAATCGCTTGGCGAAGGCGAAAACCCTGTCATTTCTCCCAAAAGTGATAAGGTAGCTTACAGTAAAGGTGGACAAATTTATACCGTACCCATCGACGGTGCCGCACCTGCTACAGTTCTTTTTACGGCCCGTGGTACCAATAGTTCCCCCGTTTGGTCGCCCGACGGTAGCCGCATTGCCTTCCAATCCAACCGCACCGACCACCAGTTTATTGGTGTCTATACCGATGCCCAAACGCCTATTCGGTGGATTGACCCGCAATTCAAGCGTGACCAATCGCCGCGCTGGTCGCCCGACGGGCAGAAATTAGCGTTTGTTCGCACCAACGGTCTCGGCGGAAAACCAGATTCAATTTTGGCCCGTCGCCCAAATCTGTGGTCGATTCTTACTTTTGATTTTGCTACGGGTAAAACAACGCCCATCTGGACATCGCCCAAGCGCCTGAACGGCACCTTGCCCACCACCCACGGTACTACCAATTTGCACTGGGCGGCCAACCGCATTGTCTTTTTGTCGTATCACGACGGTTGGCCACATTTGTACTCGTTGGCCGAGTCAGGAGGTGCGCCCATCTTACTCACTCCTGGCAGTTTTATGTGTGAACACATTCAACTGAGTTCTGACAAAAAAACGCTGTTATTTACGGCCAATGCAGGTACTGACCCGCTCGACATCGACCGCCGCCACGTGGTAAAAGTCTCCGTTGACCGCGCCGATATGCAAGTCGTTACTCCAGGCTCAGGCTTGGAATGGTCGCCTATTTTAACAGGCGATGGCGCAGCAATAGCATTCATTGGCGCTACCTCTCAACGCCCACCTATGCCCCACGTACTTACTACCTCTCCCTCAGCTACTCCTCAGCTACTCGCGACCGACAAACTTCCAGCCCAATATCCTGCTTCGGCGTTGGTGACACCCAAACAAGTTACCTTCAAAACCCCCGACGGCTTTACCGTTCATGGACAGCTTTTTGAAAAAGCAGGAAGTCCTTCCAAAAAACCAGCCATTGTTTATATCCACGGCGGGCCACCTCGCCAAATGCTCCTTGGTTGGCACTATTCCGACTACTATGCCAACGCCTACGCCATGAATCAGTACTTGGCGAGTTTGGGATTTGTGGTTCTTTCGGTCAATTATCGTTTGGGAATCGGGTACGGATTTGAGTTTCATAATCCCAAAAATGGGGGCGGTTATGGTGCTTCGGAATACACTGACATCAAGGCCGCAGGTGAGTGGCTTGCGAAACAAAATCAAGTCGATTCTAAACGAATTGGGGTGTATGGTGGCTCGTACGGTGGATTTCTGACGGCAATGGCTTTGGGCAAAGATTCGCAGTTTTTTGCCGCGGGCGTGGATGTTCACGGTGTACATGACCGCACCATTGAGCGTACGCGTAACATGGTACTTCCCGACCAATACGACCGCGCACCCGATGCCCAATATGCCCTCGAAGTGGCTTGGAAATCATCACCCATTGCTTATATGGATACCTGGAAATCGCCCGTACTTATTATTCACGGCGACGACGACCGCAATGTACGCTTTAGCCAAAGCACTGACCTTGTTCGCCGATTAGAAGACAAAAACATTTACCACGAAACCCTAGTGATTGTGGATGATACCCATCATTTTATGAAACACCAAAATCAGGTCAACGTCAACAAAGCCATTGCGGCCTTCTTTTTGAAGAAATTGTAAGTTGTAACCTAGACTTACCAAGTTTTAAAAACTTGGTAAGTCTGTTACTCTTTCAGCCATCGGCTTATTTTTTGACCATCAAAGGGGCTTCCAGCATCCAAGTATCGTCCTTCTGTATCCAATAAAACCAACAATGGGCGTTTAGTAGTAAAAATAGCTTCTAGGACATCTCCTAGTAGATAATCAGCATAAAAATGATGTTCACTGACCTTACTGAGTGGATAGCTACGCAAAGCACCCTTCCAACTTTCAAAACGATTTTTGGAGCAAAGCGTAGCCAACTGAACATTTCTGTGTGTTATTTTTTGTCCTAACGTTCCGAATGCAGCAAGTGCCGCTTGACAGCTATCCTCCCACGTATTCCAAAGTAATAACAAGGTTTTCTTCCCCAAAAGGCGTTGAAGCGTCATCGATGTGCTATCTTGGTCAAAGACAGGTAAGTGAGGAATCTGAGCTCCCCGTACCATTCGTAGATTCTTCCAATACCGCATTTTAATATTGGGCAAATGTTTTGACTGCGGAAAGTCTCGCTCAAAACGTTCAATGAAAGACCCTTTCTCTGACTCCGATGTCCAAAAGCCTTTTTCTGTTAAAGCCAAATTCAGAATTTCCTCCCGCGTCGTGGGTAAGTTAGTGAGGGCTTTGTCTGTGTCATTATAAAAATCCATCATTTTTGAGGGCTCCTTATGCAAAAGTTCATCTACCACGTACTTTTCTCCCAAAAATGACAACAGTGCCCTTCGGTAGTTGGGTGACATCCACGCGTCTTCATGCGGAACAATGTATAATTTCAATCGGGGAGTGAGACCTTCTTGGTATTTTTTGGGACTACTCTCCACTTGTCGTATTCTTTGCAAGTCATCAAACATATCATCTGTCCAATCTTTGGTTACATTGTAAAAAGCGGCTCGATGATAATACTGGCTTTCGATAGCCGCTTGAATAAACGCATTTTGAGTCTCGTCTATACTACTTTGGAAGCCCTGATATTCCGCCCACTGTCGATCGGCAATGTCACGCATAAGATTCCTGTATATTTCTTCTGAAACATTCCGCATCAATGGCCGCCGCTGCAACGAATCCTGCTCCAACAGTAGGTATTTTTGAAGAAAGCGATTGACCTCAACCGTTGCCCCTTTGCCTTCAAAAACCAACCGCCCTTTTCTTTCCAAACATACAAGTGTATCATTAGGGGTCAGGAATACATTTTGCATTGTTAGAGTCGTTTCACTTTTAAAATAACTGATGAACACCAAACTAGCCTTCTTCATCTGTTGAAATTGGTACGTTACTAAATACCCTGTCGAATCCACTGTTCGGAGGACAACGGCCGTTTTCCCTTCCTGTACCACAACAATCCTCTGAACACCTTGGCTGTTGGGAACACTCACCATTCTCCCATTTTTCTCAGGAGTTTCTAACCGAATTTTCACTATCGATACTTGCGCTTTCAGCTCCACCCTCAAAAATGCCATTAAAACCGCCAACAAGACAAACTTCTCCCTCATATAAAACCTGTGTTTAGTTAAAAAACGATAAATAATTGCTGGTTTTTCCTCTAATTGTTCATTAAAAATCAATATAACACTATTTTTTGAATAGGTTATTATTCTACACAAACTTGAATTATAAGACATATATTATCTAGTGTCATTTTCAATTTTAGCAAAATTTACTCTCTTACAAATCTTTCCTACTTCATATTTCATCTGCTTTCGCTTCATTTTGTACAATATTCTACACTTTAACTACTAATTAATCCATCTGCTCTTACAATTTGCAAAATATGCAACTTTTTTTTGCAAAAAATGCCATATATTTTTACTCACTAAAAGGCATATTTTGGCAAGTAAAATCCAGAATATTACACCCAACGCGAAACTTTGTTTGTTACATTTTGAGCAATACAGTAAAAAATATGCCTAAAACTCAGTCAAATTAAACGACACTAATATACTTTCTTAGCCAATTCTCTTCTTTTGTTATACTATTTATACCAAAAAACAGCCACATTCATCAAACCATAATATTTTATCATAAATGCAAGTAAGGTGAAAATAAAAAGACATATAGTTCATAAAATTATTAAATTATACCTATATATATTAACACTTTTTTTATAAAACAATAGAGTAGTTTACCTAGTTTTGTCCCTTGTATAAGGTGATAGTTTATATCTTTAACCTATTTTCCACCCTAAACGCTGCTCACACCAGCACAGAATTCTAACTTGTATGAAAAGAAAACTACAACCACACCGGCGGGTTGTTAGGATGGCACGAAATTCTTCGGCGCCCCTCCTATTGTCTCTCTCCTGCCTCCATTTCGCTTATGCAGCTCCTGTAGCAGGAGTGCCAACGCGGAATCACGCCATTCTTGTTGAAGCCACTGCGGTGGACAAGGCCATCACTGGTAAAATTGTGGACGAAACCAACAGCCCTCTTCCAGGGGTTAGTATCGTCATTAAAGGAAGTCAAAAAGGAACTGTAACTGACGCAAACGGTCAGTTCCGTCTTGATGTACCTGAAAAAGCAACATTGGTTCTCTCTTTTGTTGGTTATGAGCCACAAGAGGTAGTAGTGGGCAACCAAAATGTGCTTAACCTGACCATGAAAGTGGACAGCAAAGTACTTGAAGAAATCGTCGTTATCGGTTATGGTACTTTGAAGAAATCTGACTTAACAGGTGCCGTAGGTTCGGTAAAAGCCGAACAACTCATGGAGCGTCCTGCGCCTTCGTTGACGCAAGCCCTTTCGGGACGTATGCCAGGGGTACAAGTAAACACTAACTCTGGTCGTCCAGGTGGTCGTACTACGATTCGTGTGCGTGGTTTTAGCTCTATCAACTCGTCAAACAACCCACTTTATGTAGTGGACGGGGTGATGCTTCCACAAGGAAACCAAAACCAATTTAGCTCGGCAATTGACTACATCAACCCGAACGACATCGTGTCGGTAGAAGTATTGAAAGATGCTTCTTCTACGGCGATTTACGGGGCACGTGGCGCCAACGGGGTTATCTTGGTAACTACCAAAAAAGGAAAAGCAGGTGAAGGTACTGTTACCTACAATGCTGATTTCAGCGTAAATACCATCGGGCCAAACCGTCCACAAGTACTCAACGCCAAAGAATACCTTGCCGTTGAAGATTTGGCATGGGCAAACATGGCTAAGTATGACCCAACAGGTTGGGCAGCGGGTAAATGGGCATACTTAAACCCTAAACTCCGCCGCACTGACCCACGTATTTTTGACAGCAACGGTAACCCACTTTACGATACCGATTGGTTCAAAGAAACGTCACAAAATAGCCTTTCTCAAAACCATCAGTTGGGTTTCAGCGGTGGTAACGAGCGCACGCAGTACTCATTCTCATTGGGTTACCGCGACGACCAAGGACTTCTCAAAACTTCGTACATGAAGCGTTATTCTGGACGTTTTACCATCGACGATCAAATCAAAAAATGGTTGAAAGTAGGAGGTACATTGAGCTACAATAACCAAAGCGAAAACATTGTCGATCAAGGTGATGCCGTAGCTCGTCAGATTGTGGAAGACTTCCCGTTCATGCCTACTAAATACGCTGACGGAACGTATGCCAACAACCGCGATTATCCTTATGCAGAAGGAACAATGAGCTCTTTGCACCGTTTGATGGGCCGTACTTACATCTTAAATACCCAAACAACGGTAGGAAGTATGTACTCAAACATCAACCTTGCTAAAGGTCTTGAGATGCGTACCGTATTTGGTATCAACGTTCAAACGCAAGAAAACAACCAGTCGCAAACGCGTACGCTCAACATCGGTGGTAACGGTAACGCCTCTACCAGCAACCGTAAAGAGAGTTTCTGGTCGTTGGAAAACTACTTGACGTACAACAAACAGTTTGGCGACAAGCACTCATTGACTGCCCTTTTGGGGATTTCGTGGCAAGAAACGAACCTCTTTAGCATGAGTGCTAGTATTAACAACTTTGCAACAGACTACTTCCTTTACAACAACTTAGGTGCAGGTGCAACTAACCCTGGAGTAGGTTCAGGAGCATCTCGTTTTGCGTTTAACTCGTACTTTGGACGTATCAACTATTCATTGGCCAACAAATACTTGGTAACAGTGACTGGACGTGCCGACGGTTCATCTAAGTTCGGGGAAAACCACAAATTTGCCTTCTTCCCATCAGGAGCGTTGGCATGGCGTGTGTCTGAAGAAGAGTTCTTGAAAAACAACTCGTTTATTTCTAATTTGAAATTACGTACTAGCTTCGGTTTGACAGGTAACTCAGAAATCCCAGCTTACTCTTCATTGTCTCTTTTGAGCTCTAACTATGCTACTATCTATAACGACTCACGTGTGTCGGGTACAGGTATTTCTCGTTTGGCTAACCCAGACTTACGTTGGGAAAAAACGGCTCAAGCTGACGTAGGTGCAGAGATTTCTCTTTTCAAAGGTAAAGTGACACTCGAAGCTGACTACTACTATCGTAAGACAACTGACATGCTTTTGGATGCTCCAGTACCACGTACAAGCGGTTACGGAACAATCCGTAAAAACGTTGGTTCGATGCAAAATAAAGGGTTTGAACTTGGTATAAACACTGTAAACATCGACCGTGGTGGATTCCAGTGGAATACAACTTTCAACATTTCATTTAACCGCAACAAAGTGCTTTCGTTGGCAACACCTTCAGACATTTTCAACGTAGGTGGTCCTAACTTTACTAACCCAACCAACGTAATTCGTATCGGCGAGCCAGTAGGTTCGTTCTGGGGACTTACTCGTTTGGGCGTATGGAGCGAGTCAGAGCGCGAAGAAGCGGCTAAATACACTAGCTACCGTAACGGTTTGACGATTCTTCCTGGTGACATCAAGTACCTTGACGTAAACGGTGACAAAGCCATTACTGACGCTGACCGTAGCATCATCGGAAATGGTAGCCCTAAATCATGGGGTGCGATGACAAACACGTTCCGTTACAATAACTTCGACCTTACACTTGAGCTTCAGTTCTCGTACGGAAACGATGTTATGATGATGAACCTTCACGCAAGTGAAGACCGTCAAGCATTGGCAAACAGCTACTCTTCGGTATTGGGCGCATGGACTCCACAAAACCAAAACTCGATGATTGCTGAAATCCGTGATACACGTGCAGGTTACGTAACTAACGTTGACTCATGGTGGATCAAAGATGGTTCGTTCCTTCGTGGTAGAAACCTCTTGTTGGGCTACACAGTTCCTAGCCACGTAACAAGCAAATTGAAGTTGAGCCGTCTAAGAGTGTATGCTACTACCCAAAACTTCTTCTTGGCATTGAAAGACAAGATTGTTGGTGACCCAGAAGTTACTCCAACCAACCAAGGAGACGGTAACAGTGCTTTCTCACAAGGGATGATTTGGCACAACTACCCTAAACCTACTACTTACATGTTGGGTATTCAGGTTGGGTTCTAATTCACACTCTTTCACTTAAATTGAACATTATCATGCAACTAAACATTATAAAGAACCTAGGAAAAGCCGCACTTATCGGAGCCGTTCTCATCGGACCTTCGAGCTGTACGGATTTCTTGAGCGAACAAGCGCCGTCTAACCTTACTCCCGACAACTTTTATACCATTCCAGACCACGCAGAAGCAGCTTTAGCCTCGGTATATGCTGACTTGCGTTTCATGGGCGATGGTGCGGGTATCTTCTCGTCAAACTGGCAATTATTAGAAGCCATGACAGGAACTTCAACCACCGAAACAGCGCAAAACTCTGACTTGAACAACCTTTACGGGTTGGTTCACGACGGAAACACCGCGCACGTTGTCAACTATTGGAACGGTTTGTACAAAGTAATTGCGCAAGCTAACCAAGTAATTGATAAAGTACCTGGTATCACAATCATGCCCGATGCACAGAAAAATAAGGTATTGGGAGAAGCTCGCTTCTTGAGAGCTTCTGCTTACTTCACGGCTGTACGTTTGTGGGGTGATATTCCATTGGTAACAAAACCTCAAACAGCAAGCTCGGAAGATTTCCAACCAAGTCGTGCACCACAAGAATCAATTTACAAGCTTATTGTAGATGACCTTGTAGCAGCAGAAGGTGCTGGTTTGGCTTGGATGGATGCAAGCGGACGCGCTAACTTAGCGGCGGTAAAAGCACAGTTGGCACGCGTATATCTGACAATGGCTGGCTTCCCACTTAGCAAAGGGGCGTCTCACTATAAACTAGCGGCAGACAAAGCGTTGGAAGTAATCACTTACGCCAATGCAAACCCTGGAACGATTAACCTCTTCCCTACATACGAGGACGTTCACAAGGAAAGCACAAAGAACCGTATTGAGCACCTTTTCATGCTTCAATACAACACGTCGGTAGCTGGTAACCCAATGGACAATATGTTCCCCAACTTCAAACCTGTAACCTACAACGGTCCATCAGGAACAGGAAGTACGGTACCAACTTCGTTCTTCTACAAGTCGTATGAAGCAGGTGACTTGCGTGCCAAAGACCAAGAAGGGTATTTCTATACTACGTATTTTACCAACGGTAATGGAGCTCGTTTCGACTTGGGTGCCCCTTATATCTTCAAGCACTTCAACCGTACGGCAAACGGAACTTCTGGTACAGCAGGTACTCGTCAAAACAACTTGAACGTGCCTCAAATCCGCTACGCCGAAGTATTGTTGATCTTTGCTGAAGCTCAAAACGAACTAGGAGCGCCTACACAAGCTGCTTATGATGCCTTCAAACGTATCAGAGATCGTGCCCAGCTTACTACTCCTGCAATTGGTACTTATACGCAAACAACATTCCGCGAGGCGGTTTGGAGAGAGCGTTGGCACGAGTTGTGCTATGAGCAAATCACATGGTTTGACATGGTACGTCTTCGTAAAGTATATAACGAGAAGACAAACGGTTTCGACAACTTCGTTGGTCACGTAAACCTAAGCTCGAACCAAGCTTTGCAAGAAAAACACTTGTTGTTGCCGTTAGGACGTCAAGAAATGCTTAACAACCCTAACTTGAAACCACAAAACCCAGGTTATCCTAACTAGGAATCTGGTGAACTTCCCGAAAGTTAAAAACTTTCGGGAAGTTGTTGAAAAGCTCCAATCGTCAAAATGATTGGAGCTTTTTTTATGGGCAGTTATTCAATCACACATTGGGTAAACACGCTAGTTTTCCAATCCATCTTCCAGCCTTTCAAAGGTCTAGGCTTACGAGATAGGTTCAGAAGCAGCGGTTTTTCAGTGTATTTGGTGGGCATAAAACGTCGTACAAAATTGCTAGACGATCCATCAATCAATTTCATTTTGACGTTGGTCCAATTAAATTCAACAAACTGTAGAAACTGCTCCATGTTGCGCTGAATCGTCGCATCGCCATCGTATCGGTACGCAGTTATGTACGATGAAGTTTCGTTGGAAGCCGTAAATGTCGTGTGTGATTCTAGGTAATTATTGCCCGTAAAATTCTTAAACTCATACCTTTCTCCCGCCTGAACGGTCGCTTCGTCCGTCAATTGTTTTTGGTTAACAAACCAATTAAAGCGCCACAGAATATCCGTCGCTTGGCACTTATCAACAATAAACCCATTGTACAACAACTCGGTATTTTTAAACCTATTTTCTCGACTTTCAAAAATTCCGCGACTGTCACTGTCTTGCGTGATACTTCCAATTTTAGCATTTCCCATCGCAAAAATTACCCCTGAGCCTCTCCCAATGTGTAATTTATCAATCATCAAATCAGCATTCAATGGCTGAACATAATTGCGTTTGGCAGGAATATGACTAATGAACGTCCCCACTCGGTGCCTGCCATCGGGTACATTGGAAAACCCAAAGTAGTAGCCGTCGCCGTGGAGTTTGATGCGAACATCTGTTTCGATGGAATCAAATACAGCTCCCGTAATGCCTTTGTTGAGCCACAAACCCGTTATATCGCTGATGGACGACTCACTCATAAACACTTTATTGGTGTTCTGAATCTGCATTTTCTTTACCCGAAAACTACTCTTCGGGCTTTTAAATGACGTCCACGTATGTTTAGAACCAACCCACGACAGGTTTTTTCGTAGCATGGTTGGGTACGCTTTTTCATCGGCTACCGCAGGCTTTCTAAGCACACCATCCATCACGTAGTTGTCAATCAGTACGTTATTGACTGCCTGGGTGTATAAAATCAACGAACAAGGGTATTTGGCGTACAAGTTTTTGATGTAGAGAGTGTCTTTTCGCTTATGAACTTGCGGATCTACTTGGTTCTCAAAGGTGAAGGTATAAAACGATTTTTCAATCGGCGCGTCGCCCCAAGGTTCATTGTCTTGCAGTGCATACAACGAATCGATCACCACCGAACGATGTGCTCCTTTAACGTTGAACCCCCACACTGCAAATCCATCATTCTGGATATTGAGCCCGTTATAACCATTGATTTCTCGAAATGCTTTTACCAAAATACGACGGTATCCTTCGTCCCGCTCATCGTTATGAGTGACAATGTTCACGCCACACATCGGCATATTTTGAATGGTCAACGAGCCAATTTCCAAACGAGAAGCGGCACGATTAGACGGGGCTACAATGGTCAAAAAAGCATTGCCTCCTTCGTTCAAAGGTTGCGCAATTTGCGATTTTTTTACATTGCCATCCAAAAAAACAGCCCCTGAAAGCGTAAGTTCGGTAATATCTTGCAGTTCAAGAACACGCACTTGCTTCAATCCACTTTGTGCTTGCAGGGTCGTATTTTGAAAATGGAAACGTAATCGCTGCGGCGACCACAGCGCATCGGGTGTAAGCGTAAGCTGGGCAATTACATAGACTTTAGTCCCAAAGTTTACCCGTTCGCTCACTTTCACCGCTTCCAACAAAGCACCGTTGATTGTTGCCATCGACTTGTCCAAAAACCAGTCAATGTGCACTCCTGCCCTGGGGTCAAATTGACGTTTGAACCGTCCCTGCACTGCTCGGTTAGTACTTTCCAGCACCGTTCCTCCGTTGGCAGGCGAGGCTTTATCACTAGGGTCGTAGCGCCATTCTCCTTCTTTGCCCACATCGGTCACTAAATATGTTTTTTTAGGGGAAGGATTTTTCAGAGAAAGCAAAGCACGCAACGTAGTTTGTTCGGTCTGTGCCCATCCTTTTAAAGTTGATAACTCAAAGAGGAATACTCCAAACACAGCAATAGCATATTTCAACATTGTGGAAGTCTTTTCTTTTAAAAACTCCAAAATGCCAAAAAATTATCTGTAAACGAGAAAAAAGATGGGAATGAATAAATTTACCAACCAAATATTTCGACGGCAGCGTACATGACGAGGCATATTCCGATGGTGGTAAGCGAATACATGACGCCATTAAACGAGTGGCCCGTCATATATAAAATATACTGAAGAATAAATCCGCCGCCCAAAATGGCCGCCCCTACTGCACCAACTATCAAGCCTTTCTTTCGGCGCTTGGCGTAATATTCTTCTTTTTCAGCAACAGAATTAAAAGTTTTCATTGTATTTAGGTTTAGAAATACACAATTAAATCTAATTTTTATACAAATAAAATGATTTCTATCAATTCTATTCCTTCCAAATTGGAATGGCAGATAGTTAGTGTCGAGTGCAGAGGGTAGAATGTCGAATAGATTTTTTATTCGACATTCTACCCTCTGCACTAAACCCTAGATTCTTGCCAGCTTCACTGGATACGTCTGTTTGGCATTCCATTGACAGATATAGATATTTTCGTCATTGTCGATACACACATCGTGGCAGTGCATCAAAATCCCGTCAACCGCCGCTTTGTCTTGCACCATCAATTGAAGTTGTCCGTTACGGTATTCGGGTTTTGTCCCCCCAGGATTTGAAATCACTTTGTCGTTTTTATCCAAAATTGTCACAAAACCCGAGTTAGGAGTTTGGTTTAAATACCGCAAACGCGACCAGCATACCCCTGCATACAATGTATCGCCATGAATTACGGGGCGACACACATAAGCTCCTGGCAAAAAGATGGTTGACAAATATTTCCCATCAAGTGTAAAACGTTTGAAGGCATTATGCGCGCGCGAAGTAATCAACAACGTCGGGTTCGATTTATTGCGATAATCGACGGTGATTCCATGAGCGGTCGAAAATTGTCCATCTTCATCGCCCGAGCCTCCAAATTTCCGAATAAACTCGCCTTTTGAGGTATATTGCAAAATCCACTGCGAGCCGTATCCGTCTGCGACGTAGATGTCGCCCGTTGGGCCGACGGCCGTTTCGGTAGGCAAAAACTTATCTTCTGGTTTGTATGCTCCCACTTTTGATGGGTGCTCGATGGTCATCAAAACTTTCCCTTTCAAGTCGGTTTTGGTCACTTTTCCAGAGTTAGGATCACAGATAAACAAAAATTCTTCGCCGTTGGCATTCCACAGCGTAAGGCCGTGCCCACCAGGGTATTCGTGCCCCCAGCTTTCTAGTAGCTTACCCGAACGGTCGTACACCAAAATATTATTTTTGGTCTCATCCGTTACCATAATAAGCCTTCCTTTACTGTCCATGACCATTTCATGGCAGTTTTTAACGGGAAATTGCGCGGCATCAAGTTTACCCCATCCTGCCTGAATTTTGTAGCGGTGGCTACCGTGGCCAACAATGTCACCGTCGGCGGCACTGGCCATAGAAGAATTTGATAAAATCGAAGGAGCGAGCAACGTAGTTGCGGTTGCTTTCATAAAATCGCGACGTGAGCTAGAAAGGTTCATGTGTGTAACGTCTCTTAAATAGTTATCAAAGGGTTTTGTCCTATAAGTGGTTTCGTTTTCGTTTTTACTAGGTCTTTTTCAAAGTCCTTTCTTTCAGTTCGTTAAAAACTTACGTTTCCGCTTAATCAAAAAACAACTTCTGCCGACCGAAACTCAGAAGAAGTATGTATTTTTGCCTCAAAACTATTTCTTTTCTAATGCGTCTTGCATTTACAATCTGTACCCTAAGTCATTTAGCACTGGCCAAAACGATGGCCGATAGTTTGGTAAAATATAACCCCGACTACCGTGTGGTGATTGGACTTTTTGACAAAATCAACGACCGTGATGTTTCATCCGTCAGTGCGCATACAATCGTTGAAATCAATGAACAGCAAGTCCCCGATTTTCACAATCTTTTCAACCGATATACTGTTTTCGAGCTGAGTTGTTTGGCCAAGCCTTTTATGGCTAGTTGGCTTTTCAAAACTTATCCCGATGTTGAAAAACTACTTTATTTTGATGCTGACATTCGGCTTTTTGGAGATGTTACTCCCATCGAAAAAGACCTTGACCATCACAGCATTGTCATTACGCCACACGTGGTCACTCCCATCACTGGCGAAGGGATTCCGCATCTACGCAGTTTTTTGAACGCAGGCTTGTACAACGGCGGTTTTTTTGCGCTTCGCCGCTCCGAAGAAACTACTCGTTTTTTGGCTTGGTGGGAAGACCGCGTTTGGCACGAAGGCTATTTCAACTTTGCCGAAGGAATGAACTGCGACCAACTATGGCTCAACTATGTTCCGTTGTTTTATGCCAACTCCCTTGTCAGTTCGCATTTAGGTTATAATTTGGCTTACTGGAACATGCACGAGCGAAAAGTATCACAGAAAAATGGTGGCTTTTGGGTAAACGACTCCTTTCCTTTGGTATTTTTTCATTTTAGTGGCTACCGACTTTCTAGTCCAGATAACTTGTCTGTTCACCAAGATAGGTTCTCTTTCAATGCTCGTCCCGACGTAAAACCGCTTTTTGACATATACCAAAAGGAACTAACAGCTAATAATGATGCTCATTTTAAAAGTTTACCAAACGCATATCATAAACCTTCGTATTTTTACCAAAAAAATAAAGCGCTTCGGAGAGTGCTCATTAATGGCTGCCGACGTTTGTTGCGTTTACTCGACGCCTAATTAAACTCTGTTCTAACCCTCGATATTCGACTTTATGCCCAGCCATCAACAGCTGATTTCGGTTGCAATGTGTACATACAACGGTGCAAGATTTGTAACGGAACAGCTGGAAAGCATTCAAAATCAGACTTTACTTCCCAACGAACTTGTCGTTTGCGATGATGGTTCGACGGACAATACCCTTGCATTGGTCGAACAATTTGCAAAAAAAGCACCCTTTCCCGTCCGTATTTTTCAAAACGAACATCAACTAGGCGTAACCAAAAACTTTGAAAAGGCATTGACCCATTGCCGAGGTGATCTTCTTTTTTTAGCTGACCAAGACGATTGTTGGGTACCCGAAAAAATAGCCCATTTATCAAAAGTCTTCAGTGAGAACCCTCCCATAAATGTTATTTTTTCGGATGCTCTTTTGGTAGATGAACATACTCATTCCCTCCAAAAACATTTTTGGGAAGTTGTTCGTTTTGGCACCCCTCAACAGGAACAATGGAAACAGGGACGAAGTATTGAGATATTGCTCGTCGGCAACCGAGTTGCGGGTTGTACGATGGCTGTGCGCAAATCGTTCGTGGAAATGATTTTACCTTTCCCTACCGATATTTCAACGTTTTTACACGATACTTGGATGGCTTTCATCGCCTCCATCCTAAATCAAATTCAATTCATTCCAGAAGTCCTCATCCATTATCGCCAACACAATTCTCAGCAAGTAGGCACCCAACCAAAGAATGGCCAATCGGTTACGTTGACCAATCGTTTTTCACGCCCGCATAGTAATAAACTCGCCCCGCTTCAAAAACAAGCCGAAGACCTTCAAAAGGTGTATGCTCATTTGGCTCGGATCATTCCATCTACACATCCTAACCTGCAAGTGGTTGCCGAAAAAGTGCATTTTCTCAACGTACGCGCCCATTTACCCGATAACCGTTTGCGACGGATTTGGCCTACATTAGCGCAATGGCGGAAAGGAAACTACCGCCGTTTTGCCGACCAAGATGCCACTTCGACGGGAATTCTTTTGACAGCGCTAGGAGACATATTGGAATAGAATGTATTTTTGTGATGAATCACATCATCAAACTTCTAACCAACCACCCATTGAAAAAACTTGTTTTACTCCTGCTTTTGGCTGGTAGCTCACTAGCTCAAACCCGCGAAGATTCGGTCATTATTCGCAAAATTTACAACGAAACACTCACCAATGGACAAGGCTATGAATGGCTTCGCTACCTCTGTAAGCAAGTAGGCCCGCGTTTGAGCGGCTCAGAAGGAGCTAAAAAAGCGGTGGTTTATACCCAACAATTGATGCAACAACAAGGGTTTGACCGCGTGTTTTTGCAAGATGTAAAAGTACCCCACTGGGTACGCGGTAAAAAAGAAGAAGCCTACATTCACGTGGGTAAGCAAAAAATCAACGTTCCTATTGCAGCCCTCGGCGGATCGATTGCGACCCCAACGAAGGGCGTAGAAGCCGAAGTGATTGAGGTTAAAAGCTTTCAGCAATTACGTGAATTGGGTAAAGAAAAAGTAAAAGGAAAGATTGTCTTTTTTAATCGTCCAATGGACCCAACCAAGCTCAATACGTTTGAAGCTTACGGAAGTGCCGTTGAACAACGCGCCAACGGAGCTAGTGAAGCTGGAAATTTAGGGGCCGTCGGTGCAATTGTCCGTTCAGTAAGTACCGTTCAAGACGATTTTCCGCACACGGGAAGTATGCGTTATGCCACAGGCGCTCCCCTTATTCCAACGGCGGCAATCAGCACCAATGCCGCAAACCTACTCAGTGACAAACTCAAAGAAAACCCAACGTTGACGTTTTATTTTCGCCAAAACTGCGAAACATTGCCCGATGCTGACTCTCACAACGTGGTAGGTGAAATAAAAGGGAGCGAGTTTCCCGATGAAATCATCGTCGTAGGTGGCCATTTAGATTCGTGGGATTTGGCCGAAGGCGCTCACGACGACGGGGCGGGCTGTGTACAATCCATTGAAGTGCTACGCGTATTGAAAGCCATTGGTTACAAACCCAAACGGACAATTCGCGCGGTGATGTTTATGAACGAAGAAAATGGCCTGCGCGGAGGCGTAAAATACGCTGATTTGGCCAAACAAAATAATGAAAAGCACATTGCGGCGGTAGAGTCTGACAACGGTGGCTTTACGCCAAAAGGTTTCGGCGTCGTAGGTCGTCCAGAGCAAAAAGCTAAAATCCAAACGTGGAAAGAGTTGCTTGCACCCTATAGTTTGCATGAAATCGGCCCAGGAGGCGGTGGTGCCGACATTGGCCCGTTAGCGCAATCGGGCACTGTATTATTTGGTTATAAACCTGACTCTCAGCGGTATTTTGATGTACACCACGCGTCCAACGATAATTTTGAAAACGTCAACAAACGCGAACTAGACCTTGGCAGCGCTTCTATGGCAGCTATTATTTATTTATTGGATAAGTACGGGATTTAGGCCAAAATGGGCGTAATGATTTTGCCAGCGGTATCCGTTAAGCGAAAGTTACGCCCTTGAAAAGGATACGTGAACTTTTCGTGGTTGAAGCCCATTAGGTGCAAAATAGTGGCTTGTAAATCATGCACATGCGTTCGGTCTTTGACCCCAGCATATCCTAACGGGTCAGTTTCTCCCATTGAAAACCCTCTTTTGACTCCACCACCTGCCATCCAGACCGTAAACGCCTCCAAGTGATGGTCGCGCCCTGAATACGGAAGCACTTGGCCGTCACGGTTTTCTTGCATGGGTGTTCGTCCAAATTCCCCGCCCCATACCACTAGCGTCTCATCCAATAATCCGCGCATTTTTAGGTCTTTCAACAAGGCCGTTACGGCTTGGTCAGAGGACAAGCATTTATTCCGAAGCCCCACTTCTACCGAACCGTCTTCGCTCGTACCGTGGGTGTCCCAGCCCCAGTCAAACAACTGCACAAAGCGTACGCCATTTTCGACTAATTTTCGAGCTAAAAGGCAGTTCATAGCAAACGAACCTTCGCCCGCTTGCACACCGTACATATCCAAAATATACTGCGGCTCTTTGCTGACATCCATTACTTCGGGTACCGACATTTGCATCCGAAACGCCATTTCGTACTGACTAATCCGCGTCAATATTTCGGGGTCACGTACTTCCTCGTAGGTTTGTTTATTGATTTCGTTGATGGCTTCAATCGTCTGCTTACGGATGTCGCGGTTCATCCCTTGTGGGTCTGATACGTACAAAACAGGGTCGCCCCCCGTACGACACTGAACTCCTTGGTAAACCGTTGGTAAAAACCCACTTCCCCACACCGATTTGCCCGCATCAGGCTGTTTTCCTCCCGACGCCAGCACGATAAACCCTGGCAGATTTCGGTTTTCGGAGCCTAAACCATAGACGGTCCAAGCCCCCAAGCTAGGACGCCCCAGCCGCGCACTACCTGTGTGCATCAGCAACTGAGCGGGAGCATGGTTAAATTGATCGGTGTACATGGCCTTCAAAAACGACACATCGTCCACCGCCGTTTGTAAATAAGGTAAATAATCCGAAACCCACGCACCCGACTGTCCATGCTGGGCAAACTGCCCTTTGGGTCCCAACATTTTAGGAACACCTTTGATGAAAGCAAACTTTTTTCCCTCCAAAAACTCCGCAGGACAATCTTTTCCGTGGTATTTTTCTAGTTCTGGTTTATAGTCAAACAACTCCAACTGCGAAGGCGCTCCCGCCATGTGAATGTAAATCACCTGTTTTACTTTGGGTGCAAACTGCGGCATCCGAACGTTCATTGGATCGGCAGATACCAGTGGAGCTTCGGCCATTTTCTCTTTTGAGCCATACCCACAGCTTCCAAGCAACGACCCTAAGCCTAATCCACCTACGCCCGCGCCGAGTGTCTGCAAGAAATACCGACGCGTCTGACGTTCCAATTCTGCCTGTTGAAGTTCTTTTAATAACTTTTCCATGAACTAGGTGCTATACAATTCGTTGTAAAACTTCGCTTTTGTACTTAAAAAGAAAAAAATTTAGAAAATATACCCCTTACTTCTCGTGGTTAGTATCACGCCATCGTCGGGTTGTGAGCAACCCTTCTCACCGTGGGTCGGGTTGCTCACAACCCGACGACAACTCCTATTTTTTACCCATTCCACATAAAAAAAGCGCTCGAAGCAGTGTGCTTCGAACGCTTTTTTGGTAGCTAGTAAAATGCGCTAGAGAGCTCCTTCTTTAATGTCTTCAACCACCGTTGGGTCGAGCAATGTCGTAGTATCGCCTAAGTTAGAAGTATCGCCTTCCGCAATCTTACGTAAGATGCGACGCATGATTTTGCCCGAACGAGTTTTTGGTAAACCTCTCACAAACTGAATCTTATCTGGTTTTGCAATAGGCCCAATGATACGCGTTACGGTAGCTAAAATATCACGGCGCGACAAATCTTCATCGTCAAGCACATTATCACAAATCACAAAGGCATAAATCCCTTGCCCTTTGATGTCGTGCGGATAACCAACGACGGCACTTTCGATGACATCGGCGTGCATGTTGATGGCATTTTCTACTTCGGCCGTTCCGATACGGTGTCCTGATACGTTCAATACATCATCCACCCGTCCTGTAATACGATAGTATCCATCCTCATCACGCAAACATCCATCGCCAGTAAAATAACGCCCAGGATAGGTAGAGAAATAGGTCTGACGACAACGCTCGTGGTCGCCCCAAGTTGTACGAATAATTGATGGCCATGGATATTTGATACACAAGTTACCACTCACGCCATTTCCTTCAATTTCAACGCCATTTTCGTCCACCAAGATTGGTTGTACGCCTGGCAATGGAAGAGTTGCATACGTAGGTTTGGTTTTTGTTACCCCTGCAATCGGTGAAATCAAAATCCCTCCCGTTTCGGTCTGCCACCAGGTATCTACAATCGGACAACGACCTTTTCCGATGTTTTCGTTGTACCAGTTCCACGCTTCCTCATTGATAGGCTCCCCTACCGACCCCAACACTTTGAGTGAGCTCAGGTCTTTACCTTCAACATATTTTAAACCAAAGCCCATCAACGAACGAATCGCCGTGGGAGCTGTGTATAAAATATCCACTTTGTGCTTATCTACAATATCCCAAAAACGACCCGCATCGGGATAAGTTGGCACTCCCTCAAACATCAACGTAGTAGCGCCACTCAACAAAGGGCCATAAACGATATAGCTGTGTCCTGTAATCCAACCCACGTCTGCCGTACAGAAGTGAATTTGACCAGGTTCGTATTGAAAGACATTTTGGAACGTATATGCCGAATAGACCATATAACCACCCGTACTGTGAACCACCCCTTTAGGTTTACCCGTTGACCCAGATGTATATAAGATAAATAAGGGGTCTTCCGAATCCATGATTTCGGGAGGGCAGTCAGACGTTACTTGTTTCATTTCGCTTTCCCACCATACGTCACGTCCCTTAATCATCGAAATCGGTGTGCGGGTATGCGTCAATACAATTACCTTTTCGACCGAACGGCATCCAATCAACGCATCGTCAACCGTATCTTTCATTGGGATATTTTTCGGGCCGCGCGCCGCACCATCTGAGGTAATAATCACCCTACAATCAGAGTCATTGATACGATCGGTCAATGACTGTGCCGAGAAACCACCAAACACCACCGAGTGAATGGCTCCAATACGCGCACAGGCCAACATAGCAATAGCGGCTTCGGGCACCATCGGAAGGTAAATACACACACGGTCTCCTTTTTGAACACCGTTGCGTTTCAATACGTTAGCAAAACGGCATACCTGATCATGCAGCATCTTGTACGTAAGCGTCACACTTGGTTCGTGCGGGTCATTAGGTTCCCAAATAATTGCTGGGTGATTACCTAATTCACGTAAGTGTCGGTCAAGTGCGTTTTCGGTAATATTTGTTTTACCATTCACAAACCATTTTACATCAGGGCCCGTGAAATTCCAGTCTAATACTTTCTTCCAAGGCTTATGCCACTTAAACTCCTGAGCCACTTCTGCCCAAAAACCTTCCGGGTCTTCTACACTATGCTGGTAAGCGGCCTGATACTCTTCAAATGTACGGATAAGCATGATTTCAAAGGTGTTTGATTGATTAAGGTTATTAAAAGGAAAGTCCGTTGCTGAATTGTGGGTATAAAAATAGCAAAACATTTTCCCGTTTAGGTGAAATTATCATCACAAAATTGCTAAGTATATATAGAAAGTGATAAAAATCATGCTTCAAACCTACCAAAAACGCCAGACTTGAGTCAAGTCTGGCGTTCGAAGTTAACCTAACATTATGATTGTAATCTAAATTCATATTCTCTGATTTTCAAAGGCTTGCCCAACCCCTCTGCGCTGCAAGGAATCGGCAATTTCATCCAAAATAACGGGGTCGTCTATCGTTGATGGCACGGTGTAAGATTCTCCATCGGCAATTTGGCGAATCGTTTTTCGCAAAATTTTTCCTGAACGTGTTTTTGGCAAACGTTTTACCAAAATAGCCGTACGGAAGAACGCCACCGCTCCAATCTGATCACGCACAATGCCCACTAACTCCGCTTCCAACGCCATTTCATCAATAACAACACCGTCTTTTAAAACCACAAAACCAACAGGACGCTGTCCGCGAAGTTCGTCGGCTATTCCGACCACGGCACATTCGGCCACGGCAGGGTGCGACGCTACAAACTCTTCCATTTCTCCCGTCGAGAGGCGATGCCCTGCGACGTTGATGACATCATCCACGCGCCCCATGATGAACACGTAACCATCGTCATCCACATACCCGCCGTCGCCCGACAAATAATAACCTTCAAACTTTTTAAGGTACGAACTTTTAAAACGCGCATCATCGTTCCAAAGCGTGGGCGTAAATCCAGGAGGAAGCGGTAGTTTCAAACACACATACCCTTCGTGGTTGGCTTCAAGTTCCTGACCATTTTCTCCCACAATTTTAAGATTATACCCACACACAGGTTTGGTTGCCGATCCTGCTTTGACAGGAAAAGCCTCTAATCCCATCATATTAGCCACCATCGGCCAGCCCGACTCGGTTTGCCACCAATGGTCAGTGATGGGGAGTTGTGAAATTCGTTGCAGCCACTCCAACGTTGGCGGGTCGCAGCGTTCGCCTGCCACAAAAATATTTTGCAAACTTGATATATCGTACTTAGCCTTCAACAACGCCTCAGGGTCTTCTTTTTTTATCGCCCGAAACGCCGTTGGAGCCGTAAAAAACGTTTTTACTTTATGCTCAGCAATCACCCGCCAAAACGTACCTGCATCGGGCGTCCGTACGGGTTTTCCTTCAAACAAAATAGTTGTACAACCTGCAATCAACGGCCCGTATAAAATATAACTGTGCCCTACTACCCAACCAAAATCGGAGGCTGCCCAAAAAACATCTCCCGCGTGGGCATCATAAACGTGGTGCATACTAAATTTAAGTGCCACTGCGTGCCCACCATTGTCGCGCACGACACCCTTGGGTTTTCCTGTCGTTCCTGAGGTATATAAAATGTACAGGGGATGAGTTGCGTCCACGGGGACACATTCGGTCGGGTCGGCCTGCGCAACGGCTTCCGCATAATCCACATCACGCCCTTCTAACATTGGGGCATGGCACATCGAACGCTGATAAATGAGGCAATGTTTGGGCTTGAAAGCGGCCAATTCGATGGCTTCGTCCAACAGCGGTTTATATGGTAATACACGGTCAAACTCAATTCCACACGAAGCCGAAATCACTACTTTGGGTTCGGCATCTTCTATACGTATAGCCAACTCATGTGGTGCAAAACCTCCAAAAACGACCGAATGCACCGCCCCCAAACGGGCACAAGCCAGCATGGCAAACGCCGTTTCGGGAATCATGGGCATATAAATCACCACTCGGTCGCCCTTTTCAACCCCCAATGCCCGCAATGCCCCTGCACACTTGGCCACTTCGTGTTGTAACTCGGCAAATGTATATTTCTGGATGGTATTTGTGACAGGAGAGTCATAAATCATCGCTACTTGCGCTCCTCGCCCATTCTGTACGTGGTAGTCTATCGCTAAATAGCAAGTATTGAGCTGCCCCCCAGCATACCAGCGGTCAAGCCCATTGGCGTCTTTTCCAAGCACGGTTTCGGGTTTCTTAAACCACGCAATTTGCTCGGCTTGCTCGGCCCAAAAGGTTTCGGGATTGGCTAGACTCGCTTCAAAAAGTGAAGTGTAGTTTGTTGATTGTGTATTGCTAGACATGGCAAAGGCAATTGAAAGGGTGAAATTGAGACAACCTTAGTGGCTTCCTTCGAGTGAAGCTCCGTCCATACCACCATTCAAAAGCCAGTAAATACCATAAATAAATACTAGCACCACAACCGCAATGATTACCTTGGTAACAATACCTGACGACGACTTACTTTCTTCCATGACGAATAAGATTAAAGTTTGGGATAACTGAATTTTCATCCAAAAGTAATCTAAAATATTCGAGGAATAGTAATATTTTTCGCTAAGTTGGTATAGCTACTGTTTTGCAGTATAACATCCTGATTTTTAGGCCGCTGCTCCCGAAATCTCCCGTATCAGTCCGTTTACTTTTGCCATCAAATCGCGGGTAGAAAATGGCTTCGGAACGTACAAGCTTGCCCCTAGCTCAAGCCCTTTGGCCATATCGGCTTCTTTGCTTTTAGCGCTCATAAACACCACTTTAGCATGTTTATAAGAATCGTGTTTTTTAATAAATTCGCAGACTTGGTACCCGTCCACCTTGGGCATCATAATATCAAGTAGTACAATATCAGGGATGTTCGCCTCGATGATGTCAAATGCCTCGGCACCGTCGCGAGCAATAAACACTTTATGTCCTTCTTTTTTCATCAAAAACTCCAAAGACATTAAGATGTTAGGCTCATCATCAACAATCAAAATTTTCATGCCCGTCATTTTGTTTTTAGTTTTTACCCAGTGGGATTTCGCACGTAAATACACTTCCTTTACCTAGCTCGCTTTCTACCTGGATAGTTCCTTGGTGTAGTTCTATGATTTTTTTGCAGATAGCTAATCCGAGGCCGCTGCCTTTCGGTTTTCGCACCGATTGGTCGCGAGTTTGATAAAATTTTTCAAATATAAGCTCTTGATATTTATTATCTATGCCTTGGCCATTATCTGATATGCTAAATGATAGAGATGCTTCGGTTTGAAGGGTATTGATTTGAATTTTTCCCGTATCAGCAGGACAAAACTTAATCGCGTTGGATACCAAATTGATAATCACCTGAATAAGTCGATCGCGATCAGCGCGAATAGGGCCATAAATCCCTTCATAAGTGACTTCGATTTTGATGTTTTTTTCTTTCGCCAGTTGGTCAAGTGCTTCCAGTGACTCTTCTATAATGTCTTCCATCAAAAATTCGTCGATGTCCAACTCTTGTTTTCCCGTTTCAAAACGTTCGAGGGCCAGCACTTGGTTAATGAGACGGGTCAAACGTTCGGATTCTTTGGTAATGGTATTCACAAAATGCGACCGTTGGTCTTCTTCCATATCGGGGTTATCGTGGACAATTTCCGATAGTGCCCGTATCGACGTCAGCGGGGTACGTATTTCGTGCGTGACCGTTGACAAAAAGTCGTCCTTCTGAATATCAGCAATTTTCAACAACTCATTGGCTTGTTTTAGCTGCTGCGTCAGTTGTTCCAATTCTTCCGACTTTCGCGTCAATTCTTCATTCAACGTCTTCAACTCTTGCGACGTTTTCAGAATATCAATCACTTCTTCGACGCTAATTTGTTCTTCTTTTGCCACCGACGACACCAAAATACGCGCCGATGCCGCGCCAATGGCTCCGCCAAGCATTTTTTCGGCATAGTTTACCACTTGGGAGTCGGCATACCTCGTATTCAAATCCAACTTATTCTGTTTCGCATACAGCTGAAGCGTTTCTTCCGTATGGCTTTTACCAAAGAAAATGGTCAAAAGGGACTTAATATCCGTTACCAGCGCTTTTCCCTTCCAAGCTACCGCACTTTCGTAGGTTTTTGAGTATTTAAAAACATCTACAAACAATACCGCTTGGTTGTGCTCCAACGCCGTAGGCTGCGACAACAGCGACCCTCCCACGTAAAAAAGCAAGTTCAACAACAACGACCAAAACGTTCCGTGAGAAATATTATCCAAACCCGTGATGCCCAGCAGCGATTCTGGCCGTAACAAATCCATTCCCCAAGGCCCTTTACTGAGCATATCGGGCGACATGTACCCCGCCGAGACCATCGACGGAATAATCAGGGTATAAAACCAAACGCCTCCGCCAACCAAAAGCCCCCCCACGGCTCCCACCAACGACCCTCGTTTCCAAAAAATACCACCTAGTACCACGGGAGCAAACTGTGCTACCGCCGCAAACGACACCATCCCGACCGATACCAAACTGTATTTATCGCTGACGTTTTTATAGTACAAATACGATCCCACCATCAGCAGGACAATAAACAAGCGTCGCAACGTAATCACCACTTGCCCCATGTCTCCGCCAAATCGCCGCTGAAAATCGGTGCGACTGACCAGCCAGGGCATGACCAAGTTGTTGGTCAACATCACCGTCAAGGCCGTACATTCCACAATAATCATACTTGTAGAAGCCGCAAATCCTCCCAAATAGGCCACAAAAGCCAGTGCTTTTTCGTTAAAATGCAAAGGAATCGACAACACAAATTGGTCGGCTTTGACGGCTGTACCGAGCAAAATTTTCCCTCCCAACGCAATCGGAACCACGAAAATGTTGATAACCAACAAATAAAGTGGAAAAATCCAGAGGGCTTTGCGAAGGTGATTTTCGTTTACATTCTCCACCACCGTCACCTGAAATTGCCTTGGCAAAAACATAATAGCCAAAGACGCCAATAAACAATACCAAAACCAATCGCTTGTTTTTTGTTCTTTGATGGTAAAAATTTGATGGAGGTCTATCACTTTTGAAGCCTGTTGAAAAATATCATCAAAGCCATCAAAGACGATGAATGTGACAAAAACTCCCACTGCCAAAAAGGCAAAAAGCTTAAACAATGATTCAAAAGCAATGGCGGCGACCATTCCTTCGTGGCGCTCGTTGGCATCCAGTTTTCGCGCCCCAAATAGAATGGTAAAAATCGTCAGAACTATCGAAATGTAGAAAGCTTTATCCAGCCAAAGCGAATTGCTTGCGTCGTTGGTGGTGGTCAAAATACTAAACCCGCTGGAAATCGCTTTGAGTTGAATCGAAATGTAGGGAATCGTCCCAACTACGCACAAAATCGTAGCAATCACGCCCAGCGATTGGCTTTTTCCGTAACGTGCCGACACAAAATCGGCGATATTGGTAATGCGTTGAACTTGGCAAATGCGGATAATCTTCCGAAAAATAACCCACCAAAGGGGCATCGTAATGGTAGGGCCGATAAAAACGGAAATAAAATCCACGCCCGATTCGGCGGCGCGCCCGACGCTCCCGTAAAACGTCCATGCCGTGCAATAAACCGCCAACGACAGCGCATAAACATACGAATTGCTGACCAAGCTTCGCCCTTTGACCGAACGCTGTTCGGCCCAGTTGGCTACAAAAAACAAGACCAACAAGTACGATACAGACCAGAAAATCAACCAAAAGCTATTCATCAGAATGGTGGTTGTTGGTATTATTAACAATCAAAAAAGTGACAACAATAATCAAAAACCAGATTCCAAAGATTCCCATATACAATACAGGAATCCGCCACTTGAAGCTCAAGCGGTTGAAAATGCTTAAAATGGGGTTGTTGTACAACGCCCAAGCCAGTAAACTCAAAGCCACCAAGGCCAATTCTCGCGTTTTTGACATACCATTAAGCATGTGAAAAATGGCTGCCGAGGGTTTGTAACACGCCCGACAACCATTCCTAATTATAAACCCTAAACCTAACCTTATTTATTTTTCGTCGTATTCGCCAGAGAGTGCATAATACCCGAGTATCGACATTCCTCCTGCGATGATTGGTGCCAAAATGAAGGTATAAATGATGGCAGGCACGAGGTCAGTACCACCTTTGTCCCACATTGGCAATGCTTGGTTGATGAAGAGATAGTAGCCTGCGTATAGACCAATACCTATCCAAACAATTCCTAATATTCTTTTTATTGCGTTCATAATTCGTTGTCTTTTAAAAGGTTAAAGATTAGTCGTTAGCGTTTTTGTCTTCCTTGATGTAAAGTAAACCAATCACAAAACTTACCCCAGCAAGGATAATTGGGTACCAAAGCCCTTCCAAATACGGTTGAGTATTCACAATCGCCTCTCCCGCTTTTTCGGCCGCATCGTTGATGTCCTTCGCACGGGTAGCCAAGTAAGTCGCAATGGCAGGCATCAATCCACCAAACACCCCGTTACCAATGTGGTATGGCAACGACATCGACGAATAACGAATACGGGTTGGGAACATTTCTACCAAGAAGGCCGCAATAGGGCCATACGCCATCGTTACAAAAAGCAACAAGATAAATACCATCAAGACAAGCGTGTTGCGGTCGCTATTGTTAATCGTAGTTGTTTTTTTCACTTCAGGCTTAGGAGCTTCCTTGCTCGCATCGGCCAGAATCGTCACTTTCTTTACCTCTTTGTATTTTGTTCCATCTGTAAACTCCTTGGTCGTAGTGGTCGTAATGAGCGAATCGACTTCAGACTCAGGAGCAAGCGCACGTTTTACCTCCACTTTGGTATTGGCCACAATCTCTTGTTTGTTCTTGAGATTGGTCGTTTGGTAAATCTTCTCAAAAATCGGGCGATAGCAAATAATCGCCAACAACATACCTGCCAACATAATGCCTTTGCGGCCAATTTTGTCGGACAATGACGCAAAAATCACGAAGAACGGCGTACCTAACAATAATCCTAAAGCAATGATCACGTTCACTTGATTGTCATCGACGTTACAGATTTTTTGCAAGAAACTCAAAGCATAAAACTGACCCGTGTACCAAACTACGCCTTGACCCATCGTAGCCCCAAAAAGTGCCAACAACACAAATTTGAAGTTATATTTATTGCCAAACGACTCTTTCAATGGATTGGCCGACGTCTTTCCTTCTGCTTTGGCTTTGGCAAAAAGTGGCGACTCGTGCATGTTACGGCGAATGATAAACGATACCCCTACCATCACCAACGACACCCAAAAAGGAATACGCCATCCCCAATCATTGAAAGCTTCGGTACCAAGCGTGTTGCGAGTTACCATGATAACCAACAACGACACAAACAAACCAATCGTCGCTGTCGTCTGAATCCACGATGTCCAGAATCCGCGTCTCTCGGCGGGTGAGTGCTCGGCTACGTAGGTCGCCGCGCCACCGTATTCGCCACCCAAGGCAAGTCCTTGCAAGAAACGTAGGAGTAATACCAAAAGAGGGGCAAAAAAGCCGATGGTTTCGTAGCTCGGGATACATCCAATCAAGAACGTCGCTCCGCCCATCAAAATCAGGGTTACCATGAAGGTATATTTACGACCGATGAGGTCACCAAGACGGCCAAAAAACAAGGCACCAAAAGGCCGAACCACAAAACCTGCCGCAAACGTCGCCAAGGTCGAAAGGAAAGCCGCCGTTGGGTTATCGGGCGGAAAAAATTTGGTAGCGATTACGGTCGCCAAACTTCCGAATATGTAGAAATCGTACCATTCGATGAGCGTACCTACCGACGAGGCCCCGATGATGTACGCTAAACTTTGTTTTTTCTCAGACATGATTGAAAAGGTTGTAAGTTTTTTAAATTTGATTAGGTTAAAAGGTATTAGAGGTAAATTTGAAGTTGGGCAATAAACTCTCCATATTTCTTACTTACACCCGCCGCCGTCAGGCCTGGGCGCAGCGAATATTGCGTGGTAATTTTGGCATGGTGGCCGTCGATGAGCCAGTTGATGCCTGTATCAAAGTTTGAAACTGTTTTTGACAGCGCATCAAAGTTCTTGCTGGTATATGCCATGAAGGGTTGTACGCGCATTTTAGGTCTGTCGGTAGCTTTTGGCAACAATAAGCCTATTTGTGTGTAGAAGATTTTTCCAGTTCCAATCATAGGTTGTGCATTTCCTGCTCCTGCCAAAAGTTTATCAGCGCCTGTATAAGAAGCATCGGCAGCTCCAATGTTCATAATTCCGATATTTCTCAAGTAGTTTGGACCGAAATTATACTTGAAAAAGCCCGAATAAACGGTAATAGCCGTGTTTTTTTCTTTTTTACCAATGGGCATATCCAAGAAAGCATCTACTGACATCAGGTTTACGTTGTGTTTGGTCACCGTGCCATTGACCGACGAACGTGTACCTTCGGGTTGGCTGTAAAACCCAGCTCCGATGTTAAACACACGCTTCGTTCCCAAATAGGTTCCTACTTTGAACGGCAACAGATTTGATTCTGAATCTAAGAACTGGTACTCAACATATCCCGTTTTGGCCCACTTGCTCGTTCCGTTGTTATCAACTGCTACGGCTTTTACACCATCGGTTACGTTTGCTGGCGCAATACTTGTATTAAAGGGCTTATTTAATCCAAAACGGTATTCAAGTTTGTTCAATTTTCCTTTGGCAAAAAAGCCATATTGACGTGCAAACTGATCGGCATTGTCAATCGTTGCCCAAGAGAAAATAGGCGAGTCAACGGTCAAAAAGTTAAGTGTTGAAGCCATTGTCATCCGCGATATACCCATAAAATAATGTAACCCTGCTCCTACGCTCAAACTTGAGTTTTTGTTTTCTTTGGTAGGTAAAATCAAATGGTACTCGTTCCAAAAATCGTGGAAAAACATTTGCGGTTTCTTGCCATTTCCGTAGCCTCCTGTTCCTGTACTTCCTGAGCCGCCGCCGTTGATAAATGTTTGGTTGTTGATACCAAAGTGAGCCAAAATCATATACCGCTTGCTTACTTGTGAATAGGCCAACATCCTAAGACGACGTCCCGAAATATCAAAATTTGATTTGGCAGCTTCTCCCCCCACAGTCGTCCCAGGGTTAAGCTGAGTTGCTCTAAACCACGTTTGGTTCCACGTGATCACACGAATGTACTTTGTTTTTTCGGGGTTCAAATCAAGTTTGATACCCGTTCCGTAATCAGTCGAGCCTTGGCCATAACTCGTTGTGGCCAAGAGGCTACTGGCCATCAATACCAGTAAGGTTAAACACTTTTTCATAGGTTTGTTAAAGGAAAGAGGTTAAAAAAAGAGGTCGGTTCATTTTGTGTTATTCAAATATTTTTTTGAATAATCACTCGACAAAAGTGGAAGAAAGGATTTAAAAATCCGCTTGGGTGATGTTGTTATGCTAAACGCGTATAGGTAGCGAACAAAACGGCTGTTTTTAAGCAAAAATCAGTAGAAAAATGCGAGATAGAGAAAAAATGAGCAATAAAACAAAGGCAATAGTAGAAGTTACCCCCATACTATTTTGAAAATACGCCCTAAAAATCATCTATTTTAATTTAGCAAACATATAGTAATTTAGCAATAAATGGCCATATAATATAAAAAAATGGGGGTAACGTCGTCCGTTACCCCCACCTTAATGCACTTATTGGTGTAATTAATCTTTGAATCTTTCCCATTTAATCATCATAAACTTATCTCCTAATTCGGTCACAATCATGCCCGTTCCTTCCAAATTTTTACGGTCGGCATAAAACTCAGCCAGCTCTTTGTGATTCATCACTTTGTAGGTAGCATGGTGCGTAATTCGATCGGGCATTTTGATTTGGTACTTCTTTACCCAGTTCATCACCGACACATGGCTTACCCCCAGAAGCCGCTCAATTTCACGGTAACTAACCCCCTCAATGTACAACTGAAGCGCCTTAATCACATAATAGGAGCTAATCCCTTTGCCAAGCTTATCGACCGTAAAATTGTAATCGCATTTTTTACAACGGAAACGCTGACGGTCTTTGATGATTCCGTTCTTGACAGTTTCGAGACTGTCGCATTTGGGGCATTTGAGTGTTGCTGCCATGAAAAAGGAATGGTTAAGTTATAATTAGAGGAAGTGTCCTATAGTAATTTACCAAAGCTAATAGGACTATTCATATAAAAAAATGTTTTTGGTTACGTTTAGTATTGTTTTGCTAATTAACTATAGTTTTCAAATTTTCTTTTTTGAGATTTCCTCTGATTTTCAACAACTTAACAATTTTTGTTTTGCACAAATCTTTGTTTTAGCGAAATTTCGCTTGTTTTATATTTTTCGCTAACATACTTTTGAAACATCAATTACACTTCATCAACACTTGAACAAAATGAGTACTCAAACCGACACCCTCCTTGAAGGCATTGACATCACAGGAACGATGTGTAGCCAGTACGACCAAATCTTAACCCCTGAGGCTCTGCAATTTATCGCTCACTTGCACCGACGCTTCAACGGGCGCCGCCTCGAACTCCTTCGCTTCCGCGACCTTCGTACCATCGCAATTCAAAAAGGAGAAATGCCGCAGTTCCTTCCCGAAACTGCTCCTATTCGCGAAGCCGACTGGACCGTCAATGCCATTCCCAATGATTTACAAAACCGCCGTATCGAAATTACAGGCCCCGTTGACCGCCGCATGGTCATCAATGCCCTCAATTCGGGAGCAAATGTGTTTATGGCCGATTTTGAAGATGCCTCTTCTCCCACTTGGAGCAATATGGTAGAAGGGCAAGCCAATCTGTACGACGCGATTCGTCGCCAAATCGACTTTACGGCCGAGAATGGTAAAAACTACCAACTCAACGACAACATAGCTACGTTGGTGGTTCGTCCGCGCGGCTGGCACCTCCACGAAAAGCACTTACTCATTGACAATCAATTTGTTTCGGCTTCATTATTCGACTTTGGATTATACTTTTTCCACAACACTCATCAATTGCTTCAAAACGGCAGCGGCCCGTATTTTTATCTCCCCAAACTCGAAAGTCACTCAGAGGCACGGCTTTGGAACGATGTGTTTATTGCAGCCCAAGAGTGGTTCCACTTGCCTCTGGGCACCATCAAAGCGACGGTTTTGATTGAAACAATTTTGGCCGCGTTCGAAATGGATGAAATCATTTACGAGCTTCGACATCACTTGGCTGGACTGAATGCGGGGCGCTGGGATTACATTTTTAGCATCATTAAAAAATTCAAAGATTATCCCGAATTTATCTTGCCCGACCGTACCCAAGTCACCATGCGAATGCCATTTATGCGGGCTTATTGTCGGCTTTTGGTTCAAACCTGTCACAAACGAGGTGCCCACGCCATCGGCGGGATGTCGGCTTTCATTCCTAGCCGCCGCGATGCAGAAGTCAACCGCATTGCCTTTGAACGGGTAGAAGCCGACAAACAACTTGAAGTAGAAACTGGCTTTGATGGCACGTGGGTCGCCCATCCTGATTTGGTATCGGTTGCCAAAGCTCCTTTCGACGCTATGCTCGGTGCTCAACCCCACCAAAAACACATCAAACGTGAATATGACCGCATCGAAGCCGAAGCGCTTATCGACGTTTATATCAAGGAGGGAACTATCAGTGAAAATGGCTTACGTGCCAATATCAACATAGGTATCCTGTACATTGCCTCTTGGCTACGTGGCGTAGGTGCCGCTGCCATTCATAACTTGATGGAAGATGCCGCCACCGCCGAAATTTCGAGGGCGCAGGTATGGCAGTGGCTGCATCACGAGGTCAAAACCTTTGAAGGACACCCAATTACCCTTAACTCGTACAAAAACGTTTTTGCCGACGAACTCAGTAAAATCAAAGAAGACGTTGGTAAAGAAGCGTTTACCAAAGGCCATTACGAACAAGCTGCCGAATTGTTTGACCGTTTGGTCACGCAGCCCCAATTCGAGGCTTTTTTGACACTTCCCGCTTACGACCTCTTAGACGCCTAGCAATCTTTCTCTTTTTTATCAAATACACTTCATCACAAACATCAACAACAATGAAAATTAGCACACAAAATCGCATTCAATCGCTCATTGCCGATTGGACAACCAACCCTCGTTGGAACGGAATTCAGCGCCCATACACGGCCGAAGAAGTAGTTCGTCTAGCGGGTTCGTACCAAATCGAACACTCTGTGGCTCGTATGGGCGCCGAAAAATTGTGGAATTTGCTCCAAAACGACCAATGGGTTGCAGGGTTGGGCGCACTTACGGGCAACCAAGCCGTGCAGGAAGTAGCTGCGGGCATGAAAGCCATTTATCTTTCGGGCTGGCAAGTAGCTGCCGATGCCAATTTAGCAGGACAAATGTACCCCGACCAAAGCCTTTACCCCTCCGACAGCGTTCCAGCAGTCGTAAAACGAATCAATAATTCCCTTTTGCGCGCCGACCAAATCCAATCGGTGAGTAATGACGGCAATATCGACTGGCTTGTCCCGATCGTAGCCGACGCCGAAGCAGGTTTTGGAGGAAACCTCAATGCGTTTGAATTGATGAAACAAATGATTGAGGCGGGAGCATCTGGCGTTCACTTTGAAGACCAACTTTCTTCGGCCAAAAAATGTGGTCACTTAGGCGGGAAAGTATTGGTACCTACCCAAGAAGCCATCAACAAACTGGTCGCGGCACGCCTTGCTGCCGATGTCATGGGTGTACCCACGCTGGTTATTGCTCGTACCGATGCCGAAGCCGCCAATCTTATCACGTCCGACATCGACGAACGCGATGAGAAATTTATCCGCCGCGATTTGGGCCGTACGCCCGAAGGTTTTTACTACGTTCGGAATGGGCTCGAACAAGGCATCGACCGTGGACTAAGCTACGCGCCTTATGCCGACTTGATTTGGATGGAAACGGGCAATCCTGACTTAGGACTAGCGCGTGAGTTTGCCGAAAGCATCCGCAGTCAGTTCCCCGATAAATTGTTGGCCTACAATTGCTCACCCTCTTTCAACTGGGCGAAGTTTATGGACGAAAAACAAATGCTTAACTTCCGTGAAAAGATTGCAGAAATGGGGTATAAGTTCCAATTCATTACTTTGGCAGGCTTCCACGCCCTCAATACGGCTATGTTTGAACTATCGTCGGCCTACGTAGAACGCGGAATGGCAGGTTTTTCCGAACTACAACAACGTGAATTTGCGCTCCAAGCCAAAGGCTTTAAAGCCGTAAAACACCAAGCTTTTGTGGGAACAGGCTATTTTGATGCGGTTCAAAATACCGTAACCGCGGGTACTTCTGCGACTGTCGCCATGAAGGGCTCCACCGAAGAAGAG
>NZ_AXVJ01000041.1 GCF_000482465.1 Runella limosa DSM 17973
AATATTTTCGAGATAAACAAGTCAAACAAGAATTCACAAAACCTGCAACACCCCAACAAGATGCGCACATCGAAGCCTACCATTCCATCATGGAAAGCTCTGTATGTCAGAGGTTTGAATTTGACGATTTGAAGCAAGCTCGAGAAACATTGGAGGAATTTAGAAGTTTTTATAATTTCGAGAGAATACATGGAGGAATCAACTTTCAAAGCCCTTACAAGTATTTGCTCAAACATAACATTGACATGAAAAATTTAACTCAAAATAAGACAAAAATCTGTGCTTGAAGTCTCTAACTTTCTATCATTTACGTGTCCAATAATTAGCGGTTAGCACACTTTTGGAAGTAGCAGTAAACTGTCAATAGTTGTTGCTACGCGAGATGCTGCTCATTGGCAGTGTATACTAGTGAAGACTAATTTCGTCTAATAACACGTTGGAAAAACAAAAAATGAAAATACAACTTCAAACTAATTACGGACATGTAGATTTTTTTGACCTTCCTTCAAAATGTCCGTATTGTCATAAATCTATAAGACCCCAAGTATTTTATGGTTATAGATTGAATGATAAAAAAAAATTACAAGTGTTTATGGCTTGTCCAGACAATAATTGTTTTTCAACATTCATTGGGTATTACATACATACTAGTCTTGACCATTATGACTTTACTGGGCAAGTTTCTCAAGGAACATTAATTGGAAGAAGGTTTACTGAAACTATTGAAACGCTTTCTATATCTTTCACTAAAATATACAATCAATCTTTTTCCGCTGAACAACAAGGACTTTTCGAAATATGTGGTGTTGGTTATAGAAAAGCATTAGAGTTTTTAATAAAAGATTACGCTATTAGGCTTTTTCCATTAGAACAAGAAAGAATAGAAAAGAAAATGTTGGCACAATGTATAGGGGATTATGTAAGTGATGATAAAATTAAGTCTGTTGCAAAAAGAGCGGTTTGGTTAGGAAATGATGAAACTCACTATGTTAGAAAATGGGAAGGTAAGACACTTGGCGATTTAAAAAAATTAATTGATTTAACATTACACTGGATTGAAGCTGAGATATTAACAGAGTCATTTGAAGATGATATGCCTGAATAATAATAATATTCTCGTTGTGAGTTTTTAATTCGCATGCTGCATTAATAGTTTATAATTTCAAGATTATAGGTGTTTTCGATTGGGTATAATCTGCTAAGTTTTTTAAAACTTCAAAAACTCTTATTTGTTGCAACGAGTAAGTATTTTAGTTCGCGTAGTAGTTTTTTAGCTTGCAAAGTGGGTTGGTGATAAGTTATCTGACTGGCGTTTTTGCCAATTTTCAAAATTTTATTCAACTCATTTGTTTTTTTTGATGTACATTTACTTTTAGCAATCAAGTTGATAGGATTGGGTTGACTGTCTCGCTTAGGCGTCTTTCGATAATATATTAAATCGGTCGAAAGTTTATTTTCTTCAACGTTAAGTACTATCTAAAAATCTAATAGTTAATAAGTTGAACCTAAAGTTGCTCCAAAGCCGTCACAATGCTGGTTGTTAGAAGAGAATAATCAATTGTATAATTTCTTTCAGCAATTAAACTTGGTTTTTAAAAATATTATATTGAACTTTGTCCTAATATTATATTAAAATCGATTTCTATAATAAAACTTAAACACACGTATTTATAATTTAACTGAATTAGTAGATTTATGTTCAAACCATTTACAGAAATGAACTCGAGGTTGGATTCCTCGAAAAATGATTCAGATTTAGCATACTTTTATGACTTATTGCTATTAGGAGAGTCTTTGACAAAGATAATTAATCTATTTTTAGTAGCTTCAATTATTGATGATAACGAAAGAACAAGATATAGACAAGAATATAATCTTGTAAGGGCAAATGCAATAGGTGATTTTGCTCGTTCAATTGATGAAATTCTTACAGGGCCACCAGCACAACTTTTATCATCAGTAATTCGTGAATTTGAGTTAAAAGAATTAACATATAGAGCAACAGAAGGAGATTGGCAATATGAGTCCCAAAAACTACTTTTTGAGACATTTAAAATTTTTAATATTGATAGTAATAATAACTTACAAACCAAAAGTGCTTTAAGAAATTGGTTTTCTAATTTCACATACTTAAGAAATAAGACAAAAGGTCATGGCGCAACAACCATAGAACCTTGCACACAAGCATCACCACTTTTAGAAAAATCAATAAAACTTATAATAGATAATTTTACAGCATTCAAAAGACCTTGGGCATACTTACATAGAAACTACTCAGGCAAATATCGTGTATCATATATTAATGAAAAAACTGGACACTTTGACTTTTTGAAAAGTGAAACATTCCACTCCTTCGAAGATGGTATTTATTGCTATTTAAATAATTTAAGAAAAGTAAATTTATTCTTTTCAAATCCAGAATTAACTGAATTTTTTATTACCAATGGAAATTTAAAAGGAGAAACGTACGAATGTATATCATATTCGAGTGACCAAAGAATAATACAAAATGCAAATGAATATTTACAGCCCTTTACTCAACTTCCGAGTAGTCATACAGAAGGAGGAAATGAGTTAAGCGTAATTGGTAATTGTTTTACAAATCTACCAAACTCAATTGATGAGTATGTAGATAGACCTTTGTTAGAAGCTGAATTATTCAGAGTTTTGAATGAAGAAGACCGATTTCCCATAATCACGTTATTAGGTAAGGGTGGAGTAGGTAAAACTTCATTAGCACTTAACGTTGTAAAAAACATTACTAAAATTGAAAGATTTAATTTGATTATTTGGTTTAGTGCCAGAGATATTGATTTACTGATGGAGGGGCCTAAACAGGTACAGACAAAAGTATTAAATCAAAAAGATATAGCTGCTGAATATTGTAATTTAGTATATTCCCAAACAGAAATAAAAGACAAACTTGACTATTTTTCAAAAGAATTAGTGAAAAATAGTCTTGGAAAAGCCTTATATATATTTGATAATTTTGAAACAGTAACCAATCCAATAGAAGTGTTTGAATGGATAAACACATATATAAGAAATCCCAATAAAGTCCTTATCACTTCTCGTATTAGTAAAAATTTTAAAGCAGATTATCCAATTGAAGTTGGAGGAATGAATGAAAATGAGTGTAGAAATCTAATTGACTTAACAAGTAATAGATTAAATATTTCTAATTTAATAAATGAACAATATGTTGAACAACTAATATCCGAATCAGATGGACATCCATATATTATTAAAATATTGTTAGGAGAAGTATCTAAAACAAGAAAGATTTTAAAAATCCAAAGAATTGTCGCAGAGCAGGAAAAAATTTTAACAGCTTTGTTCAAAAGAACATTCAACGCACTTTCTCCATCAGCAAAGAGAGTATTCCTTACATTATGTAGTTGGAACTCATTTGTTCCAGTTATCGCAGTTGAGGCAGTTCTTTGGAGGCCTGAAAATGAAAAAATGGATATACAGAATGCAATTGATGAACTTATGAAAAGTTCCTTTATTGATATAATCAATGAAGAAAAAGAAGGTTTTATCAATGTACCTTTAGCAGCATCCCTTTTCGGAAAAGCAGAGTTAGAGGTTTATCCCGAAAAGATAAAAGTTTACGATGACAGAAAATTGTTATTAGAATTTGGAGCTACAAGCCATAGCGGAATTAGTATTGGCTTGATGTCTAAAATTGAAAGAAAAATTACAGCAGTAGCAAAAAGAACAGATTCATTAGATAAATTTGTAAAAGAACTTCCAACATTAGAATATTTAGCAACAAAATTTCCAAAAGCCTACCTAATTATTGCAGATGTTTGTGAAGAATTTGAAGATTATGATAAAGTCAAATATTATCTCCGTGAATATCTAAAAACACCAAATAGTTATTCAGAAAAAACTAAGGTATGGTTGAAATTAGCAGATATTTGTAAATTAACAAAAGATTGGGATGGGGAAAGTTTTGCACTATCAGAGTTAATTTTATTGCCAAAAGTGGATTTTACATATATTAGTGATGCTTCAAATAGAATAAATAATTATTTCAAAAATCACCCAGAAGCAAAACAAGTTGATTACAAAAAACTGCTTTTAGACAGAGTTATCGAGGTAATGAAAAGTAGAATTTCAGAGGGTAGCTCTACTGATTACTCAAGATTAGCATGGCTTTTAGTAAATCATGATATGCCAGATGAAGCTTTGACTTATGTTGAGAAAGGGTTAAAAATTGACCCAAACAATCATTATTGTCAAAAGCTAAATAATCGATTGAGTATAAGTTCGTAGCTGAATAATGAATTATTATTTTAATCAAGATTACTATACTTTCTGCTTTGTTTTGAATCAAGTTTACGTGTACTTCTAAAATAGTTTAACAGATTTAGCTATTTTTCGACAAGCAAGCACTTGGGTATTTAATTAAAGGCTTGCTGTTTTCATGGTGGGCAGGAAACTTCTTTTGACTTATACAAGGGGTCTGCAAATTTTCCTGTGACATTCAATCAGAGCAAAAATTGGTATTCAAGTTTGGTTTTCAGCAATAAACATCTTAGTTTTAACATCATAGAGTGTGTGTTGCCTGGGGACATAAAAGATGAATTAGTACTTCACCATTTTAGGAGCTCAATATACCCATTAATTAAAGGTAAGTGTTTAATGATTAGTGAGTTAACGTCAATTTAAGTCGCCTCAATGCTTTTGGTTGAAAGCCATAAGTCACCTCTTTTTCTTCTATTTTTACTGCTTTCATAAACTCGTGATTTTGTGTAACTTTACCGTATGGATATAGCAAACGACAACGGTAGATTTATCTCAATCCTATCCGATGTAACAGTAGAATTAGATAAGTTTGTAAAACAAGAAAATGAAATTGAAAACGATTTAGATAAACTGTTATTTACGATGAAAAACTTACATACTGTTACCGAAGCATCACAGTTTCCTGAATTTTGGAACGAAGAATGGCTCAAAAAAGCTATTTCGGAAGTTGATTTACGAAATATGACACCCGAGCAAAAATTAGCGTATGAAATGACACTTTCAGCTAATGCTTTGGCGGTTAAAAATGAAAATAAAAAAATCTTATCTGTTCAAATGGAAACAGCAAAAAAGTTGCTCGCTTTGGGAGTTTTAACAGTTACACAAATTGCAGATTCAACAGGACTAAATGAGGATTTAATCAATCAACTTTCAGTCGAGAAGTAAATCTGCGGCCGCCGTTGCGGTTGGCTTTTTATTGGTATGCCAATTTTCGAGCGACAAACACACTTTATGTTATAATTCAAGGGTGCTTCAAACATTTTGGCGACAGAATCTCACTATGAAAATTGGCATTTTATCTTTGCTCCAAATTTCAAAACTCTTAGTTTTAGCTTAGTTATTACTCAAATTTTCATGCGACTTTTTATTAGCGGGTATTCCAAATCTTGCGAGTCCAACTTACGCATTATGTAAAAATTTTCAATTTAATACCGTTGTAATCAATGTCTTACAAAAATTGTATCAATGCTTTGGGTTAGAAATTCTCCCTTAATCTCCCCGTAACTTTCTACCCAAAATAGCCCCACAAAAAACGGGCAGAACCCTAAAATCCCGCCCGTCTCGTGTATGTATGAAAGTTCTGAAAGCTGTATTATCGAAACCTAAAGCTCAAATTTGATCCCTTGGGCTAGGGGCAAGGTCGTGCCGTAGTTGAGGGTATTGGTTTGGCGGCGCATGTAGGCTTTCCACGCATCTGAGCCCGATTCGCGGCCGCCGCCCGTTTCTTTTTCACCCCCAAAAGCTCCCCCAATTTCCGCTCCCGAAGTGCCGATGTTGACGTTGGCAATGCCGCAATCCGAACCCGCATGGCTCAAAAACTGCTCGGCTTCGCGCAAGTGCAAGGTGAAAATAGCCGATGAAAGCCCCTGAGGAACACCGTTTTGTAGGGCAATGGCTTCGTCGAGCGTTTTGTATTTTATCAAATAAAGAATTGGCGCAAAGGTCTCGTGTTGGACAACGGGCCAATGGTTTTCGACTTCCGCAACGCACGGCTTTACATAACATCCCGAACTGAAGTCATCGCCCGTTAAGACGTGAGGTTCTACCGCAAACGTCCCGCCCAAGGCTCCCACTTGCGCTACGGCCGACTGATAACTTTGGACGGCGGCTTCGTCAATCAAAGGCCCGACGTGGTTATGAGCGTCCAATGGATTTCCGATACGAAGCTGTCCATAGGCTTTAACCAGTTGATTCTTAACGTCTTCATAAATGCTTTCGTGAATAATCAGGCGGCGAGTGGAGGTGCAGCGCTGCCCTGCGGTGCCTACTGCTCCAAAAACAATGGCAGGAATGGCCAACGGGAGGTCGGCGTGTTGTGACACAATAATGGCGTTGTTGCCGCCTAGTTCCAACAAACTGCGTCCCAAACGCCCGCCCACGGCTTGTCCCACGGCTTTGCCCATACGCGTGCTTCCCGTTGCCGATACGAGCGGAATGCGCTCGTCGTGCGAGAGCCATTCGCCTACTTCACGGCCACCCACAATCAGCCCCGAAACTCCTTCGGGAACGTCGTTGGCTTTCAATACCTCCTGAATGATGTGCTGACAAGCGATGGCCGTCAAAGGCGTTTTTTCGGAAGGTTTCCACACGCAGACATCGCCGCAGATCCACGCAAGCATGGTATTCCACGACCAAACGGCCACGGGAAAATTGAAGGCCGAAATAATGCCAACGATACCCAGCGGGTGCCATTGCTCATACATGCGGTGGGCGGGGCGTTCGCTGTGCATCGTCAGGCCGTATAATTGGCGTGAAAGTCCCACGGCAAAGTCGCAGATGTCGATAATCTCTTGTACTTCGCCAAGTCCTTCTTGGAGGCTTTTCCCCATTTCGTAGCTGACGAGCGTTCCTAATTCTGTTTTGTATTTTCTGAACTGTTCCCCCATTTGGCGCACAATTTCGCCGCGTTTTGGGGCGGGAACAAGCCGCCAGGTTTTAAAAGCTTCTTGGGCTTGTCCCACGACGGTGTCGTAGTCTTGGCGATTTGCTGATTGTACTTTTCCAATAAGTTTACCATCAACGGGTGAGTACGAAGCGATTTCTTCGCCTTGTCCCGCCCAAGTGGCTAAACCCGTACTGATACCATGATTAGATTCCGCGATGCGGAGTGCGTTAAGAATGTCTTGCATGTAAGTTAAGGCCGTCGAAACGGTTGATTTTTGGATGATTGATGAAGTTTCCGAAGCAAATGTACAATAATTTACTATTGAAGTAGTGCTTTTCGGTACGTCGAAGGGCTTTGGTTTTTATGGGCTTTGAAGACGCGATTAAAATATGCAATGTTGCCAAATCCACATTCAAAACTTACGTCGGTGATGCTTTTATCGGTAGCCAACAAACGACAAGCTTGATTGACACGGTATTGATTCATAAAATCGGTAAAAGTAAGGTTCATCATTTTTTTGAAATAATGACAAAACGAAGGAACGGCCAAGTGAGCCACCGAAGCAACTTCTTGAATATCAATGGGTTTTTGGTAATTTTCTTCTACGTATTTAAGAATACGATTCAGCCGCGCCTCGTCTTTTGAATTCATTTCGAGCTTCAATCCTTCCATGTTCAGCAGGGAATACTCTTCGGTATGCGCCAACAGGTGGAGAATTTGGATCAACTCCATCAGCCGTTCAAACGGCGACAGTGAGAGCAATTTTTTGAGCCGCTTTTGCACGCGAACTTTGGTGTCGCCGTGAAAACATACACCCTGCTTCGAGCGCGCAAACAACTGACGGATAGGCGTCATTTCGGGCATTTCGAGAAACTGTTCGCCCCAAAAACTCTCTTTAAGTTGAACCACAATTTCTTCGTGGGTGCCAATGGCTTCCTGCCCAAAGCCCGAATGGGGTAAATTGGGGCCGATAAATACCAAATCACCGTCTTCGTACTGGCTAATGTGCGTCCCCACGTGCCGCCGTCCCGAACCGCTAAAAACACTGACGATTTCGTACTCTGGGTGGTAGTGGTATTGCCATCGAAAAAGCTCAGGCAAAACAACGTTGTGAATGATTCGGAAAGAGCTCCCTTCGTCGGGTTGGACTATTTCGTATTCAGTTTTCATACCCTGTGTTAAGCTATTTTTGGTAAAAATAAGGAAAAGATTCTTAATACAGGATAAAAATTGAACAATAGAAGCCTATTTTTATTTCAAAATAAAGTTGAATTTTGTTGTGAAAAAATTGGACTTGGCTTTATCTCACTCACCTATGATGAAAGGGGAGCGCTTTCAACCGCTCCCCTTCCTTTTTTCCCACCGATTTTCGTTCTATTGTCGCTCGACCCTTAAACGTCTAACCATAACCAATTCTCTAAATGCAATCGTACTGGAAAGTTAAGCTGTCGATTTTTCTAAATTATTTCGTTTTTGCCATTTTGCTCAATAGCGTAGGAACGGTGATTTTGCAAGTCCAACGCACCTATGGTGTATCCGAAACTTCGGCCTCGGTGCTCGAAGCTTTCAAAGATTTGACCATTGCGGCCGTTTCGTTTATTGTTGCTTCTTATATTAACCGATTGGGATACAAACGTGCCATGTTGATTGCTTTGGGGGGCAATGCGTTGATTTGTTTTTTAATGCCCACCATTCATTCGTTTGGCATGACAAAACTCCTTTTTGCCGTTGCAGGTGCAGGTTTTGCGCTCATCAAAGTGTCGGTCTATGGTACGATTGGCTTGGTGACAGCCGATAAAAAAGAGCACATCAGCCTCATGAATTTCATTGAGTCTTTCTTTATGATTGGGATATTAACTGGCTACTTTATTTTTACCAGTTTTATGGACGAATCCACCCCCACGGCTTGGCTCAATGTGTACTATATGCTTGGTGGGATTGCGCTGGTGGCTTTCTTGCTTCTACTAACGACTCCTTTGGATGAGTCATCGTTGAAAGTCGATAGCGATAAGCCTGTCTTTGAGGATTTTGCCGAAATGCTGCGCTTGGTCATCTTGCCGCTGGTGTTGGTGTTTGTGATTTGTGCGTTTACCTACGTTTTGATTGAGCAAAGCATCATGAGTTGGCTACCGACTTTCAATAATAAAGTACTAAAACTGCCAGCAACTTTGAGCATTCAAATGGCGAGCTTATTGGCGATTGCCACGGCATTGGGGCGTTTTTTGGCAGGCGTTGTGCTAAAAAGACTCAACTGGATGGTGGTGCTAGTTGGCTGCTTAGTGATTTCGGCGGGCTTGGTACTGATAGCCCTACCGCTGGCAGAAGGTGTAGATACGTCGGCTGTAACGGGCTGGGGAAATGCGCCCGTGGCGGCTTTTATTTTTCCGATGATTGGGTTGTTTTTAGCACCTATTTATCCTGCCATCAATTCACTTATTTTAAGCTCGTTACCCGTCAAACAGCACGGAATTATGTCGGGATTGATTGTGATTTTTTCGGCGCTGGGAGGGACAACGGGCTCGCTCATAACAGGTTACGTATTTGAACATTACGGGGGACAAACCGCCTTCTATTTTTCTCTTTTACCCATCAGCATTTTGACCATCGCGCTGTTTTTCTTTAGCCGTCTGCAAGGCTCAACTAGCTCAGTTGATATTAGCGGAGCGGGAGCGGGGCATTGAGGAGTGTCGAAGGGAGAGGGTAGAGTGTCGAATTTTCCCCTCCCGAAAGTTCAAAACTTTCGGGAGGGTCAGAATATACCAAAATAACGTTGTAAGATGACTATTTCAGAAGCACAAAAATCAGGTTTTTTGTTGGCCGAATCATTGGGCGATTTGTATGAAGATGTTCAACAAAGTGCGCTATTTTCGGATTCTAAAACGTTTATGGATGCCGTAGCTAAAGAACCTGTCGAACAGATTGTTGAGGCGTATCTGATTCAAAAACAGACACCTTCGTTCGATTTAGCCAGTTTTGTAAAGGCGCATTTTTTGCTTCCTACCGAGCAGCCAACGGGATATTATAACGACGCTTCCAAACCCATCAAACAGCATATTGAAGACTTGTGGACGGTTTTGACACGACAGCCGCAAGATACGGGCGGAACCTTGATTACGTTGCCTTATTCGTATGTTGTGCCTGGTGGACGCTTCCGAGAGGTATATTACTGGGACTCGTATTTCACCATGTTGGGGTTACAAGTTTCAAGGCGGATTGACTTGGTTGAGGCGATGGTCAATAATTTTGCCTATTTGATTGATCAGGTGGGTTTTATTCCCAACGGTAACCGAACGTATTACCTTGGGCGTTCGCAGCCGCCTTTTTTTGCGTTGATGGTTTCTTTGCTGGCCGAAGAAAAAGGGGAGGAAGTGTGGAAGCGTTATTTGCCGCAACTGGAGAAAGAATATTCGTTTTGGATGAAGGAAGAAAATGAGGAGTTGGAAGCTAGTTTTCGGCGAATAATCTTGCCAAACGGTGTCGTGCTGAATCGGTATTGGGATGACAATGCCTTACCCCGTCCCGAAGCCTACAAAGAGGATGTTGAATTGGCGCATGAAGCGTCTCATTCTTTGCCCGAAACAGTTTATCGGCACGTGCGGGCGGCAGCCGAATCGGGCTGGGATTTTAGCAGTCGTTGGTTTAAAGAGGGCCAACACATGACGACCATTCACACCACCGATTTGCTTCCCGTTGACCTGAATTGCCTTCTTTTGTTTTTAGAACAATCGCTTGAGCGGGCTTATCGTTTGCAAAACAATCTTGTCAAAGCAGAGGAAGTCGCGGCATTGGCAGCACAACGAGCATCGGCCATCCAAACGTATTGTTGGGATGATTCGCAGGCGTTTTATGTGGATTACAATTGGGTAGAACAAGTTCCTTCCGTTCATTTAACCTTAGCTTCTACCTTTCCGTTGTTTTTTGGGGTGGCTACGTCCGAACAGGCGAAATTGGTAGCGAGTCAATTAGAAGAAAAATTCTTAAAAACAGGAGGTTTAATCACCACTTTACAAACCACTCCTCAGCAGTGGGATGCCCCCAATGGCTGGGCTCCTTTGCAATGGATGGCCTACGCGGGAGCAAAACGCTACGGCCTTATCGAAGTTGCCGATAAGATTGCGAAAAATTGGACAAAAAACTGTGAGTCATACTACCAAAAAACGGGTAAACTCATGGAAAAATACAACGTCCAAACGGACGAGCTATCGGCCCAAGGAGGCGAGTACCCCAACCAAGATGGCTTTGGCTGGACCAATGGCGTTTACTTGAAAATGAAGCAGGAACTAGGTTAGACTTTCCAAGTTTTCAAAACTTGGAAAGTCTAATCAATGAGAGAGTGGCAATGAAGCAGAGCTTTATCTAAGTAGATGAATTTCTTCTAGTGAATAGCTTAAAAAAAGCCCTTCTCCTTTCAGGAGAAGGGTTGGGATGAGGTAATACAATACTTATTTCGCTTTTTTGATTTCAAAAATCCGTACGCTGTTGGGAGCCATCTCTACCGAAACACCTTTTTGGGCTTCTACTGTTAGTATTTCGGAGTGCATAAATATTTCTTTTAACGTATAATTTCCTGTTGCCGAAAGCCCCATCGTTTCCCACGCGTGAGCGGGTAGTTGAATGGTTGCTTTTGCGCCTTGTTGTAAATCAAAGTTGCAGACAATCAAGAGTTTTTGTTTGTCGGTATGGCGCAGGTAGGTGTACATTTTGGCGCTGTTGTAACCCGCAGTTTGACCGTTTGCGTATTGCAAATCATAAAACGCCCCGTTTCGAATCGCGTCCGAAGTGTTGGTCAATTTCAACAAATCTTGGTAAAACTTACGCAGTGTTTTTTGTTCGGACGAAAGCTTCCCGCCGTCAAATTTCCCACCGTTGACCCAGGCTTGGTATTCGGGTACGCCCCAGTAGTCGAACATCGTGGTACGTCCATCTTCGCCCGAGAAACCTTCGGCAACGGTTGGCGTTACCCCTACTTCTTGGCCAAAATAAAGCATCAATGGCCCCGTGTGGAGCGTCGCCGAAACGACCATGGCAGGAATGGCATAAGACGGATTTTTGGCAAAATACTTCGACGCAATCCGTTGTTCGTCGTGATTTTCGAGGAAACGAAGCATCCGATTGCTAAAATTCCCCGATTCGTTTTGCCAAACGCGCGTGATGTCGCCCGTATGCCCGTGACCTTCCATCAGTCGGCGGAGCGAGTCGTACAGACCTACTTTGTCGTAGAGGTAGTCAAATTTTCCGTTGAAAAGATAATTGTGGTATTCGGCAGGATTGTAGATTTCGGCAATGAATATTTGATTTGGATAGACTTTTTTTACTTCAGGAATCACCCATCCCCAAAACTCAAAAGGCACCATTTCGGCCATGTCGCACCGAAAACCATCGACACCTTTGCCTGCCCAATACAGCAAAATATCGCGCATTTTGAGCCAAGTGCTTGGAATGGGGTCAAAGTGCTTTTGGCGGCCATTGAGGTAATCAACCCCATAGTTCAATTTAATGGTTTCAAACCAGTCGTTGATGCTAGGTTTTGCCGCAAAAACGTCGTTTCCAGTAGCTTTAGCAGGATTTTCGACGTAAGGAAACGCCTCAACACCAGGTGGAATCGGGACATTGTCGGGTACTTGAAACGCTTGATTGGGGAGGTAATAGAAGTTGTTTTGAGGGTCAAAAGGAACGTTTTTGTTGTCATCTTCTCCAAAATCTTTGACGCCTTTGGGCTTGACGTCCGAATGATACTGCCGCGCAACGTGGTTGGGGACGCAGTCGATAATTACCTTCAAATCGGCTTTGTGTGACCGCTCGACGAGGGCTTCAAATTCCTTCATTCGATTCGGAACATCAACGGCCAAATCGGGATTGACGTCGTAATAATCTTTGATGGCATAGGGCGAACCCGCAATTCCTTTGACCACGTATGGGTTGTCTTTTGGGATATCAAAGGCCGAATAGTCGGTCATGGTGGCGTGCTCGATGACGCCCGTAAACCAAACGTGTGAAATGCCAAATTTTTTGAGCGAGGTAAGGGCTTTGTCAGTAATGTCGTTGAATTTGCCAACGCCGTTTTCGTCGCGACTTCCGTAAAATTTGTTGGTGGTTTTTAGGTTGCCAAAGAGGCGCGTGTAAATTTGATAAACTACAATTTTGTCAGAGGTGGGTAAAGACATACGTGGTGAAAATTTAGGTGAAGGCTGGGCAAGTGATTGAAAAGTTGATGCTACAGCAACCACCCCCAAGATGGTTTTGGTGAGTGCTTTCATTGATCATAGGTTAGTAAAAAAAGGTTCTTTTTTCAAAAATAGGCGGATTCACGCATATTTGCAAGATGCAAGACGTCACTTCCCCTCCGCGTGTTCTTTTAGTAAGTACGGTTCATCCCGCCACCGACCCTCGGATTGTGGGGAAAATTGCGTCAAGTTTAAAGCAGCATTTTGAAGTGCAGGTACTTTTGCCCGAGCAGTCTGATTCGGATGAATTTTTGAACGTTCGGTTTCCCTTTTTTAAACGGATTTGGCAAAGGGTATTGGTGGCTCAACCCGTAATATTGCTTCATTTTCTGAGAACCCGCCCGCAATTTGTTCATATTTTTGTGGCCGAATTATTGCCATTAGCCTTTGTTTTTCAGTGGCTTGGAGCAGAGGTGATTTACGAAGTACAGGAAAATTTATACAAAAAAATTCCTCTCAAAACGTACAACCGTGGCTGGCTTTGGGTGCGTCTTTTTCAGTTTTTTGACCAACGTGCCCGAAAGCGCTTCAAGCTTGTTTTTACCGAAGACGCTTACCTCAATGAATACCACAACCTCACGAAACCCTCCGCGGTAGTGCACAATTTTGCTGCTTCGCACTGGCTTTCGGCACCGCCACCCGTTCCAAATCTTGACCAACCTACTTTTTTTTATGCAGGTGTCATAAGTATCGAACGGGCTTTTGATACGCTTGTAAAATCAATTTTGGTCGTCAAAAAGAAATATCCCTCGGTTCGTGTTCAGTTGTTTGGCCCCGTACGTATCCCTAACTTGACCCAATTAGAAGGGTATCAAGAAGTAAAAGAAAATCTGATTTTTTACGGTTACCGAACTCAATCAGAGGCGTTTGTGTACGCCCGTGAGGCATTGGCGGGTATCGCACTGCTCAAGCCCGTTGGCGATTATGTTGATTCCTACCCCACCAAATTGTTTGATTACATGGCCTTGGCATTACCCGTCATCACGTCCGATTTGCCGTTGTTAACAAATGTCGTCAATGAAAATCAGTGTGGGTTTTGTGTCAATCCGTATGATTCGGATGCGTTGGCAGAACAGCTAATTAGGTGTATCGAAAAGCCCGAAAATTTAAAAAAAATGGGAGAGAGTGGCCGTAATGCGATAAAGGAAAAGTACAATTGGGACAATGAAGCCAAAAAGCTGGTAGAATTGTACCAAAAATAGAAACGGCAATATCATTTCACATCTTTCACGCAACGAAAACCGACGTGAAAAAGGCTAGTTTCGGACGATGACGAAGAGCGCCCCGAGACCCGATAACCGTGACACCAAGTGGGTTCGCACAAAAATGAGCCGCCGCGTTGGGCACGTTCGGCTGAAATATCTCCCTCGCGAACGGGCACTCTAAATAATGCTTCGTAGTTAAATTTTAAGTTTGATTGCCATTCCCAAACATTCCCGCTCATGTCGGTGAGGCCGAGGGGTGTTTTACCAAATTTCCCGACGGGCGAAGTATAAAAGAAGCCGTCTTCGTTGAAGTTTTTGACGGGAAATTTGCCCTGCCAAATGTTGGCATTGTACTTGCCTCCCGTCTGAATGTCGTTACCCCAAGGGTAAAACGTACGGCTATTGTTGGCGTTGCGGGCGGCGTGTTCCCATTCCATTTCGCAAGGAAGGCGTTTGCCTGCCCATTTGGCGTAGGCATTGGCATCGTTCCAAGAAACTTGCGTAACGGGGTGATTATCAGGTGCAGCGGGGAAGTCTGTCCCCATTGGGTGATGCCAGTTGGCGCCATCTTTCAGAATCCATTGTTGTCCCGTTGATTCATCAATGATACCGCCGTTTCCAAATTTTTCTGCTTCTGTTTTATAATTGGTCGCTTCTATAAATGCCCGAAATTCGCCCACCGTGACGGGGTGTTCATCCATATAAAAAGGGGCTATTTTGGCCCAAAAAGAGGGACGTTCGTGCTGATGACCATCGTCTGACCCAATCTGCACAACTCCACCTTTTACATAAACCATCCCTTTGGGGGCTTTGGTTTGAGCGGGTGCTGTGACCGTCGTATCCGAAGGTTTGTCTAGCCCTAAATATAAAACAGTAGGGGGGAAGCCAAGTTCTTTCGTCAAGGCTTCGTTGAGAGCCACTGTTTTTGTTTCTTCTTGTTGCTGTTCCGAATTCGAATCATCCGTTGACTGACAGCCCGCAAAAAGTAAACCTATCGAAAGAAAATAAAGTGAAAAATAGTGCGACATTGGTGAGAAAGCCCTGTTTGGTTACAAACAAAGCGCATAAATTATTAAGCAGTTTTGCCCTGTAATGCCTTGTGGAGTTTTTTATTTAACTCACGGTACTTAAATTTCGAGAGCTCTTTCATTGAATCAAAAGCTTCGGGTAACGCCTCATTTTTCTTCGTTTTTATAGGTTTTTCGAGCGATTTCATAAGTTTGGAAGTTTCTTATTAAATGAAATAATAAAGCCAATATACGATTTATTTTTCTCAAATGGTTGAATATTCCCCTCCTCGTCCATTCCCCAAAAACATAGATTTGTTTGATTTGTAGCTAGTTCTCTTACAATGATGATTTGGTATAGCCGAGTACGTTCAGGAGTATTCCCAGAAAATAAAACGTAGGCATCTGGATATATGTTTAAAAAGTGAAGCAAGATTTGAATGGTAGTTGCTATCACTTTATCCCTATCACTATTGTTCGAAACAGTTATAAAACTTACTTTCCCATTTGAAAGTTGGTCTCCAAGAGAAAGGTTATAGAAATTAGGTATATCTGTTTTGTCAAAATACACCAATTTTCTAATCTTTCGAGGACCAATACTTTCAAACTCAAACCTATGTGCATTGTCTAAGATAGAAAACTCGTAGAATGGATGTTGCATTCATTAAATTTCTTTGATTCATCTCAAAACCTCCCCAAAAACCTCATCAAGTTTGGCAACGGGGATAATTTGGATGTTGTAGTTTTTGAAAATCAACCCTTTAACATTGTATTTGGATATATAAATTTTCTTAAAACCGAGCTTTTCAGCCTCCGCTATGCGCCCTTCGATTCGATTGACAGCCCGTACTTCACCTCCGAGTCCAACTTCGCCCGCGAAACAAATCGACGGAGGAACATAAGAATCTTCGTACGAAGAAGCAAGGGACGTAACGACTGCCAAGTCGATGGCGGGGTCTTCGACGCGTAAGCCGCCTGCTACATTAAGGAAAACATCTTGCGTTCCTAACCGAAAACCGCCGCGTTTTTCGAGTACGGCCAACAACATTTGAAGGCGTTTGTTGTCAAAACCCGTACTGCTGCGTTGGGGCGTTCCGTAGTTGGCGACACTCACAAGCGATTGAATTTCAATCTTTAAGGGACGATTTCCTTCCAACATCGAGCCAATCGTGATGCCGCTGAGGTGCTCTTCCCGTTGGGAAATTAAAATTTCGGAAGGGTTGGTTACCTGCCGCAGCCCCGACCCCAACATTTCATAAATACCTAACTCGGACGTACTTCCAAAACGGTTTTTGGTCGTACGTAAAATACGGTAAGTGGTATGGCGGTCGCCCTCAAATTGCAGCACGGTGTCCACCATGTGTTCGAGGGTTTTGGGCCCTGCCAAATTTCCATCTTTGGTAATATGCCCAATCATAAATACGGGAACCCCGCTTTCCTTGGCATATTTCATCAATTCGGCCGCGCATTGACGTACCTGCGACACACTTCCCGCTCCCGACTCAATCAGCGACGATTGCATGGTTTGGATAGAGTCGATAATAAGGACATCGGGGTCAAATTCTTCGATTTGACGGAAAATATTATCGGTAGAAGTTTCGGTGAGGATGAAGCAATTGTTGTTTTTACTGCTCAAACGCTCCGCGCGCATTTTAATTTGCGACTCGCTTTCTTCCCCCGAAACGTACAACACTTTTTGGGTAAGCGTAAGGGCGATTTGGAGCATCAACGTTGATTTTCCAATGCCAGGCTCGCCTCCAATCAATACCAATGAACCCAATACAATACCACCCCCCAAAACGCGATTAAGCTCGGCATCGGAAGTGACGATTCGAGGTTCTTCTTCGTATTTTATTTCGTTAATAGCTTTCGGTTTGGGGGCTAAACTCACCGATTTCCATTGGGCTAACGGCCCTTTTTTATCTTCTTTTTCAATAACTTCTTCTACCAGCGTGTTCCACTCGCCACACGACGGGCAGCGCCCCATCCATTTAGTGGCTTGGTGTCCACAATTTTGACAGAAATAGGCTGTTTTTACTTTTGCCATGTAAGAATGTAATTGGTTTGTGTTGCACTGATAGATGAAACGTATTAAAATAAAGTGGCTTCAACGCTCGGAGAAAGATGTCACCCCGACGGGGCTTTGAGGATAGTTTGCGTTATTCTTTCTACTAAGATTTAGCCCCTCTGGGGCATTGTTGCGATTAACTTGCGCTCTAGTCATCATCTAAACAAAAAGCGTTGACAGTGACTCCACCATCAACGCTTTTTATATGAAAATGGAGGCGTTCTAGCGCTCGTTCATTGGAACAAAATCGCGAGGAGTAGCACCTGTGTAAATCTGACGTGGGCGGCCAATTGGCTCCTTGTTGGTACGCATTTCTTTCCATTGAGCAATCCAGCCAGGAAGACGACCAATCGCAAACATCACCGTAAACATGTTGGTAGGAATACCCAAGGCACGGTAAATGATACCCGAGTAGAAGTCAACGTTTGGATACAAGCGACGGCTCACGAAGTATGGATCATGAAGGGCAGCTTCTTCCAAGCCTTTGGCGATTTCCAAAACTGGGTCGTTTACGCCCAATTTCGCCAATACATCATCCGCCGCTTTTTTAATGATTTTGGCACGTGGGTCAAAGTTTTTGTAAACACGGTGGCCGAAACCAAACAAACGGAAACCGCTTGTTTTTGCGTTTTTCGCCATGTCCACGTATTTCGCCACATCACCACCGTCGGCTTTGATGTCTTCCAACATTTCGATAACCTCTTGGTTTGCACCGCCGTGGAGCGGCCCCCACAAGGCACAAATACCCGCCGAGATAGACGAATAAATGTTGGCTTTTGAAGAACCTACCAAACGAACCGTTGAGGTAGAGCAGTTTTGCTCGTGGTCGGCGTGGAGAATCAATAATTTGTTGAGGGCTTTTGAAACAACAGGATCGACTTTGTAATCTTCCACGGGCAAAGCAAACATCATGTGAAGGAAGTTAGAGCAGTAGTCCAATTCATTCTTAGGATAGTTTACTGGGTGGCCTTGTGATTTTTTGAACGACCAAGTCGCGATGGTTGGCAATTTGGCCAACAAACGAATGATATGGAGTTCTGTGCTATCAGGGGCTTTTTCGTCGTACGAATCGGGGTAAAAAGCACTCATGGCACTTACCAACGACGACAACACGCCCATTGGGTGAGCGTTCACGGGGAAGCCATCGAAAATTCTGCGCATATCTTCGTTTACCATCGTATGGATACGAATTTTATGCTCAAACGCCTCGTATTCGGCTTGCGTTGGAAGCTCTCCGTAAATTAATAAGTAGGCTACTTCCAAAAAAGTAGCTTTTTCCGCAAGTTCTTCAATTGAGTATCCACGATACCGCAAAATCCCTTCTTCTCCGTCCAAAAATGTAATTGCACTTTTGGTTGCACCCGTGTTTTTATAACCACTGTCAATAGTTATATAACCTGTGGTATCACGAAGAGTGTTGATGTCGATGGCTTTTTCTTTTTCCGTCCCTTCGATGGTAGGAAATTCATAGGTTTTTCCTTCTACTATTAATTGTGCTTTATCTGACATACAGTGGGTATTTATGAATATTAGATGGATTTGGACTAAGCTACAATTTTCCGAAAAAATTTCGGATTTTCTTAGTGAAAACCTACTTTTTTTAAACGTTTTTCGCAAAATTAGTATTGATATACGTTGTTTGCGGAATTCTAGTGCCGTTAAAAAAGTAGGGTACTAAGACCTTTACTAATGTTGAATTTCACCATTTTTGATGACCAATTTGACATTGCGAACGTCGCTTATCCGAACGTCGGGGCGGCCTTCAACCGCCACTAAATCAGCCAAAAAGCCCGTTTTGATTTGGCCAAGCTGTTCTTGGTGGAAAACGCGGGCGTTGACCGACGTCGCCGAACGCAGCACGTCGAGGGGTTTCATGCCATAATCGACCATCATTTCCATTTCACGGGCATTGTCTCCGTGAGTAAAAACACCTACGTCGCCCCCGAAACAAATCGTAACTCCTGCGTCTAGGGCTTCTTTAAACGTCTTTCGTTTGTTTTTGATTCTTTCGGGTTCGGGTTCAATGCCTTTTTTCCAACCTCGGTATTGGGTAATGGCATCGCCTGCGGCCAAGGTAGGGCAGAGTGCAACGCCTTTTTCTTTCATCAGCGCAAAGATTTCGGGCGTACCTGCATCGCCGTGTTCGAGGGTTTCGCATCCTCCCAAAATCGCCCGTCGCATTCCCTCGGCACTTCCTGCGTGGGCAATCACGGGGCGGCCGCTGCTTTGGGCGGTCTCCACCATGAGTTTGATTTCATCAATCAAGAACGTGGGGCGTGCTTCTCCCATCAAACCCCACCGATAATCGGCATAAATCTTGATGACGTCGGCGCCTTTCCCGATTTGGTTTCGGACGGCTCGAATAAGCGGGTCGCGACCGTCGGCTTCTTCGGCACCTTGCGGTACGGTTACATCGGTACTGAAACCTTTGGGCGCGTAACTGCCCGTGGCAATCAGGGCTTTGGTGGCGATAATCATCCGAGGGCCAGGAATAATCCCTTGTTGGATGGCTTGTTTTAGGCCAACGTCGTCAAACTCAGCTCCTTCCGTTCCCAAATCTCGGACGGTAGTAAATCCCGCCATCAACGTTTTTTTGGCGTGAACAACTGCCCGCGAAGTACGAAGGGAGCGTGCTTCTTTGAGCACTTGGTCGTCCCAAGTTGTTTCGTTGTAGGGGTGTAAAAACAAATGGGAATGCCCTTCGATAAAGCCAGGAAGTAGCGTACAGCCTTTTAAATCAATGATTTCGGGTTTGGGCGATGCGGTGGCGACGACGATTGATTTGGCTTCCCCGACGGCGGTTATTTTGTCGTTTACAACCAGAACTACCCAGTTTTCGTGGATTTCTTGCCCATCAAAAATGCGGTCGGGGCGTAGTAAATACGATTTTTGAGCGACAACGGAATGAGCCGTCAAAAGAATTACCCAAATGATTCGATTAAGTTGATGAAGTGACATGCTTGCTAATTTGTATCCTACAAAAATAGGCGTCAAACTGCATTCATAACCTCAAAATGTACCTGAAAGTTTTAACATTTAGCTAAAAACTGAACGTTAGCCGTGATTTTTAAGAAGGGAAAAGAGGGGTCTTGAAATTTTACCAAACGTTCGTTTGGTAAAATAAAATTGTTTTTACACTTTTGTACACCACACGGTCTGACTACCGTCTGACCGTAAGTACGTTTGTAAGATGTATCTGTCTGACTGTCGTCTGACAGAGTTGGTCAGAGTTATCTGTCAGACGACAGTCAGACAGAGTTGGTACCTATAAACAACCATAAATGCCCATTCAAAAAGTCACCAAAGAGGAAGTTGTAAAACAAGCCCTGTTTTTGTTTAAAAAACAAGGGTATCACCGAACTAGCATGTCTGATTTGTCAGCGGCCTGTGGGTTGCAGAAGGGGAGTTTTTACCATTATTTCACAAGCAAAGATGCGCTCATGTTGGAGGTATTGGATACCGTGCATCAGTATTTTGCCACAAGGGTTTTTGCTATTGCTTACGACGAATCATTAATGCCTCGGGAACGCCTTGAAAAAATGATTGCGAAACAAATTTATGTTGCAGCAAGCACAGAAGGCGGCTGTTTGATGGGAAATATGGCGATAGAAACTGCCCTAGTTACACAAGAGTTTTTGCCCAAAATGCGGGAGTTTTTTGAGGAATACCTACGCGCATTGGCGCATTTATATAGTTTCAAATGGGAACCAACTACGGCTCAGAAATTGGCCGAACAGGCCATAGTTGAATACGAAGGAGCATGGATTATGGTGAAATTGACCCAAAATAACCATTTTTTACAAGATGTGCTTCAACGCGCCCTTGACCGATTTGATGCGGTGAATTAATGATAAGGAAATCCAATTAACCTAACACAGCTATTGAAAATGAAGGAAATTTCGCTCACAATCCCAACCACCGACGGTTTTGACTTATCGGCAATTCTTTATGAGTATTCAGGCCAGCCCAAAGGGGTGGTACAGTTTAATATTGGCACAGGGATGCGCAAAGAGTTTTACGGAAATTTGGCACGCTTCATCGCCGAACAAGGATTCATTGTGTGCTTGTGGGAATACCGAGGTATGGGATTGTCGAGGCCAGCAGATAAAGAGGTTTTTTCGGCCATAACGATGCAGGATTGGGCCAAAGACATGAGCGAAGTGCTCGCCTTTTTGGAACAGCGTTACCCCGATTGGCCCAAATTAATGATTGGTCATAGCATTGGAGGGCAGTTGTTAGGTCTGATGGCCAATCATGCAATTTTGAAAGGAGTGGTATTGCTGACAAGCTCGACGGGTACGTGGTGGCGTCAGACCTTTCCATACCGATTGAAAGCCTTCTTTTTCTTTAATATATTGTCGCCGCTGACGGCTCCTTACTGGGGGTATTTGCCCGCCAAGCGAATGAAACTGATGGAAGACCTCCCCAAAGGCTTGATTATGGAGTGGCGTTCGTGGTGCAATTCAGAAAATTACCTCTTTGATTTTTTAGACAAAACCATTCCCCAACATTATTATAATGAAGTAAGGTTGCCCATCAAATCGTACTGGGCTACCGACGACCCTATTGCCAACGCGCATACTGTGCCTGCGCTGTTGAAACATTTCCGAAATGCTGATATTATGAATGAAGCCCTTCGGCCCAAGGACTACCGTGTAAAGCAGCTAGGGCACTTTGGCGTATTTTCAAGAAAATTCAAGGACACGATTTGGAAAAAAATAACCCAAGACTTGGAAGCGATGGCTACCAAAAACCATCATTATAATAATCCTGCACTTCGAAGAGTCAATTTGTAAACAGTTAAACAACGCATTTATGAACAAAATTGAATTGAAAGGACTGCTCCAAGAGCGAGTCCAAGGGATTGTTGTGTTTTCAGAAAACCAAACATCCGAAATTTTTTATGCCAAACCCGCTCCTGAGGTATGGTCGGTGGCGGAGAATGTCCAGCACTTGATTTTATCGGTGCAGCCGTTGGCGCGGCTTTTTGGCGCACCTAAATCGTATTTTATTGACAAATGGGGAAAAGCACCCCATTCATCAAGAGCGTACGAACAGATGGTAGAGATTTACGACGCGGCGTTGGGGGGAGGAGGTGTAGCAACGGGTGCATTTGTGCCATTGGCGACGACACCTTCTAAGGAGCAACTGCTGACGGACTTCGTGCAAATACACCAAACGCTGTTACAATTGGTGGAAGCCAATTGGTCGGAAGAAGAACTGGACGAGTACCCGATACCACACCCGCTTTTGGGGCTAATTACTGCCCGAGAAATGTTGTATTTTACCGCTTATCATCTCCTTCATCATCATCAAATTATGCAAAAAAGGGTGGAACAAGTAGCCTAAAAAAGTAGCCCTAAAAGCGAATTTGTACATTTTTGATAGCAAAAAGGATTATTAAATGTAGTACTTTTCTTATTTTCGTTGTACTATTTAAAGAACTTTTCATTTTTAGCAAAAATTTATTTGTACTGAACTAAGCAACTGTTGAATTTTTCAGTCAAGAAGGAAGAGGGTTTGTACTATTCTAAGAAAAGGTTGAAACCCAAGATATGAATTTATCAAGAGGGTATTTTTGACCTATTTTTTTGTAAATCAAAATCTTACACCTTTGCATTGTCAAAGCGAAGTCACCGCGACTGAGCGGCACAAGATGGTACAAAAACTATAACACACTATGAAAAAGATCACAATGCTTTCGACAGTATTTGCAGCTATGATGCTTGCAACCGCAGGAACTGCTTCGGCAGAAACTCACCTCCTTACCAAAGATGTAAAATTGGTAAAGCGTGACACCAAGAAGGTTGAAGTCAAAATCAACCAACCTAACGTAGGCGTACTTGATGTAGTAATTAAAGATATAGACGGCGTAGTTGTTCACGAAGGAATTTTTGAAGTGAACGAAGGCGTGTCAACTCAATTGAACCTTAACGCACTTCCAAACGGTGAGTACGTTATGAGTTGCTCTAACAACAGTTTCTGGTCGGCACAAACGCTTTTCATCAAAAATGGCAACGTGGAAATCGACGAGAATAGCTACAAAGAAGCGATTCTTCCTAAAGTAGAAGCGTTTGGTGTAAACCGTTTTGAAGTATCAACTTCTAACAAGAACGTAGCAGACATGAGCGTAGCCATCACAGACTTGGCTGGAAACTCAATCTATAGCAGCTATTTGTCAGCAGGTAGCCGTTTTAACTTGAGCCACTTGCCAGCAGGTGAATACGCTTTTGAATTTACAGTGGCTGATAAAGCTTTCAAGAAATTCGTGAAAGTAAAATAAGCAACAGTTGCAATGACTTCTCAAAAAAACAGACTATAACCACATCATCTTGCGATTTTGCGACACCCGTCGGCGGAGAACCCGCCGACGGTTTTTTTATGGTTAGTCCAAAAACCAACCTGCAATCCATTGGGTCAACGATAAACCAACGCTAAAAAGCAAAGCGGCAATGGCACTCGAAACGCTGAAACCATCGACCAAGTACGCGCAGAGATATACAAGGGCGATGTTGATGATAAAATAAAAGAGTCCAAGCGTCAGAATGGTAATAGGGATAGACAAAAACTGTAAAACAGGCTTTACGAAGGTGTTGAGGAGCCCCATCACAATGGCAACAATCACGGACGTAGTGAGGGTATCCACATAAAATCCTTGTAAAACACGGCTGGCAACAATTACCACAACGGTGCTGATAATGAGTCGAATAATTAGGCTAGTCATTGGTTTTGAGGTTATAGTAATTGTAAAAAATTAGCTTTGGAGACAGAAGTCGGGTTTTGAGAAACCCTCAGCAGGTTGATTGTAAACAAAGGTCAGGATATGAGTATCCTGACCCACATTCGAAAACCCAACTTGCCTTCATTAGGAAACAGCAAGGTTGGTAGAATCAAACTGTAGCTTGATGAGATTGGCGTAAAGCCCTTCTTCGTTGAGCGCTAGCTCGTCGTGCGTACCTGATTCCAAAATGGTACCGTCTTTGATGACATAAATGCAGTCCACGTTGCGAACCGTCGCCAAACGGTGCGCAATGATAATCGTCGTGCGATTTTGCATCAATCCATCGAGGGCTTCTTGCACCGATTTTTCTGATTCGGCATCGAGTGAACTGGTCGCTTCGTCCAAAATCAAGATTTTAGGGTCTTTCAAAATGGCCCGTGCAATGGCAATACGCTGACGTTGCCCACCCGAAAGTTTTATTCCACGTTCGCCTACAACGGTTTCCAGTCCTTCAGGAAAAGATAAAATAAAGTCTAACGCGTTGGCTTTGTGGGCTGCTTCGCGGATTTCTTCCTCGGTGGCATTGGGTTTTCCGTAGGCAATGTTCTCGCGAATAGTTCCGCCAAATAGCATCACTTCTTGCGGAACGACGGCGATATTTTGGCGGTATGCTGTAATGTCAAGTCCTTGAATATCATTGCCATCGACCAATATTTTTCCTCCAACGGGCTGATAATAACGCATCAATAATTGAACAATCGTTGACTTTCCAGCCCCACTGTAGCCCACCAGCGCAATTTTACGACCTGCGGCCACGTCAAGCGAAATATCTTTCAACACCGTTACGTCGGGACGAGTGGGGTAGGTGAATTTAACGTTTTGGAAAGAAATCGTACCGTTCATCGGAGCAACTGCTTTGGGCGATTCTATTTCGACTTCCGACGTTTCATCCAAAATTTCTAAAAGACGCTCCGACGCTCCCAATGTTTTTTGGATTTGGGCGTACATATCTCCCAAACCTCCTATTGACCCACCAATAAACATGGTATATAAAATAAAAGTCATAAGCTCTGAGAGTGGCATTTCGCCGCTTTGAACGAGCGTAGCACCGTACCAAACCACACCAATGATGCCGCCAAACAAGGCAAAAATGATAAATGATACGAAGCCGCCACGGAAACGCCCTGCTTTGAGTGCTGCTACGACCACATTGTCGAGGGCTTTGCCATAGCGCTGAACCTCAAGGCGTTCGTTGGTAAAAGCCTTTACCACGTTGACCGATTGAAGTGTTTCTTCTACAATGACGTTGGCAGCTGCCAATTCATCTTGGGCTTTCTTAGAAAGTTTGCGAATAAAACGCCCAAAAACCATCGCAATCACAATGGCTACGGGGAAAGTTGCCAACATAAAAATGGTCAATTTCCACGAAATAAAGCAAATGATGCCAATACCCACAACCACCGTGGCAAGTGAGCGAAACAGCTCCGCAAGGGTAAATGAGAGAACATCTTGCAACGATTGGACGTCGGACGTAATGCGGCTCATGAGCTCGCCCACGCGCCGCTGTTCAAAGAAAGAAACAGGTAACGAAATGATTTTGCTGTAAACCGTCCGACGAATATCGGCCATGCTTTTTTCGCTGACAATCGAAAAGAAAAAGATTCGCCCAAATGAGAATACCGATTGCAGAATTAGAACTCCTACAAGTACCAATACAACTTGATTGATGGTGTAGGACGATTTTCCTTCAATGACCGCATAAACTTCTCCAATTAGTTTTGGGAAAAGTAAGTTGGTGGTTAAGGATAAAAATAAGAATAAAATGCCGACGATAAAGGTGTTTCGATAGGGGAGAATGAATCGAAATATCTTTAGTGTTTTTTGGAGGCTCTCTTTGGTGAGTTTGCGTTTTTTATCTTCGGGCGACAACTCGGTGCCCGTTCCTCTGCCTTTGGCCATTAGTATATATAAATAGTGAGTTAATAAGAGACAATTGAGCGACAAAGGTAATCACAAGTCGGCTCATTCTTCATCTTTCTGCCCTTTGTAGTTGGCTTCTTCAAAAATCTGCCGAACGTTGGTGTTCGCCATCAATTCGGTCAGCGTGGTGTTTGATTTTTTGCGCAAATATTCTCCCACAATGCGCCAACCTACCCAACGGGCAATCCCTCCGGGGCAATATTGGCTAATTTCGGGCGTGGCGGGACGTTCGCCAATGAAGCGTTCTTTTTCGGCGTCGCGGGTTTGGTACAAGAGTTGGCGATCTAAAAAATAAGCCCAAATGTCTTGTTGGGAGGCATAGACATCGGTAAGTTGTTCGCCCGAATAGCCAATGATTAGGCTATCTGGCGTTTCGGGGGCGACGCGTTTGACAAACTCAAATCCTTTGCCGTACCAAATCATATCGGCTAAGAGTGTTTTGTCTTCGTTAGGTACTTTGTTGTATTTCTGAGAAATAAAGAACAAAATGCCTGGAGCGATGTATTCTTTTTGGTAACGACGAAGTTGATAATCAAAAAGTTGCGGGCGGTATTTGGCTTTTGGACCGCCAAAATAATCCAACCCAATGATAATAATGCTGTCTGATACGTACAAATCAGTACCCATGAAACCTGTGATGGTTGTTACGATTTCGGGGGCTTTAAAATCAGGGTAAGAAGCTTTGATTTGCCCAAAAGCTTGTTGGAGTTGGGTTTGTAAAAATGTTAAGTCCGCAAACTGGGTCTGAAGTTCTTGGCTAAATTGTTGTAGGTCTCGATTGGAAATGTTTTGGTACAACTGGTTGGTAATCATCGAGTCCGCCACGCCCGAAGGCAAACCAAAATAGTCTCTTAAAATGGGGTTTTTCTGGAATAACAGTGATAAGTCGGCGGGGGATTTTGCCGAAAAAATTTCTTTTTCGAGGCGTCGAATGCCAACGGGTACTTCTTGGGGTTTTTGTTCGCAGGCACTAAAAGTAAGCCCAAAAGCAATAAGAACGAGGAATGAATAAATAGCTGCTTTCATTGAAAATTTTGATGACGTATTTTAAACGTAGAAGCGGCCTAAAAAAGTTTGAAGTAGGGCTAGAAAACCGCTTTTGGCGTTTTGGCGTCGGAGACGCTGGGCCGTTTGCGCCCCGAATCGGAGTTCGGGGCGAGATAAGGCAGGCCATTTGCGCTCCGAATTTCATGTTTGCGTCGGAGACGCTGAACCATTTACGCCCCGAATCGGAGTTCGGGGCGAGATAAGGCAGATCGTTTTCGCTCCGAATTTCATGTTTGCGTCGGAGACGCTGAACCATTTACGCCCCGAATCGGAGTTCGGGGCGAGTATTTTCAAGAGATTTCCGTTAGATTTACCCCATAATTTGTGAACGATAATTTTTCTCTCATGGCCAGATATTTGATAGTATTGATGTGTTGGGGATGGATGTGTAGCGCCTTGGCTCAGAAACTACCCCCGATTCAGTACGAAGACCGTACCTACGAAACCACGATTAAAACCGTGGCGATTTATCCCGCACCCAACAACATTCAAGATCCTGCGCGTACCACTTATTCGCCCGTTGTCAATGTTGAAAGCACGAATCCGTTGATTGTGGAATTTGATGACCTCAAAGCGCGCTATCGAACGTTGAGGTACCGTATTTTTCACTGCAATGCCGATTGGACGTCGTCGGGCTTGAACGATATTGAATTTACGTACGAATACAACGACTACCCGATTAACACTTACCAGGCGTCGTTCAACACCAAAATTCCGTATTACCATTATACTTTTGAAGTTCCGAGGTTAAAACTTTCGGGGAATTATGTGGTGGCGGTTTACGAAGATTCGCGGCCTGCCAAAGTCGTATTTACGCGTCGATTTATGGTCTATCAATCGAAGGTAAGTGTGTTTGCGCAAGTTCGGATGTCGTCAGGAATTGCCGAGCAGCGCACGCATCAGCAGATTGATTTTGACGTTGATTACCGTGGATATGAAATCCTTTCTCCGCAAGAAGACTTAAAAATTGTGATTCGTCAAAACTACCGTTGGAACAAAATGATTACGAATCTGCGCCCAACCAACGTTCGTATTTTTGACCAAAAGCTGGAATTTCGCCCGTTTGATTTATCTAATAACATGCTGGGGGGCAATGAGTTTCGTTGGTTCGATACCCGCATTTCGCGCGGAGTAGGGATGAGCGTGGATGACATTCAACAATTGCCCGACCAGACCATCGCCCACCTTCGGGTTGACCAGTCGCGAGTAGGAGGTGGAGCAACTTTTCAGGCGCAAGACTTTAACGGTCAATACATTGTACTGAACCGCGATGCGGCTAATAGCACCAATGAGGCTGATTATATCAATACGGTCTTTACGTTACAAAGTCCGCAATATCCCAATGCGCAAGTATATGTCGGAGGGGCTTACAATTTATGGCAATTGGAGGATGCCAATCGGATGAGCTACAATGCGGCGAAAAATGTCTATGAAGCCAGTATTTTGATTAAACAAGGAATTGTGAATTACTATTATTTGGCGGTTGGCGCCGATGGAAAAATAAACGATACGGCTTTTGAAGGAAGTTATTCGAGTACGTCCAACGACTACGAAATATTTGTCTATCATCGTCCACCCGCAGCCCGCGCTGATCAGTTGGTGGGTTATCGTTTAGTGGAGTTTGGACGACGTTAAAAAAAAACCTCTCGAAAGTTTTGAACTTTCGAGAGGTTGAAAAAACAGAGTAATATGATTGATTTACAGAGTTTTTTGGTGTTTGCTTTTGCGACGTTAATGCTGAACCTCACGCCAGGTTCGGACATGATTTACGTCGCTACCCGTAGCACATCGCAAGGGACAAAAGCAGGAATTGTTTCGGCTTTGGGGATTGCGGGAGGGTGCGTAGTCCACACATTGGCTGCCGTGTTGGGGCTTTCGGTTTTGATTGCCGAATCGGCATTGGCGTTTAATATCGTGAAATACTTGGGCGTGGCTTATCTGTGTTATTTGGGCATAATGGCGCTTCTAACAACCAGCAATTTGTCAAGCAGCAGCACCGTAGGGACCATTCCGTTGAAAAAGCTGTTTTGGCAAGGAGTTTATACCAACGTTTTGAATCCCAAAGTAGCCTTATTTTTCTTGGCCTTTTTGCCCCAATTTTCCGACCCCTATTCGCCCGATTTTAAATGGCAAGTGCTGGGTTTAGGGATTTGGTTTAACTTTTCGGGAACCGTCGTCAATTGTTTGGTGGCGGTATTGTTTGGAAAAGCAGGTTCGTATTTGAACCAATTACCCAATTTCGCCCGTATCCAAAACAAAGTAACGGGCGTGATGATGCTTGGGCTTGGGGCGTATTTGGCGTTGGCAAAACGCAGTCAATAAACTACTTCAGCTTCTCGTTTTCGTGGTGGCGCGTCGCGTCGCGCTTGGTTTTTTTTTCTAAATTTTTCTGAAAAGCTTCGGTCAAATCGACGCCAGTTTGGTTGGCCAAGCACATGAGTACCCACAGCACATCGGCCATTTCATCGGCTAAATTTTTCTCTAAATCTGACTTTTTGAACGATTGGTCACCGTAGGTACGGGCCATAATGCGGGCGAGTTCACCCACCTCTTCGGTCAAAATGGTCATATTGGTCAATTCGCTAAAATAGCGTACTCCGTAGGTTTTAATCCACGTATCTACTTCTTGTTGTGCTTGTTCTAAAGTCATGGGGATGACGAATGTTTGAATGAATCGAATGATGAATAACAGAGGCCGTGTAGCCTAGTCAACCAGCCAAATGCGGTCGGCGTCGTAGCCTTGTTCTTTCCATTCAACCAGTACACGCTGAGAATCAAGGGTGTTTACTTTCATTCCAGTATAATCGGGTTCAACGGGGATTTCGCGGTTGTATTGGCGGTCGATAAGTACCAAAAGCTCCACTTTACGGGGGCGACCAAAGGCTTGCATGGCATCAAGTGCGGCCCGAACCATCCGACCCGTGGCGAGTACGTCGTCAATCAAAATCACTTTTTTGCCTTCAATGACAAAATTGATTTTGGTCGCATTGGCTTTCAGTGGTTCACGGCGACGAAAGTCATCGCGATAAAAAGTCGCATCCAAATACCCAAGTGGAATGTTTGAACCTGTGATTTGGCGAAGTTCGTGGGCGACGCGTTCGGCAAAATAAATACCACGCGGTTGAAGACCCAACAAGACAGAATCCGAAAAATCTTGGTGGTTTTCCAGAAGCTGTTGGCATAGCCGACTAATCATAATTTCGAGCAAAGGACTGCTCAGGATAAGGCGATTTTGATTCATCAGATAAAAAGGAAGACTTTTAAGGCTTCTTTAACTCCAGCCTTTAGGCTGGGGGTAATCAATAACTTTTAAAAATGGGCTTTAGCCCTGACATCTGTAGGGACGAGGACTAAAACCTACTCCTATTCTGGGTGTACAAATATAGAAATAACCAATCGTTACTCGCCCAACATTTCCAAAAACTCCGTTTCAGAAATCATTTTGACGCCCAATTTCGTGGCTTTGTCGAGCTTAGAAGCTCCCGCTTTTTCCCCTACAATCAAGAAGTTGAGTTTTCCCGAAACCCCGCTAACAAGTTTGCCGCCATTGGCTTCAATTTTGTTTTCGAGCTGCTCGCGGCTCATGCTGGCAAACGTACCTGAGTATAAGAATGTTTTCCCTTCGAGGGTGTTTGATTCCATCACCACGGGAAGGTCGTCGGTTTCCATTTTGAGACCTGCGGCACGGAGACGCTCGATATAGGCACGGTTTTGGTCCTCAGCAAAGTATTCTATCAAACTTTGGGCAATTTTTTCGCCGATTTCGGGGACGTTACGCAGGGCTTCCAAGTCAGCATTCATCAGCGCGTCGATGTTTTTGAAATACGCAGCCAGTTTTTCAGCGACTGTAGCACCGACAAAACGAATTCCGATGGCAAACAAAACCTGCTTGAACGGAACGTGTTTAGATTGCTCAATTCCTTTTAAAATATTCTCAACGGTCTTTTCCTTAAACCCAATTCGCTTGGTTTTTCCCGTTTCTTCGTCGGTGATGACTTTTTCTAACCCAAATAGTTTTTCATAAGTCAAATCGTACAAATTTGCGGGGGTGTTTACCAAACCTTTGTCAAACAATAACTCAATTTTCCCTTCGCCCAAACTGTCCAAATTCATGGCTTTACGGTGAATAAAATGCTCGATTTTACCACGGATTTGGGGCGGACAACCGCGTTCATTGGGGCAATAATGATTAGCTTCGCCTTCTTTACGAATAAGCAGAGTAGCACATTCGGGGCAGTGGGTTGGGTAGTAGATGGGGGATGTTAGACGAAATGCCCGTGCTTCAGTATCCACGCCCGTAATTTTCGGGATGATTTCTCCGCCTTTTTCTACAAAAACTACATCGTTGAGCATGAGGCCAAGGCGCTCGATTTCGTTGGCATTGTGCAAGGAAGCACGTTTCACGCGGGTCCCCGATAGCCAAAGCCCTTTGCCGTCTTCGTTGAGGTTATCTAAGTTAGCCACGGGTGTCAAAGCCCCTGTTCGCCCGACTTGGTACGAAACGGAACGCAAAACGCCAGGCTTGTTTTCAGCTTTGTATTTGTAAGCAATCGCCCAGCGCGGACTTTTGGCCGTAAAGCCTAATTCACGTTGTTGGGCGAGCGAATTTACTTTGATAACAATCCCATCGGTAGCGAGGGGAAGCGTATGCCGTTTTTCCTCCCACGTATGGATGTACTGAAGAACATCGTCGATGGTAGCGCATTTCTCCCACGAAGGCGAAACGTTGAATCCCCATGCTTTGAGGGCTTCGAGGCTGTCGGAATGGGTTTCAAATACGTCGTCGTCGCTCAAAAAATAATACACATAACAGTCTAACCCCCGACGAGCTGACTCTGCGGAGTCTTGAAGTTTGAACGCGCCCGATGCTGCATTGCGTGGATTGGCGTAGGTTTGTTCGTCGGCCTCTTCGAGCTCTTTGTTGAGTTTTTCAAAAGAAGAAATGGGCATAAAACCTTCACCACGGACTTCAAAAGCAAGAGGCAAAGAGCGAAGGGCAGAATTGGACTTCGAATCTTGTACCTTCAACGGCAGGGTTTTGATGGTTCGGACGTTGGCCGTGATGTCATCGCCTCGAACGCCGTCGCCCCGAGTTACGCCTCGCACTAGTACGCCATTTTCGTAGGTCATACTGAGTGAAATACCGTCGAATTTTAATTCACAAACATACTCAAAGTCAGCGCCATTAATCCCTTTTCTAACCCGCTCGTCAAAGTCGCGCAGGTCTTGCTCGTTGTAGGTGTTTCCCAACGAAAGCATGGGGTAACGGTGCTCGACCGCCGCAAAATTTTTGGTGATTGTACCTCCTACACGTTGGGTGGGAGAATCGGGGCGTTTGAGGTCGGGATATTGATTTTCGAGCGAAACAAGCTCTTCGAGGAGTTGGTCAAACTCGTAATCGCTGATTTCAGAAACGCTATCTTGGTAATACCGATGGTTGTAAAAATTGAGACGCTCGGTCAGTTCGTTAATGCGGTCGGCTACAGACATGGCTATGAGAATGTTTGCAATGGGATAGGCCGCGAAGTTAGAGAATCTAAACCAAAAACCCTAGGTCTTTAGAAGCCGTGGTGGTACAGCAAAAACGCAAATACATATAACCAGAGTACATCCACAAAATGCCAATAAATGGTAATGAGTTTGATTTTAAGCTGATTGGGAGGGTTGACACTAAAGACAAAAGCATCCACGTAGCTGTGGTTTTTGAGCGACTGATAAACGGCCCATGCCAACACCGCAACTCCAATGACAATGTGTAAAATATGAATGCCAGAAAGAAGGTAAATAAACCCAACGGATGGGTTATTGACGGTTGAAATGCCCGCCTGAATAAGCTGCGTCCAGCCCAAGAATTGTAAAACAACAAACACTATGCCTAAGCTAAGGGTAGCTCCAATGAAAGAGCGAAACCTGGGGAACTGATCTTTTTGTAAGGCAAGATTAGCGCCGTGCAGGGTAAAACTACTGACGATAATGACACAGGTACTCACCCAAAAAAGCGAAGGAAGTGGCACATCTGTCCAATGGACTCCCACTGACTTTCGCATGACATAAGTTCCCAACAAAATTGTAAACAGAAGCACACTTCCACCAAGTCCCAACCAAAGCATAAAATTGAAAGGTTCACGGCGTTTAGTGAAACGATTTTCTTTTACGGTGGATGCTTTTGCCATGGTGTTTAATGGGTCAAGTAAAAGTCAAAAATCAAGTGAGTTCTCCTTTCCAAACGGTGTAAGGACTAAAAATGTTCTGTAAATCGGGCACTTTCTCAAAAATTCCAAATACGGTCGAGCCTGAGCCTGTCATGCTGGCGTACAAAGCACCTGCTTCGTACAATTGGGCTTTTATTTGAGGTAAAACGGGGTATTTTTGAAAGAGACCATTTTCAAAATCATTCTTTACATAATGACGCCATTCTTCGATGGGACGTTGCAATGCTTCGCGCAAGTCTATCTCAGTTTTTTGGGGAACCACGCCCGCGTAGGCTTCGGCGGTGGAGATGTGGAGGTTTGGATAGACCAGAACAATGCCTTTGCCTTTGAGGGAAAGCGAAATGTCTTCAAATTGGTCTCCTTTCTCAAAACAAAACTGAGGCTGATTTTCGATAAAAAAAGCACAGTCGCTGCCCAAGCGTCGGGCGTAATTTTGGAGGGCGTCCGTAGAAAGCGATAGTTTGAAGGTATCGTTTAGGAGTTTAAGCACAAAAGCAGCATCCGAAGAACCACCGCCTATCCCCGCACCAATGGGTACGATTTTTAGTAAGTGCATGGCTACTGGTGGCAACTCAAAATCAGCCTTCAGCAATTCGTAGGCTTTTACACAGAGGTTTTTGGCGGGGTCGCCTGGAATATCTATGCCCGAAGAACTAAAGCTAAATTCAGCAGAGGGAATGATTTCAACGACATCCGACCAACCCACGGGGTAAAAACATGAAGCAATGTTGTGAAAGCCATCGGGTCGTTTTTCTGTGATTTGAAGCCCGATATTGATTTTGGCGTTGGCAAATGCAACCATACAATTGGAAGAAAAACATCCCGAAAGTTCAAACTTTCGGGATGTTAGAATAACGTCTATTTAATATAACATCCGAAACTTAATCGTTTCTTCTACATTCTTAATTTCGTCAATGAATCCATCCTCGTAGCTGCGTTCTACATCCATGATGACGTAGCCGATTTGCTCGTTGGTTTTGAGGTATTGACCCGTGATGTTAACATTGTATTTGGCAAAAATGTTGTTGAGTTTGGCCAAAATACCTGGTACGTTTTTATGAACATGCAACAAACGGTGCGAACCTTTGAGGAGCGGAAGTTGCACTTCTGGGAAATTTACGCTGCCTGTGGTGCTGCCATTGTTGATGTATTCCAACAAACGCTCAGGAACGTAATGCCCAATTCCTTCTTGGGCCTCTTCGGTACTTCCTCCAATGTGCGGAGTCAGAATTACGTTGGGCAATCCGCGAAGTTCACTTTCAAACGCTTCGTTGTTGGTTTTGGGTTCATACGGGAACACGTCAACCCCAGCGCCCCATACTTTGCCGCTTTTGAGGGCTTCAACCAACGCTTCCACCTCCACCACGTGGCCACGGGCAAGGTTTAAGAACACGACTCCATCTTTCATCAACTCAAACTCGCGTTTGCCGATGACGTTTTTGTTGTCTTTCCGACCGTCGATGTGCATACTTACCACGTCGGCAATGCGTAAAAGGTCGTCTAACGACTTGAGTTTTTTAGCATTTCCGATGGGCATTTTATCGACTACATCGTAGAAATACACCTCCATACCAAGGGCTTCGCCGATGACCGAAAGCTGCGTTCCGATGTGACCATAGCCAACGAGTCCAAGTTTTTTACCACGAACTTCAAAACTGTTGTTGGCCGATTTGTCCCATTTACCTTCGTGCATTCCGTTACTCTTGGTGAATACATTACGGATGAGCATAATCATTTCGCCTACTGCCAACTCAACCACCGAGCGCGTGTTGCTGTAAGGTGCATTGAAGACCGCTACTCCTTTTTCGGTCGCGGCTTTGAGGTCAATCTGGTTGGTACCAATACAAAAAGCACCGATGGCTATCAAACGCGGGGCGTTTTCAAGAACGCGGCGCGTAACGTTTGTTTTGGAACGAATGCCCAAAATGGTAACGTCTTTGATTTTTTCAATCAATTCGTCTTCGTCCAAGGCGCCCTTCAAAAACTCAACGTTAAAGCCTTGTTCCTCAAATGCTTGACGAGCTACGGGGTGGACGTTTTCGAGTAAAAGAATCTTGATACGGCTCTTTGGGTAGGACTGCGAACGAGGTAAATTGTTCAAAAACAAAAACTCATCCAACGACGGTACTATGTGGTCGGCGACGTTGGTTACTTTTGGACGCTCCACGTTTTCGGTGAAGGCATAAAAACGGCTTGCTACGCCTGCTTCGCGGAGTTCATAGTCAGTATAGCCATCGCCAATGACGCAGACATCGCCAGGAAGTGCAAGCGATTCGAGCAATTTTACCTTTCCTTTATCTTGCGACAATACGTTTTCGTCGTCCACACCAATGATGTTGCCATCGGCGTCAAAACGGAATGTATTGGCATACACATTTTCTTCTTTCAGCCCTAATTCGGTGACGATTGGGACAATAAACTCCTTAAAACCACTCGAAACGATAAGAATAGAGTCGGAATAGTCGCGGAGGAACGCTCGGTTGCGAACAAACGAATCTGAAACTTTGGTACGCAAAAAATCAACCAGTGCTTCGACGTGGTTGCGATTTGCTTGAAGAAGCGAAATACGCTGGCGCAAACCTTCCGCAAACGACAATTCGCCGTTCATGGCGGCATCGGTCAAATCACGGATTTGTTGAACTACTTTTTCGCGGTTGGGATTGCCCGCGAGGGCAATGTTAGCCAATTCGTCCAGACCTTCGACTTGCGTAAACGTGCTGTCGAAATCAATGACGTAATAGGTTTGTTCAATCGTGTTGGTGAGCATTCTGCAAAAATTTATTGAAATAGTATCGGCGGGTGCTGAAACGAATTTATGTTTCAGCACACAAATTTACCGTTCCTTTTTGGCATTTTTGCAAACTTGTCAAAAAATGGAAGGTTCTTTTAGAACTTTGTCAATACGCTGGCAGAAAAAAATTCATGAAAATACTTCACACGGCCGATTGGCATTTGGGCAAACAACTACATAAATACAGCCTTGAAGAAGAGCAGAGCTTGTTTTTGGACTGGTTGGTAGGAGAGATTAAAGAACGAGAAATTGATGTTTTGTTGGTTTCGGGCGATGTGTTTGATACCGCTAATCCTTCTAATCAAGCATTGACTCAGTATTATGGTTTCCTCAAAAAATTGGTCGGAACGGGCTGTCATGTGGTAATTACGGGAGGCAACCACGACTCACCAGGGGTTTTGAATGCTCCAAGGGAACTGTTGCGTTTTTTGGACATCAAAGTCATTGGAAATGCGCAAGAAAACATTGCAGATGAATTGCTACACATCGACACTCCTAAAGGAGACGTCGTAATTGCGGCAGTGCCCTATCTGCGCGATGCTGACTTGCGAAAATCGGTCGTGGGAGAAGGATACGACGACCGTTTGTTGGCATTACGACAAGGGATTCGAGGGCATTACGAACAACTCGCGCAGTTGTGTGCCGAGCGTTATCCCGCCAAATGCGCTATTGCGATGGGGCATTTGTACGTTAATGGCGCGTCGGTAAGTGAGAGCGAGCGCGATATTCACGTGATTGGGGGCGAAGCGGCTTTTTCAGCCGATTTTTTTCCAGAGGGCTTTGATTACATTGGGTTGGGGCACATTCACAAGCCGCAACGCATTGCAAACTCCGATTTTGTGCGGTATTCAGGGTCGCCTATTCCGTTGAGTTTTAGCGAGAGAGATGATAAAAAATACGTACTCGAACTCACCGTGGAGGGGCAAAAGATTGAAAAAGTAGCGCCAATTGAAGTGCCTCTTTTTCGAGAACTGCGTTGTTTCTCGGGGAATTTGGAAGAAGTGGAAGCGGCTTTGAACGCGTACGAAGTAGTTACTCCCTTGCCACCTTATGTAGAAATCCACGTGACCGAACCTTATGCTGACCCTCAAAAAGAAGCGTATTTCGGTTATTTAATTCGAGATTTTGAAGCGGCTCCTTTCAAAATCATCAAGCCTCGACTATCGTTTACCAATCGCACCCAAGGTGCTGATGAACTTTATGTTACAGGTACTTCGATTCAGGATTTAACCCCAAGGGATGTTTTTCAAAAACGCCTTTTAACCGAAAACCTCGACGAAGAAACCCAGCAGCTTTTGGCCGAAGCTTTTGAAGAACTGTGGCGTGAAGTGGCCGAACAAAACTGATTTTATCGATGAAAATTCTTCGCATTCGTTTTAAAAATATTAACTCATTTTACGGCGAGCATCCGTGCATTGACTTTACAACCAATCCTTTAGCGATTTCTGGTTTGTTTATCATTTCAGGCCCAACGGGGGCAGGAAAGTCAACTTTGTTGGACGTTATCACCTTGGCATTGTACAATGAAATTCCGCGTTTTGGCAGTATTTCAAAAACAGAAATTGAAAAATTAGGCTCTATTGTCAACCTCAAAGCTGCTGAAGAACCTAAGGTGGAAGCCTATGCCGAAGTAGAGTATGAAGTGCGCGGAGGACAGTTTCGATCACGTTGGAGTATTTCAAAAAATCGTAACGACAAATGGAACAATTACCAAATGGAAATCGCCGAGCTTCCTTCTGGTAATTTGTTGGATATTAAAGGGTTGTCGCAGTTTCCAAAAAAGAACGAAGAACTTATCGGACTAACTTACCAGCAGTTTGTAAAGTCAATTGTACTGGCGCAGGGGAGTTTTGCCGAGTTTTTACGCGCCAAAGCCCACGACCGTTCTAAATTATTGGAAGACATTACAGGACAGCGCATTTATCGGCAACTTGGAACGGCTTCTTATTTGAAGGATAAACTCTTTAAGGAAGAACTTGAACTTAAAGAAAAAGAGCTGAAACTGGTTCTGATGCTCACCGAAGAGGAAGTATTACAGCTTCAGCAAGCCAAATCCACGACCGAAATGCATCAGGTACAGGCGGAGAAAGACGTGCAGTTTTGGGAAAAAGAAAAGTCGGTATTGGAGCGTTGTTATGACCTTCAACAAAAATTGGAGAAAGTCGCAAAAGAGGTTCAAGTTGTTGAAAATGAGCAAGAAATCTTTAAAACAGACGCTTTTAGACTCCTCCAACACGAACAAATTAGCGAGTGGGCCGGAGAATTGGCAACTTTACAATCTCAGCAAACGCAGTTGAAAGGGTTGGAAGAACGTAGAAAAACGCTTCAGACGCAAATAGAAACGCAGACAACCATCATCGAAACGTCGCATCAACAAATCACTCATTTGGTGCAAAAATTGGTTCCGAAAGAGCATTTATTGGCAGAATTGAACGTTTTTGAAGGCGAAATCCTACAACTCGATACGGAAATTGAAAAACTTAATGCTGAAATCCGCCCTGTTTTTACGGCTATAAAACAAGAAGTTTCCGCAACCAATCACCCTTGGCTTAGGACGCTTTCGGTTGAAAAATTAGACGAAGCGTATGCCCTTCTTCAGCAGAAAAAACAAGAAATACAGCAAGAGGTTGCGGGCTTTCGGGTAGATTTTGAAGCAGAAAAAGAGCTCGCTCAATTAGCCAATCGGCAAAACGCTTTGATGGAATTAAAGGCAACCTTGACACGACGAAACGAATGGTACGCCCAAGGTCTTGATGCTAAAAAAGCCTTGGAAGAATCGACGGCAAAAGTCAACGAACGACAACCTCAATGGGTCGCACTTCAGCAAAAAATGGCTGAAATGGAGACCAAATTGAAAGTTCTTCAAGTGCAAAAGGAAAAAGAACAGCAAAAATTTAACCTCGAAGACCTTCGCAATGCCCTGCAAAATGGGGAAGAATGTCCATTGTGTGGATCTACGCACCATCCCTACGTCCATGCTTACGTGAATGCACTTTCTAAGGTGCAAATGGAGCTAGATTTGCTCGAAAGGGAGAGAAAAGAGGTGGATACTTCAATGCAAAAAGTAGGGGCGGAGTTAAACCAAGCGCAGGGGTCAATGACAAAAGTGACCGAAAATTTGGTCAAAATTCGCGAGGAGTATCGAAAGGCCAAAGAGGAAGGTGAAAAAACATTGACAGTGTTGGGATTGGCATCGGACAGTACCCTGGAGCAATTGGCTCAAGAGCAAAGGCAACTAGGGGACTTGCAAGAACAAATTACTAAGTGGCAGAAAGTCAGCGACATGAATACCGTGATAGGTAAATTGTTGGGGCAATATGAAGTGCTTTTTGAGCTTCGGGTACGAAAGTCGGCGAAAGAATTAGAAAAACAACAGCGGTATGCTGGTAAGGATATTCGTACCGAAAGTCAAGCATTACGGAATACGTTGACCAATGCGGAAACAACTTGGCAGATAGCTCAGAAACAAAAAAATGAAACCGAAAATGGCATTGCAGTTGAGCGTGAAAAAGTAACGCATCTGGCCAGTGTGTTGTCAACCCATTTAGCTGCTAAAGGCATTGAAAGTATCGAAAAAGCCAATGAACTTTTACTGCCAGCCCTAGAGGTTGAAAAATTGCGAACCAAACGTAAAGTGCTAGAAGACCGCGAAAAAGAGCTGGCCATCAATCGGAAAACTTGGGAAGAACAATTAATGGAAACGGCCCAACTTCGCCAAGCTGAATTGCCGTTGGAGGATGTAGAATTTAAAGTTAAAATAAGCCGTAGTTTACGTGATCAATACTTGAGGGAAGTATCGGATATTGGGTCTAAATTGGCGCATCATCAAGCCCAACAGACCAAATTTTCAACCCTACAAACGGAGCTTGAACAACTACGCAAGGAACGAAAAAAATGGGATTTGCTCAATCGCTACATTGGCGACCGTGAAGGAAACAAGTTTAGCAATTTTGCCCAAAACTTGACACTTTCCAACTTAATTGGATTGGCTAATCAGCGATTACGGCATTTATCCGACCGCTATATTTTAGACAAACCGAAAGAGGAAACCGAGAGTCTTTTTGTGATAGATACTTACCAAGGCAATGCCCAGCGGGCGGTCAATACGTTGTCGGGTGGTGAAACTTTCACCCTTAGTTTAGCCCTCGCACTCGCTCTTTCCGATTTGGCATCGCAAAATGTGAGTATTGAAAGTTTGTTTATAGACGAAGGGTTTGGAACGCTCGACCCCGATTCGCTCGATATGGCATTGAGTATGTTGGAACGCTTGCAGTCGGAGAGTGAAAAAACAATTGGCATCATTTCGCACGTGGAAGCATTGAAAGAGCGTATCGGAACGCAAATTCGCCTCTTCAAAAATGGCAATGGGCAAAGTACGATGGAAATTGTGGGATGATAGTCATCAAGCCCCACAACATTTTTTATATTTTTTCCCACTACCACAAGGGCAATCATCATTGCGGCTGATGGCAATCGTTTTTCCCGAAAGATAAAACCACTGATTATGTTCTTTCACAAAGAGCGAGTGTTCGTAATGCACCCGACTCTTTTTGTCTTCGTCGATATACAACGCTTGGAAAGTTACTTCTCCTTGCGTATCGAGCGCCGAACCTTTGGCCGTAGAGATAATTTTTAACCCTTTCCACTGCGACTCCTTGGCCCATTGCTCGATGGAGGCTTTATCAAACTGAGCCCGTTTGCTAAGATGAGTGGTTGCAATCAGATAATCACTAGCTACGACGCAGTACGCCGAATAGCGTGATTTCATCAGTTCCAAGGCCGTTGCAGCGGCGCGTTTTCCTGATATAATGCTACCACAGCATTCGTTAAAGGAAAGGGATGAACCACAAAAACAGGTTGTTGTCATTGAGGAGAAATTGGGTTTACCATCTTCAAATGTGTACAATAAATTGGGTTTTGAGACGTGCGTTTGGATATGAGTATCCAAACGCACGTGTGGGGTGCCCTCGGTTACTACTAACCGAGGGCGAGGTTTCTTAAAACCTCGATTACAGAATTGGGTTTTGAGAAACCCTGTGTTTGGATATGAGTATCCAAACGCACGTGTGTGCCTTCGGTTACTACTAACCGAGGGCGAGGTTTCTCAAAACCTCGATTACAGAATTGGGTTTTGAGAAACCCTATGTTTGGATATGAGTATCCAAACACACAAAAAAGCGGCGTTGAGCCGCTTTTTTGTGCTATTATTATTGCTAAAAAGGGCTAGTCAATCAACCTAAACAGACGATTCCAGCGGATTTTTGTTAAGATAGATTTTGGATTTGGATCAATCGACATCCAAATAAAGACCGCTTTCCCAACGATGTGGTCGGCAGGAACAAAGCCCCAAAAACGCGAGTCCGCCGATTCGTAGCGGTTGTCGCCCATCATAAAATAGTAATCTTGTTTGAAGGTATAACTCGTAATGGCTTTGCCGTCTATGGAAACTTTGCCTTTATCGAGCACTACTTTTTCAGGGTCATTGTGGTCAAAATACTTAATCACGTAGCCATATTTGGTTACGTTGGCAGAGTCAAGTTGGACAGTCAGGCCTTCTTTAGGTACTTGCATTGGTCCCCAAAAATCAGGATTTTGCTTCGCAGCGGCGGGGAAAAGTCCCATCTCAGGAGCAGAGGCAGCATACTGACTAACGTGGGTCACAGAGCGGATAAAGCTGTGTTTTTTCAAATCGTCCACGGTTTGGGGTGTGGTACGGATTTGATACACAAAATGGTTAGGCTTGGCCGTATCACCAGGAAACGTACCATAATCCCGAATGTCTTCATTTTCAAAAAAACGATCGTCCAGCAAGTCACTTGATTCCAAACGGTACATCAACTGGGCCTGTGGAGGCGTTTCTCCTTCTTTACCATTGATATAAACCAAACCATTTTTAACCTCCACCACGTCGCCTGCTACCGCAATACAACGCTTGATGAAGTTGGTACGCAAGTCAACGGGGAAATTTTTATATCCTCCATTCCCAACAAGCGGATCTTCAAACGGTTCTTCTGGGTCGCCAGGATAGTTGAAAACAACCACGTCGTTGCGTTTTACCGATGTGAAGCTTGGGAGGCGAAACATCGGAAGTTGAATTAAGGTAGAAAATGAGGGAATATTGGTTCCCCAAATGGTTTGGTGCGTAAGCGGTACTTGAAGTGGCGTACCAGGCGTCCGCGCTCCGTAGTGGAGTTTACTTACAAACAAAAAGTCGCCAATAAGCAAGCTTTTTTCCATGGATGACGACGGGATGGTGTACGCTTCCAATAGTAACCAACGGATAAGGGTAGCTGCTACTACAGCAAAAACGACCGAGTCGAGCCATTCTCTAAGGGCCGATTTTTTAGGTTTGGGTTGAGACATAAAAACAATTCTTATTGTAAACAAAAAACTATTCTCCTAGCAGTTCATCCATGCCAAACACGCCTTCGCGGGGAGCCAGCCATTCGGCCGCAACGACCGCGCCGAGGGCAAACCCTTGACGATTGTGGGCGGTGTGTTTGATTTCGATGCTATCTACTTCAGAATCGTAGCGAATAATATGAGTACCAGGAACTTCTCCTTCGCGCAAAGATAGAATGGGGATTTGGTTTTCGGTGCCCTCTTCGGTATTTACCCATTCTGTTTTGTTAGAAAGTTGTTGCATTAACCCTTCTGCCAACGTGATGGCCGTTCCACTTGGGGCGTCCAACTTATGAATATGGTGGATTTCGGTTGTATGCACCGAATACTGGGAATAGGGAGCGATAAGTTTGGCTAATTGCTTGTTAAGGCGAAAAAACAAATTAACTCCGATGCTGTAATTTGACGCGTAGAAAAATGCCGCTTTGTTTTCGATACACAGTTGCTCAATTTCGGGGCGGTGGTGCAGCCAGCCTGTGGTTCCACACACGGTTGGTAAGCCTTTACTCATGCACCATTTAAGGTTTTCATAGGCCGCTTCGGGGGCACTAAATTCGATGACGGCATCCACGTTGTCGCGGCTAAATGTATCTAGTTCGTGGCGGTTAGAAATGTCAATTTTTCCAACTACTTGGTGGCCACGGCTCAGGACGATTTGTTCAATCACTTTGCCCATTTTACCGTAACCTAAAAGAAGAATATTCATAATTTATGTTTTGCAATACGTAATTTATTTGATAGGAACGACAACTTTTACCCCATATACTTGGCCCGTAAAAGAGTTGTTGTAAGTATCAGGCTCAAATCGAAAAGACAAATCTTCTGACATATCAAACGTTTTGAGGTGAGCCGACACGTTGGCTTCCACGGCTGCCAGCGCCCAAACACCCACTACCAACAAAAAATTGAGGTCCCGATAGCGGCGGTAAAAATCTTTTCCTTGGGTAATACGGTCAAGAGTGAGGGTTCTGGTTTGGTTTTGACTTCGCAAAAACACCTCCGCCTCCGTTCTCAGCTGCTTACCTGTTGTTACATCATAGCTAAAGTAATACGGCCACAAAAAATCTTGGTAACGCAGGTGGTAAAATCGTATAAAATAAGCAACGGCTCCTAAGCCTCCATATACGAAAGGCATTTTCCAATACTGACGATTGTACGCTTGTCCCAGCCCAGGAAACATGAATGAGTAATATGCTGCTTTGCGCGGACTATGTTTCTTTAAAGCAGCGTCGTTCAATGAACTTTTTGCGAGGCTGTTTTTGCTCATTTTTTTATTCTTGAGCGAGTCCAGCACCGTAGAATCAACGGCCAAGGAGGATACCGCCTTTGATAGACGTTTTTGGAGGGAGTCTGTTGCTGTTTGTTGCGCCTTCACCATCATTGCTCCCGACCATAGCCACAAACTGAAAAAAATCCCTAATGTTCTCAAGGTTCAAACTTTAAAACGTCTAAAATACGATCTAATTCTTCTTGGGAGGTAAACGGAATTTTAATTTCACCTTTTTGTTTGTCATCGGTTTTGATAGAAACCTTTGAACCAAAAAACGATGAAAGTTTAAATTGCAAGGAGCGCAGTTCTTGTTTCAACAGAGTCGGCTTGCGGTCTTTGTTGGTGTCGTCGGGGTCGAGTTTAAGTGCCTGAACGGCTTCTTCTACCTTGCGAACCGACCAAGCTTCTTCGATGGTTTTACGAAATATTTTGAGCTGTGTCTCGGGGTTTTCGATGTTGATAATCGCACGTGCGTGCCCCATCGTAATTTGGTCGTCGCGCAAGGCGGCTTGAATCAACGGGGGGAGCTTGAGCAAACGAATGTAGTTGTTGACCGTCGTACGATTTTTACCTACTCGTTCTCCGAGTTCTTCTTGTTTAAGTCCACAATCCGAAATCAGGCGCTGATAACTTAGGGCAATTTCGATTGCGTTTAGGTTTTCGCGCTGAATGTTTTCAATCAAGGCCATTTCCAACATTTGTTGGTCATTGGCCGTACGAACGTAAGTCGGGATGTGGGTAAGTCCAGCAAGTTTGGATGCTTGTAAACGCCGTTCTCCCGAAATCAATTGATAGCGGTCTTTCCCGATTTGTCGTACCGTAATCGGTTGGATAATTCCCTGAATACGAATTGATTCCGCCAATTCATTGAGCGCTTCTTCATCGAATCGGGTACGAGGTTGATAGGGGTTTGTTTCAATGTGTTCGACCGAAACTTCGTTCATCATGCTTACGCCTTCGTGGGGCAAGGGGCTTGAAGAACGATTGACGTTGTCGCTGTCTTGGAGTAAAGCACCCAACCCACGACCAAGTCCTGTCATTTTTTTGGGTGCAGCTTTTCCGACATTTTCCATGTGCTAGAATTGTATGTTTTTAGATAGATTTTTGGAAAAAATCTACTGTGTATTCAAAGTTGGTGTCAATTACAGCGCTCTACGGCTGGTAGGTTCGTCTTGCTCTAGCAAGCCGTTTTTGTTCAAAACCTCACGAGCAAGGTTTAAGTAACTAATGGCTCCTTTACTGTCCGAATCCTGCGCAATGGTAGGTACACCGTAACTTGGCGACTCACTCAAACGGATATTGCGTGGAATGATGGTGTTGAAAACCATGTGTTTAAAGTGAGCAGTAACTTCATTTACTACCTGATTGGATAGACGCACCCGCATGTCGTACATGGTCAATAAAATACCCTCAATCGTCAAACTTGTATTCAAACGAGTCTGAATGATTTTGATGGTATTCAGGAGTTTGCCTAAACCTTCAAGGGCAAAGTACTCGCATTGTACGGGGACAATCACCGAATCAGCGGCCGTAAGGCTGTTGATGGTAATCAAACCCAACGAAGGCGAACAGTCGATGATGATAAAGTCGTACTCTTCTTTGATGGGCCATAGGGCCTCTTTCATTTTTTCTTCCCGACTTTTGAGATTAATCATCTCAATTTCAGCCCCTACGAGGTCGATGTGCGAAGGCAACAAGTATAGGTTTTCAAAGTTGGTTTCCACAATGGCTTGTTGTGGTATGACTCCCTCTACCATACACTCATAGATACTGTACTCAATCTCTTTGGGGTTGAAGCCCAAACCTGACGTAGAGTTGGCCTGTGGGTCGGCATCTACAATCAGCGTTTTGAAATCTAATACAGCCAAACTCGCTGCCAAGTTGATGGCTGTGGTGGTTTTGCCAACTCCACCTTTTTGGTTGGCTATTGCTATGATTTTTCCCATTGTTATTAGGTTTACCGCCTTCAAATATCCGTCTTTATTCCCAATAACCCAAACTGTTCCACGTAAAAAATGTTAAATGTTTCACGGTTTGGTACTTTTCGGCCAAGTTTTAAACTAAAAACAAGGCAAAACCTGTGCAGTAGGCAAGTGCTAGGAGGTGCATGGGCATGTTATGAAATAATGAAATTTTGGTTTGGAGTATGGAGATCTGTGGGTTAGCCTAAAAGTAGAAATAAGCAAATGAGACTTTATTTCAAGTATATACGCGAGACATAGGCTTAACCATTCATAACCAATGAAGTACTTATTGATTTTGTCGGCGGCGGCGACTGTGACATTGGCCGCTTTTTCGGGAGAAACACACCGCAAGCCTGAGCGGATTTTTGACGGCAAAAGTTTTAAAGGCTGGGAAGGCGATACCCTAAAAACGTGGCGAATTGAGCAGGGGGCATTGGTTGGTGGTTCTTTACAAACAAAGGTGCCAAACAATGATTTTTTATGTACAAAACGGAGTTATTCTGACTTTGTTCTAAAGGCTAAATTTAAGCTGGTGGGCACCGAAGGCTTCATCAATTCGGGGGTGCAGTTTAGAAGTAAACGACTCACCAATCCGTCCTATGAAATGGAAGGATACCAAGCTGATTTGGGTGATAAATATTGGGGAAGCCTCTATGATGAATCGCGGCGGAATAAAACGCTGGCTGGAAAACCCGCCGAAGAAGTTGCTAAATTGCTTAAACCTAACGATTGGAACGACTATGAGATTAGAGCGGATAAACGCCATATCGTTCTTAAAATCAACGGAGTAACAACCGTGGATTATACCGAGCCTGATACTAATATACCTCAGTCGGGCCTCATTGGCCTTCAAATTCACGGGGGAGGAAAGGCGTTGGTTTATTTTAAAGATATCTTCATCGAAGAACTAAAATAGGCCATACTGATTTAATGACCAAAGACCTAAACCTAACATTCAAATGGACAAACGAACATTTCTCAAAACCTCATCTATTCTTTTAACTGGTAGTATGCTTTCTAATTTGATGTCGTGTAAAAAAGCGGATCCGCGTACCAATTGGGCGGGAAATTTGACGTACAGTACGGATAATTTACACATTCCCAAAAACGTGGAAGAGTTGCAGGAAGCGATTAAAAAGTGTAAAAAAGTGCGGGCACTGGGTACGAAACACTGCTTTAATACCATTGCCGATAGCAAAGAAAACCAAATCTCGACCGAGGCTTTTAACAAAATCATTGGTTTGGATAAAGAAAAAAATACGGTAACAGTAGAGGCTGGAATTAAGTACGGAGAAATGTGTAAGTATTTGGATGACAATGGTTTTGCTTTGCACAACTTGGCTTCTTTGCCGCATATTTCGGTGGCGGGGGCGTGTGCTACTTCCACGCATGGCTCGGGTATCAAAAATGGCAGTTTAGCAACGGCCGTTTCTGCCATTGAGTTGGTGAATGGCAAAGGGGAGGTGGTTTCATTGAGTCGTGAAAAAGACGGAGAAGAATTTGGAGCGGCGGTTGTAAACCTTGGGGCTTTGGGTATTGCGACCAAAATCACGCTCGACGTGCAGCCAACGTTTAAAATGAAACAGGTGGTGTATCAAAATTTGCCCATGTCGGCCTTGGAGAAAAATTTTGAAGCCATTATGTCGGGAGGGTATAGCGTGAGTTTGTTTACCGATTGGCGCAATAAAAACGTGAGTGAGGTGTGGGTAAAAAGTAAGGCTGAGGACATGAAAGAAGTAGCTCCTGAGTTTTACGGGGCGAAATTAGCTACCAAAAACCTGCACCCAATTGAAGCCCTAGACCCCGTTAATTGTACAGACCAAATGGGCGTGGAGGGGCCTTGGTACGAGCGTATGCCTCACTTCAAAATGGGTTTTACACCCAGCAGTGGCAAAGAGCTACAGTCGGAGTATTTTGTGGCTTTTGAGCACGCGTATGAAGGATTTATGGCGATTGAGAAATTAAACGAAAAAGTAGCCCCCCACTTGTTTATTACCGAAGTGAGGGCAATTGCGGCGGATGAGTTACCGATGAGTCCATTTTACAAAAAAACGTGCGTAGCTTTCCATTTTACGTGGAAACAAGAAGTGGAGGCGGTAATGGCGCTTTTGCCCGAAATAGAAGAGGCGTTGGCGCCCTTTGCACCTCGTCCTCATTGGGGCAAAATTTTTACCCTAAAACCTGCGGTACTACAATCGCGCATTGAAAAACTGGCCGATTTTAAAAAAATAATGGAAAAACACGACCCCGAAGGCAAATTTCGGAATGAGTTTATTGAGACCAATCTTTTTGGAAGTTAGATGACATGATAGAAAGCAAGTAAGACCTTTATTTTTGGGAAAAAGTGGGGCATCCAAAACAAAGAAGAACCTATTTGATAATAGGTCGGGAACAAAAAGCACCCAATGGCGCAGAAGGTAAGTCCGTTTTGAAAATGAGTAAGTGTCTCGGTTTTAGAAAGATATACTATCGCAAATAGCAATAGAACAAAACCGTAGGCATAACTTCTGGAAAAATCTAAGACCAAGCTACCCGCTGCTATTACACCCAGTGCGCTAAACATAAACATCAGCAGGTATTGCCAATCTTTTTTAGCAACCATACCCACAACCGCACCGATAAGAAGCAACCAAGCACATTCGTAGGTCACGGTCAGGCCCATTGGAAATGAATTGTACTGATTTGCGTCAAAGCCCAGCATTGATTTGTCGGTTCGCATTCCCAAAAACGACATGACGTAAAGTCTCAAAACTATAAATAGCAAGATACCAACCACCGTCGCCCAAGTAGCGTGGTAGCGTTTGAAAGAAAATACGTTGCTGAGGGCGACTTTTTGGGCATTGCTTTCTTGCCAAAACCACCACAAAACCGCCGCACTACTGCCAATGACGGCGCGTTCATCGACAAATCCACCGAGGACAATGCCAAGAATAATTAACAATGGATTTCGGAAATTAATGATGACTAAGAGGAGGAGATAGGCAAGCGGGTCGTGGTAGAAAAAATCAAAGAAAGTCCATTTGGTGACGAATAAATTGGCAAACATAAACGTGGCCAAGACACTTGAAGTAGAGCTTAGGTGCTTAGAAAGGAACCGAATTAATAACACGACGAACAAAATCCCGACGACAAATTGAATACCAACATAGTGTTTTGCTTTTAGTCCTACTGTGTGGAGGGCAACGGGGATGAGTGGGCGAAAAACTCGTTTTTTGAAGTGAGACTGGTCGCCTTCACTTAGTACTTTTCCCGTCAACAAATGCTCAGGTAAGTTCTGAAATGGATGGGTACCAATCCAATCAATCACTTCAAAGCGAGCTGCAAGGCGTTGTCCACCCGTATCCATTTTTACCAGTGCCTGATAATCAGGGAAAGAGGTAAACAAGATGTACAAAACTGTAAAGACAGCAAGCTTGGTTTTCCAATAAGGGGTATTGGTAAAGGTTGCTAACCAGTTGAAAAGTTTGTTGCTCCAAAAATTCCAGAAAGTAAGGGCCATGACATAAATGGTAAGAGGGCGCAAAGATAGCTAATAACACAAAAAAGGCGTCAGAATTTGTATCTGACGCCTTTTTTGGGGGTGACTTGGAGTAGGTTAAACCGCAAAACTCTCGCCGCATCCGCAAGTACGGCTGGCGTTTGGATTGACAAACTGAAACCCTTTGCCATTGAGACCATCCGAAAAATCGAGAATTGTCCCAGCTAGGTAAAGGATACTCTTTTTATCAACCACAATCCGAATTCCTTTGTCTTGAAACTCCATGTCGGTGGGTTGTTTGGTTGAATCAAATTCCAAATTATACATCAGCCCAGAACAGCCTCCGCCAACCACTCCTACACGAATGTGGCTGTCTTCAGGACGCCCTTCTTCACGGCGTAATTCAAGGATTTTATCTTTTGCTTTATCGCTTACTGTGACCATGTCTTTATTAACTTTCGATAGTTTTTGAAGGCAAATTAACTATTTCCAAAACCAAAATCAACGGCTAAAAGTTTCCGAACTTAGGGTGACGACCGTAGGTTTCTCCGTAAATCCTGTGGTTATGGTAAAACAAATCGTAATTTTGGGGGTTAAACCTACGATGTATAAAGTAGAACTATGAAGCATTTTCATCTGAAAGTTAAAGAAGTTATTAAAGAAACTCCCGATGCGGCTACGATTGCCTTTTGGCATCCGTTGAGCGAAATGATTAAGTACCAAGCGGGACAGTTTTTGACCATATTGTTGACCATCAATGGCGAAAAAGTGCGTCGTTCGTACTCAATGAGTAGCTCGCCCCATACCGATACCGCCCCTGCCGTCACCGTCAAACGTGTTCCAGGAGGTTTGGTTTCCAATTGGCTTTTGGACAACGTCAAAGAGGGAGATTTTTTGGAAGTACTCGAACCCATGGGGCATTTTCAGGTCTTGCCCGATGCGCGCAACGCCCGCACTGTTGTGTTGATTGGAGCTGGGAGTGGTGTCACTCCTTTGATTTCTATTGCCAAATCGGTGTTGAAAGTAGAGGCGGAGAGTCGGGTCGTGCTTTTGTATGGCAATCGGAAAGAAGAAAGTATTATTTTTAAACAACAACTCGACGAGCTGAACCGTATATATGGCAATCGCTTTGTGCTTTATTATGCCTTAACTCAGCCTTCTGACGCGTGGGTAGGCGTACGAGGCCGTTTGAATAAGTTAACTATTTTAGAGATTTTCGAAGGAATAGGAGGGTTGAAAAACGCATCGGCTGAGTATTTCTTGTGTGGACCAGATGGGTTGATGGAAACGACCAAAGAGACATTGCTGGCGTGGGGTGTAGCCGAAGAAAAAATCCATCGAGAGAGCTTTGCCACGGCAACCACCCATGTAGTACATGAAGCTGAGGACGACGGAAGCCTAAAGACGCAAGAAGTGAAAGTCTTGTATGAAGGAGAAGAATACACGTTTAATGTAGAACCGCATCAAACGATTTTGGAAGCAGCCCTCGAACTCGACATTGACTTGCCTTATTCGTGTCAGGCGGGGATGTGTACGGCTTGCATGGGAAAATGTACGTCGGGGAAAGTGCAACTGGACGAGGAAGATGGCCTTACCAAATCGGAGTTAAACCAAGGGTATATTTTGACATGTGTTGCCCATCCACTTACCAAGGGAGTGGTTATTGAGATTGAATAATAGTTTTGGCATTTTTTTTGCCCACCTTTTTGAATTAAATAATAAGAGTATGGAAATTACATTACGCCCCTACGAACTCAGTGACCGCACCACACTGGAAGAAATTTTTATAATGAATACTCCTAAATACTTTGACCCCAAAGAATTGGGCGACTTCTTGGAGTATTTGGATATTTTTGGAGATGACTACGTCGTAGCCGTTGTGGATAGGAGAATTGTGGGTGGTGGCGGCTATTGGGTGCGTTCGTTTGACCAGCAAGGAGGACTTTCGTGGGCTTTTGTACACCCCGATTTTCAAGGTACGGGTGTTGGAAAAGAATTGGCTTTGTACCGAATAGATCAAATTCGTCAATCGGGCGTTGCCAAAACCATCATGGTCGAAACGTCGCAACATTCGTTTGGTTTCTACGAAAAACTTGGGTTTAAACTTCTAAACCGCCAAATCGATTACTGGGCCAAAGGAATCGACTTATACTCAGCAGTATTGGAGTTATAAAAAAACAAAAAGCACCCCGTTGTGGCTTTGCTAAAGCGGGGTGCTTTTTGCGTTTGATAAATCACTTTTATTCTTCTAAGTGAAATGGTAGGTCGTACTCACGAACCACCGCTTTGGCTTTGCTTCTCACTTTTACTTCCACGCGTGCTTTGAGCGTTTCGCCAATGATTAAATAATTTTTGATGTAGGTGTCTTCGTGGACATTCCACGAATAATCGCTCAATAAATAAACGTCAGTTTGCTGTTTGTGGGCTTGGTATGCCCAACGTTCTACGTGCAAAGGTTCAAAATTGACGATAGATGTCCCGCCCGCAATTGTGTACCAAACTTGAATGCCAGGCACTCCACGATTGCCCATTTCGGTATTGTGCTCTACATAAATTCGTAAAAGCCCATTGTCTTCCAAATCGCGGACTTCAAACTCGTCTATTTTGGTTTTGATGTTTGACATAACTTGATAGAAAATTAAAATTGAAACGACTTTGCAAATTTGGCAGTAGGTGAGGTGCCTAACAAAAGGAATCAATAGAAGCGACGAAAAGGGCGATTAAAGCGAAAGAAAATACTTGTAAAGCGTGGAGGGGCATAAAAAAAGCCCTCCCTGAGGAGAGCTTTTTTGTAAAAGTAGGTCGATTCAATTACAAACGTGACACCGCCTGTTGAACAAAAGCCGTCAACTCGCTACCTGTCAGCATTCCTTGCGAAAGCAATGCTAGGTTATATGCGTGACGGATTAGTTGTTTTTGCTCATCTTCTGCTGCGGTCAGGATTTTCTGCGTCACGGGGTGGTTGGCATTGATGGCCACGTTTAACATTTGAGGCATATCACCAAACATCGACTTCTGACCAGAAGTAGCCGCCATGTCGTTCATCCGACGGATAAATTCTGGAATGGTAATGACTACTGGCAACTCGTCGGTAGGCATTGGTTCCACACTGATGGTTAGTTTGGGTGCGCCACCGAGGGTTTGCTCAAACAAATTCTTCGCTTTTTCTTCGTCGTCTTTCGACAATACGCTTTCCAGCTTGATTTCTTTTTCAATAAGCTTGTCGAGCGTATCAGCATCCACGCGCTTGATGTTTGTTTTCTCTATTTTGTACTCGATGCCGTTGATAAAGTGCGGGTCAATCACACTGTCAAACACGAGTACATCGTAGCCCCGTTTGGTAGCCGATTGGATGTAGGCGTCTTGCTTTTGTAAGTCGCTGGCGTACAGCCACACCACCGTGTCATTCTTATCGGTTTGATTTTCTTTGACTTGGGCGGTATATTCCTCAAATGTAAAGTGTTTGCCTTGGGTGTTTTTCACCAAGCAGAATTCTTTGGCTTTCTCGCCGAATTTTTCGTCGGAAATGATACCGTACTTGACAAACAAGCCAATGTCATCAAACTTTTTCTCAAATCCTTCGCGGTCGTTGCGGAAAATCTCAGAAAGTTTGTCGGCTACTTTACGTGTGATGTATCCACTGATTTTCTTGACGTTACCATCGGCTTGAAGGTAGCTACGCGACACGTTGAGCGGAATGTCAGGAGAGTCGATAACCCCGTGAAGAAGTGTTAAGAAATCAGGCACTACGTCTTTGACTTCGTCGGTAATAAATACCTGACGGCTATACAATTGGATTTTTTCCTTGCGGGCCGAGAAGTCGTTTTTCAATTTGGGGAAATACAAAACTCCCGTCAAATTGAACGGATAATCAACATTAAGGTGAATCCAGAACAGCGGGTCTTCGCCCATCGGGTGAAGCTCTTTGTAAAACGCCAAATAATCTTCATCCTTGAGCTCGGAAGGTGCTTTTACCCAAATAGGGGTAGGATTGTTGATGATTTTTTCGTCAAACTCAATCTCAATAGGCAAAAATTTGCCGTATTTTTCAAGGATTTCGGTGAGGCGGTATTTGCTCAAAAACTCTTCCGAATCTTCGGCGATGTGGAGGATAATGTCCGTACCACGGTCGGTTTTTTCGGCAGGTTCAATGCTAAACTCGGTGCTTCCGTCGCATATCCAACGAGCGCCTTCGGAGCCATCTTTAAACGATTTGGTAATGATTTCTACCTCTTTGGCCACCATAAACGCCGAGTAGAAACCTAATCCGAAGTTACCGATGATATTGCCACGGGTATCTTCTTTTTCTTTGTATTTTTCAACAAACTCAGCCGCGCCCGAGAAGGCGATTTGGTTGATGTATTTTTTGATTTCATCGGCTGTCATCCCGATACCACGGTCGCTGATGGTAATCGTTTTTGCCTCTTCGTCGAGTTTTATCGATACTTTCAATTCACCAAGTTCACCATTAAACTCACCAAAATCGGCTAATTTCTTGATTTTTTGAGTGGCATCTACGGCGTTTGAAACCAACTCACGCAAGAAAATTTCGTGGTCTGAATAGAGGAATTTTTTGATAATTGGAAAAATATTGTCGGTATGAATCGACAATTGCCCTTTTTCGGCTTGTACGTTTGCTTCCATAATTCTGTTTTACGGTTTTTACAGTTTTTGGTTTTCTGGCTTGATTACCTAAAAAATGTATTCCACCGCTTTATTATCTGACATAATGGCAAAAAAAAAGGGCTGTCAGGTTTGAAAATCTGACAGCCCTTTTTTTGGTCGATGGTCAATAGTCTATAGTCCATCGACTATTGACCATCGACTATACACTATTTCTGCACAAACTTCACCCATACTTCGCGCATAGGTACTTGTTTGCGGCCTGTGGTATCTTTAGGATTAATGCCCGTGCCTCGTCCTTCGGCATCAACTCGTACGAAGCTAATGCCTGATTTTACAAATTGGTCTTTCAACGCATACACACGTTTTACCGATAGCACTTTGTTGGTCAAAGGCGGTTTGGCATCGTTGGCGTAGGCTACGAGTTTGATTTGGGCGGTTGGGTATTTTTTCAACAAATCAGCCAATGCTTGTACGGGTTGCGAAGCTGTTGCTTTTAATTGAACCGTATTGTCTTCAAAATCCACGTTGTCAAATTTAAACGCTTTTCCTTTGGCTGCGGCAGCATCTGCCAAATACGTTGCCATTGGACTCTCGGTTGTGGTTGCAGCGGGCGTCGTTGGAGTAGTTGCAGTGGTCGTATCGGCCGTTTTTGTAGCAGTGATTGGTTCTTGAATGGTACGGGCTTCGGCAAGCGTATCGGCATCTATTTCTGTGTCAACCGTCGAGGTGTCTCGCTGAGTCCAGAAGTAAATACTAGCTCCAAGAACTGCAACGACCAAAAGGCCGATTCCTACCCATTTGAAATTAATTCGTCCCAATCCCGAATCTTCTACATCGACGCCGACCAAAAATGGTTGCTTCGCTGGAATAGGCTCAGAACTTTTGGTGATGGTTGTTGATTGTTCGGCACGAGGTACGTCAAAACTCTGTAAAAGATATTGAATACCCACGGTTTCGATGATACGGTCGTTGAGGTCAGGTACGATAGTAAGGAGGCTTTCACGTTGTTCTCCCAAATAAGCCGCCAACGACTCGGCATCAAATTGTTTCTCAGCCACCACTTTTTTCAACACTGAGATAATAATTGACATCGAAATCCCACTCAACGATGATGCAAGCGAATTTTTTGTCCCTGAGTATTTTGTCACCATACTACACACAGGGCTTTTAAAACCTGGGAGCACCGTGTTGAGAATTTTTTCACCAGCAGCCTTAAATTCATCTAATTCTGAGGGTGTTTTTAAAATTCTGGGAAGCTGTTCGGGGGAAAATGGCGTGTTTTTTGCCTGATTAAAAATAAGTTTCATGCCCGATTCGTTGGACGCTCGCTTAATAAGACCGCCCACAATCGAAGCTGCAAAAGCATCAAGTGCTTTTTGGATTTTCTCTGTTTTTTCGTTGTTCTGTACCGCAATCTGACTTACGATACCCTCAGTCAATGTCTCCTTCAGAGATGTAAATAAGTTCATTTTCAATGGTTTTTTATGAGTTAGAACCCCAGTAGGAAAAGGGAAAAATTACTCAACTCTGCCCTTCACCTCCCAGCGTTACAACCAATAGTGACTCGATTTTTTCAAATGGGGCGGAAAGTTACTTAATAGTTGAGAGCCAATAGCCAACAGCTGATAGTTTTTTTTAGCAATCGAACCATTGTCGTTACCTTTGCACAAAAGAAATTTACTTAAAATTCTACGTTTTTGGACAAATCAGCTGAACCACTCATTTTAGTCACTGGCGCAAACGGCCTTTTGGGTAGTGCCATTGTAACCTATTTATTGGCAAATGGGCACCGTGTCCGTGGCTTACGTCGTAGTGGAAGCGACATTCAGTTGTTGAACGGCGTGGAAGCAAAGGTGGAATGGGCCGAAGGGGATGTGTTGGATGTGTTGGCGTTGGAAAAAGCGTTTGAAGGAGTAACCTACGTAGTTCATACGGCAGCAATTGTTTCTTTTACTCCCAAAGATCAAAAGCAAATGTACCAAATTAATGTACAAGGAACGGCCAACGTCGTCAACTTGGCATTAGAGGTAGGTGTCAAAAAAATGGCTTTTGTGAGTTCGGTTGCGGCGCTGGGGCGGCCTGACCCGCGCATGATAGACGCGTCGAAACCGACGGTGATTGATGAAAACCAAAAATGGGAAGAATCGCCGCTAAATTCGCACTACGGAAAAAGTAAATATTTGGCAGAAATTGAGGTGTGGAGAGGCGTTGCGGAGGGACTTTCGGCGGTGGTGGTCAACCCAAGCATGGTGCTCGGGGAAGGCGACTGGACGCGAAGCAGTACGCAATTGTTTAAATATGCCTTCGACGAAAACAAGTATTATACCGAAGGGCTAATCAACTACGTTGACGTATTAGACGTAGCAGAAGCGACGGTGAAGCTGTTGGTATCGGAAGTTAAAAATGAGCGATTTGTACTAAGTGCAGGTAGCACTACTTACCGCGAATTATTTACCAAAATGGCCGAAGGGTTTGGAAAACGCCCACCTTCAAAGCTGGTGTCGCCCTTTTTGACAGAAATCATTTGGCGAGTGGAAGCCGCTCGTTCATGGTTGACGGGAAGCAAGCCGCTCATCACCAAAGAAACCGCTAAAACTGCCCGAACAAAGTTTATTTACAACGGAGAAAAAATCCAAAAAGCACTTGGATTTACTTACAGGCCGTTGGATGAAACGGTGGTGCGGGTTTGTAAAGCGTTGAAAAAGTATTAGTTTCCTCTAACATCAAAAATCCCCGAAACATAATTGTTTCGGGGATTTTTGATGTTAGGTCTATGCCATCAACTTCTTATACTTAATCCGTTTTGGTGTCACGTCCGTTCCTAAACGTTTGCGGCGGTTTTCTTCGTAGTCGGAGAAGTTTCCTTCAAACCAATACACCTGAGAATCGCCTTCAAAAGCCAGAATGTGCGTACAAAGGCGGTCTAAGAACCAGCGGTCGTGGGAGATAATCACGGCGCAGCCCGCAAAATTTTCGAGGGCTTCTTCTAGGGCACGAAGCGTGTTTACGTCCAAGTCGTTGGTAGGCTCATCCAAAAGCAGCACGTTGCCACCTTCTTTGAGCATCATCGCCAAGTGAACACGGTTGCGCTCTCCTCCCGATAAGTTGCCAATTTTCTTTTCTTGATCGCTTCCCGTAAAGTTAAAACGGCTCACGTACGCGCGGGCGTTGCTTTGTTTTCCGCCAAGTAATACCCAGTCATTTCCATCAGAGATTTGTTGATAAACGGTTTTGTTGGGATCGAGCTGGTTGTGCTCTTGGTCGGCGTAGGCAATTTGCACCGTTTCACCAATGACAGTAGTGCCGCTGTCGGGTTTGACTTGCTCCGTAATGAGTTTGAACAAAGTGGACTTACCCGCGCCGTTGGGGCCAATGATACCCACGATACCCGCAGGAGGAAGCGAAAAGGTAAGATTCTCAAACAAAAGCTTGTCGCCAAACGCTTTAGAAACGCCTTCCATCTCAATTACTTTATTACCCAAACGCGGCCCTGACGGAATGAAAAGCTCCAATTTCTCTTCTTTTTGCTTCATGTCCTCGTCCAAGAGTTTTTCGTAAGCCCCCAAACGAGCTTTCGACTTGGCTTGACGTGCCTTGGGTGCCATACGTACCCACTCCAATTCGCGTTGGAGTGTTTTCTGACGCTTTGACTCTTGTTTTTCTTCTTTGGCCAAACGGTTTTGTTTTTGCTCCAACCACGAAGAATAATTCCCTTTCCAAGGAATACCTTCGCCACGGTCAAGTTCCAAAATCCAACCAGCCACGTTATCCAAGAAATAACGGTCGTGCGTTACGGCAATGACCGTTCCTTCGTATTGGCGAAGGTGTTCTTCCAACCACAGTACCGACTCGGCATCCAAGTGGTTGGTAGGTTCGTCCAAAAGAAGGACGTCAGGTTTTTTCAATAAAAGTCGGCAAAGCGCCACGCGGCGTTTTTCCCCACCCGACAAATTAGCAATGAGGGCATCCGACGGCGGGCAGCGAAGGGCATCCATGGCACGCTCCAATTTGCTGTCCAAATCCCAGGCGTCGAGGGCGTCGAGGCGCTCCTGAACTTCCCCTTGTCGTTCCAGCAATTTATCAAAATCGGCATCGGCATCGCCAAAAGCTTCATTTATTTGATCAAACTCTTTCAATAAATCGACCACTTCCTGCGTTCCTTCTTGGACAACCTCAAGAACGGTCTTGGTGGGGTCAAATTGGGGTTCTTGTTCAAGCAAGCCCACCGAATACCCTGGTGAAAAAACAACTTCGCCAGTGTAAGCTTTGTCTATGCCTGCAATGATGCGTAAAAGAGTGGATTTTCCTGAGCCATTTAATCCTAAAACGCCTATCTTAGCACCATAGAAAAACGACAGATAAATGTTTTTAATGATTTGTCGGTTGGGAGGAATTACTTTACTTACCCCCGACATCGAGAAAATAATAGTTTCGTTGCTCATTTTTCGTTTAATTTGTGGTGGCAAATATCGTAAATTGCCCACCAAAACCTTCAAAAGCAGATAAATAAAGTAAACCAGTGATGGAAAATGCCACCTTAATGGACGAATACGGCTATGTCTCAGACGGCAAGGTATTCTTAAAAGGGTATTTAGGGAACCCAGACCGCCAGATTGGCGAAGTGAAACGCACCGAACAAGAAGCCATTGATTATTTTAAAAATCGCTTCAATATTGCTTCGAGTAAGGTGGAACAGTTAGAAAGTGATGTAGAAGAAGCCCAAAACAAAGGCTCTTACCTGACAAAATTGGTGCAGCTACGCAAAAAACTGCTCAGTTTTGACGGACTCGGTGATTTTGTCCCGCTCTTAGAACGGCTCGACAAATTGGAAGTGGTGCTTGAAGACTTGATTAAAGTCAACCAAGAAAAAAACCTGGAAATCAAGCGCGCTTTGTTGGATGAAACGCGGGCTGTACAAGTCGAAAATGACGATTGGCAAGCCGCAACGGACATGTTGCAAGAAATTAAATCGAAATGGATTCGTACTGGCCCTGTTGACAAAGAATACCAAGAGGAAGTTGAAGGTACATTCCAGTTGTTGTTGGATACATTTTTCCAACAACGTCGTGATTTCTTCTCGGAACTAAACCGCGTCATTGCCGACCGCATCGAACGCTATACGGAACTTATTGCCAAGTCGGATTCGCTCATGCGTATGTATGACCTCGACGAAGCAAGCCGCATTTTGCGTCAAGTAAGGTCTGAATGGAAAGATGTGGGTGAAATCCCAGTGAAACGTTCGGCTAAATTGTACAAGCAATTTAAGCGCTCAAACCAACGGATTATGGACAAAATCAACCGTATCCGTGGCATTGTGACGCAGCCGCAAGAAAACCCACTGGTCACCAAACAACGCGAAATGTGCCGCGAAGCGGAGCAACTTGCCCGTTCGAGCGACATCATTCAGGCATCAGAACGTGCCAAAACGTTGTTGAACCAATGGAAAGAAATTCGCCTTCCACCCCGAGTGGGAGATAAAAATATTGCAGAGCGTTTCCGTTCGGCTTGCGATAAGATTTTTGAGTTAAGTTATTTGGCCCGTGTTATCTCACGTAAATATCCTGCGTTTGAAATTCGTACGCCACAAGACCAGCTCAACATCAAAATTCGTGAGATGGAATGGCTCATCAAGCGTGAAAAAGCAGATTTGGAGGTGACCATTGCCAATGCGCAAAATATGCCGCCTGATCCAGAAGCTGAACGCCAAGTGATGGGTAAAATCAACATCCAACGCCGTAAAATCACGATGAAGGAGAAGATTTTAGAGGAATATAAAATAGCGCTTACGCGAATCTAATTTAGTACTTACGCAGAATTAGACGAGACTTGCCAAGTTTTAGGCTTATACTATTTATAATCAGAAGAATTATAAACTTGGAAAGTCTATTTTTCCCAACAAAAATACCCGTTTATGGCTGACCATAAACGGGTATTTTTGTTGGAACTCAAATGCCTATTGAATCGACGAGAAGAATTGGTAGGAGCCTAAAAGAAAATCCTGAACTGCAGTAGCGTGGTTTTTACCTTTGAGAGTAATCAATTCCACATTGGTTGCTCCCCGTGCTTTCATGGCATTGAAGGCGTTTTGTGAATTGAAATAAAAGACCAAATCGTCGGCATCACCGTGGTACAAACGCGTAGGTGTTTTGGGTTTCCAATCATATACGTCGTTGTCTTTTACTGCGTTGGTAAAACCCGTGTCTGAGCCATCGGTGAGTCCTTTGATAAACGCATCGGTAAAAATAGTATTAAAGCTCACGTTGATAGTGGCATTCTCTTTAGACGATTGAATCTGGGCTGCCCAAGGGTCTTTAAAGTACTGAGTCGTGGGGCGGTTGAGGCCATAGATTCGGTCGTAAGTAAGTAACGTCCACAAATAAAGTTGGTTGTAACCCACAACTCCCGTGGTTTTGTTGGTGGTAATGTACTTCATAAAAGCCGTTTTATCGTAAGCACCCGCCCCGCAGCTCGACGCTCTCAAATTAAATTCTGCGCTGGCTTCCTCTTCGATTTTCTTTTGAAGTGACATGGTTGCAAAACCACCTGCCGAATAGCCCGCGATGTACAGACGTTCGTCCCACTGAATTTTTTCTTGGTTGATAAACTCTTTCGATGCCCGAATCATGTCCAAACAAGCTGAGGCCAAACTGGCACGGTGCTCGTAAGGATGCGGTACGGTATTAGAGGTACCATATCCAATGTAATCGGGGTAAGCGATGATGTATCCCAACGAAGCAAAAAGTGAGCCTGCTAAACTTGCTTCCGAATTGGCTGCAAAGTACGACGGCGCTTCTTGGTCGGAGCGAATGGTTCCGTGTTGTACACTGATAAGGGCCGAGGTGGTGGTTTTGGCAGCAGGATAAATCAATGCCCCAGAAGCCTGAATTTCCTTGCCATCGGTGTTTTTCGTTTTGTAAACGATTTTATACACTTTGATGCCGTATTGGAGAAACGGGGCAATTTGCGCAAAAGCAGGGTCGCCTGCCGCTATTCGTTGCACAAGCTGGTCTTTGGTAAATTCTCCAACGAGGGCGCTGCTTACTAAATACTGGTTGGAAGGCGTGGGGTCACTGTTTTTGCTACAGCTACTGACAATCACCATCAGCGCTACGAGCCACAGGTAAAATGAATGTTTGAAGTGTTTCATACGGAAATTGAATCGTGTTTGGGTTATGATTCTTAACGTACAAAATTAGAGAAAGTTGCCCGCCAATTTTGAAAATGCCCTATAATTTGTCAAGATGAACAATGAAAACTTGCTTGTTTTCTTGCGCTGTTTGCGGGTTTTTTAACGCACGGTTAAATGCTATCTTTTTCCCATCGTGAGACCATACCAAATTGGAAGGCGAAGGGTTGCTTGAAGGTGTCAGTAATCGTACCCGATTTTCAAAGGATTCATTTCCAAGTTTTACCAGTGCAATGCTTCCGTTCCAAACGTAGCAAAGGTGCTGCCCGTCGGGATGCCATCTAAAATACCCTTCAACATTGGATGGATGAAAGGTAAGTTGAGTAGGTGTACCTCCAAGCGGCGAGAGGGTGAAAACCTGTTGGACTCCTTTATCGTCTTTGGCCAAAAACGCCAACAAACTACCATCGCCCGACGAACGAACGACGCCCGTACATCCTGAAAAATCCGTATCGGCGGTGTGGGTCAGGCGGCGTTGACTTGTGCCTTTGGGTGGCATGGGCATCATGGTGTCAGTACCTTCGAGTGGCCCCCATGCGCCAGGTTGAGTAATGTCATCAGGAATGTCCACGATAAAAACTTCATCAACGTCTTTGCCATTTTTATCTTTTACTTTTCCCACAAACGCCCGTGCTATTTGACGGCTACCATCGGGTTTTGCATACCCATTTAGACCTACCCAACTATCGCCTGCGGCGTGGCTAATTTCGTCGGAACCTGCTTGTGGGGTAGGCGTTACCCGAACGACCACCGCGCTAAACCATTCGCTCGATACATCTTCGCCGTTGGTTGTTTTGGAAACGGTCACTGACTGCCCACGTTTCGACACGCCGATGGTGCGGAGGTTGTGTTTTTGTTGCGTTTTGTCCTCCAGTGCTTTCAGGATGGCATCGTTGTAGGTATAACCGATCCAATTCCCGTCGCCGCTCCATTCGTGGCGGTGGGTGCCTCCGCGCAGTGCGCCAGCGGTAAAAGGCGGCGTCACGTCACGGGCATCCATATAAATAGGAATATTGGGTGCTTGGTCTTTGATGATAATGCCCGTCCGTCGCCACTGTTGATAAGGGTTGGCGGCGGTCACATTCATTAGGCCATGAATAAACACCACGGATGCTTCGGTGTGGGCATAACTCACCGCCCCCGCGCCAGGCCCCCATGCGGCGTTGTTGGGCAGGGCGTATAGTACTTTTTTCTCCCCTGTTTGGGTATGAACTTTTTCAATTTTGGCCGAAGCTGCAATGCCACCGTCATCGGTGCGGGTGTCGTACACCAACCACTGATCATCAGGCGAAAAATTGTCGTTGTTGTCCAAATCGTGGTGGTACGAAAGGTCGTTGGTTAATTGGGTTTCTTTTAAGTAGGAGTTACTGCTGCAAGAGGTCATGGCAAGACTGGTTAAGCATAAAACGGTTTTTCCGAAGGTGTTCATACAAATTGGCGAATTATAAAAGACGAAAAGCTAAGGTTTTGGAGCGCTGATGACGCCCAAATAGCGTCCCATCCAATAGGGTAATAAAAAGGAATCGCCCGCACTTAGCTCACTTTGGCCGTTGGCAAGGCGGTCGAGCTTAAATAGATTGCGATTGTGTTTTAACTCTGGTCGCTCGTCGGGCGGAAGAACGTGCGTGATGGTTTGTCCCCGAAAATTGGCAGGAACCGACACAAGGTCTTTGCGGTGGCTATTGACAACTTGCCATTCTACCATGTCCAACGGAAATTCTTTTAAGTACCAGATGGTTTCTTTTTGGTCAAATTGCTGCGCCCCTGTCATGGCATAACACAAATTCCACAAGCCATTTTTTTCGGGGCGTTCAAAGTCCCAATGTTCTTTGATGGTGTGAAGGTATTGTTTTTTTAGCTCAGATGTAAATGCGTACGGATACAAACACCAATAGGCTAAGAAGTACATTTCATCGTCGGAGTGGTTCCACTCTTCGGAAAGCTCGGCGGCAAGTTTTCCTTGGTTTTCATCCACGCGGCCAATGTCAGCCATCGGGCGCATCAGGTTTTCCAAATAGCCGTGTTTTTGCATCAGCTCGTACGCCTTTTGTTTATAAATTTCTTTTTTGGTGAAATGATAGGCTGTTTGTAAAAAGCCGATGATGTTGGAAGAGTACAATTTTCGATCACCAACTGTTTTTGAAAATCCATTGACATACGCAGGATTCCACTTGCCCCAAAGAGTGGGTTTGCCGTCAAAATCAATCAAATACCAATCATTTTCGATGATGTAAGTCATCAGCTCGTCCATCAAAGTAATGGCTTTTTGTTTGACTTCGCCGTCTAGGTTTTGTGCCAACATGGTCAGGGCAAACATTTGCCCCACCGTTTGGTCGCTGCTGGTGGTGCCGCGCCAATCCCACACGCTGTCTTTGGCCTGTACCCAGCCGTTGGTCATGCCACCATCCCACGGAACGGCCTTAAATTTATGGTGTCCGTGGCGTTCAAAACCTCGGGCAAAGTACCCTTTCATGTTGGTAATGCTAAAGAGGCGTTGCATGGCTTCAAACGATTCGAGGCAATTGTCAAGGGCTACTTTTTCTCCCGTCACTTTGTATCGAAACAATTGGCTAACGAGGTACATCGACGTCCAGAGGTTGTCGCTGTCGCGTTGTCCCATTTCAAAGGTTGATAAATCGCCATTTTTTAAGGTAGAAACGTCGCAGTTGAAACCATAACGAATGTGGCGCTGGCGTACCTGTTTTTCATAGACCATGGCTTTGTCGTGGAGGGTCATTTTGTCAAAATGAATTTCGCCTACGCCTTTGTTGGTAAGTAGTTGAACGGTTTGGTTTGGCCCTGCTGCAATGCTCACAACCCGATTACTAGGAATCCAACGTTCGCCATAATAATAGTTAAAGCCACCTTCGGGCCGACGCATAAATGCCCCCGTGGTAGAGCCTAGCCATAGTTTATCGTTGATGTAAGCCATGGCGGTCAGCTGCGGGCAGGGTAGTTTTTCTTGCAGCGCAGTGGCCTTGAAAGTAAGGGCCGAAACTGCAAAATAGCCGTTTGAAGTACCTACAAATAGGGAGTCTTTGGCCAAAGCAAAACAGCTCAGGTTATTGCTCTGAAATTCGGTTTTAACCTCTTTGGTGGCCACTGAATAGGAGATAATCTGCTGCGAGGTGAGCATCAAAAAACGGTTTCGAGGTGAATCAAACACCAGTTCCAAAATGGGCTGACTTGGAGCGGGCTTGGTGTCCACAACAGCATTGTTTTGAAGCAATGTAAGCCGTTGGGCATTGGCGACCAAAAACGTAAAGTTGGGAGCTGACGCCAGTTTCTGGGCGGAGCCAAGCGAATGGGGCGCATACACTTTTCCTGCCCACGCGTTGCTCAACACCGCACGATCGTCCATAAAAACCAGTTGACCTTGGAGAAGTGCCATATCGGCTATTTTTCGGCTGGACATCGGAACGTACGAGCGGTCAGGACGAAGTTGGCCTGGGTACTGGAATTGTCCCCCGTGGGGCTGCATAAGACCTGCCGAAGTCAAAATTCGTATCCGTCCGTCTTTGTCGGTAAGGATTTTATGAAGCTGCACCGAACTGTCTTGAACATAGTATTTGATGCTATAATCTTGGAGATATGGCTGGTCGGTGTAGGCCGTTGGGCGCAGCTTTTGAGATAGCGAAGGGAATGTTACCCAAAATGTTAGCAATAATGCAAGTGTGGAAGTGAAACGCATAGTTGGCTTATCAGAAAAATCAATATCTATAGTACGACGGATGCGGGAGTGAAGACTATTTCGCTTTCCAAAAGGATATTTTGTTACGGCATAATTTTATACCATTAGCTAATGTCCGAATTGTATATATTGTTTGATAAATAGCCATAACTCTGGAAAAAAAACGCTTGATAAATAGTTTGGGGGAATTTATTTAACGGTTTGGAAGTACCAAAAAATAGTGCATAATTGCGCACTTTAGTTCGTTGTTTATTAGTCATTTAAAACAAAAAAGGCTGCTTTTTTGACATTTGAGAGCACCAATTGTGGGTATTTAAAAGGTAAAAAAGTGACGAATTTTGTACAAAGAAAAAGGATGTTTGTATGCTCAAAAAGGCATTTTATTTACTTTTTCGTTTCGTATCTTTTTTGTTATTGGATATTTGTTTCTTTTGGGCTAATTTTGATGAAACCATCAGTTGGAAATTGATAATAAAGTATAATTTTGAAATGCCGTTATGAATGCCATCCCGCCAAACCTAACTGGAGAAACCCTTATCATCGAAATTGATAAGGCCAATGTTGCTGAATGTATGGAGTTCCTTATCAAAGCACACATCCCTTTTAAAGTAGAATACAAAGGAACTAGCGCTACTGAATCTCCCTTGGAGATTGCCTCGTTAATGAGTGATGCAGAAGCTGATTTAACCCCTAGAAAAAAAGAAAAGCGCCTGAAAGAAGCGCAGCTCGTAGAAAACATTTACCGACAGTACATCTCTGACACCGACTTTAGTACCTCGGCCAACATCAAGGACATTGTCAAAGAGTACAGTATCAGTTTATTAAACTTTCAACAAATCTTTAAAACCGTCTATGGTAAGTCTTTTTACCAATTGTACATTGATAAAAAGATGGACTATGCGGCTGATTTGCTCCGAAAAGGGCACAAAGCAAAAGAAATTGCCAAAATGATTGGTTACGGCGACAAATCGAGCATTAAGTTTAACAAGATGTTTCAGAAACACTTTGGACTGACGCCCAAAAAGTTTCAGATGGAAGCAAGGGCCGCTTCCTGAGATTTGGGCTTGAATCCAACCTGAGGGGCTTGATTTGCGTCATGGTTGAAAGAAACTTTCCCATGAAAAAAATCTATTTCTTTATAGCAATCACTTGCTGGTTGATGGGTTGTGGAAACAACCCATCTCCCTTGAGTAACATCGGCCCCAAAATCAGCGAGATACGCGAAAATGGAAAGCTACAGATGGCGTTTTTGTACAACAAACAAGGGTATGTTACAGAAATCCAAAAGTACTACTCCGATGGTCGAAACGTCTGGGAATCATGGCGTTATGAGTACGAAGGGAGCAAGGTGGTCAAACAAGAATATTGGTCGTCGCATCCGCTTCATTTAAGTACTTTTCCCGCGCCAGGTAAGCCGCTGGCGCTGCAATGGGCTACTAAATACGAGTACGCATCCAACCAGCCTTATCCTTCCAAAGTCATCACGTATTCGATGAAAAACCCCAAAGAGGTCAGTTCGTATCAATTAAATAGCTACGATAATTCGGGGAGACTTTTGAAAAGTGAAAGGTTTACGCCCGATGGGCAAACGAACGGAGTAACGGTTTATGAATACGACCAACGGGGAAATTTGCTTTTTTGGGGAGGTTCGTACTGGGAATATGATGCCAAGCCAAGCCCGTTGAGGAAGCTGAATATTCCCTATTGGAATCCAAGTTGGCCAAGTCCGAACAACGTAACGGCCAATTTTAGCTTAGATGCCAACGGAAACAAAGTCAACGTATGGCGGTATGAATACACCTACGACGCCGTTTCGGGTTTTCCTGCGACCTATAAACTGTATATTGATAACAAATTTATGGCCGACGGAGAATACATCTACGAACCCTAAGTGGAGAATTTAATAATGACAAAATGAAAATATGCTTCTTTGCCTTGATGCTGTGCAGTATGGCTGCGGAATATGCCCGTGCCCAATCGTTTAAAGTGATTGCTTTTTTTACGGGTAAAAACGACCAAGCGCACGTTAGTTTTGTCAAAGAAGCAAATCGTTTCTTTCCAAAAATGGCTGAGAAACACCATTTTCAATACGATACTACGTCCAATTGGGATAACCTAAACGCTGATTATCTGTCTAATTATCAGGTGGTTTTGTTTTTAGATACGCGCCCAGACAAACCCAGTCAACGGCAGGCGTTTGAAGAATACATGAAAAAAGGAGGGGCGTGGATTGGGTTTCATTTTGCCGCCTTTGCCCTAACGCCGTCTAAGTATCCGCAAGATTGGGATTGGTACCACGAAACATTTTTGGGGGCGGGGCAATACAAGAGCAATACGTGGCGGCCGACGTCGGCGGTGCTAAAAGTCGAAACCAAAAAGCACTTTTCAACCAAAAAACTCCCCACAACTTTTACCACTGCCCCCAACGAATGGTACCGCTGGGAGCATGACTTACGGCAAAATCCTGATATTGAAATTCTGTTGTCGATTGACTCCGCTAGTTTTCCGTTGGGTACGGGACCTAAGCCGCACGAGATTTGGCACAGCGGCTATTACCCCGTGGCGTGGCGCAACAAAAACTACCGAATGTTGTACCTCAACATGGGGCACAACGACATTGACTACGAAAACAAAACCAACAAAGAATTGTCGTTTACGTTTGAGAACGAAACCCAAAATCGTTTTGTAATGAATGCTTTATTGGGCTTTGGAAAGGGAAAGTGAACATAGCAACGGTGCTATTTCGTCACTTAGACATTTCATAGATGGATTTCCTGTATTCAATTCCCCATTGCGCTATTTCGTCAATGATACGCTCTAAGGTTTTTCCGTATTCAGTCACTTCATATTCCACCGTAATGGGCTTGGTGTCGAGCACGGTACGACGTATCAGGTGGTTCATTTCCATGTCTTGCAATTCTTTTGAAAGCATTTTTGCCGCAATACCATCTACTTCTCTCAACAAATCCATAAAACGCATTTTCTCACTTTGCATGAGCGTGCCCAAAATGTGGATTTTCCATTTTCCCGACAGTATTTCCATCGTGTCTTTAATAGCCCCAATTCGGGTTTTGCAAATGGCCGTAGTGTTCAGACTTGCTTCTTTTTTCATGCTTTACAGTTCAAAATGGTAAAACAAAGGTATTAAAAATGGGAATAGTTTCTAATGGGAAAGTAGTTTCTAAAAGGAAACGCATAACAATTGTAAACTGTCTCGATTTTATCTTTGCATCGGACTTAAAAATCAAGCAAATGAATGTACTTTTTGGGGTACATAATTCTTGACTATCAACTCAAAATGAAAATATATAGTACAGCAATTGTCTTGGTAGCCGTTTTTTTAAATTGCCAAGCACAACCAAAAAACAAAACAATGGCCAACGAAACAGTAAACAGTAATCCGCTTTTGTGCGATCCCGTAGCGGGAATTTGCGGACTTCCAGACGCGACAGACAACCTAAAAGTTGCCACTACGCAGACCCAAAAACCAGTGAAAGTCGTCTATTTTACTGACCCAATTTGCTCTTCGTGTTGGGGAATAGAACCACAGCTTCGAAAATTAAAATTGGAGTACGGAAACAGTATCGAAATCGAATACCGCATGGGAGGTTTGTTGCCCGATTGGAGCTACAACAGCGGTGGAATTAGCAAGCCTTCAGACGTGGCACATCACTGGGACGAAGTAAGCGTGCATTATGATATGCCCATCGACGGGGACGTTTGGTTAGAATCTCCCTTGCATTCGTCGTATCCGCCGTCGATTGCCTTCAAAGCAGCGCAAATGCAGAATAACGAAAAGGCGATTTTATTTTTAAGAGAGATACGGGAAATGGTTTTTTTACAAAAGAAAAACATCACCCAATGGGAGCACCTCGCCACCGCTGCGAAAAAAGTAGGGTTGGACGTGGCACAGCTAAAAACGGATTTTGAAGGCAAAGCGAAAATGCTTTTTGAGGAAGATTTGAAGGTAGCAAAAACGTATGGAGTGAGAGGATTTCCTACAATGTTTTTTTCAAACAACAGTGGCAGCCAAGAAACCGTATATGGTACAAAGCCTTATGTTTTCTACGAAACAGCCGTATTGAGACTGAACGAGAGCGCTACTAAAGTTGAGTATGGTACAACTTGGGAAACGCTCTTTAAAAAGTATCAATCGTTGACAGCGAAAGAGTTTTCGGTGCTTTCCAATACCCCACGGAATGACAGCGAAAAAGTATTAAATGAGCTTTCTGATCAAGGAATTTTGACAAAAGTCACCACCAAAAATGGTGCTATTTGGAGAAAAGAGCCGTAGTGCGTATTTCTTCAATTAGAAATCAAACGCAACTTGGTACCTTTCATTGATGTATTTTTCGAGTGCCGTGATGGCAGTTTCAACGTTTTGGGGGCTTCTTAAATGACTATACGGAGGGGCTTCCACGCCCGTTCCTGCAAAGTAAGGCTGCAAAATTACCCTGTGTTTCTGGATATAAGCCCCCATAACTTGGGGGTTAAAATCTTTCTGGATAAATTCCTTCACGGCGGCTTTGTAATAAGCAAAATAGGCGGGGTCGTCGATAATATACCGTATCAAAGGCCACTGACTCGTCACCTCTTTCATGTCCATACTGAGGGCAAACCTCGAATTGTTGGAGCCACCCCGCATTTGAAACGATAAATTGAGGTCGTACGGAACCCAGTGCAGAACGCCGTCGGTATTGGCCAAAAAATAGTTGTGGGTCAAGACCCCGTACGAGTCCCAATTGCCCACGGTGTTGTTGACGGCCAAGTACCGCAAAAACTCTTTGACGTCAAATATCGTCTCCAACTCCTTCTTCCATTGTGCATTGTCACTGACCCGTAAAGGGCTATTGAGGGTGGTAATCAGTTGTTTTACGTCCGAGTAATTGGCCAAAGTTTGATTGTTTTGTTTTTCAAATTGGCTAGTAATAAACTGCTGCATATTCGACTCAGGCTTATATACGTTACCCATTTTTTTACCGCTTTGCGTTTCTACCATGTGCTCCTCCACGGACTCAATAACCTGGTAAACCCCACAATTTTTTAACCCTTGACCAAAATCAAGAATAACTTTATAATAGGCTACTTTGCAGGCCATAATACCGTTGTTTCGGAAGAGTTGGGTGAGCAGTTTTTCTCTTAGGAAAGAGTCGTCGCCGTAGCTAGGCGCAAAAGAGAGTTCTTGAAAGCCATAAAAACGCTGATTTTTGATGGCGGGGTACTGGTCCTCCCACTCGTCGAATTTTAGCTTAAACGGCAATTTATAAATGCCACTGCGCCAAGACCCATTGAGCGACGCGTTGCCCTTGAGCCGAAAACCAACATTTTTCCACGTATTGTCGCCTTGTTTAACTTGGGCTTGCACAAAAATGGGGTCGCCATAAACAGCATCCAAAGGAGCACCTACGGGAGGAGTAACGCCAGGAATAGCGCTGGAACTGCCAAATTTACGCGCCGTACGCCATTCCATGTCCCGCTGAATTTTATCCCAATTCTCTTGTCCCACTTGAATAGTGATGGTTCGTACCTGATCCTCTGGAAAGACCCAAGCGTAATCTGGGGTTTGGCTAAATTTAGCGGGAAAAACATCCGCGTCATTTTTGCAACCAATAACAATGGAAGTCAACAAACAAAGGAAAATGATACGATTCATGTGCGTAGGACAAGGCTTGCGGTAGTAAGGAGGCGGGAGGTTGTTCTCTACTCGTTTAAGTCCTCAAAAATTCCTACGAAAGTTTCTTTGCTACATTAATTTGATTTTTTGGAGTAAGCGGTGGTATGTGTACAATATAAAAATTAGTATTTACATCCTTTTATCTCAGCTTTGAAAACGTTTCCTGTTGTTTCAAAACCAGGCATTAATAGGACAGCTTTTCCAGCCGATAAGTTATTGTTTGAGGTCAATGGTGTTTTACTTGAGACAGTTAAATAGGTGTGAACATTGAGTGACGTAGATTCATTGGCAACTCCTAGTGGGGTGCTTAGATTGGAAGAAAATGGACAAAGCTTTACTTTATATAGTTCAGAGTCTTCATTTTGGTTGCCTGCAAAGTATCCATTGTTACCAATTCGGTAAATAGTTGAAGCAAAAAAATTAGGTTTGATGATTTTTAAATTTTGTAGGCCTTGGTCAATATAGCCAACTCCAGAAACATAGTAGTTAGTGGATGGATCTACTATTGTACCTGAAAATAAAACGTAATTGTCGTCACCAAAAATAACTTGACCTTTGACTGGATAGCCTAAGCGATCCTTGACATTTGATACGCTATAATCTTTTAGATTTATTCTCCAAATAGGGTTTTCAGTATTTGATGTATTAAAATAACAATAGCCGTGCGAAATAGTAGGGTTACTATACTCCGAATTGAAGTAATGTAAGACTTTGCCAAAATCGCTTATACTTGAAGTTGATAACGAATTGATATCCGTTATCCAAAGACGATTAAATGAACTCCCATTATCTGAGTCACTAACGCTAAAAATAACTTTGTTTTCATAAACAGTTAAAAAAGAAACGCTAGGGTTGCTGGATGAAGTAGATAATGAGTAAACTTTAATAGTTCCTTCTAATGTGCCATCTGTTCGCCAAAGTTCTGTGCCATTCGAACTATTAGATGCTCCGAAATATATATAATTTCCTGCTTTAAATAAACTACCACGGTTCAAACCAGAATCATAACCAACACGTATATCTTTTAACATAAATGTACCTGCATCGGTACCATCTGAGCGCCAAAGTTCTATGCCATTTTGGGGGGATAGTTGATATTGTGCCCGAAAGTATAAGATGTTATTTAACTCAGCCATTGACCAAATTGATGTAGGTTTCGTTGAAACCAATTCAAGAGTGCCTTGTTTATTAATTTTATACAACCGATCAGTGGCGGAGCTGTGTGTATTTGCAGAAAATAATAGCTCGTTGTTGACAACTGCGTGTGGGTAACCAGAAGTTAAAGATATAGGGAAAATATCGAAACCTGTTTTGTTGGGTTTCTCGTAGTAAGTGCTTCTAAAAGAGTCACTTCCACTAAAGAAAAGTCTGTCTTTGAATATGGTTACAAGGTTTGGAGATTTACTAATTTCGTCACTTTCAAAAAGTAAAAAAAGGCTATCTTTTACGCTATCGTACCTATATACATCATTGAAAATAGGGTCAGACTGGTCATTTTTTTCAAGTGTAGATGCTGTAAAATAAAGCTGATTATTAGACACTTTAAAATTATTCGGTGCAGAACTTTTGGTTTTATTATTCTTTATATTTTTTACTATGTGAGCTTCGTTAATGTTATTCTCGTTGGAAACCCATAATTCACGCCCGTTTATTCCATCGTCGGCGATAAAGAATATATTGCTATTAACCACATTTATATCTCTACAATTGGATGAATGAAGGTCTTTACTTTTTTTTCCTTTTGCAACATTGAAAACCATACGCGTACTAATTGAGTCAGTTTTCCAAAGCTCAAAACCATTAGTGTTATTGTTTTTTGCATTAAAATAGAAGGCGTCTCCACTTACTGCATTATCCACGTATGGATATTTCAAATTTACGCTTTCATTGACTGCATTAAGGGTAGAATGCCTTGTTTTAATCGAATTATTGACAGTGTTTACTTCGAATAGTCCGCCACTTTCCTTGAAGAATAAAAGTTTATTGCCCGTTTTAACCAAAGGATTAAAAGGGTGAATATTCTGACTAATCAATGTCATATTATTGGTTTCAGTAAAATAACACCAAAGTGCCTTATAGCCGCTACTAGATTTTGTTGTGAAATACAGCTTATTTCCAAATACTGTATAATCATCGGGGCGAGGGAAATTTTGTAGCGTGTTACCTATTTGTTTCTCTACTTTATATGTGCCTCTAAGTGTTCCATCAGTTCGCCATAATAAGGCATTATTGCTATTGCCACTACTAGTACTGTCAGCAGCAAAGAAAACGATATTATTAGACCGAGTAATTTTAGGATTGTAAATGGAAACACTTGAACCTCTACCTGGGGCAATATCTTTTATTACATAGGTACCATTTGCTGTACCATCGCTTCTCCATAATTCATATCCTAATTCAGGAGTATAAACAAAGAAATAAAACTCATTCTCAAAAGCAGTAAAACTTGACATAGCTGTATGAGCAAAGCCAGGATTTATATCTTTGACCAAGGTTATACTCAAATTGTAAGGGTTGACTCTATAAAGTTCTGACCCGAATGTACTGTTATCTGCGATGGCGTTTACATATATGTTTCCTTTAAATAAACATATGTGTGGCAATCTATCGTAATAGATATCCGTTCGTAAACCTTCTACTTTTACTGTACCTGCTGAAGTTCCATCCGTTTTCCAAAGACCAGTACTTGAGTTTGTGGTGGCCATAAAAAAGATGCTTGAGTCGAATACTACTTTATAGGAATCCGTGAAACCACTGGTTTTGCCAACAAAAATATCTTTTAACAGAAAAGTCCCAGCTTCTGTGCCGTCGCTTACCCAAGGTTCATATCCAGTAGAGTCGGTATATCCACTAAAAATAACTTTGTTGCCAAAACCCATTAACGAATTTTGAATGTCTGATTCTGATATATTTATATTCCTGAGCAGCTTGTTGTCAAATTCAATACTTTGTGCGTGGGTAAAAGTTGAAAAAACTGAGAAAATAAAATAAAAAATAATTGGAAACTTCATGCTGTTTAAGTTTTGTAGCAAAGAGTGTGAATTTATCAGACACCATTTATTAAGACCTGCTTTTCAGGAAGACCCCATTCTTCAATCACGTATTGCGTCTCAAGAATATTGTGAGCACTTTCCGTTGCTTTGTCGGTTACGATGCCGAACAACTCAGATAATGGAACATGATTGTCTGCCCAAGTTGCTGTGGTATTCATTGGAAAAGCAAATCCCTTTGTATAACCTTCGTTTTGAATTTTGAGTAATTCAATGAAGAGTGGCGGGAGTTTTACTTGAAACATTTTCTCAGCAACTAAAACCATATTTTCAGTCAAGGATGAATTGTTATAGTAATTGTCTCCCCAAAATTCATTCTTATCAATTGCCATAGTTTTCTTGTTTATAACGTCTGTCTAATGGCTTGTAAATAAGTGCAGTGGTGGGTTTTAAAGCACAAGACTGTCAATACACTGCAAAATTTGATGTAAGGTAGAATGTTCAATTAAGTACTTTATCCGCCATTGAGTCAAATGCTTGTTATATGCTGGCGTTTGAGTTTTTAGATATGTATTCAAATCTGATTTAATTCAAAAGCATATTCGTAGCTGATTACTTTTTTTTCTTTTTCGTTACTCTTCCAGGCTTCTTCTAAATGACTTAATTTGATAATGTCGCTAGTACTTGTTTCTTTAAATACACTTGATACTTTTTCTAAAGTTTTCAATTCAATTTCTGTAAATAAATCCACATTAAACTCTCGATTTTTTTTTGCTTTGAATTGTTCACCTATGTGGCCATCAGGAAATTCTATGGTGAGAATTTCTATTTCATTTTTGTTAGACAAATACTCAAATATGCTTTGAAAATTATTAGGCACAGGCCCCATATTAATAGCTTTGTAACGTACTCCGCTAATAGAAAAACAACTTTGTTTGAACATTAAAAAATCGGCATAAAATAAGAGTTTGTTCATTTTGGTTTTGAATGGTGATAGCTTTTTGGAAAAATAAACTACCATTTCAGTGAATTTTTCAAAGTTTGGATTTCTGTATCCCGAATAAATATCTGCTAAATGGTTGCCCAATAAATATTCTTTGAAATTCAAATTGAAAATGTTTCGTTTCTTTTCGTCAGCTAACAATTGTGCTTTATGTATTAATTTGGTTTTGGTATTTTGATCGAATGTGCCGCACAATTCTACCATATCCATAAATTTTTTAGGATCGTCGACCATCTGTATCAATTTGGCGTTTGCTACACTAGGCATTTCTCCTGCTTCATATTGACGGTAGCTGTTCGTCCCAAATCCTAAAATCTCCGACATTTTTGCTGCTGATAAACCATACTTTTCCCGAATTCGAATAATTTCATCAGGGAAGGGGATATTGAATTTGTCTCGGTATTGGTTATATACCTGATTCATATTCACTTCATCTAATGATGTCGTGGTAAATTGTTCTCCGCTATCCTCGCATTTGTAATAATGAAAAACAATTTCAAATGATTCTTTTCTGAAATCCATTGACCTACGTTCTTTGGTCAACTTCATTTCTTTACCTGTGATTGGACTTTTCATATTCAATTATTTTAAAGGATAGTTCATTTTATGCTGTGCCAAATGAAAGGAAATACAGATAACACTACTGCCCATTGCTCCCATTGTAATTTTGATGTACACTTCTTTTTTCTTTACGATTTTACCGAACACCCACATATCAGCACCTCCGTATAGTTTTTCTGCTAGCGGGCCTTCGCTGTAATTTTTGGTTTCGAGTGCTTCCAGAATGGCTTTTCTGTCTATGGGGCGAAGTTCTAAATCTACAAGTGCTTGGGCATTTTTGCCTCTGTCGTCCCGAAAGAGTACATCCCAAATCTTCATTTTTTCTTTGAATTCTTTTAAAAAGGAGGTTACTTCTGCTTCAGTGCTCATATATTGATGTAGTGCGGCAAAGATATAGCTACTTTTTGAAGAAAACAACTTTAAAGTTGTATAATTGGTTGTTTTTATTAAAAAATGCACTATATAGTATTTTGTGGTCAATTTTAATAAGACTTCATTATTTGTTTGGAGCAAATATTATTATTTTGAAGTTTTAGCTCTTTTAGGCTTTCGGACAATGAGCAGACAAACCCCACTTCCTTCCACAAAAATAGCACGGCGTCTATCCCTAAAATATCAGGAATAGACGCCGTGCTATTTTAAGTCACAAACCTACCGCACCACAGGTACCCAAATCGTCATTTCGGATTGACCTCGGTTGGCCCAGGCGTAGTAGGGAATGAGCTTGAGTGGGACTGTTTTTTTTTGTTGGGAGAGGGGGCGGTAGAGCTGTTTCTCCCAATTTTTATCATTGACCATTACGCCGTTGGTTTCCAACACCGTAATGGGTGAGTTTTCTAGCTGCGTGGCTACGGGCTTAAACGTCGCTGAACTCGGAATGGCTACGTCGAAAACCCGCGTAGAAGCGGGCATGTCGGGCGATTCTAAACAATAAACAATGGGGCCGCGCTTCACGGCTACTTGGTTGCGGTTTTCTTCGACCAACGGATTTGATTCCAACAACTCGGTCGGCATCGCCATGTTCCATTGAATGACATCGCCTTTTTTCCACGTCCGTTGGATAGTTACGTAGCCGCGCTCGCTGGTGTAAGAAATGACTTTGCCGTTGATAAGTAATTTTGCTTCGGTACACCAGCTAGGCAGACGTAATTTTAACCCAAAGCTTTGCGCAGGAAACTGCTCTACGGTGAGGGTCACATTGCCGTTCCACGGGTAATTACTTTCTTGTTTGAGCGCGACGGCTTGGCCATTTTTAAGGGTAGTTTGTAGTTGGCTACTGCCGTACAAATTACACCAAACGGCGTTGTCGCTGAGGCTGTAAGCGTAGTCACTTACTTCGGTGATGGTACGCACGGTGTTGGGCGGGCAACAGTTGGAAATACGGATGTAGGGAATACGACCACCCATCCAGCGGAGTTGGTACGGAAAATCGTTGGAAGCGGCTAAAGGGTTGGTATAGAAAAACTTATCCCCTGAAAGGCTAATGCCCGAAAGTACACTATTGTACAACGCCAATTCCACCACATCGGTGTAGCGGGCGTCGCCTGTGAGGGCAAACATTCGCCAGTTAAACAGCACATTCCCAATGTTTGCGCAGGTTTCGTTGTGGGCGCTGACGTTAGGCAGTTGAAAATCACGACCAAAAGCTTGGTGCGTTTTTTGGACGTCGTTGGGTTTGTACGAAGTGCCATAGGGAGAAACGCCGTCGAACAGCGCCCCGCAAGCTCCTGTAACGTACATCTTGCGTTGGGTGAGGTTGTCCCAAATCAAATTCAACGACCGCATCAACGAATCTTCGCCCGTTTCGGCATACACATCGGCTACACCCGCGTAGAGGTACGTACCGCGTACGGCGTGACCCATGGCCACCGTTTGCTGACGAAACGGAATGCGGTCTTGGTTGTCGTCGGTGCCTTCGGTGGTGCCTTTGATGTTGATCAGGTATTTGACCAGATCCAAGTATTTCTTTTCGTTGGTGGTGCGGTATAGTTCCGTCAAACCCATGTAGTGCGCAGGACAAAGGGCGTTGCGGGCCTGTTCGGGCGTGGCTACTTTGTAAAAACCAATCAAGAAATCGGCCGATTTTTTTGCAATATCGAGCAAGTTGGTTTTACCCGTCGCGCGGTGGTGTACGCAGGCCGCCGTCATCAAATGGCCAAAATTATAGGCTTCAAAGCTGAGTTTGTCGTCAAACAGCTTCGTACTCCCCGTTTTCTTTTGCTCAATAATGGCTTTGGTATATACATAACCATCTTCGCGTTGGGCTTTGGCCATCACCGCAATGGCTTTTTCCATGAGGGCGTCCAGTTCGGGGTCTTTGGTAGAAGCGTACAGACTCGCCACAGCCTCGAATGTCTTGTAAAAATCGCCGTCGTGAAACGAAGGGCCTTTAAAATTGCCCGTTTCCAACCCCGCTGCTATTTCAAAATTCCGAAAAGAATGGCTGATATTGGGGTCGGTGTAGGTTTTCCAAAGCTGTGGCACCATGGTTTCTTTGGCTACCCGAAAACGGTCGCCCCAAAAACCACCTGTCCAACGTACGTCGGTGATGTTGGGTGAGTAAACTTTGGCGTAGGGGCTATGGGTGGTGTTGGTGATGCCTTTATTTTGGGCCATTGCAAAGGCCGTAGCGGCAATGGTGCAAAGGGTGGTGAAGGGAAGCTTCATTTTTAATTACGAATTACGAATGAGGAATTAAGCAATAATGTAAAAATAGACTTTTCAAGTTTATAACTCTTCTGATTATCAATAGCATAAACCTAAAATTTGGAAAGTCTCGTTTAACGGATAACAAATCATTTCTTCTTAGGCGGCGGGGGGGCGACAAAGGCCAGCTTGCTTTTTCCTACGTCTTTGGAAGTAGCGACGGCGATGCCGCGTTGGTCGTGTTTATTGACCGCGCAATAAAAGTGATATACAATTCCTTTGTGTTTGATGACGTACGATTTGTGGGCGTACATACTATCGTAGGGTTCGGAAGGAGCAATCAAGTCAACGCCTTCCCATTTGGTCCAGTTGACGAGGTCGTACGAACAGGCAAAGCGGTTGTAGGCATCTTTTCGGTCGTTCCAAAAAGCACCGAAATAAAACATTACCCACAAATCACCCATTTTTTGCAACACAGCATCCCCCGAAATCCCCGATTGATGATCGATGACGGGGTCTTGGCCAAAGCGTTTCCAAGTTTTCATGTCATTAGAAACGGCCATACCAATACGCTCAATCAAGCGGTATTTGGGGTTATTATTGCTAGTATCGCCGTTGGCATTGTAGTACAGCACAAACGGATAGCCCGTGGTTTTCTTTTTATCCCAAATCACCGTGCTTTTATAGAGCTTTTTGTTTTCCCACCACCGCACATCTGGGTCGTCGGGAGTGAGGGTAGGTTTGGGAAGGCGTTGCCACTCCGCGACTTTATGGGGCGGATTTGTAGTAAAAGCCATTCCTAACGACAATTTGCCTTCTTCGTAGCCACGGGTATTACTGCCCAAATACGGCATCCAATAGCGACTGTCGTATTTTTGAAGCTTGTAGTTGCCGTCCCATTTTGTATTTTGAAGGGCTACATAGCCCGCCCGTTGGTTGCTGTCCCAATGCGTAGTATCAGTATCGGCAAACGACATCAAACGCCCCAAGGTTGTCCAATTGAGCAAGTCGCTACTTTTGGCAAGCCACGTTTCGTAGCCACGCCCGTCGTAAATGAGGTAGGTCATGTACCAACCTTTGCCTTTACGAAAAACCGTTGGACAATCGAGCTTTTTCTCATTGGTAGTTGGGGTGATGATGAGGCCATACTTGTGCGGCGTCTTGATTTCTTCATACACCTGCTGCATTCGTTCGGGGGATACCGTTTGTGCGGCGGCGTTTTGGAGGAAGAAGAAACAAAGGAGAATATAGAAAATGTGGATAACCTCACCCCCTAAATCCCCCTCCGCTCGGGCGGCCCCATCTCCTTTCAGGGGAGGGGGGCTTTTGAAGCCCTTCGTCTGAGGGACGGTGCCGCCCAAGCGGAGGGGTTGGGGTGAGGTTAGTAGTTCAAGCGTGCTCATCATTTTTTTGTCGTTTACGCCAATAATTTGCCAAAATAGACCCCGAAATGTTCATCCAAGGGCTAAACACCGTGGCAGGAAGTCCTACCGTGCCTAGTTTTCCCATGCTTCCTGCTAAACCCGAGGCCATGCCACCGTTTTGGAGTCCTACTTCAAAAGCAACAGTACGGCTGGAATTAACGTCTAAGCCAAACAAACGACTCAACCAATACCCAAAGAAATAACCAGCGGCATTGTGAATGACCGAACAGATAAATAATAAAAAGCCTACCTTCATCAAGTTTTCGCGGCCAGCGGCGGTGGTCACCGTCGTGAAGTAAATGATGCCAAACATCGAAAAATAAGGCATTAGACTGTCCAGTTTTGGAAACCGAAGGGTAAGCAAATGATATAACACTCCCACGACAAACGCCCCCGCAAAAAAGCCCAAAATCTCAAGAGATTGGAGTAGGGGCGTGGAGGTAATCGTTTCTTTGAAAAAAGCCCATGTTCCAAGTGGCAAAGTAAGAAGCCACAACAGGCAACTACCAAAAATAAACCAGACTTTTTGCCAAATGGCGGGTGTCGCGTTTTTGAGGTAATCGTGTAAAAGAGCCGCGCCGATGGGTACAATGATGATTTTGATAATTTCCATCATCATGTCCACAAAATGCACCTCAATGAGCGTTCCTGCCAACAGTTTCATCAATAAGGGCGTCAAAAAAGGCGCAACCAAGGTCGCCATGGCGGTTACGATAACGGATAAAACCAAATTGGCTTTGGCCAGATACACCATGACGTTGGAAGCCAAACCGCTTGAACATGAGCCAATCAGGATGATGCCAGCGGCGATTTCAGGCTCAAAGTCAAAGATTTTGGTAAGTAATAGACCCATCAAAGGCATCACCGAAAAATGACACAAAAGCCCAATAATCACGCCCTTGCCCGTGGTGGCCAAACCCGAAAAGTCGCGGATGCTCATGTGGATTCCCATGCCAAACATGACCGTTTGGATAATTACTAAAATCAGCCATTTGTTACGTAAATCAAAATCTCCCCACTTAGTGAAGGCCGAAGGGTAAATCATGCCCGCTACCACGGCCGCAATAATCCAAGTAGTATATTGATACCCTTTTAGCGACGGGATTGCACCAATGCCAATGGCCAAGGAAACCGCCAACGCCACAGCCGCAGGTTGCCAAAGGGCATCGGTGGAAGTGAATAGCCCAGCACCGAGTAGCACCACTGCCAAGCCACTGAGGTACAAGGCTATTTTTGAAAATTGTTTCATAATACGGTTGCCAAATACGCCATCGCAATCGGTGGACTTGTCAAAATGAGGACTATTTTCTCTGATTCTGAAAGGGTATCGACGACCCGTGCCATCGAGGCTTGGGCTAGCACAATCACATCGACTTGGGTACTCAGCTCTTTCAGGGCTTTGGCCACCATTTGGTCGTGAAGGGCGGGATTACCGCCCATCAATGCCTCAAACGCGCCTTCGCACAAGACGGCCTTTAATTGAATATCTTTCCCTACAACCGCCGCACGACGTTGCACTAAATCGGACGTGGGGGCGAGGGTAGTTGGTAACGTCGCGATGACTCCAATGCGCGAACCCGTTGCTACGGCTTGGTCGGCCATGGGTTGATCCACGCGGAGTACAGGCACTTGGGTGAGGTCGGCAGCTGCTTCCACGGCAGCACCAATGGACGAGCAGGTAAACATAATGTAATCAGCTCCCGCACTTTCGGCCGAGCCTGCGTAGTTGACTACCCGCCGCGCGGTATCAGCCCGCAGTTCGCCGCGACTAATCACTTGTTTAATGAGGCTATCGTCAACGATATTAAAGACGTTGATATGCGGAATGTATTGTTTACAAAGTTCTTGAAAAACAGGTACTAAGGTTGCGGAGGTGTGAACCAATCCTAATGTTTTTGTCATCTTATATGTTAGTTAGCTTTGTATTCGTGATTTTGTTGCGTTCGCTGTTCTGTTGTGCTGTGCCCGTGGTTACTACTCCTAACCGCGGCTAGGTTTCTCAAAACCTAGTGTTTGATGTCGTCGGGGTTTTGAGAAACCCCAAGCACGGTTTCGTAATAATTCTCAGCACCTACTTGGCCTCCTTTGAAAACAACTTGTTTCCCATCCAGCGCCGATGAAGGAGCATGGGCTAAACAAATGGGCGCACCTGGCGTTAGTGGAGCGAGCATTTCAACGGCCTCAATCCCCATCGCACGGGCGGCATAGCTGGAGGTATCGCCACCTGCCACGACTACGCGTTGCACGTTGGTTTGAGCTACCACTTCTTGCGCTACTGTTCCTAAAGCATTCCCGAAAAGCTGCCCCGTCCGCGAACGAATTTCTGCGGGCGTTAGCCCTTTTTGCTCAAAAATGGCATTCGTTTGGGCGATGCGTGGGTCTTGGTTGTCTTTGCTGGTATGGACAATAACCGATTGGCCTCGACGAATTGTTTGGACAGCTTCTTGGATGATAATTTCTAAAACTTCTAACGTATTTTCTGCTTCAACCACGGCGGCGGTGTCAATGCCCAAAGAGGCAAAACCGTGTTTTTCAGCCCACGCAATTTGCCGTGCCGATATGGGAGAGCAACTGCCCGAAATAACCAAAATAGGTGTATCAATGTCAACCGACTTCCAAGCGGTACGGGCTTGAAGCTGCCCCGTTTGTTGCCAATACGCTCCTAACGCACTTCCAATGCCCGACGAACCTACCGAAAAAAGCGGCACGTGTGAAGGGGCATTTTCCTCCAAAAGCTTACCGATGCGGGGTAAGTGATGGTCGTATAAGGCATCAAAAAGGATATTGTCAAAACCTTTTTGTAATACTTCTTGAAAGGGAACAGAAGGCTCAGGTTGTTCAATCTGTAAAATATCAAAAAGCCCCGTCGTGCGTTCCGTTTGTTGGGCTAAATGCAAGCGCAAGTCGCTTTCGTGGGCAGGAGTGATGGGGTGAACGCTCATCGAAGGGTGGCGGTCGAGGCGGTGAATAACTCCTTGGCTACCAATGCCCATGCGCGCGAACAGGTTTCCGAAGGCACAATAACGCCCCAGTGAAGGTGCCGCGACCAAAATGGGAACCCACGGCGATTGGAATACTTCTGCGCCGATTTCAATGGCTTTGCCAATGTTCCCAATGCTAGGAGAGGAGTCGAACGTGGAGCAAACTTTGTAATGAACGTGGCGCGGAGAAAGCGATTTAAGGGCTTTAAAAGTGGGCAAAAGCTCCCGTTCCATGTCGGCGGGCGAAAGTGAGCGCGAAAGCCCCGCAATGCCAATGGCTTGTAAACCTTCGTACTGGCGAACTTGCTCAACGGTAGGAGGTTCGATAAACAACACCGTACGTGCTCCTGAGGTACTCATGGATTCGAGCGCGTCGGTTGAACCCGTAAAGTCGTCACCGTAAAAAGCCAATAAGAGTGGGTTTGGTTGTGGCATTGTAAAGGTAAAGGCAATGTTATTTAATATAGCTATGTTTTCTATGTGAAAAAACTATCTGAGCTATGTGTTCACCTGAAAAGTTTCGTACACCCTTCTAATTTCATGTCGCCTTTAGGCAGGGATAAACTTCATTGATTTCCCAAACTTTTCTACTGATTTTCCAAATTCGGGGTAAAACTGAGCAGCTTCTTCTACGCTCCAGCCGTTTACAGCCGCTTCCCACGCTTGTTTTAGGGCAATTACACCCGCTTGGGGGCCGCTAGGGTGTGCCATAATGCCGCCGCCTGCCATGTAGAGCAAGTCCACCGTTTGCGTACGGCGGTAGGTTTCGGGTGCTTGCCCACCCCACTGCCCCGACGAAACGACAGGCAGTACCTCAAAACCTCCTAACAAGGGTTGGCGGCAGGCTTCTATGGAACGGACTACGGAATCATCACTTTCCCAAAATTTATTTTGAATGCCATTGACGTGGATTTGGTCAACCCCCACCAAGCGCCAAAGCTTTTGGTAAGCTACAAAGTCGATTCCTAACAGCGGGTGGCGGGTTAACATGCCCCAGCCGTTGCGGTGGGCGTGAACAGGAAGTGCGCCTTGGTCACAGATTTTTTTGACGGCCGATAGTCCAACGGTATTGATACTTACCATGGCGCAGGTAGCACCTGCTTTGAGCAAGTATTCGTACCGACGAAGCATCGAATCTATTTCATCGCTGAGGTTGAAGGCATACATTACTTTTTTGCCCGTAGCGTCCGCGTGGCGATTAATGACGTCCATGACCGCGTCCACGCGTGCTTCAAAGGTAGAATTAGCCGACGAAGACATGAGTTCGTCGTCTTTGACAAAATCAATGCCTGCTTCGGCAAGCGTTTTTACCAAAGTTGCGGTTTGCTCGGCGGCCAACCCTATGCTTGGTTTGATGATGGTGCCAATGAGCGGACGATCATACACTTGGGTCAACGTACGACAGCCTTCGATTCCAAAACGAGGTCCAACAAAATGGTTGCGAAAAGAGTCAGGCACGTCTAAGTCCATGAGTTTTAGCCCTGTGAACTGAGACAGTTCGTACAAATTGCCCTGCAAGGTGGAAATCATCACGGGCAAATTATACCCAAAGTTTTCGACCGACCAAGATACTGTGAGTTTGGCGCGGTGGTATTCGTCGTAGCCTTCAGCACCAGGCAAAGCGGGTTGCGAAACCGTTTCCAACAGTTCGATTGATTCTACCTTGGCAGCAAAACGCTCTTTTAATTCATCCGTTTCTCCAGGGATAGCCACAAAAGTGCCGCTGGATTGTTCACCAGCCAACACTTTGGCAGCCTTTTCAACGTCAAAAGGCGTTTCAATAAAATAAGTAGCAGATATGCGTTCCATTTAAAACGGAGGCTAGTTAAGGTGGTTAAATGGGGGAGAGACGCTGGTTAAAACGCTCTGAATTTCAAAGATTTTAGCCAGCGTCTCCTACTTGCAACTCTATGATTTAATACCCTGCATTTTGGGTAATTTTACCGTTTTGATCTCTGACTACGTTAGGGATTGGAATCAGCAATTTAGCTTGAGAGACACTTTTGCCCTTGGCCGCCAACACGGTGAGTGCGCGATTGGTACGTTTGAGGTCAAACCAGCGTTGAAATTCAAAGGCAAGCTCTACGCGGCGCTCGTGCTCGGTAGCGGCTTCGATGGTACTGTATTTTGAAGGATAGGCGGCTGTACCAAACTCTGGCACTCCCGCTCTTTTTCTCACTTGGTTGAGGTATTGCGCATCTCCCGTAGCTTCGGTCAACAACAACAGCACGTCGGCATAGCGCAATACCATAAAGTTGTTGTTGGCCGCAATGCGTTGTCCGATGATAGGAGCCGTTTTGTCTTGCCATTTTTTAGGAAATTTTACCTTTGTAAATGTTCCTTTGGCATCCGTAAAACCCGTATCAATTGAAGCAACACGTCGTGCGTCGCCTGTTTCGTATTCGTTCCAAGTATCATCAACCACTTGGTTCATGCCACTTCCGTAAAAACCAAGGGCGTTGGAGTTGGGGAAAAAGCCGAGGTAATAGTCGCTGAAAGGAGCCGTTGACGACCCTCCCAAGTATTGAATTTCAAAAATAGATTCTTTGGTATTTTTTGTTTTGGCATCCCAAAGTGTCGCATAGCTGGGAAGCAATTGGTACTGACCGCTATTAACTACCTCTTTTAAGGCAGTCGCAGCGTTGGTTTTATCTCCCATGGTCAAATACACTTTACCCAACAACGCTTGTGCCGCTCCTTTTGATACTTTTCCTGCTCCTGCTGCCGAGGCTAATGGAAGTTTACTTGCCGCAAACTGCAAGTCTTTGACAATTTGAGCATATACTTCCGTAACGGGGGAACGCAACACGCCGTAGCTTTCTTCGGCTGTGATGGGCTTAGTCACAAGCGGAATCTCACCCCAAATCTGCACCATTTGGAAGTAATAAAGGGAGCGTAAAAACATCATTTCACCCTTTACTTTGTCTTTGTAGGCTGCGTCCACGTCGGCCGTTTCGATTTTATCGAGTACAATGTTAATGTTGTACAAAGAGCGGTAAAAATCTTGCCAAAACTGATACACCATCGTATTGGCAGGCGCGAGGGTATAATCGCGAAACTGCCATTTATCGGCCATGTTTCCTGAAATGTTCAGAATTGTCACGTTGTCGCCCATCAATTCACCCGTATATGAAACAGGCCCTTCGGGGTTATAAATCGTGTAAAGGGTGGCGTAAGCGGCGTTGGAAGCCAAGTCAAAGTCAGCCTTTGTTTTGAAAAAATTCCCTGCGTTGGGATTGGAAACAGGCGCTAATTGAAGAAAAGAATCGCTGCAACTGCTCATCACCATTCCTGTGAGGCAGACTGCTAATATGTGTTTGAACTTGTTCATTGTGTTATGTTTTTTATTACCACATAGGTACATAGACGATTTTCACAGTAGAAAACATAGAAATTAATCACTATGTGGTAAATGAAATTAAAAATCAACCTTGACACCTACTGTAATCACGCGTGGAAGTGGGTATGAACCGTAGTCAACGCCTTGGAAAGCACCAGGAACGGGCGCATTTCCGCTGGTGTATGAGCCCGAAGTCTCCATGCTGCTACTGTACGAAGTCGTGCCGTAAGTGGTGTTTTCAGGGTCATAGCCGTCTTTGTATTTCGAAAGGATAAACACGTTTTCGGCGTTGACATATACCCGCGCTGATTTCATGTTCATCTTGCTCAATAGCTTGCTCGGAATGGCGTACGAAACGCGGATGTTTTTCATGCGCAAGAACGAAGCATCGCTTACCCAATACGACGAAAACTGCTTTTGCAACCCTTGGTAACTTACGTTGGGTTTGAAGTGAATGCCGTCCCCTGGGTCGCTTTCGGAGCGCCAGTAGTTGTACATGCTTGCGTAGAAGTTACGGCCGTTGTCCCACGTTCCTAAGTAACGGATGTTGTTGTTGGCGATTTCGCCGCCGTATGATCCTTGAAGCATAAACGATAAGTCAAAGCCCTTGTAAGTGAAGGTGTTGGTCATTCCCGCAATGAAGTCAGGTTGGTTGTTGCCAATGATGGTGCGGTCGGCGTCGGTGATTTTGCCATCGCCGTTTACGTCGCGTACTTTCGGGTCGCCTGGGGTAGTGCTGGCGTGGTGCGGATAGGCGTCCACTTCGGCTTGGTTTTTAAACACCCCGTCGAAAATATATCCGTAGAAGTTAGAAACGGGTTGGCCTACTTCCGTCCGAACCGTCACGACGTTGTCAACGTACTGGATAGGCGCGTTGCCTGAGCCGAGTTGAAGTACTTTGTTGCGGTTGCGAGAGAAGTTAAAATCCGTCGTCCACTTAAATTCGCCTACGGTGTTTTTGGTTGAAATGTTCAATTCAATCCCACGGTTACGCATTTTACCAATGTTGGTCAACTGGCTTGAAAAACCTGTGATGTCAGGCACGGGAACAAACAGGAGCATGTCGCGGGTAAGGGAGTTATAAAATTCTACCGAACCCGAAATACGGTTGTTCAATATGCCCACATCCAAACCGAGGTTAAACATGTTGGTTTTTTCCCATTTCAAATTGGGATTGGCGATGCTGCTGACGCGCAAGCCGTTGTTCATGGTGCTTCCATACACATAATTGGAAGCAGCCAACAAACTCACCGCTCCGTAGTTCGGGATTTGGTTGTTACCCGTTACACCGTAGCTGACGCGGAGTTTGAGGTTGTTGATATTTTTCAAACTGCTCATAAAAGCCTCGTCCGAAATCAACCAACCTGCCGATACCGATGGGAAATAGCCCCATTTATTGTTGTCACCAAAGCGCGACATTCCATCGCGGCGAATGGTTCCTGTCAAGAAATAACGATTGTTGAAATTGTACTGCAAACGTGCAATGTATGACAGCAACGACCATTCGCTGGCGGTGGTGTTTCCTGCCGTCACCGTCCCTGCGTTGAGGGTGTGTACCAAGTCGTTGGGGAAATTATTGGCCGCTACGTACATGGTTTCGTCGCGCTGTTTTTGCGATGTATAACCGATCAAACCCGTGAGTGAATGGTCGCCGATTTGTTTGTCGTACGTCAATGTGTTTTCACTCAACCAGTTGAACATATAGCTGTTGCCTGCGTTGGCTTGTGCAGCCAATACGGCTGAGTAGCCATATTTTTGTTTGTCGTTCCAGTAAAAGTGGTTACGCGTGTTGAAAAGGTTGCCACTGAGGCTGGTACGAAACTTGAGGTTTTTCAAAATGTTGTATTCCAAATAGGCTGTTCCTAAAGTATTGAACGATTTGGTGCCTTTGTCCACCTCACGGGTGAGCGAGTAAGGATGCCAAAGGTTCATGTCGCCAAAGGCCGTAAAACGGAACCAAGTAGAATTGGGATCGCGGTAGCCGAGGTTACCATTTTCGTTGTAAACAGGAAAATGCGGGTTGCTCTGCAAGCCTAAGCTAATGACATCGCTTTTACCTTTTGTGCCTTCCGTACGGTCAAAAATGCTCGTTACACCCAAGTTTAAGCCTATCGTCAATTTGTCAGTGACCATCGTTTTTACGTTAGAACGGAGAGCCAAACGCTTGTAGTAGTTCATGTCCAAAATAGCCGTTTGGTCTAAATACGCCCCCGAAAACATGTACTGCGTTTTTTCAGTCCCACCCGATACCGAGATTTGACCGTTGTACATCGGTGCCGTTCTAAACATCACATCTTGCCAGTTGGTACCAGCGCCAAATTGCTGTGGATTGGTCAAGAAATCTTCAGGAATTTTCAACAAGGTAGGGCGTAGCGCATTTCCGTCAGTGGCTTTGCCGCCTGCCGCAATCCAAGCGTTGTTTTTGGCATCAACGTAGGTACGGATAAATTGCTGCGCATCCATCATTTCGATTTGACGGGCTACTTTTTGCGAGCCATATTCGAGGTTTACACTAACACTTGGCTTGCCTGCTTTGCCGAGTTTGGTGGTTACAATCACCACTCCGCTCGACCCGCGCGACCCGTAAATAGCCGCCGACGAAGCATCTTTTAGCACTTCTACCGACTCAATGTCTTGTGGGTTAATCATGTTGAGGTTGAAGTTTTCCAAAGGCACACCGTCAACCACCAACAGCGGGTTCGTCCCTGCCGTAATGGAGCTTACCCCGCGAATTTTAATGAACGGTGACGAACCTGGTGCGCCTTGTGCTTGCGAAATATTGACCCCAGCCACTTGCCCCGCCAAGGACTGCGCCACGTTGCTAAACGAACGGTCTTGGAATTGCTTGTTGTTGATGGACGCAACGGCGCCCGTCACGGCACGTTTGCTTTGAGTACCATAGCCCACCACAACAACTTCGTTCAAGATTTTGCTGGAAGGTAGTAGTGAGATGTTGATAATTGAACGTTTGTTGATGGCGATTTCCTGCGTTTCATAACTCACTGAGCTAAACACCAACGTGGCATTTTCGGGAGCAGAAAGGTTGTAAGCGCCTTCGGCGTTTGATATGGTTCCTGTCGTGGTTGATTTTACCACAATCGAAACCCCAGGAACGGGTTTGCCTGTTTCGTCGGTAATTTTTCCCGTGACGGTTCTGTTTTGGCCAATGGCCTGACTAAAACAAAATAAAAGCAAAACAAAAGAAATGTACCTCGAATACTTTGGGTACAAACAGGGTAGATAAAGGTTCATGGTGGTAAGATTGAGGCTGGGAATGTAGAATTGTTACTATAAAATCAATGAAAAGTGAAACAAAAGTAAATTTGTGACAAAGTATCCCCGTCCTGAACCGTCCTGATAAAACAAAAGTAAACGAAAGTTTATAGTGTTTTTTGAATAAGTAAAGTACAAATTGTTGCAAAACGAAGATTAGGCAACAAAATGTAATTTTGTGGTTTTTTTGCCCTTTTTTGCAAATAAAAAGTCGATTTTAGAAAAATTAATATTTGAATAATTCAATAAAAATGTCTTTTGTTTTGTTATTAAAAATAAAAATATTTTTCTGTTTTCTTTCATTTGTTTTTGTTTTGTTTAGAAATTTGCAAAAAACAAAAGGTTTTTGTTCCCATTCTAAAATAGCAACTCCTACGAACACCGCTGATTAGGAGCGTTTATGTTGAGAAAAGGGGTAAGGCTGTGTTTTTTGTTTTCTTATTATTTCTTTTCTTTGAAGGAAATCAATCTGTTCAAATGCCTTAAAAAGTAAAACAATGCTTCCAAATCAAAGAAGAGAAAAAATATTAGAGTTGTTGTACGAAGACGGCTCTGCCAAAGTAGTGGACTTAGCCCATTTGTTCAAAGTAACCGAAGTAACCATTCGGCAAGATTTAGAAAAGCTTGAAAAAGAGGGGATTGTGGTGCGCGAACACGGAGGGGCGTACTTGAAAAGTGTGCGGGAACAAGTAAGCTCGTTTTCGTTGGCCCACCAAGAAAACATGGACAAGAAAGAAATCATTGCGGCGACCTGCCTCGACTATATCGACAACGGCGATACGATTATTTTGGATTCGGGAAGTACCACTACCGAAATCGCAAAAAAAATAAAAGGAAACCGCCGTCTGACAGTTATCACCAATGCCATGAATATTGGCTTGATGTTGGGGGCGGAACAAAACATCGAAGTCATTCTGACGGGAGGAGAGTTTAAACCACCGACGTTGTCGCTGACGGGACAGAAAGCGGCTGATTTTTTTAAAGGGATTCACGTCCAAAAGTTGTTTTTGGCCACGGCAGGAATTTCGCTTAAAGCAGGACTTACCTACCCGAGTATCAGTGATTTAGTGGTAAAAAAAGCAATGATTGACGCCGCTGAAACCACCTACTTGGTGGCCGATTCGAGCAAAGTAGGCAAAAGCGCTTTTGCGAGCCTTGGAGCATTGTCGCTGATTAATTATTTGATAACCGACAGTGGCATCGAAGACGGTCATTTGCAGCTTTTTAAGCAAAACGACATTGAAGTAATCATTGCGAAGTAACGGTCAGGGCTAAAGCCCTTGTTTGATCATCCCCATGCTAAAGCATGGAGTTAAAGGAGAAATAAGTTCTTCTAACTACGTCCTTCAGGGCGTGGGAAGAAGATAAGTAGATACATAAGAGGGGCTTTAGCCCTGACAAACCTCATTTGAACAGAATTTATACAACATGGCAAGTATCGGAATCATCATCGGAAACAGGGACTTTTTCCCTGATAGTTTGGTCGAAAAAGCAAGAACGGAAATCATTGATGTTTTTGCCCAGTTGAAACTTACCCCCATCCTTTTGGATAGCAATGCGACAAAATTGGGGGGAGTAGAGACGTTTAAAGAAGCCCAAAAATGCGCGGAACTTTTTAAGGCCCACCGCGAAGAAATCATGGGAATTTTGGTGCTTTTACCCAACTTCGGTGATGAAAAAGGCGTGGCTGATACCCTAAAATTGGCCAATCTCAACGTGCCAGTTTTGATTCAGGCGTACCCTGACGAATTGACGAAGATGAACGTCGTCAATCGCCGCGATTCGTGGTGCGGAAAGATTTCAGTTTGTAATAATTTGTATCAATACGGAATCAAATATACCCTTACGAGTCAGCACGTTAGCCTGCCATCTTCGCCAGCTTTTCAGAAAGATTTGACGGACTTTGTGGCGGTATGTCGCGTGGTGAAAGGACTAAGAAATGTTCGGATTGGCGCCATCGGAGCTCGACCTGGCGCTTTCAACACAGTACGTTATTCGGAAAAAATCTTACAACGCAACGGCATTACAGTAACTACTTTCGACTTGTCGGAGATTTTGGGGAGAGCCAATAAGCTAACGGCCGATAGCGAACAAGTAAAAAAACACCTTGAGTCAATCAATGCCTATGCGCCCAAGGGCAAAACGCCCAACGAAGCGATGCTTCAAATCGCCAAATTGGACGTGGTGCTAAAAGAAATCATGGAAGAAAATGCCCTCGACGCCACCGCCATTCAGTGCTGGACGAGCTTGCAGCAAAACTACGGCTGTAATGTGTGTACGAGCATGAGTATCATGAGCGAAAACATGCTCCCAAGTGCGTGTGAAGTGGACGTGACTGGCACGTTGAGTATGTACGCCATGCAGTTGGCGTCGGGCTCACCAAGTGCGTTGGTAGATTGGAACAACAACTACGCTGACGACGAAAATAAGTGTGTGCTTTTCCACTGTGGCAACTGGGCGAAATCGTTTTTGCCTGATATTCAAATTAGTAATGCGCCGATTTTGGGTACATCGGTAGGGGTTGAAAATACCTACGGAGCCTTGGATGGCCGTACACCTGCTATGCCGTTGACCTACGGTAGAATCAGCACCGATGACCCGAAAGGAATCATCAAAGCGTACATCGGAGAAGGCGACCTGACCAACGACCCATTAGCGACCTTTGGCAACCGAGCGGTAGCGCAAATTTCAGATTTACAGGGACTAATGAAATATGTTTGTCGCAATGGTTTTGAACACCACGTCGTAATGAATGCCTCAAAAACTGCGGACATACTAAAAGAAGCATTGGAGAATTATATGGGTTGGGAGGTGTATCAGCATATTTAGTGATGAGAGGTAAGTGATGAGAGATGAGTAGGTTATTTCTTCACAATTCCCTTACTAAACAATCTCAACTCTTATCGCTCCCTACTCCCCACTAATTACTTATCTCTAACAAAACGTATCGCTAATACAAATATGGAAAGCCCGTTGAGAGTGAAATCAACCGATTTTGCTATTAGAATTGTACGGTTGTATCAATATCTGACATCACAAAAAAATGAATATGTGTTAAGTAAGCAAATTCTTAGGTGTGGGACAAATCCAGGGGCAATGGTTAGAGAAGCTGTTAATGCGGAATCTGGAGTAGATTTTGTACACAAATTGGGAATTTCCCAAAAAGAAATCGGAGAGACCCAGTACTGGTTAGAAATTTTACATCGAACTGACTACATAACGCTGATTGAACATGATTCTCTTTATAAGGACGCCGAAGAGCTGATGAAGATGATTAGAAGCTCAATCTTGACAAAAAAGAAAAACCTTAAAGGTGATAAATAAAGAATGGAAGCTACAAAAGACGTAACACTTACTCTGCACAATTCCTTGCTGACCGATGACTCATCACTCATCACTCATCACTTATCACTTAAATCAACGGAATACCGTAGAAACATCCTCAAATACATTTACAAAGCCAAGGCGGGGCATACGGGAGGGTCGTTGTCGTGTATTGATATTTTGAATGTGCTGTACAACGAAGTCCTAAACGTTTCGCCCGAAACATTCACCTCGCCCGACCGAGACCGCTACATTCAGAGCAAAGGACACTGTGTGGAAGCGTTGTTTGTGGTATTGGCTGATAAAGGTTTTTTCCCTGAGTCCGACCTCGAAACGCTGTGTAAATACCAGTCGCACTACATTGGTCATCCCACACGAAAGGTAAATGGTGTAGAGCAGAATACGGGCGCGTTGGGACATGGCCTTCCGATGAGTGCAGGCGTGGCATTGGCAGCAAAAATGGATAACCGTAATTATCGGGTGTTTACGTTGATGGGTGACGGCGAATTGCCCGAAGGTTCCAACTGGGAAGCGGCGTTGACGGCAGCGCATTACAAGCTGGACAACCTCTGTGCCATCGTGGACTTGAACGGTTTGCAAATTACGGGGCCTACCAAGGATGTGTGCAATACCGAGCCTTTGGATAAAAAATTTGAAAGTTTTGGTTGGGCAACCCGCCACGTGGACGGCAATGACGTAGTTGCGTTGAAAGAAGCCTTTGATGCTTTGCCCTTTGAAAAGGACAAACCAAGCGTCATCATTGCCCATACGGTGAAAGGAAAAGGGGTGAGTTTTATGGAAAACGAACTCAAATGGCACCACGGCGTCCCTTCCGAAGAGCAGTATAAAATTGCGATGGAGGAATTAGAGACTGTCACTTCAATAAAATAATGGCTTGGTACAATCTGCGGAAATCTGTGCTCATAATCTGGGGTTATCTGTGCGTAACCAATCATTTCACACAGATAACCACAGAGGGAACAGCCCACAGATGAATACAGAAAATAGATAGTCACATAAACTAATCGTGTTTACACACTTCAAATACTTTGGAAGTCATAGTTGAAAATACCGTAAATAGGGCCAATCAGGACGTGTTTTCAGAAACACTGCAAGCATTGGCTGCGACCGACCGCAACATCGTGGTTGTCACCAGCGACTCGCGTGGGTCGGGGAAATTGGTGCCATTTGGTAAAAAATACCCCGCGCAAATCGTAGAGGTAGGCATTGCCGAACAAAACTTAGTAGGCATGGCGGCAGGATTGGCTTCGGCGGGGAAGAAAGTATTTGCGGTTTCTCCCGCTTGTTTTTTGACGGCGCGGGCGTTGGAGCAAATCAAAAACGATGTAGCGTATTCCAACAATCCCGTGAAACTCATTGGGATAAGTGCGGGGGTAAGTTACGGGGCATTGGGCTCTACCCACCACAGTTTGCACGATTTCGCCGTGTTACGAGCCATCAATAACATAACGATTGTTGTACCCGCTGACAACTACGAAACGGAGCAAGCAGTGCAACAAGTGGCCGCGTCGGACGCGCCCTATTACTTGCGATTTGGAAAGAAACCCATGCCCTTGTTGGACGAAACGGAGCAAACCCCTTTTGAAATTGGCAAAGGACGGGTGGTTCGACAAGGTAGCGACGTAGCGATTATCGCAAACGGCGAAACGGTTTACCCCGCTTTGCAAGCCGCGCGAAAACTTTCGGCTGAACATGGCATCGAAGCCACAGTAGTAAGTATGCACACCATCAAGCCTTTGGATGAAGCACTACTGGCTGAATTGGCAGCATCGTGCAACGCTATCTTGACGGTAGAAGAACACAGCGTAAACGGTGGTTTGGGCGAAGCCTGCGCCTCGTGGTTGCTAAAAAACCGTTTCGCAAAACCTTTTGATATTTTAGGAATCCCCGACGAATACACCGTTACGGGCTCACAAGTGGAGATTTTAAATCATTACGGAATCTCAGAAAACGGAATCGCGGGTCGTGCAAAAGCATTGATTGAAAGTGCTTAACGCTGTTCCCAAACTACAATTTGGGAACCCCAATGGAATCGCGTCTCCGACGCAAAAAAGTACCTAAACCTTAACAAATGAAACGCCTACTTACCTTGATGCTGCTGTTGGTCGCCAGCCAACTCTACGCCCAAACTCCCGAAAAGAGGCGCGTATTGGTGCTGACCGACATTGAAAACGAACCCGACGACACCGAGTCGATGGTGCGATTTTTAGTCTATTCAAATCAATGGGATATTGAAGGGATTGTGGCCACGACCTCCGTTCACCAGCGTGAGCGCGTTGCTCCCGAAAGCATTCGTAAAATTGTCAATGCCTACGACAAAGTGCGTAGCAACCTGCTTTTGCACGAAAAAGGGTTTCCCGAAACCAGCTATTTATTGAGTATTATCAAATCAGGACTTCCCAAATTTGGGATGGAAGCCATTGGCGAAGGAAAAGATTCGGAAGGCTCCGAATGGATTATTCGTCAGGCCGATAAAGCCGACCCACGCCCGCTGTGGATACCCGTTTGGGGTGGAGCCAATTGCCTTGCGCAAGCCCTTTGGAAAGTAAAAATGACCCGCACGCCCGACGAAGTGGCCAAGTTTGTATCGAAACTTCGGGTTTATACCATTTCCGACCAAGACGACACGGGGCCGTGGATTCGCAAAAACTTTCCACAGTTGTTTTACATTGCAAGTCCAGGTTTTCACGCCAACGGCGCGTACCATTATTCTACCTGGACGGGCATCAGCGGCGACAAGTTTCACGGACGTTTTTCGGGAGGAAATTTTAGCATTGTTGATAATCCTTGGCTGGAGCAACACATCCGCAAAAACCACGGGCCGCTGGGCGAAGAATACCCTGCGGTGAAATTTTTGATGGAAGGCGACACCCCTACATTTTTGTATTTAATGGAAAACGGCCTAAGCGACCCTGAGCATCCCAATTGGGGCAACTGGGGTGGGCGTTATGAATTGTACACCCCACGTACCCAAAAATGGTTTTACGAACCCGAAACCCGCCCGATGTGGGCCGATGCCGTGGACGAAGTGCTGGGTGCCGATAGCGTTTATCATACAGGAAACCAAGCAACGATTTGGCGCTGGCGCGAAGCGTATCAGTACGATTTTGCGGCCCGTATGGACTGGTGCGTAAAGCCTTATAAAGAAGCAAACCACCCGCCCGTTGCGAAGTTGGCACACGCCAATTTTCTTAAAGCAAAGAGCGGAGGAAAAGTACAATTGAGCGCTCAAGGAAGCACCGACCCCGATGGGAACAGCCTGCGTTACGATTGGATGTATTATGCCGAACCAGGTACGTACGGAAACAAAAACGGAATTCAACTCGCCGACCGCAAGAAAGCGGAGACATCGTTTGTCGCCCCTAAAGTAACTCAACCCGAAACTATCCATATTGTGTTGGCCGTCACCGATAATGGCACGCCTGCTTTGACACGTTATCAACGGGTAATTGTGACTGTTTTTCCTTAAACAATGAGTGTATGTTTCATCAGAAAAAAATAACGAGTGTCATCCAGCAAATAAGCCTCCGTGTTACTCCGTGCCAAACTCCGAGAAACTCTGTGTCCGAAAAAAATACAGCATGGCTTATGCTTCGATTAGGGGGCTTTTTTCTCTTTCTGCTACTTGTTGGTTGTGCAGAGAAAAAAGACTCAAACGCCCCAAAAAAGATGGCGATTATTATTTCGACCTTAAACAACCCTTGGTTTGTGTTTTTGGCCGATAACGCCGCTGCCAAAGCCAAAGAATTGGGCTACGAAACCAAAATTTTTGATTCACAAAACAACACAGCGTTAGAGTCCGACCACTTTGAAAATGCGTTGGTATCGGGGTACAGTGCTATTTTGTTCAACCCAACCGATGCTGAAGGTTCGGTAGTCAACGTGCGAAAAGCCAAAGCCGCTGGCGTTCCTGTGTTTTGCATGGACCGTGAAATCAACGCCACGGATGCCGCCACGTCTCAGATTTTGTCAGATAGCTATTCGGGTTGTGTAGAATTAGCCAAGCTTTTTGTACAACAAACCAACAAAAAAGGCACGTACGTCGAGCTCCTTGGACTGGTGGGCGACAACAATACTTGGGCACGTTCGCAAGGGTTTCATAGCGTGGTGGATAATTATCCAAGCCTCAAAATGGTAGCGCAACAAAGTGCTGATTTTGACCGAAATAAGGCCATGGACGTCATGGAGTCGATTTTACAGGCCAATCCAAATATCGACGCCGTTTTTTGTGGAAACGATGCCATGGCGATGGGGGCGTACCAAGCCTTGGCCGCTGCGGGAAAAGCCAGTAAAGTAAAAGTGTTTGGTTTTGATGGGGCCGACGATGTGGTTTCGGCGATTAAAGACGGAAAAATAGCTGCTACTGGTATGCAATTTCCGAAAGTAATGGCGCAAACCGCGGCCATTTATGCCGATGAATACTTGAAAGGAAAGCGGGAGTTTGCCCAAAAACTGCCCGTAGCCGTAGAATTAGTCACCAAAAAGAACATCGAAGACTATGCCGCCTTTGGAAAAAAAGAACAATAAAATGCTGCCGTGGCTCAAGTACGGAATTGGGGGCGCTGTGGTGCTGTTGTTGGCCTACAATTCAGTGTATTTTAGAAAATTGGACGAAGTAAAAGCAGAGGCTTCGGGGAAGTTTGATGCTGCAAGTTTTGCCAAGAATTTTTTAGAAAAACAGTTGAGCCCAAAACTGGAAACTGCGCCCGATATTGATGAATTGACGACTATGCTTTCGACGGATAAAAACAAGGCGTTTGATACTTATTCGCACGCGACGGCGATTGGGAACATCCGTTATTTTTTGGTCAAAGGACAGGGTAAAATTGTCAAAATTAATGAGAATGACCTGACGATTCAGACGCCCAAACAGCAGCTTACCTTAGCGATGGAATTTATTTATGGCAATGCCTTGCGGGATGCTTCTGGGGAATTTGATATTACAAAATTTACCAAAACTGCCGACATCAACAACGTTTCCTCGGAGTTGAATAAACTCATTCGAGCATCGGTAGTATTTCCGTTTCGTCCCAAAGCCAAAGAAGGTGATATGGTGCAGTTTGCGGGGGCAGTTGCCCTTAATAAAGAACACCTGAATCTGGCTGAAATTGAGGTGATTCCAGCGTCGTTAAAATAATTTACCGCAATAGGTTTTATATGTTAGTTGCCGAAAATATCACCAAAAAATTCTCAGGCGTCACGGCCCTCGACAACGTTTGCCTCGAACTCCATGAGGGGAAAGTCAACGCTATTTTGGGGGAAAATGGCGCAGGAAAGTCCACCTTGATGAAGATTTTGTCGGGCGTTTATCAAGAATACGAAGGGCAACTCCTGTGGAACGGACGTCCCGTCCGTTTTTTAGGCACCAAAGAAGCCCAAGACGCAGGAATTGCCATCATCCACCAAGAACTCAACCTGATACCATACCTGAGTATCACCGAAAATATCTTTTTGGGACAAGAATTAGAGACGATTTGGGGGGCGCTCAATAAGAAAAAAATGCGTCAAACGACCACTGAGTTGCTCAAAAAACTCAAATTGGACGTTGACCCTGATACCCAAGTGAATGAACTGAAAGTAGGGCAACAACAATTGGTTGAAATTGCGAAGGCGCTGTTGCTCAACCCTCAAGTGATTATCATGGACGAACCGACCTCGGCCATTACCGACCAAGAAGTAGAAACGTTGTTTGACATCATCAATGAGTTGAAGCAAGAAAATAAAACCATTGCCTACATTTCGCACAAACTCGACGAGTTGTTTCGGATTGCCGACCGCTACATTGTGTTGCGCGATGGCAAGTCGATTGAGTCGGGCGAAATGGCAGGAATCAATCAGGATCAACTGATTCAAAAAATGGTAGGACGGGAGATTTTTGTTCATCAAAAGCCTGCGTTGTCGGTTTCCCAAGACCAATTGTTGAGCGTTCAGCATTTTTCACTCAAACGCTCGGCCAAACGTCCTGAGTTGGTGCTTGATAATCTGTCGTTTACGCTTAAACGGGGCGAAATTCTGGGCATTTTTGGCTTGATGGGAGCGGGTAGAACGGAGCTTTTTGAAGCACTTTTTGGATTACACCCAGCCCTTACGTCGGGGAAAGTGAGCATTGAAAGGCAGGAAGTGAAAATTACGTCGCCTGTCGAAGCTGTAAAAGCAGGTTTGGCGTTGGTGCCCGAAGACCGAAAACGAGACGGCATCGTGCCCATCATGGAGGTAAAGCAAAACATTAGCTTGGCGTCGTTGGGGTATCATGTCGAAAAAAATGGCGTGCTAAACAACAACGCAGAGGCTCAACTGGCCGACAAATACATCCAGGAATTAGGGATAAAAACGTCGTCGTCGGGGCAATTGATTAAAAACCTCAGCGGCGGCAATCAGCAGAAAGCAATTTTGGGGAAATGGCTGGCCACACACCCTAAAATTTTACTCCTCGACGAACCCACGCGCGGTATTGACGTACACGCCAAAAGTGAGATTTATAGGTTGATACTTCAGTTGGCGGCGTCGGGACTGGGGATTTTGATGGTGTCTTCCGAACTCCCCGAAATTTTTGCGGTTTCGGACCGAGTTTTAGTGTTGTCAGAAGGAAAATTAACCCTCGAAACACCCATCGAAAACGCCACGGAAGACAAACTTTTAAAAGCAGCGATTTCAAAGAAATAAGGTGTACAAAGCAAACACATAGTTCACTTAGATTTTTACATAGAAAACAAAGCTTTTACTCTATTTTCTATGTGTTTATTCTACTGATTTCTATGTGTTTCAGAATGAATGTCACAAAAGAAAAAATATGCAAACAACCCTTGAATCTCAGAAAAAACGGTTAGCCAAGCTACAACCCCTGATTGCACTCTTCGTTTTGTGCCTCATCATTGGGTTGTTGTCCGATAAATTTTTCACAGTTTCTAATTTTTGGAACGTCCTCCGCCAAATCTCCGTCAACATTTGCTTATCGGTAGGGATGACTCTCGTTGTGCTAATGGCAGGAATTGACCTGTCGGTGGGGTCGGTTTTGGCCTTGTGCGGGGCGATTACCGCAGGTTTGTTCAAAATGGGCATTGAAGTACCTTCCCAAAACCTGTACGTTGGGTTCACGTTATTAGGGGCTTCTGTAGCGGGAGTTCTGACGGGCGCGTTGTTAGGGTTTTTCAACGGTTTTGTTATTACCCGCTTCAAAGTCCCTTCTTTTGTCGCCACGTTGGCCATGTTGACCGTCGCTCGCGGCCTTACCATGCTTTGGACCAAAGGCTTTCCTATCAGTGGTCTCGGCGAGCAGTTTGCGTACATGGGAACGGGCTGGTTTTTAGGCGTTCCTGTACCTGTATGGATCAGTGCCACCGTGGTAGGATTGGCGGTGTTTTTGTCAGACAAAACCAAGTTGGGGCGCTACATCTACGCCATCGGTGGCAACGAAAATGCGTCGCTTTTGTCGGGCATCAACATCAATAAAGTCAAGGTCATTGTCTATACCATCGCAGGCGCCTTGGCGGCGGTAGGTGGTCTCATGGTGACTTCGCGCCTCGATTCGGCCCAACCCAACGCAGGAACAGGCTACGAACTCGACTCCATCGCTGCCGTTGTGATTGGCGGTACCTCGCTTTCGGGCGGAAAGGGAAGCATTTGGGGAACCGTGTTGGGCGCCATCATCATCGGGGTTTTGAACAACGGCTTGGTCTTGTTGAACGTTTCCCCTTTTTGGCAACAAGTCGTCAAAGGTTTTGTGATTCTCTTGGCCGTTATTATTGACAAAGTAAATTCTAAAAATGGATAAGTGGAACCCTTCCAAGGTTCTAAACCTTGGAAGGGCTAGCCACACCACATACTTGGGTTCAAAGAACTGCTTTGTGAACTTTGTGTTGCATTTCTTTGTGCTTTCTGTGGTTTAAATAAACTTCAAAAATGGCTTATATTCTCTCCATCGACCAAGGCACGAGCAGCACCAAAACGTTGATTTTTGACGCAGCGGGCAATGCCGTTGCACGGGCATCGGAACCTTTAAAAACGCATTATTTTGGCGAAGGTTTTGCCGAGCAAGACCCCGAAGAAATTTATCAAAACGTACTCACCTCGGTACGGAAGTGCGTGGCAGCGTTTACGTCAAAAGGAGGAAAAATAGCGGATATTCAGTCGGTGGGTATCTCCAACCAACGCGAGACATTTGTGCTTTGGGATGAGAACGGACAACCGTTGCACAACGCTGTCATTTGGCAGTGTAAACGCTCCGTGCAAGTTTGTGAATCGTTGAAAAGCAAAGGGTTAGAAGAGAGTGTTCGCTCAAAAACGGGTTTAATTATTGACCCTTATTTTTCGGGAACAAAAGTAATGTGGCTCAATGAAAACGTTGAAATCGTCAAAACTGCCATTGCCGAAGGACGCGCTTACTTCGGAACGGTCGATACATGGTTGTTGTTCAAACTCACCCAAGGACGACAGTTTTTGACGGATTATACCAATGCTTCCCGCACGTTATTTTTTAACTTAGATACCCTTGCGTGGGATGCCGAATTACTGGAAGCATTTGGACTTTCTAACGTCCATTTGCCCGAACCAAAACCCTCGGCGTTTGAGTTTGGTGCTTCCGATTTTGAAGGACTTTTTGACACTCCCGTAGCCATTACGGCCATGATTGGCGATAGCCACGCGGCCGCTTTTGGAGAGGGATGTTTCACCTCAGGAACGGCCAAAGCTACTTTGGGAACAGGTTGCTCGATTTTGATGAACGTGGGCAGCGAGCGCAAAAACTCAACCCAAGGCATGATGACCACGGTCTGTTGGAGCGTTGAAGGACGAGTAGATTATGCCTTAGAAGGAGTTATTGTAACGTGTGGTGCTACTATCGAATGGCTCAAAAACGAACTAGGTTTGATACAAGACAGTCGCGAAACCGAGGCCATGGCAAGGGCGGTAGAAAACAACGGCGGGGTGTATCTCGTGCCTGCATTTAGCGGGTTGGGTGCTCCCCATTGGAACATGAAACGCAAAGCGTCGATTTCAGGATTGACATTCGGAAGTTCCAAAAACCACATCGTTCGGGCGGCGTTGGAGTCAATTCCGTACCAAATCAAAGATATTATTTCGGCGATGGAGTCGGATACCGAAATAGAACTCAAAGAACTAATGGTGGACGGAGGAATGACTTCCAACGGTTTTGTGGTGCAATTTTTGGCTGATTTGTTGGCAAAACCCGTCGCTACCATCGGTCTTGCCGATGTTTCGGCCTTAGGAGCAGCCTATTTGTCGGGACTTGGGAGTGGGCTTTGGGCGTCGATAGAAGAAATTGCCCAGCTGCACAGCAACAAGACGTACCTTGAACCCAACCTTGCTAATGCCACGATTGCGGGCGATTATGAAGGTTGGTTGACCAACGTAAAAATGCAATGAAAAAAAGACCTTTAATCGAACTCATTTCCGTAGATTGCTATTCGGCAACTCCTAAATACTTGCAAGTAGCCAATTCTATTTTGACGGCCATTGGCAAAGGAGAGTTGGAAAAAGACGAGATTTTACCGTCGATTAACGAACTGAGTTTTGAATCGGATATTTCGCGGGATACGGCCGAAAAAGGCTATAAGTACCTCAAAAAAATTGGAATGCTTGACTCCGTTCCTGGCAAAGGATATTTTGTCAAAAGTACGGTGATTCATCCGCATCCAAAGATTTTTTTGTTGGTCAATAAATTGAATGCGCACAAAAAAATCATCTACGATGCGCTCGTATCGGCATTAGGAGAGCGCGTTACGATTGATTTTTACATTTATAACAACGACTTCAATTATTTTAAAAAACTCCTCCAAACCAATAGCCACGACTACACGCATTACGTCATCATTCCGCACTTTACCGAGGGAGGAGAGAAAGCCCACGAAGTCATTAACAATACGATTCCCCGCGAGAAGGTGATTGTCGTCGATAAACCGATTGAGGGAATAAAGGGCAAGTACGGTTCAGTGTGCCAAAACTTTGAAAAAGACATTTACAACGCCCTCGAACAGGCGTTAGAAGCCTTGTCGAAGTACCAAAAAATCAACATTATTTTTCCGCAAGAATCCCACCATCCCAAAGAAATTCTGGAAGGCTTGTCGCTCTTTTGCCATCAGTATTCCTTTGATTTTGAGGTAATAAGTGGTATTGTGAATGAACCCATTCGGGCGGGGGAAGTGTATATCAGTATTACCGAAAATGACCTGATTGTGCTGGTAGAGAAGGCGTTGGCTTCAACCCTAAAAGTAGGGCAGGAGGTGGGCATCATTTCTTACAACGACACCCCCCTCAAGCGCATTATCCTCGACGGAATTACGACTATTTCGGCCGATTTTGAGTTGATGGGACAGAAAACCGCAGAGCTGATTCTCAACAATGCGAAGGAATACATAGAAGTGCCGTTTTACCTCACGCTCAGGGCTTCCTTGTGATTTACCACTTCTCGATGTAGCCCAATTGTTGGTCTTCGTCTTCGTATTCCAATTCGGCGTCTTTTTCCCAAATTTCCATTTCGCAGGGCTTGCAGTTAAACCGCAATTTGTACTCCACTTCGCCGTGTTTTAGGGTGAGGGGCTCGGTCAATTTTTCGCCCATGGTGGCGCGCTGGAATCGCGCGCATTTGCCCAACTCGTACTTGACGCAGTACTTGGTGGTCATCACCCGCGATTTTCCTGGATCCCATTGCAGCTCAAACGCCTTTTCGATTTCCGTCACGCCATGACGTTGGTAAAACTCCCGCGCCATGTGATTGGCCACATTGTACATGAAGTCAAGCTTTTGAACGGGGTAGGGGTGGGTCGTTTTTTCGATTTGAAACGTTTCGCGGTGGTAATCTCGCACCCGAACCTCCGCCAATTCTTCAAGCACTTCGCGGCGGATTTCGTTGACTTTTGACGTGGGCAAAAACCAGTTTTGGCTAAATTGCACTTCCATAGCGTCCACCTCAAAAGGCGTATTGCCCGTTTTAGCCAAGTTCTTTTTGATGTTCGGAATCACCGATTCTTCGGTGCGAGCTAGTTCTTTGGCGATGGCGAGCGTCGAGCTGTGTTGGTGACCGTCTTCGTCGATGGCGAGTAGTTGAAAGCCGTCGGCAGTTTCAGAAAAATACAGCGAAACGCCAATTTTACGCACGGCGCTGTTTTCTTTTTCCACCATTTTGTTGAACTCCGCATCCGAATTTCGATAAATAACCGTTCCCACAGGAAGTGGCTTAAAGGTATTGGGGATGACGAGGTTATTGAAAATCACGTTGATTTGAACCCCGTCGGCCACGCCTTCTTCGTTGATAAAATAAAGGCCGTCGCCGTTGTTGAGTTCTTCAAAGTTTTCAATGACGTAGCCCTTGCCTTTGATTTCCAACAGCTTGCCGATGTATTGCCCCTGCGATTTCGGACTTTCCCACGAACCGATTTTCTCCTTTCTCTTATTGACAAAATAGTCGGTGTAGCCTCGGTTGAAACTTCGATCCATCTGTGGTTCAAAGTTGTAGAAGGTGCGGCCCGAAGAAGCTTTTTCGTATTTATCGCCGTTTTCGGCCAAAAATGCGTCTAATTTTTGACGCAAAAACGACGTATTATTTTTGACATAAACGATGTCTTTCAAGCGCCCTTCGATTTTGAAAGAAGTGATACCCGCTTCAATCAGATTGGGCAGTTGGTCGCTCAAATCCAAGTCTTTGATGGACAATAAATGGCTGTTGGAAATCAACGTTTCGCCCTTGCCGTCAATGAGTTGGTAAGGCAAGCGGCAGTTTTGGGCGCAAGAACCACGGTTGGCACTTCGCTCACCGTTGGCCACGCTCATGTAGCAATTTCCGCTAAACGACACGCACAAAGCCCCCGACACAAAAAACTCCAATTCGATGTCGGTAGCTTCGCTGATGTCACGGATTTGGTCTAAGTTTAGCTCTCTGGCCAAAACCGCTCGTTTCATGCCCGCATCGGCCAAGAACTTAACGTGCTGGGCATCGCGGTTGTTGGCCTGGGTACTGGCGTGAATCACGATAGGCGGCAAATCCATCTCCATGATGGCCATGTCTTGGATGATGAGCGCATCCACGCCAATTTTGTACAATTCGTGAATCAGTTTCTGGCAAGTGGCGAGTTCTTCGTCGTACAAAATGGTATTGATAACGACAAACACCTTTGCCTTGAAAAGATGGGCGTAGCGCACCATGTCGGCGATGTCCTCGACCGAGTTGGTGGCATTGGTTCGTGCGCCAAACTGCGGAGCACCAATATAGACAGCATCTGCCCCTGCATTGATAGCGGCCATTCCTTGGTAAAGGTTTTTGGCAGGAGCAAGAATCTCAACTTTCTTTTTCATCTAATTATCTATCCGTTGTAAGAATGGAGCGCAAAATTAGGGAATTTTGAGGAGATATGGAGGGTGACGTTAATGGGCTTGGAGTAGTTGCTTGCCTTCTCCTCCAAAATCATGGTTTTCTATGAGATGATTTCATAGAAAACCATGAGGAACAATGCGAAGCAATTTTCTCAGTTTTGTGATTATTAAACTTAATCACCTTCTACTATGTCTCGTTCTACCTTTATTTTCATTGTCTCGTTCTATTCATTAGCCCTCGGCTTGTTTGTGCTCTTCGTTCCCACATTAGCGACAGACTATTTTGGGGGAGATGCTACGAATCTCTTCCTAGTGTCCATCTTTCGGTTTATTGGTGTTCTTAATGCTGGTCTCGGCATAGTAGGGCTGCTATTGCTTCGTCAAATCGACCTAGAAATTAGGTGTACAATGGAACGTTTAAGAATAAAATATAATTTCACACCCTGTTTTTCTAAGTCAGCATGTCTTATCTTATTATTTATCTTTTATGGAATGAGGTCTTTTTCACAGAATCCACCGATTAGCCAATATTATTTTGTATCATCACCAAACTCAAACGGTACGCAGTTTTATGGATATTTTGACGAAAAATTCGGGGGTGTGCCTCTTCAAAAAAACTTATCACTATTGTCACTTCTACTTGGGGATGACCCAAATAGATTATTACCAAATGGAAGAAATCTTGTTGATAAAGTAGATGGAAGAATAAATGGTATAACGTTTAAATATCAACCATTTGCCTACCAAATTGAAGGAACGAAGTATAACTTACCCATTGGAAATAATTTGTCAAAATTTTTGGATGACCCTTTGGGTAATGCTACATCACTTGATTTAACACTGCCATTTTATACTGATTCTATACAATTAGGTGACAGAGGAAGGGCTTGGATTAGGACTTCTGATGTCATAAAATATCACGCAGGAACTGATTTTATGCCTAAAACTTCATCTGGAGACTTTGATGTTTGTGCTGCCCAAGATGGAATTTTGAAAAGTAAAAGTGATAGTTGCGTTGTTTTATCTCATAAATCTTCAAATAATAAAGAATTTCTTACGGTTTATCAACACCTTGAACCTTCAAGTATTATTAACTTTCAGGATGGTCATCTCATAAAAAGAGGACAAAAAATTGGTAAGATAGCAAGAGGAAATGGTGCTCATTTACATTTTGGAGTTGCCCTTAAAGGTCCAAAAGGAGTAGTTAATAATGTACAGATTCCAGAATTATATTATTTGATTGATCCATTTGGCATTTATGATTATGCAAGAAATCCTAATGATGTAAATTCATATAATTATTTGCCAAATAATTTAAATAACAAGTTTGATTTTCTTACCTTTTCTATAAGAGGTTCACTTAGAACTATACATTGGAGAACGAACCCTTTAATAAATTCGCTGCCAATATCATTACTTACAGAACAGCCATATAGGAAAATAAAAAGAATTCAAACAAGAGTACTTTCAAATAATGACATCATAGGAATGCCACCTCCTGAAAAAGAGCAGTTTTTAGTTTGGTTAGATGGTGTTTCAAATCCAGAATTTTTCTTCATACCATTAAAGAACGCTCAAGATAAGTCAATGGAATTAAGAATGGTTGATATTTTGAAGGATTCATTCATGAATGGAAAAAGAGTAAGATTAGAGTACAAGTATATAGATAACTTACCCCAAATTCTAGCAGTATGGGTTACTGATTGATATCATTACTAATGCAGAGGTTCTGCCTTCGTTATTGATTATACATTCAACCTGTAGAAGGAATGGTTTCCAAGAAAGTTATTAAAGAGGAAACTGACGTCTGCTTCGAAAATAATGCAGATAAACTGATTGAGAACTGTATTATAATGCCTACGTTGTCAAAATCCCGCCCCAAAGTACGGCTTATTTTGATTGGGCTGTTTGAGGAATTTTAGGCTTGGGGCTCTTTACTTTTGGAATAAAAAAGGGTAGTTTTTGTAACTCATTGTTCAACGTTAGTTTTTAACTCAGAATGCACCCTAGTTAACTCGTAGCCGTAGCAATCGGTATGAGTCAACTAGGGTTTTGAGCTTTAATGACGCTTTTGATAGACATTCTGCCACTTGTATGCTTACTTTTGTGCCTTGGCAAACATCTAAAGCGGGGTATTTCTACAATGACTTTGACAGACGAACAACGTCAATTTATTCGACAACATCAGCAAACGTCGGTGGCGGCGTTGTTGCTCAAATACGGTAAAAATAGAGAGTTTGAAATTCGCCAAATCGAAGCTCGGCAGAAAGCCAAACACAAACTTCCTTCGTGGTATGCTGAAGAACGACTCATTTTTCCGCCTGCGGTTTCGGTAGAACAAAGTTCGTCGGAAACAACGGGGCGTTACAAAGCGGCGTTGGTGTCGGGGACGCTCATGGACGCAACGGGTGGAATGGGAATAGATGTTTCTTTTTTTGCTAAAAACTGTACGTCAGTGTTTTATGTAGAACAAAAGCCCGAACTCGTGGCGTGTGCAAGGTATAATTTAGACTTGCTAGGGCTTCAAAACGTGCAGTATCTGCAAGGAAATTCGCTGGAAATTTTACCAACGCTCGATACCGTTTTTGATTGGATTTATCTCGACCCCGCGCGTCGTTCGGCCGATAACCGCCGCGTGGTAGGGCTGCGCGATTGCGAACCCGACGTGGTGACGTACCTGCCGCTTCTTTTGCAAAAAGCCAAGCGATTGCTCATCAAAGCCTCGCCGCTGCTCGACCTCAAACAAACCTTGTTGGACTTGCCCCAGCTGTCGGTCATTTACGTTGTTTCGGTAGAAAATGAGTGCAAAGAGCTGCTTTTTGAAATAGCGTCGGAGGCCCAACCCACGACCAATCCAACGGTACGGACAATTAATTTTAAGTCGGATGAAACGATACAACAGTTTGATTTTGAATGGAATAGTGAAGCCAGTTTAGCCGTAACGCTGAACGAACCGCAGATGTATCTTTACGAACCCAATGCTTCGGTATTGAAGGCAGGGGCGTTTAAGTCGGTGGCCAAAGCGTACGGAGTGGAAAAAATAGCCCCTCACAGCCACCTTTACACCTCTGCGACGTTGGTTGAGCATTTTCCTGGGCGGATTTTTCAGGTGGAAGCCGTCGTGAAAGTGGACGCCAAAGCGTTGGCACCGTACCTTACTGACGGAAAAGCCAACCTGACGGTGCGTAATTTTCCACTTTCTACTGACGAATTACGTAAAAAGTTTAAACTCAAAGAAGGTGGCTCCACCTACATTTTTGCCACGACCCTGGCCAATGGAGATAAACGACTTTTGGTGTGTAAAAAGCCAATTTAATTTTTACATTTGTTGTGACCTAAACCTTTATTGGCTATTGCATGGAAACCCCTTCTCCCGAAAAAAGTAACTGGATTCAAGAATTATCCAACCAAAGTTGGAACTTAGAACTGGTCGTGTCAGGGGCGGCTATTTTTTCTACCTCGTTTCTCCCCGAATTGACCGATGCTGCCATCGAAAGCTATTTTGAAAATTACCAGCTGAGTAACAGTATTTTCGAACAAGTTTTGCCAATTTTAGCCTACAGTTTTGCCAAATCTTCCGCCTATCTCCTGATATTTACGTTTGTTGTCCACTTTATTATTCGTGCGTTTTGGATTGCTATTGTAGGGCTAAGGGCGGTGTTTCCGCAGGGAATCAACTTTGAAAATTTGCCAAATACGAACAAAGAGCTGGCCGAATCATACGAAAAGAAATTTGGGAGCTTGGATGGCTTTATCATTCGATTAGACAGAATTAGTAGCCAAATTTTCTCCATCGCCTTCGTGATGGTATTGTTCAGTTTGATGCTCACAATCATGTACATCGTCACATTTGCAGGGACGGTGGGCCTCAAGACGTACTTCCCCGTATTTTATAGCAAAGCCAAACCTGTTTTTATGGTTGCAGGAGGGAGCATAATGGTGCTTAGTTTGGTCATTGTACTACTAAGTTCGAAGGAAAAATACCGTGAACATCCCTTTTTTAGCAAACTTCTTAAACAATACATAGCTAAAAGCGCTTGGATGTACATGGGTATGTATAAACCTATCCAGTACATCAATTTTACGTTTGCCTCCAATCTACCTCGAAAGAAATATTTCCTATCCCTTGCTTCCATAGGATTTTTATTTTTTGGATTAGCTATCTCTATTTATGTGGAGAAAATATTGGCGCATAACAGTATTCCTACCCTAGAATCTCGCAAATTTTACTCCACTGGCACAAGCGAACACAAACTGACGGCCAATTACTATGATAACTTACGACCAGAAGGTGAGCGGATAGAAGCCGCAAGCATTCAGTCGGACGTTGTCGAAGAGCCGTTTCTGAAGTTGTATATCAATTATAGTAAAGTTTTTGATACCGATTTAGCCAAAATATGTCAAGAACCTACACTCCCCGACAGTATCAGAAAGTACAAACGAAGGCTATTAGTGGATAAAAATAGGCTTGAGTGTTTTAATCAATACTTTAAAATAGCCCTCAACGACAGTACTTTTGATTCGGTGGAGTTGTTCTTTGAAGACCAGGGTAATACCAAAGGGTTGAGGACGTATTTGAGTACTGAAAAATGTAAAATTGGCCGTAATACGCTTTACATTAAAACAATGAACGTGGACAGCCTGCCCAAAAAAGTATGGACTGACTACGTAGCAGTGCCATTTTGGTATGCCAAAGATTGAGGGGAAATATCCCCCTCGACTACTTTTGCTTACTTTTCCAGCGCTTGATTTCTTTCTTTGACATTTCTTGGGTGACCATTGCTTCGGGCCATTCGGAAGTATAAGTGCCGCCGCTCTGCATTACTAAGCCCGAAGTATTGGTGGGCGAATAAAACGACGGAACTACGAATTCGTACGGATATTCGGTTTGGTTGAAAGCCCTCGCACGGCTAAGATAGTACACCGAAAACTGAACTACGACACTTCCTTCGAAGGTATCGTCAGTGACAATGCCCAGTGGCTCGCCAGCTTCTACTTCTTGGCCTTCTTTGACCAACATTTTACCTTTTTTGAGTCGATTGTAGCTGGCAAAACTGCCGTCGCCGTGAAAAACCTCTACCGAATTGGTTTGGCTGGAGAACCAAATTCCGTCAGAATGGGTATCAAAAGCATCTTTCAATTGGCTCACTACCCCGCGACGGGCGGCAAAAACGGTGTCTCCTTTTTGCATTTGAAAAGCAATACCGTAGAAATTAGACACTTTTTTGTTGGCAATCATTTCCATGATATTTTTTGACAAAAAAGCCTTGTGCGCCACTGCCGAAGAAAAAGGAAAAAGGTATAAAAATGGCTTGGGGGCTTTGTTCAGCACTCGTCCTTTTAGGTAAGAATAACCGAAGCGAAACGAAATCCCTTGGTTGTTTTGGTTCGGTTTGAGTGTGAATAAGGTGCTGGGGCCAGGTGAAATAGATTCAATAAACGGCAACGAACATCCGCAGCTTCCGCCCTGTAAATCAGTAAATTCGACTTTTACGGTATAGTCGCAAACGTTGGAGTTTTTGGCTTGAAAAGTGTATTCGCGTTTGTCGTTGGCAGTGTAAGTAACTTCAACGGAGCTTTGTGCAAGCGCGAAAAAGGGTGAAAAAAGGGCGGTAAAAGCGAGAATAGAAGAGGATAGTTTCATAAATACGATAATGAGTTGGCTGAAATTGATAACGACAAAGCTAGGTTAAATCTCTGGTCAACCACTTGACATTTGTCAATTTTTTATAAAAGAGTATCATTTTTTGTGGACAAAGGCTTAGGAGCCAATTCGTGTTGTAACTTTGCTTTCTTTTTCAAAGAATCAATTATTCGTCACGCACATGTTTTTTGAGCGCCTACCCAATAAAGATTATCCCAAAGAACCCGAATCGCGGATGGTGATTCGTTTTCAGGACTGTGACCCGCTTCAACACCTCAACAACGCGAAGTACTTTGACTATTATTTCAACGCCCGTGAAGACCAAGTAGCCAAGCTCTACGAATTTAATTTCGGACGCTTGTTTCGGGAGTTAGGACAGAGTTGGGTGGTATATCAGCACCAAATCGCCTACGTGCGGCCTGCGCTGGTGAGCGAATGGGTGCGCATTACGTCGCGCTTGATTTATTTTAGCGAAGACACCATTGTCACAGAATACTACATGACGGACGATTCGCGGACGCAACTCAAAAATGTACTTTGGGTAACCTCTAAGTACATTGATGTACGTTCGGGAAAACGCACGGTGCATCCACCTTCGATTATGGATTATTTGGAAGCAACCTGTTTACCAAACGTGGATTATCACAACTGGAACTTTAACGAACGGATTCGAGAAATTAAACAAAGTCTGAGCGCTGCTTCGACGAAAGTGTAAGGAATGAACTGGCTGCACAATACAGCATTTATTATTGGATATTATTTAAAACGGGCTCATTGGCTAAGTTTGGATGTGGTGGCGGGCGCAATGCTTACGCACACCATTGCGCAGCGTATGCCCGATGGACACGGGAAAGTCTCGTGGGCTTCGACGCTTTTGGTGGGTATCGCGGTGTTCGCCATTTATGTGACAGATCGCTTGCTCGACAACCGTAAATCGAAAAAGGTGGATACCCAACGACACCGATTTCACGCAAAATATGAGCCGATTTTACTCAAAATATTAGCTGGATTAGGGGTAGTGGGGCTTGTTTGCCTGTTTTGGCTCCCCAAAGGCATGTTTATTGTTGGGCTGACGCTAGCAGTACTGGTAGTGGGGTATTTGGTGGTTATATTTAGAACAACGCTAACCGATGGTTTTCAGTTGTTTAAAGAGCCTATTGTTGCTTTGATTTATACCGCAGGGGTCTGGTGGACGGCGCTGTCGGCATCCGCCGAAACACCTTGGGAGAGCAAAGTTTTCATGGGGCTTTTTGGGTTGGTTGCTTTCCAAAATCTGCTATTATTCTCTTGGTTTGAGTCTTTCGACATGGAAGAAGGCTATACTTTGGCCATTGCTTGGGGAACAGAAACTGTGAGTAAAATTCTGATGTGGATTAGCATCATTGTCTGTGCGACAGCCTTAATTGTACTAATTACCACTTCGTACCGCTATTGCGTGCGAGCAGCCATCACGGTGTCGGTAATGAGCCTTGCCAACGACTACCTCAAAAGAAAGTCGGCCTCAGTACTCCCCAACGAACGCTACCGTTGGCTAGGCGATGGCGTCTTCTTTTTTACCCTTTGGCTGGTTTAGTTTTCGGTTTCCTGTTTTTTGTCATTCCGACAAAGGAGGAATCTACGTCCAATTTTGAGTTTCCTGTTTCGGGTTTGTGGTTTCCTGTTTTTTGTCATTCCGACCATAGGAGGAATCTACGTTCAATTTCCTGGTCATACTGACAAAGGACGTACCACCCGTGATGGCAAATATTCCCTAATTCCTAATTCACCCCCCAACCTCTATTTCTTCTTCTTAATCGAAGGCTTGATAGTCGCTTTGGGCTTGGGTTTTTGCTGACGATTTTCGGGCGTATATTTTGACAATAAAGGCTCGGCACCGCGTTTGCGACGTAGGTATTGGAAGCCCCATAGACAGGCCAAACAAAGCATTAATAACCAGTAACTATCTACAAATTCGGTACGGCGAAATTCCAAAATCCACAACGCAAAGAAACCTAATGACGTCCATCCCAGCAGACTTTCAACTAAAGGAGTTTTCATGAGTTTGATGTCTCAATAAATTGGTTAGTGCGGCAAAGGTACGAGCTTTGGGCACTGATTGGCGCGTGGTTATTCAAAAAATCCATTTATGGTTGTTCTTTGAGCCAAGCAATGACCGCAGGATAAAGGTCGGCAACGGTCTGATTGGCGGCGCGTTTTTTATAGGTTTCCAACAAAAAACGATTGAATTCTTTGTAGCGGTGAAATCCACGGCCATTGATCATAAAATCTTCAACGCGCTGATTGATTTTCTCAAAATCAGCCGCAGGGTAGGAGTCGTAGGCGTACAGCGTAAAAGCCGCCCACGTCATGTACTCGTTAAACGTCAGGTACGTAGATTCATAGTAGCCTTTGTTGCCTTCTTTGGTTTTGTTCCATTTTTTCCAATCGGGCATGGCGGCCTCAATTTCTTTTTTGTACTGGTCGGTGACGGGGTTGACGTAGTTGTGGTCAATTTCGGTAAAAACAATGCGCGACCAAGAGCCTTCTTTTTCAACCTCAGAACGGTTGCTAGGAAACTCGCCCGCTGGACTTATAAACATGAGCGTTTGACGAAAGCCGTTTTCGTTCAGATGAAACGTGAAATGATGGCCACCGTCGAGCGGAGAAAGATAGATTTTATAACTATCGTAGCGCGACGGAAACTGACTTTCGGCCCATGCCCACATTTTACGGACGGGCATGTATTTTTCGGTCTTCGCCAACTGGCCTTGGTAATAACTTTTATGCTGGGCGTAAAACGCTCGGTAATTTGTTTTTTCAATAAAATCCCGAAGAAGGGCTGGGCGGTCTTGTAAGTCCAACAAAATCATCGAAAGCGGGCGTTTTAATGAATAAACCTTACTTTTTACGAGGCGGTTGTTGTCGTTAAATTCAAGCGTGAGTGCACTTTTGCGCAATTGGGTATGGTGAAGTAATCCTAACTTACGAAGTTTTTTTGCCGCGTGCCGCACCATCGGATGGTCTTTGTAAGGACTAAAATGTTTTTTAACGTCTTGAATGTAAGGGTCTTTCTCTTCCAAAACGTTTCGGTAACCCGTGAGTGCCATGATAATGCAACTAAGCTCATACGTCTCGGGCATTTCAATGGTTACTTTTTGTCGGTTTTCAGTCTGATAAGCGGCGGAGAATCGGGCTTTGGGCGCAATCGGGTTGCCACAAGAAGTAAAGAGAAAAGCACCAAATGAGAGTACAAAGAAGGCTGTTAGCGTATGTTTCATAAGAAATGGATATGTTCAAGATTCAAAGATAGCAATTAGGTGATTCGCTAAGAATTTTACCCCCAAAATGAACTTTCCCCGTCTTAAAAAACGTTGCGCAAAAGCCCCGTAAATAACCTTAAAAATGACCCGTTTTAGTCGCTGTTTTCTTTGGAAAACCTAAATAAAATGAGTACTTTTACACGTAAACAAACCTACTATTTCATATTTTAACATCAACCATGGCAGACAACAAAGAACAAAAATTTAAAGCCCTGCAAACAACGCTTGAGAAGCTTGACAAAGCCTACGGAAAAGGCACAGTGATGCGTCTCAGTGACAAAAAAGTAATGGATGTCGAGGTAATTTCAACGGGTTCCGTTGGACTTGACCTTGCCCTAGGAATTGGTGGTTTGCCACGTGGACGGGTCGTAGAAATCTACGGGCCAGAATCGTCAGGTAAAACTACACTTGCCATGCAGACCATTGCCGAAGCTCAAAAATTGGGCGGTTTGGCGGCCTTTATTGATGCAGAACACGCCTTTGACCGTGTGTATGCCCAAAAGTTGGGAATTGATACCCAAAACTTACTTATTTCGCAGCCTGACAACGGTGAACAAGCGCTCGAAATCGCCGAACATTTGATTTCGTCGGGAGCGATTGACATCATCGTGATTGACTCCGTAGCGGCCCTTGTTCCTAAAGCGGAAATCGAAGGCGAAATGGGCGATAGCAAAATGGGTCTTCAGGCGCGTTTGATGTCGCAAGCCTTGCGTAAATTGACGGGGGTTATTAACCGTACCAATTGCTGCTGTATCTTTATCAACCAGTTACGCGATAAAATCGGCGTGATGTTTGGTAGCCCAGAAACAACTACGGGTGGTAATGCCCTCAAGTACTATTCGTCGATTCGTTTGGATATTCGTCGGATTGGACAAATCAAAGAAAGCGCCGATAATATCACTGGAAACCGTACCAAAGTGAAGGTGGTGAAAAACAAATTGGCACCTCCATTCAAAGTGGTTGAGTTCGACATTATGTACGGTGAAGGGGTCTCTAAAGTAGGAGAAATCATCGACTTAGCGGTAGAACTTGAAATCGTGAAGAAATCGGGTTCTTGGTTTAGCTACGATGGCAACCGCCTCTCACAAGGTCGTGACGCAGTGAAGCAATTATTGAAAGATAATCCTGAATTGGCCGATGAACTTGAAGCGAAAATCCGTGCAAAAGTCAACGAAGATGATGATGCACTGTTGGATACGCAACAACCGAACATCGCCGACGACGGAACGCCAGACTAAGCCTGCTATCAACCTCCCGAAAGTTTCAAACTTTCGGGAGGTTTCAAACTTTCGGGAGGTTTTATGTTGAGCCTAACTCAATATCTCTCTCGAAATCACCAACTTCTGAATTTCACTCGTACCTTCTCCAATGGTACATAGTTTGCAGTCGCGGTAAAATTTCTCCACAGGATAATCTTTGGTAAAGCCATAGCCACCAAAAATCTGAACAGCTTCATTGGACACCCTACACGACACCTCCGAGGCGTAGTATTTGGCCGTAGCGCTCTGGAGCGTTACTTTTTCGTGGCGGTCTTTGCGGGTAGCGGCATCATACACGAGTAGTTTGGCGGCTTCAATTTCGGTGTGCATATCGGCAAGTTTGAACGAAATCCCCTGAAACTGCGAAATCGGCTTGCCAAATTGCTGACGTTCTTTGGAGTAAGCCAAGGCGGCTTCAAACGCCCCAATGGCCGTGCCAAGGCTCAGGGCCGCGATGGAAATTCGTCCACCGTCCAAAATTTTGAGGGCTTGCACAAAACCTTCACCAACTTCGCCCAACACATTGCTTTCATGGACGCGGCAGTCTTCAAAAATCAATTCTGTCGTTTCCGAAGCCCGCATTCCAAGTTTGTCTTCTTTACGCCCCGCCGAAAAACCTTTTGTGCCACGTTCGATGATGAAGGCCGTGGCGCCCCGTTTGTCGCCCACTGCGCCAGTACGCGCAATCACAACGGCTACGTTGCCACTTTTTCCGTGGGTAATGAAATTTTTAGAACCATTTAAGACCCAATAGTCACCGTCTTTAACGGCCACCGTTCGCATATTTCCTGCGTCCGAACCTGTGTTGGGTTCGGTCAATCCCCATGCGCCAATCCACTGGCCACTAGCGAGTTTGGGAAGGTAGGTTTGTTTTTGAGATTCATTTCCAAACATCAAAATGTGGTTGGTACAGAGCGAGTTGTGGGCAGCCATTGAGAGCCCAATGGCAGGGTCAACTTTGCTTAATTCGACAATCGCAGTAACATATTCTTGATAGCCCAATCCTGCACCACCATAAATTTCGGGTACCAGGATGCCCATGAGCCCTAGTTCGCCAAGTGAATGAAAAAGGTCAACGGGAAAATGCTGGGTTTCGTCCCATTCCCTGACGTAAGGTCGCATGTTGCGTTCTGCAAAATCCCGAACCGATTGGGCAATTAATTCTTGGTTTTCTACAACTTCGGACTTCATATTCAAAAGCGATTAAAGGAATAGTGTTGAATGAAAGAATCTCAATCTAAGATTATTCAATGATTATGCCAAGCAATAATGAGCGAACGGTAAGAGGTAGAAAAATAAAAGATTACGCAAACGTTTTCGGAAGCGTAAATGAATACTTCAAAACGCGAGTGTCGCAAATTTTTATTTGTTGTTATAACAATTTTTAGAGTAATAATTTTTTTGAAAAATCATTAAAAGAACCGCAAAATCAATTGTTACTCTACAAATTTGTGGAAGATTGGAAGGGATTGAAGAATTTATTCTAATTTTGGAGCTGTTTTGTTGGACTCGAAAAAATACAATTTTGAAGAGCCGCACATGAAAACTAACAACCAAAGCATTTATCTATGAAAATCGCTGTAGTAGGAACTGGCTATGTAGGACTCGTAACAGGAACTTGTTTTGCAGAGACGGGTGTACAAGTATGTTGTATCGACATTGATGTAAAAAAAGTTGAAAAGCTGAACAACGGAATTATCCCCATTTACGAACCTGGCTTGGATGTCCTTTTTCATCGAAACGTAGCCGAGGGTCGTTTGAAATTTACCACCGATTTGGTCGAAGGTATCAAAGGCGCTTCGGTAATTTTCTTGGCCTTGCCAACGCCTCCAGGAGAAGATGGTTCGGCAGATTTGAAATATATCTTGAAAGTGGCCGATGATTTGGGGCAAATTATGACTGAATATGCCGTCATCGTCGATAAAAGTACTGTCCCAGTGGGCACAGCCGAAAAAGTAAGCGCCGCCGTGGCCAAAAACGCAAAAGTGGAATACGACGTAGTATCAAACCCTGAGTTTTTGCGTGAAGGTGTGGCTGTTGAAGACTTTATGAAGCCAGACCGCGTGGTGATTGGGACAAAGTCGGAACGGGCTAAGAAAGTAATGGAGAAATTGTACGCTCCGTTGGTGCGCCAAGGAAATCCCGTGATTTTTATGGACGAGCGCTCGGCCGAAATGAGCAAATACGCCGCCAACTCGTTTTTGGCGATGAAAATTACGTTTATGAACGAAATCGCCAACTTGTGCGAATTGGCAGGAGCTGATGTTGACAATGTGCGTAAAGGAATTGGAACCGACAGCCGCATTGGAAAACGTTTCTTGTTTGCAGGAATTGGTTACGGTGGAAGCTGCTTCCCGAAAGATGTTCAGGCACTTGCCAAAACATCGGAAGAATATAAGTACGATTTCAAAGTGTTGAAATCAGTAATGGAAGTAAACCAAGACCAAAAAACGAAACTTATCCCCGTCGTTAAAAAACATTTTGACGGAGATTTGAAAGGAAAAACAATTGCCGTTTGGGGACTTTCGTTCAAGCCATATACCGACGATATTCGTGAGGCGCCAGCGTTGGAAAATATCAATATTTTGTTGGAAGAAGGCGCAAAAGTGATTGCCTACGACCCAGAAGGGATGGAAAACGTGAAAAACTACGTATTGGGTAACAAAATTACGTATGCACACACGCCGTACGCAGCCTTGGACGATGCCGATGCGTTGATGATTTTCACCGAGTGGCCGCAATTCCGCACGCCAGAGTTTGAAAAAATGGCGTTGTTGATGAAAAACAAATTGATTTTCGACGGTCGTAACGTTTACGAATTAGACCAAATGAAAGAACTAGGATTTACCTATTACAGCATTGGTCGTGAGGTGGTGAGAGCCTAATTTTTTTGGATATAAATACAAAAACGAGTGCCGTGATTGAGTCAACCAAGGCACTCGTTTTTTATGCCTTCTGTTTGAGTTTTATAAGTTAAAAAGCTAAGTTTTAGAAACCGAATGGGTTTTTGTACTTTTGCAACTCGAAAATAATTCACTGATTAACCGAATCAAACATTCTTATATTTTCCCCAAATGAAAAGAGTTTTAATCACTGGTGCGGCGGGCTTCTTGGGTTCGCATTTGTGCGATAGATTTATCAAAGAAGGTTATTACGTTATTGCGATGGACAATCTTGTGACGGGCGACCTTCGCAATATCGAGCACTTGCGTTCTAACCCCAACTTTGAATTTATTCACCACGATATTTCAAAGCACATCGTTATTGATGGAGAATTGCACTACATCCTCAATTTTGCCTCGCCAGCAAGCCCCATTGATTATTTGAAAATCCCCATCCAAACCCTCAAAGTAGGTTCGTTGGGTACGCACAACTGCCTTGGCTTGGCACGTGCAAAAGGTGCTCGTATCTTGGTAGCTTCTACTTCGGAAGTGTATGGTGATCCATTGGTTCACCCACAAAACGAAGATTATTGGGGACACGTAAATCCTGTGGGTTACCGTGGCTGCTACGACGAAGCAAAACGTTTTCAGGAAGCAATCACGATGGCGTATCACCGTCACCACGGTGTAGAAACACGCATCGTTCGTATTTTTAACACCTACGGCCCACGGATGCGATTGAACGACGGACGGGTATTGCCTGCATTCATCGGGCAAGCACTTCGCGGGGAAGACCTGACGGTGTTTGGAGATGGGTCGCAAACGCGCTCTTTCTGCTACGTTGATGACCTTGTGGAAGGGATTTACCGTTTGTTGTTGAGCGATCACGCCATGCCAGTAAACGTAGGTAACCCAGCCGAAATCACGATTGGTGAATTTGCCGAAGAAATCATCAAATTGACAGGAACAACTCAAAAAGTAATCTACAAACCACTTCCACAAGACGATCCAAAGCAGCGTCAGCCAGACATTACATTGGCGAAAGAAGTGTTAGGATGGGAGCCAAAAGTGTCGCGTGCAGAAGGATTAAAAATTACGTACGACTACTTCAAAAATCTTCCTGAAGACCGTTTGTACGAAGAAACGCACCACAGAGAGTTTAACTAATAGCAGAAATTCTAACCTCCCGAAAGTTTGGCTTTCGGGAGGTTTTTTTATATCTATTTGGACGCAGGTATCTCACTCACATCCACCCGATTTTTGTCTTTGTTCCAAAAAAGTCGGTATTTTTTCCCCGAATCAATTTTGTATTCTTCCGTGACTTTATCTAGGGTACTAACCCGCATATACACTTGTGTATCAGCTAGTTTAAACTCCGCTCGTTTTTTGGAAGGCAAAAAGAACGCTTGCCAGTTGAGGCGGTCACCGCTAACTTCGTAGGCTACTTCGCCGTTGAGTTCGTTTTGGAGTGAAAACGGAAAACGGTCATTGACAGGGTCTTCGATGACATCGGCCAATGAAACAACTTCTACTTTGATAGAACCAAGTTTTCGTTTTCCAAGCGGTTTGACGGCAATATAAACTTCGTCGCCACGGCATCCTTCCAACTTCCCAACGCTACTCTGGGTGCTGTCAATCTTAAAACAAGGAGAGGCTTCTTTGCCATCGATAAATTGTTGGGCCGATTTGGCATCGGTAAAAACGCCAACCGCTACTTTAAAATTGGCATTTGAAGCCAACGAATGTTTGTCAAATGAATAGTCCGTCTTGGTCAAGGTATCAGGATTTACCAATCGAAGGGTTTCGTACAAACGAGAGGAAGTATTGACTTTTTCGGGTTGAAAAACGCTGATACGATAAAAAGAAGTAGTAGTACCTTTCAAAAGGGATACTTTTACGGGGGTATTTTTGGCCAATACTTTATTGACAACGTTGGGAGGAACCAAGTTGACGTAGTCAATAATCACCTCTTGGAGCATTTTCTGCGCCGAAGCCTGAAGGTGAACCAAAACAGAACACAGCAGGCTTGTAAAGAATATTTTTTTCATAAAAACGGCAAGTTTCTGAACCCTTAGACAACGCAAAGATGGGGAAAATATTTTCTGTACCTCTATCTTTGCGCCATGAACTTTATTCGACTGCTTCGCACAAACTGGCCTTTTGCTCTGACTTACGGGGTATTATTAATAGGATTGGGTATTTGTCAGGTTCTTTACCGACAAGGAATTATTTCGCTGGAAATCAATCGCTACAACAGTGCTTTCGCTGATACCTTCTTTAAATACGTTACCCACCTTGGCGACGGAGTTTTTTGCGTTGGGGTAGGAGTCGGGTTATTGTTTCGCGCCCGTAAGAAAGGCTATTTGGTGATTGGGGCTTACGCTATTTCTGGGATATTGGCACAGCTTATCAAAAATTTTGTTTTTCCAAAAGAACCGCGTCCAGTGGAATATTTTGCGGGGATGATGCAGTCGTTACACACGGTGCCAGGCGTAGAACTGAGCCACTGGAATAGTTTTCCGTCGGGACACACAACCTCAGCCTTTGCCTTGTTTGCCTTGTTGGCTTTGTGGACACCCAAGCCTTGGTTGAAGGTCGGTTGCTTAGTAATGGCCTGTGCCATAGGTTTCTCAAGAATGTATTTACTCCAACATTTTATGGTAGATGTTTACGTGGGGTCATTATTGGGGACACTCACTGCTTGGGGATTAGCCTTGAAATTTAACGAAATAGCTTAGTGTTTTAACTTCGATTTTAAAAGAGACTACGAATGAAAAATATAAAACTCGAAAATCCGTGGGTCATCGCATTTCTTGCGGTTGCTTTTTTTGTGCCCTATTTGGGCCAAACCCATTTGTTTGATTGGGATGAAATCAACTTTGCCGAATCTGCCCGCGAGATGCTCGTTTCGGGGAATTATTTACGCGTGCAAGTTGATTTTCAGCCTTTTTGGGAAAAGCCACCGCTGTTTTTTTGGTTACAGGCTTTATCGATGAAGGTGTTTGGCATCAACGAGTTTGCCGCCCGTTTTCCCAACGTCGTTGTGGGCGTTTTTACCTTATTAACCTTCTATTTTTTAGGAAAACGCTTGGTTGATAGCCGCTTTGGGTTTTTGTGGGCGTTGGTTTATTTGGGGTCTGTTACACCGCATTTGTATTTTAAATCGGGGATTATCGACCCTTGGTTCAATTACTTTATGTTTTTGAGCGTGGTTAATTTTTCGTTTCCAGACGCTAAAAATACTGCAAAAAGTTTCTTGTTGGCGGGCATTTTTGCGGGACTCGCCGTTTGGACCAAAGGCCCTGTGGGGGTGGGCGTACCCACACTCGTTTTGGCGGCGCTTTGGGTGATTCAACAAGTTCAAAAGAAAAATAACCAAACAACAATTGGTGATTATTCCATTAAAAACCTGCTGATTTATGCCATCACGGCGGGTGTTTTTACGATTGGGTGGATGTTGGCCATTATTATGGAAAGCGGCTGGGCTACTTTTGTCGCATTCTTGCAGTACCTCTATCGCCTCGGTGCTACTTCGGAAGCCGACCACGGACAGCCGTTTTATTATCACTTTGTGGTCGTACTGATTGGCTGTTTTCCCATTTCGGTGATTGGTCTAAAATACGTAGCAGTAGCTTTTAAACCGTTGATTGCGAGGTGGAAATCGCAGATGGTTGACAAAATGACGCTACCCATGCCCGCGTTTTCGTTGCCGATGTTGTGCTTGTTTTGGGTGGTGATGATTGTATTTTCTATTGTCAAAACCAAAATTGTACATTACAGTTCGATGGCCTATTTTCCGCTTTCTTACCTTGCGGCGTTGTGGCTGCACCAGTGGCTCAAAGGAGAAGTTGTGTGGCCAAGATGGATGACAGTTATGGTATTGTTGATTGGGTTTATTTTGTCGTTGGTGCTGACCTTGGTTCCGTTGATTGGTATGAATCCAACGGCTTTTATCCCTTACATTGATGACAAATTTGCGGTTGCCAATTTACAAGCACCTGTCGAATGGGCTGGAAATGAGTGGCTTTGGGGCGTGCTTTATTTTGGGGCGATTTGTGTTGCTTTGGTACGTTGGAAAAAACAAAAGCAGTTGGCTATTCGTATTCTGTTTTTTAGCACGGCACTGTTGATGTTTTTTTATACGGCGAATGTTGTTCCCAAGATTGAGGGTTATACCCAACGCACTGTGATTGATTTTTATGAAGCTAAAAAAGGACAAGATGTATATGTTTGGCCGATTGGAAACCGAAGTTATGCACAGTTCTTTTACTTCAAAAAGCCGATGGGAGTGCGCCCCGAAGCGAGTGATGAAGAATGGCTGTTGAATGGCCCAGTGGACAAGCCAACGTTTCTGATTGCCCGTATCGACCGTGCTGACGCCTATCGCGCAAACCCAAATTTAGAGTTCTTGAAGGAAGAAAACGGTTTTGTGTTTTTCCGAAGAAAACCCGATTATCAGAAGATTATTGAATCGGTACGGAAATTAGATCAGTAATTGATTTAAACATATTCCCAGCCTCGGAGAGGCCCAACATTTGTAGAGGTTGGATAGATATTACCAGCCTCGGAGAGGCTCAACATTTGTAGAGGTTGGATAAATATTATCAGCCTCGGAGAGGCTCAACATTTGTAGAGGTTAATAGATATGACCAGCCTCGGAGAGGCTCAACATTTGTAGAAACATTTGTATGGGTTAATAGATATTACCAGCCTCGGAGAGGCCCAACATTTGTAGAATTTGTCGGCGTAAAATTTGTTTATTCAAAATGAAATTATTTGTTTTGTGCCAAGTTTAACCAAATGGTTAAACCATTGAATAAATCATGTCAGAACTAGATTTAACAACAGAAGAGAAAATTTTGAAAGCGGCCGAGACCATTTTTTTGCGAGATGGCTACGACGGCTCAAGGATGCAGGACATAGCTAACGAAGCAGGAATCAATAAAGCATTGTTGCATTACTATTTCCGATCAAAGGATAAGTTATTTGAACACGTTTTTGATAAAAAAATTGGCATATTTTTTCCGAAAGCCGATGGTGTTTTTGATTTGGATATTGACTTTGCAGACAAAATTGGGCTCATCATAGAAGGATATATCAACCTTTTGAGGGAGAATCCCTACTTGCCTTTGTTTGTTTTGAATACGGTTAATAATCCAGAAAAGTCAGATTTTATCAAAAAACTACCAGTCGGATTGATGCAGAAAATAGCATTAAACTACTTTGTGGAACTCCAAAAAGGCAAAGTTCGTAGCATTAACCCTATGCAATTTGTGATATCTATCATGGGAATGTGTGCATTTCCATTTTTGGCACGCCCAATTTTATTGAGTGCGTTTGGGGCAGATAAAGAGGCATTTGATGTACTGATGAAACAGAGGATTGAAGAGTTGAAGTTGTATGTAAAGCTAATTTTAACTCCGTAAACGTATCGAGGGTTGCTCACAAAATGTGTCGAGGGTTGCTCACAAAACGTGTAGAGGGTTGCTCACAACCCGACCATCGAAGATATTCAAACGTGCAGGAGGTTGCTTACAACCCGCACATTTTTAGACCTTCCAAGTTTCTAAAACTTGGAAGGTCTCTATAAACTAAAACTCCTATTTTTTTATCCATAATTTAACCAAATAGTTAAACTGTAAGGTTATGAAACAAAAAGTGCTATTTATCGGGATGTGGTTGGGATTTGTTTCGGTGGGGCATACGCAAAGTACGTTGACCCTCGACGAATGCTACCGACAGGCCGAAACCCACAGCCCGCAAGCGGGGCAAACGCGCTTGATTCAGGAGGCGACAGAACTGCAATTGAAGTTGCTTAATCGCAATTTTATGCCGCAATCTCGCCTCAATGGCCAAGCTACTTGGCAGTCGGATGTGACGAGTGTACCCATCAAATTGCCCAATTTTGAAATCTCGCCACCTCCCAAAGACCAGTACAAACTGACGTTGGACGTGACACAGTCGATTTGGGATGGGGGGACAATCCAGAAACAAAAGGCCGTTGCCGTGGCGAATCAACTAGCTGATCAACAGAAGGTAACGGTGGATTTGTATCAACTTAGGGAGCAAGTGAGTGGCCTGTATTTTGGGGCGTTGTTTGCCGAACGTCAACTGAAAAACTTTGATATTTTGGACAAAGAACTTCGTGCCAAACTGGCCAAAACGAAAGCCTCGGTTCAGAATGGAATAGCGATTCGTTCCAACATTCTTGCTTTAGAAGCGCGTATTTTGGAAGTTGAGCAGTTGGTGTTAGAAACGCAGACACGGCGTACGGCGTCCTTGGAGGCACTTTCGCTGCTAACGGGTGCAAAAGTTGATGCCAATACCTCACTTCAACTGCCAACGGTCGCTACTAATTCAGTGGATATTAATCGGCCAGAATTGAAATGGTTTGATGCCCAAAAACAAACGCTGTCGGTAAGCGAGAAGCTGGTTAAAGCGAAAAATTTGCCCAAATTATCGGCCTTTGCGACGGGAGGGTACGGACGGCCAGGGCTAAATTTCCTTTCGACCGAATTTAAAACGTACTTTATTGGAGGGGTACAACTTCAAATTCCCTTGTCACATTTATATACCAATAGCCAAGCGATTGAAGTACAACAATTGCGAGTGAATCAGCAACGCGTTGAGAAGCAAAAAGAGAATTTTTTGTTGGCTACTCAAGTCAGAATGGCTTCTCAGCGTCAAGAAATAAGTCGTTTGCAAGCATTGGTCGAAAGCGACCGTAAATTGATTGACATTCGCGCGACGATGCGTAAAGCGGCGGAATCTCAGCTTGAAAATGGCATTATCACAGCCAGTGATTACCTGACAGAGCTGGACAACGAAGACAGTGCGCGTCAAAACTTGATTTTGCACGAAGTTCAATTGCTGCAAGCACAAAACAATTTGAGATTATCGTCAGGGAGTTAATGATCAATTTTACAATGAATAACCAAGAATAAGACAATCATTTATTATGAATACAATTGCACAAAAAACATCCCTAAAGAAAGCCCCGCAACGTGGCCTAGGGGCTTTGCTTTTTCTGTCACTTTTGAGTTTGGGGGCTTGCAACAGCAGCGACCAAGCGTTTGATGCGAGCGGTGTTTTTGAAGCCGATGAAGTCGTGATTTCGTCGGAGTCAATGGGGAAAATTTTGAGTTTGGAAATAGAAGAAGGCAACACCCTCAAGGCAGGCCAAGCTGTTGGGAGTGTTGATTGCAAAAACCTCAATTTGCAAAAAGCACAAGTGCAAGCGAGCATGGAGGCGTTGAGCCAAAAAACCAACGATGCTTCACCGCAAATTCAGATTTTGAAGGAACAATTGATGATGCAACAACGCCAAATAGCGGCTCAACGCGAGCAACTTAGACTGTTGGAACGCGAACACAACCGTTTGGATAATTTGGTAAAAGCCGAAGCCGTACCAAGTAAACAATTAGACGATGTGGATGGGCAAATTTCGGTGTTGAAAAAACAAATTGAAACCGCCGAGGGGCAAGTGGCTGTGGTTCAGCAGCAAATCAAATCGCAACAACAACAAGTGTCGATTCAGAATCGTGGGGTATTCAGCGAGCGAAAGCCGTTGGAAGAACGCATCGCGCAGTTTGACGACCAACTTCAGCGCTGTACCATCACCAATCCGATTGATGGAACGGTGTTGGTCAGGTACGCCACTACAAACGAAATGACTGCCACGGGTAAAGCGTTGTACAAAATTGCCGATTTGACTTCGCTGACGTTGCGGGCGTACATAACGGGTGACCAACTCGGTAAAATAAAGCTGAACCAGCCCGTAAAAGTGTTTGTCGATAATGGTAAAGACAGCTACAAAGAGGTGAGTGGCGTGGTGACTTGGGTTTCGAACAAAGCGGAGTTTACTCCTAAAACCATTCAGACCAAAGACGAGCGGGCAAATTTGGTTTATGCCACCAAAATCAAGGTGAAAAACGACGGTTTCCTCAAAATAGGAATGTACGGCGAAGTGAAACTCTAATTCCAATTTCCATGTCAACCGTTCGAGTAGAAAATATCAAAAAAACGTACGAAAAAGGGCAAGTACTCGCACTCGACGATGTTAGTTTTGAGGTAAAATCGGGGGAATTGTTTGGGCTAATCGGCCCCGATGGTGCAGGAAAAACGTCGCTTTTTCGTATCCTGACGACCTTATTGGTACCCGATGCTGGTCGGGCAGAGGTGGCTGGGTTGGATGTTGTCAAGGACTTGTGGAAAATACGCCAAATCGTGGGGTATATGCCAGGGAAATTTTCGCTGTACCAAGACCTGAGTATTGAAGAAAATCTCAATTTTTTTGCGACTGTTTTTAATACTACTGTCGCGCAAAACTACCACTTGATAGAGGAGATTTACGTTCAAATTGAACCATTTAAGCATCGTTTGGCGGGAAAACTTTCGGGTGGGATGAAGCAAAAATTAGCCTTGTGCTGTGCGCTTATTCACGAGCCTAAAGTGCTCTTCTTGGACGAACCCACCACGGGCGTTGACCCCGTGTCGAGAAAGGAGTTTTGGGACATGCTCGACCGACTGAAAGCTCGCGGAATTACCATTGTGGTTTCGACGCCTTACATGGACGAAGCCAGTCGGTGCGATCGCATTGCGTTGATTCAAAAGGGCAAAATTTTGGAACTCGATACCCTCGACCAAATCATTACACGGCACGCCCAAAACCTTTACGCGGTAGATGCTGACAATCGGTATAACTTAATGAACGACCTGCGCAAGAACACCGAAATTGTCAGTGCATTTGCGTTTGGTGAAGAACAACACGTGACATTACCGCCTCATTTTCAGGACAAATACCTTTCGGAGTTTTTGAAAGAAAAAGGACATACGGGCATTAAAGTACGGAAAATAGCACCGACGATTGAGGATACATTTATCAAATTGATGCTCGAAAATCAGTAAACCTATGACAAAATCAGTCATTCATACCGAAGGTCTTACCCGAAAATTTGGTGACTTCGTGGCCGTAAATGCCATTACGTTTGACGTAAAAGAAGGGGAGATTTTTGGTTTTTTGGGAGCCAATGGCGCTGGAAAAACCACCGCCATGCGCATATTGTGCGGATTGCTGGAGCCAACCTCGGGCAAAGCATCGGTAGCAGGCTATGACGTGTACCGCCAAAATGAAGAAATCAAAAAGCACATTGGGTACATGAGCCAAAAGTTTTCGTTGTACGAAAACCTGACGGTGCGGGAAAATATCCAGTTTTTTGGCGGGATTTACGGACTGACCCGTAAAGAGCTTCGAGAAAAAACAGCAGTGCTGATTGAGCGACTTGGACTAAACCAAGAGGCCGACAAATTGGTGGGTTCGTTGCCGCTGGGTTGGAAACAAAAAATAGCCTTCTCGGTAGCCATTTTGCACCGCCCCAAGGTGGTGTTTCTGGATGAGCCCACGGGCGGTGTGGATCCCATTACGCGTCGTCAATTCTGGGACATGATTTACGAGGCAGCGCACGAGGGAATCACCGTTTTTGTGACAACCCATTACATGGACGAAGCCGAGTATTGCGACCGCGTTTCAATCATGGTTGATGGTAGTATTGCGGCCTTAGACACGCCTTCGGGGCTTAAAAAGCAGTTTCAAGCAGAAAGCATGGATGAGGTATTTTTACAATTAGCGCGCGGAGCAAAAAGAGGAGAATAACAATATGAAAACATTTGTAGCATTTATCCGTAAAGAATTTTGGCACGTACTCCGCGATACCCGCAGCTTGGTGATTTTGTTGGGGTTGCCTGTCGTGATGATGATTTTGTTTGGCTTTGCGCTTTCAAGCGAAGTTAAAAACTCAAACGTGGCCATTTTGGATTATTCCAACGACGATGCCTCTCGTTTACTCATCGACCGCATTGACCAAAGTCAGTATTTCAGTGTCAAAGAACGCCTAAAAACGGAGGCGGAGATTGAGCGCGTATTTCGGCGGGGTGAAGCGCGGTTGGTGGTTATTTTTCCTCAAAACTTTCAGGAGGATTTGTCACATACGAATCAAGTCCAAGTACGCTTTATTGGGGATGCGTCCGACCCCAATACTTCCAACATTGTCATTAATTATGCCTCTAGCATTTTTCGCGATTACCAAAACGAACTTAATGAACAGAAAAAGCTACCATACACCATCGAAACCGAAACGCGGATGTTGTATAACCCGCAGCTTAAAAGCTCGTACAACTTCGTACCAGGCGTAATGACGCTGATTTTGATGCTGTTAGGTGCGATGATGACCTCGGTGTCGATTGTTAAAGAGAAAGAAACAGGGACGATGGAAATCTTGCTTGTTTCGCCTATGCGTCCCTTGTTGGTGGTGTTGAGCAAAGCCGTCCCTTACTTATTTCTGTGTTTTATTGATGTAGTTATCATCTTACTGTTGGCGATTTTTCTGTTGGATATGCCCATTCGTGGCAGCCTTCCTTTGCTGCTGGCCGAAAGCTTGTTATTCATTCTAACTACTTTATCCTTAGGCTTGTTGGTGTCGGCGGTGGTTGATTCTCAGCAAACGGCCATGTTTTTGTCGTTGGTAGGTTTTTTGATGCCTGCGTTGGTCTTTAGCGGGTTTATGTTTCCGATTGAAAACATGCCGTTGCCGTTGCAAATTGTGAGCAATATCGTCCCGACGAAGTGGTATTACAGCATCGTTCGGGCCATTATGGTAAAAGGATTAGGGTTTTCGTACGTGGCCAAACAGACCCTGATTTTGGCGGTTATGACGGTTGTTTATTTGACCGTGGCGATACGTAAGTTCAAAATTCGGTTGGCTTAAAAAAAGAGAAGAAATGCGAAATCTAGTTTTTTTGTTGCAAAAAGAATTTCGGCAAATATTTCGGAATCCTACCATCTTACGGATGATTCTGATCATGCCCATTATGCAGCTGATTGTAATTCCACTGGCAGCTGATTACGAAATCAAACACATTTCTATCAGCGTCGTGGACCAAGACCATTCTACTTACTCATCGAAGTTGGTGAATAAAATGACGGCGTCGGGTTATTTTCAACTGGTTGAATATACGCAATCCTACGCCCAAGCGACGAAGACCGTAGGGGATGGAAAAACCGATTTGATATTGACCATTCCAGTCCATTTTGAGCGCGATTTGATTAAGTTCAACAAGGCGCAATTGCACTTAGCTGCCGATGCTGTCAACGGGGTACGGGCAGGGCTAGGAACGGCTTACGCGGCCCAGATGATTGGTGATTTCAACCGTGAAATAAGGGAAGAATGGATGTTGTTACCGAAGTTTAACGAAATGCCCCAAATTGAAATTACGTCGGCCAATTGGTACAATCCCCATTTTGACTACCATTTGTTTATGGTGCCAGGTATTTTGGCCATCTTGGTGACGATGGTAGGGGCGTTCTTAACGGCGCTGAACATCGTGGCCGAAAAAGAAGTGGGTACCATTGAACAAATCAACGTGACGCCGCTCAAAAAACATGAATTTATTCTGGGAAAACTGATTCCTTTCTGGGTGTTGGGCATGGTTTCTATCACTTTGGGGATGATTGTAACCTTTGTGATATTTCGGTTTTTACCCGTTGGTTCTTTCTTTACAATTTATGCTTTTTCGGCGGTGTATATGTTTGGCGTGCTGGGTATTGGTTTGTTAATCAGCACTTTTGCCGATACGCAGCAGCAAGCTACGCTCTTCGCTTTTTTCTGCATGATGGTGTTTATTTTGTTGGGAGGGCTATATACGCCCATCGAAAGTATGCCCGAATGGGCGCAGTGGTTGACGCGCATCAATCCTCCTGCTTATTTCATCAAAATCATTCGGGCAGTTTACATCAAAGGCAGTGCTTTTTCTGATTTGATTCCCGAATTTTTGGTCATGATAGCCTTTGCGGTAGGTTTTAATGCGCTTGCGGTATTTAATTACCGTAAAAGAAGCGCGTAGGTGAATGTTGGGTTGTGAGCAACCCAACACACGTTACTCACGTTTATTCGACACTCTACCCTCTGCCTTCGACACTCAAGATTAGTACCAATTGTATGAATTTCGAGCCCCTCGGTAGGAGCTTACTTCCATCACTAAAGCCCCCACCCACAAGTCCACCTCGACTTTGATGGGGACTTTGTTGGCATCGTCCGAAACCCAAATCCGAATGGAGTTTTCACCTTTAAAAAGCTCATTATTAGGCATGATAGGGGTGAGCCTAAAGGCTTTTATTTTGCCATATTTGGTCTTTACTACATCCTTGCCACGGTATTTTACTTTGAGTTTATAGACCGAATTTTCAAAAAACGTAGGCACTTCCACCATTTCGTTGGGGCTAAGTTTGGAGAAGTCGAGCGTGCGGAGGAAAAAATAACTGCTAATCGCGTCCTGAATGTGATTAGGTACTTCAAATTTTTTGGTGCCGTTTTCGTCGGTCACGACGGCGTCGTCGGTGTCGTGGTTAAACACCGTTGTTTCCACTTTTCGGTAGTTATTTTCTTGAATATTACGGTAAAATTTCTGGGAAACTATGGCTGACGTATCCACCCACGATTGCCATTCGTCGCGCACTTTGGCAAACCAACTGAAAGCACCAAGGGTAGTTCCTACAATATTGATTTTGTAACACGGCCGACCATTCACCTGATAAACATTCGGGCTTACGTCCACCACAGCGTTGGCCGCGTTGAAAATGCCATAATGTACGCGGTATTCGAGGTGCTCACCTACACCAAAGTTTGTTTGTGGGATACGGCGATAGGAATCTTTGGTATGAAAAGAAGAGAAAAAAAACACAGCAAATACCAAGGCGAAGCGTCCGAGCATATTGAGTGGATGGTAAGTAAAACAAAAACTCCCTAAAACGAGGTTGGGTAGGTTGCTTTCAAGTAAGCAAGGTACTTTGGAAAATTACCCTTGAATTTATGATTAAACTCGTCTTGAAACTGATTTTGTTGGGAGTGATACGTCAGGTATCCGATAAAAAACGCATTGTTGGGCAATTTCGTGCCTCGCCAAGGGTATTTTTTCCCAACAAGCCCACCCAAAAGCGTATCTGATTGTTGAACAATGTGGCGGATTTGTCTCGTTTTTAAAGTATCTTTTTGGGCAGAAGTCAGCGAAGGGCGGAAGGTTTTGTACAAACTATCAAGCTGTTTTGCGCCCCGTACGATGTGCTGCGAAATCGCATCGTTGTAGCGTTTTCTGAACTCGTATTTCTCTAATTCGGGGGATTTTGCACCGTATTTGGCGGTCAAAAAGCGAATTGCGCCGTAGTCGCCCACAAAACTGGCGAGGTTTTCGTTGAGTTCGAGGTTGTTTTTGACAAACAGCGTCCCGTGCGTCATTTCGTGAATGATAAGATTGGCTAAACTTCCTTCGCCTCGGTACAACATGGAAGACAAAATAGGGTCTTTGAAAAATCCCAATGTACTCCAAGCTGACACTTCGTTGAGTTGCGTGTCAAACCCTTCTGATATAAGCAATTGGCGCTCTTTGTCTGCGCGAGTAGTGTCAAAAAAGCCTTTGTAAGCGAATGTTCCTATCACTGGAAAATCCCATTCGCGGGGTACGAGACGGTATTTTTCAGAAGCCGTTAGTACCCACAAAATAGGTTTGCCGTGTTGGTCATAAAACTCGGTATAGCTTCCCGACGAGTCTAGCCCTAGGGAGTCAACGGCAAATTGTTTGATTTCGCCAATGAGCCTGAGGCGTTGCTTGAGCGAGTCAGGAAATGATGGGTTTTTTAGCACCTCCGCCACGGGCTGCGTATTGAACAAAATCTGAAGCTGACCTTTGGCTTGCATGTACCCATAACTGACCAACTCTCGGTAATAAAGGCCGAGAATTAACAAAATGCCAAGCAAACCAAGGAAGATTTTTTTGAACATGTGCTGTTTATTCAAGTTGCAAATACTCTTTTATTTCATGCAAAAACGGATGATGCAGGTCGAAAAGTATTTCACCGTTGTCTGTAATTACCTCATGTAAGCGCTTTTCAGCATCTTTTAATTGGCTTTTAGATGCCTGACTTCTGAGATAATAATTAACCCATTGTTTAGTAAAATCACGCATTGGACTGCCAGTTTTTTGACCTACACATTCATTCATTATCTCCAAACACTCACATTCGGGGCACGGGTGTTTTGCAATTTTTTTGAGAACAACGTCAAGGTTTCCCTCGCCTGTCTCATCACCCACAAAAAAACACGAGACTTCTAAGTGAATAGTTTCGCTTGAAATTGTAACATTTGTTGAAACTTTGGTAGAAGTGTCTGTTAAATTCAGTGAAATATTAAAGGCTTTTAAAAAAGATGTATTGATAAGTTGCAAACTTTTTTCTTTTCCTCCATTCGAGCTTTTAGGTGTATCTATGTCAAGGATGATGGCAATGTGTCTTAATTGTGGATAGCGAATTAGAAGCTCCCGCTTTAGAATTTCTATTTTTTCGGGAAGGGCGTCTTTACCTCTTTTGAGTTTACCATCACTGCTAGTAAAATTATGAAGGTGCTCTATTTCGGTAGGGTGAATGGTCGCAGTTTCGGTATTTGTAATAGAAAGATGCGTGAGAAGAAGACGTATAAATGCTTCATCGTTGGGACTTTCTACAATAATTAACTTTTGAGTCATAGCTTACTTATTCTCCTCGAAACGATTGGTTATTAGCAATAGCATAAGAAAGCGTGTCTTTTGACAGCGAATTGGCAACAATTTCGTTACTTCGCAAACTACGAAACATTTCAAAATAAGAGACATTTTGCCCAAATTCATCTTCTAATGAAGCAGCATTGAATGCTTTAATCATCTCAAGACTGTGCGAGACTGCAAAAATTTGTACATCAAATGTTTTTGCTAATTGAAAAAGCCTTTGCCAAAGTTCAAATTGATGGGTATAATGGATCCCATTTTCAACTTCATCAATTAGTAAAATGGAATGAGGGTGGTTGGCAATTCGGATGATTATATCAATCACTTTATTTAAAGCATCTCCAAACATACCTACAGGCATTGGAATTTCTCCAGTCCTTTTTAAATGTAACTTTTTTTCAATAATGTCAATTTTTTCAATTTTTTCGTCAATGAGCTGCAAAGCTTCAAGTACCGTATCTTCGTTGCCTTTAAAAAGTAAGTTTTGATAGCTAGAAGCTAGCCTGTCTGCGGTTTGTTTAAAGCCAGCAGGGATGAAAAAAGTAGAATGAATAACTGGTAAAAAGGTAGCTGAATGAAAAAGTGTTTCTTCGCCTTTTATTGCCCGAATTTGAATGGAAGAACCAATCTGTTTTTGGGTAGATTGGTGGATAATCAAAGACGATTCAATAATATCCTTCATGGTACTATTGTCTTCGATTTTTACAATGTCTTGATTTGAAATTGCAGGAGTGACAGTTGGCGTACGAATGCTATCTTGACATGCTAATTTTATTCCGTAACTCGTTTGATTATGAGCAAGAGCCGAAATATTTGCTTTTTGTTGTTTATCAAATGAGAAAAAAAGACTACTCCATGTTCGTTCTGGTACTTCGGGATTACCATATTCACCACGGAGTTTTTGCTGTAAAAAAAGAATAGAGTCGGGGTTTGGATTGTTTACTAATAGAATAGCCTCTAGGAGTGCTGTTTTACCAGCGTTGTTTTGTCCCCCAATCAGATTAATTTGTGAAAATCCTTCGATGCGAGTTTTATGAAAACATCTAAAATTCTCAATATCAATATTCCTTATCATTACTTTTCATTTTAAAGCAAATATAGGGTTATGCCTGCTCTTTTGTCTAAGCAATAACCCTTTTCTTCTCCCAAGACGTAAGAATTTGGCGGAGCTGTTTGTATTCAATCAAAAAACCATCGTGGCCGTACAAAGAGTCAATTTCCTGATACTCAGCTTCGGGGATGTGTTTTGTTAAAAACTTCTGCTCCGACGGCGGGAATAAAATGTCCGAACTAATTCCCACTACCAATGTACGGGCTTTCACTTGTGCAAGTGCGTGGATAAGACTTGGGCGGTTTCGGCCTACGTTGTGTAAATCCATGGTTCGTGAAAGTGCCCAATACGAAAATGCGTTGAAACGATTCGCTAGTTTATCTCCTTGGTACTGCTGGTAAGTTGCAGCGCGGAAATTTTCCGTTTGCTCGTTGCTGTCGCGGGCTTGGGTAAAATCGTAGGTGTCGTAGTTGCGGTAGGAGAGGAGTGCAATCGAGCGGGCTACTTTCATACCTTCAGCGCCCGCGTCGGGGCGAGCTTCCTTCCAAGTAGGGTCAGCTTTGATGGCCATTCGTTGTGATTCATTGAAGGCAATGCCCCAAGGAGAATGGACGGCATTGGTGGCAATAAGCACCAAGTCACCGATAAGCTCTGGTTGAATGATAGCCCATTCTACAGCTTGTTGTCCACCAAGCGAACCACCCACGAGGGTATGAATATGCGATATTCCTAATTCCTCGCGCAGCAACTCAAACGCGTGAATGTTGTCCCGAATCGAAATATCAGGGAAGGTACGGTAATAGGGTACTCCCGTTTGATGATTGATACTCAGGGCGTTGGTAGAGCCATAATGCGAGCCCAGCACGTTGGCACAGACGATAAACCAATCTTTAGGGTCGTAATGAAGGCCATTGCCTACCAGTCCATCCCACCAATCGGTCGGATCGGCGTTTCCTGTGAGTGCATGACAGACCCAAAGTACATTGCTGCCGTCGGCGTTGAGGGTGCCGTGGGTGGTATAGGCCAATTGGAACCCAGCGAGTTCGCCGCCGAGTTCCAATGGAAAAGTGTAGGGGTATTTAAACGTATGTACTGCCAAGGTAAATAAGTGCTTTACTTAATTATTGATTATTGACCGATTGTGTCAAAGGCTTGCTGAATATCAGCCTTAATGTCTTCAATGTGCTCAATCCCTACTGATATGCGCAACAATCCCGCTTCTACTCCTGCTGTAGCCTGTTCGGATGCAGAAAGCTGCGAGTGGGTCGTGCTTGCGGGGTGAATGATAAGGGTTTTTGAGTCGCCCACGTTGGCCAAATGGCTAATCATTTTGAGGGAGTTAACAAAATTATCAGCCGCCTCTTTTCCTGCTTTGAGTTTGAATGAAAGTACACCGCCGAAGCCACGCGTGAGGTATTTTTTAGCCAACTCGTGGTATTTGCTACTTTCCAAGCCTGGGTAGTTGACGTACGCAACAGAAGGGTGTGCTTCTAGCCATTTTGCAAGCGCTAAGGCATTTTCGCACGTACGTTCTACGCGAAGTGAGAGGGTTTCTAAACCTTGCAATAACAAAAATGAGTTGAATGGACTCTGTGCTGGGCCCCAATCGCGCAGACCTTCCACGCGGGTACGGATGATGAATTGGATATTTCCGAAAGGCCCGCCAATGCCAAACACATCGTTGAGGACAAGTCCGTGGTAACTTGGTGATGGCGATGTAAATTGCGGATATTTACCATTTCCCCAGTTGAACGTCCCTGCGTCCACAATCACGCCACCCATGCTTGTTCCGTGGCCGCCAATCCATTTTGTGGCTGATTCTACCACCACGTGGGCTCCCCATTTGATAGGTTGGCAAATCGCTCCTCCCGCGCCGAAGGTATTATCGACGATGATGGGAAGGTCGTATTTGGCCGCTAATTGAGAAAAAGCCTCAAAATCAGGAACGTTAAATCCTGGGTTACCAATTGTTTCGAGATAAATTGCTTTGGTTTTGTCATCAATGAGTGCTTCAAAACTTGCTACGTTGTCGCCATTGGCAAAGCGAGCTTCTACTCCGATGTTTTTGAATGAGTTTTTAAACTGATTGTACGAACCACCGTATAAAAAAGAGGTCGTAACAAAATTATCGCCAACTGACGTAATGTTGTTGATTGCTAAAAATTGAGCCGCGTGTCCCGATGCCACCGCCAATGCAGCTACACCTCCTTCAAGGGCTGCGATGCGTTTTTCAAACACATCGTTGGTGGGGTTCATAATACGGGTATAGATGTTGCCAAACTCTTTGAGTGCAAACAAATTAGCGCCGTGCTCTGAGCTGTTGAAGGCATAAGCCGTAGTCTGATAAATGGGGACAGCACGGGCGTTGGTAACTGGGTCGATAACTTGGCCAGCGTGTTGCTGTAAGGTTTCAAAACGGAGATCTGACATGGATGTAAAGAATTAATGGTTATTGGTTGGGAACTGAAAAAACAACATAGCATTCGTCGTGCATCCTAAAAAAGAACACATACAGAGATTGGAACACAGAAGGGCATGCTGGAAGCGCACGCATTTTTCTAAGAATCTTAACATGATTGTTTCGATTTATATGCCCCGATTGCTCAGGTAGGAATTAGCACCTTATTCCGCGTATGTTGAAACAGGTTGCCAGAGGTTCGTAGAGCCTATTCTCTCCCCTCTTCTTTATAAATCAATCGCTGTGCGAATGAGAAGCAACTGACTTGATGGGACAATATTACGGCGGAAGTGCCGAAATCCAAAATAAAATAGTCAAAAAACTGCACCAAAGCTCCCAATCCCCCTAAATTTGTGTTTTAATACGCTACCCTATTATGATTTATCGCTTCAAAAAAGAAAACGCAGCCAGAAAACCAGGGACTGTTTCGGTGGGAGAGGCCATTGGAAAGATGCTTGAGATGTATCGTTTGAATGCCAAGTTTGACGAAACATCGGTCAAAGTTCATTGGGAGAAACTCGTAGGGCCTGAGATTGCGTCCCGTACAAGCGCGATTTACGTCAAAGAGAAGGTGCTGTTTCTACAACTTACGTCAGCGCCATTGACGCAAGAGTTGGTGTTGGCAAAGAAAAAATTGATCGAGTCGCTGAATCGAGCGTTTGGCTACGAAATCATTACAGATATTGTATTTATTTAAGTAATTAAGCAGAACTAGTCGAGACTTTCCAAGTTTATAACTCCTCTGATTATCAATAGTATAAGGCTGAAACTTGGAAAGTCTATTTTTGCATCATCACTTAAGTAAAAACGGTGTTCTGAGTAAGCATGACTACTTATACAGATATTTCATTAGAAGCGGTTGAGGCGCTGGCAAAAGAAGCAAGCACTATTTTAGTGGATGTGCGAGAGCCTTGGGAGTTTGAAGAGTTTAATATTGGGGGAGTAAATATCCCTTTGGCCGAAATTCGTAATCATCACGCTGAACTCCTTCCTTTTGACACGATTGTGGTAGTATGTACCAACGGTACGCGTTCAAAAGTAGCTGCCAAAGACTATTGTCGAACCGATGTTTTCCAAACAAAAAACATTTATCATCTACACGGTGGGATTCTTGAAGTCGAGGATTAAAGTTTTTTTGAACCATATAAGGCCATATAAGAGGGAGCAAAACAGCCTTATAATCTCTTAAATGTCTTATATGGTTCCAAAACTATTTGACCTCAAATACCCCCTCAAACACCCGCACCGCAGGGCCAATCAAGTAAATGTTGTCAAAAGAACCGTCCTCGTGCGCCACAAATGACACGCGAAGTGGGCCACCTTTGGTTTTAACGCTGATGGGCTCGGTCATGCCTAGGTGTTGGTAGGCCATTAAAGCACAGGCTGTTACGCCAGTTCCGCAGGAGTAGGTTTCGTCTTCAACGCCGCGCTCGTAGGTTCGCACGTAAATAGACTGTTCGCCCATTACTTCGGTAAAGTTAACGTTGGTACCACCTTTCGGGCCATATACCTCACCGTAACGAATAGCTTTGCCGTCGGCGACTACTTCCGTGGTTTCTACGTCTTTGACAAAACGTACAAAATGTGGAGAACCTGTGTTGAGGAAGAAATCAGAACCATCTTTTTCGCTGCCTGCCACGTTACTCATATTGAGGAAAATTTCTTCCTCGCAGGCCACGGCCTTGTGTTCACCATCGACGGCGATAAACGTGGTGTTTTCTTCAAAAAGACCTAAATCTTGCGCAAAACGAACCGTGCAGCGCCCGCCGTTTCCACACATACTTCCTTCGCGACCATCGGCATTGAAATACACCATTCGAAAATCGTAGCCTTCGGCGTTGCGAAGCAGAATGAGGCCGTCGGCTCCAATGCCAAAGCGACGGTGGCACAAAAACTCAATCAGTGGCTGACTGACAGGAAAGGTTTCGGAACGGTCGTCAATCATGATGAAGTCGTTGCCTGTTCCTTGATATTTGACAAAACGAATCGAAAGTGGCGAAGTAATCATAGTGAGAGAAACGTTTGAGGAAAATGAATAAAAAAAGCCGCCTTAAAAGACAGCTTTTTATGGAGACTCGGTAAGAGGAGAGGCTTATTTCTTCTTCTCTTTAACGCGAGCCGCTTTACCTTGTTTACCACGAAGATAGAACAAACGCGCACGACGTACTTTACCGCGACGGATAAGTTCGATTTTTTCGATGCTTGGTGACAAGATAGGGATGATACGCTCAACACCTACACCATTTGATATTTTACGTACAGTAAAAGTTTCTCCGCTTCCACCGATGTTGCGGCGTTGGATAACTGTTCCTGCAAATACCTGAATACGTTCTTTTGCACCTTCGACGATTTTAAGGTGAACGTTTACAGTGTCTCCTGCTTGGAAAGCAGGGAAAGCATCGCGACGGCCAGAGAATTCAGAATCTACTAGCTTGATTAACTCATTAGTCATTGTTGTAATTGAATTGAGGCTGTTGTCAGCGGACGGTTAATTCGGCCGTCATTCACAAAAGCGAGTTTATCAGAAATTGCCCGCAAAAGTACGGGTTTTGAAATGAAAACGCAAATCTTGAAAGTTAAAAATAAAGGGGTTGCTTATCTTTGTTGCTCTAACAAAGGCAGACATGACTAAAATTACGGATTACATTCAGCAAGCCAACGGCAAAACATTGTTCTCTATTGAGGTGATTCCGCCCGTTAAGGGCAATAATATCAATGAGTTATTGGGGAATATTGAGCCTTTGATGGATTTTAAGCCACCGTTTATTGACGTGACTTACCACCGTGAAGAATACATCGAAAAACCATTGGCCGATGGACGTATTCAGCAAATCGTGACGCGTAAACGCCCAGGTACAATCGGTATTTGTGCATCTATCATGCACCGTTTTGGCGTGGATGCCGTTCCGCACGTATTGTGTGGCGGTTTTACAAAAGATGAAACTGAGGATTTTTTGATGGATTTACACTACTTGGGTATTGATAATGTACTGGTACTTCGTGGTGATCCTGCCAAACCTTATAAAACTTTTAAGCCCAAAACAAACGGTCACGCTTATGCAAGCGAATTGGTGGAACAGGTGGTCAATATGAATAAAGGCCAATATTTGCACGAAGAGATTGAGCCTTTGGCGCCTACTGATTTTTGCATTGGAGTGGCGGCCTATCCCGAAAAGCACTTTGAAGCGGTGGATTTTGACACTGATTTTGACTATTTGAAACACAAAGTTGCTTTAGGAGCAGATTACATCGTTACCCAGATGTTTTTTGACAACAGTAAGTATTTTGACTTTGTACAAAAATGCCGTGCTGTAGGGATAAACGTGCCTATCATTCCTGGCCTCAAACCTCTTTCTACCAAAAAACAGCTGGGTATTTTGCCAAAGATTTTTTACTTACACATGCCCCAAGATTTGGTAAAAGCCGTTGAAGGATGTGAGAATGATGCCCAAGCCAAACAAGTAGGCATAGAATGGTGTACGCAGCAATGCCGCGAATTGATGGATTTTGGCGTGCCTGTGCTCCATTTTTATACCATGGGCAAGTCGGATAACATTTATAAGATTGCTTCTAGTTTGTTCTAAAGTCTGGGTTTGTGCGGGTTGTGAGCAACCTTTGGCAACCTTTGGCACGAATAAGTCGGGTTGTGAGTAACCCTTTTCACATAGTGAGTTGGGTTATGAGCAACCCTCGCCACATACGGGTCGTTGTGAACAGCCCTTTTCACGTGGGTGCACCCTTATCCACAAATAAAACGGGCGTCAGAAAACTCTGACGCCCGTTTTGTTCACAAAGTGCTCTTCAAACGCTAAAGTAATAGTGCTATTTTTTTCGTTTCACTACCGTTACTGGAATACACAGTTGGACAGGACAACAGTTGGTGCCAGACTGGATAATGAGCGGGCAGCATCCGTTGGCTGGACAAGTTGTATTACTTGCGGTGAAGGTGTATGTACCTTCTTCCGAGAATAAAACGACATTTCCGCTGGCTACTTGTGCTCCATTTTTAAACCAAATGACATTGGTGTAAGTTGAAGGAACAGAGGCTTCTACGCTTTGCCCCGAACAAAGTCCAATTGGTACCGTAATACAATCATTGGCAGTGTCGTTGGTGATGACAGTATCTGGCTGGTCGGCACTTTTGATCAGTGCAAAGTTGAAATTGACGCCTTCGGCAATTACTTTGGCTTTAACAACTAACGTTGTGCTGTCGCCCGAAGCAAGACTTGGAATTGTCCAGTTAGTGCCAGAGAAGCTACCACTCGTTGGCGTGCCGCTGATGATTTGTAAACCAGTGGTTGTGCTATCTTTGACTACGATGTTGGTCGCGGCAATATTACCACTGTTTTTGACCACAATTCGATACGTAATCGTGTCATTGAGGCTCCGAATTTTGCTTCCTACTAAGACCTTTGAAATGGATAAATCGACAGTTCCTGCGCCGATGTTGATGGTGGCGCAAGCCGTTTTACACAAACTAGGCGTTCCATTGTCACAAACAAGGTAACAGAAAGAATCTTGGCCTGTAAACGTAGCCGAGGTGGGGGTGTAGGTAAATGCGCCGTTGGCTTGGAGCACAACCGTACCATGAGTCGGGGCTACTGTTGGCGTGGTAGAGACTGTCAATGTATTATTGTCGGGGTCAGTATCGTTGGTCAGGACATTGTTGGTCAAAACAGCGCCTTGCAGTATTGAATACGTATCATTGTTGGCTACTGGTGGGCGATTGGTAATGGCATCACCGTAAGCGGCAGGTAAACCATCCACAGGCTCAAGAATCCCGTCTTTGTCAGGGTCGCAGTTGGCAGCACAGTTGACAATACCGTCTCCGTCGGGGTCTAAAATTGAGGCATTGAGTCCACCTTCTGCCAAATCGGTTTGGCCATCGTTGTCCGAATCCAAATCATAGGGGTCTGAGCCGCCCGTTCCGTCTGTATTTGACGGTGTAATGCCGTTTCCTGCACTTGCTGGAATGCCAGTGATGGCGTCAGGGGTACCATCGGCAAACCCGTCACCATTGGCATCCGTACCGCCTGCTTCGTTGACATCATTGAGGCCGTCGTTGTCAGAGTCTAAGTCAAGCTGATTGGGAATACCGTCGCCGTCGCAATCGGCATTTGCGACTCCATTGAATAGTACGGTAGAACAAACCGCCGCATTTTCGACCGTATCTAAGATTCCATCGTTGTCATCGTCGAGGTCAGTGGTGTCAGGAATCCCATCTCCATCGGTATCAATCGGAGCATTCGTCACCGTGATAGAAGTCGTACTGTTGTCATTGGCAGGGTTATTACCACTGGTTTGTGGCCCCGAAAACTGAATAGTACCTGTGACAGTGAGAGGCCCTCCAACGTTTACTCCTTTGTAGCCTAAAACAATTTGCTTGCACTCTCCTGGGGCAATGGATACTGTGTTTTGGAAACGAATTGTACTGCCTGATTTGCTCACGATTGACCAACCATCAAAAGAGATAGCTGTCACAAACGTGTCAACAAGTGCGCTGGGTAAAGAAATAAGCGGCTGAATTTTATTGAGGGGACTGTTTGTTGTCCCGCCATCGAAGTTACAAATGTCGATGATAATTCGGCCGTTAGTAGCGCCCTGAGACACACTAGCAGGTTGGTTTAAGATATTGATACCCATATCTTGTGCATTCCCTTTCACAATGCAAAATAGGCTCAAGACGAAGATAAACGTTTGGAGAGCTTTCATAAAAATTAGAATTAGTTAGCGGTTATTGATGTGATTGCAATGTTGTTGTCAACTTTGATTTCGCCCGCAGAGCCGTTGATGATAGTCGCAGTAATGTTTTGGGTGGTGTTTATCGGAATTCCTGTTTTACGCGTAGCTGTAAAACCGATTACTTTTGAGCCATTTGCGGCAATCGTAATACCTGTTTTAGCAGTCACTGTAATAAAGTTTGCATTCTCTACAAAATCCCAATCACTGTTGCTATTGGCAATCGACGAACCTGCATTAGAGGTGCCTGAAGTAGTTGAATACGTAATATTAAATCCAGAGATTTTGGCTACTCGGAAAGAAATTGGAGTGCCCGTAATTTGGATACGATTGTTGATTTCAAAGAGATTGACAACAAAGTCTTTCTGACTTCCTGCCGTAGTAAATTCAAGCGAACCAATGACGATGGTTGGGTTCAAATCTGGGAAGAGGTTGTCGCCTCTGGTGGCTGGTACAGCATCGACAGGGGTGAAGATTCCGTCTGCATCTGGGTCTGCTGCGGGAGCAGTTCCATCCACTACTCCGTCGCCGTTGGCATCTAAAGCTGGGTTTGTGCCAGATTCAGTAAAGTCAGTGAGGCCGTCGTTGTCGCTATCAAGGTCATACGGGTTGGTACCTCCTGTGCCATCGGTGTTTGGAGGGGTAAGCCCTGCGCCAGCAGAAGCTGGAATCCCCGTCACTGGGTCTGGTGTACCATCGGCAAATCCGTCGAAGTTGGCGTCTGTGCCATTGGCTTCGTTTACATCATTGATACCATCGTTATCTGAGTCGAGGTCGAGGCGGTTAGGAATTCCGTCGCCGTCGCAATCAATGTTTGCGGTTACGGTGCCAGAAGCACTTGTACAACTTGCGGCTGCTTCAACCGTATCCAAAATACCATCATTGTCGTCGTCCAAATCATCCACATCAGGAACAAGGTCGCCGTCTGTGTCTAACAAGACCGAAATGGACGTGGTACTGGTGTTGTTGGTGGAAAGATCACCTACCAATGCACCCGCAGGGAACGAAAGCGTACCTGTAACAGCCGAAGGTCCGCCTAAGGTTGTTGCCGTATAGCCAAGTGTGATTTGGCTACAAGCTCCTGCCAAAATAGACGTGCTGTTTGTCAATACGATAGTTCCGCCCGTATTTGAGTTAATGGTCCAGCCTGTGGTCGTTACGCCCACAATGGTTCCTACAATAGCAGATGGAAAAGCTACTGTGACGCTCACTCTTCCAGCGGTGGCAGCTGTGGTGTTATGGTCAGCCGGAGGATCACTCCTCCGGCTGCCAGTTCAGAACCGTGCATGAGACTTTCACCTCACACGGCTCCTCGTTGTGTGCCGCTACCGCGAGCCGATATACTACCGTCTTCAGCCGTTTTCTGATGATGGCAGTGCCGATGCAGCAACTGACAGTTTGCCAACTCATTACCACCACCCTGTACTTTGGGTAGTCGGTGGTCCTCCTCTACTAAATCTGTCACGGTGAACGGTAAGCCACAGTAGTTGCAACGGCATTGTTGTTGTTTAAGCATCTCGCAATGGCGCCGTGATAGTCCACTATGGTGGCTTAGTCGTTTCCCCCAATATACCCAGTCACCATCATAGGGGCTGCGAGTACCATGCACCTTAACATGTCGCACAACCGGAGTGTAACTATGGTAGCGGAGTTTAACACCTTGTGGAGTGTTGAATTTCCAGCTACCCTGTTCTATCCGCCAGTATTTACGCATGATGCGTTGGCGGTGTTTGCCCCCGTGCCGACGTACCGCCCAGCGACGTAACCCATTGTACATCAGAAAGTCCATCCGGGAAAAGACATCTTTGGCCACTACACCAGCGTAATATGCGCACCAGCCTCGGATGATAGGATTCACTTCCCGAATCAAGGCTTCCTGTGGAGAAGAGCTTTGTCGGCGAATCACCTGCCGAAGTTGTTGCCAATGCCGTGCCTGTGCCTTCTTAGACGGTTTAATCAGCGTCTTAAAGCCTAACAGGTGCCCTTGCCGGTCTTTACCCGAATGAGAGCGGCCTACCTTGAACTGCCGTACTGTCATGCTCAAAAAGTCAAACCCGGCTTCCTGCTCCTGGGTCGGATGCAGCGTATGAACCAGCCGCGTTTTGCTGGGCTTCATGGCCAACCCCCACCCGGCTAACCACTCAGCCAGCCGTATCTGACACTGTTCCAGTATGGCCTTATCTTCGTGAATCACCACGAAGTCGTCGGCATATCGAATCAGTGTAATCTTGGCACTGAGCCGGGTAGGGCTGATGCGTCGTTGACGAAACTGCTGTTGCACATACTGTTCCATGCCATGCAGGGCAATATTGGCTAACAAGGGCGAGATAACACCCCCTTGTGGCGTTCCCGCTTCAGTGGGTGTGAATACCTCTGCCTCCAGTACGCCCGCTTTCAGCCAGCCTTTCAGAAGTCGTCGGAATACAGGGAGTGTATCTACTTTGGCCAGTAATCGTTGGTGGTCAATTCGGTCGAAGCACTTTTCGATGTCTGCATCCAGCACCCATTTAGCGCGTTGGTTGATACAATTGTAAATGGCACTGATTGCATCATGAGCCGAGCGTCCGGGTCGAAACCCGTAACTATTGGGTTCAAAACGGGCCTCCCATTCAGGTTCCAATACCAGTTTCAACAGGGCTTGCAAGGCCCTGTCTTGCATGACAGGAATCCCTAAGGGTCTTTTCTCGGTTGAGCCGGGTTTAGGTATCCACACCCGACGCAGGGGTTTGGCCCGTTGTCGGAAGTGGATAGTTTGACTTAATCGCAGACGTTGTTTACCCGTCAGTGATTTAATTCCATCCACGCCTGCGGTCTGTTTGCCTTGATTGTCCTGGGTAACTTTGCGCACCGCCAATAAACGGGCGGAGCGTGACTTACTCAATAGTTTTTGCAGTTGGCGTACCTGTCGACTGTCTCCGCGCAGGCTGGCCAGATAGATTCGCTTTTGCAGTCTGAAGACTACCCGCTGAATACGTTTCCAGGGGAGGGTCTTCCATTCATCCATCGGTTTTGGGGCCGTGTCCATCGTCTTGACTGTTACTAACTAATCTATCCACACATAACGGGAGCAAGTGGGCCTATCCGACCGGCTTTCCCGGTGGCTTTTGCTTTTTGCTCCATCCTGCCCGATGGGGCGATGTGGCTGGCTACCTACTGCCGAAGCAGACACCGCATCGGGTTACCTTGTTCCAATGGTCAGTTTTACGAAAGGGTAGCGTTCCTCTGTTTCACCGGGTTGTGCTGCGAATGAGCGACGGGGCCGGTCATGCAATGCCCTCGTCCGACAACCTGTCCCTTTTGGGCAAGCCTGTTATCCCGGGTAGGCTTGTTCAACGTAACGATGATGTTAGGATTCAGATTCTTACGCTTACTTTCACACTCGCGGGGATGATCGGCCAGACTCCGACGAACCCGCTTTCTTCCCCGCTTCACCCATTTGGTTTGCCCTTCCAAGTGGATGGGGGAAGTGTTTTTGCCCGCTCATCAAGGCAGTCGAGAATCGCACTCGACACCAGACCATTAGTTATCGTTTAACCGGAGTTAATCGACACCCGTTTAATGAGTTCACGGGTAACAAGTCGCACACCACCGTCATTGTTACAGACATCGACGGTGACTCGGCCCGTGGTGGCGAGTTGTGGCACATAAGCAGGTTGGTTCAAGATATTGACACTGATATCTTGAGCGAACGTTGTGAGTGTGGCAAAGCAGACCAGTAGCCCTGCCACTGCCCTTGCGAAGATTGTTTGAGTAAGCGTTTTCATTTGATTGAGAAATTGTGATTATGAATAAAAAGGGGTAAGAATTAATTAATGGTTAATGTCGTTTGGGTGAGGTTGTTGTTGATTTTTTCTTCACCTGCCGATCCATGATAGATAGTGACTGTAAGATGCTGCGTGGTATTTGTTGGGATGCCTGCTTTGCGCGTGATGGTAAAGCCGACTGCTTTGAAACTGTTTTGGGGAACTGTGATGCCTGCTTTGGCCGTCACGACTATGAAGTCTGCCGTTTCGTTGAATGTCCAGTCGCTATTACTATTTGCCTTTCCACCACCGACGGTTGAGGTGCCTGATGTTGCACTAAAACTTATCGTAAAGGCAGATAATTTGGTGATGCGGAAAGTAATTGGGGTATTGACAACCTGCGGTTTGTTGTTGATTTCGTTGACGTTGACAATAAAATCTCGATTCGTAGTGAGGGAATTAAATTCTAATCCGTCAATCTCGATGGTTGGGTTTAGGTCGGGCAATAGCGCATCACCCCAGGTGTTAGGAATGGCATCTACGGGCGTTAGAATACCATCGCTGTCAGGGTCTAAATTACCATCAACTACTCCGTTATTATCAGCATCGAGTTCTGGGCGTAAGCCACCCTCCGTAAAATCGGTCAATCCGTCGTTGTCAGAATCCAAGTCATAAGGATCACTGCCTCCTTGTCCATCGGTATTTTGAGGGGTGGTTCCACTAGGCGCGGCACTGGCAGGAATCCCTGAAGAATTGACAGCGCCATCTGCTTGACCATTTCCATCAACATCGACTCCTCCTGCTTCGATGACGTCATTGATTCCGTCATTATCGGAGTCTAAATCAAGACTATTGGGAATACCATCGCCGTCGCAGTCAGCATTTGCCACGCCATTATAAAGAACAGTAGAGCAAGTCGCCGCGTCTTCAACGGTATCTAAAATACCATCATTGTCATCGTCAAGGTCAACGTCATCTTTGTAGCCATCGCCATCAGTGTCGGGGGCACAGCTTGTGATTGTTACCGTAACGGCATTACTGGGAGGACTGTAACAGCCTGTAACACTGTCATAAAAATAAGCGTAGTAGATTCCAGCCCCCGCTGTAGTAGGGGTGGAATAAGCGAGACCTGCGTGGGTATTGTTGGTAAACCAAACGCGTGCTGCACCACTGGGGGTTGGGGTGGTTACGAGCAGATTCAGGTTGACAGTGGTGATTGGGCAACTATTGGTGGCGGAGGTAGCACTTATACTTGGCGCAACTACCCCTGCGGCAGTTGCTGCTTTTAATACCATATTATAAATGTTGGTTGTGCCGAGGTCCACACCAAGGAAGTTGGAAACCGTAATTTTTATTTCATCAAATGATTTTGTGGTAACAAAACCAATAATTTGTCGGCTTGAACTTAATAATGTAAGCGAAATGAGATTGCCTCCGCTCGACTCCTGAAAAACCCCATCTTTATACGTACTGATGGTGGCACCATTTAATAGGTTAACCCCAATGAGTGAGGAGTTTTCAATGTCAGCTCCTGCAAATGTCCCTATGGGGTAGTCGGTGAGCACATCTTTTACCGAAAGAGAGCTGCTACTACCAACACCTACGGCCAAGACGATACTTGCAAAATTGGAGGTATTGGCATCTACTGCATTGCTGGCGTTATTAACGGCACAGCCCGCACATACCAAACCAGAGTTGGAAACATCGACCACGGCTGGGTAACTTGGCGTGACTAGGTTGGTGACGGTACTACAATTGAGGGCGGCCCCTGCACAAAACCGTTGAACAACCGCATTATAGACCTGTGTTGTATTTACGACTCCAAGTAAATTGGTAACTTCAAGCTGAACTTCATCAAATTCTTTGGTCGTAATAAAACCGACAAGTTGTTTGCCACTACCAGTTAATAAAAAGGAATTGATGGAGACTAATGTAGCACTGGTTGAAGATTCTTGGGGAGTGTTATTCAAATAGGTGCGAATTGTTATCCCTGAGAGCAAATTGGCATTAATGAGATTGGAATTGGAGATGTTAAATCCAGCAAACGTGCCTATGGCATAGCTGTTGAGCGCGTTTTTAACCGAAATAGAGGCGTTGCTGCCAAGGGCTGCCGTGAGCGAAAGGGTAGCAAAGTCGGAGGTAGAAGCACTGATGGCATTATCGGCATTGGTTACGCTACAACTCACGCAAGCTACGCCACTAATGCCCGTGTGGGTGGTATTGATATAAACAGGGTGTGTAGGGTTGTTTAATTCTGTTTGCGTGTTACAGTCTAAGGCAGGAGCAGCAGAAAAGCGTTTGATGACGGCGTGATATACTTGGGCTGAAAAAAGGACGGCTACCAAGGCCTCATATTCAATCCGAATTTCGTCAAAAGATAATGACGTGACAAAACCCAAGGTGATATTTCCATCTGGATCTAGCAGTGAGGTGTTTATTCCTATACCCGTATTGGTTGCAACAAATGATTGTCTTAGCGAGCCGCCTAAAAAGGTTTTAATGGTTACTTTTGCCCCCACCGACGCTTGTAATAGCCCACTGCCGCTTACTTTATAACCTGCATACGTGCCTGCTGGATAAGTATCGTTTCCGTCTTTGACACTTAACTCTCCATCGCATCCTAAACCTGTAACACTTATTGTGGCAAAATCGGTGGTGCTTGCGTTGGTGAGATTGGCTTCATTGGAGATAGACCCTAAACACAGCGGGATGGCTGATGCTATTGAATTAGTGACATCGGGCGTAAGACTGTTGTAGGTGGCGTTTGTCCATGCTGAAGCGGTATTAAGGGGTGCATTTGCAATTTGGGCAGCTACCATCTGCGAATACAATAGTAATACGAAAATCAGTAAAACACTTTTATGACGTGGGAGTAGTAAAATATTCATACGTTGTAATGTTAGAGAAGAGTTTGGTGAAATATATACCAATAGTAGTGCCTGTTTTGTTGACAAACTGGCAAAGAATGTTCCATGAAGACATATCCTCTGTGGCCAGGCAGGGAGAGGCAAATTGAGGGGGATTTAGCGCAAAAATACGGGGCAAAAAATGAGGGTTTTGACTAAATTCCCATATCTAGACGGATAGATTTGAGTTTTGTTAACAACGGAATTTTCTTGTTGCCAATCGGGTATCTAATGTGACAAAAAGTCAATCAATTGATAATCAGTAGTATATGAGAGTTGCTATTGGAGGGGATAAAATTGGCGCAGACTGTCAAAAATCGTGCCGTTTAAAGAGAGTGTTGAAGATTAAAATTCCGCCCTAAACATGTTTATGTAAAAAAAAGTACACTTAAAAGGTTTAAAAGTCTTTTTTTCATTCCTAAAAGTTTTTTTTGCTAAGTTTGTTTTTAGTATATACTTTAACTTACTACATTCGCGTACTGGTCTCAACAATAAGGCATACATAAGTGGGTATGCGTGCGCAATCGGCATAAGTCTATAATAAAAAAGGAATAAGTATGAATATAGAGTTTACAGTACTGAAAGAAGAAGGTGACTATAAATTAATAAACCATAGAAAATGGGTTATTGATAGAGATATTCATTATGGTGTTTTTGGCGAATTTTTCTTTTATATAAGTTCAAATCATGATTTTCCAATGTATTTGCAGGATTATTCAATAATTAATCCAATTTGCTTCAAATTTTGTGATAAAAACCATACCAGATGTATTTACTTATTTTTAGATCAAAAGTGGTTGAAAAATGAATTAAAACTTCCAATTGACGAAGTAGCGTTGGTTGCTCCTTATTTATGTAAAGAATGGAGTAGAGATAAACATATTATTTCTAATAAATTTAATCTACTTTGGGAACAGCTTTCATTATCTACAAGTAATATTTTATTTTTTAGGGCTTTTATTTATGATTTGATATATCGAGTTATCGATGAGATAGAAAATAGTATCAACCTATGTCAGGAAAATGCGTATTACAGAAAAGAGAAGCGTAAAATAGAGCAAGTAGTAGAAAGAGTTATCCAAAATGTTCATTTGCCTATTCCAAAACTGGAGCAATTTGCCCAAGAAGTGGGGATGAGTGTCAGCAAATTTAAGATGTTATTTAAGAAAATATATGGACAAAGCCCTTATCAATACCTGCTTGAACATAAACTGGTGTATGCCCGTAGAATGTATCAAACGGGCGAATATACACTATCGCAAATTGCATTAAAAATAGGTTACAGCCATATTTCAGGCTTTACGAAGATTTATAAAAAACGCTTCAATGAACGCTAAGAAAAACTCCACCTCGCAAGAACAGTTAACCATTGTTTTAAACATCGAAGATTTTAAACGAATAGAAGGAGATTTAATTGAAAAAAGAATTCCTTTTTCAATTGGTTATTCCTCTAAGCCTTGTGAAAAACAAGAAGAAATAACTGTTACTAAAATCGAAAGGGTAGAAGTCTCAAAAAAAGAACAACCCGAATACCCTAACATAGTTGTTGACAAATTAGAACAAGTAGTTAATAAGTATATAGGGCCAAACTTCGAATCAGAACTTCCATCTTTAGATAATATTTGTGAAGAACTTAGTATGAGAGAAAGCACGTTTAAACGAGTTTTTAAACAGTACTATGGTGTCACCCTTCACCAGTATTATATGATGAAAAAAATGGATCATGCTGCAAACCTTATTAGAAGTGGATATACCATTACGTCGGTTTCTAAAATTATTGGGTATGCGCACCCCATAAAATTTACCAAAATGTTTCAAAAACATTTTGGCGTTTCACCAAAAAAATACCAACAATTTCAGAAAAACTTGTCACTAGAGAAGTTAAGAGACTCAGTTAGAGGAGTCTAAAAGACGAGTGATGTGAATCAAGTTGATAAGTTCACCAGTATTTTTTAAATAAAATTTCTGCAAAATATGCCTACGGTGCGTGTCCACTGTATGCTTACTAATACTTAAATGTTCGGCGATAGTTTTGCTTTCTTCTCCTGAAACGAGATAGCTTATAATCTCGATTTCACGTTTAGAGGGCAATTCTATCTGTTGAAGGTCTTCCACATCGGGCAGGTATTCGTACAGCCGTCCGTCAAAGTCTTTTCCCCAAAAACGAATGTACCTTCTTTGATAAGAATCGCTCAATGTATTGTTTTCTTGAAGCAATACGAGTAAGCTTCTAATGCTACCATCAGAATCTAGTTCAAGAATTTTGGCCGATTGGGTAATGTGGATGTAACTACCATCTGATTTGCGTAGTTTAAAGTTCAGGAGTATGTTAAGGTTATATTTGTCTTCCGTACTACATCTTTCTAAAATGTAGAATAAAAGTTTATTACACAGATTGTGAACGCCAAGGTCTGAGGGGTGTATAAGCTTTGTGTAAGAAAGAACTCCTTCTCCAAAAATCTCTTCTATTTTCCATCCCCACCATTCTTCAACATCGACACCCACATACTGCTGGGTCATTTTTTTTACATCTACCACGACAGGTACTGTTCTAACCATCTGAAATATAGATGTTAATAGCGGGTTGGATTCGACGTGAAGTCGGTTTGAGTTGCTTTTGTTTAGAATATTTTTTGAGTTCCAAAGAGATAAAACGTCCGAGTGTGCTGAAGTAGTAGGGGTGGCCATTGATAGTAAAATGAATTTATTGCGTGTGATAACGTTGGCTAAATTACAAAAAAAATGGATTTGGTAATATAGTTTTTTGAATTTGAAATTGAGAAATACTTGATATTGAGTACTGTTTGTTGAAAAATATAAATGTAGGTACATCTATTTCTTTAAATAGTTATACGCTATTTGACATTAAGTAAGGTTTTTTAGATAAAAAACCATTCAATCAATTACTAGATATTGAGTATTGTTACTCCTTTTTTTTAAGTTGAATTTTGACGAATAAAACATAATCAGTCTATAATATATGTTTTATTATGTAGTTAATCATCATCTTTTCACCATTTACTATTTTACCCTCTATGGAAAAATATTACCTAAAGGTAAGGCAACAAAGCGTGCTTTATTTGTTTCTTGTTTTATTTGTTTTTACTACTATACCTCTTCTTGCGGCAGATTTGTATGTCTCTAAGTCAGGGAATGACGGTAATGCGGGAAGTATGGGTTCACCAAAATTAACGATTCAGGCTGCAATTGCTGCGGCGAGTGCTGGAGATGTAATCAATGTTGCAGCAGGGACTTACAATGAATCGTTGATATTTGACAAGTCCTTGACGCTACAGGGTGTAAGCACAGATAAGAGTTTGCAAGTTTTGGATGGAACGGGTTTAGGTACGAAGAGTGGAATAGTACTTAACAATGGGGTTACGAATGTAACAATCAAGAATTTTACGATTCAGAAGTTTGTTGGTGGCAGTGGTAATTCGCATGGTGGTATTTATGGAATTGGCGGCAACAATAACCTAACGGTGACGAATGTTGCGTTGTTGGATAACGTTAATTCTTCAGGATTTTATGCCAATGGTCCGATAACGAATGTATCTATTACGAATTCAGTGGTAAATAATCATGGAACTGGAGCCCGTGGTATAGTGATATGGAATGGTTTGAAGCAAAATATTACGATTAGTAATAATAGCTTAACCAACAACAATTGCTGCGGGATTGAATTGCAAGATGGTACAGCGTCGAATGTACAAATAAATGGGAATACAATAGATATATCAGGAGGAGACAATGCGATTGGTGTTAGTGGACTAAATACGGTTTCGGGCGCTAACACGATTAACAATAATACCATTACTGGCGGAGGTCGTTATGGTATAGAGATTAAGAACCCAGCAGGCGGAGTGACGGTATCAGGGAATAATGTTAGTTTGACGAGTCAAAACAGTGATTTACGAGACCGAGCTGGGATAGCAGTCTTTCGTAGAGGTAAGCAGGCGTCGAATGTAGATGTTCCTAATGGTGTAACGATTACGGGGAATACTGTAACTGGTTATCAGCAGAGTAGTTCGAGTGAAGGCTTTGGGATAGTGATAGAGGGGACTAACCATAGTGTAACAGGGAATACATTGACGAATAATGAGGTTGGGATATTACAGCAGCAGAATACGTCGGATTATCCAGGAGATGCAGACCAGTCAAATTTAGTGGATCAGTATTTTGGACGGGGTAATTCACCTATAACGTGTGGGAATACGATTTCTGGGAATACTTTTAGTGGCAACACGACAGACACTCGTAATGTGGGCGGGATTGGTTCAGGATTGGTGACAAACACAAGCACGAACGAGTATTTTTGTTCGATACAGCCAGCGATAAATGATGCCGATACTCAAAACGGTCACATTATTACAGTTGCAGCAGGGACTTATAAAGAGGACGTTAGTGTTACAAAACAGTTAACGATTAATGGAGCAGGTATTGATGCGTCTATCGTTGAAGGCCCGATAGGTGGAGGAGGGGCAACCTTTCAGATTGCCGCGAATGGAGTTATCATCAATGGTTTTACCATTACTCGCGCAGGTAATAATACTACGGATTGGAACAATGTGGGCTTGAATACAGCGGGAGTAGCTGTACAAGGACAGACAAGCAAGGTCGAATTGAAGAACTCAAAGCTTGTAGGCAACCGTAATGCCATTGATGTAAACAATAGTAATGGCAATAACATTCACAATAACATCATTACGAACAACCGCACGGGGGTAATATTCCGCAACCAAACAGATAATACACTGTTTACCGAAAATGAGGTGACAGATAACTGGACGGTTGGAATACTATTTTTGGATGCAAGTGGCGGTTCAAATAGCCCAGTTCAAACGGCTGTAAATAGTACTTTTAGCCAAAATAAAATCACAGGAAACTGGTACGGAGGAGTAGTTGACCGCCAAACAGGGGGGAGCTTACCAGCTGCAGGAAGCAATCTAAAGGGCTTTAACTGTAACTGGTACGGGACAACTTCGCCAGTAATTTCGACGGCTAATAGCTCAGAACCAATGTATGCAGATTTGATTCCTGTTGCATTTGGCGGAACTGCTTCAAATCCAGGCGGAGCACCCGATATAGCAGGAATTGCCTCCGCTAATATCCAGTATGCACCATTTTTGTCATCGGGAACAGACAGCGACGGTGGTACGGTAGGTTTTCAGCCAGTTCCTGGAAGTTGTGTACCATGTGTGGGTGTTGCTACGATTGGTACGGCCACCACTATTTGTGAAGGAGGCAATGCAACGATTACTGTGACAGGAACGCCAAACACAAGCGTTACCTATAACATCAATGGCAGTGGAAGCTATACATTGGCTTTGAACGGTGCAGGTACTGGTACATTCAATACTGGAGCACTCTCAAGTACTACTACCTATAATCTAGTGAGCGGAATAAATGGTAGTTGCACATCAACTCTAACAGGCTCGGTGACCATCACGGTAAACTTGAACCACTCTATAGCTCTGTCATCAGCTGTAGGTACCGACGCACAGGCATCATGTATTGGAACGGCTATTGTCCCAATCACGTACACATTGGGCGGAGCTGCTTCTGGAGTATCCATAACTGGATTACCAGCGGGGGTAACTTATGCAGTAAATGGAGGGGTTGTTTCGATCAGCGGAGTGCCAACGGCAAGTGGTGTATTTTCTTATAACATCGTTACAACAGGGCCTTGTGTTACGACAAGTACTACGGGAACAATAACGGTGAATATTAAACCACAGATTAAAATTGTTGCGAATGGAACAAAGTTTGTAGAAGGCAACAATACAACGCTATGTGACATAGATGCTAATCCTTCTAACAACACTTTGGCGTCAACTATCACGACTAATTGTTTGTCTGGACCTGTGCTTTGGCGGACAAAAATAGGTGCTGCTGCTTGGTCTGATTGGACTGCAACTGCGCCAACATCGCAGCCGAGCGATAATACAGAATACCAATACCAAGCTTCGTGTAATGCGTGCCCATCGACGATTACTAACGCGATTTCGATTAAAATCAATTATCGTGCATCTACACCACAAAATGTGTCAATGGTAGCTGACGGAACGACCATCCAAGCAGGTCAATCGGCGACATTGTGTGACCAAGATGGCAATGCGTTGGTATTTAATGCGACTTGTGGAGCAGGTGAGGTGTTACTTTATTCGGTTGATGGAGGAGATTATTCAACAACAATTCCTTCTCAGATTGTGGATGGAAACTTCCATAATTACCGCGTTCGTTGCCGTAAATCTGACGGGACACCTTCGTGTATTGAAACTGAGTCAGCGGTTATGACATTAAAGCTAACAACAATAAGTATTACGCCTACGGTTTCTATTACACCGCTAAATAGCTGTACTGCTTCGAGTACGTTTACAGGAAGCACAACCTGCGGTAGTTTCGCCACTTTATGGTATGATGCTACCACCAACCAAGTATTACCAAATTTGCCAACGACGCCACCGACAACCACTACATCATACTATGCTCGTTGCCAAAATGCAGAGGGTTGTTTGAGTACGCCTAGCAACACCGTTACTTACACAGTGCTACCTGTGAACGTGGCGCCAATCGTGACTGCAAGTGCAGAATCAGTTTGTACAGGGACTTCGGTTACGCTTACTACAAACTGTCCAGCTGGTGCGAGTGTTTTGTGGAATACATCAGCAACAGATGCTGTGTTGACGGTGGCATTTAACAACGCAATTACGCAGTCATACTCGGCACAGTGTATTTTGGGAAGTGGTTGCCAGACGCCATTTAGTGAACCTAAAAGTATCCTTTGGAAGTCATTTGATATAACGCTAATCAACATTGGCCAAAGTCAATCGGCAGTTAAAGCTTCCAATGATAAGGCGCTGTGGAGTAGTCAATTTATCACCAAGGATGGTGGCCCAGACTTGGATTTCAGTAACCAAGGTAATCCAACGATTTATTTTACGGAAAACTTAAATAAAACAGCTCCGCGTTATTGGACGATTCATGCCGATGCTTGTGCTTTAGGAACAAATGGTTCGTTGACGTTTGATATGAGAGCAACGCCTGAAACAGGTGTAGTACGTTCGTTCAATACGCACGAAAACAATGCTCCTTACTTTATGTATGCTAACCGTGAAGGCTGGACTGAGTTATATGCACCTAACCACCCTGCTTATGGCTTCTATCAAGTGAATGAAGCGGGAGGAAACATATATGATGAAGGTTTGCCAAAAGGATTGTACAAACTTAGCGTTCGTTATTGGGATATGAAGGGTTGGGGAAGTATTTACCCAGCTACTCGTCAACCTCAAGGTAATGTGTTAGCCTACCAAGAATTTTGGTTCCGCATTGTTTCAAAAGATGGCCCAGGACAAGGTGCGGCGCGGTCAGCAGTGAGCGGTCAGCAGTTAACAGACGGTGATTTATCATCAAATTCTACTTCTTTCGCGCAAGTAATGCCAAACCCAGTTACCAAAGTGATGCGTTTGGGTATTCAAGGTGCCAAAGGACAAACTGTTAAGGCTGAACTGGTTGATGTGGCAGGTCGCTCAATGTTAGAGCGTAGATTTGTGCCAGAAACGCAATCTCATCAAGAAGAGTTTGAGGTAGAAAAGCTGGTAGAAGGTATCTATTTCTTACGCGTAACCACCCCAGATAAGCAAGCAACGCTCAAAGTGGTGAAATTCTAGTTGAATAAATAGAATCTATAAACAGAAAAGCCCCCGCTTCGGCAGGGGCTTTTCTGTTATACAGTAAGCCGTTTATTATAACAATGTACTCGGACATACATAATCTGAAATGGGAACTTTAGCTGTAGCCTTTATGGCTGAAAATCCACCTACTACGTCCACAAAATTATCCCAACCCCTGGATTTTAAAATCGACGCTGCCAGCATACTGCGGTATCCGCCTGCACAATGCAAAATAAACGGTTTGTCTTTCGGAAATTCGGCTAAATGTTGGTTAATGGTATTTAATGGAATGTTGGTGACACCCTCCACGTGTTCTGAATCAAATTCACTTTTTTTGCGCACATCAATCACAATCGGCTGCTGCGTCGTGAACTGTTCTGCAAACTCCTCAGCGGTGATTCTATCGACGGTTTCGATGTCTTTGTTGGCAGCTTTCCAAGCGTTAAAGCCACCTTTGAGATACCCCAATGTATTGTCATAACCTACCCGAGAAAGACGGATGATGGACTCCTCTTCACGGCCTTCGTCGGTCACTAGCAAAATCTCTTGTTTTACGCCTGGAATCATTTCACCGACCCATTGGGCAAAACTACCGTCGATGCCAATGTTGATACTGTTAGGAATAAACCCTTTGGCAAAATCGGTTGCGCTGCGGGTGTCGAGCACCAGTGCTTGGGTTTCATTGGCAGCCGTTTCAAATTCTTCGGCCGAAAGTGGACGGTTTCCGCGATCCATGATATTGTCCAAACTTTCGTAACCTTTGATATTCATCAAAACGTTTTGCGGAAAATAGCCTGGAGGCGTTGTCAATCCTGTCAACAATGAAGTGATAAATTCTTCTTTTGTCATGTCAAGACGAAGGGCATAATTAAATTTCTTCTGGTTACCGAGCGTGTCGGTTGTTTCTTTACTCATCATTTTGCCACAGGCACTACCCGCTCCGTGGTTGGGATATACGATGAGGTCGTCGCTGAGGGGCATGATTTTATTTCGTAATGAGTCAAAAAGATACCCAGCCAGTTTTTCTTCTGTCAAATCCGCAATGACGTGTTGTGCCAAATCAGGCCGACCAACGTCTCCTATAAATAAGGTGTCTCCCGTAATGAGGCCGTGCTCCTTGCCATTTTCGTCAATAAGCAAATAGGTCGTACTCTCCATGGTGTGCCCAGGCGTATGAATGACCTTAACGGTGCAGTCGCCAACCTGAAAAAGTTGATTGTCTTCGGCAACAGTAGCTTCGTAGGCAGGTTTGGCCGTAGGCCCAAATACTATAATTGCGCCCGTTTTTTTCATCAAATCCAAATGACCACTGACAAAATCGGCGTGGAAGTGGGTTTCAAAAACGTATTTGATTTTGGCCTTGTCTTTGGCCGCGCGGTCTATGTACGGCTGTACTTCGCGGAGGGGGTCAAAAATGGCGGCTTCGCCGTTGCTCTCCAAATAATAGGCCGCGTGGGCAATACATCCCGTATAAATTTGTTCGATTTTCATGTTGGTAAATGTGTTTTTGTGTTGTTAATTGTTGGGACAAAAGTAGGGGGTTACCCTACGGCCTTTTGTAACATCTCTCACACACAAAAACTGATTGTCGTCAGCTTTTGCAATTGCCATTGACAAGAGCTGAGTACCCAAAAAGCCTTTGCAGAATGCTGCTACAATTCGTATTTTTGTAAAATATTCGTTTATAGCTCTACATGAATTTCCCCTCCAAACTGATCGAAGAAGCCGTTAGTGAAGTAGCCAAATTGCCTGGTATCGGAAAAAAAAGCGCGCTTCGTATTGTGTTACACATGCTCAAACGGCCAGAAAAAGATGTCCAAAGCTTGGCCACTGCTTTGGTGGCAGTGCGGACAAAAACACAGTACTGCAAACAGTGCCACAATATTTCGGATGATGAGCTCTGTGGGGTGTGCCTCAGTACCAAACGCGACCGTAGTATTTTGTGCGTTGTACAAGATAGTCGTGACGTACTAGCCATTGAAAATACGGGGCAATTTAATGGGCTATATCATGTACTAGGTGGGATAATTTCACCCCTAGAAGGGATAAGCCCGAGCGATTTGAACATAGAAAGTCTGCTTTCGCGCCTACAAAGCAATACCGAGGTCAAAGAAATTATTTTGGCCCTTAGCCCTACCATGGAGGGCGATACAACTTCCTTTTATTTACAGAAAAAATTAAAGCCTTTTGGCGTAAAAACCTCAACCATAGCGCGTGGCATCCCCATCGGGGGGGATTTGGAGTATGCCGACGAAATCACGCTCGGGCGCAGTATCGTAAGCCGTATTAACTACGATTAAGAGACACTTAAAAGTCTGTTTCTAAAATTTAGGTTTTTGTCAGTAGAATCTTGGAGTTGGTCGCTTATTTGGCAGTATTTATTCTTAGTTGAATTGCCAAAGTACCCGATGAAAAATTTTGCTCAGTACACCGTTGAGGATTTTGCAGCAGAACCACTTTTTATAAAGTGGGTGCAGCAACCTGACGATATGGAATTGAGTAACTTCTGGCAAGTTTGGCTCAATAATCACCCCTACAAATCAGATGAAGTCGAAGAAGCACGGGCATTGGTAGGCCAATTGTCGGATGCTTACATGGGTATGTCTGCCCAAGAGGTGCGTGGGCTTTGGAAGCGTGTGATTGAGACTGTAAACACCATTCCCGAAATTGACCCCCTCGATCAAGAAGTCAAACCTTTGGCTTCTGCTCTTTATTTTATTCGCTGGTTTATTGCCCTAGTGGTAGGGGTTGCTCTTCTTGGTTTGATTATCTGGAAAATTTCTTAGAAACAAATTACATCGGCAAAAAAAGCCAATTGGTGTACTCAAATAACTTGTTGATATTAAAATAGTACAAAAATTTAGTCGATTGTTCAAAGTGAAAACAAGGGTAATATGCCTGAAAAAACGGAATAAAACCAACTTTGAATTTGAAAACTACCATTTTGGCAACGTTCCCGATAACGTTTGCGTAGAATAATCTGGATAAAATATTGTCCATTTTGAAGAGGAATCTTAAACTCGAATGTGTTTCAAACCTATTAGTAAATACAAAAACCCAAAATAATTCTATCTCAATTAAAATCACCTTGACAAATCATGAGGAAAATCTCTATCTTGTGTAGTGTGTGGGCGGCGGCTCTGGTGCTGAGTGCATCAGGAGCAGAGGCCAAAACCCCACCAACGAATGGCAGTGGCGTGAGAGTAACTGCAACTGTGAATGCAGATAAGACGGTGACAGGTAAGGTTGTGTCTTCCGAAGATAATACTGCAATCCCTGGCGTAAGCATCATCGTAAAAGGTACTACAACTGGGACTAATACCGACGCTGATGGAAACTTTAAGCTGACTGTAAAAGACAACAGCGCCGTGTTGGTTTTTTCGGCCGTTGGTTTTGAAAAACAAGAAGTAACCGTTGGAAACCGTACAACAATCAATGTGACGTTTGTGGTTGACCAAAAATCACTCACTGAGGTAGTAGTTGTAGGGTACGGTACGCAGAGAAAGAGCCAAATGACGGGTGCGATTTCACAAGTAACTGCCAAGCAACTTCAAGAAATGCCTATCACGAGCATCGGCCAGGCCATGCAAGGACGCGTAGCTGGGGTTGACGTATCTCAGTCGGGTTCGAGACCAGGTTCTGTACCAAAGATTTTGATTCGTGGTCGTCGTTCATTTAATGCTGGAAACGACCCGCTTTATGTAGTTGATGGAATTCCTCTTTCGGCGGGCTATGAAGACTTGAACCCAAGTGACGTGGCCTCAATGGAAGTATTAAAAGATGCAACAGCCACGGCCATCTACGGAGCCAGAGGAGCAAACGGGGTTGTGCTTGTAACGACAAAAAGAGGAGCGGTAAAAGGAAAAACGACCGTCACATTTGATACGTACGGTGGGGTTTCTAAGCCACTTGATAAAATTCAATTGTTCAGCGGGCCAGAATTTGCCGAGTACGTTCGTGAAGCCTATCGTGCTACCAACGGTTATAAAGATGCTGCTGGAAATCCTGTTCCAACGGGTGTTGCAGATGCCGCAGCAGATGCCAAAGTAGCAGTTTTAGGTGGTGACCCTGCCGTAGCGAAAGGACTTGCCGCTGGTACAAATACAGATTGGCAGGATTTGCTTTTAAGAAACGGAGCTATGCAAAACCACTCGCTAGGTGTGCAAGGGGGAAATGATAGAACGCAGTTTTACATCTCAGGAGGCTATTTTCAAGATAAAGGGATTACCGCTGGATTAGATTATACGCGTATTTCTTTGAGAGCCAATATCGACCACAGTGTTAATAAGTGGTTGAAGGTCGGTCTTTCTTCTTATACTATGTATAGTATCAGAAATGGTGAAAACTTGAACCCTTATGGTTTTACGATTCAGCAAAACCCATTGGCGCGTCCTTATGATGATAATGGAAACATCATCTTTTCTCCAACAAATGATGCCTTGTTGACCAACCCATTGGCGGAGGTTGTTCCAGGGGCACAAGTGGACAATACCAAAAAATACCGAATCTTCAATAGTATTTATGCGGAAGTGAAAATCATCGAAGGCTTAAAGTATCGCGTAAACTTTGGCCCAGATTTTACGATTTCACGTTGGGGACGTTTTATTGGCGGAGCTACCAACGCACGTAAATTAGGAGATGCACAGGCTTCTGCACGGAATGACTTTGGTTTCAACTGGACATTGGAGAATATTGTAACGTACAATAAAACTTTCGCTCAAAAACATAACTTTGGTGTTACATTACTTCAATCTATTCAAAGCGATAATTTTGAGAGATACACTGCTGATGTACAAGGTGTTCCTGCCGAAACACAACAGTTTTATAACCTTGGGAACGCAGGGTCAGTTTTGGGTGTAGGTAGTGGCTTGACACAATGGAAGATTAACTCGTACATGGCTCGTATCAATTACGATTTTAATGATAAATACTTGTTGACTGCTACAATTCGTCGTGATGGTTCTAGCCGTTTCGGTGAGAATACTAAGTATGGTAACTTCCCAGGAATTGCATTAGGATGGAATATCAGTAACGAACCTTTCTTGAAAGGGGTGACTTGGATTGACTTGTTGAAACTCCGCGCTGGTTGGGGTAAAGTGGGTAACCAAGGGGTGGCACCCTACCAAACACAAGGGTTGTTGACAAGAACGGCTTATGCTTGGGGAACTACCGCAGCCTTTGGATACCGTCCAAATACCATCGGAAACCCTGACTTGAAATGGGAAACATCGGCCACTGCTAACATTGGGGTTGACTTTAGTTTCTTGAGAGGCCGTATCCAAGGTTCGTTGGAGTTGTACGAAACCAATACAACCGACTTATTATTGTCTGATCAATTGCCAGGTTCAATTGGTTTTGGAGCCGTGACTCGTAACGTTGGTCAAACGCGTAACAAAGGGATTGAATTAGGGTTCACGACTGTTAACGTAAACACACCAAGTGGTTTCAAATGGACTACGGACTTTACCTTCACTAAAAACAAAGAAGAGATTGTCTCACTTTACAACGGAAAAGTGGATGATTTAGGAAACCGTTGGTTCATCGGACAGCCTTTGAACTCGTACTTTGATTATAAAAAGTTAGGTATTTGGCAGTTGGAAGAAAAAGAAACCGCTGCTAAATTTTATCCAGCTGATAAAGCTAACCCGCTTGGGGCTGGTGTCGGCCAAATAAAAGTACAGGATACGAACGGAGACGGTATCATCAATGCCTTAGATAGGGTAATGCTCGGTTCGGATATTCCTAACTTTAGTGCAGGATTTACAACACGTTTTTCTTACAAAGGGTTTGATTTGTCAGCCTTCTTATTCGGTCGTTTCGGTAACATGATTGTGAGCGGTTTCCACCAAGATAGAAACCAATTAGCGGGACGTTATCAGCAAATCAAAGTGGACTACTGGACACCGAATAACCCAACGAATGAATTCCCTCGTCCATTCAGTACCCAAGAGTACCCACAATTCAACACGACTTTGATTTATTTTGACGGTACATTTGTTAAGCTAAGAAACATTAACTTTGGTTATTCATTCCCACAAGGCATTGCTAACAAATTGGGTATGGAATCTTTGCGCTTTTATATGAGTATTCAACAACCAAAAATCTGGTCTGAATACCGTAGTAAGTACAATGGAATCGACCCTGAAGCAACCATTACTTCGTCGGGAAATGGTACAACATCGGTTAGTTCAAACGTTGTTCCAGCAACATCGGTTACAACGGTGGGTTTGAACATTCGGTTCTAATTTAGACTTTTAAACAAAGACTTTTAAAACATTTACGACAATGAAATTGAATAATATAATAAAACCCATTAAAATCTTTGGTGTGGCAGCGTTGTTATTAACAACACAGTCATGTAAGGATCTTTTGGATGAAAAAGTCATATCTGGTATTGGGAATGACTACATCAATACGCCTAAAGGGTTTGAAGATGCTGTAAAATCGGCTTATTCGTCTCTTAGATATTACTATGGAACTCAGCAGGGGCTTACCCTCACAGAGTATGGTACTGACATCTACGCCACAGGTGCAGATGGGGGGTACAAGGGCTTCCATTTTTATGATACGCAGCTTCAACCAACAGTGGATTACCTAATCAATACTTGGGATGAGCTTTATCGTGGTATTAATACCTGTAATGCAATCATTGACCGAGCACCAGCGGCGACAGTTTCGGATGCGGTTAAAAAGTTGAGAGTGGCTGAGGCTAAGTTTTTGAGAGCGCATTATTACTATATTTTACACCAACAATTTGGTGGAGTGGATTTGCGCTTGAAAGAGACTTTGGCACCTACTAAAGAAACCAAAAGAGCTTCTGATGCTGAAATGTATGCGGCTATTATCAAAGATTTGACCGAAGCGATTCCTGACTTGGAAGCAAAAGCTCAGTCATCTGACTATGGTCGTGCTACCAAACCAGCTGCCGAAACTTTATTGGCGAAAGTCTATTTAGCTAAAGCATACTCTGCTTCTAAAGCCGCTGACGACTTTGCAAAAGCGGCGGCCTTGTGTAAAACGGTAACTACGGCTTATGGGTTTAAATTGCTAGATGATTTTGCAAGTGTTTTTGACGAAAACAACCAAGTGAATAGCGAAGTGGTCTTTGCGGTTCAGTATACTACTGATCCGTTAACGAACCTTACCAATAATACAGGGGCGGTAAATGGTGGAAATAACCTTCACTTGTTTTTTGGGATGCAGTATGATGTGCAGCCAGGTTTGAAACGGGATGTATTCTATGGTCGTCCATTCAAGCGTTTGAGACCTACTTCTTATTTGTTGAATACGCTTTTTGCAGATAGAACCAATGACTCACGTTACAAAAAGACGTTCAGAGATACATGGCTCTCCAATAATCCTGGTACTAACTTGAACCCTTCTTTTGATGATTCAAAAACGAAGATAACGTTTGCTGCTGGCGACACGGCCATTTTTATTCCAGGAGTTGAGTGGACAAAGGCGCAACGTGCTGCCAAAAAATACCAAGTATTGGTGCCAAGTATGTACAATGAGGCTTTATTTCCTACATTGACTAAGTTTTTTGATACCAAGCGCCCTGACCTAACGTATGAAGCAGGTAGCCGCGATTATTTTGCATTCCGTTTGGCGGATGTGTTACTGATGCAAGCAGAAGCTTATTTACAGTCAGGAAACAAGGCAGAAGCCGTAGCGGCATTCAACCAAGTACGTTTCCGTGCGGGTTGGCCAGGTAAAAAAGATGCCATGCTTATCAAAGAAGCGGACATGAATTTTGAACAAATCATAGAAGAGCGTGGTCGCGAGTTGGCAGGTGAGCAAACCCGTTGGATGGACTTGAAGCGTTGGGGATTGTTGGTTGAGAGAGTTCAGAAATACAACCCTCAAGCTGCAACTAACGTGAAGCCTATTCACAATTTACGTCCAATCCCTCAAACACAGATTGACCGTAGTGCAAAAAATGCAGAAGGTGTTTCTGTATTTGCACAAAACCCAGGGTATTAATAATTCAATCAACCCCCACCAAGAAAAAAGAGGCGCAATTTGCGCCTCTTTTGCTTTTAGGTCAATCAAAAAATCATTTGCGGTTGTCTTGCCCACCGACCATACTCAAGTAGCTTTCGTAGCGGCTCATGGCAATGGTGCCCGCCTCAACGGCGTCTTTGACGGCGCATTTTGGCTCATCAATGTGAAGGCAATTGTTGAAACGACATTCGTTCAATAAATCACGCATTTCGGGAAAATAGTGGCTGATTTCTTCTTCTTCAATCTCCGATAAACCCAACTCTTTGATGCCAGGGGAGTCGATGATAAAAGTGGACGGCGCCAGCTCAAACATTTCGGCAAAAGTCGTGGTATGAACGCCTTTGTTGGCAAAGGTCGAAACTTCGTTGGTGCGCAGGTTGAGATGCGGAGCGATGGCATTGACCAATGTTGATTTACCCACACCTGAGTGTCCCGATAAAACCGAAATTTTTCCCGACAGAAGCTCCCGAAAAGATTCCACACCTTCACCTGTGACGCTCGATGTCGTAAAACACGTATAACCCAACCCTCGATAGAGTTTAATCAAGTAGTCTTGGTATTCTTTGGTTTCTTCGTCAAACAAATCTTGTTTGTTGAAAATGATTGCACTCGGAATCCGAAACGATTCGGCAACCACCAACAGGCGGTCGATGAACCCCAGCGATGTACGTGGAAAGGTCAAAGTGGCTACGATAATAGCTTGGTCAACGTTGGCGGCAAGTAAGTGAGAGTGAGCCGATTTTTGAACCGATTTTCGTGCAATATAGTTGGCACGAGGTTCAATGTCATTAATGATGCCCGTTTGCAACGATTCGTCCTCAATTTCCCAAAACACACGGTCACCTACGGCCACGGGGTTGGTTACTTTTAAGTCGTGAAACTTAAATTTCCCTCGTAGTCGGCAGCGCCAGATTTGTGCTTCTTCATCACGAACGTCGTACCAAGAGCCTGTCGAACGAATCACCAAGCCTTTCAACGAATTTGCGTTGATTTCTTCGGTTCGTTTCGCGATGGCCGCTGCGCTTTTGGTCTGAAACTTAGCGGGAGGTGCCTTTATTTTACCTGATTTTTTCATGAGTCTATAATTCCATTAAATTAGTCAACCTTGAATCAGGTTTTGACTGATGAAAACGAGAATATTCTTGTGGAGAGCCAAACCATTTGAGAACATATTCACGCGCTAAGGGAGTGGTTCGATTGTCTAAAAAAGAATGATAAGAGGTAAAATGCCAACCGTTTAAGTCTTTACAAAACCCATGATGTACAGGGTTGTAATGGATGTAATGAATCAATTTTGTAAAATATACTTCATTCTTAACCACTTTTCTTTTCAAATTATCCATAAATAAAACCCCTTTCCGATTGGCAAAGCGATTGAATGCCTGTGCATATCCGTTACAAAAATTTTGAAACTGTTGCATCACAAACTTGTGCGTATCGAATGTCGTTTTATCGAAGTTAGCAGCATTGTATTGTGGGTCTTTTGCTTGGTTTCTGGTATGATAATATTCTATCAATGATTCTTGATTTTTAATTCTAGCTAAAAGATGAAAATGATTTGGCATTAAACAATAAGCATACAAGTCGCAGACGAATTGGGTATGTTTCGTAAGTTGTTGTAGGAAATAGTGATAATTTGTGTCTTGTATAAAAAGCAAATTGTCATGTACTGCGTGATTAAAAATATGATAGCACTTTTCAGGCTCAAATGTATCTGAAAACATATTTTGAGACGGGTAAAAAAACCATTCCAAAGTTTTAAACTTTGGAATGGTTTTGTAAACGATTATCTTTTGATTTGAGACTCAAATGTGTTTGCGAAGATACTTTATGATGGTAGAAAAAACCTTTCCAAGGTTCCAAACCTTGGAAAGGATAAAAATTACAATCGTCTAAAAATTGCTTCGATGTCGGCAATCGTTACTTTCTCTTGCCAGTCATATCCTACTGCATGATTCCACATGTGATCAAGTTTGTACGAGACATGGGCCATCGCCGTAATTTGCTCATCGGTCCAGTCTTTCGACAATCCTTGCGGCAGTGTGATGTTATGTTGAGCCACCATTTGTTTAAATTCGGCTACACCTTCTGGATAATAATCTCCCAAATGATTGAAGGCGATGCAGTTGGAGTAACAATGGCGCATTCCCAAAATCTTTGAAAGTCCGTAGCTAATCGCATGACAAATACCCACTTCTGAATACGTCAAGCTCAAACCACCCATCAATGAGGCAACCATCAGTTTATCGTCATTTTCGGAAGTTTGCCCTGCTGTTTCTCCCAAATAAATATCACGACAAAGCTTCATCGACTGTTCGGCGTAAGCGTGAGAATAAGCATTGTTAAACTGCCCATTTTCTGATTCAATGCAGTGAATGTAGGTATCCATTCCCACATAAAACCACCAGTCGCGTGGAACAGTCGCAATCAATTCAGGGTCAAGTACCACTTGATTAAAAACCGTCCACTCGCATTTTAAACCCAATTTTTTCTCAGGCCCTGTCAATACGGCAGTCATAGAGACCTCCGCGCCAGTTCCCGAAATAGTAGGAACGCCTACGTGGTAAATGCCTGGTTTTTTGATGAGGTTTAACCCTTGGTACAAGGTAGAAGAACCTTCGTTGGTTACCATCAACGACACGCACTTGGCAATGTCCATAATGGCTCCACCGCCAATTCCAATGATGCCCGAAGGCAAACCTTTGTTGGCCAAAATCTCATCGCGCAAGGTGTCAATTTGCTCAGTAGTAGGCTCATGCGGGTCAACGTCAATGAAATAAACGGTATCCTCGGGTTGAACGGGCAAGCGGCTTTCTAATTCTTTACCTTTGAAATAGTTGTCAACAATAAACACCATGTAGCCGTTGTTTTCGCTACGGTGTGGGGCGATGATTTCACCCAATTGGCTAAAACTTCCCCGTCCAAAAACGGTTTTTTCGATTCCTTTGAAATTTTTATGCATGAATCTATATTTCTAAAAGAAAATTAAAGTGTTACTTAGGTTGATTGTATTTTGCGGCCAAATCATCCAATGCGGTAATGATTTGAATTTTCATTGGATTTTCAGACTTGAAAATTAGCGACGCCGAATAGCTAAAGCCGTCAGCTTCGTGAAAACCTTGGTCGTAAAATAAATGACTAATTCATAGACATTATCCGAAACAATAGGAGCGGCGTCAAGAACGTAAAAGCTGGGTTTGAACTTGACAAGATAGCCTACTCTGAATTTTGTAAAGAAGAAGTAAACATTGTCTTCTCCCCCTAAAAACTCTATTTTATAAGGAGTCTGATGATTAGTCATTCGCTTTTTTTAATCGTTCAATGATAGCCCGATATTTCAGATTTGTTCGAGCTGCCTCTTGCATTTCCTTTTGGGTTTGGCGCTTGCTTTCCATGAGCCAACGACCCAAACTTTTGGGTTGTTCTGTAAGTTTTTGTTCGGTTGTTTTCATTTGCTTTTACTTGGTTTAAATGTTGAACAAAAATTTTAAAGCAGTTAAAACCTATACAAAAACAAAGCCCGTTAGCAAGTATAAGCTGCCATTGCCTTCCGAATCGCCTTTTCGAGGTTATTGGCAAGGGTTTCAAGCTCGGTTTGTGTCCATGTGACGCGAACACCAAACGAAATCAAACGTCCAATTACTTCTTGCGACTTTGGTAAATCAAGGTTAGCATAATCTTGCGGAGCGCCCAATACTTGAACCGCTAATTTACTCGCCGTACGCATTTCTTTGAGGTGATCCCACTGATTAATGAAATGGTACATGTTGGTAAACCAGTAGTTGAAACCACCCACACCTGCTGCGTTCAATTCGGCTACAACTGCCTGTGCGCTTTCGGTATCTGGCAACAATAAATTCAAGAACGTAGCCGAATCGCCTTCGGTATCGGGGATGCGCGCAAATGAAACCCCAGGTACGTTGGCAAGGCGGTTCATCAACCACTTTTTGTGTTCGTTGTTCTTTTCTACTAAGTATGGAACACGACGTGTTTGGGCCAAGCCAACGGCCGCATGAAGCTCCGAAATACGGTAGTTGAAACCAATGATAGGGTGTTGTTCCATACCACGGTTGTTGCCAATGTGGTCGTGACCGTGATCAGAATAGCTATCAGCAAATTTATAGGCTTGTTCGTCGTTTGTTACGAATACTCCGCCTTCACCAGCGGTAGCGATTTTGAAAAAGTCGTACGAATATGCTCCTGTTTTGCCCCAAAGCCCTGTAAAAATTCCTTTGTAATTTGCACCCATTGCCTGTCCTGCATCTTCTACCAAAATAAGGTTATGTTCATTAACAACCTCCATAATGGCATCCATATCAGCCATTTGGCCACACATGTGTACTAGGCAAATCCCTTTGGTTTTAGGAGTAATGGCCTTGCGGATTCCTTCGGCTGAAAGGCAAAGTGTTTCGTCGATTTCGGCAAAAACGGGTAAGGCGCCAATCATCAAAACGGCTTCAACCGAAGCGATATATGTGAACGGTGGCACAATCACTTCGTCGCCTGTGCCAATTCCTGCCGCTACGAGGGCAGTCTGAATGGCGGTCGAACCGCTTGAAACGGCATGGGCGTATTTGGCCCCTACTACTTTACACACTTCCGCTTCCATTTCGCGGGCTTTCCAAATATTATTACGTTGTGCTTCGTGGTTAAAACGAAAGAAAACTCCTGTCTCTAAAACGTCATTAATTTCTTTGCGCTCTTCTGCGCCGTATAATTCTGTTCCTGGCATAACTGTTACTGTTTTTTTGTTGCAAAGTTAGTGATTTTGTGGTGTCGCAGGTTAACATTTTCTGAACCAGTACCTGATTTACAGCCGAAAGGGTTGTTTATAAATCTAAAAAGTTTTCTTTATCTTCGGCCTCAAGTACCATTGATGATTAAACCTATGATAAACGTATTAAAAACCTTTTTGCTTGCCTTGTGGGTAAGTAGTGTGGCGATGCCTGCCATAGCACAAAATCCTGATATTCAGCACTTGCATCCTACTAACTGGTGGATAGGAATGAAAAATCCGAATGTGCAGCTATTGGTACATGGTAAAAACATCAGCACCGCCAAAGTGAATTTGGCTTATCCAGGGGTAACCATTAAAAAGACACAAAAACTCGAAAACCCCAATTACCTTTTGATAGACTTGGTGATTGCCAAAACGACCAAACCTGGGGTTGTTAAGTTGGTGTTTAGTAATGGCAAGTTTAAAAATACGCAACAATTCCCGCTGGCGGCCCGCAAACACAAGCCAAACAACATTACCACTGCCGATTTTATTTATTTACTTATGCCCGATCGCTTTGCCAACGGCGATGAGTCGAACGATAAGTTTTCGGATATGCTAGATACGCAAGCGGATAAAAATGTGCCTTATTTACGCCACGGAGGTGATTTTCAGGGAATTATCAGTCACTTGGATTATCTACAAGAATTTGGGGTAACGACGTTGTGGAATACTCCCGTCATTGAAAATAATACAGGCTTAAAAAAGGAGCTTCATGGCAATATGCAAGCAGCCTATCACGGCTATCACTTCAGCGACCATTACAAAATTGACCGTCGTTTTGGGGGCAATGATGGGTACAAAAAGCTGTCGGCGGCGTTGCATCAGCGTGGAATGAAACTGGTTCAGGATGCTGTTTATAACCATGTGTCGGAAGACCATTGGATGTTTCTGGACCCGCCAACGAAGGATTGGTTCAATATGTGGCCCACTTATACCGCAACTAGCCACAAAGAACAAGTAATGCTTGATCCCAATGGGACAGAGGCCGACCGCCGTTTGTTGATTGATGGTTGGTTTATGCCATTTTTACCCGATGTCAACGCCCGAAATCCGCATTTTGCTACCTACATGATTCAGCACGCTTTGTGGTCAACGGAAGAGTTTGGGGTGGACGGCTGGCGGATTGATACCTACAAGTACAACGACATGGAGTTTATGAATCGTTGTAATAAAGCCTTGTTGGATGAATACCCTGACATGCTCATTTTTGGAGAAACGTTTGTGACGAATCCTGCTTTTATGAATTATTTTGTGCAGAACAATGTCAACTATCCCTTTCAATGTAACCTTCCTAGTAGTTGCGATTTTCCAAGTTACTCGGCCATCGGTGATGCCCTCACGCAGCCATGGAGTTGGGATGGGGGAGTAAATCGCCTTTACAGTACGTTGGCGCAAGATTATTTCTACAAAAACCCTTCTAAGATGGTAACATTCTTGGACAACCACGACACCGACCGCTTCTTGTCGGTGATAGGTGAGGATTTTGCCAAATACAAAATGGGCATTACGTGGTTGTTGACGACGCGCGGCATTCCGCATCTTTACTATGGTACCGAAGTGTTGATGAAAAACACCAAAAATCCAACCGATGCTGAGGTTCGCCAAGATTTTGTGGGAGGCTGGAAAGGAGATAAGCAAAGCAAATTTACGGCTGCTGGGCGCTCTGCCAAAGAAAATGAAGCTTTTGATTTGGTGAAAAAACTGGCCAATTATCGTAAAAATACCCCTTCATTGTACAACGGCAAGTTTACCCAATACCTTCCCCAAAATGGCGTCTATGTGTATTTTAGGCACGATGCTGCCAAAACAATCATGGTGGTAATGAATAGTAATTCGGCCGAAACGACGTTAGAAACAGCTCGTTTTGCAGAACGTACAAAAGGGTTTACGGGAGCAACGAATGTTTTGACCGAAGAGAAGATAAATTCACTGGGAAGCCTCAAAATACCAGCGATGACCACGTTGGTGTTGGAATTGAAGTAGGCTTCTTTTGTCACTCCGACGATAGGAGGAGCCTACAATCGCTTGGATATAGGCTCCTCCTGACGTCGGAGTGACAAAAAGAAGCGCGCTTCGGAGTGACAAAAATCTACTTACGGTGCTGTTCAATTAATTTAAACAGGGCTTTTTGTTTTTCTAAATCAGGGAAAAAGACGTACAATTGCTCATGCGCATTGTAGTCGAGGGTGAGGGCAATTTCGAGGTGCAAAAGTGCCTCTTTGTATTCGCCACCATGAAGCAAATAGGCCACCGCCCGATAATACATGGCGGCGCTGTCGGGGATGGTATCTAGACCTTCTTGAATTACGTCAAAGGCTTTCTTAAAATCGCTTTGATCAAATAACGCCAACGACCACTTGAGCCAAACATCTTCAAAGTCAGGTTCAAGGTCAGCGGCTTTTTCAAACGCTTCCATGCTAGAGAATACATTCCCAATTTTGTATTCGAGGTCGCCCACCAACAGCCAATAGTCGGCAATGAATTCATTGATTTTAATGGCTTTCCGAATGCAATTGAGCGCCTCTACCCATTTATCCTCAACGGCCAAGCAAACCGCAACGCCGTACCAAGCTTCATCCCATTCTTTGTCAAGTTTGAGGGCATCGCGGTAATGTTCAAGGGCTTTGCCAAAGTCTTTGATTTTTTCAAAACTAGCACCAATGTGGCAATGCAAATCGGCCGTGGGAGATTCGTATTGAAGCGTACGTAAATAATTGGTATTTGCTTCTGCAAATCGGTCTAAGTTCATGTACGCATTGGCCATGTTGAAATAGGCCGACGAAAAATCTTCTTTGATGACCGTGGCATAATCGTACGCATGGAGCGACTCTTCGTAGCGTCCAAGTTTGCTATAGACGATACCCAGGTTATACCACGCATTGTAAGAATACGGATCGCGGTCGATGAGTTCGTTGTAGTAGTCGATACTGTCTTCCAATTGCCCCATGATTTCGAGGCAAAAGGCCAGTTCGTACAACGCGCTTTCATTGTCTAGGTTAATTTCAAGCGATGATTTGTAGTACTTTATCGCTTCGTCATATTTGCCCGAATTTTGGTAGGCTTGGCCAATTTGGAACAGTACGTCGTCTTTGTCGCCGTCTTCGATGTAGCGAAGCATTTCTTCATATACTTCCACCGACTGTTCATAATCACCCATCATGTTATAGATGCCGCCTTGCATAAAAAGGACATCTAAGTCGTGGGGATGAAAAAGAGAGGCACGTTCAAGTAATGCGAGTGATTCTTCGTAACGTTGTTTTTGAGCAAGTAAATGTGCTTTGTCCAGTAAAAGCTCTAACGAATGTGGAAAATGCTCTAGTCCATACTCACAGGCTTGCAAGGCACGCTCCCAGTTCCCCTCTCCAATGTAATGTTCTACGATGTGTTCGTAGGTGTCCAAATCAAAAAAATCGTGTTCTTGGTTCTTGAGCATTACCTCAAATCGTTGAACCGAATCCCGCCAATCGGGTTGTCTCTCCTCGAATTCTGGTTGCATATCCTGAGTGTATGGGGTCAATGTCTTAGTCGAAAGATAAGAAAATTTCTTTTCCTGTCAAATTTTTAACGTAATATCCTTCGACTAAATTCCGTCATTTACCCCACACATTTCTAAGATAATTGATAATCAGGTATTTTTTATTTCTTCATCACGTCTTCGATGATGTGCCCGATATTTCCGCTTGGCTCCAATAGTTTGAGCAACGCGGCCACGGTCGGTGCGGTATCGGCTACGGCCGTACGGCTGAAAGTTTCGCCTGGTTTGATTCCCCAGCCGAAGAAAAGCAATGGAATGTGGGTGTCATAATTATATGGCGCCCCGTGGGTGGCAGCAATGGTGCTCGACATCCAGCCTGGTTCGGTCACAATCTGAATATCTCCGCTGCGCTTGGCGTGCGTACCGTTTTTGTAGAGGGTAAGCAAATAATCGTTGATGTTGGCATTGCTCAAATCGTGGGTATTGAGTACTTCGGCTATGCCATCAAAATCAAGCATTGTTGGGCGGATGGCTTCCACGATTTTATCAACCGATAAGTTTTTTTGTTTCAACAAATCGTGGTTGAGGTAAAACTGATAGTTTTCGGAAGCACGAATAAAATCACCGTCGCCAAATTTCTCTTTCAATACCGCTTTTACGGCCGTATTTACTTGCCCAATATTCAAACGTCCCGCGGGCAAACGATTTCTTTTCCAAAGGTCTGTTACGTCCATTACTCCGTGGTCAGCTGATAGGAAAAGTAAGTAATTCCCTTTGCCCACTTGTGCGTCGAAGGCATTGAGCAATTCGGCCAAGTCGCGGTCGAGGCGGAGGTAAATGTCTTCTTCTTCTACTGAGTTGGGGCCAAAACCGTGTCCTACGTAATCGGGCGTAGAGAAACTTACGGCCAAGAAGTCGGTTGATTTTCCTTTGCCAAGCCGTTCGTTTTTCAATGCTTCCAAGGCCATTTCTTTGGTAACGGTATTACCGTGTGGGGTACTTGCCAATACTCCAAATGCATCCCCTGCAATTCCCGCTAAATCATACGGGAAAACTGATTTTTTTGCCCCAGGAAGTTTGGCTTCATACGGTTGGTCATCGGCCGTACTTTCGGTGTATTTTTCAATTGGAAGCAAAGTGTTCCAGTTTTGTTTCATCAACTCTGACGGACGTTTCTTCGCATTATAATCTTTTACCCACTGCGGTAGGTCGTTCATATAAAACGTACTGGTAATCCAGTTGCCCGTTTTGCTGTCAAACCAATAAGCGCCGTTGGCAGTATGACCTGCTGGTAAAATAGCCCCACGGTCTTTGATGGCAATTCCGATGGTTTTGTTTTGGTAATTGGTACCAATGCGTAACTGGTCAGTAATGGTGCTTACCAACATATTTTTTGGCGACATTTTGCCTGCGGGAGCGTTGGTTGTACCCACGGGCTGTACAGTTGAGTCAGCTACGCAATACATGCCTTTGCCAAGGCGTTTGTCGAACCAGTCGTTCCCCACAATTCCGTGAATGGCAGGCGTGGAACCCGTATAGACCGATGCGTGGCCAGCCGCCGTCACCGTAAGTGCGTAGTGATAATGGTGGTTGCGGCAGTTGAAACCTTCGCGCATGAGTCGTTTGAACCCTCCTTCACTGTATTTGTCATAGTAACGGAACCAATAATCGTAACGCATTTGGTCCACGACAACGCCGACCACCAATTTGGGGCGAGCTAACGTAGCGGGTTTGGTTGGTTTGGTTTGCGCCCAAAGCGTACTCATGCTCAAAAGCGCCAAGGTTAGTTTGAGGTACTTCATTTGTATAGGTGTAGTTAGAAACTAAAAAAATTGCGGCTAAGTTACGTTAAGTTTTTGAACCTTATCTTTATAAATACGAAACTCAATTCTATAAAGGCTACTACTGTTTGTTTCTAGTGCGTTGGCTGGATTTAAAAAAATCCGTCTGCCAAGAAACCTCGGCAGACGAAACAAATGGATGAAAACTAGGTAGGTCAATGAATCCAAGCAAATTAAAAGGAATAAGTAAGGGAGGTCCAGAAACTGCGTGGCAAGATAATGCGCCCAATTTGCAACGAGCCTTTTTCAAAGTTTCCGTTCAACAAAAACTGATCTCCCCGAATGTTGCCTTCGGTCAAGCCACGGCTGTTGGTAAGGTTGTCGCCCCATACGCGGAAGCCCAACTTTTTGGTGATTTTGCAATCTAATCCCATCGAAAGTTCGTCGTATCCACCCATGTGATAGACGTTACTTGGTGAGCTCCAACGCTTACCGATGTGACGGAAACTGGCGAATAAATCGAAAATTTTGTAGTTATACGTTCCCGAAAGCTCCCAAATGATGTTCGGAATACGCTCGGCGTAGTTGCCCGACCAAGAATAAAGCTTTCCAGCTAAGTCGGCACGGGCATTGGAAGGTGCTGTCACTTCGTATTGGGTGTATTTGCTGTTTTGGAAAGTGGTGACTAAACGGAAATTGAGATTTTTGGATGGCGTATAACTGGCCTCAATTTCAGCACTTAAGTTGCGACTCGAAGCAAACGTACCAATGGAAATAAACCCAGCGGTGGTATTCGGAATCAACATACTAGAAGCAATATTGGTCAGTTTTGCATATACCAATGAGCTAAATAATGAAAACTTAGGCGTGTTGATTTTGTAGCCTACTTCTGACATAAATACACCACGGTCTTTGACGGCATCGGGGTTAAAGGTAAAGTTAGAATAGTCGCCGATGTTCAAAGCACTGTAAGTTCTTGTTGCACGGCCAAACAATGCGTGATGGTCATTGATTTTGTAGTTTAGACCCACCGAGGCGGTGCCGTAGGTTTTGGTTTCGTCAAAGGGAGTATAATTGGTAAAGGGAGCCGTGTTTTGTAAACGTTGCCCTTTGATGTGGAAACGGTCGGCACGTAAACCAAGGTCAAGGGTGAGGTTTCCTAAACTTACTTCGTCGGAAGCCCAAGCCGAAGTAATGCCCGTCGTTCCTTTGCGGTAGGTGCCAATGTTGATGCCGCTGTAGCCGTTTCCAGTGGAAGTTCCAATAAGTAAGGTACGAGGTTGGTTCGCGATTTCGGTGTTGAACGTTGCTCCTAGCGAGAAAAGGTCAATGTCATAGGTGTGAATTCCCGCTCCAAACGAAAGCGAATGTTTGCCTAATTGTTTGTTAAAGTCTAAGTTGTCAGAAAATTGTTTGTCGGTACTGTTGGTTCCAATAAATGATTGCCCTGTGTAGAAGCCCGTCGGATTATTGAGTGTTTGCCCGTCTGAATAATAGTAGTTGACGTTGGATTTATAAGAAGTGGCAGCGGTTATAATCGACCCCGTAAAATTGGAAGTAGTGCTTTGGTAGCGCAAATTGTTCTTAATCGTCCACTCGTTTTTGGTAATGTGCTTAAATTCAATGCCTCCTGCTAATGACTTCAAATGGACGCCGTCCGAAAAATCATAATTGTAGGTTTTGCCAGTAGGTGCTACCAATGATACTTTGGTGTCGCGAGTGGCCAAAATTTGGGTCAACAAATCAAAATCAGGCAATGCTTTTCCTTGCCCTGAACCGTCGTAGCTGTAGTACGAAGGCACGAGCCAAGCCGTTTTGTCATTGAGGTATTTTCCATAAAAACGAATGTAGCTATTGGGCTTGATTTCGTAGGTAAGGTTCATTTTCAACTGACCACCTTCGTTGGCGCGGTACGAGGGCGGGCGAATCCCATCGTCGGCGCGGTAAAAACCACCTACGTTAAATTTGAGCTTTGGGGCAATTTTACCCCCAAAATTGGCATCAAAACGATTGGCATTTTGGGACAAACCGCGCGTATATTTTACTTTCCCCGAAAATTTATCGCCCCCTGTATTAGAAATCACGTTGATGAGCGCACCAGGGGTATTGGCCAACAATACAGCCGCGTGCCCACCGCGAACGGCTTCAACGGTTTTGATGGTCAAATCTACTTTGTAGTACTGGTCGGCGGAGGGGCTGGTACTAAAACCTGTCGGAAGCACAGGAAGGCCGTCTTCCATGACACCCATAAAAACGTAGCCACCGCCTGGTAATCCGCGAACCCGCACACTTCCTGGGCCGTCGCCTCCGCTACTTTCAACCGAAAGTCCTGGAATGGCCTTCAACATATCGGTACTGTTGAGGGGAGGGCGTTGGCTTAGTTGTTTGGCGTTGATGGTCGAAATAGCTACGCTCGATTCAATTTTCTTCTTGGGCGAACCGCTAGAGGTAACCACTACTTGTTCGAGCTGAAGATTATCTTCTTGAAGAACGATAGTGATTTGAACGTCGTTGCCCGTGACGGCTACTTCTTTTTTGAGCGTGATAAAACCAATGCTACTTAGGTTGAGGGTGTAGTTGCCATTGGGAATATCACTAAAGGTAAACATCCCATTTTTATCAGCGACTTGGCCTTTGTTTTGGTAGCTCAAAATCACCGTCGTTCCAATCAGTGCATCGCCTTTGGCATCGGTTATTTTTCCCGAAATGGTATGCCCTTCGGCTTTTGCGGCTTCTTCGTTTTGAAAAGAGGGAGAAAAGTAGGAAGAACTTTTGGCGGTTCGACTGATAATGATGAGGTTGCCCGTTACTTTATAGTTGAGTTCCAACGATTTGGTTACGTCATCTAAGACTTTTTGTAGAGGTTGTTGGTCGGCATTGATGTTTATTTTACGATTGGCCTGAATCATCTTTGAGCTAAAGACAAATTTGGCACTTACTTGCTTTTCAATGAGGTTAAATACGGTTTCGACGTCTTGTTTTTGGAGACGAAGGGTGATTTTTTGGTTCAGCACCGACTGAGCGTTGCTGTCGGTAGCGTAGGCATTGCTCATGAACCAAATGGCGATTAAAATCTGAGTGAGCGAGATACGCATAGCTCTGAGGAATACTTGGAGGTGTACGCTTTTTTTCATACTTTTGAACTGTTTTATTAAGGTGAAAATTTGGTAAAACAATCCCCTGCATCCTTGAAAAAAGATGTGCTTAGGCGTCAGAACCATTAAGGGGATTTCGAAACTAGGAGGGCGATGCTGGTACCATTACCCTCCTTTTTTATTTACATCCTTTGCTATGTACCACTATCTGCCCGTCGATGACTTCGTAATGGGCTTCAATGGCTTCACAAATGATGGTCAATTTCTCATAAAGGCTTTGGTTAGTCAATGTGGCGGTAAGGGGACAGTCAGAAAGCAAATCTTCATCAAATAGTATATCCACTTGGTACGCCTTCTCCAGCGTTTTAAGTACTTCAGAGACAGGCGCGTTGTGAAACGACAAACTGGGCGATTCGTTGACCGTGGCTACCATTTGGGGCGTTTCACTGAGGGTTTTTATCAATTGATTGGCTTCGGGTTCAAACACTAATTTTTGATTGGCCGTTAAAACAACACCTTTGGATTCTTGGCCTATGAGGTTCTTCTGGGTTGCAATGTCAAGTTTTTTGAAGACAGAAACCCGCCCTTCTCGTACTTCAACGATGGTTTTGGAAGCGCCTTCTTGCGCATTTACCAAAAAACTTGTCCCCAATACTTTGGTAACTAAATCGTTGGCATAGACCAAAAAAGGACGCTTAGAGTCTTTGGAAACCTCAAAAAAAGCCACGCCCGAGAGATACACTTTTCGATGGTCTTTTTGGAAGGATGCAGGGTAACTGAGGCGAGCCTTGGGCTGTAGCGTTATTTTGCTGCCATCGCTCAACAAGACGGATTGGGGAGAATTGCTCTCGTTTATTTTTTCTACCAATTGTTGTCCCGCCGTGCTTTGCTGGTACGAACTTTGGGGAGATTGGGTCAGTAAAAATCGAATACCTAATCCCAAGACAACAACGGCGGCAGCTCGCCAAACCCACTTCGACAAGGGCTGAAAACGTACCGTCGGAGCGGCCTCGTTGGCCATTTCTGACGCTTGTTTTTCTTTTTCGTCCCGCGCTTTTTTGACCAATTTTTGGATTTCAAGCTGAATCTCTACGTCGCTTATGGGCGACTGGTAACGGCGATACACACTGCTCAAGAGTGTTTTCGCTTGCTTAATTTCTTGTGCTTGGTGTGGATTTTTTGCGAGGTAGCCTTCCCAAAACGCAACGTCTTCGGGCTGTTGGTGGCGTACCCACTGTTGAAAGCGGGCGTCCAACACAAAATCTTCGAGGCAATAGTCGTGGTATAAATTCATTGTAATAAAGGCTTCTATCTATACATAGGCAGCCTTTAACCTTGAATAATCAAAAAAAATCACATTTTTTTTCAAATGTTGATTTTGAGCCAATAGAGCTACATTTTTTCTTTCAATTCTTTCAAGGTACGGTACAATAAATTGGCTACGGCTTGCCTTGAAATAGACATTACCTGAGCGATGGACTCATTGTCGAGGTTTTCGTAAAACTTCAAATAAATGATTTCTTGTTGGCGTTTGGGCAGTTCGGCCAACTGTCGATTGAGCTGTTGGAGCAATTCTTGGTTGGTTTCAACCTCAATGATTTGTTGTTCTACCGAAATGTCCCCCAAATCTTCCGCATCGAAGTCTAGTTCGTCTTCGTCGGTGAGCCATTGTTGTTTTAAACTTTCACGGTGAATTTTTCGTCGCAGCGATTTAAGAAGGTAAAATTTAACAAAGTCGGTGTCACCGAGTGTTTCGCGTTTGTACCAAAGTTCCATAAACAAATCTTGCAGGCAGTCTTTGATAAACTCTCGGTCTTTCGAGAATTTGGCACCGTAGCTAAATAAGCTTCGATAATACTTTTGGGCAATTTGACCAAACGCATTTTCATCCCCTTCGCGAAACGCATTCCACAAGTGAGCATCTTCGGGAGATGTGTTAGGTACGTTAGTCATGTAGGTTAGTAGAATGGGAATTGGCGGGTAATCCTACGATAAATTATAGAAATTTGCAAAATTATTCAACCATTGTGCTGTAAAAAAGTAAGGCGTTATCGTTAATGATACTTCCATGTACGTTGATTTTGACTTTAGAGGCGTAAACTGAGCAATTTTGGGGCGTTGTTAGTAGATTGCACCTTCATTTGAGATTGAGAAGAGACAGCATTTAATCCATATAAAATACAAAATGAAAATATGAAAAAAATTGGCGTTTTGCTCCATGGAAATGGGGTATTTGATGGCTCAGAAATCCACGAATCGGTTTTTACGTTGTTGGCAATCGCCGAAGCAGGGGCGGAAGCGATCTGTTTTGCTCCCAACGTTAATCAGCATCATGTGTTGAATCATACCACGGGCGAAGAAATGCCCGAAACCCGCAATGTGTTGGTAGAATCGGCGCGAATTGCGCGGGGCAATATCAAAGACATTATCGATATTAACGCGTCGGAATTGGATGGGTTAGTGATGCCAGGGGGCTTTGGAACGGCCAAAAATATTACAAAATGGGCATTTGAAGGGCCTAACGGGCCAATTTTGGAATCGGTAAAAAAACTGATTGTGGAGCTAGTTGCCCAAGGAAAACCGATTGCAGGATTGTGCATGAGTCCCACGACCATTGCCAAAGCTTTGGAAGGAACAGCATACCATGCGCATTTGACGGTTGGAACGCCTAACGAAGCCTCTCCGTACGAAATCGCCGCTATTTCGGCAGGTATGGAGTCGATTGGACAAGTGGCAGAAATGGCGTCGGTGCGAGAAATTGTGGTGGACGAAAAACTCAAAATTGTAACCGCTCCCTGTTATATGATGGAGGCAAATATTGTTGAAGTCCGTGATAACATCAAGCAGGCGGTGGACGCGCTGATTGCATTGATGTAGTTACAAATGATAAAGGCGGCTGAGTGGCCGCCTTTATCATTTGAGTTGAGAGCAATTATTCGCTTTCGTTATCCGAAATAATACCTTCTTTTTCGGCTTGCGCTTTATAATCGTGAAGCTGAACAGGTTTACTACCCTTACGCATTTTAATATTGAGCACTTCTACGAGCAGTGAGAAAGCAATGGCGAAATATAAATAACCTTTTGGAACAGAGCCTACGTGAGAACCAAAGACCGACACATTGGCAAGGTGCGCACCTTCAGCAATGAGCATAAACCCAATCGCAATCAAGAACGCTAAACCGAGCATCTGTACCGACGGGTGGCGGTTGACAAAATCGCCTACTGGGCCTGAGAAAGCCATCATAATAATCACCGAAAGCACCACCGAAATAATCATTACCGTGACGTTTTGGGTAAGACCAATGGCCGTCAAAATAGAGTCAATGGAGAAAACGACGTTAATAAGCGCAATCTGCATGACCACATTTGACAGCTTGCTTGCAGCACTTCCTTTTGGTTTTTGAACTTCGTCGTCCGCCCCTTCCAATTTATGGTGAATCTCCGAGGTACTTTTATACAACAAAAACAGCCCCCCGACCACTAGAATGACACTTTGGCCAGAAAAGGCCGCGTGAAACCAGCCTGCGTCAATGTGCGTAAAGGGTTTTGATAGAGAAATGATGAATGAAATTCCAAATAACAAGGTTACGCGGAAAATCATGGCCAATAACAAACCAATGTTACGCGCTTTGGGTTGGTCTTTGCGGGCAAGTTTGTTGGCAGCAATTGAGATAAAAATGATGTTGTCAATCCCCAAAACAATTTCTAGGAACGTAAGGGTTAACAAACTAATGATGGCCTCTGCAGTAAATAGTGAATCCATTTTGATAAATGAGTGAGTAAATAAGTTGTTTAGTTAAGAAAGTTCAAAATTGAAGGGCTATTCGGTTTCAATAAGCTAATTTTACACGAAAAAACCAAACCCTCCATGAGTGGTAAAAAAATAACCTCAAAACTTCCCAACGTCGGTACAACGATATTTACGGTCATGTCGGCTTTGGCCGCAGAACACAAATCCATCAACCTTTCGCAGGGTTTTCCTGATTTTGATATGCCCGAGGAGCTGGTCAATCTTACGTGCGAAGCACTGCAAAATGGCTATAATCAATATTCGCCCATGGCAGGTTGGATGCCTTTGCGGGAAAGTATCGCCGCCAAAGTGCATGATTTGTACGGAGTTGAAATCAATCCCGATTCCGAAATTACCATTACTCCTGGCGGAACATACGGGATTTATACGGCTTTTACCACCGTGTTACAGCCTGGTGACGAGGTAATTGTGTTTGAACCCGCCTACGATAGTTACATTCCCAACATTGAAATCAACGGTGGGATAGCGGTTCGGATTCCGCTGGAGTTTCCGACGTATCGTATTAATTGGGAGTTGGTTCGGGCTAAAATTACACCCCGCACCCGCATGATTGCCCTCAACACGCCCCACAATCCTACGGGCAGCATTTTGCGGGCTTCTGACATCGAACAACTGCGTCAATTAGTGGAGGAGTTTGATTTGCTCATCATGTCCGACGAAGTATATGAACATTTGATTTACGATGGAGAGCCTCATCAAAGTATTTTGAGGTACGAAGATTTGCGCCAACGGGCATTTGTGAATTTTTCGTTTGGTAAAGTTTACCACTGTACGGGCTGGAAAATGGGGTATTGTATTGCGCCACCTGCGTTTACGGCCGAGTTTCGTAAAGTGCACCAGTTTAATTGTTTTAGCTGTTATACCCCCGCTCAGGTTGCTTTGGCTGAGTACCTCAAAAACAAGGAGGCTTACCGTTCAATTTCTGGTTTTTATCAAGAAAAGCGTGATTATTTTGCCGAATTGATGAAACAAACGCGTTTCAAGCCCCTCCCGAGTTACGGTAGTTATTTTCAATTGTATTATTTCGACCACCTTTCTGATTTGTCTGACAAAGACTTTTCAATTTGGCTAACCAAAGAACACGGCGTGGCTTGCATTCCTGTTTCGGCTTTTTATCAAGAAGCTATCGACAACGGAGTGGTACGTTTTTGTTTTGCGAAAAAAGAAGAAACGCTTGAAAAAGCAGTGGAAAGATTGGTGAAACTGTAGTTGTGTCCCAAAATGTACAGGACAGAAGAATCGGGTTTTGAGAAACCCTCAGCACAAGCACTCAGTACATTACGCAGAGAGGTCGGGTTGTGAGCAACCCTTTGCACAGGGTCGGGTTTTGAGCAACCCTCAGCACAAGCACTCAGCACATTGCGCAGAGAGGTCGG
>NZ_AXVJ01000042.1 GCF_000482465.1 Runella limosa DSM 17973
TTTAAAAATAATTCGCAATTACCTATCAACCACTCACTTATAGCTACAAAAAAATACCCAGTTCCTCACCAAAATAACGCAAAACGTGCTCACGCAAAACGTTTTCTTGGCTAATTAATGAGATACGAGGCAGTTTTTCGTTCAATTTCCAGTGCGGCCAACCATCTTTATCGAGTCCTTCGAGTGTATAAAAGCCCGATAAACTGAGAACTTTACAGGTAGCAATGTGCATTAAATCCTGTTTTTGTTCTTTTGTAAAGTGCAAAGGCCCTTTCCCCAGCTCTTGAACTCCTATTAAAAATAACACGCTGTTCAAATCTTCTGGTCTTTTACCTACCATTGACTGGAGCGTGTCCAATAATTTTTCCCAGTTCTGTTCCAGTTGTTCGTTTACCTCTATCATATCCTTTATATATATAAGCACTATTTAGAAAGTTCGTCCCAATACTCTACGGCACGACGTAGGTGTGGAATCACGATTGAGCCACCGATGAGCGTGGCGATTGAAAACACTTCTTGAATTTGTGGTTCGGTTACGCCCAATTCTTTACATTTCCCTAAATGGTATTTTACACAATCGTCACACCGAAGTACCATCGAACACGCAAGCCCTAACATTTCTTTGGTTGCTTCATTGAGCTGCCCTTCTGAATAACAATTTGTATCCAAATTGAAGAGACGCTTAATAATAAGATTATCGGACGACATGATGCGGTCGTTCATTTTAGTCCGATAGCTATTGAAATCTTCTACAAGTGACATACGTATAAATAATAAATGCTTTGGTCAATGATACGGTTAACAAAACTGCGGTTGTGCCTATTTTGTTCCCCACCTTGACCAAAGCATTGGTTCAACAATGAATTAATGAGCTGATAATTCGCTCATTTTCTGTTTATGAACAGAAGTAATTTCTATCAAATCAGCGACTAACCCCGTCCAGCCCATCTGGTGGGATGCCCCAAGCCCATCTCCGTTATCTCCATTAAAGTATTCATAGAATAAGTACAAATCTTTGAAGTGTTCATCTTCTTGGAACAACTTCGATGAAGTATAAACTGGAATGTTACCGTTTGCATCTCTACGGAAAATATTAATCAGTCGCTCTGCTACGCACATCGCTGCTTCGCGAACAGTCATAACATTGCCCGAATTGGTAGGGTATTCAATCTCATAGTCGTCGCCGTAGTAGTTATAGAACTTCAACAGTGAATCGACGATTAGGAAGTTAAGCGGGAACCAAATAGGGCCACGCCAGTTAGAGTTTCCACCGAAAATGCTACTTTCAGATTCGGCAGGAGTATATTTTACGCGAAGTACTTCCCCATTTACGTAAAACTCATACGGATGTTTTTCGTGGAATTTCGACAAAGCACGAATGCCATAGTCGGACAAAAATTCTGTTTCGTCAAACATTCGTTTGAGCAACATCTTCATTCGGTGACCGCGAAGCAAAGCCAATAAGTGTGATTCCCCTTTGCCTGGTTCGTGCCAACGAGACACCAACGACGCCAAATCGGGGCGATTGGTAAGTACCCACTCTACCCTTCTTTTAAAGTCGGGCAGTTTTTCGAGCAAATCGTCGTCCAAAATCTCGACGGCAAACAATGGAATCAATCCTACCATCGACCGTACTTTTAACAACATTCCCTTTTTGTCGGGGGTATGAAGTACATCATAATAGAACTGATCTTCTTCGTCCCAAAGGCTAATTTTATCACCTCCCAACGATTTCATAGCAGCCGCAATGTGCAAGAAGTGTTCAAAAAACTTCGACGCCATATCTTGGTAGGCAGGTCGAACCAACGAAATTTCGCAGGCGATTCGAAGCATATTCAGCGTGTACATGGCCATCCAGCCAGTTCCATCGGCTTGTTCCAAATACCCACCCGTTGGTAGTTCGGCACTTCTATCAAATACCCCAATGTTATCAAGCCCTAAGAAACCGCCTGAGAAAACGTTGTTTCCTTCGGCATCTTTACGGTTGACCCACCACGTGAAGTTGAGCAATAGTTTGTGAAAAACCCGTTCTAGGAAGGCCACATCTCCTTGTCCGTTCATTTCGCGGTCAATTTCATAAACTTTCCAAGTCGCCCACGCGTGTACGGGCGGGTTTACGTCCGAGAAGTTCCATTCGTAAGCAGGCAACTGACCATTGGGGTGCATGTAATACTCCCGAAGGACTACCGCTAGTTGTCGTTTGGCAAAATAAGGATCAAGTCGAGCCAAGGTAACGGTATGAAATGCCAAGTCCCAAGCTGCAAACCAAGGATATTCCCATTTGTCGGGCATCGACAAGATATTGGCCGTGTACATGTGTTTCCACGTAAGGTTACGCGGATAGGCTCTTCCTTTGAACTCGAACGGCATCTTAGGATCACCTTTGAGCCATTCGTTTACATTATAATAAAAGAACTGTTTGTTCCACAACATTCCCGCAAAGGCTTGACGCTGCACAGTACGAAGTTCAGGGTCAGTAACATTTTTTTGCAAGTCGTCGTAAAACTCGTCGGCTTCGGCTTTGCGTTGTTCAAAAATTTCGTCGAAATCCTCAAACGCGTTCGTCAAGTGGGTTTGATTTGAAAAGCGAAGGCGAATTTCTACGCTTCCGCCAGCGGGTACTATTTTTTTATAATGCCCCGCCGCTTTCGAACCAATTTGATTTCGATTGATGTACTGCTTTTTCCCCGTAACAATATAATTATTGATACCATCTTTGGTGTAAGGGATGGTATTGGGTTTTCCAAACATCTTTTCTGTGTTGGTTTCGTTTTCACAGAAAATCAACTCATCAGCCCCGTCCAAATAGAACTTATACTTCCCTAGTAAGCGGTGGTTTAAGTCAATCTGGCGATTGGCAATACCATTCAGGATAGGCTTGTAATTAAACTGCTCGTATCCCCACGACCATGTGTTGCGAAACCAGAGTGTAGGCAATATAGTCAATGGCGCTTCTTTGGTATAGCGGTTATGTGCCGTAATTTTTACCAACAAGTCGTTTTCATCGGCTTTGGCGTACTCTATATATATATCAAAGTAGCGATTATCATTAAAAACACCCGTATCCAAGATTTCATACTCGGGTTGAAGGCGATTTCGTTTGCGGTTTTCTTCCGATAGTTTGGCATAAGGAAATGCTTGCTGCGGGTATTTATAAAGCAATTTCATGTACGAGTGCGTAGGTGTACTATCGAGATAATAGTACAGTTCCTTCACATCTTCCCCGTGGTTTCCTTCGGGTCCTGTTAGGCCAAACAAACGTTCTTTGATGATGGGGTCATGGTGATTCCAAAACGAAAAAGCCAAACAGACATGGCCTTTATTGTCCGAAATACCACCGATACCATCTTCACCCCAACGATACGCGTACGAACGAGAAAGTTCGTGTGAGATGAATCCCCACGAATCGCCCCAGTAACTATAATCTTCGCGAACAGTTCCCCATTGGCGTTCAGCCAAGTAAGGCCCCCATTTTTTCCAGCCTTTGTTGTCGGCACGCGCATGAATACGCTTTCTTTCGGCAGTATCTTTCATTGTGTATTAGAGTGGGTTATTACAAGGAATTACAAAAATAGCGGAATCAGCGATAGGTTTTTCTGCAATTTTGCATCAAATAAGCATTTATTCCCATCTTCAACTATCTTTTTTATGTATTTTTTGCGCTGGAAACTACTATTTATCTTTCTATTGGGCAATATTCCCCTGCTTTTTTCTCAAGTTTACTCGCCTACCTCGACCATCGCACTCGTAGGAGCAATGGACGAAGAAATCGAGTTACTGCAACGTTCATTACAACATTCCAAGACAAAAATTATTCATGGCATTCCTTTTTATACGGGGAAAATTGGGAAACAAAAGGTCGTTATCCTCAAAACCGGGATTGGAAAAGTAAATGCCTCCATGGCTGTGGCTTTTCTCCTCAACGAATTTCGTCCTAAACAGTTGATTTTTACGGGAATTGCGGGAGGTTTACACCCCGATTTGGAGGCAGGAGATATTGTGATTGGCAAACAAACGCTCCAATACGATTATGGCCAAGCGACCAACGACAGTACATTCACCCGAAGTACCCGCAACCCGATGACGAAACAACTCAATCCATTGTATTTTTTGGCTGACTCTATTTTATTAACAACTGCTCAAGAAGCAGCCAAGCGCACCGATTTTCAAACATTGGGCACGAATCATCGTTCACCAAAAATTTTGACAGGAACCATTGTCACGGGCGATTTGCTCGTTACTTCTGAAAACAAGGCCAACGAACTTCGTCGAAAATTTGGGGCGGATGCCACCGAAATGGAGGGAGCGGCCGTGGCTCAAATTTGCTGGCAACAAAAAGTGCCTTGTTTGGTTATCAGAAGCATGAGCGACAAAGCCGACAGCAAAGCGCGCGACAGCATCGAAAATTTTAAACAGGTAGCATCTTACAATTCAGCGCACCTTTTACTAAATTTATTGGGGAAACTTCCCTAAAAAGGTGCATTTTGTGACATCATTCATTCCCTAAATCAGGTCAATATGACTAACCGTGAATTTCATCAACAGCTTTTAGACGAATTGAACCGTCGTTACGAAAAAGTAAAATTAGGCGGTGGACTTAAAAACATCGAAAAACACAAAGCCAAGGGAAAACTGACCGCCCGCGAGCGCATCGACTATTTAGTAGATGTTCCCAACGATTTTGTGGAAGTGGGGGCTTTTGTGGGCGAAGGTATGTATCCCGAGGAAGGTGGTTGTCCATCGGGCGGGGTGGTGATTGGTATCGGGAAAGTATCGGGGCGGCAATGCGTGATTGTGGCCAACGATGCCACCGTGAAGGCAGGCGCTTGGTTTCCGATTACGGCCAAAAAGAACTTACGAGCGCAAGAGATTGCCATCGAAAACCAACTTCCTATTATTTACCTCGTCGATAGTGCGGGGATTTACCTACCCCTTCAGGCAGATGTATTTGCTGATAAAGAGCACTTTGGACGTATTTTTAGGAACAACGCCGTGATGTCTTCCATGGGTTTGCTCCAAGTAGCAGCCATTATGGGGAGTTGTGTGGCGGGTGGGGCTTACTTGCCTATCATGTCGGACGAAGCGCTGATTGTGGAAGGGACGGGTTCGATATTTTTGGCGGGGCCTTATTTGGTCAAAGCCTCCATCGGTGAAGACGTAGATGCCGAAACCTTGGGAGGTGCCTCCACGCACTGTGAAATTTCGGGCGTTACCGACAATAAATATCCTGACGACCCTTCGTGTTTGGACGCTATCAAACGAATTTTTGACCGACTTGGACACTCGCCAGAAGCTGGTTTTGACCGCATTGCTCCCGCCACTCCGAAGAAAAACCCCGACGAAATTTTTGATTTGCTCCCCGCCGACCGCAACAAACCCTACGATATGCGGGAAATCATTGAGCGAATTGTGGATAATTCTGAGTTTGAAGAATATAAACAATTGTACGGCCAAACCTTGCTTTGCGGTTATGCTCGGATTGACGGCTGGTCGGTCGGGATTGTCGCCAATCAGCGCAAAATGGTCAAAGCAAAAAAAGGAAGTGGAAGCGGTAACGAAATGCAAATGGGCGGCGTGATTTACTCCGACTCGGCCGACAAAGCTGCCCGTTTTATCATGAATTGCAACCAAAAGAAGATTCCGCTGGTGTTTCTGCACGATGTGACGGGTTTCATGGTAGGCAGTCGTTCGGAGCAAGGAGGGATTATCAAAGACGGCGCTAAGATGGTGAATGCCGTAGCCAACTCGGTGGTGCCCAAATTCACGTTTATTATCGGAAATTCTTACGGCGCGGGCAATTATGCCATGTGCGGCAAAGCCTACGACCCACGTCTAATTTATGCGTGGCCAACGGCCCAATTGGCCGTCATGAGTGGGGCTTCGGCGGCCAAAACGTTGCTCCAAATCCAAGTGGCTACGCTTAAAGCTAAAGGTCAGACGATTGACCCCGAAGTTGAAAAAGAGCTTTTATCCGACATCACCAACCGCTACAACGAACAGCTTTCGCCGTATTATGCAGCTGCACATTTATGGACCGACGGTATTGTTCATCCCTTAGACACGCGGCGAATTATTTCGGCGGGTATCGAAGCAGCCAACCATGCACCCATTCAGAAGCCATTCAATGTAGGCGTGATTCAGACGTAGATTTCTCATTATAAACATCATGAAAAATCTACGTCGAGTTATTTTTTTGCTCCTTTTACTGTCAAACCAAGTCATTGGGCAGGAGTTTTTGCCTTATTTCGAAGGACTTACCAAGCAATTACGTTTGAACAAGCCTAGATTACCACGAAACTCCTACCAAGTAAGGTTCTGGGTTAACCTTTCACTGGCCATTGGGGAAGCCGAAGAATTGTACATCATTACCCAGAAACGAAAAAAACTATTCCTTGAAAAACGCACTCTTTTTCACACCAAAGAGGGATTTCTGCGTTCTACGGTTGATTTTAAAGTAAGTTTAAAAGAAACCACTTTTTTTAATGAACTGATTGCCAACGCTGTCTTATCAAGCCGCGACCAATCCATTATTACGGATTCGTTATACAATGTCTATCGTTCTTTTAAACAAACGACTCGGATTGAGATACAAGATGGCGAAGTACAAGTAATTTCGAATAAACCTCCAAAATTGACCATGTTACTAGACGGAACTACGTATTATTTTGAGGTGATGGGAAAAGATTTTTTCAGAAAATACAAGTTTCATTCACCAAAAGCATACGCAAAGGTGTATCCTGAACTAGGAGAGTTAGGTCGAAACGTAGATTTAGTACGGCGTATTTTTACTGCTTTTTTAGAAAAACGGCGAGAAATATAGTAGTTATGTCCGTAACTCAAGTAACTATCATCTTGCCTGTTTTTAACGGTGAAACTACCCTCGCAAGGGCAGTAGAGTCGATTCTACACCAGACCCATCCGCATTGGAAATTGTTAGTGATTGATGATGGCTCAACCGACGCTACCTTGGAAATTGCTCATTCATTTCAAGATTCTCGGATTACAGTAATCAGTGATGGACTTCACAAAGGCATCGTCGAGCGACTTAATCAAGGGGTGGAGCTCGCCGATACGCCATACATTGCACGAATGGACGCCGACGATTTTTCGTTGCCCGAGCGATTAGAACAACAAGTTCATTTTTTGGAAAAGCACCCCGAAATTGACCTCGTAGGCACCGCCATTTACTTAGTTAGCCCCACTGGCGAAATAATTGGAAAGCGTATATTTTCTACTTCACATTCGGGTATAGTTTCTAAACCTTGGCTCAAAACAATTTCAATCGCTCATCCTACTTGGTGTGGACATACCGCATGGTTTAAAAAATGGCCTTATCAAGATTTTACCCGAAATGAAGACCAAGAACTTCTCCTGAGAGCATCTTCTTCGAGCACGTACTCAAATCTTTCAACTCCTTTGCTAGAATATACCTTTAAAAATATTTTCTACCAAAATTTTCAAACTCGCTTGAGTTGGTTAATCGTTTTGGTAAAATATTATCTAAAAAAACGGCATTTTGTTGAATTATTCTTAGGTATATCTGTATTTTTTGTTAAAATTTTTCTAGATTTTTTGCGAAACCTCTTGCATTAATTACCTATTTTAAAGTCACCAAGGTTTTAAAAAGTGACTCATTATGAAGGTAATACAGACATTTACAGTGCCCATTTCGCTTTGTTTCTTAGAAAACCAATCATCGTTTTGGAATATAAACCAGTATAATCTGCACGTTCTTTCCTCAGAACATGATGGGCTTTTGAAGGAGTTTGGTCAAAAGAATCGTCTCACTACTTTTGCCATTCCTTTTACCCGCAACAAAGACATTCTCAATTCGCTCTCAAATGTAAAAATGCTCTACGCTTATTTCCGTAAGCATCGTCCTACCTTGGTTCACGGCAACACCCCCAAGGCTTCCTTTCTGAGCATGATGGCTGCGGCGTTCGCCCGTGTACCTGTTCGCGTGTATGAAATGCACGGGCTTCCACTCGAAACGGCCAGCTTGCCTTGGAAAATACTTTATTGGGGAATAGAAAAAATGACGTGTGCGTTAGCTACCCACGTCATCGCGGTAAGTCCTTCACTGCGGCAAAGTGCCATCCAAAAACGGTTGGTTTCTGCGCAGAAAGTTTCGGTTATGCACCACGGCAGCTGCAATGGCATAGATGCCAAACAGAAATTTAACCCTGCTTTTATCGACGTCCAAAAAGTAGAAAATTTACGAAAAAAGTGGAATCTTAATCCTGATCAGCCCATCGTCGGATTTGTAGGAAGGCTCACACCCGACAAAGGTATTCAAGAATTGTACGACGCCTGGCAATGGGTAAAACAAGTGACTCCTGCCGCTAAACTTGTGATGGTGGGTGACTGTGATGACCGACAGCCTATTTCCCAGCGGCTGCTTTCACAATTAAAAAGTGATTCTTCTATTGTATGCCTAAACCACCAATCTGACATTAATTCGGTGTATGCACTGATTGATTTTTTGGTATTGCCCAGTTACCGCGAAGGACTTGGGAATGTTGTCCTAGAAGCTGCTGCCATGGGCAAACCCGCAGTAGTGAGCAACGTCACGGGCTTGAAAGATGCCATTGACGATAACCATACGGGCACATTTTGCGCGCCCCACTCCGCTCAAGACCTTGCAGCGAAAATGATTGCTTACCTCCAAAACCCACAGCTCATCCACCAACATGGGCAAGCCGCCCAGCTCCGCGTGCGTAAACGGTTTGTTCCTGAAGACGTATGGCACGCAAAACTTATGCTTTATCGGCGTTTGGTAGCCGCTAACGAATCAGTAACTTTGCCGCATGTACCCACAATTTTTCAAACCGCTGATTGATAAAACCATTGCTGGTATTTTACTGCTCCTTACTTTGCCTATTACACTGTTAGTAAGCGGATTGTTATACTTTTATAACGACGGAAAACCTTTCTTTTTTCAACTGCGGCCTGGTCTTCGTGGGCAAATTTTCAGGATTTGGAAGTTCAAAACCATGAACGACCGCAAAAACAAACAGGGCGAACTGTTGCCCGACCACGAGCGCCTGACAGCGGTAGGGAAATGGGTACGAAAAACGTCGCTAGATGAACTGCCTCAGCTTATCAATGTATTGAAGGGCGATATGTCGCTGGTGGGTCCTCGTCCGTTACTGGTGGAATACTTACCGCTGTACAATACCCGTCAACGGCGCCGACATGAGGTCAAACCTGGCATTACGGGCTGGGCGCAAGTCAACGGGCGCAACGCGATTTCGTGGCAGCAAAAATTTGAGTATGATGTTTGGTACGTAGAAAATATTTCCTTCTTTCTTGACCTGAAGATTTTATGGCTAACGGCCATGAAAGTGGTTCAATCGGAAGGAATAAATGCTTCGCAAACAACGACCATGGAAAAATTTACGGGAAACAACTAACTCCAACGACTATGCTTTTATACGGTGCAAGTGGTCATGCCAAGGTAATCATCAGTTGTTTGCGGGCCCAAAATGTAGAAATCAACGCCATTTTTGATGATGATTTATCGAAAAACGAACTTTGGGAAATTCCTGTCGTTGGAAAGTATAGTGCCCAGCAGTCGCCTTCTCTTCCCCTCATTATTTCTATAGGCTACAATGCCATACGAAAAAAAGTAGCTTCAACCATCCAACACAATTTCGGAAAGATAGCCCATCCGACGGCTATCATCGACGAATCGGTGGTATGGAATGAAGGGACTGTTATTTTTCACAACACGGTGATTCAAGCCGACGCTGTCATTGGTAAGCACGTGATTGTCAACACCTCTGCCTCTATCGACCACGACTGTGTTATTGGCGACTTTGTACACATTGCACCCAAAGCCACCTTGTGCGGCAACGTTCGGGTAGGTGAAGCGACGTTGATTGGCGCTGGTACGGTCATCGCTCCTAACTTAACCATTGGAAAAAACTGTATGATTGCCGCGGGAAGTGTCATTACCAAAAACATTCCTGACAACGCCATTGTACGCGGAAATCCTGCTCGGGTGATCAAAATAAAACCAGCTTAGTTCTTCTTAAAAATATGGTATAAAAGCCGACGAACAATGTTGTTGACCCAACCTCCTGCCCGAATCCAAACAATCGTTTTTATAAAAAGGAGTCCAAACACAATGGCAAAACCCCAATAGCGGCTATCGAGCCATTCGTTGAGTAAAACAGCCAACATTATAAAAACAAAAATGCCCGTTAGCGAAACTAGCAATAACAAAACCACCAAATAGATGATTTGAATAACAATGTTTTCAATCTGCTCTTGGGCTTCGGTTTTAAATAAATCCAGGCGGGCTTCGAGGTATTTGTACAAATAATCCCGAATTTCTTCGATTTTTTCTATCATGCTAGCTAAGTATTTCGATACGGTGAACAATTTTACACAAAACTCTTTAGTCCTACAAAGCGTTTCACAAATGTCGTTCGTACCTTTGTGAACTTTTTATTGATATTGATATGGCTGTAGTTCCCTATAAAGATAAAGACGCCTCTAAGCGTGAGCAAATTGCTGAAATGTTTGACAACGTATCGGCAAAGTATGATTTTTTAAACCACTTCCTGAGTGCAGGAATTGATTTTTACTGGCGCAAACGTGCCATTAAACTTCTTCAACCCGAAAAACCTCAAACGATTTTGGACATTGCCACGGGCACGGGCGACTTTGCCATTGAGGCCCTCAAGCTCAATCCAACCAAAATCATTGGGGTCGATATTTCGGAGGGGATGTTGGCTGTGGGTCGTGAGAAAATCAAAAAAATGGGCAAGGAAAACGTGATTGAGCTTCGCAGTGGCGACTCGACCAACCTCATGCTCGAAACCAATTCGTTTGATGCGGTCATTGCTTCTTTCGGAGTTCGTAACTTTGAAAACCTATTAGCGGGCCTCACCGAAATGTGCCGTGTGACCAAACCAGGCGGAACTTGCGTTGTTTTGGAGTTTTCAAAACCGAAAACTTTCCCTTTCAAACAATTATACAACTTTTACTTTCGTTACATTTTACCAGTTATCGGACGAATGGTTTCCAAAGATGCCTCGGCCTACACCTATTTGCCCGAATCGGTACAGGCGTTTCCTGATGGAAACGACTTTTTGAAAGTTTACGAACAGGCAGGCTTTAAAAACACGAAATGCATACCACTCACTTTCGGAATTTGCTCCATTTACGTTGGCAAAAAGTAATTGTTGGCGCGTTGCTCCTTGGGCAAGCAATCTTGTTTTCGGCAAACGCCCAAACGTCAAGCTATTACCGTAAACATTTAGAACACTACGACGACAAGCCCGTACATTACGGCTTTTTGTTTGCCCTGCCCGTCACCCGTTTTGGAATCGTGCATAGCAATACGTTTTTGACCCAAGATACCCTCAATCGCATTACGGCGCCTGCTACCGCAGGTTTTCGCATGGGATTTGTGGTAAATGGCTATCTCAATGACAGTTGGGATATTCGTACGACGCCCTCGGTATCACTCTACGACCGCCGTGTTCAATACGAATATGCCAAGGGAAGTACGCGAAATGAGCTGCGTGAAGCTACTTGGATTGAAATTCCTGTCTTGTTCAAATACAAATCCCAACGTCGAATGAACACCCGCATGTACATGCTTGGGGGTATGACGTTTGGCTTTGAAACCAACGTTCGGAAGCGTCTTCGCCAAGGTTCGGATTTTTTAAACACCCGTGGTTCGGATTTAACAGTGGACTACGGTTTTGGACTTGAGCAATTCTTGGCCTACACAAAATTTTCTCCTGAAATTCGATTTTCGCACGGGATTCTTAACTTATTCCGTAGCAACGACCTCAATACAGCGAGCAATGGTATTCGTCGCCTGACGTCTCATACCGTTACTATTTATTTGATGTTTGAATAAACCGATTGTTTTTTCAAACTTTGTAGAAATGAATCCCAAATTGTTGGGATATCCGCTATTTGACCAGTAGCGGATATTTTCTTTTATTCCAAATCATCAACTATCATGTCAGAAATTGCTCTTTTAGACGAAATCCCGTCTTTAGACTTATCCGATTTTACATCGGGCAATCCTGAGCGCAAAGCCAAATTTGTCCAAGATTTAGGATCTGCTTTTAATAATATTGGCTTTGTAGCCATTTCTAACCACGGCCTGACGGAAGACATTCGGGTGAAACTTTATGAAACAGTTCAGGCATTTTTTAAACAACCAGACGAAGTAAAATACAAATACGAGTTTCTTGAACTCAACGGTCAGCGTGGCTACGTCAGCAAAGGACGTGAAAAAGCGAAAGGGTTTAAAGTAGCTGATTTAAAGGAGTTTTACCACGTAGGACAACCTACTCCCGAAGGCGAAATGCCGTCCAATGTTTTCCCCGAAGAAGTACCCAATTTTGAAGAATACACAACACTGGTTTTCAACACATTTGAAAATACGGGTAAAACCCTTCTTCGCGCCATTGCCCTGTATCTTGATTTGGACGAAGATTATTTTGAAGACAAAGTGCGTAACGGAGATAGTATTCTGCGCGCTTTGCATTATTTTCCACTCGACCCCGAGACCGTACCAGAAGGAGCTGTTCGGGCTGCTGCCCACGGCGACATCAACCTTATTACGTTGTTGATGGGTGCCAGTGCCGAAGGATTAGAAGTACTCCGTCGCGACGGGGCTTGGATTGCCGCTACCCCTTCTCCCGACCAAATCATCATCAATGTAGGCGATATGCTCGACCGCCTCACCAACCACAAACTCAAGTCAACGATTCACCGCGTAATCAATCCTCCACGTGAAAAGATGAATACGTCGCGGTACTCAATTCCATTTTTTATGCACCCACGTGCCGAAATGAACTTGACTTGTTTGAGCAGTTGCGTTACGGCCGAACATCCTAAACTGTACGTTGACATGACCGCAGGGGAATTTCTAAACGAACGCCTCATCGAGCTTGGATTGAAAAAAGCCTAATCACCCGCCTCCTCACTGCTTTTTCGGAAGGCAGTGAGGAGACTAAGCCCTCCTAATCACTTGTCGGAATCAGTTTTACACTCACACGTTAGGCAAATTCGCTACCTCATCTTTCTCAAAGATGTTCTTGTTCTTGCGTTGACGTGTTTTGGAGGCCCACAAGTGCATTTGGTGATGTTTTTGGAGCGTTTTGTTCAAAAAAGACGCTACATTACCGAAGCCGAACTTCTTGAATTACAAGCACTTTGCCAAGTACTTCCTGGCCCTACTTCTACCCAAACCATCACGGCATTGGGCTTTAAAATCGGAGGTCCTACCCTTGCCTATCTTACCGTTTTGGTTTGGTCGTTGCCTGCGGTTATCGTCATGACGTTGGCAGCGTTGGGTATTTCTTACCTCCAGCAGCACCACATTTCATTGTCGTTCATGCGTTTTGTAGAGCCAATGGCCATTGGTTTTCTAGCGTATGGCGGCTATTCGATTGGGGCAAAAGTCATCCATAATCAGCTACATTGGGCCATATTGGGGATTTCTGCGCTCGTATCGTACATTTTTCCCTCGCCCTACATGACACCCATTGTCGTGATTTTAGGCGGTGTCATCACATCTTTTCAATACCAACGACTCCAAAAATTAGACAAAACGCCTATTCGCATCGAATGGGCAAACTTCTTTCTTTGGCTTGGCGTGCTCATCACGGCGGCCATTCTTGGGAAAATCACCAACTGGCTCCCGATTCGTTTGTTTGAAAACTTTTACCGAAATGGTAGTTTGGTATTTGGCGGCGGGCAGGTACTTAACCCCATGCTTTACACCGAGTTTGTTGAGTTTAAACAATGGCTCTCAGAGCAAGAGTTTTTGACGGGTATGGCCTTGGCTCAGATTGTCCCTGGACCCGTTTTCTCGATTGCGTCTTACATTGGCGCGCTTTCCATGCGTAACGATGGCGTTTTTGGGCAACTCATTGGCAGTACGGCTGCAAGTTTTGGTATTTTTCTCCCAGGTACGTTTTTAATTTTCTTTGTGTATCGTTTTTGGAACGAATTAAAAAAATACCGAGGTGTAAGGGCTTCACTTGAAGGACTCAATGCCGCCAGTGTTGGGCTAACCATTGCGGCGGTTATTCGGATGTTTATGGCAACTGCCACCACTTCTACGGGTATTTTTAGTATTCTGCTCACAATTTGTTTACTTTACTTCACCAAAACGCCCCCTTACATGATTGTTTTTGGTGGCATTTTGCTGGGAATCCTGCTTTAGAAGTAGTATTTTCCTTTCCGACAATCAGAAAAATCTACGTTCAACCAATAGTTACTTTTTATTACATTTCTGTTTTTAGCAAACCATGAATAAACTTAAAACAACCCTGTGTGCCTTGTTGGCAAGCTCGCTGGCATGGGCTGGGAATCCCTCCGACGAAGGGATGTGGCTTCCGCTTTTGATTGGAAAAAATGAAGCCCAAATGAAAAAACAAGGCTTTAAACTCTCCGCAAAAGAGATTTATAACGTCAATAATGCCAGCTTAAAAGATGCCATCGTTCGCATGGGTGGTGGGTTCTGTACGGGCGAAATCGTCTCTGACCAAGGTCTTTTGTTTACCAATCACCACTGCGGCTACGATGCCATCGCGACAAACTCCACCCCACAAGACAACATTCTCGACAACGGTTTTTGGGCAAAAACAAATAATGAAGAACGCCCCATCAAAGACCTTTACATCGACATATTGGTACGGATGGAGGATGTGACCGACAAAGTTCTCCCTCAATTGGCAGGTCTTAACGAAAAAGCCCGCGCCGCCAAAGTCAACCAATTGGGTAATGAACTTTCCAAAAAAGCTACCGAAGGTACCAATTACAACGCTTCCGTACGCGAGTTTGCCAAAGGGAATGCCTATTATCTGTTTGTTTTTGAAAAGTTCTCCGACATTCGTTTGGTAGGAACTCCCCCGCAAAGCATCGGAAAATACGGGGGTGATACCGATAACTGGGTTTGGCCTCGCCATACGGGCGATTTCTCGGTATTTCGTATTTATGCCAACAAAGACAACAAAGGAGCCGATTACTCCAAAGACAACGTTCCGTACCGTCCCAAAAAATTCTTACCTATTTCTCTGAAAGGTATCAAACCTGGGGATTTTGCGATGGTTTTTGGATTTCCAGGACGTACCAACCGCTACGAAACATCCATGGGAATCAAATTGGCGATTGATAAAGTAAACCAAGGCATTGTCAAAAATCGTGGGATTCGTCTGGAAGCGTGGAAAGAAGAAATGGACAAAGATGTAGCTACCAAACTCGCTTTGGCTTCTGAATACGCGAGCATCGCCAACTATTGGAAATATTATATTGGTCAAACTGAACAGCTTGTTCACCTCAAAGTGTATGACCAAAAAGTAGCCCTTGAAAACCAATTTAAAGAATGGGCAAAAGGCAAAGCCGAGTACGAAAGCATTTTTGAGGAATGGCAAAAAGCGTATGTCGCTTACGAACCCTATTCGACTCACTCCGTCTATCTTTCTCAAGGGATTTTTGGGGCTCATTTGGTCAACATCGCTCTTCCAGCGGTTATGAGTGCCAATAGATTTAAAGAAGCCGCCACAACAAAAGCTGCTTCTGAGCGCTTAAAAACAGCAGGGGAGACTTTTTTCAAGTCGTTTAATTTACCTTCTGACCAGAAAATTGTCGCCCAAACACTCCTTGCTTTCTACAACGATATTCCAAAAGACCAACATCCTGCCATCGTTGGGGAGATTTTATCGAAATTTTCGGCAGGAACTCCTGAGGAGTCGTTCAAAAAATTTGCCCAAGAGCTTTACCTCACGAGCATCTTTAGTGACAAAGGCCGTTTTACTCAGTTCTTAGAAAACCCCAATTACGAAAAATTGACCAATGACTGGGCGTTTAAGTATTTTTCTGATTTTCAGAGAAACTACGTTGCAAAATACGCAAAGTACAGTACTGATTTTCAAGAAGTTGATAAGCGCCTAGCACGAACTTACATCAAGGGCCTTGGCGAAATGAATCCCGCTTTGGTTCAATACCCTGATGCCAATAGTACCTTGCGTGTGAGCTACGGGAATGTGCAAGACTATGACCCACGCGACGGCGTTCACTACAAATACCGCACGACAATTTCGGGGGTTATTGAAAAGTACAAACCCAAAGACGACGAATTTGATTTACCACAGAAGTTTCTTGACTTATATAAAGCCAAAGACTTTGGTCAATACTCCGATAAAGATGGCGAAGTAAGTGTCGGTTTTATTACCAACAATGACATTACGGGTGGTAACTCGGGTAGCCCAGTGCTCAATGCCAAAGGCGAATTGATAGGTTTGGCTTTTGACGGCAACTGGGAAGCGATGTCGGGAGATATTGTCTTCGACCAAAAATTCAAACGTTGTATCAACGTTGACATCCGCTACGTGCTTTGGTGCATCGAAAAATTAGGCGGTTCTGATTTGGTAAAAGAACTGAAGATTGTGAAGTAATTGCTGGTTGATAGTCAACGGTCGATAGTCCACAGTCGATGGTATTGCATTTATACCTACAAACTGTTGACTATCGACCATGGACTAAACCTTATTTATCACGGAAGAATATTGTAATCGGAACTCCCTCAAAATCAAAGTTTTCGCGCATTCTATTTTCCAAATATCGGATATACGATTCTTTGATGTATTTCGGGTGATTTGTGAAGAAAACAAAGGTTGGTGACGGCGTTGGCAATTGAATCATGTACTTGATTTTGATGTGCTTACCACGATGTGCTGGTGGCGGATAACGCTCAATCTCCGCTTGCATTACTTCATTCAACTTAGAAGTCGTGATTTTCTTCGTTTTGTTTTCATAGACCTCCATCACCTTTTCCATCACCTGGAAAATCCGCTGCTTTTCATGAACTGACGCAAAAATGATGGGCATGTAATCCATCGGCGCCAATCGTTCAATCATCTCTTTACGGAGTTTGTCTGCTGTTTTTGAGTCTTTCTCCATCAAATCCCACTTATTGACCATCACCACAATGCCTTTTTTGGCTTTGTGTGCCATTCCAATAATATGAAGATCTTGGGCTTCTAAACCACGCGAAGCATCTAACATCACAAGCACGACGTCCGAATCTTCCATGGCTTTCACCGAACGCAGCGTTGAATAAAACTCAATGGCCTCTTTCACCCGTGATTTGCGACGAATACCTGCCGTGTCAATCAAGATAAAATCTTTACCGTAGGCTTTATAACGCGTGTTGATGGCATCACGGGTAGTTCCAGCAATGTCGGTCACAATACTTCGCTCTTTGCCCGTTAGAACATTCAAAAACGACGATTTTCCTACATTGGGGCGGCCAAGGATTGAGATTTTAGGAATGCCTGCATCAGGATCTTCAATCCCTGCGTTTTTGAAATTTTTCACCACTTGGTCGAGCAAATCGCCCGTTCCAAAACCTGTTTGCGACGAAACAGCGTAAGGCTCTCCAAGACCCAGTTCGTAAAATTCGGCAGCAGCCATTTCACGGTCACGGGTTTCGGCCTTATTAACAACCAGATACACTGGCTTTTTCGACTTACGTACCACATTTGCAAACTCTTTGTCTAGGTCAGTTAGCCCTGTCATGCTATCAACCATAAACAAAATCACGTCGGCTTCGTCCATTGCGATTTCAACTTGTTCACGAATGGCACCTTCAAAGACATCTTCCGAACCCACTACGTATCCACCAGTATCAATAACTGTAAAATACTGTTCTGTCCAAAATGAATTGCCGTAATGACGGTCGCGGGTCACCCCACTTTGGTCATCCATGATGGCTTGCCGTTGTTGAATCAACCTGTTAAACAGCGTTGATTTGCCCACGTTTGGGCGTCCTACTATTGCTACTATATTTGACATTGAAAAAAGTGTAAAATGTTGGTAATCAAGGCTCGGGTCAAACTATACCCCCTTTCGCACATTCGCTTGAGATGTGCCTACAGCCTTTTTCCCTTAGTTATCGTATCCAAACTGTTTCAAGCGTTGAATTTTGTTTCGCCAGTCGGGTTCTACTTTTACGTATTGTTCTAAGAACACCTTTTTACCAAAAAACTGTTCCATATCCTCCCGCGCTTGGGTTCCTATCTTTTTTAACATGGCGCCTTTGTCGCCGATGATGATTCCTTTTTGACTAGCACGTTCCACCAAAATTACCGCCCGAATCACGATGATTTCCTTTTTCTCCTTAAACTCCTCAATCATTACCTCCGTACTGTAGGGAATTTCTTTTTTGTAGTTCAAAAACACTTTTTCTCGAATGATTTCCGAGGCAAAAAAGCGTTCTGGCTTGTCGGTAAGCTCATCTTTTGGGAAATACGGTGGGTGTATCGGCAAATACTCCATGATGGCCGTAAACAGCTTATCAATACCTTCCTGCTGCAAAGCCGATAGCGTCACGATAGCTGCCGTAAATAGCTTTTCTTTCCAATAGGCTATTTTTTCTTGAACTTGTTCTTCCGTAGCTAAGTCAATCTTATTGATGACTAAAATTAGGGCGCCTTCCGTTCTTGAAAGTTGTTCTAGTACTTCACTTTCGTCGTGTTTTTCAAAAATATCAGTGACAAACAAAACGATGTCAGCATCTTCCAACGAGCCTTTCACAAACTCCATCATTGATTCATGAAGTTTGTATTGGGGTTTTATGATGCCTGGGGTATCCGAATAAACCAACTGAAATTCGGTTTCTTCGTGAACTCCATTCAAAATCCCCATGATACGGTGTCGGGTTGTTTGCGCTTTTGACGTAATAATAGAAAGCTTTTCTCCGACCAAAACGTTCATTAGCGTCGATTTTCCTACGTTAGGTTTTCCAACAATACTAATAAACCCTGCCCGATGGTTGGGATTGTTATACACCTCTTTATCTTCAATAATCATTGTTTTCGTATTAATACACCTAGCCCCTCTACGTATGCCAGAGGGGCTAGGTGTCGATAAAAAAAATATTTTTTTTGCAAAGATAGTTGTTTTTTTGAAAATAGCTCTTACCTTTGCAGTCCCATTATATCGCGGGATAGAGCAGTTGGTAGCTCGTCGGGCTCATAACCCGGAGGTCACAGGTTCGAGTCCTGTTCCCGCTACAAAATAAAAGTGCAACAAGTTGGTCATCAATCTGTTGCACTTTTTTGTTTTTCTACGGTGGACGGATTCGGGGACGTTATGGCAACGTCTGTGCCCCGTATGTTTTTTCTTCCAGAGTTTTTCGACTACCTCCTACCCTTTTTTTAATCGTAATCACAAACAAATTATCGTAATCCGACGATTCTATTTTTGTTTTTGTAGGTGTTACGCCAAATCCCCTGACAATTTCTAATACCGTGTCACTGTGGCCTACAATTACTACATTTTGCTTGCCTATTTTTTCTACAGTTTTTACAATCACTTCGGTCGGATGTGGTTCATACACCTCGTAACTTTTTCCTGTAACATCACAAAGTACTTGTGCCGTCTGTCGGTTTCGTTGGTATTTTGTTCCAAAAATTCGGTCAATGTTTTTGTTTTTTAAGCTATCTGCCAATGCCTGCGCCCGTTGTAAGCCCGCGCTAGACAACGGTGTATCTGCACTTTGATCGAGCCGCTCGGCGTGTCGGACTACGTATATTTTTGAGGTATAGCAAGCCGACAAACTCAGCCATAAAACCACGATTAACAAACTATTTATTTTCCCTAACTTATTCACGTTTGTACGCATTATTGTGGATAACTGTTGATTATTAAAGGTTGTCCCCCCGCAATTGTCTAAATCGTTTTCGTGCATTAGCCGCGTAAATACTCGCTGGATACTTTTCAAGCAATTTTTGATACAATTCCATTGATTTGTCTTTGTCCTTGAGTCGATTTTGGTACAAATCGGCCATCATGTAAAGTGCATCATCGCCAAGAATGTCCATTGCATACTTATCCACAATTACTTGTAAGTTTTCCACTGCTTTTACATTATCCCCCATTTTGGCGTAGGTTTTTGCTTTAAGCCACAAAATTTCATCGGCGAGTGTATGGTCTTTGTATTTTTTCAACATCTCGTCTAAGCGCCCTAGCGCAAGCTCTGGTTGATTCTGATACAAAAGCAGGTCAATCGACGCATATTCCTTCATCGCGTCTTCTGACGTATCTAAACCCGTATTATCTTGAATTAATAGACTCAATGAGCCAGCGTCGTTGGCAATCTCTCGCGATGTAGCCATTTTCAGGATGTCCAGCAAGGCTTTCGATAATTCAAAATCACCCGTATAATAAAATTGTCGTGCATTTCTAAGTTTGGCCTCATACCCTAGTGGGGTTTCTTTTTGTGACTTTTCCACTTGCGAGTACAGCAATGTGGATTCCCAAGGTTCATTTTTCAACAAATAAATATCACCCAAGTCTAATTTACATTTGTCGATAAAATCACTTTCAGCACGTCCAATTTTAACGGCGTCTTGAAGTACCACAATGGCCGAGTCTTTGTCATCCATGTAAAACGCGTAAAGATTGGCCATGCTGCGCATTGCTTCCAAGGTGCGGTTGTTTTGTCCCAACTCCGATAATAATTTTCGATAATCATCAATCAGTTTACGCACACTTGGTTTTTCAATCGGAAACGTATTCTTCACTTGTTCTTCTCTGGCCACAATCACCATACGGCGTGCATAGGGATACAACTGCCCCTGTGGGTATTCTTTGATCAGATAATCGAATGATTGAATTGCTGCGTTGTAATCTTTGTTTTGCAACGCCAAGTTTCCTAGGTCAAAAACTTTTGTTCCGTTGTATTTGAGTCTTCTATCTAGCGCTCTTTCTTGGATGAATGCTTTTCCGAATTGTTTTTTCTGGGAAAAAAACCAAATCAGCATTTCAGCATAGAAAGTTTCATTGGGATGCCGCTGGATTTTTTCATACAATACCTTCTCAAATTTCGCTTGGTCTTTTTCTTCTTTGAGAAAATCCTGCAAATAGTTTTGAATCACTTCTTTGTTTTGAATGGCCAGCCCAAGACTCAGCAATTCTTCAATCATTTGTTCGGTCTTTCCCGTTTGGGCATACAATGACGCCAGCTCCATTTTGAAAATAGTTTCGTTGCCCGCCGCAGCACGGCCCTTCAGTAGAGCCCCTATCGCCGCTTCTGTGTTGTCTATTTCCCGAAACTCATCAGAGAGTTCTTTATACGCATTGATGTCCTTAGAAGGCACTTGTGCTAGGCTTTCGTCATATTTCTGCATTGCTTGGGGCATCTGTCCCGTTTGTTCGAGCATTCTTCCCCAATAGAGCGTATATAAATAGCCAAACCGAGCGTCCGATTTTTGCTGGCGTTTGAAAAACTTTTCAGCTTCTTCAAAATCCTTCAATTTAATAGAACAGCTGACATACCTTCTCAGATAAATCTTGTTGAAGTCTTTGCGTAATATTTTTTGATAAAGCGCCACGACTTTATCACACTCTCCTTTTTGAAAATAGGCATCCGCTAAGTCAGCATCGCTTTGGGCATAAGCCACACTGGTCATTAACAACAAGCCTAGCCCCACGAGTAGTATCCACACCCGATTTGGGGTTATACACACTTTTTCTTTTCCCATTATAAAAACAATAAATATTAATTTTTAAAACTATTAAAGTTAATTAAGGCCGGGGATAAGTGGAAAACAAAACTATTCACAAGTTTTCCACTTTATTCTAAAACGCTATTGTGAATAAAATATAAGGTTATCCACTTGTTTTTATTTTTTTCCACAACTGAAATTACTGTTTTTCAAGCAAATAAACAATTGTTCACATTTTGTCGTGGATTGTGGATAGTCTTATCAACGATGTGGATGATTATTTGTCCACAAAATTCAGTGTGAAAAACACCTTGAAATGATGTGCAAAACCTGTGTAGATTCCCACACAGTGGATGTGGACAAATAATTCTCCACAATTCAAAAAGGTTATCGACACCCTTATCCCCGGGTTATCCACTAAATTGTGTGAATGAAAACAGTTATCCACAATGTTGTTAACATTTTTTCCGCCAAATGTTCTTTTTTGTGAAAATGACGTTTCACAGATTAAAACCTACCTACGCTTATTTTGAGTATGTACAAAAAATGCGCCTCTTGGCGCATTAGCTTTTCCACACCGTATGTGAATTGTGAATTATTTTGTGGATAAGTCTATATCTATGCCACTCAAGACAAAATTTTTCTTGACTTTGATGGTATCAGGATAAAAAAGAATGGGTTCGGCCAATTTTCGGGTTTTAAAATCGCCTGCATCCCATTTCCCATTCTGATTTTCATCTACGATGATTCGAATATTATATAGGGCTGGCTTTAAGTAACTGAATTGGAATGATGGTTTGGTGGATGTTTTGACGACCTCAAATTTCTCGTCCAATAACTCTATAATAAAAGGTTGCTTGGCTCCTTTAATTTCTCCTTCTAACATTCCATAGTCTTCTTCATCCATGATGGGAAGTTTAAATATCCGTTCTGGAATGGTGTCGTTTTCAACACTAAAAAAAGTGCTTTTGGGAAGGACAACCTTCAACAACTTACGGGCTGAAATTTGGTGTGTAAGGGTGAGGATGGTTTTATTATTTTCCCATGTATAATCGCTAGAAAGTAGTTGTTCGGTTTTGAGACTATCACTTACCAACTGAATTTGGTTCAACCTAGCTTCTGCTAAGGGTTTATTGAATGTGAGCTTTAAGGTAAATAATCGAGGTTCGATAGGGTCATTGTCCTGGTGACTGGCTTTCATATCAAACGGTTCTTTATTGCTATCACTATTTTTCCCTGCGTTGCGGGCTTCTCGAAATTTGATTTTTTGAACGTGTTCAAACATAATTCCTACCGAGTCTCTAATCATAATTTTTGCCACTAATGTGTCTTTCCTATTCTTGGTATTGAAGAATTTTAACTCGCTTGGGCCGTTCTGTAGGTAGGGAATAGTGTCGTTTGGATTATCAAACTTTACCTTATAATCCACAAACCCCTTGTCGTAATTGATAGAATAATAATTGGTTCTTGGGATGGTTCCCTTCACTTTTGCGGGGGTAGTATTGGCAAAAAACAGCTTGAGGGAAGCGCCTGAGAATTGCGTAGAATCTTTGATTACGAGGCTATCCCTTAAATAAGTGATTCTCTCCGTCTTCAAATTGTAGGTAAATGAACGGTTTTTATCATCGAAAGCCACAAGACGATAGAGGTTGGACTGAATATTTTCGATGCTAAACCTACCCGAACTATCCGACCGTGTAAAATACATGGGCTTCATTTTTTCGATATTGAGCGTATCCGAATGTGGGTATAGTCCAACCAAGACATCAATCATGGGCTTGTTGGTAAGCACGTCTTTCACCTCTCCCCTAACGAGTGCAGAGTCGATTCCAATGCCTGTACTAAATACAAGTCGTAAATTTTTGGCAGGATTTTTTTCGCTAAAATCTTTGATTGCATCGCCAAATGAAAACGAATATGTCTTGGCTGAATCCAGTGATTTCTTAAATACAAGACGAACGCTCGTTGGTTTTGCTTTGTACTCATACTCGCCTGGGTCGGGTGTAATCAATAATTTTTGCTGTAGATTCTCAGCTACGATGTACTCGTCAAATTCAAGTTCAATGATTTTTCCTTTGTAGTTGGTTTGCTTATTTTCAGGAATACTCTTTATCAACTTTGGCGGAATTGTATCTCGTTTTCCTCCCGTTGGAGAAATGGGTTGGGAGCAACCCAGTAGTAATAAGTAAAAAGCAGCAGTCAGCAGACTGTAAATGCAAAGTGTATTTACTAACTGTTTTATGTTGAAGGAACTCATGTGTTGGGCGAAATTTTTAACAAAAATAAAAAGGGCTTTTGTTAGCCCTTGCAAATTAACATCTTTTAAAATGAGTTTATTGTTTGATGACTTTCTACCAAAAGAAAAGGGAACTTTCAAAGTTCCCCTTTTCTTTTGGTAATCAATAAAAAAATTAGCGTCCTATGTGGATTAATAAAACCGAAACATCCGAAGGGCTAACTCCGCTGATTCTGGAGGCTTGCCCCAAGGTGTGCGGTCGAATGGTTTTTAGCTTATGTCGTCCTTCAAAAGAAAGTGCAGGGACTTTGTCATAATCGAAATTAGGAATGATTTCGAGGTCTTCCAGCTTGTTCATTTTTTCGACCATTAATCTTTCCTTCTCAATGTAGCTTTCGTATTTTACTTTTATCATGGCCTGTTCTGCTGACTCTTCGTTAAAACCATTTAAAAATGTGGCGAACGTTTCACTGAGTATTTTGATGTCTTCGATTTCTACATCAGGCCGTTTTAACAATTGATACAGGGGTTGTTTTTCTCGAATTGGGGACGTACCTATCTCTGCCAAAATCGGATTTACTTCATTGGGCGTCACTTTTACTTTTTGAAGTTCTTCTAAAATTACGTCTGTATTGGCAATTTTTTCTTGTACACGTACTAAGCGTTCTTCACTGGCCAATCCTATTTTATACCCTAATGCCGTGAGTCGAATATCGGCATTGTCTTGGCGGAGTAAAGTACGGTACTCTGCCCTAGAAGTAAACATTCGATAAGGTTCTTCCGTCCCTTTGTTTACGAGGTCATCAATCAATACGCCAATATATGCTTCGGATCTTTTTAAAATAAAAGCATCTAATTCGTGCGCATTTTGGTGCGCATTGATTCCTGCAATGAGTCCTTGGCAAGCTGCTTCCTCGTACCCTGTCGTTCCGTTGATTTGACCTGCAAAGAATAAATTACCAACCAAGTGAGTTTCTAGGGTGAGTTTTAGCTGGGTTGGTGGGAAATAATCATACTCAATGGCGTACCCTGGTCGGAACATTTTTGCGTTTTCAAAACCTGGTATAAGTCGAATTGCTTTGTATTGAATATCCTCTGGAAGTGATGTTGAAAAACCGTTGATATACATTTCTACGGTTGACCAGCCTTCGGGTTCTACAAAAATTTGGTGGCTATCTTTGTCCGCAAAACGATTGATTTTGTCTTCTACTGACGGACAATAACGGGGCCCAAGCCCTTTAATTCGCCCCGTGAACATGGGCGATTTATCGAAGCCAGTTTTTAAAACGTCGTGTACTTTTTCATTGGTATAGGTAATCCAGCAGCTTCTTTGGTGGGTAAGTGGTGGCGTTTCTGTGTAAGAAAACTTGCTTGGGATTTCATCACCTGGCTGTTCTTCCATCTTTGTATAGTCTAGTGAACGACCGTCTATGCGAGGTGGCGTCCCTGTTTTCATTCGCCCAGCCTCGAATCCCAATTGGATAAGTTGTTCGGTTATTCCAGTAGCAGCCTTCTCCCCTACCCTACCTCCTCCAAATTGTTTTTCACCAATATGGATTAATCCGTTTAAGAATGTGCCGTTGGTTAGCACCACTGACTTGGCGGTAATTTCCACACCGAGTGAAGTTTTTACTCCAACAGCTCTGTTATCTTTTACAATAATTTCTTTCGCTGTGTCTTGCCAAATATCCACGTTTGTGGTTTGTTCCAATGTCATTCGCCATTCTTCTGCAAAACGCATTCGGTCACTTTGGCACCTAGGCGACCACATTGCGGGACCTTTTGAGCGATTCAACATTCGGAATTGAATCATTGTTTTATCACTAATGATTCCTGACTGTCCTCCGAGTGCATCAATTTCTCGTACAATTTGCCCTTTTGCGACGCCGCCCATTGCTGGGTTACACGACATCTGGGCAATCGTGTGCATATTCATTGTGATGAGTAAAACGTGGGAGCCCATGTTTGCCGCCGCTGCCGCCGCCTCACAACCTGCGTGCCCCGCTCCTACTACAATCACGTCGTATTCTGGAAACATAAAGTTTTTGTTTAATTAATCAAATGTCGTGAAAATGTGCTGTTTTGTGGAAAATTTAAAAATGTTTCACATGAAACATTTTTGTGAAGAACCACATTTATGACTTCGGAAAGGTAGCAATGTATGTATCTTCCTTTTGTCTCATTACTAATTCATCTTCATCTTCGTGGTCGTCATATCCCACTAAATGAAGAACACCATGAGCAAGTACCCTTAACAATTCTTCTTTAAAAGTTTTTGATAATTGTTCGGCATTCTCTTTTACCCGGTCGATGCTGATAAAAATATCCCCTTCGACAATCCCTTCTATTTCTTCTGAATTATCAAAAGTGATAATATCTGTATAAAAATCATGATTAAGGTATTGCTGATTTACGCTGAGTAAGTATTCGTCAGAACAAAAAATGTAATTTAATTGGTTCAGTTCAAACCCTTCGGACTCAATGATGTCTTTGAGCCACGTCTTTGTTTTACGCGGATTAGGAATTTTAAAATCCACGTCTTCGTTGAAAAATTGAATCATTGGGAGGATTGAATATTGGTCGTAGTTCTACTAAAATATGCCCGATAATAAACGGATTTTGCCTGTAAATTACTGAAAACCAGGGTATTTTATTGCTGGAATGGCTGGTTTTCCTAGACACTTGGACGAAATTGGATGTCTAAAATGGGATGCTAAAACACTAAAAAAGTAGAGTAAAAGTGGTCTTACGTCCTCTAAATTAATGAGTTAGCTTCTAATAACACAAGGCAAAATTAAGGAAGAATAAGGGAAGTATCAAAAGAGTTGTTTCCACGTCCCTTTTATTCTGTTGTATTTGAGGGTACTTGGAAGCGCTTTCCACCAATATTTATTGATGGTCACGGCAAATGATGGTTGCATGTAACAATTGATGGCACAACCCTCGCAAGCTGGAAGACGGCCTTCTAGTGCGATTAGCTTTTGAACTTCGTCTGAGAGGTATAGCTCATATAAATTATTCTCAATCGCAAATTCTTTCAGCCCTAAATGATAACAGGGTAATACTAGTTTGTTTTCAGGTGAAATGACGATGGTGGTACTACCTGCAAGGCAAATGGGGGAATCTGTGTGGTTTCCGCCATCAAGACGTAACTGAATGAAGGCATCATTGAGATAGACATTGCTTTTTTTTCCCCACTGCCTAAGCTGCTGTAATGCCGCTGGAGAGAGCTGGGAGCCCACTTTGTTATACTCAAAGACGGGATTTAGGATAAGTACAAGGCCGTGAGGTTTGCATATTTCTTGCCAAACCTTTTCTATCTGGTGAATATTCGACTCAAAAACGGTAAAAAGTATGTCTGGACGCTCTCCCAACGACTTCGCGAGTTGGATAGATTCCATGACTTTGTCGAAACATTTTACTCCTCTGGATAAATCATGTTCTTCTCGCTCAGGAGAATCAAGAGAAAAATGAAGCATGTCAACAAACCCCCGAAGGCGATTGGCATATTTAGGGTAAAGCAAACAGTTGGTCGTAATGGTAGTCAAAAGCCCCAGCCGTTTACATTCCTTTAGCAGCTCGTCAAGCTGACGATGTAATAATGGTTCGCCCCCTGTGAAATCAACAACTTTCACCCCTAACCGCTTTAGGGCAGCCAGATTGGCTTTGGCTTCATCGAGGGTTATGTACGGAGAAGGTCGCTCCCAAATGTCACAAAAACTACAAGCGGCGTTACAGCGATACGTCACATAGTAATTACATAAGACAGGGTGGGATACAAGACGCATAGTGAATAAAAAAACTTTCTGGAAAGTATGATGCTTTCCAGAAAGTGGGAATTTATTGAAGCATTCGTAGTAAACTCGCAAGCTTATCTTTTAAGTCTTTGCGATCGACGATAAAATCTAGGAAGCCATGTTCTAAGACAAATTCTGCACTTTGAAAACCTTTGGGTAGGTCTTTACCAATGGTTTCGCGAATAACACGCGGTCCTGCAAACCCAATAAGTGCGCCAGGTTCGGCAATATTAAAATCACCTAACATAGCATAGGATGCCGTAACACCACCAGTGGTGGGATCCGTAAGTAAAGATATATACGGAATTCTTGCTTCCGACAAGAGTGCAAGTTTGGCCGAAGTTTTAGCCATTTGCATTAACGAATAGCCTGCTTCCATCATTCGTGCGCCACCAGAGCGAGAAATCATCAAAAACGGCATTTTATTTTGCAATGCGTGGTCAATTCCTCTGGCTATCTTCTCTCCTACTACCGAGCCCATAGACCCACCAATAAAGTTGAAATCCATGCAACTTACAACAATGTCGAGTTCATCCATTTTACCATAAGCGGTACGGACGGCATCTTTTAGTCCTGTTTTCTTTACGGTGTCACGAATACGATCGGGATACTTCTTTGTATCTTCAAAACTGAGAGGATCTCCCGATAGCATATTGGCATCAAGTTCGGTGTATTCTGCATTGTCAAAAAGAACAGAGAAATATGCTTCCGAACCAATTTTTTCGTGATAATTACATTTTACGCACGTATAAGCATTGACTTTATGTTCGCGAGTGTGCATAACATGCTTGCAGCTAGGGCACTGATACCAAAGCCCATCAGGAGCTTCGCGTTTCATTTCGGTGGGCGTCTGGATGCCCCTTTCTTTTCTAGTAAACCAAGACATGAGTTAGATTCGAGTTTTGATTTGTGTACTTTGAGTTTAGATAAGACGCTGATAATCAAACTCAATAGCGTTTTGAGCCTTTTAAAGGCCGCGCCAAAGATACATAAGAAATCAATCTATGTGTCAAAGTGATAGATAATACTTGCGTTTTGACTCAGGAAAACGTTCAATGGCGTACCGTAATGCGGTTCGAGGCATTTGTTTGGTATGGGTGTCTAAAAACTCTTCCAAGACGAGTTCATCACGTTTTCCTACCTCGCGCAACATCCACCCAACTGCTTTGTGGATAAGGTCGTGAGAATGAGTCAATAGAAGTTCTGCGATACGCAAGGTGTCACTAAATTGATTGTGTTTGATAAAATACCAAGTAGAGACCATTGCCACGCGTTGCGCCCAAAGATGAGGGCGTTGCGCCAAGTCATCCAGAATGCTGCGGTCTTGTTTTAGTAAGTAAGCGCCAACAATATCGCGGCAGGTGACATCTACCAAATCCCAATTGTTGATGTAATCAAGGTGCGTAAGGTAGAAATCAAAAATTTGCTTCTGAGCAGCGGGGTCTTTTTTTGATTTTTGAAAATGCTTCATTAAGCCAATCAAAGAGGCCATTCTAATTTCGTGGTAAGGGCTAATAAGTAGCGCTTGCCATTCTCGAATAGTCAGGTAGGAATATTTTGCAACCACAGACCGTATTTCGGGCATGGTAATGCCTAAAAACAAATCTCCTTCTCCATATTGGCCTTTTCCTGTTTTAAAAAAGCGCGAAAGAAAGGCAGCCTTTTCGGGGCTGCCTAGGGAGTATAAATCTTTTTGAATGGAATCAATTCCTGTCATCTTATCTTTTGTGCTTGTCTAAAAGAATTTGGATAAACACATCGCCAGGTGAATTTGGTTTCTGGAATAAAACCACGTTTTGACGCAAGAAGGCAGGTTTGTCGAGTTCTTTCTCCGAATATTTTCCGTACGAAATATCGTGTACAAGACGGCGTAAAATCTCTGGGTCTTCTTGTGGTTCCTCGGGTGTTTTTTCAACTGGAGTTTGTGGCGGTGTCACTGGCTCCTCAAAAACAGGTTTTGGAGGCGGTGGTACTTCTACTTTTGGCGGTTCTTGTACAGGTTTTGTTACCTCAATTTTTGCCTCAGTTACCTCTGGTTTTTGCGGAGAAACGGAAATTGGCGAATTGCTAGTGGTAGCAGTCGATTGTCTAGGATTATACTCTGCTTTCCGCTCTGGAGCAGGTGTAGGTGGCAAAGTGTTGTTTCTTTGGAGGGTGTCAGAAACCGATGGTAGTTGAACTGGCTCTTTTCGCTGCTTTACACTTGTGTCATAATTAAACGGCAAGTGAGAGTCTTCAAAACCCGCCGCAATGACTGTCACCAACAACTGATCACCAAGGGCATCATCAAAAATAATACCCACTTTACACATATCTGCTTCGTCTCCGATGAGTCCTTCGATGTAATCAGTGATAATCATTTGCTCATCAAGCGTGGCCATGTGTTCTTCTTGCGTACTTGAAGCAAGCGTCACAAGGATACGTTTGGCACCACGAATATCGCGGTTGTTGAGAAGCGGTGAGTTAAGCGCCGCCTCAATCGCCAATTCAGCCCGATGCTCGCCCGATGAAACCGCCGAACTCATCACAGACGTACCTGCACCTTGAAGTACTTTTTTGACGTCCATAAAATCGGAGTTGACACTTCCGTGGACGGTGATAATTTCTGCAATACTTTTTACAGCGTTTGAAAGGACGTTATCAGCGTGCTCATAAGCACGAAGAATCGGTAATTTTCCGTATAGTTTAGCCAATTCGTCGTTGAGAATGACCAGCACCGTGTCGCAATGCTCTTTGAGGGCATTGATACCATCAATGGCTTGATTTTTCTTAATACGGCCTTCGTGGCTATAGGGAGCTGTCACAACCGCAACAGTTAACATCCCCATTTCTTTGGCAACCTTTGCAATGACAGGAGCAGCACCAGTTCCTGTTCCTCCCCCCATACCAGCAGTAATAAATACCATTTGGGTAGGAGGTTGCATCAATTGACGAATATATTCAATACTTTCTTCAGCAGCACTGCGGCCAGTAGAAGAGTCCGTTCCTGCCCCTAAGCCTTTGAGGCTATCGGCTCCCAATTGAATTTTGTTATTGATAGGACTACGCATCAACGCCTGCTTGTCGGTATTACATACCACAAACACCACATCTTTGATGCCTTTTTTATACATGTGGTTGACGGCATTGCTACCTCCCCCTCCTACACCAATTACCTTGATGATAGGGGCATCGTCTAAGTGGGTTGACTCTTCCATAACAAACTCGTAGTCGTGCTCAAAAACGTTTTTTCGTGCAAAAACCATATTTTCTTAAAAATAAACAAACTAGGTAGGGATATTTTGGCCTTTATTAATAATCGTCGTGTCCTTTGATGTCATCTTGGGTAAGACCTTTCCAAATAAAGGTACTAATTTCTTTGATGGTTGATTCCTGAGACGTGCTTTTACGAAAACCAGGGATAGACCAACTGCTGCTTGGTTTTTTTTGCTCTGGCTCAGGGGTAGCCGTTGTTTTTTCGATTCGTTTATCGAGTGGTTTTACACTAGACCAGGCCAAACCTAAGGCTGTTGTGTAAGACGGGTCGGTGATAAGCGAATCGAGTGCGCTATTGCTTCGCTCGAGGTTCTTGGGCGTGCCAATCTGAACGTACATTCCTGTGATTTCCCGAAAAATGCTCTCAATCCCCTTAATTTTTGACGTTCCTCCCGTCAAGATGATACCTGCACGTAATTTGTGCTCATATCCTGCTTTTTTGATTTCAGACAGTACCAAAGCCGCGATTTCACGCAATCGCGCCCGGGCAATCAAGACGACATTGCGGGCCACAATTTCAATGGGCGGAATACCTTCGGCAGTTGGAATCACCAACAAGGTGTTTAGTGAGCAGTTTTTTGGGTCGGTTTCACCTAGGAAAATTTTGGCTTCTTCAGCGCTTTCGTGGGTAAGATGACAACCCTCGCGAATATCGTTCGTGATATGATTACCCCCAAAAGGCAACACCACAGTATGACATAATAACCCATCATGATAAATGGCAATGTCGGTGGTTCCGCCGCCAATATCAACCAGTACAACCCCTAGGCTTTTGTGATCTTCGGAAAGAATAGCCAAGCCAGAAGCCAGTGGAGAAGCTGAAAAACCATCTTCTTCATTGACCGAAAGGTTCGCTTTTTGTAGCGAATCTTTGATTTGGTGCAACGCCGATTTTTTTGCGGTAATGATTTTAAAATCACCACTTAATTTAAGTCCAGTATGCCCAACAGGGTCAATAATTTCGTGCTGTTCTCCAACCGAAAACTTGAGAGGAAGCAAGTGAATGATTTGATTTGTGTCAGAATCAAACGTTTGCTGCATGGTTTCAAACAATGATTTCACATCTCTTCCTTGCACACCAACGGCATGGCAGGCCACTGAGCCTGTTTCCGATGTTGTTGCTAAGTGTGTCCCACTTACATTGACAGAGGCGAATAGGTTATGAGATAACAAATCAATGCGATCCGCTTTTTTTGCTGCCATTTCAAGCGCTTGACGAATGGCTTCTTTGGTTTTGATGGGGTTATTGATGTTCCCACGGTGAACACCTTCATTGCGGGCTGAGCCCATCCCTATCACCTGAAGCATCGTATGGTTACTTAGCTTTTTTGGTTTTGCTAAAACCGCAGCTACTTTGGTGCTACCAATGTCTATTCCTAAATAAATTTCGTGTTCTGACATGATGTGCTAAGGCTTTAATAAAAACTTATGATATGTATTATTGATAGGTTGGTGATGAATAGAAAAGGATTATTCACACACTATCTGATTTTTAAATTTTACACTTACTCGACGGTATTTTTCCCAACCACTGATGGGGAGGATGGTTTTGTAAAAGACCTTTAACTTCTCAAATTTGACGTCTGCGTCCTCTGGAAAACCAAAATCAATTTGGTGTTGTCCCACTTGGGGGGTTAATGTTAGTTCTCCGTCTTCTGCCACAATGACTTCGGTCACTTGAGACTTCCAAAAAGAATTTTGCTGTAGCTGTTTTAAAAAATCTATCAGCTGTTCTCCTTTGGGAGATTTGATGGCTTTGGTATTTTTAAAAAAATCTCCCGAAAGAATAACCGTACGAGCGGCGAATCGTCCAGAAAGAGGAATAATATCCCCAGATTCCGTTAAGTACCCCCCAGATTCGGCCGTTATTGGCTGAGTTGCTTCGTTAAAGCTACCCATTATTCGTCCGATGGGGCGTTGTTGTTCGATTGCTACGACCAAATTTCCAGATAAATCCCGAAAAACATCACATTTTTTTATCAAACGGTTTTTTAAGACTCTTTTTTCGAGCCCTTTAAAGTTAATATCCGAAAAATTCATCCCCTCAACTACATCAACTCCTTTCACTGTGAGTAGGTCTTTGATGTCTTGTTCGCTAAAAAATGGATACTCTGCTTTGTTATCGAGCTTCACCACGACACTTTTACATCGTTTGTTATTTTGTTGATACTCAACGTAAAAAAATAATGAGCCAACTACTAATACCCCTAAAATGATCCAAATCCAGCGTTTCATGGTCGTTAAGTTGTTTGCAACACGTCTTTGATGGGTAAAATGTACCGATCAATATCCCCTGCCCCAATGGTTGTTACAACATCACATCTTTGTTGTTTAAGTACATCTATTAACTCCGACTTCAAACATTGTACTTTGTCACATGTTATCTTTTGGAATATTAAATCGGAACTTACCCCTTCGATTGGTAGCTCCCGAGCGGGATAAATATCCAATAAGATAACACGGTCTGCCAACGATAAACTTTCGGCAAATTCGTCGGCAAAATCACGCGTACGGCTAAATAAGTGTGGTTGAAAAATAGCCGTTACGTGCCGATCTGGATAAAGCGCCTTGGCTGATGTCAAAAATGCTTTTACCTCTGCTGGGTGATGGGCATAGTCATCAATTAAGACTTTGGTGTCGGTTTTAAGATAATATTCAAAACGGCGTTTTACACCGCCAAACGACGCGATGGCTGCACGAATTTGGTCGTCCGAAAGACCTATTTCCAAACCTACGGCGATGGCAGCAATGGCATTTTCAACGTTGTGAAAACCAGGAACTTTGAGCGTTAGGTCTTTGATGATTCCGTTTGGATGGACAGCATCAAAGAGGAAACAAGCATTTTCGATACGCACGTTTTCGGCGTGGTAGTCGCCTTCGTCGATAGAATACTCAAAAACCTTGGCTTGGGTCTTTTCGGCTAATTGTAGCCCTTTGCGCATAAACAAGCGCCCTTGGGGTTTTATCTGACTTACGTAAGCCGAAAATGAAGCGAGTACCGAGTCGTGAGTGCCATAAATATCTAAATGGTCGGCATCAGTGGAGGTAACTATCGCAATTTCGGGAAAAAGGGTCAAAAAAGACCGATCAAATTCGTCGGCTTCGACAACACATGGTACATTTTTTAATTCATCTGTTGGTTCATTTAGCAACATATTGGTACCATAATTTTGCGTGATTCCACCCAAAAAAGCGGCACAATTGATGCCCGAATGCCGCAAAATATGCGCTGTCATGGAAGAGGTCGTCGTTTTTCCGTGGGTTCCCGCTACCCCAATCGTAAACATTCCACCCGCGATTAAACCCAAAACCTGAGAACGCTTTTGAAGGATAAACCCATGCTGTTTAAAATAATTATACTCCGAATGATCGGCTGGGATAGCAGGGGTAAATACGACCAATGTTTGAGCGGGGTCCTTCAAAAAATCCGCAGAAATGTGCGCAATATCGTCGTCGAAATGAACCGAAATTCCTTCTTTTTCCAAGGTGTCGGTGAGGGCAGTCGCAGTGCGGTCATAGCCAGCTACTGCAAAGCCGTTGATGTTGAACCAACGCGCCAATGCACTCATCCCAATGCCTCCGATGCCAAGAAAGTAGATATATTTGAAATGTTGAATATTCATCTTAAATCAGACTTAGTACGGTTTCTGCAATTTCTTTTGCCGCGTTAGGTTTCGCTAGTTTTTTGATGTTTTTACTTAATTCTTGTTGTTTATCGACATCCTGTAACAACCGCAACGTGGTTTGAACAAGTTCGTCTTTGGCGTTTTTGTCCTTCACCAAAAGTGCCGCGTTTTGTTCTACCAAGCTCATCGCATTTTTGGTTTGATGGTCTTCGGATGCGTAAGGGAAAGGAACCAAAATAGCTGGTTTTTCAACCAAACATAACTCAGATACCGACAATGCGCCAGCCCTAGATACCACTACGTCGGCAAGGGCATAGGCCAAGTCCATTTCATAGATAAAATCAAAAGCCCGAGCATAGGGCGTTTTTAGAGCCTCTACTGCCGCTTTTGCACGTTCTGCATAAGGCTTGCCTGTTTGCCAAAGCACTTGGTAGCCCGAATCTATAATCATTTTCAGGCCAGCTTCGATGCTTTCATTGATGGTTTTTGCTCCCAAACTCCCACCAATGACGAGTAATGTCTTGTGGTTAGGTTGCAACCCAAAACGCTCATAGGCTAATTCGCGTTTATTGGTACTATTTACTATGTCGTTCCTGACGGGATTGCCTGTTAGTTTGAGCTTATTTTTTGGAAAAAAAGCCTCCATGTTGGGGTACGCTACACAAATGGCTTTGGCACGTTTTGCCAAGAGTTTATTGGTAATTCCTGCGTATGAATTTTGTTCCTGAATAAGCGTCGGAATGCCCATCAAGGAAGCAACCATTAACAATGGCCCACTGGCAAAGCCTCCCACGCCAATGGCAATGTCGGGCTGAAAGCTTTTGATAATGCTTCTGGCTTTCAACAAACTACGCGTTAGTTTGAAAGGAAACGAAAGATTATCGGCCGAAAGCTCACGTTTTATCCCCGAAATAGGCAGGCCAATGATTTCATAACCTGCTTTGGGTACTTTTTCCATCTCCATTTTCCCCAATGCTCCCACAAACAAAATCTGAATGGAAGGATCAATGGCTTTTAAGGAATTGGCAATGGCGATGGCAGGGTAAATATGCCCTCCAGTACCTCCTCCGCTTATGATTACTTTCTTCATAGGTTTTCTTAAATAGTACTTTCGTCTGTTTCACCTCTGCTTACACTGAGGATGATTCCGACCGAGATACAGGTAAAGAATACAGATGTTCCTCCCATACTGAGAAGAGGTAGTGGTTGGCCAGTAACTGGGAAAGCCCCTACAGCGACAGCCATATTAGTAAATGCTTGTAAACCAATACTTAATGTGAGCCCTGCGGACAATAGCCCGCCGAAGGCTCGATTGGTACCTCCAATATTTTGGACGCCCCTCACAAGTAAAATTGCGTAGAGAAACATGATAAAAACCCCTCCGACAAGACCATATTCTTCGATGATAATGGCATAAATAAAATCGGAATAAGCTTGGGTAAGGTAATTGCGCTGGTGACTGTTGCCAAGTCCTTGGCCGAAAGTTCCGCCGTTGGCAATGGCAATAAACCCTTGTTTTGCTTGGTATTCGTCATTGTCGAGGAAACGCTCAATACGTCCAATCGCTGTTTCAAGTCGTTGACCAGCCACAAGTCCGAGTCCACCAGTGAGGCCGATGGCAACAATCATAGCCATTAGGTATTTACCAGGAACTCGTCCGATATAGAACATTAAAAAACAAGATAGTCCAAGCAATACGGCGGTAGAGGTACTGGTAAGGGCGATGAAAAAACAAATAATGCCTACCCACAAAATCATTTTACCAAATACCTGCCAACTGTATTCAACGCGCTGGCGTTTGGCGAGCATCGCAGCGAGGTTCGCAATAAGGGCTAAACGGGCAAAATCGGCTGGCTGAACAGTAAAACCTGTCCCAGGAATGGCCAACCAACGCGTCGCGCCGTTGATGGTAACCCCTGCTACTTTTACTAAAATCAACAAAGGAATAGAAATGAGAAGTGCCGCTCGTGAAAGACGAGAAAAGTAGGTGTAATTGACGCGGTGAACCCACCACATCACAAACAGCCCCATGCTGGTATAAAAAATGTGTTTGAATAAAAATGCCTCTGGATAACCACCTCCACGTTGATACGCGAGTGTACCCGTAGCGCTGTAAACAATCAATAAGCTCACAAGCGACAAAATGGCAACAATGACCCAAATGACGACGTCGCCTTTGAGGTTTCTACTCAACCAATTTTTGATATTGTCCCAATGCTCTAATGTAGAAGGGCGAATCGTCCCCGTGTTCATCTCGTTCTTGTTCATCTTTCTAAATGTGAGTTAGGAAATAAAACTTCGTACAGTCGCTTTGAACTGTTCACCACGGTCTTCGTAGTTGTTGAACAAATCAAAACTAGCGCATGCTGGAGATAGAAGGGCGACGTCATTTGGTTGACCAAACGACAGCGCGTACTGTACCGCTTCTTTAACGTCCTGTGTCTCAATGACTACGGGGACAATAGAAGCGAAAAACGAGAGAAGTTTGCTGTTATCTTTGCCCAGACAGATAAGGGCTTTTACTTTTTGGCGTACCAAAGGTTCGATTTGGGTATAATCGTTGCCTTTGTCAAGTCCGCCAGCTATCCAAATTATAGGGGTATCAAAGCTATTTAACGCATAAAAAACGGAATCGACGTTGGTGGCTTTCGAATCATTAACGAAACTGATTCCGTTGATTTCGGCTACGGGTTCCAAGCGGTGGGCCGCATTTTGGAATGTCAGCAATCCATTCTTGATTTGCTCATCGGTCAATCCTACTGCCATAGACGCCAAGGTTGCGGCCATCGCGTTTATAGCATTGTGAGGTCCTTTGATGGGCAACTCGTTTGCGTTTATATCAAAAGTACGTGTATTGCGAGTGAGATGCAAAATTCCTTCCTGAAAAAAACCGCCATTCTTTTCTTTTTTCAAGAAAGAAATAGGTAAGTGGTTGACATTGAATGATTTCTTGCCAAGTTCGAGGGCAATAGGTTCGTTGTCAATGAAATAAATAAAATCGTCGCTTGCTTGGAGATTTTGTAATAAACGAAATTTGGAATCGACGTACTTTTGGAAAGTATATTCGTAACGGTCGAGATGATCGGGCGTAATGTTGAGTAAAACCGCGACATCAGCTTTGAACTCGTACATATTGTCCAACTGAAAGCTGCTAAGTTCGAGCACAAACCAGTCGAAGGTATCGTCGATGACTTGTTTGGCGAAACTCTCACCGATATTTCCAGCTAATCCAACATTGATGCCTGCTGATTTAAGAAGGTGATAAATCAATAAAGTCGTTGTTGTTTTACCATTGCTGCCCGTAATCGCAATTTTTTTCGCTTTTGTATAACGTGATGCAAACTCAATTTCAGAAATAACGGGTGTGCCTTGTTCATATAATTTTTTAATCAACGGCACTTTGTCAGGAATACCTGGACTTTTTATCACTTCTTTTGCCGAAAGAATAATAGTTTCGGTATGTTTGCCTTCTTCAAATGGTATATTATTTGCAGCTAGAATACCCCGATATTCCTCGGTAAGGGAGCCCTTATCCGATAAAAATACGTCAAAACCTTTGGCTTGAGCCAATAAGGCCGCGCCAACGCCACTTTCGCCGCCACCTAAGACGACGATTCTGAACGAATCTTGGGGGTTCATCAATAAAAATGTAAGAGGTAAAGCAAAGAATGAAAACTCAACCCAAATTAAGGCTTTTTTATAGGAAATTGCAAAGAAATAAAAACGACTAATCTTTAAAAAAAACCTTAAATATGCTTAATATCGAACCCGAAAAAAACACGTTTCTCACTGATATGCCACGAATTATAGACCTTTCCAAACCAATTCGCTTTAATGCCGAAGACCCTTGGTTTATGCGGGTAAAAATTAAACATAAACCTCATAAAGCCGCTCGGTGGCTGATTCGCTTTCTCGGTTTACCTTTCCGACTGTTCCCCAAGGATTTTGTCGGCTGGGCAGATGACACTATTAAACATATGGGAGTTCACGCGACCACGCACCTTGATGCGCCTTGGCATTATTACCCAACTGTGGCTGGACAGCCTGCCAAAACCATTGATGAAATACCATTGGAATGGTGCTACGGCGACGGCGTGGTTATTGATATGACTCACAAAGCAGATTTTGATATCATTACATTGCAGGATATACAAGAATATCTAACTACGAAAGATATTTCTTTGCAGGCAGGTATGATTGTACTCATCCAAACAGGGCGCGATAAATTCAATGGAACAAAGCAATTTGCGGACGTAGGAACGGGTATGAGCAAAGAGGCGACCGAATGGCTTATTGACCAAGGAATCAAAGTAATGGGTATTGACCAATGGGGTTGGGATTTACCCATGCGCTACATGATTCAAAAAGCGAAAGAATCGGGCAATCGTGATTTGTTTTGGCAAGCGCACCTAGTGGGACGAGAAAAGGAATACTGTCACATCGAACAACTGGTCAACCTAGGCGCATTGCCGCCAACGGGCTTTAAAGTGTGTGTATTTCCGCTTAAAATTGTGGGGGCATCGGCCGCCCCCGCGCGTGTTGTGGCAATTTTAAACGAATAATTATTTTTTCTTGACTTCCTCGGGTTTGGGAGCGCTTTGACCCACCTTGACAAACTCAGCAATTTGTTGCTCGGTAATACCTGTGGTGATTTCTAAAGCAGCATTGGCTTGTTTCAAAGCGCTCACGCCTGCTTCAGTTACGTTGGTTTTCCAAAGGTGAAGGCTGGTCAATTTTTTAGCAGCTGCGAGTTCTTTAAGTCCTTGGCCGGTGATTTTTGTACCCACTAAATTGAGGTACGTTAGACGAGGTAAGTCCTTGATTTTTTGGAGTAAAGCGTCTGAAATAGCTGTATTTTCAAGATGTAATTTTTGTAAATTTTTGAGTTGGCTGAGGATGCTTGCAGCTTGGTCGGTGATACGAGTATTGTTTAGTTTTAACCAAACGATTTGTTCGCTAAGAGGTTCCAAAAGTGCAAGTTGGCTATCTGTTAGGGTACTAGCATTGACGGCGTTGATGTCTAACAAATGGCTGCCTGTGGCAATGGGAGTAGCCAAAACGCCTACTTTTTTGAGGGCTTCGATGTCGTTGGCATTGGGAGCGGAGACATTAAGAGAGGCTAATTCATCTTTTTGGCTAGAAGTAGATGCGCTACCTTCGGCAGACTGTGGTTTGCTGAGGGCTGCCAACGCGGGTTTAACGGCATCGGTTGTTTTGAGTTCTGCCACTTTTTTGTCCACGGGCGCTCCTTGGTCAATCCACCAAGATAAAATAGCCACTTGCCCTTCCGAAAGTTGGGTTTTTCCTTTGGGTGGCATGTGATTTTCGTCTTCTAGTGGGAGCAAACAGCGCTTAATGAGTTCACTTTCTTCGGATTTTCCTGCAATAAAAGCGGGACCATTTTCTCCCCCTTTTTTCAATAATTCTATTTCATCCATTCGCAAATCGCCCTTGGATTTTTTTGCGTTGTGGCACTGAACACACCTTGTTTTTAGAATAGGGTTGACGATGTCTTGATAAACCAAGGCATTGTTGACGTCGGCAATGGGCTTAATTTCATCGCTCCTTTTTTCAGTTTTGGGTTCCATGCCCGCCCACGCCCGAAAGGGTTCGGGTGTTTCTTGGGTGAGATAGCCCTCCCCGTGCGTAAGAGAACCGCCATGATGCCCTGCGACCATTGTAAAAAGACCGCCTATTGCCAAGGCAGGAAGGTACAAAAGCCCACCCAATTTGAAATTTTGAAACAACAAATCGGTCTTAGAAACCCACGCAATCCACGAAGCAACGGCCACCCAAATCCCTTGCCATTTGTGTTCTTCGAGCAGTTCGGTTTCATAACCTCCTCCCAAAGACAACAAATAGCCCGCAATGCACGATGCCGTAGCTCCAATGGCTGACCAAAACAAAATAAACGAAATCGTCGAGTCTTTTACTTCTACCTTATTGGTCAAGCGTCCCAGTTCGAGCAGCCCCGCTAGGAGTAAAAATCCAATGGGTAAGTGTACCAATACAGGGTGAAAACGTCCAATAAAGGCGGCCCAATCGGAAGAAGCTTGTAACAAAATCATGGTTTGATGGCGACGATGGAGTGAATGTCTAATTTGCTTATGGTAAAGGTAATTTCTCCGTTTTTATACGCAAACGGAATCGGCTTATTTTCAGGTTGAAGCATGACTTGTTTGGGGCGAACGGGCGCTTTTACGGTTATTTTTAAGTTTGATAACGAAGGAATTTCGTCACTGGCATGGATGGCTTTGTTGGCATGGTTTCCTGCCATATTGATGAGGTTTACGTAAGTAGTTCCTTGTTTTTGGTTGAGTGCCACATTCACGTACTTTGAGCCACTCACGGTTACTTGGGGTTGAAACAATTGTTTGGCCAATGTACCTAAAAAGTCTCTTCCGACGTAGGTTTCGCGCTTAAAATGTTGTTCTCCAAAATTAAAATAAATGCCCGCGATTTTCCCCTTTCCAAAAGAAGTGATGGAAGCAACAGGGCCTTCCCCAAAACGGAGGTCGCCTCCCGAAAACCATTGACCAAACGTCTGAGTACCCGAAAGTGGTTCAAAAGGCCGAAACGTAGCTTTGGTACCCGTCAGAAGTTGGCCAAATCCCCAATTGGAAATGGTTTGGGTGGAAGCACCAAGACGAACGCCTAATGGAACTTCAAACAATTTGACGGTTTCACTGCCAATAACGAGCAAATTTCCGCCTTGGCGCACGTACTCGATTAACTCATCTTTGAGGGTTTCGTCGATTTTTTTCCATTCAGGAATGACGATAAGCGGATAGGCTTGCGTACGACCACGGAGGTGATGTTCTTGCAAAATTTCGGTGGGCAATTGGCTGTACAATAGCGCATTGAGGGTGCCAATCATGGGTTGCTGTTTGCCATCGCCAGTGTTGTAAACGGTCGTTAGCTGACTTTTGTACCCCACATTGGAGTAAAGCAAGGCTACTTGCGGGATGGGCTTGGTTTGCTGGGTAAAAGGCTGCCGTTGGCGGCAAAACTTCGCCAAGTCGCTCATGGTTTGGTACGAAAAAGTAGGCAAACTTCCGTCGCGTTCTTGGGTCCAGTAGGCTTGAAAACCACCTCCCATTGAAATCACTTGGGCGGCTTCCTGCGAAAGTTGAATGGCGTTTTTGGGTGATTTTACTTGGTCTTCCCATCCGTACCCAAAACTCCACGACATCAAGTCCCATGGTTTGCCCTGAGGTGCCAAACAACGCGCCTGAAAAGCCGATTGGTTGGCTCCGTTGAGGGGTTCGGTATCGCCCGATAAAAAATCGACGTTTATATCGACCTTTTCGGGCATCATGGCCGAAAAAGACCAATTGCTTGCTACCTGAAAACGAGGGTTGTAAGCGTGGAGGGCATCGGTATATTTGCGGACGTACCGACGAAAGGCATCGCGGTGAAATTCCAACCACTTGTCGTAATGAGGGTCGGTTTTTTTTCGGGGAATGTCTTGGATGCCTGTGATAAACCGAAATTCGTCGATCGCAGCTTGGCAATAATCGGGATTGGTTGCCCAGCAGTCGCCATCGACCCATACGCCGTTGACGCCATAATCGCTAATTTCTTTCAACTGTGGAATGAGTAAACTATCGGCGTAAGCGCTCCAGAGCGAGGCTTTTTGGCGGTCTGGTTTGCCTTCTGAATCAATCCGCGACCAATTGGGATGGTATTTAACAGCTTCGTCGTCCCACACACCTGAGTAATGAACGTATAACGCTACGCCTCGACGTAGGGTAACTTCTCGAAAGAGTTTTAAAATATCTTTTTCGACCCGCTTGGGAGGGTTTCCTACCTTGGTTGGATAACTCGTAACCCCTGAGTGCCCCTTGCAATCTACTTGAATAAAATCGGGCTTCACTTTTGTTAAAAGTGAATCTATCATCTTGTCGGTGAGGGTTTTACCGATGAGAGTGTCTTGCAAAGTCGCATGAAAATCAAAATGCAAGCCGAAATAACTTTCGGCGCGGCGCAAAGGCGTTTGGCCAAGGGCGGCACACGAAAAAAGCCCGAATAGTACAGCGTATAATTGTTTCATTAGAAAGGAAATTTATTACCCATACTACCAAAGACAAGGAGTAGGCTATTCTCTTGTTTTGCAACTCAAAGTCATTTTTGGACATGCTTCATTGGGGGCTTATTAAGATTGGTTTTTGATTTAAGGGGTGAATCCCCTAATTTAGCAGCCAAAACGAAAAGCCTCAACAAACCATGACATTTCCAGCAGAGCTTAAGTACACCAAAGACCACGAGTGGATTCGCCTTGAAAGCGACGGTACTGCCGTTGTAGGTATTACTGATTTTGCCCAAAGAGAATTGGGTGATATTGTTTATGTTGACATTAACACCGTTGGCGAAACCATCAATGAAGGTGAATTATTTGGAACAGTAGAAGCCGTAAAAACCGTTTCTGACCTTTATTTGCCCGTTTCAGGAGAAATTCTTGAATTTAATGCAGCTTTGGAAGCTGATCCAGATTTGGTCAACTCTGATCCTTACGGTGAAGGTTGGATGATTCGTGTTAAAATAACTGGCTCAACCGATGACTTACTCTCTGTAGAAGCCTATAAAGAATTGATTGGCGAATAAGAACAAGCTCCGAAAGGGGCTTTTTTTTAGCCCTATTCCCAACGGGGAGCCAAGAAAGTTGATAAAAAAATGTTACTGATTCGTTCTGTAAAAATTACTGATACTCACTCGCCTTACAATGGGCAAATAAAAGATATTTTGGTAGAAAATGGCCAAATATCTCAGATTGCTGACCACATTGAGGCGGCCAATGCCCAAGTACTTGAAGGCGAAAATTGGCATATTTCACCTGGTTGGGTGGATATGCGCGTTCATGCGTATGACCCAGGGTATGAGCAAAAAGAAGACTTGCGCTCGGCTTGTGCAGCCGCAGCTGTAGGTGGCTTCACTGACATTGCAGTATTACCCAACGCCAAACCTGCCCTCGACTCGAAAGATACCCTTGTGTACGTCAAACACAGGGCTTTGGGACAAGTGGTGAATGTTCACCCGATTGGTGCGGTTACAAAAAGCTGTGAAGGGAAAGATTTCACCGAAATGATTGACCTGTCGCACGCGGGGGCGGTGGCTTTTTCGGATGGTTCGCACCCTATTTACAACACGCATATTCTGTTGAAATCGTTACAATATTTGCAACAGGTTGACCGAGTGTTGATGAATCGCCCCGAAGATTACGATTTGACCGTGTTTGGGCAAATGAACGAAGGTGAAGTGAGTACGTTGCTCGGAATGAGGGGGATTCCCACCATTGCGGAAGAACTTATGGTCATGCGCGACCTAAAAATGCTCGAATACATGGGCATTAAAAGTGAAGCTCCCCTCTTACACTTCTCGACGATTTCGACGGCGACTACGGTGGGACTGATTCGGGCGGCGAAAGCCAAGGGCTATCCCGTGTCTTGTGACGTGGCAGCGCACCAAATTGCGTTTGACGATTCGGCCTTGCTGAATTTTGACACGAATTACAAGGTCAACCCACCTTTTAGAGCACAATCGGATATCGAAGCGATTTGGGAAGGATTGGCCGACGGCACCATCGACGCTGTGGTGTCGGATCATAATCCCCAAGATGAAGAGTCTAAGAATTTGGAGTTTGATTTGGCCGAATTTGGAATTATCGGGTTAGAAACGGCTTTTGCAGTACTCAACACCTACAATACCCAAGTACCGCTGGATCAACTGATAGGAAAACTTACCCATCAGCCCCGTGCTATTCTACGTTTGCCTTCAGTAGCGATTTCGGAAGCCAACGTAGCCAATTTTACCATTTTTAACCCCGATTTGGAATGGATTTTTAAGGAAACTCGTTCTAAATCAAAGAATTCGCCGTTTTTTGGTACTCAATTTAAAGGCAAAACCGTCTATGTTATCAACCAAGGATTGGTGGAAAAATGTGGATAACTTTGTGGATAACCTATGAAAAGTGTGATTAACTTCTTTAATAAGCCATTGCTCAAGCTCCCGTTATTCTTTGGAATAATTGCAGGCGTGGTTTGCTTTTTGTTCTTTTTGCTCGTTCAGAGCCTAGAAAAATTCTCAAGCACAAGCCGAGCGCTCGACGTCGGTTTTTTTACCATTATCATTGCTGCTGCCACTTGGTATTACCGTAAGAAGGTCGGGCAAGGCTACCTACACATGTGGGAAGGAATCTCGATTGGCTACGTAGTGTGGATTACGGGTGCGTTGGTGTGTGGCTATTTATCGAGCCTGTATTTTTACTTTTCCCCAAAAGCATTGACCCACTACCAAGGTATTTTACGCCAATCGTTGTTGGTCAACAAAGCGGAAGCGATAAAAGTATGGGGCAATGAAAGTTTTCAACAAAAACTGGCCGACATAGATAAACTTGAGCCTTCAAGTTTCATTTTTGATGAGTTTCGGTTTACGTTGATGCTCGTCGTAATGCCTATTTTATTGATTTCGTTGGTGCTTCGTAAACAACACCCTAACAGTTTGAGTCGTTAAAAATTTACCTCATTCTTCCCTTGACTGATGGCAAAGATTATTCAAATCACTAAAGAGAAAACCGAACAATCAAAAGTTCAGAAGGAGTTTAACCGACTCATCAAAAAGATAGAAAAGCTGGAACAAGAGATTGCCGAGTATCGTGCTGGAGTCGATGAAGTAAACCAACGTCTTCACGTGGCACTGACCCCCGTTCGGAAAGAATATTATGTCCAGAAAGCAGAGTTGGTGAAGTGTTTTGACCGCGCGCACGATTCTGGTTATTTCAAAAAAAGAGAACAGAAAAAACTCACGTTCCTCATTTGTGAACTTGCGCACGATGTGATTGAATACGGCGGCATGGAGGAGTTGATTCCGATTTACGATAAATACAACGAGACATCGTACGAAGAAGAAAACGAGCAAGTCAACGAACTAGCGGCCGAACAGCTAAAGGGGGTTTTTTCAATGTTTGGCATTGAAATCGATGAAGACATTGATATAACAAATCCTGAAAAGCTTCAGGAGCTGATGGACAAAAAAATCGCTGAAAAACAAGACGAGTTTGAGCAAGAGCAACGCCAAGCTGAAGAACGAAAAGCCAAACGTCCGAAAAGTAAAAAGCAGCAAGAAAAAGAAGAAAAGAAAGAGTTGGAAGCTCGCAATATTACCAAATCAGTGCGGACAATTTACATGGATTTGGTCAAAGCTTTTCACCCAGATCGTGAGCCCGATGCCGACGAACGCGAACGCAAAACTCAAATCATGCACCGCGTTACGGAAGCATACGAAAAAAATGATTTATTGGGGCTGTTGCGTTTGCAGTTGGAGTTTGATCGAATCGACCAAAATCACATTGAAAATATGGCCGAAAGCCACCTGAAAAATTACAATAAACTCCTACGCGAACAGGCTGAAGAACTGAGTTATGAGCTAGAAACTATGATTTCGAAGGTTGCTCAAATGAGCGGTAAACCTGACTACATTGTGAGCAATATTCACCGACTCCGTCTATCGCTTGAGCAGGACATTAGAGAATTTAAAAGTGAGGCTGCCAGTATTAAAAATGATGTAAAAGCGTTTGGAAGTCAGTTGGTTTTAAAAGAGTTTTTGAAAGGTTACAAAATTCCTAAGGCAGAGAAAGATATAGACTTTTTTGAAGGGATTTTTTAACCAACATCACCAAAAATTGTATAGTTTTGAAGAAAATTTGTCATTTCATCAATTATTTTATCGACTAGAATTACCATGAAAAAAGTACTCTTAACAACCTTGTTTGCCGCATTTGCTTTGGGAGCATTTGCGCAAAGTGATAGCTATTTTGGCGAAAAAATCAGCGATAAAGGAGCCGTAGCGGCGACTGAACTTCCTAAGAAAATGGGAAGCAAAGAAAAAATGACGACCAAAGTAACTGGTACGGTGGAGTCGGTGTGCCAAGCAAAAGGCTGCTGGATGAAAGTGAAAACTGCCGACGGACAAACCATGCGTGTGTCGTTCAAAGACTATGGTTTTTTTGTCCCCAAAGACATTGCGGGCAAAACTGTCGTGATTGACGGCGAAGCCAAAATGAAGACAACTTCGGTTGCTGAATTGCAACACTATGCTGAGGATGCAGGAAAAAGTAAGGAAGAAATTGCGAAAATCACTGAAGCCAAGCGCGAATTGACGTTTGTAGCGGATGGGGTTATCGTGAAGAAATAATAAATTGAAATAAATATTCGATGACCACAGAACAGTTGAAAGACTTGAAAGCCCGCGTTTCGGCTTTGAGGGGGTATCTTTGACTACGATACTAAGAAAGAACGATTAACAGAATTACAACAAATTCAGAACCAACCTGAATTTTGGAACGACAATACCAAGGCCGAACAAACCATGAAGGAGGTTCGGGGCTTGAAAGGATGGACCGAAGGATATGAATCGGTAGAAGAACGCCTTGGCGACTTGGAAACACTTCAAGAATTTTTTGAGCTAGGCGAAGCCACCGAAACGGAGGTTGAAGCCGAATATCAAGCCTTATTGAAGGTGTTGGAAGAGGTCGAGCTCAAAAAAATGCTCTCTAACGAAGAAGATCAGCTCAATGCAGTCCTCGAAATTAACTCGGGGGCAGGTGGTACTGAAAGCCAAGATTGGGCGGATATGCTGTACCGGATGTACGTACGCTGGGCCGAAAAACACGGCTATAAAGTAACCCAAATAGACTACCAAGAGGGAGACGGGGCAGGGATTAAGTCGGCGTCGATTCAGATAGATGGGCCGCAAGCCTATGGTTATTTGCAATCGGAAAACGGAGTACACCGTTTGGTGCGTATTTCGCCGTTCGACTCCAACGCCCGCCGCCACACATCATTTGCTTCGGTGTATGCGTATCCGTTGATTGACGATAGCATCGAAATCGAAGTAAACCCTGCCGATATTGAATGGGATACGTACCGTTCGGGAGGAGCTGGTGGACAAAACGTTAATAAAGTGGAAACAGCCGTTCGGCTTCGTCACAGACCTTCGGGCTTGATGATTGAGTGCCAGCAAGAGCGGAGTCAGCACCTCAACCGCGATTTGGCCATGCGTTTGTTGAAATCGAAATTGTACCAAATTGAGGTAGAAAAACGAAACGCGGCCCGCGCCGAAGTGGAAGCTTCCAAAAAGAAAATTGAGTGGGGTTCTCAAATTCGTAACTACGTCATGCACCCTTACAAATTGGTAAAAGACGTCCGAACGGGTGTGGAAACCTCTGATGTTCAGGGAGTAATGGACGGTGACTTGGATGAGTTTATCAAAGCCTATTTGATGTTGCAGTAATGGAGTAGTTAGCCGTTATAGCACAAAAAAGCCCTGATGATGAGTCAGGGCTTTTCTGTGTAGAGGGTTGCTCACAACCCGACGAATCTAAAAATCTGTGATTCGTCCTAAATAGCAGGATCAGCAGGCGTATTGGCGCGGTTATTATCTTTCTCAATCAACGGATACGGATAAAACGTGCGGGTGCGCTCTACTTGCGAAGCGGCATTGCCCGCAACGGGAGCCAAACGATTAAAACGACGGCTATCTTCCAATTTTAATCCCGACAAAAACAACTCTATGCAACGTTGACGGTAGATTTCGGTCAGGAGCGCATCGGCGGTATTGGCACCCGAGTAAGCAGGAAGCCCCGCTCCTATGCCCCACGCATCGGTCGTTTTGGTTAAAACGGCGTTTAAAGCGGTCGTTGCGCCTACCAAATCGTTGGTACGTGCACTTGCTTCGGCCTTGATTAGCTGAATTTCACCTGGTAAATAAACAGGAATCGCGGCATTGTTGGCGGTAAAAAAACTGGCGCGACCTAAGTTAATACCTCCACTGGCGACTCCCGTTGGATTTGACAAGTAAAATGCCAAGCGCTTGTCGGCGGCAACGGGGCGAAGTGCTTCGGGTAAACCTAGCGTGGCGTTAACAGGTTCTGTAACGTTACGGTTTCCGAAAGTGTTGAAGAACATGGGATTCTGAGTCGCATCGTCAAAGTTAAACGATGATTTTTTGGTCAAATCTACTTTGTTCGCTGCGGCTAAAGCTTTGGCATTGTCGCCTACCATGAGGCTATAGCGCGCAATCAACGCTTGAATGGTATTGGCTAAATCTACCCCTGCGACAATACGTAAAGTGAAAGTAGAAGAAACGGGCGTAGCAGTAAGCGTAGTAGCGGCGGTTTCGAGCGTGCGAATGGCTTCTTTCAAAGCTTCATCACGCGTGACAAACACTGCATTATCGCCTGTGGAAATAGGGAGTTTTTCCCAAAATTGAGCGATAGTTCCCAACGCCAATGCCCTAAAAATAGAAGCGTAGGCCGTAATGCCACTTTTTGTGCCAGCATCACCAGATACCGTAGCTACGCTTTTTAAAACAAGATCTGCATTGGCTTTTACCAATTGATTTTGCGCCCAAAGGTTGCGCAAAATACCGTTGTTGGGAGTGACGTTTGCTCCTCCAATCCGAAGTTGCTCTTCATCTCCATTTCCTGCGTTCAATACCGTGAGTTCTTTGGTAGAAAGTCCACTTGCCGTAATGGCCGTGTAAAGAACCCCCGCACGGGTGCTTGAGTAGCGGTATTGGAGACCATTGCAGAGCGTAATGAGCCCGTTGATGTCGGTCGTTACTTGGGTTTCGCTGGCGGCACTCGGGTTGAGGTATTCTTGGTCGCAGGAAGTGGCCGTCAGCATCGTTCCCACCAAAAGTGTATATAATATCGTCTTTTTCATTGAAGTACAGGTTTCGCGTTAGAAAGATAAATTCAACTGGAGCTGGTAAGTACGTGGAATAGGGACGTTTCCGAAGTCCACCCCGCGCAAAATGTCGCTGTTGTTACCTGCGTTTGTTTCGGGGTCAAAACCGTTGTATTTATCCCACGAAATCAAGTTACGACCCACGAGCGATACACTCCAATTACTGATTCCCCTGAATTTAGGAAGCTGATACGTAAGGGCTAATTCGCGCAATTTGGTAAAGCCTCCTTCGTCAACGCGGTATTCTTCGATGTTGACCAACGAAAATACGTAACCACGAGGTAAAGTTCCCAACATTTCTGCTTCGGCAATGTCGCCAATTCCCACGTTGTTGCGCGTACGCTTGTCGGCATTGAACACTTGGAAACCTTGAACCGCATCCAACAAGAAACGTAAACCAAGTTTTTTGTACGTCAAATTACCACTGAAGGAGCCTGTCCATTTGGGGTTTGGATTACCAATCACTGTACGAACAAATGCCCCCGAAGGTTGTCCGTCGGCGGCACGGCTAACGGTATATTGCGTTGGATCTGTCGTGTTTTGAGTACCCATTTCGCGTTGTGGAAGATTTTGTTTGGTCAACAACAAACTTCCGTCGGTATTACGAGCATAGGGGAAACCGTAGAATACGCTGGCAGGTTGGCCTTCAATCAAGAAAACAGGAGCGCCCGCCGAGTTGCCAATGGTAAGTGTTGAAATCAATGGGTTTCCTTGGTCAATATCCAATACTTTGTTGCGGTTTTGGTTGTAAAGAACGGTGAAATCGGCTGAGAAATCTTTTTTCTTCACTGCTAATGCGTTGAGGCTAATCTCAAAACCTTTGTTTTCCATCGTTCCTACGTTGTTCACAATACCCGTTCCACCCGTTGAAGGAGCTAATTCACGGTTCACTACCAAGTCTTTGATTTGTTGGTTATAGACCGAAATTCCCAAATTGAGTCGGCTTTTCAAGAACGAAAGGTCGGCACCCACTTCGATTTCGTCCATGCGTTCAGGACGTACGCGAGGGTTGGCCAATGTAGCGCCAGGAATGATGGTGTTTTTGCCAAGAAAAGGCACTGGGCTAAACTGCCAAAAACGGCTGTAACTTCCAATTCCTGTCAAGTTACCCGCTTGTCCGTACGACGCCCGAAGTTTGAAGCCATCCCAAACGTTGGCCAAATTGCTATTTTTCCAAAACTCAAGGTCAGAAACGACCAAACTACCGCTCAATTTAGGATAAGTCTGGTTGGTTTCGCTCGGAGAAAACTTCGACGAACGGTCGCGGCGAACGGCAGCCGTAACGAAGGCTAAGTTTTTGTAACCCAAGGTCGCCTGTACAAAAAATCCACTCAAATTGTAACGGTCGAGGCCATAACCTGCCGTGACGGTCGTACTAGCAGTTCCGCTGACGGTTTCGATGAAAGGCGCGGTGTTCAAACCACTGGCACGGGTAAAATCCGACTGGTAGAACTGGTAGTTGAAACCAGCAGCGGCGTTTAATTTGAGAGAACTGCTAAGTTCGGTTTCGTAGGTAGCGTTGATGTCGCTGTTAAACTGCGTCACGTTGTTGTTGGCGTTGGCCGCAAAACCATCAGGATAACGCTCGGCAGGAAGACCAGCCACGGCTTGGTAAGGATACGGCGGAATGTAGTTTTTACCCAACTGCCCGTAAGTGTCCACCCCAACAACCCAGTCGATGCCAAGACCTTTGACAGGCGTAAGGTTCAACTGAGCATCAGCGATAGTACGGCTGACGGCTTGCGTAAATTTCATGGTTTCTACGGTCGTGAGCGGGTTGACGCGGGTAGGCTCAACCGCCAACAAGTTACCTGCGGCGTCGCGCTGGGTAATGTCGTAGATGTTGTTGGTGATAGTTACCGAGTTTATCGGGCTATAAAACACGTTTCCGTTGGCTTTTTCGTTGGAAAAGCTATTTGAATAATTCAAGCCCGCCGATAGTTTTGCCCAATTGTTAAGACGTTGGTCAACGCGCGCCCGTAAACTCGCCCGACGAAAATCGACGCCCTTGACAATGCCTTCGTTTTTCATGTAAGATGCCGACACAAAATACTGCGTACGATCCGTTCCGCCCGAAATCGAAAGCGTATTGTCGTTGCCAAAACCTGTACGGAAAATTTGATCAAAATAGTTGTAACGCGTTACGTCCACCAAGTTAGAGGCCAACAAAGAAGTGGCTCCGTCGCGAACGATGCCCGTGGTCGTCATGGTAGGGTTGGCGGCGCTTTGTGCAGCACTAATTACGCCAATGGTGTGAAGGCGTAAGTCTTTGAAACCAAATTGTTTACCCAAGGTAGAAATGAAAACACCTTTGCGAAGCTCATTGGAAGAAAAGCTCGTGGTAAAGTTGATTTTTGGCGCCCCCGACTTTCCACGCTTGGTGGTGATAATCACTACCCCGTTGGCAGCCCGCGAACCGTATTGAGCGGCAGCAGCAGCACCGTTGATAACGTTTAAAGACTCAATGTCGCTGGGGTTAATATCGGCCAAACGGTTGGTACCGAGCGCAGTACTTGGCGCTTGGTTGCCGAGCGAAAGTGCCAACTGAGAAGCAGGTGATGTTTCGTTGTTAATAATTACACCGTCAATGACATACAGCGGGTCAGAACTTCCTTGGATGGATTTCACCCCGCGCAAACGTACCGTAATTCCTCCTGCGGGGTCGCCTGAGTTTTGGGTGATTTGTGCGCCTGGGATTTTCCCTTGCAGGGCGCTTACAAGGTTGGGTGAGCCTGTTTTTTCGAGGTTATCCGCCTTAATCGTCGTAATTGCGTTACCGAGTTGTCGGCGCTCGGCCCGAATGGTAGAACCCGTCACGACAACTTCGTCGAGGTTCATTTGGTCTTCTCGAAGCGAAACATTGACGATAGATTGGCTCGAAGAAACCTCCCGTGTCACTGTGCTGTAGCCTACCGCGCTGAACGTAATTTTTACATTACCACTTACATTAAGCGAAAAATCTCCTTCTACATTGGCAGTCGTTCCGAGCGAAGTTCCTGCTACTTGTACCGTAGCTCCAGGGATAGGCTGACCATTGTTGTCAGTTACTTTTCCTTTGACGGCGTACGATTGGGCCCATCCATTTAGCGAAAAACAAATCGCTACAATTGCCACAATCGTCCGCATGAGTTCAGAACGAAAACGGTTCTGAATGATTTGGCCGTAATTGTTGTGAAGCATAAGTTATTAATTAAAGGTTTATTTTTAAAATCGGCATAAAACCGCAATAAATAAACAATAAAAACAGCAAACTCCGTCATTTGTTTGGTGAAAAATATTTGTATCAGTAGAATAAAATGAAAAAAAATTAAGATTTTGGCGAAAATTTGAGCTGAATCAAAAAATGTCTCTAATTTTATTGCAACTTTTTGCGGATTTGATTTTATATTTTTTTGAACCATTATGCACCCAATTCAAACCCAAATGCTAAAGCGAGAACGACAGGCATTCATTATGAAACAAATCAATCTTCACAATCGGATATTGTCTGCCGATTTGGGATTGATGTTGAACGTTTCGGAGGATACTATCCGCCGTGACCTTAATGAACTGGCGGAGGCGGGCGAACTGGTGAAGGTTCATGGTGGGGCCTTGTCAAAATCGTACCATTACGATTATGCACCGAGTACGACTTATGCTTTATCGGAAAAAACGGTCATTGCGCAAAAAGCCGCGACCCTTATCGAAGACGGAATGTTTGTTATTCTAGGTGGTGGAACGACCGTACGGGAACTGGCGCGCCTACTTCCTGTCGATTTAAAAGCTACTTTTTTTACCATAAGCCTGACAACCGCCCTTCAGTTGTGCGATCACCCGACGATTGACGTGATATTTTTGGGGGGAACGCTGGTTAAAAATTCGCAGATTAGCGTGGGAGGCGAAGTCATTAGCCGTCTCAATGAAATCAAGGCAGATTTGTGCATCATGGGTACCAATGCCATTGATACCGAATGTATTACGGATACAGATTTAGAGGCGGTTCAGGTGAAAAAATCCATGATAAAGGCGTCTAAGCGAAGCGCCGTGGTGACCATCAGCGAAAAACTGGGAAGTACCCAAAAACTTCAAGTGTGTGAGTTATCGGATATTGATTATTTGGTGACTGACTTGCCTGCTGATGCACCGCAGTTTTTAGGCTACCGCCGTGAAGGACTGGTGATTCTTTAGAATTAGCTCGTCCCGACATCCAGTCGGGACGATATGGTACGGCGTCTCTGACGCCACTTACTGTCTATCTTAATCCCTCCGCTTTCTTCGTTCTTCCCGACGTGATTTGTTGAGTTGACTAATGGCGTCTTTGGCTTCTTTGACTTGGCTTGATTTCTTCTCCCCTCGGTCTATCACTGTTTTGTAATATTCTCTCGCTGCTTCGTAGTCTTTTTCAGTTTCCGACATTTTGCCCAAGGCAATCAACGACGACAAATAATAGCCCGACGTAAACGCTTTGGCTTGAATTGAATAGTTGACAGCCTGCAAGTAATACTCCTTGGCTTTTGGAATATCGCGGTGATAGTTGTTGTAGTAATATGCCAAAACGTAAGCTGCATTTCGCCCACTTACAGCTTCGTAGCCTGCCATGCCTTTGTCGATTTTGGACAAAATACTGTTGGCGGATTTTTCTGCCTCGGCGGTGTTTCCCCGTACAAAAGCCGAGCGGAGATAATAGCGTTCAAAATAGGGGTTGTCAGGATAAGTTTCCCACGAGTATTTTGCTAAATCATACGCTTTGGCGTATTGATTTTCGTAGCTGTAAATCTGTAGTAAGAAATACCGTGCTTCCGTTCGGGTGTAAAAGGCGTTGTTTCCTACTTTTTCAAGTTGCTGAATACCAAGTTGTTTATTGCCTTTGGGGAAAAGCCAAAGGATAGGTTTTAGCAGCGGATAGTTATCAGGAATCCATTGCGCAAAGTAATTGAACAACCCATCGCCAAACAATAATTCTGGGCTTAGATCGCTTTTCCCTTCACATTTTTCCATGTATTTCAAGGCATTCTTCCCCGCGAAAGTAGCCCGTGACCAGTGTTTCCGTTCTGAGTGAATCCGCCCTTTGAAGGCATACGCGGCGGCTAAGAAAAACGAAGGTTCGATTTTGTTTTCGCGCGCATCGTACAGTTTTTCGGCCAACGTAATGCAAGTATCCATCAACGCCAAACAGCGGTCGTCGTAGCGAGTGTCTTCGGTATTAGGGACGATTTTCCACCACTCTGCCAACCCCATCAAAAAATAAGGCATGGGATGGTACGGATAGCGGTAGCGCAACCAACGAAACTCGGCGTCTGCTTCGGCAAATTTGAAGTTATAAAGTTTGTTAATGGCCTCAGTAGCTTCGATTTGTACGCCTGGGTTCGACAGCAACATATCGTACTTGCCATCAAAGTCGGAGGAAGCATAAAGTTGGGCATTGGCGGTAGTAGTACCCAAAAGTACCCATCCAATGATACCGAATATCCAATATTTTAAGATGTTCTTTTTCATGGTCTATTATATTTGCTGTGGATATTAACGTACAACTTCTCGTTACAGTTTATCAAAGTTGCCATTTTTTAAGTTTTTTTTAATATTTTTTTATCATGCTGACGGTCAAAGACAAAAAGTTTGTTCCATTTATCGAAAAACAACCACTCGAAGAGCGAATTGCGGAGTTGGGGCGCGAAATTAACGAAGATTACCGAGACAAGAACCCTCTTTTTGTGGTCGTCCTCAACGGAGCTTTTATGTTTGCCGCCGAGCTGATGAAAAGTGTGACGATTCCGTGTGAGATTACCTTCGTACGTGTATCGTCGTATTCAAAAACCCAATCGACGGGTGAAGTAACGGAAGTATTGGGATTGAAAGAACCCATTCGCGACCGTCACGTGATTATCGTCGAGGATATTGTCGATACGGGACTTACGATGAACAAGCTTCTCTTTCAACTTTCGGCCCAGCGCCCCGAGTCGATTCAAGTAGCAACTATGTTGTTCAAACCCAAAGCCCTCAAAACGCCACTAAGTGTTAAGTACGCTGCTTTTGAAATAGAAAATCGTTTTGTGCTTGGCTATGGCCTTGATTATGAAGGATATGGTCGAAATGTGGACGGAGTTTATGTTCTAGCACCGTAGCCCGATTAGCCTTTTATTCAGTTTCTTTATCAACACCTAACCAACCATTTTCTTCATGTCTGATTTCCAAATTTACCTTGGATTGGGGTTTGACCACATCACCGACCCCAACGGTTACGACCACATTTTGTTTGTAGTGGCTTTGTGCGCCATTTACGCTTTTCGCGATTGGAAAAAAGTACTGGTGCTGATTACGGCCTTTACGCTAGGCCACTCGGTAACGTTGGCATTGGCAACGTTAAAGCTGATTACGTACCGTTCCGACATCATTGAGTTTCTCATTCCCATCACCATTTTTGCCACAGCGGTATCCAATTTCTCAGATAATAGCCTCGGCGAACCAAAATCCCCCAAACTGCGGTACATCTTCGCGGCTTGTTTTGGCTTAATTCACGGCATGGGATTTTCCAACTATTTGCGAAGCTTGTTGGGTGAGCAAGAGAGCATTATCATGCCCTTGTTTTCGTTTAATCTAGGCTTAGAGTTGGGACAATTGGTCATTGTGGCTATTGCATTGGGAATTGCCTCTTTGTTTGTCGAAATCATTAAGTTAAAACGCCTCACATGGAATCACTTGATTTCGGGGATTGTAGCGGGAATGGCCTTGTCGCTGATTCTTAACAATGAGCTATTTCGTACCCTTATGGGACTTCCAGTGGAATAATGTCGCAAAAAAGCCCCTACGCGTCTATGCCTTGACCTAATTTTGAGTGATTTACCTTATTTTTACTATTCAACTAACAACCAAGTACCAATGAGAAAACAGTTTATTTTTTACTGGCTTATGCTCAGTACGGGCTTATTATTTGCCCAACCCCCTGCGGCCAACTACCATGCCAATTCACGTTTTGAGCAATTAGGCGCTCAACTCCCCACCCCAAATACGACACGTACGGCTTCGGGAGCACCTGGAAAAGACTTTTGGCAACAACGCGCCGATTATGACATCAAAGCCGAATTGGACGATGAACAACGCAAAATCACAGGAACCGAAACCATTACGTACCACAACTACTCACCCGATGAGTTGAAGTTTGTGTGGTTACAACTTGACCAAAATTTGTTTGCCAAAGGGTCGATCAATGCCCTTTCGCAGCACAATAGCATTCAGCCGCAAATGTCGTCAAACGCTGTGCGTGGACTAAATGCGCCAAGCTCGGTACGTACGACGGTGGCGGGTGATAAAGAATATGATTTTAAAATTACGGCGGTGAAGGATGCAAAAACGGGTAAGCCGTTGGCATATACCATCAACAACACCATGATGCGCATTGAGTTGCCTGCGAGTATTAAAACAGGCCAATCATACGCGTTTTCGGTGGATTGGAACTACTTCATCAACGAATACTACGGTCGTGCAGGGTATGAATTTTTTCCAAAAGATGGAAACTCTAACTACTTCATTGCGCACTGGTTTCCGCGTATGTGCGTTTATGATGACGTAAACGGCTGGCAACACAAGCAGTTTTTGGGCCAAGGGGAATTTACCTTGACATTTGGAAACTACAAAGTGGCTTTGACAGTGCCTAACGACCACATCGTAGGAGCAACGGGAGAATTGCAAAACGCTGCTCAGGTCTTGACTTCGGAGCAACAAAAGCGGTTGGAGCAGGCTAAATCAGCTACGCGCCCTGTGTTGATTGTGAGCCAAGAGGAAGCCGAAAAAGCAGAAAAAGGCAAGCCAACGGGTAAGAAAACGTGGGTATTTAAAGCGGATAACGTTCGTGACTTTGCGTTTTCTACGAGCCGTAAGTTTATTTGGGATGCGATGCAAATCGACCAAGCGGGCAAGAAAGTAATGTGTATGTCGCTTTACTCAAAAGAAGGAAACCCGCTTTGGGGTAAATACTCGACGATGGTGGTGGCGCATACGATTAAGTCATACTCAAAATATACGATTGATTATCCTTATCCAGTAGCGTACTCGTGCCACGCGAGCGGCGGTGGGATGGAGTATCCGATGATTTCGTTCAACGGTGGACGCCCTGAGCCCGATGGAACCTATTCGGAAGGAATTAAATACGGAATGATTGGGGTAATTATTCACGAAGTAGGCCACAACTTTTTCCCAATGATTGTCAACTCTGACGAGCGTCAGTGGGGATGGATGGACGAAGGCTTGAATACATTCGTGCAGTACTTGACCGAAAAAGAATGGGACAAAGACTACCCAACGCGTCGTGGTGAGCCTCAGTACATTACTGATTACATGAAGCAAGGAACCGAAAATTTGGTACCCATCATGACGAGCTCAGACAACATCATGCAGTACGGGCCTAACGCTTACGCCAAACCTGCGACGGGCTTGAATATCTTGCGCGAAACCGTCATGGGGCGTGAATTGTTTGATTATGCGTTTAAAGAATACGCACGTCGTTGGGCATTTAAAAACCCAACTCCCGCTGATTTCTTCCGTACGATGGAAGATGCGTCGGGCGTGGACTTGGATTGGTTTTGGAAAGGTTGGTTCTACGGTGTTGAGCCCGTTGACCAAGATTTGGTGGAAGTAGAATGGTTTGCCCTCGACACGCAAAATCCAGAAATTACAAAATCAAGCGCTAAAAAAGAAGCTGAAGACAAGCGTAATACCGTGGCTCGTCAGCGTGATAAAGACTTCATCAAAGAATCGGTGGTAGAGAAAAATCCTGACATGAAAGATTTCTACAACTCGTACGACCCTTACAAAGTAACGGACGCTGACAAGAAGAAATACGAAACGTACTTGGCAAGTTTAACACCCGACGAGCGTAAGTTGGTCGAATCAGGTATGAATTTCTATACCTTAAAAGTGAAGAACAAAGGTGGTTTGCCGATGCCCGTGATTGTGAAGATGCAATTTGAGGACGGCACTGATTCGGTAGCTCGCTTCCCAGCGGAAATCTGGCGTTTGAACGACCAACAAGTGTCGAAAGTAGTAACGACGAAGAAAAAAGTGGTTCAGTGGACATTGGATCCATATCGTGAGATTGCGGACATCGACGAAGAAAGCAACAGCTTCCCACGTCAACCAGCGCAACCAACGCGTTTCCAAATGTTCAAAGGCGGAGGTTTTCAACGTGGTGGCAGCAACCCAATGCGTGAAGCTCAACAAGCGCAACCACCTAAAGCAGGTCAGCAAGGCGGCGCCAAGAATGACTAATATTGGCTAGACCTTCCAAGTTTCAAAAACTTGGAAGGTCTAAAGGGATAACTCATCAAAGCAGTAAACAGAAGGTTTTCATCGACCAGTTGTTTACTGCTTTTTTTATGGCACAACATTTGCCTTCATTTGTCAAAACTCAAAAATATGCCGAATAACCGTTGGATTCTTTGTGCTTGTATTGTCATTTTGGCAAGTTGGAAACCTTCTTTTGCTCAAAAAAAACTACGAATAGAAGCTAAAATTGCCAATATAAAACCCATGCGGCTGATTTTGGCGCAGTATTTTGCAGGACAACAAATGCCCGTAGATACTGCTATTTTGGGCGCCGACGGCCGTGTAGTTTGGCAGACCGATGCCATTCCCGAAGGTGTTTGTCGGATTGTGGGGTTAGGTCGAGGGCTAGATATTTTTGTGACGGGGACACAACAGTTTTTCTTTGAAGCCGATTATAAAGACCTGATTGCCAGTATTCGTTTTAAAAACTCCCCCGAAAATACCCTGTTTTTTGATTACCAACGAGAACTACGGCGGCGCTACCAATCGGCATTGGCGGAGCGTCAGCGTATGGGGGTAAAAGAAGACTCGGATCCGCGCTGGAAAAATCGTTTTCAAGAACTCAATCAACAAGTGAAGGATTTTGTCGATTCACTTTATCAAAAACACCCTACCTACTTGAGTACACGTTTTTTGAAAAGTTACCAAGAACCTAACTTACCCATTTTGCCCGTTCAGAAATTATCGGCCAAAGATTCTCTGTATTTGAGAAACTACGCGTGGGAGCATTTTTTTGATAACGCTTTTCTTTTCGACGAACGAATGGTCTATACCTCCACTGTTCCTGCACGCTTTGACCGATTTTTGAAAGCGCTTCCTCAATTTGAAAAAGAGCACCGCCGCAAGTTAATAGAGGGTCTTATTCAGAAAACCAAAGGAACAACCGAACTCCGCAAATACATCATCGGTGGGCTTGCCCAAAGGGTTGAATTAACATCTAATCCAGATTTTGACCAGCTTTTCGAACAAATTGTGGATAACTATGTGGAAAACGATACAAAATTGTGGGATGCGAGTACTTTACAGCGATTAAAAGAACTAAAATTCATAAAGGCCAACGTTGCTATCGGAAACACATTTCCTAAAATACCTCTCTCGATGGTGGACGGAAAGGCGTTGCATTGGGAAGATATACACAGCGATTACACTTTATTGTTTTTCTATGACCCAGGCTGTACACATTGCCGAGAGGCTACGCCAGCGTTGGTGACAATGGCCAAACAATACGCCAATAAAATGAAGGTGGTAGCCATTACACTCGACCCCAACGAGGCACAATGGAAGGCATTTATCAATCAATTTCAAACTGAAAATTTTGTCAACGTCAGAGATGCAGCTCGCTCAATTGAGTTTTATAAGCTGGGGGTCATAGAATACCCCACCATCTATCTGCTCGACCGAGACAAAAAAATAGTGGGGCGCTGGTTGAAGGTAGAAGAACTACCGTCTTATCTGGTCAGTCGGTAAGAAGCTGTGAGTTGCAAGCCGCTGAAGCGTTGTTGAAAACGACTATCTCGCAATTGTGCTTCGCCAGGCACAGCATATGCAATGTACATATCGCTTACGCCTTGAATGCTGGCCAAATAACGTACGCCAATCGAAAGTTTGTTCAGATTGAGCGCGACCCCTGCATGGTAGCCAAACGCATAGGTGCGATAGGGCGAAAACGTAAGGGGCGTCGAAGAATATTGCGACAAGAAATTTTTGAGGTTACTGTCGTCAAACAATTGCAACGAAATGAGCGGTCCACCCGTAAATTCCAAACGTTTATGTTTGTAGCCTAACGAAAGCGGAATATCCAACTGCCCATATTGAATGGAAGTTTTATTCGTGCTTCCTGTCGATTCTATTTCACCTCCTTTAACAGAAAGCAAAGCTTCGGCTTGTAGAAAAACATTTTCTGTGCTGCGTACATACGCACCTACTACGTAGCCTGCTTTGCTACTTCCTTGGGTGGTTATGGTTTCGGGTGTGGCCGAGCTTGACGTGACCCGACGCCCAAGAAAATCATCTCCTCTGAGCTGCGAAATCTGTAATCCCGCCTTTAATCCCCACTCTGCTCGTTGGGCGTTTGCCCCCAAGGCCGTCAAAACACAAAAAGCGGCAAGTAATCGTTTCATAAAACTCCTTTTTATAGTTTTAAAATAGATAAGTAATTTTCTAGTTTCAAAGTTCACTATCTTTTGCCCATAAATCCAACAAACGAATGAAAAAACACCTACTGGTCTTACTTAGCGTTCTTATTCAGTGTGCGTATCAAAGCCATGCGCAAGAGGTAGATGTCTGTGTATATGGCGGAACTTCGGCGGGCGTCATTGCCGCTTATACTGCGGCCAAATCAGGAAAAAAAGTCCTTTTGATTGAGCCTAGTCGGCATTTGGGCGGCCTTAGTTCGGGTGGATTGGGCCAAACCGATATTGGAAATAAGTACGCGATTATGGGCGTAGCCCGTGATTTTTACCGTCGCATTGGCCAGCATTACGGCAAATTTGAACAATGGACGTTTGAGCCACACGTTGCCGAGCAATTATTTAATGACTACATCAAAAGCGCTAACGTACCTGTTTGGCTCGAACATCGTTTGGTAAAGGTTCAAAAACAAGGAGAAAAAATTCAGTCCATTGAAGTAACCGCTTCCGAATCAAAAGGTGAAAAAGTTCGTCTCGTCAAAGCTAAAATGTTTATCGACTGCACCTATGAAGGCGATTTGATGGCCCAAGCTGGAGTTAGTTATATCGTTGGTCGTGAAGCCAATAGCCAATACAACGAAACGTGGAATGGGGTACAAATGCACGACAAACACCAATTCCCCGAAGGCATTGACCCGTACAAAACTCCTAGCGATTCTTCAAGCGGGTTGCTGTGGGGAATTTCTACGGCAGCATTAGCCCAAACGGGTTCGGGTGATAAGCTATTGCAAGCCTATAATTTTCGGTTATGTTTGACCAAAGACCCTGCCAATCGAATCCCAATTACCAAGCCAGCGCGCTATGACTCAACGAAGTATGAATTGTTGTTGCGCCAAGTGGCAGTTGAGAAACCAGCGCACATCAATTGGGGGGTATTGCACATTGCTGATATGCCCAATTCAAAGACGGATATTAACAACAAAGGAGGTTTTTCAACGGATATGATTGGCATGAATCATTCGTTTGCCGAAGCTGATTACCAAACTCGAAAAAAAATCATCAAAGAGCACGAAGACTACACCAAGGGCTTTTTGTATTTCGTAGGCCACGACCCCAGAATGCCCCAACATTTGCGTCAACAAATGCTCGAATGGGGATACCCAAAAGATGAGTACCTTGACAATAACCACTTTTCGCACCAAATCTACGTCCGAGAAGCGCGCCGAATGGTGGGAGAATACGTGATGACGCAGCATAATTGTGAAGGCCGAGAAATAGTAAAAGATGGCGTTGGAATGGCGGCCTACACCATGGATTCGCACAACTGTCAGCGGATACTTTTCAAAAACCCCGCCACGGGAAAAATGGAGGTTCGCAACGAGGGCGATGTACAAGTGGGTGGTTTTCCCCCCTACCCGATTAACTATCGGTCATTGATTCCTCGCAAGGCAGAATGCCAAAACTTGTTTGTCCCCGTATGCTTATCGGCGACGCACATTGCCTACGGTTCTATTCGGATGGAACCTGTTTTTATGGCACTTGGGCAAGCGGCGGCGATGGCGGCAGTTCAGGCTATCAACAGTAAAAAAGCTATTCAAGAAATAGACATTGAAACACTTCAAAGAACGCTAAAAACCAATCCGCTCGTGGATGGTAGTCAACCCGAAATTTTATTGGATAACGATGTTACTCCTACAAATATCCAAGTAGTAGGCGATTGGCAAACCCTGAAAACGGGAAGTAAGTATGCCGCAACGCAGTTGACCGATAACTCCCTTGGAAAAACAGCAAAATCAGTTCGGTTTACGCCCGAAATTTCCCAAAATGGAGAATACGAACTATACATCTATAACCCTAACCCAACGGGGGGCGGAGGCAACCCGGGCGATGCCCAAAATCAGTCCAAAGCAAGTAAAACAAAGTTAAAAGTAAAAGCAGGGAATCAAGAGCAAGAACTGGTCATTTCGACCCGCGAACAAGTGAGTGACTGGATTCGAGTAGGGAGTTTTTCGTTGGTCAAAGGGAACGGAAATTTTGTCGAAATAACCAACCAAAATGCGGATGGAATCGTTGTCGCAGATGCCGTACTGTTTGTTCCAAAGCGCACAGCCAGACGATAGTCAGACTGTGCGCTTTGGCTGGTCTGACTATCGTCTATTCAGGATTAAGAAGGATCAAGCATTTTGCCCATAAACAAAACGGTATTAGACGTTTTTTCACTGATGACAAACATAAACGGGCGGTCGGCGTGGTAGTAATTGTTAGGCCCTGCCGAAGTTAATTCAACGCCAATGGTCGTAACGGCTGCGGCTTCCGTTCCTTTTTCATCGACGGCTACGAAGGTGTTTTGTTTCACAAATCCGACGTTTAAGCCACCCTTAGAACTAATTTTGGTCAAATCAGCAACACCAGGGATAAAAGCCGTTGGCATTCCCATGGTTTGAAGAACACTGTTTAGCTTTACTTCGTATTCTAAAGTAAACTTGGGTAATCCAATCTTAGCTTTTGGAACCTCTTTCATTGATTCTTGTAACTGTGACCATTCGTTGGCCGAAAAATTGGCAATCAAATTAGCGACTTGATTGCCATCTTTAGGGACAATCACCGTCATGGTATATTGGCCGTTGCCATAGGGAAGTTCATAAGCAAAGTAAGTAGCGCGAGTCCCAACCCTGACATTATCTTCCAAAAACATCATTTTCACGTTTTTCGTTTGGGTATCGGTCAGTTGGAATGGGTAGTCAGATGTTAATTTTTCAGCAAAGCTGGTTTTCCAATCACCCTTAAAATAGAGCGCATTCATCAAAAACATCACCATTTGGGGTTCGATGTTGTCCAGTACTTTTTTTATCTTTCCGTTGGTTTTGTCGCTTGCCCATTGGTTGAGAGGAGAAGCATCACTCCCAGTGTAAGAAGTGACGTCAGCCTTGAACCACGATTTCATGGTATTTAGGAAATTCGTTTCTGGCTGGAACGTATTCCGATACCATACCGAATTGGCCAGACCAAGTGTAACTTTAGGGTCGGCTTGCGGAAGAGCTTCCATCAATTTCTGATACACTTCGTTGGCTTCGGCTGTCGAGATTCCGCTAAGTTTGAGTGTTTGCTGGATTTCGTCGGCGGTTTTGCCATTGGCGCCGTTGAGGAGCATCCCGAGGGCGGTGTGCAAGCTCAAGGGAGATACAAAAACGTTTTTGCTTTTTTGAGCGGTTTCGTTGTTTAATGTTTTGAAAAACTCAAAAGCAAATTCGTTGGTTTGGTTAGAAAACTTCGATGGGATACCGATGGGAGTCACTTCATCAGCATTACTCGAAGAGGTGCAACCCAAGGCTGCCCAAAGTAAAAAAAGCGTGGCCGCAATGACCATTATGCTTTGGAAAAAAGAAGACGATTTCATGTTTGTTTCAGGGCTTAAGGCTCTTGTCATAGCAGTAGATTTTTTTGGTAAAAACTAGGACTATGACGCTGTTGAGGTAATAACGGTTGTAACCCAAAAAAAATTTTCAAACCCCGTGCAACCTTTCTATTTGTTTTTTGCATCTACCCATTGAAACAGCCTAAACATGGTGAAAATATTACAACTATTCACAAACGAGGGCCAACTGGTCAGAGCCTTACAAAAAGGCGATCCCAAGGCGCAGCGGTATTTCTACGAGAAGTACTCCGCTCGAATGTTGGCAGTTTGTGTACGTTACCTGACTGATCAGATGGAAGCTGAGGATGTAATGATAGAGGGATTTATGAAGGTTTTTGAACGAATTGACCAATACAAAGGAGAAGGGAGTTTTGAGGGATGGATGAGGCGCCTTATTACCAATGAAGCCTTGATGCGCTTACGGACGCGGCGCCACATCGAAATCGACATTGATGCCCCCGAAGTACACCAGCAGGTTCACTTTGAAGGTATTGAAAACAACCTAGAAGTGGAAGATTTGATGGCCATCTTGGCAAAGTTGCCTACTGGCTATCGGACGGTTTTCAACTTGTATGCCATTGAAGGGTATTCTCACGCTGAGATTGCCGAACAGTTAGGGATAAATGAAAGTACCTCAAAGTCTCAATTGCATCGTGCAAGGGCTTTGTTGCAACAAATGGTTTCTGAAGTAGAAGGTTTAAAATGGAAAGCTTAAAACACTAAAAATATGAAAAAGCATCCGGTTGATGAGTTGTTCTCGCGCAAACTTCGCGACGCTGAAATAACCCCTCGCGATGAAGCTTTTCAAAAGTTTCAACAAAGGTTACAAACCAAAGAGCGCCGAATAGGCTGGTGGCAGCAAGGCCCTTGGCTGGCAGCGGCTGGCGTGAGCTTATTGCTTATGGCAGGCGGCGGCTGGTGGCTGATGAGCCAACCCAGTGATACAACAGTTGCTTTATCAGGGACGACAGCTAAAAAAGCAACAGCGCCTCCAACTAAAGTAATCGAATCGTCACCGATAACGACAGCGCTCCCTCAGGCATTGGCCAGCAATGAAGTTATGCCTCAAGCAACAAATAAAACAACGGTAGCGCCAACGGTGCCGAAAGCGGTAGCAAAAGCCCCAGTGAAAATGCGGGAAGAAACAAAGTTAGAGCAGCTGTCGCCGATACAAGAGTCGCAGATTGCGCAGGTGGTGACTACCCCTACTGCCGAGTCTCAACATTCGGTGAAAGTAGAGGATGCTGTGAAATCAACAACGTTGACAAACGCCGTAGCGGAGGTAGCAAAACCAGTAGAAAAAACGGTAGTTCTTCAATTGCCTGCGTTGAAAGAAAATACCCAATCAAAGGAAGCATTAGTGGCATCCAAGGAAGTAGAAACCAACTCATCAGTTAGTGTACCGTCTTCTGAGACCGATTTATTAAACCAACCTCGTAAATCGACAAGAATGGCGAAAGTATGGCAACAGCTTAAAAATGCCAAAAACGGGGAAAAAGTCGATTGGGATGAGGTCGGTTTTCATCCAAACAAGCTCGTTGCCAAAGCAATAGGTAAATAACCCAGTAATAATATCAGACCGTAATGACAACTTCAATAATTAATATAGCCATGAAAAATGTAATAACAGCCATCGTTTTAACCGTAGTGACTAGCATTGCAGCCTACGCCGAAAAGTACACCGTTCAGGGAGATACGCTCATTGTTCAGTTTGGGAACAATACCCGACTCATCGTTCAAGCCAAAGACAAGTCCGAAATTCGTAACTTAAAACAGTATGATCTTAACAAAATCATCCGCGATTTGGGAGCTACACTTGATTCTAGTGGTAAGGAAACCTACATTTATATTAATGAACAAAATGGTCGTAAGTATTTAAAAGACACGGTGTTAGTGGTTAGCCGTAAGGATGGTGAGATTAAAATTTCCATTAACGACTCACCTTCTAGTTCTTCGACAGAAAAGAAGGAAGAAAAGTACGAAAAAGACAATGATGCGTCGTCTAGTCACGACGATGGTAAAATCACGAGAAGCGTAACCCGACGTTATAAAAGTCCTCGAAATGGCTTTGATGTACTCGTCGGACTGAACACCTACGCCCAAAATACGCCGCTTGCTTACAACAAGGAAGATTATGATTTATTACCTTGGGGTTCGCGATTTGTAAGCTTAAGCTGGGTAAGAGGCGCGGCCATCAGCCGAGGAAAAGATGCTTCACTGGGGCTTGATTTGGGCGTAGATGTCGCGTGGTACAATTTGATGTTTGACGGAAACAATACCGTCCGTAAAGATGCCAATGCCATTAGCTTTCCTACGGCCTCAAAAGACCTACATAAGTCCAAACTCACGGCGGCTTACATCAACCTATCTTTGATGCCAACGCTGGCGATTCACCGAGGCCCAATTTCGTACTTTAGCGCTGGGATGTATGCAGGCTATCGGCTCGACAGCTACACTAAAACCCAAGAGACTAGAAAAGGACGTTCGGAGCGAATTCACTCCAACTACTACCTTAATAACTTTCGATATGGGTTCGGTGCCGAGTTGGGTATTCGCCATTTTCCTGACCTTTTTATGCAGTATGACTTAGGTGAACTGTTTCAAACTAACAAAGGACCTGCCGCACGAATGATTAGTTTTGGTATTCGTTTATAGTGCTAACAATTAGGCAATTACGGTGCTTGTGAAGATGGTTTAGAAGCACCGTAATTATTTTTCTTGAAAAAAAAGTTTGTTTTTTTTTGCCTAAAAGTTTGAACTGAATTAAAAACGGCATACATTTGCGACTCCAAAAACGACAACAAAGTCTTTTGGAAGTTTTTTGAAAATAAGAAGGGGGTGTACCAGAGTGGCCAAATGGGGCAGACTGTAAATCTGCTGACGTACGTCTTCGGTGGTTCGAATCCATCCGCCCCCACCTTTTTACATAAGAATATCAGCGGGAGTAGCTCATTTGGTAGAGCGGTAGCCTTCCAAGCTTCAGGTGGCGGGTTCGAGCCCCGTCTCCCGCTCAAAATGGAGTCGTAACTTGAAAAGTTGCAAACATTTACCTCATAGGATTTTGTCGCTCCATAGCAAGTTAATTGTTACTTGTTAATTGTTAATTGGAAGTTTTAACTACAAATAACTGTTAACGAATAGCGATTAACTTTTTTGTTGAAAAGCCGTTATAGCTCAGGGGTAGAGCACTTCCTTGGTAAGGAAGAGGCCCGGGGTTCAAATCCCCGTAACGGCTCTGGCAGAAAAAATAGTTAACAATTAGGAGTTCTTTTCGCGGTAGTAGTGATAGCTATGGTCGTCATTTACCGTAAAACTCTGGACACTCAAGTTTTCTCTGTAAATCCATAATTAATACAAAACCAAATTTTAGTTAATAAAACAATGGCAAAAGAACAATTCGACCGGAGTAAACCTCACGTAAACGTAGGTACAATCGGTCACGTTGACCACGGTAAAACTACTTTGACTGCTGCTATCACCAAAGTTCTTTCAGAAAAAGGTTTGGCAGAAAAGAAAGATTTCTCGTCGATTGACTCCGCTCCAGAAGAAAAAGAGCGCGGTATCACTATCAACACTGCGCACGTAGAATATCAAACAGTAAACCGTCACTATGCTCACGTTGACTGTCCAGGTCACGCCGACTACGTGAAAAACATGGTAACTGGTGCTGCCCAAATGGACGGTGCCATCCTTGTAGTAGCTGCTACTGACGGTCCAATGCCACAAACTCGTGAGCACATCCTTCTTGCTCGTCAGGTAGGTGTACCTCAGTTGGTCGTTTTCATGAACAAAGTTGACATGGTTGACGATCCAGAGTTGTTGGAACTTGTTGAAATGGAAATCCGTGAATTGTTGTCATTCTACGAATTCGACGGCGATAACATTCCAGTTATTCAAGGTTCAGCGCTTGGTGGTTTGAACGGTGATGCGAAATGGGTTGCTACTATCGACGCCTTGATGGAAGCTGTGGATAGCTTTATCCCAACTCCTGCTCGTGATACAGATAAGCCATTCTTGATGCCAGTTGAAGACGTGTTCACGATCACTGGTCGTGGTACTGTAGCAACAGGCCGTATCGAGCGTGGTATCATCAACTCTGGTGAGCCTGTAGAAATCTTGGGTATGGGAGCTGAAAACCTTAAGTCAACTGTGACTGGGGTTGAAATGTTCCGTAAAATCCTTGACCGTGGTGAAGCTGGTGACAACGTAGGTTTGCTCCTCCGTGGTATTGAAAAATCAGATATCCGTCGTGGTATGGTTATCTGTAAGCCAGGTTCGGTTAAGCCTCACGACAAATTCAAAGCTGAGGTTTATATCTTGTCAAAAGAAGAAGGTGGTCGTCACACACCATTCTTTAACAACTACCGTCCGCAGTTCTATTTCCGTACAACTGACGTAACAGGTATCATCACTTTGCCAGCTGGCGTTGAGATGGTTATGCCTGGTGATAACTTGACAATCACTGTTGAGCTTATCAACTCAATTGCAATGGAAAAAGGTCTTCGTTTCGCGATTCGTGAAGGTGGACGTACGGTAGGTGCTGGTCAGGTAACTGAAATCCTTTAATTCAAAGGGATACACCAAACTATAAAAAAGGGAAGCTCGTAAGGGCTTCCCTTTTTATTTTGTGATTAACTGAGTACATTGGCGTTCGTTTTCTCGGGTCAAATGATACCATTAAGGCTAGTTGTTGTTGGGATACTATTAGGGTGGATGTGTACGATTAAAGTTCGTGCACAAGTTCCTGTATTATATCTTACTGATAAAATGGTAGATACAGAGCTATGGAAGCATCCTGCGCTTGAGTATCTTGCCGATACTTCTCAAAAACTGACAGTTCAACAGCTACGAAAAGATTCCTCTTTTTTCTTCAAGCAACCTCTAGGCATTTCTGCTGATTTAGGTTTTAACGACCAAGATGTTTGGCTGCGTTTCAAGGTAAAAAAACAAACAGATCGACAGATTCATTGGGTAATTTCAAATGATTATCCTATGGTGGAAGAGCTTGATGTGTTTGTTTTTAATGAACAAACGGGGGAAGTTAATCACCAGACCTTAAAAGAAGCTATCCCAGGCTATCAGCGAAATATCAATGTGCATCAGTGTGCCATTCCTTTAGAGCTTGCTCCCCATGTGTTGTATTCTGTCTATATTAAGTTACGTACAGGAGACGCCAAAAAAATCCAGTTTAGAGTTGCCGAAACATATCATTTTTACGAGACCTACCTCGATGAACTCTGGTTTTGGAGCGGGCATTTAGGGTTTGTAATTTGCATGATTGTCGTGCAATTGGTATTTTTATTGGTAACCAAAGAGCGCAACTTCTTGCTTTATCTCCTCTTTTTAATGGGATACTTATTGGTGGCCGTTGTAGGAGGATACGGTATCATCGACCAGCTATTGTGGCCAAACCACGTCTGGATGAAAGGCTATAGCATTGTGATTGCGGTCGTTATTAGCAACTTTTTAGGGGTGTTGTTTTATGCCCATGCGCTTCACTTGCGCGTATTAGCCCCTACCCTTTACAAGCTGATGCGAATAGATGCGATTGCATCGGTAGTGCTAAGTATTTGGATTTTCTTTTTTGAAGGACTTATTAGCCCCAACGTTTATTCGTGCGCTATCATCATTGTTTTTTTCTGTTTGGTTTCTATTTCCTGCATTGTGAGTTATCGACGAGGCAATCCTTCGGCGATTTATTACCTTTTCGGAACGCTTTCTTATTTTATTGGGGTAATAGTTGTTTTGCTTTGGACTTTGGCTTACTTAAAACCTAATCTGTTTGTCATTAACGCCATGCACATTGGAAGTATGTTTGAAATGGTCTTTTTTATGTGGGCATTGGCGGATGATTATCGCCGAACGCGCGAGGAACGCGAACAATCCCAAAAAGAGCTTATTCATACGTTACAAACCCAAAATGAAGAAATTTCAAAAGCCCAAATCAAAGGACAAACCATTGAACGCAAGCGGGTTGCTGCTGATTTGCATGATTCCTTAGGCGGGACGCTCTCTGCGATTCGTTGGACATTAGCATCAATCAACTCCGAGAGCCTGACGGAGCAGGAACAACACGTGTATGAGTCGTTGGTCGAAATGACCAATGAGGCACAGCAGCGGGTGCGGTTTTTGAGTCATAACCTCGTGCCCGAAAATTTAGAAGCCGATGGGTTAGCAATAAGCGTGGAGAAACTGACAGAAAAGCTTAACCGAAATAATAGAACTCGATTTAAAACCGAGATAAACCTCGATAAAAAATACGATAAACAAGTTGAATTTGAGCTATACAGCATTTCATTGGAGTTGATTAATAACATTATCAAGCATTCAAGAGCGAAAGAAGCGGTGGTTCGTCTTTATGAACAAGACAATCACTTACACCTTGACATTGAGGATGATGGAGTAGGAATGCAAGATTACAATCACCAAGGAAAAGGTTTAGGAAATATTCAAGAAAGAATTTCGTCGCTCAGAGGCACGTGGCAGATTGAATCCAACGGAAAAGGAACTCATGCGTCGGCGCAAGTGCCAATCTCCTGATTTTTTGCTACTTTTGTACCTTTGTTGTCCCCTTTATATGGCTGAAAAACGCAACTCTGCCCTTTTATTTATCTTTATAACGTTACTGATTGACGTAACAGGTATTGGGATAATTATTCCCGTATTTCCTAAATTGATTACCGAGCTCATTCATGGTGATTTATCCCAAGCCTCTTTATACGGAGGTTGGCTCACGTTTGCGTATTCGGTAATGCAGTTTATATTTTCTCCAATTTTGGGTGGTTTAAGCGACCAATACGGGCGTCGGCCTGTGTTATTAGCCTCTCTTTTTGGATTTGGAATAGATTATATCTTCTTGGGTTTTGCCCCGAGTATAGGATGGTTGTTTGTAGGACGTCTCATTGCTGGCGTTTTGGGGGCAAGTTTTACCACAGCAGGCGCGTACATTGCGGATGTGAGCCCACCTGAAAAAAGAGCCCAAAATTTTGGATTGATTGGCGCAGCTTTCGGCTTAGGATTTATCATCGGTCCCATGCTTGGAGGGCTTCTTGGTCAGTATGGCGCCCGTGTTCCGTTTTTTGTGTCGGCGGGCTTGGCACTTTTAAATTGGGTATATGGGTATTTTGTACTTCCAGAATCACTGCTTCCCGAAAACCGCCGTCCGTTTGATTGGAAGCGGGCTAATCCTGTGGGTTCATTGCGCCATTTAAAAAAGTACCCTGTTATTTTTGGTTTGGTTATTCCACTGGTGTTGATTTATATCGCAGGTTATGCCACGCAGAGTACATGGACTTACTTTACCATGGAAAGATTTGGCTGGGACGAAAAATGGGTCGGATATTCACTGGCATTTGTAGGCGTAATGGCTGCTCTTGTACAAGGTGGTTTAACCCGTACGATTATCCCCCGTTTGGGCAACACAAAATCCATTTATTGGGGGTTAAGCGCCTACGGTATCAGCTTTTTTATGTACGCCTTCGCCAACCAAGGTTGGATGCTGTTTGCCATTACCATTTTAGCCGCATTAGGAGGAATTGCCACACCTGCGCTTCAAGCCATTATGTCAAATGAGGTGCCTGCCAATGAGCAAGGAGAGCTCAGAGGAGCGCTTACGAGTTTGATGAGTTTAACGGCCGTTGTGGGGCCAGTGATGATGACGAGTTTGTTTGCTTATTTTACCACCACGGCTGCCCCCGTTATTTTTCCAGGTGCTCCGTTTGCAATGGGCGGAATTTTGACGCTTCTAAGTTTGGTTTTAGTGAAACAAATTTTATCGCGCAAATGATTTTTTTTGTAAAAGGTTGCAATTGAAAAAAATGTTTCATACTTTTGCAGTCCGATTTCAAGAAGTATTATATACACGGGCATAGTTTAAAGGTAGAACTAAGGTCTCCAAAACCTTCGGTCTGGGTTCGAGTCCTGGTGCCCGTGCAACTTTTGCGCAAAATGAACTCAATTGTAGAATTTTTTAAAGCCTCATGGGACGAGGTTCGGCACAATGTCACTTGGCCCAAGCTTAATGACCTTCAATCTAGTACAACACTTGTACTCCTCGGCTCGCTTATTTTTGCGGCAGTGGTAGGTCTCATGGACTTCCTATTTGAGAACGCTCTCAATTTCATTTATCAGTCATTCTAGGGTTTTGCCCCGGTTATCCAAACGTTGAGCAGGTATGAGTAATCTGAATTGGTACGTTATCCGGGCTGTGTCTGGTCAAGAAAAAAAGATTAAATCTTATCTTGAAAATGAAATCGTCAGACAAGGCCTTCAAGAAGCTATTCCCGAAATTTTAATTCCAACGGAAAAAATTGTCGAAATGCGTAACGGTAAGAAACGCATCCGCGAGAAGAACTTTTTCCCTGGGTACATCATCATTTCGGCCGATTTGGCAAAAGGAGAAACACATCACCTTATTACGACAATGCCAGGTGTATTGGGCTTTTTGGGAAATACCAGTGGTAACTCAAAAATACCAGTTCCGTTGCGTCAGTCGGAAATCAATCGGATTTTAGGTAAGGTCGAAGATGCGGTAGAAGAAGTTGAAGCGCCAAAAGTAAGTTTCTTAAAAGGCGAGAGTGTTAAAATTACCGACGGACCTTTCAGTGGCTTTATCGGAACAGTAGAAGAAATTTTTGACGACAAGAAGAAGCTTAATGTCGTCGTGAAAATATTCGGGCGTAGTACGCCCGTGGAGTTGGGTTACGCACAAGTCGAAAAAGAGAGCTGATTTTTCAGAATGTTGCCGGGAGTACGAGACAAAAAGCTTCCATGTTGTCTATCAGCCGTACGTCCGAACCGGTAACGCCAATTTAAACGTTTTAAAACGATGGCGAAAGAAGTAGCAGGTTACGTCAAACTGCAAGTGAAAGGTGGCCAAGCCAATCCTTCCCCCCCAATTGGACCAGCACTTGGTTCTAAGGGTTTGAACATCATGGAGTTCTGCAAGCAATTTAACGGTCGTACGCAGGACAAAATGGGTGTAATCTTACCCGTTGTAATTACGTACTACAAAGACAAATCATTTGAATTTGTTATCAAAACTCCACCAGCACCTATCTTGCTTTTGGAGGCTGCAAAAATTAAACTTGGTTCAGCTCAACCTAACCGTAAGAAAGTGGGTTCAGTTAGCTGGGATCAAGTGAAAACGATTGCTGAAACAAAGATGCCAGATTTGAACTGCTTTACGATAGAATCCGCAATGAAAATGATTGCAGGTACAGCACGTAGTATGGGGATTACAGTATCAGGTAAAGCCCCTTGGGATAACTAATCACGAAGCGGACGTAAAGACATTTTGAACAATGGCAAAGTTGACTAAAAAAAGAAAAGAAGCTTTAGCGAAATACGATGCTAAAATCGAGTACTCGTTCGAGAAAGCTGCAGAAATTCTGAAAGACATCACCTACACGAAGTTTGATGCTTCGGTAGATATTGATGTGCGTTTGGGTGTTGACCCCCGCAAAGCAGACCAAATGGTTCGTGGCGTGGTGGCTTTACCACACGGTACAGGTCGTGAAGTACGTGTATTGGTACTTTGTTCGCCTGATAAAGAAGCCGAAGCAAAAGAAGCTGGTGCTGACTTCGTTGGGTTGGATGAGTTTATTCAGAAAATCGAAAAAGGATGGACTGATGTGGACGTAATCATTACAATGCCAACTGTAATGGCCAAAATTGGCCGTTTGGGTAAAATCTTAGGTCCTCGTGGCTTGATGCCTAACCCTAAGTCAGGTACGGTAACGTTGGAAGTTGGTAAAGCAGTAAAAGAGGTAAAAGCAGGTAAAATTGATTTCAAGGTTGACAAGTTTGGTATTATCCACGCTAGTATCGGCCGTGTATCTTTTGGTCCTGATAAAATTGCCCAAAATGCTCAAGAGTTGATTGCGACTTTAATGAGGCTTAAACCTTCTTCGGCTAAAGGTACTTACGTAAAAAGCGTACACCTCTCAAGCACAATGAGTCCAGGTGTCATCATCGATAAAAGCACGATTGCAGGAATATAATTATGACACGCGAAGAAAAAGCCGTTATCATAGAGGAACTCAGCGACAAGTTCAAGGCGATTCCTTACTTCTATATTGTTGATGCCGCAGGCATGACAGTTGGAGAAACAAATAACTTACGCCGTAAGTGTTTTAACCAAGGAGTAGAGTATCGTGTTGTTAAAAACACGCTGATTGCAAAGGCACTTGAAACACTAGATACAGATTATACACCATTCAACGAAAGCGTTTTGACTGGTTTCTCTGGCATCATGTTTCACCAAGAGTCAGGCAAAGTAGCTGCTAAATTGATCAAAGAATTTCGTAAAGAATCAGGCAACGACAAATTGAAGCTTAAAGGTGCTTCGGTTGAGTATAGCCTTTTCATTGGCGAAAATCAATTAGATACGCTCTTGACCCTGAAATCAAGACAAGAATTAATCGGGGAAATCGTTGGCTTGTTGCAATCTCCTGCGAAAAATGTCGTATCGGCATTGCAAAGCGGAGGCGGCAAATTGGCTGGTATCCTCAAAACCCTTTCAGAACGCGAAGGGTAATTCAAGTACTAAATTTGAAGCATTGAAAATTATTCAGATATTAATTTCACTGCTTCAAGTTCACAAATTTTCAAATTCAAAAAAACTCGTAACAAATTTTAACATTACAATAAAATGGCAGATTTGAAAGCATTCGCAGAACAGCTTGTTAATCTTACAGTAAAGGAAGTAAATGAACTTGCTGCAATCTTGAAAGATGAGTACGGTATCGAACCAGCAGCAGCAGCTCCAGTAATGGTAGCAGCAGGTGGTGGTGGTGATGCAGCTCCAGTTGTAGAAGAAAAAACAGCTTTTGATGTAATCTTGAAATCAGGCGGTGCTGCTAAATTGCAAGTTGTTAAACTTGTAAAAGACTTGACAGGTCTTGGCTTGAAAGAAGCTAAAGAATTGGTTGACGGCGCTCCAAAACCATTGAAAGAAGGTATTGCTAAAGACGAAGCAGAAGCTTTGAAAAAGCAATTGGAAGAAGCTGGTGCTGAAGTAGAAATCAAGTAATTTCTGCGCTTGGCGCTCCTAAAAACAAACGGAAATAGGCCTGACCTTGTGTCAGGTCTTTTCCTGTTTAAGTAAGTACCGCTGTTTTGGCTATTGAAAACAGCAACAGTTAGTCAAAAATCAGAAATAATACAGTTAATCTGACATCTAACTACAATAGCGTTTCTTCTTTAATGAGTTTCTGCCTGAAACACTTCGCTACTCGTAGGGGCGATGCACAGGGGCGAAATTCTAAAATCTACGAGGCAAGCTAAGTTTTTTGCAAACTAACTATTTGAGTCCTCGCGTTCAGTATCCTTAGAACGTCGCCTGGTTCTTATCCACCAAAAACTTGTAAAGCCTTGGTAACCAAACAAACTCCACGTAGAAGTTTTGCCCGGATTAAACCTGTTATTGATTATCCGGACTTCCTTGACGTACAGCTTCGCTCGTATCGCGAATTCGTTAATTTAGATACCGCAGCCGAAGAACGTCACAAAGAAGGGTTGTACAAAGTATTCCAAGAGAATTTTCCAATCTCTGATTCACGTGAAAACTTTGTCCTTGAATTCGTTGATTATGCCCTAGATCCACCTAAATACTCTGTTAATGAGTGTATTTCACGTGGACTTACGTATTCGGTGCCATTGAAGGCAAAACTACGCCTAAAATGTAATGACGCTGATAACGAAGATTTTGAAACAATTGAGCAAGAAGTGTTCTTGGGAGCTATCCCGTACATGACTGAAAAAGGCTCTTTTGTAATTAATGGAGCTGAACGCGTTATCGTTTCTCAGCTACACCGTTCGCCAGGGGTGTTTTTCTCAATGAGTAAGCACACCAACGGTACTAAATTGTACTCGGCACGGATTATTCCTTTTAAAGGGTCTTGGATTGAATTTTCTACGGACGTAAACAACGTAATGTATGCGTACATCGACCGTAAGAAAAAGTTCCCTGTGACTACCCTTCTACGGGCGATTGGCTTCGGTTCAGACAAAGAAATCCTTGATTTGTTCGAACTTTCAGAAGAAATCCCTGCTACTTCTGCCAGCTTGAAAAAAGCCGTAGGCCGCCGCCTAGCTGCGCGGGTACTACGTACTTGGACAGAAGACTTCGTGGATGAAGATACTGGTGAAGTAGTATCAATCAGCCGTAACGAAGTGTTGCTTGAGCGTGACTCTCTTATCACGGCCGGTGACTTAGACGTGATCCTTGATTCGGGGCAGAAATCAATTATTATGCACCGTGAGGACATGAACATGGCCGATTATAATATCATTTATAACACGTTGCAAAAAGACAGCTCTAACTCAGAAAAAGAAGCTGTTGAGCAAATCTACCGCCAATTGCGTAACGCCGAAGCTCCCGACGAACAAACTGCTCGTGAAGTAATTCAGAGCTTGTTCTTCTCGGATAAGCGTTATGACTTGGGTGATGTAGGTCGCTACCGTGTCAATAAAAAATTGCAATTGGATATTGCGATGTCAACGAAAGTACTAACGACGCAAGACATCGTTTCCATTGTAAAATACCTGATTGGTCTTATCAATGCCAAAGCCGTAGTCGATGATATCGACCACTTGTCAAACCGCCGTGTTCGTACGGTAGGTGAGCAATTATGGGCACAATTTGGGGTTGGTTTGGCACGTATGTCGCGTACCATCAAAGAACGTATGAACGTTCGTGATAACGAAGACTTCAAACCAATCGACTTGATTAATGCACGTACGTTGTCGTCGGTAATCAACTCGTTCTTTGGAACCAACCAGCTTTCGCAGTTCATGGACCAAACCAACCCACTGGCTGAAATCACGCACAAGCGTCGTATGTCAGCACTTGGGCCAGGTGGTTTGAGCCGCGAGCGTGCAGGTTTCGAGGTTCGTGACGTTCACTACACGCACTACGGACGTCTTTGTACGATTGAAACTCCTGAAGGACCAAACATCGGTTTGATTTCTTCGCTTTGCGTTTATGCAAAAACCAACAGCATGGGCTTCATCGAAACACCTTACCGCGTTATTAACGATGGTAAGTTGTCGAATGAACTTGTGTATTTGACCGCAGAAGAAGAAGATTCTAAATACATCGCCCAAGCCAATGCGTCGGTGGACGATAACGGAACCTTCTTGGTTGATAAAATCAAGACACGTTTTGAAGGTGACTTCCCAATGGTAGAGCCTGCGCAGGTGTCTTTGATGGATATTGCAGCAAACCAGATTGTATCGGTAGCGGCTTCGATGATTCCGTTCTTGGAGCACGATGACGCCAACCGTGCCTTGATGGGTTCAAACATGCAACGTCAGGCGGTGCCATTGCTCCGCCCACAGGCGCCAATCGTAGGGACAGGTTTGGAAGGCCGCGTAGCTCGCGACTCACGTGCTTTGGTGGTAGCCGAAGGAAACGGGGTAGTTGAGTTTGTAGATGCAACCAAGATTGTTATTCGTTATGAGCGTTCGTACGAGCAGCGTTTGGTAAGCTTCGATAGCGACATCGTAACGTATGATTTGATTAAGTTCCGTCGTACTAACCAAGATACTTGTATCAACCTTAAACCGATGGTTTTGAAAGGCCAACCGGTAGAAAAAGGGCAAATCTTGAGCGAAGGATATGCGACTGAAGGTGGTGAATTGGCACTTGGACGTAACCTCCTCGTAGCCTTCATGCCTTGGCAAGGGTATAACTTTGAGGATGCGATTGTAATTTCTGAGCGTGTAGTACGCGAAGATATTTTTACTTCAATCCACATCGAAGAGTACGACCTTGAAGTACGTGATACCAAACGCGGTGAGGAAGAGTTGACAGCGGAAATTCCGAACGTAAGTGAGGAGGCTGTTAAAAATCTCGACGAAAACGGTATCGTTCGCGTAGGAACGGAAGTAAAAGAAGGAGATATTTTGATTGGTAAGATTACGCCAAAAGGTGAATCAGATCCTACACCAGAAGAAAAACTTCTCCGTGCTATCTTTGGAGATAAAGCAGGTGATGTGAAGGATGCTTCACGCAAAGCACCTCCATCGATGAAAGGGGTAGTTGTAGATACAAAACTTTTCTCTCGTCCAGGCCGCGATGAGCGCGTAAAACAAAAAGACGAGTTGAAAGTGTTGATGAAGAGCTACGGACGCGACTTGAGCAAACTCCGTGAAGTTCTTATCGACAAAATGGCAGAATTGCTTGATGGTAAAACGGGTGCTGGAGTGAAGCACAAGTTTGGCGAAGAAATCATGAGTAAAGGCGTGAAATTTAGCCGCGTGAACATCATCAACAATATCTTCCCAGACAAAAACCCGTACCGTGACGAAGGTGGCTACGTTGTTCCAGAAGAAGTAAACCTTTTGGGTGACTTAATCATCGAAGGCTGGACGGACGACCCAACGACCAACAAGCTGTTGTTTGAGATGGTGAAAAACTATCAAAAACGCCGCAACGAGATTTCGGGACGTTTCAAACGTGACCGCTTTACGTTGGAAGTTGGAGACGAATTACCTGCGGGTATCGTGAAATTGGCGAAAGTATATATCGCTAAAAAACGTAAACTCAAAGTGGGTGATAAAATGGCGGGTCGCCACGGTAACAAAGGGGTTGTGGCCAAAATCGTTCGCGATGAAGACATGCCTTTCTTGGCCGATGGAACACCAATGGACATCGTATTGAACCCTCTAGGGGTACCTTCGCGTATGAACATCGGTCAGATTTACGAAACCATCTTGGCATGGGCAGGTCGTAAATTAGGCCGTAAATACGCAACGCCAATCTTTGATGGTGCTACTGAAGACCAAGTAGTTTCTGAATTGAACGAAGCAGGAATTCCTTCGTTTGGACGTACACCACTTTATGATGGGCAATCGGGTGATAAATTTGACCAAGCAGTTACAGTAGGTATCATGTACATGCTTAAACTGGGTCACTTGGTGGATGACAAAATGCACGCTCGTTCGATCGGACCATACTCACTTATTACGCAGCAACCATTGGGTGGTAAGGCACAGTTTGGTGGACAGCGTTTCGGAGAGATGGAGGTTTGGGCGCTTGAGGCGTTTGGAGCTTCTCACATCCTTCAAGAGATTTTGACAGTGAAGTCCGATGACGTAATTGGACGGGCAAAAGCGTACGAGGCAATCGTAAAAGGTGAAAACCTTCCGAAGCCAAATATTCCAGAATCATTCAACGTATTGATTCACGAATTACGCGGTCTTGCCCTCGAAATTACGATGGACTAATCAATGTTTGGGGTTTACTGTTTTGGATTTGCGGTTGGTAATACAACCCTAAACTTGAGATAGTAAACTCTAAACTTTAAACAAAAATTTCACACAAATCATATCGAAAATGTCATTCAAGAAAAACAAGAAAATCAATAGTGACTTTTCGCGGATTACCATCAGTTTGGCTTCGCCAGAGTCTATTCTGGAAAGCTCATACGGTGAAGTAACGCAACCCGAAACCATCAACTATCGGACCTATAAGCCTGAAATGGGTGGACTTTTCTGCGAGCGTATCTTCGGTCCCGTAAAAGACTGGGAATGCCACTGTGGTAAATATAAGCGTATTCGTTATAAGGGCATTATCTGTGACCGTTGTGGGGTGGAAGTAACGGAGAAAAAAGTACGTCGTGAACGTATGGGACACATCGAATTGGTGGTGCCTGTTGCTCACATTTGGTACTTCCGTAGCTTACCTAACAAAATTGGTTATTTGTTAGGCTTGTCAACCAAGAAATTGGACCAAATCATCTACTACGAACGTTACGTAGTAGTTCAACCAGGTGTGAAAGCAGAAGATGGAGTCAATAAAATGGACTTCTTGACTGAAGATGAATACTTGGATATTATGGATCGTCTTCCACGTGAAAATCAACTTCTTCCAGATACAGACCCGAACAAATTCATCGCTAAGATGGGGGCTGAAGGATTAGAGTTGTTGTTGTCACGTACGCAATTAGACGAACTTTCGTACGAGTTGCGCCACAATGCCGCAAACGATACTTCGCAACAGCGTAAAGCAGAAGCGTTGAAGCGTTTGAAAGTTGTTGAAGCACTTCGTGACGCCAATACACGCATCGAAAACCGCCCAGAATGGATGGTGATTCGGATGGTGCCAGTGATTCCACCAGAACTTCGTCCGCTTGTGCCTTTGGACGGTGGACGTTTTGCTACGTCTGACCTTAACGACCTCTACCGTCGTGTAATCATTCGTAACAACCGTTTGAAGCGTCTGATTGAAATCAAAGCGCCAGAAGTAATTTTGCGTAACGAAAAACGGATGTTGCAAGAAGCGGTTGACTCGCTATTCGACAACAGCCGTAAAGTAAACGCGGTACGCTCGGAAGGTAACCGTGCCTTGAAATCACTTTCAGATATGTTGAAAGGAAAGCAAGGTCGTTTCCGTCAGAACTTGCTCGGTAAGCGGGTTGACTACTCAGGTCGTTCGGTAATTGTGGTAGGTCCAGAACTCAAACTTCACGAGTGTGGTCTTCCCAAAGACATGGCGGCAGAGTTGTTTAAGCCGTTTATTATTCGCAAGCTGATTGAGCGTGGTATTGTTAAGACAGTAAAATCAGCCAAGAAAATCGTTGACCGCAAAGATCCTGTTGTTTGGGACATCTTGGAAAACGTATTGAAAGGCCACCCTGTATTGCTTAACCGTGCTCCTACCCTTCACCGTTTGGGTATCCAAGCCTTCCAACCTAAGTTGATTGAAGGAAAAGCGATTCAGTTGCACCCATTAGTATGTACGGCCTTCAACGCCGACTTTGACGGTGACCAGATGGCGGTACACGTACCACTAGGTCAAGAGGCTATTTTGGAAGCATCGTTGTTGATGTTGTCATCGCACAACATCTTGAACCCTGCCAACGGAGCGCCAATTACCGTACCTTCACAAGACATGGTATTGGGTCTTTATTACGTAACAAAAGGACGTAAATCGACCCCTGAAATACCTATCGCTGGAGAAGGAATGACATTCTACGGGGCTGAAGAAGTAATCATCGCCCTCAACGAAGGAAAAGTGTCTAAACACGCAAATATCAAGTGCCGTGTGACAGTTCGTAACGAGGATGGTTCGCTTGAGAAAAAATTGATTGATACGGTTGCAGGACGTCTATTGTTCAACCAGTGCGTTCCTGAATCCGTAGGATATATCAATGAATTGTTGACGAAGAAGAAACTTCAACAAATCATTGGACACGTCTTCAAGATTGCGGGTAATGCACGTTGTGCGCAATTCTTGGACGACATCAAGCAACTTGGTTTCCAAACAGCCTTCAAAGGTGGTTTGTCAATCGGTTTGGGAGATATTAAAATCCCAGATGTGAAATGGCAACTCATCGAAGGAGCGAAAGAAGAAGTTCAAGGTGTGATGGACAACTTCATGATGGGTCTTATCACTGAAAACGAGCGTTATAACCAAATTATCGACGTTTGGACACGTACCAACACGAAATTGGCCAATACGCTTTTGACCCAATTGGAGAACGACCAACAAGGCTTCAACTCCGTTTATATGATGATGCACTCGGGAGCCCGTGGTTCTCGCGAGCAGGTACGTCAGTTGGGAGGTATGCGTGGTTTGATGGCGAAACCTCAGAAAAACCTTGCTGGGGGCGTTGGAGAAATCATCGAAAACCCAATCCTTTCAAACTTTAAGGAAGGTCTCGACGTACTTGAGTACTTTATCTCTACCCACGGTGCGCGTAAAGGTTTGGCCGATACGGCCTTGAAAACAGCCGATGCGGGTTACTTGACACGTCGTTTGCACGACGTAGCTCAGGACGTGGTTGTGAACGAAGTTGACTGTGGAACATTGCGCGGTATCGAGATTTCAGCACTGAAAGACAACGAGGACATCGTTGAGCCATTGTCTGAGCGTATTTTGGGACGGGTTTCTGTACACGATGTAATGGACCCACTTTCGGGTGAGTTAATTTTGGCATCAGGCCAAGAAATCACGGAAGAAATCGCGGCTCGTATCGACGAAACTAGCATCGAAACCGTAGAAATCCGCTCAGTATTGACTTGCGAAACCCGCAGTGGGGTTTGTTCAAAATGCTACGGACGTAACTTGGCGTCGGGGCGCATGGCCGAAATCGGTGAGTCGGTGGGGGTTATTGCCTCACAGTCAATCGGTGAGCCAGGTACGCAGCTGACACTTCGTACGTTCCACGTTGGGGGTACTGCGCAAAACATCGCAGTAGAAGCCAACATCAGAGCGAAATTTGAAGGTAAGATTGAGTTTGAAGATATGCGTACCGTAGAGTCAACGGATGCCGAAGGAAATCCAGTAACGATTGTAATGGGTCGTTCGGGTGAAATTCGCATCGTCAGCGAGTCAAACGGACAGGTATTGATTGGTAATAACGTTCCTTACGGAGCGACATTGCTTGTGAAAGAAGGTGAGCGCGTTACCAAAGGCCACGAACTTTGTAACTGGGATCCTTACAACGCCGTAATCTTGTCAGAATTTAACGGTTCTGCTCAATACGAATCAATCGAAGAAGGTATCACTTTCCGCGAAGAAATCGACGAACAATCGGGCTTCCAAGAAATGGTAATCATCGAAACACGTGACCGTACCAAAAACCCAGGTATCTTGGTAAAAGGTAAGAGCCCACTCTTGACCGACGCCGATGAGAAGATTTATAACTTGCCTGTAGGTGCGCGTTTGGTAATTAAAGATGGTTCAAATGTAAAAGCAGGTCAGCCTTTGGCGAAATTGCCACGTACACTCGGTAAAACGCGTGACATTACGGGTGGTTTGCCACGGGTAACGGAATTGTTTGAAGCACGTAACCCATCTAACCCAGCGGTAGTTTCTGAAATCGACGGGGTGGTTATCTACGGAATTGTAAAACGCGGTAACCGTGAAATCAACATCGAGTCGAAAGACGGTACCCGTAAAAAATACCTTGTGCCTTTGTCGAAACACATCTTGGTGCAAGATGGTGACTACGTGAAAGCGGGTGAACCACTTTCTGATGGTGCCATTACGCCAAGCGACATCTTGTCGATCAAAGGGCCAACGGCGGTACAAGAGTACTTGGTGAACGAAATTCAGGAAGTTTACCGTCTCCAAGGGGTGAAAATCAACGATAAGCACATTGAATGTATTGTACGCCAAATGATGCAGAAAGTTGAAATCATGGAAGCTGGAGATACCAACTTCTTGGAAATGCAACCAGTAGATAAGTGGACGTTCCGCGAAGAAAACGACCGTGTTCTTGACATGAAAGTGGTAGAGGATTCGGGCGATTCTGAAAACGTGAAGCCAGGTATGTTGATTTCTGCGCGCCGTTTGCGTGACGAAAACTCTACCCTCAAGCGTCGTGACCAACGTTTGGTCGTGGCACGTGATGCGAAAGCAGCCGTTGCACAACCAACTTTGATGGGTATTACGCAAGCGTCGTTGGGTACTGAAAGCTTTATCTCTGCCGCGTCTTTCCAAGAGACGACCAAAGTGTTGAGCGAAGCGGCGGTACGCGGAAAACGCGATACGCTCGATGGCTTGAAAGAAAACGTAATTGTAGGTCACCTTATTCCAGCAGGAACGGGTGTACGTCGCTACCAGAAAAACATCATTGGTTCGAAAGAAGAACTCGAAACCGTGACCGAATCACGTGAGCGCAGCAGCTCGCGTCGTAGCAAACGTGAATTAGCAAACTAACAGGTTTCCCCGTGAGTTTATAGAAGAAAACGCCCCGACTTCGGTTGGGGCGTTTTTGTTTTCGGCCGCTTACACACTAATTTTTCGATTGCTACCGTTTTTTACTTCCTTTGTCACCCAAACGACGATTATTTACGTATGAAGAAATTACTTTTTGTTTTCTCTCTCGCTTTTCTTACTTGTACTTCACTCTGTGCTCAAGACAATAGCTACAACTTGGTGCCATTTCCTGCGCAATTCAACGGTGGAGATGGGAAATTTGTGGTCAATGGACAAACCAAAATCATTGTGACGGCCAAAGATGTGTTGTTGAAACCCATTGCACAGTCGCTGGCTAATACGCTTAAAACAGCCTCTAAATTGAATTTGGCAGTTGCACCTGCCGCCCCTCCTACTGCGACCAACACGATTTTTATTCGCTTGAACAAGGCCCTGGGCTTAGGAAACGAAGGGTATAAATTATTGGTAGGAAAAGAACGCGTAATACTTGAGTCGGCGACGCCACAAGGAGCTTTTTACGGCCTACAAACCATTCTTCAGCTGTTGCCAACCGCCGTTTTTAGCCCTACCCCCGTTGAAAACGTCGCTTGGACGATGCCCGTGTGCCAAATCCAAGACAAACCCCGTTTTGTCCACCGTGGGCTGATGCTCGACGTAGCGCGTCATTTTATGCCTGCCTCGTTCATCAAAAAATACATCGACCTTTTGGCACTCCATAAAATGAACGTATTGCACTGGCATTTGACCGATGACCAAGGCTGGCGCATTGAGATAAAGAAGTACCCTAAACTCACACAAGTGGGCTCAAAACGCAAAGAAACGCTGGTAGGGCATTATTCAGAAAATTACCCTCAGAAATACGACGGAAAAGAGTACGGAGGGTTTTATACCCAGGCCGAAATAAAGGACATTGTAAAGTATGCGCAGGCAAAATACGTGACCATTATTCCTGAAATCGAGCTGCCAGGTCACGCAACGGCGGCGTTGGCGGCTTATCCAGAGCTAGGTTGCGAGCCTTCAAAAAACTACCAAGTGGGCACAAAATGGGGGGTGATGTACGACGTGTTTTGCCCTACGGAGACAACCTTCACCTTTTTGCAGGACGTGCTGACGGAAGTAATGGCGCTTTTCCCTAGCAAGTATATACACATTGGCGGTGACGAATGCCCCAAAGACGCTTGGAAACAGAGTACCTTTTGCCAAGAATTGATAAAAAAACAGGGATTGAAAGACGAACACGAGCTGCAAAGCTACTTCATCAAGCGGATTGAGAAGTTTGTCAACTCCAAAAAGAAAAGCATTATTGGCTGGGACGAGATTTTGGAAGGTGGCGTCGCTCCCAACGCAACCGTCATGAGCTGGCGAGGCACGTCAGGTGGGATAGAAGCGGCTAAACAAAAGCACAACGTCATCATGACGCCGACAACCTACTATTACCTCGACTATTACCAAGGCAACCCTGCCAAAGAACCTTTGGCGATTGGTGGGTATTTGCCCATTGAAAAAGTATATGGTTATGACCCCGCCGATGGCTTTGATGAAGTGTCAAAAAAATACATTTTGGGGGTACAAGGAAACCTCTGGACGGAATATGTGCCTACTCCTGAGCAAGTAGAATACATGACATTTCCGAGAGCTACGGCCATTGCGGAATCGGCTTGGATGCCTTCAGGAGTCAAAAATTTTGAGGATTTTGCGATGCGTTTGAAAGAACATTTAAAACGATTAGACTACCTCAAAGTCAATTATTCAAAACGTATTTTGGACGTTCGGGCGGTGACGCAGTTCAATAACCAAGGGCAGTTACAGGTGCGTTTGGATAAATTGGACTCGGATAGCAAAACCTACTACACCACCGATGGCAATCAGCCTACGACCAGCTCCACGGAATACACCATGCCGATTACATTGGATAAAATCACGACCATCAAGGCCATTACGACCGCTGGCGCTACTTTTGAGGAAAAATTCTTTGTGCATCGTGCCAAAGGAAAACCCTACAAATACGCCAATGCTCCTGCCGACTGGGCTGACCCTGATAAAAAGAAATTGACCGATGGGCAGGTGGCTCAAAGCCCTCAAAACAGCGCGGAATGGGTACAGATTTCGGGCAAAGATTTGGAAATTACGATTGATTTGGGCGAGGTAAAACCCGTGACCAAAGTGTCGGCCAATTTCTTAAAATTGATTTTGTACAACATCTTCCCTCCTACTTCGGTGGAAATTGGCCTCTCGCGCGACGGCGAAAGTTTCAAAGAAGCGTTGTCCCAACCTGTCAACTATCAGCTAGAAGGCGGATGGCAAATTTTGCCAGTAGTTGCCGACTTCAAAACGGCACGGGCGCGGTACATTCGGGTTCGGGCTAAAAATGCAGGAAATGCCCCCGCAGGTCATCCAGAGGCAGGTCGCCCAACCACGATTTCAATGGATGAAGTAGTGGTAGATTGATAAAATAAGCTATTAGACATACCTAACAAGAAAGGCGCTGTACCCACAGCGCCTTTCTTGTTGGTGGGAGTATTCTTCCCGTTCACGCCACTTTTTTGGCACTTTGTCCCAATTTAGTCTTATTTTTTTAAACAAAAACGTAGGTTTACCTCGTTTTTATAACGAAAAAGTACAAATGTAAACTTCTTCTTTATCCATTAACAAGTAACGGTGGCTTGCCACTTATTGTCAGCTATGAAACATATCTTTAGTATTTTGTTGTGGCTTGGGATGGCCACGTGGGCGTACAGCCAAGAAAAACGAACGATTAGTGGGTACATCAAAGATGCCTCCAATGGCGAAAGTCTGATTGGGGTATCGGTGTATGTTCGGGAAATAGGGAACGGAACCGTGACCAACGACTACGGCTATTATGCCTTAAACCTGCCGACGGGTGTCTCTTACACATTGGTTTTCAATTACATTGGCTACGAAAAAGTAGAGAAAAAAGTGACGCTTACTGACGATTTAAAGCTCAGTATCGAACTCAAGGACGAAAGTGTGAAACTGCAAGAAGTCATTGTCAAAACCACCAAAGAAGACGAGAACGTCAAGAACATTGAGATGTCGGTCAACAAGGTGGAAATGAAAACCATTCGCCAAATGCCAGCCTTGCTCGGGGAAGTTGATTTGGTTAGGAGTATTCAATTGCTCCCTGGCGTGACGAGCGTGGGTGAAGGTGCAAGCGGGTTCAACGTCAGGGGAGGAAATATTGACCAAAACTTAGTCCTGCTCGACGAAGCGCCTGTTTTCAATGCTTCGCACTTATTTGGGTTTTTCTCGGTCTTTAATCCTGATGCGGTCAAAGACGTAAAACTCGTCAAAGGAGGGATTCCCGCGCAGTACGGCGGTCGTATTTCGTCGATTTTAGACGTACGTTTGAAAGAAGGAAATGCCAAAAAACGCGAAATCAACGGAGGAATTGGGACGATTTTCTCCCGCTTGAGCTACGAACAGCCTTTTGCCAAAAGCAAAGGGTCTTTCATTGTAGCAGGCCGACGCTCTTACATCGACGTGTTGGCCAAGCCATTTCTGAATGGCGATTTAAAAAATTCTCGCTTTTATTTCTATGACCTTACGGCCAAAGCCAATTATCGCATTGATGACAAAAATACGGTCTTCGCTTCAGGCTACTTCGGGCGCGATGTATTTGGGGCGGATTTTGGTTTTGAGTGGGGAAATAGAACGGCTACCGTCCGTTGGAACCACGTTTTTAATAACAAACTGTTTATGAATGCCACCGCATTCTATTCGGATTATGACTATGGTTTAGAATCGGACCGCAACAATAAGAACAAAAGCGGCGATAAGTTTAAGTGGAATTCGAGCATCACGACCTGGAGTATGAAGCCCGATTTTACGTATTACCTCACGCCCAACAATACCGTTACTTTCGGTGGACAGTACATCAATTATAGCACCAAACCAGGCACAGCGACGGCGATTTCGAGCGGAGAAGAACGAAATATTAGCTTAGACCCACGTTATGCCGACGAATCGTCTTTGTACATCGGAAATGACCAAAAAATAACCGATTGGTTGTCGTTTCAGTACGGAATTCGGTATTCGTATTTCCGAAATTTAGGCCCAGGGACGGCGTATGAGTTTTTGGAAGTGGTCAAAGGGGATCGAAAACTCCCCGTTTCGGAGAAAAAATACGAATCGGGCGTGATAAATACGTATGGTAATTGGGAGCCGCGCTTTTCGACCAAAATAGAGTTAAATCCTTCCACTTCTATCAAAGCGAGTTACAACCGAACGGCTCAGTATTTGCACTTATTGTCAAACACAGCAGCTAGTTCACCTTTGGATGTGTGGACGCTGAGTTCAAAAATTATCAAGCCTCAAATAGCCGACCAAGTGGCGTTAGGCTGGTTTCAAAACTTCCAAGAAAATATGTACGAGGCGTCATTGGAGGTGTATTACAAAAAGCTTCAAAACCAAATTGACTACGTTGCAAACTCTGAACTACTCTTAAACAGTTATTTAGAAGGAGACTTACTTTTTGGCAATGGGCGAGCGTACGGAGCGGAAGTGTACGTCAAAAAAAATCGCGGAAAGCTGACAGGTTGGGTGAGTTATACGCTGGCTCGTACCGAACGTAAAATCGAAGGTATCAACAACGACAACTGGTTTCCAGCACGCTTTGACAAGACCCATAATCTCTCAACGGTGGTGTTGTATCAACTCAACGACCGTTTGAGCTTCTCGGCCAATTTTGCCTTCAATACGGGTACGCCTGCGACTTTCCCTACTAACCGCTTTGAATGGGGAGGTTGGACGTTGCCACAAAATGTGGACAATAGCCGAAATGCGGCTCGGATTCCTTCGTACCACCGCCTCGACTTAGGAGCAACGCTCAAATCGAAGAAAAAACTGTTTGGAAAGGGCCAAGGAGAGTGGGTGTTGAGTATCTATAACGTTTATAACCGTCGTAACCCTTTCTCAATGTATGTGCGTCAAAATGAGGATAATAACCTCAAGACGGAAGCCGTTCGCTACGCGGTGATTGGCTCGGTGGTTCCTGCCATTACGTACAACTTTAAATTTTAATCGCCATGAAGAAAATAAATAACATTCCTACTTTTTTGACCTACGCGGCGGGTGTTTTATTGGCCGTAACCACTCTTACTAGCTGCCAAGACGTGGTTGACTTAGACGTAAAATCAGGCCCTCCGCAATTGGTAGTAGATGGTTGGGTGACAAACCAACAAACCAGCCAAACCATTCGCCTGACCGAATCGGCGGGGTATTTTGATAATAGCCTAGCAAAACCAGTCCTCAATGCGACTGTGACCGTTACCGACGATAAAGGAGGGGTGTTTTCTTTTGTTGACCTAAAAAAAGATGGAAACTACGTTTGGAAGCCAGTTGCGGCCAGCGACACCATTGGGCGGGTAGGACGAACCTACACGTTGCGCATCAAAATGGGAACCGAAGAATATACGGCAGTAAGTAAGCTTAATCGGGTTCCTAAAATCGACTCACTGACCTATTTCTTTGACAAATTACCCATTGCTCCAGCGGATGATGCACCTCAAGAAGGTTATACGGCGGAGTTTTTTGCCCGTGACCCAACGGGATCAGGTGACTGCTACTGGATAAAAAGCTACAAAAACGGCAAGTATTTTAATAAAACGACGGAAATCACAATTGCTTACGATGCCGCGTTTAGTCCAGGAGCCAACAGCGACGGTTTGCGCTTTATTTTGCCCATTCGTCGAGCCATTTCCCCCGAGTTTTACAAAGAAAAAGACACGGTCAAAGTAGAGCTTTACAGCATTCCGTTGGAAGGATATTATTTCTTAAATCAAGTACGAACTGAGTCGAGCAATCAGGGACTTTTTGCAACGGCTCCGTCCAATATTTACAGTAACGTAAAAAATACCAATCCAACGGGACGCAAGGCATTGGGCTTTTTTGGTGCGGCGGCAGTTAGTACGTTTACCGAGGTGATTGACGCCAAAAAAGCAAAACCCAAAGACGGAAATTAGCCTTTAGCAGACAACGCCTTCGGAAAGGCGGAGGGTTTGGGTAACGCAGCTCGGGATTTCGTAAGGATAATGAGAAACGTAAATGAGTGTTTGCTCTTGCGAATCACAAACGGCGTTGACAACCTCCTTAAAATGCTCTACGGCGGCAAAATCTAGCCCTTGGCAGGGTTCGTCTAAAATCAGCAGCGGTGGATGTTTCACCAACGCTCTGGCCAATAAAACGAGGCGTTGCTGGCCTTTAGAGAGGTTTTTAAATAATTTATCAAGCAGCGAACCCACGTTGAGCCATTCGGCAACGGCGTGGGTTTGTTGTACTTGGTCTTCTGTTAATTTTCGGAAATAAACCCCCGTAGCGTCAAAAAAGCCCGAAGCAATGGTTTTAAAAACGGTTGTTTCTTGGGGGAAATACAAATGCAGTTCGGGCGAAACGTGTCCAATTTTGTTTTTTACGTCCCACATCGACGGCCCGCCTCGTTTTAAGTCAAACAGGTCGTAGTCATTGGCAAAACGTTGAGGATTATCGGCGGTTAGAATACTCAACAGCGTCGATTTTCCTGAACCATTAGGCCCAACCAGCGCCCACTTCTCCCCTTTTTTGATTTGCCAATTGACGTTATTGAGCACTTTTTTTCCACTGTAGGTAATGGTAATATTACGCAAGTTGACCGCCAATGAAAAATTATACGTCGGAGCAATCGGGACTACTTCGCGGGGCTGAAACGTAGCTTTGTCGGTCTCCGAAAGCGATTCTTCTTCCGAAATAATTCTCCCTTCTTTCAATCGTACCACGTGGGTGACGCTTTGGGGAATTTCGACCGAGGAAGTAACCAACACAATGGTCACACCTGCTTCTTTGAGGTGCGCAAGGGCGTTTCTTAGTACCTCGCGCGAATGGACGTCCAAGCCCGAAAATGGGTTATCTAACAATAATAATTGCGGTTTTTTGAGCAACGACCGCGCCAAAAGCATCCGCCGAGTTTCGCCGTTGGACAAAGTTACAAAATGGCGGTCGAGCAGGTGGTCGATGGAAAGCAACTGGCAAGTGGCAAGTAAATCGGCTTCGCTGACCGAGTTTGGAGGAAGTACCACCGAATGGTCGTCAACGGTTCCTACGGGCTTGAGTTGGTTGGTCAGCACTTCACGAACGGTCGGCGCAACTTCTGCTTCGTGGCTATGAAAACGCTGCTGGTAATACTGTGCAGCGGATCTGATAATGCGATTGAATGAGTAATCAGACGGAACCAGTTCTGCCACTTTTGAGAGCAGCACATCGCCGTAATCGTGGGTCAATTTTCCGCGCCAAATCGGCCATTTTCCCGCCAAAACCTCTAATAATGTGGATTTCCCACTTCCATTTTCTCCGATGATGGCCCATTGTTCACCCGTTTGAATGGTGACGGAAAGGTCGGATAAAACAACGGTGTCGTAGCGACGAACAAAAGCGTTTTGGAGTGTAATCATGAACTTTGTCAAAGTTTGGGACTTTGACAAAGTTAGTAGTCTAAATACTTTATATTTGCTTAAATCTATACTTTATGGAATCACTTTTTGTTACTGAGCGCATTAAGGAGCTCCTTCCGAAAATCAAAGCCTTCATTGAGAGTGAGTTATATCCACTCGAAACCCCCGAATACCTTGCCCATGACTTTTCGCACGTTGAGCCGATTCTTCAGCAAAAACGTCAGTTGGTCAAAAAAGCAGGTTTGTGGGGGCTGCACTTGCCCGAAGAAGACGGCGGGCTAAACCTCACACTCTGCGAATTTGGGCAAATCAGCGAAGTGCTGGCTAGTTCGCCTTTTGGGCATTTTGTGTTCAATACCCAAGCGCCTGACATTGGCAACACCGAACTGATGCACAAATACGCTCCCACGCACTTGAAAGATCAGTATTTAAAGCCATTGATGGACGGCGATATTCGTAGCTGTTTTAGCATGACGGAGCCCGAATTTGCAGGGTCAAATCCTACGCGTATGGGCACGACAGCCGTCAAAGACGGGGATGATTACGTGATTAATGGCCACAAATGGTTTACCAGCAGTGCCGATGGTGCGGCCTTTGCCGTGGTGATGGCCGTTACCAACCCAGAAGCGGCTCCGCACAAACGAGCCAGCCAAATCATCGTTCCGATGGATACCCTTGGGGTAAAACTGGTTCGCAACATCCCCATCATGGGTCACGCGGGCGATAGCTGGGCAAGCCACGCGGAGATGCTCTACGAAAACGTTCGTGTTCCCCAGTCAAACCTCATTGGCGCTGAAGGAGCTGGCTTTTTGTTGGCGCAAGAACGCCTTGGGCCAGGACGTATTCACCACTGTATGCGTTTTATCGGGATTGCCGAGCGGAGTTTTGACCTCATGTGTCGTTACGCTGCTAGTCGGGAAATGGAAGAGGGCGTTTTTTTGGGTGAAAAACAATTCATCCAAGGATTTATCGCCGAAAGCAGAGCCGAAATCGACGCCGCGCGTTTGCTCGTATTGCGCACGGCCAAGCACATTGATGAGCGCGGAGCAGCGGCGGTTCGGGACGAAATTTCGATGATTAAGTTTTTTACGGCCAACATGATGCTTCGCGTGATTGATCGCGCCATTCAAACCCACGGCGGGTTGGGCATGACCAGCGATGTGCTATTGTCGTACTGGTACGCCCACGAGCGAGCAGCACGTATCTACGACGGTGCCGATGAAGTACACAAAACAGCCTTGGCAAGGGGTATTTTGAAGGGCTACGGCCTTGATACTCGCAAAAAATAAATGATTATTTTACTTCCGACAGCAGCGGACTGTGCGTGAGCGGAAGCGATAAGAAAAAGGAGGTGCCGACTCCATCTTCGGTTTCAAACCAAATATTCCCTCCAGCGTGTTCTACGCCTCGTTTGGCAATGGCCAAACCGAGGCCAGAGCCGCCTTGTTTGGTGCTAAAGTTGGGTAAAAATACCTTCGGACGAATGGGTTCGGGAATCCCGTTCCCGTTGTCCTGAACTTCAATATAGACGTTGCCTTCGTCGGTACGGAGTCGTAGCGAAATCTCAGGACGGCGCCCTTCGGGCACGGACTGAATGCCGTTGATGATGAGGTTCGTAATGATACGACCAATGAGCTGTCGATCGCCCATGACATTGACCCGTTGTACTCGAATATCCCTTTTTAGGGTAATTTTTGGGTCGTCAGAATACAAATCGGCGGCTTTGTTGAGCACCGACGAAATCTCGAATAACTCGTTTTTGGGCAGGGGCATTTTGGCAAAATCGGAGAACGACGTCGCAATGTCACTGATGTTGTCGATTTGGTCAATGAGAGACTCAAACGTCCGCCGAATTCGCTCGCTTTGGGGCATATTGGGCGGCAAATCACGCAACATCGTTCGCTGAAGTTGCTGAATCGTCAACTTCATTGGTGTCAGTGGGTTCTTAATTTCGTGCGCTACTTGCTTGGCCATTTCACGCCAAGCCGATTGTTTTTCGTTTTTGGCCAATTCTTCTTTGCTTTCGCTGAGTTTTTTGAGCATATCGTTGTACGACTTCACCAACGTCCCGATTTCGTCGTCTGATTTCCAATCCACGGGTTCGTTGAGTTGGTGTAGGTTGATGCGACGAAACTTCTGCGTCATGATTCGGAGCGGTATCGTCAAAAGGTTAGATGCCCAGTAGGATAGCACCAAAAACACCAAAAACATAATGGCAAAAACGCTCAAAATCGTCGAAATAACCTCAATAATTTGGCGGTCTAACTCGGGTTTTGAATCAAAATGAGGAATGCTAAGTACCCCCAACGGTTTACTATTGCTACTTGCTCGTACGGTCACGTAGGCCGTACGGTATTGTTTTTTACCCAACGATTCGTCCAGCAAAACCTCGTTTTCGCGGTCTTGGATAAGGTGAATGTAGGCGTCAGGGTTAATCCACTTGGACAATAGCTTACTTTCGTAAATGAGCGGTTTGGTGGTCATGTACAACGTACCGTCGTTTGAAAAGAAATTGATGTCCACGTTGGCATCACGGGCAATTTTTTCCAATTCTTCCTTCAAAGCATCTTGGCTACGTCCGCCACGTTGGTGCTCTTCCAAGTATTGAACAAAGTTGGTAGCAATGTTTTTGGTGCTGGAAAGGTACGAGCTTTCTTGGTTGTTGAAATAATTGGTACTAATGACACTCAACGTAATCAAAACAATCAAAATAAGCGGCAAGAAAAAGGCTACATTTAATAAGATTTGGATTTTGGTCGTATAACTGATTTTCAGCCGTCTGAAGCCATATTTGAGTGCATAAACGGCAATAATACAGATGACGTACAGCACCAATACCAAGTACAAAAACGAAAAATTGGAAGTCAGGCTTTTGAATGGATACGACTTTGACGACACCACCACATAGCGCTTGTTTTTGTCTCTACTTCCTACGTGTTTGTAATCGTACAAAAGGAGGCCCGTATCAAAAAGTGTGGAATCATCTAGCACCGTAAGGGGCATTTTACGGTCATAATTGTAGCTGCCCGAGCTGTACATAAGCTCTTTTTGGGCGTCATAAATAGCGTAACTATATTGTCGTGTTTCGGGAGTTGGAACAAACTTTTTGTCCATCAATAACTCTGGATACACATTCTTAGGTTGGTCTTCGCGCGGATTTAGGTTGAGCACGACCCATCCTAGCAAGAGCGAATCTTGCCGAATATCAATCAGGCTGAGGTATTGTTTTTTGAAGTTATTGACAAGGTCATTGATAAAAAACAAGGAAGGATAATTGGTCTGGTACTTCACTTGTCGATACGGGTGGGTGTAATCATCGAAGTTAAGGGCATCGAACGTATTATCAAGCGGCTGTCCGTCGGCTTTGAACGAAAGCACTTCAATGTCGTATTTGTCGAAATATTTATCTAAGTGAATACTTTTTACTTTTTGCTGAATGCGTTCGCGGGAGAGAATAGTATCACTGATAAATGTTTCCTGAATGTCCACATCTTTACTGATGGCATCTTTGGCGCGGTCGAGCAAAAACTCGCCAAAAGGGTCGTTTTCTGCGATGATTTTTTGGCCAAATTCCTTCTTGTTTGTGATGTCTTTGCGGTCTTCTTCGGTATAAACGACGTAGGTAGTCACCAACGCCCAGAAGAATGCCCCCGTAAAATAATAAATGGTGGTTCGATACCGAAACGAATAGAGAATACGAGGAAACCGCGAGAAATAAAGTACAATAAAATAAACGGCGTGAATCCATAAAACCCAGATAAGCTGGCCGCCAAAAAGCCACAAAAGCAGTACAAATACGCCACAACTCAACAAAAAAATGAGCGTTCCTTGAACGCGATTTTTCGGATTGAAGCGAATAAATAAGCTGACAAATAAATGTGTTCCAAGGAAATAAATGCTTGAAATACAGATAAATATGGCAATGCAGACAATCTTGAGGATTGAGAATGAAATGCTCAAGGTGATGTCGAGGGTAAACTGCGATTTTTCGTAGATGTTCTGTAGTTCAGAAAAACATCCGTAAAAGACCCCAAAGCTAAGAATGACAAATAGCCCAGAAAGCAGTACTTTGGGAACGCCCGAAACACGAAGTAAACTTGAGTAAATTTTGGAACGAAAATAAAAATCTGCCAAATACAACACCAATACAAAAACGACGATGGAGTTCAGCAGCAAGTCGCCCAAGGACGGAGCAATGGGTGATGACGCGTAAAATTTAGGGTTAAAAATATCGTTCTCGTAAAATACAAACGGAACCCCAAAATACAGCATTCCAAGCCGTAAGAGCATCAAATACAGGGCAAGCAAAACAAAAGCACGCTCATAATGACGCTCGCGGCTCCATCGAAGTATCCAACGGATGACGTAAATTCCCAAAAAGAAAATACACAATGCACCCCAAATAATGGTATTGACGGGAGTCGTTTGGTTATAGGTCTCAAACTTTGGAGGAGTAATTGAGAAAAGGAAATGGGTGTTGTTGTCGAGGACGTTGCTGTAAATAGGGCCCAAACGCGTCGAAATCTGCTGAGGGTCAATCGAAAATAGCTCGGTGTTGTAGCCCGACTGAAAGTAGTTGTTTTTGTTTTTATAGTGGCTGTATAAATTAATCACCGAAACGACATCAAGGCGGGTGTCATTCTGAACTAACTGCCGCCGACTGACCAGAAACTTCCCTTGTTCAAAGGTAACTAGCTGGGTTTGGGCAATTTTACGAATGGATTCGTATTCGGGAATAAAACGATAGTCGGACCAAAACACCAGTTTCCCATTTTGGAATACGTAATACGGGTATTTGGTTGGGCGACGAAAGGCGGAGAATTGACGAGAACTGTTTTGGGAGGCAATCGTTATGATTTCTCCTAATTCTTTGTGGGAGAGGTCCAGTTCTTGTTTTACGCGTTCTTTTACAGTCGAAAAATATTTTTCCTCTGATGCTCCTAATGCGCCTCTTTCAAATACAAAAAACGATAGCAATGCCAACAGAAAAGAAGCAAAGGCCAGAAAAGCAAAAATATGTCGTTTAACTTGCTGCACGAACGTTAAAGATAGGGTTTGAGTTTATCCACAACCCTCCCTAAAATCGTGCCAAAAGTTACTTTTATCAAGAAGTATTAATAACTATCTCGCTGTCAGCTAATTATTTTACGACCGTAAAGCCTGCCCCATTGTCAGTTTCTTCAAAATCGACTTCCGTGCCTATGACATACATCAAGTGACGTTTGTCGATTATTACTTTGATGGCGTCAATTTCATACACTTGGTCGTGTTCGGTAGGCGTATCAAATCCTAACAAAAACTGCCCAACGCACCCGCCACCTTTCATTCCAACGCGCAAACCGTAGCTGTCAGGTATTTTATTGGCCGTAAGGGTGTCAATAATTTCGCGTTTTGCCGTCTCTGAAATCCGAATAGGTTGAGCGTTTGTCATGTTGTTTTGTACGTTTGTCGCTACCCGACGCACTATTTTGGTGATACTTTGCGTTCTTTGCGGGAATAAACCTTGTGTAGGTAATCAAACAACAAATCAATGGAAATCGTCACCGACTTATTGAAAATTATTCTTCCCTCCTCACTTGTTTTGTACGCTATGTACCTAACTGTAACGGCATTTTTGAAAAAACAATTGACCGAAAAAGAAGTAGAGTTACAGCGTAAAAACGTAGAAATTGCGTTGCCGATTCGTTTGCAAGCATACGAACGAATGTGTTTGTTTTTGGAGCGAATTACGCCCAACAATCTACTCATTCGTACCAATGGAGTAGCTACGCAAGCCATTGAATTTCAACAAATTCTTTTGCACGAGGTTCGAGAAGAATTTAACCATAACCTATCGCAACAGGTTTATATGAGTCACGATGCGTGGGAGCATGTGCGTTCGGCACAACAAGAAGTAATTACGCTCATTAACCAAGCCGCCGCAGAAGTAAAACCTGACGCCGCGCCGATTGATTTGTCGAAAAAAATCTTTGAAAAAATCGTTCAAGAAAACCGAAACCCAACGGCATTGGCGCTCAAGTTTGTCAAGGATGAAATTCAGCGGGAGTTTATGTAAAAGAGGGAAATAAAACATCTCGAAAGTTCAAAACTTTCGAGATGTTAGCTAGCGAGTAACCCATAATTTTTGAGAAACACGACCTCGGTCTGGCGTTTGGTACGTCATAAAATAAAGCCCATTCTCAAGGGTTTTATGGGGCCTAATTGTAAGGCTATTGTTAGAAGTTGCCTGAATATCAAACGGAATTTCTTGTCCCAACATCGTTATCAGTCGCAAACGGTCAAGCTCAAGATTATCAAACTGTAGGCGTACACTGCTGCCATCCGATGGGTTGGGATAAATGACAAACTGCGTTGCCTCGGCCTGAGGGCTAACAGCGATAATTTTTGAATAGTCCGACGTGCCGTCTTTGTCCACCTGCTTGAGTCGGTAATAATTGACGCCAGGGAGCGGTGCTTCGTCCAAAAAGCTGTAATTAATCAATTGACGAGAGTCGCCTGCGGAGGTAAGTTTCCCAATCGTAGCAAATTCTTTTAAATCGGTACTCCGCTCCACGTTAAAATGGCTACTGTTGATTTCGAGCGCCGTTGCCCACGAAAGTCGTACGCGTTCAGCTTCTGCTTTTCCCCGAAAATACATCAATTGAACAGGGACAATATTTGACCACGATAGACTTGACAAGAAAATACTTTGGGTACTAAGTGCACCATTTCTTGCGTCACTTCCACTGCCATAAGTGAGTGTAAAACGTTTTACGCCGCTATTACGAAAAGAGACCGTTGCGCGGGTGGTGTCTAAGGGGTCGGCATTGAAACCAGACAATACTTTAATGTGCGCGGCAGTCCCGTTGGACAAATAAGCTGTACTGGGATTGTACGTAATTGTGGGTACAACCCCCGTGTTTTTGTCATCGTAAGCTTCGATTGCCACGCGATCTTGGTAGTTACTAAAGCTCAACTCGCGGTCGATTCCCAATAATGCAAACGATAAATTTGTGACGGGGTCGCTAAAAGTGAAAGAAATCGTAACGACCTGCGTACGGCTTCCGAGATTCATACTCAACCACAGTCCCCGCGAGTCACTACGTGGGGTGTTGTTATTAAAACGGTTGGTTGATCCTTGAATGTTGGCTGTTACGGTTACGGGAGGTGTACCTAAGTTCGTAAAGGTTTGTGACAATGACCCGTCGGGAAGCCATTTGGTTGTTTCTGATTCCGACGTTAGGTCAACAAACCCCTGCCCAAACGAAAGTTGAGTGCAAAGTACCGCCAACAAAACCAATAAACCCCTCATAAATCGTAAACAGTTACACATTCTCGTTGTTATTTTGATTCTACAAAATATATACGTAAGAAATGAAACAAAGATAGTTAAACTTTGTAAAAAAGTTACATTAAGCTTTTTTACAATTCATTAGCAAACTCAATTGCCTTTCTCAAGGCGGCTAGTTTGTTATTCACTTCTTGCATTTCAGAGGCAATATTTGACTTGGCCACAACTCCCATGCCAGCTTGGTAAAACAAAGTATTGTTTTTACTCAAAAATGTACGAATCGTAATGCAGTGATTGAAGTCTCCGTTGAAACTAATATGCCCAAGTGCGCCGCCATAAATGCTACGATTGGTACGTTCGAGGCGGTTGATGATGGTCATGGCGTTGTGTTTGGGAGCGCCCGAAAGCGTTCCTGCGGGGAAGGTATCTGCCACAAGCTGAAGCGGATTTACCCCTTCACTCATCTTGCCTGTTACTTTTGAAACAAGGTGAATGACGTGCGAGAAAAACTGAGCTTCTTTGTAGGTTTCTACTTTTACCACGTCGCAGCTACGGCTCAGGTCGTTGCGAGCAAGGTCAACGAGCATGACGTGCTCGGCCGTTTCTTTGGGGTCAGCGGCTAGTTGACGGGCCAGTTCGGCGTCTTTTTCGTCGTCGCCCGTGCGGCGGAAAGTACCCGCAATGGGGTGGATTTCGGCGTGGCCATTTTTGATGAAGATTTGTTTTTCGGGTGATGAACCAAATACTTTGTATCCGCCAAAGTCAAAGAAAAACAAGTAAGGCGAGGGATTAACCGAACGCAAAGCACGGTAAACGTTGAACTCGTCACCTTCAAATTTTTTGCTAAATCGGCGAGAAGGAACAATCTGGAAAACGTCGCCGCGCAAGCAGTGGTTGATGCACTGTTGGATAATCCCCTCCATTTCGGGGTCGGTTACGTTGCTCTGTTCACTTTCTTGGGCTTTAAAGCGGAAAGTAGCCATTTTAGGCGCTTTTACAATCATTTCGAGCGAGTCTAAGTCCATACCCATCGACTTGCTATGATTCGCGTCGTCGCGCGTTACGCCATAATTGTGTTCAAAAAGATATACTTCGTCTTTGAAGTGGTTGAAGGCAATCACAAACCGATACACCCGATACACCATCTGCGGAATGGCATTGTCAGGGGTTTTGTCTTGAATCTCAATGTCTTCAAAATACTCCACCGAATCGTAGGTAATGTGCCCAAACAAGCCGCCGTTGATGAAAGGGTGTTCGTTTTTAGGAGCGTCGAAGCGTTGAATAAAATCATGCAACGTCTGCATGGCCTGTTTGCGACGAGGCAAGCGGAACGTTTCTTCGCTGCCATCAGGAAAAGCTTGAGTAACAACGTCTTCATCGATGACAAAAGAAGCAACGGGGTCGCAAGCGATGACGCTAAAGCCGTGTTCCATGCCGTGATACTCGGCACTTTCGAGCATTACAGTGTAAGGAAACTTATCGCGAAGTTTGAGATAAACGCCCACGGGCGTAAGCATGTCACCTAGCAATTTTCTGCTTTGGGTACTGATTTTGAAGGTAGTGTCGGTGGTTGTCATGTATCATTTGAGATTGAGGTGCATAAAAATAAAAAGCCCGCTGTTTGATGAACAGCGGGCTTTTTTGGGTAAAAAAGTGAGCATAGTGCTATCTGTTCATCTCGGAAAAGAAGAACGCCACCACCAGCTTGTATTTTTTACGTTTGGATTCATGTCACAAAAGTACAATCGTGTTTTAAAAAACCAAATTTTTATTTTGAGAGGTATTGAGAACCCTTACTTTTTCTTGTAGAAGTTATAGATGACCGATACCTGCAACGTGCGATTGTAGAGTGACTCCGTGCTGGTGCTCGAAATATTGGTAAAACCGTGTATATAGCGAAGGTTGAGGCTAAAGTCTTCGGCCATGTCCATAAAATCAAAGCGAAGCCCAGAGCCTAAACTAAATTCGTTTTTACGAAGGGGAACAATCGTGTTTGGGTTATGAAGCAAGTAGCTGATTTCGGGGGCTACTTCCAACGTAAGACCTTCGGTGATGGTGTAGCCTACCGTTGGCACAAAACTTCCGTAGTTAAAGTTGTTGCGAACTACCTGAAACTCCCCCTTGAATGTTCCACCGCGTACAGAAAGTTGTACTTCGGGCTGGAAAACCCATTTTCTATCGGGTGTACGATAACGAAAAAATACGCCCAAATTAGGGTGTGATTGGCGTTTGAGGCTGTAAATAAAGTTTGGAGAATAGGTACTTCGCGCAATGTTCAAGCCTGCCTTTACCCCAAAATGTGGTTTAAGATAGAGCGTTTGGGCTGAAGCACCGAAGGTTAAAAATGCGAAAAAAAGTAATAATTTGTGTCTCAAATTCATTGTGATAGTTATTAAATAGTCTTCTAATTCAAGCTAGGGTCGGTTGGATAATGTGATTTGACCCTATACTCGCCTCCCATTCGTCTCAAAACTGCTCTCCACAGCTGTTCGGAAGGAGTGTCAAATAAAAATGATGGATCTGCATCGGCAACAATCCACGCATTTTGGTTGATTTCTTCCTCCAGTTGTCCTCCCGACCAGCCTGAATACCCAATGAAAAAACGTATATCTTGCTCGGTTATTTTGCCAACGTTGAGAAGGCTTACAATTTGTTCAAAATCACCACTCCAGAAACAGTTTCCGCCTACAGGAATGGCGTCTTCAATAAACGGGAGTTGGTGTAAAAAATGCAAGGTGTTTTGCTCGACGGGGCCACCTAAGTACAACGGAAGGTTGTTGACAACGGGCTCGCGCAAAACGTCGTTTAAGCTCAAATTGGTGGTTTGATTAAGAACTAGCCCAAACGTACCTTGCTCGTTGTGCTCGCACATAAACACAACACTTCGCTCAAAATTGGAGTCGCCTAAGAAGGGTTCTGCAATCAAAAGTTTTCCTGTAGTGGGCTTTTTTATTGGCACAATCTTCGTCTGTTTGTGAAATAAGACTTTTCAGAAGACAAAAATAAGGTTTTTTCTTGGCTACTGAATAGGCATTAGGGGAACTAAGTCGGTAAAAAAATAAGTAGTCGTGATGGCGGAGCCTTCGGCGGTGGTATAATGGTAGGTTTTTTCGACCGTTTCTTCGATTTGAAAACGGATTGGTTCTGAAAAATAAGGGGCGTCAAAAACAAAGGTATGAAACTCTCCATTTTCGCCGCAAGGGTCGATGTGTGAAGGTAAATCTTTGACAAAATCGGCATCCAATACCCGTCCGCAAAACGATTTGTCGAGCACATCGCCATTGATACTCACGACGATAGTTTGAAAACCGTTTGCCCAAAATTCACCTAATAATTCGAGCGAAGCCCGTTTCCACAAGGGAAAAACGCCCGTTAACCCCAGAGGTCGCAATCGTTCTTCGCGGTGTTGCCGAAGGTCTTCCAAAAAAATATCACCAAAGACTGAATGCGTGATGCCCGATGCTACCAAAGGCGTCAATGTCTCAGCCATAAGGTGGTGGTATTCTTCCATCGAAACGGTTTCGGGCAGCCGAAGCTTGACGAGCGGTAGCCCTATCGCCTGCGCTTGTTGGTCAAGAAGTTCTGCTCGCACACCGTGCATCGACACCCGCCCATACGCCTCATTGACGGTCGTCAATAGCTGCGTTACTTGCATGGTGGGCTGTTGCAAAACGTGATAAAGAGACAAAGCAGAATCTTTGCCTCCCGACCAGTTCATGAGGGTTTTGTGCTTCATTTAACCACTGATAATTGTGGAAAACGAACTTTGAGTAATTCAAAGCTTCCAAAGAAAAGCGCACTGTAGGCAAGCGTACCTGCTAGGAAATTGCGCATGAAAGGAAAACCTTGTGCCAATGCTTGTTGTAGCCCAGCCCAGTCGCGACTGAGGGGGAGCTGCGTGCGAATGTCTGTGCCGCCGCTTAACCAGACCGTAAAATCAGATAAAACCCAATGAGTGACGGCTGCCGCAATGCTGGCCACGACAATGTTTTTGAGGCTTACCTTTTTTAAAAGTACGTTGCCAAGGAGGACAACCAACGCAAAAATGCCATATACCCAATACCAGCCGTCGTAAATAAAACCATATTGGCCGCCATAAATCACGTTATTGATGACCATATCGCTGATAAAGAGCGTCAGAAGAGGGAAAAACAAGGCTTTCCCGCGTTGCGAAAAATAAGCACCCGCAAATAGCCCCATGGCTCCAATGGGCGTGAAGTTGGCGATGGCTGAAGGCTGTGCTACGTTGATAATGCGAATCAAAGCAAGGACAAGAATGAAGCACAGGAGGGTGGTAAAACGAGGATTGATTGATTGTTTCATATTTTTTTGATAAATGGTATAGAAAAAAGGGAAACCCTCTCTTCGGCCTTATCAAAACAAGGCAAAAGAGAGGGTCAGCAAAGTCGCTCTTTAACTGAAGACTACAGAGAAATAGATCAGTATTCGTCTTCGTTGAAGAAGAAGTCGTCTTTGGTAGGGTAATCTGGCCAAATCTCCTCGATACTTTCGTAGGGTTGGCCATCGTCTTCAAGTTCTTGAAGGTTTTCGACTACTTCTAACGGTGCTCCTGTGCGAATAGCAAAGTCAATTAGTTCATCTTTTGTAGCGGGCCAAGGCGCGTCTTCTAAATAGGAGGCTAGTTCCAATGTCCAATACATACTCTCTTCCTTTTATTGGTTCTAAAATAGGTTAATTATCCAGTCGAATCGTGAAAATCCAACGTTTTTGGGCTGGAAATTGTTGCGAAGGATAGTATTTTTTTTGAATATGTCAAGAAGTTTTTTTTAAGCCTTGATAATCAATAAATTACTTTTATGCCATGATAGAATTCTTGCGCTTGGTAGTCCTTCCGAAGCGGGTGCCCATGCCAATCGTTGGGAAGTAGAATGCGCCGCAAGTCGGGGTGGTTCTCAAAGAAAATTCCTACCAAATCGTACGTTTCCCGCTCGTGCCAATCGGCCGTTCGCCAAATGGAGGATACCGAAGGGACCTTGGGCGGTGTGCCATCAGCAGGGCGCTCAACGATGACTTTGATGGCTAAATTATGCTCGTACGGAATCGACGTCAAATGATAAATCACTTCCATCGTGTTGGCCGTAGGGCCATTGTCGATGCCCGTAATACAAGCCAAGTAATCAAAAAACAGGCGTTCGTCGTTGGCCAAAAACTGACACAACTCCAACAACTGGTTTGCCTGAATTTGCAGAATGGGTTGGTTGGCTTTTTGGTTGACGACCGAAAACGAATCTATCCCAAATTGTTCGGTCAGTACCTGCGTTATTTCTGAAAATATCATGGAGAGATGGCTCAATTAGGCTACACGTTTTCTTTTTCTATTTCGAGCAAAAGCGTAGGTGCGAGCGGGTGTTCGTTGCTAATTTTTTCCTGTAATTTCAAAAACCCACCAATCAATGCCTCGGGGCGCGGTGGGCAGCCTGGCACATAGACATCCACGGGGATAATTCTATCTACTCCTTTCACAACGTGGTAGCCGTGTTCCCAATAAGGCCCGCCGCAGTTGGAGCAGCTTCCCATCGAAATCACGTAGCGAGGCTCTGGCATTTGCTCATAAAGGCGTCGGATACGGTCGGCCATTTTGAAGGTTACGGTTCCTGCCACAATCATCACGTCCGACTGGCGAGGCGAAGGTCGTGGAAAAATCCCGAAACGCTCAAGGTCGTAGTTGGACGCGTACGAGGCCATCATTTCGATGGCACAACAGGCCAATCCAAATCCCATCGGCCAGAGCGACGAAAGTCGCGACCAATTGAGCAAGTCTTCGACGCTGGTGACAATCACCCCGCCATCTCCTGTTTTGAGTCTATTGTTTTGTAAATCCATGCTACGCGTTGTCGGAGTGCTAAACTTTGACAAAGTTAGGTAAAACGTTGTGAAAGTTAGACGGACTGGGGTTCAAATTGGCCGTTGACAAGGGTAAAAAACTGACTTTGAATGGCTTGTCGCTCGGTGAGGTAATTGTTGTAATGAGGATAAAACCGCAACCGTTCGTCGATGGTTTGGTCGTGAACTCCCTGTAAGCCAAGCATCAACTCACAACCTTCGCGCACAGCAAAATTTCCGCCGTCTTGGGCTGTAATATAATCAACAAGCTTGTTTTTGATGACGTACTGCTGAAAAAGTGGGTTGCCTTTGTGGCGTATCAAAATCCGAACGCCGCATTGCTCGGCGATGGACAAGTCGAGGGCATCGTCAAAAAAGAAAGCTACTTCGCTGGCTTTCAGTCCTCGGCTGCTCATAAAATGTTCGAGTGCTTCGATTTTATGTTTTATCCGAAAATAACAAGCATGGTAATGTTCTCGTTGCACAAGCTGAAACGACAGCAAATTTCGCTCACCCGAAATGACCGCCGTGTAAGGCATAGACGTTTGCGAAAGCCACCAGCCAAAACGCAAGAGGTTGGTTCCCATGGAGTCAACTTCGCTAAAATTGCTGCTGCCTTGTTCGTTTTTGGTGCCGTCGTTAAAGACGCCGTCCCAGTCAAAAATAAAGGCTTTGACCGACGATAGTTTTTCGGCCAATTCAGAAACTGGCGTAATAAATTCTCCCCCAAGTTGGGTAAAAATAGCGCTTATGTCAGAAGTCATAAATAAAAAAATACTACAAAAGCTTTGTATAACAATATTTTGAGTCGGTGGTTGTATCTGTAATAAAAACCGAAGAACTTGCGTTCGTTATTCAAACTAAAATCCAAACTCGAAATGAAAAAAGTAAAAGTAGTGCTTTTCATGACATTTTTGTCGCTTCAACTCTTCGCACAAGGAAATCCAGATGCTTGTTTAGGAACGTGGTTGACGGGGTCTAAAAAGGGGCACGTCCAAATCTATAAACAAGGTGACAAGTATTTTGGTAAAATTATTTGGCTCAAAGAACCCAACGATGAAGCTACGGGCAAACCCAAGTTGGACAAAAATAACCCAGACGCCGCAAAGAAATCGCGCCCGATTTTGGGCATGATTAATTTGAACAACTTTGCTTATGATGGCAACAACGTGTGGGAAGGCGGTAAGATATATGACCCTGAAAACGGAAAAGAGTACAGTTGTAAAATGAAATTGGTAAGTGCTAATCAGCTCGACGTAAGAGGGTTTATTGGCGTGTCGCTCATCGGGCGCACCGATAATTGGACAAGAGTTAAATAACGAATGAACAATATCAAAGGAAAAGGTTGTTTCAAAAGAGCAACCTAAAACAACAAACTCGTGAATACGCTTTTTCCTATTTTTTTGAAATTAGAACAACTTCACGTACTCATCGTAGGTGGTGGGTACGTGGGGTTGGAAAAACTAACGGCCGTGTTGGCCAATTCTCCCCAAACGCAAGTAACGCTCATTGCCCCCGAAATCCGCGAAGAAATTAAAGAATTGGCGGCTTCGCACCCCAGCGTTGAATTGATTTATGCTCGTTACGAACCGCATTTTTTGGAAGGTCGCGATATTGTGATTGTCGGCACCAACGACAAAACAGTCAATCACCAAGTACAGCAGGATTGCAAAGCCCGTAAAACTTTGGTCAACGTAGCCGATACGCCCGAGTTGTGTGATTTTTATTTGAGTTCGGTCGTAAAAAAGGGTGATTTAAAGATTGCGATTTCGACCAATGGGAAATCGCCGACCTTCGCCAAACGCTTTCGAGAGGTGTTAGAAGAGATTTTGCCCGATTCGCTGCAAGCAACGCTGGATAACTTGCAACAAATTAGAAATAAACTCAAAGGCGATTTTCAGGATAAGCTCGAAAAACTCAATGAAATCACCAACGTGATGAAATAATGCTTAAAACAGATTTAGCGAAAAAGCCTTGTCTTTGAAAACAAAGAAATAGAGCAGTCCAAACAAGATGAGATAGCTGATGATGAGCCACTTCTTCTTTTGTTCAAATTCTTGGTGGTGGTGGTAGTAGTCGTAATACATGGACGCGGAGAGACCAAAAATCATGAAAAATCCACACATGACGGCGCAGTGGATGCGGTACGCCACAAATTCGTGGAGAAAACTTGCTCCCAACAAAATGTAAAGAAGCCACAGACCAAAACCTGTACGGTATAAATAGACGCTCAAACGGCGGTCGTTTTTGATGTCAAAAAGTTTATCTAACATAATTCGGAAGGCTGTTTTTTAGTAAAATTAGTTAGTTTTGTAGTAAAAGTCAAGTTTCTACGAACCCTATACGTTCATGCCATTAAAAGTCTTGGTGATTCGGTTTTCTTCCATTGGTGACATTGTGCTGACGACGCCCGTGGTACGATGCCTCAAAACGCAACGTCCTGATATTGAACTCCATTACGTAACCAAGGCTTCGTATCGGTTTTTGATTGCCGATAATCCCTACATTGACAAAATTCACGTGCTAGAAGAAAGCCTTTGGGGGCTTATCGGGAAGCTGCGGCAAGAGAAGTTTGATGTGGTCATCGACTTGCACAATAACCTCCGTACCCTCCAATTAAAAACGGCGTTGGGAGTCGAATCGTATAGTTTTAATAAGTTAAACTGGGAAAAATGGCTGTTTGTCAACCTCAAGGTGAAGGCCATGCCCAATGTCCACATTGTCGATCGGTACCTTGATGCCACTCGCAAGTTGGGGGTCGTCAACGATGACCGAGGGCTTGATTACTTTATTCCTTACAAAGACATCATTGAACCCGATTGGTTGCCTATCACGCACCAAAATGGCTATGTCGCCTACGCCATCGGTGGGCAACACGAGACCAAAAAACTGCCGCTGGTGCGGATGATTGAGCTCTGTCAAAAAATTAATTATCCGATTGTGTTGTTAGGGGGAAAAGAAGATGCCGAAAATGGAGAAGCGATTGAGCAGGCGTTGGGAAAAGAACGGGTCTATAATGCGTGCGGCAAATGCAATTTCAACCAGTCGGCGTCGCTAGTGCAGCAATCGAAACTGGTTTTTAGCCATGATACAGGTCTGATGCACGTGGCGGCGGCTTTCAAGAAAAAAGTGTATTCGATTTGGGGAAATACCGTACCCGAGTTTGGAATGTATCCTTACCAAACCAACTTTGTGATTCTGGAAAACCGCCAATTGGATTGTCGTCCGTGCTCTAAAATTGGCAATAAACGTTGCCCCAAAGGACATTTTAAGTGCATGAACGAGCTTTCGCTTCAGTTTGAAATCAAAGAGCTTAAACCACAGCAGCGGCCATAAGGCGGCCAATCAGCGCGGTGATTTTTTCCAAGCCTTTGGCGTCCACTTCTGAAAAATCATTGAGTTGATCGCTGTCAACATCAAGCACCATCGCTACTTCGCCGTTCACATCAAAAACGGGTAAAACAATTTCTGATTTTGAGGCCGAACTGCACGCAATGTGCCCAGGGAATTCTTCTACGTTGGGTACAATGATGGTTTCGCGGCGGGTATAACAAGCACCACAAACGCCTCGATGATACTGGATGCGGGTGCAAGCAATCGGGCCTTGGAAAGGGCCAAGTACCAGTTGCCCGTTTTTAGAGATATAAAACCCTACCCAAAAAAATTGAAATGCTTCTTTGAGCGCTGCCGCAATATTGGCAAGGTTGGCAATGAGGTCAGTTTCTCCTTCCACAAGGGCTTCAATTTGTGGATAAAGGTGCTCATAAATAAGAGCGCGGTCGGTTGTTTGCGGAAGATGAAGTGTTTCGGCCATAAATGTTGTAGTAGGAAATGTGTTTTACCAGTTTATTATAGTCTTGATAGGATTTGCTAATTTTACAGTGCCATAATGGAAGGGGTTGTTGGCTTTGGTTGTTTTGTTTCCTAGGAACATCGCCAATTTAATCCTTGTTCCTGCGTTTTTGTCATGAATGAATAAAAAAATAGCGCAATGAAAATACTTTTTAATATCATCCTCATCTTCATTATGTTGGTGGCTTTTGTCCCCGCGTTTCGCCGCTTTATGTTTTGGTTGTTGGTGGGGCGTCAGTTGGTCAAAGAACAACGTAAAAATACCCCAACGGCCCAACAACGTCGTGAGGGAGAGATTAGGGTAGAGAAAAAACCTTCAAATTCGGACACATCGCGTTTCGACGGCGGTGAATATGTGGACTACGAGGAAGTGAAAGACTAACCCTTTCTTTGGATATATTATGTGGGACTGGCTTTCTTTGGAGTGGTTTACGTTGGCAAAACTACGCGCATTTTCGTGGACACATCCGTACTATTTGTACGGTATTTTGGCCATTCCCGTGGCATTTTGGCTACGAAATGTGTTTCATGCAGGGGCGGTTCAGCGGCTGGGAATCACATTTGTCGATAAAGATGCGCCCAGAAGCTGGTCGGTGGCGCTGCGATATTTGTTCCCTTTGACGGGTTTTCTTGCCCTAAGTTGTTTGCTGATAGCACTTGCGCGTCCACAATTAATCAACACTTTGACCGAACGAGATGCCGAAGTGATAGACATCATGCTGGCTTTGGATATTTCGGATTCGATGTTAGAAAAAGACTTGCCCCCCAACCGCTTGGCATCGGCCAAAAGCGTTGCCAAATCGTTTATTGGCGGTCGTTTACAAGACCGGGTGGGGTTGGTGGTGTTTGCGGGAGAAGCATTTACGCTTTGTCCGCTTACCAATGACTACGAACTGATTTATGGTTTTTTGGAGGAAGTCGATCACCGCATGATTACGGTGGCTGGAACGGCCGTGGGGAGTGCTTTGGCGGTTTGTATCAACCGATTGCGGGAAAGTCTGGCGAAGTCAAAAGTTGTTATTTTATTGAGCGACGGCGAAAACACCGCAGGGAATCTTGACCCGACCACCGCCGCGCAACTTGCCAAAGCCTTTGGCATACGGGTTTATACCATTGCCGTTGGTAAACCATTTATTAGCAGAGCTGTACGCGATTCTGTAGGAACAAAGCTGGTGCATTCGGTAGCCGACGAAGGTACGCTCAAAACCATTTCTTCTACCACCAATGGCCATTTCTATCGAGCTACCGACAATACCACGCTTGCACAAGTGTTTCGCCAAATTGACCGACTGGAACGAGTCAATGTTAAAAATCGGCGTTACCAAGAAGTCAAAGATTATTACCGAATTTACCTTAACTGGGCGATTACCTTTTTGTTAGGCTTACTGCTGCTCAAGGCCACTTTCGTCGCCAACGTCTTGGAAGATTAATTGTCCACCACCGCTACTGCCACTTGCGTTTTGCCCGCCCTGGCAATGGGGTCAGCCGTGCCGTCGGGGTCGTTGGTGGCCGTACCCGATGTCGGGATATTTACTCCTTTGATTAAAAGTAAACCCGCCACGTGCGGTGCCGCCATGGAAGTGCCCGAGAGAATGGCATAACGGCCATTGGAATAGGTGGAAAGAATACGAACCCCGTAGGCGGCGACATCCACGGCGTCGTTGCCATAATTGGAAAAGCTCGCAAAACGTCCCGTACTATCTACCGCTGATACCGTGAAAATATTGCTGTGATTAAGTCTCGCGGGCGAGAAACCGCTGGCAAGCTTGGCGTCGTTTCCTGCGGCAATGGAAAACAAAATTCCCAAATTTGCGGCAGCCTGCACTTCACGGTCGAGGGTGGTTGAAATACCCTCTAATCCCAAACTCATATTGACGACGTCGCCTGCCTTGCCATTTTGACGGATGTAAGAAAGTGCCGAAATTACGCTCGACAGTCGCCCTTCGCCTAACTGGTCTAGTACTTTGAGCGCCACTATTTTGGCGCCCGACGCAACGCCCATTACGCCTAAGGTGTTGTTTTTTGCCCCAATAATACCCGCTACGTGGGTGCCATGGCCGTTGTTATCTTCGGCAGTAGTGATGCCGCTGATGAACGATTGACTGCGTTGGGTGTCGATATTGAGGTCAGGATGGTCGAGGTCAACGCCCGTATCAATGACCCAGACGGTTTTGTCTTGGAAGTTCTCTCCATTGCCATACCCTGTTTTTCTGACGTTCCAAGTAACAGAGGTCGAACTTACTACTTCTAAACAAGAACATAAGCCGATTTTTCGGTCGGGCTCAACGAGCTCTATGCTAGGGTCAGTTTGGAGGGAATGAAGTTCCGTTGGGGTGAGGCTGGCAAAAAAACCTTCGCGGTGTCCTTTGAAGGTGGTACGAATAGCTTTTGAGGAAAGGTTGTATTGCTGCCGCAGTTGGTCAGAAACGGCGGCTATTCGGGCAGTAGTTCTGGACGTGCTGGAAACCTCTTTGAGCGTAATGATGTATTCACCATCAATAATATCGCCGCTGGTGGCGGAAGCAGTCACGAGGCAATCAGCCGAGGGGGCCGTTGATGTAATTTCACGCTGACAGCTTGCAAGCCCTACCAAAGTCAGGAGTACGGTTACTTTTTTCATTTCGTGTTAAGACGGGTTGGTTAAGAAAAAAGTAAACGTAATGGGTCATAAAGAAGCGACGAAGAGGTGAATGAAGATTGGTAAATGGTTTGAAAATTAACGCAGTTGTCCCTCAAAAATTGTTGTATAAACAAAAAGCGGCAGCACTTCGATGAAGAAATGCTGCCGCTGTTGAAGCCTAAGACGTGCTTATTTTTTAGCTTTAGCTGCGTCTTTTTCTTTGTATTCTTTGTTAAGTCCTTCTACGATTTTCTTGGTTACGTCAAGGCTGGCATCGGCAAACAAAATACCGCCACCTTTGCTGTAGCCCAATACAAACTCATAGCCACTTTCTTTGTTGTATTTTTTGATGTAATCGAAGATGTTGGTATAAAACTCTTCTGTTTTCTTCAAACGTTCTTCTTCCAACTTACGAAGTTGCTCATCGCGGTATTTGGTAATGTCTTGCTCTTCTTTACCTAACTGCGCTTGCGCTGCTTGTGCTTGATCTTGCGAAAGAGCTCCTTGTTGGGCACGTTGTTGGAAGAAAGCCACTTTATTTTGGAACGTGCGTCCTTTGTTAGCTAGGTCGTTTTCCAACTGAAAGCCTTTACTTTCAAACTCTTTTTGAAAGTCTTTGTAATAATCATAGTTTTTGAGAAGCGAATCAGCTTGCACATAAACGATTTTTTTGCCTTTTGCGGCATCAGGAGTGCTGCTGCTATCTCCCCCCGAAGAGTGATGTTGGAAGTGTTGGTATCCCAAAAAAACGACGGCCAAAGTCAAAACTGCATTCCAAATAAGTAGTCCGTTTTTCACTGTAAAATTGTTTTAAAGTTTTTAAAAGTTGATCGTAAACAAGTCTCTTTCATAGTTAAATTTGTAAAGAGTTGATTTCCAAAAATTTACTTTAAAATGAAAGGAGATAGTTCCAATGGTGACAAAAATAGAAAAAACCATTCCCTTAAAAAAACTTTCGCTCACCAAAAGGACATTTGCCTTCGTGGTGAGCGAACAGACTGTATAGTAAGTGGTCGTTATTTTTTCCAAGCCAGGGCATTGATATATTGCCCTACTTTTTTACCTTCTTTCAGGCCAGTGTCGTTGTCTTGGAAGGTATGAATACCGCCAAGAAAGCGCGAATAGGCTGATTCAGAAGCGGCTTCTTGGAGCGATTTAAAACTACGGGCTTTAAAATCAACGTTTCGTTTGGTGTCTTTTACGCGTTTCACGTGGGAGTCATCCACAAAGGCAAAGGAAGTTCCGAAAACACCTTCTAATGCTACAGCCGAAGCCGATGACTGCGTGGCATGGCCTGAGGCATAGCCAGGAAACGGTGGGGCTGGCCAGAACGGCACCCAACTTGGGTCGATAGCACGGCGCACAAAAGTATAAGGACGTTCGTTGTTGAACGCGTATTTACATTTCCAGCAAATGATAAAAGCGTCGGCTACAGCAATACCCGTGCGGGCAAAGGCTTCTGCGGCTTTGTCTAACTTAACGTTGCTCGTTTTAACCGCAATTTTTGCAATATTATATGAGTGACCGGGAGGCGTAAATGTCTCGCTTGGGTCGTCGGCCCACCAGATTGAGATTTCTTTTTCGGTTTGGGTGAGGCTGATGTTTTTCTTGTAAACGTCGTAGTATTGTTGGAAATAAGGCGAGTTTACCTGCGTCGAAATTGTCAGAGGCGCTGGGGGTATTAATAGTCCGTTGGCCGCGATGAATGTACGGTTTTGTCCCCAATACGGTAGCATCGGGATGGTGCGTCCGTTTTCGGTTGGCTGCCACGACCCTGGAAAAACAGGGACTTTGTAGGTGGCGGGGAAATTGCGCGTAAATCCTTCGTGCCCACCGTCGCTTTTTGACCAGTCAAAAATGGCCTTTCCGATGGCGTATCCAAATGCTTCCGAACGCTCTACAATGGCTTGACTGCTACCCGTAATGAGTTCATTACGAATGACTGTGCCGAGCGAATCAATTTTCTTTTTGGTAGCTTCGTTGGCAGTAGGCCAAAGGTTTTTGGCCATATAAATTTGAGCTGCATTGGCGCTGGCTGCCCAGTTGTATTCTTGATTAGCTTCAGGGACGGGTAGGTCTGTTAAACCATTTAATTGCTTGACCAATGAACGATTGTCCTTGATACCTGGCACAACAGCTTCGTACATGGCTACTCCTGCATACCCCAAGGCGCGTGCGGCTACAGGTGGCGTAAATCCAGTGCTATTTTGCGTAAGTGTCAAATCCATTTCGGCCCACTTGGTGGCTACGTCAGCACTGTAGGTTTCGGTTCCTTTTGAATTGGCAGTAGGTTCGACGGGATCTTGAGAAGCGTCGCGACAACTATATATCGTCAGAGCAACCAAAGCGGCAACCGCTGTGGGTAATTTTCTTCTGAGCGACTTAAAAAATAGACTATTTTTCATACTTATTCGTCTTTGATAGGTAAGGCGTATAACGAAAAAGTGTATATCAAAAACAATGCCAAATGAAATAAACGTTTGGCAAAGAGGGTATTAAATAAAGTATCAGTTGTTTAGTGTACTAGTGGAAACGTGCCTTCTGCGTGTTTATACGCCATTTCGACGTAGTGAGCGGCACTTTCAAGAAGTTTTTTGGCATAGGTTTCGGGAAGTTGCTTGATGATTTTCCCTGGCGTACCTACAACCATCGAAAAATCAGGTATTTCCATGCCCTCAGTCACAAGGGCATGGGCGCCGATGATGCAAAATTTTCCAATTTTGGCGTTGTTCAGAATCGTTGCTCGCATCCCAATCAACGAGCCATCGCCGACAATGGCACCGTGTACAATCGCTCCGTGCCCCACCGTGACATCTTCACCAATGATGGTTGGAGAACCAAAATCCGCGTGAAGAACGGCCGTATCTTGGATGTTGCTACGGGCGCCGATGCTGATTTTTTCCACATCGGCACGAATCACCGCGCCGTACCAAACCGATGCCTCTTCGCCGAGGGTTACTTGGCCCATCACACAGGCAGTAGGAGCAATGAACGCAACGCGACTCATGAGATTGTCGATTTATAAATGATTGGAAATGACTTCCTTAATATCATTGATGATTTTTTTGGCAAGGTGGTTGGCCGTAGATTCCGTTTCGGATTCAGAATAAATCCGAATGATGGGCTCGGTATTAGATTTGCGCAAGTGAACCCACTCTTTGTCAAATTCAATCTTTACACCATCGATGGTATTAACGGGATTTTTGGCGTATTTCTGGCTAATTTTTTCAAGCACCTTGTCCACGTTGATGTCAGGTGTGAGCTCGATTTTATTTTTAGAAATAAAATAATTGGGGTATGTACTTCTAAGAATAGAAATTGATTTCCCGAAATTAGCCAAGTGGGTTAGGAACAACGCAATCCCAACAAGGGCATCGCGGCCGCTGTGTAAAGCAGGATAAATAATTCCTCCGTTGCCTTCGCCACCGATGACGGCATTTTGCGCTTTCATCATTTCTACAACATTCACCTCCCCTACCGCAGCGGCAAAATACTGCGCTCCTGCCTTGAGCGTAATGTCACGGAGCGCACCCGTAGATGACAAGTTAGAAACCGTATTTCCGAGGGTATGCTTCAATACATAGTCGGCCACGGCGACGAGGGTATATTCTTCACCAAAGGGAGAACCATCTTCACAAATCAAAGCCAAACGATCGACGTCGGGGTCAACAACGATACCGAGGTCGTAGTGGCCGCGTTTGAGCTCGCTGCTGATTTCGATTAAATTTTCGGGAAGAGGCTCAGGGTTGTGGGCAAAGTTTCCCGTAGGCTCGCAGTTGATGAGTTTGATGTTTTCCTTTTTTACGCCCAAAGCTTCTAACAGCATTGGTACGGCAATCCCCCCCGTTGAGTTTACGGCATCGACTGCGATTTTGAAATCTTGCGTGGCAATGGCCTCTTTATCGACCAATGGCAAGTCAAGAATCAACGCAATGTGTTTCTGAAAATAAGTGTTATCTGTTCGGTAGCTTCCTAATTTACGGACTTCGACAAAATCAAAATCTTCACTTTCGGCCAAAGCGAGTACATCGGCCCCGTCTTGACCCGAAATAAATTCACCCACACTGTTGAGGAGTTTGAGGGCATTCCATTGAATCGGATTGTGGCTTGCCGTGAGAATAATGCCCCCTGCGGCACTTTCGAGCGGTACGGCAATTTCTACCGTCGGGGTAGTTGAAAGTCCTAAGTCGATTACTTCAAACCCAATACCCTGAAGGGTAGAGGCCACAAGCTTAGAAACCATTTCGCCCGAAAGGCGTGCATCACGACCGATGACAATGCGTAAATTACTGGGCTGAGAGCGTTTGAGCCAAGTTCCAAAAGCTGCTGCAAACTTTACAACATCAATAGGCGTAAGCGAATCTCCCGTCTTACCTCCAATCGTACCACGAATACCCGAGATTGATTTTATTAGAGCCACTTTATTTTATTTTTTTGCTGTCTTATGATGGGGTCAAAAGTAGTAATTTTTGGTCATAAACAGGTGCTTCTTGCAAAATCCAACGACTTTTACGAAGTTCGCCCTTTAATCTGTTTAACACTCTAATTTTTACAAGATTATGCGTAAGTGGCTCTTTCTTGTGATTTTCTTCCTGATTTTAGGAGGAATTTTCTATTATGTGACATTTGGTTATTACAGCGACGGTACGCGCGTAGGCTCATTGGTAAAATTGAGCCGCAAAGGATACGTTTTTAAAACTTACGAAGGTCAGTTGATGGTAGGAGGAATGTCGGATGGAACGGGGACATTTAATTCTACCACTTGGGATTTTTCAGTGGATGGAGACAATGAAGCGGTGGTAAATGCCCTAAACGAGTCGCAGCGGACAGGGCAAAGGGTGTCGCTTCATTACGAAGAGAAGTTTTTTAAGCTTCCTTGGAATGGAGATACAGAGTATTTCGTCATTTCGGTGGAGTTAATTCCTGCCCCAAACGTTCCTCGACAGGTACTACCTACGCCGCAACCTGAACCACAAACGGCTCCTGTGGATACGACTAAAGCGATTTAATTTATTGACCCAAAAAATACATTGTCGAGGCATCAGCGCTTCGACAATTTTTTTCTATATGCGTTTACATTGGCTTGGAGTACTTATTGTGTTGATTGCGGGGTGGGTACTTGTTTATGACATAACCGCCTGGAAGGATGTTGAATTTGGAGATGAAACCACCTATTTGGGCTCAGGTCTGACATTTTCTGTGCCATTTATTGGAGGGGTACAATGGGGGCCTTTGTATGCTGCTTGGTATGCTTTTTGGCATTTGTTTATCCCCGATAGCCTCGATTTGTACTACGCCAACTGGACTATTTTAAGCGTTATAGCGGGCGTTGTTAGCTTTTTGTGGTTTCGCTCACTGAAGGTATCCGTGGCAGTGAGCGCATGGTTGGCGGTGCTGTTTCTATTTTCAAACCAAAATCTACCTCTCAATCCCAAGATTTCTATTGCCCCCTTCTGCCTGATTTTAGGCGCACTTGCGCTGGTTCATTTCAACGCATGGCCTCAGTATTTGCGCTTTTTAGTGGTGGCATTCACAGGGTTGGTTTGCTCCTACATTCGCCCCGAATTTTACGTATCGTTTCTTGGTGGTACGGCCATTGCGTTGGGGTGGTTGTGGAAAGAAGCGCCCAAAGAAAAACCTCGTTGGTTGCCTTTGGGAAGTTTTGTGGTAGCTTCGTTGGTCTTACATTTACTTTTTGGAAATCCCTTGTTTGGGGGAGACGACAGCCGTAGCGCAGTGGCGTTCCAACAGCATTTTGTGGTAAATTACAGTGCATGGAACCATCAGCCTGAGCCGAGTACAATTGAATCGCAACTAAAGCTATTTCATAAAGTATTGGGAGATGATGTACAAACCTTTGCCGATGCGGTCAAAAAACAGCCTAAATGGGCATTTAAACACGTTTTTACGAATATCACACACAGCCTAACTGCCAACGTAAAAAATGCGGTAGATACGTTTTACCAAACCCTTTTTCGGGGATGGTACTCGCGCTGGCGAACGGTTTTCGTAGGTTTAATTGCCTTGATATTTGTTGCTTGGGTGGATTACCATCGCACTTTTCAAAACTTTCAGAAAACCTCAGTCGATTTTTGGAGTTTTGTAGCCGTGCTTGTGTTGCTGCTGCCATCGCTCATCGCTACCGTGCTGATTTATCCGCGTACACATTACTTGGTATTTCATTTGATTCTCATTTTTTGGCTGTTGGCCCAAGTTATAAAGCCGATTTCGTTGCGAGAGTTTTCATTCTTCACTCAACTTCCACAAGGAACGGTCGCTTTGGGCGCCTTGCTGGTATTTGTGGGAATTCGGTATTTTCCTTATTCTCAACCTCTCCCCACTCCCATTGCTGATAACGTTCGTTTTATCAAAGCCATTCAGCCTAAGGCGCGCTTACGGGTTCTTGAACGCGATTGGTATCGGGTTTTTCTCAAAGAGGAATCTGATTGGATTCATGTAGAAGAATATACTTCGGGTAATTTTACAGAGTTTGTCAAATCCAAAAACATTAATTTCATTTTGATGACCCAAGACATGCAAGCGTATTTTGCGAAAGATGCAGGTTTTCAGGCGTTTTTGGAAAATCAAGCTTCGTTAGGATTTAAAAAGCTTTCAACCAATTCTATAGGAGATTATTTACTCATCAAACAAACCCTCAAACCATGAAAAAGTGGATTCTTTTGTGCGTTGTGGCCTTGCAACACACCGTCTATGCCCAAGTTGATTGGGTAAAAGAAAATTACACCAAAACCGAATACGACATTCCAGTGCGTGATGGAGTGAAACTGCATACCATCGTTTATGCGCCCAAAGACGCGTCGGCTTCTAATACCTATCCGTTTTTGATGCAACGCACGTGTTACAGCGTAGCGCCTTACGGTGAAGGTAAATTCCCTGGCCAGCTAGGCCCCAGTAAATTCTTGATGAAAGACAAGTATATCTTTGTCTATCAGGATGTTCGTGGGCGTTACATGAGCGAAGGGAAGTGGACAAACATGACTCCACAAATTCCTAACAAAACCCAAGCCACGCAGGTGGACGAATCGTCGGATACGTACGATACGATAGATTGGTTGGTGAAAAACGTGGCCAATAACAATGGTCGCGTCGGCCAATGGGGCATCAGTTATCCAGGGTTTTATACGGTGGCAGGGGCGTTGAGCCAACACCCAGCCCTCAAGGCTTCGTCACCTCAAGCGCCCGTTTCAGACTTTTATTTTGATGATTTTCACCACAATGGTGCTTTTACGCAAGGTTATTTCTTGACGTTTCCTGTGTTTGGGATTCAGCACGAAAAACCCACCACGGCGCACTGGTGGATGCCGCAGATGATTCAGGAAAAAACCAAAGACGGCTATCAGTTTAACCTTGATTTGGGCTCACTCAAACATTTTGACAAGTATTACAAAGACAACTTCTTTTGGCAAGAACACAAAGACCACCCCAACTACGACGAGTTTTGGCAGAAACGCAGTATTATTCCGCATTTGAAAAATGTGAAACACGCTGTGATGACGGTGGGAGGTTGGTTTGATGCCGAAGATTTGTACGGCCCGCTGACGGTGTATAAAACCCTAGAAAAAAATAATCCTTCGACCTACAACACGCTGGTGATGGGGCCTTTTGGCCACGGTCGTTGGTCGGCCGAAACGGGTCATACGCTGCACAGCAATGTGTATTTTGGAGATAGTGTTGCTACGTTTTATCAACGAGAAATTGAGCGTACGTTTTTCAACCACTTTTTGAAAGGCGCGGGCGACGGAAAAACGGGTTTGCCCGACGCGTACTTGTTTAATACTGGCAAGAAGCAATGGGAGAAATTTGAACGTTGGCCTGCCGCTGCTGCCGAAAAGAAAACCTTGTATTTCCACGCCAATGGTAAATTGTCGTTTGAAGCGCCTTCCCAAGCCGCATCAAAGACAGCCTACATCAGCGACCCGCTCAAGCCAGTGCCATACATCGAAGACAATACCGAAACCATGGGCTTCACGCCGTTTAATTACATGTCGGAAGATCAGCGTTTTGCGGCGCGCCGTACGGATGTGCTGACGTTTCAGACCGAGCCACTTACTGAAGATGTAACCCTGGGAGGGGAAATAATGGCCAAACTCAAGATTAGCACGACAGGCTCGGATGCTGACTTTTTTGTGAAGCTAATTGATGTCTATCCTAGCGATGAACCTAATCATGCTTTTATGCCTAATAAGAACGTCATTTTAAGCAATTATCACCAGATGGTACGCAGCGAAATTATGCGTGCTCGCTTCCGAAATTCCTTTGAAAAACCAGAAGCATTGGTGCCTAATAAAGTAACCGACGTGAACTTCCGCTTGCAGGATGTACTGCATACTTTTAAGAAAGGACACCGCATTCAGATCCAAGTTCAGAGTACCGCTTTTCCACTTTTTGACCGAAATCCTCAAAAATTTGTGCCTAATATTTACGTTGCAAACGACTCGGATTTTATCAAAGCAACGCACACAGTTTATCACCAAAAAAGCGCTTCAAGTGCCGTTGAAGTACAGATTTTGCGCTAGAATTGGTATATTTCTATTGGGATATAAAAATAAACCAAATTTGTAATTCGCTGTTAATCAGCTAATTTTAATTTTATTTTTTTGGAGGGTATAATAGAAGCCATTAAATTTGTATTCTATTATACCCTACTCATAAGTGAATTTATTATGTCGAAGAAGCCCTTTGCTGGGCTTCCTTTTGATGATTGTATCCGTCACTCACACCTTTTCTCAAGGCAAAGTTAGTTTCAAAGTAACTGAAATAATATGCCCTAAAGTGTGCGAGGGAGAAAGCCGTTATCGAATTGTTTTCAGCTTGATAGATGCTGAAATCAGTACGAACAAAGGCCGTATTCAAAATGATACCATCGTGGACATTGACCCTAGTTTTGACTATAAAGTAGTGGTGACAATTCGGCCAAACGACACCACCGAGCTCGCCCGTCAAGAAGTAATTCCGCTCCCCATTTGCGACCCCATTTTACCCGATGCTCCCTTGGCTGTTAGCCAAAGTACCTGCGAAGGAAAGCCTATTCCTCCCCTAATTGCGTTCCCAAAGGACAATGAAACCGTCGATTGGTATGATAAACCAACGGGTGGGACATTGTTGGCAAAAGGAATATTACAGTATATTCCGACTAACTCTGGTATGTATTATGCCGAAACCCGCCGCCTTGATTCTGGATGTAAAAGTTTGGGTCGAACACCTGCTCGTTTGGACATTCAAAGGACGATGTGCGTTCCGATAACCGTCAAAAAAGTAAGGCGGTAATTTTTTTTGCTTTTAGGGGAAAACAAACCCTCTTTTCCCATGAAAGCACTTCTCTGCAAACAGTACGGAACGCCCGATAGCCTCCTCGTTGAAGACATAGCACCACTTACTCCCAAGGCAGGTGAGGTGGTTATTACGGTCAAAGCCTGCGGGGTTAATTTTCCTGATACCCTTATCATTCAAGGAAAATACCAGTTTAAACCAGCGTTTCCCTTTTCGCCTGGTGGTGAAGTGGCAGGAGTGGTCAAAGAAGTAGGCGAAGGCGTAACGCACCTCAAAGCTGGAGACGATGTATTTGCCATGCCAGGCTGGGGCGGATTTGCGGAGGAACTGGCTGTTAAGGCCAACCGAGTATTTAGGATGCCGCCTAAAATGGATTATAAAGTGGCTTCTTCGCTGATGTACACGTACGGAACTTCGTATCATGCCCTGAAAAACCGTGCCGAACTGAAAGCGGGCGAAACGCTGCTCGTACTTGGTGCGGCTGGAGGTGTAGGGTTAGCGGCAGTCAATTTGGGTAAAATCATGGGGGCAAAGGTGATTGCAGCGGCGTCGAGTGAGGAAAAACTGGAGCTCTGCAAATCGTACGGTGCTGATGCCGTGATTAATTATTCAAAAGAAGACCTGCGCGAACGCCTAAAAGAAATAACGGGCGGTGGGGTGGACGTGATTTATGACCCTGTAGGGGATAAATATGCCGAACCTGCACTGCGCGCGATGAACTGGAAAGGACGATATTTGGTGGTAGGCTTTGCCGCAGGACAAATACCGTCGATTCCGCTCAATCTGGCATTGCTAAAAGGTTGTGCTATTGTTGGCGTGTTTTGGGGAGCTTTTGCTGAACGAGAGCCTAAAGCCAATTTTCAGAACATTACGGAGTTGTTTCAATGGTACCAAACGGGCGAACTCAAACCCCATATTCAGAAAACATACTCGCTCGAAGAAGCCCCGCAAGCGCTGTACGACATGCTCGAACGCCGAGCAATGGGGAAATTAGTCGTTGTGCCATAGTGGAGGGGGTTGCTCACAACCCCTCCTATGTTATCTCAAAGAAATCGTCTTCCCCGTTTTGGCAGATTGTACCGCAGCATCCAAAATCTCAACCACCACTTGGTTGATTTCGAGGGAAGATAAATCTTTCTTGGGAGTGATTTCGCCTTTGATGACGGCACCAAAGTAAGAAAATGGGTCGTTGTATGGTGCCGAAAGTGGCGTAAGCGTTTGCAATTTTTCGGGGGCGTCGCGTTGCGCGCCGTCTCCTTGCCGAACGCGCATTTGGAGGGTTTTATCACAGACAACGTACCCTTTTTGCCCATAAATTTCGATGTCTTTGCGGTCAAAAGGCCAGTTCCACGAAGCCTGAATGACGGCTTGGGCGTGCGGATAGGTAAGAATGATAGTGGCTTCGTCGTCCACTTTGGGGTAAACAGCAGGTTTGATTTGTTGGGTAATGGCCGTGACCGACAGCGGGCGTTCGCCTTGCATGAGCCACGTCATTAGGTTGGCACCATAGCACCCAAAATCAATGATGGCTCCTCCTCCATTCATCACAGGGTCGGTGAGCCACGACAAAAAATCTTCGGAACAACCGATTTCGCGGGGGCCTTTGTGCCCGTCGTGAACCACCACCTTCCGAATTTCGCCCAACGCATTTTGTTCTTTAATCATTCGATAGGCTTCTTGGTGGCTGGCGTACCAGGTTGTTTCAAAGTTGGTCAACAACTGAATTTTGTGCTTTTGGGCCAGCTTAACCATGGCTTCAGCGTGTTCACTATTCACGGCCAACGGTTTTTCAACCATCACATGAATGCCTTTTGGTGCGCAGATTTCCACCACTTGTTTGTGTTCGTAAATGCTATTAAAAGCACAAACGGCTTCGGGTTGCGTGGCGGCAATCATGGCTTCGAGCGACGGATACCACAGTTTTTCTGACAATTTATAACGTTTCAAATAACGCATCGCCAACTCGCGATTAGGCTCGGCCACTCCCACGATTTCGACATCCCCTTTGTCGGGGCGACTTAGAATTTGATGGACGTGGTCGTGGGTAAATCCTGCCACACCCAACCGAAGCGGTTTGGCTTCGGCCAATAAACTACTAATAATCAGTAAGAGAAAAACTTGCAGCGATTTCATAGGAGAAGGGTGTTTTTAGTAAAAGAAAATTGATGTCAAAACTCCCCATTTTTTGCCATAAAAAAAGCGAGTAACCTCCTAAGAGGCACTCGCTTTGGAATACAAAACCAAAATTATTTAGGCAACCACTTCGAGGCCAGCGCGATATACGCCTGCGTCGAGTTTGGAGCGCATGTCGTCAAAAGCTTTTAAGGTACGATCTACGTCTTCGAGCGTGTGAGCCGCAGTTGGAATCAAACGCAAAATGATTTGTCCTTTTGGAATCACAGGATAAACGACGATAGAACAGAAAATGCCCATGTTTTCGCGCAAATCGCGTACCATGTTAGTCACTTCGGGAAGACCGCCTTGAAGGCCCTGCATAAACACGGGCGTTACAGGAGAGGTCGTTTCGCCAATGTTAAATCCAAGGTCGCGGAGACCGTTTTGAAGGGCATTGACAATCGTCCAGAGTTTTTCGCGAAGTTCGGGATGCGCTTTGATAAGCTCCAAACGCTTACGACCCGCTTCCACGTAAGGCATTGGCAGGGCTTTGGCGTAGGTTTGTGAGCGCATGTTGTACTTGAGGTACATGATGATGTCTGGATCATCGGCGGCGATAAATCCACCAATGGCGGCCATTGATTTGGCAAAAGTCGAAAAGTACAAATCTACTTCTTTTGCTACACCAAAAAGTTCGGCTACTCCGCCTCCGTTGGCGCCCATGGTTCCAAAACCGTGCGCGTCGTCCACCAAAAGACGGAAATTATATTTCTTCTTCAATTCAACAACTTTGTCGAGGCTACCTACTTTTCCTGACATTCCGAAAACGCCTTCCGTAATGACAAGAACGCCACCGCCTTTTTCTTCGGCCAACTTGGTGGCACGAATGAGGTTTTTCTCCAAGCTTGCCATGTCGTTGTGGTTAAACTTGTAGTACTGCCCCATTTTGGCTTTGTGGAGTCGGATACCGTCAATCAAACACGCGTGAGCTTCGGCATCATAGACGATAACGTCGCGGTGGTCGCACACGCACTCAATCACCGACATTACTCCTTGGTAGCCGTAGTTGAGCAAGAAAGCTTCTTTTTTGCCAACAAACTCCGCCAATTCTTTCTCGAAAATCTCGTGTAAATCAGAGTTGCCCGACATCATACGGGCGCCCATTGGATATGCCAATCCCCATTTTTCTGCGCCTTCGGCATCGGCCTTACGAACTTCTGGATGGTTGGCCAAACCGAGGTAGTTATTCAAACTCCAGTTGAGGACGTCCATTCCACGAAATTTCATATGCGGGCCGATTTCCCCTTCTAGCTTTGGAAATGAAAAATAGTGGTGGCTATTGAGGGCTTTTGCGGCCGCCCCGATAGGTCCCCAGTTACTACGTAGTTTCTCGAAAATATCCACTTAATTATGCTATTTTTAGAGTTAAATACAGCTTTCAAATAAATTTTGTACAAAAATAAAAATTCCTAACTCAATTTCAAAGAGTTAGGGGTGTTACTGATGCCCAATGCCCGCGTCTGAATGAAGAAACGAACTCGCAAAAATCCAATTTGGGAACGGTGTTTCGCTGAAAATTAATGTGATGAGCGGTGAACCAACCCGCTTGCTTTCTCTTAAATTTGTAGCAACTTACAATCACTTATTTTAAACCACATAATACGAGTAATCATGGAAGATCAATTGAAAAATGCAGCTGAACAAGCCAAAGCCAAAGCGCAAGAATTAGCTTCAGACGCACAAGAAACATTTCAAGAATTGAAAGAAGAAATCACGGAGAAAATACAAAGCGTTGATGTAGAAGGCTTGAAAGCGCAAGCGGCCGCAAAAGCTGAAGAAATGAAAGCTGAAGCCGAAGAAGCATTGGCAGAAGCCAAAGCCAAAGCGGAAGAGTTGGCTGCCGAAGCTCAAGAAAAATTTGAAGACCTCAAAGAAGAAGCAGGCGAAGCACTCGACAAAGCAACAGGGTTTATCAAAGGACTTTTTGGGGGCAGCGAAGAAGAGAAAAAATAGTCAACTGCTTTGCAGGAATACAAAAAAGGGAAGCCTAGGCTTCCCTTTTTTGTGTGTTATTGAGGCTCATTTCGTGTACAGGAATCTGCAATGAACGAACGTGGATGTAGTAAAACAAGACGGTCATCCACGGAAAAAACAAAAACTGCCCCGCGTTTAGGTTGGACTCAAAGTAAGGTATAATCATCAACGATGGCAGAAAAACAAAGTACGGACTATCGTAGCGTACATAGACCCAAAAGGCGTTGATGGCGTAAAAAATCAAGAAAAAAAGAAAGGAAAGGAGCCCGCCTGAAAATAAGATTTCAAGGTACGAATTGTGCGAAGCTAAATCAGTGTGGACGTCGGCATATACTTCCAATCCTGCTTTGAAATTATCAAATCCAAAACCTGTCAATAAAACGCCTGGGTCATTGGTAAATACTTCAAAAGCTTTTTGGGCCAACTGAAAACGGATTTCTCCGCGTTGGCGGCGTATTCCTGCGTATTTTGAACGCAGGTTGATGACCGAGTCGGGGCTCATCACAATGTAGTACGCAAAAGCTAAAATACAAGTAAGAGCGGCGGCTTTGAGGTAAATGGAAATTTTTCGGTTACGGGCAATGAGAACCGCCGAAGACAGCGCCAAACCCGCATAACTGCTTCGTGAACCCGTGAGAACAATGCCCCACAGCGTCAGAAAAGCAATGAAAAAAAAGAGGTATTGTGCCCATTTTTTCATGGGGCTATTGGCGAAAAGATCAAAACTAGATACAATAAAGAGCGTACAAGACCAACCAATGACGTTGGCTTTATACACCCCGACGTACTGGCCGTAAACGTTGGTAGATTGAAAGGCAACGCCAGTGAAGAGCATCATTGCCACGGGATAAAAATACGCTAAACTGAAAATTTGTAGCAGTTTGATTTTGGCCTCGTCTTTGGAATAATGTTTGAAAAGATAGACGACGAAGTAGTTGGTATAAATCAAAAAAGGAATCCAGGCGGAGAGTCGCTCAAAACTCCGAAAAAAATCGACACTAAAGGGCAAAACGATTACGTTGAGGCCAATAAAGCCATAAAGTGCCCAATTCTTTTGTTGGTTAAAAATGTACTTTATTTGGCCTTGAACAAACAGAATACCAACTAACGAAACCACCACTAAGCCCGTACGAAGCAATTTGGCCGTTTGGAATGCCCCCCCTCTCAACCCATATCCATAAATGACCAGAAAGGTGTTGAGGAAATACATCACCAAGTGCCAATCCAAGAGTGCCTTGTTTCGAAAAATCCTTCGCCATTGCATAGTTTATCGTTCGGCGCCAATCAGTGTGCGTTGACTACCGACTCAAGCATTTGTACAAAGTTGCGCAACATTTCGTCTTTGGAAAACTTTTGGATGAATTTCCGTCCATTTTCGGCTTTTTTTAGCCGCAACTGAGGATTTTCGATGCATTCAACCAAGGCAACAGCCAGACTTTCTACATTGCCTGATTCAATCAACCAACCGTTGTTGCCATTGTCAACCACCTCTGGAATACCCCCAACGCGTGAACTTACGACCGAAATTCCGTGGGCAAGGGCTTCGATATTGGCAACACCAAATGCTTCGGTATAGGACGGTACGCAAAAAATATCGTGGCTACGCAGCGCTTCATACACGCGTGCCTGAGGTTGCGCCCCTTGATAGTCGAGCTGGACGTTGGAAATATTCTCAAAAAACGAACGGACGTGGCTGGTAAACCAAGGTTCGGGGCCAATAACGGTCAACAAAAAAGAATACTGTGGGAGCTTCTTGAGCGCCGCCGCCACCAAAGGCAATTGTCCTACCAAATAATCGGCTTTCACAAACAGCACCTTGATAGGATTTCCAAAAGCGCGTTGGGGGTTGAACTCAATACCATCGAGCGGAATGGTTTTATAGAGCTTCGTTACTTTCGAGGCGGGCAATTGGTAGGTTTTGCGAATACGGTCTTGCAAAAACTCCGAATTGGCAATCACGAGTTGATGCTTTTTGGCCGACAAACGCTCAAATTGCTGAAACACAAATCGTTTGAACCACAGCGATTTCCATTCAAAGTTTCCCCAGTGAGCGAGCATGTTTTTTTCGTCATTGATCATACCCACGGTAGGTTTGTCGGAGACCAAGCTCGCCCAAGTTCCATTGAAGGAATTGATATAAACCAGTACGTCAAAATCAAATGACTTCTCCAATGCTTTGACGTGGCGATAATAGATAAACCATCGTAAAATTTGCCCAAGCGGCTTTAACAAACGAGGAATTTTGACGGGAACTTTGTGAACATAGCGAAGCGATGCAAGCCGCTCGTCAGACACATCTTCGGTCAAAATCCGTAGCTCATGTTCGGGAAAGCACTCGTTGATTTCGAGAATACTATTCGCAAATCGGACGGGGCCATTCGTTACATTTTCAAAAGCATTGGTACAAAATACGATTTTCATGCGGTTTTTCGAGCTATATATACCCGTTCTGTGGGCGAGATGCCATAGCGTTTGTAATCAATGGTTTGGACAAAAGTATCATCCTCTACGCTAAACCCTTGGGCGCGCAAGCGATCAGCATAATCAGCGCCGTAATACCAGCGTTGGTCATGGCCGTGATACAATTTTTGTTTTTCTTCTTTGGTCAATCGAGCATCCGAAAACGAGATTGGAAAATCCTTGTTGATGGGATCATGAAAAACGGCGTATCCATCGGGTTTAAGTACGCGCAGTACTTCACGCATGGCTTTGGTATCGTCAGGGACCATCACTAAAATTCCGATCGCAATTACTACGTTGAACGTATCATTGTCAAATTTAATGTCATCAATCGACATTATATAGTCGGGTTTTACGGTAATGCTACTCGTAAAAGACGTCATGTAGTCGGCCGTGACGTAGTCGATGTACGGGGACGCTTTGATTCTGGGAATCAGGCAGATGTCTGGTGCAAAGTGCAGCACTTTTTTGCGGGGAGCTGAGAAAAAACCAAGGCGATCGCGCAGGGCTAAAAAAATATAACGGTGTCGCTCAAGTGATTTACAATTGGGGCAATAGGCATTGGTGCGATACCGAAAAGGCATAAAAGCCCGATAATGGCTCTGACAAATAGGGCATTCCACCTCATCCCCAAGCCGATAGGGAATACTCCGCCACTGTAATCGTAGCTGATTGAGCTGATAAACGAGGTTTTGCCGAAGCAGGGTTTTTAATTTTTCTTTCATAGGGTCACAAGTAAGGTAAGGTCGCGGTAATTGGTTGAATCAGCAATGGCAAAGTTTTTGTCGCCAATCGTTTCGAGGGGTAACTCGGGTGCGATTTTTAGACAAGTGGGGAGTTGGGAGGGTGTTTCAAACAGAAGTATGGATTGGTGCGTTAACAACCGAGTGGTAGCATCGGTTTTTAGCGTAACGATGGGTTTACGAAACGAGAGCGCCAAGTCGATCGAACCAGAATGGTCGATGCGAACAAATGGCAACACCACCACGTCGGCGGCGTTGAAAAATACTTGGACTTCGTCGTCTTGAATGAAACGGTGGTGGAGATGTATAGAGGAGTTGGCTTGGGTGGCCTTCTCAATAGGTGCAAAAAAAGTGGCGTCGTAACTTTTGCCCGCAATCAACAAACGGTCGTTGGGGCGAGAAATTTCAGCAAAAGCGTCGATTAAGTTGCTAACACCTTTATAAGGTTTGATTTCACCAAAAAATAAATATACAAAATTATCGTCGTCAAGATTCAGACGTTTTCGACATTCATTTTTAGAAAGGGTATTGGGGTAATAAAAATGATACGGCAAATCCTGAATCACCTTTACGCGTTCGGGTTGGAGCGAAAAACGCTCAATGGCAGCTTGGCGAGTTTCTTCCGAATACACCCTGATTTGGTGGCATTTTCTGAGAAAAAACCCATAGATACGGCGTTCCCAACGAAGCCACAGTCCTGCGTGGTTTTGTAGGTTGTGCAGTGTATGAACAAAACGAACCTTGAAAAGGTAGCGTGCGGCCAAGATTTCGGCGACAAAAACGGACGATTTTAAGTACGTCCACAAGCGAGATTTACCAAGAATAAAACTATGTACCCAATCGTAGTAAATTACTGGGGGGCGATGTGCGAAAATAGCCCTTAGTGTACTTCCAATGGTATATTTTCCTCCAATAACCACGTCAAACCCTTTTTCTCGCAAATAACGAACTAGCTCGTACTGAAAGGGGTTTTCAGGGCCAGCATCGGGTAAAACGACGACTTTGAGTGGGTCAGAGGTCAAGAGAAACGCTAGATTAGGTCTTGTAGGGAACAAAAGTACAAAATGTGCATAGAAAAAGAGGCAGACTTTCTTTTATAAAAACGTTCTTTTTATATCTCAATTTATTTGTAAACTTAGTTTTTTCCGCATGAAAAAGACCATTTTTGTATCCTTTTACCTTTTTATGAGCTGGGTGGCGTTAGGCCAACCCGCCGAACGATTTTATAAAGTGATAGTGGCTCCTGATCACTTCGACTGGACGTACAAAACGGGTGAAAATGTAAAATTTACCATTTCTGTCCTCCAAAATGGAAATTTGGTGAAAAATGCCCGTATTCGCTACGAAGTTGGCCCCGAAAAAATGGAGCCGACAAAAAAAGAAACCCTTTCACTCCCAACAGGCTCGCTGACGGTAGATGCTGGCACGATGAAAACGGCTGGTTTTCTGCGCTGTATCGCATTTGCGGAAATAGAAGGTAAAGAATACAAAGGGCTAGCGACGGCGGGCTTTGACCCACTGAGTATTCAGCCGACGGTGGATAATCCCTCGGATTTTGATACATTTTGGACTAACGCAAAAGCAGATTTGGCCAAAATTCCTTTAGACGCGAAAATGACGCTTTTACCCGAACGCTGCACGGAAAAAGTAAACGTTTATCACGTAAATATTCAAAATTTCCGAATGGGCGCGCGCCTTTATGGGATTTTGTGCGTTCCCAAAAAAGAAGGAAAATATCCCGCATTGCTTCACGTACCAGGCGCGGGTGTGCGCCCGTACGGCGGAGATATTGCCAATGCCGAAAAAGGAATCATTACGTTGCAAATTGGCATTCACGGCATTCCAGTGACGATGGAACCCACCGTTTACACCGATTTAGGAGCAGGGGCTTTTAATGGTTACTGGGCGTATAACATGGACGACCGCGACCGTTTTTATTATAAAAAGGTCTATTTAGGCTGCGTGCGTGCCAATGATTTTTTGACGAGTTTGCCACAATACGATGGCTCGAATTTGGCCGTAACGGGCGGAAGCCAAGGCGGAGCGTTGTCGATTGTAACGGCAGGTTTAGACAGTCGAGTGAAGTGGTTAGGGGCATTTTATCCAGCGTTATCAGATGTGACTGGATACTTGAAAGGACGTGCGGGAGGATGGCCGCATTATTTTGATAAAAACACCATTTTGTTTGGCAATAAACCCGACAAAATTGCGACGATTGGCTATTATGATGTAGTGAATTTTGCACGGAGGGTCAAAGTGCCAGGGTATTACTCGTGGGGATTCAACGATGAAACCTGCCCGCCAACCTCGATGTACGCCTCTTACAACGTTATTTCGGCTTCCAAAGAGTTGTTTTTAGCACTTGAAACAGGACATTGGACCTACCCTGAACAAAACGAACGGATGACGGGCTGGTTAGTGAATAAACTGAATGGGAAATAGAGATTTATTGGTATAAAACAAAAAACGGCTTCGAGTTACCCCGAAGCCGTTTTTTGTTTGTTAGAGAGAATATTACTTGTTAAGTAGCTCGTCGAATGTTAATGAAACGTAGTACATTGAGCCTACAGTAGGGTTACCCCATCCTGTTGTATATTGTTTTCCAAGAATATTTGAGCCTCCAATTTTTAGGATGGACTTGATACTTGAGAGTTTTTTGCTCACTTGGGCATCAAGCGTTCCGAAGGCAGGGATAGTAAGTTGATTACTATTTTGAGGCAATCGAGCCAAAGTAGGTTGAATGAGGTCTGACCAGTCAAACTCAGATTGATGTCTCCAGACGATGTTGAAGCCCCAGCCAGAATTTCTAAAGTTACGATTACCAAAATTTAGATTGTAACGATATTTTGGCGTGTTAAAATCGAGTTGGAAACCATCACTTAAAGTATTAAGATTTTTCTTGCCATCAAACATTTTTACGCCACCAGCATTGAGCGTGTTGTTAGAAATATTACCTCCCACCGTGAAGTTTTTAGGTAGAATATAGTCGATGCCGATGCCAAATCCTTGTGTTTTAATATCACTAGTGTAATTTGTTGACATAGAAATAATCTGTGGAATGGCCGCATTACGAAGTAAGACACCGCTTTTGTAGTTTTTCATCGTGGTGTTATAGTAATAGGCGTCAACCAGCAACTTTTTGGCAATCATTGATTTGTAGCCCAACTCAAAGCTTATTGCACGTTCTGGCTTAAACTCTGGGAAATTCCAAGCTTGCCCGGTTACTATGTTGATAGAGCCCCCTCCTTCGCGGAGTTTATATTTATCCCAAAGAGCTGGTAAGCCACCAATCAAGAGCGACACAGGGGTATTTAGGTTAATGTACTGATTTTGGTTGGTCGGAATTCTAAACCCTGTTTGATAAGAAGCACGAATGTTGTGGTTTTTGTTTACTGTATAAACTGCCGAGAATCGAGGACTCCATTGGCCTGCGAAGTTTTCGTTTTTGTCGTAACGAACAGAACCCGTTAGCTTCAATACATCATTGATGTTCTTGCTCATTTGGGCATATCCACCAAATTCGCTGATGCTGTACTCACTGCCATCTGATTTTTTTAAGAATAGCGTTCCGTTTGAGTTGAGGGCATACTGTCTAAAATTACCACCGACGATAATTTCTAATACTTTAGGGTCTATCACTTTGTTGAAGTTGTACATTGCTTCAGCGTGGTAGAGCCGCGTTTTATCTACAAACAAAGCGCCATTAGGAATAGGGTTCGCTTTTACTTGGTCGGCGATTTGAGCAAATCGTGGGTCTCCAGGAAGTACGCGTCCTTGGTCTGCCACTCCTCTTGCGGCATTGTGGAAAGCACCAGCATTAGAGTTTACGACTCCGAGGGCCGTTGCATACGCAGCCTGTGGGGCTTGTCCCGCTTGCAAGGCAGCTTGGAAAGCAGGAACAAACGCTTGGAAAGCACCGCCAGCATACGTCAAAGCGTATTGGGGATACCACCCTTGGGCCAAACCAGCCAATCCTGCCGATGCAGGTGGAACACTAGGTTTCCAAGCTTCATTGATGTAAGTCCCTAGTAACCCAGCCGCGTACGTATCTCCAGAGTTTTCGGCAGTTACATAGCCACGAACGAAGAAGTTTGAGCCTCTAAGCTCTGCTTTGTACAACCCCATGGTAAAGTTTTTGAGCTGATAACGGTCAGAAGAGGTATAAACGGTCGAGCCAGAGCCCCAGTTTGCCTGAATAATCGCTTCAACTCTATCGTTGATTCTATAATGAAGCGCTGCATTTAGTTTAAGACTTTGGGTTCGATAATCTACCAAATCAAACTCGTTGTAACCTGTCCTAGACACGGCAACGTTGGGTAATAAAATGTCGTTGATGAGCTGAGAGGCAGGAATTTTTGTAGCCGCAGAAAATTGATTAATTCCGCCTACAAGTTGTGCTAATGGAGCACTTATGGCATTCAACTGTGCAAGTGGCACGCCAAGGAGTTGGGTAAAAGTAGGGCGTAAACTTGCTAAACCAGCACCGCTTGAGTTTTCATCACCGTATATGTTCACACCATCAAATCCAGGGTTAGAGCGGCTACCGTTTAGTGGCGTAGTTCCTCGGAAACTTTGGTCACGGTAATCGCTTACTTGCCAATCTTGGGCAGTTATGTAGCCCACATTTAACTTGAAGGCAAACTTATTATTGAATGCTTTTGCGTACCGAAATGCAACATCATAAAAAGGGGTAGTTTTGGTAGAGCGATTGTCAGCACTCATAATTCCCATCTTAGCCGACGCACTTGCACCTTGGTAGAGGAAAGGGCTTTTGCTATTCATTAACAGTAAGCCATTGATAGCATTAGGGCCATATAAAGCCGATGCTGCTCCTGGAAGTAGTTCAACGCTTTCCAAGTCGAGTTCTGAAATCCCAACAATGTTACCAACTGAGAAGTTTAATCCTGGAGCTTGGTTGTCAATACCGTCAATGAGCTGGACGACACGGCTGTTTCCATTGCCAGTAAAGCCCCGTGTGTTAATTGAAGTAAACATCAAAGATTGCGTGCTTACCTCCACTCCTTTTAGGTTTCGAATAGCATCATAAAAATTAGCAGAGGGCGTTTCCCGAATCCCTCTGATGTCCATTTTCTCAACTGTCACGGGCGATTGTAGAACACTTTCTTCCACCCGTGAGGCCGATACGACCACTTCTTGGCCTAACATTACTTGCTCTTTGAGCGAAACTTTGATGTCGGAGCGGTCGCCAGTAACTTGTATTTCTTGGGTTTCGTATCCTACTGAGGACACAACCAAAGCAAATGGTGTAGGAGTGCTGGTTGTAAGAGAAAAATTGCCTTTGGAGTCGGTGATGGTACCAATTACTTTTCCTTTTACCTGAATACTTACTCCCACTAAGCCCTCACGTGTAGTTGCATCGGTGATATTTCCCGATAATTTGGTTTGTGCCAGTAACGCGCCTGCACTGACTAACCATGCCGTTAAATAAAACACGGCATTACGTAGTGATTTACTCATAGGTTTTTAATTGGTTTTAGATTGCTCTTGTGATAATTTTACTGCGTAATATTCGCTCTTTTAAAGATAATTTACAATTTATACCATGTATATTCATATTATAAAACTGTTATGCACGCATAATTATTTGAAAAATACAAAATGGACTTTTTGAAAAAATGCTTATTTTGGACAATTGTGGGAATAATTGAGATATATCCGACCGTAGAAGCGCAGGTAATTTTGCGAAATTCATACGGTGTTGGAACGGTTCCGATGGCGCCAGATTATTCGCTCACAACGAGCTGGGCAGCATTGCCTACCCAAAAAGATGCCGCCGACAATTTGCCCCTAAAATCGCCCAGATTAACCGATGGACAAGCTGAAGCAAAAGCGGATGTCTTCTTTATTCACCCCACTATTTATACGCAGAAACCCGCAGAAGGAGTTTTTGAATGGAATGCAGATATCAACGATGCGGCCCTAAATAAGAAGGTGGATGAGTCAACGATTTTGAATCAGGCGTCAATTTTTAATGGCTCATGTCGGGTGTATGCACCGAGGTATCGGCAAGCACATTACTACGCTTTTGTTACGCCAAACCAAGAAGATAGACAACAAGCGCTTGATTTGGCCTACGCAGACGTTAAAAAAGCGTTTGAATATTATTTAGCACAATACCAAGATGGACGTCCTATTGTCATTGCTTCGCACAGCCAAGGAACGTTGCACGCAAAACGTCTGCTCAAAGAGTTTTTTGACGGAAAACCGCTCCAACAAAAACTCGTTTTTGCCTATCTCGTAGGCGACATTGCAGGGCCACCTGCACAGCCCAACGAGTTTGAATTTATTAAACCTGCGCGTTCTGCCGAAGAAGTAGGTGGTTTTGCGTCTTGGCATACGTATTTACGCGACTATTTCCCCGAAAAATACCAAATGTACCATTTTTCGACGGCCGTTTGTACCAATCCGTTGACTTGGCGACTAGACGAAACTTATGCCCCTAAAAACCTCAATAAAGGAGGCGTTGGGTTACGGTTCTCGTTCTATCCTCAACTGGCCGATGCCCAAGTTCATCAAGGGCTTTTGTGGATACACAAGCCTTACGTCAAAGGGCGGTTTTTGCTACGCACCAAGGTTTGGCACAGTGCTGATATGAATCTTTTTTGGCAGAGCATCCGAGAAAACGTAGCTTTGCGTATAGAAAATTACTGGAAGAATGCGGGGAAGTAACGCCCTAACGCCTTCAATTACACCTATTCATCTCATTTTGACTTTAGATTAATGAATCAACATACATACGTCATCATCATGGCAGGAGGTGTCGGAACACGCTTCTGGCCTTTTAGCCGCAACAATAATCCAAAACAGTTTCATGATGTATTAGGAACGGGAAAAACATTACTTCAGCAAACAGCAAGCCGTTTTGAGGGCGTTTGTCCTGATGAAAATATCTACATCGTTACGAGTACAGAATATTATCAATTGGTCAAAACACAGTTGCCGTTTTTGAGTGATGACCAAATTCTGCTTGAACCCAACCGCCGTAATACTGCGCCGTGCATTGCGTATGCGTGTTACAAAATCGCAGCCAAAGACCCGCAAGCAACGGTGGTTGTCGCTCCCGCTGATCATATTATCCTGAAAGAAGAAGTATTCAAAGAAAAAGTCAGATTAGCCCTCGACGTGGCTTCTCAGAGTGAGGTGCTCATTACGCTGGGTATTCAGCCAACGCGCCCCGACACAGGCTATGGCTACATTCAGTATTTGCCTTCGGAGGGTTTGGTGAAAAAAGTAAAAACATTTACCGAAAAACCTCAACATGAAATCGCCGTTAAGTTTTTAGAAAGTGGTGATTTTGTGTGGAATGCGGGGATTTTTATTTGGGGGGTGCGTTCGATTATCAAGGCATTTGAAGCGCACTTGCCCGAGGTAGCAGAGGTATTTGCCGAAGGAAAAAGCGACTATTATACCGACACCGAAAAAGGTTTTATTGAAAAGGCGTACATGCTTTGCAAAAATATTTCCATTGACTTTGGTATCATGGAAAAAGCAGAAAATGTATTTGTTGTTTTGAGCGATTTGGGTTGGTCTGATTTGGGAACTTGGAAGTCGATGTACGATATTTCGACCAAGGACGAAGAACGAAACGCGGCAGATGGTAAACTGATGCTTTACGATACCAAAAATTGCATCATTAAAACCCCGAAAGATAAGCTAGTGGTGGTGCAGGGGTTGGAAGGGTACATTGTCGCTGAAAACGACGGGGTACTTATGATTTGTAAAATCGACGAAGAACAGCGCGTGCGGGATTTTGTAGCAGATGCGAAAGCGCTTGGAAATCAGTATATTTAATAAAAAAAACTTCCCGAAAGCTTGAAGCTTTCGGGAAGTTGGTATTTAAGCTTCTTGAAGGATAGCCGTTACTTCAATTTCAATGAGGTATTCAGGAGCGATGAGTTTGCTGATTTCTACCATCGTTGTACAAGGACGAATCTCCCCAAAAAACTCTCCGTGCGCCCGTCCGTAGGTTTCCCACTGAGCAATATCAGTCACAAAAAGACGCGTGCGAACCACGTCTTTGAGTGAAGCTCCTGCTTGAACGAGCACTTTCTCAATTTTCTCAATGATAAATTTTGTTTGGCCATAGGCGTCTCCGACGGCTACGGGGCCATTTTCGTCGGCAGCTACGGTGCCCGTGACTTCTATAATATTGCCGATTCGGACAGCGCGGGAATAGCCAATAATTGCTTCCCAAGGGGCTCCAGTGGAGAGGTTTACTCTTTGTGACATTCGTTTATGTATGTATTGATGGGTAAAAAAAACTACTCATTTTTAGCACCGCCTTGCTGACCTGCTTTGGGCGGTTGGGCTTGTTGGGCTTCGCGCATTGGATTGGTACCTCCGCGTTGGAAACCTCCACCTTTGAACAATTGAAAACGCGTTGGTTGCGTCGGCTGACGTGGGAAGCTGTTGCTCTCTTCGTCGATGTCCGCAATCTCACGGAATGGATCCAATGTCCACTGAACCACTTTTTTCTTCGTCGTTACGACTTTCGACACTTGTTGGTCGTTCAAACGCCAGATTTCCGCTGGGAAGCGTGCTACCGAATCCGTGCCGTCTTCAAATTGCATTTTCACAATTACGGGCATCGGTAAACCACCTTTGTTCTTCACCTTCAACGTATAGAAGTTCATGCCTGATTCAACCAATTTACGCTCTTCTGGAGTCAAACTTGCCAAGTAGGTTTCGTATTTCTTCTTGTCAGCATCCGTTACTTTATAAGGATCATACGAGTTGTAGAAATCCTTCATGTCAGGGTTTTTCTCTACCACCGACTCTTTTATAAAGTCTTTATCACGCTGACGAGCTACCGTGTTGCGTTTGTCTTCAGCTTCTTTTTTAGCGTTTGCTTTCGTGATGTCTGGGTTTTGCGTGTCTAAGGCAAACCATTCCACTTCGACCAAATCTTGGTCAACGGGTTCGGTGCCGTAGAACCAACCTTTCCAGAACCAGTCCAAATCTACACCCGAAGCATCTTCCATCGTGCGGAAGAAGTCAGCGGGAGTTGGGTGCTTAAACTTCCAACGGTTAGCGTATTCTTTAAACGCATAGTCGAACAATTCACGTCCCATCACCGTCTCACGCAAGATGTTCAAGCCCGTAGCTGGTTTGGTATAGGCATTGGGGCCAAAGCCCATAATGTTATCCGAACTCGACATGATAGGTACCTGCTTGCTTTGCTCGGTACGCATGTATTCGGTGATATTTTGCGGTTCGGCCACGTCTCCACCCAAGTTACGATCCCACTCTTTGGTCGTCAAATATTCCATAAACGAGTTCAAACCTTCGTCCATCCATGACCATTGGCGCTCATCCGAGTTCACAATCATTGGGAACCAGTTGTGCCCTACTTCGTGAATAACCACCTGAATCAAAAAGTTTTTGATACCTTCCGAATAGGTTCCGTCAGCATCGGGGCGCGCTCCGTTGAACGAAATCATCGGATATTCCATCCCACCTACTGGGCCGTGTACTGACTGAGCGACGGGGTATGGATAATCAAAGGTAAATTTCGAGTACATTTTAACGGTGTGTGCCACCAACATGGTCGAATATTGCCCCCAAAGTGGATTAGCTTCTTTAGGATAAAACGACATCGCAAGCACTTTTTTGCCGTTTAGTTCTACGTTCATCGCATCCCAAATAAACTTACGGCTACTAGCGAACGCAAAATCACGAACGTTGTCCGCTTTGAACACCCACGTTTTTTTACCGTTTGGTTTATTGGCTTCGTTTTTAGTCGCTTCGTCTTGGTTTACAATCAAAACGGGCTTGTCGAACGTGGCGCGGGCTTTTTCTAAGCGTTTCATTTGTTCCGACGAAAGGATTTGCGAAGCGTTTTGAAGTTCACCACTTGCCCCTACAATGTGGTCGTTAGGAACGGTGATAGCTACTTTATAATTTCCGAATGGCAATGTAAACTCACCTTGACCCAAAAACTGCTTGTTTTGCCAGCCGTTTACGTCGTCATACACACAAGCGCGCGGGAACCACTGCGCGATTTCGTAGATGAAGTTACCGTCTTTGGCAAAAAACTCGGCTCCACCGCGAGCGCCTTGGGCAAAACGGAAATCGGTGATGTTGAAATTCCAATCAATCTGAAAACTGACCGATTGTCCTGAGCGGATAGGAGCATTCAAGTCGATGCGCATCATGGTTTCATTGATACGATAACGGAGGGCCTGACCCGTCTTAGGGTCTTTCACTGCCGTAATTTTATGACCATAATCTTTGTCAATCATCGAACGCGTCATCGACGTAGCAGGCATTCCTTTTTCGTTGATAGAACTCGTCCGCGTCTGATTGGCCATTGAGTTTTTAGCAAAAAGATTTTGGTCAAGCTGAATCCACAAATACCGTAGTTCGTCGGGTGAGTTGTTGAAATACGTTACTATTTCTGAGCCTGTCAGGTGTTGTTTTTCGTCGTCAATTTCCGCTTTGATGTCATAATCAACGCGATTTTGCCAATACTCTTTGCCTGGTGCTCCTGATGCGGTGCGGTAAGTGTTGGGAGTTGGCAGGGCAGTTCCCATTTGCTCAAAACGAGAATTGGCGTGGTAATTTGCCGCGGGGGGCTGGGCAATAAGCGGTGAAAGTGCGCCGAGTAAGCAGCACAAGAGAGGGATAAAAAACCTAGTCATTGGGGTTTGTTGATTGAGTTAAGTCGAATAATGATTTCTTTTTCTGAAATGGTAGTTTGTTCACTTTTATCGTAAATACTTAATAAATAAACAGTTTCGTCTATGATTTTAACGTACGTGATAACTCGTGCTCCTGCGCTTTTACCTTTGTTTTTGGAGCGAATAGGCATACGAATCTTATAGCAATCTTTACCAATAGAAGTGCCTTGAAGAGGGTTTTCTTCCAGTGTTTCTATCAGAGATAAATAATCGTACTTTAAAGAATGATATTTTTTAGATAAGCGCTTAAGCTCTTTTTCAAAGTCTTGAACGGCTACAATTTTAAAGCTCATCGAAAAGTTCTCTAGCTGTTTTTAACTTAATCTTCCCCTGAGCGTGAAGTTCCGCTTGGTGGAAAGACCGTTCGAGGCTATCCAAAAATTCCTCTTTGGTAGGTGGTCGGTCGTGGTCATCATCTTCTATTTTGACTTTTGCTTTGACGGCCTTGGCCATTTCTAAAAACAAATTGCGATGACGTTCTTTCGTTTCTATGATGATTCGCATGACTTGAGCTGTTTACAACCAAAAGTAAGAAATTATTTTTTACCTAGGTAATGTCTTATACAACACAAAACCAATCGCGGCAAAAATGATATTAGGCAGCCATACCGCCACGATAGCGGGAATCGTACCTGATTCAGCAATTCCTTTGGCCAACATAAAAAACAACAGATAGACGAAGGCCAAAATAAACCCAAACGCAATTTGTAAGCCTGAACCACGGCGACTTTTTCGCGCTGATACCACTACTCCGATGATGGTCAGGATGATAAAGGCAAAGGGGTGCGTAAAACGCGTGTATTTTTCGAGTAAATAGGTTTCGACCCCGTCGGCTCCGCGTAGTCGGAGAAGGTCAATATAGTCATTGAGTTGCGTCAGCGTTAGCTCTTCAAAGCGATTCTTATCATTTTCAAAGTCTTTGGGACTGAGGTTGAGCGTAGTGTCAATTTGTGTCCCTTTGGTAATGGTTTCCGTTAGGCCGTCAATTTTGCGGATTCGATAGTCGTAAACCGTCCATTTCTTCTTTTTAGGCTCCCAAACAATGCGGTCAGAAGTGAGCTTTTCCTTTAATTGATTGCCTTCGATGCGTTCTAATGTAAACTTATACCCTGTCAGTGAAGCGTTGTTGTAACTTTCGAGGTAAGCATAAAGCTTAGGAGCTACTTTAATGTGAAAGTTACGCTGATTGAAATAATATTGGTCTTCGATGTATTTGTATTCAAAACCCAAGCGGATTTTGTTCGCCCGTGGAATCACCCAACCTACCATATAAAACGTAAATAACGCTAACATCGCGGAGCCAATAAAATAAGGAACCAACATTCGCAAAAAACTTACGCCACTGCTAAAAATGGCAATGATTTCGGTGCGAGCCGCCATGCGAGCCGTAAAGAAAACGGTGGCAATAAATACCAACAATGGGCTTAGGTAGTTGGCGTAATAGGGAATCAGGTTGGCGTAATAGTCAAGTAGAATCTCGCTTGCAGGCGGGTTGAACTTACGGAAGTTGTCGATTTTTTCGGTGAAGTCAATCACGCAGATAATAAGCAACGTGATGAGAACCGTGAAAACGTAAGTAATCAGAAAGTTTTTAAGAATATAGCGGTCTAATAGTTTCATGATTTATAATCAGAGTACATTTGATAGCTTTCTAAGAAAGCATTTAAGAGGTTCTCCCGTTCGGTGTTATTTCGATGGATTAGAACAGCGCCTAAAATAACAACATCGTCTAATGAAAACGAAAAATCGTACTTTTCGAGGTCAGTAGTACGGAATTTTATGAACCATTTGTCAAAGACTCTTTTTCGTGCAAATTGTTTCTTATCGATACTTTCGCAAACATAAATCAGCACATTTTGCTGGTTTTCGAAAAAATTGGATAAAAAATATAAAATCGTAGAAGGAACTCTTGCGTCAACAGGCAGTTCTTTATCTGCCCCGAAACTAAATTCAACGATTGCGCCATTAGGAATCTCTAGGTGATTAAAATGGAACGAGGCATCGAATAACGCGATATTGTAGTTAACGGCATAGTCTGATGTAAACGAAAACGTCCCATCAGGTTGCTCAATGATGGGATAGGGAAATTCTAACAATTTTGCGGCCCTTTTTGTTAATGATAGATGTGTTACCCTTACTCAATTCTTGGTGAATTTCGTTTTTATCACTCATCATTTTTCGTACAGTTTCTTCTAAACTGCTTCCTTTAGGAATATTGATTTTGATTTCCATGGTGCTTGCAGTCGTCTAAATCTTTGATTCTATTTACTAAACCATGCTGACCACTATTTGGTAAGTGGGGTTTTCATGTTTTTACACAAAGCTACTAAAATAATAAAACCGCTCGTTTAATGCGAGCGGTTTTTAGATTATTTAACGCTTAAACTTAGAAAGTCCTGAGTCTAAAAATTGGACAAACTCCTCGGTACTCGCGTAGCCAATCGGCTTGGTGAGTAGCTCACCGTCGGGACTAATGACGCAGTAAAAAGGCTGGGCGTTGTTGTTAAACTTCGTGATTTGCAAATCCGCGTTTTTGTCGCCGATGGTGGTTTTTTCGCGCTTATCGTAAGTTGATACAAACTGTTTTTCTTTAGGCAACTCTGTTTTATCATCCACGTACAGCGAAGCAATCACAAATTCTTTTTTCAAACGATCCAACACTTCGGGTTGTGGCCAAACGTTGGCTTCCATTTTGCGGCAGTTGGCACAGTTGAAACCTGTAAAGTCAACAAATACGGGTTTGCCTGTGGCTTTGGCTTGGGCTAAGGCTTGCTCGTAATCAAAGTAGCCTTCAAGGCCATGTGGCAAGTGAGGTTTGCTGCGATCGAGTTTGGCCGTACTTCCCGTACTTGTTCCACCAACGGCGTTGGTCAAGAAAAAGTCTTGGGTTTGCTCAGGAGGCAACCAACCCGACAACGCCCGAAGAGGCGCCCCAAACATCCCTGGAAGCATATAGACCACAAAAGCAAAAGTCGAAGACGAAATCAACAAGCGCGGAATCGTTACTCCTTTCACGGGAGAGTCTTTGTCCATGCGGAGTTTGCCAAGGACATAAAAACCAATGATGGTGAACAGGACAATCCAAATTGCCAAGAAAATTTCGCGGTCAAGGACGTTCCAGCGGTAAGCTAAGTCGATATTGCTCAAAAACTTGAGGGCTAACGCAAACTCCAACAGTCCAAATACAACCTTAAATTCATTGAGCCAACCTCCTGATTTCGGAAGGCTTTTCAAGAATTTTGGGAACATGGCCAAGCCCGTAAACACCACGGCGAAAGGCATTGAGAAAGCAATCATCCCAAGCACGGGACGCATTACTTCGTTGCCTTTGGAAGCCAAAATTAACAGCGAACCTGCAATCGGTGCCGTACACGAAAACGAAACCACAACGAGTGTAAGGGCCATAAAGAAAATCCCTATGAGACCGCCTTTATCGGCTTGTTTGTCCACATTATTTACAAATGAACTCGGCAATACTATCTCAAACAAACCCAAAAATGATAAACCAAATAGGATAAATACCACAAAGAAAATGGCGTTGGGCGCCCAGTGGGTACTGATAAAGTTAGCAGCTTGTGCTCCTCCAATACGGGACACTAAAAAACCTAGCAAGGTAAAAATAGAAACGATGGAAAGGCCATACAACAAAGCCTTGCTGGTGCCGTGCTCTTGTTTGGTAAAATAACTCACCGTCATCGGCATGATGGGGTAAATACAAGGCATGAAAATAGACGCCAAACCTCCTAAGAAACAAGCCAATAAGAAGCTCCACAACGATTCTTCCTCGGCGGGTTCGGGAATAGTCGTCGTTTCTGAAGGTGCAGCGGTTGCTTCCGACGTTGCTTCAGGAGCTGGAGTTGCGGCAACGGTGTTGCTGTCTTTGGCTGGCGTTGCTGTGACTTGCTCTGTTGGCTGGCTCGCTGTAGGCTGAATTGTCGCAGCTGCGTCGGCGGCTACTTTAATATCGGTAATTTTAAAATCAGCACTTCCCATGGTGCAAAGACCATCGTTTTGGCAGGTTTGATAATCAATTGCTACTTCGATTTGAGGGTTGGCCTTGAGAATCTTTACTTTTTGTACAAAAGAACCCGTGCCTTCAGCTACGCTTGTATTTCCCCCCCATACCTCTTCGTAAAAGTTGTGAAACCCAACGGGCTTGATTTTACCCACCAATTGATACGTATCGTTGGGCTTGAACTTAAACTCAGTTGGATTGGGGCCATCTTTTACCTCAAATTCCGTGGAGTACAAATGCCAAGTGGGGTCGATAGCCGCAATGAACTTAATTTCGACAATGTCTCCTACTTTTACCTCTTTTTTGGGTGAATCGACATTCCATTTTGCGTGATTTTGGACTTGCCCAAAGGTTGTTAGGGTCAAGAGTACTAAGAGAGCACTGATTACACTTTTCATAAAGTACGTTATAGATAACGGTTAGTTTTATTTAATTTTTTGCAACGACTTGGCGTTTACTTTTCGTATGACTTCGTTTCGTTTAAACTTTACGCGCCAAACGGCCAAATGTGTGGCATCTTCCCCAAAACATTTGTGACAAATGCTACTTTGCAGCGAAACGGGTGCATTATACACCAGTGCAGAGTCGCCTAATTTTTGGATATTAGGGATTTGAGAGAGTTTATTTTCGGCATTATATACGTAAGCATCAAGGATTTCTTGCTCTTTGGCCGACAATGTGGGGTTTTTGAGGTCTTTTGTGCCTAAGAGGTTGATTTCTGCGGTATATAACTTTTCCAACGAATCTAGTTGTGGTAATTTTTGCAATTGGCACAAAGCCGCAGCATCTGAAGGGGACTTCGCTAGGGAGTTTTCGAGGTTTGCTTGTGCTTGTTTTACAATTCTCTGGCCCCAGTCATCCACAATAGTCACGACTTGTTGCGTGGTTACTCGTTTGATTTGCATACTTTTTACCTTCTCAACGGCTTCTTTGGAGCCATTGACACGTCTTTCCATATTGCAACCAACAAATAATAGACCAACGAACGCTACGAGCGTAAACGACGAAAAATAATTCACAAACAGATGGATTTAGAATACAAAACTATCTTTATTCTGACGTAAAGCCAAAACGCCTCAGCAACTGGTTTGGTTCAGAAAAAAGCGTTACAAAAGCCGTATTTGTTGATGATATATGTATAAAGTACAATTTCTTTTGACCATTACTTCTGCACTACAAACAAGTGTTTGGTACGTGCCTGATAGTTAAAATTACAACTATTTCTTCAAAACCTACTATTTTGGTAACGTTCCCGATAACGATTGCATAAAAAAATACGTAAAAAGCAATCAAAAATTTAATAGCAACTTCCTATATTTCAATTACCAAGTCAACTACCCAAAAAATACGTCTTTTAGTATTTCTCAAAAAAAGACAATTGTAAATAGGAAATAAGATGAACAGTGCCCTAATTTCAATTAATCCTTTTGATAAAGTGCCGAAGTACAAGCAAATTGTGCAATCGGTGATGCGGGATATCGAGAGAGGGGTTTTGAAAAAAGGAGATCAGCTTCCTTCGATAAGCGAACTGAGCATTGAGTATTTGCTGGCTCGCGACACTGTAGAAAAAGCGTACCGCGAGCTGAGGGCGAAAGGGCTCATTATATCGGTACAAGGAAAAGGGTATTATGTGCAGTCGGATAGTGATAAGAAAATTAAAATATTGCTGATTTTCAATAAATTAAGTTCTTACAAAAAGATAATTTATTACTCATTTTTAAAAGCGCTTGGTGACACTGCGATTGTGGATTTGCAGGTACATCATTACAGTGCAAGTCGTTTTCAGGAAATCATCGAGCAAAATTTGGGGGCTTACAACTATTATGTAGTCATGCCGCATTTTACCCAAGACCTCGAAAAAGCCGATTATTTGGATACGTTGAAAAGCATTCCAAAGAATGAGTTAGTGTTGTTAGACCGTGATATTCCTGAACTGACCTCTAATCCATTAAGCATTTATCAGCGTTTTGATAAGGATATTTTTGAAGCATTGGAAAGTGCCAATGATTTGCTTTCGAAATACTCAAAAATAGCCTTGGTTTTTCCGTCGGATGGAAATTATCCCGTGGAAATTGTGCAGGGCGTGCGAAATTTCTGCATCAATTACCATAAAAAGTTTGAAGTAAAGGATACCATTAACGACGAAATACTGGAGACAAAAACGGCCTACATCGTCGTAGAAGAAAATGACTTGGCGGAGTTGGCCAAAAAAGTAAAACAGGCAGGATATACGCTGGGCAAAGAAATTGGGTTGATTTCGTTTAATGAAACAACACTCAAGGAGTTGCTAGGAATCACAGTCGTCAGTACCGATTTTGAGACCATGGGGCGTACGGCGGCATCGCTTTTGTTGAACAAACAACGAATAAAAGTAAAGAACCCATTTTACATGATTCGGAGGGGGTCACTTTGAGTGTAGAGGGTTGCTCACAACCCGATTCGGGAGGAGTGTCGAAGGGCGACGGGGGCGCCTGTGTGATGCAGAGCGTCGAGTGTTTGGATGAGGGTTGCTCACAACCCGCCTGGAGAGAGAATAAGAATTTTTACTGAGAGGAACAGATGGTTTTTAAACAGCCCGTAAAATTTTACGGGCTGTTTTTTTACTTAAAATGGTAGCGTGGCCCATAAACAGCGTTGGTTGCTAACAAGCTTGATTTGCAGTTAGTTGTTACAATTTCACAACTTCGGTGCCTGCCAAAAGAAAACAGCCTAAGCCAAAATCTTCGTAGTCGGGTTGTTTTTCGTAGCTGAGGGGCTGGCCATCTTTGGGCTCTTTTCCTGTGCCTTGTACCCAGCCTAAAAAGCCGTTGGGGTGTACGCATTCTTTCAGCATGGCATTCATGGCTTTGGCAACGATGGGCTGGTATGTTTTCTTATCCAAAAGACCGTTACGCATTCCCCAAGCCATTCCATACACAAAAAGCGCCGTACCAGTGAGTTCTTTTCCTCCAAAATCCGTTTCGTCGGTTAGGCTTACATTCCAGTAACCATCGGGGCGTTGAAGGGCAGGGAGGGCTTTCATCATTTCGAGGTAAGTCTTCTGATATTCTTCGCGGTGAGGGGCGTTTTTGGGCATAATGTCAAGCACCCGTACCAGTGCCGCTACCACCCAGCCATTCCCACGCGACCAATAGCAGTTTTTATTTGCGGGGGTTTTGTAGGGTGGGTCAAAATCTTTGTCGCGCCACCAAAGCCCTTCGGCAGGATTGTAAAGCCCCTTATCGCCGTGCTGGTTTTTGGTGAAGAGGTACATGTCGTACATTTTTTCGTAGTAGCGATTGTCGTTATAAATTACCCCCAACTTGGCAAAAACGGGCATCGCCATTTGCAGGGCATCCACCCACGACCAGTCGTCTTTCTTTTCGCTATTGACCATGTTGTCCATGCACGCTTTGATGTCGCGGATACGTTCCTCTTTTTTATCCATGAGGTAAAGGTCAATGTACGTTTGTCCGCAGCATTGGTCGTCGCCATTGCGGGTGGTAATGCCATTCCGAAGTCCCCATTTATGGGCTTCTCCCCACGAAATAGCATAGTCGAGGTACTGTTTTTGAGGATCAATTTGGTAAAGCGCCATTAGTCCTTCGTAGTAAACGCCACGGGTCCAGATATTGCTGGGGCGGGTACGGTCTTTACCCACAATAGGTTTGCCCACATCCGACCATTTGTTCATAAAATACACATTGGCCGAGGTCATGGCTTTTAAGACGTCTTTCTTTTTGGGTAGTTTTTGGGCAAAAACAGTGGTCGTAAAAATGAAAATGCCAATAAACGTCTTTAAAAACTTCATGATATTGTCTGTATGTTAAGTTGTTACAGTCATTTTTGTAATTTGGTATTTCAATTCTCAATCTGCAAAGAAATGAATTTCTCAAAATTAGTTTTGTTGCCGTTTGTGGCCTTTTTATAGATAAGCCTCCATTGGACAAGTTCTTATCAGCATTACTTCTTCTGTAACAACTGTACCGAACTGTCGTTAATCTCAAACTGTTTGTTTTTCAGTAGATTGATAACCTCTGCCCCAGCCAAAATTACGGGGCCATAGCCGTGAGCGGCAAATGGACTGATGGGGCGGTGATAGTAAAATGCGGGATCAAAGCCCATGCCTGTCCCTACACAAGTGCCTTCTACCTGACCCTTTTCGTTGACTTTGGTCGAAACGGCATTCCAGCCTAGCAAGGCCATGGGAGCATAGGCAAGGCCGTCAATCCAGCCTTTGTTGATGGCGTGAGCGATGGCATACGTGTAAATAGCCGTCGCTGAAGTTTCTAAGTAAGAATCTTCACGGTCGAGCAATTGGTGCCAAAACCCAGAACCCGATTGGTAGGAGGCCAAGCCTTTGACGTGGGCTTTTAACAAAGCGATGATTTCAGGGCGAGCAGGGTGATTTTCAGGAAGAACATCGAGTACTTCTACTTTGGTGAGAAGCCCCCAGCCGTTTGCCCTTGCCCAGTGGAATTGTGGATGCTCGGTCATACCTTCGACCCAGCCGTGCATATATACGCCTTTTTCTTTATTGAACATCCGTTTCGCAAACTGCAAAATCTGTTTGGCGGCTTCGTCGTAGTATTTTTTATCGCCCGTGAGTTTTCCCATTTGGGCTAGGGCAGGTACTCCCATAAACAAATCGTCGAGCCAAAGGGTATTGGGTTGAGGACGGTTTCGAGCTAGCGTACCGTCGCTGAGGCGGTGTTCTTTGGTTAAAATATAATTGATGTGATTGTCGATGAGTGGACGTAGCTTAGACGTGTTTCCTCCGCGCGTGGCTTTAATCATGGCTGCACACATGGCACCGCAATCGTCGAGGGCATGTGGGGTTAACAAACCGCGCAACGGCCCTTTTGTTCCCCAGTCAGCGTGTTCTTCGGTCGTTTTTTTAAAATAAGGCGCGGCATTGGCGATAAACTCCAAGCGTTTGTCCGCGTACTCTTTATAGCGGCCGTCGCCCGTGATTTGGCTAGCCAAAAGCATAGCACCGTAAGTGACACCCCACTCGTAGCTAACCAAACGAAAGTCTCCTTTTTGTAAGGCAGTATTTTCATCAATTTTGGACAAATCACTGACGGTTTCGCCCGTTTTGGAGTTGACAAACGCAGTAGGAGTGACGTTATTCAAATACCCATGGATACGGTCTAACGTTGCCTTGATGTCGTTGACTTTTGAGATTCCATAAGGCACAGGGTAGTCGGGTTGAAGCAAATGCAAAGGCGTGTTGGAGTCGTTGGCGTTGGTTACGTTACGTTGGGCCGATGCAGTTATCGAAAAACAAGCCGCAAGGAGCGTAGAAGCGGCAAGCGAGTGGAAGATAGAAGGTTTCATATTCAATGATAGGTTTGGTACAAAATTGGAGATATTCGACTACGTAACATTCCCGTACCCACCTGTGAAAGAAAAAGATATGGGAAGAATATATGTACCAGAAGATATACGGCAGTTGATTTTACTGACAAAAATAAACCCCCAACTTGCAAAAGCTGAGGGTTTATGAAATAAGGAAAAAATGCTTACGCTTCCACCATGCAAGCCCCTACGGTTACGTTAGAGGTTTCGTCAATCAAAATCGCCGCACCGTTGGCGCGGTTGGTTTGGTAGGCGTCATAAGCGATAGGTTTGGCCGTACGAAGAACAATCTTTGCAACATCGTTTAGCTTGAGGCTTTCGATGTCTTCCAATTGCTCATAGTTGCTAATATCCACGCGGTATTCGATGCCTTTTACCGAACAACGAACGCGAGTAGTACCGTGTTGAAGGGTATATTTATTGCCAACTTTTAGCTCTTTGCGGTCGTCCATCCAGCAAATAGTTGCCTCCACGTCCTGACTAAGGACGGGAGAGTTGCCCGTACCACTGATCAAGTCTCCACGGCTAATGTCAACGTCGGTTTCAAGCAATATCGTCGCAGATTGAGGCGCCGAAACTTCCTCTACTTCTTGACCATATACTTCAATTTTAGCGATTTTAGACGTTTGCTCTGATGGAAAAACAGTGATGGTATCCCCTTTGCGGAATACGCCACTCTGTACACGTCCTGCGTAGCCACGGTAATCGTGCAATTCTTCCGTTTGAGGGCGAATCACGTATTGTACCGAGAAACGAGCGTCGTTGAGGTTCAAATCGTGCTGCACATCCACATTTTCCAAAAAATGCAGCATGGTTTCGCCCGTGTACCAAGGCATCGCCTCTGACTTGTCCACGATGTTATCCCCCGCCAAAGCGCTTACAGGAATGATTTTCAGGTCTTTAATAGCCAACTTGTCGGCGAGTTTTTGGTATTCTTGCGCAATTTGCAAGAACGTATCTTCCGAATAACCCACCAAGTCCATTTTATTGACGGCCACGACGATGTGAGGAATCCCCAACATCGATGTAATCAACGAGTGGCGGCGTGTTTGCTCTACCACTCCTTGGCGGGCGTCAATCAAAATAATCGCCAAATCGGCATTGGACGCACCCGTCACCATGTTGCGGGTGTATTGAATATGCCCAGGGGCATCAATGCTGATAAACTTACGGTTAGGCGTTTGGAAGTACTTGTAAGCCACGTCAATGGTAATGCCTTGTTCGCGTTCCGAGCGCAAGCCATCGGTCAACAGCGCAAGGTCGATTTCGCCATCGCCCCGCGTTTTGCTGGCTTTTTCCACGGCCTCCAGTTGGTCAGCCAAAATACTTTTTGTATCGTAAAGCAAGCGTCCGATGAGGGTACTTTTCCCGTCGTCAACACTACCTGCGGTTATAAATCTTAAAATATCCATAGTATCAAAGTTGAGTGTCGAATGTCGAGTGCAGAATGTCGAATAAGTTTTTTTCATTCGACATTCTGCACTCGACATTCGACATTATTAAAAATATCCTCCCTTTTTACGGTCTTCCATCGCTGCTTCGGTCTGCTGGTCGTCGATACGCGTTTCGCCGCGTTCGCTGATGCGCGTAGCCTTAATTTCGGCCACCACTTGTTCAATGGTACTAGCTTCTGATTCAACGGCAGCCGTACAAGTCATGTCACCTACGGTACGGAAGCGAACGGTTTTGTTAACAATCACGTCGGAGTCGTCTTTGTAGATAAAATCGGCGTTGGCGAGCAAGTTCCCGTCGCGCAAAATCATTTCACGTTGGTGCGAGAAATAGATGCTTGGTAGCGGAATTTTTTCGCGCTCAATGTACGCCCATACGTCTAGTTCAGTCCAGTTAGAAATCGGGAAACAACGAACGTTTTCACCTTTGCTAATTTTTCCGTTGAACAAATTCCAAAGTTCAGGACGTTGACGTTTTGGATCCCACTGTCCAAACTCATCGCGGAAGGAGAAAATACGCTCTTTGGCGCGGGCTTTTTCTTCGTCGCGGCGAGCACCACCGATACAAGCGTCGAATTCAAATTCTTCGATGGTATCAAGCAGCGTAAACGTTTGAAGCCAGTTGCGGCTGGCGTTTTTACCCGTTGGTTCTTTTAAGCCTTTGGCTTTGATAGTATCTTCTACTTGGCGAACAATCAACTTTGCTCCCACTTCATTGGCCATCCAATCGCGGTATTGAGTTGCTTCGGGGAAGTTGTGGCCTGTATCGATATGAACCAATGGAAAAGGGATTTTGCCTGGTGCAAACGCCTTTTGGGCAAGACGTACCAGCGTAATCGAATCTTTACCGCCTGAAAACAACAATGCTGGACGCTCAAATTGCCCCGCTACTTCGCGCATGATGTAGATGGCTTCCGATTCGAGTTGGTCTAGGTAATCCTGACGTTGTGCGTCGGAGGATAGACTTTGAATATTTGACATGATGTATCGTGTCTGAATTGGATAATTTACGTTTAAATCGAAGAGCGCTTGGTTATCTGGCGTGTAACCCACACTCTTTTTTACTTTCATCTTCCCACCACCAACGGCCAGCGCGGAAGTCTTCTCCTTCGAGAACAGCACGGGTACAAGGGGCACAGCCAATGCTCACAAACCCTTTGTCGTGCAGCGGGTTATAGGGAACATTGTGAGCTTTTACGTATTGTTTTACCTCGTCAAAACTCCAAGCAAGCAAAGGGTTATATTTGAACAAGTCATGTCCTCCATCCCACTCGATGGCTTGCATTCCTGTACGGTTGTTTGACTGCTCGGCACGGATACCCGTTACCCACACTTTTACGCCTTTGAGCGCACGATTAAGGGGTTCAACTTTACGAATAAAACAGCACTCTTTGCGGTTTTCGACGGATTCGTAGAAGCTAAGTGGTCCTTTTTCGGTGAGTAATTTTTCAACACCTGCGCTCTGAGGAAAAAACACCTCTAGCTTGGTATCGTAGCGATTGTTGGTTTTTTGCAGGGTCGTGTAGCTTTCAGGAAACATCCGCCCCGTATCGAGGGTAAAAATGCGAATGTCGATGCCATTGGCCAAAATCATGTCGGTAATGACTTGGTCTTCGTAGCCTAAGCTACTTGAAAACGCCACTTGTCCAGGAAAAAGCTCCGACAAAAGGCGAAGAGCTTCGACTTCTGTTTTGCCTTCAATTTGGTGTAGCAACGATTCGGTACTATGTGTTTCGGTGAGGGTCATGGTAATAACTATATTTTTTCAGCCAGTACTTCTGCACTTACTACTGCTGCTTGTGAAAAGTCTTCAATCAAATCTTCTATCGACTCCAACCCAACAGAAATCCGAATCAACCCTTCGGTGATTCCCAACGCCGCTTTTTCGTCGGGTTTCAATTTTGAGTGAGTGGTCGTAAATGGATTGGTAATGATGGTACGGGTATCTCCTAAATTGGATGACAAAGTCGGAATTTGGAGTGCTTTCATAAAGGCGCTTACGCGTTCAAAACCACCTTCCAATTCTATCGTTACAATGGCTCCCCCTGCGTTCATTTGCTCTTTCGCAAGCTCGTATTGGGCATGACTTGGCAAGAAAGGATAGTTTACTTTTTTGACTTCAGGCAATGCTTCCAACGCCTGCGCCAATTTCAGCGCATTTTGGCTGTGTTTCTCCATGCGAAGCTCCAACGTTTCGAGGCTCTTGCTCAATGTCCACGCGTTAAATGGCGACATCGACGGCCCCGTGTGACGGCAGAAGAAACGAATTGGAGCGATGTATTCGGCTTTACCAACCACGACCCCTCCCAATACACGGCCTTGTCCGTCCATGAATTTGGTAGCGGAGTGAACCACTAAATCGGCACCAAAATCAATCGGCGTTTGGATGATAGGAGTCGCAAAACAGTTGTCAACGTTGAATATCAAATTGTGTTTTTTGCACAAACGGCCAATCATCGCTAAATCCACCAACTCCAACCCTGGGTTAGAAGGCGTTTCGAGGTACACCATGCGGCTATTGGGCTGAACAGCCGCTTCCCACTGTGCTTCGGTAGCGTCGGCGTCCAAATAGGTATAGGTAATACCCCATTTGGCAAAAATTTGGGTAATAATTTGGTGCGCTGACCCAAACAAGGCGCGACAGGCAATAATATGATCGCCAGACTTTAGGATACCCGCCATACTCGCAAAAACGGCTGCCATACCCGTAGCAGTGGCAAGGCCGTCTTCCGCTCCTTCGAGCATACACACTTTGTCCACAAATTCTTGCACGCTAGGGTTGGAGAAGCGGCTGTAGATATTGCCTTCTTCTGTTTCGTCAAACAATGCCTTACCTTGTTCTGCCGACTCAAATGAAAAACTTGAGGTTAGAAAAAGGGGCGTTGAATGTTCGCGGTACTGCGTTTTTTTCGTTTGCGTACGAATCGCTTTCGTCTGACGTTTCATGATTTTCTTAGAAATTAGGGTAGCAAAACAAGTGGGTGTTTGGCTACCAGTACAAAGACCTTTTTGAATGAGGTCGCAAAATTACACATTATACTACAATATCGCTTTTAAAACTACGCGTAAGCCCAAGAAGATGACCAAACAACCTACAATGACCATCAGCGGTTTACGGTTGACTTTGTTGACCAAATAGGCCCCAAAAGGCGCAGCTAAAACCCCTCCTAATACTAAACCTAACACCACTTGCCAGCTGTTGATTCCTTCAAAGAGCAAGAAAGTAATGCCACTTGCGAATGCAACGGCAAATTCGGCTGCATTGACCGAGCCAATGGTGTAGCGAGGGTCACGTCCGCGACCGATAAGTGTAGAGGTAACGATAGGCCCCCACCCGCCACCGCCAACGGCGTCCATAAACCCGCCAAAAAGCGCCAATCCACCAAGGCGTTTGGTTGGTTTTTTAACGGTTGTTTTCTTCAACCCTTTGCTGACGATGATACAGCCAAGCACGACCATATAGGCGGAGATATACGGCTTAATGACGTTCCCGTCGATAACGTCTGACAATAAATAAGCGCCTGTTATTGAGCCAATTACGCCAGGAATCAAAAGCGTGCGAAAGAGCTTTTTATTGATGTTTTTAAACTTAAAATGCGAGATAGCCGATGCACCCGTGGTGAACATTTCTGATAAGTGAACACTGGTACTGCTCACGGCGGGAGGCACTCCTAATGTTAGTAAGAAAGAGGTAGCACTGGCTCCGTAACCCATGCCTAATGCTCCATCCACGAGCTGGGCGAAAATCCCCACAAGAAGGAAAAAAGCAAAGTCAGAGTTAAATCCCGCCTTTAAATTCTCGATAGAAAAGTCAGACCCGTGTTTGATGAGAAGATACCCAAAGGTGAGGGTCAGCAATGTCACAGGAATTCCAATCCACATCCACTTTTCGGAGTCGAATTGGGGCTTTTTTTCTGAAATAGGGGCCGTTTTTGTGGCTGGGTTCATCAGGATTTTATGTTAATTCGGTGGTATATCGTAACTCTCGTAATGTCTCGATTAAAGAACTGGTACCCACTGCTTCGTTGCTGGTACCAGTGTAAATAGCCTAGTTCGACGGCTAACTTTTTTCCAAGGTTTTGTTCAAGCCCAACGTAAATTCGGTTTTGATCAAATTGGTTGAGGGTAATGTTCTTTCCAGCATTGACCATCAATTCGTTGGCTATTTTAAGATAGGTATTATGGTCGGCACTTTGCTTCGACAATGACACAATGGCTTGCGCCCGTAGTCGTATCCTAAAATTGAAATCATAGCCATCCAACAATTGCTTTCCGTTATTTCTATGAATAAACCGCTCGTCAACTCTTAGCCGCTGGGCCAATACCAGCCGTTTTCCAAAGGGCATTGTTAGGTTTATTTCCTGAAAAGGCCGAAGCTCAGGGACTACCAAATGTACCGTTGCGTCAGGATTTTGGGGACTTTGCCGCGAATACGTAAAACCCGCTGCCATGTCAATATTAGGCAAAACTTTATAATGAAGATGGCTGTGTATAATCAAGTGATGTTGGGTGTTGGCCTGTAAAAACCTACGATTGTCGATTTCATTGTGCCAAGCCCATCTTGGGTGAAAATTCAACTGATTATAGTAGCGCGTCCAGTACAAAGTTTGACGGGTTACTTCTTTTTGCTGTGCTATCGTTTTATAACCTACTGCCTGAAGGACAATAAAACTAATAATCCTAATTCCAGATATGGTATATAATCTATATAGACTTTTTTGCATAAATTAAATGCCGCCCTTTCGGAACGGCATCACAAAAGTAGGTGCTCTATTTGAATAGTCCAAAAAAGGGTGTGAAAATCTGATTAAATTCTTACAAAAATCCGATTTTTATACATCCAGTACAAAATTGACCACTCTACAAAAAGAATAAGCCCACCTCGAACGAGCGATTCGTAGGTCGTTCCAAAGGCTTGGTCGTACGTTTTTGAGATGTGAATTTGAATAGAGTGATGAATAAACTCTACTATGGTGTGGGAGATTACGTAGGCCGCAATGGAGTTCATTCCAATCACAATTAACCAAAAGAAAGCCTTTCGATAACCCTGAATATCGACCAACCAAAAGAAAGCAGCCAATAAAATAAAGCACCAGCCACCACTGAATAATACCCATGTGGGCGTCCAGATGCGTTTTACATTGGGGCAAATACCCAACCAGTTGAGGGTTAGTGCAATGACTAACAAACTAACACCCATGGCCACAAATTTCAGGGCTTTTTCTTTGGGGCTTGTTTCGTCTTTGAGCCATTGTCCTGCCAATAGCCCCAGCGTCATAGTACCAAGGGTAGGAATAAAACTTAGCGTAGAATACCCCCCACCGTTACGAATAAAGGGTTTTTCACGCGGGAAAAGGTTCATAAACCATTGATCAAATGCCCAAGCGGCATTGGTGTTTTTGTTCCAATGAGCGGCCAATCCTTTCAAGTGGTGTTCCCAGTCGGGAGTGACGCCTACGGCAGCGTAGTCAAAATTGGCATCGGGTAGTGGATACAGGACAAAAAAGAGCCAATAGCCTACTAAAATAGTAGCCAATGCAGTCAACTGGGTACGAACCGACTTGAAGCCAAACCAAAACAAAAATGGGTAGCCCATCCCGATTTGTGAAAGGGTATCTTCAAAGGTAAAGTTGGTTTGCTCACGGTGCATGGAGCGTAAAAACACCCCCAAGAAAATAAGAATAAGCGACCGCTGAAGCGTATGGCCAAACATATCGCGGAAGACCTGCCCTTTGGCCACCCGACTCGCGACGGAGTAGGGCAACGCCACGCCCACCAAAAATGAAAACGACGGCTGGATAAGGTCGTGCAACGAGCAGCCGACCCACTCGACGTGGTCTTGGTTAAAGGCTAAAAAAGCCCAAAAAGAGCTTTCGGGAAGGGCTTTGGAAATGTGCCCAAATTCGAGAACTTCGGCCATCATCAAGAACATCACAAAGCCCCGATACGCGTCAACGGACGAAATTCGGTTAGGTATAGTTTGTGCCATGAGAGAGAAAAGGATTTGGTGCAAAAAGGTAATGCAAAGAGTTTTATAACCTTGGCGAACTATGAACTTATCAAGGGTGTTTCTGATACTACTAATTCTTTGTACTTTGATACCTTTTCTTCGGTCAAAAAAAATGCTAGTTACCTTGGTGGTTGTGGCTTCCTTGGGGAGCGTATTTTATTTTTTTATGTACGAAAAATTTGACTGGAAAGTCGCAGGTTTTCGTTCAAATCCAAACTTGAAAACTATTCGAGCCGATTGGAAAGGAAATCCTATCAATCCTCAAGGGCGTTTTTTGAACGACCCGTTCAATCCGCTACCTTCCTTTAGTGAACTTTGGCGTTGGCAAACGGAAACAAACCCACAAAAACAGGAAAAGAAAACGGATACGTTTCGCCTGAGCGTTACCAAAAATTCGGATTTCCTACATTCAAACGAAGATTGTGTGGTATGGCTCGGGCATGCTACGTTTTTTATCCGACTCAATGGGGTCACTTTTTTGACCGACCCTGTCCTCGACAGTCCTTCGTTTTTGATGAAACGTTTTAGCGAACTTCCCGTGGCTATTTCAGACCTCAAAAATTTGGATTACATCATCGTTTCGCACGATCACCGCGACCACTGCGACGAGCAAAGCCTGAAAGCGCTGGCTCCTCAAAACCCCAATGCGGTTTATTTGACGGGTTTGGGGGTAGAAACGGTATTTGGAGATTGGGTAAAAAGTGCAAAAATTCAGTCGGCGGGTTGGTTTCAGGCGTATCAAACCGATTCCACAAAAATTGAAGTCATTTATTTGCCTACTCGTCACTGGGGGCGACGCTATTTCAACGATACCAATAAAAACCTTTGGGGTTCGTACTTGATTCGGGCTAACGGAAAAAGTGTGTATTTTGGGTCAGATTCGGGCTACGGGGTGCATTACCAAGAGTTAGGTCAACTGTTTGGAGGCGTTGACGTAGCGCTGTTGGGCGTAGGTGCGTACAAACCCGAATGGTTTATGTCGGCCAGCCACATGGGCCCTAAAGATGCCGTCAAGTCAGCCCATGAACTCAAAGCAAAACGCTTTATTCCAATGCACTACGGAACGTTTGACCTATCAGACGAGCCGCTGGGTGATCCTTATCGGGTGTTGCAAGAATTACAGAAAAAGCCAGAAAATCAGGGGTTTATTCAATTAGCAGGTGTGGGAGAAGTGGTGAGGCTGTGATGAAAAATTACGAATTATGTAGGCTTCCCTTTATAGGCTTAACTTGTTGATATACAGTTTATTTGCAAATAAATTAACCCCGAAAAAGAACCAAAATTGGCAATTTTCGGGGTTTTTGTGTATTTTGTTTTTACCACAAAACTGAAATACAGGTGCAAGATACACTTTTCGACGTTAATTCTGCAAACTCTTCCCAATTGTACATTTTCAAGAATTGTACTGATTTAGGAGCTATTTATCAAACTATTGATTGGGCATCTTTAGTTGAACTGCTTCCTGAAAAAAAAACGATGGTTGGTGCTCCTTCTTGGCTTCCTAAACAGGGCTATTTT
>NZ_AXVJ01000043.1 GCF_000482465.1 Runella limosa DSM 17973
AGTGACAATTCTTTTTCAGCGATTATCTCTTTATAAGCTTGAATCTCTCGCTGAAGGCGAAGAATCTCTTTGTCTTTATCAGAGTTACTAACGCTGGATGGGCTTGAAAAACCTCCTTTTTCGTACTGGGAAACCCAGTTATAAATGTTTGCACTCGAGACGTTAAACTCCTTAGATGTCTTAGCAGCTCCGTGTTCTTTGTAGTAATTCACTATGGTCAGTTTTTCCTCCTGGCTCCATGATTTTTGATGCTTTCCCATTGAATCACAAATTTAAAAGTTATACCCTAATTTGTGTCCAACTTTTTAGCGGGCTAGATTCGTACCTTCAAAAGTATGAGTTTGCCCAAAGAGAGATTGAAGCGAAAATAACGATATTATCATATATTTTATCATTTTTCTGTTATTTTTTTGCAAAATTAAAAGTACAACTTAATTTTATAGTACAATCAAATACTATTTTTTTCTCTGCTATGACTTCTTCGTCGCATGACTCATCTGCTTCTAAATCTGCTCCACGTTATTGATACTAGAGACCTCTAGTTGGATTAGAGTCACCCCATTTATTCTCTAATCTTTCTTCAAGCTCTTCTACTTGAAAAAACGGAAAAAGCGTTTCTGTAGTTACCATTGAACTGTCTTAATTGTACCTAGGCATACATGCATAAGTTGGGCTATTTCGGCATTGCCTTTCCCCTCTATAGCCTCATACAGCACTCTCAATTCTTGGCGGGTAAGTAGTACGTTCTCCTTCAGGAGCAATAATTCTAAGGCATTTAATTTTTCGAGCTGCTCTGGGTGTTGCTTGGCTGTCATATCATTTAGGTTATTGTTTACCGAACATTCTATTCTTACAGCCACCAAATCAAGCATTTATCAGTCCATTTTATCCTTTTCCTAATGGATAGGATATAGTTCTAACAAACAGCTGCTTTTTGGCAAAAGGCTGTCACTATTGTGTATCAGAAAGTAGGGTAAATCGCCGAAGCGGTAGAAAATGATATGCTTACGCATACACTGCGCCAAATATACAGTAAGTCTATGGAGAATTGCAAACAATAACCTAAAAACTTATCAATAGGTTTTAGGGATAAAATACCCTGATTTTATCCCTAAAACAACAAAAGCCGACCCTTTTCAAGGTCGGCTTTTTATTTGAAACCAAATGTCATTAAACTTTAATTTCGACATCAACACCACTTGGCAATTCAAGTTTCATCAACGCATCTACTGTTTTAGCGCTTGACGAGTGAATGTCGATAAGGCGCTTGTAAGTGCAAAGTTGGAACTGCTCGCGTGATTTTTTGTTTACGTGAGGTGAACGCAATACTGTGTAGATTTGCTTCTCTGTAGGCAATGGAATAGGTCCGCTTACCACAGCTCCCGTTGATTTTACCGCTTTCACGATACGATCGGCCGATTTGTCCACCAAGTTGTGGTCAAATGACTTCAATTTGATACGAATCTTCTGGTTCATTATAATTGGTTGGCTCTGATTGATTATTAATTCTCCCATCGAAAGAGCCATTAACTCCGATAGGAAATATCTTTAATGTTTACAGTTTTTAAGTTTCGGGTTTACGGTTTGTATTTGAACTCTAAACCTATAAACCCAAAACAGTAAACTTAAAATTATCCTTTTGACTTAGCAATTACGGTTTCCGCCAAGTTGTTTGGCAAGAATTCGTAGTGCGAGAACGTCAAGTTGGCAGTTGCACGACCTGATGAAATCGTACGAAGGTCAGTTACGTAACCAAACAATTCAGACAATGGCACATTCGCTTTGATAACTTGCGCACCTGCTTTTGAGTCCATCCCTTTCATCATACCACGGCGACGGTTCAAGTCACCTGTGATAGGACCAGTATATTCGTCTGGAGTTACTACATCTACTGACATGATTGGTTCCAACAATTTTGGACCTGCCTGACGAGCCGCTTCTTTGAAGCCCATACGAGCTGCCAATTCAAACGACAATGAGTCAGAGTCAACATCGTGGTATGAACCGTGGAATAGACGAACTTTCATTGAATCGATTGGGTAACCTGCCAATGCACCGTTCTTCATCGAGTCATTGAAACCTTTCTGTACGGCAGGGATAAATTCACGAGGAATAGAACCACCCACGATTTCGTTGACGAACAACAAACCAGTTGGGGCTTCTTCTCCTTCTTTCTGATCATCACGTGGCCCGATTTCGAACACGATGTCAGCAAATTTACCACGACCACCCGACTGCTTCTTATATACTTCGCGGTGTTCAAAGTTTTTAGTAAGTGCTTCTTTGTAAGCTACTTGAGGCGCACCTTGGTTTACTTCTACTTTGAACTCACGACGCATACGGTCGATGATGATTTCTAAGTGAAGCTCACCCATCCCTTTGATGATGGTTTGGCCTGTTTCTTCGTTTGATTCTACTTGAAGCGTTGGATCCTCTTCAATCAACTTACCGATAGCTTTCGAGAAGTTATCTTGGTCAGCTGTTTTCTTAGGCTCGATGGCATACCCGATAACTGGATCAGGGAATACCATTGATTCAAGAACGATTGGGTTTTTCTCATCCGAAAGGGTATCTCCCGTTTTGATGTCTTTAAAACCTACAACCGCACCAATGTCACCTGCCTCTAAGCGCTCGATTGAGTTTTGCTTGTTGGCGTGCATTTGGAAGATACGAGAAATACGCTCTTTGTTACCTGAACGGTTGTTCAAAACGTAAGAACCTGCTTCTAATACTCCTGAATAAGCACGGATAAAACACAAACGACCTACGTAAGGGTCAGTCGCAATTTTAAATCCTAACGCTGCGAAAGGCTCGTCAACACTTGGCTTGCGAGAAATCTCAGCGCCTGTGTCAGGGTTTGTACCTTTGATGCTTTCTTTGTCAAGTGGTGAAGGTAACAATGCCATCACGTAGTCAAGCATTGTTTGTACTCCTTTGTTTTTGAATGAAGAACCGCAAAGCATTGGAACGATTTTCATGTCGATTACCGCTGCACGCAAGGCTGTCAAGATTTCATCTTCAGTGATTGACTCTGGGTCTTCGAAGAATTTCTCCATCAACGTCTCATCATACTCAGCTACTGCTTCGAGGAGTTTCTCACGCCACTCAGCTGCTTCTTCCTTCATATCGTCAGGAATAGGCACAACTTCGTAAGTCATTCCTTTGTCATGCTCGTTCCAAATCATACCACGGTTGTTGATCAAATCAACTACCCCTTTGAATTGGTCTTCTGCACCGATAGGCAACTGCAAAGGTACTGCGTAGCTACCCAACATTTCTTTTACTTGCTTGCACACGTTCAAGAAATCAGCACCCGAACGGTCCATCTTGTTTACGAAGCCCAAACGAGCCACGTTATAGTTGTTGGCCAAACGCCAGTTAGTTTCAGATTGAGGCTCAACACCATCTACTGCACTAAACAAAAACACAAGACCATCTAATACGCGGAGTGAACGGTTTACCTCTACCGTAAAGTCAACGTGACCTGGAGTGTCAATGATGTTGATGTGGTAATTGTTGTCTCTCCATTTCCAATCTACTGTTGTAGCTGCAGACGTAATGGTGATACCGCGCTCTTGCTCTTGCGCCATCCAGTCCATCGTCGCTGCACCGTCGTGTACTTCACCGATTTTGTGGCTTACCCCTGCATAATAAAGAATACGCTCCGTTGTGGTGGTTTTACCCGCGTCAATGTGAGCCGCAATCCCAATGTTTCTTGTGAATTTTAAATCACGTGCCATGGTTTTTGTGATTGTTATTGAATCTGTTAAGTCTGTTTCTTGACCAAAAAAATGTGTCAATTCTGACACACCCCTGAAAATCAGAGCGCAAAATTAGAAGTTTTGTCCTGAAAAACCAAAAGTCGTTTTTTACAAATTTAAAAACTACCCCTTCAAAGCACCCTCTTTTTTATTTTCTCTACTTAATTACTAGACGTTGGTACTATTTTTGCTTACTATTTACCGTTCTCAGAACTTACCCTATTCAATCAATCACATAACCCTCAAAATCCCCATAATGACGCGATTATTGGGTTCATTCGTTATTTCGGCACTATTATTGTTACTGGCCCGTGCAGCATTTTGCCAGTCGATGCACCGCTGGGAAGTAGGTATTGGCACAGGAGCCGTAGGTTATTTAGGCGACCTCAATCGGCACGATTTATGGCCCAGAGAATTTCGTCCCTCCGTCAATCTTTATGCAAGAAAGTACATTGGAGACGTAGTGGCGCTTCGCTACAACGTTCAAGGAGGGCAATTTTGGGGGCGCGATAAGCACTACCCCACTCGGCTTTCTCGCAATTTGACCCTCGAAACTAATTTTGTTGAAAATTCACTTTTGCTCGAATGGGATTTCTACAACATGAACCCGATTTTTTATCGTCAACAAAATGGATTTCAATCATTCTTTTCGCCTTATTTCTTCTCGGGCGTGTCGGTAGTTTATGCCAAACCTCAAATCAACTTCGACGAAAGCCAAACTCCCTACACTTGGATACGTGAAGGCATTGCCATCGACCGAGCGGCTCAGTACAATGCGTTTCATTTGTCTTTTCCCATTGGACTAGGTATTAAATACGATGTGTCTCCCGAGTGGATTGTGGGGCTTGAAGCGTCTTTTAGGCTTTCAACTTCTGATTATTTAGATGGCGTTAGTCATGCAGGCAATGCTAAGAAAAACGACGCGTATCAAGTCGCTACCTTCAACGTCACTCGCCGATTAGGGCTATACAAAATGCGAATTCGCCGCCGATGGTAGGCCCAAAGAAGCCATTTTTGTTTGTATATTGCTCGCCAAATTTAACAGTTACCGCTATGCCTTCTATTTTCACTCGTATCGTTAATGGAGAAATTCCTTGCCACAAAATCGCCGAAACTGACGATTTTTTAGCCTTTCTCGATGTTTTTCCTTGTGCACCTGGACATACGCTCATCATTCCAAAACAAGAAGTCGATTATATTTTTGATTTAGATGACGCTCTTTACGCTGGATTGATGCAATTTTCAAAAACCGTGGCGGCCGCCGTAGAAAAAGCGGTTCCGTGCAAGCGAATTGGCGTTGCAGTAGTTGGACTCGAAGTGCCCCACGCCCACGTACACCTCATCCCGCTCAACAGCATGGCAGACATGAATTTCAATAACAAGCTCAAAATGAGCCAAGAAGAACTAGCAGAGATTGCAAAGAAGATAAGGGAGAAATTGTGATAAGCGAAAAAGCACGAGGAAACCTATCATGTAGCAGCATCAATCACCCTTTTACATAAGCTAGTTTTTCTGCTACTTTTCCGTCTCGGACTTTAAAAACATCTACTCCCCGCAAATGCCAAGGTTTTCCATCTTTTGTTTTGCGATAAATCCACCTGACCACACAACGGTCGCTAGAGGCAAATATGTCCTCTGCCTCAAAAACAGCGTCTGGGTTATTCGTAAAGAATTTTGTCCAATACGCTCTGACCTGCTCCGCCCCTACTAAACGAGCACCATCTGGTGCGGGATTGGTATTCTCAAAGATACAATCCTCGGTCATGGCATTCATCACAGCATCCACATCATGACGATTGAACGCCGCATTAAACCTTTCCACGGCAGCAAGGGTAAGGCTTGTCGTGCTGTTTTCTGTCTTCATACCTAATTGTGTTTTTTTGTTGCTAATACTTGTTTTACAGGAAGTAAAAAAGAAAGCCAATAGAAGAAGAGTTAATAGCTTATTCATTTTGATGGATAGTTAAAGGGTAAATAACTTAACACCGTCCATGGAAACATGGTACAATATCCTGAAAAAAGCATCTACTCAAAAGTAAAAACAATAAGGGAGACTTCCAAACAAAACCCAATATAACTACCTGAAAATCAATACACCACAAAAGATATATAGCGACTACAGAATTTAGTAGCAGGAACGTTTATATACCTACTACTATTTTGTCTTTTTACTTAAATACTTATCGCAGAATTAGACGAAACTTTGCGGTCCGCCGCGGCGGCGGACCGCAAAGTCTATTTCCGCACAAATGTTTATTTACAATCGGTATAAGTAAACGTTTTGCTATACGTCGAAATCCCAGAACCGTCCAAAAATCGCGTAAGGGTTTGTTCTGTCAACGGAAATCCGTCAGTGGTGTAAGTAAAGGTATAAGTGGTTTCTCTCACAGCTTTTCCTGATTCGTATTCAGTCCGTTTGGTGGCATTCCCGCCCGCTTTTGTGGTAAAAAGTGGAAATTTGATATAATCGGCATAATACCCCAAAACGCTAAACTGCCAGCCCTTAAAAGCATCAAACATCGTCTTTTTGCTATCATAACCCGTCAATACAACCCGAAACACCTCCTGATTGGTGCGGGTGTCTTTGGTGATTGTTTCCAGAATATTGCCTTGTGCATCACGCGTGATTGTCGCTTCCATACCCTTTGAGTCCGTCACTTTCGTGATGCGCTGATTGGCATCGGTGGTGAAGTTCAGTACGTAATTGACATAATTCGCTTCGGGGGTTTTTACTACGGTTAATCGAGCAATGGAACCATTGGCGTTGTATTCGAGAGTTTCTTCTACGTCTCCATCCACTACTTTCACCAATCGGTTGTCTGCATAAGTATATACTGCTTTACCAGTAGCTTTCAATTGCCCCGTCGCATTGTCTTTTACCGAAATATTTACTCCTTCAGGCACGCCATTGGGAGCATACACATAGTCGAGTCGGTAGGCATTGTCTCTACCAGTTTCGCTACTAATGTTGCAAGTCGGGGTTGTAACGGGTGTGGGGGTAACTTTCTCGTCACAAGAAATGAAAACGAGCACAGAGAGAAAGAGAATAATTTTCTTCATGAAACGGTTGAATTGTTGTATCGTTTATTGTTAACGATACATACGAGCAAATTCGCTCCTTTTTGTTGCATTTTTTTAATGAATGGAGAATTGCCAATAAGGCAATTCTCTCATTTTTTTAATAAATTATTAGAGACCATACTCAGTCTCTTCCACAATATAATCTACCACTCGGCTCAAATCGTGGGTGGCTTCCCAGACGGCCAATTGTCGGTCGGCGCCTGTGCCCATTTCTAAGATTTTGTGGATGTACTCTACTTCTTTACGACTGCCTAGTTCGTCCAAGACATCATCGACAAACTCAAGGAGTTCTTCCGCCAATTTGAAATAAGGCACTTCTTCTTTGCGTCCAAAATCAATAAGTTTTCCGTGAATACCGTACCGAGCCGCCCGCCATTTGTTTTCGTTGACGAGGATTTTGCGGTAGTGTTGAAAATTGAGATTTTTGCTCATCAATTTATAAATCTTCACCACCAATGCCTGCATCAACGCCGCCAAACAGATAGTTTCGTCGGCGCGCATCGGAATGTCACACACGCGGTATTCAATCGTGTTATAGAAAGGATGCAAACGCAAATCCCACCAAATTTTCTTACCGTTGTCGATACAACCCGTCTTAACGAGCAGGTTCACGTAGTCGTCGTAATCGTGGGCAGTTTCAAAATACTCGGGAATACCCGTGCGCGGAAACTTATCAAACACCTTCGACCGATACGACTTAAAGCCTGTATTGCGCCCGCACCAAAAAGGAGAATTGGTAGAAAGCGCATAAATATGCGGCAAAAAATACGTCAGTGAGTTGAGCAACTTCACTCCTGTATCGCGGTCTGGAATCCCGATATGAACGTGCAAACCGAAAATCAAATTCCCCCGTGCCACGTCGCGCATTTCTTCGATGAGCTTGTCATAGCGTTCGTTGGGCGTAATTAATTCGTCTTGCCAATCCGAAAACGGGTGCGTTCCTGCGGCAGCAATTCGTAAATTTTGCTGCTTTGCGAGGTCAATAATCATCTTGCGCAGGTAAGTTACTTCTTTCCGCGCTTCCTCAATATTGGTACAAATATTGGTCCCCACCTCCACTACTGACTGGTGCATTTCGGCCGTCACACGCTCTTTGAGAATGATTTTTCCGTTCTCAACAATCTTCGACATGTGCGAACGCAACGCGCGGGTTTCGGGGTCGATGGTCTGGAATTCTTCTTCAATACCGATTGTAAACTGGTGCATAGGTCTTGGGTAGTGAATCGTCCGCTGAAAAACTTATTTCTTTTTAGGCGCTTTTTTGGCAGGCTCCTCGGCTTTGGCCTTTGACGCTGCTTTTTTAGGCTTTTCTTCGGTAGGCTCTACATCTCCTTTGGCCAAATGGCTAATCGGTAGGTTCATCGCCGAAGTGCGCACAAACGAGCCCCACGTTAAGTTAGTTTGACCGTCTTTGTGGGCTTGGGCTTTTTCAATCGCCATTTTAGCCGCGTTATCGACAATCCAATCGAAATTTTCTTGTCCCACCGAATGAATATCGGCATCAGGAGCGGGGTTACAAAAGTCAATCGCGTACGGAATGCCGTTGTGTACCGCAAACTCTACCGTATTAAAATCGTACCCTAAAGCTTTGTTCAAACGGAGTACGTAATCGGTAATCGTCGCAATTAGTTTTTTGTGCGCTTCGCCCGTTGTTTTAGGCTGCGTCGCATACCGCAAATGGTGCGGATTACGCGGTTCGTAAGGCATGATGTGGACGTATTTTCCACCAAGGCAGTAGCAACGATAATAATCCTCAAACGTCACTTCGCTCTGGAGAAGCATCACCAATTGCTCCGTTTCGGCGTGTTTGTGCCAAAGGTCGTCCATGTCGTTGATTTTATAAACGCTCTTCCAACCACCACCTGCGTGCGGCTTCATGTAGGCAGGAAAACCGACGTAGTCAAACATTTCGCCCCATGCCATCGGCATTTTAAGGTTGCGGAAAGAAGTCTCGCTGGTGTCGTCTGGACGCTCTTTGGATGGCATTAACACCGTATTTGGTACAGGGACGCCCAATTTTACGGCCAACGCATTGTTAAAAAACTTCTCATCAGCACTCCACCAGAAGGGGTTATTGATAACGGCCGTTCCACAGAGGGCAGCGTTTTTCAAGTAGGCCCGATAAAACGGTACATCTTGAGAAATACGGTCGATGATTACGGCATAGTCAGTAGCTTCGCCCTGCACAACACGGTCGATAAGTACGGGTTCGGCTACGATGTTTTTTCCGTCCAATTGATTGACACGCTCCACAAATGCCTGCGGAAACGTATTTTCCATTCCGTGTAAAATTCCTATTTTTTTCATGATGTTTGAGCCCCCCCACCCCCAATGGGAGAGTTTTATTGTTATTGTTAAGCTACTATTGGGGATAAGCAGCTTTTTATAAACCCATTAATGAGAGATAATGCGGAAACATTTTGTTCCAAAGTGGCCAATCGTGACTCTCCCACCCACGAATGTCAAGCCAATGATTGATGCCTTTTGAGTTCAAGATTTGCGACATCCGCACGTTATCGTTGAGACAGATATCCCATTCGGACGTCCCAAGCACAATTTTCATGTGGTTGTATTTCCAGCCTTCTTCATTTTGCATAAAATCCACGGGATTGTTGTAATAGACCGTTTCGTCGCTGTAGCCTTCCAAGAAACTACGAATATCAAACGCGCCACTCATGCTAAACAGATACGCGACTTTGTCGGGGTGTTTCATCGCAAAATTGAGGGCATGATAGCCACCAAAGCTACAGCCCGCGACCCCGATTTTGTCAACATTACTTTCGTGACGAATCGTAGGCACAAGTTCGTTGGTCAAAAAACTATCGTAAATACTGTGATTGTGTACGCGCACCGAAGGATGAAGGTGTTTGGCATACCAACTGTCACGGTCGATGCTATCAACCGAGTAGAGCTTTACTTTGCCTGATTCAACCAACCATCGCGCCGATTCAATCAGTCCGAAGTCTTTGTTTTGGTGATAACGCCCCATCGACGTCGGAAAGAGCAAAATGGGATACCCCCAATGCCCAAATACCTGCATCTCAATGTCGCGCCCCAAGGTGGGGGAATACCATTTGTGATAGGTTTCTTTCAAGGTTGATAAAGTGTTTGATGAATAAATATTTTGACGAAATATAGATAAAAACTCAGAATATCAAGTTTCTGAACTAAAAATTGTCAAAAAGTCGTTTTCCGAATACCTTTGGGTGTGTCTATTCGACCATTAATTAACTACCGCTTATGACTCGTCTTAGTGTAAACATCAACAAAATTGCTACCCTCCGCAACTCGCGGGGCGGCGATAATCCAAATGTCGTAAGAACTGCGCTTGATTGCGAGCGATTTGGAGCGCAAGGCATCACGGTTCATCCCCGTCCCGACGAGCGTCATATTCGTTATCAAGACGTACTTGACCTCAAAGAAGTCGTCACCACAGAATTTAACATTGAGGGAAATCCTACCGAAAAGAAGTTTGTTGAATTGGTACTTCAAACCCAACCCGCCCAAGTAACGTTGGTTCCTGACGCACTGGGAGCAATTACCTCAAACGCAGGCTGGGACACCATTACTCATCGCGACCGACTGACTGATTTAGTACAGACCTTCAAATCGGCAGGAATTCGAGTTTCGGTGTTCGTTGACCCCATCGAAGCCATGGTTGAAGGTGCCAAAATTTGCGGAGCCGACCGCGTAGAACTTTATACCGAACCTTACGCCGCTGAGTATTTTGACAACCGTGAAGAAGCGGTGGCATCCTACGTACGCGCGGCGAACGTTGCCAAAGAAGTAGGCTTGGGACTGAATGCGGGGCACGATTTGAGTTTGGATAACCTGCGATTTTTAAAGCAACAAATACCGCACTTGGACGAAGTATCCATCGGCCACGCACTCATCTGCGACGCCCTTTACTATGGCCTGGAAAACACCATCCAGATGTATTTACGCGAATTAGAATGAGTTCATAGTTGACCACCCACCGTCAATTGTATTAGTGAGAATTGCAAATCGTAGCCGAAGTGACTAAATTAACCTTATAATTTTATAGTTATGTCGAAGAAAATCATTTTCACCACTGCGGCTCCCTCGCCCATTGGACCTTATTCGCAAGCTGTGATGGTTGGCGATACGTTGTATGTCTCAGGTCAGATTCCCATTGACCCTGACAATGGCGACCTCGTTACGGGAAATATCGAACACGAAGCGCGTCAGGTGATGTTAAACATTGGAGCTATCCTAAAAGAAGCAGGGCTTCACTACCATAACATCATCAAAACGTCTATTTTTTTGAAGGACATGAATAACTTTGGGAAGGTAAATGAAGTGTATGGGCACTTTTTTTCGGGTCACTACCCTGCCCGTGAAACCGTAGAAGTCTCACGCCTCCCGAAAGATGTTAACGTTGAAATTTCGGTCATTGCGGTAAAAGATTAGGTGGCAAAGAGGGGCTGGCAGAGGGCTTTGGGTACGAAAAAACTCCCTTTTCAAACCCTCTGCCCCACTCCCTCTACACAGTATTAGTTCAAAAACTCGTAAATACCTGCTACGCCTTGGCCACCACCGACGCAGGCAGTCACCATTCCGTATTTCTGGTCGCGGCGACGCATTTCATTGAACAATTGCACCGATAAACGCGCGCCCGTTGAGCCAAGGGCGTGTCCAAGTGCAATGGCTCCCCCGTTAGGGTTAAGTTTAGTCGGGTCAATTCCTAATTCTTTTATTACTGCCAATGACTGAGCCGCAAACGCTTCATTCAGTTCGATTTGGTCAATGTCGTTGAGGGTAAGACCCGCTTGTTTTAGCGCAATCGGAATCGCCGCCACGGGGCCGATACCCATAATGCGCGGTTCTACTCCTGCCGATGCGTACGACATCATACGTGCGATTGGCTTGAGGTTTAGTTCATTTACCATTTTTTCAGACATCACCACCACAAAAGCCGCTCCGTCTGACGTCTGAGACGAATTACCTGCTGTCACACTTCCGCCTGCTGCAAATACGGGCTTCAAACGCCCTAATGCTTCGAGGGTAGTGTCAGCGCGTGGGCCTTCGTCTTTGCTTACTACATATTCTTTGGTTTTTTTCTTTCCTGAGTTAGCGTCAAAAAACGTTTCTTTTACCGTAATAGGCACAATTTCTCCGTCAAATTTACCCGCAGCTTGTGCTGCCAATGCCTTTTGGTGCGAAGCCAACGAAAACGCATCTTGCTCGTCGCGGCTGATTTTAAACTGATTGGCTACTTGCTCGGCCGTTAGCCCCATTCCAATGTAATAATCGGCGTGGTCTTTCGCAATTTCGTAGTTGAGGGCCGTTTTCCAGCCCGTTGTAGGCACCATCGACATCGACTCTACTCCTCCTGCCACGATGCAATCCGCAATACCAGCATTGATTTTAGCCGCTGCAATCGCAATCGCCTCCACCCCTGACCCACAGTAACGGTTAATGGTAAAACCAGGGACGCTTTTAGGCAAAGCAAGCAGCGAAATAAAACGCGCAATTTGCATTCCTTGTTCAGCTTCGGGCACGGCATTTCCTACGATGAGGTCATCCACTCGAGCGGGGTCAAGTTGTGGCAATTGCGCCATCATGTGTTTGATTACTTCTGCACCAAGGTCGTCGGGGCGTGTAAAACGAAAAACACCTTTCGGGGCTTTTCCCACGGCGGTGCGGTATCCTGCTACAATGTATGCGTTCATGTTTTAAGGTTGTTTCGTCTTATTGTTTAACGTTTTAGATTCCTTACCACAAAACAACCATTTTTTTTGCAAAAATTACTCTGCAAGCATAACATTTTTTTAAATACTTGGCATTTCTTCGCTCAGTCGTTAACTTGCATCTTCAATATCAGTGAGTAAAAACCATGAAACTTAGATTTGAGGTAGAGGCGATAATTGCTACGTTTTTCTTTTTTATTCTTGCACTCTCAACCAACGCCCAACGTTACGGCAACGAGTGGATTAATTTTCAGCAAACATATTTTAAAATTCCTGTTGCTCAAAAAGGGCTTTATCGTATTTCCGCCAACGAACTTCGCCAAGCGGGGGTTCCTGTTTCGACCCTCAACCCTACCTCCATTCAGTTGTTTTTTCGGGGAAAAGAACAGGCCATTTTTATTCAAGGCGAAACCGACAACCGCTTGGACGAGAGCGACTACCTTGAGTTTTACGGGGAAGGCAACGACGGTACGCAAGATTCTCTCCTGTATCTTCCACACAGTGCGCAACCTCACAAGCTATACAATCTTTATTCCGACACCACTGCTTACTTTTTGACGTGGCGACTCGACGGACAAGCAGGCAAACGCATGGGTTTTTATCAGGAAAATCCGACCCCAACGCTCACTCCTGAGCCTTATCACCGCGAAGATTTATTGGTTTCCAACATTGCAAGTTACAACTACACGGGCATGTCGGAAGGGTTGATGTATCCATTGGGTTCGCCGAGTGGGGCGCAAAACTCTTTTTATGATTATGGCGAAGGATGGACGGGGCCTGAAATTTCCATCAACAAAAGAAACCAACGAAGATTTACCCTCGAAAATCCCGTCCGAACGGGTTTTCAACCTCAGCTTGAGCTGCATTTGATGGGCCGCGACCACCGTGCCCACTTTATCGAAATCAGCGTTGGAAGTGCGGTCAATGCCAATCGGTTAGTGGATACGGTTCGGTTTAGTTACCAAAATGCGTTGTTGGTTCAGTACCCTATTTCATTTTCGGACGTGTCGCTCGACAGCAATCGTATTTCAATTGCCACGATTTCAAGAGGTGGTTTTCCCAACCAAGCCGAAGATGTTTATAGCGTGACTTATTATCGCCTCCGCTATCCCCAACGTTTCGATGTGCTCAATAATCCTCAGAAATACTTTTACCTTTTACCCAATTCTCAAAACAAATCGTACCTCGAAATTGCCAATGCTACCGCTGCCACACGCTTGTTTGACATCAGTGACAAAAACAACGTAGGTCGCGTTGGTTCAACCCTCGAAAACAGCACCTTAAAAGCCGTAGTGCGGGAAACCGCTTCGGGAAAAACGCTTTTTGCCACGCGCCTCCCATTGGCCGTTCCGAGCATACAGCGCGTTTCGTTCCGCAACATCGACCCAACCAAAGCCAATTATCTGGTCGTGACACACCGTAATCTTATCAACGTCGCCAAACAGTTTGGTGGCTACCGAGCGTCTGTCGCAGGAGGGAAATACGACACCCTCACTGTGCAGATGGACTTGCTCGTTAATCAGTTCAACTACGGTGAGTTTAGCCCGTTGGCCGTGCGTCGTTTTGTACAATTTATGGTCGAAAAAGGGAGCCCCAAGTTTTTATTCATTGTAGGACGTACCCAACAAATTGACTTTAACCGTACCAATTCCAACCTTGCGAATGTGGACATGGTGCCAACGTTTGGATGGCCTGGCTCCGACAACCTTTTTTCGCACGGCTTGAAAGGGCAACCCTCGCTCGTACCCGCCCTTCCTACGGGGCGAATTTGGACCGATAATCCACAAGAAGTACTTAACTATTTGGAAAAAGTAAAAGAGCACGAAGCCACGCCCATGAATGCGCTTTGGCGAAAAAACATCCTGCATTTGAGTGGCGGTACCAATTCTTTTGAGCAAGGACAATTTTTGGGTATCATGGAGTCTTTCAGGAAAAAAGCTCAAAAAGAGTTTTTGGGCGCCAAAGTAACGACCATCACAAAAAAAACCGACGAAGCCATTGAATACGTGGGCATTACCAACGAGGTCAATGAAGGCGCAGGGATTATGACGCTGTTTGGGCATTCAGCCCTCAACGTCACCGATATTGACTTGGGTATGGTTTCCAATGATGTGTTTGGTTACCGCAATAAAGGCCGTTATCCGTTGGTATTTGCCAATGGCTGCGTGGTTGGGAACTTTACGTTTGGGTACAGCCGAACCTACGCCCAAGACTGGATTACGACCAAAGACCGCGGCGCTATTTTGTTTTTGGCACACTCCAACGTGGCTTATGTGTATTCGTTGAATGATTATGCCAACACCTTTTATAACGTCATGCTGGGTGATAGCACCAACTTCAATCGACCGTTTGGGGAGATTTACCAGCAAATTATCCGTAAAACGTTGGCGCTTTACCCCGAAGACCCTACTTACCAAGCAGATGCCCAACAGATGACGCTTCAAGGCGACCCTGCCGTGGTTATTTTCCCCACCCAAAAACCTGATTATAGTGTTAATAGCCAAAGTATTTTGGTTCAAAGTAAAAACGGAGCTGCTGTTTCTGCGTTTAGTGACTCGCTCAAAATCAAGGTGGTAGTAGCTAATCTGGGGCTTTATCGCAACGAAAAACTCCCCATTCGCCTTACCCGTACTACCCGCGACGGAGCCGTTTCGGTCTATGACGCTACCTTTTCAGCTGTTGCTTACCTTGATACACTTACCTTCAGCCTTTCCCACGACCGTAGTCAAAGCGGCTTGAATCGTTTTGAGGTTCAAATTGACCCCAATGGCGTTTTGGCCGAAAACAGTCGTACGAATAATTTAGCTTCTGTTGAATTAAGTTTACCCGTAGCGGGGGCTTATCCTTTGTTACCTGCTGAGTATTCCGTGGTTTCTACGACCGAAAATGGCACGCCAACCACGCTGCTGGTGGCCCAACAAATAGACAATAGCAACCGAAATTATACCGTTGAGATTGATACGACTACCCGTTTTGACAGTCCTTTCAAACGTACCCAAGCCATTGCCGCAACGGTGCTACCAACGTGGAAAGTGACGCTTCTCAACCGCGATTCAACCACTTATTATTGGCGCATTCGCTACGCCGACCGCCCCGCAAGCAGCGACAATGTCTGGACTGAAAGTTCGTTTACTTTTGTCAAAAATGGCGGAGAAGGTTGGGCACAGCGTCAGCCTTCTCAGTTTACCAAAGCCACTCCATTAGAGGTAAATTTGTCCGTCAACACCCAACCTACTTGGTCGTATAAGACCGTTTCCACCAACGTCAAAGCCGTAGTCGCAGGAAGTTCCGTCGGGGCTTTCAATGAGGGTTACAAAGTATCACAATTATCCATCAACGACATTTTGCTGGTGGTAGAAGGGAATTGCACGACTTTCGACCAAATCGACAATTGGCGACCTGGTGCCAATCTTGCCGTCACGGCGCTTCACCGCGACAACCTGCAGGCATACTCAGTGATGCCCAGCCGCAATTGCGGAAATCCACCTTACGTTATGAATACCCTCCGCCAACGTGAAATTGTGAACGATAAGCTTTTTAGCAAATGGGTGGACGCAGTTCCTGACGGTGATTGGATTGTGTTGATGACGCTCAACGGTATTCAATTTGATTTGTGGCCTGCCTCAGAGCTTAATAAACTGACTGAACTAGGACTGACGCAAGCGAGTATGGCACGTCTTCAAAGCCCTTATTTGTTGATTGTTCAGAAAGGAGCCAAACAACCTGCCGTTGAGGTTGTCGCAGACCCCAATGACCTTGCCCCGAGCCTTCGGACACTTACATTGGATAATTTTACGGTGAAAAGTAACAGCGGGAAAGGGCAAATTACCTCTTCTTTGGTGGGGCCAGCTAGTCAATGGAAAACGCTGAACTACAAAACAGAGCCCCTCACTTCCAACCAAACACAAGCGACCCTAGAAGTGATTGGGATTTCCCTCAACGGTACTGAAAAGGTGTTAAAAACGGGCCTAGCCATGGGGACAGTTTCTCTTCAAGACGTTGACGTCAATACATATCCTTACCTTCGTTTAAGGCTTCAACTGGCCAATAAAGATGCGCGAGTGAGTACACCTTTGCAATTACGAAATTGGTGGATCAACTACACCCCCGTTCCCGAAGGAAGTGCCACGGCAAGCCTTAATGGCGCTCTTGAACGTCAAGAAGGAGAAGTGGTTTCAGTCAATGTTTCGTTCAAAAACATCTCTCCCGTCGCGTTTCGCGATTCGCTTGTTGTTCAGCAAACAATTTTTAGCCCCACTGGTGCTCCCCAAATGAGTGAGCGAAAATTAGGTCGCCTGCAACCCAATGAAGAAGCCACTTTTACCATTTCAATGCCTACCTTGGGCAAAGGGGGAGATAACCGTTTGCTAGTCAACATTAATCCGCGCCAACAACCCGAGCAGAACTACGACAACAACACCATCAATCTACCGTTTACGGTTATACCCGACCGCTTTGCTCCCACGCTTGATGTGTTTTTTGACGGACAGCGCATCCGCGACGGAGAAGTAGTTTCGGCTACACCAACGATTTTGTTTCAGCTCAAAGACGAGAATCGTTTTCTTTTCAAAAGAGATACCTTGGGCATGGATTTGTTTTTGCAACGCCCCTCGCAAACGACCTTCCAACGGATTGCTTTTTCCAACTCAGTCATTCGATTTGTACCAGCCGATAACCAAAATGTAGCTCGAATCGAATTTCGTCCCGCAACCCTTCCCGACGGGATGTACACCCTTCGTTTTCAGGGTGCCGATGCTACTTTAAACCGAACGGGCGTTTATCAAATCAGTTTCCGAGTGATAAATGAACAAAAACTGGTTTCGGTAGAAGCTACTCCCAACCCAGCTAGTGATCTTATTAGAGTTTCTTTTACGGTTTCGGGCAAAGAAAACCCCAACGAAGCAACAATTACGCTGGTAGATATGACAGGACGAACCTTCAAAACCGCTTCGTTTGTTCCTCGGGTTGGTTTTAACGAATGGATTTGGACAAACACTACCGACCTACCCGCAGGAACGTACGTGTATCGGGTGACTGTCAAGAAGAACGGAGAAGATATTCCTGTTGCCGACGGAGTCAAGACAACAGGAAAAATCGTTGTAATTCGCTAAAAGTTAGAAGCGAGTTTCGAGGTAATAGGGTAACATTTTTCGCCATGAAGGCCAATCGTGCGGAATGTCTTGCCCCCAAACGTCTAACTCATGCGGGATATTTTTGGAGTTCAACACGCTCGAAAGGTAACGTGATGAATCAGGGTCTTCGTAACTGCCCGAGCCTGTGACGATGTGGATGTGGTTACTCGCGCGGTATTTTGCCAAATAAGCTTCGTCCGAAAGGTTGCGAAGGTAATGAACAGGTGAGTTGAAATAGACATTATCGTCGTAATGACCTTTGGTATAAGCCGTTAGATCATAGCACCCACTCATGGCAATCACCCCATTGATTAAATCAGGACGACGAAAGAACATATTGGCCGAGTGCAATGCCCCAAACGATGCCCCTGCTGCAATAATGGGAGTATCGGGACTTGTTTGGCTCTTGATGTAAGGGATTACTTCGTTGAAAATATAGTCGTTGAACTGTTGATGACGCACGGCTTTGTCGCGTCCGCTCATGTGATTGTTTAACCAACTTTCAGTATTGATACTATTGACCGAAAAAACTTTCACTTTCCCTTCGTTGATTGGTTTTGCAATCGTATCAATGAGTTGAAAACGTTCGTATTCGAGGTAATCAGCGGCGGCTGTTGGAATCATCAATAGCGCGAACCCGTAATGACCATACACCGCGATTTCCATGTGCTTATTGAGCGATGGGCTATGCCATCTATCTAAAAAACGTTGCATATTCAGACCTTAGTCGTTTGTTTTAATTTCTGACTTGATTTTGTTCCCTTTTAAGGTTGTCTCATCTAAATTACGTATTCCTGACAAAATTACCAACTGGTATTCATTCTAAAACACATAGAGCACAATAGAATAAGCACCACATAGAAAATAGAGGAATATACCTCTGTGTTCTATGTGAAACAAAACTATGTGAGCTATGTGGTTACCTGCGTTGCATTTTTTGAAAGAAAAATGTTTTGCAAAAACCAGTTTATGTTCCCAAATTGGTACTCTCTTCACTCCATTGCTTAATTTATGCTTATTTTTTCCATTGGTATATATCTTCTCATCAACGTCGCCGTCGGTTTTTGGGCCTCTCGGCGCGTACATAGCACCCAAGATTTTGTATTGGCAGGACGCCGTTTACCAATGGGATTGGCGACTATGGTTACCTTTGCGACCTGGTTTGGCTCAGAAACCATGATGGGTGCCCCCAAAGAATTTATCGAAGGCGGTTTCTTAAATGTCATTGAAGAGCCTTTCGGTGCAGCATTATGTTTGATACTTGTCGGTATATTTTTTGCTCGAACTTTTTATCGTTGGAACATCATTACTTTTTGTGATTTTTTCTTGATGCGTTTTGGCAGGACGTCAGAGTTTGTTTCTGCCGTGATGATTATCCCTTCTTATTTTGGTTGGATTGCTGCTCAGTTTGTCGCCATGGGCATCGTTGGGCAAGTGGTGTTTGGGCTGCCGTTGAGCACTGGCATCTGGGTTGGCGCCATCCTCGTTATGTTCTACACGTTCATGGGCGGGATGTGGTCAGTGTCTATTACCGACTTTTTACACAATATCATCTTGATTTTTGGGCTCATCATTTTGGCCATTATTCTCTTTTCCAAAACTGGAGGAATCACGCCCGTCACCAACCAACAGCCTGCCGATTTTTTCCGCATTACCCCCAAAGAAATGAGTTTGCAAAGCTACGCCGAATACGTTGCGGCTTGGATTACGGTAGGCCTAGGCTCCATTCCCCAACAAGATATTTTTCAGCGCGTTATGGCTTCCAAAGATGCCGATACCGCCGTAAAGTCTTCGATTTTTGCAGGAGGACTTTATTTGACGGTGGCACTTTTACCTTTGTTTATTGCCTTGGCGGCCAAAACGCTTTATCCTGAATTGATGAACGGAGACACTTCCCTCATCATCCCCAATATGGTGCTTCAACACGCGCCGTTGTGGATTCAAATTCTGTTTTTTGGCGCGTTGATTTCGGCTTTATTGAGTACGAGTAGTGGGGCTATTTTGGCTCCTGCGGCAGTATTGGGCGAAAACCTTGTCAAGCCCTATCTTCCTAACCTATCTGACACCCGCCTTTTGCTTGTCATTCGCTTAGGCGTTGTTTTCGTGACGTTTGCTTCTATTTGGATGGCACAAACACGGCAGGATATTTTTGAATTAGTGGGAGAATCGTCGGCCTTTAGTTTGGTCTCTCTTTTTGTACCGCTCACTTTTGGGCTTTATTGGAAACGCGCTAATGCTGTAGGATGTATGGCCTCAATGATACTCGGGTTAGTCGTTTGGGTGGTGTGCGCATTTGTGTGGCATACGACGTTTCCTGCCATTCTCTACGGAACAGCCGCAAGCTTGTTAGGAATGCTTGTTGGGTCCTTGTTAACTAAAAAAAGGCTGGTTGATTTGCCCGATGTAGGGATGCGGGGGACTGCCTAGTAATCCATCTTGAATGTATTGCCCAACGTTGGGGTACAAATTTAATTGGTGTAAAACCTTGAGAGGTTTCCAACAAATTTCCAAGGCCGTCGTCTCGTTGGGGTTGAGTCGCGGGATTCCTCCGATGATTTGAGCCCCAAAAATCACATGAAGCACATCATCTTTTTGGTGTGGTAACAGTACCTCTCCCGAAAAAAGCATTCCCTGAACTTCTACCTCAATGCCCAATTCTTCGCTTAATTCACGTTCAATCGTCTGCGGGAGGGTTTCGCCACGGTCGGGGTTACCACCAGGCAAAGCAAATACGTCGTTGCCGCTGTAGTTATAGCGCAGCAAAAGCAAATGGTTATTTTCAATAATAAGCGCCGCAGGCCGTACTTTCATAAGGACTTTTTTTGGGTATTCTTTCGGTTTTGAGCAACCGAAAACACAGTTATTTTTTTCGATAGACGGTTTTATTCGACATTCTGCACTTCCTCACTCGTCATTCCTAATAATCTCCTCCAGCGCCCCCACCGCCAAAATCTCCCCCGCCAAAACCACCAAAGCTTGAACCTCCGCCACCACCGCCGCTGTTGCCCCAGTTGCCCGACGAGCTCCCCCAGCCCGTGTAGGTTGTGTAGGGATACCAACCGCCGCCGCGTCGGCTCAAACCACCGCCACCGCCACCTTTATTGGCTTTGGAAATGATGATGATAATAATGATAACAATGATGATTAGGAAAATAATAACACCCAAGGGAAACTCTCCATCGCCGCCCTCGGTGCCGTCCGATTTATATTCTCCCACTGTGTATTTGATGATTTCATCCGTTCCTCGGTCAAGGCCACGGTAATACATCTTTTGTTTAAATTCAGGGGATATAACCGTCGAAATAATCCGTTTGGCAATTGCATCGGGTAAAGCACCTTCAATGCCTCGGCCCGTAGCAATAAAAATCTTGCGGTCGTCAGACGCCCACAACAACACTACCCCATTGTCTTTGTCTTTTTGTCCAACTCCCCAGCGTCGTCCCAGCTCAAACGCATAATCGCCTGGCGGATACGGCGACGTTGATTTCACAATCACCACCGTAATTTGGGTCGAAGTGGAATCATTAAAAACCCGCAGTTTTTGTTCGAGGGTTTCACGTTCTGTACCGTTTAACATACCAGCGTAGTCGTTAACCAAACGCCGTGGGTTCATCGGTTCGGGAATATCTTGTGCCCAAACACGAATGGTACACAAGGTTATCAGCAAAAGAGAAAAGAAATGACGCATTGGAAAAAAGTTACCCGAACGAAATATCGTCGGAGAGTTCGTTGATGTCGTTTGCTTGGCGAGGGAAAAACGTTTTCAGTTGCTCACCTGCCAACTGAATCCCTTGACTGAGACCTTCGGCAAATTCATTTTTTTTGAAATGAGCTCGCATTGTATCGCGCACATTGTTCCAGAAGTTATCAGGAACGCGTTCGTTGATGCCTTTGTCACCCAGCACGGCAAACTTTCGGTCGTCTGTTGCCAAATAGAACAGCACCCCGTTTTTCAAATCGGTACGGTGCATTCCAAGATCCGCAAAGACTTGCTTGGCACGTTCGATGACATCACTTTCGAGGCAATTGGTCTCAATATGAACACGTACTTCGCCCGAAGTTACCAGTTCCGCCGAACGAATCGCCGCTACTACTTGCTCTTGTTGGGAAGGAGTCAAAAGAAGAGACATGAACAATGTACGGTTTAGAGTTTACAAGTTTACGGTTGGGAAACATACCTTCCCGAAAGTTTCGGAACTTTCGGGAAGATTGTTAAATCTTTCGGAAGAAACGAAATTAGAACTTCACCGTAGGTGCCGTTTGAGCTGCTTGAGAGGCTTCAAAATAGCCCTTTTGCGCAAAGCCAAACATACCAGCAAAAATGTTGGCAGGGAACGTACGTACCGATTGGTTATAGCCTTTTACAACTTCATTGAAACGGTCACGCTCTACCTTGATACGGTTTTCGGTGCCTTCCAACTGCGCCTGCAATTCCAAGAAGTTTTGGTTGGCTTTTAGTTGTGGATACTGCTCTACCGATACCAAAAGGCGCGAAAGTGACCCGCTCAATTGGTCTTGAGCTGCCTGAAACTTTTGCATATTTTCAGGAGTCAATTCATCAGGCTTCAACTGGATAGAGGTAGCTTTTGAACGCGCTTCAATCACTGCGGTAAGCGTGCTTTTTTCAAAATCAGCGGCTCCTTTGACCGTATTTACTAAGTTAGGAATCAAATCGGCACGGCGTTGGTAGGCGCTTTGTACGTTGGCCCAAGCATTGTTGACAGTTTCGTCTTTGCTCACGAGGCCATTGTAAGTACTACAGCCGTACATTCCAAAAATGGCAAGGACGACAATGACAATTAATGTGGTTTTTGACATGGTTTTGTTAGGTTTTAGTTAACGGTTGCAAAGTTGTGTAATTCTAAAATTTCTGGTGGACTATTTACACCGATGGTTTGTTTTCGTGGCAAAATAGGCTTTTTACGTTTCAAAAAAATGACCAAGCCTAGTTTTTGGATTTACATTCGGTTTATTTACTCCATTTGATACACCATTTGTAAAATTCCTTCTAAGTACTCCCGCGAATTGCTCAAGCGTGGTACTTTATTTTGGCCGCCTAATTTTCCTCTACGTCCCATCCATTCATAAAATGTGCCCGACGGAACATTGTGCATGAGCGGCGCCAACAGTGCAAGGTCTTGATAACGCTTGGCATCGTAGTCTGAGTTCACTTCCCGAAGGCGTTTGTCCAGCAAGTGACAAAACTTCTGCCAGTGAGACGGCGGAGTACTAAACTCAATCACCCATTCGTGGCGACCTTTACTGCCATCGTCCATATAGACGGGCCCTGCGGTGTAGTCATTGATCACGGCTCCCGTGTTTTCACAAGCAAACGTAACGGCTTCGTCGGCGTTTTCGATGATGACTTCCTCTCCAAAAGCGTTGATAAAGTGCTTGGTACGGCCGCTAATTTTTATACGGAAAGGATATTTTGAGGTAAACTTAATGGTATCACCAATCTGATAGCGCCACAAACCACTGTTGGTCGAAATAATGAGCGCGTAGTTTTTATCCAACTCCACTTCATCCAGCGTAACGGCTTTGGGATGCGGTTTGTCCCATTCTTCTACAGGTACAAATTCGTAAAAAATACCATAATCGAGCATCAACAGCATTTCGCCTGGGTGGGCAAGGTCGTCTTGCACCGCAAAAAAGCCTTCCGAAGCATTGTAAGTTTCCATGTAGGTTACTTTGTCGCTCGGAAAATATTTTTTCATAAACAGCTCACGGTAAGGCTGAAAGGCGACAGCTCCGTGGATAAACACCTCAAAATTAGGCCATATATCGAGCATGTGCTGCGCTCCACGTTCTTCCATGATGCGGTCGAGCAGTACAATCGTCCAAGTCGGTACGCCCAATATACTGGTGACGTTTTCGTTACCACAAATTTCAGCCATCTTGACCAACTTCTCTTCCCATTTGTCCATCAAAGCAATTTCGATGGGTGGCGTGCGAATGTAATCGGCCCACGCGGGTAAATTCTTCATAATCACCGCCGATACGTCGCCTACCATTCCGCCCTCGCTGTTGAAGGGGTTATCGTGCAAACTTCCACCAATCGACAACCCTTTTCCTTCAAAAACCAACGTGCCCGGGCGGTTTTGGGCGTACAACGTCATCACGTCGCGGCCACCTCGGTAATGGCATTCTTCCAACGATTCGGGCGTGATGGGCAAATATTTGCTGCGGGCATTGGTCGTTCCCGACGATTTTGAAAACCATTCTACATCCGACGGCCAAAGGACGTTTTGGTCGCCGTGCAACACCCGTTCAATCGACGGATACAAGTCTTCGTAGCTCGAAATCGGTACGCGTTCTTGGTATTGTTTGATGGTTTGAATCGAATCATAGCGGTACTTTCGCCCCCAATCAGTATAGCGAGACGCTTCCAGCAAATCGTGGAATACTTTGTACTGAACCTCGATGGGATTCGCCTTGAAGTGTTCGATACGCTCGGCACGACGCTTCATAAAAAAGACCATTATGTCGTTCAGTAGAGACACAGAAAATCGGGTTTTATTTTGTCAAACATAAATAAAAGCAATGAATCATACACTACCCTCCTAATGGGTTTTGGTAAAAATCAGGATTTAGGGATGCGATTGGGGTAGTCGGTAATGATGCCATCCACGCCCATGGCCTTCACTTTGCGCATTTCTTCGGCAGTATTTACCGTCCAAGGCACCACTTGCATTCCCATCTTGTGGAGCTGTTGTACCCGCTCCGTCGAAAGTAATAAATAGTAAGGGCTGTAAATTTCGGGGGTAAACCCTAAATCTTCGATGTTTTTTTCAATCCCTTTAGCATTGGCTACCAGCGCCGACAAGGCTACTTTTTTGTACTTGCCCGCGTCGATTTGTTTTTTCCAATGTTTTAAAACGTTAAAATCAAAACTTTGGAGAACAACCCGTTCGGGTGGCAATTGAGCCATGATTTCTTGATAGACCAAATCCGAAAACTCCGCAGGTTGTGGCTGCGACTTATCGTATTCTTTTTCTTCACTCTTGATTTCGATGTTGTACAAAAAAAGTGGCAGTTTGTTTTTAACTCGGTACGCCTCCACGGCCTCAATCATCTCGCTTAAAAGCGGCTTATACGTTTTCTGTTTTTGTTGTTCAGGAAAATTCGCATTACCATTACTTCCCACATCGTAGCGTTTGATTTCGTCGTAATTGAGGTCGTACAACACAATTTTGGGACTTTTTGGCACGGGCGTACCATCGGGCTTTATCGAAAAATCAGGATGAAAATAAGGATCGTGCGAAACGACTACTTTCTTATCTTTAGAAATAACGACATCCAATTCTAAGGTATTCACTCCGTAGTCGAGTGCTTTCAGAAACGCAGGAATGGTGTTTTCGGGCATCAATCCACGGCAGCCACGGTGGCCTTGCCAATTGAAAAGTGGCGTTTGGGCAAAGGTAACTTCCATACCAATAGTTAGGAGAAAAATAAACAAAAAGCGGGGTTTCATCTGATTCGGGAACGGATGTCTTTTACAAAACTAGGTATTTCTGCTTTATTTGTAGAAAAATAGGAAAATCTACTACAAGAACAAAATTTATATACCGCTACATTTTTTTTGAAAACTTTTTGCACCAAAAAATTATTCCGCTATTTTTGTAGAAGAAATACGCGTACAGCGAAAATTCGCAACACAATTTATGACATTACAACCTAATAATATGCTCGGTCTTCTCCTCACACACGTCATGTGAGAAAGGAAACCTTTGTAGTAAAAAGGCCCTTTCTCACGTTGAGAAAGGGTTTTTTGTGAATAAAAATCCCAAAAGTCGAAATCTAACCAATTTATAATTTCCCTTTACACACAATGAGCCAAAAAGTCCAAATTTTCGACACCACGTTGCGGGACGGCGAGCAAGTGCCTGGCTGCCAATTGACAACCGATGAAAAGATTGTGGTAGCACAACAACTCGAAAAACTGGGTGTTGATATCATCGAAGCGGGTTTTCCTGTTTCGAGCCCTGGTGATTTTCGTTCGGTGGTAGAAATTTCAAAAGCTGTTCGTCAGCCTGTTATTTGCGCCCTTTCACGCGCCGTAAAAGGGGATATTGATGCCGCTGGAGAAGCCCTCAAGTATGCTCAACGCGGACGGATTCACACGGGACTTGGTTCGTCCGATATTCACATTCAGCACAAATTTAACAGCACGCGTGAGAAAATCGTAGAACAAGCGATTGGTGCCGTAAAACACGCTAAGTCGTACGTGGAGGATGTGGAGTTTTATTGTGAAGATGCGGGACGTGCAGATGTGGCTTTTTTGGCACATTTAGTAGAGTCAGTAATCAAAGCAGGCGCTACGGTAGTAAATATCCCAGATACAACTGGCTATTGTTTGCCTAATGAATACGGCGACAAAATCAAGTATATTTTTGAAAATACCTCAAACGCTCACCTTGCTACCATCTCGATTCACTGCCACAATGACCTTGGTTTGGCAACAGCCAACTCTTTGGCTGGTATCATGAACGGAGCACGTCAGGTGGAAGTAACGATGAACGGAATTGGCGAACGGGCTGGTAATACGTCGTTGGAAGAGGTAGTGATGGCGCTCAACGTACACAAAGAATTGGGGTACGAAACGGGCATCAATACTCAATTGCTTTTCCCTACCAGTCAGTTGGTGTCAAAAATGATGCGGATGCCTATCCAAGCTAACAAGGCGATTGTGGGGCGTAACGCGTTTGCGCACTCTTCGGGTATTCACCAAGATGGTTTCTTGAAACATACCTTGAACTATGAAATCATGAGCCCTAACGACGTAGGCGTAGATAAATCTATGATTGTCTTGACGGCTCGTAGCGGTCGCCACGCGTTGAAGCACCGTTTAGAATTGTTGGGTTATACTTTTGACAAACCAACATTGGACGTTATTTACAAGCAGTTCTTGGACGTAGCTGACATCAAAAAAGAAGTAAACGATAAAGATTTGGTAGAGCTTGCTCGTGAGATAGTAGTGGCGTAAGTACGTTATCTATTTATCTGGCCAACTATTCATAAACCCCCCGCAGAATCTCTTTGCGGGGGTTTGTTTTTTTCTAAAACACATAGAAAACATGAGAGCTATGTACCTATTGTGAAAAATTCTATTGTGAACTATGTGTTTCCCAACAAAACTACATCGTCCAAAATCAAATCAGCGGCTTTTTCGCCAATCATAATGCAGGCGGCATTGGTGTTCCCTGCAATGATTCGGGGCATGATGGAGGCGTCTGCCACTCGAAGCCCTTCAATGCCGTGTACCCGCAATTTACTATCGACTACGGCCATTTCGTCATTGCCCATTTTGCACGTACCAATGGGGTGATATACCGTCTCTAGCAACGTTTTGATGTGTAAAATAAGTGCCTCGTCGGAGCTACGTTGAAGCGGAAGAATTACTTCCTTTCTCACCACATCAAATGCCTTGGCATCCATAATTTCCAGCGCTTTTTTGGTGCCTTTCAACAGCGTTACCACGTCTTCTTCTTCCGATAAGAAACGTGGGTCTATAAGTGGCGCATCCAACGGATTTGACGAATGAAGCCCCACATAACCAACACTTTTGGGCTTGAGGAGCGTCGGTAAAATGGTAAAACCACTGGTATGCGGAAAGGTCTCAATGTTGTAAAAATCGGCTTTCCCGTCGTTGCCCATGTGAACTGGCGCAAAATGAAACTGAAAATCGACAGGGTCAGGGCCCGAATGAATTTTGGTAAAGGCATTGGCTTCCAGCGGACTAATCGTCATCGGCCCTTTTTTCATAAACACGTACTGCGCCAATCCCTTTACTTGACCCCAAACGGATAAATAATCGTTGGCAGTAGGGACATTGGCCAAAGCACTCACCCCCGTAAATAAGTGGTCTTGTAAGTTTTTACCCACCCCTGGCAAGTGCTTTTTAGCTTGGATTCCGTGTTTTTTTAATTCATCCTTGTCGCCAATTCCCGACAACATCAAAATTTGGGGAGAATTAAACGCTCCCGCCGACAGGATGATTTCTTTGTTGGCAAATGCTTTTTCGGTGGTATTTTTTCCCGTCAAAAACTCCACGCCTACCGCACGGTCATTGTCCAAAATGATGTGTGTTGTATGCGCAAAGGTGATGACTTTCAGGTTGGAACGTTGCAAACTAGGTTTCAAAAACGCCGTTGCCGTACTCCATCGTTTTTGGTCTTTGATGGTAAACTGAAACAAACTCGTTCCTGCTTGTTCGGCTCCGTTGTAATCGAGATTTTCGGGAATGCCTTTTTCGGCACAAGCTTTGACAAACGCTTCCGCCACAGGAGTTCGATAGCCCGTCGCATAGGTCACATTGAGCGGGCCGCCCTGCCCGTGGTACTCGTTGTGAATCTGCTCGTTGTGTTCCGATTTTTTAAAATAGGGCAGTACATCTTGGTAGCTCCAGCCTTCGTTGCCCATCGCTGCCCATTGGTCATAGTCGGCGCGGTTGCCTCTCACGTACGCCATGGCGTTGGTAGAGCTACTTCCTCCCAAGGCTTTCCCACGCGGTAAATACATTTTTCGATTGAGTACGTGCGGTTGTGGCTCGGTTTCAAATCCCCAATCGACTTCGGTGCGATTGAGTTTAGAATAGGCCGCAGGAATATGAATTTCCATTTTTTTGTCAGGCCCTCCTGCTTCTAACAACAATACTTGGATTGCTGGATTTGCCGAAAGGCGATGCGCCAACACACAACCCGCCGAGCCTGCCCCGATGATGATGTAATCGAATGTCATTTCCGTGAAAAGGGTTTATTTTTCAGGAAATGTACTGTTTTTTATTGGTTTTTCACAAATCACTTTCTCTCATCTGGTTGTAAGCAACCAGATGCACCTGCGCGTGTGGCTGGTTGCTCACAACCAGCGAATACGTCCTCAAAATACTCGCCGTAAACATCTACATCTGGTTGTGAGCAACCAGATGCACCTGCGCGCTGGTCCCAAATTCCATTTGGGACCCCAACGGCCCAGCGTCTCCGACGCCAACAGCTATTTTTGTAAATTCTTCCAAACTTTACCCGAAAGGGTTACTTCGCTACTGTCTGATTGCGTAGCCAAACGAATTTTTTTCACCACTGTACCTGCGTCCTCTAGCCCAGCTTTGCCCGCCAAACTGACCGTCAAATTATTGATTTCGCTGCCTTCTACCAATCGTAGTTTTGAAATGTCTTCTACCTGAGCGTTTACATTGTTCCACGTTCCTTTTTCTAACGCACACACGCTATTTTTCTTAATCAACAACGATGCCTCCATTGGCTTGGTAGTAACGATGGTCACATTTGAATTATACAACTCAATCGCGGGCATTTCGGAAAAATACAATTCACAAAAATCGACGTTATCATCTCGCCCTGTTCCAGCCAAGATTTCGAGGGTATCTCCTTTTTTACTATAACTAAAACCTATTCGTCGGTAATCGTGGCGGAATCCTTCTTTCTCTCCTCCCAAATGTAATACAAAGCGAATACCTCTGGCTATCAACACTTTAGTTGATGCCTGTTCCTTATTAAAAGTGCGAAAAATTGTATGCGCCTTTTCTTGTTTGGCAGTCAATTGCTCCAGATAGGCACTTTTGTACCCAAATACTAAAAGTGCCTGAACAACCAACGTGATAACGACCGTCGCACTTAGCAATTTATTAGATGTTTTCATGTTCGTAAAATCGTTTTTCGAGTTCTTCAAAACTCATTTTTAATAAGCGAATTTGTTTGAAAAAAATCGGTAATTCGTTCTGGATAAAGGTCTCTTTCCGCCAATTGAGGTAATTTTGTTCGCCGTTGGGGGTCACAAAATAGCCCAATCCACGTTTGGTAAAAATTACCTCCTGCGTTTGTAAAAAATCGTACGTACGCTGCACCGTGTTAGGATTTACCTCCAATTGCACGGCCAATTCTCGAATCGACGGAATCTTGTCATCGGGTTTCCAGCGCTGGGTCAAAATCTGCTCGCCGATGTGCTCGGCGATTTGCAGATAAATCGGGATTTGGTTATGAAAATTCATGGCTGTTAAACTTCTTTTTCTTTGATTTTCAAGTACGTAGCTACCCACAAAATGACAGGCAAACACCCCACCCACCAAATTTTATAAACCGAATCAAAAGTGGAATAAAAAGCAAGATGAAGCTTCGACTCAGTAGTCACATTTAAAAAGGTATAACCCGGATAAGGAATTTTGAGCACAGATTGATTATCTAACAAAGCACTTAATACCCATTCTTCAACAATATAAAGAATCACCACCCCTGCCAATCCAAGACCAAGAATCTTTAAAAAACTATATTGTTTAAACATCATTGCTCCTACCATAAAAATTCCTGAAAAGGCAAAAATCCAAATCACAGTTATCGAATTAAGGACGTTTTGATATATATTGTCATAGTCAATCATCACTTTAGGAAAGACATCTATGATAGTTGGAGTTACTAAAAACCACGTGACTCGCCACACTGTCACTACCACTAAGAAACCCACTGGAATAGTAAGGAGCCACGCAAAACTAAACCTTTCAAAAGTTGAAACAGGCAATGTCAAAGACGATATTGTTTTAGAAGACGACGGGAACAAATGAAAGGCATAGCTCCCCACTATCCAAGCAGTTATTGCAACAGCGTTAAAAAGTGAAGTAAAAGTGTTCATTGTGTAGCTATTTAGTTTGTTATAATAGGATTTATTCCGCAACGGCTCACACATTAAATAAATGAATACCAACTGCATCAATACAATACCTACCGTAAACAGCGCATACACTTTCCAGTTTTCACGAAATTGTTTTCGGGCATACCACCCAAAACGGCGAATGTTAAATATATCATTCATAATCAATGAGATAAACTTGTTTTAAAGAGACCTTACACTTCTCGTTCCTTCATTTTTAGAAACACGATGACGTACAAACAAATCGGCAAACACAGTACCCACCAGCCTTGGTAGATGTTTTCATACAGAGAATGAATCCGCTCTATGGTAATCCCTGCTTCACTTCGTACTGTAATCGTAGGAGCTACCCAAGGAGCTGGTGTAGGTAGCCCTTCGGCAGGAAATAAAGCACGCAGTAAATACCCTTGCCCCCATTTGAGAATGACAAGCCCCGAAAGCAGTAAAATCCCTATTGTTTTCAGGAAATTGAGTTTTCCCAAAGTCATGGCTCCCAGCATAAACACGGCCGAACCCGTCAAAGTAAAAATGGAAAAGTAGGAGCCTCCGTTCCAGTAGGCTAAATCAGTGTTGATTGACAAGTTAGGGATGTCTTGCCGCCATTGCTCGATAACTAGCAACCAGCTGAGTTTCCAAACAACGAAGCAAATAAGCATCGGGATTGGAACCGATACTAACCACGCATATAGCCAACGCTCAAGGTTGGACACGGGCAATAGCAATGTCCTCAACCGCTCATTAGTTTGCGAGAACCCTTTCAGGCTAAATACACTGCTTACCCAGACCAACGGACCCATTGTTATGATCAATGAAGGAAAAATATCTATGGGAATCTCTCGATATTTTTCTGGTATTTTACTACCTTCCGAATAAATAAAATAAGCCATCAAGGCCATCATTCCCACCAAACCCAACGCATAAGCTTTCCAGTTTTCTCGAAACTCCCTTTGGGCATACCACCCAAATCGACGAATATTAAACACATCGCTCATGGTTAGTGAAATTGAATAACTTCTTGGAACAAATTTTCGAGATTAGGCTGTGCGGTGGCCTTATCGGCTAAGGCATTGAGGTCTTCGTTATAAACGATTTTGCCCTGATGAAGAATCAAAACGGCGTCTATCAAGCTATCCAAATCGCGCACTTGGTGGGTCGAAATCACGAGGCAACGTTCATCGGTCATTGCCCCCGCTACCAATTTTCGGAAGGTACTTTTTGAAGGGATGTCTAAACCATTGGTAGGTTCATCCATCAAAACCAAGGGAACGTTGGTCGCCAACGCAAAGCTAATGACGACCTTTTTACGTTGTCCAAACGACAGTTTAGAAAAGACTTGTTCCGCTGGGACGTGAAACTCCTTTAGGTAATCTAGAAACAGCGACTTGTCAAAATTTGGATAAAAAACACCGTAGGTATCTGCATACCGCGCCGCTGTTGTGTGCGGCAAATGAGGCTCATCGGCCACAAAATACAGCTGACTCATAAAGGAAGGCTTGCGGTGACGGGGCTCGTGCTCCAATACGTTACACCTGCCTCCTTTGGGAAAAACCAATCCTGCCAGTATTTTGAGTAAGGTCGTTTTTCCCACACCGTTTGCCCCCAAAAGTCCATAAATATGTCCTGGCTGCAAGTGCATTGTTAACCCCGAAAACAGGGATTTCTTTTCATAGCTGAACGAAATAGCGTCTAAATGTATCATGGAGTGTTTGAGATTTAGTGTACTATTTAACTAATACGCCACAAACATATAAAAACCTCTCCATACATGTCAATAGAGAGGCTTAATTTTTTTTAAATCTTCTGGTTGTGAGCAATTTTAAAAACCTTCTGGTTGTGAGCAACCAGCGAATACGTCCTCAAAATACTCGCCGCAAACATCTGGTTGTGAGCAACCAGAAGCACGTGCGAAGCGTCCAGCGCAGCTGGTGAGCTGGTCCCAAATTCCATTTGGGACTCCAACGGCCCAGCGTCTCCGACGCCCCCAATTACCCGTTGTTAGGGCGTGTTTTTCTGATGGGCTTGCCGTACTTTTTCATCATTTCTTTGGCGTGGTCACGGCGCACGTTCACTTTTTTATTTTTCTCCGATTTGTCATGAAATGCACCACCAAACGATTCGCTCAATGCAATCTTGACTTGCGGAAGTTTCATCATCTGTTTGGGCTTCTCCTCCTCAATCAGTTCATCCGAAATTTCGAGGTGTTTGGGCAATGGCCGCATTGGAATTTCCTGCTGCATTAGCACTTCCACCTCCAACTGTTGTTCTTTCTCGTTTTCCGTAACGAAGCTAATGGCCACGCCTTTTTTGTCCACCCGACCTGTACGACCAATGCGGTGAATGTAGGTTTCGGGAAACTCTGGCATGTCAAAATTAATGACGTGCGACACTTCGGCAATGTCCAAACCACGGGCAATCACGTCGGTAGCGACCAAAATACGTGCTTCGCCTTTTTCAAAGCGATTCACGGCCTCAAAACGCTGATTTTGGGCTTTGTTGGAGTGAATAACGCTTAATTCTTCGCCAAATTCCACCGACAATTCGTTATATACCAACTCGGCCAGTTGCTTTGTCGCCACAAACACCAACACTTTTGTCATGTCAGGATCGTGCCCAAAGAGCAATGTCAACAAATTGATTTTGGTATAAAAATTGGGAACGTCGTAGGCCGTTTGGTAGATATTATCCAAAGGCGTTCCGACAGGAGTGGCCTCTACCCGCACGGGGCTTTCAAAGTAGCTGTTCATCAACGCCTCTACTTCGTCGGTAATGGTAGCCGAAAAAAGCAGGTTTTGGCGGCGTTCGGGCAGCGTATCTAAAATCAATTTTAACTGCGCCCGAAACCCTAAGTTGAGCATTTCGTCGGCTTCGTCGAGCACCAATCGCTTCACGCTTTTGGGTTTCACTACGCCGCTCGACAACAAATCAACCAATCGACCTGGCGTAGCCACCAGAATATCAACGCCGTTGGACACCTCAGCGACTTGGGGTTTAAAATTTACGCCCCCATACACACCCACTACGAGCAGGTTCATGTAGGTCGTCAGTTGTTTTACCGACTCCACGACCTGCACCACCAACTCACGGGTGGGAACTAATATCACTAATTGCGGAGATTTCTCTTTGGAAAACTGAAACAGACGCAAGCATGGTAACAAATACGCGAAGGTTTTTCCCGTACCTGTTTGTGCAATTCCATATACGTCTTTCCCTGACATGACCACTGGAAAAACCTTCGATTGGATGGTTGTGGCCGTCGTAAAACCCAAGTCATCAAGGGATTTCAACAGGGATTTGTTCAGATTTAGTTCGTCAAACTTCATGTGGCTTATTCATCGTAATAAGCCACAAAGGTACGACTTATTTCTCAGTAAGATGCACTTCGGCCATCATGCAGCGGGCAGAACCACCCCCATTTCTTTCGATAATCGACAAATCGGAGTGAAGCAGCACGGCGTAATCATCGAGTTCATCACGCTGTTTGACAGTCAATGACTCAAAAGCTTGCGTGGACATCACGAGGAGTTTTTCGCCCCGTTTGTTATATACCAATAACATATTTCCCGCGAAGCTGTTCATTTGCTCCAGCGTAATTTCTATTACTTGTTTTCCCGTTTTTTCAAGCTCTTCGCGCACGTACAATCGCTCGTCGGGGTCGGTGATGGCTTGCAAGCAAACTACGGCAAACGCATCGCCTATGCACATAACGACGTTGGTATGGTACACAGCTTTTCCGTTGGCATCGGCCGCGTTAAATTTCACGATGCTAAAGCCCGTAGCTTCCGAAAATGCGTCCAAAACTTCGGGATGCGTACGCGGCGAAAGGCAGGCGTACGCCATCTTATAACGGCGGTCGAGCACCATACTTCCAGTTCCTTCCAAGAACTTTCCTTCCTTTTCAAAATGGGTCAAATCAATGATTTCATCCACTTGAAAATGTTCTTTCAGCCCCTCAACAATGTCCATACGACGCTCCAAACGGCGATTTTCGGCTTGCATTGGGTACAAAATCACCTTACCGCTTTGATGGAATGAAATCCAGTTGTTCGGAAAAATGGAGTCGGGCGTATAAGGTTCAGGCGTATCGTCGTACGTAATCACATTCACACCTGCCGCAGTGAGTTGTGCTACCATGTTTTCAAACTCAGCTAGGGCATCTTCTTGCGCACTGTCTTTGGTTTTAGCAGCCAAAGTGGCGTCTTGAAACGCGTTGCTTTCGGCCGTTTCTTCATTAAACCCAAAACGCACAGGCCGAATCATCATAATGTGCGTGGTGGCTTGAGGTTGCATTTTGTACGACATACTACTCATTTCTAGTTGCTGATTTTTAGGAAAATAATTGTATAACGTGCTTGATTTTACCCTAAAGTTAATGATAAAGCCAATGAATTAAAAAGACCAAGTGCTTAAAATCCGTCGCGCAAAATGGGCAAACTCATGCAGTGCGAACCGCCTCTCGCCCGTGAAAGCTCGGCAGAAGGCAGCATAATGAATGTATTCTGGAGGGTTTCGGGCGATGCAATGCCTGCCTCAAATTCTTCCAATAAATCTTTGGCCCGTACCGTTCGGAAGCCTTTGGCACGAAATGCCTCAAGGGTTTTGTCGTTGCGATCGTAACCAATCACTACGCCGTCTTTAAGCGCCAACAAATTGCACGAATCCGTCCACTGTTCGCGGGCACCAAACGGAAATTCATTGTTTCCCGAATAGATAAATTCGACAGGTTCGTTGCAGCCTAAATCGTTTTTACTGATGTCGGTCAACAAATCTTCTAAGTTTTCAATCTCCGTAGGCTTGTTTTCCCAGCCTTTGTTGAATTGCATAATTTGCAAGCGGTCGGGGTCTTCTTTCGGGGCAAAAAAGTGAAGGACATCCCGTTTTTTGGCTTCGTCGCCTTGGCGAGCAATCGAGCCTAATAGCACCCAAACATTGCGTTTTACTTGCGTAAAAACGGTGTCAATGTGCATATAATCCCGTTTTTTGGGGATTTTTACGATGGTGATGGTATCAACTACATTGCGCTCAAAAAGCAATTTCATCACTTGCTGCGCGGCGTAGAGCGTCGTGCGCTCGCTGCATCCAATCAACAAATGCCGTGGCGCTACCATCATTACATCGCCTCCTTCCAGCGTGGAGCGGTGGTAGTCACTTTTAAGCTCGTCTTCGGTCAACAAAAAATGGTGCTCATTGTCGGGGATTTCGATGATATTATTGCGACAACCTTCAAACTGCGGATGGTAAAAAAAGATGTATTGGGTCAACAACGATTCTCGTGTTCGCGCAGCTTTGGCGGGTTTGTTGAGCAATACGTGGTCATTGATGACAATTCCGATGTCACGCGTGAAGATGAAGTTGGGCAACGGTGCAAAAATCATGTAAAGATCAGGCAACGAACCCGAAATCAAGATTTTGGCCAATTCAGTAGGGTCGTACTCCTTGAGTTTATCTTGGATTTTGAATGAACAACGTTCAACGGCACAAATCGAAGCAATGAGTTTTACCCGAATCGCGTCGTCTTCAAGGATTTCTGCCAATAATTTCTGAATATCTACAACCTTATCTGAGTTAAAATAAGCAGTACTTCCTGGTTTATAAAACAAACGCTCAGGGTCGGCATCTATCTCTTTTATTTTTCCTCTAACTTTTTCAGGGTCAAGAAAATAGAGCAAAATTTTAACATAATAATCATACTCTTCGCGGCGCATGGTGTCGAGGTGAACGATGTCTTCAAAAAGCCAGTCCTGCGCTTTAGAAGGAACAACTTTACCCAAACCACGATCGGGGCTGTGAATCAGTAATCTACGAAGCGTCCCTACCTCGGACGATACGCTGAGTTGGTTATCGGATTTCATTAGGAAAAATCGGTTAAGGTCATTGAGAAAGTCAAAGGCGAGCACACCACAATGAGTAAAGAGGCTCAATAACCTGGGGTATTTTTTGTTTTTTCGCAAAATACATTTTTGACCTAAAACAAAAGATTATCAAGGCAAAAAGACGCAAAAATCTAATTTTTGGAGAAATAATTTACTTTATTTCAACTTACTAAGTCATTTTGACTAAACAGCGGGTTGTAAGCAAACAGCGGGTTGTGAGCAACCCGCTGCACTATCATGAGCATCCCGCTGCACGAATGAATACCCGAGACACCGTTATTGAACAGGTACGGCTTGGCTTTCGAAATAGACTTTTTTAGAAACGCGGTCAAATCTAAAATCCAAACGTCCAAGGCTTGCACCGCCCCAGCCCGCTTGGTTGATAATCACCGACTTTCCTGCTTGATTTTTAAGTATTGTAGGTTCGTTTAAGAACGTATGCGTGTGTCCCCCAATAATCACGTCAATGTCTTTGGTTTGCGGCGCCATCAGCAAGTCCGACATTTCGCCGCCATCCATTTTATATCCCAAATGCGAAAGACAAACCACCAAACTACATTTCTTTTCGTTGCGGAGCATCGCGGCGGTTTCGTTGGCGGTTTTTACGGGGTCGAGGTATTTCGTTCCACCAAACAACTTTTGCGGAATCAGGCCATCGGGGCTAATTCCAATCCCAAACACGCCAACTTTTACACCCTGAACGTTAAAAATTTTGTACGGCTGTGCCAAGCCTTCCATTGAAGTCCCCGTAAAATCGTAATTGGCCACCAAGACAGGGAACTTGGCATACGCCTTAATTTGGTTCACGTACAAGTCAAGTCCGCCGTCAAAATCGTGGTTGCCCATTGTCACGGCATCGTAGCCCATTTGGCTCATCAGTTCGATTTCTGGGCGACCTTTGTAGAAGTTAAAATAAGGCGTTCCTTGAAAAATATCGCCCGCATCAAAAAGCAACACGTTCTGTTCTTCCGAACGAATTTTGCTCAAAATTCGCGCCCGATTCACCACGCCACCGCGCCCCGCCATACGGTCGCCCTTGGGAAATGGCTCCAAGCGGCTGTGCTGGTCGTTGGTATGTAAAATAGTGATTTTAACTTCTTTTGCCAACGGCGAAGCCCAAGTTTCAAAGGAAAGTGTACCCAACGCTACAGCTCCTGTAGCCCCAAAAATATGTTGAAGAAATATACGTCTTTGCATGATAATGATAAAGCAACAAGTTGGTTCAAATGTGACTACTTACTCAACGACGGTTGTTCTGCCGTCTTTTTTAGGGTCAATCGCCTGACCTTGTTTTCCTTTGCGCCGCAAATAATCCGCCATCGCATCGCGCATGAGGTAGTTGAGCGCTTTATATCCCTGGTTATTTTTTACGATGGGTGCTAGGTCGCTACTCATTGCCATATAGTCGCTTGTAATCAGTGTATAAGTTTGCTCCGTATTAAGCGGTTTTCCACCAATCAGCACTTCTTTGGGTTTGTTGGTCGCCTTGTCAACAACAAGTTTTAGCCCCGACTGAGGCTCCTTGCGTTGTGCCAAAAAGTCAATTACTTTCTGCATGGTTGCGCCCGAAAGCGTAAGCACCACTAAATCGTTGTCAAACGGCATCACTTCATATACTTTTCCAAGGGTAATATTTCCTTGCGGCAAGTCTGTCCGAATTCCTCCGTTGTTGGTCACGGCCACGTCAATGGGTTTACCAAAACGTTCTTGTCCCATTTCCCGAAAAAGATCTGCCATCAAATTTCCCAGTTCTGATTCAGGTGTTCCTTTGGTCAGCCGACGGGGTGAAGTCGTCAGCACTGCCGTCATTTGGGCATCCAAACTGTCGTGGTAAGGTTTGAGGTACTTATCCACCGTTTGTGACAAAGCCGAAGACGGCGCAGTGACGGTGTCACTGATGGCAATCGGCTGAAGTTTCACGGGTTTTCCTACAAAATAGCGCGTACAAGCTCCTAAAGAAAGGGCAAGCAGCGCCAAAGGCAATACAATTTTTCTCATGGTTTTTGTTTATTGATTCCTCAGTGTTTGCCTACCAATACTTCACGCATTGGGCGGTCGGTTGATGCTACCAATGGTTCGGTCAATGCGTTTAGACTTTCGGCCACTACTTTTTCGTAATAGGCTTCGTACTGTGGCAAAATATTCGCCAACTCAAATTCTTTGGCCCGGGCCAATGCGTTGGCTTTAAAACGAGGCAAATTTTCGTCTTGTAAAATATAAACGGCATTTTTTGCCATGTCTTCAACGTCGCCCACGTTGCTCATAAAACCAGTCACACCCTGCACGTTCAACTCTGGCAATCCACCTGCATTGGATGTAATCAAAGGAACTTCGCAAGCCATCGCCTCCAACGCCGCCAAGCCAAAACTCTCTGTTTCAGAAGGCATTACAAACAAATCTGCCACCGAAAGCACCTCTTCAATCGCATCTAAGTTCCCCAAGAAGCGAACACATTGCATCAAATCCAAGTCACGGCACATATTTTCTATTTTGGCACGTTCTGGACCATCACCCACCAACAGCAATTTGCTGGGTACTTCATGGCGCACTTTTTCAAACATCAACACAATGTCTTCAATCCGTTTTACCTTTCGGAAATTGGAGGTATGCACCAGCAATTTTTCACCGTTGGGGCAAATTGCCAACTTAAAATGGTCTTTTTTCTGTTTCTTAAAACGGTCTAAGTCAATGAAGTTAGGAATCACTTCAATGTCTTTAGTGATGGGGAAATAATCGTAAGTAGCTTGTCTTAAAAACTCCGACACCGACGTAATACCGTCTGACTGGTTGATGCTGAACGTAATCACGGGTTCGTACGAGCGGTCTTTGCCCACGAGCGTGATGTCGGTTCCGTGCAAAGTTGTGATAACGGGGATATGAATGCCTTGCGATTTGAGAATTTGCTTTGCCATGTAAGCCGTTGAAGCGTGCGGAATGGCATAATGCACGTGCAAAACATCTAATTTTTCGGTCTTCACCACGTTCACCATCGCGCTCGACAGCGCCGACTCGTACGGGGCGTACTGAAACAATGGATAGTTGGGAATATGAACTTCGTGGTAAAAAATATTTTCACTGAAAAAATCTAAGCGCGTAGGTTGTGAGTAAGTGATGAAGTGAACCTGATGCCCGACGCCCGCAAGCGCCTTTCCAAGTTCGGTAGCGACCACGCCACTACCACCAAATGTTGGATAACAAACAATTCCGATTTTCATTCGCGGACGGGGAGTTAGTTGAGGTATTATTCGGCACAACAAAAAAAATGCAATTTTTTCTCCACATTCTGTATAAAGATTTTGTGAAGTCCCGAAACGCATCTAACTTATCCGTTGTTTAGCATACAGCTTTGAAAACATCCACAAACCCATAATTCGTCCTATTTGTGAAACGCCGCCTCACCATCAAAGACATTTCGCTTGGGTTTATGCGGCTTATCCGCTGGCCTAACCTACTCATGATTGCCCTGACGCAATACATGACCCGCCTGTTTTTAATTGGCCCCATCAGCGACTGGAAAAGTATTTTATTCGAAAAAGAGATTTTTCTTATCACCCTTTCTACCGTGCTTGTCGCGGCAGCAGGTTATGTCATCAACGACTATTTTGACATCAAAATCGACCTTATCAACAAACCCGACCGCGTCATCATTGGGCGATACCTCAAGCGCCGCGTAGCCATTACTACCCACCAAGTTTTTAATATTTTGGGTTGTGGTTTAGGGCTATTGGTGAACAAGTGGGTATTTCTCCTCAGTGTGTTATCGGTTACGCTTCTTTGGGTCTATGCCTCTTATTTCAAGAAACGACCTTTCATTGGCAATTTTATTGTCGCGCTTCTAACGGCCCTTTCCCTCATTATTTTAGCCGTTTATTACCCCCAAAATCGCTCGTTGGTTATTTTGTATGCCTTGTTTGCCTTTGGTATTTCGCTCATTCGTGAAATCATCAAAGACATGGAAGATGTACGCGGAGACGCCTCTCACGGCTGTCAAACCCTACCCATTCTTTGGGGTATTCGTCGTACGAAGGTTTTTCTTTACGGGCTAATTGCCATTTTTGTTCCCAGTTTGTTCCTAGCGGCGCATTGGCTGCAAAACTCCCAACTTACGTGGATGTTTGTGGCGCTGCTTGGGCTGATTAGCTGGTTGGTATATCGTCTTATCCGCGCCGACACCAAAAAAGAATTTGGTTCGTTAAGTAGTTTGTGTAAACTTGTCATGCTTATCGGAATGCTGAGTATGATTTGGTTAGCGTATTAATCTTTATCCATTTTCACTTCAATTTTTACACTATGAAACGGTTTTTGATTATTTGTTTTACCCTCGTTGGATTAGTCGTGCAGCTTCGTGCTCAGTCTTGCCTTGGCGTTACGATGAAAGCTGGCGCAGGCTTTGAAGTGCTCAGTTATAATGCCAAAGACAAACTTACGGGTCGGCTCCTTTACACGGTGAAAGATGTAGCCAATGACAACGGAACCATGATTATGAAAATGGAAGTGCAGTCGTTTGATGCCAAAGACAAACCTCAGATGACCAACAGCTACCAGTGCCGCTGCAAAGGCAACGAGTTTATGGTGGATATGACCTCCATGATGGCTAGTCAAGAAAATCCCATGATGAAAGACGCCAAAATGACGTTTACCTCCAACGATCTCACCTACAGCGATACCTACACCGTAGGCAGTACCCTCAAAGATGCTTCTCTCACGGGCGATGGCACCATGGGCGGCTCTATGAATGTCACCTACAACTTGACTTTGAAGAATAGAAAGGTCGCAAGCCAAGAGAGCATCACGGTACCCGCCGGCACCTACAACGCCTACAAAGTCACCGCTGACATGAGCGTGGCTACCAAAACAATTGTAAACCTTTCCTTTGATTTCCAGGCGGTTAGCTATCGCGCTCCTGGCGTTTTGTGGGACATCAAAACCGAGACCTACCGCAAAGACAAATTGATGGCTTACAGCGTTTTGTCAAAAGTTTTTTAAGATTTTTTCTTCCACTTCAGGGTATTCAGCAAGTGAACAATGTCCTTGCGAAGGTAGTCGATGGCGGGCTGTAACGAATCTTGCTTATCGGCTACCGAAAAATAAAGCGCTCCGCGAAGGTAGTTAGTGGTGGTATCGGTGGTAAAAAATTGGACGTAGCTTGGCACATCGCCCTCCAAATCAAACATCACGGCCCGCTGCCCCGACTTTGTTTTTACTACTTGTTCCCGAATCCCCGTCGCTTTAATCTGGTGCCGACCAGCCAATTTATACGCATCATTGATAAACCCACCAAGGCGCTGTGGATTGTTTTGAACAGGCTTGTACGTCAGCTGAATACTGGCTTTCAGGGAAGGATAGGCAATAAAAATCCAGTGAGGTTCGGCGTCGCTGAAGGTATCAGGCAATATTACCGCACTTTTTGAATATTCAAACGAGTACGGATGGTCTTCGGTCAGTGGTTGGTAAACTTGGGCAGGCAAATCGAGGCGAGGGAATCCTTTGGGTTTGGGGACATAATCAGATTCAGAAGAAGAACAACTCACGCATACGCTCACACAGAGTGGCATGATTGCCCAAACCATTTTTTTTACCAATCTTTTGCTCACTATTTTACAGACATTTACCATTTTATTCTATCATATATGAGGTTGCTCACAACCGAATTTAACGCCCAAAAGTGTATGAGGTTGCTCACAACCGAATTTAACGCCCAAAAGTGCATGAGGTTGCTCACAACCGAATTTAACACCCAAAAGTGCATGAGGTTGCTCACAACCGAATTCAACGCCCAAAAGTGTATGAGGTTGCTCACAACCGAATTCAACACCCAAACTCGTAACTAATCTCTTTAAAGTCGAAATACGCTAATCGATTATCGATTTGAACTGCCAAGAGTCCTGCATCGGTTACGCCCACAATCATCCCCGTAAATACGTTTTCTGCCTGCCGAAAATTGTGTTGTTCTTGATAACGAAACAAACTTTGTAAATAACGCATCTTCAGAGCATCAAAATGGCCGTTGCGAAGAAGCAGGTAGTTTTTTTCAAGCGAGGCCAATAAATCGGGCAAAAGCTCTTCCCGCACGTATTCTTTTTGAGTGGCTTTACGCAAGGAAGTAGCCCGTGGGTTTTCAAATAAAAGTTGATTGATATTTAACCCCATTCCCACAATCGACGCTTCCAGTCGCCCGCCTTGAATAGAATTTTCTATCAATACTCCACCCAGTTTTTGATCGTCCACATAGACATCATTGGGCCATTTTATTTTAAGAGATTTCCCCAAATAAGGCTTAAAGAACTCATATATCCCCACTGAAATGGCGACGTTGAGACGAAACTGCTGAGATGGACTCAAAAAGTGAGGACGTAGGATTAGAGACAGCATAAAGTTTTCACCAGCCTGCGCCAACCATTGATTTCCGCGCTGCCCACGGCCTGCCGTTTGGAAGTCAGTTATGACAACAGTGCCTTCCCAACCCTGCCCAAGGCGCACCAAATCCGCCGCTTCATCGTTTGTTGACTGACAAGTTGGCAGATAAATCAAATTTTTTCCAATAAAAAGCGTTTTGGACTTAATTTTGTACAATATTTCTTATTTTTAGGGATGCAATTTAAGACTAACGCATGAAACAACGCAAATCAGATAGTATATCTTCAGAACAACTGTGCCATCTTGTAGTAAAAGGAATGCAGGAAAAAAAGGCAGTGGACGTAGTAGTGATGGACCTGCGCGACATTAAAAACGCCATTACGGACTTCTTTGTAATTTGTACTGGTAACTCCGACACCCAAGTCGATGCCATCGCCGATTCTATTGAGACAGAGGTATATAAAATTATCTCAGAACACCCTTGGCAACGCGAAGGCAAAGAAGCCAAAGAGTGGATACTCATTGACTATGTGGACGTAGTTGCTCACGTTTTCAAGAAAGAACGGCGCGAATTTTATGGGCTCGAACAACTTTGGGGTGACGCCAAAATCACACTGGTGGAGGAAGAGTTCGCCTAATTGAACATTACCCTTAAAAATAGTGTTGGTCTGATAATACGTTTGTAGTTACCTACCACTCCAAACGTATTCAGGCGAATACACCACAAAACCCGTTAATTTAATTTAAGAAATAATCATGTCCGAAAACAATGGCAACCCGCTAAACCCCAACAACCGCAATCCACGCCGTACGGGCTATCAGGGATGGATTATTGCGGCCTTGGTGTTAGCGATTTTGGGAATCACCTTTTTCAGTCGCAATACGGCCATTCGCCCCATTACGCAAAAGAAATTTGAGAAGATGGTGCAAGCACACGAAGTGCAAAGCATTGTTATCGTTAATAGTGAATACGTAGAAGTAACCCTTAACGCCAAAGCCCTCGAAGATCCAAAATACCGCGCTCTTTTTGATAACAAGGCTTACTTCAACAACGGCGGGCCTCACTTTCAGTTTGAAGTGACATCGGCTGATAAATTTTTGGACGATTTTCAAAAACTTAAACCTGACAGCGACTCCATTGATTACGATTTCGACCGTCGGAGTGACTGGACAGGTTTCTTGGGTACTTGGGGTTTCCTTATCATTATGATTTTGGCCATGTACTTCTTGCTAGGTCGTATGACAGGTGGAGGTGGTCCTGGTGGTCAAATCTTTAACATTGGACGCTCAAAAGCAACGCTCTTTGACGCTGAAAACAAAGTTAAGATTACCTTCAACGACGTGGCTGGTTTGGAAGAAGCCAAAGAGGAAATCATGGAAATCGTGGATTACCTCAAAAGCCCAACCAAATTCACAAAGCTTGGTGCTAAAATTCCAAAAGGCGCTCTTCTAGTAGGCCCTCCAGGTACAGGGAAAACCCTTATTGCCAAAGCGGTAGCAGGTGAAGCAGGCGTGCCTTTCTTTTCGCTTTCTGGTTCAGATTTCGTTGAAATGTTTGTGGGGGTAGGTGCCGCTCGTGTGCGTGACCTTTTCAAACAAGCCAAAGAAAAAGCCCCTTGTATTATCTTTATTGACGAAATCGACGCCGTAGGTCGCTCACGTGGCCGTGGTGGTATGCCAGGCGCAAACGACGAACGCGAAAACACACTCAACTCGCTGTTGGTTGAAATGGACGGTTTTGCTACCGACTCTGGTATCATCATTATGGCGGCCACCAACCGTCCTGATGTACTCGATTCTGCGCTTCTTCGCCCAGGCCGTTTTGACCGCCAGATTTCGGTGGACAAACCCGATATTGTAGGTCGTGAGGCCATCTTTAAGGTGCATTTGAAACCTATTAAATTGGCTCCAGACGTTGATCCTAAAAAATTGGCTACCCAAACGCCAGGTTTTGCAGGGGCAGAAATTGCCAACGTTTGTAACGAAGCTGCCCTTATTGCCGCTCGCCGCGACCGTGAAGAAGTAACGATGCAAGACTTCCAAGATGCGATGGATCGCGTTATTGGTGGTTTGGAAAAGAAAAACAAAATTATCTCGCCCGACGAGAAAAAAATTGTGGCTTACCACGAAGCAGGTCACGCCGTAGCGGGTTGGTTCTTGGAACATGCTGATCCATTGGTCAAAGTGACGATTGTACCACGCGGTATGACGGCTTTGGGATATGCCCAGTATTTGCCTCGCGAACAGTATTTGTACCGTTCGGAGCAGCTTTTAGACGAAATGTGTATGACCCTTGGTGGACGTGCTGCCGAAGATGTAGTGTTCGGAAAAGTATCGACGGGTGCCCTTAGCGACCTTGAGCGTGTTACAAAACTTGCCCACAGCATGGTTACTGTATATGGCTTAAACGACAAAATCGGTAACATGTCGTACTACGACTCTAAACAGTCGGAATACTCATTCAACAAACCTTATTCGGAAGAAACAGCGCGTATGATTGACGAAGAAGTTCGCAAAATCATTGACGAAGCCTACAACCGTAGTAAGGCACTTCTTACCCAGCACCTTGCTGCTCTTGAAATCATTGCGCAAGAGCTTTTGGAAAAAGAAATTTTGTTCCAAAGTGACCTAGAGCGCTTGATTGGTAAACGTCCTTTTGAAAGAGAAACGGTTTACCAAGAGTTCATGAATAGCAAAGCTAAAGAAGAAAATTCGACCGAAAATAACGTCTAAAACGTAATTCGTTAACTTCTTAAAAGGTTAGAGTAACAGAATTCTGTTCTCTAACCTTTTTTTATTACACTTCTTTTTCCCAACATGCGTATCTTTCACATCTATTAAACTTAACCAATATGCTTTACGTAATACATGCTTATGATTATACCGACGAGCAGGCCCTTGAGCGCCGCATGTCGGTTCGGGAGCGTCATTTAGAAGGCGCTAAAATTCTAAAGGCAGGCGGCCATTTTGTAATGGGAGGCGCTTTGCTTAATCCAGAAGGAAAAATGATGGGGTCGATGATGGTCGTTGATTTTGACACCGAAAGCCAAATGAACGAATGGCTACAAAATGACCCTTATGTAACGGGCAAAGTCTGGGAGAAGATAGACGTCAAGCCGTTTCGGAAAGCAGATGTATAGAAGCAACAAAAGGCACTGCGCCGTAGCGTAGTGCCTTAAAGTATATTTTCTAAGGAAGAATATCGACTTAGATTACTTCGTTTTCGCGCATTTTCTGCACGTAAGTTGCGTGAATTACTTCTTTACGACGTTGTACTGATTTTTTCGTAAAAGCCGAACGTGAACGTAACTCTTTCAAAACACCAGTTTTTTCAAATTTCTTTTTGAAACGCTTAAGTGCCTTGTCAATTGATTCGTTTTCTTTAACTTGTATAAGCAACATATTTGTTAGTGTTTTTTTCTCTTTTTATAAAACGGAGTGCAAAAATAAGTGTCTCCTTTTAAAAAATCAATTTTCTTTGTATTTTTTCTTTCAACTTATTTATAACACTCCCCTGAGTACATTCTTGCAGGCATGAAATACGCCATTATTGACCTCGGAAGCAACACATTCCACCTATTGATTGTTGAAAAACAAGGAGATACCCTTCATCAATGCTTCAAAGAGCAACTACCCACCAAAATCGCGAAAGCTGGAATCAATCAAGGCCAAATTACCGAAGAGGCGATTGAACGGGCGTTGACGGTGCTACGATTGTTTCGCCAACACATCGACGCGCACGGCGTTTTACTTCAAAACGTAAAAGCAGTGGGAACGAGTGCCATTCGTAATGCTAGAAACGGAGAAGAGTTTTGTCAGATTGTCGCCCGCGAAACGGGGATTCTTATCGAAGTCATCAGCGGCGCTCGCGAAGCTGAACTCATTTATGAAGGCGTTCGGCTAGGCATTGACCTTGGCGAAGCTCCATCACTACTGATGGACATTGGCGGCGGCAGTGTTGAATTTATTATTGGGAATGCTTCGCGCATTTTTTGGAAACAAAGTTTTGAAATCGGTGGTCAGCGTTTGCTGGAGAAATTTGTTCTAACTGACCCCATTTCCCCATCCGCGATTCAACGAATGCACAGTTATTTTCAAGAACAACTGTTGCCTCTTGTCAACGCCGCCCATCAATATGCTCCCCAAACATTGGTAGGCTCATCGGGTTCGTTTGACACACTCGTTGACATGGATTTTATGCACCGATTAGGACAACTCCCCTCCCCTACGCAAACGAGTTTTGAATTGCCACTGGCCGAATTTTACCGCGCCTACGACTTACTTACCACCCTACCTCGCGAAGAACGCATGGCGATTCCAGGCATGATTGAATTGCGCGTAGAAATGATTGTACCAGGAGTAGTATTGATTGCGCACGTGCTACGTAGCTTGCAAATCAAGCAAATACGCAGTACGACTTACGCCCTCAAGGAAGGGATGATGCAGTGGGCGTTGGGGTAGCTTGATGTCATTTTTCACCCACAGATTTGCACAGATTTAAAATCACAGATGCACACAAATGCGCTGCAATATCAGGTATTTTTTCTGCGCAAATCTGCGGGTCAATTTTGCAAGATTGACGCGATTAATGCGATTCGCGGCTTACTTCGCTGCCCGATTTACCCACGAGAAAGTCAAAATCACAGCCTTCGTGCGATTGCGTCACGTGTTCAATGTATAATTTGTTATGACCACGATTGTACCCCAAATCAATCGGCTTCCATTCGGCGCGACGACGGGCGATTTCCTCGTCAGATACGTGCCAATGAATGTAGCGCTCGTGGATGTCGATTTCAATCAAATCACCATTTTGTACCAACGCTAAGTTGCCGCCAATGGCACTTTCGGGCGACGCGTGCAACAATACCGTCCCGTAGGCCGTTCCACTCATCCGCGCATCCGAAATCCGTACCATGTCCGAAACTCCTTTGTCCAAAATCTTTTTCGGCAAGGCCATATTACCTACTTCTGGCATTCCAGGATACCCTTTAGGGCCTACGTTTTTGAGCACCATCACGCAGGTTTCATCAATGTCCAGCTCAGGGTCGTCGATGCGGGCGTGGTAGTCTTCAATCGTTTCAAATACCACCGCACGCCCTGTGTGTTTCATCAAGTGAGCCGATGCCGCCGAAGGCTTAATCACGGCTCCATTTTCACACAAGTTACCTTTGATAACTGCGATTCCACCTTCTTCCAAAATCGGTTCTGCCCCAGAGGCAATCACGTCGGGGTTCCAGTTTTTGGCATTGATTGAATTTTCAACCAACGATTTGCCATTGACCGTAATAACGTCTTTGTGTAAATGTTCTTTGATTTCATTAATAACTACCTGCAAACCACCCGCGTAGAAATAATCTTCCATCAAGTATTTACCCGAAGGCATCACATTGAGCAAGAACGGCATTCGTGAGCCTACACGATCAAAATCATCAAGCGTAAGATCAACGCCCATTCGTCCTGCAATGGCCAACAAGTGCAATACAAAGTTGGTGGAACCTCCTACGGCGGCATTGGCCATAATGGCATTTTCAAAGGCTTCGCGGGTCAATATTTTTGAGAGTGTCAGGTTCTCTTTCGCCATTTCGACGATACGCATCCCCGTCAAGTGAGCGTTCATTTTTTTGCGAGAATCGGCCGCAGGAATCGCTGATAATCCTGGCAGCGTCAATCCGAGTGCTTCAGCCATGGTTGCCATCGTAGAAGCTGTTCCCATCGTGGAACAGTGACCAATACTACGGCTCATGCAACTTTCGGCCTCTTCAAACTCTTCGGGCGTCATTTTACCCGTTTTTACGTCGTCGGCAAAACGCCACACGTCCGTTCCCGAACCAATGGCTTTGCCTTGAAAACGACCTGCCAACATCGGCCCGCCTGGGAGTACAATCGTTGGTAAATCGACGCTCGCAGCTCCCATGATAAGCGAAGGGGTGGTTTTGTCGCAACCTGTCAACAACACAATGGCGTCAAACGGGTTAGCACGGATACTTTCTTCGACACTCATACTTGCCAAATTGCGATAAAGCATGGCAGTAGGACGAATCAACGTTTCTCCCAACGACATGACAGGAAACTCCAACGGAAACCCTCCTGCTTCATAGACTCCGTTTTTGACACTTTGCGCCAAATCACGGAAGTGGCCATTACAAGGCGTTACTTCTGACCACGTATTACAAATCCCAATGACAGGCTTCCCTTTAAATTGATGCGGCGCGTGGCCTTGGTTTTTCATCCAACTACGGTAAATAAAACCGTCTTTACCCTCTTTGCCAAACCAGTCTTGGCTGCGTAGTTTCTGTTCCATTTAATTCTGAAAAGTGCGATTGCACCGTTTGTAGTGACACTGATAAGTAGCCAGGTAACAAGCCCTGTGTTCTTTTTTAAAAGGCAAAAAGGTGTGAAATCTAATAGTTGTAGTTTTGAGACAGAAGATGTATTTTTGAACAAATCAACTTACTAGCTATGCAAGCGGTAGCCGAAAAACTATATACAACTGAAGAGTATTTCGCTTTCTGCGAAAAAAATGAAGGTCGTTTTGAATACGTAAACGGAGAAATTATTGAAATGTCAGGCGAATCAGTAGCAGCAAATCAGGTTCGTTAACCTGCTATTTGTTTGGTTTTAAACAAACGAACCAACCAATACATCAGCAGTCCCACAGGTCCCAACATAAAACATAATACAAGGGGAAGAATTATCCAAAAATGGGCAATATTCTTACGTTGGGCATCCTGCAACACTACACTTCCCGCTACCAAATCAAACGCCAAATAGTGTATCCAACCCGCTAACAAAGCCGTATCTCCCCCTTTGGCAAATAGGTTTTTGATTCCTGCAAGCGTGCTAAAATCGTTAAAATCGAGCGGAGCCCCGCTGAAAATGTAATACGCATACAGGCAAGCCAGTAAAGCGGGCACAAGATAACTCTTTACAAGCCCCTGTGTTCCTTTCCATTGGGGGGCAAAAATCATGAGCATCCACTGCGGGAATACTAGCATATTGGCGACTTGAAAGGCGGTTTCCATTGTTGAACTGAGCTTTAGCGTTTGTACCTAAAACCCTTTTGTGGCTAAGTTTGTTGCTACTAATGAATTTATTAATCGTTTGAGGAGCACGTTATTACTTAATTGACGGGTGAGACGCCCGTAGCACTTATGAAAATTTACACAAAAACTGGAGATAAAGGGACGACTTCGCTCGTGGGCGGAACGCGGGTGAGCAAAGCTGATTTACGCATTGATACGTACGGAACTGTCGATGAGCTTAATTCGTACATCGGTTTGGTACGCGACCAAGAAGTCAACGCTGCTCGGCGCGATTTTTTGAAATACATCCAAGACCGCTTGTTTACGATTGGTTCTATTTTGGCTTCGGAACCCGACAACAAAAAGCACTTTATTCCAGATTTGCACGAAGAAGACATTACCGCCCTCGAACTTGCCATGGACGAGATGAATACCGAACTAGAGCCGATGCGGGCATTTATTTTGCCAGGCGGACATCCGTCGGTATCGTTTACGCACGTGGCCCGTACAGTTTGCCGCCGAGCGGAGCGCTTGGTGATTGCCCTCAACGAAGCCGAAACGGTAGAATCGGAGGTAATTCGGTACTTAAATCGCCTTTCTGACTATTTGTTTGTGCTTTCGCGCAAAATGGCACAAGAATTGGGGGTAGAAGAAATTAAATGGGCTGGGCGGAAGAAGTAAAGCTGATATTTTATAAGTAAATGAATATTTACTTGGGTTTTCGAGGAAAAATAAAAATATTTGCATTGACAACTAATTTCAGTCAATCTATATACAGTAAACCACCAATTACAATGACAACGGACACATTGGCCATGGAAATTCAACGCGTAGAAGCTTCGCGTATCCATGAAGTAGATTTCGACAATTTGGTATTTGGTCGCCATTATTCCGACCACATGTTTGTCGCCGATTACGTCAACGGCGAATGGACTAACCTTCAAATTGTACCCTACGCCAACCTCAGCCTCAGCCCTGCTACCGCTTCCCTCCACTACGGACAAGCGATTTTTGAAGGTATGAAAGCCTACAAAAACGACGCGGGTGAAGTGCTCATGTTCCGTCCATTGGACAACTGGGCACGTTTCAACAAATCAGCAGCTCGTATGTGTATGCCCGAAATCCCCGAGGAGATTTTTATGGGTGGCCTTACAGAATTGCTCCGTTTGGATTCGGCTTGGGTACCTACTGCCCCTGATACTTCGCTTTACATCCGCCCGTATATGTTTTCGACGGACGCGTACATCGGCGTGAAGGCATCTGATACCTATAAGTTTATCATTTTCACTAGCCCCGTAGGTAAGTACTACTCAAAACCACCACGCGTGAAAGTAGAGCAACACTACATCCGCGCGGCAGAAGGTGGAGTGGGTTTCGCAAAATGTGCTGGCAACTACGCGGGTTCGTTGTACCCTGCGCGTTTGGCCCAGCAACAAGGCTACGACCAAATCATCTGGACCGACGCCCGTGATCACGAGTACGTAGAAGAATCAGGAACAATGAACGTGATGTTTTTCATGGACGGAAAACTGATTACCCCTGCAACTTCTGACACTATCCTCAACGGCGTGACCCGCAAGAGCATTGTGGACATTGCGCGTCACTGGGGGATTCCAGTAGAAGAGCGTAAAGTGGCAGTCAAAGAAATAATTGACGCCCTCAAAGAAGGTCGTTTGGAAGCTGCTTTCGGCGCAGGAACGGCCGTTGTCGTGTCGCCGTTTGGCGTTATCGGCTACGAAGGCGTAGATTATGAACTCCCTACTCCAACGGATGAGTCATTTACAACGAAAGTAAAAGTATTTTTGAGCGACCTCCGCACGGGCAAAGCAGAAGACCCGTTTGGCTGGATTGTGAAGGCGTAATTTCTTGTTGATATACACTCAAAGCGCCAGCTGATTCGGAATCAGCTGGCGCTTTTTTATTTGCATTTGTTTTTTTATCTTTAATCACGTTTTAAATTTCATTGTATAAACCTACTAATATGTACACAGCAATTAAAGGTGTTTATGAAAATGGCTCATTAACATTTCTAGAGCCTGTACCCAATGTAGAAAAGTCAGAAGTTATCGTGATGTTTCTAAATGAAGACCCAATAAAACAGGTACGTCCAAGAGTGCCTGGCAGTTTAAAACGAATCGGTATGCTTGAAGGGAAAAAATACAGTATTCCTGACGATTTTAATGAGCCATTAGATGATCTAAATGACTATATGTGATGGTTTATCTTGTAGATACTCAAATTGTTATCTGGTTTCTGTTATTCGATAATAACTTGACCCCTCCAATTTACGATCTCCTCATTGATACCAATAACTCTATTCTTGTAAGCCAAGTCAGTTTATTTGAAATAGCAATAAAACAAACCATTGGCAAGCTACCTGAGTTAGATAAATCAATTAGTGAACTAACTACAATTATTACCAACGATGGTTTTGACATTCTCCCTTTGCAGAATGAACACCTCGCCGAGTATAGTACTGTTCCATTATTACCTAATCACAAAGACCCTTTCGATAGACTTATTATTGCTACTGCCATTTCAGAAGGATTACCAATCATCTCCGCCGATGAGAAATTTAGTCTTTATCAAAACCTTGTCACGCTGATAAAAGCATAAACATACTATATTACCCCTCCCCCAATTTCTTATACTTCAAATACGTATAACGGGCGTTTTCTTTGGCAATAAATAAGCCGTAATAGCCGTCTAAAAAGCCCAATTTGAACACGTACTCCACCAAAAACCGAAAGGCTGGACTCAAGTATATTTTGACAAAATTTGCTCTTTTTCCCGCTTTTATTCCTTTTTCGGCAAATAACGTACTATATCGGTTGGTTTTTTGGGCAAACTGCTCAGGCGTATCTACCGTGTAATGATACACATAGCCCGCGAGTTTTTGAACCGAATTCTCAGGGCGGATGGTGAGTCCCTCGTGTACGGCGTCGGTATTCCAATGGATTTTTTTCTTATTGAAAATTCGGATGTGGCTTTCGGGGTTCCAGCCTCCAAAACGAATGAGTTTTCCCGCAAAAACGGTTCGGAAAGGCAAGTTATACGCGTCGGCCTTGGGTTGAGGCGTAAACGCTGCTTGGATGCTTTGCGCAAGTTCGTTACTCACAACTTCGTCATCGTCCACCGACAAAACCCAATCGTACTTGGCTTGCTCACTCCCGAAGTTTTTTTGTTCCGAATACCCTGGCCACGGTCGCTCAAACACGCGCGCGCCCAAGGCCGCGGCCACGGTGCGGGTGGCATCTTTACTGCCTGAGTCCACCACCACGATGTCGTCAGTAAGGGCTTTGAGGGCTTCAATCGTTTTAGCGATTTTTTTCTCTTGGTTTACGGTGATAATCACCGCCGAAAGGGGAAGTAACACAGGCACGTTTGTTTGAAATAGTTATGGGAGAGCACTACGCTGCGAGCGGCAACGTAAGGGCAATCACCGTTCCTTCATCAATGACCGAACGCACCAGTAAGTTCCCGTCCAGTTCTTCTACTCGCTTTTCCATGTTAAACAAGCCGTTGCCACTGCCTCGTACGGCCTCTTTATCAAAGCCTACGCCATCGTCTTTGATGCGTAGATGCAGGCGGTCGTTTTCTTTGAACACTTGCACCCAAACATGTCGGGCTTGGGCGTATTTGGCAACGTTGTTGATGGCTTCTTTAAAAATCAAATAGAAATTGTACTGTTGGTTCGACGGGAGTTTGTACTCTTCTAGGTCGTTCGCGACACAAAATTCGTATTTTATCCCTTTAGGGTCGAGCATTTCGGACGCAAAAATTTTCATTTTGTTCAACATACTCTCCAAACTGTCGTTCATCGGGCGAGTCGTCCAAATAATATCGCGAATCGTTGCAACCGTCCGTTGGGAATTAACGCTTATCAAATCCAGCAGCTCCCGCAGTTGGCTATCGGTTTCTCTTACTTGACGTTTGGCAGCCTGACTCAGCATCGCGACCCCACTCAAGGTCGCGCCTAAATCATCGTGCAAATCGCGGGCAATTTGGGTTCGAATCTTGTCCGATAATTGCATTTGACGTATCGTTTCGGCCTGAATTTTTTGGGCATCACGGATTTGTTTCAGTCGATTTTGGTAAAAAGCGAAGCCAATAAAGCCCATCAACAACACCACTATCAGCGCCAAAGCCACAATTAATGCCGTTTTTTGGTGTAATTCAGCCTCTTGTGCGGCCTTAATTTGTTTCAAACGTTGGTTTTCTTTGTCTTTTTCAAACGCATTATATTTCAATTCCACCAACTCCGCCCGCACGACGTTTTTCTTTTGTTCAATTGAATCGTTGAGGACTTTATATTTCTGAAAATAAGTCAGCGCGTCGCGGTAATTGCCCTGCAACTCTTCCAAATCGGCTAATTCTTTGTTCAGCTTGGCCGTTTCAACCAGCGACCCAAATTCCTGCGCCGTCTCAAACGCCTTTTGTAAGTATTCTTTGGCTTCTTCAAAATTTTGTTGCAGTCGGTAGGTTTGGGCTATTTCTTGATAACACTGAATTTGGAGCAATTTTTCGCCGTGAATTTGGCTTCGTTCAATGGCTTGATTGAGGTAGTCAAGTGCCGTACTAAACTCTCGGCGGTGGTTGTAATTACGGCCAATACCTAGCAAAATTTGGGGCAAAATTTGGTAATTTTGGTCGGCATCTTTGGCCAAAACCAGCCCTTTTTGTAGATATTTCAACGATTCTTCGTAGCGCCCCATTCGTCGGTACAAGTCACCGATTTGTTCATGGTTGACGGCCATTCCTCTTTTTTCGGGTTGTTCCTGCTTTTGGTTCAATTCCAGTGCCTTAAAGGTATATTCCAAGGCTTTGGGAAGCTGATTCATCGACTTATAATTTTCAGCGATGTTATTCAAACAAATCGCTTGCCCCCGCTCCCAACCCGATTGTTCAAACAGTCGAAGGGCTTTTAAATAGTACTCTTGGCCTTTGGCATAATTCCCTTCCAACGACTCCAAAATGGCGTAATTGATAAAGCTTTGACCCAAATTCACCTGATTATTAAGCTGTTTGGCCAACTGATTGGCCTCGTTGGCATAACGCCAAGCAGCAGCTTGGTCGATTTCTGACAACCGATACGAAAGGCGGTGCAAGGTTACTACCCGCGCACTATCGAGTGCAGGATGCGTATCCAGCCAATGCCGTAAGCTATCGACCATTTTATTCTGAGCGTACACCACCGTTCCCAACGCCCAGAGCACTATTCCAATATATCGCCTACATCTTCTCATACAAGAATTTTCTCTTCTGATTTTATTAGGCGAATTTCCTAATTTTCTGGCATCAACACTAACACAATTTAGTTAGTGGTCAACTTGATACAAAAAAAGCGGTTGACATCACGCCAACCGCTTTTAAAGTTATTGTTCGTCCACTAAAATTAGGACATTATTTATTGGGTTTTTGAAACGATACCTCCTTTGCGGCTATCGACTTCTACTGTCCATTTGTCAGCTTTTCCTTTCACAATCCAGCGAACTTTCACGGCATTACCGCCAGCACCGCCACCGAAAGGCCCACCGCCGCCGCCAAAGCCACCACCAACTGTACCAGGAAGGTTCGGAACTTCAATCGTTTGTGGGTTGTATTTCTGCTCACGCGTAAGACCCAAATCTTCATTTTCCACAACCATACCCGCTACTACTTGCGCGTTTTTCAAGGTAATGTAGTCAGGACGCTCGATTTTGAAACGAAGGTCATGCGCTGAGTGCGTCGGGATAGCCCGTTGGTTTTGAATCGTAGCCGTTACTTCGCTAAGTCCATTGGCTAAAGCGCGAGATTTAATGTCCACAATCTCGATTTTAGGCATGTGGTAGGCGTGCAACATCGTGAAGGCCATGTTACGGTGTCCTTCTTCTTCCAACAAGAAACCTGGGGTGTTACGGATGTAGTTCTTTTTCGTTCCACCAATCTCAATATCACCGTATTGTGGGTGCTTAAACGGCTTCCATTTTACGTAGCTATCGCCCAACAACAAATACTTATCAAACTCCTCAAATTCAACGTTTTGGTTTCTATTTTCGGTTGAATTTTTGTTAAACAAACGATACGACGTATTGATTTCGTTTGAGAACATAAACACCCCACGTCCAAGGCCAATCCAGTCGATTTCACCACCATAAACGGTGTATAAATCTTTCCAAAGTACAAAATAGCGGTACCCTGGAATCATCTTTTCTCCCGTTTTTCCGATGACGTCATACACAGCGATGTCCGACTGCGGTACGTACATGGCATCTTCTTCCGCACCAGGAGGACGCAAGAACATTCCCCCAAAGTTGTGGTAACTTTGTGCGCCAGCGATGTTTGAGTGGCTATAGAAAAACTTCTTCACGTTCTGCGTTTCGGGCAAACTTCCAGGGTAGAACAATGCGCCACCTTGGATATAGTCTGGCTGCCAGCCCCAGCCCCAGTCGCGGTTCGGGTCGTATGCGCCAGGGTTATCTTCGTTGACACGTCCGTCACCGTCGTTATCAATCCCCTCAAAACCAAGCAGTTCGTATTCGCCTTTTTCGTCAGGCTTTGCCAAAATCATGCGTTCAGGAAACTCAGGGTCAATTTTATAACGTCCCGTTGGCGACTTGCGGCGCATGTTCACAATGTGCCCATCACCGTCCAAATCATCGTAAGAATCTTCGTCCACCAAACCGTCACCATCGTCATCCAAAGGCATCATACCCGAACGTGATGAGCTTGTCGTGTTGGCTTTGTGAATAAAATTCTCGTGGGCATCAGGGTTCAATGATGGCAAAATGTAGAACGTACGGCCTTTGAGCATGTCCGTTACAAAGTCCATTTTACCAAAGCTTTCGGCCAAATACCAAGCCGTGTACATCGCAAACTGCGTTCCTTGAAGCTCGTTGGCGTGGATGTTTCCATCAATCCAGAAAGCTGGTTTTGACTCAGGACGACCGCTTTTGAAGTCCGTAATGGTAATGACGTACATTTCGCGGCCTTGGTACGACTTTCCGATAGATTCGTATTTGACCAAGTCAGGGTACGCTTTGGCCAACTCTTGGGTGAGTTTGTTGAAACCAGCGTAATCCATGTAATAATTCCACGCCCATTTTACCTTCGGATTGGCAGGCGAACCAATCGCCCGCATTCCCGTCAGGTCAGCGTCGATATTTGGAGCTGTTTGCGCCATTACTCCCATGTACATAGGAGCGCAAAGCGTAGCAGTTATGATTGATTTTATATATTTTTTCATTGGAAATTTCGATTAACGATTTGCGGAACAAATTTACTTCAACGTCACCTCAGTCGATTGTACGCCTGCCGTTGGGCATCCAGCTTCAATCGTAAGTTTGCCAGTACCCGACACAAGCCACGTATATTCTTCTGACTCATCTACGCCCAAAGCGCCTCTAAGGTTGAGACGTTTTCCTGAAACAATCGCTTGGCCACTGCCCAATTTAAGTTCCGTTTTTACTTTTTGAACAAAGCGAACGCGGTCACCAATTTCGGCATACGTTGGCAATAAACCTTTGTTGATAACCGTCGCAGTAACGCGCGTCAAGTTATTTCCAAGTGATTCGGTTTTTACATTTACCAACTGAATTTCTGGCATTTGAGCACCCAATCCCGACAAAAATTTGAGGTGTTTGTCAGCAACAGGCTCTAAATAAGAAAGTGGTGGGTTCAATTTTACAAATGGAGCTACGCCACCAACTTCTACTTTTTGGTTAGGGAAATCAGGATGTTGAATGGCTTTCCAATCCACAAAAACACCCGTCAACTTTTCTTTGTCCGCCCATTTCAAGAAACGAGTATCGTCTTCGCTTGCATTGGCAGCACTTGCCGAAGCCGCTGCGGCTGCCGCTGCGGCCGCACCACCACCGCCCATCATGCCACCCATTCGGCCACCGCCGCCACCACCTGCTGCGGGAGCTGCGGCACCTGATGGAGCCCCTGCGCCCGAAGGAGCAGCAGCACCTGCACCAGTACCACGACGTGTAGAGTCGCGTGGGGCTTCTACTTTTGGCACCCACCAACCTGGGGTAGTAAAGCTGTAACGACCCGCATGGAAATAAGCCGTTTGCGAGAAGTTTCCACGGGTTTGTGGCATCGCTGGCGCATCTTTCATAGCCGTACGACTGTTGTACAACTTCGATACTTGCTCCATGGCTTTGGCATCTTTAGAAAGTGGCCCCGTGATGATACGACGAGCTACTTTAGACGCATCAAAACGCGGCGCTTCGCTGAGGTTGTTGTTAGGACCAAAAGTCAATACCGCAAAAATATTTGGCGCACGGTACAAGAAGTCAAGTAAGGCGCGTACTTCGGGTTCAGAAGCAGCGTACTCACCTGAGCCTGTTACGAAAATTTGGTAGTCAAATGTAAAGTTACGCTCTGGGTTGATACCTCCTTGACCGTCTTCGTTATATACGCGGTCTTTGTCGTTGTCAATACCTTCACTGTGCAACAAATACTTACCCACTTCTCCCTTGGTAGGATCGGCTTTCACCATGATACGTGGGTCTTCTTTGCTCGCAACAAACGACCCTGTTGGGTCTTCTACGCGCATCCAAGTAACCACTCCGTCGCCGTTGAGGTCTTCAAACGGGTCTTCGTCGATGCGGCCATCCCGGTCGTCATCGGCTTTGGTATCATTTCCAGTACGTTCAAATTTTAGCTTTGCCGCAAACTGCTCCTGTGCATCAGGGTTCATGCTTGGCAAAAAATAAAACGTTTTGGTATTCAATAATTTAGCAATACTATCAGCATTGGCCGACGCAAGCATTTTTTCAGCCGTTTGAATGGCCAACTCAGTTCCAGCTAAGTGCGTACCGTTTAAACCTGCAACGACCAAGATGGCAGGTTTTTTGGTCGCATCTCCTTTGCCAAGCGTAAGCAACCACAGGTCGCGCCCACCCGCGCTCTTGCCAATCGAGCTAACGGTAGCTTGGGCAGCGTATTTTGTGGAGAGAGTTTTGAGACGAGTGGAAAGTTGGGCGTGATTGTTGTAGGACGTTTGCGCCTGACTGACGGACGCGATTCCTACCAACGCCACCACTCCTCCGTAGAGTAATTGACGAATCATTTGGGTTTGGTTTTTAGTTTGACACGGCAATTTACTACAAGAAATGTGACACTTCTACCCAATCAGGCAAAGAGAGCGATAAAAACCAAATTTGTATAGAGATAAGGCGAAGTTTTGGCTCCTTTTTTATTTCAACAATGCCCTAATTTGCTGCTCAATCTCAGCCGCTTTCTTTTGGGCTTCTTCCAAGGGCAGGCCTACTTTCATTTCGGGGCGCTTGTGTCCAGTTGCAGTTAGCCACGCGTCTTTCATCAGCGCTTGGCGTTGTTGTACCAACTTAAAAACCGCCTCCGACGAGGGGCGGTCGGGCAAGGCGCTCTTGGGTGTTCCCGCTTTAGCGACCTGTTTCTCACCCAAATACAAAAGCACTTGTTTGGCCATAATCCAATGCCCAACCTCGCCAGGATGAACGCCATCTTCAGCCAAGGCAAAGCCCGAAAGTCCAAATTGTTCGTCAATTTTTCGGTGGGCATCAAGATACGTTTTCATGGGGTAATGAATGTCAATAACTTCCCATTTTTTGGTTTTACGCAAACTCAACAACCAGTCAGAATATCGATCAAGGACAGTGGCGTAACCTGCTGTTTTTCCGCGTAATTCATCAAAAATGGGAGGAGTAAGGTGAACAATTTTTACGCCCGTTTTTGCTACTTCTTCGTGCAGCCATTCGATTCCTTCCCGAAACTTTTGAAAACGGTCTTCCCCAAACGGCAGGTAAATCCCGTCATTCATGCCGTAGCAGGCAAAGACTAAGTCAGGTTTGGTCGCTTTTAGGATGCGGTCGAGGCGTTCGTGTAAATCAGGACGGGGAAAACGCCCACCCGCGTGCCCTTCTTCTGAAAGCCCCGAAACGGTTTCACTTGGCAATCCTACATTGATAAATTCAATCGAACGCTGCGGATAATTCGTCACAAAATACGCTTCAATGTCGGTTACGTAACTTCCCGCATAGGTAATGCTATTTCCCAAAAACAACACCCGACGTACCTGCGGCGGGATGCCTTGAGAGAAACTCAGTTGAGCAACCAACAAAAAGAGAAGAATTCGTAGAAATGGCATTTTATCAACTTGTTTTGTGTTCACCAACAAAAGCAACTAAACGTCGGAATGTACTCTTTGTTAGAATTACGTCATCTTTCTAAAAACTACCCCCCTCAATCGGTTTTATCCGACATTCAGTTGGAACTTCAAACGGGTGAAATTCTTGGCCTGTTGGGCGAAAGTGGTTCGGGAAAAAGTACGTTGTTGCGTTTGGCGGCGGGGCTGATTGACCCCGATGAAGGTGAGATTTGGCTCAACGGCGAAAAATTGCGCCTTGCCAGCGACCAGCTCATTCCTGGGCATCCTGACATTAAAATTGTTCACCAAGACTACAATCTGTCGTTGCCCATCAGTGTTCGGGAAAACATTGCTTACGCGCTTCGGTATTACCAAAAAGCCTATCGCGACGAGCGGGTGGACGAGCTCATCGAGCTTTGTCACTTAGAAACAGTCGCCGACAAACCTGCCAAATCGCTATCGGGTGGGGAGAAACAGCGCACGGCCATTGCCCGCGCGCTGGCCGAAGAAGCCAAAGTGTTGCTCCTCGACGAACCATTTGCGCATTTGGATTTTGCCAACCGCCGTCGCCTCACCCAAACCATCCGTACACTGGCCGAAGAAACGGGCACTGCCTGCATTTTTGTCACCCACGACGCCCCCGATGCCCTGAGTCTTTCGGATCGAATGGGGATTTTATACCAAGGGAAACTATTACAAGTGGGCATACCCCAAGAAGTATATCAACAACCCGTCAGCGAGTACGTAGCGGAGTTGACGGGAGAAATCAATGTTGTGCATCGTAGTACGTTTGAGCAGTTTTTTGGAACTCCTCCCCAACCGTCTGACACCTTGCTGATTCGCCCCGAGCAACTGACCATCACCGAAACCAAAGGCACGCATGGCACTTGGGCAACGGTACAGCGCAGTATTTTTGAAGGTAGTCGTTACCGAATTGAGTTAATCGCTGACCAACAATCCTTTATCGTGTATGCTCCGATTGTATTTCCCAAAGAGAAAAGCGTATTTTTGAGGTATATTTTTCCAACAACCTACTAACCACTTTCTATGAAACTCACCTCTTTACTCTCTCTTGCGGCGGGGGTTTTGTGCAGCGTGTCGGCCATCGGCCAAGGCACGCGGCTTTTGCGCCAGCCTACCGTCAGCGACCGCTCGGTGGTATTTGTCTATGCCGATGATTTGTGGATGGCCGACCGCGACGGAGGTTCTGCCCGCCGTCTTACTACCCACGAAGGCACCGAGTCGCTCCCGCATTTTTCGCCCGATGGCAGCATGATTGCCTTTTCAGCCCAGTATGCAGGCAACACCGACGTGTATGTGATACCTGCCACAGGCGGTGAGCCCAAGCGCCTTACGTGGCACCCAGGCGAAGATGCCGTGCAAGGTTGGACACCCGACGGCGCCAGTATTGTCTTTCGTTCGGGACGCAGTGGCCACCCTACTGCCCTGACCAAATTATTAAAAGTAAGCTTTAAAGGAGGCGTCCAAGAAGAACTTCCCATGCCACAAGCCTACGCGGGGGAAGTCTCGCCCGATGGCCAAATGGCGGCTTACCAAACTATTGGTTTTTGGGATCCCGAGTGGCGGAACTACCGAGGTGGACAAGCGCAGCCGATTTGGATTGTCGATTTAAAAACGCTCTCACTTAAAACTCCCCCCCAAACCGACCGCGAGCGCCATACTGACCCAGTTTGGTACAAAAACGTCGTTTATTTCTTATCGGAACGTGATTATGCCAACAACGTATGGTCGTTTAATCCCAAAACCAACGAACTCAAACAGGTAACGTTTCACAAAGATTTTGATGTAAAAAGCTTAGACGCCTCCAACGACCGTATTGTGTATGAACAAGGCGGCTACTTGCATTTGCTCGACCCCCAAACGGGACAAGCCAAACAGCTCGTTATCAACGTCCAAGGAGATTTTACGTGGGCGACTCCACGTTGGCAGGACGTTCGTTCGGGAGGTTTATTCAATGCTTCCCTTTCTCCTTCGGGCAAACGGGCGTTGTTTGAATACCGTGGCGATATTTTTACCGTACCCAAAGAAAACGGCGATTGGCGCAACATCAGCCACAGTTCAGGCGTGGCCGACCGCTACCCAACGTGGTCGCCCGACGGGCAGAAAATTGCGTGGTTTTCGGATGCAAGCGGCGAATATCAATTGATGGTTTCAGACCAAGAAGGGCTTCAAAAACCGAAAGCGATTTCGTTGCCTTCGCCTACGTTTTACTTCCGCCCCGCGTGGTCGTCGGATAACAAACACCTTGCTTACACCGATACTGATTATAATTTATGGGTGATAAATACCGAAACGGGACAACCCAAAAAAATAGACACCGAACGCTACGCCCACCCCAACCGCAGCCTTAACCCTGTGTGGTCGCCCGATGGAAAATGGATTGCCTACGCCCGCCTTTTGGACAATCAATACAAGGCCATAAAGGTGTATAACATCGAGACAGGCGCTAGCCACCAATTGACCGACGGGATGTCGGATGCGATGTCTCCCGTGTGGGATGCCAGCGGAAAGTATTTGTATTTTTTGGCCAGTACCAACTTTGCCCTCAATACGGGTTGGCTCGACATGAGCTCGTACGAACGTCCCGTTACGCGCGGGGTGTATATGGTTATTCTTTCCAAAGGTGAACCTTCACCTTTTTTGCCCAAAAGCGACGAAGAAGAAGCCCCTAAAGTAGAAAAGAAAGAAGCTGCCCCCGCTAAAACAGACGAGAAGGCCAAAACCGAGCCTAAAAAAGACGAAAAACCTGCTGACGCCAAAAAAGAAGTTTTGGTAAAAATTGACCTAGAAAGCATCGACCAGCGGATTTTGGCACTTCCCAAAGTAGCACTGAAAGAATACGACGAAATCATTGCGGGGCCCGAAGGTAGCTTATTTTTTACCGAAAATGTCGCTGACCAATCGGGCGTTACGCTGCACAAATACACGTTGAAAGACCAAAAACGGGAAGAGTTTTTGAAAGGGATTCAAGGGGCAATCACCTCACACGACCGCAAAAACTTACTCTACCGCAGTGGTGGCACGTGGGGAATTGCCAATGCAACCACAGCCACGGCCAAAATCGGCGACGGACGCCTAAATACCAGTGAAATGAAAATACTGGTTGACCCCAAAGCTGAATACAAACAGATTTTCCGCGAAGGATGGCGTTATCAACGTGATTTCTTGTACGTCAGCAATGTACACGGAGCGCCTTGGAACGACATCTACAAGTGGTACTCACCTTGGGTAGAGCACGTACGCCACCGCACCGACCTCAATTACGTGGTGGATATTTTGGGCGGCGAAGTGGCCGTGGGACACTCCTACACCTCAGGAGGTGATTTTCCAACCCTCGACAACAATAATCCTGCGGGGCTTTTGGGGGCTGATTTTACGATAGTGAACGGCTTTTACCGCATCAAGCGCATTCTGACGGGCGAAAACTGGAACCCAGATTTGCGAGCGCCTTTGTCTAGCCCTGGCATCGACGTAAAAGAAGGCGATTATTTATTGGAAATCAACGGTATTCCTCTGACGGCCGACGTGGATATTTACAGTTTACTGGAAGGTACGGCCAACCGACAAATTAAAATTAAGGTCAATGCTACGCCTGATTTGGCCACGGCCAAGTCGGTTACGGTGGTGCCCGTCGCCAACGAAACCCAGCTTCGCACGCGCGCTTGGGTGGAAGGTAATCGCCGTAAAGTGGATGAACTTTCAAAAGGACAGTTGGCCTACGTTTGGATTCCGAACACAGGCAACGGTGGCTATGAATATTTTAACCGTTATTATTTTGCCCAACAAGATAAAAAAGGGGCAGTAATCGACGAACGCAACAACGGCGGTGGTTCGGCCGCTGACTACATTGTGGACGTATTGGCCCGAAAACTACAAGGTTATTTCAACAGCCGCGCCAACGATCACAAACCTTTCACGACGCCGATGGCTGGCTTGTGGGGGCCTAAAGTAATGATTGTCAACGAGCGTGCAGGGTCGGGCGGTGATTTGATGCCGTTTTTGTTCCGACAAGCCAAAGTCGGGCCGCTTGTAGGAACCCGCACTTGGGGCGGATTGGTCGGTACGTGGGACACGCCACCATTTATCGACGGTGGGCGCATGGTGGCTCCGCGCGGTGGTTTTTATGACGTGGACGGAAAATGGGCGGTAGAAGGCGAAGGCATTGCCCCCGACATTGAGGTACACCAAGACCCCGCCAAAGTAGCCAAAGGCGAAGACCCGCAGCTTGAAAAATCAGTACAGGTGGCGTTGGACTTGCTAAAAACCCAAGGGGTAACGCTCAAACCCGAGCCCCCTGCTCCTATTCGCTACCGCCGACCTGAGAAGTAATATCGAACCTTGGAAAGGTTTTTCAACCTTTCCAAGGTATTTTTTGCTTAAAGCAAGTGGGCATCTATTATTTTTAAACCTGAAATTCCCTCAAAATCAGATAGGTTGTGCGTGATTAAGGTTAAATCATAGACTAACGCCGTAGCAGCTATAATAGCGTCAGGGATTTTGATTCGGCGAGATTTACGAATAGCAATTACCTTTAGGATTACACTTTCTGTCAATTCTACAACAATGCAGGAAGCTACTAAAATTTTGAATTTTTCAATTCCTGCCTGATTATGTCCAAGTAATTCAATACGGTTTATTATGGAAATAATAGGAGCATCGTTAACTATTGTATCCATAAACTGAAGCCCGCCTACTGGTAGCCTTCCTCCTAAATAGTCTGAGGCAGCATTGGTATCTATTAGAAATTTCTCTCCCATTCCTTCCTTGATTCTTGTATGTACTCGTTAAATTTTTCGGCTTCTTCGGCAGAGATACTTCCTCTCAAAAGCTCAGAAAGTTTCTGAGGGGGTTTAGGGGCTTCTTCTTGTTTCAATATTTTTATAATATCCATTTCCTCAAGGTCTCGAAGCAAATTTATCCCTTTCGGATTACGGATTTCAATAAGTAATGTTTCCATGTCAGTTGATTTTTAACAAATATAGCAAAAACAGATACTTTCTCCTTGCTGAGGGTTGCTCACACCCCGAATACCTTCTCGATATTTTCAGAGGGCGTCGAAGACGCTGTGCCTTTGTTGCCTAAATCACAGTTTGGGGCAAGTTGCTTTACTTCATTCCAATAACCTGCGATTTTCGATTCTTTCTTTGGCTTCCAACAATGCTTGATGAAGTTTGGCCTCCAATTCATGTTTAGGCGGAAGTTCTGTCCAGTATTCAGCTACTATAATCCCATCTTTGTGCATTTCGAGCAGTTCAATCTGTTCGTGACTGGCTTCGGCGCATAGAATAAGACCAATAGGAGCTTCTTCACCTTCTTGTCGCTCGTAGCGGTTGAGCCATTTCAGATACAACTCCATTTGCCCTTTAAACTTTGCCTGAAATTTCCCGATTTTGAGCTCAATGGCGACTAATCGTTTGAGTTTACGATGATAAAAAAGTAAATCTAAATAAAAATCCTCGCCATCAATAATCATTCTTTTTTGGCGCTCTACAAACGCAAAACCCCGCCCTAACTCTAAGATAAACTGTTCGAGTTCTCTGAGTATAGCATTTTCAAGGTCGTTTTCGAGGTAGTCATTTTTCAGTCCCAAAAATTCCAGAAAATAGGGGTCTTTGAAAATATTGGGCGCAATCAACGTCTCTGTAATCGGCAGTTGGCTATTAGCAATGGTAGTGCGTTCAAAAACCTTTTGATTGATTTGACTTCGCAGTTCTCTTTTGCCCCATGCTTCCTGTACAGCTTTTTGAGAATAAAACAGTTGAGCTTCTCGGTTTTTGAGAGGTAACAAAATAAGGAAGTGCGACCAACTTAATTGTCGTGCCAGCGGCACGACAATTTTATAATCACCAAATTGCTCGGCAAATTGTGACATTCTTCGTAAGTTTTTTTCCTCGAAGTTTCGCCCGTACTTTTCCTGCAATTTTGTTGAGAGTGTAGGAAAAATACGCTTACCATAATCGGCTCTTTGATTTTGAAGAATGTATTCATTGATATGTTTTCCTACTTGCCAAAATAGCAATGTCAATTCACTATTTACCTGAATAGCTACTTGTTTTTTGCTATGCTCAATTAGGTTTAAAAGCTGTTCAAGCAGCTTTTGTTCATGAATTTCAATGGCCATCTCTATAATTCCTCTTTTACGACATCTTATCCACCAAATCCCGCACAATTTCCTGAAAATACGCGCCGTTGTACGGACCAAACCAGTTCATGGTAAGGGTTTCGTAGGTATCTCGGCCGTAGTATTTGTCGGGAGTAATGTAGCCAATATATCCTCCGTTAAAGCTTGTTACCATCAATTTAAGCCCCTTTTTTTCGGCGTAGGCACTCATCTCTGCCACCAATTCCCCCGAAAAATCGCAGGGAAAACCGACCATCAGGACATTGCCAATACGTAGGGCTTTGACGTAATTGGGGAAATCGCCAAACGCCCAATGAAATACCCAGGGCCGCAAACGCCACCCCAACGTAACGCGGGGATTAGGCTCGCGGAGCGGGATGGTGAGCGTTTCGATGCGCAAAGCAGGGTTTTCGATAGGCTTTAGTTGTGCCAATTGTTTTTGCACATCCGATTCCAAACTGTCGGCTTCTGTCGCGACTTTTACCCAATCAGAATCCGACTCTACACCCACTTTAGGCCCCATACTTCCAACTGCCCCCGAAAGAAATATCGCAAAGTTGGCTTCTCCTTTTTCCAGCGAATCGACCAGTACGCCTGGGTAGTCGCGCGATAAAACGATATTGTCCGAACTGGTAATCGTGGAGTGTGCCGCGTACGAGCAAATCAAAGCTTTTTGCCCATCGTTGCGGACAAGCTGGATGGTACGTACAAACGGATCAATCGTTCCTTCGTCAAACGCCCGATTGCGTACTTTCGCCGTATCGGCCAACTGATGATATGCCACAGTAGCAGGTTGTACATCTTTTTGGGCCGAAGTCACGGCTTTTACGATGGCATCAGCAACCCATGTCACATTGTCGGGATTAAATTTCCCGCCAAATAGTTCGCCCACAATGCCACCACTCCAGCCTCCCATGCTGTTATGGGTGTGGGTTGCCCCAAAATACACTTGTTCAAATGGAATCCCCGTCGCCGCAAGTTTTGTTTTGACTTGTTCGGTAACTGCGGGGGGCAATATCAATAAGTCGGCTACGACTATCACCGCCTTGGTATTTCCGTTGTCAAACACCACCGCCCGAACGTAAATAGAATCATGCACCGATTTATACAAAGCACCTCTACGGACGCCGTAACCCGCCGTGGGGGTAGGCGATTGGGGCGTAAAGTTTACTTTGGCCCAACCAACCTTTAATGAATTAGGAGTGACGAGTGAGGACTGACGAGTGGTGTCGGTGGCAGCCAAGCCACTTACCGATTTTTTCCAGTCTTGGTAGTATTCAGTTTGTTGGTAGGGCGTATCATCGACGGGGGCAAGCATACAGGCCAACAAGGCGACAATGAGGAGCAAAATAACGCCAAGTACTTTGAGAAGAATCTTTAGAAATCGCATAAGGGTGAGAAATTGCTTGTATAAAAAACATCCCGAAAGTTAATGCACTTTCGGGATGCCACTTTTAGCAAAGTTTCACCTTTTTTTCAATCTATCAAAAAGGCGACCATCGACTTGGGGCCGTGGGCACCTAAAACAAGAGATTGCTCAATGTCGGCGGTTTTAGAAGGCCCCGCGATGAAAGCCCCAAAACCATATTCAGCCGCCCCGATTTGGGCATAAGCGTGGTGCATTTTGGGTAAAATCGCCGATTTTTTAATTACTAACGCTAAGGTTTCGGCAATAAAAGGCGTCACTCGCTGCCCCATTTCGGCTTCTGTGACCCACACCGCCGAATTTTCCGCCACAGCAAATTGTCCTTGTAAAATAGCCAACCCTACGTCATCCAGTGAGTGCGGATCGGAGGTTAGCCAACTTTGCTGCGCCATGTCTGCCAATGGTGCAAGGTTAGTGACCATACGCCGCCCCGCAAAATGCGATTGAACGTATTGCTGGATTTCTTCCCAACTGCTTACTTCAACGGCCGTACCACCGATGGTCATCAGCACCGAAGTAAACTGCGCCACCAAATCGGCATAGGGATTACCAAAGTCTTCTATTTCGGGTAGCGGTGTCAGCGTGGGTTTGTTCTTGGCCACGGCCGCTAATATTTTCTCACGACTCATTTTTTACTTGTTTTGGGTTGCCCATTTCGGGTTGCCTCTTTAGATAAAGTGGGGTTTTGCTTCTGAACTCGTCGGGTTGTGAGCAACCCTCGGCACAGCGGATTACAGTTTTGGGGTACCAGTTGATGGTCGGGTTGTGAACAACCCTCCACACGCGGTGAGCAACCCTCGGCACCCGCATGGATACCTACTTCCGATTTTTCTTATACCATTCACCAAACGACTCTTTGGGAGGTTCGGGCATTTCGCGTTGTTTGTACCACGGATTCAAAGAGTTATTGACTACAAACGGCGTGTTTGATAACGTCAAACGGCCTATTTTCCCCGAAAAACGATACACCGATGGGCTCGACAATACCGCCGCCATGGCTTTCATTCCTATCGTTTTGGCAGTAGGTGAATGTCCACTTTTGGTAAGTACTTGTCGCCAACTGTAAAGTTGTTCGTGGATGTTGATTTTGACGGGACAAACGTTTGAGCAACTTCCACACAACGTACTTGCAAACGGCAAATCGGCGTTTTTGGTCATGTCCAAATTGGGTGCTAAAATCGACCCAATAGGGCCCGCCACAGCATTGTGGTAACTGTGTCCACCGCTGCGACGATAAACTGGGCAGGTATTCATACACGCTCCGCAACGAATGCACTTGAGCGAGTTACGAAACTCCTCGCGCCCTAGCTGCCTCGAACGACCGTTGTCCACCAAAATGATGTGCATTTGCTGCCCTTCGCGAGGCTTGGCAAAATGGCTAGAATAGGTCGTAATGGGTTGCCCCGTCGCCGAGCGAGCCAACAAGCGAAGAAATACGCCTAGGTGCTTGCGCTTGGGAACAATTTTTTCGATGCCCATGCAGGCAATGTGTACGTCGGCCAAGTGCGTTCCCATATCGGCATTGCCTTCGTTGGTACACACCACAAACTCACCCGTTTCGGCCACGGCAAAGTTTACCCCCGTCAGCGCTACCCGACGCGTCAGGAACTTTTCCCGTAGGTGCTCACGAGCCGCCAACGTCAAGGTAGAAGGGTCGGCGCAGCCTTCGGGCGTGCCTAAATGTTTATGAAACAACACCCCAATTTCCTCTTTTTTCCAGTGGATACAGGGCATTACAATGTGACTCGGTGGTTCGTCGGCCAACTGAACGATGCGTTCGCCCAAGTCGGTATCAATCACTTCCACCCCATTTTCAGCCAAAAAAGGATTCAAATGACACTCTTCGGTGAGCATCGACTTACTTTTTACGATTTGCTGAATGCCTTGCTCTCTCAAAATCGAGAGGACGATTTCATTATGCTCATGCGCATCGGCTGCCCAGTGTACGGTGACACCGTTGGCCTTGGCATTTTTTTCAAACTCCATCAAGTACGTATCTAAGTTAGACAGTACGTTGTGTTTAATCTGCGACGCCGTGTTGCGTAAGTCTTCCCATTCGGGGATTGCAAACGCTGCGCGGTCGCGTTTTTGACGCACCCACCAGAGCGTCTCGTCGTGCCATGAAGTGCGGTCAAAATCTTTGTTAAATTTATCTGCGGCCTGAGAATGGTTCATATCCGACTATTTTCTAGGAGAATGTAAAAGCCCTTCCCCTGTCAGGAGAGGGAGGTAAGATGAGGTTAATTCGCAGTTAAAATTTCGGCGATGTGCATCACTTTGATGGGCAGCTCACGGCGGCGAATGATGCCTTCTAAGTGCATCAAACACGACATATCGCCTCCCGTCAGGACTTGGGTGCCGTTCTTGACGTGGTCATCAATGCGGTCAACCCCCATGCGCGCCGAAACTGCTTCTTCAGCAACGCAAAACGTTCCACCAAATCCACAGCATTCGTCTCTACGTGTGAGTTCCACCAATTCAATCCCATCGACCATTCTCAAGAGTTTTTCAGGTTTTGAGAACGCAGGCGCTACCAACTCCGACATCTGCGAAAGGTGCAGCCCGCGCTGCCCGTGGCAGCTTTGGTGCAACCCCACCCGATACGGAAAATGCGCCGATAGGTTTTCAACTTTGAGCACATCGGTCAAAAACTCCGTCAATTCATACACTCGTTGGCGGATGTGCGTCGCTTTCGCTTCCTCCTCACCTTCGGTATGCAAGTGTTCTTTGATATGCAAGACACAGCTACCAGACGGCCCAACGATGTAGTCAAAATCAGCGAAATTTTGTACAAAAAGGCGGTTGCAATCATGCGTCAGGTGTTCATAACCAGAATTGGCCATGGGCTGACCACAGCAGGTTTGGTTGGCGGGATAACCCACCTCACAACCAAATCTCTCTAACAATTGGAGTGTAGCAATACCCACTTTGGGGTAAAACTGATCTACATAACACGGGATGAATAAACCAACTTTCATACGACAAACATACGACGCCTTTTTTCAAAATTCTGTCCTGTACGCACCTGTTTTATTTATTTCTGTTGAAGAAACACGTGAGCGCCTTTTTTGTTTGCGGTGATGATGTCCAGCAGCCCGTCGCGGTTCATATCTTCGACCACCAAATGCAGCCCTACGCCTGAGTTATCGTCAATTTGGTGAGGAATCCACGTGGGAGTAGCACCTGGTTTAAATTCAAACCAATACAACACCGCAGGCTCAAACTCTCCTGGATCTTTGCCATTATGAGCAAAAAAGCGTTTGCCCGTCACCAAATCGGGGTTTCCATCTTTGTTAATGTCGGCCAGCGCCAAGCCGTGGGTTTGTGAAAATAGCTTGCTAATTTCGTGTTTTTCCCAAGTCGGATTTCCTTGGGCATCCTTGCCTTGCTGATGCCACCACATGCCGTATTTGTGGGCCGACATACTAATCACGTCTTTCAAGCCGTCTTTATTGACATCGAGTAAGTACATCTGCGAGCATTCTTCCCCCAAATCAGCGCGGTGAAACTTCCAATCGGGTTGTGTACGGTCGAGTGGAGCTTCCCACCAACCTTCGCGCATCAGTACATCCAGACGCCCGTCGCCGTTCATATCCACCACGCCCAAGCCGTGGGTGTATTTGTGAAGCCCGATGTTTTCGGTACTAATCACGTAGCGTTTCCATTCGATATCGCCTTTTTTGGAAGGCGCTTTTAACCAAATCATTTGTTTCGCTACGGGGTCGTTTCCCACAATATCAGGGCGACCATCTGCATCCAAATCTACCAGATACGGAGATTCATTTCCCAACGATTTTTGAATGGTGTAAGCTTTCCAATGTCCCGCTTTGTTCTTAGGGTTTTCGTACCAAACCACCGATTCACCTGGGGTATCGACACGGATAAAATCTATCCAACCGTCTTGGTTGACGTCCATGCTAAAGTTCAAAAACGAGTTGCTGTAGCCACCGTTGACCGTAAACGTATCGCCTTTGGCAATTTCGTGCTGTTTCCAGTTGGGTGCTTCGTACCAAAACGCGCCCGACAGCACATCTTTTTTTCCATCGCGGTTGACGTCGCCCACGGCTACGCCTTCCGAAAAGAACATGTTGGTAAGCATCTCTTTTTTAAATTTAATGGGGCGGTTGGTTTGTGCAGAAGCAGGCAAGCCCATCCACGCGATAAGCAGCCCAAGGGCTAGAGGCAAAGAATACGTTTTCATTTTTGGGGAGAAAAAGGAGTTTAGAAAAGGGGTGAGAATTTTTAATTAAAGTGCCCCTCCCCTCCTTTTTTACCCACAGTTGGTTTGTTTTTTCGGGGAAGTGGGTGAACTTACAAGCTGCCTTCCTATCTTTGGCCTTTCAAAAATTCATTAGGCTCCTACGAAACGGCAAGAACTCTGAACGGTAACGCAAAAGGTTTATTAAAAAAGAGGGATGAGCAAAGAAATTGAAATCGTAAAATACCAATCGTTGCTTGGCGAAATAAAAACTGCCATACAACACGCACGCCTACGCGCCACACTTACCGCAAATGCCGAAATGATTTTACTTTATTGGCAAACAGGTAAATTGATAGCCGAACGCCAACAGCAAGAAGGTTGGTCAGCAAAAGTTATTCCACGTTTAGCGGCAGATTTACAACATGAATTTGCCAACCTTAAAGGTTTTTCGGAAAGAAACTTGGGCTATATGTTGCGTTTTGCCTTAGAATATCCCGAAATTCCAATTTTGCAACAGGCTGTTGCAAAATTACAAGATACTGATAACGAGCCAAGTACAGTCTTGCCACAGCCTGTGGCAAAAATACCTTGGGGGCATCATATTTTGTTGATGGAAAAGGTGAAAGACAAAGCTGTACGCCATTGGTATATGCAGCAAACCATTGAAAAAGGTTGGAGTCGAGATTGGCTACTCAACGCCATAAAAATGGACAGCTATGCCTACGCACAGAAGCAAATTAAATCGCACAATTTTAGCGAAACACTTCCCTCGATTCATTCCGATTACGCAACCGAAGTGTTTAAAGATGCTTACCATCTTGGCTTTTTAGGAATTACCGAAAAGGTAAAAGAATCAGAACTAGAAAAACGATTGGTAGAAAAGATAAAATCGTTTGTATTGGAATTAGGCAAAGGCTTTACGTTTATCGGTAATCAGTATCGTCTGGAATACAACAACAAAGAGTATTTTGTAGATATGCTCTTTTTTCATCGCGGTTTGCGTTCGTTGGTGGCTATCGAATTGAAAATAGGCAGCTTTAAAGCAGAATACGTCGGCAAAATGAATTTGTACCTCTCCTTGCTCGATAAACTTGAAAAAGGAGAACATGAAAATCAGTCCATTGGAATTATCCTTTGTGCCGATAAAGATCACTTGGATGTGGAAATTGCGCTGCAAGACATTAACAAACCTATTGGCGTGGCTGAATATCAACTCTTACTGCCCAAAGATGAACTACAGACCTTAGTATTGAACGAAATGAGTACAATTGAAAAAGAACAATAAAAATTCAAACTGTACACTTCCCGCAGAACGCTTTGACTAACACCACCAGTTGATAGACAACTGTCAGGCACCTCTCATCTGTCAACCCTACTCGTTCGTAAGCTTCCTCTAAATTTTTTCAAGATAAACTTTGCGAAACCGAAAAGTTGCATATAAATTTGCAATCATTTGGTTTCTTAATTTAAAGCAACCAGAGAACCTATTATCAACCATTTAAACAGACAACACATGAATCATTTATTGTTTGACTTTACCGTTGACAAAGCCGCTAAAACGGTTTTTGTAACCCGCGAATTTGCCGCTGACCTTTCGCTGGTTTGGGATGCCTTCACAAAACAAGAAATTCTTGACCAATGGTGGGCTCCCAAACCTTGGGCATCTAAAACCAAAGTAATGGACTTTACCGTAGGTGGTAGAAGGTTTTATGCCATGGTAAGTCCCGAAGGACACATGACGTGGTCGGTTCAGAAATATACTTCCATCACGCCAAAAACCAATTTTAAGTACTTGAGCGCATTTGCAGATGCCGACGAAAACCCCGAACTACCAGGTTCTGATTGGGATTACAGTTTCGGGCAAGAAAACGGCAAGACAAAAGTTAGCATTGTCATCTACAACGACTCGCTCGAACGGATGGAGAAAATGATTGAAATGGGCTTCAAAGAAGGATTTACAGCGATCTTGGATGAACTCGATCACCTATTGCCATCCCTGAAAAAATAACCTATGCCTATGTTCAACCAAGTACCACCACCTACTTCGTTTTCAACAAGAAACTCAGAAGCGCGTAGAAATCCTTTTCGGGAATGGTATTTCTGAATTGGTCGGGCATGAGTGTATATTTTGAGGCTTTGTAGTCTTTGATGTCATTTTTCGCCACCGAAAACTCTTGTCCTGCGTTGTTGGCAAAAATCATCGTTTGCCCTTCCGTGCGGCGATACAGTCCCGTCATGGTTTGGCCATTGTTGAGGGTAATGTTATAATTCCGAAACGCCTCCGAGATATTGCGATTGGGGTCTAGTATCTTTTCCGAAAGTGCTTTTTTACCCCAATTCCCAATCCCGTCCAACTGCGGGCCAATCAACCCACCCGTACTTTTGATTTGGTGACACGAACTGCAATTTTGTACAAACACGCTTCTACCCGCCTCTGCCGTTGCCTTCGACGACTCAAAACCTGTCAAACGCGCTTGAATCAGCTGTTGTCGCTCTTCAAATTCATTGGCACTCCCCGCCATCAATTCGTTGAGCAACGCTTGTTGCTTCGGCGTCATCTTAGCAGCCAAGCGTTCTTTTACCGCACCTTCCCTCACCACATCCACGTTGATTTCTTCTTCTTTTAAAGCATTGAGCAACTGGCCAATACCCGCCTCTGAATTGGCCAACGCGGCCGCAATCACCCCTTGTAAACTACGGGCGCTGCCGTTGAGTCCTTTGCGTAACAACCCGTACATGTCAGGCGTAGCGGCGCGGGTTAGCACGCCTACCAGTTTTTCGCGCAGGGCTACCTTTTCCGAACGTTCCAAAAACACCCCGCCAATCAGCGGCGTGTGCGCGGCAGCATCGGTGCTCATGAGCGCACTGGCAGCCGCTACCCGCACTCGGTCGTCGGCTTGGGTATTTTTGAACAAACGAAGCACCAACGGCTCCAACGATTTGCTCTTAAACTCACCCGCCACCTCGGCCGCTTGCACCCGACGCGCCCATTGCTGCGCCGTTTCTTTTTCCACCAACGGTTGTTCCAAATACTGCTTTGCCAATGTTGTCCCCCACTCCTGCATACGGCTAGTCACCGTTTTTCCTCCCTGCGCCAGACCTCTTCGCAGTGCGTTGTAAAACGCAAATTGCCCTTCGTGGTTGTCTGCGTAACGTTTTTCCAAAGAGCCAATGGTTTCGTTGAGCGCAGGGGCATCCGTGTAACGAGCGGTGTATTCCAGGTACTTGGCCAACTCGTCGGTAGGCAATGAGCGTTGGGTAGCATATTCCAACACAAAGTATGCCACTTCGGGCGAGGGAATGTCCACCGCAGCTTTGCTTAAAATAGTCCGTTGGGCCTCGCTCCAAGTGGCACTTGCCACCTGACGAATCATGCCTTTTGCGGCCAAATTTGTACGTATAGCTAGTAGGGTTGTATATTTCAAATGCGAATCTTCGTCGCTGGTTTGTTGGTACAAGTCCGCCAAAGGAGCGATATTTTTCAACGCAGGAAAACGAGTCAAAACCTCGGCCGCTACTCGGCGCACAAAAGGATCTTTATCGGCCAATGCCCCCACTGCCAACGCCTGATGGGCATCGCTAATGACCACCGACTCCGCCAACACGCGGTACCCGTGTACTTGCACCAGCGGGTCGGGGTGATGCAGGGCTTTTTCCAAGGCCGAAGCGGGCAGGGCGTTCAAGCGATGAAGTATCCAAAGTCCCTGCACAAACACCTTCGCATCGGTCGTGGCCGAAAGCAACTGCGCCACAGGCGGGATAGCTTTTTCTTTCCAGCCATCCACCAAACGATCCGCTATTTTTAGACGGACGTTCAGTTGGGGATGACTCAATCCCGCCACCAACTCGTCGATAGAGGCTTTTGACCAATCTTTAAAAGGGGTTTGGACGGAGCCGCCTTTGTAAGTAATCCGCCAAATACGTCCACTGGTGCGGTCGCGGCCTGGGTGATTGAGCGGTACTTCGTAGTGCCCAATGATTCGATTGTAGAAATCGGCAATATAAAGCGCACCGTCAGGCCCGACTTTCACATCCACAGGGCGAAACCATGGGTCGTCGCTAATTAGAAAATCGGCTTCTTTGTGGGCAACTGGGGTAGAGCCATTGTAGGTAATGGTGTTGCGGTTGATGCGACACGTAACCACATCGCCGTTGTAAAAGCTGTTACGGTATTCGGCAGGAAACTGCTCGCCAATGTAATACGCCAAACCCGAAAGTGCCGTTGAGCCTAGTTCGTAGCTCATCATTTCGGGGCCAAAACCAATCCCCGTTGGCTTCTTGCCAAAATGCGGATAATCAGCACCTTTGATGAGTTGGTAAATGGGTTTGGAGTGGCAATCGACAGAAAACAGAAAACCGCGTTCATCGTAGGCGTACCCAAACGGATTGACACGCCCGTAGGTCGTTTGTTCGACGCGACTGCCGTCGGTTCTAAAACGGAAGGTATTTCCCGACACCATCGTCACCGAATCGCCGTCGGTGCCCGCAATTTTGGACGTATTCGTAAAACCGTGGCACGAGTGCATCCAACCGTCAAACCCGCGCACAAAATTGCTCACCATGCCGTGGGTATCTTTGTAGCCAAACTCCCCCAAAACCACTTGACGGCGGTCGGCTTTGCCATCGTTGTTGGTATCCGTAAAATGATACACGTTAGGAATGCTGTACGCAATGGCACCGTCGGCTACGGGCATGATGCCAATAGGAATGTTGAGCCCATCCTGAAAATCAGTGAATGTATCGGCTTTGCCATCGCCGTTGGTGTCTTCCAAAATGGTGATTTTATCTTTCCCTCCACCCGCAACCGCAGGCATGGGATAATCGATCGAGTGCGAAACCCACAGCCTCCCTCGGTCGTCGAACTCCATATTGATGGGCTTGGCAATCTGTGGCTCGGAGGCAAAAAGCGTTATTTCAAAACCTGCTGGCAATGTAAAGCCTCGGCGTTCTTGCTCGGGCGTACGAAACTCGGTGGTACGTACGTGGTCGGCAAATTTGTCTTTAGAGACTACTTGTTTCTGGGGAACGTTGCACCCTTGGGCGTACAACAACAGCGCGGTGCAGACCAAGAAGGAGCTACGCTGAAACGAAACCGTGTTTTTCATTTGGTAGGAAGAAGGGCTTTAGAACAGGGTGGAGCAGATTTGCTATTAAAATGAAAAACCTGCTCTTTTTTACCCAAAATCCTTTTACTTTTTCAGGGAATAGTTAAAATTCTTGGAATAAAGATGTTAAGGAGTAACTAGGAGATTTTTTGTACATTTGGAGTTTGATTATCTTACCTTGGGCAAGTTGAACGCATTAAAATATAGAGTGGCTATTGATTGCTCCAGAGAGGCTACTTTTTTAATGCGTTTAACCTATATTAACCTGACCATTGTATGAAAAGACCAAGAGTAAAAATTTGCTGTATAAGCAGCGCAGAAGAGGCAAAAATTGCGATTGAATACGGAGCGGCGGCGTTGGGTTTGGTCGGGCACATGCCAAGTGGCCCAGGCATCATTGGCGATGACCTGATTCATCAAATCGCTAAATCTGTCCCCCCGCCTATTGCTACTTTCTTACTCACCAGCGAGACCAAACCACAAGATATTATTGCGCATTATAAGCGAGTAAACACAACGACTATCCAAATCGTAGATGAGTTGGAAGAACGGGCGTATGAATTGCTACGAAAAGAACTCCCCCACGTAAAATTGGTACAAGTAATCCACGTGATTGACGACAATTCTGTGCAAGAAGCCATTGAGATTTCGGAATTTGTGGACGCCATTTTGTTGGACAGCGGAAATCCAAACTTATCCGTGAAGGAACTCGGCGGAACGGGACGGACGCACAATTGGGAGTTGAGTAAACAAATACGAGAACGGATAGCGATTCCTTTATTTCTTGCGGGAGGCCTTAATAAAGACAATATAAAACAGGCCGTAGACATTGTCCAACCTTTTGGCGTTGACCTTTGCAGTAGCGTGAGAACCAACGGAAAACTCGACAAACAAAAACTTGAAGATTTTTTTAACGCCATCGGGTAAAAAATTAGTATTCGTAAGGCGCTTTTAAAGTCCCGTAGCCTCAATAACATCTGTTAAAAAGAATCAGCTCGTGTTGAACTTTTGGGAAACTCGAAGGAAAACATGTAATTACAAACTTATCAAAGGGATAGGCGTTTATTTACCAGCAATGGATAAGGTCACTATAGAGAATAACTTTCGAGTATTATGATAAAAAAGCTATTTTTCATTTTATCAGTAGGAATTTGGGGCTTACCTGCCAACGGGCAAGACTTTGCTAGCTACATAAGAAACAACGCAGTGAGAACAGATTCACTAGCTACATCCAACAATCAAGTATATAACCTTTTGAGTGGTTTTAAGCTTATCATGATTGGTGAAATGCACGGCACAAACGAACCTGCAAAGTTGGTCACTCAATTAGCCGATATTTTTACAAGCCATAATGATAGTGTTCAAATTGGGCTTGAAATTCCAGCCCAATTAATGAATCAATACCTTAATAATCAAACGGATGAAAATATTTACACCTCTGATTTTTTTGCAAAAAGTTCTCAAGATGGTAGAGCATCCCACGCTTGGGCGGAGATAATTTCTAAGCTGAATCAAGATTCAAAAGTTAAAATCTTCTTCTACGACATAGACTCCAATGAAAGTGTAGTATCAAGGGACAGCTTAATGTATTTGAAAATCAAGAAGCAAATCAAGTTATTTCCTCATTGGAAAACCATCACGTTAAGCGGCAATATCCATAATATGATTTTACCCTATAGAGATACTCCTAGGATGGCTCTGTATCTTATGAAAGACGAAGAATTGAATATTTCTAAAAAAACATGTTCGCTAAACCATTTTTACCAGAGCGGTACAATGCTAAACAACACAGGTAATGGACTAAAAATGAGGGAGATAAATAATGGACCATCCATTTATTCACAATCATTAGACTTTTATAGCTATTTGTTACTATTTCCAGAAAACCATACAGAAAGATACAATGGAATTTACTTCACACGGACAGTATCTGCGGCTAAAATGGTGAGTCATTGATTCTAATGTCATGAAAATAAGACTTCAAGAAATTGAGCTGGGCACTAACGACCCCAGCAAAAGTAAATCATTTTATCGCTCCATTTTGGGACTTGAGACATCAGTAGAACAAGCAAAGCTCACCGTTTTTAACTCGGGAGTGGCAGGAATCGACTTTAATACATCAACACATTTCTCTGCCCAAACTACCGTAACGAGTTTTTTGACTGATAATTTACAAGAGGTGATGGAAAGGCTCTCTAGTCATAAAATTGTTTTTAGCGGGCCAAAAAAATCGCATTTGGGGATGCTTTCGATTGAATTTAATGACCCAGACGGCTATTTAATTCGAGTGAATCAGCCGACCACGGCGTCCCCTGATTGGTTAAAAGTTTAACAACAAATAAACTAAGAAATGATACACATCACTCAACTTATTTACGTCATTGAAGGCCAAGAGGCTGTTTTTGATGAGTTCGAAAGCGTGGCCATCCCTACCATTGCCAAGTACAATGGTCGCCTTTTGTTTAGGGTACGCCCTCCCAAAGAAAGCTTTATTGAGGTGCAAATCGACCCTCCTTACGAAATCCATTTGGTGGAGTTTGACGCCCACGAAGACTTCCAAAATTTCATAAAAGACGAAGACCGTAAAAAGATTTTGCACCTCAAAGAGCAATCTATCAAAGCATCTGTGCTGTATTTGGGACAAAAATTGTAGCGTTAGTTCAACAATGAACCCATGCCAAATGCGGTAATCGTTTTTTCGTATTCTACCTGTACCGCTTCATTGGCCGTTTCTACGATGTGTCCCGTTGATGGGTCAACGACCGTTCTGAGGGGGCGTTCGCCTTTGGGTAAGTTTATTAGCGTTACTACGGCATCGGCTACTTCTTGCGGATTTGGTTTAGTTGTTTCAAACAATTGTGCCAGTCCGCTCCCCATCTGGTTCGGAATTTCGGCCAATGTGCCATATCCTGCCACGACCGACTCATCCGAACCCGTTCTGACTTTGTGCAAAATGTCCGTCGGGAAGGCACCTGGTTGAATAATCGCCACATCAACCCCCAACTGTTTTACTTCGTAATGTAGTCCTTCGCTCAACCCTTCTAAGCCAAATTTGGCAGCACTATAGACCGTCATAAACGGAAAGGCAAACCTTCCTGCTCCACTCGAAATATTGACGATTAAACCATCTGCTTGTTTACGCATAACGGGTAAAACGGCTTTCATCAATCGCCAGTATGCTACCACATGCAAGCCAAACATCTCTTCTACATCGGTCGTCGTGAAGCTTTCAGCCACGCCCGCAGCTCCAAAACCCGCATTATTGACCAACACATCAATTCGCCCTTCGGCAGCGATGATTGAATCTACGGCATTCTTTACACTGACATCGTCCGTCAGGGTTACATCCAACACCGTAATGTTTTCAACCTGTGCAAGTGCCTTGGCCTTTTCGGCATTCTTTGATGCGGTATCTCGCATGGTAGCATATACCTTGTGACCTAATTCCGCTAATGTGTTGGCTGTCAACCAACCAAATCCACTGTTTGTGCCAGTGATTAATACAACTTTGTTGCTCATTTGAAGTAATAATTTTAAAAAGTACGATGCAAATGTGGTGACATTTTGTAACTTTGTGTCATAAGGTAATAGTTTATTTTAAGCTACCAATTTTCAAATGAGTCAGCTAGTGACAATAAAGAAACCAACTTCGTGTGTGTCGGAAAACGACACTTGCACCGCCTCTATGAGGGCTATTCAAGACATTATGGACGTGCTGGGCGGCAAATGGAAAATATCCATCGTTACCTGCCTTTGTTTTAGTCCAAGAAGGTTTAGCGAACTGTTAAAAATGGTAGATGGTATTTCGGGCAAAGTGCTGAGTCGTGAACTCAAAGACCTAGAAATGAACAAATTGATTTCGAGAACAGTCAAAGACACCCAGCCCATTTCGGTAGAATACGCCATTACTGAATACGGCAATTCCTTCAAAGAACTCATTCAGATTATGTCTGAATGGGGCGTAAAACACCGAAAAGAAATTATCGGGAAATAAAAATCGCCCCTCTTTCCCTTTTGGCTACAACATAGCGCCTTTTGACTACATTATTGCTTTGATTTTTTTTGTAACTTACAGTGATAAAAAGCAGAAACAATGACAGCTCAATTGAATCACTATGCAACTTTCACTAACCATCAATAACAAGCCTACGGTTTTGGATGTCGAGCCCGAAATGCCTTTACTTTGGCTCATTCGCGATGAAGCCCAGCTTAAAGGCACAAAGTTTGGCTGTGGCAAAGCCCTGTGCGGCGCTTGCTCTCTGTACGTTGACGGCGACCTAATTCGCTCCTGTTCGTATCCTGCCCAACTGGCCAATGGCAAAAAAATAACCACCATTGAGGGGCTTTCAGAAAACGAAACCCATTTGCATCCCGTGCAGCAAGCGTGGCTGGAAGTGCAGGTTCCCCAATGCGGCTACTGCCAATCGGGTTTTATGATGGCAGCAGCCAAACTTTTGGAAGAAAACCCCAACCCCACGGCCGATGACATCAAAAACGGTATCTCCAACATTTGTCGGTGTGGTACTCATCCTCGCATTATTAAAGCAATTCTTTTGGCGGCAAAATTGAAAAACGATGGAAAACGCGGATAAAAAACCTAAAAAAGGATTTTCGAGAAGAAAATTTTTGGCCATCTCTGGCTCTGGCGTGGCAGGGACGTTGGCCTTACTCTATTTCGGACGAGGAGCCATTAGAAGAAAAATAAGTGACGTCACTTCAGAAATGGACATTCCAGCGGACGTCTCGAACTTTGACCATAAACTGTGGTTTGAAGTAAATGCCGACAATACCATTACCCTAAAATCGCCCAAAGCCGAGATGGGGCAAGGGATTTTTACGGGTTTTGCCATGCTCGCTGCCGAAGAACTGGACATGGCGGTGGAGAAAATTAAGGTTGTTCACGCCAACTCCTTAAACGGTCTTCTCTCCAATACGGCGGCAAGCAACAGCACCTCTTCTTTTTATGTCACCATCCGAGAAGTGGCTGCTACCCTGCGAGAAACCCTCAAACTTCAGGCATCGAAATTGTGGAATATTCCCGTTGCTTCCATTTCGACCAAAGACGGAATGCTGACAGCGGGTGATAAACAATTATCGTATGCCGACCTAGCCAAACAAATTACCAAATGGGAAACGACCGAAACACCCGCGTTACGACCGTCTTCCCAGTTCAAATACGTTGGGAAACAACAAAAACGAATTGATTTACCCGATAAAGTCCTTGCCAAACCGATTTACGGCATTGATACTACCTTGCCCAATATGGTGTACGGCGCGGTGCTTTATTCTCCCTATGTTAAAGGAACGCTAAAAAGTGCCGATACTAGTGGTGCAAAAAATTCGACGGGCGTACTAAAGATCGTAGAAGAAACAAACTGGATTGGCGTGGTGGCCACGTCTCGCTACGCCGCACAAACGGCGGTGGAGAAAATCAAGGCGGAGTGGGACTACAACCCCAACGTTTCTACCAAAGACCTGGAAAAATTGATAACAGTTGGGAACGGCAAAGAGGTCAATATCCAAAACGATGGCGACACAGACAGCGTACCCGATGAGGTGCTAACGGGCGAATTTCGTACGCCAATTGGTTTTCACGGCAATTTAGAGCCTTCCATTGTCGTCGCTGATTATAAAGACAACAAAATAACGCTTTACGCCTCTTTTCAAAATCCAGCCTATTTACAAACTTCCGTTGCGGAGGCATTAGACCTTAAAACCGAGGACGTTGCCATTGTGCCAACGTACATGGGGGGAGGATTTGGCCGAAAGGCGTTTAAGAGCAACGCCGTAGAAGCAGCCAAACTATCAAAAGCCGTCGGGAAGCCCGTTCACTTGCTTGCGACCCGTCAGCAAGAGTTTCAAAACGGGTACGTAAGGCCCAATACCCACCACGTTTTAAAAGGGAAAGTAGGTAAAGACGGCAAAATTTTGGCCTTTGAACACCACCTTGCCACGGGCCCGATGATATTTAACTCCGTCCCTGCTATAGCCGAAACAATCTTGGGCGCTGACTTTATCCTAGCAGGACACGGCGCGCGGTGTGCGTACCATGTTCCCAACGTCAAAACCACAATATGGCACAACAACCTTCCCTTTGAAACCAGTATATGGCGAGGAGTGGGGATGTTTGCCAACACGTTTGCTATCGAAAGTTTTATGGATGAATTGGCGCATAAAGCGGGAGTTAATCCTCTGAAGTTGAGAATCGACCACTGCGACGACACACCGCAATTGGTTCGTCGGAAAAAGTTGCTCGAAATCATTGGCGAAAAATCAGGCTGGCACTTACCCAAGTCGGAAGGGGTTGGCCGTGGCTTGGCAGTATGCGACGACCGCAAAACGGTGTCGGCAGCGGTGGTAGAAGTAAAAATAGTCGATGGAGCCATTAAGATTGTGAAAGTGATACAAGCCATTGACCCTGGCAAAATCATTAACCCCGACGGCATCAGGCAGCAAGTAGAAGGTGCTACCATGATGGCCATCAGTGCCAGCCTCTACGAACAAGGCACGGTAGAAAATGGGCAATTTGTGCAAACCAATTTCCACAATTACCAAGTAGTCAGGCTCAGCGATACGCCCGAAATAGAGGTTATTTTACACGAAGGTTCTGAGGTACCTTCTGGGGTTGGAGAGCCTCCTCTTTCTCCCATTGCCCCCGCCATTGCCAATGCGATTTTTGACTTGACAGGTAAGCGTTTAAGGTCACTGCCCTTGCAATTGGTGCTCCAAAACGCATCCAATCAATAAAGTTTTTCATTTTTCTAAAGCTATAAGGTTTCTAAAACCTTATAGCTTTTTTTTAGTAATAATCTCTCTTCTCTTTTGACTACAACATTGCGCCTTTTGGCTACACCCATTTGTTGATTAGTGCTGACCTTTGCATTAACAAAACACGCAAACAAATGGACTTAAAAAACAGCACAATCCTTATCACAGGAGGCACAAGTGGAATCGGTTTAGAATTTGTAAAACAATTGACTAAGCTAGGGTCAACTATCATTGTTACAGGCAGAAAACTGGATGCTCTTAACGAAACAAAAAAGCAATTCCCCAACGTACATACGTTTCAAAGTGACGTGAGTAATCCGAGGGATATTGAGAAACTACACAAAGAAATTACGCTACAATTTCCCGACCTCAACATCCTCATTAATAACGCAGGTTTGATGCGTTTAATCGACGTACAAGACCAGTCATTAGACTTGGAAAATATCAATCGAGAAATCGCTACTAACCTTTCAGGAACGGTTCAGATGGTGCATCAATTTTTACCCCATTTATTGAAACAAAAATCTGCTGCGATTGTCAACGTTTCATCGGGGATAGCCTTTATTAGTGAGATGAAAATAAAAACCTTTCGTATCTTAGCAATAAGGAAGAAGCATCAATACTGAACTACTAACAGCCATAACTTTTGAATCTATCCAAACAAGTATTAAAAAATCAAATACGAATGATTCAGTGGCAATTAATGGATTGGGGGTATCGCTAGGAATCAACTCTTGGATAAATAAATTCAATAATCACAACGTTGGCATAAGAGCTGTCTATACTTACGCAACATTTGATGCAAGCAAATACCTAGCAAGCAGTATCGGTAGGCATTCATTTACTTTTTCATTAATTTACAGGTTTCCGAAACGAAACCAAAGAAATAAAAGCCCGAATCAATCTAGCACATGAACTAGCTATTTTATAAATAAAGTTACTCAATCCACCCAAACCATCTTTCACCTTACATCTTCCATGAAGTCACGCCAGAAAACCACGTTCCAACGCTACTTTCTACTATTGTTCCTTCTCAATCTTGCTTTTGTAAGCTATGCAGGAAGCAATCAAGCCTCCACTCGCACGACCTGGAACGGCTTCGAAATGCTGGAGTTTCAATTTGAAGGTGTCGAAGCTAAAGTGGTTTTCCCCCATCAACCCAACCAAAACAAAAACTGGATTTGGCGTACTCAGTTTTGGGCGCATGAGCCACAAGTGGATATTGCGTTGTTACAAAAAGGGTTTCATGTGGTGTATGTCGATGTGGTTGACTTATACGGCGGGCCAAAATCCATCCGCCGATTCGATGGTTTTTACAGTCATCTGATTCAACGCTTCGGGCTAAACCGTAAAACAGTCTTGGAAGGATTGAGTCGAGGCGGTTTGGATGCCTACAATTGGGCTTCGCGGAACGTGGACAAGGTATATTGTATTTACGCCGATGCCCCCGTGTGCGACATAAAAAGTTGGCCAGGCGGCTTAGGCAAGGGAAAAGGCTCAAAAAACGATTGGGAAAAATGCCTCAACGCCTACGGCTTGACAGAAGCGACGGTCAATGAGTTGAAAGACAGCCCTATCAACAATTGTGTACAACTTGCGGCGGCAAAAATCCCGCTCTTACACGTCTGCGGAGACGCAGATGATGTCGTCCCCATTGAAGAAAATACGTATCGACTAGCCGAAGCGTACCGAAACGCGGGAGGAACGATTGAACTCATCGTAAAAAAAGGCGTGGGCCATCACCCACACAGCTTAAAAGACCCCCAACCGATTGTTGATTTTATTTTAAAAAGCACTGGAAATCAAGAATAAAAACCAACATTTTCGAAGATTTTAAGCGTTTTTTGTAGAAAAACGATTTTTTACAATTTCGGGCGAGTGCGGTAGTGCAACTTTGCATCGTTATTTATTTCATCCTTTAAACGTACGAAACAATGTTTACCGCAGAGCAAATCAAAGCAGCCCACAGCAAAGTAAAATCAGGTGCCGACTTTCCCGCTTACATCAAAGAAATTAAGGCATTGGGCGTGACCCACTATGAAGCCTACGTCAGCGATGGGCACATTGATTACCACGGCGCCAACAACCACACCGCCAAAGTTCCTGAGAAATACGCCCCATTGGCCATTGCCGATACCGCAAAAGTGGAGACGTTCAAAGCAGAACTGCTTGCGCACCAACAAGGCAAAACCGATTACCTCACTTTCATTGCGATGTGCGCCGAAACAGGGATTGAGAAATGGGAAATCTGCCTTGACAAAATGACCTGTACTTATTTTGACAAAGCAGGTACCGAAGTTTTGGTCGAGCAGATACCGCAGCTTTAGTTTCTGGAAAAAACAATTTGATAACGCGAGGCAGGGCTTCGCGTTATGTGTTCTAAGCGTTCTAGCTTGACTTTAGGTGGTTTACTGCCACAACATCGGGCTTAGAAATACAAAACGATAGCTATCCCTACTCAGTCACTTAACTTCCAAACACCAATAATTCATGAAATTAATCGACTTTATTAAACAGAAATTAGGTTTATCACCTGAGTCAGTTGAGAACAACACTCCGATTATTGATAGAATTGGTTGGACTGGACAAGATTTTGAATTTCTGATTGTAGGTGAAATCAATGTATTATCTGATTTTGACCAGTTGATGACACCAAATTCATTTGAGTGGACAAAAACTCATAAAAACGGCTGGGATTATTACCAAGTTGGGCAAGATGAGTTTAGGTACTCTTTTGAAGAACCAGGCATACAAATGACGTTCAATGAAGAAATTAGCTTTGATAAAGCCAAGAAAATTGGGGATGAAGTAATTCTAAATATCAATTCAACGGGGCAAAATGCTGAACTACTTATTCTGGACAAGAGAAAAGTACATAGATTTAATTGACCGCTGAATACTAGGTCGTAACTCACTCTCGCAGTTGTTGCACATTCAATTAAAACAGCTTCATAGCGCCCACATTCAGAAAATGACAGAAGCTACCCCTCAACTCTCTCAACCCGAACTTGAAGGAGAAATTTACTACTTATCAGAACAAGAAGGGGGTCGAAGAAACCCCGTAGCATCAGGGTATCGGGGGCAGTTTTACTATAATGGCAGAGATTGGGACGCCCCCCAAACATTAATCAATAAAGAGCTCTGCTATCCAGGTGAAAATGTGAAGGTTAGACTTCAAACGTTAAGTCCCAACTTTCACGTTGGGCAATTTTACGTAGGGCAAGGCTTTGAAATAAGAGAAGGCACAAAAACCGTCGGCCGTGGTAAAATCACGCAGGTTTTAAGGACAGATTTCAATTATTGGGACTTTGATACTTTTTTCAAGGAACTAAAGCCAGAACATAAACCAGTTGATTTTCAGAATATTAAAAGTTTCTCTACAAGAGTTCGTCACGCATTAGGCGCTATTAAGCAGATTAGTAACCTAAGGCTCTCAAAATCCTTGTCGAATCACTCCCAAATGTTGACTATCGAATGCAACCTAAGAGAAGTGGGTAATCAAGCTCTTCCGTTGATGGACGAAATCTGTGACCGTTGGAGACAGGAAATCCAACTAGCTAACTCCCATTATAAAACCGAGCTAAAACCTCTCACAAAAGGGGTTCAATTTGAACTCACTTTTGCCACTTGGCACAGTAGCTTCGTAACAGGAAAAATTATTGTAAACGCCATTTGATAGCATGAGGCAGATGCTCTCTAAAGAAGAGTATTTTGTAATACCAAAACAAACTATTGTACGTAAAATATCTGTACACAAGAAGTAATTTGTACAGGTATTTTACGTACATTTACAAAAAGATTTTATTTATGAACACAACAACCAAAGAACAGGCACGATTTGACGCAAGGCTTTCAAAAGAACAAAAACATTTTTTTGAGAAAGCCGCTTATTTAGGTGGTTTTAGAAGTCTGACAGATTTTGTTATTCTGACAGTACAAGAAAAAGCGAAGGAAATCATAAAGGAAAAGGAGCAAATAATCGCTTCTGAAAAGGACAGTCAACTCTTTTTTGATGCAATCACCAACCCAAAGCCCCCCTCAAAAACCCTGAAAAGCGCTTATGAGGATTATAACACCTTCATATCAAACTCAAAAAATGATTGAGCTTTTAGACACAAAACATAATCGAGAAGGTTTTGACTGTGGGAAGGAGCTTCTAAATAATTACTTAAAAACCCAAGCTGGTCAAGACATTAAAAGGAAACTATCGGCTTGCTTTGTGCTATCAAATAGAGAAACAAACGATATCCAAGGATATTATACACTTTCAAACAATAGTATTCCCCTAAGTAGTTTTCCCGAGCAAATTCGGAAGAAACTCCCAAAAGCCTACACCTCTATCCCAACTACTTTACTCGGAAGATTGGCTATTGACAGCAAATATCAAGGAAAGGGAATTGGAAAAATCTTGTTGATTGATGCGTTGAAAAGAAGTTACCAAATTTCACAAGAAATAGGTTCATTCGCGGTTATTGTTGACCCAATAGATGAAGAAGCCGAAAACTTTTACACGAAATATGACTTCATAAAGCTTCCTGACAGCCAAAAAATGTTCATCGCTGTTAAAACATTAGAACAACTGTTTACTTAGAAAGTTTATCACAAAGAAACTCCTATCACTCCCCTCCCTTACTCACTACCATTTTCAAAAAATCTTCTCGAAAATTACTTCCGAGCGGCACTTCGCCTTTTTGGAGCAACAGCACTCGGTATGACTCTATAATGCTGATTTTCTGGACATTGACCGCAAATGAACGGTGTACTCGCACAAACTGCGACGCAGGTAGCAGTTCCAACACCGAGCTAAACGTCTGCGTAATGTTGAACGTGCTGTGCTCGGTTACAAATTTCACCTGATTACCCTGGGCCTCCACGTAATACAGTTCATCAAAAAACAGTTTAATCAACTTACTGTCCGACTTTAGAAAAACAAAATTTTCGGTCGTGTTGGGTTGCTGTTTCAGGGCTGCTTTTGCCTTTTCAATGGCTTGGAGAAAACGTTCCATTGAAAATGGCTTCAGCAGGTAGTCGGTGGCGGCGAGGTCAAAAGCCTCGTAAGCGTGCTCTTTGTACGCAGTCGTAAAAATCGTGATCGGCTTGGTATGTAGGCTTTTTAAGAAACTAATCCCACTCATCACGGGCATATTGATGTCCAGAAACAGCACATCCACCCTACCCGTCTCCAAAATCGGCCTTGCCATAAACACATCCACCACCGAACCAACCACCTCTATGTCAGGCAGATGCTTACAATACCCTTCAATCAATTGGCGCGCCAGCGGTTCATCATCTACTATGAGTGCTTTCAGTATCATGTCAGCCTTAGTTTAACCATAAACGTATTGTTTTTCTGCTCAATACTTAAATCGTGACGGTTGGGGTATGCCAGCTCCAGCCGTTTTTTTACATTTTCCAAACCTAAGCCACTGTGTTGTTCCAACGCATTGGTGGTCACGTTGGGGTCAAAACTATTTTGTACCGAAAAAAGGATCGTTTTCCCCCAAATCTGCACATCTATGGCAATTTTTATCACTGGATTTTGGGTATTTTTTGAATGTTTGAACGCATTTTCTACAAATACAATCAAGAGCATAGGGGCAATGGGCGGCGCTTCGGCGAGAGATTCGGGCCAATTTGCAGTCAGTTCCAGGCGTTCTCCAAGGCGTATTTTTTCAAAGTCAATGTAATTTTTGAGGTAGTTAATTTCGTCGTCGAGGGCTACCATCGCGGCTTTGGTGTCGTACACCGTATAGCGCAGCAAGTCCGACAATTTGAGCAGCAGCGGGGGTAGCTTAGTCGCATCGTGTATCGAAAGTGCATACAGGTTATTGAGCGTATTGAACAAAAAATGAGGGCTCAACTGGCTTTGTAGCAACTTCAACTCCGCATCGCTTACGTTGGCTTTGGTTTCGGCGGTGGTAATCTTTCGTTCTATTTGGTGTTTGATAATGGTAACGCCCATCGTGGTCACAAACCCGAGCCCCATCAAGGCCAAATTGACATACAACAATACCACAAAGCTCGCACTGAACCTCAAATAATTGATTGCCAACCCAAAGCCCAGCAAAAAGCCTACAAACAATATCCCCAAAATCGTCACGGCGCGGTCTTCATTACGAGCGCTTTTACTCAAATAATACTCCGCAATAAAACGGCCTGCCGCCGCGCAGCCTATCGTCAACAAACTACCTATCAAGGCGTGGTTCTTTTCACCGTCTAAATCAATGATGTGAAATGTAAAAAGCACCGCAAAAAATAGTCCTACCGCGCACAAAGCCCAGAGAATAAGGGTGATAACAATCTGTTTTGGCTTACCAAACATCAACCAAAGTATAACCACCGAAAGGGTAAAAAAGATAATCTGTCCAGCCATTTTGTTTCAAATTTTTTGCTCAAAAATGGGGATTCTGTTTCATTTCATTTTTACACGGCTGACAGAAAGCCTTTTTTGACTGACGAAAACTGTAAAATACGAATTTATACTTTTCATATCTCTCCTCGTCAGTCGATTTTCCCTTTTTATCACAGCAGTTGCCCTTTCTGTCCGTCCCCTTCTCTAAAAGACAGCCCCTTTCCGAGTTTTGTCCAAAAACCACAAAACACCATGAAAAAATACCTCCTTTTCTTTCTATTGATTACTTCAACGACTTGGGCTCAAAACTCCCTCCGAGGTGAAATCAAAGACCACCACAACGAGGCTGCCGTAGGAGCCAACGTCCTGCTGATTGCCTTGCCCGATAGTCAACAAGTGGCAGGTAACTCGGCAAATGCGCAAGGTAAATTTGAGTTTTCCAACCTCAAACAAGGCAGTTATTTTCTAAAAATCAGCTACCTAGGTTCAAAAAAATTCCAAAGCCCCACGATTCGGTTGGGAACAGCGCCTATTACGCTTCCCACCATTTTTTTACTTCCTGACAAAACGCAACAGCTTGCCGAGGTCGTTGTCAAAACAACTCGTCCGCTGGTGGTACAAGAGGAGGACAAAACCGTGATTAATGTGGAAGCAATGAACGGCGCTGCCACGCTTTCGGCCCAAGAGGTGTTGGAAAGAACGCCCAACGTGCTGGTAGATCAAAACGGAAATGTCCAACTCAACGGGCGCGGCAACGTGCTGGTGCTCATCGACGGGCGGCCTACCTACATGAGTGGCAACGACTTATCGACGTACCTTAAATCACTCCCCGCCCAAATGCTGGATAAGCTGGAACTCATGGATTCGCCTCCTGCCAAATACGATGCCGCTGGTTCGGCTATTGTGAATATTGTGCTGAAAAAAAATAAACTGTACGGCCTGACGGGCAATGTAAGTACCAGCCAAAGCGTAGGGCACACGTGGCGAAGTTATAACAACCTAAACCTCAACTATCGATTGGGGAAACTGAACTTGTTTGGGGGCGTTGGTTTGCCTCGCGATGCCAATCGTACAGTTACGACTTCTACACGTACTACCACCGAAAACACTAACAGTCAACAATATAGCAGCGAAAACATCGGAACCAATCAGAGTTTGGGGGGATCGCTTCGGCTTGGTTTTGATTACGATAAAAGCAAAAATACGGTCATCGGTGGTCAGTTATTTGTACAAAAGAGCCATCGAAACGACGGGGCGGTGTTTACTAATTTAATCAACAACGAGCCGTATTTCGGCATCAATCGTGGACAATTTGACTGGAATAGCCTAAGTGCCAGCCTCAATTTTACCCACAAGCCCCAAAAGCCAGGCAGCGAATGGAGCGGCGATGTCAGTTATCAGCGGTTTGGGTCGGAAGGAATGCGAAACTTTCAGAGCATCCATGACGACAAAACCCAGATTTTTAACAATATTTTCTTTACCCCCGCCACTATTTTCACCTTTAAAACGGATTATCGACTCCCTATCTCTAAAAAGACCACGGTGGAAACGGGGTTAAAAACTGGTTTTGTCCAAAATACCAACGAAGCTGACGTGGAAAATAAGCTAGAGCAAAGTTTTGTGATAGACCCCACCAAAAGCAACCATTTTGTTTATAACGAAAACATCAACGCCGCTTACTTGAGCCTGCGCCATACCCTCAGCCCTAAAGCAAGTTTCCAACTAGGACTACGTGCCGAAAACACCAATATTGAAGGTAATCTGCTGCCCAATATCGCTACGACGGGCGAGCGGTTTTCGCAGCATTTTACGAATCTCTTCCCTACCTTCTTTTTTCGACGGACGTTGGACAGTTTGGGAAAACATAACCTAAGTTTCAACTACGGCCGCCGCATCAATCGCCCTAGTTACCAACAGTTTAACCCTTTCCTAAACTACATCGACGACTATACCTTCACCAGCGGCAATCCTTCCTTGAAGCCTTTTTACCTGCACAATCTCCAGCTTCGTTACCAAAACAGCAGCGGCATTAGTGTAGGTCTAGCCGTGGATTTTGCGGATGGGTTGAATGGTGATTTAAACATTCGGGAGGGTGATGTATTTGTGCGTAAACCGTTCAATTTGGGCAAGGGCTATCGGTTTGGAATTGTGAGTAACTACAACAAAAAAATCAACAAGTATTGGACTACCAACGTGAGTTTTCAGGGGTTTCGGTTCAATATCCAAGGCACCGTCAATGGCGACCTAGCCGTGACCCGCTACGTCTCGTTTCGCTTCAATACGAGCCAGCAGTTTAGTTTTGGCAAAGGGTGGTCGGCCGAATTGTACACCCAAATCTCAGCCCGAGACCAGGTATTTACTATGACTATGAGTAGTTTTTATTCTATTTATGTGAGCGTCGGCAAGAAAATCTTGAAAGACAAAGGCAGTATTCGTTTGATGATAGAAGACCCGACTTTTGCCAACTACCGCACCGAAACCATGACCAATTACCAAAATACGACCCAATACCATCAAAGTAAAAGCGATACTCGCCGCATTGGACTGAATTTTAGCTATCGTTTTGGCAACGAAAAGTACACCCGTCGCCGCCAAACCGAAGACTCCGCCGAAGAAGAACGCCGAAGAGTCCAGTAGAGAATTAAAAATTCTGTTCTTTGGGTATTGTTTACGAACTTTGCGGCTGTTATCTCTGTTGGTAGTCAACTTTATCTAAGAAAACAGTACTAAGCAAATGACTTTTAAGTTGTTAAGCCGTTGGACTCACATTGGGTTGCTTTTTTTCGTCACCACCTCGTTTGCCCAGCAAGCCCCCATCGACGTCACCGAACAAACCATCAAACTTGGCCCCATGCAGGAGCAAGAGTTACAGTTTGGGTTTGCGGCGGGCGATAAAATTTTATTTCAGTTCAAAGAAATCAACGACAAAGAACTCAAAGAAATTGAGGTCATTGAATACCCCAACACGCCAAAGTTCTCGGACTACAAAACTACCCAAATAGACACCAAAACCATTCAGGTGGTGAAGCAGGGCGTGTATTTATTTAAGTTTAAAAACGGGGCCATTTTGGGGCGTATTTGTAAAATAAAAATCCAGCGAGTACCCGCGAGTGAAGTCACGATTAACTTCAACACAGCGGTGTCGTGGGAAGATAAACAAGAAACGACCTACAATACCTACACCAAAGAGGTATTGGCAGGTTACGACACCACTTACACCCGCAAAACCCAAAAAGTGGTGGTAAAATCGGAACAGCGGGAGGAATTGGTTTTTGACAAACCACAGCGGGTACATTCGTCGGCCAACACCAACGGCAACAAGGCATCGCTGTCGTTTACCCTTCCCAAAAACGTCATTACCCCTTACAAAACGACCAAAGTGGTATCGTGGGCGTACTGGGTAGGTGTGGGCAATGAAGCGAACGAAGCGTGGAAGCAAAATTCAAAAATCATCGTAAGTATCGCCAAAGGGGCAGCGGCGTATTTTACCACACCGCTCGGGGCGTTAGCAGCGGGGGTTGTGACCGATTTGGCCATTCCTAAAATGGGGGAAGACGTATATTATGCCATCGCCGACAAAACCAACCGTGACTTGTTTATAGCGGGCCAGCCCAACCGAGTCATTGATCAAGGGAAGGGTGTTGCAGGTTTTAGGAAATTTTCTGACCCTGCCCTGTGCCAAGGTGCGTACTATATTTTACTTTCCAACGACAACCTAGTTCAGGGCGTAGATGCGTCGGTAAAAGTGATTGCCATCGTAGAAACCACCACCTACGAAGACAAAGTCATCACCGAAACAAACCTCACGCCTCGCTACGAAAAAAAGACATTCTCCGAGCCTGTGATTAAAACAGTGCGAATGCCTGTAACGGGGAAATGATGGAAGGATAGAAAAATACTCTTATCTTTGCAGTCACAATGAAGCACCTGAACAACATACTACGTCTTCCATTTTTTAGCACTTATTATCGTACAATATTTGCTCGGGAAGGCTATGTTCATACTTCAACACCGCAACTATTGTAAGTAACTGGTACACAACATAACCTCAAAGCCCGGGCAGCAATGTCCGGGCTTTTTTTATTTTCAAAAACAATGGAAACAATCAAACACCTCCAAGAAAACGTTGAAATTACCCTCCCCGAAAATGGGCTGGAGGAAAAACTAGCTCATACTCAACGACAAAACCGTAAACTCATCATCAAACTAGGATTTGATCCCACTGCACCCGATTTGCACCTAGGCCATGCCGTCGTACTCAAGAAAATAAAACAATTTCAAGAGCTTGAGCACAAGATTGTAATCGTTGTCGGAAGTTTTACAGCTCAAATCGGTGATCCTACTGGCAAAAATAAAAGTCGAAAGCCCTTGAATGCCGCTGAAGTCCAGCACAATGCCCAAACATACATTAATCAACTTTCCAAAGTAATTGATGTCTCTCAAGCACAAATTGTATTCAACTCCAATTGGCTTGACCAATTGCCATTCTCCGCAATCATTCAATTGTTGTCAAAAGTCACGGTAGCTCAATTATTACAACGTAACGATTTTAACAAACGGCTCAAAGAAAATACGCCCATCGCCATACACGAGCTAGTCTATCCTATTTTGCAGGGTTTTGACTCGGTTCAAATCAACTGCGACATCGAAATGGGTGGCACTGACCAACTTTTCAACTGCGCCATGGGGCGACACCTAATGGAAGCGCATGATCTTTCTCCCCAAATTGTTATGTGTATGCCTTTGTTAAAAGGGTTGGACGGAAAAGAAAAGATGAGTAAATCTCTAAATAATACTATAGGGTTGACAGATACTCCCAATGACATGTTTGGCAAAACAATGTCGATTCCTGATGACCTCATTCTTGAATTTTTGGAGCTCACAACCGATTTCTCTTCTACCCAAAAAAAGGAATTCAAAAGCTGTTTGGAGAAGGGAGAAAACCCTATGAATCTCAAAAAAGTGATTGCTAAAAACATTATTACCCAATATCATTCTGCCGAAGAAGCCGAACAAGCAGAATCATTTTTTAAGAACCAATTTCAAAGCCAACGATTTGAGGACAAAAGTTTTGTTTCCGTCAATATTTCTTCATTACAAACAGAGGGGGAAACACTTTCTTTACTCCAACTTTGTCATCAACTCAGAGGAAAAGTAACAAAGTCAGAAATCAGACGCTTAATTGAAAGTGGAGCAGTCCGCATTAATAATATCAAAACCACTGATCCTTACCTCTTACTTTTCCCTACAAACCACACAAAAATTCAAATTGGTAAACGTGACTGCTACGAGCTAGTATAGAATATTTTTTCGATTGCCAGAGGTAAAATCACCTCTGGTAACCTATTTTGCAAACTTTTCCATTTCTTCGATAATTTTTACAACAGCCCATGAAAGACCTCATCTTACAAGCCTACGAGCAGCTGGCTTTCAAATACAGCGAACTCATTGAATACAAACCTCATAACGCACACTATGACCGCCCTAATACGCTTAGTTTACTGCCTGATGTAGCAGGGAAGAAAATTTTAGATGCCGCTTGTGGGCCAGGCAAATACGCCCAAATCTTACTATCGCAAGGAGCGCAGGTAACAGGCTTTGACCTAAGCCCCACGATGGTTTCATTGGCCAAAGAGCGAAACCCTGAGCACCAAAACAACTTCTACGTTCATGACCTTTCCGCCCCGTTCGAACAACACTCGGATAGTACCTTCGACTTGGTGCTGTGCGCCCTCGCCCTACATTACCTACCCGACTGGACATTGACAATACAGGAGTTTTGTCGGGTTTTAAAACCTAACGGTACCCTCATCGTGTCGATGGAGCACCCGTTTTTTGAGTACAATTATTTCCAGTCAACGAAGTATTTTGAGGTCGAACACGTCAAATGTGTTTGGAAAGGATTTGGCTCGCCCGTTGAAATCAACAGTTTCCGAAGGCCGCTGAGTGAGTGCATCGCTCCGCTCACCGACAATGGTTTTTACATTGATAAACTCGTAGAACCTAAACCCACACCTGAATTTGAGGCCCTTGACCCCAAACACTTCAAGGAACTCAATGCCTTTCCTGCGTTTATGTGCATTCGGGCCGTAAAAAAATAGCCCGCTGAAATTTGGGACAACTTTTAGATATTTGCAGTAAAATCAGATTCGCTACCATTTCCGCACGTCGTAGCGCCCCCTTTAAGTAGTATTCCAAAGATGGTCAAGTCAAAAATCAGAAGAGGCTATCGCATAGCCAAGTACATCGTGTACAAAGAAACGCTCGTCGATTCCGTTGAAAATTTCTGGTCGTTTACGGGTGCTTTTTTAGGCATTGGGCTAATCGCCTTTTTGCAAACTACTCTCTCCGAAGTTGACAATTTGTTTTTAATCGGTTCATTTGGGGCGTCTTCCGTATTGATTTTTGGAGCGATTCAAAGTCCGCTGGCTCAACCGCGAAACTTGGTCGGCGGGCACCTCATTTCAGCCGTTTTGGGAGTAACTATCTACCAAGTCTTTCCCAATATCATCTGGTTTACAGCCCCTTTGGCAGTGTCTTTGTCCATTTTGTGTATGCAAATCACCAAGACGTTGCACCCACCTGGAGGTGCGACGGCGTTGATTGCCGTCATAGGTTCAGAAAAAATCAAACACTTGGGCTATTGGTTTGTGCTTTCACCCGTTGCCACTGGCGTGTTTATTTTGCTGATTGTAGCACTTATTTTTAACAACCTTACCCCTAACCGCAAGTACCCCACCAACAGTCGTTTTTCGAGAACGTTCCAATGGGCAACCCGTCCCACAAAAAGATTTCTAAAGCGAATGAAGAAAAAACACTATTAGCGAGCTGGTTTTGAGAAACCAGCGGCACACTACCACGTGCTTGCGGTTTCTCAAAACCGCAAAAAGGGTTTCTTAAAACCCAATTCGATTGTAAATTTGTTACCAACAGGCTGGTTTTGAGAAACCAGCAACACACTGCCACGTGCTTGCGGTTTCTCAAAACCGCAAAAAGGGTTTCTTAAAACCCAATTCTTTAATCAATTTGTTACCAAAAAGCTGGTTTTGACAAACCAGCAACACACCGCTACAAAACCTCAAATTCAACACGTTATGAAAACCTTTTTTCTTCTTTTAGTCGTGAGCCTTATGCTACAAAGTTGTTTTAGCAACTCCAACTCACCTGTCAATACACTAGGAGGCTGGTACACACTTACGTCTATTTCCTCCGACACTCCTGTAGATTTAAACAATGATGGAGTGCGCTCGGTTGATTTTTTGGGTGAATTAACAGCCCGCTATTATGACCATACGCAACAGGCTACTATTCCTATGTTTGCTTCAACGGGTTCTGTATATAACGCCGAAATAAGACCACACGCCAGTAATCAAAATAAGACTCCAAGCATTGATTTTAACTTTCCGCATCAAGCCATTGATTCAACTTCTTTGTCGAACCGAAACTATTTTCTACACTGGTACCAACCTGCTTTTGAAGGATTTACGTACGAAATACAAAAAGACCAGCAAATCAAACTCATTGATAAACTGACAATTAGCAACAAAAAAATCGGCACAGTTACGCATTTAGAACGGATTAATGCTAACTCTTTTGAGTTGATGATGGACAAAAACGTCTTTGACTTTGTCGATAAGAAATGGAAAATAGTCCAATTAAAAGCAATCTATTTGCGCGCAGATTTCTAGGTATTGTAATGCACTGGTTTTGAGAAACCAGCGGCACGGCATGTGCCTGAGGTTTCTCAAAACCGAAGTAAGGGTTTCTCAAAACCCAATACCGCACCAACTTCGCTACCAATACGCTGGTTTTGAGAAACCAGCGACACAGCCACACTACCAACAAGCTTGATTTTGAGAAACCAGCGACACGCACTGTGCCTGAAGTTTCTCAAAACCGAAGTAAGGAAGATGTACGGCTATGCCAAGTAGCTACTAATACTCATGACGTCGGCAAATACTCCCGAGGCCGTCACTTCTGCGCCTGCCCCTGGACCTTTGACCACCAACGGACGGCTGTTGTAACGCTCCGTTGTAAACGAAACAATATTGTCGGCACCCGAAAGCGAATAGAAAGGATGATCAGCATCGACCGTACGAAGCTGGAGCGTGGCTTTGCCGTTTTCAAGGGTAGCGATGTAGCGAAGTTTTTCGCCTTTGGCTACGGCCTCGTTGAGCAAATTTGCAAAATACGCATCAGAACCTTCTACTTCCTTAAAAAACGCATCAACTGTCGGTGCTTGAAGACAGTTTTCGGGCAAAATTGGTGCAATTTGAATATCACTCATTTCGAGTGCAATGCCTGTTTCACGCGCTAAAATCAAAATTTTACGCGCCACGTCTAGCCCGCTCAAATCGTCGCGTGGATCTGGCTCGGTGTAACCTTTTTCTTTGGCCTCACCAACGATATCCACAAAACGAGTACCTTCCACAAAGCTGTTGAAGATAAACGACAACGTTCCTGATAAAATCGCCTCAATTTTGACGAACTTATCTCCACTCGACATCAACCCTTGAATCGTGTTAATGATGGGCAAACCCGCGCCTACGTTAGTTTCATACAAAAACTTAACACCCTTCCGAACGGCCGTTTGTTGCAAACGACGGTACTCGGCGTAGCTACTTGAGTTAGCTACTTTGTTGGGCGTCACCACCGAAACACTCGCGTCGAGCAACGGGAAATAATATTGAATGATATCTTTATCGGACGTGCAGTCGATAAAGACACTATTAGGCAAGTTGAACTCCCGAATACGCTGTACAAACGCCGAAAGACTGGTCGTTTTTCCGTTTTCATCGAGTTCTTCTGTCCAATTTTGTAAACTTATCCCTTCTGGATTGAGCCACATTTTTTTACTACGTGCCAATCCTACCACGTTGATTTTCAACAATTTTTCTTGAGCCAAATAGTCAGCCTGCGCCGCAAGTTGTTTCAAAAATGTACTTCCAATCAAGCCCGTACCTACCACAAACAAGTTGAGTGTCCGTACTTCTGATTGGAAAAATACCCCGTGAATGGCGTTGAGTGCTTTCGAAAGGTCGTTTTTCTGAATCACTACCGAAATATTCAACTCCGAAGAGCCTTGTGCCGTCGCAATCACGTTGATACCATTTTTGCCCAGTGCTGTAAACAGTTTTCCAGACACCCCCGTACTACGGCGCATTCCTTCACCCACAATCGCGATGATAGAAACGTTGCGCTGAATCTGAATACCGTCGCGGTCGATGTCGCCTGCCGCAATCTCAACCGAAAACTCTTGGTCGAGCACATCTTTAGCCCGTTCGGCATTTTTAGGGTCAATCGCAAAGCAAATCGAGTGCTCCGACGAGGCTTGCGAAATCAAAATCACGCTGATTTTATTGCGCGACATGGCCGAAAACAAACGAGCCGATACCCCTGCCACGCCAATCATCCCACTTCCTTGGACGTTGACCAACGCAATGTCATCAATCGAGCTAATCCCTGTGATGGCGTAAGGGGTTTCGAGGGCCGTATTGTGCACGGTTGTTCCTTCCGAAGCCGTGTTGAAGGTATTAAGTACTTTGATAGGAATATTTTTGGCAAAAGCAGGTTGCAAGCTCGGCGGGTAAATCACCTTTGCTCCAAAATGGCTTAACTCCATCGCTTCGGCGTAGGTAATGGTCGGAATGGTAAAAGCATTCGACACCTTACGCGGATCGGCAGTCATCATTCCGTCCACGTCTGTCCAAATTTCAATTACTTCCGCGTCCAATGCTGCGCCAAAAATCGAGCCTGTATAATCCGAGCCTCCGCGGCCAAGCGTCGTTGTGATGCCGTCTTCGGTAGAACCAATAAAGCCCGTGATGCACAACAAGGCGTCAGTTTTGGCAAAATGTGCGTTGATTTGCGCGTTTGTTACCTCAAAATCTACTTCGGCGTAGCTGAAATGATTATTGGTGCGAATGAGCGTGCGCGCGTCACAAAACTCCGCATTGACGCCGCGTGCTTTGAGGGCTTCGGTGATGATGGTCGTTGAAAGGCGTTCGCCAAACGACATCAACAAGTCGAGCGTACGAGTCGATAATTCACGAATCAGCGAAATCCCTTTTAGTAAATCTTCGAGTTCATTGACGAGGCCACGTACTTTGGCAATCGAACTACTCTGGCTTTTAATATCAATCAACCCGCGCACGGCCGTAAAGTGGCGTTCTTCGAGGGCTTTGAGCGCATCGTAGTAGTCGGTGTTACCCGTAGAAGCCATGCGGCCAATCTCAATCAGTTTATTGGTGACGCCCCCCATCGCCGAGTACACCACGGCAATGCGTTCGCCTTTTGCAATATTATCTTGTAAAATCTGGATGACTTGCTGGATACTTTCGACTGTGCCGCACGATGTGCCGCCAAACTTGAGGACTTTCATTCTAACTATAGCGTATCGTTAAACTGGAGCGGCGAACCGCCTCGGTGAGTGAATAATCGGGTGACTAGCACCGCTTTTACTTGTATAGCTGCAAATATAGTGCGGTGATAGGGGAATTATCGTATTTTTGTTGTAAACAATGCCTTAAAAGTTATGTCTGCCGTTGAAAAAACACTCTCGCCCGATGATTATTTGCAATGGGAACGCGCTGCTGAATCCAAAAGTGAGTACCATCGAGGTACAGTCACGTTGATGGCTGGTGCATCGCGCAATCACAATCGCGTGACCGCAAATTTAAGCGGAGAGATAGGAGTTCGCCTCAAAAGCTCTCGTTGCCAGCATTTTTCTCAAGACTTTCGTCTTTGGATTCCTACCGAAGAATTTTACACCTACCCCGATTTAACGATTGTTTGTGGAAAGCTTGAGCTGCTCGATGACCAGTTTGACACCATGCTCAATCCAACGACCATTATTGAGGTCTTATCTAAAAGTACAGCCCCCTACGACCGTGGCGAAAAATTTGAATACTACCGCAGCATTCCTTCTTTCAAAGAATACGTCCTCATTGATTCAGAGCGAGTTAAAATAGAAGTATGGCAAAAACTAGAATCACCTAATGTATGGGCATTGGTACACGAAACCAGTCGTTTGGACGATTCTATTCAATTAATGATGCTTCCATCAGCCATTTCGCTCCAAGATATTTATGCCCAAACGGTGGGGTTATTGCACATCAACGACTGAGATTCGTCCCTAAAAATCTCCCTTTGTCCCGCTTTTTTTCCATTGGTGTGGGTGTTGTTGCAACTATTGTGTATTACATAGTACCTTTGATTCAACAATAACACAAAAACTATTTAACAGCCATGGAAACTAACAGATTGTATCGCATAAAAAATCAAGCCGCCATTGGTGGGGTAGCCGCAGGTTTAGCACATTATTTCGACATCGACCGTTCGATTGTTCGTATTTTGTTTGTTATCGCATTTTTCTTTGCCGCGGGCGTTCCTGTCGTCTTCATTTATGTGCTTTTATGGGCGTTTTTGCCCAAAGCCATTATGGAAGAAAAGCCTATCCACGTGATTAGGTTGCAGAATTAACGGCGGTTTTAATAACCCGAAAGTTAAAAACTTTCGGGTTGTTTTTTTTAAGAAAAAGCGCGGCTTCGCTCTTCTACCAACGACTCTACCCACCGAAAACCAACATAACTTACCACTGATACAGCCACCAATACGCCCCAAAGCGTATAAAACCCAAAGCGAGTGGCGATTTGTCCTCCCAAGACGGGCGCCGTAACTTGCGCTATCGAATAACACATCGAATACAAGGCCGAATACTGACCTCGGTTTTGGGGTGTCGAACGTTCGATGGTGAGGGAGTTTAGAAACGGCATGGCCAGCATTTCGCTAAATGTAATGGTAATTACCGCAATGGGTAAAATCCAGACCATTCCTTGGAAGATAACAAAAAACAAATAGGCCAAGCCGCACAGCAGTACGCCCCATCCAATAAACGTTAGCTTGGAACGCAGGTGCTCAATGCGATAAATGAGGAGCATTTCTATCGCCGCCACCATCACTCCGTTCATCCCTAGCAGCAGTCCAATATAGACTTCTTTGATTTTCAGTTCGGAACGCCAAAAGACGGGCACAATGCTGAAAAATGTCATAAAACATATCGCAAAAAGTACCGTAAAGACCAACATTCGCATAAAAATACCATCTCGAAAGGCGGATTGAGTCACTGGCACTGTCTCCTCCGTTGACGAATGGTCGGCTTTTTTGGCATTTCGATTTTTCACCAATAGCAACAAAAATACCGCCGCAGCAATGTTGGTGATGCCGTCGGCGATGAAAAGGTATTTGTAACCAATCGTAGCAAAAATTCCGCCCAAAGCAGGCCCTATCGCCCATCCAACATTGATGGCAAGGCGGTTGAGGGCATACGCACGCGTACGGTTTTCGGGAGTGCTATAATAGGCAATAGAGGTCGAATTGGCAGGCCGAAATCCTTCTCCTACAAAATTGAGAAAAAAGGCCGTTATGCACAGCGTCGGTAGGGTTCGCATTTGCATTAACACAAAAAACGTCATTCCTCCCAAGGCCAAACTGCACAATTGTACGTAGTAATGGCCGAGTTTATCGGTTAGTTTTCCGCCCAAATAAACTCCAAGTATTCCTCCCGCTCCCGCACAACTTACCACTAAACCCGCGTCGGAGAGGGTAAAATGGAGTGATTGGGTCAGGTAAACGCTCATAAACGGAATGACCATGGTTCCCGAGCGGTTGATGAGCATCACGGCGGCAAGCAACCATATTTCGCGTGACATCCCGCCGTACGCATTTCGATAAAGTGTGGCTGTTTTTTGTATCATTGTTTTAGCTGTGATGATGGGCGTCGGAGACGCTGAACCGTATGTGTCCCGAAATGGAATTCGGGACAAGCTTGTGACGCTGAACCGTATGTGTCCCGAAACGGAGTTCGGGACAAGTGTAAAATGAAAAGGGCCAGTCGGTATAGTTCCGACTGACCCTTTTGAATCTATCGTACTGTTTACCTGACTAGAGCGAAACTCCGCGTTTCCACGGGATGAAGTCATCTTGGCCAAGGCGCTGTGCGTGAGTTAATTTACCACTTGCTACGGCGATGATTTCTTCAAGTAAGGCATCGGCATTTTCGGCAATGGTCTCCTCTCCTGTTACGACCGTACCGCAATTAAAGTCAATCACATCTGCCATTTTATCGGCTAATTTCGAGTTGGTTGACACTTTCATCACGGGGCAAATGGGGTTTCCTGTGGGCGTTCCTAAGCCCGTCGTAAACAGAATCACGGTTGCACCTGCGGCGGTTTTTCCCGTGGTTGCTTCTACGTCGTTGCCTGGAGTACATACCAACTGCAAGCCTTTCTCGTGGGAAATTTCCGTGTAGTTGGTCACGTCCTGAATTGGTGCCGAGCCTCCTTTTTTCGCTGCTCCCGCCGACTTGATAGCGTCCGTAATCAAGCCATCCTTGATGTTTCCAGGCGAAGGATTAAACGCAAAGGCCGAACCTACGGCATCGGCTTTGCCCGAATAATCACGCATGAGTTTTTCAAACTTGGCCGCTTTTTCTTCCGTCACACAACGGTTGAGCAATTCTTGTTCAACCCCATGTAATTCAGGAAATTCAGCCAACAAAGTTTTTCCACCCAATGTCACTAAAATATCTGATACTTGTCCCAAAACGGGGTTTGCCGAAATACCAGAGAAACCATCCGAACCACCACATTTCAACCCAACTACCAGTTCGGTAATAGGCACGTCTTCGCGCTCGCATTCGTTGGCTTTAATCAACCCCAAGAACGTTTGCTTAATCGCCGCCGACATCATCGCCGACTCCGTTCCTTGCTGTTGTTCAAAAATATACAACGGTTTATCAAACTTAGGACTACGCTTGTGGATTTCGTCCATCAAGATTTTTTCTTCCGAGTTCTGACAACCCAAACTCAACACCGTCACACCTGCCACGTTGGGGTGAACGGCATAAGCCGCAAACAATGAGCAAAGCGTGTGGGCGTCTTGGCGTGTACCTCCGCAGCCACCTTCGTGGGTCAAAAACTTAATCCCGTCAACGTTTTTGAAAGGGCGATTTAAGTCATTCGACCACGGGCGAGGCGTTGAAGAATCGGTGAAAGGCGCTAATTTTTGAACCGTTTCTAACTGACCATTTTGGTACAAATGCAGCATTTCGCGCACTTGGTCGCGGTACAGTTCAGGTTGTGCGTAGCCCAATTCACGCTCAAAAGCAGTTTTCAGGGTCAATACGTTGCGGTTTTCGCAAAATACCAACGGAATTACCAACCAGTAGTTGTAAGTTCCAACTTTTCCGTCTGAACGGCGGTAGCCTTTAAACGTGCGTCCCACCCACTTACTTACATCGGGCGGGGTCCAGCTATACGGCTGACGCTTGGCTGTGCTGTACGGCTCAGAGTCGTGCTTGAGGTTATAAGTGGTAATGGGTTCGCCGCGTTTGATGGGCTGTGAAGCACGGCCTACCAATACGCCATACATGGTCACGGCGTCGCCCGTTTCCAAATCGTGGGTTACAAACTTATGCTTGGCATAAACGGTGTGGGGCAAGAGATAAGATTCTCCTTCAAACTCAACAACTTCACCCGCTGGTAGGTCGCGCAAAGCTACGATTACGTTATCGTTGGGGTTTACTTTTAATACTTTGTGAAGCATTTTAACAAATTGAGATGAGTGGCGTGGCCACAGTTATTAATTATTGGTTAATCTTGTAGGTTCTACAAAGGTTGTGTCTCTCCGAGACTTTTAATGCTTGATTTGCGCTAACAATCTTTTATCGCGGTTTTCAGCGCTATGCTTATTTTTTTGGTAAAATTAGAGAGATTATGATTTCTATCAAAAGCGGGTAAGCGATTTGTGTTTACTTTTGCAGGATGGCTGAACAATTGTCCCAATTAGCTCATCCATCGACTCAATCATTCATTCAAATTCACCGCGCGGGCGGCCCCGTCATTCATCCAATGGAATTCCGTATAGAAAAAGACACGATGGGAAAGGTAGAAGTACCTGCACACGTGTATTGGGGAGCACAAACACAACGCTCCATCATGAACTTCCCGATTGCCCAAGACATTAACAAAATGCCGAAGGAAATCATTCGGGCGTTTGCTTACTTGAAAAAAGCGGCTGCTATCACCAACTTTGAGGCAGGTATCCTTCCAGAAGACAAAAAGAATTTGATTGCACAAGTGTGCGACGAAATTTTGGCAGGTCAGCTCGATGACCAGTTTCCGTTGGTCGTTTGGCAAACGGGTTCAGGCACGCAGTCAAACATGAACTGCAACGAGGTGATTGCTTACCGCGCCCACGTAATCAACGGTGGTTCGTTGTTGGACGAGAAAAAATTCTTGAACCCCAACGACGACGTCAATAAATCGCAGTCTTCCAACGATACGTTCCCGACGGCGATGCACATTGCGGCTTATAAAATTTTGATCGAAGTTACTATTCCTGGCATCCAAAAACTCCGCGATACGCTCAAAGCTAAATCAGAAGCATTTAAAGATGTGGTGAAAATTGGTCGTACGCACTTCATGGACGCTACGCCATTGACCCTCGGGCAAGAGTTTTCGGGCTATGTGTCTCAGCTTGACCACGGTTTGCGCGCCATCAACAATACGTTGGCACACTTGTCAGAGTTGGCGTTGGGTGGAACAGCCGTAGGAACAGGTATCAATACACCGAAAGGATATTCTGAAAACGTAGCGGGTCACATCGCGGCGTTGACAGGTCTTCCATTCATCACGGCCGAAAACAAGTTTGAAGCCTTAGCCGCGCACGATGCCATCGTAGAAGCGCACGGCGCCCTAAAAACGGTAGCCGTTAGCTTGATGAAAATCGCCAACGACATCCGTATGCTTTCGTCGGGACCACGCGCGGGTATCGGTGAAATCTTTATTCCAGACAATGAGCCAGGAAGCTCTATCATGCCTGGTAAAGTAAACCCAACGCAGTGCGAGGCCATGACCATGGTTGCTTGCCAAGTATTGGGCAACGACGTGGCAATCAACATCGGTGGCTCAAACGGTCACTTTGAGTTGAACGTATTTAAGCCCGTAATGATTTACAACTTCTTACACTCGGCTCGTTTGATTGGTGACGTTTGCGTGGCGTTCAACGATAAGTGTGCCGTGGGTATCGAGCCGTTAACAGAAAATATCCGTAAGCACGTCAACAATTCGTTGATGTTGGTAACGGCTTTGAACCCTAAAATTGGTTATTACAACGCCGCCGCCATCGCCCAAGATGCCCACAAGCGTGGTATTACCCTCAAACAAGCCGCGCTTGAGTTTGAACTCAAAGGCTTGGATTTCACTAAAATGACTTCCGAGGAATTTGATGAGTGGGTACGCCCCGAAGACATGGTGGGTGGATTGAAATAAGTTTGTGGTTTTCAGTTTGCCCGTTGACAGGTTTATAAAAAAAATAGTCGGCTGCCAAGGTAGCCGACTATTTTTTTTATGCGCTTGGGGCGGGTTGTGAGCAACCCTCCCCACATCAGGTTTTGTCACCTCGACGTTAGGAGAGGTCTAAAACCACCTTCCTTACGCCACTGCAATCTCCTGTGCGGGTTTTGCTGACCCAGGCACAAAAGGCAATGTCACTTGCAATACGCCGTTTTTGTACTCGGCTTTGATGCCCTCCGACTCAATGGTTTCGTCAATTACAAAGGTACGCTCAAACGAAGCCTTGGTAAATTCGTTGCGAATCCACTGTTGGTTTTCTTTGATGTCTTCTTTGGCCTGATACGCAATCGTCAACTCGTTGCCTTTGAGACTGATTTTAAAGTCTTCCTTGGCGCGGTCGGGAGCGATGACGAAGATTTCGTAACTACTTTCGGTTTTTAGTACATTGACTGGTACTCGGTATTGATTACCTGCAAAGGCACGACCGAACTGTTTTCCAAACGGGCCGAACCCCATTCCAGGGTGTCCGTGCCCACATTTTCTGTGATGATGATACATGGCTATTAAAATTGGTTAAATTTTCGTGATAGGGTGTTGAAACGAATCGTTCAAGTTTTCTTTACGGTACTGCGCTGTTACGTCCTCATAAGGTGTGTAATACGCCTGATAGCGTTTCCATTGGCGACGGCGACGACCCATCATAAGTCGAAATGCCAAACCAAAAAACAAGAAAAAGAAAAATGCTTTCAATAATAAGAAAGGCAATATGAACAGAAATAATGCGCCAAAAAATACGGCTCCGATAACTCTCAAAATAGTAAACATAGCTGTTAAATGGTTATATGGTGATGTGTACAAACCCTGTACAAATAGGATGACGATTGAAATCAAAAATTACTTTAACGAATTTCGATTTTTTTGAATTAATTTTTGCCGCAACGTTTGCGCCATTCTTCGCGCAAGCGAGTGCGTTCTTCGTCGTTCATGTGTAGCCATTTTTCCCGAAAAGCCGCTTTCTTTTGCGCGTGCTGAGCCCAAGGTGCGCCCTTGCCACGGCTAAAGTTCCCAAATAACAAACGGCACAAAATCAATAACCCCACGGCTTGCCAGTAGGAAATAAAAGCCACACCCACTAACGCAGGCAAAATAGCGTTCCAAAGCCACATGACGGCAGCGCCAAGTACCAAAACGGCCACCGCCGCAAAAAGCGGAAATAAGAAAAAATAGGCCCGACGATTGTGTTTAGTAGTCATGGTTGCGTTGGTCAAAAAAATGGTTAATCTATCAATAAATCTTGGTACAAACCCGCCAACCGTTTTCGCAAATGCTGCACAACGTAGCGTTTGCGCGAAATCAGCGTTTTGATGTTCTCACCCGTGCGGTCAGCAATCTCCTGAAACGTCTCGTCTTCGAGTTCGTTCCACACAAATACCTGACGCTGGTTTTCGGGAAGTTCGTCGAGGGCTTCCATGAGTTGTTGCCAAAACAACTCGCGGAGATAGTCACTTTCGGGCGTTCCGTCGTCGGCGAGCAATAAATCTTTGAACACGATTTCGCCGTCTTCGTCCTCGTAGCCGTAATCTTCGAGGGTTTCGGGGCGCTGCTTGCGGTAGGTGTCCACAATGCGGTTCCGCGCCACCCGATACAGCCAACTTCCCACTTGTTCAATGGCTTCTACTTCGGGCTGACTGCTCAGTTGGTACCAAACGTCCTGCAAAATATCCTCAGCATCTTCGTCGCTGCTTACGCGCTGACGAATGAAGCCAAAAAGTTGCTTGCTGTACTTTTTGATGGTTTGAACAATAGGTAGTCGTGCGGTTGCCAATGTTAATTTTAAGTGGTTAATTGGTTAGACGAACAACTTTGAAAATTACTTTAAACCGTGTAAAGTTTTTTTGCAATAGACGTTTTTGCTCGTTCTGTCGTACTGAATATAGTGGAAAAGACCTTAAAATCATTTTTTGTCATGAAAAGTCAGGGGTAAAACTTCTTCCCTCTAACTTCGTTTATATCTTTGTAGTGTACAATTTTTTCTAAACATCAACCTAAAATCTGAATGGCTGTAACTAGAGATACCTTTCCGTGGCTAAAATTTTACCCAGCGGGAATGCCCTTTGAAATTAATCCAGATGTCTATTCGTCGTTGTTAGAAATGATTGACGAAGGCTTTACCAAATATGCTTCGCGTAAAGCTTACTCCTGCATGGGCAAAGAAATTACGTATGCTGAGTTAGATAAACAATCGCGCAATTTTGCGGCCTATCTGCAAAGCATCGGCCTCCAAAAAGGCGACCGTCTTGCGATTCAAATGCCCAACGTGCTGCAATACCCCATTGCGATGTTTGGCGCATTGCGGGCAGGACTCACGGTGGTCAATACCAATCCGCTTTATACGCCCCGCGAAATGGAACACCAGTTCAAAGATTCGGGAGCAAAAGCCATTGTGATTTTGGCCAACTTTGCTTCTAACCTAGAAAAAGTACTTCCCCATACCAACATCGAGCACGTACTAGTCACCGAGATTGGTGATTTGTTGGGTTTTGGCAAAAAACAACTTGTCAATTTTGTGGTAAAGAATGTCAAGAAAATGGTGCCTGACTATGACCTTCCTACGGCAAAGTCGTTTACAGATGCATTGAGCAAAGGTGCCGCCGCCGACTACCAAAAACCTGATTTGAGAAATTCAGACTTGGCATTTATTCAATATACGGGTGGGACAACGGGGGTGTCGAAAGGTGCCATGCTAACCCACCGCAACATCATTGCTAACGTAGAAGCCAACTGCGTTTATCTGAGCCCGATGCTCAATACGATTCCCGAAGGGCAAACCAACGTGATTGTGGCAGCTTTGCCGCTGTACCACGTGTACGCGCTTACCTGCAACGCCCTTTCTGCCCTTAAAAACGGCGGAATGAACCTGTTGATTACAAATCCACGCGACATGGAGGCGTTTATCAAAGACCTAAAAAAATACAAAGTAACCACCTTTACGGGGGTGAATACGCTGTACAACGGCTTGATGAACAACCCTAAAATTGGCGAAGTTGATTTTAGCGGCCTCAAAATAACCTCGGCGGGAGGAATGGCACTACAAAAAGTGGTGGCCGAACGATGGTACAAACTCACGGGCAATTTACCAACCGAGGGCTACGGCTTGTCTGAGACATCGCCCGTACTTTGCGCCAACCCACTGAAAACCACCGACAACTGCGTTGGTACCATCGGAATCCCCTTCCCTAGTACCGAAATGCGCATCATGCGCGACGATAGCACCTGGGCAGATGTGGGCGAAGCGGGTGAAATCTGTGCATTAGGGCCACAGGTAATGCCAGGATACTACAACCGCCCCGACGAAACGGCCAAAGTGATGTTTACCGACCCTGCCGATGGCCGTCAGTGGTTCAAAACGGGTGATGTCGGGGTGATGGATGCCGATGGCTTTTTCAAAATCGTTGACCGTAAGAAAGACATGGTACTTGTGTCAGGTTTCAACGTGTATCCCAACGAAATAGAAGATGTCGTGGCGCAATGTCAGGGTGTTTTGGAGGTCGCGTGTATTGGCGTACCCGACGAAAAAACAACCGAAGCGGTGAAGATTTTTGTGGTAAAAAAAGACGAAAGCCTTACAAAAGAGCAAATTATGGCCTATTGCCGCGAAAATTTGACGGCCTACAAATGCCCTAAGCACATTGAATTCCGTACCGAATTGCCCAAGACCAACGTAGGTAAAATTCTACGGAAGGCTTTGCGGGATGAGGTAAAAAAATAATTGTATGTTTTTTTCAAAACGCGACCTTCAATTTAACCTGTACCAACTGCTTGACGTGGAGCAGTTGGTGCAGTACCCGTACTTCCAAGACCACAATCGGGAATCGTTTGACATGGTACTGGACGCTGCCGAGCAAATAGCCGACAAAATGCTGCGTCCTTTACTCACCGAAATGGACCGTAATGAGCCCCAGCTTGTCGATGGCAAAATCCGCGTCCACGAAGGTATGAAAGCCATCACGCGGCGCTTTGGGGAAGATGGCTGGATAAATGCTACTTTCAGCTACGAAGAAGGCGGGCAACAACTCCCCGCCACCGTTCACAATGCGGCAGCGTTTATTTTTCAAGCCGCCAATTATTCGGCCAGTGTGTATCCATTTTTGACCACAGGGGCCGCCAATTTGATTCGGAGTTTTGGTTCTTCTGAACTGATTGATACCTACACGCCCAACATGTACAACGGCCGTTGGCAAGGAACCATGGCCCTGACAGAACCCAACGCAGGAAGCTCATTATCAGATATTTCTACTAGCGCCGAACTTACCGAAACCGCAGGCGTTTACAAAATTCAAGGACAAAAAATCTTTATTTCTTGCGGCGATCACGACGCTTGCGAAAACGTAGTTCATTTGTTGTTGGCCAAAATCAAAGGCGGTCCCGTTGGCACCAAAGGGATTTCTTTGTTTGTAGTACCCCAGCAACGCGTTACCCCTAAAGGTTTGGTGCCAAACGGCGTCACCACGGCAGGAGTGTATCATAAAATGGGCTACAAAGGCGCGCCCATTGCGCACTTGATGTTTGGTTCTGATACCGACTGTTTGGGCTATTTGGTGGGAGAAGAACACAGAGGCTTGAGTTATATGTTCCAGATGATGAACGAAGCTCGGGTTGGAGTCGGCACCAACGCGGCGGCCATCGGTACGGCGGCTTACCACGCTTCGTTGGCCTACGCCAAAGAGCGCCCGCAAGGCCGACCCATCGCGGCCAAAGACCCCACCCAGCCTCAGACGTTGATTATCCACCACGCGGATGTCAAACGAATGTTATTATTTCAAAAGTCGGTGGTCGAAGGTTCGCTGTCGTTGTTGTTACAATGCGGACTTTGGGCCGATATTGCCCACGTAGCCCAAGGCACCGATAAAGAAAGAGCCGAACTTTTACTTGATTTACTTACGCCCATTGCCAAATCATATCCGTCCGAAATGTGCTGCCAAACGACCAGTGCAGCCGTGCAGATTTTGGGAGGCGCAGGCTATACAACAGATTTCCCACTTGAACAATATTACCGCGAAGCCCGCATTCACCCGATTCACGAAGGTACAACGGGGATTCATGGGCTCGATTTGTTGGGCCGAAAAATTACCCTCAAAGGTGGAAAAGCGGTACAATTGCTGGCCGAAGAAATGCGTCTAGCCATTGCGCAGGCCAAAGCCGCCGCCAACGAACCAAAGCTCCCTATTTGGGCCGAGCAGTTAGAAAAGGGATTGCTCAAAGTTCAACAAGTAACGGCGCATCTGTTGGCGATAGCTCCGCAAAATGTGGAGGCATTTTTGGCCGACGCCACCCTGTACTTAGAAATGTTTGGAATTACGACTATCGCTTGGCAGTGGCTCAAACAAGCAACCGAAGCAAACAAAAAACTGGCAGATGCCAACGCTGATTCAGAACGCCATTTTTATCAAGGAAAAATAGCTACTGCTCATTATTTCTTTGAGTATGAACTGGTAAAAACTACGGCACTGGCGAAGCGTCTTCTTAGTCAGAGTCGAGCAACGGTGGAGATGCAACCCGAGTGGTTCTAATTTTACAAATCGTATAAAAACAAAAAAGCCGTGCAGAAGATCCGCTCGGCTTTTTGACTTTACTCAACGTTATGAAAAACTCTTTATTTTGACTCTTCTTATAATAAGAAGTAACATCATTAGTAAATGTAGTAGCTTCTAGTTTACTTAAAGACAGCCTATTTTGGCGGCAGTCGTTTAAATAACTCTACAAAGTTAGTGACTTATTCTGGTAGAAAGAAATACATTTTGCTGAAAAAAAGATAAAAATCAACAAATAGCCTACGAAAAGGCTAAAAAGGCTATGTTCTACCGTATTTTTAGTACAAATTTTTCCACTAAACTTACGATTAGCCCGCCTAAACCTACCAAAAGTAGCCTGAACTTATTTTACTGAATCGTAAATCAGTCTTGAAATATCGGCGAGTGCTTTTACTCCTTCTTTGGGGTTGGTTAGTTTCTTTGACAATAAAACTAGCACATATTTTCGCCCATCGGGAAGAAATACGATGCCCGAGTCGTGCTGAACTCCCGTAATGGAACCTGTTTTGTGCGCCACGTTGACATTGGTGGGAAGTTGGGCAGGAATAATTTCGTTGAATTTTTGGTCAAGTAAAATGCGAATCATGGCATCACAGGCTTTTTTGTTGACCGCTTTTTTCAACGCAATTTTTTCAAAAATAAGCATCAAATCATAAGCCGTGACGGAGTTGTTCAGCCCTTTCTGAAACGCTTTGGTGTCTTCCACACCGCGCAACACCTGAATATCCTGCGCCCCAAGTTGACGCATGGTCGCATTGGCATTTTTGGCGTCCACGAGGTCAATCAAAATATTCGTGGCAAGGTTGCTACTCACAATAATCATTTGGTAGGTGAGGTCATAAATCGTCATTTTTTTTCCAATTTGGCGATACATATCATCGGCGCTGTCGTCGCTAATGTCAAGCTTAAACGGGCTACCATCGACAATACTCTTGAATTCATTTTTGACCAGAATCGAATCCGTAAGGTTAAATTTCTTGGCTTTGGCTTGTTTAAAGACCTCAATCATCACGGGCGTTTTCATGGTACTAGCCGCGTGGAAGTTTTCGTGACCGTTAATGAAAAGGGTTTCTTGCGTTTGCAGGTCTTTGAAGGCTACCCCAAACTCTCCTTCCACGGTTTTGAGACGTGCCTGAATCGTCTCTTTAAGGCTAGAGATAGCGGGTTTCTGGGCAAAAACGCAAAGGGATAAACAAGAAAAAAAGGTAAGGTAGAGAAGTTTCATGTTGATGATGTTTGAACACGAAACTTACCGATTTTTTCGGAATTTAGCACCAAAAACAACAACGGCGCTGCCTAAATTAGACAACGCCGTTGGCAGATTCGTTAGGTATCGTTACTGAGGACGGTAAATTTTGATAACCCCGTCGTTTTCACTGCTGACAATCAATAAGCTTTTCTTGAGCGGGCTTTGATTGGCAGGGACAAACAAAACACCTTCGGGTGCATCGCCCGTCTTGAGAAGTTGTAAAAAAACAGGAGCAGTAGGGTTGGTAACGTCGTAAACAGCCACTGCATCGGCACGTTCCATTCCTACAAAAGCTACTTTACGCGTCCCTACTTGGCCGATGGCAATGCCTTCAGGTTCGACGCCTTTATCGTCGCTACGGGCATCGTCGTAAACTCCCGCAGCAATGCTACGTACTTCAAGCTCATTTTTGCTGTCAAACACTTGGCTTCCTGTATTTCCGTTCCAAACGCTAAACGAGCGAGCTCCCAACGAATAAATTGCCTCATATTCACTATCGCCATCGGTATTGCCGAGCGTAGTTGTGATGTTGAGACGCCCCATTTGAGTATTCGTTTTGAGGGCTGCTGCATTGGGAAAAATCGCTGGATCAAGAACGACTGAACTGTGATTTACACGACGGATTTCAGAAAAACCAGTGTATTCGCGGGCGTCACCTTCGTTGGCTGTGAAAAGATAGGGTACACCACCCGACTCAAGAACAGCAATGGCATCGGGCTGATACATCCCAAAAGCAGGCCATTTTTTCAACGCAATGGCATTGTCTTGGTCGCTGACGTCGATGGCGTTTTCGTCGAGGTTATAATTTTTGAAACCTAATGGAAAAATGGTAGTAATCGTTTTTGACGTAAGGTCAATTTTGGCAATGGCATTGTTTTCTTGCAACGTCACCCAAGCTGTTTTTGAATCATCCGAGACGGTAATATATTCGGGTTCAATGTCTTGGGCAAAGCTGGCGTTTAGTCCAAAAATACGCAATCCTTTGGCCATAAGCGCCGCTTGTTGGGGAGCAAAACCTGCAAAATCAAGGGTTTTTACCGAATAGTTGTCATCGACAGAAATAATAGAAACGCTTCCGACGGGGTCGATGGTGTAGGCGTCGTTGGGTTCTCCTTCGTTGGCAGTAAGGATATAACGACCATCAGGAGAAAATGTAACCATGTCAGGCAAAGCACCTACAGGAATTACTTTGATTTCTTTTTGGTCAATCGTGTTGAATACGACAACTTTGCCAGGGTCGGTTTTGGTTGCGGACTCAATGGCGGCAGCTAGTTTACCGTTGAAAATACTCAAGCTATTCACCGCTCCGCCGTAGGGAGCCATGCTGATGTTGCCAATGACTTTGAGTTGGCTATTGCTGGCCACCTCAATAATATCAATTTTATTGACATTGCTATTGTTGACCACAAAAAGGCGGCCTGTAATAGGGTCAAAAGCGCTGATTTCGGCCGCACCTGTGTCACCGATGTCGATGCTGGCAATTTCGGTAAAAGTAGCGGGGTTTTCATTGGGTGCAGGGTCGAGACGGTGGTCGGCACAAGCATATACAAACAACAATAGCGTGAGGGGTAAAAGTATCTTTTGCATAGACGAAATGGATTAAGCTGCAAAAGTACTTTCGCGATATTACCCTTATTTCACGCAATTGTTAAGGCCAAATGAAGTTTTGAATCGATTTATGGGTGTTTTTTTACAATTCGTTTATAACCAGAGGCAAAATGCTAGGTTTCGGTCTGACTGTCGTCTGACCTAGGTGTGGCAGTGGGTCGGGGTGTGTTACTCGCGATAGGTCGGGGTGTGAGCACCCCGACACACCCGTGCAGAGGGATGCTCACATCCCGACGATCAAGTGCAGAGGGGTGCTCACACCCCGACGTGTATGCACAACCCAAAGGCTAGACCAGTGAAACTTTTTTGCCCCCCGCTGCGATAGATTTGTAAACGGCTTCAATCACTTTCATGTCTTTAAGCCCTTCTTCGCCCGTCATATTTGGATCAGGTTTTCCATTTAAAATACAATCAGCCAGGCCGTCCATTTGCCACGTTTGGTGCATTTTGGTGGTGTCCCAGCTCATTGCGCCTTGGTGGGTACGCCCTTTGATGGGACCATAGCCAAACGCTGGACTGAGTTCAACGTAGCCTTTTTCCCCGATAACATACAACCGTTCTAGGTTATTGAAGTTATAGGTTGTCACGCACGACGCAATCGCTCCACTTGGGAAGCCCATTTGCCAAGTGATGGTTTCGTCCACCTCCTTGAATTTAACAGGGTCGGTTTTGGTTTCTTCCGCCGATACCCAAATCGGTTCTTCTCCCGTGGCATAACGCGCGCCGTTGATGCAGTAAATGCCCACGTCCATCATAGCTCCACCACCCGCTAAGGCTTTTTTGAGGCGCCACTGTTTTGGGTCACCAATTTTAAAACCGTCGTAGGTATTTACGTGTAGAATCTTGCCCAACTCTCCCGATTTTCGAAGGCGAATCAACTCACGGGTATAAGGCTCAAAATGCAAACGGTACCCAATATAAAGCTTGACATTAGCTTTTTTACAAGCCGCAATCATCTCTTCGGCTTCTTTGACCGTCACCGACATGGGTTTTTCACAAATCACGTGCTTACCCATTTTGGCCGCCCGAATCACGTATTCGTGGTGCATAGAGTTGGGGAGCGTAATATACACCGCGTCGATGGCGGGGTTATCTTTGATTTGTTCAAAATTTTGGTAGCTGTAAAAATTGGCTTTGTCCAACCCAAACTTGGTACTCCAAGTATCAATTTTAGTAGGGGTTCCTGTGACACCTCCTATGAGTTTTGCCAATTTACAATCTTTCATGGCCGTAGCCACGCGGTCGGCGTAACTTCCCAATCCTACCAAAGCCACGCCAAGTTGCTTGCCATCGGCGGGTAACGCATGGGCTTGTTCAGGAAAAGTAGTAGTAGCCAATGATAACGTAAGGGCAGACCCGCCCACTTGGCGAAGAAAATCGCGACGAGAATTCATAAAAAAGAGCTGGATTAGTTTCCATTAAAAGCAGCTACATCGCTTTTTCTTTCGGGCTTGTCCAATAATTTTACGGTATCTTTAAAGTTTGCGTATTTTTGGCCGTTCATTTTTAATTGTTGTCCCAAACCAAGCATTTGTTACAACTCATCTCAACTAAAACCTCCATGAGAAAACCACTATTGTTTTTGACGGGCTTACTTCTGAGCTTACAGGCTCTGGCCCAACTTCAATCTCCTACGCAATTCTTTGGTTTTGCACCAGGGGAACAAATGGTACCTACCCACCGTCTTTATCAGTATGCTACGCACGTATCGCAGCAAGTACCTACCAAAGTAAAATTGATGTCGTACGGACAAACATTTGAGAAACGCCCACTGATGATGGTCGTAGTGAGTTCGGAAGAAAACATTAAAAATATTGACCAAATCCGTACCGATAACCTCAAAAGCATCGGTTTGATGGCGGGACAGCCAACCAGCAAAACGCGTCCTGCGATTGTGTGGATGAGCTACAACGTCCACGGAAACGAAGTAACCAATTCGGCGGCATTTCCCAAAGTATTGCACGAACTACTGGCAGGTGGAGCTGTAGCCGACAAGATTCTAAAAAATACCGTGGTTATCTTAGCTCCTTGCCTTAACCCCGACGGCCACGACCGCTACGTGAACTGGTACAACCAAAAAATAGGAGTAACAGCCAATGCCAACACATCAGCTTGGGAACACGGCGAGCCTTGGCCAGGAGGACGTTGGAATCACTACCTCTTTGACCCCAACCGCGACTGGGCGTGGCAGACCCAAGAGATTATGCAACAACTCGTGGCGACTTTTCAACAGTGGATGCCGCAAGTACACGGCGACTTCCACGAGATGGGGCCCAACAGTCCCTACTATTTTGCACCATCAGCCAAGCCCTACCACGAAGACATCACACCATGGCAACGTGAAATGCAGGATGTGATTGGCACATACAACAAACGCTATTTTGACCGTAACAACTGGCTTTATTATACGCGTGAACGTTTTGACTTGTTTTACCCAAGCTATGGTGATACTTGGCCTACTTACAACGGTGCGATTGCCATGACCTACGAGCAAGGTGGCGGCGGCATCGCTGGCTTGGCCTACGAACGCCCCGATGAAGGAGATACCCTTCGCCTGACCCACCGCGTGGCGCACGTATCGGCGGCGAGTATTGCCACCATGGAAGCCATCGCCGACCGTTCGGGGAAAGTAGTAGAAGAGTTTGTGAAATTCTACGACCGCAACCAAAATAGTCCCATTGGCCTTTATAAATCGTACGTTGTAAAAACAGCAGGCGACGAAGGCCGCGTAAAAGCGTTGAAAACATTGTTGGATAAAAACCAAATCCGCTACGGATACGCCAACGACAGCCGTGCGTTGACGGGCTACAACTATTTGACGCAGAAAGACGAGGCTTTTAAAACTGAAGCGGGCGACTTGGTCATCAGTGCTTACCAACCCAAGTCAAACCTGTTGAAGATTTTGTTTGAAATCAAACCAATGCTTGAAGACTCGGTAACTTACGATATTACATCTTGGTGCGTGCCGTTGGCGTACGGTGCCAAAACGTACGGCGTAAAAGAGCGACTCACTCCTAACCCACAAGCACCCGCCAGCAGCCCACAACCTGCGATTAGCGGAAAGCCTTACGCTTATATTGTATCGTGGAAATCGGCGGAAGATGCCAAGTTTTTGGCCGCCATTTCAAAACAAAAAGTACGGGTTCGGGCAGCTGAAAAGACGTTTGACATGGGCGGCAAAACCTACGCCGCAGGTACGCTCATTATTACCAGAGCTGGCAACGAAGGGTTAGGCGATTCGTTCGATAAAATTGTGCAGGCCGAAGCCACTAAATTTGGCGTAGCACTCAGTGCCACAGAAAGCGGTGCCGCTTCTAAAGGCTCTGACTTTGGCTCTGACTATGTCTATAACCTCAAAACAACGCCACGGGTTGGGCTTCTAGCAGGTGAAGGAACGACCGCTACCAACGTAGGCGAAATCTGGCATTTCTTCGACCAAGAACTCAGCTACCCGCTGACGCTCATCGACCCAAACAGCCGTTTTGGCGCAGGTATTCCATTTGCAAAATTGGACGTATTGATTGTCCCATCAGGCTTTGGTTCACTTATTCGTGAAAGTCAATTCCCTGCCTTGCGCGAATGGCTCCGCAACGGTGGTCGTTTGATTTTGTTGGAAAATGCTACTAGCCTCTTGGCCGACAAAGAAGGCTTTGGCTTGAAAAACAAAAAAGACGATAGCAAGAAGTCAGACAAAAAGAATGATGACGATAACCTGAAAGCGTTTGCCAACCGTGAGCGTGAGTCGGTGTCAGACGAATCGCCAGGAAGCATCTATAAAATCAAATTGGACAATTCGCACCCATTGGCATTTGGATTCCCTGACCACTATTTTGCCCTTGTCAACAACGTGTACAACTACGATTTCTTGAAAAACGGCTGGAACGTTGGCTACTTAAAAAGCGAAAAAGATGGCTATGTAGCTGGTTTTACGGGTAAAAACGTCAAAGAAAAACTTCCTAACTCACTTTTCCTTGGTGTAGAAGAAGTAGGTCGTGGCAAAATCGTTTACATCGCCAACAACCCACTTTTCCGTGGTTTTTGGTACAATGGTAAATTGTTGTTCTCCAACGCGGTGTTTATGTTGCCGTAGTGGTTTCATACTTGAAAACAATCAAAAAAGCGGCTGCTCTCATAAGGGCAGCCGCTTTTCGTTTATTAAGAGGTCGTTGTTGACTACAACAACCCTTCGCGAGTCATAATGGTCGTGAGCTGTACGCCTAGGTCATCAGAGGCTTTCACCAATGGTAAGCGGACTTCGCTGCTGCAAATGCCTTTGATTTCGAGGCATTTTTTAATACCAACAGGGTTTGATTCTGCATATAACGGCCCGTCCATATCCAAGAAACGATACTGAATGGCGGCGGCTTCGTCGGGACGATTTTCGAGGGCGTGCCACGTCATTTCAGTAAATTCTTTCGGGAAAGCGTTGGCAATCACCGAAATAACTCCTTTCCAGCCAATACTAATCATGGGTGAAACGTGGTTATCATCCCCCGAAATCAACAAAAAGTCGCTTGGGCACAGTTTTGCCAACTCCATGTATTGATCAAAATTGGCGCACGCGTCTTTGATACCAATGATGTTGGGGTGTTTGGCGAGTTCTACAATGGTTTCGATTTTCATGTTTACCACCGTACGCCCAGGTACGTTATACAACAACACAGGCACAGGACTCGCGTCGGCAATGGCCGTAAAGTGGGCAATTAAACCACGCTGTGAAGGCTTGTTGTAATAAGGACATACCGACAAAATAACATCTACGCCCGAAAGGTCGGTTTGTTTCAACGTTTCCAACACAGCACGGGTGTTGTTACCACCTAAACCATATACAATTGGGAGCTTTTTGGAATTATTATCTTGAACAAACTTCAACAAATCGAGCTTCTCCTGAGCAGTAGTGGTAGAGGTTTCGCCCGTTGTACCTTGAACAACAAGGTAATTTACACCGCCATCGCTTACAAAATCAATGAGTTTTTTGAGCGCCGTGTAATCAATATCGTGGTTGGTGTCGAAGGGGGTAACTAAAGCCACGCCCACTCCTAAAAATCGGGTATCCATTTGATTTGTGGTACGGACAACTTGCCCGTCAATATATACTGGTAGATGATTGGTAGATTGAGGCCACAAAGGTATTAAAATTTGTCAATCTATTGCTTCTAAAATGATATTACACGCTTCCCTAATTTGGTCATCTGTAATCACAAGCGGTGGTGCAATTCGCATGGAGTTATCGCAAAACAAAAACCAATCGGTGATCACGCCTGTGCCCTGTTTTGCCCGCAATATCGCGCGGTCGATGATGGGTTTTAGCACTTCAAACGACTCAAATTCGACCGCCAACAGCAGCCCTTTCCCTCGAATTTCTTTGATGGAAGGATGCTGTAACAACTCACGGATAAGCTGCCCTTTCGCGACGGCGCTTTCAGCAAGCCCTTCTGACTGAATCACTTCTAGCGTAGCCAACGAAGAAGCACAACTCACAGGATGTCCACCAAAGGTAGTGATATGTCCTAAAATGGGATTGTTTTTAAAAACAGCCATGATACTTTTGGACGAAATAAACGCCCCAATGGGCATTCCCCCCCCCATGCCTTTGGCACACAATAAAATATCGGGTACGACCCCAAATTGCTCAAACGCCCAGAAGGTTCCCGTTCGTCCAAACCCCGTCTGAATTTCATCATAGACCAACAAAGTACCCGTTTCCGTACAGCGCGCGCGCAAGGCTTGGTGGTACGCAACGTCGGGAACACGCACACCCGCTTCGCCCGAAATCACTTCGATGATGATAGCCGCCGTTCGGGTAGTAATTAGGGAAAGGTCTTCCAACACGCCAAAGCGAATGTGGCGAACATCGGGAAGCAAGGGGCGGAAATTTCGTTTAAAAAACTCGGCTCCTGCCAAGCTCAACGCACCTTGGGTACTGCCGTGGTAGGCATTGAAACAAGAAATGATTTCGCTGCGTCCCGTAAATCGCTTGGCGAGTTTCATGGCTCCCTCGACTGCTTCCGCGCCTGAGTTGGTGAAATAAACGTTGTCTAATTCTCCTAGACCTATAAGGTTTTCGGAAACCTTATAGGTCTCACAGCTCTTTACCAACGCCTCAGCCAGTTTCACTTGGGGCGTTTCGATGTACTCCCCGTACACCATCAAGTGCATGTATTTATCTAACTGCTGATGAATGGCTTTCAGCACGTGAGGATGTCGGTGGCCTGCGTTGCTAACCCCAATCCCCGAAATCATATCAACGTATTTTTCGCCGTTGGCACCGTAAAGATAAATGCCCTCCGCGCGGTCGATGTCGAGTGCAAGCGGGAAATCAGAGGTTTGGGCGAGGTAATTATAAAAAAGCTCGTGACGATTCGTCATACTATTCAAAACAATGGTATCAAAAAGCGATTTACGAATAAAATAAACACGTCGCACAAATTAATATGCGACGTGTCTGAACTACTCTTCAAATTGTTGATAAAGAAACTCCCAAGTGATTAATAGCCTGGGTTTTGTACTAATTTTTTGTTGGTATCAATCTCACGTTGTGGAATTGGACAAACCAAGTTGTTGGCGCTGAAAGCTGTTGTTCCTACCGTTCCTTTGGTACGCTTGATGTCGTGGATTTGTTGACCTTCAAACGCTAATTCCAATTTACGCTCTTTCAAAACAGCCGCAATCGTCAACGATGTAAGCGGTGCTAAACCAGCCCGTTCGCGAATCAAGTTGATGTCGGCCAAAGGCGCAGCTCCTACCGTTGTTCCTAAGCGGAAATTTGCTTCGGCGCGCGTAAGGTACATTTCGGCCAAGCGAAGCACTGGAACGTCACCAAAACGGTCGTTAAATTTGCTAGTGAATGTACGTGAGCCTGCGTTGCTAGTATTAAAAAACTTACCACGCACGTCACTTGCTTCGTAGAGCGCCAAGTGTTTTGTTTGAACACGAATGTCACCACGCCCTTGGTTCAAGGCAGAAGCATAATAAGTATTCATGTCGTTGGCACCATCTTGGTCAGTTACTACAATGCTGAAGATGCTTTCGTTGTTATCATCAACAAAGGCATTGGCAAAATCAGGTTCAAGTTCAAATTGCCCCGATGTAATCACGCGGTTGGCCGCATCACGCGCTGAAGCATAGTTTCCTTGCATCAAATACACGCGCGACAAAAGGGCAATGGCAGGCGGGTATTTGGCCAATTGCTCCGCCTTTGTGAGGTCATCAATGATTTGCGCATACACTTCTGCTACGCTATTGCGTGCTTTGTAATCTTCGTCAGTGACCGAACGAGTAGGATTCAACACCAACGGTACGCCTAAATTGGCCGCATTATCACCGTCACCCCACGCTTTGGCATACAATCGTACGAGTTCAAAATAAACAGCTGCGCGAATAAAACGAGCTTGCGCTTCAACGGGGCCTCGGTTAGCAGTGCTTACTTTATCGAGCGCGCTCAAGACGTTATTGGCACGGTTAATCGCCGAGTATGAGTTGTTCCAAGTGAGCGTAGTTTGGGAGTTACCAGGCGTCATGGTTTTGCGCCATATTTCGTCCAGCGTCGTAAATGTTCCTCCAAATACCACTTCACGGTCATCCCCAAGAAGGTCACCTGCATATTGGAAAGCACCCCCATATACATTGATGCTACTCATACCGTCATAAGCCCCTACGAGGGTTACGGTTACGTCTTGTTCGGTTGCCAACGCTGTCGATTCGTCGATACTTTGAGTTGGCTCTACATCGAGTCGGTTGGCACAGGCAGCGCTCAAGAGCATTACTGAGCCTGCAAGTACAAGAGATTTAATGGATGTATTCATTGTGTGAAAAATCAAAGTGTTGAAAAATTAGAAACCAATGTTGATACCTCCCGTGATGGTTTTCGCTTGAGGTGCCGTGTAGAAGTCATAGCCTTGCGCAATGTTGGTTACAATGTCGTCGGCATTTACTTCTGGATCCCAACCTGTGTATTTGGTGAAGGTCAACAAGTTCTGACCCGTCAAGAACAAACGCACACTGTTGATTTTGGCTTTGTTCAACAATGATTTTGGCAAACTGTACGAAAGTGTTACGTTACGCAAACGAACAAACGAACCATCTTGGATAAAACGGCTTGAAGGCTGCGCACCGTTGTTGAAGAACAAACGTGCCTCTGGGAACTGAGCACCAGGGTTTTCTTTGGTCCAAGAATCCAACTGATCAGCAGTTTGGTTATCTTCAAAACGAGCGTTGGCCGACGAGAAACGTCCTACTCCGTAGAAATTGAGTTTGTTACCAAAAACGCCATTGAAGAAGATACTCAAGTCAAACCCTTTGTAGCTAAATGTGTTTGTCAAACCACCGATGAGTTTTGGTTGTGGATTACCTACCACTACGCGTTGTGCTTGGTTGTAGGTATTTGTCGTACTACGGTCGATTGTGCCATCTGTATTTGTCACATTTTTATACCAAAGGGCATCTCCGTTGGCAGGATCTACGCCTGCATATTCGGCCGTAAAGTACGTTCCGAGTGGTTGTCCTTCTACCGCACGGCTCATGTTGTTGAGACCCGCTTCGATAATTTGCCCTTGCAAATCGGTGATTTTGTTGCGGTTAGCGGCCAAGTTGATGCTTGTTTTCCACTTAAATGCCCCTACTAGGTTGTCGGTGTTTAATACAAACTCAACCCCTTTGTTTTCCAAGCGACCTACGTTTTTCACTTGGGTAGTAAAACCAGTCGTACCTGGTACGTTTACGTTCAACAACAACCCTGAAGTTTGTTTGTTGTAGTAGTCAATTTCGCCACTGATGCGGTTGTTAAGAATACCAAAGTCAATACCAATATCAACCTGGTCTGAAGTTTCCCATTTCAAATCAGGGTTAGCCAACTGCGAAGGTCGCTGGCCTGGCAAACCTGCATAAGCAGCATCGCCCGTGTATAGCCCAAGTTGTGGGAAGTTTCCGATTTCGGCGTTACCTGTACGTCCGTAACTAGCACGAAGTTTCAAGAAACTGATAACAGCATTGTTTTGCAAGAAGCTTTCTTCCGAAAGTACCCAACCCGCCGAAACCGCAGGGAAGAAACCGTAGCGGCTGTCGCGTCCGAAACGTGACGAACCATCGATACGTGCGCTCAATCCTAAGAGGTAACGGTCGTTGAATTTGTAGTTGGCACGGGCAAAATACGACAAGAAACGGAAGTTTGTTTCGGTAGAAGTACCAGCCGTTTTACGGGCCGCACTCGCAATCATACGATAAGCATCCGAAGGGAAATCTTGTCCTTGGGTAAGGGCAAATTTTTCTTGAGATTGCTGATAAGACATCCCCAACGTTCCGTCGATGGTATGTTTTCCGAAGCTATTATTGTACGTAAAGTAGTTGTTGGTGTTGTAGTTTTCAACCCGAGTAAAGGCGTTTTCGCCCAAACCGTTTGGTGCACCGAAATTACGTTGTGTCTTGCTGTTATAGTAAGACTCTTCTTGTTGGTTCAGTACGTCCACCCCTAATTCAGAACGGAAATTCAATCCTTTTACAATCATCAATTGGCCATATATGCTGCTGATACTACGGCTAACGGTCGTATTGTAGTAGGCATTACCAATGTTGATAAGTGGGTTATAATACACAGGAATCGAAATATCACCTGGAGGCGTTCCTACTGGAAGACCCGTTTCTGGGTCGTTCTGTGGCGTCATTGGAGGCAAAGCTACCATCTGAATCGGGTTGTCAAACTGGCGGTCACCCGACAAACGATTGTTCAACGTACGGGCCATGCTCATGTTGATTCCCATGCGGAAACGATCAGATACTTTTTGGTCGAGGTTGATACGACCCGACATACGGTTGAGGGCGTTGCCAATCAAAATCCCTTTTTGGTCAAGCAATTGTCCCGACACAAAGAACGAAGTTTTGTCATTTCCTCCGCTGATGTTTAAGTCATATTGACTCATGGGCGCTTTTTGGTATGCCAATCCACCCCAGTCAGTACTTGCTTGATTGGCAGTACCAAATGTTCCTAAGCTTTGGGTTTGGAAGAAATCTTCCATGTAAGTTGTGTATGAATCTGCGGCCTTAGGGTCAATGCCATCAATACGATCCGAGTTGGCAGCCGCCTGGCGGTATAGTTTCAAATACTGTTCGGTATTCAAAAACTTCACTTGCTTCGTAGGCTTGCTTGAACCAAATTGATAACCGAAGTTGATGTTTGTACGTCCCGACTTACCACGTTTGGTGGTAATAAGCACAACGCCATTGGCCGCGCGCGAACCATAAATGGCCGCCGCAGAAGCATCTTTCAATACTTCAATTGACTCAATATCTTGTGGGTTAATGTCTGCCAATGGGTTGGTAGCACTACCGTTGTTACTCAAGTTTTGGGTAGTTACTGGAATTCCATCTAATACGTACAAAGGCTGGTTAGAAGCTGATACCGACGAGTTACCACGAACCCGCACCTGAATCGCTTGACCTAGCTTCGACGAACCTGCCGTTACCTGTACCCCAGCAGCCTTGCCTTGGATGGCTTGGTCAAAAGTATTAACAGGCATGTCTTGAATGTCAGAAGGGCGAATTTTGGCAATGTTTCCCGTCAATTCACGCTTGATTTGTGAGCCGTATCCCGTCACAACGACTTCGCTCAAACTTCTTGTTTCAGGTTTTAGCTGAACGTTGATTTCCGAGCGGCCGTTTACTTTTTCTTCCAAAACGGTGAATCCCACAAAACTAAAAACCAACGTTGCATTGTCAGGAACAGCCAACCGATAGTTTCCTTCAGCGTCAGAGTTAGCCCCTTTGGTTGTGCCTTTAACGGCAACAGCGACACCAGGCATTCCTACCCCATCTTCTGCCGAGGTGACTTTCCCTGTCACCATCTTGTCTTGCGCTCTTGCCAGAAGAACCGACAAGCACGTAGCCACTAATAGGCTTACACGTAAAATGTGTCTCATACAGTATAGTTTGTTAGAGTTAATAAATAAAAAAAGTACCAAATTAGAACATTGTTCCAATCGAATTCTTTAAGCAATACTTTGGGTATAATAAAAGTTACACAAATGAGGAATTGTTAGACCAAAATGGGCTAAAAAAACGACACGAAAATACGATGAAATTGTCTGAGAAGTTTATACTTAACAAATCATCTATTGGCAGGTGAAGACCCTGCTTGATTTTCTTGGCCAGTTTCGGCATACAATGCTCTTTTGTGTGGAAAACGACTATTTGGTAACACAAACATAACGCACAATTACCGAAAAGTCAAAGCCTTACCGTATCAAAAGTTAGTTATACTTAGGAGATATACTTAGTCAGGCTCGTAAAAACAAGTGCTTCCTCCTACCCACGTAAAGTCTTTGTTGAAGCGAACCCCAATCATTTCACCGCGACTCAAGCGGCTGAGACTTGTCAGTAGCTGCGGGCGCGGGTCATCGTCTTCCCACACATAAAGCATCCGAATCTCACATTTCACCAGCCCATCCAAGGCTTGAATGATAGGCTCGTAAGCCACTTTTCGTTGTAAAATCCAATTTTCAGGGTCAGCCACCGACGATAAATCTTCAGGAGAAACGTGGATTTTTACGCCACTTCCCGCAAATGAAAACAAAGGTTTGAGGACATAATTCTCTAAATCAGAAGGGAATTGCCCAGCGTATTCGCTCAAGAAGCGGGTATCGGGTACGTAGGGAGATTTGAGGAATGGAAGGGTATATTTACTAATGCGAAAAAACCAGTTGGGGTGCCCTACCCAAGTCACGTCCACATCATCAGTAAGGTTAAATTCCGTTTGAAGGTCAGGAAAATTACCCAAGTCGTCAAAAATCAAACGGTTATATATACGTTTGACTTGGATTTCGCGGCCGTCTTTTTCGTAGAACAATTCCCGTCCACGCTTTTTGATTTTTGTGTAACAAACTGTTTTTACCCCCAAAAATGCTTCCGTTACGGCAAAGTCGATGCGGGTCTTTTGTTGTTCGGGATAAATTTCCAACAAAATGACATTTTCGGGATTTTCGTTGCCCACAATCACTTCTTTGAGTTTGGAAATATACTCAGCTTGCGTACGCACCCCGCTGAAATAATTGCTAAAGTCGGCAGGAATAGGGAAATAATCGCGAAACTTCTCGGTGACGTAGCTTTGAAACCCAAAAACCGACGGAAAGCCCTGCAATTCTATCAGTTGAGGAACAAGCTCCCCTTGCGCATCTTTACAAATGGCAAAATCAATGGCCAAGAATGAGCTATGATTATTTTCGTTTGGTACGTTTTGGTCAGCAGGAATGGCGGGTTGGGTTTGGTTTTTAAACTCGCTTCCCACAATCACATCCACAAACGATTCACAGGCTTCAATGAGTTTATTTTTTAAGGCTTTTGGCACAAAAACAGGCGTTTCTGCCACCCTAAATTCGAGTTGATTGGGCCAATCGGTGTGAATGCCCGCAACAAATTCATTGTATTTTTCCTCGCTGAAAGCTGCGTTGTACGTTTGTCGAAGTTGTGTAATCATAGGAACTAAAAGGTTTACCCCAATAAAGGTTAGTACATCAACCAAAAATAATCAACAAATCAATTCTTCCAAATAAAACCAAGTTAAACGCATTAAAAAAAGCAGCGTCAGCGAGGCGAAATCTTAGTAGCAAAAGGGGCAAAAGCAATCCAAAAGCCCCATCGGGGCGGCCAGCGCTCGGTGGCATCTTTTACCGAGCGTCGGTGTCACCCCGATGGGGCTTTGTGGTGGATTTGATTCATTTTTCTACGAAGATGTAGCTCCTCTGGAGCAATGAATAGCGACCCTATATTTTAATGCATTAAATCTGAAATAAAACTTACTTTGGCTCAGGTTTAACGTATCGTATTTTATTCGACAATCTGCATTTGGACTTCGACATTCGTTACACTGAGTTGTTCGGCAGCTTTGCGCAGAAAAGTAGGAATAATTGACGCTTCAGTAAGCATGATTTTGTCGGGGTCTTGGAGGTGCGTCACCATGTCATTGTATTTTTCTTCCCCGTGGTTTTTAATGATTCCTTCGCGTTTTTCGTCTTTTTGGAAGTGACGAAGCATACCTTCGGCGTCGGCTTCGGGGTGGAATTGCGTCCCGAATACTTCACGAGAAAAGCGTACCGCCATCACTGCTCTTTCCAAATGCGCCACGTGCGGACGTTCTTTTTCGATACCCAAAATTTTTGCCCCGATTCGTTCTAAATGATGATGGTTAGGTTCAATCACCTGATAGTCGCGCGAGTCAACGGCATAAAATGGATCAGGCAAGTTTTTGAAAAACGGCTCTTTTTGTCCGAAGTGTGTTTTCGTCATTGGAAATATCCCAAAAGAAGTCGAGCCGCGCTTACAAACCAATCCAACGCCCCAGTGCAAACACGCCATTTGGAAGGAGTGACAAATCAAAAAGAGGTGTTTTTTGCGGGGATGATGCGGTTGGCGGTTGTATTGCCAAATCTGGTCAAGGAGTAAAAAGAAAGGTTTTTCCCACGGTTCGCCCGCTGGTTGAGGGTTACCAGGCCCGCCCGAAGAAATAAAAATATCGAAACTCAAATCAGGCACTTCGCATTTTTGGCGCACATCAAATACCTCATAGGTTGCCTCCATTCCTTCTTGATTTACAAAACGCTCCGTGATGGCTTTGATACAACGCATTCCTTCGTTGGTATACCCATCGTACATGTCCAAAATGGCAATCTTTAGTGGCTCCATTGTGATGTCTCTCTATTTACTTAACAAAAAAATCGTACTGCCGCTGGCTTCAAACTCCTGAAAGAGAGAGATAAAGGTCAGTGGCGGTACGATGTAAAAATACTATTTTCTCCGCAAAGTTACGGAAATATTATCAAACCTTATGGGTTTTCAACACCTTAAACCTTATAGGTTTTTGAAACCTATAAGGTTTCTAACGGTTTCTGGTCTTACACTTGCACCCAGCGGCGCTCGCGGCTACTTTCTACTATTTTGTCGCAAAGGCGAAGTTCACGCAAGCCATCTGCAAACGTTGGATACGTTGGATTAGCTGGTTTTCCGTTGCGGATCGCCGCATATACTTCTTTAAACAACTGCTTCGAAGTATCAGGGAAGCCTTCGTTGTGGCCACCTGGGAAAGTCATCAAAGCACGTGCTTCTTCGTGGGCAAGGGCAGGGTCACGCAACAACACTTGGTTGGCTACTTCACGACGCCCCATCCATACTTCGTTAGGCGTTTCTGAGCACCAGTTGAAGGTTTGGTTGGCACCGCTGATTTCGAGTGAGCAGCGGTTTTTACGACCTGCCGATACCTGACTCACGGTAGCTACGCCCGTGTTTCCGTTGTCGAAACGGTACAAAATCGAGGCAAAATCTTCCGTAGTAATAGGTACTTCTTCGTAATCAGAAGCTTGGAGCAATTTGCCCGAGTAGGTTGCGATGGCTTTTTTAGGCTTCATACGCGTTTTGTGAACCGTATTGAAATCTGCCATTACTTCGGTGATGTGAAGCCCCGTGATGTATTCGATAAGGTCGAATAAGTGCGAACCGATATCGGCAACGGCACGTGAGTCGCCCGATTGTGAAGGCTCCAAACGCCAGTTGTAGTCGGTCGGTAAGAAAAGCCAGTCTTGCAAATAGCTACCTTGTACCGAATAAATATCGCCGAGTTCGCCTTTTTCACGCATCGTTTTCATCTGACGAATCAACGGGTAATAGCGAAGGTTGAAGTGAACGGCATTGACCAAGCCCAATTTGTCGGCCAACTCTACCAATTCTTCGGCTTGAGCGGTTGTGGTGGCAAGTGGTTTTTCACAAACCACATTTTTACCCGCCAACAATGCTTTTTTGGCTTGCTCGTAGTGAAGGAAGTTAGGCGTACAAATGTGAACGCATTCGATAGAATCGTCGCGAAGAAGGTCGTCAAACGAATCGTAAGCGGCTGTGCCGAGCGATTGGGCACGGGCTTGGGCGATTTCGGCCGAAAAATCGGCGATACCTGCTACTTCAACGTCGGGCAAACGCCGTAAAGCTTCGATGTGGGCTGGCCCGATAAAGCCAAGACCTACTACGGCTACTTGAGTTTTGGACATAGTAATTTGGGTTTGAACGTGGGTTTATAATTGGTGGCGCAAGTTAATGTAATTTTAGAAAACTTGTCACCAACCTACAGCACACGAAGTTTAATAGTCTGACGTTTTAAGGCTTGGCTAGTCTGATTTTACTGATGAGAGAAGCAAATTGAGGTGCGACAAAAAAGGAGTTTAATAACTTTTAACAAACTTTCGTCCCTTCAAAACGCGGAATGCCGTACTTTTGCAAATAAAGTAGTTGTAAAGTTGTCTCCACGAACACAGAAGAGTATCGCAAGTGCCGCCCATTGGCTGCTATGTTTGGCCCTAATCTTGGTGGGCAACTTTGGGGCAATGTCCCAAAGATTACTTCCTCGTAAACCAACGAGCCCCGTTGTAGCTCCCGATTCGCTCCAAAAGCGCTCGGCATCACTGCCTGGCATTGGAGTCACCATGACCAATGCCGATAGTACCAAAAAAGATACCCTCCAAGCCGAAAGCGACCTCAAAAGCACGGTGGTCTATAGCGCCAAAGATTCGACCATTATGGACCCTACCGCCCAAGAAGTGCATCTTTACGGGCAAGCCAAAGTAACTTACGGAGCCATTGTGCTACAGGCGGATTACATTCGCTTAAACTGGACAACCAACGAGGTTTTTGCCAAAGGAACGTACGATACAACCTCCAAAAAGTGGGTTGGAGAACCTATTTTTGAGGACAACGGCGAAAAGTATGACACCAAAGAACTGCGATATAATTTCAAGACAAGAAAAGGATTTATTAAAGGTATTGTTACCCAACAAGGCGATGGCAATATCCGTGGGACAACGGTAAAGAAAGACGCCGAGGACAATATGTATATTCGTGGGTCGATTTATACGACCTGTAACCTGACACACCCGCACTTCCACATCGCGGCAAAAAAAATCAAAGTCATTCCCGAAAAACAGGTCATTTCAGGGCCGTTCAATTTAGTAATCGCCGATGTGCCTTTGCCCCTTGGTTTACCTTTTGGTTTTTTCCCCATTCCTAAGAAAAAAGAAATTGGTACGTCGGGCCTCATCATGCCTACGTACGGCGAAGAACCCAATGGCCGTGGTTATTACCTCCGCGACGGGGGCTACTATTGGGCGATTAGTGACAAAATCAACATGAGTATTACGGGGCAGATTTACTCCCGAGGAAGCTGGGGAGTGGGACTAGCCATGCCATATTCGGTCAAATACCGTTTCAACGGAAACTTTAACCTGCGCTTCAACCGCAACGTTCAAGGAAACGAAATCAAGGTATTGAACAAACCACGTAACGATTTTAGCCTCAACTGGACGCACACGCCCGTCACCCGAGGAACGTCGAGTTTTGGCGCATCGGTCAACATCGGTAGCAATAGCTTCAACCAGTTCAACGAATTTAGCACCCAGCGCTACATCCAAAACGTGGCGGGGTCTTCGGTACAATACAACAAGCAGTTTGGGCAATTTGCGCGAATGGGAACCAGCGTGCGCGTCAACCAGCGTTTTCCCGACCGCTCCAAAGTAGATGCTGAAGGCAAACAAATTGACCCAGGGGCGATTGATGCAGGCATTGATTTTAACTTCGGTATCAACCAAATCGCTCCTTTTGCTCTCAAAGGGGGTACGGGTGCTTGGTACGAAAGTTTTCGTTTAGGGATGGATTTCAGCGGAGGGCTAACGGCCAACAACAACATTGTGTATGCCGATACATCAAGTGCACGCTTGGGATTTGTATGGGCGAATCCTCCTTCTAACGTGGTCGGAAGTAGCACAAGTCCCATCACTACTTATGCGTTGAATGCCGAAACATTCAGCCAGTTTATCAAAAATTCACAGTTTACGGGGCGTTTTTCGATTCCGATTTCGTTGCCCAACATTAAACTATTCCGCTATATCAACATCACTCCAGGGATTTCGATGTCGGGAGATGCCTTTACGCAAAAGTTTCAATACAAATACATCAGCGGAAACAAAGTACAAGTCGATACCCTCAAAGGGTTCTATTTTGCCAACAATGTTTCGTTTAGTGCCAGCGTCAATACGCGCCTTTATGGAACAATGTTTATCAAAGGAAAACGCTTGGAGGCCATTCGCCATACTGTGATTCCTTCGGCGAGTATTAGTTATGTTCCTGACCAGTCGAATTTGTACGAAAAAACGGTGGTTAATGAGCGGGGCGAAGTGCGTTACTTGAATCGTTATCGGACCGTGGGTGGAAACTTAACGACCTCAGGTACCTCTGCCGCCGCTATTTCGTGGAGTTTAAACAACTTATTTGAAGCCAAACTCCGCCCTAAATCCGATTCTACGGGCAAACAGTTTGAGAAAAAATCTATTTTGGACAACTTGAGTTTGAACGGTTCGTATAACCTCATGGCCGACTCGCTCAACATGTCGGATATTAGTTTGGCGGCCAATGCGCAGTTGTTTAAAAACTTGAATTTCAACTTCTCGGCTAGTTTTGACCCCTACGCCTACGTGCAAGACGCGGCCTACGGTACGGTTGGACGTAAAATCAATAAGTATTCGGTGATGGCAAACCAAGGGTTGGCAAAATTGTCGAATATGAACATTGCCTTTTCGACGCGGTTTGCCCCCAAAGGTGCCGATAAGCCTAAAAAAGCAAATACCCCTAACACCGAAGAACAACAACGGATGATTAATGCCAATCCTGCGGCCTATGTCGATTTTAACATTCCGTGGACGATTAATTTTAGTTACAACTTCGGATACACAAAACAAGGCTTGGCCAAAGCAACGACCATTCAGGCCCTGACCATGCAGGGTGACTTTAGCTTGACTCCTAAGTGGAAATTTACGTATTCGACGGGCGTTGACGTCGTGGCCAAAGCACCTTCGATTACCAATGTCGGTATCATTCGCGACTTGCACTGCTGGGAAATGTCGTTCAACTGGACGCCTTTTGCAGGGTCAGGCTTCCGTGCCAATAACTACAACTTTGAAATCCGCGCCAAATCCGCCCTTTTGCGAGATTTGAAACTTTCACGCCGCCGTACATTCTACGATCAGGGTGGGTTTTAGGTAACAAAAAAGGGTTCTCAAAAGAAAACCCTTTTTTGTTGTTATTGCTCTAAAATAGCTATTAGAACGTACTCACATTGAGGCGTCCGCCCGTAACAGTTTTTCCACTAAGCGAAGCTGTTGGAGTTACAGTTGATAAAAGTGCGTTTTTGATAGTAGCAGCACTAGCTCCAGGGTTCGATGCTGCGTACAAAGCGGCTGCACCTGATACGTGAGGTGTAGCCATAGAAGTACCATTATAGCTGGCGTAGGCAGATAGAATTTTATTTCCTGATTTTTTCGGTACAGTTGACCAAATTCCAGAACCTGGAGCACCTAAATCTACTTGAGTGGCTCCATAGTTAGAGAAGCTTGACAATGCCCCTGTATTAGTGATTGACGCCACTGCAATGACGTTAGCAACGTTATAATTAGAAGGATAATTGGCCGTAGCGTCGTTGTTACTACTGTTGTTACCTGCGGCAGCAATAAACAAAATCCCCGCATTGTTAGCCCGAACAATGGCGTCATTCAAGGCTTGTGAAAAACCTCCGCCCCCCCAAGAGTTGCTAGTAGCTACTAAATTGATACCATGTCTAGTTTTTAAATCAGTGAAATAATCTACCGCTTTGATTGCGTTGGCAGTTGTTCCGCCCGTTGAACCTAGAAACTTAGCATTGAGTAGCTTCACATTCCAGCATACGCCTGCTACCCCTTTGCCATTTCCTCCGACCCCGCCAATGGTTCCTGCTACGTGCGTACCATGGTCGTCGTTTACTCCGTCGAAAACAGTATTATTATTACCCGCAAAGTCCCAGCCATAGACATCATCTTTGAGGCCGTTTCCGTCGTCATCAACGCCATTACCCGCAATTTCTCCTGGATTCACGCCCGCATTTGCCGCAAGGTCTTCATGGGTGTACATGTACCCTTCGTCGATGATTCCAATATAAACCGTATTCGAACCTGTGTGGTTATTTGCCCAAGCAACTGCTGCATGACTACCATACTGATTGGCGGGGGTTGTGGCAGCACCATACATTCCCCAAAGCGACCCATTGGTAAAATAGGTGTCGTTAGAAGTAGCATCAGTTGTGTAAATGTAGTTCGGTTCTGCATACTCAATTTCACCCAAACCTTTGGCTTGGGCAATAGCTTCAAGGGCAGGCAACGGAAGCTCAACAAGCAATACCTGTTGTCCATCACCAAATTTTTCCATCATTTTGGTGTAGATTTCTTCTTTGACTTTTCCACCAAGACGAGCTAATACCTCCGCTTTTTTACTGGAAGCAGTACCTGCCTTAAATTTCACGAGCATTTCGTTGGCAACATAGTCGATACCGACTCGTGCAGCGTTGTGTGAAGGTGTTGATGAAGGTTGCTCGGTAGGAGCCAGCTCAACTTGGCACCCTACAACGGCAGCACTCAATGTGGCTGCACATAACCATTTTGTAACTGTACGCATAACGATAAAGTTTGTTTGAGATTAAGAAAACGTGAAGACACAACCTACCTTCTCTTTTGAATATCAAGGGGTAAACAATACATTTTCATAACTTGAATAAAAAAATAGAAGTGCGATTGTGCAATGCTAAAATGAGTCTTTTTTTTAAAATTTACAATAAAATAGTATATTTTTTATTTTAAGGCTTCCCTCTTATGTTTTACCCTCTCAAGCGGGTTATGAGCAACCCTGAGCACAGTTGAGGTTTTATTTATTCCCCTTTGCACAATAACCCATCTGCCAATCTGTCAGTTTTGGCTACTGTGGCAAAGAAATTTTAGATATTTGTAGTTATAAAAAAGAGCAATAAAGGTATTTTAAAAATATGACAACCGAGAACGAACCAATCCAAAACGAAGAGATTGTGGCAGAAGAAACTACGCCTACACCAGAGGCTACAGAAATAGCGCAAGAAACGGAAGTAACCAAAACAGAAAAATTGGAAGCTGAAGTAACGGAATTGAAAGACAAATACTTGCGTTTATACGCCGACTTTGAGAACTTCCGCCGCCGTACTGCTAAAGAAAAACTCGACCTTATTTCAAATGCCAACGAAGAATTGATGAAGGCGGTGTTGCCAGTAGTTGACGACTTTGAACGTGCAATGGCATCGTTTGACACCGTAAGTGAAATTGCCCCGTTGAAGGAAGGTGTTGGGTTGATTTACAACAAGTTCTCCAAAACACTCGAAGCCAAAGGTTTAAAACCAATGACGGCAAAAGGGGAAGTATTTGATGCAGACCTACACGAGTCGATTACGCAGTTCCCAGCCCCAACCGAGGATTTAAAAGGGAAGGTAATTGATGAAGTTGAAAAAGGGTATTTCTTGAACGAAAAAGTAATTCGCTACGCTAAAGTAGTGATAGGCAGTTAAGATAATGGCACAAAAAAGAGACTATTACGAAATTCTTGGCGTAAGCAAAGGGGCGTCGGAGGATGAAATCAAGAAAGCCTACCGTAAGTTGGCTATCAAATACCACCCTGACAAAAATCCTGACGACCCGTCGGCAGAAGAAAAGTTTAAAGAAGCTGCCGAAGCCTACGGAGTGCTCAGTGATGCCGAAAAACGCAAACGTTATGACCAGTTTGGGCACGCAGGCATGGGCGGAAACGGCGGCTTTGGTGGTGGCCAAGGTTTCGACATTAACGATATTTTCTCTCAGTTTGGGGATATATTTGGCGATTCGTCGCCATTTGGGGATATGTTTGGCGGTGGTGGTGGTGGCGGCGGTGGCCGTCGCGTCCGCCGTGGAACCGACCTCCGCATCAAACTTAAATTAGACCTTCGCGAAGTAGCCGAAGGAGCTGATAAAAAAATCAAAGTAAAACGCTACGTAAGTTGCAACACCTGCGGCGGCAACGGCGCTAAAAATGGTGGCTCGCTTAAAACCTGTCATACTTGTAACGGAAACGGCCAAGTACGAAAAGTAGTAAGCACGATGCTCGGCCAAATGGTATCGACCAGCACCTGCCCTACGTGTAACGGAGACGGAAAAATTGTCACCGAACGTTGTGAAGCTTGCGCAGGTGAAGGACGGGTGTTAGAAGAGGATTTGATTAGCATCAAAATCCCAGGAGGAGTAGCCGACGGAATGCAACTTTCCATGAGCGGCAAAGGAAACGTGCCTCCACGTGGCGGTATCGCAGGAGATTTGTTGATTGTCGTAGAGGAAGAAGAAGACGAACAGTTGAAGCGCGATGGCAACAACTTGGTCTATGACTTGCACCTCAGCTTTATTGATGCTGCATTGGGAACAGCCGTAGAAGTCCCTACCCTCGACGGCAAGGCACGCGTACCGATTGAAGCGGGTATTCAAGGCGGTAAAATTTTGCGTTTGAAAGGAAAAGGAATCAAAGAGCTCAATGGCTACGGCCGTGGTGATCAGTTGATCCATATCAATATTTGGACGCCAAAACAGGTAAGCAGCGACGAACGTGCCCTGCTCGAAAAGCTCCGTAATTCTCCCAATTTCCAGCCTAAACCTGGAAAAAATGAGAAAGGATTTTTTGAAAAAATGAAGGATTTCTTCCACTAGAAATAGCAAGGATAAACAAAAAACGGGCGCTGAAAGGTGCCCGTTTTTTGTTTATACAAAGGGGGTGTACGAAACTTTGCAAATGACTAGGTAAAGTTAAACCCATAGCCCACATAGAGGTTTCACATAGAAAACAAATCGAAGTACCAATACGGCTGTCGTCTATGTTTACTATGTGTTTATTCTACTGTGCTCTATGTGTTTTAACAGAAATGCTGCGGGCTACGAAAATCGGCAATTTTATTTCTTCTAAGCCTTCCTAAACTTTCGGCATCACAATCACATAACGCCCTCCCATAAAAACATACAAAATCAGCATTGCAGTAAAAAAAGCCAAGGCAGTGATGACTAAAGCATGAAACTTAGCTTGCTTATCGCTCACCATTCCAGCGATTTTTTTACGGTGCGTAGCTGCTACGTGGATGCCCAACGCCATGATTCCCAAGAAATAATAGGGGACAAAGTAATATTTAAAAGGTGCTTCTAAGACTACCCGAGCCGCAAAATAGAAGTCGGTGTCGGTACCAAAGTAGAGACGCTGCCCAACTACTGCCCCAATATGTTGGACAATAAAAAATGCAAAAGCCCAACCAGCAAACATTTGCAAACGGTCGTTTAAACTCAAATGAGGTACTTTTCTAAGAGCCATCGCTTGCCTGATACCGCTATATACTTGAAACCCAAAGCATAACAAAAGTACTATCTCAACAACGGGCTGGCGGTAGATGGTGCGCAGGGCTTCCATTATTTCGCGGTGCGTTTCGATGCCATACCACGCCATTGCATGATTAAAAAGGTGGGCTGCGGCAAAGATTGCAATGATTATTCCCGAAATTCGGTGAAGGCTTTTTATCTTGTCCATTGTGGCGAGTGTTTATACTCCCAAAAGTCAGGAAAGCGCCAAACACTTCATTTGATAAATGTCAAAAAATCAATATTTGGCCCTGATACGGCTCAAGGTTTCGAGGGTAATTCCCAAATAAGAAGCAATATGCGTCAGTTGTAGGCGGTTGCTGAGGTCGGGAAAACGGCGAAGGAAGGTGTCGTACCGCTGTTGCGCATTTTGAAACTGAATCATGTCAACGCGTTCTTGTAAAATCAAAAACTGCTCCATTGTAACCAAACGGGCGATGCGCTCCACGACGTGAAACTGCCGACAAAGCGCTTCTAAGTCATCGTATCCAATGGAATACACCTGCGAATCTTCCAAAATTTCAATCGTATATCGACTAGGCTGCCGAGCATAGAAGCTATCGATGGCCGTAAAAGGATTTCCCTGTATCGCCAGCCAATCGACTACTTCTTTGTCTTCTTTTCCGTGAAAAACACGCGCCAAGCCCGACACCATAAAAAACATATTGTGACAGACTTGGCCTTGCTGAAAAATAATTTCTCCCTTGGCAAATCGGTGAAGCTTGGCTTTTTGGGCAATGAGCGCTTTGGCTTCCTCGGGAAGGCGTTCTATTTCATCAAAAAAGTGAATAATGGGCGACATCATTCAAAAAACCCTTCTTCGTACGCTTCACAAAATGCGAAATAATCTTGATGAACTTTGTTGGGATATTCACAGCAAAACGTGAGTAGGTCTTGCTGCCACTGCGGTTGCTTCGCAAAATCAATTAGCTCATCGGCAATCGACGAACCTTGACGCCCTGCACTTCGTAAATGCCCCGAGGCAACAATAACAGCCGTAGTTCGGATTAGGTCTTCGAGCGTTTCCAGCTCGCCGTCCCACAAATGAAAATCTAGCTTGTCTTGCTCAGGCTGAAGTTCTTTCAATACAAACGATTTACCCTGACCTACGATTTCACAAAACAAGGTTGGTAGTACATTATTAACCCGACTTTGGATACCTACAATCCGAGCGGCTTCAGTAGGCCAAGTGGGCTGCGAAAGCGGCAAAAGGGGTGTGAGCGTGGATGCTCTTGCCTCTTTGAGATCAAGCAAATACTGTTTTTCTTTGGTATTTTCGACCAAAATCACGTAACGTTCTAAGCCCAAACTCGCCGTTCCTGTGAGCCGCACACCGATGTCACAAATACGGGTAAAAAACGGATTGGGGTGTTGTTGAAGCCAAGCCGTTAGCAATGTTTCGATTTCCGAACGCTTTTGCGCCGAGATAGGCAACACCTTCCCATTTTCGAGGTTAAGTTTGCGTTCACCTTCTACTTTTACGGTACGTGTTTTGATAAAATCCTTGCGACGGCGTTTTTCGAGTTGATCAAAAAACTCGGCCAACATACCTGTGGCAATGCGCCTCTCAATGTCGATGGGTTTTCCCGAAACCAGGGTTTTGGTATAACTGTCCAAAAACGCGAGCGCCATTTGCTCATTTTCTTCAGATTCCAAATCCAACTCCTCCCCCGCAATGTAAATGCTCGTGAGCATTCGCGCTAGTTCCCAAGTAACGGGCAAAAGAGCGGCATCATCAAAATCGTTAATGTCAAAATAAACCAAGCGGTTTTCGGCTTTGTAGGTACCAAAATTCTGCAAATGCAAATCTCCACATCCCCAAACGTGGGTCGGGTCGGTGGTCGAAAAATGCTGTGCAAAGTCTTGAAAAAAAACCGATGAAGTTGCCCGAAAAAATAGAAACAACCCCTCCGACATACGTTCGTATTTTTGTTCCAACAACTGTGGGCTGCGCCCTTGATTCGACTGTTTTATGTGTTCGTTGACTGTCATAAGTGTAATTACGTCTAGTACTTTTCGTGAATTTCGGTCAAAATCCGCTCTACTTCAGCCCGAATTTCGGCCGTTTTTTTGATATAAGCGCCGTTCATTAGGCTAAAAACCAGCGTTTTGCCGCTTTTGGTACGAAGATAACCACTCAAACAATACGTATTGGCCAACGAACCCGTTTTGGCAAAAACAAAAGGCGTTTTGCTTTTATACTGACTCCGAATGGTTCCCGCTTTTCCACCAATGGCCATAAGCCCAAAGAGGCGTTCTTGCTCAGGAACTTTCGCATGTATTTTTTGCAATAGTTTCACCACCGAACGCGGCGTAAACAAATTGTAGCGCGACAAGCCCGATCCATCTTCCCAAATAGGCTCATCGGGGAGGTCGGCCAAAAATTGTTTTTTGACGTGTTCGATGGCTTTCGTAGCGTCGATGCCTTCATTGTTAGGGTCGAGTTGGGAAGCGCATAAGAGTAAAATTTGCTCCGCAAACATGTTATCGCTCACCTGCAACATACGGCGGTAGAGGGTATCAATAGGCAAGCTGTAAAGTGTTTTGAACTGCGACCCGAGGGCTGTTTTGGGAAACAATCGAACTTCTTTTTTGAGCGTATCCGAAAGCAAATAGGCCATGGTGGAGTTGGCAACGCGGAAGGGTAAATCTTCGGTAAAAGATTTGGTAGGCCAACCCATCGAGTAAAAATTATTAGCAAATTCGTCGCGCGTTAGTTTGAATTTCTCTGACCAAGCCGCCGTGCGCAAACTATCTTTGAAGATACGTGGGCTCACGGTGTTGTTGGTAAAGCGTACGATGTTTCCGTACAAAGGCAAAGGCGAAATTTCGGCTTGGTAGTAGTCGCCATAATCGGCCCACGACCAACCCGCCCCGAAGCGCTTGCCTGTGTAATTGTGGGGATAATAAAACAAATGGCCGCGCCAGTTTTTCAGAAAAGCAAAAACGTTTGAGGCAGGCATATCGGGATGAAGTAAAGAGGGATCGCCCGTTCCCCAAAAAATCAGCGAATCGCCCTTGGTAGCATAGCGCAAGGCGGGGATAGAATCTCCGAGCATACATAGCCCCGCATAGAGCGTAAAAAGCTTGGTGTTGGAGGCGGGTGTAAAATAGCGATCGGCTTGATATTCGGCCACAGTTTCTTGTTTTTCGAGGTCATACAAGGCAAATCCCGTATGGTTTTGACGAAAAACCGCCGAATTACTCACCAGTTCTCCCCACTTGGTAGCAGGCGGTGCGTTGTTAATTTTAGCCGTAGATTTGGTTTGGGAAGTAGCACAACTTGTCAATAAAAAACTGCTAATAAAGACAAAAAAAAGGGTTTGTAGAGGACGTAGCATAAAATCAAGCTTGTGGGTGGTACGTTCGCGAACTTTGCCAAAGTTGGGGACTTTGCCAAAGGTTTTTACATAATTTCCTCAAAACTTTTTTGGCCAGCCACCGTTTATACATATAAGTTCCCTTATTTTGGGCTTCAAAGCTTTTTATTCCTATTTATAGCATGACGTTTCAACCTTTCTTAGAGGCCATTGGCAAGCAAGTCGATAACACCACCTACGGAGCAAACCCCATCGAATTATACGAACCTATTCAGTACATCATGTCTTTGGGAGGCAAGCGTTTACGGCCTCTTTTGACAACACTCTCTGCCCATCTTTTTACGGATGATTGGCAGAAAACTCTCAAACCCGCCGTGGCCGTCGAAGTGTTTCACAATTTTACGCTCATGCACGACGACATCATGGACTGCGCACCTTTGCGCCGTGGCAAACCGACAGTCCACGAAAAATGGAACGCCAATACGGCCATTTTGTCGGGCGACGTGATGCTGGTCAATGCCTATGAACTTTTGTTGGATGTAGAACCCGCCTATTTACCCAAAGTCATTAAGCGCTTTAATCGGACGGCGGCAGAAGTGTGCGAAGGGCAACAGTTTGACATGAACTTTGAGACGCGTACTGACGTGTCGCAGGAAGAATATATCGAAATGATTCGTCTCAAAACGTCGGTTTTGCTGGGCTTTGCCATGGAATTGGGCGGAATTATTGCAGGAGCCGACGACGCCACCACCCAAGCCCTCTACGACGCGGGCGTAAGCATGGGGCTAGGTTTTCAGTTAAAAGATGACTTGCTGGATGTGTATGGTGACCCCGAAAAATTTGGAAAACAAGTCGGCGGCGACATCATTGCCAACAAAAAAACGTTTATGCTCATCGAGGCCCTTTTGTTGGCCGAAGGAGAAACCAAAGAGCAACTGCACTACTGGCTGACTCAGGAACAAGGTACGTACGACACCGCCACCAAAGTAGCTGCCGTGACCGATATTTATACCCAACTGGGAATTGACAAAATTGCGGAAGCCAAAGCCAATGCGTATTTTGCCCATGGTTTTGAAGTTTTGCAAAACCTGCCCGTAGCTGAAGCACGCAAAAAGCCTTTGCTTGATTTTGCCGATTTTTTGGTGGGGCGAGAAAGCTGATGTGTATTTGCCTCACAAGCGGTCAAAAAAGCATTTCTTAAACCAGTTTAAGTTTTTTTCGTGCTCATACGCCACCTTTGTGAAGTCATTAAAAACTAAACAAAAACAAAAATGAGCAGCCGCGTAAAGATTCAAACTGCCTTTCCCGAAGCGTGGAAAGCCATGTACGGAGTTGAAACTACCCTAGCAAACACCAACATTCCGCTTACGACCAAAGAATTAATGAAAGTAAGAGCTTCGCAGCTCAACCAATGTGCTTTCTGTATCGACATGCACGCTACCAGCGCCCTAAAAAACGGTGAAACTGCCAAACGATTACTGTTATTGGATGCCTGGAAAGAAACTGACCTTTTTTCGGAAGAAGAAAAAGCCGCATTGGCCGTTGTCGAAGACATCACGCTGATTCACCAAGGAGGCTTGACAGAGGCTACTTACCAAAATGCCCAAAAGTATTACGACGAAAAAAGTATCGCCCAACTTATCATGGTGTCGGTCGTTATCAATTCTTGGAATCGAATTGCCATCAGTACTCAGCTTCCTGTCGCCAAATAGCCAATAGTCATTTTATTTGACAACGGCCTGACAGCAAATGGGTTGAAAGGTAATGTGCTACTTTAGCAGTAATTTAGCAGGGAAAGGGACTTTTGTAGGATGTAAATAAATGGACAGTCAACACTTACCATTGTATCAAATGAAATCAAACCTTTCTCGCCGCGATGCCCTCAAAACCTTAGGAGCTTCGGCGGCTACGATTCCTGCTATTGTCGATTCTGCTGAAGCGCATGCCCCCCTTAAACTCAAAGGAAATATCAAGCACTCAGTTAGTCGCTGGTGCTACGCCTCTATCCCTTTCGAAGAACTTTGCCAAGCCAGTAAAGACATGGGCATTGAGTCGATTGAGCTAACAGGGCCAAAAGAGTGGGCGATTATGAAAAACTACGGCTTGACCTCTGCCTTGGGATGGGCCGATCCTTGGCCTGAAAAAACGGGCTTAGGTAGTTTTTTAAACGACCCTAAAAATCACGACATCATCGTAAAATGCTACGAAGAATTGTTGCCCCAAGCCCAAGAGTACGGAATCACCAACGTAATTTGTTTCTCAGGAAACCGCCGTGGTTTGGGCGATTATCAGGGATTGCTCAATTGCCAAAAAGGGCTTAAACGCCTGATTCCGTTGGCCGAAAAATACAACGTAACCCTGACGATGGAGCTGTTGAGTTCGCGCGCTAGTCACCCTGACTATCAAGCCGACAATGTAGAATGGGGCGCAGTTTTGTGCGAAATGGTAGGGTCGGAAAAATTCAAACTCTTGTACGACATTTACCACATGCAGAGCATGAGCGGTGATCATATTCGCAATGTTCAGCGTTATGGCAAATACATCAGCCATTACCATACAGGTGGGCACCCTGGCCGTAACGAAATCGACGATACCCAAGAGATTTATTACCCTGCCATTGTGAAGGCGATTGTGGCGTCGGGTTATAAAGGATACATCGGACAAGAATTTGTACCAAAAGCCAAAGACAAAGCAGGAATGCTAGAAGCTTTGAAAAAATGCGTGTTGATTTGCGACGTTTAGTATAACGCAATAACTAGAAAAGCCGCCCTAAAACTTGTTCTAGGGCGGCTTTTTTGTTGTTAATGGGTATATAAAGACAAACTAAGCAGGACAAAAAACTGGTTGAACAGGGGTTGATTTCTCTAAAACGAGACCATTGGTATGTTTTGACAAAATAAAGCCATGTTCGTACAAATACTCTAAGTTCCAGCGGCGTACCATTCCGTGCTGCATCAACAACGGGCTTTCGGCATGATTGATAAAATGACCCAGTCCATAGTAGTCATCCATTTCTTGGGCAGTAATGCTAAACGGTGCAGAATTAATCAGCGGGAAATATTCGAGTGTGATTACTAACGACTGAGTACCTACGTCGGTGAGGCGGTCGATGGCACGCAGGTATTCTTGGCGCATGTCGAGCGGCAACGCCACGAGCGAAGCACGGTCATACACCCAGTCGATAGGGCCGAGGTCTTCGGGGGTGAGCGCCATAAAATCTTTTCTAAGTAGGGTAATGTTGCCTGCGACGTAAGTCTCTTCGTCTGGTTGGTGATACGATAATTTATTCTCCTCAAAAAACTCAATAATGGCTTTTTCAACAATCTCGACTCCGATTACTTTGTCGGCAAAAGCCGAAAGATAAACCATGTCAAGACTTTTGCCGCACAAAGGAACAAGGACAGTTTTACCGCGTAATTCGCTGGGGGTAAAGTATGTTAAAACAAACGGATGAATGTCGCGACGGTGAAAGCTCGTGTAAAAACCGCCCTTGTCCCATGAGTCGAACCAAAATTTTGCTTCCATAACTGTAGTTGATTAAAGAGTGTTTAGAGGATAAAAAAGTATGTTTTAAAATCTTGAAACAAAGCTAATGGCTGTTAGAATGTGCCACAATCAAGAATGAAGCGTGGGTTAGTCTGACTGAATAACTGGCGCCTTTTGGCTGATTGTTGGTTCAAAAGTAAGGGAGAGAAATGGGGTACTCAAATCTGCTTTTTTGAGGCGTTGATTTATGCTTTTCAAGCGTTGATTTTGGTCATTAAGGCGTAAGTTCCAACTTTTTTGTACGTCAATGCGTCGTATTCAAAACCCTTAATGATACGCCAATGAAATACTTATCTCTGTTATTGTTTGCGGTGCTGCTGCTCACAAATTGCCAGCGCGAAGCCGTTACTCAAGACCCAAACGTGCTTGAAGGAGCATATCAAACCAACGCTTTCTTAGATCCATTGTGCATTGCCATTACCGACGTCAATCAGCTTCCTCGTCTTGATATTCTTAAAAATTCGGATGGAAGCTACCGTTTGGTGCGCACTACATTTATCCCCCAAACCGCTACCACTACCCTCGAAAACATTTCGGCGGTGGCCATGTCAGGCGGGTTTTCGTTGCGCTACCAAAACCAACAAATTGGGACGTACGAAGATGGAAAGTGGTTTAATGGAAAAAAAGAAGTAAACTCAATGGTGCTAAAAGTTAGCCATACCGATACTCAAGGTACTTTTTTCTACTACGCAGGGGTTAAAAAATAGCCCAAAGGAAAGTTAATGCGCATGCTTTTTGAGCCACTTATCCAAGACAGGAATACACCGTAAATTGGCCCGATTTTGGTAGCTTTCGAGCGGCGTATCCAAGGCCGCTCGCAGTTTCCGAACCGCAGGGACGTAGTTTATTTCTGAGCCTTCAAATTTGGCAATGGTTTCGAGTACATCTTCCGTTTCGGAATAAAATTGTCCATCGTAAAACGTATGCGTTCGGCGCATTCCATCTTCAAATTGCTTGGCCATTTCCAAGATTCCTGTTTCGATTGACCTGAAAAACAAGCTTTTGTCGGGAACGTCATTATCGGCTAAAAAAGCAAAAACCTCGCCCGCCCAAGGAGTTTCTAAGCGACTGACAAGGTACTGTTGCCACTGTGGATTGGACTTAATTTTAGCCAACGCCGCATTTCTGACTTCGGTATCTTGGTATTTGTTGGTAAATACCAAAATCGTCACCAACGACGTTTGAGCGTCGGTATTTTCTATTTCTTTTAAAAACTGTTGCTTACGTTGCGCCTCTTCGTTGGTTACTGTTTCAGCGCGTTGAATGACTTGAACAGGTAGGCTGACAAGCCATTCGCCCACCATTGCCATACAACTTAGGGCGTAGAATAACACAACTCCTTTGAGTGCCCACTGCCAAATTACGTTTGGAATGGCATTTTGTAACCAAGGGTTAACAAGTACAAAACCCACTGCCAATAAAGGCGGCAAAGCCCAAACAGCGACGTATTTACCCAAAAAACGCATGAACCACGGTGCGCCACCATCGCCGTTCATCGCTGCAAAAAAGCTAAAAACCATCACTGATATCCACCCCAAAACAACCAACGCATTGCGAAGAGACGGTTTTTCGGAAATCCAACCAAGACCACCCTTCCAAAATACCAACGCCGTAACAATGGTGATTCCAACGGCAACGGCGGCATAAGCAAACAATAAAGCAAAGGCATGACCAACGCCCGCATCTCCGCCAGGCGTGGGTTTTCCAGCCATGGTGGCAAGACTGAAGTAGCCAATAAGTGCCAACAAAAGGGCAAGATTTCCAAAGAAGGTCATAGCTTTAAGGGGAAAAGACCCTCAAAGCTATTTTTTTGTTATCGCATCCCATAAAAAGAATGCCTGAAGCGTAAATACAGTACGTTGAGGCGTGAGGATTACATAAATTCACTCAGTTCCAGCCAACGCATTTCTTTCTCTTCCAACTCTTCGGTAATGCGCTCCACGGCTTTGGCCCAAGTGGCAAAATCTTCGTGCGAGCCTACTCCAGCGTTCATTTTTTCGACAAAATCCAATTTTTGACTTTCCAACTTCGCCATGTCGCTTTCCAACGTCTCAAATTCACGTTGTTCCTTAAACGACAACTTACGCTTGGCGGGTGCCGAAACAGGCGTAGCCGAAGGCGCCTGCGGACGGGCTGCTACCGTCTGTTTGGCAGCGGCAGCTTGTTCTTTGTTTTCGGCCAAGAAATTGCGGTAATCGGTGTAGTTTCCTGGAAAATCGCGAATGTGACCATTGTCTTCAAATACAAACAAGTGGTCAACCAAACGGTCAAGGAAATAGCGGTCATGGGAAACAATCACCAAACAGCCAGGAAAATTCATCAAAAACTCTTCCAATACGTTGAGCGTCGTGATGTCAAGGTCGTTGGTAGGCTCATCGAGAATCAAAAAGTTAGGCTCGTGCATCATCACACGCAAAAGCTGCAAGCGGCGTTTTTCGCCCCCGCTCAACTTTTCTATCATTGTTCCTTGCTTATTGGGCGGGAACAAAAACGCCTGCAAGTACTGCGATGCCGTCACGGTTTGCCCCGTTCCAAGGCGAATCACCTCAGCCACGTCTTTGACCCAGTCCACGACCCGTTGACCGTCTTTGTATTCCAAATCCGATTGGGTATAGTAGCCAAACTGCACCGTATCTCCACGCACGACTTGGCCATTGTCGGGACGAAGTTCGCCCGTAATCATGTTGAGCAAAGTTGACTTTCCTGCGCCATTTTTCCCCACAATCCCGATACGGTCGCCTTTTTTGAAGGTATATAAAAAATTGTTGATGATGGTTTTATCACCGTATTTTTTACCAACACTATTCAATTCCACAATCTTACTTCCCAAGCGAGTGGACTTGATATTCAGCTCGATTTGGTTGTCGTATTTACGCTGATGCGCCTTTTCTTTGGTATCTTCAAAAGCATCGACTCGGTACTTGGCTTTGGTTCCGCGCGCTTTGGGTTGGCGACGAATCCAGTCGAGTTCTTTGCGGTATAAGTTGCGCGCTTTGTCGATTTCGGATGCTTCTACGGCTTCTCGCTCGGCTTTTTTCTCCAAAAAATAGGCGTAATTGCCTTTGTAAGTATATAAATTCCCGTTGTCGAGTTCAACAATAACATTACAAACAGTATCCAAAAAGTAACGGTCGTGCGTTACCAAAAGGAGCGTTGTGTTTTGAGTGTTGAGGTAATTTTCGAGCCACTCGACCATGCTCAAGTCGAGGTGGTTGGTAGGCTCATCCAGAATCACCAAGTCAGGACTTTCGATAAGCACTTTCGCCAATGCGACGCGCTTGCGCTGCCCACCCGACAGTGTCCCGATTTTTGCCTCAACATCATAAATGCCTAGTTTTCCCAGAATTTCTTTGACCCTTGCCTCAAAATCCCAAGCTTCCAGCGAATCGACTTGCTCGATGGCGCGCGCCAACACGGCATCATCGCCTAGCACCAAAGCGCGTTCATATTCTTTAACCGCCGCCGCCACGGGATTTTTGCCCGAAAAAATCACTTCAATAACAGGAAGTTGGGCATCAAAATCGGGTGCTTGGTCGAGGTACCCTACTCGGATGTCTTTTCGGACACTCACCACCCCTTCATCGGGAGGAGTGAGTCCCGCCAAAATGGTCATCAACGTTGTTTTTCCCGTACCATTGGCCCCAATAAGCGCCACTTTATCGCCTCGGCTCAAGCCCAGCGTCATGCCCTTAAACAGCCACTTATCGCCAAAGGACTTCGATATATTTTCTGCAGATAGGTAATTCATACCGCAAAGGTATGTGGGTCTTCCCAATTAACAACTTTACTTTTTGAGGTATTTTAGTAGTTTTTCTACTAATTCGTAAACCTTCGTAGATGGATTTTGATGGGAAGGTGGCAAATCTGCCTTTTCTTCAAAAAGCCTACGCGCATTTTTAATAGCTTTCGACACATCCGCATTGGGGTCTTTTTCCAAACGACTGTATATTGTTTTACAAAACTCGTACGTTTTACCAACCCGTTCGTAACGAACATCCCATAACTCATCAAGTTTTGTATAATATTCAAATCGAGAGTGTTTCGTTTCTAGAAACTGGTAGTGCAAGATAAACCATAGTTCAAACGAATCATTTGAGTAGGCAACATTTAGACCTTTTTTTTGGGCAAACTCAACCGCCTCATTGAATTCATGAGCTATTCCAATCACGTCTTTTTTATAATCAAAGTCAAACACACACCACACCTCTTTCCCTTTATTTTCTGCCAGCTTTGATAGTTCAAAAGCATAACTCACTAGCGACAAACGCGAAGCACCCGCGCCTTTACATTCTACAGTCACAGTTACCACAGGAAAAGACCGAAAATAGGCAGGTTCAGTATTTACCCCCTCACAAACTATTAAAAATGACTTAGTTGGCTCGATACTTTCTATTCTATATGGGTTCTTAGTAGTTACTTTTTTGAACCAGCTTTTGTTTTGGTCGTTGGGCTTTATATAACGCGTTTTTTTAGGCATGTGTTAATTTTGAAAAATTGATTCAAAGTCTCCCAAAAAAGGTACCGCTCCATATTGGCCTTCTAAATACTCTTTTTCAAAACTAGCATCATTTCTTACCCCTTTAAATTCAACAAGTGTTGTCAACTTTGATGCTCCAAAGCGATTTTTATCAACAAAACAGATTTGATCCCGCCGTAACAGATCAGCTTTCAACAGCCCTGTATCATGAGTTACAAAAATAAGCTGTGCGTTATTTTTATTTGAACTAGACGAGTTAAACAGAGCAACAATTTTACGTGTCAAACGCGGATGAAGTCGAGCATCAAATTCATCAATAAAAAGTACCTTTCCTTCATCTAAGGTATTCATCAATAAGGGGCTTAGATAGAAAATTTTCTTTGTACCTTCTGATTCCCAATCATCAAAATCTTCTCGAACCTCTCCTATTTCGTTGTCCTCGTTATCGTATTTGCTCCGTTTTGAGTAAAAGGAGGCAGGAAATGAAAACTTTCCAGTTTTGAATAAACTTCTCAACTCTTCAGGTAAATCATTTGATAAATCATCTTCATTTTTCTCCAGTAAACCAAAATCTTCAATACCAGTATCAGCACTACTCAAGAAATCAAGAATCCTCTTTTTATCTTTCTCATTTTGGCTATCAGACACAATTTCTTTAATCAAATCCTTTATCTCAGGTGCAAATAAACCCGATAGAATACCAATTCCTTTGATAAAACCAGCAATATCTTCGGAGATTTTCCCCCCTAAAGCTGCAACGGAAGTCAAAAATAAAGAGTTGGGTCTAAAAATTTCGTTATCCCCTTTAATTGATAATTTTTCAAATTTTTTCGCTTCTTTAAATACCCTTTCATTAACATCAACATCCATCCCTTCTCTTAAGAAAAAGGGGACTTCTACTCGTTTGGGGATACCAAAAAGCCATTCAGAAACAACGGAGTGGTTAGAAACTTCGAATCCGTATCGGTACTGAGTTCCTTTGTGTGAGAATACTAATTGAAAAAAAGTTGGCTCATTTTCTGTTTCAATACTGAGTTGAAATGGTTCAACCAACTTCTTCAAGATATCCTCATCTGCTACAGACCGCTTAACAATCATAACCATCGCAAAAATGGCCTTTACTAAATTGCTTTTTCCACTAGCATTGGCTCCATAAATCGCTTTGCTTTTCAGGAGCTTGAGCTTGTCTGATACTGAAATCAGATTTTCTGTATCCACATATTTATAGCCTCGCTTCGAAGTAATTGGAGCTGCTACCAAACTAAGGGTTTGCATTTCTTTGAAAGATCGAAAGTTAGCAACGCAAAATTCTAACAACATATAAGTAGCACATTTGTGATTATTTCACAAATAACGCCTTAAAGCATTTAATAATACATAAAATAGGAAACATTTTTGATTAATTTTCCACAAAAAGGTAAAACAGACAGCTAATTTTCTTTAAAACATATAGTTTCTAATCTGCACATAATCATTTTATTCCCTCCATGAATCGTCGCACTTTCATCCAAAGTTCAGCCGTAGGCGCTACTGCCACGCTTTTCTCGCCCTATGGCATTGCTGCACCTCGGGCTTCCAAGTACCGTACCGCCCTCATTGGCACAGGCTGGTGGGGAGGCAATATTCTCCGCGTCGCAATGGCTGCAGGTCAATCCAAAATTGTAGCTCTCTGCGACGTAGATCAAAGTCAGCTCACCAAAACTGCGGCGGAAGTAGAAAAACTCAGCGGTGACAAACCCAAACTTTACCGCGATTTTCGTGAGCTTTTGGCGACCGAAAAACCCGAAATTGTCATCGTAGCCACGCCCGACCATTGGCACCCGCTAATTTGCATCGCCGCCGTGCAAGCAGGGGCGCACGTGTATGTGGAAAAGCCGATTAGCCATACCATCAACGAAGGCAAAGCCATGGTAGCCGCTGCTCGAAAAACAGGCAAGATTGTGCAAGTAGGAACCCACCGTCGGGTATCGCCCCACAACTTATCTGGTCGCGACTTTATCCGCTCGGGGAAAGTGGGCAAAATCGGAATGATTCGGACGTTTGTTCACTACGGCGGCGGCCCAGGCCAAGTAACGCCCGACTCAGAAACACCCCAAGGGTTGGATTGGGATATGTGGTGTGGCCCCGCGCCGTTACGACCGTTTAATACCAAGATTCACCCGCGAGGATTTCGTCAATACTTGGATTATGCCAACGGAACGCTCGGCGATTGGGGCATTCACTGGCTCGACCAGTTACTTTGGATTATGGAAGAAAAATATCCTAGGAAGGTGTTTTCGACGGGTGGACGCGCCATCAAAACCGACAATACCGACGCTCCTGACCACCAAGTAGCCGTGTATGAATTTGAAAATTTTACGGCCACTTGGGAACACCGTCAGTTTGCGGGAAACAACGCCGAGAAAACCCACCCACAACAGGCCGTAGGCTGTTATTTTTACGGAACAGAAGGTACTTTCCACATGGGCTGGCTCGACGGCTGGACGTTTTACCCGACCGATTCTAAAAAGCCCATCATCCACGAAGATGCCAAACTCGACATGCCTGACCAGCAAAATATCGCCAATCTTTGGGCGGATTTTTTGATGTCGATTGAGAAAAATCAACCGTCGGTATGCGACATTGAAATTGGCTACCGCTCTTCTAATATGGCTTTGTTAGGAATGCTTTCAATGAAAGCGGGACGAAGTATTGAGTGGGACGGGGAAAAAGGGCTCATCAAAAACGACCCCGAAGCCAATAAACTCCTCGAACGCCCCTACCGCAAGGGTTGGGAATACCCAAGAGTATAGAGGGAATGTCGAAGGTAGAGGGTAGAATGTCGAATTTTAGGTGAGCGTGAGTTCATCCAAAATCCGTAAATATCCGTCCAATCTGTGTCATCCGTGTTCCAAAAAACAGCAAATTTCAACAAAATCAGCGCATTTTATCCAATGAAAAAAATCATATTTTTAGTACTTTTTCCTTTCCTTATTCACGCCCAAACGTTCAAAAATCCTTTGTTACCCGCAGGGGCTGACCCGTGGTCAATTTACAAAGATGGGTATTATTATTACATGCACACTACGGGCAAAAATCTGAGTATCTGGAAAGTAAAAACCTTAACGGAGCTGGCTTCTGCTAGTCCAAAAGTCGTGTGGACGCCACCTGCAACGGGGCCTTATTCTAAGGAAATTTGGGCGCCTGAGTTACATTTTTTGCAAGGCAAATGGTACATCTATTTCGCTGCCGACGATGGTCATAACCGCAACCACCGCTTGTTTGTACTAGAAAATGCCTCCGCTGACCCCACCCAAGGAAGTTGGGAAATGAAAGGACAGCTCAAAACGCCCCAAGATAAATGGGCGATTGATGGGTCGGTTTTTGAACATAAGGGACAATTTTACCTCACTTGGTCAGGATGGGAAGGCGACGAAAACGGGCAACAGTCGATTTATTTATGCAAAATGAGCAACCCGTGGACCTGCGTGGGGGAACGAATCAAAATCTCTGAACCTCAGTTTTCGTGGGAAAAGCACGGCACCATCAGCCGCCCTGGCCCCGACGACAAACCGTTGGTGTTGGTCAATGAAGGCCCTCAGTTTTTGAAAAGCCCCAATGGCCGTGTTAACATTATCTTTTCGGCCAGTGGTTGCTGGACAGATTTCTATTCGTTGGGGATGATTTACGCTTCACCCAACGATGATTTGATGAAAGTAGCTTCTTGGAAAAAGCACCCGAACCCTGTGTTTTGGGCCGAAAATACCAAAGGTACGCACGCAGCTGGCCATAACAGCTTTTTCAAATCGCCTGATGGGCGTCAGAACTGGATTCTTTATCACGCCAACAGCGAGGCAGGTCAAGGGTGCGGGGGTAAACGCTCGCCTCGTATTCAGTCGTTTACGTTTTTGAAAGACGGCACGCCTTCCTTTGGTTCGCCTGTTTCGACTGACCAAGAGATGACTGCGCCGAAGTAATATTTTTACCACATAGTACACTTTAGAATTTGTCACATAGTAAACATAGAAGGCTATGATTCCTGATGTGAAAAACTAATGTGCACTATGTGGTAAACAGATAGCCTCTACTTCATCACAGGAGGCACATAAAACTTCCACGAGGACTTGTAATCGGGCGAAAGCTTTTTATTAATCATCACAGCGCGTACCATGTCCACGGGCAACGAATTTTGCTGCATAATGGTATCGTGAAACTGCTTATAGGTCATCTTTTTGGTATCAACCAGCTCCTTTTTGAGGGCGTAAAACTGAAACGCTCCCGTCATATACGCCAACTGATACAAAGGCTCATACCCACCTACAAACGAGCGGCGCACCTCTCCCTCCGCATTGGCACGTTCATGCCCTACCCGATCCACCAAGAAATCAATACATTGCTGCGGCGTCCATTTTCCTAAGTGGTAATTGAGCGAGAAAATAATCCGAGCGCAACGGTGCATTCGCCAGAACAACATCCCTACGCGGTCTTCGGGCGACTGCGGGAAGTTCATATCCCACAAAATCATTTCCCAATACAACGCCCAGCCTTCGGTCCAAAACGGCGTACGGAAACGACGGTACGTTTTGTAACGGTTGTTCATAAATCCTTGTAAGTGGTGTCCCGCAATCAGTTCGTGGTGAACAGTTGCCCGCGAAAAATGAGGGTTATTTCCCCGCATACTCATCAATTTATCTTCGTGCGACATTGCCGCCGTGGGGTACGAAATCAGAATCGTTTCTCCACCCAAAAAGAACGGACTAAACTTCTGGCGCTCGGCCGACATCATCGCCATCCGCCACGTTTCTTCCGCAATTGGCGGAATGGTAATTAAATCATTCTTTTTAAGAAAATCGACCGACTCGTTGTAAAGCCGCAAAATCATGGCAGGTTGTTCACCCACGGGTACCATGGAGTTTTTCACTTTCTCTTGTGCTTTTTTCCAATCATCCCCAAAACCCATTTCGCGAGATGCTTTTAACAATTCGCGGTCGCACCACGCAAATTCTTTGTTGGCAATGTCAATGAGTTCTTCGGGAGTGTAGGAAATAAATTCAAATTCGAGCTGTCGGATAAGTTCATCCCGCCCCACGGCCACCCCATTGATACCACTTCCGTCGTCTTTTGTGGGAGCAGCCACTTTAGCTTTTTTGGCAAAAAACGAGGCATACGACGTCAGCGCACTATCAAGTTTTTGATACGGCTGCGGCACCCACCACGTGAAATCAGGGTCGTAGGCATTGTAAAACTCAAACACACTTTTCATAGCCGATTTTAGCCCCGTAGCCGTTCCTGATGCTCGGTCGGCCAAAATTGGGTCAATCTTATCAAGTTTTTCAACCATTTTTCGGGCTTCTGCTACCTCACGCGCTAAAGCATTTAGCTCAACAGCTATTTTTTCACCCTCCACCGACGTCCCACGGCGACGCGATTTTTCCATTGCATAAATACGGTCGGCAAACGGAAACCACGCTTGGGTCTGCGAAACTTCGTTGGCTTCTTTGGCCAGTTCACGTAAATCCACCTGCAAATTGCGCTGAAATAATAAGTAATCAACCTGACTATCAACGGGAAGTTTATCAAAATCCAGTTTTTTCAGTTGCTGAAGGTAATCGGTCGAAAGCCGTTCGAGGCGTTGTCGGCGCTCGGGAGAGTTTTCGATGACGTAAAAACGGATTAGACTTCCTCGGTCGGCGGCGTAATTGGCCATCAAATGATGCACATCACTCGTTTGTTTGTACAAAGAAGAAAGCGGAGCAGGTTGTGCCAGTACGATTGCGCTGGTACTTAGCAACAACGACGCACTCAGCAACATAGGTCTAAGTTGGAGCATAGAAAAGGGAGAGTTTGTAAATGAATGTGTGAATTTAGGCCAAATTCTTCATACTATTGCACCTTCGCACAAAAAGCTTTTGGGATGTTATTTGACCAAATTACCCTCATTGATTCCTGCCGCCTTACTGAAGAAGGCATTCAAGAAATTGCTACTTTTTCCCGCCAACCTCTGCTTCGTTACTACGACGTCCCGACCTCTGACGAAGAAACGTTAGCTCGAATTGGGCAAAGTGATTGTGTGCTGGTTAGTTGGCAAACCCCTGTTTCGGCTCAAGTAATTGCCGCTGCGCCCTCGCTCAAATACATCGGAATGTGTTGTAGTTTGTACAGTGAAGCGTCGGCCAACGTTGACATTGGTAAAGCGCGTGAGTTAGGAATTAAGGTATTGGGAGTGCGTGATTATGGGGACGAGGGCGTTGTTGAATACATTTTTGCGCAGCTTATTCAGCTCTTTAAAGGTTTTGACCCGCACCAATGGAAACCTCAGCCCGTGGAGCTGGGAGGGAAAACCTTGGGGGTGATTGGACTGGGAACGTTAGGAATGATGGTCGCCAAAACAGCCCTGCACTTTGGCATGACGGTGTACTATTTTGGGCGACAACCGAAACCCGAAGCCGAACAAAACGGGATTCATTTTTTACCTCTTCATGAACTATTAGCTACCTGCGACGTGGTCACGACGCATTTACCTAAACACACGATTTTGTTGGGAGAACGAGAGTTTTTGGTCAAAAAACCTAACTCTATTCTCATCAATACTTCGCTAGGGCCTACGTTTGACGTAAATGCCTTTACGGCTTGGCTTCAAAACGACCTGACATCTTTTGCCATCTTGGATTCAGATGGAGCAGGAAAACATTATGAAGCATTTTCGGCAATGAAGAATGTCTTGTTGTACCCTCGTTCTGCGGGTTTTACGGAGGAGTCAAAGGTGCGTTTAACGCAGAAAGTAATTGCGAATTTGAGGTCTTATTTGGGGTAGTTGCGTCGGAGACGCTGGGCCTTGTTGCCTCCGAAGCACAGTTCGAGGGCAGTGCCCGTGCCTGCGGTTACTCATTGTAGATTTACTTTTTCAAAATAATATTTGGCAATGAAGGAGTTAAACCGATTACTCACTGGTACTCAGATACTGAGGTTATGTT
>NZ_AXVJ01000044.1 GCF_000482465.1 Runella limosa DSM 17973
ATGAAAAATTTAACTCAAAATAAGACAAAAATCTGTGCTTGAAGTCTCTAACTTTCTATCATTTACGTGTCCAATAATTAGCGGTTAGCACACTACTGATTTTGCATTAACGAGCTTTCCCTTTCCTGTTAAGTTCTACGCATGTCGTATTAAGGCGGAATATTGGGTCAAATAGAAAGCATAAAAAAAGCGTCTAATTCGCTAAAAATAAGCAAATTAGACGCTTTAGAGTGGGCCCAGCAGGGCTCGAACCTGCGACCACCTGATTCACTTTCCTCTGGTTTCCCAAAGTAGTAGGACTATCTCACCACCCTTTCCGAAGACTTTCGAAATTAGGGTGAGGGGCGTTAGTAGAAGCTTATTGGTTGGTTTCCTCACTTCTTAGTCTCTGCACCTTCCAAGTTACTCTTAAACCTTTCACTTGGCTTGGCTCAGGATTACCATCGACGCAACTCGTTAAGGCTTCCCTGAATTAACCCCTATTCCATCTTTTGCTTACACAAAAGCGGCACCATTTAAAATTCTTTGAACATTTTCAACGCTAAGTTCTGGATTATGTTCTTCTGCATGACAGTTAGAACATAACAGCACACACTTATCAGCTTCTTCTACAATGCTCTCCCATTTTTTATTAGAGAGAATTCGGGCATCAAGTTTAAAATGCTTTGTTGTAGAATCTAGATGATGAAAATGTAATGCAGCCAGATTTGCGCTATAACCGCATTTATTACATTTCCCTCCAAAAATTCGGACTAATTCCACTTTTCGAGAAATTGATCGAAGAGTTTGAGAGTGATATGTATTTGTCTGTTTTTTTACTCTGTGATAATGGTCTTTTTGCTTACATGTATTACTACAGTACTTTTGCTTTTGACCATAAATCTGAGTTTGACAAACAACACAAACGCGGTTCATTAATTCAAAGAACTTTTAATTGATGAGTCAGATGCTCTAACCGACTGAGCTATGGGCCCTAAAAATACCTATTCGGTATTTTGTGGGTGCAAAAGTAGAAAATGAACTTTACATTCGCAAGTAGGTTGAACGCATTAAAATAAAAAGCTACTACTTATTGCTCCAGAGGAGCTACATCCCAGTAACAAAAATAAATATGGAAGTGATAATTCACCTTTTGCTACTAAGATTTCACCTCGCTGAGGCTTCTTGCCGACCGTTTGCCTTCACCCTGTCTTCGGGTTTAGGCTGTGCGTTTTTGATGGCTACTTGCGTTGGTTAATAAATAAAATCTGTTTCGTGTAAAGTAGTTTCGCAAAACCACCACACATATTTCGACGAATTTAGCAGGTTTTGAGAAACCTGCTGCACAAATGAACAACCTGCCACACACGAATGAGTAACCCGCTGCACACGAGAGAGCCACTTGCTGCATATTTAGGTATTTTTTTCTTAGTTTAGCAGCCTTAAACCTATGATGACTTACTTTTATGGCAAAAAAACTTCCTGCGGCCTACGCACATCCGTATGCTTTCGATGCTCGCTTTAAAAAATCTGCGGTCTATTTTTCAATGGAATTTGCCATTGACCAAGCCCTCAAAACGTATTCGGGTGGTTTGGGCTTTTTGGCGGGTTCTCACATGAAAAGCGCGCACGATTTACGTCAAAACCTCATTGGTGTCGGGATGTTGTGGAAATTTGGCTACTACGACCAAATGCGCAATTCTGACAATAGCATGATGCCTCAGTTTCGGGAAAAAATGTACAGTTTCTTGAAAGATACGGGCATCCGCTTCCAAATTACGATTGCCAATAAGCCTGTGTGGGTAGCGGCCTATTTTCTCGACCCCACTACTTTTGGTACAGTTCCGATGTTTTTCTTGACCACCGATACCGACGGCAACGATACTTGGGCGCGTCAAATTTCGTATCGGTTATACGACTCCGACCCTGCCATCAAAGTGATGCAGTGCATGGTCTTGGGAATTGGAGGGGCGAAATTTTTGAACCAACTCGGTTATGACCCCGACATTTACCACTTGAACGAAGCCCACGCCGTTTCGTCGGTCTTTTATATGTACCAAAAATTGGGCAAAAAAGAAGCCGTTCAGAAGAAGTTTGTTTTCACTACGCACACGCCCGAGGAAGCAGGGAATGAAAAACATGACATTCACTTTTTGAACGATCTTAGCTTTTTTGCGGGTCTTAAATTAGACGAGGTCCGCAAGATTACGGGCATTTCCGACAATGTATTTAATCACTCTTTGGCCGCGCTTCGATTGAGTCACCAAGCCAATGCCGTGTCAAAACTTCACGGGGAAGTGTCGCGGCAGATGTGGGGTTGGGCCAAAGATATTTGTGAAATTACCCACGTAACCAACTCCCAACACAAAGCCTCTTGGGCGGATGCTGACTTAGAAAAAGCCCGCGAAAAAAGCGATTTAAAAGCCCTCGAAAAGCGTAAAAAAGCGCTAAAAGGGCAATTGTTTAAAACTGTAGCCGACCAAGCAGGAAAGCTCTTTGACCCGAATGTGCTTACCATCGTTTGGGCTAGACGATTTGCGGGTTACAAACGCCCCGATTTACTCACCCGCGACCAAGAACGCTTTGACCGAATTATGCGGAATAAAGACCTGCCGATTCAGTTTATCTGGGCAGGGAAGCCTTATCCCAAAGACGAGGGCGCTATTCAGACGTTTAATCATTTGTACTACCTGAGTCACCTCTACCCCAACATGGCGGTGCTGACGGGTTATGAATTGGCCTTGTCGAAACAGCTCAAGGAAGGCTCGGACGTGTGGCTCAATACACCCGTGGTAACGCGGGAAGCTTCGGGTACGAGCGGGATGACGGCGGCGATGAACGCCAGTCTCAACTTTTCAACCTACGACGGCTGGGTGTGCGAATTCTCCCGCCACGGCGAAAACTCGTTTATTGTCCCCGTAGCTTCTGATCACAACCGTGATGGAGAGGATATTTCCAACATGCTTGATATGCTCGAAAACGAGATTTTGCCGCTTTATTACCAACGCCCCAAAGACTGGTATAAAACAGTGTTGACAAGCATGAATGAAGTAGGAGATTTCTTTAACGCTGACCGCATGGTGGCGGAATATTACGAGAAGGTTTATAAGTAATTAGGAATTTACAATTACGAATTATCTAAATAACAAAAGGGCTGTTTCTTGCGAAACAGCCCTTTATCATTGGTGCAAACCGTTATTAATCTACTTTTACTACTTTCAGGGTTGCTTGTTTTTCAGGGGTTATCACTTGCAAAAAGTACATTCCGCTGGCAAGATTTCCAACTTCAAACTCTTCTTGGTGGGTGTTGGTTTCGGGCGTAAATTGTCGGTGCAAAATTTTCCGACCCGCAGCGTCTAACAGCGTTGCTTTCACTTCTTTGCCTTTGCTGTCTTGCACCTGAAGACGGAGAAGGCTAGTCACTGGGTTGGGGAGGACTGCCAGCTCCTTACTATCCGCTGGCTGCTGACTGCTATCTGCAACTCTCGCTGCACCCACTCCAATACCGTCTTTCGACTGGATACGGAACCAATATTCTTGGTAAACCAACACGTTTCCTTGGGGTTTGCGGGTCGCAGGATAGATGCTTCCCCAGCCTTTTTGATCCCAATAGCGAACGCTCAGTTTGTACAATCCTTTGGGTAAGCCCGCGTCATAAACATTCGTTCCTGCACCATTATCTTCGTAAAAACCATACGCAGGGTGGTTTTGGGCGTACAATTCCGTAAAACCATCGCGATTGCCGTACATAAAGTAAGGAGCATTGTTTTCGTGGGTGTTGTACGAACGTACCACGCCCGTCTCTGGAGTAGCTCTCATATCAAACGTCAATGAGCCCTCTGTTCCCAAGGCACAAGCATCGGCATAAATAGTCCAGTACCGTGGTGCCATTTTGTTCACATTTTCTGCAAAATACAAGGTTGGGTTTTGCTGGGTACTTTCCTCCAAAGACGGCCCGCCATCTGAAGTGATAAATTGGCTTTGCCATTCACTGCGGTTATTCGATGCTTTAACCGCTGATTTACTTTGACCAATATTGATAAAAGTCAAATCAAACGCTTTCCATCTTACTGTTTTAGCAGCACTTTCACCACTTTCGCAGCCTCCTGCAAATACACATTTTGCTTTAAACGTCTGTTGGGTTACGTTGTTGAAAGCTACCTGGAAACTGTTTTCATTGACACCCGTATTCCAAAACGCTTTACTACCCGCAGGACAATTGGCCGAAACCGTCACAGTCGTTCCTGTACAAACAGCGGCTTGTGAAACCGTAATTGTTGGAGTTGCAACTTGTGATACAACGGTAAAGGTAACCACTTCACTCTTGTCGCTTAATTTATCGTCGGCCGACTTACAACGAGCGTAGTAAGAAGTAGTGGCTGTAGGAGTTTTGGCGGGCAAATTAGGCAAAGCCTCGTTGGTAGTGGCATTGTACCACACCACCGCAGAACTTCCGCAATTGGCAGTACCTGAAAAATCAACAGGAGTTCCGCAATTACCCATCGGAGAAAGGCTCACTGTTGGGGCAGGTGCTGTGCTACGGTAAAAATAAACGTTGTCAATCCATACGGTTTTACCACCACCTTCACCCACAAATATCAACTGAGCAACGTGGGCTTTTGAAGCCATACCTGTGAAATTGCTTAAAGGCACGTCAATTGAGAACCATGCGTTGAAGGTCGGATTGAAAGACAACTCGTGTTCGGTATCATCACCACCACCGAACGTACCATTGGCACCAAAATCCACCAATTTCACCTTGAATGTACTCGCATTAGCCGTCCATACATCCGCGTGGAAACGCTCCATCGTTGTGGCATTCACCACGGGGCCTGGGCTATGAAACTCCACCCCTGCAAAGGTCAGGTTACTGTATTTCTTGGTCGCATCTCCCGCAATCATCACGTCCGACACATCCGCCATGTCCCACGGTGCCGACCATGTATCTACGGCGACATTGGTATAAGCATTGCTGAACAACGAAATCACGTTCGACGACGGTTGGGTAGGCATTGGGGCCGCCACCATTGGTTCTACTGGGGGTAATTTGTAAAAATAGACGTTGTCAATCCACGCCGTTTTACCATCACCCACAAAAATCAATTGCGCGACATGCGAACGAGAGGTCATGCCCGTGAAGTTGCTTAATGGTACATCAATCGAAAACCAAGTGCCAAGCGTCGGCGTAAACGACAATTCGTGCTCGGTATCATCGCCACCGCCAAATGCACCATTGGCACCAAAATCCACCAGCTTTACTTTAAATGTTCTTGCTGTAGCCGTCCACACATCGACATGAAAACGCTCCATCGTTGTGGCATTCACCACAGGGCCTGGCGTATGAAACTCCACCCCTGCAAAGGTCAAGTTGCTGTATTTCTTGGTCGCATCTCCTGCCACCATCACATCCGACACATCTGCCATGTCCCACGAGGCTGACCAAGTATCCACGTTTGTGTTGGTATAAGCATTACTAAAAAGCGAAATCACGTTCGACGATGGCTGCGTAGGCGTAGGAGCGGCTTCTGTAGGCTCGCTTGCTATGGGCGTTGTTTTGTAAAAATAAACGTTGTCCACCCATACGGTTTTACCACCACCTTCACCCACTAAAATCAACTGAGCAACGTGGGCTTTTGAAGTCATTCCTGTAAAACTACTCAACGGTACATCTATGGCAAACCATGTGTTAAGGGTTGGCGTGAAGGACAACTCGTGTTCGGTATCATCGCCACCTCCAAACGTACCATTGGCGCCAAAATCCACCAATTTCACCTTAAATGTACTGGCATTAGCTGTCCATACATCCGCGTGGAAACGCTCCATCGTCGTAGCATTCACCACAGGGCCTGGCGTATGAAACTCCACGCCTGCAAAGGTCAGGTTGCTGTATTTCTTCGTGGCGTTGCCTGCCACCATCACATCTGTTACATCCGCCATGTCCCACGGTGCCGACCATGTATCTACGGCGACGTTGGTATAAGCATTGCTGAACAATGAAATAACGTTCGACGACGGCTGCGTCGGTGTTGGTGCTGCGACCATTGGTTCAGTCGGAGCTTCACTTGTTCGGTAAAAATAAATATTATCTAGCCATACGGTTTTATCTCCCCCGCCCACAAAAATTAACTGGGCAAGGTGTGAACGTGAGGTCATATTGGCAAAAGCAGTCAATGGTACGTCGATAGCAAACCATTCTCCCAACGTTGGCGAGAACGATAACTCGTGTTCGGTATCATCGCCACCACCAAAGGCACCATCCGCGCCAAAATCCACCAATTTCACCTTAAAAGTACTGGCATTGGCTGTCCAAACATCCAAGTGAAAACGCTCCATGATACTTGCGTCCACTACAGATCCTGGCGTATGAAATTCGACGCCTGCGTAATTTAGGTTCGAATATTTTTTGGTGGTATTTCCCTCAATCATCACATCTTCTACCTCCGCCTGATCCCACGAAGCCGACCAAGTATCGACTGCGAGGTTGGTGTAGGCATTACTAAATAACGATTTCACATTGGCCGCAGGATGCGTAGGTGTAGGGGCAGCTACGGTTGGCTGAGTTGGGGGTAACTTATAAAAATAGACGTTATCAACCCAAACTGATTTATTACCTCCATCCCCTACAATGATTAATTGCGCTAAGTGAGCACGCGAAGTCAAGCCCGTAAAATTGCTAAGAGGCACATCAATCGAATACCAGTTGCCCAATGTGGGCGAAAAAGTCAATTCATGTTCGGTATCATCGCCGCCGCCGTAAGTACCATTGGCCCCAAAATCGACCAATTTAAGCTTAAAAGTACTGGCGTCTGGCGTCCAAATATCGGCATGAAAGCGCTCCATCGAACTGGCATCAATCACTGGCCCTGGCGTATGGAACTCTACACCAGCGTACGTAAGGTTGGAATATTTTTTGGTTGCATTTCCAGCCACAGCGACTTCTTCTACATCGGCCATGTCCCAAGATGTCGACCACGTATCCACCGCAACATTGGTGTAAGGATTGCTGAACAACGAAATCACGCGAGAGGCAGGCTCAATTGGCGTAGGAGCCGCTACAGTTGGCCCCGCCAAGCTGGTTTCTTGTTGGAATACCCGAACGTAGTCCACGTACATCCGTTGGGGGAATGTAGTTGTTTCATTCGGATTTCCTGGCCAATTTCCTCCTACTGCAACGTTAAAAATAAGAAAAAATGGGTCATTAAAAGGATAATTTCCCGTGATGTTTGCCCTTGTGACAGTAGTAACGAGGTTATCATCTACGTAAAACTTGATGATGTCTCTTTCCCAAACCATTGAGAATACGTGAAAATCTTGCGAAAAATCACCCGATGGCATTACATAATTTGCGGGTAGATTGGTTGACCCACCTCCTGGAGGTGCCCAGTGAACGGTACTGTACATTTTGTTAGGTTCATGTCCCAATAGCTCCATGATGTCCATTTCACCACAAGCAGGCCAGCTCACTTGGTCAATATTTTTCCCAAGCGACCAAAGCGCAGGCCAAACGCCTTGCCCTTTGGGTAGTTTTGCCCGAATATCAATGCGGCCAAACAGAAAGTCGCGTTTGCCTTTGGTCAACAAACGAGCTGAGGTGTATTCGTTGTTGCCATAACTTTCTTTTCTGGCTTCAATGACAAGATTTCCGTTGTTCAAAAAAGCGTTTTCGGGGCGATTGGTGTAGTACTGCAATTCGTTGTTTCCCCAGCCCGACCCACCAATGTCGAAACCCCAGTTGGCAGGGTCGATGGTAGCTCCGTTAAATTCGTCACTCCAAATCAATCGGTACCCTGGAGGCGCTTGCCCCCAAGCCCTTCCCGTCGAAAAACACACTAACATCCCAATGAGCATCGCACTGAGACAAAAAACATGGCGTACATTGTTTTTCATTTTAAAAGTAACAGTTAAGGTAAGAAAATCAGAAATCATAGGTTAAATGCGAGACGCGTCGCTAATTGCTCGCAAACATTCAATTTTTTCTCATTTTATTACCAAAAACTACTTGGACATTAACTGGACAGGGCAAAAATTGGGTTCAAAATCCAGTTTTTTGAGTTGTTAGAACCCTCTCAAGTAAACTGCTAGGTCGTCTTTAGGCGTTAGGTCTAACCGTTTTTTAAGTCGGTAGCGGCTTTTTTCCACCCCAGTTACCGATATATTCAGGATAGCCGCCAGTTCCTTATTTGTCATATTTAGGCGCGTAAGTGCGCACATTCGAAGGTCGTTCTGAGTAAGCGATGGGTGTTTTTTTAGAAGTTCGGTTGTGAAATTTTGATTGACTTCATCGAAATACAAGGTAAACTGCTCCCAACTTCGTTCTCCTTCAATTTCGGTTTCAATCGTCTTTTTAAGGCTTTTGAGTCGTTTAATTTTTTCTGTTTCTTCTACGTTCCGAATGTCTTCCAGTTGCTCTACAATGCTGATAAGGATTTCATTTTTATGTGCCATTTGCACGGCCGTTGCCATTAGTTCCGTATTTTTTGACTGTATTTCGGTTTCTAATTTTTCGTTTTGCAGGTGCAAAATGGCTTGTTCTGCCGCTAAATTTTCGTTGGTCAGGGTTAAAATGGCACGGTCAGATTCCAGCACTTTTTGTTTTAATGCCATTTCGCGGCGCGAGGTATATATTTGTAAAATCAACCTAGCCAAGGCCAAAGTCAGAAGCCCGATGACTAGCTTAAACCACCACGTTTGCCAAAAAGGAGGAGTAATGACAATGGTCAGCGTTTTTTCATTGCTCCAAACGCCATTATTATTGGTTCCTTTCACTCGAAACACGTAGGTGTCTGGTTCTAAGTTTGTGTAGGTGACGAGTCGTTGGTCACTGTTCGCCATTCGCCACTCACGGTCAAAACCCACCATCTGAAAAGCATACTGGTTTTTGAGTGGGTCGGTAAAATCAAGGGCGGCGAACCCAATTGAAAATACGTTATCGGCATACGACAATTCTACTTCGGAGGCGTGCTCCAACGGGTTATTCAAAACGGTGCGCCCATCGGGCAACTTTCCTGTTGGAACGGATTGGTTAAAAAGTTTAAAGTCAGTCAACACCAATTTAGGCGTTTTTTTCAAATACCGCACTTCTTCGGGACGAATCAAGCTCAAACCGTTGATACCTCCAAAGTAAAGTACCCCATTGTCGCTTCGTAAACCCGTAGCTTGGTTAAATTGGTTAGAAGTCAGGTAAGAGTTTTTGGTAAAGTCAAAGTTAAGCCACTGGTTCGAGTCAACCTCAAAACGGCTGACACCCCGAAACGTACTTACCCATAAATAACCCTCTTTGTCTTCCATAATTCCCATGACAGCATTGGAAATCAAGCCCTGTTGCTCCGTAAAATGTCGAAATTGATCATTGCCAAGCCAAAGATTCAGTCCACCGCTTTCGGTACCAACCCAAAGCCGTCCTTTAGAATCCTGAAAAACACACCGAATATCATTGGCAGATAGGCTCTTAGAATTTTCTCTTTCATGCTGAAACCGTTGGCATTTCGCCGTTTTTGTATCAAAAATATTTAGACCTTTGGTATCGGTACCTACCCAAATTTGGTCATTTTTATCTGCAAAAATCACCATGATATCATCACTCGAAAGGCTGTGAGGGTCTTTGGGATAATGGTTAAAACGGGTGAATTTTCCCTGTGCTACATCATCCAATCTAGCCAAACCTCCTCCCAAAACGCCCACCCACAACCGCCCCGAACGGTCTTCCGTCATTGTCCATACGTTATTTCCTCCGATGGTAGTATGGTCAGTTGGGTTAAACCGAAAATGTTTAAAACGTTGCGTTTTGGGTTCAAAGTAGCTCAAACCATTCTCAAAATACCCCAACCATAAACGTTGACGGGAGTCTTCAAAAATGGTTTTGACCACGCTTCCATAGCCTACGGGCTGGTTGGGGATGGGCGAAAAAGTCTTCAGGCGGTTGTCAAACCTATTGAGCCCTCCGCCGTCGGTACCGATGTATATTTGACCATTTTTGGCCTCGCAAATACTCAAGACCGAGCGATGGCTCAGTTCCCCCTTTTTGCTACCCGTTTGAGTAAATGTTTCAAAACGCGTTTTATGCGCTTTATAGACGTTGATTCCCCCATTAAACGTCCCAATCCATACGTTTGCATCGCGGTCAACGAGGATATTCAGCAAAGCATTTGAGTTTAATTTTCCTTGCATTTTTCCGTACTGAACCGAAGAAAACGTCTCGTTTTTTAGATCAAAAATATTCAAACCACCTCCATCCGTTGCCAAAAGCAGTTCGCCGCTCGGAGCCTGTACAATCCCCATGACGTTGTTGGAAGAAAGGCCATCCTTCATTGTGTATCGACGAACCTCTAAAGTAGTTAGGTTGATTTTATACAAGCCAGACCCCTGCGTTCCGACCCATAAGTTTCCTTTTTTATCGTTAAAAAAGACTTTTCCAAAACTCTCAAAATCAGTGTCGTTTTTCGCGCTTGAATGGAATTGATGAATGCTTTTTTCATCAAAATAATAAACGCCTTTTCCACTGGTTGCCAGCCAAATTCGACCTTGGTTGTCTTGGCTAATGTTGGATACTTCGTTGAAGGCCAGCGGAGAATTTGACGCATCAAAATGCCTCATTTTCTTTACTTTGGGCTCATAGCACCATACACCCGCCCCAATCGTTCCAATCCAAATGCGGCCTTTTCGGTCTTCAAACAGGTGCTTAATCCATTTTTTTTCCAAAGGTTTAAATGATAATTCATTGCTCAAATTTCTGAACTCACCCGTGTTGGCTTCCCGCAAATTAAGCCCTTCCGTTTGTGTCCCTACCCAGAGATTCCCCTTGGAATCTTCCAAAATGGCGTGCACACTTTTTCCTTGAAATGAAGGCATACCACTCCCCGACTGCCGAAAAACCCGACACTCATATCCATCAAACCGCACCAAACCATCTTTGGTACCCGCCCAAATAAAACCTTGCTGGTCTTGGGTTAGACAAAATACGGTATTGTGTGGCAACCCCTCAGTGATGGTCAGGTAATCAAACTGTTCAAAATTTGTTTGCGCTAACGCTGTTTGCAGAAAACCTACAAATACAAGAAAGATTAAACTTCGGAGCATTGAGTCAAGTATCAAAAGCGAAAGGTACTACGAACATCCGTAAACGACAAAAGGCTGCCTCCGAAATGGAAACAGCCTTTTGCAAAAATTGTTTTAAAGCGATTATTCTACTTTCACCACTTTCAAGGTGGCTTGTTTTTCCGAAGTTGCTACTTTCAAAAGGTACATTCCGTTTGGCAAGTCATTTACGTCAAACTCCTCTTGATGTGCATTGGTTTCTGCCACAAACAATCGGTTTTGTACTGTACGCCCAGCAGCATCCATCAACGTCGCCTTTACCTCTTTGCCTTTGCTATTGGCTACTTTGAGACGAAGGATTTTTGAAACTGGGTTTGGCATAACCGTTGCAAAAGAGGCGTGATCGGTCATCTGTTGTCCGTTGTCCGAAACCGCCGTCCTCACTCCCCCTACACCTACCCCATCTCTCGATTGTATTCTGAACCAGTACTCTTGGTAGGTTAGTACATTACCTTGGGGTTTACGGGTTGATGGATAAATACTTCCCCAGCCCTTTTGATCCCAATAACGAACCCCCAACTTATACAATCCTTTTGGTAAGCCAGTATCGTAGGTATTACCTCCTGCACCATTGTCTTCGTAGAAGCCGTAAGCAGGGTGATTTTGAGCGTACAGCTCCGTCCAACCTTCGCGGTTGGCATACATGAAATACGGTGCATTGTTTTCGTGGGTATTGAGCGAACGTGGTACACCTACCTCAGGAGTGGCCAACATGTCGAACGTCAACGAACCATTGGTCCCCAAGTCACACACATCTGCGAAGATTGTCCAAAAACGTGGTGCAGTCTTGTTTACATTCTCCACGTAGTACAGCGTTGGGTTGGTTTGAGTACTAAATTCTAGCTCTGGCCCTCCGTCACGGGTGATAAATTGACTTGTCCAAAGTGACTTATCATTGGCGGCTTTTATGCCTGATTTAGTTTGACCAATATTAATGAGGGTTAACTCAAAAGCTTTCCAAATTACCGTCATACGAACACTTTCTGTACTTTGGCAACCGTCGGTAAAAATACACTTAGCCCAGTAGCTTTGCTGCGTTGCATTACTAAACGCCACTTGGAAACTATTTTCGTTCACTCCAGTGTTCCAGAACGCCTTACTACCTGCTGGACAATTGGCCGAAACCGTCACTGAAGTACCCGTACAAACGATGGTGTTTGAAACCGACACCGCTGGTGCGGTGTTCACTGGCGCTACTGTGAATGTCACGACATTACTCTTCTCACTCAAACAACCCGCATCTGTCTGACAGCGCGCATAATAAGATGTCGTTGTTGTAGGGCTCATTGCTGGCAAACTAGGCAAAGCCACGTTTGTCGCCGCGTTGAACCATATTGTTGTCGTTCCTACACAGGTCGATGTACTCGTCATCGGTACAGCACCACCGCAACTACTGGTTGAATTTAGACTCACAACAGGCGTTGCTAAGGTTGTTACGGTCCTCAAACTCATCGGAGCCGATTCGGTTTCAACACACGATGGTGTTCCGTCCGCTTTTCGGCAACGAACGCGGTAATTGTGAACGAGGCCATCTACCAACTGCGTAGGCACTGTCGTACTGTAACTATCCCCATCAACCGAATACAAAATTATTTCCCCAGCGGCACAAGTGGCATTGAAGGTGATGTTTGTTCCAGGCAAATCACAGAGTACCTTCGACTCACCCGCCGCCACTGTAACACCATCGGATACCAAAGACACATTTTGTGGAATCGATGCTCGGTAATTGATTGTCAATGTAATAATTCCTGTATATGTCGTTGGACAACTCGCATCGCAAGCCGCTTGATAGTGGTGGGGTTGGTTGTTGGATGACTGGGAAACTGGGGCTGTAGATGACCAAGCGCTCCAAGCGCCACTGCCTACTTGTACCCGCCACACTGGATTTCCTACCACGCACGAAGTCAAAACCGTAAACGCCAAACTATTCACAGGGTTCGCATCAATGTCACAAAAAGTTTGAGTATTTCCTTCGTTTAAAATCTGTTGCTGGGTTGACAAACTAATTTCTGGTTTGCCTTGAACCGTCACCGTTACGGAGGTTCCTACGTTCGAGCTACATCCATTGGCGTCGCTCACACTCACTAATGTGTAGGTGTAAATTCCAGGAACGCTCGTTGGAGCTGTCGTCGTAGCAGTATTCCCCGTTGAAACCAATGACGTTTGAGGTGTACCGTTGATTTGGTAATTGAAGGTATAAGGCGATGTACCGTTTGCCCCCGTAAAAGTCACCATTGGTGCTGCTCCCGTGAGACATACTGTCGTTGTCCCCGCTATCGTCGCCGTAGGCAGCGGCGTATTTACGATGGTGCCTGTACCATCTAAAGTAGCTCCGCCTCCGCTCAAACTTACGTTGCGGCCGCTGGCGTTTAGACTGCTCAAGCGTAGCAGAAGGGTTTCGTTAACTTCGTCTTTACAATCTCCGTTTATCGTAACTGTTACTGTTTTTGTGGTTTCACCCGCCGCAAATGTTAGGGTGCCTGACGTACTTACATAATCATTATCGGCTATGGTAGCAGTGCCGTCAACCGTAGCATAGTTGACTACTACTGTGGCATCGGAAGGATTAGAAAGGTTCAAGTTAAACGTCATGGTCGTTGTTCCTGTACTTCCCTCAAACACCGATGGGCTTGAAACGGTCAGCACACTGGCATCGTCGTTGGTAATAGTGCCAGTGCCCGAGCCATCCAAAATTGCCGCGTTTATAGGATCACTTAACGTCATTAAGATGGTTTCATCTAGCTCAACCGTGTTGTCACCGTTCAAAACCACCGTGATGGTTTGCGAAAACGCTCCTCCTGCCGTAAATGAAGCCGTTCCATCCGCAAACGTTTGATAGTCTGTACCCGACGTAGCAGTTCCTCCAGTGATACCATATTTCACCGAACACGCATTGGCATTGACCGTACGAATTATGGTGAAAGTCAAGTTCGTAGTACCGCTATTCCCTTCGGTGATGGTTACATCGTTGATCGAGAATTGAGTATTTACAATTTGAATGGCATAATCCTCTACTTCTCCGTCAATCGCCAGACCTTCGGGACTTAGCCCACCAGTGGAACTGATACGGAAACGGGCAAAACTATTGCTTGGCGTTGCGCCTGCAGGAACAGGGAAGGTCAAGTTATTAACACCTGCACTCACTGGTGTGCTAATAAATATTTTTTCGCTTACCTCAAACGTTCCGTTGTTATCAAAGTCCACCCAAGCATCAAGATTACCCGCTGCGGAGGCATTGACTACTACACTGGCTGTGGTGTTAAGTACCAATACCGATGGCAGTGTCACGCCATCATCGTCAGTACCATCACCCGTTGCAGTTGGATTTGGTTGTCCGTCTAAGTCCGCATCTACCACCAATCCTAAATGAATACCTCCTGGGGCATTTGCGTGACGTGGGCCATTGCTTGCCGACAATGTCTTGTAGCTATCAGGCGCGTCACCCCAATCTAATTCGTCGTTTTCGATGGTGCTTGTTTGTGATGTTCCCCCTACGGTCACTCCCGAAGGTGCTCCAGAAATTGCTCCCAAAGCGACCACAAAGTCCTCATTGGTTTCAATTTTCAGATCTCCATTGGCTTGTACGGTGATTGTTTTGGTTTCATTTGCCGTACCTGCAAAGGTCAAAGTCCCATCGTTGTCAACGTAATCATTGTCAGCCACGGTTGCTGTGCCATCGCTTGTTGTATAGACTACGGTGAAACCACCTTGTACGGCATTTGTCAAGGTAGCGGTAAAGGTATAGGCGACTGTTCCCGTGTTGGTTTCAGGTTTTGACGTTCCACCCGTCAAAGTGACCGTTGAGGCATCATCGTTATTGATAGTTCCCGTACCTGTTGCCGTACCTAGAATGACGTTACGGCTCGGGGCGGATAAACTATTCAAAGCTACGTTGAAGATTTCGTTGGCCTCTACTTTGGTATCAGGTGTAATAGCCACATTCACGGTTTGGGCAGTGGTGCTGCCTGCCGTAAACGTTACTGTTTGGTTGGTTACGGCTGTGTAGTCGTTGTCGGCGGTTGTAGCAGTACCATCAGAAGTACTGAAATTCACAGTTACATTTATGTCAACAGGATTACTTAAAGTCACCGTAAATACCTGCGGTGTGACAGCTTCGCTCTGACTCACATTGCCTGCCAATGATACCGTTGCTTGGTCATCGTTGGTGATGGTGGCAGTTTGAGGAGTTCCAGCAATCGCTATTACAGCTGCTTGAGTAGCACTTGTTGCACTAATTGCCCCTAACGCAGCCTCAAACGTTTCGGTAGCTTCTACCAAATTATCACCTAGTACATCTACCGTCCACGTTCTAGTTTCACCAGCGGTTCCAGTAAACGTCAAGCTACCATCGTTGTCGGTATAGTCTGTTCCCACTGTTGCAGTGCCATTTCCAGTAGCATAGGCGACTTCGAAACCACCTTGTACGGGAGCTGATAGTGTGGCCGTGAAGGTATAGGCAGTATTTCCGCTGTTGCCTTCATTTTTGGCAACACCTCCCGTTAATGTCAAAGTAGCAGCGTCGTCATTGTTGATAGTCCCCGTTCCCGTTGCGGTGCTGATGGCTCCGTTGGTTGGGTTTGAAAGAGTAACAATCACCGTCTCATTGTCTTCCACGACCACATCACCATTGACTACCACCGAGATGGTCTGCGTTAATGAACCTCCTGCGGTGAAGTTAATGGTTCCCAAAGCAAATGTTTGGTAATCACTTCCCGAGGTTGCTGTTCCGCCTGTGATGGCATAGCTTACGGACGATGCCGTTGCATTGGAAGTTCGGTTGATGGTGTAAGTCAAATTGGTTGTTCCGCTGTTTCCTTCAGTGATAGAAACATCGTTGATAGAGAACTGATTATTTAAAATAGATACTTGATAATCTTCCACTTCACCGTCTGCGGCAAAGCCTGTTGGAGATAGACCTCCTGCGGTACTAACTCGGAAACGGGCAAAGGATGTACCCAAAATTGCACCCGCAGGTACATTGACAGGAATAGTGTTAGCACCAGCCACTAAGTTTGCTCCATTCGCTACTTTTTCGTTGGCATCATCCCAATCGCCATCACGGTTAAAGTCAATCCACGCATCTAGCTTAGAAACCGCCGAAGCAGTCACAGTGACGCTGCCTGTGGTATTGATAATAAATGCACTTGGTAACGTGACTCCATCGTCGCCCGTAGCATCGCCATTGGCGGTTGCGGTAGGTTGACCATCCAAATCAGCAGTCACAGTAGCCCCCAAAAATACGCCTCCTGGTGTGAGCGTATGATGGGCACCGTTGTCAGTCAATGTCGTTGGGTACGAACTGGCAAAACCACTTTGGCCTGTCGTAGGCGCGTCGCCCCAATCTAGTTCGTCGTTGTTGATGGTTCCCGTTTGTGATGTTCCACCCACGGTCACTCCCGAAGGAGCGCTGGTAATTACTCCCAAAGCGACCACAAAATTCTCGTTGTTCTCAATTTTTAAATCTCCGTTGACTTTTACGATGATTGTTTTGGTTTCACTTGCCACGCCAGCGAAGGTCAACGAGCCATCATTATCAATATAATCATTATCAGTGACTGTGGCAGTGCCGTCGTTGGTGTTATAGGTGACGGTTAATCCCCCTTGTACAGGATTGTTCAAGGTAGCGGTAAAGGAATAATCCACCGTACCCGAGTTGCCTTCTGCTTGCGCAATAGCCCCCGTGAGGGTGACTGTAGCGTTATCGTCATTGGTAATTGTACCAGTTCCTGTAGTGGTAGCGCCCAAGCTTACACTTCGACCTGATGCTGACAAACTACTCAACGTGACGTTGAAGGTTTCGTTAGGTTCTACAATATTGTCATTTGTTACAGCTACATTCACAGTTTGAGCTGTAGTGCTACCTGCAGTGAAAGTTACCGTTTGGTTGACCGACGTGTAGTCGGCTGATGTTGTTGTGACATCCGTCGTGGCAAAATTCAAGGTAACGTCCACATCCACTGGATTGCTCAAACTGACCGTAAATACCTGTGGGGTGACAGCTTCACTTTGGCTTACATTGCCTACTAACGATACCGTTGCGGCATCATCGTTGGTAATGGTAGCCGTTCTAGTCGGGCTACCACTCAGGCTAACAGAAGATGACAACGTACCTGATATTGAACCAATAACGACTGTAAACTCTTCGTCCAATTCAACTTTTAAATCTCCATTGACGAGTACCGTGATGGTATGTTTTTCTCCCGCCGTTCCAGTAAATGTTATTGAGCCATCATTATCTTGGTAATCGCCATCGGCTGTCGTTGCTGTACCATTGTTGGTATTATAATTAACGGTAAACCCTCCTACTACCTCTTTGTCTAAAGTGAGGTCGTAGGCATAGGCAACTGTTCCCAAAGCGCCTTCATTTTGTGCTGCTACGGTACTAAAAGTCAACGTAGCGAAATCTTCGTTGGTAATCGTTCCTTGTCCTTGTCCGTCCGAAATTGCACCATTGCTTGGCGCCGAAAGATTCACAAAAAAGCTTTCGTTAGGCTCTACTTTATTATCTCCATTTACGGCAACAGTTACTGTTTTGTCTGCTTCTCCTGCGGCAAAGGTTAGTGTACCACTCGTGCTCGTATAATCATTATCGGCGGTCGTAGCGGTGTTATCGGCAGTGGCATAGTTAATGGTTTCGGCCGTGGCTGTGCTGGTACGATGTACGGTAAACGTAAAATTGGTCGTTCCTGAATTACCTTCATTTGCCGTCACATCATTGATAGAAAACTGAAGATCATCGTCGTTTATTGTTCCTAAACCTTGGGCATCTGAGATTGTAATGTTTGAGCTTAAAGTGCTTACTCGATTGCTTAAATTGACAAAGAAAGTTTCGTTGGCTTCTCCTACTGCATCTCCAATGACTGGAACGGAGATTGTTTTTGTCGTTTCTCCAGCGGCGAACGTAAGCGTACCATTGGTGGTTGTATAATCAGTACCAGCGGTGGCTGTTCCAGGAGCTGTGGCATAATCTACAGAGACAGTGGCACTCACAGGATTGCTTAACGAAACTGTAAATACAAAATTTGTAGTGCCTGAATTTCCTTCCGTTTGAGACACATCGTTGATGGTGATTGCAGCGTTGTCATCGTTCGAGATACTACCAATACCTATATCCGAGTGAATTATATCCCGCCCAGAAGCCGCTAAACTGCTAAAAGCTACCGAGAAATTTTCATTAGGCTCCACTAATACGTCCCCATTGACTGTGACCTCAAAAGTATGAGATTCCCCCGCGTTACCAGTAAAGCTGAGTGTTGCATTATTCGCATTATAATCTAAACCAGCTACTGTTGCTGTTCCATTTGCCGTAGCTATATTGACTGTATATGGTACATCCACCACTTTATCAGCAGTAACCGTAAATGTGAAAATTGTTGTACCACTATTCCCTTCCGAGTTCGATACATCACCAACGGTTAGTGTAGCTTGGTCGTCATTGGTAATCGTTCCTACGCCCGTTGCATCAGTGATGATGACCCCATCAGGCGCCCCCGAAAGCACGACATTGAAGGTTTCATTAAGCTCTACGATGTCGTCGGAATTGACTGTTACAGAAACTGTAGCGTTGAGGTTATCACCTGCCGTGAAGCTCACTGTTCCGTTAGAAATAGCCGTATAATCACCGTTATTAGCTGAAACCGCTGCTGTGTTTACGGTTAGGCCAAAAGTTCCTGAATTATCACTACGATTCACTGTAAAAGCGAAAACAGTTGTTCCGCCTCCTGAGCCCTCAGATTTCGTAACATCATTAATGGTTATCAACGTAGGGGTTCTAAAGCCAAAGTCTAGGGTAGTGTTATTTTCAACAGCACCTCCAGTATAATTCAAGGTAATGGCTTGACTAGCAATGGAACTGTTGATGGCGTCTTGGCCATTGTCATCGTTGTCGGTATTATTCTCGGGATCAGGAGCGATGCCCCCTGGGCTTGAAATTAAACCATTGAGTGGTTTGCCCGCCCCAAACTCAGAAGACGGAATTTGGACAATGTATTTGTCAGAACAGAGATTAGGGAAGTTATATAACCCTCCTCCTGCGGTAGTAGTATTGGTAATGTACGTATCACCAGCATCCAAACTCCCAGGCGTACTTCCATTGTCGCGGTACAAGTTGACCAAAACACCGTTGATGCCCAAATCACCACCATCAAATAGGCTGTTTTTGTTGACATCTTGATACACCAAATTTCCCAAGGAGTGTTTCATCAACTGAGTCACGGTAGCGCTTATGGGTGCGCCAGCTACCTCATCGGTCAAAACATCACCAAAGTTACTTCCTGTGACTGTGCCTTGATTAGATATTTGACACTTACCTAGGGGCAGTGGGTCATCAATTGTGACCCGAAACTTGATGGTGATGCTTTTCTCCGCAGGCAATAAAAATCCACTCACACCACCTACTGATACTTGATCTCCCGAAAGCACTACAGACTTGCGGGCAGTTTCGTCGAGGGCTTCTTGAATCGCTTCTGCGGTAGGAGCCGTAGCTTGGTTATCAATTTCTTGTTTTGACACTTCAACCACTTGGGCTACTTCGGCCGTTTCAGTTTGTGGGCGGTCGATAGCAAGGGGCTCGACTGCAATGCGGACGGGAGCATGGCTGGGAACATTACACGTAACCCCAAAAGTAACACCCGTCGTATTGGGGCCATACGCAGTCGTTGTACCGTTTGTATTGCTATTTGAGTTGCCTGACCAGTTAGCAGCAATATCTGACCCTGACCCTGGCCCTTGTAACATAACAACCGTAGAATTGAAGTGACGCACCCGAAAAGCCCGTGGGTAACCTGTGGGCAAAGTGAGCGCATTGCTACGAATATGACCGCACATTGTATTAGCGTCACCACCAACATTATCTCCCAATGTCAACATAACCCCTTCAAGGCCCGCTACAGTAGTCGTGGAATTAGTAACATTATTACTTTCAAAAGTAACATCCAAACGCCCACTGGCGGTACTTGCATTGACTGCCGTAAAATCTATGGGAAGATCGGTGTTAGAAGTGACAATGCTAGGATTATTCTTAAACTCAAGAATGGCTTGTCCATTATTTTCGTGTAAAACACGCACCCCCGCAAAGATCGTAGCCGTTGAGTTATTATTCGTAATGCTGGTATTGTTGTTGGTACGGCCATTGAGGTCGGAGGTACTAAAAGTAGAAGCAAGAAAGGCTACTTCCCCCGAAGACTCTATGACTGAGTTGTTGTTAACATTATAGTTCATGGTCGCAGTAGTACCATTTGAGCCTACTTCGACCCCCGCCATCGCTCCACCAAAACGTTGCACACTACAGCCCGTCATGTTGAAGTTCATGGTAGAATTGTCTTCAGCAAACACTTGAACCCCTTTACTTCTAGCCCTTTGAAATAGATTATTGGTCAATGTAACTGTGGCAGTAGCTGTACCCTGCGTACGCATTTCGAAACAGTCTGCCCCAACTGGCGAAGAAGCGGTGTTGTTCAACGTACAGTTGTTAACGGTTAAAGTCAAATTCCCCGTTGTATTTATAATGTGGCAGATTCGGAAAGCGGAGTTCTGAAACGATGAATTGGTGATGGAACAAGTCCCTGATAAATTTCTGAACTTCAAGGCATTTTCTTCATTCAAATTCCCATTATTAGTCGCTGTGCAATTATTGATTGTCAAATTGCTCACGCTCAACCCCATGATACCATGTTCTTCAGTAGCGCCAATGTCAATATTATCTAAAGAAACTGTACTTGCTATATTCATGTAAATAGCAGCAAAACAGGCGTCGACATCATTCTCGTCACAAGCTCCATCGCTCCCTCCGTCACTTGTGGTATTGGCAGAAGGTAGATTCATGTTCTTCAGCGTGATGTTTGTAACATTTCTTAACTCCACACCATACCCTGTGATACTCGATAGCGTTCCGCCAGAAGCATCCGTTGTGCCTGTTCCTGTTACTTGGAAGCTACCCGTGGTGGCAGTTAATTTTATTCCCACGGCGGCATTGGAAGAAGAGACACTTTGAATGATTGCATTCAGAGCCCCACTGTTGAAATTGACTGCGGTTCCCCCCGTATTGGTGATGCTCACCTCACGAACGACAGCAGTGGAGAAACCATTTCCTTGTAGAGCAGTTCCGCCAGTATTGTTGATGTTTACCCCCCGCACTTCGTTGTTCGATTGCATATTGATGGTATTCCCTGCCTGATTGATGATTGGGCGTGTACCATTTATGCTAGGAATACTCACTCCACCCATGGGTGGATGTACCGAAAAAGTCACCCCAGCCAAGGCTGCAAGGTTGTCCCCTACTGCCCCTTGACCAATCAGGTTTTGTTGCGCCAGCAAGACAGTACTTGTCGTATTGGTATAAGTGCCAGTATATACGAAGATGTTGTCGCCTGTACCATCCAATGCACTACCATTGAAGGCGTTCATGTTATTGAATGGCGAATTGAGACGCCCATCGCCATTCGTACTTGCACTAGCATTGACAAACCAAATCATGCCCGTCACCGTAATAGTTACTTTGCCTGTTACGCTAAAAGTACCATCTGTAACGGTGTAGAGAAAGGTGGTTTGCCCTTCAAACCCTGGAGCAGGGTTGAAAGTAAAGCTTCCATTGGAGTTATGTGTAACATTTCCTTGCGTTAATGACGCGTCTATTCCTGTTACTTGGAGCGGTTCTCCATCCAAATTAACTTCATTGGCCAACATCCCAGTACCTACTGGAACCTCAATAGAAACGTTTCCTACGGTAGAATAGGAGTCATTGACCGCAATGGGTGATGAGTTAACCGAGCCTGGTACAAGTGTGGTATTGGGATCAACAGTATCGGTAAATTTTACGCCCGTGGCATCATCCACCGTCGATGCGTTGGCAATTGTTATGGTATATTCTAACACATCCCCTGGCGTCGGACCAGTGGTACCGACATCGGTTCCTACTTGGGTTGCTGTTTTTAAAGCAGAAATAGAGGGCGCTAACCACCAGGTTTTTACCTGGGCAGCGACATTTGTTTCATTGGGGGGCGGCGCTAAAGGGCTGAGTATCGGAACTTTTCGCCTTGTATTAAGATTGGCCTTAATGTTTCCTTTAGCCATTTGTTCTTTAGAAACTGTAGCAGTATTTAGCTGATATTTTTCTTCAGGGCGCGAAAAAAAGGGGATGAGTACACTGAGCAATAGACTCACCGTAATGGGGATAGCGTTTTTCATGACGTATTAGTTTTTCAAAAATTGAGTAAACACAAATTAATTAATCAAAAGTAGTCGAAAAAAAACCAAAAAAAATAATTTCAATATACTATTTTTCATATCTTTGATTCGTGGAGCTAAAAAAAACTATACCAATAAGTCATACTTGGTAAGTAGTTTTTAGATTTTTCCTTCAACGTAGAAAAACTTTTACTCAGTTATGCAAAGACGGCCGTTCATCAAGCTATTAGGCACTTCTTTGGGCAGCTTTCCGTTTTTATCGGGGTTTGCTCAATTGCCTACCTCCCCTCCCCATACGTGGCCTCAATGGTTATCACAAGTTGTCAGTGTTTGTCCCATTGAATCAGTTTCAATTGCTTTAGCTGGTACATTACCTACGCCCCCATCCGCAGTTACGTCGGGGGAATTTGCAGCGGCAAACAACCAAGTTTACTTTTATCAAGAACAGCAGTATTGCTTTCAAGTATTTGAAAAAACACATCCAACGTTAGGCACAATAGACTTGATAATTCCGTTTTGGCAGCGCCAAGCAGCGAGAAATTGGGCAACAATCGCGTATTGGTCTTTGTTTGAATTACAGGCCATCGCCGAAGCTTCCGCCCAATTAGGCACTTCAACTTTTGACGCCCTCGTTCCATTAAAGGAAAGTAAAACAGGGCGCTACCTGAGCGCCAATGGTGAAGTATATCTCCAATCGTACCTTCGCGCAGATAAGCAAGTTGTGACAAACATTCGTCTCCAAGAAGACGTATATACCCGCTGGGAATCAAAGTATTTATCTTAGTTTTTCAAATTGTTTCACTAAACCCTCAAATGTTATGGCAGAACCTTTTTTGTCCGAAGTTCGGATCATGAGTTTCGTCTTTCCTCCCAAAGGCTGGGCACTCTGCAATGGGCAGCTTCTACCCATCAACCAAAATCAAGCCCTATTTTCTCTTTTAGGCACTACGTTTGGAGGCGACGGGCGAGTAAATTTCGCATTGCCCGATTTGCGCGGCCGTACACCCATTCACGTGGGGAGCGGACATACGCTAGGCGAGCCTGGTGGTGAGCAGGCTCATACGTTAAGTATAGCCCAACTACCTACACACACACACGTAGCCAACGCAACCAGCACAACCCAAAATACGATTGCGCCTACTGATGCTCGTATTGCCGATACTACCCCCTCAGAACTATATTCAGGCGGTAGTAATTTGGTAGCTATGGGAGCCCAAATGATTACTGCTACAGGAGGCTCGCAAGCCCATTTAAACATGCAACCGTTTTTGACGCTTAGTTTTTGTGTTGCTTTACAGGGTATTTTCCCAAGCCCAACTTAGGTTGGACACGGTGTCTGTTAATTAATTTTTTTTTAAACCCTTTAATCACTTTACAAAAATGGCTCAACCTTATGTTGGAGAAATACGCATGTTTGGGGGGAACTTTGCCCCCGCTGGCTGGATGTTTTGCGGAGGGCAGTTGTTGCCTATTTCAGAAAATGAAACCCTTTTTAATTTAATCGGGACAACCTATGGGGGTGATGGTCAATCTACGTTTGCTCTTCCCGATTTACGCGGGCGGATTCCCATCCACCAAGGCAATGGGTTTATACTGGCCGAAACAGGCGGTGCGGAGGAGATTACACTAACTGTGTCTCAAATTCCAGCCCATAGCCATGTTTTTCTAGGTACTGAGAACTCAGGAGGTACAGGAAGCCCAGCGGGAACGACCTTTGCTCGCAACGCCTCTGCCAATTTCTATTCAACTGACACGTCGGTTGGACTCAGTAATTTAGCGCCAAGTACAATGAGTTCGACAGGAGGTTCTCAACCGCACACTAACTTTCAACCTTACCTTTGTGTAAACTTTATTATTTCACTATTTGGTATTTTTCCTTCGCCAACTTAGTGCTAATTGCTTACGAACAATTCATCGTTAACAGGCGGCAATTAACTCTACGTAAGCAATTAATTATCAATTAGATAGCGCCGTAAAATTTACTCAAACTGTGAAATCTTATTTGATTTTACCCTAAACTCAACAACGACCATGGCAGATCCATTTGTTGCCGAAATACGCATATTCCCATTCAATTTTGCCCCTAGAGGCTGGGCTTGGTGTGACGGCCAATTATTACCTCTTTCCCAAAATACCGCTCTTTTTTCACTCTTAGGAACTACCTACGGAGGAAATGGAAAATCAAATTTTGCCTTACCAGATTTGCAAGGCCGAACGCCCATGCACCCAGGCCAAGGACCAGGGTTATCACTCCATGATTTGGGTGAAATGAATGGTTCCGAAACTGTATCTTTGCTAGAGTCTGAAATTCCCTCGCATAGTCACACTGTCCATGCCTTAAATGATAGTGGTTTGCAATCAGGCCCTACTGGAGCATATCCCGCACGGGCAAACTTTTATAACACTAACCCTGGTGGGTCAACAGTGGCTATGTCAGCAAACGCTGTAACCCCCGCAGGAGGCGACCAGCCGCACAACAACATGATGCCTTATCTCACATTTTATTTTAACATAGCTTTACAGGGAGTTTTTCCACCGAGAGGATAATAGCGTAATGATGGAAATCACATCACGACCCATTGTTGAGGCTGATTTGCCTGATTTGTTAGAAATTTATGCCAGCACCAGGGCCGAGGAATTGGCCTTGGTGCCAGCGTGGTCAGAAGAACAAAAAAGGGACTTTGTAGAACAACAATTCTACGCGCAACATAAGTACTACCGTGAGTTTTATGTAGGAGCCGATTTACAGCTTCTGGAGGCCAATCATACCGCCATTGGTCGGCTTTATGTGCATTGGAATTATAGTCCTTCTGAAGTTCGCATCATGGATATTGCGATTTTGCCTCCTTACCGAGGGCATGGCCTTGGAAGTCAGCTACTTCAAGCGGTCATTCAAAAAGGGACGGAGCTAGGAAAATCAACCACCATCCATGTAGAGTGTAATAATCCTGCCCTACGACTTTACGAACGGCTGGGTTTTGTAAAAATTGGTGAGTTCAATACTTACTATTACCTAATGGAGTGGAAACCTAAAAATGGTATTTCTTAATTATTGAAGATTATGTTAGAGACCCTTAAAATTTCTGATTTTCAGCCGCTCGTAAACCAAACACTCACCATTCGTTTTGCGTCGGAAATTAGCCATCCTGCCGAACTCATCAAAGTGACTCCATGGGGAAGCGCTTCCGATAAATTTCGACAACCCTTTACGTTAGAATTAGAAACCGACCTTACTCGGCAATATTATTTACAGGGCTCTTTTGTGCTCGTTCATCCTACCGCAGGCGAATTGCCGCTGTTTATGGTGCCCATTGGCCCTGGGGCTAAAGGAATGCGCTACGAAATAGTTATCAGTTAACAAAAAGGGTTGTGGACAAATCCACAACCCTTTTATTTTAAAACGGAGGTTCATCCAGCGGGTTTGGCGGAGGGAAATTCATCCCCATATCCCCCAAATCATTGGCTTTGCTTTTGAACGTTCCGCCCGTCGAAGCAGGTGGCGTATCAAACGAACTTGCTGCTTGTGCCCTGGCTTCGGGATTAAACGATGGCGTAGGTGAGGAAACAGCGCCGTAAAAACCATCCAAATCCGCAAATTTGGTGTATTTACCAATAAACCGCAGCTGAATGGTATCCAATGAACCACTACGGTTTTTGGCGACAATTACTTCTCCAACTCCTTGTACTGAATTACCAGCTTCATCTTGCGTAAACCCGTAATATTCAGGTCGATACAAAAACGCAACCATGTCTGCGTCCTGCTCGATACTATTATGGATGATAATATCGTTGGCCACAAAATTGTGTACCCCCGCGACAGTAGCATCATACACATCTTCAACCCCTAGTGGAACAATAGACACTATTTCATCCCAAAATACATCCGATTCGGACAGGGCTTTAAGCATTGCGGCCGCAGGAAATAATTGACAGATTTTTTCTAAACGAGTCCTTGAAACTCCCTTTTGAAACAAACTCGTTCCACTATAAGCCACTTGAAGTTTATCCGCAAAATGACGCCAACTTAACTCAGCTTCTTCTTTTAGTGGTTTGATAAACAGATCCCACACTTCTTTGGGTAAAACATCCACATTAGGGTTTGCCTCAATTTGTTGAAGTGCCGCAATAAGCTCAGGAATGATTTGACCGCGTTGACCAAAGCAACCAACTTGTTGTAAAAAATCAAGTTGAGCCACTACTCCTTGAACATCAACATGATACATATCTCTGTACTTCTCTGACTTTATCCTCTTTACCGTAGTACGTATTCCCAATCGTAGCAACAAATGCGCAACTTGCTCGGCCAATTGTTTACTTGAGGAAGCATAATAAATCGCCGCAGCGTCTTTCCGCCCTTGCGCTTTTTTCCAACTTATATTTCCATCCGTTGCCCATAAGTGGTGGAGGAACAAAGCGATTTTTTGGTTGTCACTCTTAAAAAGTTGTTCAGGAAGGCGCTTATTGTACGAGTGCACACGCTCCAATCCCAACTGCTCATACCACAGGGTAATTGGATGTTTTTTACCGTGTGTCAAGTGATACGGAGACGGCAAATACAAATGTTGCCAGTTGTTTTGTGGCACAGTTTTACCTACTATGCCAAATAATTTTTGGGCTACCGACGCTACAATCTCAATATTTTTCTCGTCAGCACTTGTGTAATGATAAGGTTGCTTTGGCAAAATACAACCATCACCAATCAAGTGAGCCAGCAAAATCAGTTCTTCATCAACGAGGGGATTCGCGGGCTTACTGACCTCGATACGGCGAGGAACTGCGATTTTATCACCAACCCTTAGCGCATCCAAACGACTCCACCCCTGAAGTTTCAAAAAAGGGTGGTTTGCACTGGCTTTTATACTTTTACCTGACCTTGTAGTAAGTTCAAAAACTTCTTTTTTCCCCGAATAAAAGGCATTTGTAATCTCTTGAGCCCCGACTTTATACTGCCCATTTACCCCCAAACAGGGGACTTTATCTTTGGGATTTGTTCGTTCAGCAAGTTGCCTAATAGGCATTCTTTCTCCCGTTTCTGCATTAATAATAAGCGTATCTCCTGTCACACATCCCGATTCACGTAAGTCAGACAGCTGCGGACGCTTATCACCACCACGGGTTTCGACGGCACGACTCAACTGCGACAAGGCAATCACGGGTACGTTCAGCTCTTTGGCTAAGTTTTTCAACGCCCGCGAAATCGACGCAATCTCTTGTTCACGGTTTCCTGCCCCTTTGCTGCTGTCGCCTTGCATGAGCTGCAAGTAGTCAATGACGACCATTTGAATGTCATGCTGTTGTTTCAAACGGCGACATTTGGCCCGTAGCTCCAAAATCGACAAGGCAGGCGTATCATCAATATAGATAGGGGCACGCATCAAGCGGTCGATGCGCTGGTGGAGTTGGGTCCACTCGTGCGGGGCTAAGTTTCCTTTCTTTAGTTTTTCACTGTCAATCTCGGCTTCGGCCGAAATCATACGATTGACCAGCTGTACCGCCGACATCTCCAAAGAGAAAATTGCCACGGGCATTCCAAAATCCACAGCAGCATTTCTTAGGCTTGAAACAACGAAGGCCGTATTATGCGTGACGGTCATGTCTTCCAACAAGAACAGGTGGTTCTCGTCTATTTCAAAGCCGTAATAATCATCAAAACAATCGAACTCCACTTGAACTCCTGTTACCCGCCAATCAATGTTGCTGCGTCTTTCGCGCGCTTTTTTCCGCTCAATTTTTACGGGTATCTTGGTCAAATCGCCGCTAATTCTGACACGATACACTTCTGTTTCGTAACCAATAGAGGCGATAGACGCTTTTTTAGCGTTCAAAGAAACCCTGAATCCAAGCGAATCCGCTAAATATTTAATTTGTTCGGCTAATCGCTTGTTTTTTTGGGTAATTTCGTAGCAGTCATAGTCACTCTGGTAATGGCCGTCACTATCTATCAACCCTGCCAAAAGCTTGAGTCGATTTTTAGAAGAATTGTACAAATAACTGTCAGGAATATGCTTGTTGCCAATCGTATCCAACTTCCATAGCTCCTGCTGCAAACACACTTCGGTTTTTACCCCTCTTTGGCCTGAAGTAATTCCATAATTGGGGGCTTTACCCTTTTGCTGGTACTTAACAAGTTGTAAGTTCAACTCCTCAGCGTATGTGCCCAAATAAGCGACAACTTCTTGATCAGTATTTGTGACACGAGAGCTGTATGAATGTCCGTCTCCTAACCAAACGCCAAAGAAATAAGGGTCGATTTCAACCTCTTTTTCCGAAAGTTCAATCGGAACTTTATAGCCTTTGTAATTACTCTTAAACTTATTCGACTTTTTAAGGTAATCTCGAACTTCGATATTGAGTACATCGCCTTTTTGGTGACCGCCATCATTTCGGCTACGTTTGAGCGACAAAATATGACTTTCATTTACCCGATAACTTATCCCTCTATTCTGATGCACCCAGTACATATTTTCTTTACCTCGCGCCAATGATAGCACTTTTCGAGGCGTCGAGTCGTCTCCCATTAGCAAATCACCGACTTGTACATCTTCCACATTGCGAAGTGTACCGTCAAACATGACTACTTTTGTTCCTTTCCCCAGACATTTTCCCATCGCTGGCCGAGCTGCAAGAATCACAAGTTCGGTAGGCTGCCAACCCGACGTGAGGCGGTCGAGTTGCGTAAAACCTGACGGAACGCCCGTCAGACCGTCTTTTTGTTCGCGACGGCGCTCCAACTCGCGCAATGCCTCGGTCATGAGCGCGCTCATGTCGGCGTAATTCTTGCGGATATTGGATTCAGAAATTTTAAAAAGCGACTGCTCTACGGTGTCTAGCAGCGTAAAAACGTCGGTCGTATCCTCAAACGCATCTTGCAAAATCTTTGATGCCACCGAAATCATTTCTCTCTTCATCGACGCTTGCGCAATGACCCGAGCGTGGTATTCGATGTTGGCCGCTGAGTTTACTTTGGTAGTCAGCGCCGTGATGTACTGTGCTCCGCCCACCACTTCTAGCTCGCCCAATTGACGCAACTGCGTCGTAACCGTCAACAAATCAATAGGTTCAGAGTTTGTAAAGAGCGTAATAATCGCATTATAGATGCGTTGGTGCGCTTCTTTATAAAAACTGTCTGACTTTAAAATATCAATAACCGCATTGAGCGCGTCTTTCTCAATCATCAAAGCCCCCAGCACTGCTTCTTCCAGCTCAAGTGCTTGAGGTGGAAGTTTTCCTGTACCCGCCCCCGACTCCAACCAGCGGTTATTATTTGCCGCTCGCGAGCCATATCCTGACGTGCCTTTTCGAAGAAAATTATGGGACTTATCGTTTTCCATTTGTGTCAAAATCAACTACAATGATACTCCAAAATTTAGGATAATGAACTACTTTTTACCAACAAAAAAATACTACCTGCCTTAACTCACTGATTGCCATTTATCCCCAATTACACCGTTACTTCCTTGGTCTCTTTTGCCAAAATACCTTCTATTTGTTCCTGTACCCATTGATATTCAAGCGCGGCACACGTTTTACCCGTTTGCCACAACAAACGAGCGTTTGTGCCATTTTGATAGTTGCCTGAGTATGGCATGTACGTATCGAAGTTATTTAATTTACCAAAAAGCAATATACCATACGTACCTACGGCATTTGCCAAATGCGCAGGCCCGCTGTCTATCCCAATAAAATACTGAGCCCTACGAATGATTTCCGCCGTTTGTAACAACGAATACTTCCCGCAGGCATCCATGTACTTAGCGCTCCTCACCAAATTTTTGCTTTTTAGCCCGATTTCTACCACCGTATAGCCCAAGTCTTCAGTCAGCCAATCAATTAGCTTTTCCCAATTAGGAACTGACCAATCTTTGGCTGGATAATTGGAACTGCAATGAATGACAATTAGTTTCTGAGGCAGGTTTAAATTCGCAACTTTTTGTGCATCCGCCGCTGGAATGTACAATTGAGGAACGTCATCTTTGACGAGCAACTCAGCACACAACTGAAAGATAGTCAGCAAATTACCTTTTCCAAAGTAATTAAATACGGTTATATCTTTTGCAGCCGCAACTTCGTTTTTGTGAACCCTTCCGCTGATGGCGTCCAAATTACTTTGCCAAAATTCAAGGTTATACACTTTATCAAAAATACCCGAATTAAAAACCAACAAACGGCGTAATACCGTAGGCTGTGCCCAGGCTTCATTGATGGCAGGATGGGTTGCGACCAACTCTTTAAAAGCAGGCTTTACAACCCACACTATATAATCGTTTGGGTGTGCTTCTCGTACCTGACGCGCAAGGGGTTCGGCCGCCACAATGTCGCCAAAATGCTCCGTACGAATGATAGCCACCAGTTTTTTACGTCCCAAAAAAGACAATTTTAACCCAAAAAAACGTACGATTGTAGCAAATGCAAGTACGTATTCTTGTGCTATGTAGGTATATTTTCGGTAGCGATGTTTCCAAAGTGTAACAAAATCTGATAAGCTCATGCCGTTGGAAGTCAAAATCCTATGGTAAGTTTCTATCTACAAAGTTAGCCTAAAAACGGATTTATAAAGAAAGTAATCTATTTTTGGTTCAAAAACGTTTTTTCAATTTGTATGAATGATAAATTTTTCATCCAAGCAGGCGCTTTATTAGGAGCACTTGCCGTGGCGCTAGGGGCTTTTGGCGCCCATGCACTCAAAGCCATGCTCGAAACCAACGGCCGAGCCGACACCTTCGAAACGGCCGTTAAATACCAGTTTTACCACGCCATTGGCCTCGTTTTGGTTGGTATTTTGCTCCAAAACTGCGCCGTCAATGCCGAGCGCTTTTACAACTGGTCGGGCTATGCCTTTTTAGTGGGCGTTGTCATTTTTTCGGGCTCGTTGTACACCATTTGTTTTACCGGCATTCGTGCTTTTGGCGCCATTGCACCCATTGGAGGTACCCTGATGATCATCGGCTGGGTGCTTCTTCTCCTCGCCGCTGGCAAAAAGTAAGCGCACATTTTCATAAAAAAAGGCTGCCTTGTTGGGCAGCCTTTTTTTATAGTATTCACCGACTAGCCACCGAGTGCTGTCATGTATTGTTGCAACAACGCCTCGTATTTCTTGGCAGCGGCATCTTGTTTTCCTTCGCGACACGCATTGGCAAGCGTTTGAAGGATGTACAATTGGATATTGCTGTCTTGGTTAGAATGATGCTGAATGTTGTATTTCAACACCGACTCTGCCCGCGTAGCCATTGTGTTGGCAATCTCAAGTCCTTTTTTGGTTTCGCCCAAGTTCAACAAGAACCCTACGTAGTTGGCCGAAATTTGGTCGTAAGGAATGGTCTTGTCTGGCATTTTGGCCAAAATAAAGTTCATCGCCGCTTTGGCTTTATCGTTTTTACCTTCACGAATCAACTGATCAACCAAACGCATGAACGCAATACGCGCCGAGAACGCTGGCGAGCCTTTGAACGTACCGTCGTAGTACGTATTGGCATTGTCAAGCTCACGCCAGAAGGTCTTCTTCATCAAGTTTTCGCTCATGATGTCGGTGTTTACGTAACCGTCTGATGCGCCAGGTACACGCACTGGCAACAAGCGATACGCATAACCTTCCAACTGCATGTACTCTTTCAAGTTGAGGTAGTTTTCGTTGGTCAACGTTCCCGAGAAATAAATCGGACGCTTCCAGTCGTTGGTTGCGATGATGTCGAGCATAATAAGGTCAGACTTGTACAAATCGCGCTTACCGATGTTCCACTGCATGGTATCTTTTACAAACGACGCCAACTCCGATTTAAGGATGTTCATCTTTTGCACTTGTTCTGGATTAATACCCAACACCAACACCGACGATGGCAAGATGCTCGTCATTTCGCCGCTTGTCAATGGCACCTGAATCGCCGCGTTGTTTTGTTTTACCAACGACATGTATTCTTTCAAATTGATACCATTTTTCACAGCTGGCATTTCGTAGAAAGGCACGATGTCGTTTTTACCCGCCGCAAAGTTTTCGTAATTCAACGAAATAGGTAGCGGCTGCGACTCGTAGGTTTTGCGCTTCATTTGGCCAATGTACCAGTCGGTACCCAACAAGCTCAAGTTACAAACGCGCACGTCGGTACGGAAGCCTTCTACTTCTTGCACATACCAAAGTGGGAAGGTATCGTTGTCGCCTCCCGTAAACAAGATGGCGTTTGGCGCACAAGAATTTAACAAGTTTTTGGCAAAATCAACTGAATGATAACGGTGGCTACGGTCGTGGTTGTCCCAACCTTTAGCCCCCATCAGCAACGGCGCCGACAATCCTAAAGCAGTAGCAATCCCCGCGCGGGTAGTGGCTGATGGCAAAAACTTGGTCAAGAAATCGTAAATGAACAATACCCCGAGCCCAATCCAGAACGCAAAGATGTAGAACGAACCTACGTAAATATAATCACGTTCGCGCGGTTCTACTGGTGGCGAGTTGAGGTAAACGACGAGGGCAATACCCATCATCAAGAATAACAAGCCCGTTACCAAGAAATCGGTACGACGGCGGAAGGCTTGAATCACAATACCCAAAAGACCCAAAATAAACGGAATCATGTAGAAATTATCACGGGCGCGGTTGCTGGCCATGACGTCGGGCAACCCTTCGTTGGTATCCCACGGACGAAGTCCGCCTGCGCCTTCTTCGTCGCTTTCACGGCCTACGAAGTTCCACAAGAAATAACGCCAGTACATGTGTCCCAACTGGTGCGAGAAGAAAAACGACAGGTTGTCGCCCATGCTTGGTTTTTGACCTTCAGCCAAATTAAGCTTGTCGCGGTACAACTGCGGGTGGTTCCCTTGGTTGCTGTGTACGCGAGGGAACAACATTTGCTGGTTTTTCTCATATACGTATTCTGGACGGTAATCGGCAATGACATAACGACCGTTTGATTTACGGTAAATCGGTTCTCCGCGTTCCGAATTGATTGGACGCGCCGTAAACACAGGGCCAAACAACAATGGGCGACTACCGTACTGCTCGCGTTTTAGGTACGAAACATAACTGATGACGTCGCTTGGATCATTTTCGTTGATTGGTGGATTGAAGTTAGAACGAACCAACACCAAGAAATAAGAAGCGTAGCCAATCAAAACAAACGTAAATGACAACAGTGCCACGTTCCAAATTTCGTTTTCTTTTTTGGCCGTGTAGCGAACTCCCCAAATCAAGGTACCCACAAACAATAACAAAAACACCACGATACCCACCGAATAAGGTGTGCCTAGGGTGTTAACAAAGAAAATTTCAAATTTACCCGCAATCGACGGCAACCACACAATCACGCCCGAGTTGATGATAACAAGCACCACCAAACCTCCTACAAACGCCGCGATTCCACCCCACAAGGTAGGTTTGTATTTTTTGAAATAATACACCAATGCCAACGCAGGCAAGGTCACCAAGTTGAGCAAGTGGACGCCGATTGACAACCCTACCAAATAGAAGGTAAAAATCAACCAACGGTTGGCTGCGGCTTCGTCTTCGATGCGTTCCCACTTCAACACCGCCCAAATAACGATGGCCGTAAAGAACGACGAAAGGCCATACACCTCAGCTTCGACGGCCGAAAACCAGAAAGAATCAGAGTACGTATAGGCCAATGAGCCCACAAGCCCTGAGCCTACCACGGCGATGATTTCGCCCATTGAAAGCTCGTCGTCTTGTTTACCCAAAATTTTGCGGGCCAACAACGTGATGCTCCAAAATAAAAATAGGATGGTGAAAGCACTTGATACCACCGACACCATGTTGATCCAGTACGCTACTTGGGTGACATCGCCCATGGCCAACATCGAAAACAGACGGCCAATCAGCAAAAATAGTGGTGCTCCTGGAGGGTGTGGTACTTGGAGTTTGTACGAACAGGCGATAAACTCGCCGCAATCCCAAAAGCTTGCTGTACGCTCTACGGTGAGTACATAAGTGACTAGCGCTACGGCAAATACGAGCCAGCCAGAGAGGGTGTTTATTCGGTTAAATTTAGACATGAATAATTAGTAGAAATGTGAAAAGTCTTGAGTTTACAATCAATACATTGGGACACCAATTAGAATGCTACTTTGGCTTTCTTCTACGAAAGCCGTGCCAAAATTAGCAAATTCGGTAGAAAGCCGACGAAACGTCGGTCTTAAAAGTTGTTAAAAGAAGGATATTATCCAAGAAGCGTCGTCAACTCGCTTATCATCATGGCGGTAGCACCCCACACTTTATGCCCCTGAATATCGTAAAAAGGGGTTTCGATGGTGACCCCACGCACTTCGAGCTGAGTACGACCTATCACCCCTTCATCCAGCAGCTCGTCGAGACTCACTTCAAGGACGGCCTCCACTTCGCGTGGGTCGGGGTAAAAGTCGGGTTTGTAGGGGAGTTTGCCCACCACAGGCAGCACAAAGAAGTTACTGGGAGGGATAAACAATTCCGTCAGTTTGCCAAGCACCTTCACGTCGGCGGCTTTGATGCCAATTTCTTCTTGGGCTTCGCGAAGTGCGGTACGTATCAAGTTTTCGTCCGTTTTTTCATAACGTCCTCCAGGGAAAGCCATTTGACCTGCGTGAACTCCGTCGTATTTGGGGCGGAGAATGAGGGGGGCAAAAATTTTATCGCGGTAAGGATAAAACAAAATTAAGACCGCAGAGCGCCGCGTTTTTTCGTTGGGTTGTGCTTTTAACCGCAACCGACTGGCCGATGCCATTTTGAGATGCGCGTCTTGCCCCGGCAGCGGCAACTGCAGTTGTTGTTCGAGGCGATGTATAAAATCGTGAAACGGCATCTTTACATTACTATTGCTTTTACGAAAGCGCAATTTAGCGGTATTATGCTTTTATTAATCTTTTTTTTACAAAAAACTAATGATTTTCTTGCCCAATTTTCAAAATAATTGCCTACCGCAGCCCATCATTAACTGCTCGTAACGCCATTTTGTTTGGACGTCACCAGCGCTATGTCGTTAATTTCTATTGACTTCTGAGGTTGTTGGGGAGATTAATGAGTGCAGGCAAAAAACCAATTCAACTACTTGAGTAATTACACTAATATTTTTACTTTGGGAATGATGGGTAATTAAGCTGACTTTCCAAGCGGTAGGTTGCGTGCTAGGTATCTTAGCCTCCTACCAAGCGTTTACAAATATTTAACAACGATGGAGTGGCTTCTATTTACTTGTTGGTAATAATTCCCTTTGCTCCCGAGAAGCTGATTTATCTAGCTAACGACTAATAAGTTTTAAACAAAAAAATCGAATAAAAGGGATATTTTTATACATTTGAAAATCAATTAATTACAAAACTTTAATCAGAATTAAAAAAACATTTGAAAGAAGATAAATCTATATCAACAACTGATTTTCATGCAGGTGACTTATTCGAAAAATGGGTAAACCTAGTTGGAAAAGCTGAATATTCTATTGAAGTATTCACTCCTTATTTAGATTATACAATAATTACTCTTTTAGAAAGTGTTCCAGAACAAATACGAGTAACAATAGTAACTGCCTTAGATGGCGACAGTCTTTTTCAACGCGGGCATCAACTTAAAAGTTTAAAAGAGGCAATTAATAAGGGGATTTTTGTAAAAAATCTTAATGGATTACACGCAAAAATCTTAGTGGTTGACAATACATTTATCTCACTAGGCTCTCAAAATTTCACAAAAAGAGGAAGAAAAAATAAAGAAGCAGGAATGATAAGTGAGGCTTCATTTAAAAATTCAAAATTAATTACAACGCTTAATAATTGGAAAGAAGAATCAAAAATCATAAGCACTGAGTTAATTGAAGAGTTATTAATTTATTTAAATAAAAATGAGGAAGAAATATCTAAAATCAAAAAGGAATTTGACCTAAGTGTTGAAAAAATTATCTCTGACTACAATCAAAGAGAATTAGAAAAGCAAATTAAAAACTCTTCATATTTCAACTCAACCTACAGGTTTGCACAAGGTGAAGTAATTTTAACACGAACAATCCCACCACCAAATTATAATTATTACTCATTTTTTGCTCAAGAGCACAACAACTTGTGCAAATGGATAAAAACAAATAGCGAAAATCACGAAGAACAAATTGAATTAGAGGATTATAAGTATTATCCCGCATTAAATGTCAACACTATGCAAATGTCATATTTAAGAATTCATACAAGTAGAATCACTTTTATGAAATCCACGTTTGACATGAGTGAATGGAACGGTTATGAAATTGACAAGAAAAAATACAAACTTGATTTTACATTTCTTAAGTCTTCAACTAAGGATTCAAATATTAAAGTAACTCTTTCCAAAGAGTCTGTTGGTAAAGCAACCTTGTATTACCTTTTCAATGGTTCAAATTTTTCTCTAACAAAGACAAAATATAATAATGAGTCAATCAAACAAATCATTGAAAAAGAACTATTATCAATAGAAGAAAGACAGAGTACTTTTTTAAAGTTTCTTATAGAACCTGCTAAGTTTACAACACATTGGAATCAACCAAAAGAGATTGAAAAATTTCTTCCAGAATACTCCTATCGAGTTGGAATATTAGAGTATCAGAATTTGCCTATTTTAATTTTTAATAAAAGATAAAACTATTGCTAACGGGTGTTTGGCTCAATAATGAGTGAAGTGGTTAATTGAACATTCTACTTCGCATCAACTTTTGTGCTGTATTGGCCGTTTTGTGCTCCGAAATCCCTCACTTCGCTAACCCCCAACACGTTTCGTATTAGCCTTTTGCTGGGGGTTAGTGTATAAACAACTCCCTACTCAATAGCATTACAGTCGCCCTATCTGTTAGCTGTGAGCGGGGATTCTCAAATCCCCGCGATTCTACAATACAATCGGGGTTGTGAGCAGCCCCTTCGTTGGGATTTGAGAATCCCAACGCACGACCCAATACTTGTTTAAAGAACGGGTGACCTGCACGCACCATCGCTCTCCCTCACAAAACTCCTAAATCCCAATTTGTAGTCGTAAACCAGGTTGGACACTTTTGAAGAAACCGTTAAAATAGATTTCGGGCTGTATCTTAAACATGCCATAGGTTGTGACCGTCATTGAAAAATTCCAAGTGTTTTTATCAAAAATAGGCCCATTTCTAGTTACTGAATGCCCCAAATACGCCCCAAAAAGCACTTTTTGGGTATTTATTTGTTTCGATGAGGGGCGTCTAAAATCGTAAAAAGTAACGCCTACTTGCACAAAACCATTGCTATGGGTAGTAAAACGCTGGGTCTGGTCGTTGCGCTCAGTAAAAAACAAACTGCGCCATCCCACCGTGTAGCCAATCGTTTTGTACCTGTTGGGCACAAACGTAAAATCAACTTGCGAGTTGGGCACCCATTGATTTCTAAACAAACCGATTCCAAACGAGGGATGAACGGCGATAAAGTCTTCTTTTTTATTTTGAACCTTCCTAAACTTCCTTCCCGACAAAGGCGTGTCCGTGTATTCAAACGAAAACCGTTCGTCGGTAAGGTCGTGCCCCGTGTATTTTTTTACATCCTCCAACGCTTTTCGTATGTGCGCATTGGCCATTAATGTTTCGGCCAGTGCTTCGGCATCCTCTAGGTTGTTCAACACAAAACAAAAATAGACCAGCTCATTCGTTATCAAATTTTTAGCCTTGGGATTCTCGACCTTAATTTGAACGGGAGCGGTTGCATTTTGCACAATGAGCAGCGTATCTTGGGATGTTTTTAGCAACAAAGGTTCGGCATTTTGCGGCCTAAGTTGGAAACGCTGTTGGGCGGAGGTGTGTTCTTTCAAATCCAGTTGGTACTGTTCGTTACTAAGAGGTTTGTAAATAACCGTGCGCGCATTGGCCGTTTCTTCCAGACCCGTTTTTATTTTCTTAAAATCCCTGACAAACAACGCAAGGGTAGAGTCGATGTTTTGAAACTGTTCTAAACTGCGCACGTTGGGGGCATATACAATAAGCTTATTGCCTTTTTCCAACTCAAATTGATAACGACTGTGCTTTTCGAGCATCCAAGGTTTTGTTCCTGGTAAATTTTGAGCAAAAGCGTGGCTAAGGATGCCCGCTGCGAGCATCGTTATGATGAAAGTTTTCATGGTATTTAGAGGATTTTGAGTGTTTTAATCTTTTTTTCTGAGGTACGTCATGATGCTACTTTCCGACTGATTCCCGCTGTTGGTTTGCCAATTAATCACCACAAACCCTTTGGCTTTTGCCTCTTTTTCGCGGGCTTCGGCCATTTCTACTTTGTGGTAATCAGCCAATTCGTTAGCATGGATAATTTTAAAGGCAGGTTTGGTTCTATTTTTTGAAGTCTGGTTTCTAGGTGATTGGCTTATTACCTGTGCCGCCGCCATTTCTACAGGAGCTTGCGAAATTTCAACCTTAGCCGCAGCAGCAGGACTCACCTCGTTGGGGCTTGACACGGCCTCCTGAACTTGCTCCGTATTTTGCACCGCTTCGGAAGTGCTCGAAGCCTGTACGATGGTGGTAATTTTGGATGTTTTTTGAGGTAAGTATTTACGTACCACCGACTGCGTTAGTGTCTTTTCTTTCAGTTCGGGATTCTTCTCATTCGTTGTTGCCAAAAGCGGTTTCTTTACCAATTCCGCCTTTTCCACTACCAACTGTTTATCAATAGGTTGAAAAACAAACCACTGCATTTTCCAGCCAACATTGCCCACCAACAACAAGAGCACCGCCGCCGCTGCTACGCGGTAGTACACTGACTTAGATCTGAAAAATCTCGCGAATCCCGACTTCTTTTCAGCCATGGGATGCAGTTCGGCTTGTAATTGCTGCCAAACTACTCCAGACCGAAAGTTATCGGGGAAACTATCGAGGCTATCCATCTCCTCTCGCAGCCACGCATCAAATTGTTCCGTATTGCTCATAGCCTCTTTTCTTTAAAATTTGTTGCAACATAGCTCTTGCTTTACTCAACTGGGATTTTGAAGTACCTACGGCGATGGACAATTGCTGGGCAATTTCCTCGTGTTTAAACCCTTCCACGACGTACAGGTTGAATACCATACGGTAGCCTGTAGGCAACTCTATCAGCGCGGCGTAAATCGCTTCGGCATCAATCGACTCATCGGGGGGCTCCACCATATAAGTACTGTCCGCTTCGTCGGTATCCGTAAATTTGGGTAATGCTTTTTGTTGGCGCAAATGCATCAATGCTTCGTTGACCATGATACGTTTGAGCCACGCTTCTAGGCTGCGATCATCGCGGTAGTCAAAATCGGGCAAGCCCCTAAAAAACTTCAAAAAACCATTCATCAATACTTCTTCCGCATCTTGGCTGTGCCGAACATAACGCATACAAAGCCGAAACAGTCGCGCGGCAAAGCCCTCATACAGCCTATTCTGCGCGAATCGGTTGTTTTCTTTGCACATTTCAACAACTTTCTGCCAGCGATACACAGGTTTACTTCGTTTGGTTTCAATGATAGAAATGCAGAAATAACCCGATGGGTTGCCTGAAGGGTAAAAAAAATTCAATGCCGACGCTGCCGTAGGCAGGGATTCTCAAATCCCCGCGATTCCACAAGTGAATACAATCGGGGTTGTGAGCAACCCCTTCGTTGGGATTTGAGAATCCCAACACACGCCCCAACACACCTTTAGACAACCAGCATACCGAACGCGCCATCGGGAATAATACTTTCTAGCCGTGAGCAGGGATTCTCAAATCCCCGCGATTCCACAAGTAAATACAATTGATTATTTGTTCTTCTTACCAATCTGTAAAGCAAATTGTTCCTATTACATCATCTTCTCTAATTTGGTAATTATTGATAAATAAAAAATACAAAACACTTGCCAGTTCATCTGGATTTGTTTGTTCTTTATCTAAGCAGAGTGAATTTGAAGAACTATGGCAATATGATTTTTGAAACTCTACAAAGCTTTCAGATTTGTACTTTTTTTCTACTTTTTTATTTAATGAAAATGAATCAACATAAGAATTGACGCTAACTTCTTTTAGAGTAAAAGATATTTTTTGCAATAGTGCATCTCGTAAAAAATCTTTAAAAGATGCGTATTTACCTTTATAATTCTCTTTAAAAACGATAAACATATTTGAATTCGTTGTTATAGCGATTTGATTGTTTATGAGAAGAACATAAATAGGTGAGATACCATATATACTAGGAACTCCTTCAGGTACAAAGGAAAGTTTACTTATCGTTCTTTCAGTGATTTTAATATCTAAATCCATATTAGAGCAACTAAAAGAAATAGCACAAATAATTAGTAATTTTTGAAATGAGTTCATGAGGAAATGTTTTCACCTTTTATTTGGACAAGCTCCCGCTCGTGTTTCCTATTCATAGGCTTCTAACCTAGCCGTAGGCAGGGATTCTCAAATCCTCGCGATTCCACAAGTGAATACAATCAGGGTTGTGAGCAACCCCTTCGTTGGGATTTGAGAATCCCAACACACAATTTATAAAAACCTTCCCGAAAGTTTTGAACTTTCGGGAAGGTTTCAGACGGAGATAGATGCCTACGGCATGACAAAAAACTATTTCCCATACAATTTCACCAGACACTCCGCCACAAACGTACCGTCTAAGGCCGCTGACATGATGCCGCCCGCGTAGCCCGCGCCTTCCCCGCACGGAAAGAGGCGCTTGGTTTGAAGGTGTTCTGCCGTTTCGCGGTCGCGAGGGATACGTACGGGTGAGGACGTTCGGCTTTCCGCGCCAATCAACTGCGCATCATTCGAGACATAATCCTTGATTTTTTTTCCAAAATCTTGCAAGCCCAACCGCAACGGCTCGGCAATGTGCGCGGGTAAGTACTCACGCAAGTCTAGCGACTGCAATCCAGGCTGGTAGGAGGTTTCCAACAAACTGCTGGACGTACGTTGTTTTATAAAATCCAACACCCGTTGCGCAGGTGCTATTTGCCCGCCTCCCGTGATGGCGCAGGCTTTTTGCTCAATTTTCTTCTGAAGTTCCAACCCCGCCAATGGTCCAAACTTGGCATACGGCTTTAAATCAGCTTCTTCGATACTCACCACCATGCCCGAATTGGCAAAACGGGAATCGCGCCGCGACGGCGACATGCCATTGACTACCAACTCGCCTGGCGACGTTGCCGCTGGAACGATGAACCCACCTGGACACATACAAAATGAAAATACGCCACGTTGAACGCCGTTTACGCGGGTCTGGGTCACTAAGCTGTACGAAGCTGCGGGCAAATAAGCCCCTCTATCGGCGCAATGATACTGTGACGAATCAATCAGGCTTTGGGCGTGTTCAATCCGCACTCCCACCGCAAAAGGTTTACTTTCAATAAAAATGTCTCGCTTTTGGCACAGCTCAAAAATATCGCGGGCTGAGTGTCCCGTGGCTAAAATCACCCCCAATCCCACGTGCTCTTTGCCGTCGGACGTGATGACACCTCGAATCGCTTCGGACTGACTATCAAGTATAAAATCCGTCACTCGGGTGTTAAAATGCACCTCCCCGCCTGCTTGCAGAATGCTTTCGCGCATGTCGGCAATCAGCGGTGGGAGCTTGTTGGTACCAATGTGCGGATGGGCATCGTATAAAATTTGTTCGGTAGCTCCGTGCGCCACCAAGATTTCCAGTATTCGCCGTACATCGCCCCTTTTGTTGGAACGAGTATATAATTTACCGTCTGAATACGTCCCTGCCCCACCTTCTCCAAAACAATAATTAGAATCAGGATCAACAATCTGGTCTTTGTTGATGGCCGCCAAATCGCGCCGACGCGCTCGCACGTCTTTGCCGCGTTCCAACACAATCGGTTTGTAGCCCAGTTCAATCAGGCGCAAGGCCGCAAACATCCCCGCAGGTCCGCAGCCCACAATCACCACTGCGGGTTGATTAGAAACGTCAGGATAGTTTTTTTGGTAGGAAATGGCAGGGGGAGCCGCTTCGTCGGCATACACTTCTACCGACACATTGACTTTCACTTGCCGCGAGCGGGCGTCAATCGACTGCTTTAGTTTACGAATCGTGAGGGTTTCGGTTTGTTGAATCCCCAAATGACGAAGCACGTACTGTTGAAAAGCCGTATCGTCAAGTGCCACATTGGGTGGCAGCGTAAGTTGAAATGATTGGTGCATTTGAAAGGGATTTAGCCTTTAATAAGCACAAAGGTACGTCAAATCCCTAAAATTGCGAGCAGCTCCCCCTTTTTCGTGCGTGATACGCTCACCTCACTTTCATCGGTCATGACGAGGGTTCCGCCGTCGCCTTTTACATAACGCACGACTTGGCGTAAGTTTATAAGGTGAGATTTGTGTACCCGCATAAATTCATTTTCCACCAAAAATGGTTCAAAATCCGCCAACGGCTTAGAAGCCATCACTTTTTTCTGATTCGTCAAAAAAATATTGCAATAACTTCCCATCGCTTGCATGTGAATAATATCCGATAACGGCAACAACAGCACGCCGTTCATCGACGGCACCGATAGGCGCTTGAGCGGTTGGGGAGCGTCTTCGAGAACAACACGGGCGTTTTTCTCTTGCAATTGACGGTTTTGCTCCTGAACTCGTTGGTATTCGGTCAGCAGCTTTTCGTTTTCTTCCAAACGTTTCAGCGACAACGAACGCGCATCATCAGCTTCTTGGCGAAAAATGCGAATGCGATCAGCAAGGGCAAAAGAGAAAAGTGCCGCCTCTAACATTGTCCCAATAGGAAAAGCATTATATACCAAAAAATGAGTACTTGTAATGATTCCCATTTTCCACAACGTAATTACGACCACCGAGCCAAGAAATACCGTCCACCCCAACAAATAAAACCGAGCTTGCTGCAATCCTTTCCAAAACACGGTGATGGCCGTTGTCATCAGCAAAGTACAGCTCACCAAAAAAGACAGCATCGTCAGGTTATTGGATAGTGGCCGAATGTTAAAGATTTCGAGCAAGGGTAAGCAAGTTACCAACCCCAAATATACTTGTAGGATGCGATGCAGGCGCGGCACAATGGCTTTGGTTTGAAGAAACTGCATGGCAAACAAAATCACCAGCCATGTATTAATCACCGACGGTGTATCAATCCAACGGTTAAAAGACGGGTAATCGGGCCACAGTAAGTCAAAACCGATGCCTTCGAGCCGAATAACCACAAACGTACAAGTGATGACATAAACGCAATAGGTAAAATAAAGTCGTTCACGTAACTGCACGAAAATAAATAAATTATACAAAAACACGAGTAACATCCACCCCAAAAAGACACCCTCAAAAGTGTCATTTCTGTGTTGCCAACTCGCCAGCGCTCTCTCAGACGCCACGTACATTGAGGCCAACAAGGTAGCATCGCCACTTATTCCGATATAAACTGTTTGAGGATGAGTCCCCAGCGGTACTGTCAGCTGATTATTATGAAAAAATCGGCTGTTATATTTTTCCAAAAAACCTGTTTTATAATAGCTAATTGCACCTTTTTGGTCGATAACATACACTTCCATCCTGAAAATATTCTCTTCATCACAAAGCAGATAAAGACTGCCTGACGTATGGTTTTCGACCGATGCCTTCAACCATACTTTTGAGCTACGGACGCCAAAATTAGGAGCCGTTTTAGTATTTTTTTGAAACGCTTTTGGTGGCAGTTTTTGAAGTTGCTCTATACCAAACAGTTGACTTTTATCTTCATAAAACTGAAGATAGCTTCCCAGCGAAATCGTCTTCGTTTCCCTGTAATGAAGTACGGGCACCTGACTCTTTCCTGAAAAGGTGCTTAATAAGCACCCTAACAAAAACAAAATATAACATCTCACAGGCTAAAAAAATATGTCTTTTAACAAGGTTTAATAATTACAAATTCTAGCATCCTTCAAATTACATACACACAAGTACATTTTTCTTTTAAAATCACTATAATATTACATTTTTTATATCTATGTTATTTTACCAAACTATCTATTCGTATATTTTTTAACCCTTATTTATTTTACATAAGTATCATTTTCAATACTTTCACATTGATTTAAGCATTTTATTAGGCATCAGCTATATGCTTTTCTGCGTTGAAGCTCTGTTTGAGTTACATGCGACAAAAATGTTTTAGCGAAATTTATGGACGCTGCTCAAACTACTTTGCAAACAATTTGTTCAATGGTGTATTCTGATTCATTCAAAACATAGATGACGTCAACTGAGACAAGTAGGGTATTCCAAAACAAAAGGGTCAAAAATGGCCTAATAAAACAACCTTTTAACCATAATGATAGGTTACAAATGGCTATCATCGCCCAAAAGGTATATCAAAAGTGCAAAATATGGCTGTTATTTGCAATGCTTTCTTTGGGGGTAAATAACTGTACAGAAGATCGTAACGCAGGCTTCGACCAAATGCCCAAGGAATGGCTGACCGCCAAGGCAGAAATTGAAACCTACAGTGCCATAGACTCAAGCAAGGCTTTTTCATTGGCAAAAAAGTTTCAGGAACAACATCCAAATTCAGAATTGGCACAAGTCATTTGCCTGCTGGGCTATGCCGAAACCTATCGCTTTTGGTACAACAACACCCTTGCCACTGAATATGCAAAAAAAGCAGCCTCGGCTGCCAAAAAAATAGGCTATTTAGAAGGGCAAGTCCAAGCAGACTTGCTCATTGTCGAGACAACCAAAGAATGTGATACGTGTTTAGATTATTTACTTAATATTGAAAAAACCATCCAATCAAATGCCTCAGTATTTAAGGTAAAAACCATTTTTCGTCTTTATCATGACATGGGGTATTATCATTATGAAATCAGTGACACTAAAACAGCAAAGTATTATTTTTTTCAGGCAAGTGAACTAGCCAAAAAGAACCAATTATTTCTCGAAGAAAGTATCGCCAAAAGTGCCTTGGGTTCGGTATTTTCCCGCGAAGAAAATCTTAACAAAGCAATTACATTTCACCAACAAGCCATTGCTAAATGTCAGCAAAATGCCCCTAGCGAATGCGGAAATCACTACTACGAATATGCGATTGCACTCCTTGAATTAAAGCGTTATGATGACGCCTTGAAGGCCATTCTTACCGCCAAAAAACTGTACAAGGCGCACCCTCATCCGTTTAATGCAGGTGAAATTGATGGTATCCTTGGGACGATTTACCTGAAACAAAAAAATTACGAGAAGGCAGAAAAAAGTTATTTGACATTTTATAAAAAAGCACGATTCTCTTCGACCAAGATTTGGGCGCATAATCTGTTGACCAATTACTATTATACAATTGGCGACTTTAAAAATGCGTTCATAAATAGTCAGAAATCTGTCAGAATGCGTGACTCTGTTTATTCAAATGAGCGCACTTACACCTCCGTTGCTAAACGAACAAGCTTTGAGCTTGCGCAAAAAGACGAAGAGGTTCAGGCAGCCAATGTTCGGCTAAGATACGCCATCATAATTGGTATTTGTATTTTATTAATTACCCTAACTTTTGGCTTTTTGGTTTATCGGAATCACCAACTCGCTAAACAGCTTACCCAATTAGAACAAGAAAAATTACAGCAAAAAATTGATTTTGAACAGCGAAAACTTGCCACAACTACGCTGCATTTGAGCCAACAAAGTGATTTGTTACAAAATATTAAAAAAGAAATTGAGCAGCTCAACGAAAACGCCGAACCTAGCTTACGAACCAAGATAAAACACCTTCTAAAAACCATTGATAGCAATACAAATAATGAAAATGAGTGGGATAAGTTTAAGCTTCATTTTGAAGCTGTTTCACCTCATTTTTTTGAAATACTTCGTCAACGCTCAAGCTCAATTACCGAATTAGATCTAAAACACTGCGCCTATTTAAAAATTAATTTATCTCCCAAACAAGTAGCTCAAATTCTGGGAATAAGCCCCAAAAGTGTTACATTATCTCGGGTACGCATTAAGAAAAAATTACAACTCGACGAAAACGAACAACTCAACACTTATTTGCAAAGTATTTAGTATCTAATTTCCTATTCTACTGATGATCCTCTTTTCTTTAAACAATTGTATTATGAACTCTGGAACCATTACAAATATTCCTCTACCATCTCCTGCTAATGAGCACATTAGCATCGTTATTTCCGAAAGTGATTCAAGCCAAGTTCTAAGGCTCCTCATTGAGCATCGAATTCCGTTTAGTTGTATTCATTCTACTGTAGGTATTTACCCCAATCTAATCAGCACATCCACAACAAACGCACCTACTAATACCTCCAAGGAGATATATCTATTTAAGGATGAGTTTGTAGAAAAAATTCAACAATTACACGAGCAAATTATTTCTGATTTTTCTTTTAAAATACCATCCATTGACGAAGTCTCAAGCTCGTTTAAAGTAAGTCCAAGCAAGTTTAAAAGTGTGTTTAAAAGCTTGTACCAAACACCTTACCATCAGTACTTTATGGAGCACAAAATGCAACAAGCACGCGAGCTTCTTGAGAGCGGTCGGTATTCGGTAAAGCAAGTTTCTGACCTTTTGGGCTACACCACTCCGATTAAGTTTGTCATTGTGTTCAAAAAATACCAAAAGGTAACGCCAGGCAGAATTAAAGTCAACGCCCGAGTCCGTAGGTAAGTAAGTCCTACCTCCTACGTTTCAATAAAGTGAATACAATGCTGTAAAACGCGGGTTTAGTTTTAGGTCAAAATGAAAACATCCCGAAAGTTTCAAACTTTCGGGATGTTCACTCGACATTCTAAGTATAACCTCGGGCTTGCAGTTGAAACAACTCGGCATAACGTCCTTTTTGAGCCATCAACGTTTCGTGGCTACCCGATTCCAACAACTCACCGTTTTCGATCACAATAATACGGTCGGCCATGCGGACGGTGGAGAAACGGTGCGAAATCAACAAGGCCATTTTCCCTTGGGTCAATTCCGCGAAACGTTGAAACACCTCGTATTCGGCACGGGCGTCCAAAGCAGCGGTGGGTTCGTCCAAAATCAACAACTCAGAATCCCGCATGTAGGCGCGGGCCAAGGCAATTTTTTGCCACTCTCCGCCCGACAGCTCCGTACCTCCACTAAAATGCCGTCCCAATACCTGCTGCAATCCATTCGGAAATTTTTGAATCAAATTAGCCGCCAAACTCCGTTCGGCGGCGGTTTGCACGCGCTGGAGTTCGTGGATATGCTCGATGTCGCCCACGGCAATGTTGGCCTGCGCGGTCATCATCAAACGAATATAATCCTGAAATATCACCCCAATGTGGCGTTGTAATTCCCCCAAATCATACTCGCGCAAATCCACGCCATCTAGCAAAATACGGCCTTCGGTAGGATCATACAAGCGGGTCAACAATTTTACAAGGGTTGTTTTTCCTGCCCCATTTTCACCCACTATCGCCAGTTTTTCGCCTTTTTTTAGGGTAAAATTCAGGTTCTGAAACACCCATTTGGACACATTTGGGTAGCGAAAACTGACGTTTTCAAACACAAAACCTTCTTGAATAACACTAGGAAACGGGCGCGGATGCAGCGGCGAAGCCACCTCGGGTTGGAGGTGAAAGAAATTAAAAAAATCTTTGAGGTACAATGCCCCCTGTGAAATGCTCGTAAAACGGTTCAGAATCCCTTCGAGCGACGATTTTAGCTGCCGAAACGACCCTGCCAAAAACGTCAAACTCCCCAGCGTAATGCTTCCTTTGACGGTTTCTAGTCCAATGTACCCGTAAGCGCCGTAGTAACCCGCCGTCCCCACGGCCGTCAGCAGCGCGCCCCAAAACGCCCGTCGCATCGCCAATTTTTTATTTTGCTCATAGTACCCACTCGATACTTCCCGAAAACGCTCCGTCAAAAACTTCGACAAGTTAAAAAGCTTTACCTCCTTGGCGTTCACGTTGCTAGCTCCTACATAACGCAGGTAGTCGAGTTCGCGGCGCTGGGGCGTCCATTGGTAAGAAAGGGCGTAGCTTTCGGCGTTGAAGTAAAACTCTCCCAAAAACGCGGGTAAGATGCTCACTATCAGTATCAAAATCAGCCAAGGACTAAACACCACCAAGCCCGCCCCTAGAAAACCAATGGTAATAATGTCTTGAAACTGCGCCAACGTTTGGGCCAACAAAGCCGTGCGTCCGACGGTTTGCTGACGGGCGCGTTCGAGTTTATCGTAAAAAACGGGGTCTTCAAATTGGGCCAAATCGAGGGTAGCGGCGTGTTCCATGATTTGAATGGAAGAACGATTGGCGTGCAAATCGCCCAAGAGCGCATCGAGCAAGGAAGTGGCGCGGTTGAGGCCATCCGACAACACCGCCAGCCCAAGCTCAAGGCCAATCAACCACAACAACCAAGACGTATCCGTCGAGTGGGAATTGATTAGTCTTACTACCTCATCAATAATCAATTTACCCAAATACAACGTACCAAAAGGAATAGCCGAACGTACCAAACGCAGCAGCCCATTGCCCGCTGTCATCCACGGGTGAGTGTTCCAAATTTCCTTAAAAAACGGGGGCAAATACTTGAGTGCCGCAAAACGGTCTTTGAGGGTGGGTTGGGGAAGTTTGTTTTTTGGGGCCATTTATCTATTTTTTCCTAAAAACAGCCTTTCCTTTTATTTAGTTTACCTCGCCCCAAACTAAAAGCGCGCCCCAAACTACAATTTGGGGCGCACACGGCCCAGCGTCTCCGACGCCCACTAGCTCACAGTACTAATTTCACCACAATCACTTATCACAACCCGTTCTCCAGAAGCTAAAGCCGCTATGTTGGCGGGATATAATCAGTCCTTAGAAGGTCTTAGTTTTCTTGTTGCCGATACCAGCGGCATAGATTGTAATGAGCCCATTGATACCACATTTAGCAGCGAAATTGACCAACAGCGTATCGCCAGATTAGCAGCAGTTACTACTGTCTGTCAAGCCAAAAACGCTGTTTATCAAGGTACAACTAAGATTCAAAGTTGGGGTTGGAAAGAAATTTATGAGGTGCTCAAACTTTGTGCAAGCAGTGGTTTTGCCACAGCCCCCGATGGTATCATTCCTAAATGTTTGTGGGATGTACCCATTGCTCCACCATTAGCTTATTACCAAGCTGACCCTGCTTTTGTAGCGGGCTTTATAGATGGTGCTTATAGTACCGTTGGCCAATTGTTCTCTTCTGCCGTTTCGATACTCGACATAGCCACCTGCTATTCCCCAAACGTTGGTACATTTAATCCTTCGCCTAAGTGTATCGAAATCATGACAAAAACCTTTGAGACTTTTGACATGATTCGGGAATTGGTCACCAATAAAACGGTCAGAGACCAAGCATGGGTTCAAATCAAAAAACAGGCAGGCCAGTACATCGACCAAACGGTATGTTTACAAAACTCTTGCCGCTACGAACAGGGTAAAATAGCCTTTGAAGTAGCAAGTATGTTTGTAGGTATTGGTGAGTTGAAGGCAGGACTACAAGCCGCTAAATTTACCAAAATTCTAAAGGCAGTTGATAATATCAGTGACCAAATCAAGGTCATTCACCATGCTATTAATGGGCTTGGTGGGAAGTTTGTAAAAACGGCCTCACGCGGGGTAGTGGATGTGCTATCTGCCACAGGCACAAAAATAGCCAAAGTAACAAATGGGCTTATTGAACCACTTGGGCAGTACGTTACCACCGACTTAAGCAAAAAAGTAATTCGCCGCCTTAATGGTGTAAAATACAAAATGCCTAACAGCAACAACGAGGTTATAGGAGACTTAGAACTCGTGGATGGCGGTGGTTGTGAAGGATTGAGAATGAGTGCAGAGACACAGGTAAGTGCTTGTAATTTACTTTGGAGGGTTGCTAATGGAAGTTTGAAATTTTTCAAAAAACCACAAGACTGGTGGGATTTTGTTGATAATAATACTTATTTAAAGAAATTTGTTGGAGAAAATAACCGCCTTCTTAAACCATCAAAAGCCAAAGCAATCGTTGATGAAACAGGAGATATAAAAAGAGTATATGGGCGTAATTCTGTATGTTTTACAGAATATGGTTTTCCTGATATGACCCCATTCATAGCAACGATGGCTAATGGAGTTAGTGCTATCGTTAAGATTGACAATATGGGTAGCGGCAATGATAGAAACTCTGATTATGCAAAAGCCAACCAAAAGTTAGCAGCCTTAATAGGAGATTCTCCAAACACTGTATATCAGGGAACAATCAATGGAATAAAACATGTATGGCATCATCATGAAGATGGTATGCACATGATGTTGATACCAGAGAATGTTAATAGAGTAGCACATTTAGGAGGTTATTCTCTTATTAAGGAGGTCAGCCTTGGGAAAGATATAATAGGGAGATTACCTTCGCCAACCGAAGCAATTAAATTTATTAAAAACTGTTTTTAATATGGATATTAAAAAATTAAAGAGAACAGAGTTACGCCCGCAGGCTACTTTTGAAGAAATAACCAAAATAGAGGAAAAATACGGTATTAGTATTCCTAATGGTTACAAACAAGTTTTATTGCAGTCAAACGGCCTTAGATTCACAGATGAAAATAATCTTTATTTTCAAATAAGCGAATCTGAAGCAAACTGTGCTCTTGAATTTTATTCTCTTGCATGTATTGATTTTGATTTCAATATGTTGAAAGAAGATATTGAAGAGGGTTCAAATACTTATTTTTATACAGACTGTTTATTACCTATTGCCAGTACACCATACTCGGGTGCATCGGTTTTTATAGGCTATAAAGAACCCTATTTAAACAAAATATACTATGCTGATTATGATGTAGTAGATGAAAAAGACGTACCTATTTTAATCAAATTGGCTGATTCGTTGGAGGACTTTTTTGTAGCACATGGGTATTATGATAGATAATAATACGTAATTGTGCAACCCAATTGTGCGTAGTTTTCTTTGAATGCTGTGTACCCCAAATAAATAGCATTTTATAACTGCAATCCCATCCATCAACATTTTATGCCCCCAAACACATTCAATAATTCATTTCATTTAACCATTTATTTATGTTCAAACACCTTGCTGCTTTTTTCACTATCGCGCGTATTGATTTTGATTTCAATATATTGAAAGAAGATATTGAAAAAGGTTCAAATACTTATTTTTATACAGACTGTTTATTACCTATTGCCAGTACACCATACTCGGGTGCATCGGTTTTTATAGGCTATAAAGAACCCTATTTAAACAAAATATACTATGCTGATTATGATGTAGTAGATGAAAAAGACGTACCTATTTTAATCAAATTGGCTGATTCGTTGGAGGACTTTTTTGTAGCACATGGGTATTATGATAGATAATAATACGTAATTGTGCAACCCAATTGTGCGTAGTTTTCTTTGAATGCTGTGTACCCCAAATAAATAGCATTTTATAACTGCAATCCCATCCATCAACATTTTATGCCCCCAAACACATTCAATAATTCATTTCATTTAACCATTTATTTATGTTCAAACACCTTGCTGCTTTTTTCATTATTGCTGTTTTATTTATCGGCTGTAGCTCCAAATCCGAGGAGTGAGTTGCCCCCACCATTGAAAAAAACCTAGTCGGTACGTGGAAAGCCGTCATAGTGGAAGATGGAAAAGACACTGGCGAGCCTCGCCCCAAACTACAATTTGGGGCGCACTCGGTCTAGCGTCTCCGACGCCCACTAGCTCACAGTACTAATTTCACCACAATCACTTATCACAACCTTCTTAGAAGTCCGTCCATTCGGGCTGCCGTAGCTTTCAGCTTGTAGCACCACATCCATTCCCTCTACCACTTCCCCAAACACCACGTGGTTTCCGTCCAACCATTCGGTCGTAACCGTCGTGATAAAAAACTGAGAACCATTGGTATTGCGGCCTGCATTGGCCATGCTCAGGATTCCTGGCCCTATGTGCTTCAACTGAAAATTTTCATCGGCAAACTTTTCTCCGTAGATAGACTTTCCACCCGTTCCGTTGCCTTTGGTAATATCGCCCCCTTGGAGCATGAAACGAGGAATAATGCGGTGGAAAACGCTTCCTTTGAAGCCAAAGCCCTTTTCGCCCGTAGCTAATGCTCGGAAATTCTCGGCGGTTTTGGGCACCACGTCTGCCCTAAGTTCAAAAATAACTCTACCCAACGGAGCGCCATCGGCGGTAATATCAAAGAAAACTTTTGGATTTGCTGACATCTGTTTTGTACGTTTTAAATAAGCCCTAAAGGTAGCGTTTTCTTCAATTTTCTCCTATTTCTTAGGCGCAAGCATCCCGAGGGCTGCCTCTATCAACCTGAATTATTACCAATGCTTAACACCAGTTAGTTACCCACAGATAGGTTAAAAAGAAAGAGCTTTTTTCTTTTACTGAAGTTGTTGTACCATCACATAAATGAACGACCTCCATGAAAAAATACCTTTGGGGACTAGGCGCGCTGGCTATGACCAGTGGATTAGTCGCTAGTTATCAAAACGATAACCCAAGTCGAGGCGCACAAAACAGCCTCGACAGTGTGTATGCAAAGCTTACGCAAGAGCAAAAACACGACCTCAAGTATGCGGTAGGTGCGTTGGAGGTCGCGGATGGCCTAGAAGCCAATCTTTTTGCCTCCGAACCCTTGATTACCAACCCCACCAATATCGACATCGACCATCGGGGGCGGGTATGGGTGCTCGAAGCCTACAACTACCGCCCTGCCATTACGGGAAATCCCACCCATTCCGAAGGTGACCGCATCCTTATTTTGGAAGATACCAACGGAGACGGCAAAGCTGATGCCAGTAAAGTGTTTTATCAAGGGCCAGAAGTGGCTGCTCCACTGGGAGTTTTGGTCATGGGCAATAAGGTGCTGGTATCTCAAAGCCCTTATGTGTGGCTCTTTACCGACGAAAACGGTGACGATAAAGCCGACAAAAAAGAAATTATTTTTCAGGGAATTAAGGGCGAACAGCACGACCACGGAATGCACGCTTTTACCTTTGGCCCCGACGGAAAACTGTATTTTAACTTCGGAAACGAAGGCAATCAGCTACTAGACGGCAAAGGTCAGCCTGTACTCGACCAAGATGGGCAGCCCATCGACCGCAAAAAATACAAGCAAGGCATGGTGTTCCGCTGTGACCCTGACTTCAAAAACGTAGAGGTGCTGGGACACAATTTCCGAAATAACTACGAAGTGGCCGTGGATAGCTATGGCACTATGTGGCAGTCGGACAACGACGACGATGGTAACAAGGGAGTCCGTATCAATTACGTGATGGAATACGGCAACTACGGTTATACCGACGAAATGACGGGGGCTGGCTGGAGTGCCAATCGCACCAACATCGAAGCCGAAATTCCCCTACGTCACTGGCACCTCAACGACCCTGGCGTAGTTCCGAACTTACTCCAAACGGGCGCTGGTTCGCCTACGGGCATGGTCATTTACGAAGGCGATATGCTGCCCAGCGTTTTCCAAAACCAAATGATTCACTGCGATGCGGGGCCTAACGTGGTTCGTTCGTATCCCGTTGAAAAAAATGGCGCAGGTTACAAAGCTAATATCGTAAATGTACTGTACGGAAAACGCAACCAATGGTTTCGCCCGTCGGACGTGTGCGTCGCTCCTGATGGTTCGCTTTTTGCCGCCGACTGGTACGACCCAGGCGTAGGTGGCCACCAAGCGGGCGATTTGAACCGTGGGCGCATCTACCGAATCACACCCCAAAATACCTCTTACAAAATTCCTGCCCACGATTTCACAACGTTGGAAGGTGCGCTCAAAGCCATTCAAAGCCCCAGCGTTTCGGTTCGTTATTTGGCGTGGAACAAAATTCGTAGCCTAGGCCAAAGTGCCGAAGGTGAGCTTTCTAAAATGTACCAAACATCGCCCAACCCCCGCATGAAAGCGCGCGCGTTGTGGTTGTTGAGCAAACTTCCCAATGGACATAACTACGTCAGTGCGGCTTTAAAAGATGCCAACGCTGATTTACGCATTACCGCCATTCGGGCCGCGCGCCAAATTACGGCCAAAGGGGTATTGCCGTTGACTGTTGAGCAATTGAATCTCTTAGCTTCTGACTCAGAACCGCAGGTTCGTCGTGAAGTGGCATTAGCGATTCGTCATAATACCGACGACCTCGCGGCGGATATTTGGGCTCAATTGGCCAACCGCTACGATGGCCAAGACCGCTGGTACCTCGAAGCATTGGGGGTATCGGCCGATGGTCAATGGGATAAGTTTTTTGGCACTTGGCTCAAACTTGCAGGGCCTAACCCAACTGCCTCAGCCAAAGGAAAAGACCTCGTTTGGCGGGCACGGACGGCTGCTTCGGTGCCGTTGTTGGCCTCGTTGGCGGGGGATAAAAACGTGGCGTTGAAAGACCGTCTTCGTTATTTCAGGGCTTTTGATTTTAACCCAGGGGCGACTGAAAAATCGACAGCGTTGCTGGATTTGATGAAAACGAATACCGACACCGAAATTACCAAACTTTGCCTCCGCCACCTCGACCCAGGTTTTGTTAAAACTTCGCCTTTGGCACAGCAAAACCTCCAAAAGCTGCTCGACGCCAGCTACGGTACGGGTGAATACATGGATTTGGTACAACGGTTTGAGCCTGCCAGTGAAGCAAAACGGTTGTTGCAACTCGCCCTCGACAAACCCATGCAACGCGAAGGCCGCGACGCGGCTCGCCAATTGTTGAAACAAGAACAAACTCCGCTTCTTTGGGCTACTATCAATGGCAAAGACGCCGCCAAAGCCCAAAATACGTTGATTGCACTTCGTGGAATTGGTAGCAAACAATCATTAGACATCCTAAAAACCGTAGCACTAGACTCCAAACGTTCCAAAGCCATTCGGACGGAAGCTACGCGAGCGTTGGGTGGAAGCATGGACGGCGAAGACCTCGTGCTCGACTTGCTCCAACAAGGTAAAATCGCCAACGATTACAAAGCGGTGGCCGTGCAAGGCGTAAGCGGTGCTTGGCGCAAAAACGTCAAGATTCAGGCCGCCAAATACCTCGACGCAGCTCCAACCAAAACGGGCAAAAAACTCCCTCCCGTCAGCGAGCTAATGACCCTCACAGGAAACGTAGCCAACGGCAAAACGGTGTTTGCTAACTACTGCGCTATTTGCCACCAAGTCAACGGCGAAGGGTCAGATTTTGGGCCTAAATTATCCGAAATTGGTAGCAAACTTGGCAAAGATGGTCAATACATGGCTATTTTCTACCCAAGTGCAGGGGTAAGTTTTGGCTACGAAGGCTACGAAGTGAAGTTCAAAGATGGCAGCACGACGGTCGGAATTGTAGCCAGCAAAACCGAAACTGACTTGCTGCTCAAATTCCCAGGAGGAACTTCCCAAAGTTATAAAATGAGTCAGGTAGTTTCGATGAAAAAACTTGACGAATCGCTGATGACGGCTGGTTTGCATGAATCTATGAGTCAGCAAGAGTTGGTTGATTTAATTGAGTATTTATCCAGTCTTAAACGTAAATAAATGAAAACACTATTTCTAGTTCCAATTCTCGCGCTTTGTGCATTTTTTGCCAGTCACGCACAGCCATCAAAGGCCATCAATGTAGCCACTTACAATTTGCGCTACGATACCCCCAACGATGGCCCGAATGCTTGGCCCAACCGCAAAGAAAACGTCAAAGCCCTCGTACGTTTTCACGAATGGGATATTTTTGGCACGCAAGAAGCCTTGCGTCATCAGCTCAACGGCGTTGCTGAATTGACTGAATTTGCATTTGTAGGCAAAGGCCGTGACGACGGAAAAGAAGCAGGCGAGCACTCGGCTATTTTCTACAAAAAAGACCGTTTCAAATTGCTTCAATCGGGTGACTTTTGGCTTCGCGAAACCCCCGAAACCCCAGGCAAAGGCTGGGACGCGACTTGCTGCAATCGGATTTGTAGTTGGGCAAAATTTAAAGACCTCAATACCAAAAAAGAGTTTTACTTTTTCAACGTCCACTTCGACCACCAAGGCGTAGAAGCACGCCGTCAATCGGGGCATTTGATGGTCAAAAAAATGAAGGAAATTGCGGGGAATGCGTTGGTCATTTGTACGGGAGATTTTAACTCAACCCCCGAAACTGAGCAAATTCAACTCATGAAAGGCGCACTTAACGATACCCACGACGTATCAGCAACTCCAGCCTATGGCCCCGAAGGAACTTTCAACGCGTTCAAATTTGAGGCTCCCATGAAGCAGCGCATCGACTATATCTTTGTCAGTGCGCCCATCAAAGTGTTGAAATACGGCGTTTTAACCGATGCCAAAGACCAACGCTATCCATCTGACCATCAGCCCGTAGTCGCCAAAATTATATTTTAAGTAAAGTTTAAGGCCAATTTAATCTTGTTTTAAGAATATTTTTGCAGCTTTGAACATCAAACAAAGGCGTTTGGTACAAGCAAAAGCCTTCTGTTTTTTGTGGTGTTATCAAGGACATTGATACCCGATCCGCCAATTTAGAGTGGGTCGGGTATTTTGTTGTAAAATATCCCTATTTTCACGTACCTTTACTAGCCTAACTCCTCCCTAACCAACCAATATGCTACGTCGTTTTATTACGTCGCTACTGCTGATTTTTGTCGTACTTTCGGTTCATTCCAAAGGACATTTCCCTAGTTTATTTTTGGGATTTAATCCACGCGTTCAAGCACTGGCCTATCAGTATCCCGTTCAAGCCCAATTAATTTTTGACGCAGGAAACGAAGCCAACACCTATACCGACCAACGCTTTGGGGCGGGTGCACAGGCGCAAAACGACAATAGCTCTAATGCCTTTCGGCACTCGGTTTGGAATGCCCTTTCCGTCAAAAAACTTAAAGACATCGGAGCTACCGAAGCTACGGCTACCGAAATTGTAAGGCAGTTTACCTCGGCTTATGAATACAATGACGCAGGTACAGCACTGGTAAAAAATGCGGCTTCCGCCATGGATTTGCACAATAACTTGGTGGGGCGTTCTTTCAAAAATTACACCACCGTCAATCAACTCCTTGATAGTTTATACTTAAAATCCATTGAAAATAAAGTGGTTACGATTAGTCTTGAACAAAATTTAGCCAGCCACAACGCCGACGCCAACACGGCATGGGCATTACTCGAAAACACCGCAAGTTCGACGCTGGAGGTGAATAAAATTTTGTACCGAATCGATCCCTGTACAACCGTTTTGCTTTTAAATCACCCCATTACGGAAGCTGTAAAATTTGAAGTGAGCGCTAACATTCAAGCCAAAAACGTAGTCATGGCCACGACAAAAGTGACCTACGACGCCCAAAAATACGTACAGTTAAACCCTGGTTTTAAGGCCGAAGCTGGCAGTGTTTTTACGGCCTATATTGATGGCTGTGGTAATAAATAGGTATTTATCCTTTCACAATTTGGTGTAAGACAGCACTGTCAACAGTGTGGCGGCCTTCAAACGTGACGACCTCTAAATGAGGAATGGCCATTCGTATATCTTCTTCGTATTTTTTGGTATCAATTTGTACCAAATACTCATCTTGTAAACCATACGCCAACGTAGTGGGCACAGCAGTGAGTTTACTTGGCTCAATCACGTCGGCTACGCCATTTCCGAAGAAGCCCGCCCAGATAAGTAAACGGTCGCAGCGAACATGGTCGCTGTTGAGCCAGCGAAGCAAGGTCGCATTCCCCTGCGAAAATCCGAGAAAATTAATGGTCAACTTAGATACATCTCTGCCTTCCAACAGCGTATCGTACAGGTGATTGAGGTAATAAATATAATCTAAGATTTCGTGGACACGTTCTTCTTTCGTCATCCACGTCGCTCCCACCCTACCCGAAACGCCTTCTAGGTAAAACCGAGATAAAGCTTCAGGAGCAACGACAAAGGTTTGTCCATCGTTCAACACTTCAAATTTTCGGATGAAAAACTGCGCCAATTGTCCGTACCCGTGCAACACAAACCAAACGTTTTGGGTAGTCTCGTTGAGTTCGCCCAGCGTAAAATATCGCGCCGTTCGCTTCACCTCTAAGTGATGTTCTTGCATAAAATGAAGTATATTTGTTGGCAATATTCGTACTTAAAACCCGAACCGACAACATGAAATCAAACCTTTTTTTCTACCTTATTTTGGCTGTATTGATCGTTGTAGATGCGTGGCTGCTCGCTCATCCCAATCTTCTAGGCAAAATAGGGGTAATGATGTTCAAATATGACATGATTAGAACCTTTCCCCGCGCCCTTGCCACGGTAGGTCTTACGGCATTGGTATGCCAAGGAATTGTGCTAGGACTTCACTTAAAAACCACCAAAAAGACTGCCTTCGCTGTGTTAGGGGCTTTTCTTGTGCTATCTATCGGTATATTAATCAATACTTATTTCAAATTTTCGTCAGGCACTTACGCCATGACTGGGGCAGGTTTTAAAACGGGCGCGCACCTCACGCCCCTGATTTTGATCCTTATTTTTGGGAATGGGCTGTACGAGACATCGTCAAGAAAATAAAAAAACACGCCCCAACTAAAAGTCGAGGCGTGTCCAACCCATACAGCCATTTTAAAAATATTTTGTCTTAACGTAAGATCGCTTGGATAAATTGTGTAACAACTTCTGTTGTTCTAACAACTATATAACATTCAATCCCTTTTAATTAGTTCCCTTACGTCGATCTCTTCTATCTTCTTTGCGATCGCGAACATCTTCGCGGCGGTCGCGTTTGTCTTCTTTTCTATCTCTGACGTCCTCGCGGCGGTCACGGCGGTCTTCCAAACGGTCACGGCGCCCTCCGTGGTGTCTCGCGTCGCGACGATCTTCCTTACGATCACGAATATCTTCTTTTCGATCGCGTCGGTCTTCGCGATGATCGCGTTTGTCTTCTTTTCTATCTCTCACATCCTCGCGGCGATCCTGGCGGTGATGTTTTCGGTGCTCAAATTTACGGGGTTTTTCCGTTGCCTGAGCCGAGATTGAGATAAATCCAATTAATAACGCGGCAAAAATGAGTTTTGTTTTCATGGTAGCTGATTGTCTAGGTAGATTACTTAGTGTTCAACCTTTAGACGCAGCATTTTGAAAAAGGTTTAATGACTGCTCATTTTTTTTATTTTTCACTTCAAAGGCAGTTTGTAAGCTACTTACTGCATTGCCTAAGACCTTCCAAGTTTTTACTCTACGGTATCCAAACTTGGAAGGTCTAACTTCTCCCTTCAAGACCTTCCAAGTTTTAATACTACGCTATCCAAACTTGCAAGGTCTAACTTCTCCCTTCCAAGACCTTCCAAGTTTTAATACTACGTTGACCAAACTTGGAAGGGCTAACGTCTTCCTCCAAGGCCTTCCAAGTTTTTATTCTAAGTTATCCAAACTTGGAAGGTCTTCTGATTACCGATTCACTCCGACTTTCAACCCACCAAACCAAAAACGGCCTTGCGCTGGCTCAAAATAACGGTTGGCACTCGCATTTATTTGAACATTCTGAAAATAGGTTTCGTCCAATAAATTATTTACCCCTACAAACGGCTCAATGTGAAACTTCCGCCACGTCTTTTGCCCACCTAAACGCAGATTCAAAAGGCTATATCCATTCGCCGTCACGGCATTGGCATCATCGGCATACAGTTGGCTCGCATGGCGTACCTGAGCAATCGCAAATAACCCCGAAGGCATGAAATAACGAAGCTCGACCTGCGCCGCGTATTTAGGAATGCCTGGCAACACATTTCCGTCAAATTTCCCTGTTGAGGTTTGATACTCACGGTAAGTAAAGTCCGAATACGTATAGTTTGAAAACAAGGTTAAACCTTTGGCCAACATGGCATTCAAACTCGCTTCAATCCCCTGCCGTTTTGAACGGCCTGCGTTTCGGTAAAACACCCGCCCCGCTTGACCCGTAATTTGGTACGGTACCAGTTCGTCCTTTACTTCAATGGTAAACAACGCCAAATCAGCCCGTACGCGCTGTCCAAAATAAGTCTTTGCTCCTATCTCATAATTCAAGGCTTGCTGTGGATTTAGCTCGGGGTTAAACCCACCCGTCCCAGAAGGGTTATTCGACAACTCACTCATCGTTGGGGTTTCAAAGCTGCTCCCTAAGTTAGAGTACAAGTTTACCGCAGGAGATACCTCCCACGAAAGCCCCAACGTAGGATTGATACGACTATAATTACGGCCACCCGATTGGTCGCCATCCGACATAAAATAATCGGTTGCTTTTAAGCGAATCACGTCCGAACGCAGCCCTACCAACATCGTTATTTTTTTGTACGATAGCTCCTGAGTAATATACGAGGCAATGTTCTTAAACGATTCCAATTGGTCAAAAGTTAATTTTCCTCTCACCCCCGTCATATTATCAAATCGTCGGCGCGTGTCTCCTTGCGACTCTAAGTCAATTCCCACCCGAAAACGATAGCTGAGGAAGTCTAATTTTTGAGAAAACTGGTACTGAAAACTCCCTCCTGCAAAAGTTCGATTGATGGTTCCTGCCCCTGCCGCCTGAAACGCCAAATAATTGGCAAAATCACGTTTTGTCCCAAAGGCACGCACAAAAATCAGGTGGTTGCCCATCGTTTTTTCAAACGTGATTCCAACGCGGCCTTGGGTCACCGACTCTCCTGCCAAAAACCGAAGGTTGTTTGGGTGAGCTTGGCGACGATTTTCGGCTACTTGCGCCAATGTCAAACCACCTGGGTCATCGGCTACGGGGCTAGTGCCGTAGTTGGCCAACACCGAAAGTCGGGTCAACGAATCAAAATCATAGCGCAGTTTGAGGTTCAAAATCGTATTTTCCATGCGACTGTTTCCCCGATAACCTTCTGATTGATTACGAGTTGCGACAAACACCATTTGGAGTTTTTTGTGCTGAACACCCGTTTTAAAACGCCAACTCCGCAAACCGTACGAACCCACCGTTCCTTGCACTTCGGCCAACGGCATTTGGGCTGCATTTTCGGTTTGAAGGCTTATTACCCCTCCCGCTGCGTTTCCAAAGAATCCTGATGACGGCCCGCGCATCACCTCCAACCGCTGCATCGCCCCCATGTCAAGGTTATCCACATCGGCTTGACCATCGGGAGTGGACTCAGGAATACCGTCCACGTAGAGGCGAATACCGCGAATCCCAAACGCGGCACGTGCCCCAAATCCCCGAATCGAAATGCGTAAATCTTGGGTATAATTATCTGGATTTTGGGCAAAAAGCCCTGCCACACCTCCCAGCGATTCAAACATCGACAGTTGCGGCTGCCCTATTTGGATGCGCCCGCCGTTGAGCACTGTCAATGCCGCTGGCAAACGTTTTTCATTGATTTCGAGTCGCGTAGCCGTCACGGTCACGGGAGCAAGTTGGCGCAGCAAAACCGTATCTTTTTTCTGAGCTTTTGCAGGCCGCCCCCCAAGCAAAACAAATGTTGAAAGGCTTAATAGAATTTTAATACCCAAGCCCTGTTGTTTTTGTATAAAAATAATCATAAAATTGTTGGTATATATCCAATAATTAGTGTGAACGGTCGCTATTCAAATTAACATTCCCTTTTTATGAATTCGTTCGACATTACAACCCATCTTCAAAGCAGAAAGTTAGAACTCGTTGTCGAAAACCGTACTGCTTATACCCTCGATAATGCCGAACTCAATATTTACGAGACCCACCAAGCTGCCCAAAACGTAGAGCTTACTTTCTCTAACCCCGTGTTGGCCAGCATGATTCGGGGCAAAAAAGTAATGCACCTGACCAACTCACCCTCCTTTGATTTTTTTCCCGGTGAATCGGTGATTGTTCCTGCCAATCAAACCATGCGCATCGACTTTCCCGAAGCCAATAGCAAAAATCCTACCCAATGTTTGGCGTTGGCGATTTCGCCGACCAAAATCCGCACCATCGTCGAAACCCTCAACGAACATTCGCCGCTGGTGGATAATAACGAAGGCTGGCAGTTTGCCAACGATAATTTTTATTTTACCAACGAAACCGCCATTCACCAGCTCATCGGGCGACTTATTTATTTGTTTACCGAAAACAACGCAGCTAAAGATTATTTTGCCAATTTAGTATTGCAAGAACTCATCGTCCGACTTATGCAAACCAAAGCGCGAATGGTGCTCAGTACCAACCTTCAGCAGCTTGCCAATACGAATCGGCTTGCGTACGCGATTAAGTATGTACAAGAGAATATCCACCGAAATCTAACCATCAAAGACCTCGCCGACAAAGCCTGCATGAGTGAGCCTAACTTTTTTCGGTGCTTTAAACAGCAGTACGGCATTACGCCCGTTGAATACATTAACCAACAACGAATCCAGCTGGCAATGAAGCTTTTGTATAACACATCGTACAGTGTTTCAGACATTTGCTTTGCTTGTGGCTACAATAACCTCAATTATTTCCAGAAAGTCTTCAAAAAAGCTGCTGGCGACACCCCCGCCAATTACCGCAAAAAAATCGTTAAGTTCTAATAACGCCTTTTGATAGAATTGTTCTGTTTTTTAATACAATAGTGCCATACCTAGACTGAAAGATTATCGTAGCTTTGAATATTATTATTTCGATAATTTCTATTACTTAATCACGTCTTTGCTACATGGAACTTACAGGAATTCATACCCTCAACGCACCCGCCGAAACCATTTGGGCGATGTTGATGAACCCCGAAACGCTGGCCAAAGTTACGCCAGGTATCTCGCGCCTTGAGCTCGAAAGTGAAGGCGTTTATAAAGCCATTGCTGAGGTAAAAATTGGGCCAGTGGCGGGCAAATTTGAAGGAAAAGCGGAGGTAGCCAATGCCGTTGCCCCTCAAAGTTTCACCCTACGAGTAGTTCAAAACAGTAAAATTGGCAACGTCAATGCGGATATAAACATGACACTCAAGCCTCTATCGGACACTCAGACGGAGTTGTCGTTCGACGGGAAAGCAGATATGTCGGGGCTATTGGCTCGTACAGGAAACCGCGTGATGAGTGGCGTAGCAAGTACTTTGACCAAACAATTTTTCAAAAACTTCGAGGACGAACTCTCCGCAGCAGGTTAGAAAGTACCGATGGTTTTTCAGCTAACGTGCTGAGGGTTTCTCAAAACCCGACCAAAATCGTGATAAGGGTTTCTCAAAACCCGCCTGAAATCGTGACAAGGGTTTCTCAAAACCCGACCGAAGAGACCTTCCAAGTTTTGGAAACTTGGAAGGTCTGAAACACAAAACATCTTTCCTTTAAACCGTGCGAAAGCACATAACCTTTTAAGAAGTATGCCAAAAATAACAGTAACTGTCAACGGTACTCAACGCACTCACGACGTAGAGGGCCGTTTGCTTTTGGTACATTACCTACGCGATGTTCTTGGCCTAACTGGCACCCACGTAGGCTGTGATACCAGTAGCTGCGGCGCTTGTACGATTCACCTCGACGGCCATGCCGTTAAATCATGCTCTATGCTCGCTGCCCAAGCCGATGGCGCTACCATCACCACCATCGAAGGGTTGGCATCAGGCGACGAATTACACCCACTTCAAGTAGGCTTCAAAGAAGAGCACGGCCTTCAGTGCGGTTTCTGCACCCCAGGCATGATTATGTGCGCTGCCGATTTGCTAAAGCGCAACCCAAATCCTACCGAGCAAGAAATTCGCGAAGGGTTGGAAGGGAATATTTGTCGTTGTACGGGGTATCACAACATCGTTCGGGCGGTACAACACGCCGCAGTAGCCCCCTAACCCCCAATGGGGGAAACATAACCCAATTTTTAGTGATTTAACAAAACCAATTGACTCCCTAATCAATGACGGTTAACAAGAGATAAAAAAACTCCTCCATTGGGGAATGGGGGGCTAATTATCATGAGCAATAAATTCATAGGAAAATCAGTAAAACGCGTTGAAGATAAGCGTTTTATTACGGGCAAAGGCCGTTATACCGATGATATAAATCTACCTGGTATGACCCACGCCTATATACTTAGAAGTCCGTACGCCCACGCACGCATCAAGAGCATCGACACCTCAGCTGCCGCCGCGATGCAAGGGGTTGTCACTATCATGACAGGCGACGAAGTAGGTCACTATGGCGTTCCTTGCGGGTGGCAAGTTAACTTCAAGAACGGTGACATCATGAAAGAGCCGCCGCACCCTTTGTTGGTAAAAGACAAAGTACGCCACGTAGGAGATGCAGTAGCAATGGTGGTGGCCGAAAGTCGCGAAATAGCGCAAGATGCTGCCGAGGCTATTGTCGTTGATTATGAAGTTTTGCCCGCAATTACCGATGCCTCGAAAGCGGTAGAAGCAGGTGCCCCTTTGGTTCACGACGATGTTCCCAACAATATCTGTTTCGACTGGGAAATCGGTAACCCAAAAGCAGAAGTTGACGAAGCAATGGCATCGGCGGCGCACGTTACTACCTTAGAATTTGTCAACCAACGCGTATCACCCAATGCCATGGAGCCTCGCAGCTACATTGGCCATTATGATGGCGTTTATGACAAATACACCCTTTATACCTCCACCCAAAACCCACACCTCATTCGTTTGTTGATGTGTGCGTTCGTATTAGGTTTACCCGAACACAAGGTTCGCGTCGTTGGGCCAGACGTAGGTGGTGGTTTTGGTTCAAAAATTTATCACTACACCGAAGAGGCATTGGTCACCCTTGCGGCCAAGAAAACGGGTCGTCCTGTGAAGTGGACGGAAACGCGCTCTGAGGCGTTTTTGACCGATGCCCACGGCCGCGACCACGTCACCAAAGCCGAGATGGGTTTTGATGGTGACGGCAAAATCGTTGGCCTTCGTATCAAGACGTTTGCCAACTTGGGCGCGTACTTATCTACGTTCTCAACGGCTGTTCCGACTTACCTGCACGGTACACTTCTACAAGGACTCTACACCACGCCTAAGATTCACTTGGACATGACGTGCGTGTTTACTAATACCACAGCAGTCGATGCGTATCGTGGTGCAGGACGCCCCGAAGCGACCTATTTATTGGAACGTCTTCTCGACCTTTCGGCTTTAGAAATGGGGGTTAATCCTACCGAATTACGCCTCAAAAACTTTATTCCTGCGTTTGACGGGGTGACGCAACCTGGGTATCAAACCAACGTGGCCTTGCAGTACGACAGTGGCAACTACCACGGAGTACTCCACCGTGGTCTCGAAATGCTTGGCTACGAAGATTTCCGCAAAGCCCAAAAAGAAGCCGCTGCCTCGGGAAAACTCCTGGGCGTAGGTTTCTCTACGTACATTGAGGCTTGCGGTATTGCCCCGTCCGCCGTTGTTGGTTCGCTGGGAGCGCGGGCAGGTTTGTACGAAGTAGGTCAAGTGCGGGTGCAACCAACGGGCAAAGTAAGCGTATTTACGGGAGCCCACTCCCACGGGCAAGGACACGAAACAACGTTTGCGCAAGTAGTAGCCGACCGTCTCGGTATTCCGATGGAAGATGTGGACATTATTCACGGAGACTCTGATACCGTTGCTTTTGGGATGGGTACGTACGGCTCGCGTTCGTTGGCCGTAGGGGGCAGTGCTATTATGAAGAGTTTGGACAAAATCATCGAAAAAGGTGCTAAAATCGCGGCGCACAAACTCGAATGTTCGCCCGATGATATTGAGTTTGTCGATGGTAAATTTACGGTAAAAGGTACAGATAAATCCTTAGGTTTCGGCGACATTGCCCTGACGGCTTACGTACCACACGTGTATCCTGCCAACCTTGAGCCTGGCCTCGACTTTAGCAGTTTCTACGACCCCACCAACTTTACGTATCCGTTTGGTTGTCACATTGCGGTGGTAGAAGTTGACAAAGAAACAGGAGCGACCAAGGTAAAACGTTTCATCGCCGTTGACGACGTAGGAAATGTCATTAACCCAATGATTGTGGACGGACAAATCCACGGTGGTTTGGCGCAGGGAATCGGGCAAGCACTGCTCGAAGGGGTTGAATTTGACGGAAACGGTCAAATCATCAACGGCTCGTACATGGATTATGCCATGCCTCGCGCCGATGATTTGCCCATGTTTGAACTCGACCGTCAAGTAACGCCTTGTCCGCACAACCCACTTGGCGTCAAAGGAGCGGGAGAAGCAGGCTGTATTGGCTCTACTCCTGCCGTGGTCAATGCCGTGATTGATGCGCTTTGGTCGGCAGGTCATCAAGTCAAAGACATCCGTATGCCGCTTACTTCTGAGCGCGTTTGGTCGGCAATGCAATCATAAGTTTCGAGTGCAGAATGCAGAGTATTCGACATTTTGCATTCTGCACTCGACATTCATCCACTTATTTACTACACAAAACATGATACCACAAGCAGTTGATTATAAACGCGCAGGGTCGGTGAGCGAGGCCATTAGCCTTTTGGCAGAAAACCCTGACTCAAAAATTTTGGCAGGAGGTCACAGCCTGATTCCTGCCATGAAGCTTCGCCTCAACAGCCCTTCGTTGTTGATTGATATAGCCCGAATCCCTGAATTACGCTATATCGAAGTCCGTGACGGTGGCGTCGCCATCGGTGCTGCCAGTACGCACCACGACATTATTTCTAATGCCGATGTTCAGAGTCGCTACGGCGTGATGATTGAAGCTGGTGAGCTAATTGGCGATACCCAAGTACGCAATGTAGGTACTTTGGGTGGAAGCATTGCCCACGCCGACCCCTCAGCCGACTGGCCTGCGGCCTTGATTGCCCTCAATGCCAGCATCAAAGTAGAAGGCCCCAATGGTGCCCGTGAGCTTTCTGCCTCCGAGTTTTTCTTAGGATTTTTCTACACGGCCCTCGAAGAAGGTGAAATTGTCACTGAAGTAGTTCTTCCAGCCCCTGCGGCAGGTTCGCGAAGCGTTTATCGTAAATTTATGCAGCCTGCCTCTCGTTTTGCCATTGTAGGCTGTGCCGCTTCGGTCACCATTGATGGCGGCACTATCACCGACGCCACTGTTGCCTTCACGGGCGTAAGCGCCGACGGTGCCTTTTTGGACGAAGCCGTAGGAGCTGCGCTTGTCGGTAAATCTGCTTCTCTCGAAACCATTGAAGCCGCCGCCAATGCTGCGGCCGAAGGTGTCGAACTTAATGAAGATCATTATGCTTCTAAAACCTACCGTAAACATCTAGCTAAGGTATATGCCAAACGCGCGTTGGTAGGTGCCTGTGGTTTGTAAGTAATGTGGGCGGGTTATGACTAACCCGCCCCACTCAAAACCGTGAGTAACCCAAAAACCTTACTGAGTTTTTTTACGGTAATTCATCACCACAATTCCGCACTCAAAAGGCTTTGCCGTCACGAGTTCAAACGGCAATTTTCCTTCCAACGCTGCGAAAATGGGCATTCCGTTTCCAATGGCAACGGGGTTAACAAACAAATGAAGTTCGTCAATCAAGTTTTCTTTCAACAACGAAGACACAAATTTTCCCCCACCATACGCGATGATGTCTTTGCCTTCTTGTTGTTTCAACTGATTCAGTTCTTCCGCCAACTCACCGTTTGTCACCACCGTATTTTCCCAAGGAGATGACGTTAAGGTTTTTGAGAAAACTACTTTTGGCATCGTGGTGAAAATTTTACCCACTTCCACTTCTGGACTGTCGGAATTTTCGGCTACTCCCTTCCAATGTGGAATAAAGCCTTCGGCAAGATTACGCCCCAGCACGATGGTATCAAACGAATTGGTCAATTCTGTGACATAGTTGATGAGGTCTTCTGTCCAAGCGAAGGTCATCCAATCCATTTCTCCGTTTGGCCCTGCCACAAACCCATCGAGGGTCATTTGCATTTGTAATTTTAGCTTTTTCACGCTGTGTATTTTTTGTCGTTTAATTGATAGAACAAAGGTAGGAGGCTTTCAGCTATCGTGAGGGGTGGAATTACGCCATTCTAAGGGGCTATTGCGACAAACACAGGTTACTCTGGAATCAACACCAGTCGTTTCTCAATGTCCTGCAATTTGTATTTTATCTTCCGAACCCCGCCAGTTGCTTTGGCATTGATGTCACCTGCAAGATAGATAGGAAACTGCCGAACCAAGTGGTCATCTTCCATTCTGAACATGTCGTGCCCCATGTATCCTTTCGATAATTCGGGTGTCAGAGGAGCCATGTGGATTTTGTCAAACGAGTCGGGGAAAAATTGGTAGCCATATACTTTTCCAAAAGCTCCGCTGCCGTACGTACACGAGTAGATGTAAATCTCGGGCGCGTTGTTTTGATCCAAATCGGCGGTTTCGGCGTTGATGACCCAACCGTCGGTTTTCTGGCGAATCGTAATTAGTAATTGGTTATTACGGCTTACTTTCATCACCATTTCGCGCACAGCTCCTGCCTCGCTGGTACTGATTTCAAATTGGTGTTTCTTAAAAATAAGCGTTTTTTCAAACCGTTCGGCAGTGGTTTCTTCCGTTGTAGGCGGGCGCAGTGAAGCCACCATTGTTACTATAACAAGGCCACTCAATAGCAGTATTTTCCCAAATTGAATCAAATTTTCAGAAGTACCTAGCTTCAAACTAGGCCATTATGTGTTTTCATTTAACGATATTAAGCGTCTTTCTGTTAAAACACAAGCAAAAAGACGGCCAAAAGTGCCTTTATTCAGATTTAATAATGCTTGTACACACGAACTAACCCTCAAAATCACCACCCCAAGGGTGCTTTTTGGGTTCGGTACGGGCTTTCTTGGCATCGGTAACACGAAGTCAAATCAATCCAATTAAAATAATCCGAGTTATACGGAAGTGAAGCGGTAGTATTACGAGGTATGTACATGGATTTATAAACCACCGAAGAAGCCCCGAAATAACCCAACACCTGCTCCTCGGGATGGCTGGTACAATTTACGTTTCCAACGACCGTTGCCGCAGGAAGGTCAAAAATACCTCCTGAGTTATTGATTTGGCTATCAACCCCTTTCCAAAACTGGTAAGCTTCCTGAGTTAGCGAATGTTGCTCAAAAAGAATAAAATAACTTGAAACCCCATCAAAAGGAATTTTGCCGATTGGAACTCTAGTAATCGTCTGTCCATTGGTAAGGCGGTCGTTAGCCAAAATGATACAGCCATTACACGCCTCTATTTTCCAACACGGCTCACAGCACTTGTTTCGGGTGGCAATGACACCCCCAGGAGTCGTTGTGACGGTCTGTAAACAGTAATTAACTTCCTCATAATGCGCCCATTTCCAGCGATAAAAATCGTTGGGAGTACTCGGGTCTTTTACATCGACATACATGGCAAACTGCCCCCTTAACTTCGCCGAATTCGTTTGTTGGTATTCGGTATAAAACTTTCCAAACTCGGCTACAGGTTTGAGCAACTCGGGGTTGGAGACATACGTTTTCCCATCGGGCGTTTTGATGGTAATGTGGTATTTTCTTCCAACGATTCCCTTTATCCCCGTTGCTGAGGTTTCGTACAACCCCTGCCCACGGTCGGTCAACTTTTCGGTCATTCCTTGGTCGTCGCTCATCACGACGATGGCTCCTCCAATGGTATTCACTGAGGTCTGATTGGTATAGGGATAGCTGTATTGTAGGCGAATTTTATACGGGCCAGGCTGGTTAGTAATCGTGCCATCGACCACCAGTTTTTGAGCGTTTTCTGTGATGTTTGGGTCATAACTTGTGACGCATTGACTTAATATCAAAGCAACTCCTACCGCCCATATCCATCTTTTTCCCAGCAAATGATGTATGACAATTGCGAAATAACGTCTCCCTGACATGGCTTTTTAATAGGTAAAATTGTACGTAATGGATGGAATGAGGGTTCCAAAAATGGATAGTTTGTAGGCATTTACTTTGTTGTAAAACTGCAAAACGTTGTCATTTTTGGTGCGGAAGAAAATAGAATACGCATTTTGTCGGGCGTATAAATTATACACCGAAAAAGCCCAACCACTTTGCCATTTGCGCTTGGTGGTAGGGAGTGCATCAACGTTCAAACCAATATCTAAACGATGATAATCAGGAATTTTAGCCTGATTTCGCAAGGTGTAGTTTGGCACATATACATTATCCACAAAATACTTATCAATCGGATACGTAATGGGCCGCCCCGTGCTATACACCCAATTGAACGACCAACTTGTACGGCGGCTAATTCGATAATTAAGCACAACATTGACGGTGTGCGGTTTGTTAAAATTGGCAGGATAATACATCCCATTTCGGTACTTATCTTCCGAATAAGGGCTATTGATTAAATACTCGGTTTGGGCAAAAGTATAACTTACCCAACCTGTCAAAAAACCCGTGTTCTTACGCACCAACACTTCGGCTCCGTACGAACGGCCCGTTCCTTGCAAAATCGCCGTTTCGGGGGCTTCGAGCAGGGTCAAGTTGGTGCCGTTTCGGTAATCGGCCACGTTAGTCAAACGCTTATAATACAACTCCAACGATGTTTCGTAGGTGTCTTTTTGCCAGTTTTTAAATATTCCCAACGAAAGTTGGTCGCCGATTTGGGGCTTCAAAAAGGCATCGCTCAACTTCCAACGGTCGGTTGGCAATGCGGCCGTCGTATTTGAAATGAGCTGTAAATACTGATACATTCGGTTAAAACTGAATTTCAACGAAGTCGTAGGCGACAAATTGAGTCGAGCGACCAGCCTCGGTTCTAAGCCTCCGTAGGTTTTTATGACTTTACCCGAACCATAATCTACCCCGCCTGTCATAGTCGTAGGGTCGCGGGGTACGTTGGGTTCATACGCATTGACTCGGTACGGCCCCAACGCCGCAAACCACGAATACCGCAGGCCATACATCACGCTTAGTTGTTTGCTGACTTCGATTTCGTGGTTCCAATAGGCCGCAGCTTCTAAGCCTTGTTCTTTTTGGAGCGTCAGTGGATTGATGTTTGACGACGCCAAAGTAGGTTGCAAATCGCCTGGTTGAATGTCATAACGAATCCCGCTTAACCCAACGTCAATTTTATGTTTCCCTGCTACATAGCCCACATCCAACTTTAGGTTTTTGTAAGTCACTCCTGATTTTAATTCAAAGGCATTGGCAGAATCTGGATTGGTAATGGTAGGTGCGTAACGGCTATATACGGCGGTCAGGTTGGCAAATAGTTTTTCTGAAAAGGCATGATTCCAACGCGCCGTCAAGTTGCGCGTTTGCCAATCAAACACCGACGAAGTAGCATTTACTTCGGTTCGTGCCAAGGAATCTCCCGCAATTTTAAAGACGTCTTTCCCTTGGTAAAAGATGATATAGACTTGGTTTTTGGTCGAAGGCTTGATGGCTAATTTACTTGTAATGTCATAAAAATTGGCTTTTGTCCCCTTTAACGAAGCCGTTTTAGCAAATCGAAATAAATAATCTGAGAACGAAGCTCGGGTTGCTACGAGCAAAGCCATTTTGTTTTTAATCAGAGGCCCATCGACCATCAATCGGCTTGCGACAAGTCCTACCCCACCCTGAACTTTCCATTTTTCGGCATCGGGTTCTTTTACTCTCACCTCAATCACCGACGACGTTCTTCCTCCATACTGCGCGGGAATTCCTCCGCGATAAAACGTTACGTCTTTAAGAGCATCGGGGTTAAACACCGAAAACAACCCCATCAAATGCGACGAATTATAGACAGGTGCATCGTCGATAAGAATAAGGTTTTGGTCAATGCTACCTCCTCGGACATTGATGCCCGTAGCCCCTTCGCCCACACTCGATACCCCAGGAAGTAACTGTAAACTCCGCATTACGTCCACTTCGCCCAACACCGCAGGTATTTTCTTGATGCTTTTGATGGTCAGTTTTGCAACCCCAATCTCGACTTTCGAAACATTTTGTTCAGCTTTCGTTTCGCTTACTTGTACTTCTTGTAATAAGAGCGCATTTTCTCGCAACAAAAACTCCAGTTCGTTGTCTTCGGGAACGATGATAGGGGTTTCTTCCGTAAAATAACCCAGCATCCGTGCAACCATCGCGTATTTGCCTCGTAGAAGTTCAAAGCGAAAAGTACCATCGGCTTTGGTGGTAGTAACGAGCCGTTCGGGTCCGCGTGCCACAATGGTCACCCCCGCAAATGGTGTCTTTTCGGGGTAATGCAGTACCCGCCCAGTAACAATGTACCGAGCTCCTAACACGCTGGAGTTTTGGGCAAATACATAACTGCCCAAAGATAAAAGCACCAAAACAAGGTAAGAAGTAGCGCGGAAAGCCATAACGGGTTGATGAAGTCGGGTTTGTAACAATAATCATCATTTTAGCCCAAAATTCAAAGTTATTTCACATCATTTCTACAAGAATTGAAGACTGTACGTTATCGCTTTTATATGTATGATTCTACGTAAAAAAATCGCGGGACAAGGGAACATAACAATAGCAAGTCAAAACTGTATTTAGCAAAGAACTTTTCAATAAGCAACAATTAATCAAGTTGTTACAGGGTATTTTTATGCTTTTTACTGTATATTTATTAACTGGCTTCCTCAATCATTACTTTGTTATGAAAAATCTTTCAACCACCGTATCAGCCTCCCGAAAGTGTACTTACTGCGGCTCAAGTGCCATTGAGCGGGTTCCTCGTCCTTTTTTGTTAAAATTTTTACCAATTCGACGGTATCATTGTGATGATTGTTCGCGCAGTTTTTACAAGTTCGTTTTATGAGGTAGAAACAAAAAAGCAAGGACTGAACGTCCTTGCTTTTTTGTTGTGCTAGTTTTAGAAAAACGGTTTAATCCAAAACCTTTTCCAATTCAACACCTTTATCACGAATCAAACGAAACTCCCTGAAACGACGCAAGGTTGACATGGTAAAACCAACAACCAATATCAGCGTTCCAATCCAAAGTACGTTGATGAGCGGCTTTTCTACAGCTTTCATCACAATATAATCGCGTTGCTTTGAATTGGCATCAAAACTGAATGTTCCCGTTTTAGGGTCAATCTCCATAAATTGAATCCGAAGCCCTAATTCTTCGCTCACTTCGGGTTTGCGCATCACCATGCGATCTTGATTAATGGCAAAAGTAGGAGCAACATAGTACTCACGTTCTTTGTCCAAAATCTTGATTTGTGCTTTTACTGCAATATCATTCGGATTTAATGCAACTCCTTCTACGGCATTCGTACGGGTAACACTTTCGAGCACCGCCACGTAGTCGTTTACAAAAAAAGTATCTTGCAGTGCTACTCTAAAGTTTTCAGTAGGCGACCATTCTTCTGCGTCACCTGGATTACTACCTATCATTGCATAAGAATACAAATCCTTGTTGAGCTCACGCTTAATATCCGGCGATGTTACCATACCCATTCGCTCATTGAATTGTACCCGTGGGAAGAGTGTTGTAATTCGACCCGTTGGTTCGCGGTACTCTACTTCGTAAAACACGTTTTCTGGATACACCGCTACGGTATCACCTTTCTTGTGGTATTTTTTTTCACCAATGATAATATCCCGCAAACACACCGCGTGGAAATCTCCCTCGATGATGTCGAGCCAGCTGCTTGGCACGTACTGTGGCACATCCCGAATTTCGGTGCGTGGCCCGCGGTAGGTCAGCAAGTAGTCACCCATACGCGTTGATTGCCCCAACCATAGCAATACGTTTTCTTTGTTTTCACGGTTATCGTCTTTGGTAAAAAAGTCTTCTTTTGAAATCAACAGTCCTGAGCCATTGAGCGACACTACTTTTTGATAACCCGACGACCACAAAATACCAATCAACATCAAAGCGACGCCGATGTGGGTAACTGCCCCGCCAGAAAGTCGGTAGCTTCCTTTGAGCACGCCCAAAATAATGGTCGTGTTTGCCACCAACGCAAACACCGAAGCCGTCAACAAAGCGATGTAAGGGAGTTTGTTGATGCCTCCAAAAGTAATGAGCAGCGCAGTGATGAATAAGGTTATCCAAACGGGTGTGAGCAAGTCTTGCATTTTACCTTTCTGAACTCGTTTCCACCAGAAATACTGGCCAATTCCCGTCAAGATGGCAATGACCGCAAAAAACCAGAGTTGGAATTTTGTATAATAAGTAATGGCATCGGTAGGTGGAGCCAATTTAGACACCCCGCCAAAGCTTTCCACAATATTGTTCCAAACAGGAATAGAGGTTGGAATAATGACCTGAAAACTTGCCAAACAAATGACGGTAGCGCCAATAAAGAGCCAAAACTCCCGAGAGTAGGTTGATACTTCGTCAGCATCAGTAGGGAGTAATTTCCAAGCGCGGGCCGAAATAATAACCGAAACCGCAATAAAGGCCAATAAATAGAGCAATAGCTGACCTGAAAGCCCTAAATCAGTAAATGAGTGTACCGATGAATTTCCTAAAATCCCGCTTCGGGTAAGGAAGGTTGAATACAAAATCAGGATAAACTGGGCTATTACAAGAATAATCGACGATTTGAGAGCCGAGGCATTTTTCTTCGCGATAATCATTGTGTGCAAAGCCGCAATTCCTACCAGCCAAGGCACATACACAGCATTTTCGACGGGGTCCCAGCTCCAGTAACTGTTAAAGCTAAGGGTTTCGTAGGCCCAATAGCCTCCCATCAAAATACCGACACCCAAAATCACGCCCGTCAAAAGCATCCAAGGCAAGGCTGGACGGAGCCATTCTATTACTTGTTTTCTCCAAAGCCCTGCCATCAAATACGCAAACGGAACTAACGTAAGGGCAAAACCCAAAAACAACGTCGGCGGGTGAATCACCATCCAGTAGTTTTGAAGCAAAGGATTGAGACCATTTCCGTCTTTTGGGATAAAATTGGGGTTAGCGCCCCATACGGGTAAATCAGGCATGGCTTCCCGCATCGTCAAGAAAGGCGTACTGCCAATTTTGAAATCAATGCCTGGGATAATAACCCCCAAAATCATTGAGGTCAGAAATGCCTGTACCAAAGTATAAACGGTCATCATGGGGGCTTCCCACAATTTATTAGTCCGAATCAGTACAACGCCTAAAATGGCTTGCCAAAACATCCAAAGCATAAAGCTACCTTCTTGGCCTTCCCAAAAACACGAAATCATGTAGTACCACGGTAGCGCTTTTGAGGAGTGGCTCCACGCATAATGGTACTCGAAATGGTGTCCGTAGATGATGGTGTATAACGTGGCGCATACGCCCAAAATGGCTGCAACATGTACGTAAAAAGCTCCCCTTGCGAAGCGCTTCCAAGAACTGAGTTCTAACGAATCGGTTCGTAACAACGTGGCACGCAAATAGGCGTAAGTAGCCACTAATGCCGTTACAAACGATAAAATGACGAGAAGGTGTCCTAAATTTCCGAGGGTCATGGTTGGGTATAATCTACAGTTTAGCAGCCGTCGCTTCTTTAAAATCAGGCTTTTCGTTGGTATATTTTGAAGGGCACTTCATCAAGATTTTATTACAAGCGAAGTGGTCGCCTTCCATGCGCCCAATGACCACTACTTGTTCCGACTTATCAAAATCTTGCGGTTTAGGGCTGCCATATACTACTTTTTTAACAACTCTATTGGTATCGGCCAGCATAAACTCAAAGTGGTTGGGATCCATGACGGGGTCGTATTTCATTCCAACTATCTGTCCGTTTGCGTCTTTGGTGAGTTTACCCACCACGTGAATTTCCGATTTTTCGCCTTCTTTGGCCAATTCTTCGGCTTCCGTAAAGTTGGAATACGTACTGGCGTTTCCGTAGGTCGAAACAATGATTCCAATCGCAATCGCGATCACTATAAGTCCAAAAATGTGTATCTTTTTCATTTGTTTACTGATTTTTGATGCTTACCAAACTCGTGTTACTCCGTATTCTTCAAATAATTTTTCCTTTGTTATAATGGTTAATATTTTACCCGCTGATTGGCGCTGATTTAGAGCCGCAGATGTACGCAGATGAATGGCTTCATTAAGTCTTTTTTCAGTGAAAATCTGCGCTTGTATTATTCAGCGGATTTCTGCGGGGAAATAATGAAATTAGCTACTTAACAATGTACTTATGCTGTGGTAATTTTTCGATTTTGGCTATCAAATCTAAAAGGCTCATTTTTTTGCTTGTTTTTCTAGCTTTGAAACTTTCCTATCTATATTCACCAAAAAGGCAATAATCCCCACAAAAATGACCGATATAACCGCAAATACCACCCAAATTTTACCATCGGCACGCATTTGGTCAGCCATTGAAATTTCCTGTTGAACGGCTTGTTGAGCAAATAGGTTTAAAGAAACCAACACAAAAAGAAGGGTAGTGATAAAGGTATTTTTGCTATTTTTTTTCATTTCAATTCGTTATTTTAATTTATTCAGTTCCTTTCCAAAGTACATACCCCAATTTGAAACCAATCGACGGGTGAGGTAGCATTTCAACGTTGACTGGACGGGCTCGATTAAAAGGTGAATCACTCGATGGCCTCCCTTCCATTCTTTTTTCGTCCCACAACTCAAAGTTTGAACGATGAATCCGAACTCCTAAGCCAATAAACATTTCTAATCGCCAATATTTATTCAAATTGTACAACACACCTATTTTTGAGGCCGTTCCAAATACAAGTCGGTCATATTCGGCCCTACCAAAGGTATAGTACAGAGAATCTTGGTTCGAATACCCATTCCTTAGCCTGTAGTTGTCCCTCATCACAAACACTTCTTGGGCAAAATACCATTCTGGGTTGGGGCCAGGCGTCATATACCACCGAAACTCCTCCTTCATTTTGAAATTCGCATGATTATACTGCTGACCCGAACAAGAAAGACAATTAATCCCGTAACGCAATGCCCCTAGGTTTGACCCAAATTCTGTGTTTATTCCAAAACTTTTTTTGGGACGGTATTCAAAACCAGCTTGCCACGCTGGACTTGTCAACGACATCAACGTACTTGGCGTAAACTTAAAAGTTACTTTATCATACTCTCGGCTGGATGTTTGCCCCATCACCAACAAAGGCCCAACCACAAAAACTATCCACAATCCTTTCATTCATCTACTTTAGTCAGCCTGCTCCTCTAACATTCTTACGCGCACTCGTACCGTGGCCATCCATGTTCCAAGTAATCCCCAGCCAATCACTGCGGGGTAAAAAATCCGTCGCATTTGGTTGTCCATGTCTAATTCACTGAACGCGGGATTCCCACCGTTGCCTGGGTGCAATGAATCCGTCAAACGAGGGAGAATAAAAATAAGGGGAATAAACACGGCGTACGCCAAAATATTATACACAGCCGAAATACGCGCCCGACGCTGTTCATCGTCAAAAGACCCGCGCAAAATCAAATAAGCAAAATACATCAACATACTGATTGCCACGCTATTGAGCTTAGGGTCGCTCGGCCAAGGATCACCCCAAGTAACGGAAGCCCACAGCGAGCCCGTAGCGCAACCCAAAATTCCCAACAAAATAGCTACGTTGGTAAATTCTACCGACTTGAGGTCGTATTGTAAATCATTGGTACGTAAATACTTAATGGCATATACCAACGAGGTAGTGAGCATGGCAATCATGGCAAACCACATCGGTACATGGAAATACACGTTACGGATACTTTCGTTCAAAATGGCACGGCGAGGAACTGTCCCCATCAATCCAAAGTAAAGTGTATAAGTCAGCAATAGCACTGCTACTATTTTCCACCAGCCCCCTAGCCCCCAACGGGGGATATTTTTGTTTTGAGCTGTGTCATTTTGATTATCTTTCATAATAATTAAACAAAATAGGTATTAAAACTCCCCCATTGGGGCGGTCCGCCGCTGCGGGCGGGGGGCTAACTACGCCACAAATAAGGAAACAAAATTAAGGACAAACTAACCACGATGGCATCCAAGGCCAACAAAATCATGACTTCTTCCGAACTAGACCCACGGTCTAAGCCATCGAGGGCATTTTTTGCTAACTTCATCACCATCAACAACATAGGAATAATCACTGGAAAACTCAGAATTGCCATCAAGGCCCCGTTGTTTTCTGCTTTGGAGGCAATCCCCGCGACCATTGTCAACGACGACGCAAACCCTATGCTTGACAAAAAAATCGTTACTAAATACATCCACAAATCACCGACAGGGTTGCCCATCACAAAAGCATAAAACCCAAAACCCGTCAGCGACAATACCAGCATCAATCCCGAATTATAAATGATTTTGGAAAGAATAATGCCTTGAGGGCTTGCTATAGTATAATAGTACAAAAGGCGTCCAGCGCGTTCTTGGGTAAAACTTTTAGAAATGGCATTAACCGCCGTAAACAAGATAATAATCCAAAATAGCGTGTTCCACGTAATGGGTGTCAGCTGGTTAGCTTTGAGTTTAAAGCTCAAATAACAGACAAACACCGTACTTACAATGTACAACAGCATCCCATTGAGGGCGTAGCGTTGGCGCCATTCGAGGGTTATTTCTTTTCCGATGAGGGTACGAAGTTCTTGCATCGGGGGCAAAATTACGACACAAACCAACGCGTTGTACTGAGGAAGGTCATTAGTTTTTAATTTTTATCCAACTACGGTGCGATGCGTGCGTTTCCACCACAATAAGTAACCCAACGAAGCTAAGGCCAAAACCGACGAAACATAAAAGGCAACGGGGATATTGGCGAGTTTTCCGCCGTACCACCAACCCGACCACCACGCTCCTACCCCAATGCCTGCTTCAAGCGCAATGTACATGGTTGCCAATGCTCTTCCGCGATAGTCAGGGTGACTTAGGTCAATCGTCCATGCCGTCAAAGTAGGTGTGTTGAGTCCCCAAGAGAAACCAAACAAAATCGCCGCCGTCCAAAAACTCCATATCGATTGACTAACGCCCAAAATACCCATCCCAAGCGCCAAAAGTATGGACGAAACAATCATCACAGGAACGCGTCCGTAAACATCAGACGATTTACTAGCAAACACCCTTATCACCAACGAAGCAATGGTATAGACCGTAAAAAACAGCCCTTTGTTGTGAATCCCGAGGGTTTTGCTCACGTCTGGTATGAGTGTCAGAATAACCCCTGACGAAAAAGAAACGGCAAACATCACCAAAAACACGTTGAGTACGCGGGGTTCAAACAAATCGGAGCGACTGATTTTGAGCATGCTAAATCGGAAACGTTCTTTTTGAACCAATGTTTCTTTCATGTTAAGCAAAATCAAAATCGACAACAGCGCAAAAGCCGATGACACAAAAAACATGGGGTTGATGCCCATCGACATCGTAAGATAACTACCAATGGCAGGACCTAACGACATACCCGTTGCGGTAAAAATGCCCAACATCCCTGCCGCCTCTCCGCGACGATTTTCGGGGATGATGTCGGCAACGTAAGCGGCCGTAGCCGTAGGTTTTGTCCCCGTTGAGAATCCGTGTAAAAAGCGGAGTAACAAAAAGCCCCACACCACGTGGACAAAAGGGTAAAACAAGCTCGCTACACAACACACCAACGATCCAAAAGCCATGACAGGCACTCGGCCAATGGTATCGGTTAGTTTGCCACTAAATGGCCGCGATAATCCAGCGGTAAACGTAAAAAGTGCAATGATAAGTCCGATGTAAGGTTGTCCGCCCATTGCCGTCAGGTAATCGGGCAATTCGGGAATCATCATTTGAAAACTGGCAGAAAATAGGAAGTTACTAAGGCATAAGAGCCAAAATTGTAAATTGTACATATCGACACTAATCGGTGGAACAAAAAAACAAAAGGGCTGAAAGTTTCACACGGAGTTCACTTTCAGCTCTTTTGCATATCAATTTCTTTTACGTTTATCGAACCCTAAAAACCGTCTCTGGTAAATCTTCCGTATTGGCATACAAATCGGCTAATAACAAATCAGCCCCAATCGTTTCCAAATGTATTACTGCTTCTAGCAACTTACTTTCCAACATCAACGACCAAATTCCCTCCTCACTTTTGCGCCAAAGCTCCACCCACACACGACGCGAATCTATGAGTAGGTATTCTCTGAACGTCGGGATGTCGCGATAAAGTTCAAATTTTTCGCTTCTATCGTAGTTAGCGGTGCTTTGAGATAGCACTTCCACAATCAGCACAGGATTTGTTAAACTTCCCGTCTGACTATCCGAAAACTCAGGCTTTCCACAAACCGCGACCAAATCGGGATACGCGTAGAGGCCCGTAGTAGGGATTAAAACACGCTGGTCGCTTGAATAAGAGCGACATGACTTCTTTTTTAAAAAAGAACCAATTTCGATAGAAAGATTTTCTCGAATAGCATTATGAGCAGGTTTAGCCCCTGCCATTGCTTCGGGCGTATCGCCTTCAAAATCACCCATTGGAAAGATTTCTCCATGAATATATTCGCTTTTATAAGCGGCTTTTTCTTCCAATTCTAGGTATTCTTCGGGAGTGTAGTATTTTTTGGGAAGCTTTGTCATATAACTAACCTTGTTAATGTCCAAACTTTAAACAAAGTTAAGAAAAAGGAAGAAATTTTATACCTAAGAAAATTTTGTATTTAGAAATGTAATGTATATTTGCAGTATGCAACAACAAACGTACCTCAAAGGCTGTCTGAGCGCTATTGTTCTCCAACTTTTGCAAGAAAATAAGCGCATGTATGGGTATGAAATTACCCAAAGAGTTCGCGAAATCACCGCTGGTGAGCTCCTTCTTACGGAGGGCGCCCTGTACCCTACGCTTCATAAATTAGAAGCTGAGGGCGTACTCTCGACCGAAAATGCCCTCGTGGATGGACGTAATCGAAAGTACTATAAATTGACCGAAAATGGCCACCAACAAGCACAAACGGCAGTCTCAGAATTGAGCGATTTTGTTTCTAACCTTCAAAAGATTTTAAACCTCAAACCTTCGCTAGGATGAAATTGACGACGGAACAACTAGACCTGATCAGCAAAGAAATCATAACAGGTGGTATCAAATACCAAGACCTGTACGAGGAGCTTCTTGATCACTATATTACGGCCATTGAAGATAGAATGGAAAATGGTATGGCATTTGGAGAGGCTTTTGAAGAAGTAAATATCAGCTTTGTAAATTACCGCCCTCCACTTATCGAAAGATATTACTATGATGTCAGGAGCTTAAGAAAAGTTACTCAATGCAGTAGCGGTCTTTCAAGGTTGCAAAAAGATTATGAAAGAAATTTAAGAAGTGAAATCAAAAAACGGCACTGGCAAATTATGGGCAATTATTTTCGTTGGCCAACGATTGTTACGTCGCTTTTAGTGGGGGCGCTTACTTTTCAATTTGCGTATCTGGTACCCTTAAAAATTGGAGTTGGCTTCTTCGGATTGTTGTCTTTTGCTCCATTACTCTTTTTATTACCCGCTACTTACCGACACACGATGGGGTATTTCAAAAAAGAGCGGAAGTTTATCAATTCACTCAAATGGACGGCTATCGGTGCGCAAGCCAGTTTTTCACTTTCAATTTTCAATTGTTTCGTGTTTATACCAAGGGTAGTTGGCATTGAACTAAAAGCATTTTCTCCCCAAATTCAGGCAGCTATTATAGCCACTCTCATCTGCTTTTACCTCGCCTATTCCCTCAGCTTTTACCAGCTTTACCGCGAGCGATTTAAGGTCAAGGCAACATAAAAAAACCGATGGCGTGAGCTTTCACGGCTGTTCACAGCTGTTCCCGAACTACAATTCGGGAACTCTATGGCCCAGCGTCTCCGACGCCAAAACGACACAGTTATCCTGCTCCTTTAGAGCAAGCACCAAAATAGGCTCGAAGCCTTGGAATAGTAAGCACGAGCAGAATGCTCGCGCTATCGAGCAGGTCTTTGTTCCCTTTTTCTACTAAGATTTCGCCTCTCTGAGGCTATTTTTCACCTAAATAAAAAAGCCTTTGTCAAAGTTTTGAACTCTAACAAAGGCTTAAAGCTGTTCAAAGCTGTTCCCGAACTACAATTCGGGAACATTATGGCCTAGCGTCTCCGACGCCAAAACGATTAAATCATTTCCAAAATACGCTGCTCCGACACGGCATAGCCAATCTTCGCCTTGAGTTCGTTGATGTGTACGCGCTCCTGCTCCATGCTATCACGGTGACGAATCGTCACGGTGTTGTCTTCCAGCGTTTGGTAATCAACTGCAATACAGAATGGCGTTCCGATAAGGTCTTGGCGCGTGTAACGCTTACCAATCGCGTCACGCTCTTCGTAAAACACGCGGAATTCGGTTTTCAATGCTTTTTCAATTTCGCGGGCTTTTTCTGGCAAACCGTCTTTTTTCACCAATGGGAAAATCGCCGCTTTGAAAGGTGCCAACGCAGGGTGTAGTTTCAACACGGTACGTTCTTTTTGCGCCTCACCTTCACCTACCATTTCTTTGGTAAAGGCATTACAGAACACCGCCAAAAACAAACGGTCAGCCCCTACCGACGTTTCAACTACGTACGGAATGTAGTTACCAAACGGCTTACCATTTTCGTCGAGGTCGTTATCAAAATACTGTTGTTTCTTCTTCGAAAGCTCTTGGTGATTTTTCAAATCAAAATCCGTGCGCGAGTGAATACCCTCAATTTCGCGGAAACCAAAAGGAAACTGATATTCAATATCCACGGCAGCATTGGCATAGTGCGCCAATTTTTCGTGAATGTGGAATTTCAATTTTTCCGTAGGAAGACCCACCGCTTGGTGAAACTTCAAACGGGTATCGCGCCATTGTTCGTACCACGCCATTTCGGTGCCAGGACGAACAAAAAACTGCATTTCCATTTGTTCAAACTCCCGCATACGGAACGTAAACTGACGCGCTACAATCTCGTTACGGAACGCTTTACCGATTTGGGCAATGCCAAAAGGAATCTTCATCCGACCCGATTTTTGTACGTTCAAAAAGTTAACAAAAATCCCTTGTGCCGTTTCGGGGCGTAAGTAAATCAAGTTTGAATCTTCGGCTACCGAACCCACTTGTGTGCTGAACATCAAGTTGAACTGACGTACTTCTGTCCAGTTAGACGTACCCGAGATAGGACATTTAATACCTTCTGCAATGATTAATTCACGAACCGCCTCTAGGTTATTATCGCCCAACAAGCGTCCCATTTCATTCAACAACTCCTGTGCTTTTTCGGCTTGACCATCAGCGGCATACTGCTCGGCTTTCCCTTCAAGAAGTTGGTCGGCACGATAACGCTTCTTCGAATCTTTGTTATCAATCATGGGGTCGTTGAAGCCATCCACATGACCCGACGCTTTCCACGTAAGCGGGTGCATGAAAATAGCCGCGTCAATCCCGACGATATTATCATTGAGCTGCGTCATGGCTTTCCACCACATGTTTTTGAGGTTATTTTTCAGCTCTACCCCGTTTTGACCGTAGTCGTAAACTGCTTGTAAACCATCATAAATTTCAGAAGAAGGAAATACAAAACCGTATTCTTTGGCGTGAGATACGATGTCTTGTAAGGAAGTTGCTGGAGCTTGGCTCATGAGAACGTTATGCGTTATTGGTTAATTGCGGTTATCTTCCGCATGTAGTTATCTATTCTTATTGGGGCGCAAAATTACGCAATTTGTGGCTAAACTTGGCGATGTGTATAATTTTTCTATTTTTGTGTGTAAAAAAAGGGAAGATGAGAACAAATATTGAAATTGACGAAAGCAAAATTGCTGCCATACGCCAACTGAATTCAAATCTGAAGACGAAAAAAGAAATTATTGATATTGCCTTGGAAGAGCTTATCAACACCATGAGACGGCAACGTTTACGCCAAATGCGCGGTAAAGGTTGGGATGGAGATTTAGATGAAATGAGAACCTATGAAGTACCGCTTATATGACACCTCCGCCTGGATAGATTTCCGAAAGAATGTAGCCTCTGCTCTAACCAATCAGTTGGATGAAGACTTGCAAGACAATTTGGTATGTATCTGTCCAGTTATTATTCAGGAAGTATTGCAGGGAATCCGAGAAGATGCTGATTTTGAAGCGTTAAAAGAAGATTTCAAAGCCTTGAAAATACTACAATTAGAGGCTACCGAGGTAGCTATTGGAGCCGCCCGACTCTATCGCCAACTCCGTAAAAAAGGCGTCACCATCCGCAAACCAAATGACTGTTTGATTGCGGCTTATGCCATTCATTTTGGCCTCGAGCTTTGCCACAACGATGTGGATTTCGACCACATCGCCGCTCATACTGACTTAAAAATTTGGAAACCGTAACGATATGTTAATCCAGAACCTTTCCCTTAAAAACTTCAAGTGTTTTGAAGAAGTTGATGTTGAATTTGCTCCCATTACCCTCTTGACAGGTGCTAACAGCAGTGGCAAGAGTTCCTTGATTTACAGTCTTTTAGCCGTTTTACAAACAGAACAGTTTCCATTTTATCTTTCTCCCAATGGGAAGTATGTGAATTTGGGTGGATTTGAGGAGATGACTAATAAAAGTTCTAACAAATCTGAATTTGATATTTTTATTCAATTTAATGACGCAATTTTTGACACACGGTGGTATAATTCTCATGGTTTACCTAAAAACATTTATGAAATAGACATTAATTATCGCCCGAACGACTACGACACAAACTTCAACTACATCGGCTCCTTTCGCCAGCCACCCGAACGAACCTATTACCAAAAAGCAAAAGCCCAATCCAAAGTAGATACAGATGGGGCGGGTTACATTGACCAAATTATAGAATGGGAAGAAACTGACCCTGATAAGCTGGAAGAATTAGCCAAAATCATGTCGGAGTTGGAACTTTTCAAAGAAATCAAATCCAACAAATTTAAAGGAGGGCGCTTTGAATTATCAGTTAAAACACAAACTAACAGCGAGTTAGCTGCTTTAACCGATGTAGGTTTTGGCATCAGTCAATTTTTACCCATTATTGTGGCTGATTTACAATTAGGTGATAATTCATGTCTGGCTCTTTCTCAACCAGAAATCCATCTTCATCCTAAAATCCAAGCTTTATTTGGCAATTTTTTGGTCAACCAAATCAATCATACTAACAAACAATACATTGTTGAAACCCACAGCGAGTATTTATTAAATCGTCTTAGATTATTATTAGTAAAAGGTGAGCTTAAACCAGAAGATATTCGGGTCTATTACTTCGAAAATGACGGAATAAAAACAACTACTTACAACGTCGAATTCACCAAAGATGGACAGATTAAAGGTGCGCCTGATAGCTTTTTTGACACCTATGCGGTCGATGTAATGGACATTGCGCTAAACACCTAACCAATGAAAGACATTTTTATAGACACCAATATTGCCAAAAACTTCACCAATCCTTTAGACCCCGAATACAAAAAACTGATTCAATGGTTGCGAGAAGAAGGTGTGTGGATTATTAATCAAAAATTACTCGTTGAATACGGGCGAACGAATCAAAATATTGCCGTTCTAGTCAGTGAGTTAAATAAAAAGGGGCGTCTGCGGAAGTTCGAAAAATCGGAATTAGAAACGATCAAATTTAACAAGACCTTTGAGAAACGACTTAATTCGAATGGTGAAGATTGGGTACATTTAAAAACTATTTGGTTATCAGTCAGGAAAATCGGTATTATCATCGACGAAGGATTGCGCAAAGACGTCAATCAGTCTCCTCGGCAAGACGGCGTTCAGCCACAAGCAGTCTCTCGTCCTGAGCACATTGATTACAGGAATTATGAGCCTTAACCGCCCAGCTAAAAGAATAATCTAGGCCGCATTTAGTAACTCCAAAACGCTCATTGCGTCAAAGACTAAAAAACAACCTATGTTTCAGCGCCTTTTATTAGCAATTCGTGACGAATTTGGGGTTTCTCGCAGTCAAGCGCGTGGTTTTATGGTACTTGCCACACTGATGGTAGTATGTTGGTTTGGCCCTTTTTTAATGGGAAGGCTTCTTCCACTTCCCTCCCCCGAAATAAGTCAAGCCGACCACCAAACTGCCGATAGTTTGGTAGCTGTTTTGGAATCTATTCAGCCCGAGAAACCAACGTATTCTTCAACAAATTACACCAATTCTCCCTCTAAAACGCCCGAAAGCCTCCGAACTCTCCCCAAACCATTCCCTTTTGACCCTAATACCGCCACCGTACAGCAATTTCAGGCTTTAGGAATGCCCACGTTCATTGCCGAACGCATTGAAAAGTACCGTTCTAAAGGGGGGAAATTTCGTAAAAAAGAAGATTTACAACGAATTTATGGACTGCAACCCATACTCTACCAACGCCTCGAACCGTACATTAGCCTGCCCGCACCCAGCGAAAGAAATGCAACCACGGCAATCTCCGCTCCCACTTCGCCGCTACCTGCCCCTTCTGCATTTGCTAAAAAAGCCGCTCCTATTTCCTTCGACATCAACACAGCAGACACAACCCAACTCATTCGTTTAAAGGGGATTGGCAGCAAACTTGCAGCAAGAATTGTGAAATTTAGGGATGGTTTAGGTGGATTTATTTCAGTGACCCAATACAACGAAATTTTCGGTCTTGACTCCTTAGCACTGAGCGAGTTGAATCGTTGGGCGACAATTCGAACACCTGCTCAAAAAATCAATATCAACACGGCTTCGGCAGAAGACATCGACCGACATCCTTACATTTCCAAGCGCCAAGCAGAAATTATTGTGCGTTACCGCGAGCAGCACGGCGCTTACAAATCAGCCCAAGAGTTACTCAATATCAAAATTTTAGACGAAAAACTGGTTTCAAAAATAGCGCCTTACTTGGCTTTCTAAGAGTGTATTAAGGAAAACGCAGGTAAACCAGCGCACCCTTAGCCCCAATCGCCCAGCAAGCATTCCCAACACAGGTCATGGCATGTAAACCCATGGGCGCGTTGGTCAAGGCTTCCCACGTTTGACCATTGTCCTTGGATAGACTTGTGCCCGCTGGACCGACCGCTACAAGATAACCGTTTTTCAATTTACGAACGGCTTCTTTTAAACCCGCTGGCTGAGTTGGCGTGGCTTTTTGCCACGTTTGCCCGCCGTCGTGGGTCACGATGACGTTATCCGATGCGTCTTTGTCAGCTTTGTAATTTCCCCCAACGGCTATCCCATTTTTTGCATCCCAAAAATTCAAGCCAAAAATCCCAGAAGAAGCATTTGCCGCCATCGGGGTATCCGTCACTTGCCAAGTTGTGCCTCGGTCGGTCGAATAAAATACGCGGGCGTGGTCACTTCCACCCGTGCCAATCCACACGTTTTTCTTTCCTTGAAGCACCATCGTAGAATTACTAGCCGCAAAAGCTGCTTCGCCTGCCTTATTTTCGGGCAATTGCGACGGTGAAATGCGTTGCCAAGTTTGTCCGCCGTCAGTAGTTTTAAGCAAATAAATTTTAGTACCAATGGGATCTCCAAAAATCATTCCGTTTTTAGCATCCCAAAACGATATACCATCCAAAAAGACCCCCTTTTCGGTTGTTTGCCATACTTCTTTCCACGTTTTCCCGCCATCGTTGGTTCTGAAAATGCGGGCTTGTCCTTCCTCAGCCAAGCCCGCACTTACTGCCACGGCCGTTTGGGCATCTAGGCCATGAATCCCACGAAAGTCCAATTTTTCAGCACCTTGTACGTGCAAAACCTCCCAAGAAGCTCCTCCATTTACGGTATGTAGCACCGTTCCTTTGGAACCCCCAGCCCATACAATTTTCTCATTCACGGCCGAAATTGAACGAAAATGAGCATCGGTACCACTACTCTGTGGAGTCCATTGGGCATAACTTACACAAAGCGAGAGTTGTAGTAAAAAAAAGGGCGCAATAAATTTCATCGTAGTCTTATATTTGTCGTAAATATAGTCAAAACAATCCTTGACATTTTACGTTTTTGCTTCATCAACCCTTCATAATGCCATGCACAAAACGGCTTTTAAACCCCTCTCTTACGCAGCCCTGCTGCTGCTTGTGACACTTTCGTCGTGTAGTTTGTTCAAAGAGGTAGCCTCTGGCGATGCCTTGGTGAATGAATTTATCAAAGTAAACATGGAGTATTGGTATTATTGGAACGACAAAATTCCAAGCGGCGCAGACAAAAAACTTCCTTCTTCCGACTATTTTAATGCCATGCTTTATACTTATGACAAGCAAGCACGCCCCGACGGAGACCGTTTTTCTCGTTTTTTGGACAATGCCGAAACCACCGAGGCATCGCTCGCGGGAGAAAGTAAAACGACAGGCGCGCGACTTAGCTTATATAACATCAACAATACCATTTCTGCCCTTGTTTTGTACGTCATCCCAGGCTCTCCCGCCGCCCAAAGTGGTGTCAAACGAGGTGACATTATTGCAAAAATGACCGTTGATGGACAAGCAGTTACGGCCGATAACTACGCCAATTTACTCGCAGTTGGCACCAATTATGTCTTTAGCTTGGGTCGATACGAAAACGCAGCTTTTGTAAGCACAGGTCAAACCAAAACGGTAGTGGCCCAATCCCTCCAAGAAGACCCCATGCCGTTTGATACCATTTATACCAAAGGCAACAAGAAAATTGGCTACTTGGTCTATAACCGTTTTTATTCTAAACCCAACAACAGCGACCAAGCCCTCTACGACCAGAAAATGGCGCAAATTTTTGGAAAATTCAAAGCCGCTGGGGTCAATGAGTTTGTGCTTGACCTTCGCTACAACGGTGGCGGCTACATTTCTACGGCGGTGACACTCGGCAGTTTTATTGCCAAGGGAGCAAATGACAAAGTGCTGATGACCCGCGACGAATACAACAAAAACGTAACACCTGACTTACAGAAGCAGTACGGTGCCAATTACGGTCAACGTTTCTTTGAAAACCGTCCCGAAAACATTGGCAGCAACCTGAGTCGGGTGTATGTCTTGACCAGTACACGCACCGCATCCGCCAGCGAAATGGTTATCAATTCCCTCAAACCTTTTATGGAAGTGTTTTTGATTGGAGATGTAACGGTTGGTAAAAATGTGGGCTCGACGGTCATAAAAGACACTAAAAAGCGCTTTGTGCAAGGGATTATGCCAATTATTCTCAAGACCTACAACTCCGCAGGGCAATCTGACTACACCGCAGGGTTTACGCCCAATGTCACTGTAAAGGAAAGCATTACGCAACCATTTTACGCCTTTGGTGACTTGAGAGACCCCCTACTTTCTGAAGCTTTTTATCAAATTACAGGCACCCGCAACGCTCGTAGAGGCATAAGCGAATCTGAGCCTATCGAGAGGTATAAAATACAACCACAAGGCCCCGAAACCGAAATGTTTGTAGAAAGTTCGCCAAAATAGATGTGTTGGCTTGTGCTGTGGGTTACTCATAACCCACACGAGAGGTTTCTCAAAACCTCAAAATCGAACAATTTCGAGGTTTTGAGAAACCTCTTTTGCTAGATGTGAGCATCTAGCACCACTTAATAAATAACCCACCGCACGTTAAAACGCCTTTTTTCCTACTCTGCTTTCAACTGCGTTAGTTTTACTTTCGTTGGATTTGCGTTTACTACGTCGGTTTCTACTAGCCCGTCGCGCAAGCGAATGATGCGGTGGGCATATTTGGCAATGTCATCTTCGTGCGTAACGACGACAATTGTGTTTCCTTTGGAATGAAGTTGGTCAAACAAATCCATGATTTCGTAGGAAGTACGGGTGTCCAAGTTACCTGTAGGTTCGTCGGCCAACAAAATACTCGGATCATTGACCAAGGCGCGCGCAACGGCCACGCGCTGACGCTGCCCTCCCGAAAGTTCATTAGGGCGGTGTCCAGCCCGTTGTTCCAAACCTACACTTTTCAGGGCAGCCATGGCGCGTTCGGTGCGTTCTGACTTTGTATATCCTGCATAAATCAAGGGAAGTGCCACATTTTCGAGCGAAGTCATCCGAGGTAAAAGATTAAAGGTCTGAAACACAAACCCAATCTCTTTGTTTCGCACCTCAGCCAATTCATTTTCGGTCATATCGCTCACGTCCTTGCTATTTAAGATATACTTTCCCGATGTAGGCGAATCCAAACACCCAATGATGTTCATTAATGTTGACTTTCCCGATCCAGAAGGACCCATAAAAGCCACATATTCACCTCTACTCACCGAAATCGTAACATCTTTGAGGGCATCGATGATTTCGGTTCCCATGATGTAGCGTTTGGCGATGTGCGATGTTTCGATAATTTTCATGACTGTATTTTTTTCAAAATGTCTAACACTTCCTTGCTATCAGCGTCATTTTTCATGATTCGCTTTAAAAACTCCTGAAACTCCGCTTGCAAAAGGGTTTGGTCAAACACCTTTAATTCATTGGTAAACAGGACAAATTCAATTTTATTTCCTTTTTTATCGGTTGCATACAAAGCATAGTTCAACACAAATGCCGTAGAGCCTCCCTTGGCCCCAAAATGCGTAAAATACCGCTTATTTTCAGGGTTTAATCGCATTGGCCACTCCATCAGGTCATCGAGTACGGTTTGGGTGGCAGTGTCAAAATAGGTACGACTATTGATTTTTTGCATCAAAGAACCGTATTCTGCCGCCGTTGAAGCTGGCAAACGATTCGACCAAACCTTTTGTACTGGCAACGGAATATTGGCTAACTTAAAATTGGCCTTGGTTGTTGTGTCTATTTTCAGTAATTCAAAATACTTATTGGCGCGTTCCAAATAAACCGACATTGGCAAATTTTTCATCGCAGCCTCTGAATGCTCGTCCGAACAAACATACAAAGCCGACACAAAAGGGTACAACGGCTGGTGTTTGGTTAGACCCAGTTTGGGTAAATTGGCATTGATGTTGTTCAAACCCAATTTCCACATCAGATACTCCGTGTTGGCATTGCTACTGTATTGAAGCATTCCTTTGGCTACTTCTAACAGCGGCACTGCGTTATTTTGCAATTTTTTGGTTTTTCTTTGTTCGGCCAACCATTGCGGATGAGCGCCTCCATCTGTTTCTGGAATGTAAAACCGCGCCAGTTCTCCAATCGCAATCGGCTCTTCTGGTTTGATTTTCCCTAAAGCTACCTGCTGCGCAAACTCCACGGCAATGATAACCTTTACAGTACTTGCCAGCGGCATCAAGCTGTCCACCCTGTGGGCGACCTCCACCTTCCCGTTTTTAGCATAATAGATCGCACATTTTTGAGGATTTTTTTGAAGATATTCAGCTACAAAATCAGTTTCATAGCGTAAATACTTAAAATAAAAATACCCAAATACACAGCTAAACAACAAGGCAAGTATGCCAAGGCCCGTGGCAACAACTTTCCACATAATACGTGGTTTTTAAAAAATTAACGAAAGTTCAAAAGCAGGGAAAAAACAATGCGTAAAGGTACATTTTTACCTGAAACTTTCGCGTTCTTTTTCGATGAGTGCGCGTTGGGCTTGATAGGTTTTCAAAAATGCTTGATAATCGGTAGCGGTGGTCATTTGGGCCAAGTCCTGTAGCCCTTCTTCTGCAAAGTCTGTTAGGTATAATTTTAAGCATTGAAGAACATACAATTTTTGCAACTCAGGCGCTGTCCGACGAAAGCGTAAGGCATTGAGTAGAATATCGTAGGCCGCTTTTGGATTTTTTTGAGCATTAAAATATTGGGTCGCCGCTGTCAATACACCCATGTCAAACGGATGCTGTCTTACGGCCGTCCAATAATCGGCTGTTGTTTTCAAAGTAGCAAGGTTTACAAAGCTTGGGCGGGCTTCTTTGATAAGCCAAAAATCCAGCATCTGGCGGGCCATCGCTACCTTTTGGGAAGTATCTGCTACTGTTTCTGATGCCAAAATATCGAGGGCAGTCAGTTTGTTTCGGGGATATTCCGCATAAGCTTGGGCTACTTGCAGCTCATGGTAAAAATTGCCGTTGTTGCCCGTATTTATCAGTTTTTTAAACAAATTGGCTTGGTTTGTATCTTTCGTAAACTGCCCTAAATTGTACAAATAAGCAAAGTTATTGACACTCAATGCCGAATCTTTGGCAAAATCAGGGGCTACCTTCACGGCTTCGGTGCGGGTATTTGTGAGCTTTGCAACGGCCAATCGATTGGCTTCGTGCGACAGATTGACGGCTTTGTTTTCTAGCAACTGCGTTTCTTCTACATCCTTTTTGGTTAGCCCCAACGACGCCAAAGACCCTTTTCCCGAAGAAATCGTAAGTGCTTTTGCCCAAAAAGCAAGCAAATTACTCTCCGCCACGTCACGATTTTTAGCATTCTGACGCGCCAGCTCAAAATAATAATACGTAGAGTCGGCAATGGCCGTTCGAGAATACAAATACCCTAAATTGTTTTGAATTTCACCATTATCAGGAAACGTTTTTAATCCTTTTCGTAGGTTAAAAACCGCATCAAAAAATAGGTTTTCGTTTAGTAGCGCCTGCCCCAAACCCACATACGCTTGAGGCGTTGGGTCTTTTTGCAAGGCTTGTTGAAAAAACGAACCTGCAGTAGCCTGATCGCCCTGCCGCAAAGCCAAGGATGCCAAAGCAAAAGCCGACTTGTGGTTCTGATAATCAATATCCAATGCTTGTTGGTAATAACCACTCGCCACTGTCCACTCCCGCGTAACGGTATGTAAATCCCCCAACCCATTGTAATAACCCGCCTGCGCTTGGTCGATGGTATAAAAACGATTAAAAGCTAAAATGGCAATCCAGGCCATTCCCCCAATCAGCCAAGCTTGCGACTGTAAAAATCGCATGGGCTTGTACACCACTTTATAAACGGCTTTCCCTTGTTTGAACAACGGCCAGAAATTGAGACCAACATAGACCACAAACAGCGTTCCGATGCACAATTGACTATACACCACCGCATCTTCAAAAACTTCAATAAACGAATTGTTGTGGGTAAAAAGCGCAAAGGACATCACAGTAGTCGTTACCAATCCTAATCCAACGTATAACCATGCACCAATCTCACGAAAAGGCAAGAATGCTTCGGTTCGTCGGGCAAAACTCCATATCCCTAAAATAAGACTTATAGTATATATTACTACAGGACTTATATACCAAAACGCAGCATCGCTTTGGCGGGTTACTTTGAGATACAACAGATACGTACTAAAAATGTACAGTACTGACAAAAACAAAAAGTTGAACAAACTCGTCTTGCCAAAACCAGTACGAGGGTTAGTTACGACATACACAAAACCCGCCACAATTTCTATCGATAGCCATCCGATAAACCCAACGCTCAACATCAACATGGGAAGCAAACTGTAGGTGGTCGCGGTCAAGGCTTGCATTGGTGCTTTAGCGGCCAAAGAAAACGCCACCACTAAAACTCCTACCACTCCCGCAAATAGAAAAATCCGCTGCACCATCGGCATATCTTCTCGAAAAGCGTGGATATAATAACTTGCAATACCCAACACCACAGCTACCAGCACAAAGCCCGTTGAATTGTCGGTGCCAAAAAGTTGTAGCACTTCAAAATGGGACAATGAAAGCAGCGTAATGACTAACATCATGGCGCCAATGTACCACCTACGCGGCAAACCCGAAATAGCGGCCAACAACAGTACAAAACCCGCCAACACGCCACCTAAATATCCCCAACCTAGCCATTCTGGGGTATCTATTTGAACTGGAACAAACTGTTCTTTCAGGATATAAGATTTGCCAAGCAAAACAAGCGTCTCTGCCCGCTGACTACTATCTGCTAACTGCTGCCCACTGACTTTCAAACTATCAAGTTTCACAGGGACTTCGTCCAGTTCGCTCAGGACTTTCCACTCTATCGAATTTTCGATGCCTCGATAGTGAAAAAAGAGAAGGCAAACCAAGCTAAACGTCAAAAGCCCTAAGGCAGTAAGGTACAAAAACCGCTCAGAACGGTTCCAATTTTGCCAAAAAAGAAGAAATCTCATTGAATTTGAATAAATACTAAATGCCCGCAGGTAAACCCTGAACCAAGTGTTACTAAAAACGCCCTTCCGAATAGGTTATTTTCTCATTCTTCAAAAAATCGAAAAGCGTTAATCGCCGCAAGGTATAAAAGGATGTCCAGTATGCCTTCAACACATTCACATAATTTTGACGAGCTTGCACGGTTTCATTGAGCGCAATATTCAAATCAGTAATAGAGAGTTTACCCAAAAAATAGCGTTGCTTGGTGATTTCAAGTCGTTTTTGGGCAATCGTGTCGGCCTTTTGCACCAAAATTACCCTATTCAAAACTTTCACCTCAGTGGCTTCGTTGGTACCACAATCTACTATTATTTTATTTTTTTTACACTAAGTTTTTTTTAACTTTACCTAACCTTAAAATGGACTAAACACCTTTAATCTATAGCTAAAATAGTTTTCTAACTATAACGATAGAGCACTTTTTCAACAAACCATACCATGAAAACTCTTTTTCTCACACTATTTATTATAACCTTTAAGGTTTTAGATACTTTTGGCAACAATGAAAGTTACCTAAAAGACAATCCACTTTCAAATCAAGATAGCACACAAATCGAATCAACCATTCGGTTTGAAGTAAAAAACTTATCAGCTCCTTACATACTTTTAAATTACAGTTTAAATTATTTGACAAGTACTACCGACACTTTAATAATCAACAATAGAATATGTAAAAAGAAATACCGCTTTCCAAAATCAATGAATATGGAAGCAGTTGTGAATGGAATTAGCCGTAAAATATTTATTGTACCAGGCCATCAACTTACAGTAAGCATTGATATGAACAATAAAAAAAATGGGTTTGTATCATTTCAATATCAAGGCGACTACAAAATCGCCAACGATTATTTACAAGAGATAAACACTACTAGCAGAATGCCACTTTTAAGAGATATAGGAAAGACTATAACGGAAGAAGGGTATTTAACAAAAATAGAAACTCACTATAACAAGTTAGATTCGGTATATATCATTTATAAAAACCTGGTTAATTTATCGTCAAATGAGTTAATGCAGTCTTTCTTCGCAACTGAAAAAACTGAATTAACTTATCATAGATTGGGAAGATTAATTAATTTCATCAATGATCGAAAATACAAGGGTGAAAAAGCAGAAAATTTCTTCAAAAAATACATCCAACCAACAAATTTCCAGAAAGAAGAAATTAACTTAAACTCAGCAAGTAGTCTGCTTTTCTTTACTTCATATTTACCCAGCTATGTTTTGGCAAGGGTACGAGAGTCAAAAGACAGTAGCTTGTACCAAAAAATTGGCCATTATGCCTATCTTTTAAAATATGTATCTAGCCACTATGATGGAGAAAAACGTTCTTATACAATTGCCGACAATTTATATTTTATAGTCTCTAACGCCAGGCGCTACCTCTCGCTTACTCATTATCCATCAATAGATTCATTGATGACAGTCTATGATCCCTATCTAAACGAAGAAAGAAGAGCATTTATTCGGAAGAGATATTACGAAGAAATAGCGCCTAGCTCAATAAAATACACAGATAAAGATTATATCAGCGACTTTAAACTTCTGACAATCTCTAATGATGCGTATAAACTTAATGAAAAGTTGACACCTATTACTGTCATTGATTTGTGGGCTAGTTGGTGTGGCAATTGTATAGACGCATTTCCTATTGTTGAAGCATTGCAAGAGCACTACATAAACGAGAACAAGGTTTCTTTTCTAAAAATCTCTTTGGATGATAAAGAAGAAAATTGGAGGAAAGGTGTAAAAAAACTGCAATTAAAACCTGAAGAGTCGTCGTGGGTTTCTGGAGGTATGAAATCTGATTTTGCCAAAAAATTTGACGTAAAGTATTTACCAAGGTACATTATTTTAAACCAAAAAGGTCAAATTTTAAAATTGTACTCTCCTGATGTTAGAGACACCAAGATGTTCAAACTTTTAATTGATGATTTATTGAAGAAAAGTTAAAAATAAACAGGTTGTGAGCCCCCCTTTTACTTCATTACCGAGTTACGATAAGTGGTGAGCCTGCCAGAATCTGTTTTGGGAAGGGTTTCGGGACGCGATTCTTTCGGCCCTAAATTTCTAAACGAATTGAAACTACGGGTAAATAAATAACTAGCCCCATACGATACTGCCATTGGCGTGCCCGTAGAAGCTAAATACTGGTTTTGGACGTTACGATTGTACATCCGCAAACGCTGACTTCCGTCGTCGTTGAGCCAGTATTCTAGGGTCCAATCCAGCAACAAACTCGTCGCATCGTATTGGTTTTGCCCGTACGACAAGCGACCGTCGCGGGTGATGCGGAAACGGTCGTTTAAGAAACGATACGAAAAACGTAACTGCAAGTTATTGAGAGCATTAATGGTCGGGTCGTTCAAATTAAAGTTTAAGCCCGACACGCCAAGTTCTAAGTTCTCATTCAACGACGACCCCCATTTATTGATTTGGCTCGTCACCATTTCTCCAATGCTGTTTCCGATACCCGTTGCTGATTGCGCCAAAATGTTGTTTTGATCAGAGAAAAGTTGCCCAAACAACAACATACTACTCACCTGCTGCGACAGCGACTGTTCGTCGCGCTTGAGGCGCTCTTCTAGGGCTGTCACGATGTACGAATAAGCCGCAGGATATTCTTTAAACTTCAAACCATACGTCACTTGGGGCGACAGCATTCGCTCGCTTAGGCCAATGGTTACTTCTACTGGATAACGGCGCGACATGAGCGCATCGTTGTTGGAAGTAGAAGTCGTAGTGGTACTGGCCGACAGTACGGGTGCCAACGAAACGTTGGACAAATAGCTTGCCTTTACGTCGAGAATTGCGCCGTAGGGATCGCCCGTCCAAGAAATTCGGCTTCCTTTCTGGATTTGGAATTTCTTGTTGATGACGTTTTGCAAGGTAAACAAATAGTCTCCGTTTTGAATCTCGTACGACCCAGCCATGTCAAATACGTCGCGGGTATCAATTTTGAGATTAATAAGCCCTCGTCCGTAGGCTTTGATGGCATCACCTCCTTGTCGGTCAAACTGGATTTCACAGTACGCATCGGGCGTCATGTTGAGGCGAAAATCCATTTTGATGTTACTTTCTTGGGCGGGAATAACTTTATCCTCCTTCGCAATTTGCGTGGTGGTATCTTCTACTGGCGACACAAACTGGACAAAATCTTCGGAAGCCACTTCGGCCGCGCCATCGAGCGGAATGTATATTTTTGTTCCTTTATTGCTGGTCAAATCGGCACTAATGTTCAAATTATTAATGGGGCCAAAAATCTCCATGGTACCCGTTGCGTAGGCATTGCCGTAAAAAAGTTCATTGTCCCGAATCGTTGTATTCAGCATTCGGAAGTTGCGCATTTCGGCATCAAAACCTAACGAAAACTTGCTAAATCCATCGTGGTAAACGCCCCCGCGTAAATTGGCCACGTTTCCTTCGGGGTCAGTCAGGCGAAGGTTTTTTACCCGAATATCACTTTCTCCGAAATAGACTTTATCTTCAAACGACAATACCGCTTTCAAATAGTCGAATGTCAAACGTCCTTTTTTCACATCCACCGTTCCATCCAGCACAGGCGACAACGCCGCTCCTTTCACCGACACTTTCCCAACAGCTTTTCCTGTGATGTTCGACACCAACCCCCGCGCAAAAGGTTCAATCAAATTGAGGTTTGTTTCGTTAAATTCGGCCGTTAAGTCCAACTCATCGTCGGTGCGGTCGGGAGTATAAGTGCCCGTAACGGTAAATTCACGCTTCTCGTTTTTGTCCAAATGAATGTCCACGTGCAAGTGCTTATCAACAGGATCCCACTCACCATCACCCATCAAGTTGCCCATCAAGAAATTATTGTAGGTCAGTTTCTTAATCTGAAGCTGGCTGTCAAAAATCAACGTACGATATACATCCCTCATCGTCAGGCTACCGTTGGCCACGCCCCCAAGATTTACATTTAGGACGGGGTTGAGGGTAGCCAGTTCAAAATTATGGGTTTCAAAAGCCAGTTCTTCGGAGGCATTGGTGGACATTTTTCCGTTCAAGGAAATTAGCTGGTCTTTTTTATCTGCTTTTAGGTTCACATTGCTCAAAAGCACTTCTGAACCATTAATGATAATCAGGTTGGTAGCATCCAAGTTCCAGTCTTCCTCCAACAAGCGGAGTTTTGATTTTTTGAACTGCAACGACATATAATCTCCCACAAACCGAAGTTCACCATTGAGCGTAGCGCGGTTAGGCAGTTTTTGTTGGCGTAAGTTGCTCCGAAAAGCTATGTGGTCTTCGTTCCAAGCAGCTTCGATTTGCATGTTTTCGGTAGGCGCAATTCCCACCAATTTTTGCTGGTCAGACCGAATAATCGCCGATGCAAGCACTTGAGGCGTATTGGTAAACTTCGAGGTATTCAAATCCAACTCAGTGTGATAGAACGAGTTATTCCCAATTTTGAGGGTATCCAATTGCCCCGTCATCGAAAACATTGAGGTATTATCTACCGTAAATACCCCCTCCACGCGCGACCCGTTGGAGACGTAGCCTTCTGGAAAAAGAAACGCCAACAGGCGATCCATTTTCTTAAATTTCAAATCATACGCCACACTATAGCGCTCCCCGATTGGCTTCTTGAGTTGTTTGTTTTCATAATATGCGATTTGGGCAGCTTCGTCTCCCAAAAAGTACATTTGGTATTCATCAAACAAACGTGCCAAGTCCACCACCGCTTTGGTAGGTTCAAAGCGTCCATTGGCTTTAAAATTAAAGAACTCCGAGCGAATGTCTAAGTCACGATTTTTCTCTTCTAGGCGAGAGTCAACCAACAAGGTATCAACGACCAAATTGCGGTTTTTAAACGTAGCGTAGTTATTCAGAAACTTCGCTTTGCCCACCATTTCATCCATCGTATTACCCTCCAAGTCCACGTTCAACTCCGTGTGAATCAACAAGGAGTCTTTCATAAACTTGAGCGCGCGCAAATCAGCGCGTTGTACAAAACCTTCGGCGTGGTAGGAGTACCTGTCTTTATTAAAATTAAAAGTTCCGTCCACGTCAGCAATGAGGTTGGTATCGCGGACAATCACCGAGCCTTTAAAAAGCTTATTTTGCAGCGTACCGTTCAGATACACATTTTTATAGACGTAGCCATTGTAGGTAAATTTCGGCATTTTGCCATCAAGACGCAGCCCCGCATTTTTAATATCAAACCCTTTTCCGCTTATTTTTCCGTCCAAATCAAGTTGAGAAAACGCGTCGTCTTCTACCAACTTTCCCAAATCAAAATCTTGGGTTTTCATATCGGCTACGTAGGTAGGAACGGGAGCGGCGAGGTTCATTTCAAGCGCTCGGACGTTGATTTGTCCCAGCGACGTTTTAAAATCCCCACTCATGTTGAAGCGGTCAATTGTGCCTTTGTATTTACCCGAGAAATCCACTACCCCGAATTTTTTCGCCAAATCATTAAACGATTTTTCGGGATAATATTGGTACAAATCAGCCGCATCGACCCGCGTCTCAACCATGTCAAAATCCAACAATGAAGTCGCAAATTCTGTCACACCTTTAAAAGCGATTGTCCCGCGCAGGCGGCTATTTTTACCAAATCGCAAATCGGTATTGGTCAACTTAAAGTCGTTGACTGTTCCCAGAAAATCTCCGTGGACTTTCCAGGTTTCATTGAGCGTAAACAAATAGTCGGCAAACCACCCCAAATCTTCCGACCGCACCCGCGAACTGTCGATGTGGGCTTTCATCAGTACTTTGGCATTAAAGTCGCCAAAAGCCGATGGTTTGTCATAATTGAAAGAAATATAATTTTTGATAATCGAATTGCCAATGGGCGCGTACAAATCTGCCAACTCCAGCTTGGTACGACAGTACATCACGTTGGAATTCAACCCTTTTACCGTCAAATTGGTACGTTTGTCGTAGGTATGTAGCCCCCGAACTTTGAGGGCGATGGTATCCCCCAAAATCATAAAATTCTTGGCTTCTCCGCTGATACCCTTCAAGGTAAAGTGGTTGTAATCGAAGGCTTTACCCGACATTCGTTGCTCACGAGGATCGTCAAAACGGAACGTCCCTTCAATCAAATGCACTTGTTTGATATAAAACGGCACATTTTGGTCTTTTACCCCTGGGGAATTGGGGTTAGCAGTCAGCTCTTCGATGCGGGCAATGAACTCATCCAAATTCAAATCACCCGTTTTGGGGTTTTTCACCAACCATACCGAAGGACGGTAAAGCGTAGCCTCATCGAGCCATGTCCCAAAAGTCTTTTTATCTTTGCTGATCGCCAGCGCCAAAAAGTCGTGGTTGACGTCGAGGCGCTCTACTTGAATCATGGGACGGCCTTTGCGGTCGCGAATCTCAACTTTTTCGAGCGAAACGGCGTTAAACCATTTAATGCTTACCTTTCCGACGGAAGTCGGGTGCTGAAGTTCTTTAGAAAGTTTTTGGGTAACGTAGCCGACGAGCGAGGTTTGTATCAATGGAAATTGAACACATAGGCTTATCATCTCTGCCAACAGCACGACTGTGACAAAGAGGATAAAGAGTGCGTTCAAGATGTGCCAAAGGATACGCTTCATGGGCTGGGTGACTACTCAACAAGTAACGTAAATTTCCAACAAATGTCAACTATTTTAGCCATCGAATCTTCGTGTGATGAAACTTCCGCGGCCGTTATTTCTAACGGCAAAATCTGTTCCAACATTGTAGCGACACAAGTGATTCACCAAAAATACGGTGGGGTTGTCCCCGAATTAGCCTCTCGTGCCCATCAGCAACACATTGTCCCTGTGGTCGAAAAGGCGCTTCTGGATGCAAAAGTAAGCAAAAAAGACCTGAATGCCATCGCTTTTACGCGCGGCCCTGGCCTTTTGGGCGCATTATTAGTAGGTGCATCGTTTGCCAAAGCCTTTGCTTTGGGGCTAAACATACCGCTCATTGAAGTAAATCACATGCAGGCGCACGTATTGGCGCACTTTATTGAAGACCCAACTCCTTCCTTCCCATTTTTGTGCCTGACGGTCAGCGGTGGACATACCCAAATTGTGTTAGTACGCTCGCCACTCGACATGGAAATTATTGGAGAAACCCAAGACGACGCCGTGGGAGAAGCCTTCGACAAAACCGCCAAATTGCTCAATCTGCCCTACCCTGGAGGGCCATTGGTTGACAAACACGCCCAAGAAGGAAATCCGTTGGCCTACAATTTCCCCCTTTCCGAAATGCCTGGGCTCAATTACTCGTTTAGCGGCATCAAAACGTCCATTTTGTACTTTTTACAAGGCAAAACCAAGACGAATTCACAGTTTGTCGAAGAAAACATCGCTGATATATGTGCCAGCGTGCAGCATACGCTCATCAAAATGTTGTTGCAAAAGCTCCGTAAAGCAGCCCGCCAAACGGGCATTTCTGACATTGCCATTGCGGGGGGCGTCTCGGCCAATTCAGGATTACGAAAATCGCTTTTGGAACTCGGCGAAAAAGAACGTTGGAATGTTTTTATCCCGCGTTTTGAGTACTGCACCGACAATGCCGCCATGATTGCCATGGCCTCGCATTTCAAATTTGAGCAGGCCGACTTCTGCGCCCAAACCGTGAGTCCCTTGCCTCGCATGGCGTTTTAGCAGCCGTTTGATAAAAACTTTTCAAAATTTTAAATCATTGACTAGCAATAGACTAGCATTTTAACCACGAAATCACTAGCTTTATAATTCTTTTTAAGAAACCCTTAACGTTTTGAGAGCAGAAGATGATGAAGCGAGTGATTTTTGTGCTTGTACTTTTCTTGTCTATTGTGGCTGATGGCTGGGCTGTCCATATTTTTGGCGGGGACTTTCGGATGATAGCGCAGCCTACGCAGGGCAATTATATCCTCACCCTTACGCTTTATGCAGACGCCAATACGCTCAATCCTGTTGTGGGAGGGCCAAACTCTAACAATGACGCAAGCGCTATCGTTTATGTTTTCCGTAAACGAGACCATGCCCCAATAACTTCGTTTGAATTGACCCAACAAGTCAGTCAAAACAAACCTATCATCTACCAAAACGAAGCCTGTGCGGGTACCCAAAGGCTTCGAACTATCGCTCAAATTTATAGCCGCACCCTCAACCTAAATGCTGCCCTTTACAACGACCCAGGTGGTTATTACATCATTTGGGAGCGCTGTTGCCGCACGGCAGGGGTAGATAATTTGAACGAAACTGGGCGCAATGTCGGCATGGTTTTTACCTTAGAGTTTCCTGCGCTTACCCAAAACGGTCGTTTTTTTCGCAACTCTTCTCCCAATTTTAGTATTCCCAACGGCGAATACATCTGCATCAACAAACCATTTAGAATGAACATGAGTGCTACTGATGCCGATGGCGATGAATTGCGGTACTCACTGGTTACTCCCCTAAATGGTTATACTTCTGAAGTAGCTGCCTTTGGTTTGGGCGAATCGCATAGCTCTTATCCAGAAGTCAAATGGGCAGCGGGCTATGGACTTTCCAACGTTATTCCAGGAAACCCTACCCTAGTGATTCACCCTAGTACAGGGTTTCTTACCGTAAAAGCCTCCCAACTAGGCTTATATGCTTTTGCCATTCTGGTAGAAGAATACCGAAATGGCGTCAAAATAGGCTCAACCCGTCGAGAATTTCAGTTAAAAGTCATTGACTGTAGCGGGGCTCCACCTCCAGTACCAACCGTATTCAATAGCACCAACACAGCGCTGCCAGCCTCGGTGGTGGAGCTTTGCGAGGGTACAAATTCGACCCTGCAATTTACGTCACAACCCAACGTTTCGTACCAATGGCAAAAAGATGGCATCAACATACCCAATGAAAAGAATACGAGCATTAGCATCAGTCAAGCGGGTGAATATCAAGTAACTGCGAGCTATACGCGCCAATGCGCCGTTGATACAATCTCGCAGCTGGTCAAGGTAGTATTAGCCAAAGGCCCTAGCATCCGTTTTACCCCCGCTGATACCGTCAGAATTTGCAACGGAGATACTGCCTTAGTACAGACCACCCAAGGGAATGGTTTTGTATATGAGTGGCGCAAAGACGGCGCAGTGCTTCCGACCGAAACCCGTCACAATTTGCGCACTACCCAGCTCGGCACCTATATCGTCGCCGTTCGTGGCACGACCAATGCCTGTATTAGCCGCGACACCGCCTTTGTCGTACAGCGTCCTTCGCCTTCAAAACCAGAAATTTCATTGCCCAAAAACCTATTATGTAACCGTGATTCTATTCGACTACAAATAGCACTCCCCCCCGATTTATCTGTCGAATGGCGTTTCAATGGTCAGGTCTTACCCCAGCGCTCCAACGAATTGTACGCCACGCTCGCAGGAACCTATCAGGTGCGAATTTTTAATGGTAGCTGTTCTGCACTATCGGATGCCAAAGCCATTACCCAAGTTTTGGCAGACACTATCCGCTTCGATTCTCTCTTGGCAGTTTGTTATGACCCTGCACTTCGGGTAGCGCTTCAGGCCAGTCCATCAGGAGGTATTTTTGAAGGGAGCGGGGTGGAGACAAACAACCTAAACGTTCAAAAAGCAGGCCCTGGCCTTCATTCGGTTCAGTATAAGGTGAGCTTTGGCAACGATTGTATCTTGTCAAAAACCCGCGTTTTGGAAATCAAACCTGTTCCCGTTTTAAAAGCGCCCAACAGCGTTACTCAATTAAAAGATGCTTCAGTGAATGTGCAAGTCCAAAGTGCAACCCCCAACGGTGAAATCTACCAATGGACACCTCCAACGGGTGTTGAAGACCCCACCGCACTACAAACCAATATCTCCACTCCTACTACCGAGACCTATACTTTTACTGCCACCGCCGCCAACGGATGTAGCTCGCAGATTAGCATCAAAGTCGTCGTGGTAGAATTGATGTTCATTCCCGACGCCTTCAGTCCCAACGGAGACGGCATCAATGATACTTGGGAAATAAAAAATTTGGAACAATTCCCCGATGCCGAGATTTTTGTATATAACCGCTGGGGCGAGCTCATTCACCACCAGTCGAAAGAACGGCCTTTGCCTTGGGGTGGTTTTTATGAAAATAGCCCCGCCCCCATTGGCGAATACACCTACGTCATTTTACCCAATACGGAGTCAGACAATGTGGCGCGGCGGGGCAAGGTTTTACTGCTTCGATAAGCTCAATTCTGCACAATCTTCACATATTTTATCAATAAAAAGGGGTAATAATGCCCCTTTTTTTGCTTTAGAATAAGATGACTTTGGGCTCGTAGCTGCTCTTTTTTTGTATTCCAACAGAATGGGTAAATAACTGATTATAAGTAAAAAAACGCAGGATGCAGCACAATTACAGTCAAAAATAACACAAATGAGCAGGTAGGTGTAGGATAGTCTTTCACACTCTTTTTAGAAATATTTGAATATTAATTTGTCCGTTGCTTAGTTCCCAAATCGTTTTTGTGGCTAAACACCAGGCTTATTCCTAAAACATAAAATCGTTATCTACATGCTTAACAAAATGAGTGCTAAATTTCTACAAGCAGGATTTCTTTCCGCTATGATAGTACTGAGTGGTTGCAAAGTTTCTAACACCAGCTCAGGTTCGTCTGAAAAAGGCTTTAAACAGATTTTTAACGGTAAAAACCTCGACGGTTGGGACGGCGACCCTACCTACTGGCGCGCCGAAAACGGTGTGCTTATCGGCGAAATTACTCCTAGTACATTGCTCAAAGCCAACAACTTCCTTATCTGGAAAGGAGGCGAACCTGCTGATTTTGAACTAAAAGGCGAATTTAACATTGCCAAAGCGGGTAACTCAGGCATCAATTATCGCAGCGAACGCCTCACAGACGTACCTTTTGCATTGAAAGGCTATCAAGCCGATATTGACGGCCAAATCAATTACACAGGTCAAAACTACGAGGAACGTAAACGCACTACCCTCGCCTACCGTGGTCAAATCACAACGATTAGCCCTCAGTCTTCTCCGATGACCCCTGAGCAAGTGCGTGGCAAAGTAAAACGCAATGCCTGGACCGACCTCCAAGTGACTGGCTCATTGGGAACTTCAGATGAGTTAAAAACAAAAATCAAGTCAGAAGATTGGAATGAATTTCATTTGGTTATCAAAGGCAATCGTTTACAACATTATATCAACGGCGTGTTGATGAGTGATGTCACTGATAATGACCAAGTAAACGGAAAATTAAAAGGGTTTTTGGGCGTACAAGTACACGTTGGCCCTCCCATGAAAGTACAATACCGCAACCTCCGTTTGAAGCAATTGTAAGTATTTGTGCAAAAATAGACTTTCCAAGTTTATAACTCCTCTGATTATCAATAGTATAAGCCTGAAACTTGGAAAGTCTATTTTTGCATCATCACTTAAGTGCTAATGCACAATTATTTGTTAACCGTACTGCTCGAAAAGAATATGAACAAAATTGGCTTTAATGTATTGGCATGGTCGGCGGGAATGTCTGACGAATTATTTCCCATCATCGAACGCCTTAAAGAAATTGGCTACGACGGCGTAGAATACTTTATAGGAGCCCCCGACGAAGATGCTTACAAACGCGTAGGAAATCGCTCGCGTGAATTAGGATTGGGAGTTACGGCCGTAACAGTGGTTAGCCCCGACACCAACCCCGTAAGCGAATCGGCGACCGTGCGTGCCCAAGCCCTCGACCAACTCAAGTGGGTGATTGACCGCGCGCACGACTTAAACGCCGAGGTACTTTGCGGCCCTTTTCACTCGGCTCACGCGCATTTTGTGTCTCGCCCAGCATCAGCCGATGAATTTGCTCGCGCCGCCGAAGTACTACATGCCGCTGGCGAATACGCCGCGCAAGCCAACTTGATTTTAGCACCCGAGGCCCTCAATCGTTTTGAGTGCTACCTCTGCAATACGATGGAGCACCTCGCCAACTTGGTACAACTCACCAATCACCCCAACGTACGGGCGATGTTTGACACGCACCATGCCAATATTGAGGAGAAAAAATACGAATCGGCCATCCGCACGATTGCTCCTTACTTGAGCCACGTCCACATTAGCGAAAACGACCGTGGCACGCCTGGCGATGGCCATATTCCATGGGACAATGCGTTTGCGGGATTGGCGGCAGTTGGGTACAAAGGTTGGTTGACGATTGAAGCCTTTTCTCGCAACGACCCCGACTTTGCCAATGCGATTGGGGTTTGGCGCGAATACAACGACCCTTGGCACATCGCCGAAAATGGTCTGACGTTTATTCGAGAAATGTCTATCAAGCATAATTTGTAATTAAAAAACGATGCCCTGAAACGCTATTCACTATGAAAAAAAGCGGTCTTTTGATAGTTTGGTGCAGCTTGCTTTTCGGCGCATTTGGGTTTACCTTCGATAAGCCCACTCGCTCGGCCAAAGGCCCGCATCCAATGTCGGCCTACCAAATTGTTTATAAGGGAGAAAAAGGCCCAGGGCGGGGCAAAAACATTGTTTTTATTACCACCGACCACGAATACCGCAGCGAAGAGTCGTTGCCTGCCTTGGCCCGTATTTTGGCCAAACGCTACGGGTTCACTTGCACAGTTATTTTTGGACTTGACGACAACGGACACATCCTTCCAGGAAGTTCTAATCTCAAAGGATTAGCCGCGTTGGACAAAGCTGATTTGATGGTTCTGTTTACGCGTTTTTCTAATTTCGACGACGAAGAAATGCAGCACTTCGACGCTTATATTCGTCGCGGAGGCCCAATTGTTGCTTTCCGTACGGCTACCCATGCTTTTAATAACAAAGGCAATGCCAAATGGGAGCATTATTCTTGGAATTACAAAGGGGAAAAAAGTGCTTGGAAAGACGGCTTTGGAGAGTTGGTTTTGGGCGAAACTTGGGTGTCTCACTATGGTACCAACCACAAACAATCGTCAAAACTTATTTTGGAAGATTCCCAAAAACAACATCCTATTTTACGGGGCGTCAAAGAGGTTTGGGTACAGTCGGGTGGATACACGGCTTACCCCAACGAAGGCACCACGACGCTCGCCCGTGGTCAAGTTCTTAACGGCATGACGCCCTCTTCTCAGCCTGACCCGACCAAAGAACTTTTGCCCGTCGCTTGGGTAAAAAACTATTCGGTGGAATCTGGGCCAAAGGGGCGTGCTTTTACCACCACCCACGGGGCGTCTGAGGACTTATTGAATGAAGGCTTCCGCCGCATGGCAATCAACGCCGCCCTTTGGGCAATGGGAATGGAGAAAAAAATCAAAGCCAACAACCCCATTGAATTTGTCGGCCCTTACCAGCCAACGCCTTTCAATTTTGACGGCTACAAAACAAAAGTAAAACCCGCCGATTTGGCCGATTGGAATTCGCTAATCATGCCAGGTGAAATATTCAAGAAAAAATAACCCATCATTTTATGTCAGCATCACTTCCTTTTCGTTTCGGTTCCGAGGTTTATACTTGGTTCATGAGCGGAAACGGCACCACCCACCAAGGGCGTTTGGGCCACATGATTGAAATTATTTCCCAAGCAGGTTTTACGGGAATCCAACCCATTTTTACGTGGATGGGTGACTTGGTAAACCCCGACTTGTTGGAAGCCAAATTAAAGGAACAAGGCATCGAACTAGCCGCCGTGGCTTTGGCCTTGGAGTGGAATGGCAACGGCGAAAGTGACGACGAGCGCCGCATCGCCGACAACGCCATCGCTTTGTTACAGCGTTTTCCTGGGGCAGTATTGAATACCGTACAAATCCCGACGGGTCGCCACGACTTGGCAGCGCGTCAGAAAAGCCTTGTCAACATTGTGAATACCGTTTCGGCCCGCGCCAATGCCCTTGGTGTACCGTGCAGTTTTCACCCCAACTCACCACATTCGTCCATCATTCGTACCGAGGAAGATTATAAAATCGTGTTGGAATCGTTGGATGCAACCGTGACGGGCTGGACTCCCGACGTTGGCCACATCATCAACGGCGACATGGACCCACTCACAAAAATGAAAGAATACGCCTCGCTCATCAACCACGTTCATTACAAAGATTGGGACGGAAATCCTGAATTTGCGCTAATGGGACGCGGTAAAGTGGATTTGTTGGGTGTTACGCAGTGGTTGAAAGACATCAATTATTCGGGTTGGATTATCTGCGAAGACGAAGGCGTAGAAGCCCTCGACGACCCCGATTTTGTAACCCTCCACGATGGGCGTTGGATTTTAAATGATTTAATTCCTAATCTGAAATAACCTTAAATCAATTAAACCACATAGAACACACTAGCATTAACACATAGGATACATAGTCCTAGGTTTTCTATGTGAAAAAACTATGTGAGCTATGTGGTAAAAAAGCAAAGTCTAGTAATCAATCCTCAATAGTATGCCTTTTGTCCAAACCAACGGTATCAATTTTTATTACGAAGAGCGGGGCGCGACCAACGCCGAGCCGTTGCTCCTCATCATGGGAATCACGGCCGCAGGCGGTGTGTGGGAACCTCACGCCTCGTACTGGGCAAACGATTTTCGGTGCATCATTGGTGACAACCGTGGCGTAGGTAAAACCGACAAGCCACAAGGCTCCTATTCTACCGCCCAAATGGCCGATGATTATGCGGGGCTGCTCGACGCGCTAGGTTTAGACAATGTCCACGTTGTTGGCTGTTCGATGGGAAGTACGATTGCCCAACAACTCGCCGTTCGCCACCCCAAAAAGGTACGTTCGCTGGTACTCATGTGTCCTTGGGCGCGCTGCGACAACGCGGCCAAAGCCATTTTTACCCACATGATGCACTGCAAAGCACGTTTTCGTCCTGAGGAATTTAGCTTGTACATTCAGCAATTGATTTATTCAAAATCGTCGTGGGACAACGAGCAAATTGCGACTGAACTGGAAGCGGGGCGTGCCCAAGCTGGCCTCGACCCTTTTCCACAGCCTTTGCACGGTCTGGAAGGACAAGCAGCAGCGTGCATTTCGCACAATGCCTTGGCCGATTTGCCCAACGTCACTCAGCCGACCCTTGTAATTGGAGGCCGCGAAGATATTTTCACCCCCGTTTGGATGGCGGAAGAAGTGACCAATGCCATTCCTAACGCCGAGTTGTTTTTGTACGAAAAAGCGGGACACATTTTCCATTTTGAGCACTTGGACGACTTTAATCCACGCGTGAAGAATTGGTTAATTCAGCATAGTTAATATTATGAATACAAACGAAACAAACACGCAACCTTGGACCGATAAACTGTCACACGCGGCGCAGTGGGGAGGCATTGAAACCTCCGTACTGGACAACGGCGCAGGACGTGGTACGCGCATTGCGTGGATCAATACGGGAACGGGTTTGCGGTACAAAGTGGTGCTTGATCGCGCCATGGACATTGCCGAGGCTTTTTACAATCAGCACGGTTTGGCTTGGTTGAGTCACGCAGGCGTTACGCCCCCTCAGCCTTTTTCGGACGGAGGTATTGATTGGCTTCGGACGTTTGGCGGCGGTTTAGTGACCACTTGCGGGTTGAGCCACGTTGGCGGCCCTGAGTCGGACGAATATGGTCAGCGCGGTTTGCACGGCGAGATTAGCAATATCCCCGCCGAAATCGAATCCATCATTCAACCCGACCCTGCGGCTGGAAAACTAGACATGAGTATTACGGGCATCATCAGGCAATCCCGCGTTTTTGGCCCTGTCTTAGAACTTCGTCGGACGATTTCGGGAATCCTCGGCCAGCCGACCATCAAAATCCACGACGAAATCATCAACCGCGCCAATACCCCTGCCCCACACATGTTACTTTACCACTGCAACTTTGGTTGGCCGCTGGTGGACGAAGGATCACGCTTGGTGTGGCAAGGAAAATGGCAGTCGCGCGATGGAAATCCTCAAAATCCGATTTTTAACGCCGACAACGATTTTCGCCGTTGTCCTGCCCCGCTCGAAGCCCACAGTGGCTTTGGCGAAGAAGCCGCCTTTATTGACATAGAGGCCGATGCCAACGGACAAGCAAGTTGCGGAGTTTATAATGAGGCACTTGGGTTTGCCGTTACCGTTCGTTTTCCCAAAGCCCAACTGCCTTGGCTCACCAACTGGCAGCACTGGGGCAAAGGTGAATACGTAACGGGACTGGAGCCTGGCACCCACCCGCCGATTGGTCAGTCGGCAGCGCGGGCTCAGAACACCCTCATCGAATTGGCCCCAGGCGAAAAACGGAGCTACACGCTCGAAATCGAAATTTTGACCGATAAAGAGTCCATTAGCGCTTTTGTCGGGTAATAAGAAACACACACAACTTTCATTAATTAACTCTTAACAAGTGCAATTGCACCCCCTGAAAAAATGGCAAATTCAAGTATAGCTGCAAAAGCGTTAGAGCAAGGACAAGGCATTTTACGTTTAGCCCCGACGTGGGTTCCGCGCTCATTTTGCGTTCCTGGTCGTCGTATCAAACTTCACCCCGACGATTATTATGTATTAGGCGGTGTTCGTGGCGGTATCGACGAGCGTTGGCTTTCATCAACCACCCCTGCCAAAAATGGCCCACTCACGGGAGAACACGAAGGTTTAAGTAAAGTCGTATTTGAAGAAGGTGGACAAACCGAACAACTGTTATTAAAAGACGTCATCGACGAATTGAAAGGTGAAATCGTTGGCGACCGCCTTTGGGACGAATACCAAAGCTGGCCGATGTACTCCAAGTTTTTTGACAACATGGGGCCTCTTCCTCACCACATCCACCACAACGACGAAAAGGCAGCTTTGGTAGGGCAAAATGGAAAACCCGAAGCCTATTATTTCCCTCCCCAACTCAACAACCACGGTGGTGATTTCCCTTATACCTTCTTCGGAATTACGCCAGGTACGACCAAAGAACAAATCAAGCAATGCTTGATGGACTTCAATAAAGGTGACAACAAAATCACCAATTTCTCGTCGGCTTATAAATTAGAACCAGGCACAGGCTGGGACGTACCTCCAGGGATTTTGCACGCGCCAGGTAGCTTGTGTACTTACGAACCACAAAAAGCATCCGATATTTTTGCAATGTACCAAAGCCTTGTTAATGAGGCAATTGTACCAGAAGAATTACTTTGGAACGGCACGCCACAAGACAAGATGGGTGATTATGACGAGTTGGTTTCGGTGATTGACTGGGATGCCAACGTGGACCCCAATTTTGCCGCTAACCACTTTATGATGCCTAGGCCCGTACATCCGTTGGAAGATATGCAAGCGCAAGGATACGTAGAAAACTGGATTTGTTACAGATCCGAAGCATACAGTGCCAAAGAACTCACCGTCTTGCCTGGCGCTACCGTAACCATCAAAGACAGCGCGGCATACGGCTTAATCATGATGCAAGGACACGGTAAAATGGGCGTTTGGAACATCGAAACGCCTGCCTTGATTCGCTACGGACAATTGACCAACGACGAGTTCTTTGTGACTGAAAGTGCAGCCAAAGAAGGCGTTACCATCACCAACTATTCGTCAACTGACCCTATCGTGATGTTGAAGCACTTCGGGCCTAATAACCCTGATTTAGTCGTGGTAAAATAATCACAAACCCCAAACCCAAATCTATAAGGTTTTAAAAACCTTATAGGTTTAAAGGTTTAACATAAACCAAAACGTAAACTTTTCTAACAATGGCAGAAAACAATTTTCCAAAACTCCACAATGCCACATGGCCTGGGATTGTGGGTAAAGGCCCTGACTCAGAGCCTGCAATCGCATTTGACACCATGCTTGAAATGACTGCGGCAGCAGAAGTGGACGGCGTAAAATTTGACGGCGTGGACGTTGGTCTTTTTGACCCGCACTACGACCTCGATATATCTGACGACGGCATCAAACGCCTCGCCGACAAAGTAGCCAAGCACGGCCTCGAAGTGGGTAGCTTGGTGGCACCTATCTGGGGTGGCCCAGCCATGGGTACCAAAGAGCAACGTGCCGAATTTGTGGAAATGGTGCGTAAATCATGCCACATCGGCCAAAAACTCCGCGAGTGGGGACTCCGTCCGAACGGCATTGTGCGTATCGACTCGGCAAGTAGCCCACACGATTGGGCACTTGACCCTGCGGGAAATACTAAACTCATCGCCCAAACCTTCCGCGAAGCCTGCGATGTAGCCGCTGATTTTGGCGAAAGCCTAGCCGCCGAAGGTGAAATCTGCTGGGGCGGGATGCACTCGTGGAAATACATGCTCGACACATTGGAGGCCGTTGACCGTAAAAACATTGGCTTCCAAGCTGATATGTCGCACACGACGCTTTATTTGTTGGGTTACAATGCCCCTGAGCACCGCGTGTTGCCCGAAGATTTTCAATGGGGTGACCGTGAAACGTTCCTCGAAGGTTTGCGTAAATTGACGGCGGCGCTTCGTCCTTGGACGATTGACTTCCACGTGGCCCAAAACGACGGTACCGTCTTTGGTTCTGGTTCGCACGACAAAACAGGTCGCCACTGCCAAGCAACCGACCCGAACGGTAAACTCGACATCACCAACGACGCGGGACTTTGGCTCCGTGACGAAAGCGGTGAGTTGACCAAAGCTTTCAAACACATTTGTTGGGATGGCTGTATGTTCCCGAACGCGGTCATGAACAACCAACAAACGTGGAATGACATTCTTGCGGCAATGATAAAAGTACGCAAAGCGCACGGCTGGGTAGGCTAGTCTTCCTTTTGTCATTCAGAAGATAGGATGGGGATGCCCGTACGTGGTTTTAGATGTTTCGCTGCCGCTCAACATGACAAAGAAATAATAAAGAATTGACAAAAAACATTCATTATGTCAGCTAAAAAAGAAATCAGAATCGGATTAGTTGGGACGGGTTTGATGGGCCGTACCCACGCCAATGGATATAACCGAATTGCCAATTTCTTCCCAGAATTGGAGTACCGCCCCGTTTTGAAAGCGGTGTGTTCACGTAACCCTCAAAATGTACAGGCATTTGCCGAGCAGTGGGGTTTTGAATCGTACGAAACCGACTGGAAAGCATTGATTGCCCGCGATGACATCGACGCGGTTGATATTTGTACGCCCAACGACAGCCACGCCGAAATCGCGTTGGCAGCGGCGGCAGCGGGAAAAATGATTTTGTGCGAAAAACCACTTTCACGCACCTTGGCCGAAGGCGAAACCATGGTGGAAGCGGCCGAAAAAGCGGGCGTAAAAACCACCGTTTGGTACAACTACCGTCGAATTCCTGCGGTGACATTGGCCAAACAAATCATTGATTCGGGGAAATTGGGCAAGATTTTTCACTACCGTGCCAACTTCCTACAAGACTGGACCATCAACGCCGACCTACCGCAAGGTGGTACGGGTTTGTGGCGCATGGACGTAGCCTCGGCGGGTTCGGGCGTAACGGGTGACTTGTTGGCGCACTGTATCGACACCGCGATGTGGCTCAACGGCGCCATCACCGACGTATCGGCCATGACCGAAACCTTCGTCAAAGAACGGATGCACCAGCTCACGGGCAAAGTAGAGCCTGTTGGCATCGACGATGCGTGTCTTTTTCACTGTCATTTTGCCAATGGTTCGTTGGGCTTGTTTGAGTCAACGCGCTATGCACGCGGCCACAAAGCCCTTTATACGTTTGAAATCAACGGCGAACACGCGTCGATTCGTTGGGATTTGCACGATTTGAACCGCCTCGAATACTTCGACCACAAGGACGAATCTATCGTACGCGGCTGGCGCTCTATCCACGTGACCGACGGCGACCAACCGTACATGAACCGTTGGTGGATTCCAGGTTGCGGTATTGGCTATGAGCATAGCTTTATCCACCAAGTAGCCGATTTCTTGAAAAGCCTCGAAGACGGCTCACCTTGCGGCCCAACTTTCAGAGACGCACTCCAAACTCAAAAGGTATGCGAAGCGGTTATTGAATCTGCCAATTCTCGTAGCTGGAAAGATACGGGCGCGGAAGCGATTGGGTAGTAATTTTAACCTTTCCAAGGTTTTGAACCTTGGAAAGGTTAAACAAAAGTTGAGTTCTGCAATCATGGCTTTTTTTCATTTATCAATTCATTTAGCCATTCTATTTAAGTATCTATTGGTAAGTAAACCTATTTTTTTAATTTTCCTAAATGATTCTCAACGGATAGAATTTTCAATTCAATCTTTAATATTACAAAAACTACCTCCTAGTGAAATCTATTTCTAATATTTTTATCTACTCTGACCAGCCAGCAACCTGCCCAAATTGTGGTTCAAGGTCAGAGGTAATTTTAGAGATATCGCAAACAAAACATCAAACTCAAATCCACAAGTGTATCAATAAAAAATGTAAAAATGAGTTTATAATGCAATATGATGAAGATTTTGACAATGGAGGTTTATTATGAAACAAGGTCAAAGGCTATGGACAAGAGATGAATTAATATTGGCAATTAACTTGTATTGTAAATTGCCCTTTGGCCGTTTACATCGATTAAATCCAGAAGTAATAAATCTTGCCAATCTGATAAATAGGACGCCAAGTTCAATAGCATATAAATTAGTAAACTTTGCCAGCTTAGACCCAAGTCTAAAAGCAAGAGGCATAAATGGAGCTTCTAATGCAAGTAAAGCAGATAATAAAATTTGGAATGAATTTTTTAACAATTGGGATATACTTCCCTATGAAAGCGAAAAATTGTTAGCACAATTTAAACACACAACTGTTGAGCAATTACACCAGATTCCAGAAGATGAACTACTAAGAGAAGGAAAGACAAGGGAGCAGATAGTAAAAGTAAGAGTTAATCAATCATTTTTTAGGAGCTCAATACTAGCTGCATACAATAATACTTGCTGTATTACAGGAATTAATAAGCCTGAATTTTTAATAGCAGGGCACATTCGTCCGTGGGGTATTGACAAAAAAAACAGACTAAATCCACGAAATGGAATAGCAATAAACGCTTTGCATGACAAAGCATTTGAGTCAGGATATATTACAATTACACCTGATTACAAGATTAGAGTTTCGCCATTAATACTAAAAAACAAAAATCAACATACCCTTGATTTTTTTGGCAGGTTTGACAATCAACCAATTATTCTTCCTTCACGTTTTTTACCTGACGTTGAGTTTTTGAAATATCATAACGAAGAACGATTTAAAATATAGCGAGTGAAGGATAGAAGCAAAATTTCAGAATTATCCCTATTGGTCGAAGTCTTCCGAATGTTGACTTCAGAGTTTCAATAAAGATAGTGTTTGTAATACGATATGTGCCAGAAATGCTCCCTCGTTAGCTGTGTCCCACAGCTATTTTTTTGTGTCTCCCTTCCATTTATAGAAAGCAAATGATTTAGATGCCTACGGCGTGACAAAAAGTATAAATTTGGCTAATCAATAGACCTATTCCCTACCTCATCTCCCCCGAATCAAACTCCCTATGCGGTTTACTTTTTTATGTGTGGCAATTGGGGTTGGGTTGGTTTCTTGCAAAGAGAAGGACCTCAACCTTTACTCCTATTGGCAATGTAACCAAGCCCAAAAACTTGATACGACCACCATTGCCAAAAAATTGAAAGGTTCGTGGTCGTGGACTAAACAGGATTGCGCTTTGTTGGGGAAGTTTAAGTATGCCGATAAAAAAATACGTGTGACCTTTCGCAGCAACCGTACTTTTTCAGTCACCGAAAATTCAACGACGCTGACCCAAGGCAACTGGAGGATAAAACAAGAAGACGGCAACTCATGGGGGCTCGCGATGTCATCGCCCAGTACCTATTTATACGGTCGCATTCTATTTTGTGACAATCAAGTGGTGTTTAACCAAAGTTACATCGACGGCTGTGACAATGTTTTCAAAAAAGAGTAATAAGGTAAAGTATTCCCTCCTGCCGTCGCTCGCATCTTGCGACGGGGCGGCACGAGCCGTGATGACTAAGTCAGAAAGTTCCCCTATCGTAGTAGCTTACTTTTCTACCTGTGGCGTGCCAAGAGGAGCGCCATGAAGTTGCTTTTGCGGCGAACAAAGCGTATTTTCACCGCATATTTTGCGGCGAAAAACTATGTACATCCACGAAAGAAACAATTGGACTGACTTTAGTTGGGACAATGGCAGGCTACTACCTCTTTTAGCTGCTGTAAGACATTTGCAGGGACGTTTACTTGGGCATATTGAGAGTTTAGGATTCGATTTGATTGAGCGAGCTACCTTAGAGTCTCTGATTCTAGAAGTTACTGATTCGTCCAAAATCGAAGGCGAATTTTTAAATACTGAACTTGTTCGCTCATCTATTGCCCGAAAACTAGGCATTGAAAGTGCCGAATTTAGTAACATTCCCCGCAACATCGACGGCGTCGTGGATGTCCTTTTAGATGCTACGCAAAATTATGACCAGCCTCTCTCTCAAGAACGACTTTTGGGTTGGCATCACTCGCTGTTTCAATCGGGATATAGTGGTTATACAAAAATTGATGTGGCGCGTTACCGTTCCACAGGGATGAAAGTAGTTTCGGGCACGTTTGGCAGAGAAAAAGTCCATTTTGAAGCGCCTACTGCCGAAAACGTGCCCCACGAAATGAGCCTATTTTTGGATTGGCTCAATAACGAAAGCACCTTAGACTTAGTCCTAAAATCCATCATAGCCCACTTTTGGTTTGTAACAATCCATCCTTTTGATGATGGTAACGGACGGTTAGCTAGGGACATAATGGACATGTTATTAGCTAGAAGTGATGGCAGTAAAATCCGCTTTTACAGCATTTCTAATCAGATTTTCAAAGAGCATAAACGATACAATGATATAATTGAAAAAACACAAAAAGGCACTGCTGACATCACTCCTTATATAGAATGGTTTCTCGGTTGTTTTGAGAGAGCACTTCTGTCGAGTGAGCAAAATTTAGAAGTTATTTTAGATAAAGCCCGCTTTTGGGAACAGCACAAATTCGTGGCCATTAATGACAGACAACGACTTGTGATTAATTATCTATATGACAATTACGACAAAGAAGTGGGCTTTTTAAGAACCTCTGTCTATGCTAAACTTACCAAATCTTCAAACGATACTGCATTACGAGACTTACAAGATTTGGTCACTAAAAAGATGCTGAAAGCAGAAGATAGTGGTAAGAAGACAAAATACGTCATCATCAGTCCAAAAGGCATACGAATACCCAATCAGCAAATAGTGGTTTAAAGTTGTCGTCGTCTGTCGAAGAAAAGCGTCGCTCGTCTATTTGCGCTTGAGGGAGACAGAAACGTGTCGTTGTTTTGAACAAAAAACAACACAACTCCCATGAACACGCCTTTCAAATCCCTCGCTTTTGGTCTTCTTTTCGTTGCTTCCTTGGTTTCTTGCACCAAAGAACCCAGCTTACCCCCCAAAGAGCGTTTTTTGAGCGACAAACCGTGGTACGTCACGGCTTACACCGTCCAACTGGGCAGTCGCTACGAAGATAGGCTTTCGGCCACGCCCAATTGCCTCAGAGACGACATTTACGTTTTTACTCCTAAAAAACACTACGAATACAACGCTGGCGCAACCAAGTGCAATCCCAACGACCCACAAGTAATTCATACGGGAATTTGGTCGTTGAGCGAAGATGGAAGTACCCTCAAAATCAACATCAAAACGGGGGATTCGGGCTTGGGTTTGTACGAATATAAAGTCACTGAGCTATCCGAACACATGCTTCAACTCCAATACAACGACGGTGGCTTTGTGCATCGGCTGTTGTTTGAACATCCGTAAAATTTTCTCTTTTTTTGTGTAACATCTTCAACGACCCTCATTGCCTATTGAATAGAACACAAATTGTACCATGGATACGCAAACGTGCTTTGGATGGTTAGTCAAATAATCAACAAAGAGATATTGCAGGTCCATTTGTATTTTATTTGATAAGTGCCTATTTTTCAGCCAAACACTGCTAATAATATGTCACTCAAAGAACGATATATCAATCCGTTTACCGATTTTGGCTTCAAAAAGTTATTTGGCTCCGAGCTTAATAAAGACTTATTAATTGACTTTTTGAATGAAGTTGTTCTTCCCAATAATAAAAAGATCGCAGAGCTAAAATACAGTAAAAATGAGCATATTGGACAGACCGAATTAGACAGAAAGGCTATTTTTGACTTGTATTGTATCAGTTCTACTGGAGAGCGATTTATCGTTGAAATGCAAAAAGCCAAACAAAATTACTTCAAAGATAGAAGTGTATTTTATTCAACATTTCCAGTACAAGAACAAGCAGAAACAGGAGATTGGAATTACCAACTAACTGCGATTTATACCGTAGGAATTCTTGATTTTACATTTAGTGATGAAGAATCTAGAAATAGCGTATCTTCCAAAGAAGTAAGGCATGAAGTAAAATTAAAAAACCAACATTGTGAAGTTTTTTACGATAAGTTGACATTTATTTACCTAGAAATGCCCCATTTTAATAAAAAAGAAGAAGAATTATCAACCACATATGACAAATGGTTGTATGTATTAAAGTATCTTCCGCATTTTACTGATAGACCCAAAAGTTTGCAAGAACGAATCTTTCAACGACTTTTTGAAGCTGCTGAAATCGCCAAATTTACTTCCGAGGAGAAAGAATTATACGAAGAAAGCCTCAAATCGTATCGTGACTTAAAAAATGTCATAGATTCTGCATTTGATGACGGCGTAATGAAGGAAAAAACAACCAATATTATCAAAGCCCTTCAACGGGGTAAATTAAGCGTTGCAGAAATTGCAGAAGATTTTAATACCACATCTGACTTTGTTCTAAGGATCAAAAAAGACAGTAGTCTCTAAGCCCCCTTTTTCAAGAAACTGCCAACCACTCCCCACTTTTCGCCTCAAAAACGAGTAAGGAAAGCCCTTTTTTGCCTTAGTACACTGTTTTCCACCAAAGGGCTTTCCTCCTAATGACCCGCCAACCTGACCAATTACTGCAAGTACGCAACCTTTCTAAGTCGTTTGTGGGCGTGAAGGCCCTCGACCAAGTCCAGCTCGACCTCAAAAAAGGCGAAGTCCATGCCGTCATGGGCGAAAACGGCGCAGGAAAGTCCACCTTCATGAAAATTTTGATGGGACTACTCTCTCCCGATTCGGGGGAAATTTGGCTGGAAGGCGACGTACTAAAAAACGCCGACGTCAACGAAACCCTCAAACGCGGCATTTCGATGATTCACCAAGAAATGCTCGTAGTGCCCGAATTAACCGTTGCCCAAAACATTTTTTTAGGGCGAGAAAAAACCAATTGGCTCCCTTTTTGGCTCGACGACGCCCACACCAACGCCCAAGCCGAAGCCATTTTACAGCAAATGGGCGTGGACATTGCCCCCACTACCCTGCTCAAACACCTGAGCGTGGCCGAAATGCAAATGGTAGAAATCGCCAAGGCTATTTCCAACAACGCCAAGGTCATCATCATGGACGAGCCTACCTCGGCCATTTCGGACAAGGAAGTCGCGACCTTGTTCAAAATCATCAAAGACTTAAAACAACAAGGCGTCGGAATCCTGTATATTTCGCACAAAATGGACGAGATTTTTCAGATTTCGGATACCATTACCGTCTTGCGTGATGGGCAATACATCGGAACTAAACCCGCTTCCGAACTCGACCAACCTACCTTGATTTCGATGATGGTGGGCCGCGAAATCACCAATCTTTTTCCCGAAATTGTCCCTTCCAAGGGCGAAGTAGTACTCTCGGTCAAACGACTCACACGCCAAGGCGTATTTTCTGACATCACGTTTGAGGTGCGCAAAGGCGAAGTTTTGGGTTTGGCAGGTTTGATGGGCGCGGGTCGGACGGAAGTAGCGCGGGCTATTTTTGGACTAGACCGTTATGATAATGGCGAAATTCAACTTAATGGGCAAACCATTCGCATCCATTCCCCCGCCGAAGCCATCGCCTTGGGCATTGGTTACGTCAGCGAAGACCGCAAAGGATTGGGCTTTATTCCTGCCATGACTATTCAGGATAACATCACCCTTTCGAGCCTCTCGCAACACGCCAAAGCAGGCTGGGTGATGACCGACAGAGAAGCAAGCGTTGCCACACACATGATGCAAAACCTGCGCATCAAAGCCACGGGCGCGGCCCAAAAAGTAAGCCATCTCAGCGGCGGGAACCAACAAAAAGTGGTTATCGCCAAGGTACTTCAGGCTGCTCCCGACGTAGTGATTCTGGACGAACCTACGCGGGGCATTGACATTGGGGCGAAGTTTGAAATTTATAAACTCATCAACGACCTAACGGCCCAAGGTATCGCTGTCGTGATGATTTCGTCGGAATTGCCCGAGATTTTGGGACTTAGCCACCGAATACTGGTACTGTCGAAAGGTAAACAAACGGCATTGCTTGTCAGGGAAGAAGCTACGCAAGATGTGATTATGAAATATGCGATGCAGTAGATACCCCAAAACAGGAAACCAACAAACATGAATACACTTTTAACTCGTTCAAAAAACCTAGGCCAATACGGCATATTTGGGGCTTTTGTGGTGATTTGCTTGGGATTGGCAGTCATCAATCCGCAGTTTATGACCGTCTCCAACTGGACCATCATCATCACCCAAGTATCCATCAATGCGCTTTTGGCCTTTGGGGTCACGTTTGTCATTATTACGGGTGGCATCGACCTTTCGTTGGGCTCGATGGTCGCCGTCACGGGCGTCGTGGCGGCTTCACTGGCGCATCCTGATACCTACCCCGTCATTGTTCCCATTGGCGTTGGCGTGCTTTCGGGTGTGGCCATGGGTGCGCTCAATGGGTTGGTGATTACCAAAAGCAAAGTCCCACCCTTCATCGTGACGCTGGGAATGATGACCATTGGCCGCGGTTTGGCCTTGATTTTGAGCAAAGGCCGCCCTATCTCTAACCTTTCCGATTCGTTCAATTTTATTGGCGGCGGAAGCGTTTTAGGGATTCCCTTTCCCATTCTCATTTTGGTCGTCTTTTTTATTCTTTGTACACTTCTTCTCAAAAAAACGGTGTTGGGACGGTATATTTACGCCGTTGGGGGAAACGAACAAGCGGCAACTGCGTCAGGGATTCGGGTCAACAAAGTCAAAATGGCCGTTTATACTTTGTGTGGCGGCTTGGCGGGTTTGGCGGGAATTCTGCTGACGGCCCGCATCACCACGGGACAGCCCAACGCAGGTGCAGGTTTCGAGCTCGACGCCATCGCAGCGGCCATTATTGGTGGCACAAGTACCTCGGGCGGAACAGGTACGATGACAGGAACGCTCATTGGTGCACTCTTGATTGGCGTCATCAGCAACGGCCTCGACCTCCTCAATGTTACTTCCTATTATCAACAAGTAGTAATGGGTGCCATCATCATCGGCGCCGTGGTACTTGATAGTTGGAATCAGAAGAAGTAGTTTGAGATTGTGGGTTTCGGGTTTTTATTTTATCTACTCTTTCCAATCGTCGATAGTAGCACACGGATGGGATGGATTAGACACGGTTTTTATGGATTTAAAAATGTTCGGGCATAGTAACTACATAAATTGACATAAAAGAAATGAAACGTACATTAATCGGTTCGGCGCTTTGCGCATTATTATTGGTAGGTTGCGGGCAAGGTAGCAGCGACAACAAAGAAGCCAGCGGAGACAAAAAAATTAAGATTGGGGTGACGATGCTCAGTATGCAAAATGAGTTTATCGTGAAAGTAAGCGACGAAATTGAGAAAAAAGCCCAAGAAATGGGCGTTGAACTCATTGTCGTTGACGCCGAGCGCTCGGCCCTCAAACAAGTAGAGCAAGTCGAAAGCTTCATTGCGCAGAAAGTCGATGCCATTATCATGAACCCTTGCGAAGTAGAAGCCAGTTCGCCCGCAGTGACCAAGGCATTGGCGGCCAAAATACCCATTGTCAATGTCAACTCAGAAACCAGTGCTGCCCCTAGTGCCTTTGTGGGCTCAGACGACGTAGAATCGGCGCGGATTGCGATGAATTTTATTGCGGAAAAACTCGGCGGAAAAGGCAACATTCTGATGATGCACGGCTACATGGGACAAGCCGCCCAAATCAAACGTGAACAAGGCGCCCGCGAAATCCTGCAAAAGAACCCTAATTTAAAACTACTTGCCCACCAAACGGCCGAATGGGACCGCGCCAAGGCCATGTCGCTCATGGAAAACTGGATTCAGTCCTACGGGGCAAATGTCAATGCGGTTTTTGCCCAAAACGACGAAATGGGTATGGGTGCCGTGAATGCCCTGACGGCTGCTGGCATGAAAGACAAAGTAATTGTGGTCAGTATTGACGCCATTCCAGACGCGCTACAAGCCGTCAAAAAAGGAACGCTCAACGCAACTGTATTCCAAAACGCCGAACAGCAAGGTGCTAATGCCCTTGAAACGGCTGTTAAAATTGTAAAAGGGGAAAAATTCGAGAAACAAACCTTAATTCCCTTTCAGCTCGTGACCAAGGAAAACGTAGAAACGTTCTTAAAATAGTACAGAAAAAGAAATATTTTTTAAAAACAAAATCACATTTTTTCAATCAACACCAATAGCTGAAAATTGGTAACTAACTGAAAAATACATATTTAATAAAATCAGAAAAGGGGAAAACCATGCAAAATCGGTTTATCCCCTTTTTTTATACCAATGATACAGGATTGCATAGGATAGTTCTCTCAGCCCTACAAAGCATATTTGTATAATGTCAGGGATTTATAGAATTATTTGAAGCCTTGATACCATTCTATTTATTTATAAACACTTAATTTTTTACACCATGCAAAAAAAGTTTATCCTACTTCAGGGTAGAGGCAACTTGTGTGTAGGCATCATTGCCTTACTATTACTTGTAGCTACCAGCTCATTTGCTCAAAACGCCATCAAGGGAAAAATCTCTGCCAAAGACGGAGAAAGTCTTGTTGGAGTAAACGTCGCCATCAAAGGTACTACCCGTGGTACCAACTCAGATGCCGACGGAAACTACAAACTTGACGTTCCCAACGGCTCCACCCTTGTATTCAGCTACATTGGGTACCTTACCAAAGAAGTGGCAGTAGGTTCACAAGCCACCATTAATGTGACACTCGAAACGAATGACAAAATTCTGAGTGAGGTTGTCGTAGTGGGATACGGTAGCCAAACGAAAAAAGAAGTAACAGGAGCCGTTCAAACCATTTCTTCTAAAGAAATCAAAGACTTACCTGTATCACAGATTGGGCAGAAGCTCCAAGGACAAGTGGCGGGGGTTCAAATCAACCAAACAACGGGTAAGCCTGGGGTTGGGATGAACATTCGTATTCGTGGACAGCTTTCAGTATCGGGTGGTAGTGACCCACTTTATGTCGTTGATGGTTTCCCTATCACTGGAAATATTGGCGCACTTAACCCTGATGAAATTGAAGACATTTCGATTTTGAAAGATGCGGCTTCGACTTCATTGTACGGTTCGCGGGCTGCCAACGGGGTAGTGCTTATCACGACCAAAAGAGGTAAAAGCGGACAAACAAACGTGAGTTTCAACGTATTTACAGGAACGCAGGTAGTGCCTAAGAAAGGCCGTTTTGCAATGATGGATGCCGTTGAGTTTGCTCAGTTTAAGAAAGAACACTACGAAGACTCTAAACTTCCAGTGCCAGTTGAATTCCAAAATCCTTCTCAATATGAAGGCAAAAACAACGACTGGTATGATGCCCTCCTCCGCCGTGCACCAGTACAAAGCTACAATTTAACCCTAACTTCTAACAAAGACAAAGTAAGTACATCGCTTGTAGCTGGGGTATTTAATCAAGAAGGGGTTGTATTAAACACCAAATATCAGCGTTATTCACTCCGTTTGAACAGCGAGTACAAGGTTTCGGATAAAGTAACGATTGGGATGAATATTGCGCCTCAGTACGTTTTTGATAACACTCCTCGTACGGATGGTGACCGTGGTACTGGTATTTTGTTCAACGCCATTCACACGTGGCCAATCATGCCTATTTATGATGAGAAAGGAGAGCTACCACTCTTCAATCGTTTCCCATCTAGCACAGGTAACATCTTTGCATATCCAAACTGGGTTCGTGCAGCGTATGAGTTGAAGAACGAAACAAAACAAACCAACATACTTTCTAACGCCTACATTTCGTACAGCCCTATCAAAGGCTTGACGTTGAAGTCGTCGATGAACGTAGAATTGCTTAATCAGAAGTTCTTCTTCTTCAACCCATCTACTGCAACGAGTGCCATCAACACTGCCGTACCTGTAACGGCCGTTTCGATTCGTCAATCCACAGATAACTTTGGCTGGTTGAACGAAAACTTGGCTACTTATTCTAAGTCATTCAACGACCACAACTTTGAACTTTTGGCAGGTTATACCAACCAAAGCTTCCGCAGTGAGTCGAGCCGTATCCAAGCCGACACTTACTCGGACGACCGCCTTCCAACAATCCAAGGAGCAATCAACATCGCACGTGGTGGTACCAACAGCAACGTACAAGAATGGAGACTTACTTCATTGCTTTCACGTCTGACTTATAACTACAAAGGCAAATACCTCTTCACTGCTTCTATTCGTCGCGATGGTTCTTCTCGTTTTGGTTCAAACAACCGCTGGGGTACTTTCCCATCATTATCAGCAGGATGGGTTGTTTCGGATGAAGATTTCATGAAAAATTTCGACAAAATCTCGTTTGCTAAAGTAAGAGCAAGTATCGGTGTAACAGGTAACAACAACATTGGTAACTACACACAGTATGCCCTTATCAACAACACCGTAAACGCAGTTTTTGGAAGCAACGTAGCCCCAGGTGCAGCGGTAACATCACTTGCTAATGCCAATCTTGGATGGGAAACAACCCGCCAAATCGACTTAGGATTTGACATTGGTTTCCTTAACGACCGCTTCCAATTAACCTACGACTACTATACCAAAAATACAACCAACTTGTTGTATGCCGTTCAGATTCCACAGGAATCAGGCTTTGGCAACTTCAATGACAACATTGGTGAGATTAAGTTTTGGGGCCATGAAATCTCGCTTAACACGCGTATTCTTAGCACAAGCAAGCTCAAGTGGAACGTAAATGGTAACATTTCTTTCAACCGTAACAAAGTACTTGCCTTGGCTGATGGTATTGACCGTGTGTATGGTCTGCACCACATCACTCGCGTTGGTTATCCTTTTGGTCAATTCTACGGCCACCAAGCAAATGGTGTTTATCAGAATGCAGAAGACCTCAAAAACTCTCCTATCGTTCCTGGACGTTCTTTCGTAGGAACCATCAAATTGGTTGACATCAACGGTGATGGTGTAATTACCAACGGTGGCGACAAAGACGACCGTACCATTTTGGGTAATCCATTCCCAACATTTACCTACGGAGTTACCACTAATTTAACGTACGGAGACTTTGATTTCAGTGTGGTAGGTTCAGGTTCACAAGGCAACCAACTATGGGTTCGTCACTTGTACAGCACTGCTAACCTTGATGGGGTATTTAACCTACACGAAGAAGTTAAATACCGTTGGCGCTCAGAAGCTAACCCTGGCAAAGGGTTCTACGGAACAACCGTAGGTGGTGGTACAGTGACGGGTATCGAACGTGACTGGCAAAATAGCCGTTTTGTGGCTGATGCGTCTTTCTTTACCATCAAAAACATCACGGTTGGTTACACCATCAACAAGCCAAACAAAGTGTTCCGTTCGGCACGTATCTATGCTTCTATCCAACAAGCAGTAGTGTTTACGAAGTACTGGGGTGGTTCTAACCCTGAAACCAGTGCCCAAACAGATGGTGGCGGCGACGGTGGTAACCTGAGCCCAGGTGTTGACTTGTTCAACTACCCTGTTCCACGTACATCAACCATTGGTATCAACTTTAACTTCTAAACCAACGGTTTAACCAAAATCACTGAATGACATGAAAAAATCCATCATATTTTCTATTGCGTTAAGCTTGGGTGCTTTTAGTTGCAACACCGACGAATTTCTTACCGTAACGCCCGAAACCGCCCTTAGTTCGGCCACTTTTTTCAAGACAGAATCTGACTTTATCCAAGCTGTCAATGCGGCTTATGTTCCTTTGCGTACGATACACAATATCACATCTCACTTACTGACAGAGCAGCATTCTGACAATGCGCGGTATGTGCGTAACGTACTCTTTGGAGCTACCGAAAACCAGTCGAACTTGGCAGACTTTAACGTACCGACGGCCAATGGTGTTACTACCAACGGTAACGTATTGACGGCCTATCGTCAAAACTTTTTGATGATTGCGCGGGCGAATCAGGTATTGGCCTTGATTGATGCCTCTACCATCCCAGATGCCACCAAAAAGAACGTAAAAGGACAAGCCCTGTTTCTAAGAGCTTTAGGGTATTTGGATTTGGCGCGTTATTTCAACCGTGCCCCTTTACAACTTACCCCAGTAGGCAATCGTTCGGAGGCTGCTGCTGCACTTGCTACTGGAGATCAATTGTATGCTCAAATCATCAAAGATGCGACCGATGCTGTTGGTTTACTTCCCGCCAAATCAGCCCAAGAAGCAGGCCGTGCAACATCAGGCTCGGCACGTGCGTTGTTAGCAAACGTGTATATGATTCAGAAAAAGTGGACAGATGCTGAAACCCAACTTCGTGCCATTGTTTCAAGTAATGAATACAGTTTGATGCCTAATTATGCGGATGCTTTCTCAACCAGTACAGGTAACAAAAACACCAAAGAATCAGTTTTTGAAGTACAGTATTTGGAAGGTTCGGCTGGGCTTAATGGTAACTTTTTGTATAACATGGTTCCTTACCCAATCGCCGCTAACGAACTCGTTACCATTACAGGTACAAGTAATGCGCAACCATTATCAGGAGAAGGCAATAATATTCCAACCCCTGATTTGATTGAAGCTTACGAAGCAAGCGATAAGCGCAAAGAAGCCACAATTGGAATGATTACTTTAAGCGGAGCTTTACATGCTGATAAAACTTTCCCGTACATCAAGAAGTATGCAAGACCACACGCTTTGCACAACAACCACGGGATGAACTGGCCAATTTATCGCTATTCAGAAGTATTATTGTTCTTGGCGGAAGCGTTGATTGAGCAAAATAAACTTGCCGATGCAACTCCATTCCTCAATCAAGTACGTACACGGGCTGGTTTGGCTAATACGACGGCTACTACCCAAGCAGCTCTTCGTGATGCAGTCTATCAAGAGCGCCGCGTAGAACTAGCTTTTGAATCTAAGCGCCTATTCGACTTAGTTCGCACAGGTCGTTTGGAAACCGTTATTAAAGCATACGGCGACCGCGTAAAAGCCAACAAAGCACGTTACTATTTCCCTGTGGAAGGTTTCGTTCCAGCCGATGCGTTTACCATCATAACCCCATACTACGGACTACCAGCTGCTGAGGCAGATTTAAGTCCTAATTTCTAACCAATTCCTTCGAGCCGATTGCCGCAGTCGGCTCGAAGTTTTTTGATTCATGGAGGGCTACGTAGCCTTTTTTTCAAAGACTAAGGTAAAATAAGATATTAAACTCTCTTTTACAGTACAATTACGATTCCACCCATTAGAACGTTGAACTTAAATTTGTATCCATATTCCTATTCCTATGTTCACTAAACACCGCTCTATCCGCGCATTTCTAGTGGCTTCCGCCCTGTTTACACTAGCGGCGTCTTTTACAATCCTCAACAAAACGGAGCCCGCTGTCAACGGCCGCGACAACCCGAAGGTGGAGAAACTCCGTCTTCAACCTGGTTTCAAAGCAGAACACTTGTACAGCCCTTCCGACAATAAGCAGGGTTCTTGGGTATCTATGACTTTTGACGACAAAGGTCGAATGATTGTTTCTGACCAATATGGTGGATTATTTCGATTAAAAATCCCCGCTATTGGCTCAGGAAGTTCTGCCCCAACGGTGGAGAAACTTACTATCCCTAAAGCAATGACGACTGATACTGTCGGTATGGGATATGCCCAAGGGTTGTTGTATGCTTTCAATAGTTTGTACGTCATGATTAACAACCGCAGCAATGCCAAATTCTCCCGAGGAAGTGGCTTGTATCGTTTGTTTGACACCGATGGTGACGAGCAATTTGACAAAGTTGCAACCATAAAAGAATTTAAAGGTGAAGGTGAACACGGGCCTCACAGCATCATTTTGTCACCCGACAAGCAGTCTATTTATATTGTAGCAGGAAACTTTACACAGCCTCCTGCCATGGATAAGTACCGACTCCCTGCTGTTTGGCAAGACGACAACTTGTTGCCGATGATCAAAGACCCCCGTGGCCACGATGCCGAGCCTAAAGTACCTGCAGGATGGATTGCCAACATTGACCCAGATGGAAAAAAATGGGAAATGATTGCATCAGGCTTCCGTAACCCCTATGATATTGCCTTTAATGAAGTGGGTGATTTGTTTACATACGATTCGGATATGGAATGGGATTTTGGTTTGCCTTGGTACCGCCCTACGCGTATTGCGCACGTAACCAGCGGCTTAGAATTTGGATGGAGAACAGGTACAGCAAAATGGTCAGCTACGTGGCCTGATAACCTCCCTGCGATTGTTAACATCGGACAAGGCTCTCCTACCAACCTTATTCATTTGAAAGATGCTAAGTTTCCTGCCAAATACAAAAAAACGTTGTTGGCCTTCGACTGGAGCTTTGGGATCATGCACGCCATTCACCTCAAGCCATCAGGCTCTACTTACGCAGGTGAACGCGAAGAGTTTTTATCGGGTATTCCTCTTCCACTGACCGACGGGGCAATCGGACCAGATGGCGCTTTGTACTTCCTTACTGGCGGTCGCCGTCTTGAATCTGACTTGTACCGTGTATATTATGAAGGAAGTGAAAGTACCGCCCCTGTTGCTGCGACGCCAATTAATAAAGACAACGAATTGAGAAGAAGCTTAGAGCGCTTCCACGCTACGGTCAATCCTAGCGCAGTAGCTACTGCTTGGCCTTACTTGAAACACCCCGATCGCCATATTCGTTATGCCGCTCGCGTTGCTATCGAAAACCAACCCGTAGCTGAATGGCAAGACCGCGCCCTTAGCGAGAAAGACCCTATTTCGCTTATCAATGCTTCGATTGCCTTGGCAAGACTTGGGAAGGCAGAACAAAAAAATGCAATTCTCAAAGGACTTACAGGTATCAATTTCAAAGGTTTGACCGAATCTCAACAAGTTGATTTGTTACGCGCTGTTGAACTTGTTTTGCTTCGTATGGGCAACCCTGATGCCGCTACTACGGCACTGGTTAACAAGTATTTTAATCCGTTTTATCCTTCAACTAATGCTGATATTAACCGTGGACTTAGCAAGGTACTCGTCACACTAGATGCGCCTGGCGTAGTAGCTAAGACCCTCGCATTGCTTGAAGCAAAAGAACAACCTACCAACCTTACTGCTGGTGGCGAAACAGCTACAGCATCGGCTGAGTTGATTATGCGTAATCCACAATATGGCTTAGACATTGCTGACATGTTGAAAAGTATGCCTCCTGCACAACAAACTTTCTATGCAACGATGTTGAGCGTAGCTAAAAACGGTTGGACGCCAGAACTTCACGAAAAGTATTTCAAGTGGTTCAATAAAGCATTTAGCTACAAAGGTGGTCGTAGTTACGTTGGTTTTATCGATCGCGCTCGTAAAATGGCGTTGAAAAACGTACCAGAAGGTAAATTTGCCTACTACGATAAGCTTTCAGGTGGTGAGTTGTTGAGCAAAAATGGAAACGACATTGCGAAAGTAACTTATCCAAAAGGTCCAGGCCGCCAATGGAAACTTGATAATTCTGTGGCAGCAGTAGAGGGTAAATTGACAGGCCGTAACTTTGAAAACGGTAAAAACATGTACGAGGCCATCACTTGTAACCGTTGCCATAGTATGCGCGGAGACGGTGGAAGTATCGGGCCAGATTTGACACAATTGGGTACGCGTTTCTCTACCAAAGATATGTTAGAGGCGATTATCGACCCAAGTAAGAGCATTTCTGACCAATACGCGGCAACGCACTTTACCCTCAAAAATGGTCAATCAGTAGTTGGCCGTTTGACCAACGAAGATGCTACAGCTTACTACGTGTCGCAAAACCCGTATGAGCCTGAGAAGACAATGAAGTTGCTCAAGAAAAACGTCGCTTCGCACAAATATTCTCCAGTGTCTATCATGTTTGGAAACTTGATCAATAGCTTGAACGAAGAAGAGCTAAAAGACTTGATGGCCTACTTGATGGCCGGTGGAAACGAGAAAAACGCCGTTTTCGCTCCAAAGTCAGGGGATACTCAGAAAGGTGATAAGTAATCGTCAATTCACTACTGCTTAAAAAGAAAGGGAGGCAAAAAGCCTCCCTTTCTTTTTTGCTATTTCCCCAACTCCTGCTCCCAGTGCGTGGGAAGGCCGTCGAGGCTAATCAAATTCTTTTCTCCCACGTAGTCACGTAATCCCTCTTCACCTTTTTTCTCAGCCCAATCGAAGTGAATCGAACGCTCACCCACGTAGTCAAACAACGGAATGCCAAACCCACAGGAGGTTTGCACCAAGTTGATTTCGGCAATGATGAGCTGACGCGTACTTGAATACGTTGTAAACTGAGGGGCGTACTTTTCCCATTCAGGCGTGTGAGGTAACACTACTTTTCCGCGACCGTAGAAGCGCAAAATATTGGGCACCTTGTCAAACGAGCAAAACATGAACGTAATTCGCCCGTTTTCGAGGGTATGGGCCGACGTTTCGTTTCCGCTCCCAATCAAGTCCATGTACCCCACCTCGGTGTCGGATAGGATTCTGAAACTATCCACTCCCTTTGGCGAAAGGTTGACGTGGCCTTCTGTACTACTCGGAGCCGTAGCCACAAAAAATAGATGCTGTTTATCGACAAACGCCCGGTGCGCTTCTTCGATTTTTGGATAAAACTTTCCCACGCTGTTATTTTTTTACAATTGGTAAACGGATTTGTGACGGATACAAGGTCGAATGGTGAATTTGGTTATGCGCCACTACTCCTTGTTTCTCATCATAATTATTACCACCTGTATTCAAATTTCGTTCAAAACGAGGGAAATTACTGCTCGAAATTTCAATCCGAATGCTGTGGCCTGGCGCAAAATAGTTAGACGTGGACATCGGGCTGAGGGTCAGTTTATAAACTTTGCCTTTTTCCATCATCACTTCCTTGTCAAACCCTTCGCGGTAGCGCGCCCGCAAAATAGTTTCGTCCAAATTATACGCTTTGCCATCGGGATATACATCTAGGACTTTTACCGTAAAATCGGTATCCTTCGCGTCCGACGACACGTACAGCGTCGTTTCGATGGAACCCGTCACTTCTACGCCGTCTTTGAAAGGTTCGGTGGTATAGACCAAAATATCATTCCGCGATTCCATTTGGTGCTGGTCAAACGAACCACCCTGAACGGCATTGCCCGTACAGCACACGTTACCCCCGTACGAAGGCACAGGATACGCGGGGTCGTAGGTGAATGAATCCATTTTATCGTCTTTGGTCAATGGCTGAGTCGTCAATTTTCCGTCACCGTGTAGGCTGTTGGCCCGTCCCCCACTGTTCAAATAATAAGTCGTCATTTCGGCATTGGCAGGCGGCCACGTCTCCGACGATTGCCATTTGTTCGACCCCATGGTGTAATACTTAACGCGCGGTGTTTTTTCCGCAAAACCATTGGCTTCTCCTTTCAAATGTAGGTCAAACCAACCGTATGTCATGCTGTCATAATCCAGACGCGCATCGCCCACGCTACGTTCGCCTACCACGGTATTTTCGGTCGCCCGTTTATAGGCACAGTGAAGCGTAGGCGCAATCACTAAAAACTGATTATCAGCAACTTGTTTGTTTTTGGCATTTTTGCGAACGTGGTTAAACAACGCCAAATTAGGACTCGACGACACATCGTACCACGACACAAACCAATAACTTGGCTTATTGAACGGCATGTTATCGTGATACAGTCCTCCCTTAAACCACTCAGGGTCATTGGGTTTGCGGCGAATCATCTTTTCGTAAACCCCGTCTTGTCCGTTTACATTTTTGATGATATCCGTCACGGGTAAATGGCGCAAGGCTTTCGACCAATCGACGGGAGGCATTTCGGTCGCCAAATCAAAATACCGCGATACGCGTACCAACTGCTCTTGGGTAGCATTTTTGGGAAATTCGGGGCGAATCACGTCGTTTTGAGTGCCGTACAACCAAGCCGTGAACAACATTTGTTGCGCTCCGCCACGGTACCAGTTGCCCTGTTCCCAAAACTCCCCTACTTTACCTACGCCAGCCCCGTATCCCTGCGGAATCATAGCCGCGTGCGCGGGGTGGTCGAGAGAGGCCACGGCCATTTGCCACTCGGCCGTAGAGGAACAACCAAGCGTCCCGATTTTACCGTTGCTCCAGGGCTGTTTCGACATCCACTCAAAGGCATCATACCCGTCCGTCAGTGGCGTACCTAAAATATCCCACGTCCCTTCCGAAAAGAACCGACCGCGCTCATTCTGAACCACATACGCATACCCTCTCCGCACGGCTTCGTAGGCCGCTTGGTAGTTTCCCGTACGCATTTCGCCATTCCCCCATGAGTTGAAATTGTAAGGCGTTCGGGAGAAAATAATGGGGACAGGTTTGTCACCTTTTGGTCGATAAATATCGGTAGCCAGCCGAACGCCATCGCGCATGGGCATCATTACTTTTTGGTCGATGACCGCAATGGCTTCGAGTTTTTTTAAGATGTCGTCCTGCGCTCTAGCGCCAAGCGAAACAAGGAGCGTGACAACGAGAAGATAACTGAGTTTTCTCATGTGATTAGTTTGGTGATAGAAAAAAATGGTACGTCAATGCTTTAAAAGCCAAAGCAAGCCCATTTTTAACGCCCAAGAAAGCCACCAAAACGGAAGTTGAGGAATAATTTTTAACACCGACGAAGCTTGTGGCTTGCGGAGGCTATTGCTTTGGCTATGTATTACACAACCCGTTGGTAGATGATTGCTTTACAGAGAGTTTGAGCAGAAAAAGGTGTAAATTGCATAAAAAATCCGCCTAGTATGTCTAAATATATCAACCCTTATACCGATTTTGGCTTTAAAAAATTATTCGGGGAAGATGCCAACAAAGATTTATTGATTGATTTTTTAAACCAACTACTACCCCCAAAACACCAAATTACAAATTTGAATTTTCGCAATGTAGAGAGTTTTGCCGAACTAATTCATGAACGCAAAGCTATTTTTGATATTCATTGCCAAACCCAAAGTGGTGAGAAAATCATTGTGGAAATGCAAAAAGCTAAAGTAAACTTCTTCAAAGACCGCTCACTTTTTTATTCTACTTTTCCCATCCGTGAGCAGGCCAAAAGAGGTGAGTGGGATTTTCGCCTAACTCCTATTTACATGATTGCTATTTTGGATTTTCAGTACGATGAACAAGAAGAAAAACAGAAGTTTCTCAGAAGTGTAAAGCTGAAAGATCAGGATGGCGATGTCTTCTATGACAAATTGAATTTCAAGTTTTTGCAGATGCCACTCTTTACAAAAGAGGAAAATGAGCTGGAAACTCATTTTGATAAATGGATTTACTTCCTAAAAAAGCTAGAAGGTTTTGATGAAATACCCTCTATTTTGAAAGAACCTATCTTTGAAAAAGCTTTCAGAATTGCCGAAATAGCCAACATGACGGCCTCTCAATATGCTGAATATCAAGAAAGTTTGTTAACGTATATTGAAGTAAAAGAAGTCGTAAAAACCGCAGAATTAGATGGCGTCAAGAAAGTTGCAAAAAAAATGTTATCAATGTCATTTCCACTTGAACAAATTATCGAAGCAACGGGCTTATCCAAAGAAGAAATCGAAGAGCTTTAATTGACGACGATTGCACCTCTCGGATGCTTAGGCTTTGTCACCTCGTAGAGGTCTAAAACCGCTTGTTTGAAAGAATACAAAAGCGGATTTGGTACTTACCGTGGTGCAAACACACTATTTAATACCAAATAGCTACGAATAAGTTTAGGGTATTAGTAGTTTGTATTGCTTCGGACAAGGCCGCCTGTGCGGAAGCATAACCTTTGTAGAGAGTAGAGAGTCGTCCATCAAGTTCGAATCTTATTGCTTCGGAGAAGCATAACTTGTTGTATTGTTATGCTTCTCCGAAGCAATAATTAAAAAAAACTCCTGCTACTACAAATGTTTCGCCTCTACCGAGGCTACTTTGAACCCCTGAAAACTTTTGTTCAAATTCTTAAATTGCCTGTGGAGATACGAGACTACAGGGGTTTTACAGACCACGGAAGAGAAAACGCTACAAATTAGTTAGGCTTTGGTTTGGAAACCCATAAATCCAGAGTCGCTCAGGTTAAACGCATTAAAAACAAAAGAGCCTCGGAGAGGTGAAATCTTAGTAGAAAAAGGCAAATAAACACCCCATCGAGGTGACCCACACTTGGTGAAAGATGTCACCCCGATGGGGCTTTGGGGAAAGTCTAATTTATTGTTACTACTAAGATGTAGCTCCTCTGGAGCAATGAATCGCAGTTCTTTATTTTAATGAGTTCAACCAACTTTGTTGCATGGACACTTAACAAGGGTAAAATACAATATATTATAAAGTATATACAACAGTAAATGAAGCTAAATTATCCAAAATAATCTAGTTTGACTAGAAAAAGCCTCGTTCTTTAGAACTATACCTTGTCAAATTTCTATGTTATTCGAACCATGCACCAAAGCCCCAAATTATTGTCATCTAAGACCGTACTCTCACGCCAATTAGCAAAGGGAATAAAGCCAATTTCTGAAAAGTAATGATACAAGCAATACTCTGATTTGCCGTCGCAAGTACCCTCACCCTTGAGAAGGTTTTTTTGCCCGATATGGTTCATTTAAACTTATTAATTGGTTGCAAATCGACCTTTTTTTTCTACCAAACAATTTATTAAACAAATTCAAAAAATTGAACAAATAAAGACTACCTTGCTGTTTGCTGTTGCTTATCAATAAAAATATATGAACCAGGAATTTGGGGAATCTTACTTTGAATTGTTGTCTTTTCAAATTCCTCTTGAAAAACTTTTCCAAATTGTGCTACTCCAGTATGTACAATTTCAATGTATCTTTCAAAGATATAGGCATTTTCAAAATCTACATCTAATAAATAATCTTTTTTACCAGCAAAAGTTAATATTTTACACTTTTCGTTTAAATTAAAATTTTCTATTTCCACTAGTTCTGTAACATTTACACAATTATAGTTTTTTTCTCTAAGTTTAAAATAGTCTAATTCTTCATCGGAAATCTCAAAGATTAAGCCATTTAAATAATCATTTTTTGAATAAGATATGTTTAAAAATACACCTTTTACCTGATTTTGTAATTGCTCAGAATATACATTATCCCAAAGAAACCAATTACGTTGATATTGATTCAATTTTGCAATATAAACGTCCTTGTTTGACAAATCTCGTTTTAGTGTTCTTGAAGCACTTACTAAATTTACCAAAGAACCATAACCAAATATATAGCTTTTCATATTATGACACATTTGAACTTGTTTCTAAATCATTTAATAATTCAAATCTTAGCGCTTCATTTTTCCTCATTCTCTTTACCTTCGCAACAAAAAATCCGCTCGAGAATATTTCAAAATCAGCCAATTCAAAATCAACTAACTTCTCTCCTTCACTTTCATTATCATAAATAAATCTATTGTAAAAAAGTTTAGGTGGATTTGGAAAAAATTTATTAAAATTGGGAATAGAACTAAAGTCTAGCACTAATCTTGCATTTTCTATATTTTTCTCAGCCTTTAGACCCAAATCAAAATCACCAACTTTAAATCCATTATAGCAATGATTTAAAGTAACATAAGCATCTGTTGGCCCTGCAATTACAGGTTCTATAAGGTTTGACCTAAAGTCACCATCATCAATATTAATGTGAAAAGGTGAAAGTGAGTGTACTTCAATAGCATCTCCATTTGTTCTATCTCTTCCTTTAAAATTAGAAGTAAATTTGTCAAATTTTATAATTCTAATAGAAATATATTCACTGAATATTTTAATTTTTTTGTTAATTCTTTTAATATGCTTTTCATATAAAACTGATGGATTTTCTTCTATTGATTCTAATTTAAGCATCTTGTAATATATCACTTTTTCTTTTATGTCTTTTACTTCATCAAAATCAACAGCTTTCTCTCTCTTTTCATATTCATTTGTAACATCACTAAATCTTACCCATCCTAACGAAGATGAGTTTTGTAATGAAATACTTAATGACGTTGTTACCTGATTAACTAAATCCGATTTACTATTCCAAAAATTCACAATCCTTCCAGTTTTAACTTTTTCAATAAATTTTAATAGCTTTTTCCTTTTAAGAGAATCTGTTTCTAACTTGTCACCAGTTAATTTCAAAACATTTTGATGTATGAATGCTAAAATCGGTTTTTTCTTTTTCACCGCATAATCAAATTCTGTTTCTGTATAACTTAAACCATCACCGCTAATTGAACCATACTTTCCTGCTATAATTATAATATAAATATCACTTTCATCTATAATTGGTAAGATATATTCTAATTGACTTTCCCCTGTCGCTGGGAAAAACTCCATTCCAGCAGGTAAACATTTAAGTTTTAAGAGGGTTTTCATTATATCCTCCCTCTCGTCCTTGAGGTCATTAAATGTAGAACTAACAAAAACTTGTAATCTTTTTTCCATGGGTTAAGCCATTATTTTACAAAATATAAATAATATTTTCTTATTTCCAACGTGTTATTAAACGAAATGCAACTTCACCATTAACACCTAACAATCAACAACTTACCGCAAAGCAACAACCACAAAAACCCAATTCCCGCTTCCAAAAGCAAGTTACCGAAAACTTCCACCAACCAAACAAAAAAACAGCAGATTTACAACTAAAAAGCCATAAATCTGCCAAAGATTTTATCAAGTGGTAAAAAGGGCTATCTCAGCTTTTCTTGGAACAACTTCAAAATACGTTTGTACTCGTCGGTCCAGCTTGAGGCTTCTACAAAACCGTGGTCTTCCATCGGATAAGCGGCCATTTCCCAGTTGTCTTTTTTCAACTCAATGAGGCGTTGTACCAAGCGATACGAGTCTTGGATGTGTACGTTCACATCGACCATCCCATGGCAAATCAACAAATGTCCCTGCAAGCCTGCCGCGTGGTAAATCGGTGAGCTGCGGCGGTACGCTAACGAGTCCGTTTGGGGTTCGTTGAGGATGTTGGCCGTGTAACCATGATTATAAGCCGCCCAGTCCGTCACGGGGCGCAGAGCCGCTCCCGCCGCAAATACGCCAGGTTTGGTAAACATCGCCATCAACGTAATAAAGCCCCCGTACGAGCCACCGTAAATCCCAATACGTTTGGGATTGATGCCGTGCTTTTCTACCAAGTACTTTGCCCCGTCCACGTTGTCGTCAAGGTCTTTCCCGCCCATAAAGCGGTAAATACCCGTACGCACGTCGCGACCGTAGCCTGCCGAAGCGCGGTAGTCCATGTCAAGCACCGTGTAGCCCATGTCCACCAACAAGTTGTGGAACATATACTCTCTAAAATACTGACTCCACCATTTGTGGGCGTTTTGCAAGTACCCTGCCCCGTGGACAAACACCACAGCCGCCCCGTTTTTCTTTTTAGGAACGTACAAACGCGCATATACGTCCGTGCCGTCGGTGGCTTTTACCGTAATAATTTGGGGCTCGCGCCACGCGTAGCTGCGAAACTCTTCCGATGTAGAGTTGGTGATTTTGTTCGGCGTCGCATTGGCCTGATTATCTTGCAAATACAGTTCCCAAGGCTGCGTACTCGACGAATAACGAATCAAAAGTTTTGATTCATCGGGTGAAAGCGTCGCGTCGTTACTTCCCGTCATTTTAGTCAACGCTGTACGCTCGCCTCCCGCTACTGACATTTTATAGAAATGCTGCTCGCCTGGGTGAACCTCGTTTGAAGTAAGGTAAATCGACTTTTTATCGCGAGAGAGTTGTGCTTGCTGCACCTCAAATTTCCCCGCAGTTAAGGCTTTGCGAGTGCCATTGGCTACGTTTACGCTGTACAAATGTGAGTAACCAGTATTCGCTTCCGAATGAAACACAATCGTCTCATTATCAATCCAATTCAACCAAAAACTTCCTGGGCCACCCACCCACGCTTCATCGCGAACGCGGTCGAGGGTTTTTAATTTAGCCGTTGCAGGGTCTAGTAGCGCAATCCAGCGGTCTTTGTTGTCTTGCGCACGCACCATCACTACCGCATATTTACCATCTTCTGACCACGACAAGCTCATAAAATTCACTTTACGCGCCGCAGGCTTTTTCGCTTTGGTGGTATCTTGTTTGTAATCTTTCAAATAATCGGGTTTGTCGTTGATGCCCGTCAGGTCTTTGGTCGATACTTCCAAGACCGTATCGCGGGCAATGTTATAAACAAACAACTGCGACGTAGGCTGTGCTACCCCTACTTTTGTGCGCGCGGGAATGTCTTCCGTAAAACCTGATTCCGTCACGTAGTTGGGCACAATTGTCGGCTTGGTGCCAGTGGCAGCTTTTACCGAACGATACGTCACAAAATCACCTTTGGGCGACAACGTCACGTTATCAACTTGCGCTTCACCCGTATAAATATCCTTCGGACGCTTGGGCAAATCGGCTTTGGCTATTTTATCGCCTTCTTTTTTCTTATCTGAGCGTTCTTTCAAAATATCAAACATCGCCAATTGATCCGCTTTCAACCATTTTTCTTGCTCACCTGCGACGGCTTCGGGGCGTTTGTTTCCTGCTTGAAAATTGGTCAATTGGGTCAACTCTCCCGTAGCCAACGTCAGCGCAAAAAGATTTAATCCACGACGAAAAACGGCTTTTGTTTCGTCACCACTAAATGTTACACCCGACTCATTTTCAACGGTATTGGTCAACTGACGCGTTTGGTTTGTTTTAATATCCAACCAAAACAAATCACCATTTTTGGCATATAATTTTTGGGTAAATGCTCGATTGTACGCTCCTCCAAATTGGCCTGGCAAAGCGCGGCGCTCTTGGGGCGTCACTTTACGGGTTTGTTTTGAAGCGACTTCATAGACGTACAACGAATCGCTGGTAGCCTTGTCGGGATTCCAGCTAAAGTAAACTTTACTTCCGTCCTCGCTCCACACTGGATTGGTAGGTGCTACGCCCATCCATTTGGGGTCGCGCATGATTTTTTCAACGGAAAGGGGGGCGAGTTTTTGGGCAAACAACGAAGATGAACTCACCACAACAGCGCAACAAAGTGACAATGCGCGGAAAATTTGGCTCATAGAGTTATAAGATGAAGAGTTAGTGTTTGAATAGGGACGTTAAATTACCAAAACAAACAAAAATTACCCATTCTTTTACAAAATGATGACCTACTTGGGCTTTGCGTAGATAAAAAGTAGAAAAACGGCTTTGGAAAGAGTAGTTCTGACCAACATCATTTTTTTAGCAACGATAGGTAATTAGCATTGTTCCAAGAACCAACTCACTCACACCTTGCGACCTAAAATTAGTTACGTCTCGCCCCAAGAAGCCCTTTCTTGCATTCAATCTGGCCACCGTGTATTTGTCCACGGAAGCGCCCAAACTCCAACGTATTTGCTTCGTCACCTTGCCCAAGAAGCCCCTCGGCTGCACGACGTAGAAATTGTGTCAATTACCGTTTATGGCGATGTGTACGTGGATAAACCCGAATTTGAAGGGCATTTTCACATCAATTCGTTGTTTGTTTCGGAAAGTATTCGCAAAGCTGTCAACGAAGGTCGAGCTGATTATGTACCCGTTTTTTTGAGCGAAATTCCTGAGTTATTCAACCAAAAAATTCTACCCGTCGATGTGGCCATTGTCCACGTTTCGGTACCCGACCAGCACGGGTATTGTTCGTTGGGAGTATCGGTTGACATTGCCCGCTCGGCTGTCAACAATGCCCGCTACGTCATTGCCCAAGTCAACCCCAACGTGCCCCGCACCCACGGCGACGGGATGATTCATGCCAGCCGTTTTCACGCCATGGTCTATTGCGAAGACGCCTTGCACGAAGGTAAATTTGGGGGGGCGGTCTCGGAAGTGGACCAGCAAATTGGCCGATACGTGGCCGAATTGATCGACGATGGTAGCACGCTCCAAATGGGCATTGGCTCCATTCCCAACGCGGTGCTGCAATGTTTGTACAATCATAAAAACCTCGGAGTACACACCGAAATGTTCAGCGACGGCCTGATTGATTTGTTTGATAAAGACGTCATCAACAATAAGTGTAAGGTCATCAGCCCCAACAAAACCGTCACGGGTTTTGCCTTGGGTACCAAGCGGTTGTACGATTACGTCAGTGATAACCCTGCGTTTTCATTTTTAGACATTGATTTTGTCAACGACCCGCACATCATCAAACAAAACCCCAAAGTAGTCGCCATCAACAGCGCCGTGGAAGTGGATGTAACGGGCCAAATTTGTTCCGATTCCATCGGTACTTACCAGTATTCGGGCGTGGGTGGACAAATGGATTTTATGCGAGGAGCAGCGTTGAGCCAGGGCGGGAAACCGATTATTGCACTGCCATCACGGACTCAAAAAGGCGTATCGCGCATTGTGCCTTTCCTCAAACAAGGGGCTGGCGTGGTCACGACCCGCGCCCATGCTCACTACATCATTACGGAATACGGCTCGGCCTATTTGTTTGGCAAAAACCTTCGTCAACGGGCCAAAGCCCTCATCAACATTGCCCACCCCGACGACCGCGAGGAACTCGAAAAAGCCTGTTTTGAGCGTTTTAAGGCATTGTAAATTAGCGAGTCAGGAACTGGTGAATCGGGTTGCTCACAACACGATTCATCCTCACAACAAAATCACCAACTAATTGAAAGCACCTTGGGTGATTTTTTTATAACTTTGTCAAAAACGCCAAATAGTATGGTCTTAATTACAGGAATTTTACGTAAACCACGCTCCAATAAACTTTATACACACGAAGAATACCTCCGTATTGAAGAACGAGCAAAAAGCAAGAATGAGTTTTATAAAGGCTTAATTATACCTATGGCTGGCGCAACCCTTCTACACAATCAAATTTCCACCAATATTACCACCGCCTTAAAAATAGCTGTTCGTGGATTAAGGCAGAAATATCTTGTTTTGAATAGCGATCAAAAGATTCGAATCGATTCAGAAGACACGACTGTTTACCCTGATGCTCTGGTTATTTGTGAAAAGCCTGAGTTTTGGAACGGCCGCGAGGACATCATTGTCAATCCCTTTGTCATCGTGGAAGTCCTATCGAAAAGCACTCAAAACTACGACCGAGGCGAAAAATTTATGTTGTACCAGCGACTTCCTTCGCTCAAAGAATACATCGTCGTTGAGCAACATACTCCCCTGGTTGAATCTTGGTATCAATTGGAAGAAAACACATGGCAAAAAACGGCAGCGCAGGGTACGGATGGGCTCTTGTCGATTCGTTCGTTAGGGATCACGTTGCATTTGGATGAAGTTTACGAACATATTGATTTTTGAAAAATCAATACAGCACCCAAAGTCGCCCTGCTTGCTTCACCCCCTTTTCCAAGTTTTGAATGACATAACTATAGGCGCCTGCCTGAACACGCTTCTCGCGGTAGGTGCCGTCCCACGAATTTTGGTAGGCATCTTTTTCATGAAACAATAACTCGCCCCACCGATTGTAAATAAACAGTTCAAGGCTGGGAAAATCGCCATTCTTTTTTATTTCCAAGTGGTCATTTACGCCATCGCCATTGGGAGAAAACGCATCGGGAATTAGGATTAGGTTAGAGGAAACAAGCCTAATTGCTGCCTGATTGAAACATCCGTTTTTATCGGTCACTCGAAGCGTATAAGTCATATTTTGTTGAACCGAAGCGATAGGTGTTGGAGAAAAAGGGTCATCCAGCCCTTCCGCAGGAGACCATTGAAATTGTTCATTCATTGGGTCTTTCGTTTGAGGGTTTAGCGTAACATTTTCACCCAGAGCAACGTTTTGAGAGGTCGCAAGGTTGATTTCGGGAAGGGGCAACACCACCAACGAACGGGTCTGCTTGCCAATACAGCCCGTGGCAGGATCTTTGAGCTCGTAGCTTACCGTATGTACTCCTACCCCAGCGTCTTTGACCTTCACGCTGTTTGCCTCCACCCCTTTTCCGACAAAAACACCTCCCGCAGGAGATACCCGCAACGGAACCACTCCCGAATCGCTAAAACATACTTTACCCAAGGAATCAAAAGTAACGATTGCCGCCGTGACCACCTGCACGGTATCCCAAGCAGAGACAGGGCAATTGGGTCGAAGTTGGGTAGTAACCTGAACAATATACGTACCCCCCGATTGGACATTTAAGGTTGACTTTTCCTGTTCTTCAACCACTTCTCCATTCCTGGACCATTTGTATTGATAATTGGCCGACTCCGTTACGCGCAATTCACCGTTTTCAGCCGCACATAAACGCAATGTATCCGTCGGACTGAGTCGGATGGTGGGAGAAGGCGCTTTTTTTACCTTCACAATCAACGAATTGGTATCTCCTGCACACACAAGGGCCGAGCTGACAATAACACGATAATCTCCAGGCTGAGTGACAAGCAACGAAGTCGAATTGGCTCCCGTCAAGTTGACATTGTCTCTTTGCCATTGGTACGCATAATCACTTTTCTCCGCAGTGGCTAACGTGACCGAAGCCCCTTCGCACAGCTCCAACTCTTGCACCACTTGATTGGGGGCAGTAGAAGTATAAACAGGAGGCTCAGGAAGGGTACTACGCTGACAGTCAACCACTGGCAGTTGAAAATCGCGCCGAACAAAACCGATTCGTTTTCCAGCTCGGTATTCCTCTACCAAAATAGTAAAAACATAAATGCCTGGCCGATTGGCCGTCAGTGACATCAGGCCCGTTCGAGGGTTAACTACGGGAGGCCGTGGCCCAGGAATCACGTTGGATAAACCCAAGCCCGCCGCCCATCGTACCTCCTGAAAACTATTGTTTATGTCTATTTTTCCGTAAGGAGTGACCATCGAATAACGCAGTTCGTCACCATCGGCATCGGTCGCCATCGAATTAAAATCAAAAGGCTTATTGATACAGATATAGTCCCCATTTGGAAGTCCAAAATCGGGAGAAGAATTGCGAAATTCCGCTCCATTTTGCGTAATAGCAGGAAATTGTAACGTGATTACCCCTTCAGAAATAATGGGATTTTGAATGTTAGAAATCGCTTGATTACGACAGCAATTGGTAAAAACAAGCAAATACCCTTGTGGTTGATTATAGATGGCAGGATCTAAAAAAAGTTCTTGGGAGAAATAACCCGTAGCCGTTCGTAATTTGCCTTGTTGCACACAGACAGCATTTTTATACGCTAAAGGCTCAAACCGTTGACGCGTCATGGTAAAATTTTGAACAATACGTCCATCGGCAATCGAACGAATACTGCAACTGGCGGTTGTCTCGGCATTCGAAATAGCGGCACTGCCTTCTACATCAAAAAAAAGCGTCAAATTGATTTGATAAAAACCTCTTTGAGGCAACGATTTCATCCCAAAATTTCCCCCAACGATATGGATAGCAAAAGCCCAATAAGGTGTAGAAAACACCAAGCTGCACAACACCAACTCACGTAATCGTTTTTTCATACCAAACGTTTCAAAAGAAGTGATACCTTCATTTTAAAACGTTTGAGAGAAAATTTTAGTGTAACGAATTGGGGGTTTTTGAAACAGCTGAGAGTCAGGTTGCTCACAACCCGACTCTCAGTTATCGACTAAATATCCGAATAATCGGTAGGATACAAAAGGCGTTGGTCATTTTTTGACACATTCTTTTGATACTCAGGCATCGCCGAAAGTTTTTTCCAGTATTCATCCGCACTAAACGACTTCCAATGCGCGTCGCGGTCGGGGCGATTTTCGAACGTTGTGAGGTACATAAGATTCGGCATACGGCTTCCTGCTACTACTTCACCGTAAAATACCGCGTTGAAATTTAAGCGTTTAAACAGCCCCACTTCGTCGCCGTCGTTGAACATCTTAATCTTATTTTTTGAGATTTTTTCCGTGTGTCCCTCATAGCTGCGAAGCTCGTACACCCGCTCTTTCATCGGCGATTTCAACTGAGGCAAATTGTAGCGCGGATTCTTCTCAAACGCCGTTAACAAAATGGTTTCGATACGGTCGTACGGCGGCTCAGTATAAACCGCATCCAAATACGTTTTTCCGTCGGCCCAATAGGCTTTGTCGGCGGCTAATTTTTGTTCTAGTTTGAAAAAATCATCTTGCGACTTAAACGGAATAAACACATAAATCAGCTTTTCGTCGGCAGGTTTTTCGGGATTGGGAATGGGCTTAAACACACCCACATGCGCAATCCCAAGGCGGTGAAGCGCAGGCAAATAAGCTTGTTTCAGGAAATCATCTACTTTTCTTTCCTGCTCTTCGGTTTTTAAATGATATACTTTAATTTGGTAAAAATCGCGCTTGGCATTGGCCGTAAATCCAATGAGCAAAAGCGTCAAAAATGCAATAAGTGATTTAAACATTTTACATGAACGATTAGGTGATTTTGAAAGCTCAAAATAACGTTCCTTCTACACCCCAATCAATAGCACTTATGCTTTTTATGTACTCACAATTTTCTAAGCATCCCCGCACTAAGCCGAAAAATCCATGTCATTTTCGGCAAAATTGCACAGTACGCCCAACCATTCGCTCAACGTCTCTCCCGTCTGAGTGAGGGCGTACTCCACCCGTGTAGGCGACTCTTTGGCAAACTCCGTGCGGACAATCAATTTATATTTTTCAAGCAATTTCAATCGGTCGGCCAACACATTGTCGCTGATGTATTTAAGGTCTTCTTTGATGCTCGAAAAACGAACATTTCCCTCTTCGATACTGAACATTACTTCCGTCAACCAGCGTTTACTTAACAAGTGAATCAGTTCGTTGAGCGCACATTTTTCCTCCAGAAAAACTTGGTTTTGGTAATTGGTCGAATTTAGTTTACGTTCCGCCATGACTCATTTTTTATTAGCAAAAGCCATCCGTTATTGGATTCCTACCTTATCTTTTTCGTAAAAAAGACCGCAATTGTTCGATTTCCTCGTCCTCAATGGCAGGAAAATTGGCGATTCGGAAAGTATTATTTTTCCATTCGCCGTAGCCGTTGCCCAAGGTGATTCCCGCCAAAGTAGCTTCTTTTTTAAGCGCAGCTATCGCTTGAGGCTCCCCTTTTACCGCAATGACTGTATCCGAACGAGTCGCTTTGTTTGTCACCAAAGGTTCCCAATTAGTCTCATTTTCAATAAATTGATACAGGCTTTCAGCACGTTTAACCGTTCGTAGGTCAATGGCAAAAATTGGCTCAAGTTGCTCCATGACCCGCATCAACAAATACACACCAAGCGTGTTTGGTGTATAATGCGTTTGGTATTTTTCAAAGTTTTCGTGAATAAACAGTAAGCTATTGTACCGCAAAATATCATTGACCGCACGGGCTTTTTCGAGGGCTTGGGGCGAACAAACCATTACTCCCATGCCTGCGGGCAAACCAAAGCATTTTTGTACGGAAGCAAACCAAACATCACCGAGCGTCCAGTCAAACGCCACACCTCCCATCGACGAAGTAGCATCAATGGCCATGAGCGCGGGCGTCATGGCGCGAACTTCGGCCAACTCCTGCATTCGTATTTGGGTTCCGTTGGAGGTTTCGCTGTGGGTCAAACACAGTACTTCGTAATCGCTGAGGCGTTGACGATTAAAAGCCGTGCTCTCCTCCCCTTCCTGAAACAAATGATATGGCAAAGTTTGATTAATTGGGAACAACGAGCCCGAAGTTTGCGGAACGATGTGCGTGGCGTAGCTAAACCATTTTTTGCCAAAAGCACCGTTGTAATGGTGCGCGCTGTGCTGACTGGTCAGTGATTGGGCCACAATCTCCCAAGCCTCCGTGGCCGACGACACCAAATAAATGGAATAATCGGCGGGTATGTCTAACTTTTCGTGCATCAACCGCAGCGTTTCTTTGAGCACGTCCATGAAGCCTTGGCTGCGGTGGTTCATGCTCAGAATCCCCGAGCGATACGCCTCCTGCAAGTACTGTTCGACTTGCGGATAAATTTTGGATGGACCAGGATAAAAGGTTATCATATAAAGTACCGAACCGCTAATTCGTAGCCTCTTAATCCTAATCCTACAATGACACCTTTTACCCGGCTACTAAGGTAGCTGTGGTGACGGAAAGCTTCACGGGCGTGTACGTTCGAAATATGAACTTCGACTGCAGGCGTTGTGACGGCCGAAAGAGCATCGGCAATAGCTACCGACGTGTGCGTATAGGCACCAGCGTTGAGAACAATACCGTCGAACGTAAAACCAATTTCGTGGATTTTGTCGATGAGTGCCCCTTCGTGGTTTGATTGAAAATAATGAAGTTCTACTTCAGGAAAAAGTTGCTGAAGGGTTTGGAAGTAATCTTCAAAGGTTTGGCTCCCGTAAATGGTGGGTTCACGTTTACCCAACAGGTTCAAGTTGGGGCCGTTCATTATGAGTATTTTTTTCACTGGATGGTCGTTTTGATTCAATTGCAATATTACGACCTTCCAGTGGTACATTCAAAACTTGTTTTGGTCTCTTATATTTTTCGACGCCTCGCTACGGCCACTCCAAAACCGTCAATCATTTCGAGCCAATCTTTAGCGAACACTTTGATGTGTAAACGATTCACCAAAACGCTCTTGTTGGCCCGAAAAAATACAGTTGGTAATTCTTTTTCGAAGGAACCAAGCGTGCGCGCCATCAACAACGTTCGACCGTCGGCCAGCACAAAACGGGTATAGTTTCGGTCTGCTTCCAATCGAACGATGTCAGCTATACGCAATCGTAAACGCCCACGTAGAAGTACCAAATAATTTCCTGAGTTTGGTAAATGAGATAAAGCGTTCATCATTGGTAAGAAGGGGGTTAAAATCTGATTTACTTCTCTTTATTCCAAAAATACAAAGCCCCAATGGCCATAACGGCCCAAATGGCCATGTCCATCACAATCGTTTTATGAGGCGGCATGTGTCTCACGTTCAGGTTGTAATAATAGACTACCTCAGCCAAAACGGTTAGAAAAACGATGGACAACAACCAACCCCTACGGGTTGCTTTGTCGGTTGAGCGATACGCTACATAGCCCAAATAACCCATGGCCAGTTGGTAGCCTCCTAAAAAATTGAACAGAGAAAGCTCATTGACATTGGGAGAAACTTGGCCAAAATAGTCGGAAGCCATCATTGGAGCAACAATCGCTGGTAAGCCTAGCAACAAACTGTAAACCGTTACAATCAGGATAAAAGTATTCGTTTTCATAAAATAAAAGGTCTGAAAGGTTTAAAAAATAGGGTTTTATAACTGCACAAACCTCCTCATTTTTTTCTATACTCTTTATCATGGTTTCCCATGATATTGACTCATGGGAAACCATGAGTTTGGTCTAAACTGACATCAGAAAACTATTCTTCTACGGCTAAATCGTAAGGAATTTTGATAGTTACTTCAATTCCTTGCTCCGCTGCCGAATATATCTCTATCGTACCGTTGAGCAATTGCGTGCGCGCATACAAATTGGCGACACCGTTCCCGTTGGTATGTTTAATCTTCTCTAAATCAAAACCCTGCCCGTTGTCGATATAGTTTAAAAGCAAGTTTTTGTTGTTGTAATCAAGATAAAAAGTCACCTCGGTGGCACTTGCGTGTTTAAGGGTATTTTGAAGCAATTCCTGAGCAATCCGATACAAGTTCATCTCATACTCCTCAGCCAAGTATTTCGGAAACTTACGACTCACGTTGACAATTATGTACACCTTCTGCGTTTGATTGATAAGTTCAGCCCGCTCGCGCAACACTCCTACCAAGCCTTTGATTTTCAGACTTCTGGGGCTCATATCATTGATTAGTCCTCGCAAATCATCGAAGGTAGTTTCTAGCACATTTTCCAACTTCGTTTTGAGCATCGCAATATCGACATTTCCCAACAAGCCCACCATGATTCGGAGAGCGGTTAGGTTGGCTCCAATGCCATCGTGAACCTCCTTGGCAAAGCGGTTTCGTTCGATTTCTTGGGTTTGTACCATTAGCTTTATTTCCTTTCGTTGCTGCGCCAAAAGTTGCCGAACACGGTATTTATCAAAGAAATACAAGCCAACCATCATTCCCAAAAATAGCAGGGCTTTGAACCACTGCGTTTGCCAAAAATAGGGGCGAATCTCTATTTTGAGTCGGGTAGGAATCGGGTTCCAGACGCCATCACTATTGGCTGCTTTTAACTCAAAAACGTACTTCCCCGCTGGTACTTGGATAAAGCGTGCGATGGTTTGTTTATTGGCATTTACCCAAGTGCTATCCGACCCCAGAAGCCGAAATTGGTAACTATTGACCCCTTCCGACATATAATCAATAACGCTGTACTGAATGGCAAACGAATTGCTATCGGGCGGCAGCGTGATGGACGTTGCTTCACTGATAACCACGGGCAATTTATAGGGAGATTCTTTAACCGTTAATTGCGTCAAATACGGTTTACTCAAATACGTATTCTTTGTAATGTCCTCGGGGTAAAAGCGGTTAAAACCCTGACTTCCACCAAAAAACATTTCCCCATCGGGTGCAAGATAGGCCGTCCGCGAATTAAAATCATTGCTTTGCAGTCCATCGGTGAGCTTAAAATTTTCGACTTTTGAATGATAAGGGTCTATCCTCGAAATTCCACGCGCACTACTTATCCAAAAATGTCCTTTTTTATCCACCAACACATCATATACATACTCACTGGCAAGCCCTTCCTTCGCAGTCCATTTGGTGACTTTCCACGTAGCTTTAGAAATAACAAACAATCCCGTTGCACTTGCCCCTAACACCTGATTATGAGCTACATCGTCGTAGCCATTGCGAAAAATCGCCCCTGTAATCGGGGCAGTAGTTGCCCGCCAAACCGTATCTCGGAGGTAGCCAATGTGTAATTTCCCATTAAAACCCACGTAAAACCGCCCTTCTTTGTCGTGCAGGCACACGCGCCCGTTGTTCCCAAAGAAAGGAATCCGTTGAAAAGTCAAACTTTTTCGATGAAACGCAAACATCCCCGATTCGGTATTCAGCACCAATGTCGTAGGAGTTGCTTCAAAGACACTTCGAATGGTGTTGGCAAATTTTGACTCGTTTTGGAGCGTGTCAGGATTCACAAACGTTCGTATGGTTTTCCTCGACGGGTCATACACACAAAGCCTATTTTTTGCCATAATCCAAACGTTTCCATCCATACTCCGAAAGGTTCGTCCGCCTGTGCTATTGAGTTTATCATTCGGATTGGGGAAAAACAACTCATTCGCTTTTTTATTGTAAAGCAGCACTTGATAATCGTCCAGATTCACCCTCAGCAGGCTGTCATTGAGCACCAAAAAGCCCCGAATTGAAAGCTTCATGGGTACTTCATGGGTATTTGCGGTAATTTTTTGAAACTTGGGAATCAACGGGTTAAGTTTATAGCCGTAGTTAAAGTTCCAAAGCCACTGTACCCCATCGTCAAAAGTTTTGTAATGAGGATAATAAGGATACACTGCCTTCGGGAAAGTCACCACTGAATGATGGGGCGCAAAAAACTCCTGCGTTTTCGTCGTCGGTTTCACGGTTCGTAAATCATTACTTATCAGCATCCCTGAAAAATCTTTTGTTGCCGCATAAATCCCTTCTTCGGTCAGTTTAAAGTGGCTAAAAAAGGTGGGTTTCCCCAGTTTGTTCAACGGATGTTTACTGAAAATATAACAGCTTTCCAATGTCTGCGTGTCAAACCTTAAAATACCCTCCAAGAGGTGAATCCAGAGGTAACGTTTCCCATCAAACATGGATTGATGGTCGTAGAAGTCATTATCCTCAAAAAAAGGTACTTGAGTTAACACAACGGTTTTACGCCGAGTCACTACATCGAAATAAAACAACTGTTGGTTTGAAGGCGATATACACCAGAGTCTGGTTCCTACCAGTCCCAGGGGCTGTCCTTTCATCGGCCTCCATCCTTCCTTGGTTTTCTCTTTAAGGTGAACAAAGCGTTCGGTTGTTCGTAAAAAATACGCGACGGTCGAATACCGCTCAAAAAAACTTGGAATCCTATTTATCCCCAGCCAAAAATTACCTTTTGGGTCTTCCACAACGGTTCTGACCAAATCTACCGCGCGAATGGCCGAATCGCCCATGAAGCGCATTTGAGTCCCGTCGTAGCGGCAAAGCCCGCCAGGCGTTCCCATCCAAACAAAGCCTTTTTTATCTTTATGAAGGCAAAAAATGGAGCCCGAAATGTACTCTTTGTCGGCGTCAAGTAAAGAAACGAGGTACTTTTTTTGTGCCCAACCAAAACTTATTCCTAAGCCGATTAGTACAAAAAAGCTTTTCCAAAGATGTAAAAACAGTGCCTGCAATTGATGTAAGGAAGTGATAGCGAATGAATTCCAAAATTAGGATTTCTTTGGAATCTTGCAAATATTCTTCCTTACTCACTTATCAGTGCATATTGATTCAGCGTACTTCCTGTCTTCGGGTTTGGAGAAATACTACTTAAAATGAAATCGTTCCTTTCTTTTTTCTCTACTTTAAAAATCAAGCTGTTGCCTGCTGAGGGTACAGGGACTAACTGTCGAAAGGACAAGGTGGAGTTATCTTCCGAATAACTCCAAATCCCCTCAAACGTCTCACCTGTGTACTCTGTAAAGCGGACTTTATTACCTGAACCCGCCACAAACTCAATCCGAAATTTTGAATATCCTGGAATATAATTCCCCGTTGTCCCTCTTCGGTAAACCACCACAGAACCCTCTTTGACGACGTTTGCAACAAAACTTCCCGAAAAAAGGGCGTTGCTGGTAACATCCGCAAGGTTACGAACACGGCAGGAGACAGGAGCTAGTAAAACACCTACCACAAGTACAGTAGCTTTCAAAAAAACCTTTAACTCTTTCATAATCTATTGTTTAAACAATTTAATTGTTACCACTTTTTTATCGTTTTGGTGTATTTTTAGAAAATACGTTCCTGTTTCTAAACCTGTCAGGCTGATGGGAGTTTGTTGTTCTGCGATGGAACTTGACACTACTTTACCAGTAACAGTCAACAGTTGATACTTTGCCGATGTGCCATTGGGAGGTGTGATATATACTACATCTGAGGCAGGATTCGGATACACCAATGTTTCGGTTAGATTTTGCAAAACATTCGTTCCCGTAATTACAGGGCCATTTGCCCCAACTACCGACGAGTAATTTGAGAAAGTCCCTCCTTTAAATCCTCGTACTCGGTAATAGTACATAAAAGTCGGGCGCACATTTTTATCGACAAATTCGGTCGTGTTAGCCGCTAAGTCTGCTTTAATTACCTCCCAGCTTGTTTCGTTATTGACTGAACGAGAAACTTCAAACCCTGTCTCATCTTGTGAGTTGTCTAACCAACTAAGTGTCAATGCCATTGGAGCTTGTTTTACAGTTAAATTTGACGGCGCAATTAATGTTGTTTGAGTAGTCACCGACGTAGTCGCGTCTTTCATTGGGCTGTTGTCAGAAACGCCCGCCGTGTTCTTGGCCCGTACTCGGTAATAATACTTCGTCGAAGCACTCAAGCCTTTGTCGGAATAACTCGTCACGTTGGCTCCCACTTCCCCAATTTTACTAAAACTAACCCCGTCCAAACCCCGCTCAATTTCAAAAACCACTTCGTTATCTGAATTATCCAACCACTTCAAATCTATTTGACCACGGCTCACTACCGTCAACGCCAAATCACTCGGCGACTTGGGAACTGACACGGGCGCAGCCGACGTAACCGCCTCTTTCGGAACGCTGTAACCCGATACTCCTGCCGTGTTTTTCGCTCGTACACGGTAACCATATTTCGTCGATGCGCTCAAGCCCTTGTCTGAATAAACGACTACACCCGCACCTACTTCCGCTATCTTTTCAAAATTAACCCCGTC
>NZ_KI519430.1:0-21137 GCF_000482465.1 Runella limosa DSM 17973
GAACATTATTTGCTTGATAAGATAAAAGCTAAAAATCCTCAGACTGAAGAAGTTTGGCTATTTTTCGGAATTCACACTGCCAATGCCGTTAAGGTTGCAAAGAGAAGGAAAAAGGGAAAGAGTACATTTCTATTAGCTGCATAAAATAAAGGAAACGTCAAGAAATTACCCGCTCTATTTAAAATAGGATGGTTATTAAACTGTGTTAATACGTTAGAAAAACGTAGAAAAGATTCATATTAGTTGACATAAATAGTATTATTTTTATAATTCAACAGTTTTTAACCAAAAAATCCACTCAACTTGGAGTGGATTTTTTGAAAATATTTTTTGAAAAAGTAATTTCCAAGGGAAGCCTCAAATAAACCTAGCCGTACATCGAGTTGATCACAACTCAATCCAACAAGGATTCGACATTCTGCACTCTCCATTCGACACTTCAAAAAGGGTTTTATTTCCGCAATAACATAGCTCCGTACGAATAACCACCCCCAAAGACCGTCACCACGATATGATCGCCTGACTGGAAACGAGGCCAATGCTCTGACAAGCCAATGGCGCAACCTGCGCAGCCCGTATTTCCGAGGTATTGAATGTTCGAGATTAGTTTTTCTTCGGACAAGCCAAGCGTATTCATTACGTTGAGACTAATCCGTAAGTTGGCTTGGTGAGGCAGCACATAAGACACATCATTGATGGTCAGGCCGCATTTTTCAAGCACCGTCAAGCTTGCCTTTGGCATGTAAGTACAAGCATTGATAAACACATCCCGTCCAAACGGCATAATCACCCCACGTTCGTTGGGACGCAGCACCACAGCTTCGGTGGCTTTGCCACTCGTAGCAGCCCCACCCGTTACTAGTGACAGCATTTCCATATCTCCTTCGCTTATACGCTCTTTCGTGAGAAGCATGGCCGCTGCGCCATCGCCCCACAGGTGTCCCGATACGGTATCAGTTTCGTTATAGTAGCCAGTGTTGTGTTCTGAAGTAATTACCAACGCTTTTGACGCCTTATTCATGGCAAAATATCCCTCCACTACTTCCACAGCATTCAATAATGAAGAACAAGCCGAGGAAATCGTCACGACAGGAATATCCGCTACTTCGATAAAATGTTGCACGGCATGGCCAAGTGTAACAATGGTATCATAAGCAGTATAAGTAGCACCTACGATTAAATCAATTTCTGATATATCAATTTGAATTTTATCCAATAATGACTTTACGGCTTCGACCCCCATGCTGTGGGAGTTTTCGGCCGAGGCTGCCTTACGTCGGAGCTGAATGCCCGTACGCTGCACTATCCACTCATCAGACAGCCCATTGAGTTTAGTAAAATGTTCGTTATCAACTACTTGTTCTGGCAAGTAGTGAGCCACTTGGTGAAGAAACATACAAGGGTTGGTTTATACCTAACTATTTATGGCCGAAAGTTAAACATTTCGTAGAAAACGTAGTACAAAATATTAAAATCTTACAAGAAAGTCGTCAATAAATCCTAACAATTTTCTTTTGGAGATTCAATACTTACTTGCTTTTAAATAAACTTAGGCCAATACATTCAACCCAAAAACCACAGAAAAGTTCGATAGTTCATTGATAATTCCGAAAAACTGGGGTTCAGAGCTGTCATATTTTACAAGCAAGTATTCATATCATTTCAAATAAATCAGTGTATGTAGCAATAAACATTTCCTTAAGCTCTTTCTCTTTCTGAAGAATATCGGGGTTGTTTCTGTTTATCAACAAATACGAACTAATACTGTCATACGCAACATGTTCAAATGTAACACGCCCAATTTTCATTGGTATAAGCTGCTTGTAGATTTTGTATCTTTGGTTATTATGATACCCTTCCGCCCTTTTTTGACGGTCAATCGTTCTTGCACCAGAAAAACCAATAGAAGCAAGCGGGTAACATTTTAAAAGTAGAGGAATTACCTTCGCACAAGTAACGAGTATATTACCCAAATCCCCTTTATTCGTAATGATATTGTACTTTCGTTCGCTGCGACGATGTTGCTTACAATAAAACTTTATTGCAAAAACATCTCCCGTATGATAGTCGGCACGAACAATGTAGTGAAGCTTGGTAGCAGTAGAGAAGAATTTGAAAACTAATGTATATTCATGAGCTGTAGTATCATTACAGGGCTCTCTCTGAATAAACTTTAAATCATAACCAGGGTAGTCAAAAGTCAAGGGACTAAAAATCTTTTATTATTACTACTTATTTTATTATGCTCCCTTTCAGTAATAAATTTACCAACGACGGTGTCAGGAGTTAATTTCACGGGGGTTACTCGTTTAACTTTTTCCCAATTAAGCCTTTCTCCTTTTGATAGCCTCGTTTTTTTTACTAGAGTATCCATAATAAGATAGGATTTTAAATATAAATATTGCGAATTTAAGCTACTATTGATACATACAAATATATCAATATTTACTCGATCATAACACTACCAGTGTGAATAAAGTTTATGATACACTAAACAAAAGCCCTGAAGGCAAAATACCCATCACCCTAAATTCAAGTACCCAAAAACAACTTTTTTTCCCCCGAAAAATAAAATCTCTGCCCTAAATGACGCTCGGTTATGGAAAGTGCCGTATTTTTGCCAAATTTCAATGACTGTTGATTTATCGCAAATGCCTCAAACCAAATTATTACTCGTAGTACCCTGCTATAACGAAGAAGAAATTCTTGCTAAGACACATCGTACGCTTCAGCAGTACCGTACTCGGTTGGTTCAAGAAGGTAAAATTGCCCCTGAAAGTAAAATTTGCTACGTCAACGATGGAAGTCGTGACCGTACTTGGCAACTTATCGATGACATTTGTAAGACGGATACGCACGCCATTGGGATTAAACTTTCCCGAAACTTTGGCCATCAAAGTGCTATTCTAGCTGGTTTGATGCACCATATTCAGGATTTCGATTGCTTTGTCACGATTGATGCCGACTTGCAAGATGATGTAGAGGCCATTGGTCAGATGCTCGACCAACACCACGATGGAGCTATGGTGGTTTATGGCGTGCGCGACGACCGAAGTTCTGATACATGGTTTAAGCGTACCACCGCCGAAGGGTTCTATAAAGTGATGCGTTGGATGGGCGTGCCAGTGGTATTCAACCACGCTGATTTTCGCCTCATGGATCGCCGTATTTTAGAAGAATTTTCCCATTTTAAGGAAGTCAACTTGTTCTTACGGGGTATTATTCCACTCATCGGCTTCCGTTCCGAGAAGGTTTTTTACAAACGTTTTGAGCGAGAAGCAGGTGAGACCAAGTACCCGCTCAAAAAAATGCTCCTTTTTGCGTGGAATGGTGTCACCTCTTTCAGCACTTTCCCCATGCGATTGGTACTATATTTTGGCGTTTTCAATTTCCTCATTGCCATGGGCATAGGGGTTTACATTGGCGTCTCGTACCTTTTTGGAAGTACTGTAGCGGGTTGGACGTCGATTGTGCTTCCCATGACCTTTTTTAGCGGAGCTAATATGATTGCCCTTGGCTTAATTGGAGAATACGTTGGAAAAATTTACGAAGAAGTAAAAGGAAGACCTAGATACATCATTGAGAAAGTAACAACTGACGCGACTCAGTAAATTCGTTCGCTATCGTCATAAAACAGCAGCATTCAATGCTAAAAAAACTACAACAACCTCTTTTTCAAGACCTCTTCAATGTTGGGCTACTTGCCGTGGCAATCGTCCCCTTATTGGCGTTGTCTTTTTATAATCACCCCTCTCCTGTCGATGATTATTGCTACATAGATACCGTGTTTAAGTATGGTTATTTTGAGGCCATGAACTTTTACTACAGCGGTTGGACGGGCAGATACTTTGGAATATTGCTCAACCACTCGAATCCGTTGGTGGTCAAATGGGCAGGAGGTTTTAAGTTACTTTCTTTTTTGCTCGTTTTGGGACTCACGGGTAGTTTATACGCGCTATGTAAAGAGTTGTTCTCTAAATGGAGCCGTTGGGGTATTTTGGGGGTTACGGGTGGGATTATGCTGCTCTTTATCCTCAAAATTATGAGCATTGTGGAGGCTTTTTACTGGATGGCCGCTTTTGTCACTTATACCGTTCCTAACATCCTTACGTTGTATTGGCTTACGGTGGTGATTCGTATGTACCAACAGCCCAACGGAATGCGCCAAAAACTCACCGCTATTTTTGCTGGATTCTTGGTGTTCGCAGTCATTGGTTGTAGCGAAACTAACCTTACGATTATGGTACTGCTCGTGGCAGGTTGGTTTGGTTATCAGCTTGTTATTCGCCGTAAATGGGACAATCTGGCGTTTTTCATGGTTATCGTAGCCGTGTTTTCATGCTACATTTTCTTTACCTCCCCTGGCAACGTCCTTCGCATGAATGGCAACCCTGAAGGACGAAATTTTACCCTTTCGACGCTCCAGTCACTCAAAAAATTAGCACAACTTAGCATCGACTGGATTTTCAGAACCCCACTTCTGGTTTTTTCAATTCTTTGGATTGCGGTTTTACCTCGCCTTTTTGACAAATATACAACCGCTATTCCCTATTTTAAGGTGCCTATTTGGATTGTTTTACTCACTTATTTGGGCATTTTGTTTGTGCAAATTTTCCCTTCTTACTACGGTATTGGAATTGAACCTGCCCCTCGCGTCATCAACTCTGTTTATTTTTATTTTTTGTTAGGTTGGTTTTATACGCTTTCGGTTGTCTTGTATTGGCTCTATAACAACCAAATTTTAGGCGCGCAACATTGGTATTTACCGCCTTCCATCAAAGCAGTTCTAGCACTACTTATTTTAGTAAGCACCCTCTTTAGCAGTAACTTACGAATGGTATATGGCGACTGGCTACGAGGCCGAGCCGCTGCTTATGATCAAGAATTAAAAGCACGCTACGCTTATATTGAAAGCACGCCAGGTGATACTGTTTATGTTTCCCCCCTGCAATCAAAACCCCAATCAATTTATTTGGACGACGCCAACCCCAACCCCAAACATTTATGGAGCAAGTGCATGGGGGGATATTTTGGTAAAAAAGCAGTTGTACTTAAAGCCACTCCCTGATGCGTAAAATTCTTTTTGGTCTTCTTGCGGCCTTACCCATTGGCTTGTTTGTGGTTACACTGGCCCAGTTTTCCGTCAATGTGCCTTGGTTCGACGATTTCGACCCATTTCCTGACTTTTTGCGTAAATGGGTAAATAGTAGCGACTTATTTACTCAAATTCAGCTCATTTTACAGCCTAACAATGAGCACCGAATGATTTTTGGGAAGTTAGGCGTGCTGATTTACTACTGGCTTTTTGGCGAACTCAATTTCACCTTTTTACATTGGCTAGGCTTTGGTTTTACCCTAGGCACGTTGGCTATTTTTATTAAAGTTTTTCGCCAGCAAAAAATTGATTGGGAATACCTTATTCCGTTACTTTTCTTTTTGTTTCAGTTGCAATACCACATGACTAGCCTGTGGGCCATCACGGCACTGCAACACTTGCCTGTCATTTTCTTTGTGAGCCTCACCTGTTATCTATTGAGCAAACAACAGTTTGGATGGGCAGTTTTGACGGGGTTTTGTGCCAATTTTGCCATGAGCAACGGCATTTTTGTGTGGCCAGCGGGTATAATCATTTTGTTTCTTCAAGGCCGTTATAAATTGCTCCTAACGTGGTTAGTAGCGGGCGTGGCTGCCGTTTTCTTGTATTTTAGAGGAATGCAAACCTTGAATAACGAATCAAGTTTTGGCTACTTTCTACAGCACCCACACCAGACGTTTTTTGGCTTTTTTACTTTTATTGGGGGCTTATTCGATTTCTTTCCCGATCGCAGCACACTCGAACGCTCTATCTTGCCAACGATAGGCGGAATAGGCATGATAGCAGTACTCGCAGTTGCATTAGTAAAAATGTGGAAACTGTACAGAGAACGCACTTTAGCCCGTCAAGAGGCGCTGCTGTTTTTGTTAGGCGTCAGTACGTATTTATTGGCCAACGCCAGCATCATCGCTTTTTTACGCCCCCGATTTGGGTATTTTGTGATGATTGTCAGCAATTACAAAATCTACCCTGCGCTGTTTTTAATGGTTATTTACGGGTTTTACCTTGTGTTGAACCGCCAACAAACCAAGAAAACCCACTTCAAGATAGCTTTAGTAGTAGGAATTGGCATTTGGGGATTGAGTTTGCTGCATTATTGGCCTACCATCAACGAACGCCGTAAAACGCTATTAGCTGGGGCATTTAACCAAGAACACAACGGTTTTGGCTTAGGATTTATTCCCAATACGCCCGCTGCGCTGTACATTGACTCGCTGATGAAATTCAACGTTCAACGGGGAATATACCACTACCCTACTACCCTTGCCCCCGTCATCCAATCACTCCAAACACCGACACGTTTCCCGATTAAGCCACAGCTTGAATATCAAACAGATGGCTTGTTGATTCGGGAAGAAACCTACTCTTTTACCCCTGAAATTGACGGAGCGCTGTACGTTTCTTTACGATCCGACCGTCGGCAGTATTTATTTAAACTTGAACCTACACTTTATACAGGCCGTAATTGGCTCAAACGCTACGCAACAGGTACTACTCTGCTAATTCCTTATGCGGCTGTTGAGCCTGGAACGTACCAATTGCAGTTTGTCCTTGCCAGAGACGGCAAGCCACAATCAACTCACTATCAACCCCTTGAATGGAAGAAAAAGGCATGAATACACCCCAAATATCCATCGTAGCTCCACTCTACAACGAGTCGGAATCGTTTCCTCACTTGGTAGAGCGCCTCACCAAACTCATGGACAGCCTCACGCTTCGGATTGAGGTGGTGTTGGTCGATGATGGCAGTCGCGACAATACTGCGCTTCAAATGCGCCAACTAGCGTTGACCGACGGTCGTTTTCATTGTGTGTTTCTATCCCGAAACCACGGCCACCAGCTTGCCCTTACGGCGGGTTTGGCGGCGGCCCGAGGAACAGAAGCGCTATTTATTATTGATGGTGACTTGCAAGACCCTCCTGAGCTTTTACCTGATTTTTACCAAAAAATGCAGGAAGGATACGACGTGGTGTATGCCGTTCGTCGCAAGCGCAAAGAAAATATCATCAAACGAACTGGTTATTTTCTGTTTTACCGTTTGTTGAAATCAATCTCCTATGTGGATATTCCCCTCGACAGTGGCGATTTTGCCATGATAAGTCGGCGCGTGGCTGATGTGTTAAACCAAATGCCCGAAGAAAGCCGTTTCCTACGCGGAATGCGGTCTTGGATTGGTTTTAAACAAACTGGATACGAGTACGAGCGAAGCGAACGGGTAGCAGGCGAATCGAAATATACTTTCAAACAACTTTTCCGTTTGGCTTATAATGGTATTTTCAACTTTAGTGAATTTCCCATTTCGTTTATGACACGGGCAGGGGGTGTTTCTATTGGTATAGCATTGATCTATTTTATCGTTGTGCTTGCAAAAAAACTTTTCTATGCCGATGTCATCGAAGGATTCACGGCTCTTTTGTTTGTCGTCATTTTATTCAGTGGCGTTCAGCTCATGGCCTTAGGAATCATTGGCGAATACGTACTGCGTATTTTCTTCCAATCCAAAGGCCGCCCGCTGTTTATTGTGAAAGAAACCATTGTTGATGGTAAGTTAAAAGATTCGGTGTAACATTTTTCGGTTTTAACGAAGCCATGCTTTTCAATTCGGTCCAATTTCTGCTTTTTTTTATCGTCATCACATTCGCCTATTACAGCCTACGCTGGAACCTGCGTTGGCTGTTGTTGCTGCTTGCGAGTTGTTATTTTTATTTGGTTTTCAAACCGATATACATCTTAATTCTGTTTGCCACCATTGTTATCGACTACTTTGCAGGAATTTGGATTGCGTCTGCCGAAGGAACTAAACGGAAGTGGCTTTTGGTCATCAGTATTTTTACCAACGTCGGCATTTTAGCAGTTTTTAAATATTTCGATTTTTTTGCCGAAAGTTTCAACGCCGTCTCTTGGAAAGTGGGCTTGGAATGGAGTTTGCCCATCCTAAAACACCTAAACCCCGACCTCGTTTTACCCATTGGCTTGTCGTTTCATACGTTTCAGGCCATGAGTTATACCATTGAGGTATATCGTGGCAATCAGCAAGCAGAACGGCATTTTGGGATTTATGCGCTGTACGTCATGTTTTACCCACAGTTAGTGGCTGGACCCATCGAACGCCCGCAAAACGTGCTGCATCAATTCCACGAAAATCATGCTTACGATTGGGAAAACATCAAAGCAGGTCTGACACGAATGGCTTTTGGTTTGTTCAAAAAGGCCGTTATTGCCGACCGACTGGCCTTGATGGCTGGCCCAGCTTACCTAGACCCACAGCATCACAACGGACTTACGTTGTTGGTCGCGACATTCTTTTATACCTTCCGAATCTATTGCGATTTTTCGGGTTACTCTGATATTGCTTTGGGAGCGGCACAGGTCATGGGTTTCAACCTCATGGAAAACTTCCGCACCCCTTATTTTTCAAAGTCTATTGCTGAATTTTGGGGACGCTGGCATATTTCGCTATCGACTTGGTTTCGAGACTACTTATACATCCCTCTCGGTGGAAATCGCGTAGGAGAAGGCAGGGCTTACCTCAACCGATTCATCGTTTTTCTTGCAAGTGGACTCTGGCACGGTGCTAGTTGGAATTTTATCATTTGGGGAGGATTACACGGAAGCTATTTGGTTGCCGCCTCTATTCGCGACAAATACTTAAAACGGTGGAACATCACACTGCCCAAAGCAACTTGGTACGTTTACCTTCAAACCGCCATTACATTTGTGCTTGTGATGCTAACGTGGGTGTTTTTTGCCGTAGGCGACAACCCCAAACTCACCGTTGGAGAGGAGGTTCGTCATTCTTTTATTATTCTGAAAAAAATGACGCAGCTTTCCTTCCATGAACCCCTTCAAGCAGCCCTCAACAACGTTGAAATGTGGTTTTCGGTAGGGCTTATTCTTCTTTTGCTCGTTAAAGAACATTACATTTTACACATTCCGACCCGCAAAAACGTTGTTTTCTGGGCGGTCTTTGTTACGGTATCCGTTTTAACTTACTTCTTTGGCGTTTTCGACTCCAATCAGTTTATTTATTTTCAGTTTTAGGAAACTCCCGTGGTTCAGGTTTCTCAAAACCTGAACCGCAAAACTTCGGTTTTGAGAAACCGAAGGCACAGTTGACAGGAGTTAGGGTGTGAGTAGCCAAAGTCTCGGCACGAAACTGCGGTTTTGAGAAACCGCAGGCACGGCACAAAAAAACCTGTGGGTCGAAACCCACAGGCTGGATATATAAACTCCAAGAAACAAAGAAACTATGTTAGCGAAGGCAATTTACAACTGAGATGCTAAAATTGCAATACCTTCTTTAAATGTATGTGGATTATATCCCAAAATTTCATTTGATTTATCCAAAACAAAGCCCGTACGCGCTGGTCGCTTTGCAGGTTGGGTAAAATTAGAAGAATCAGCTTCGGCAATTAAGCCTTTGTCTAACCCAAAATAATCAGCCGTCATCATCGCCATTTCGTAGGGAGTTAGCAAATCTTTACCTGAAATATTAAACACGCCTTCAGCTTCTTTATCGGCAATTAAAAAACAACCCATCGCCAAATCTTCGGCTAAGGTAGGCGTGCGCCATTGATCGGTTACTACTTTGATATTTTTACCTTCTTCCAACGATTTTTTTACCCAAAGAATGATATTGGAACGAGACATGTCAAACGCAATGCCATAGACCAACACCGTCCGAGCTATTGCCCACCGAATACCCGAATGTTGAACCACTTTTTCGGCAGCGTATTTGCTCCATCCGTAAAAGCTCAACGGATTGGCCTCTCCTTCTTCGGTATATGGGCCTGCGGCACCGTCAAAAATGAAATCTGTCGATACGTGACAAAGAAATATATCGTGCTTACGGCACGCTTCCACTATATATTCAACGGCTTTTACGTTTTGTGCCCAACAGGTTTCTTTTTCAAATTCACACTGATCCACATTGGTCATCGCCGCTCCGTGGACAATTACATCCGGCATCGTTTTGTGGATGACAGATGCGACTTCTTCAGGCTTGGTAATGTCCATTGAAAAATAGTCATATCCTTCTTTGAAAGGAAGGCGGTTTTCGCCGCGTGCCGTAGCAATAACCTTTGTATCAGGCTGTTGAATTAGTAGCTCAATTAATTTTTGTCCCAACAAACCGTTAGAACCTGTCACAAGAATTGTTTTCATACGCGCAAAGATAGTACCTCATGCCAAACCACAAACATTAAGTCTGTGGTTTGGCATTAAAATGAGGTTAAAAAACAAGGGTTAATTACCTAAAATTTCTCAAGGTATAGGTGAATGTCATCATGTAATAACGCTGCAAAACCCGCGTCCTAACATCCTCAATATAAGTAGAGGTAATGTTACGGCTCACACTATTGTTTTGGCGCAAGACATCAAACGAACTTACTTTCAACTCTCCTGCCTTATTCTTCAAGAATTTATACCCTACGGCCGCGTTCCAAAGGGTAAAATTCAGGTTAAAATCCTGCCCAAGTCCCGTATAGAAAGTATTGTTGATATTCGTATTGACGAAGAAACCGCTTTTGGTCGCCCAGTTGATTTTGAAGTTACTATTTTGATAATAATAAGTTCCGTCAAGTGCAGGCTGGAGTGAATTTTTCACGGTATTATAGTTACCGTTCACCGAAAAAGTAAAATCAAGCTGCTCACTGATATTACTACTCAAGACCAACCCACCCGTGATAGATTGTGTATTTGCAATATTTTCTACCAGGTTAATCAAGCCTATGGTACGGGTATAACCTGTTCCGATATTGAAATTCAAATTACTTTTCAGCGACGTAAGTGGCATTCCGTACGTAATAAATGAGCGAACATTCCAGTTTCCGTTGACGTTGACGGGCTGGGTAAATTGAGAACCAGTCCGTAAAGTAAAGCCTGCCACCACCGTATCTCTGGTAGCGATAAAGGTAGTATTGCTAATGTTGTTTTGGGTAAACGACCCGTTAAAATTGATAAAGAAACTGCGGGCGGTTTTTGCCTTTGTGATTCCGTACCGAAGCGACATATTATGGTTATACTCTTGCTTCAAGTCAGGATTACCCGTTCTGAGCAACAATGGGTTGGAGTTGTCCACCACATTTTGTAACTGACTAATAGAGGGCGCATTGGTGGAGGTACGGTAATTGATTCGCAAACTTTGGCCATCGCTTCCACGGTACATCAACATGGCCGATGGTAAGAAGTTATTGAACGAACGGTTTACCTCAAACTCTGTCGGATACGTCTGTTTTCCAACGAGTTGGGCATTTTGGTAGTTCAATTCCGCCGTTACCATCGTTTTTTTGATGCGTAAACGATAACTTCCACCGAAGCGGTTGGTAATGTAGGTATTGTCAAACTCATTGGAAAGGCGCAAATCAGGCGAGCTGTATTCGCTCGTTGCTTGGTTATAATTATAAGTATTTCTTTCCGAGTAATTTTTGGTGTACGACGGCACGTAATTGAGTTGTAATTGCCCACCACGACCTACATTTTCGGTCAAAGAAATATTACTCGAAACCGTGTAGCCGTTTCCTCTGCTTTCGGTTTGTTGGTCGGTAATTTGCAAGGAATCAGCCGTCAAACGTCCAAAATATCGGTTGGTTGACTTCAACGACGATTCTCCCACGCGGGCATTCGATGAAGTGGTCAATCCTACTGAAATCGTACGGCCAATTTTTCCAAAACGGTGACGCCACAGAATCGTATTTCCCCAGTTATTCCCGTCATTTTGGTTTTGGCGATTGGTTTGCGTTTGGTTTAACGCCTTTGCATTTAGGCTATTTGCGCCCAACAAGCTACTAAAAGCTGTATTGTCTTGAATACTAAAACGCGGCGTAATGATGACGGAGTTTTTGTTATTGATGGTATATTCCAAACGGGCATTTACGCGGTGGTTAAAGTTATTGTTTGACGAATAATAATTCTCATCATACAGTTGGCCTGCACCTTGGGTTGTAAAAAACGTACGTGCCAAATCCGTTGTGTTGGTATTTTTGGCATTATTAAAAAAGTAACTACCCGTCACTTTCCATTTTTTTCCCCAGTTATCAGAATAGTTCAACCCAATGGCATTGGTCGTTGTAATGCCACTTTGCTGTCCTGCCAAAAAATTATCAGAGGCGTTTCCACCGCCAAAATTTCCACCACCACCGCCGCCGCGATTTCCACCACCACCACGGTTTCCACCGCCACTTTGGCCTCCCCCACCTGAGCCACCTAATACGCCAAGCAAGTCTTCTGTTCCAAAGTTTTGTTGGTTGATATTATTAGACATCCCGATGAGCGAAATACGGGTATCTTTCTTAAAATAATTGGTACTTCCGCCTATCATGTAGCGGTTGTTGGTGCCATAGCCAGCGTAGGCTTTTCCAAACTGGCCATTATTGCGGTCGGAGCGCGTAACAATGTTGATGGTTTTGGTGGTTTGTCCATCGTCAAATCCCGTAAACTGCGCTTGGTCACTGAGGCGATCAAACACCTGAATTTTATCAATTACTTCAGCAGGAAGGTTTTTTAAGGCCAACGTCGCATCGTCTCCGAAAAACTCACGGCCGTCCACGGTTACCTTTTGTACATTTTCCCCTTGGGCTTTTACCTGCCCGTTTTCGATGGTGATGTTGGGCATTTTTTCCAACAAATCCTGCGCATTGGCGTCTTTATTGACTTTAAATGCGCTGGCGTTGTAAACTGTCGTATCGCCTTTTTGTTCAACACGCTCGGCTACCCCTTTCACAATGACGTCTTTCAACAACTGGGCATCAGGTTTAAGGACAATTTCGCCCAAATCGGGGCTAGTCCGACGAAAATTAAGGCGCTGGTCGTACGAGATATAACCAATATACGAAGCCACCATCCGATAACTCGCCGTGGGAATATTTTTAAATAAAAATCGCCCAGAAGTATCAGCAACAACTCCAAATCTTGAGGTTGAATCGGCCGTATTGATCAAGAGTACATTGGCGCCAATGAGGGCAGATTTGTCGTTGGCATCAATCAGGCGGCCTTTTACTTCAATCGTTTGGGCTACTGCCAAACTAGCTGAACATAGAAAAAGAAGGGCAAAAATGTAACGTATTTTTGTCATGGTGTATGTTATTTCACAATTGGATAGTTGAAATAGCAGAAAGTTTAGTCACAGAAGTATGAAAAGCGATGAAACGCCCAAGAACACCGACGATAAGGCGACTATTTACCGATAAAGATTTTGCTGTTTTTGGGCTTTAAGAAATATTGGCTTTACTTGTAACCTAAATCTTAACATCACCCTTTTCTCTCTCATGAATCGTCGCGACTTTTTTCAACAAACTGCCCTGAGCGGGGCTGCCTTGTCGCTCCCCACTCCTACGCCAGCCCCAGCGGCCGTTGCTCCCTACAAACTAGGGCTTGCATCTTATTCCTACTGGCATTTCAAAACGCCCAAAGTACCCATCGAAACGGTAATTGACGAAGCCGCTCGCCTCGAAATCGAAGGAGTGGATATTTTGCACCGCCAAATGGACAGCGAGGACAATGCCTATCTCCAAAAACTCAAACGCCATGCTTTTGTCAACGGCGTGGACTTGATTTGTTTGTCGATTCACCAAAGTTTTGTCTCGCCCGATGCCGCCGAGCGCCAGAAAAACATCGACCATACCTTGCACTGCATTGAGCTTGCTTACAAAATGGGCATTCCGTCGATTCGCCTTAATTCGGGCCGTTGGAATACCATCAAATCGTTTGATGAACTCATGGCCAAACGGGGCATAGAGCCCATCTTGCCAGGCTACACCGAAGACGACGGTTTCAAATGGTGCATTGATAGCATCGAAAAATGCCTCGCCAAAGCCGCCGAATGTGGGGTGATGCTGGCCCTCGAAAATCACTGGGGACTTACCTCTACTCCAGAAGGATTGTTGCGCATTCGGAAAGCGATTGATTCGCCTTGGTTGGGGGTGTTGATGGATACGGGTAATTTTTTGGAAGACCCTTACACAAAACTCGAAAAAGTAGCCCCCGTCGCCAATTTTGTACAAGCCAAAACCTACTACGGCGGCGGCGAATGGTACTCGCTCGACTTAGACTACAAACGTATTTTTAATATCCTTCGCCAAGCCAATTATAAAGGTTACGTAGCCCTCGAATTTGAAGGCAAAGAACCCGCCGAATCGGGGGTACGAAAAAGCATTGCCATGTTGCGCGAGGCGATGAAAGGTTAGCGCCAATCCCAAGCCACAATGTTCCACAAGTCGATGTGGTCTTCGTGGGTGTGTATTGTACGAAAACCTACGCGCTCGTGCGCCCGCGTCGAGCGCGTATTTCGTACGGCAATTTCGGTCACACACAAGTCAAATTCCCCCGACAATTGACGTTTGTGTTCGGCATACAGCCCATCAAAAATCCCTTGTCCACGGTGCGTCTGTGCCACGCAGATTTGCCCCATGACATAATAACGCTGCTCGCTCAATGGTTTTCCGTCGTACTCCAAACCCGAAATAATGTCGAACATGGGCACTAATTCGGGAATGAGTTGCCCAAAAGTACGCGGCATCACCAAGGCATAGCCCACCAACAAGTCGCCGTCTTTGGCGATGATTTGTGGCAAGGCATCGTTCATTTTTTTGATGAATTCAAACGAATGTTCGACCGTCGTAAAACCTTGGTCTTGTTGGTACTCTGACGGGGTGTTTTTGTATAAATTTTGGCTTTGAAGCTCCAACACCTTACGCAAATCTTCATCGTTTTGGGCAGAAGTAAAAATCACCGACATGTCGCTAACGGGTTAAAAAGTAGAATGGCCGTAAAAGTAACAACAGGCATTCAGCAACCCAAACATTCCCCGTATCTTTGTCGGTAAACACATTCATCCAACCTAAACACTTATGCTAAAACAACCTTTACTTCGGCATTTTTTGTCCATTGCTTTCTGCTTAGTTACTTTTTTATCTTTTTCCCAAACCCCCATTCTGCCCGAACGCGAACGAGCCCGCGTTGTGGATGAAATTTTAGAAGACCGCTTCAACAACCTATTGCCTCAGTTGATGCGGCGAGAGGGAATTGACATGTGGATTATTATTTCGCGCGAGTACAACGAAGACCCAGTGATGAAAACCATGCTTCCAAGTACGTGGCTTTCGGCACGCCGCCGTACCATCATGGTTTTTTACGATGCAGGCGGTGACAAGCCGCTAGAAAAACTGGCCATTGCCCGCTACGACGTCGGGAATTTGCTCAAAGGCGAGTGGGACATCAACGTGCAACCGAACCAATGGCTGGCACTAGCGAAGGTAATTGATGACCGAAATCCAAAGAAAATTGCCTTAAATTTCTCCAAAGATTATGGTCATTCTGATGGGCTAACTTTTACCGAACACAAGGAGTTTATGACGGCTTTGGCTGAAAAACAAAAAGTAAAAATTGTCTCAGCCGACCGCCTTGCTGTGGCTTGGCTCGAAACGCGTAGCGAAAAAGAAGCGGCCATTTATCCAATTATTTGCCGTATTTCTCACCAGATTATCGAAGAAGCATTTTCGGAAAAAGTTATTCACCCAGGCATTACCACCACAGATGACGTGGTGTGGTGGATGCGTCAAAAAGTGACAGATTTGGGGCTTGAGACATGGTTCCATCCAACCGTTGACATTCAACGCCTTGACCCTGAAAGCTTTGACCATCTCCGCACGTTTTCAAAACGGCCTTCTAAACAGGTCATCATGCCAGGCGACTTGCTACACTGCGACTTCGGGATTACGTATTTACGCCTAAATACCGACCAGCAACAACACGCTTATGTGCTTCGTTCAGGAGAAACAGACATTCCTGAATACTTGAAAAAGGCATTTATGCAGGGAAATCGTTTACAAGATATCCTTACAAGCCGCTTTAAAGTGGGAACTACGGGCAACAAGATGCTATTAGAGTCGCTCGAACAAGCCAAAAAAGAGGGTATCACAGGCAGTATTTATTCTCACCCAATTGGTGTCCATGGCCACGCTGCGGGGCCTACGATTGGGATGTGGGATCAGCAACAGGGAGTGCCTGGCACGGGCGATTATCCATTGTTTCAAAATACCGCCTATTCTATTGAGCTAAATGCGGCGGTGGAAATTCCTGAATGGAAAAAGACTATTCGGATTATGCTAGAAGAAGACGGCTATTTTGATGCCAACGGCTTCCGTTATTTGGACGGTCGGCAAAAGGAGATGTTTACCATTCCAAGAAAAGTAGCGAATGTCAAATAAATGCAAAGAGGCTGCCAAAAATGGCAGCCTCTTTACGTATGCAGTCGCTCGCTTCCAGCGAGTGACGACTATTCGCAGGCCTCTGGCCGATTACGAAGGTTTTTCCCCTTTCTTCATCCGATTGGTAATCGAAAGTAACAAGGCTGGTAACAAAATCAAGTTGGTACACATTGCAACCAAAAGCGTGATAGAAACCATGACCCCCATCGCCGCCGTTCCGCCAAAACTAGAAGCGGCAAAAATGGCAAATCCACAGAATAAAATCGCGGCCGTGTAAATCATGCTCAAGCCAGTTCCAAAAATTGCTTTGGTAATCGCAACCGTTGGGGCATGACCATTTTTGTAAATTTCCTGGCGATAACGCGTCAAGAAATACACCGTACCGTCAGAAGCAATGCCAAAAGTGATGCTAAAAATCAGGATGGTGGTAGGCTTAAAATAAATGTCAAAAAAGCCCATAATACCCGCCGTCAGCGCCAGAGGAATCAAACAGGGAAGTTTTGACAACAAAATAATGGGCACCGAACGGAAAAGAATCATCCCAACCAGTGCAATCAGGACAATCGCAATAAGTAAGCTTTCGTATAAGTTGCCCAACAAGTAATCGTTGCTTTTCAAAAATACCAAACTATGTCCAGTTAGGCTTACGTTGTAGTCTTTGGGGCTAAAAATAGAATCAACTTTCGGACGAATTTCTTTCAACAACTCTTTGATGCGTTCCGAGCCCACATCAGCCATTTGGAAACTCACCCGCGTAATGCTGCGGTCTTTGTTCAAAAACGTATTCAACTGCTTCGCTCCTGCACCATTTTGGCCTTGTCCTTGCACAAAATCTGACAATTTCGACAACTCCATCGCCCCAGGAAGTACGTAATATTTGGCATCGCCACCCCGATATGCTTGGTATAAAAAGCGCGACGCTTCCACGGCCGAAACAGGTTTTGAAAACTCTGGGTAATCGGCAAGTGCATTTTGAAGTGCTTTAATTTTGTACAACGTTCGGGCTTGATTTCCAAATACGCCGTTGGGTTGTTTGGTATCAATCATTACTTCAAAAGGCAGAACTCCATTGAAATTTTTCTCAAAAAAGCGCAAATCCACGTAGATTTTATCGTTTTTGGGCAAGTCATCCACCACATACCCAATGGCCTTGATTTTGGTTATTCCATACGCAGAAATCAAAATCATAGCCACCATCACAAGGTAAATAGCGCGGCGTTTGTTGTGTACCAAATAATCTACTTTTGTCAGGATTCCCACCGCCCATTTTCCGTCCAAATGACGTAAATGACGCGCTTTTGGAATATCCATGTAGTGTAACGTGATGGGCAACAACACCAAACAAAGCACATACGTGACCATCACACAAATGGCGGCAACCACGCCAAACTCCACCAAAAGGGAACTATTGGTAAAATAAAATACCCCAAAACCAATGGCCGTTGTGACATTGGCCAACAAAATCGACAAGCCAATTTGTTTCACCATTTCAGCAATAGCCTCGTCTTTATTGCCGTGGGTTTTGAGTTCTTGTTGGTATTTATTGATTAAGAAAATACAGTTCGGCACACCAATCACAATCAACAACGGCGGAATCAACCCCGTGAGGGCCGTAATTTTATACTCAAAGAGCTGCAAAGTGCCAATCGAAAACACAACCCCGATGAGCACGACGACGATAGAAAGAAGGGTAAGGCGGAAAGAACGGAAGAAAACCCACAAAATAAAGGCTGTCACCACCACGGCCAAAATCATAAACAGCGTCATTTCGCTCGAAATCTTCTTCATCATCGTCGTTCGGATGAAGGGCATTCCTGAAAAATGAAGTTCGGTATTGTGCTTAACGGCAAATTCGTTTGAAAACTTCGCGACATCCTCCACAATCGACAAGCGACGTTTGGAATTTAGGGAGGCTTCGTTGAAAGTTACTAATATAAGAGTCGAATTGGTTTTTGAGTTCCAGACCAACCCATCATAAAACGGCAAATTTTGAATCTGCTTTTTCAGCGTATCGGCCTCCGCCTGGGTCGTTGGGAGTTGCTTCATGGCAGGCAGAATGTCGAAGCGGCTAGCGCTATCGTTCCGAACCACTTTATAAACACTTCCCAGCGAAAGCACATTTTTTATACCCTCTGTCGATTTGATTTTTTGAGCAAGGGCCTCCCAATCGCGAAACTTATTGACTTCAAACAAGTTTTCATCCTGCCAACCAATGACCATTATCGCGCCATCTTCCCCAAAAAGTTGTCGAAAATATTGGTATTCTTTTTCGGTAGGGTCGTCAGACGGGAGGATACGTGCAAACTTGTACGAAAGCTCAATTTTACTTCCTTCGTACCCCATAAAAACCGTTGAAACCAGTATGACTGCCAGCCAAATAAACCGATATTTGATGATATTTTGAGCAATATTATTCCACATACGCAATGGTGCTTTGTTTTACGAAAGTCGCAAAGATACTCAGCCTTCCCGTGATTCAGCCTAAAAAAGTAAAGTTTATTGTCTATCATGAAGGTCAATAGAAAATAAAAATGCCCCGATTTTCATCGAGGCATTTTACATTTACAAGCTCGTTTATTACTTAAAAGTAACGGGCAACGTCAATTTATCAGCCCCTCGCTGCACTTCTGCTTCTACGGTTTGGCCTTTTTCAAACTTGCCCAATGCGCCCATGTAATCGTAAATGGTATTCAGGGTATATTTATCTAAACGCAAAATCAAATCGCCGCCTTTGATGCCCGCTACTTCCCCAGGACGGTTTTTTGAAACCCCATCCACCTTGATACCTGGGCCATTGAAAGAATAATCGAGCAAAAGCCCCATCGTCACTTTGAAACTCATATTGCGGGCCATGGGCATGGCCGTTTCGCGGTATTCTAGGCGATTGGGAAGTTTATCAACGGCGTTCACAATGCCAACTACGGAGTTGAGAATTTTAGCTTCTCCTTCAAAGTTAATCAATTCAATGTCGTCGCTTGGCTTGTGGTAATCACCGTGAACGCCCGTAAAGAAAAACAAAACAGGGATTTTCTTTACATAAAACGACGTGTGGTCGGAAGCGCCCGCGCCTGCGGAGTCAATTTTAAATGCCATTTTATCGCGTTCCAACACGGGAGGAATCACTTGGCCCCACGTAGGACTTGTTCCCCAACCGCCAACAGTAATTGCTTTATTAGAATCAAAACGGCCAATCATGTCAAAATTGAGCATTAAATTCACCGTCGATAAGTCGATGGTAGGGTTGTTGGCGTAGTATTTGGAGCCTAATAAACCCAATTCTTCGGCCGAAAAGCAAATGAACAGGAAGTTGTGTTTTTCTTTGACTTTGTTTTTCGCAAAATGGCGCGCTAATTCCAACACACCCGCTACGCCCGACGCGTTGTCGTCGGCACCATTGTGGATTTTCCCTTTACTGTCAGGAATCAGCGAACCGCGCTGATAACCTTCGCCAAGGTGGTCATAGTGCGCTCCGATGACAATGGTACGGTCGGCGCCGTTGTCCAAAAACCCAACCACATTGCGGGCATCTAGGACGTGTACCGTATCAAGATTTGCCTTAAAAGGCTGTTCGTAGCCATTTGTTCCTTTGGGCTGGAGCCCTATTTCTTTGAAATATTTCGCAATATAATCAGCCGACATTTTCTCTTCTTTCGTGCCCGTTCCACGGCCCTTCAATTCGTCAGATGCTAAGTAAGTAATATGTTTTTGGACGTTTTTGGCAGAAATGTCTGATTTTTGGGCGTACAATGAACCCGCTGCCAAGCAAGCTACTAATAGTATTTTTTTCATTAGAGGAATTATGATGAGTGAATAGTTTAACGTTTGCATCTTCAACAAGTTTATACTAGGCCAATGTACCGTGTGCAATACGAGTTAGTTCGTCATGAATCCACTGAAAACCCAAAGGCGTTTCAAGCAATTCTATGGGCTTTTTTCCGCTTAAAATATGGTTTGGGTGATTCATCCACCCAATAAATCGTGGTAATTCTCCAAAAACATCCTTACCACATTTACATAAAACCGCAAGTTGAAGAGAATATTCCTCGACATCTTTTCCTATTGGCACAGAAATGATTTCAAGTTCGCCCAAATGATTTACCTCAAACATAATACATGGCATTTGGTGTAAAAATAACGACTATTTTAAACAACAACCCTGTGAAAAATATTTTAATTATGGGTTCTTATCTACCAATTTACGAAATCTACTACTTTGAAGGCGTAGGCCGCCAGCGAAACGACTGCGCGTCAATGGCCCGCATGGTACACAAAATACCGTCGAGGTGGTCGTACTCGTGTTGTAAAAGTTCGGAAAGCGCATCTTCCATAAGCCATTCTTGCGGCTGCCAATTTTCATCCATATATTTAATAACCAGCGATTTGTGACGCTTCACCTTGACCAACAAGTTGGGAAAACTCATACAATCGTCCCAAAGTTCAAACGTTTCTTCGCTCAAGTTCACCAGTTCAGGATTGATAAAGACCACGGGTCGGTCAATGTTCATGTAAATCAACCGTTTCATAATTCCCAACTGCGGCGCGGCAATGGCCCTCCCAAAGCCATATTTGGTGCGCACTTCTTGCATCACATTGTCTAGGTCGGCCACCCAGCCCAACAGTTGTTGGTGTTCTTCAGGCAAAACAGGCGCGCATACTTCATACAGTCGAGGGTCTCCCAGTAGGATTAAATCTGCTAATGTTTTCATTCTCTACTTCGTGTCTCAGCACAGTTAAACGTAAATTAAATCCTTTATGTGTAGTTGGTTTCTCATATGTGTGCCGTTGGTTTCTCAAAACCCTTGAAAACGAGGTTTTGAGAAACCTCTTCTGCCAGATTT
>NZ_KI519430.1:21447-149610 GCF_000482465.1 Runella limosa DSM 17973
GGGTTTCTCAAAACCCTTGAAAACGAGGTTTTGTGAAACCTCTTCTGCCAGATTTGAGAATCTGACAGCACAACACGGTACCACTCTTTATAATAAGTTTTAAGTATTTTAGGCCACGATTCTGCTTTAGAAATCATACGATTTGAAACATTTCTACTAAAGCCAAACCCCAACCAACAATGCAAAATACAGCAATAAAACTCATACTATTATTGGGTTTTGTTTCGGTTTTTTCTTTCACAGGAACGGACACGCTCCAAAATGAATACCGCGCAGAAACCGCTGCTGATTCTAATCTTGTCTTTGTTCCCGACGACCTAGAGGCCACGCTTTGGGCTGAAGCGCCCATGCTGTATAATCCTACCAACATGGACATCGACGCCAAAGGGAGGGTTTGGCTTACCGAAGCCGTCAACTACCGCAATTTTAACAATAAACCTGACCAAAAGCTTACCTTCAACGAAGGCGACCGAGTCATGATTTTGGAAGATACCGACGGAGATGGGAAGGCTGACAAATCGAAGGTGTTTGTCCAAGATAAAGACTTAGTAGCGCCGCTGGGCATTGGGGTCATTGGCAACAAAGTGGTGGTAAGCTGTGCTCCGAATATTATTATTTACACCGACGAAAATGGTGATGATAAACCCGACAAAAAAGAGATTTTTTTGACAGGTTTTGGCGGCCTCGACCACGACCATTCGCTGCATTCACTCACGGCAGGCCCCGACGGAAGGTGGCATTTTAACACGGGCAACGCGGGGCCTCACCACGTCAAAGACAAAAGTGGTTGGACGCTGCGGTCAGGGAGTATTTATACAGGAGGAACGCCCTATAACAAAGAAAATCAGGGCAATCAAAGAAGTGACGATGGCCGTATTTGGGTAGGTGGCCTGTCCCTAAGGATGAACGCCGACGGAACAGGCCTGAAAGTGATGGCGCATAATTTTAGAAACAGTTACGAAATAGCCATCGACAGCTACGGCGATTATTGGCAAAACGACAACGACGACCAAGTGGTCACCTGCCGCACCAGCTGGGTAATGGAAGGATCGAACGCGGGCTACTTTAGCGCCGACGGAACGCGGACTTGGCAAGCCGACCGCCGACCCGACCAAGATATGTTCACGACCCATTGGCACCAAGAAGACCCAGGCGTACTTTTGGCAGGTGACAATACGGGTGCAGGCTCTCCCACGGGAATGCTCGTCTATGAAGGCGATGCCTTGGGTGAAAAATACCGAGGTACTGTTCTCAGCTGCGAGGCAGGGCGTAACGTTGTATGGGCGTACTGGCCCAAAGCCAAAGGAGCAGGTTTTGATTTTTCCAAACGGGTCGATTTTATCAGTAGCTTTCCCAAAGTCGAAGAGCATTATATTTGGCACGAAACGGGCAAAGACAAACGTAAGTGGTTCCGCCCCAGCGATGCAGCGACAGGCCCCGACGGCGCTATTTACGTCGCCGATTGGTACGACCCTGTAGTTGGCGGACACCAAATGCACGACAAAAAAGGGTACGGAAGAATTTACAGAATCACGCCCAAAGGCAAAAAGCTAAGTACACCTACCATCGACCTCAGCTCGGTCAAAGGACAAATCGAAGCCCTTAAAAACCCCGCTATCAATGTCAGAAACCTAGGTTTTGTGGCACTACAAGCCCAAGGCGAAAAAGTAATTCCTACCGTCAAAACCTTATTGACGGACCCCAATCCGTTTGTCCAAGCACGCGCTGTGTGGTTGTTGGCTCAATTGGGAGCAACTGGAAAAACCGAGGTAGAACAACTTCTGCTTCAAAGTACTGACACTCGGCTTCAAACTGCGGCATTTCGAGCGTTGAAGCACGATATTTCACCCGCAAGTTCGCCACAAGAAATAGAACAACAAGTGGCTTTGTGTCAAAAAGTGCTCAAAGTAAATTCCCTCCCACTACACCGCGAAATCGCTATTTCGTTGCGGGATGTACCTTACGCTGCTATGGCAAGTTTGGTTTCTCCGCTCGAAGCTGCTTTTGATGGAAATGACCGTTATTATTTAGAAGCTTTAGGAACGGCTTTGGACGGAAAAGAAGAGAATTATTTCCAGAAAGTCCGTCCTCAATGGCCTCAAAATGCCGTTAATTGGACTCCCCAACAGGCTTGGATGGCTTGGCGACTTCATCCAAAGGCAGCATTGACTGATTTAAAAACGCGAGCGTCCTCTCCCACCCTCGCTGCCGACGAGCGCAAAAGAGCCATTACGGCCATTGCGTTTATAAAAGACAAATCGGCCGCGCTTGCCATGCTTGATTTAACAAAAAGTAAATTAAAAGATGTCGCCGAACAGGCTTTTTATTGGGTCAATTTCCGTAAAACCAACGATTGGCAATCTTTGCTTGATTGGCAAGAGGCAACCGCAACGCAGCTCAGTCCCGCCCAAAAACAAATGTTGGCTTGGAAAGACGTCATGACGGACGCCAATGCACCCATCGCGAAACGCGAAGAAGCGGCCAAAACGCTTGCTGGAGATGTATTTGGGGGACAACTGCTGCTCGCGGCTGCCAGCGAAAACAAAATTCCGAAAGAATTACGTCCGCTTATTGCCCAAACCATTTTCAACAACCCCGACCGCAGTATTCGGATGATGGCAGGCGATTATTTTTCGCGTCCGAGTGGAAAAGGACTTTCGGTCAGCTTGGCCGCAAGTTTCCCCACCGACCTTGCCAAGGGTAAACAAATTTTCCAAACCCACTGCAATTCTTGTCACCGTTTTCAGCAAGACGGCAAAGAAATTGGCCCTAATTTGACCTTGATCGGGAAGAAGTTTGACAAAGAAGGGCTACTAGACGCCATCATTAATCCAAGTGCCAGCATGGCTTTTGGCTACGAACCTTGGATTATCCAAACGAAAGACAAAAACACCTACTATGGTTTTGTGGTGGGGGATGGTGCTACGGTGATTTTGAAAGATGTAGCAGGACAAACCCATAACCTCAAAGCCTCACAAATTGCCTCGCGGCAGCAGTTAAAAAATAGCTTGATGCCCGAACCTTCTTCTTTAGGACTAAAAGAAAAAGACTTGTCGGATTTGGCGGGGTATCTATTGAAATTGGATTAAAAGCTAAAACTCATCAAATGAAATTTATTGCAAGCGTATTTCTCATTTTGTCTTGGAGGGCTATTGCTCAAACTACTTCGCACACATTATGGTACGACAAACCCGCCTCCGAATGGTCAGAAGCCCTGCCTCTGGGCAATGGTTTCATGGGAGCGATGGTTTTTGGAGACCCCTTGAAAGAACACCTCCAACTCAACGAAGGCACTTTATATACGGGAGACCCAAAAGGTAGTTTTAAGAACATCAACGTTCGGAAAGATTTCAAACAAGTGAGCGATTTGTTGCAAGCCAAAAAGTACCAAGAAGCCCAAGCGCTCATTGCCAAAGAGTGGCTGGGCAGAAACCACCAATTGTACCAACCAATGGGCGATTTGTGGGTAGAAGTCAATCACCAAAATGCGGCCATTGCTGATTATAAACGCAGTTTGGACATATCTTCGGCTACTGCTACCACGCAGTACAAAGTGGGGAATACGACTTACAAAAGAACGTATTTTGCGAGCTATCCCGACCACATCATTGTCCTAAAAATGACCGCAGAGGGAGGTGGAAAAATAAACGCAACCTTTCATTTCTCAACCCCACATACCCCTACGGCGACTTATTTGGCCCAAAGCAATACCTTGTCCATGCAAGCCCAAGTGCCAGGATTTGGACTAAGGCGTAGTTTTGAGTTGGTAGAAAAACTCGGTGACCAGCATAAATACCCCGAACTCTACGAAAAAAATGGCCAGCGTAAACCCGAGGTTGAAAATATGCTGTACAATGACAAAATAGAGGGATTGGGAATGTCATTTGAAACCCGCGTAAAAATTCGGAATCAAGGCGGCGTTGTGAAGGCTGAAAAGGACAAAATAAAAGTCACCGATGCTACTGAAGTCATTGTGATTTTGACCGCCGCAACGAGTTATAACGGTTTTGACAAAAGCCCTGCTTACGAGGGCGTTGACCCTAAAAAAAAGGTAAATCAATACTTGAAAGCCGTTGAAAACAAAAGTTTTCAGGACTTGTGTAAAACCCACTTGACCGATTACAAAACCCTCTTCGACCGCGTTGATATTCAACTGGCTGCCGAAACCGAACAATCTCAATTGACCACCGACCAACGGGTTTCTCTTTTTTCAAATGGCAAAGACCCTTCATTTTCAGCACTTTACTTTCAATACGGCCGTTATTTGATGATTGCAGGCTCGCGCCCAGGCGGGCAGCCGCTCAATTTACAAGGTATTTGGAACGACCTCATGGTGCCGCCCTGGAATGGCGGTTATACCATCAACATCAATGCCCAAATGAACTATTGGCCTGCCGAATTGACAAACCTGTCGGAATGTCAAGAACCTTTTTTGAAAGCCATCAAAGAACTGGCTATTAATGGCCAAGAAACTGCCCGAAATATGTACGGCAACGAAGGCTGGGTGGCGCACCACAACATGGATATATGGCGCCACAGCGAACCGATTGACAACTGCAATTGCTCTTTTTGGCCGATGGCGGCAGGCTGGCTTACAAGTCATTTTTGGGAAAAATACTTATTTAACGGCGACAGGGCATTTTTGAAAAATGAAGTATTTCCGTTGCTCAAAGGGGCGGTTCAATTTTACCAAGGCTGGTTAGTAAAAAACGAAAATGGCTTTTTGGTAACGCCCGTGGGACACTCGCCCGAGCAAAACTTTATTTATGAAGATAAAAAACAAGCGACCTTTAGCCCTGGCCCTACCATGGACATGGCCATTGTGCGCGAATCTATGGCGCGATACGTGGAAGCGTGCCAAACTTTAGGTATCAATGACGCCTTTACCCAAAGTGTGCAGAAAAATTTATCAAAATTACTGCCTTACCAAATCGGGAAATATGGGCAACTGCAAGAGTGGCAAGAGGATTTTGAAGACGGGGATGTCCAACATCGCCACTTTTCGCACCTGTATGCCATCCATCCTAGCAATCAGATCAACCTCCAAACTACGCCCGAACTCGCCGCCGCCGTGAAGCGAGTGATGGAACGCCGTGGCGATCTGGCCACAGGCTGGTCGATGGGCTGGAAAGTGAATGTTTGGGCAAGGCTCAACGACGGCGACCACGCCCTAAAACTCCTTTCTAACCTCTTTCAACTGATAAAAACTTACACAACGCACATGCAAGGTGGAGGCACTTACCCCAACCTCTTTTGTGCGCATCCGCCGTTTCAGATTGATGGAAATTTTGGAGCAACGGCGGGTATTGCCGAAATGCTCGTGCAAAGCCACGCGGGCGAAATTCATTTACTGCCTGCCTTGCCCCAAGCGTGGCACACAGGCAAAGTAAAAGGACTCAAAGCACGCGGAGGGTTTGAAATAGACATGGAGTGGGCACAGGGCAAACTCACCAAAGCAGTGATTCATTCAAAACACGGCGGACATTGCCGAGTGCGAACAAACGAAAAAATGAGCGTTCAGAATACGAATGCCCAGTCACAAACGGGGGTCAATCCCAACCCTCTTTTTAGTTTTATTGACGCGGGGAAACCCACCATGCAAAACGCAACAAAGTCCAACATAACACCTGTTAATCAGGGATTTGTGCTGGACTTTGAAACAGAAAAAAAGAAACAATATTTGCTAAAGTAACTTATTACAAACGAACGACTTCGCCCGTACGAACTGATTCGTCGCACGCAAAAGCAATTTGAAGGCTGTTTACAGCATCGGCCATGTGGTCAGTCAAGTCCACATCTTCGGTAATCGCTTTTAAGAAATAGGCTTGTTCGCGGTTGCAAAGCTCTTGGTGGTCTGGCTCGTCGGTTAGGTTAATCCATTCATCAGGTTTTGTAAATGCGTTGTTTTCGTCAATATCGGCATGGTGATAGCGCAACGACTCCGTTTTGGTGTGTGCGTCCACGTTGTCCGATTTACCCGCTCCACCTGCATCTTTTGCCACAATCGACACGCAACCTTTAGGGCCTACAACGTCTTTTACAAAAAATGCCGTTTCGCTCATCATCGGGCCCCAGCCTGCTTCGTACCAGCCTACTGAACCATCTTCAAAACGAATTTGGAGTTGTCCGTAATTGTAATTTCCCGCAGGAATATCTTCGGTCAAACGAGCGCCAATGGCCGATACCCACACTGGTTTTGAACGGGTCATTTGGCACATAACGTCGATGTAATGCACGCCGCAGTCCACGATTGGGCTAAGGCTTTTCATCAAATTGCGGTGTACGTCCCACATATAGCCGTGGCTTTGCTGGTTGAGATTCATCCTCATTACCAACGGCTTACCAAGCGTTTGCGCCAATTCTACAAACTTTTCCCACGACGGATGATGACGTAAAATATACCCTACCACCAATTTTTTATTGGCTTTCACGGCTGCTTCTACCACGCGTTTTGCTCCTTCAACGGTATCGGCGACGGGTTTTTCAATAAATACGTGACAGCCGTGCTCAAAGGCCATAATGGCAAACGCTTCGTGCGTGTCGGGGTAGGTTGAGATACAAACCGCGTCGGGTTGAGTCGCTTGAAGCGCTTCTGCATAATCGGAATACAACGCGTAGCCGCCCCCTAGTTTTTCGTTTAGAACTTCTTTACTTTTTCCTGTTGAGACAATACCACAAATTTCGAAACCTTCAAAATTATGATAGGCTGTGGCGTGAGAGGCGCCCATGTTACCGCATCCAACGACAAGGACGCGCACTGGTTTGGGGGATGTTGACATAGGTAGTAATGAAAGGAAATGGTTTTAACTGTAAAAGTACATCATTCATTCTTACATACCATCATTTCTTCAAAATGGGCTGTTGAGGCACAGTAATTTTTGAGCAACAAATACTATATTTTTACAAAGATATTTTATCTGTTATTTTTATTATATTAAACTTATAATCTATTTATTAACGTATATTTAACCATTTTTTGTTATTTTTTACATAAAAATAAACTTTATATGTTTTCATTTTATTCTCCCTATACCTTTGCAGAAGTTCTTTCAATCAATTGCCGTTTTTGGTTTCAGCGGAGTTTGTTTTTGCTGAATTAAAAAGGAATCGTGTGTAACTCACGAACTGACGTGCAACCGTAAATCGCCCAAAGCGATGAGTCGAGACACTTGCCAAAAACGAATTGACGGAGGCTTTCACGAGTCGAAGCCGACGTCAGGCAGTGGGTAAGGAAAGAGCAAATAAGTTTTTCAACTTTTTTGTTTCATTCAACTCCTTTTACTCTAATGCTCAAAAACAACCTTGGGTATCCTCGCATTGGCAGTCGCCGCGAGCTAAAAAAAGCCTGTGAAGCCTACTGGGCGGGCAAAATCTCACAAAACGAACTGTTAGAAACAGGCCGTCAAATCCGCCTCCACAACTGGCAGCTTCAACAACAAGCAGGCATTGACCTCATTCCTTCCAACGATTTTTCTTTGTACGACCATGTGCTTGACCTCAGCCTAACAGTAGGCGCGATTCCTGCTCGCTACCAAGAAATCTTAAATGCCAATCCTCAAAACAATTCCCTCGACGTCTATTTTGCCATGGCTCGGGGTTATCAAAAAGATGGGCTTGACATTAAAGCGCTTGAAATGACCAAATGGTACGATACCAACTACCATTATTTAGTGCCTGAGTTTACCAAAAATCAAACTTTTAGCCTTTCTTCGGACAAAGTTTTCAATGAGTTTGACGAAGCCAAATCGGCAGGAGTTTTGACCAAACCCGTGCTTTTAGGCCCTGTTTCTTACTTGCTTTTGGGCAAAGAAAAAGAAGCCGATTTTCACCGCTTAGACCTTTTGCCTCGCTTACTTTCAGTCTATTACGACATCATTGAGCGGTTGACCCAACAAGGAGCCGTGTGGATTCAATTCGATGAGCCCTGCCTTGCCCTTGATTTGACCTACAAAGAAAAAGACGCCCTCCGAACGGCCTATGGAACGATTCGTACCCGTTTTCCCCAACTCAAAATCATGCTGGCCACGTATTTTGACGGCTTGCGCGACAACTTGTTGGTAGCTTCTCTGCTGCCAGTTTGTACGCTACACGTTGATTTGGTACGTTTCTCCAGTCAATTTGACAACCTATTAACAGCCATTCGCGAACCGATGTCGTTGTCACTTGGTATAGTTGACGGCCGCAACGTTTGGAAAAACGACTATACCCGTTCTCTCACTTTCATCCAAAAAGCCATTGATAAGTTAGGAGAAGCAAGGGTGATGATTGCACCCTCTTGCTCGTTGTTGCACACCCCCTGCGATTTAGAGTTGGAGAAAGACGAAACCAGACTTCCCTCGGAGGTAAAGCAATGGATGGCTTTTGCCAAACAAAAGCTTCAAGAAATCAACGATTTACACCTTATTGCTACCCAAGGAGGCGACGAAAAATGGGCGAAAAATAAAGCCGCGATTGAAAGTCGGCGTACGTCTCAATTGATTCACAAACTGCACGTAAAACAACGCGTTGATGCAATCAACGAGGACGATACCCACCGTAAAAGCCCCTTCTCAACCCGTCAACCCCTTCAAAAAGCATTGCTACAACTGCCCGCGTTCCCCACAACGACGATTGGTTCGTTTCCACAAACAGACGCCATTCGTCAGCTTCGTGCTCGCTATAAAAACGGCGAGATTTCGCCGCAACACTACGAGGAAATCATCGAAAACCACACAAAAGATGCCATAAAATGGCAAGAAGAAATAGGTTTAGATGTACTGGTACACGGCGAATTTGAGCGAAACGACATGGTGGAGTATTTCGGCGAACTGTTGGAAGGGTATGCTTTTACGCAGAATGGTTGGGTGCAAAGCTACGGTTCGCGTTGCGTGAAACCGCCAATTATCTATGGCGACATCGAACGCCCACAACCCATGACCGTACGATGGGCTACCTATGCCCAATCGCTGACCTCAAAACCCGTGAAAGGGATGTTGACGGGGCCAATTACAATTTTACAATGGTCGTTTGTGCGGGACGACCAAGCCCGAAGCGAGACTATGTTCCAACTCGCTTTGGCGATTCGTGATGAAGTATTGGATTTGGAAAAAGCGGGTATCCGAATCATCCAAATCGACGAAGCTGCGCTGCGTGAAGGGCTTCCGTTAAGAAAAAGCGACCGACAAGCGTATCTGGACAATTCCGTGAAAGCCTTTCGAGTGGCGTCATCAGCAGTGGCTGACCAGACCCAAATCCATACGCACATGTGTTATTCAGAGTTTAATGACATCATAGCATCCATTGCAGAAATGGATGCGGACGTTATTACGATTGAAACTTCCCGCTCACAAATGGAGTTGCTGGACGCATTTCATACCTTCAACTATCCCAACGACATTGGCCCTGGCGTTTATGACATCCACAGCCCCCGCGTGCCAAGCGTCGATGAAATGGTGCAGTTGTTAGAAAAAGCATTGGCCGTTCTCCCCGCTGACCACCTTTGGGTCAATCCCGACTGTGGTTTAAAAACGCGACGTTGGCCTGAAACGGAATTAGCCCTAAAAAACATGGTTCAGGCAGCTGCGCAAGTACGTCTATCTGTGCTAGAAACGGTTTAAAAATGAAAGGTGCAATGCCCTAATTCGACAAAATTTACTACCAAATTGTTGAAGGCTGAAACATTTGGCGTTCACATTTGGTAGTAAAACAAATTGTATAAATTATGTTTACTACTCCTCCTTCCAAAAATTCCGCTGAAAGAAATGCGCCCCTTTTCTGTTGGGACATTGCGCACCCAAGTTTACAAAAACGAATCCAAACTACAGAGGACATCAAATGCGTACAGCAATTAGCTGCACAATTTCAGTGGGATTGGACGCTTGACACCAAATCGCTGCTTGTACGAAATTACACCTTGGTAATCACCAACTTATCCAAAGAAATTATTTGGACGAGTCAGCATTTCGAGAAGTTGACAGGCTATGCGTGCGCAGAAGTAATTGGAAGAAAACCTACTTTTTTACAAGGGGAAGAAACAAGCAAAAAATCACTCCAGTCGGTTCGCGAAAAGCTATCGGCCAACGCACAAGTGGAAACAAAACTTCTCAACTATCGCAAAAACGGAGAAACGTATTGGTGTGAAATCCGCATTCTTCCCATCCACAATACCGACGGTTTTTTGACGCATTTTATTGCGATTGAAAAAGAAGTTGAGTAATTCCGAAACCAAAGTTTTTAAAACAGTATTGCCCAATAAGTACTTGCTCATAATATAGTTTATAGTATTTCTCACGCGCCGCGGCTAAAGTTGTGCTCCTCTTGAGAGGGAATTTTGCATTATTCTCCTCTCGGGAGGAAACACAAAAAGCGAGGACAATCCGCCAAAGCCCTAGATTTTCGGCCAAACGGAAAATAATGCAATATAATTTCAATCACCTACTTAAATGTTATAAATCTATAATCGCTTTCTTCAAAACACATATAAAATTTATATCAGAGCGACGGACAGTGATAGTGCCCCCATCTAGAGTTGAAAGTTGGAGCGAATTAGCAGTCCGAAGGTTATTGGCCGCAATTTTCCGAATCATGATATTTTTTATATTGAACGAAATCAGAACAAAATCATTGGTAAGTGTGTCGTATTGGTCTGGATGCAACAAAACAGCAAGAGCAAGAGCTGAAGCAGGAAGAATTGGTTGCATACTATCGAGGTGCGTGGCTTCGATAATAAATGCCTTCTTTAATTCATTTGTTCCTATTGCTTCCTTGTCCATAAGATAAGGTTTCGAAAATCCTGAACTAAAATTCTCTAAAGTATCAATTAATGTCTGGTAAGTTAGACTGCTGCGATCAATAGCAGAAAAGATGGGTAAAGCAATTATATCAGTAGAACTAGAAGAAGAATTAACTATTGATTGAGGAAAAATTAATATTTCTGGAAAGTTGAGTGCATCTGCAATTTTGCGTTTTATGTCACTTCTTAAATTTTCAGTCTTTAGGTAGTGATTAACCTGAGCAGCCGAGAGTCCCAGTTTTTCGGCAAGTTCTTTTTGCATTATCCCTTTTCGAGAAAGAAAGACTCTTAACCTTTCTCCATCAGCGAGCGAGGGGGATAGTGGCCTATTAAGGGCGACAGAACGGAGCAAGTTGTCGGGAAGCTCTGCGGATTGACCTGCGAAAAAGGATTCAACATCAGGGAAGACACGTACGATTTCGGACAGTAAATACTCATTTTTGTGTTCTGGATTTTGGTGCTCCACCCGTTGAACGGTATCGAGAGAGACATCAATCATTTTAGCAAAAGCAGGGCGCTTGAGATTTAGATACTCACGAAGATACTTTACTTTTTCGCCAAAATTCATAAAAACAAAGCTATTTTAAAATATTAATTATTTTTCAAAAGTAACACAAATAATTAATCAATAAAATTTATTTATATTTTATATTAATTAATTCATTTAAAAACTTTACAAGTTAGTAACAATAAAAGAATCTACCTTTATAAGAAACGCCCCAAAAGGCTTATCGGTTAAAAATTAATATCACACACTCAAAACAATAATAGTAGAGATAGTTTCAAAATAATTGGTTTGAGTGAAATGACTAATACACTAAAATCTTAACAATCAGCACATTAACCTTTTTTTATTTCTCCGATTACCTAAAAAATATAGCATTCTTAGAGTTTGTCAGGTTTGTTCCGATGGGAAATTGTACAATTTAAGTAGTTGTATGTGTTTTAGGGTATTATTAGTTTATACTGCTTCGGAGAAGCGTAACCTTTGTAGTAGAGAGCCGTCAATCAAGTTCGAATCCTTTTGCTTCGGAGAAGCATAACTTCTTGCGTTGTTATGCTTCTTCGAAGCAAAAATTAAAAAATCCCTACTACTACTACAAATGTTGCGCCTCTACCGAGGCGGCTTTGAATTCCTCAAAAACTTTTAATCAAATACTACAAATGTTTCGCCTCTACCGAGGCGGCTTTGGATTCCTCAAAAACTTTTGATCAAATACTACAAATGTTGCGCCTCTACCGAGGCTACTTTGAATTCCTCAAAAACTTTTAATCAAATACTACAAATGTTGCGCCTCTACCGAGGCGGCTTTGAATTCCTCAAAAACTTTTGATCAAATACTTTAACTACTATTTGTCTTTTAGGTAAAACATTTAAAAAGAGGAAGTATTCCGAAAAGTTGGCTCAATTCAATTGCTGCTCTAACTCCAGCGCCATTGGCACCAAAACATGGTCTTCGATGATGGCATGTTTACGAAGTTCCAATTCAAACAGCTCCACTTGGTTCAAGAAAATTTTATACGGCAAAGGCACTGATTCTTCGCCCGAATAACGCCGAATCAACTGACTTACTTCCTGTAATTCATCTTCGATGGGCGAGTGAGAATCAATAAATTGTTGAATACTAAAGTTCGATTTTTCGGCTGAAGTCCGAAGTTCGGCGGGTTGTTTTGAAACCTCAATGAGTTTCTGAATATAAGGAAACAGCTCTTTCTCCTCCATCCGAATGTGCTCAATCAAATGGGTCTTGTAGTCATTGAAAAAATACGCCAAACTCGCCAAGAGCTGATGGCTTTGCCCATATTTGCTAAAAATATGCACCAACGACTGCTCAATTTCGGGAAGTTTTTTGGTAAGATAATAACGGTGAGTCGCTTGTAAATAGGCCAGAATTTCTCCAATTGAGAACTTCTGCATTTTTTCAAAAGGGAAGTCTTCTTCGTTATTATATAAATCTAAGATGAGCTCGATAAGCTCAGGGTTCATGTCGATTACTTTGCTTCCTGCTTTTTGTTCTTTGTCTTGCGGCAAAGAATCACCGAACCTTTCAACAACCAATTGGTAGGTTTTGTCGGTATCAATAAAATCATGTAGTGCAGCCATACTATTTCATTTGGGTTGAAGCCAAATCTAGCTACCGCTGCTTATTCAAACTATGATAAAAATCAGGTTTGGGGTTTGGGGTTTCAAACAGAAAACGCTAAAAAGTCTGGGAACAAGGTTTTGAGAAACCTTGACGGCGGTTATTAGTAACCGCCGTCACTTTAAAACCTACGCCTTCATCTGCGCCTCCACTACTGCGATGGCTACCATGTTGACAATTTCACGAACCGAACTACCCAACTGCAAGACATAAACGGGTTTGCCCATGCCCAACAACAACGGCCCAATCGCCTCGTATTCACCTACTTCCTTGAGGAGGTTATAGGCAATGTTACTCGCCGAAAGGTTCGGGAAGATAAGCGTATTTGCTCCGTCGTCCACCAATTTTGAGAAAGGATGGTTGGTACGCAATAGTTCCGTATCAAAAGGCAAGTGCGCTTGCATTTCACCGTCCACAATCATGTCTGGGTGTTTGGCGTGGAGTTTTGCCACGGCTGCGCTCATTTTTTCAGCATCTTCTCCTTTGGCGCTTCCAAAGTTAGAATAAGTGAGCAACGCAATGCGTGGTTTGATATTAAAACGTTCAACAGCCCGTGCCGTGAGTTCCGTAATTTCGACGACATCATCTACCGTCGGATTGAAATTCACCGTCGTATCAGCCAAAAACAATGGCCCACGACGCGTCAGAAGAATGTACATCCCTGCTACTTTTGTCACACCTGGTTCTTTTCCAATGATTTGGAGCGAAGGGCGAATCGTGTCGGGATAGTTGCGGGTCAAACCAGAAATGAGTGCATCAGCTTCGCCCATTTCCACCATCATTGCCCCAAACGAACTACGATAGTACATCATTTTCCGCGCTTCAATGAGATTGACTCCTTTGCGTTGGCGTTTTTTGAAATACGCTTCAGCATAGCGGTCAATATTTTCCGCTTGTTCGGAGCTATATGGGTCAATTACAGGTACATCGGCCATGTCAAGCTTATTGGCTTCAATGATGGCACGAATACGCTCCTCTTTTCCAAGCAAAATAGGAAACGCAATTCCCTCGTCGCGTACTTGTTGGGCCGCTTTGAGTACTTGCACATTTTCAGCATCCGCAAATACCACGCGTTTTGGTGCTTTACGGGCTTTACTGATAATTACGCGTGAAATCTGATTATCTTGACCAAGGCGTTTTTCCAACTGCTGAACGTACGCATCCCAATCGGCAATCGGACTTTTGGCAACGCCGCTATCCATCGCTGCTTTGGCCACTGCTGGCGCTACGGTGGTTAGTAAGCGCGGGTCAACGGGTTTTGGAATGATGTACTCCCGCCCAAACGTCAAGTTGGTCGTATTATAAGCTAGGTTGACAATGTCTGGTACGGGCTTTTTAGTCAATTCTGCCAACGCGCGTACTGCGGCCAACTTCATTTCTTCATTAATTTCGCTGGCGCGTACGTCCAATGCGCCACGGAAAATGTACGGAAATCCGAGTACGTTATTTACTTGGTTGGGATAATCCGAGCGGCCTGTGGCCATAATCACGTCCTCGCGGGCTTCTACCGCATCAGGATACGGAATTTCAGGATCAGGGTTAGCCATCGCAAATACCATCGGATCTTTGGCCATCGAACGTACCATGTCTTGCGACACAACGTTGGCTTTTGACAAACCTAAAAACAAATCAGCTCCTATCATCGCTTCTGCAAGGGAAGCAAAACGGCGCTCTGAAGCAAATTCTTTTTTAAGGTCGTCAAGGTCCGTACGGGCGGTATTGATATGCCCTTTGCTATCAAACATATCGACATTTTCGCGACGAACGCCCAAAGACATGTACAATTTAGTACACGAACTTGCCGAAGCACCCGCCCCCGAAACAACGATGCGAATATCTTCGACTTTTTTGCCCACGATTTCAAGGCCGTTCAACAAGGCAGCCGCACTGATGATGGCCGTACCGTGTTGGTCGTCGTGCATGACAGGAATATTCAGTTCGGCTTTGAGACGACGTTCAATCTCAAAACACTCTGGTGCCTTAATGTCCTCAAGGTTTACCCCCCCGAAAGTTGGCTCCATAATTTTGACAGTCCGTACAAACTCGTCCACGTTTTCGGTGTTAAGTTCGATGTCAAACACGTCGATGTCGGCATATATTTTAAACAGAAGGCCCTTCCCTTCCATTACGGGTTTGCCAGCTTCTGGGCCAATATTACCCAAGCCTAACACGGCGGTTCCGTTACTAATAACTGCTACCAAGTTACCTTTGGCGGTGTACTTATAGACATCCTCGACGTTGCGGTGAATCTCCATACAGGGTTCGGCAACGCCAGGAGAATATGCCAAAGACAAGTCGAGTTGGTTGTTGGTCTCTTTCGTTGGCACAACTTGAATTTTGCCAGGGCGGCCCTTCGAGTGGTAGTAAAGCGCGTCCTCTTTGCGAATTTTTGGAGGCATAACGGTTAATTGGAGGTTGATTTTGGGGTTGCAAGGTACGAACGAAAATCATTTGTCGTACTAATTAATCGAGTTTTTGTCATAAACCTACCCGATAAGTTTCTGAACAGCACAAGGGCATGAAAACAAAAAGCCGTCTATTCTCCTCTAAATGGGGAATAGACGGCCAAAATGACGACTATTTATTAATAAAATTTAGACCAATCGTTTAATGATTTCATTGGATGAAATGCCTTCGGCTTCGGCTCTAAAGTTACGAACGATACGGTGGCGTAAAATAGGTGCCGCAACTGCTTTCACATCTTCAATGTCAGGTGAATACTTACCATTGATAAGGGCATTACATTTTGCCGCCAAAATGAGGTTTTGCGACGCACGTGGGCCCGCTCCCCATTCCAAATAGCTCTTGGTATCTGCACTTGCAAACTCTCCGTTGGGGCGGGTTTTGTGAACCAATTTTACGGCGTATTCCACCACGTTATCTGCCACAGGTACGCGTCTAACTAAGTGTTGGAATGCTTCAATTTCAGCCCCTGAGATTACTTTGTTTACCGTGGGTCTGCTGTCGGCAGTGGTTGCTTTTACGATGTTTAATTCTTCTTGGAACGAAGGATAATCCAACGTTACCATAAACATAAAACGGTCCAATTGAGCTTCAGGTAGTGGATACGTTCCTTCTTGCTCGATGGGGTTTTGCGTAGCCAACACAAAGAACGGGCGGCCCAATGCGTGTTTTTGACCCGAAACCGTCACCGAATATTCTTGCATCGCTTCCAAAAGCGCCGATTGTGTTTTGGGCGGTGTACGGTTAATTTCGTCGGCCAAAATGATGTTGGCAAAAACGGGTCCGCGCACAAAACGAAAGTTACGCTCGTTGTCCAAAGTTTCTGATCCAAGAATATCAGAAGGCATCAAGTCGGGCGTAAACTGAATACGGTTAAAACTTAAATCAAGTGCGTTTGAAATTGTCTGAATCAACAGGGTTTTTGCTAACCCTGGTACCCCCACAAGCAGACAATGCCCTTGGCAAAAAATGGCCGTCAAAAGTAAACGTACTGTTTCATCTTGACCTACAATCACTTTTCCAATCTCGGTGCGGAGTTTTTCATAGGATTCTTTCAAAGCTTCGGCAGCTGCAACGTCAGAACTAAACTTCATTTCATCTAAAGGGTTTATGAGTTAATAGATGGGGGATTTAATTTTTTCAATTGTCGTCGGGATTGATGCCGAATATTCGACATCCTTGGTACTCAGGTTCAACTTTGATAAATACGTCAGCTACTGCTTTTTTAAACCACTCATCCACCGCCTTTGTTTTTTTGTTTGCCAAAACAATGTTGTTAAGTTTTTCAAAGTCTAACTTCAAACTCGCCGTGTGTGGCTCCGATTTACTCTTATAATAGACGATACGCATGGCCGTTTTACCATCGTCCGTACGGTAGTTCAATGGCGCACTTATCGTGCCAACTTTCATGGTATCCAACATCATGTACAAGTTATAATCCATCGAAGCATCCAATGGCAAGCGCGACGCGCCCGATTGTGCATCTTTGATGAGCCCTCCCGCGTCGGCAGTATTTTTGTCTTCCGACCAATCTTTGGCCAATCTTTCAAATTTAACCGTTGTGTCTGCTTTAATCACTTGGTTTAAGCTATCCAAAACACGCTGTGGATCACTCAAATCCATGCGGTTATAATCAGGGCGCAACAAAATGTGACGCGCGTGGTATTCTGCCCCACGGATTTCGAGCAATTGAATCAAGTGCAAGCCAAATTCTGACTCTATCGGTTCTGAGATTTCGTTCGGTTTGAGTTTCAACGCTGCTCCTTCAAACTCTGGCACCATCATCCCGCGCTTGGCAAATCCTAAATCTCCGCCTTGTTGTGCCGAACCAATGTCTTCTGAATAAGCCGACGCCAAGCCAGAAAAATCTTCTCCTTTTTCAACGCGTTGCTTAAAATCCAACAACTTGTTACGAAGTTCGTCTTTTTGCGCCTTGGTCACTTTTGCAAAACGCACAATTTGTCCAATTTCTACCTCCGCAGGAATAAACGGCAAACTGTCTTTTGGAATCGCATTAAAAAACTTGCGAATCTCGCTCGGCGTTACTTTGATTGCTTCCGTAATTTTGCTTTGCATTTTGTCCGAAAGCATTTCTTCTTTGATTTCACTGCGAAGCTCTGCTTTTAGCGTCTCAATGCTTTTGCCATAAGCCTCCACAATGTTCTTTTCTGAACCAAAGCGTTTGGCCATGTATTCCATCCGTGCCGAAATTTGGTTATCAATTTGCTTATCTTCCACCTCAACCGAGTCAATTTCAGCTTTGGCGAGGAGCATTTTACGGATAATCAAACTTTCCAATGCTTGGCATTGATTGGGCGCAGGTTGGTTTTGTTGTTGGTATTGTAAAATAAGGTTTTCAAGGTCAGAGCGAAGGATGTAGTAGTTATCTACTTTTCCGATTACTTTATTGACACTGACACTTTTCCCTTGTGACCAGCCCGAAAGGCAACTAATAAACACCAATACGAGGGTAAGGCTACTGAATCGTTGAATGAGGGTATTTTTCATATAATACTAAATGGACTGCTTATTTTGACAGTTTACGCAATTCTTCTTCGTTTACTTGTACGCCAAATTTTTGGCGCAATTGATTAAGCCAATTTGTTTCGAGTTGTTTTTGGAAATCATTTATCACTGCTCCCCGCGCTTCGTTAAAGGTTTTGATACGAGCGGGTTCAATTTTTTCAATGTTAATAACGGCTTTTTTCCCATTTACGTTTACTTGTTGCATTCCAGCTTCCCAACGACCCGCATTTAAGTACGCATTGGCCCCTTTCGCAAAAGCACCATCTGTGATGCTAATTACTCCTGTCTTCTGGGCATTTAACGCTTTTTCGAGGTCTTTTTTAGAACTGCTAAAATATTGAAAACTAATGCGGCGGTTGCGCGTATCGGCAGCTACAGGCTTATACTTGCCATTGTCTTTTTCAATAATTCGCGTCAACGATACGCCATCACCTGACAAAGCCTTGATGGCATTTTTCAGGCGAGCCGCCGACACAGAGTCGGCTTCTTCTGATCCTGCAAACGACGATACCTCTACCACATAGTTTTCGTTGTTCATCAATGTCATTGCCACATCAACCAACGCTTCGCGGTGTTTTTCGGTCAATATCGTCGATTTTGAATCAAAAATAAGGTCTGTCCCCTTCCTACGCAGCTGATAAGGCGCAGACTTCAGCGATTCTTGCGCGCGTTTCAGGAGTGAATCGCTATCCGACACCAAAATAGTCGCCAGGGCGCGCTCGGGGTACTGGTATTTCTGTTTATTTTGCTCCCAAAGTTTCCGCTGCCCGAGGGTATCCGACAATGACGGCTGCCAAACGTTGGCCTCCATGGTTTGAGAAAACAACAAACCATCGTTCATTTCCGTCACAAGTGCTTTAAATTCAGGGTATTTTTTGTCCAAATTTTTCTCTTCGACTTCAATCAGCTTTTTCTCCAAATACGTACGATAGTAACGTTGTCCAACCACCAGCGGCGACGAATTTGGCGCAGCAGGTCGCTGAAAATCGCGAACATATTCCAAAAACTGATTTACCAAAAACGACTCATTATCAATGCGAAACAGCTCTTTTTTATCGAGCGTTGCGCTGAGAGGTTCGATAAACTTCCACTGACCGTTTAAGATAGACGAATCAAATTTGGCAAGGGCAGCCTCACGAATAGGTTCAGCTTCCGTTATTTTATAAGAAGCTCTTAACTTTTTGATAAGTGCTTGTTGGATAACTTCGCTTCTTGAATCGGTGGTTACTTTTTGGCGAATTTGAGGAGCCGCTTCCGAAAATGATTCAATGGGCTTTTTGGAAAGCAATTTGACAATATGCCAACCATAATTTGATTGAAACGGCGCCGAAATATCACCCACGTTTTTCAAAGAAAATGCCGTATTCTCAAACTCAGGCACCATTTCACTTGGCCCAAACTCGCGCAGTACGCCTCCTTCATTTTTGGTAGTGGCATCGTCCGAATAATCACGACACACAATTTCCCAGGCTTCTTGTTGAAGCAAGGCAGCCGCTTTTTCTGCCTTGGCTTTAGCTGCGATTTTTCCCGCTTCTGTTGCGCTAGAACTAACGCTCACCAAAATATGCGCCACTTGTACTTTTCCCCGCGCAGGACGGCGTTCAAGTACTTTAATCAGGTGATAACCCGCCCGCGAACGCACAGGATTAGAAATTTGCCCAACTGGCAGCGTAAAAGCCGCTGTTTCAAACGGATAAATTGTTTTAAAAACAGGAAAATAACTTTCTAAATCTCCCCCCTTTGGACTTGAAATGGGGTCTTTGGAATATTGTTTGGCGGCACTTTCAAAATCAATTTCTTTCTGAATGATGCGTCCACGAAGTTCGCTGATGGCACGATACACAGACAGCGTATCCGCAGGCAAAGCATCAGGCGAAACAGGAAGCATAATGTGCGAGATACGAACTTCTTGCTTCATACGTTCATACGCCTCTGCCACCAAATTATCCACCAACGCCTTGTCCATCAAGTACGGCTGCGCAAGTTGCTGGCGATAAGAAGCCATTTCTTCCCGAAAACTGGCCGCTGTATCAAGCCCTGCGCTTTGAGCGCCCAATACTTTTAATTTAAGGTTTGTGTAAAGCTGTAGGTATTCGCTAATGCCCGTGGGCTTGGTGGTATCGTCCGAAAACTGGTTTTTGGTAAATGACTGAAAAAACTCATCGGTTGTAATTTTTTTTCCGCCAATGGTCAGAATCGTAGGTTCGGACGGTGGTGGCGGTGGAGGGGTAGGTTTCGATGTAGTACAGGCTGTAATACCAAGAATCAACGCAGCGACGACGAAATAGCTATACTTCATTTGAACTTCTTTTGGTTCATTAATTAAACACTAATCAAGCTTCATTTATTGTGAAGTTTGCAAAGTTACGCCAACTTTCCGAAAGTTTAAACAAACATTCGTTTTGTCAATAGCTCCTTTCTATAACCGAAATCGCTTTATCTTTGCGCCATGCGTTATTTTTTGGAACTTAATTACCGAGGGACGGACTTTCACGGGTGGCAAAAGCAACCCAACGCGCCCACCATTCAGGAAGAACTCGAACGAGCTTTTGGGGTTATTTTGCGGCAGCCACTCGAAATTATTGGCAGCAGCCGCACTGATGCGGGCGTTCATGCCGAACAACAATTTGCCCACTTTGACGTGCCCGAGCCCCTCCCCGCCCCCGACCGACTTATCCACGGCCTCAACAGTGTCTTGCCTAACTCCATTGCGGTTAAAAACCTCACCTTGGTCAAAGACGATGTTCATTCGAGGTTTGCGGCGACGCACCGTTGCTATCAGTACCGAATCATCTATCAGCGCAATCCATTTTTGGTAGATTTGGCACACACCTATCGGCCTATTTTGGATGTACAAAAAATGAACGAAGCGGCAAAACTTCTTTTACAATACGAAGATTTTGAGTGCTTTAGCAAAATACACACCGACGTAAAGACATTCATTTGCCAGATTGCCTTTGCCTACTGGGAACCGACCGCCTTGGGCATCACTTTTCACATCAAAGCCAATCGTTTTTTGCGTGGCATGGTGCGCGCCATTGTAGGAACACTGCTTGAAGTAGGACGTGGCCGAATGAGTATTGAAAAATTTGAGCAAATTATTATTTCCAAAAACCGTAAAAATGCCGCCGCTCAGGCACCTGCTTGCGGGCTTTTTTTGACTGAAGTAGGCTACGAATGGAACGAACTTTTGAACTAACTTACACTTCCCTTGAATAAAATAGGTATTATCATCCTCGCCGCAGGAGAATCAAAACGGATGGGTTCTCCAAAACAGTTACTCCAAATTGAGGGCAAAAGCCTAATCCATCGCACAGCCGAAATTGCCCTCGCTACCGACTGCTACCCCGTGGTGATGGTCATTGGTGCTAATAAACCGCAAATTGCCCCCGAAATTGTTGACTTGCCCCTCACCATCATCGACAACCCTATGTGGCACGAAGGCATGTCGTCTTCGGTAAAAATAGGACTCGCAGGGGTTTATATGACCTACAAAGAAGTCGAAGCCGTCATCATTCTTGTTTGCGACCAGCCTTACCTTTCGGTTTCGCTGCTAGAACGAATGGTCGAAATTTATACAACCAAAAAACCTCGCCTCATTGCCTGCCGTTATGGCGAAGAATTGGGCGTGCCTGCGTTATTTGACCGTACCCTTTTTGAGGAGCTTTTAGACCTTAAAGGCGACAAAGGTGCCAAGCCTGTGCTGATGAAACACCTAGACGAAGCGCATATTCTCCAGTTTGAGGCTGGCAGCATCGACCTCGATACGCCCGACGAGTACCAAGCGTTTCTGGATGGTCTTCGCTAATTTTAAAACATACTGACAAAAATCAGTATTCAATTCTTTGATTTTAATTTGGATTTATTCTAAACAAATACGTATGTTTGCAAAAAATTAGAATTAATCTAAATAAAATTACTGCCGTCGTAAACTCAAAGTAAGCCTTGCATAAGATGAATAAGAATCCTCACATTGAAGCAGTTACGCTCCGTCTAAATCAATTTTTAGAAGTAAAAGGGTATCGCCGTACCCAAGAGCGTTACACCATTTTAGAGGAAATTTATGCAACAAACGATCACCATCACTTTGATGCCAGTGAGTTACGCGAAACCCTCATTCAAAAGGGGTTTCATCTGAGCATGGCAACCGTTTATAATACCTTAGAATTATTTGTGGAAGCTGGGCTCATCAAAAAACATCAGTTTGGCGGACAAGCCGCCTCCCACTACGAACGTACTGTCGGAAGCGGTCAACACGACCATATTCTTTGTTTGGATTGTGGTTTTGTCAAAGAGTTTTGTGACCCACGGATTCATACGATCGAAAAAACCGTCAGCGATTGGTTTTCTACCGACATCGCTTATCACTCTTTGGTGCTTTACGGCCATTGTACTGAAGAGCTTTGCAAAAACCGAATTACCAAGAATGTGAATTAATTTTTTTGCGCCACTATTTATAATTAGTTTAAATTAAAATGAAATCATTTCCTCTCACATGGACATTGGGTGTCATTGCGGCACTGGTACTCTTTCTTCAAGCCTGTTCAACCAGCGATAAAGAATCAAACGAAACCGCTACTTCTGCAAAGAAAATTGGAGTGTTGTTGGTCAATCACGGCTCTCGTTCGGAGACTTGGCGCAATGAATTGGTACGTTTAGAAAAAAATGTAACCGATTCTGTATTGGCATCTGGCGATGTTAAAGGCATTAAAACCGCTTTCATGGAATACACCGAGCCGTCGATTGCGACGCGTCTCAAAGAGTTTGATAAAGAGGGATTTACCGATGTAGTCGTGGTTCCAATTTTCTTGACTGTGAGCCCGCACACTTTTGAAGACCTGCCGACCATTATGGGGCAAAAAGAAGATAAAGCGTCGATGGAAGCCCTGAAACTGGAGAAAATTGAGCGCTACGTTCCCAAATTAGCCATCCATATCACTCCCAACTTAGACTTTACCGACGTATTAAAAAGAAACGTATTGCGGAGGGCAAAAGAACTTTCAAAAGACGCTCCCCACGAAGGACTTGTATTGATCGGCTACGGCGACGAAACCTACGACAAGGAATGGACAGAGTTGTTTAACCAAGTTGCCACGCACGTAAAACAAGAAATTGGCATCAGCGAACATAGCCACGGCTGGTGCGGGCACATTGCTCACTACAACCCTGCCGAAACTACCAAGGCAGTCAATGAAGTCTTAAAGAAAAAAGAGAAAGCCGTCGTCATTCCTGTGTTGGTTGCGCACGACGAAGACTTTCAGCTTAAAATCATCGGAGGTGGCATCGAAAAAGTGGCTAACAGTGAAAAAAAGGTTTCTTACAAGCCCGATGCCATCCTCCCCGACCCTGACATTCAGCATTGGGTTATTGCCGTCGCCAATGAGTTTGTGGGTAAAATCAAAAAAAGCTAAGTGACAATGGATTGGTCAAAAAAAGCGCTTCGGAGGCTCAACATTGCCACGCACCGTGATTTAGGCTATTTTTTTTCGGCTTTGATTATTGTCTATTGTTTGTCGGGCATTGCGCTGAATCACGTCGATGATTGGAATCCTGATTTTATTTTAACAAAACGTGAGTTGGTTCTTCCTGCCAACTACCAGATGGGCAAAATTGGTGAAAAAGAAATTGCTGAGTTTGCTAAAATGGTGGGGGAAAGTCGCCACAAATTTGTGGACTCTCCCACCAAAGACCAGCTCAAAATTTATTACAAAGATGCCTCGTTGCACCTCAACTTCACAACCCGAAAAGGACTGTACGAGCACATTTCCAAGCGCCCGCTTTTTTACGAAGTCAACGCCATTCACCGCAATAGCCTCCACGGCTGGAAATGGGCTTCCGATGTCTTTGCGGTTTTGCTCATTTTGATAACGTTGACAGGGCTTTTTATCCTGAAAGGTAAACATGGGCTCGGTGGGCGTGGAAAATGGCTCATTGCCGCTGGTTTTGCCCCTATCCTTCTTTTCGTCGTGTTACTTTCATTCAAATGAGAAATTCCATGAAATACCTATTGGTTGGGCTTTTTTGGTGGATCAATGCGTCAGCATTTTGTCAAATTCCCAAAGCAAAAGTAACGGGGACAGTAAAAGACGCCTCGGGCAATATTGCGGGTGCCACCGTGGTCGTTCCTGCTACTTCTTGGGGAACGGTGACGGATGCCAAAGGGCAATTTGAACTTGCGCTACCCCAAGGAAAACATACGATTAGTATTCGCTTTGTGGGATTTGCTACAGTTCAAAAAGAAATTACGGTCGAAAACAACTCCGTCTTTTTGGGCGAAATTACGTTGACTCCTTCGGCCAATCAACTGGATGCGGTTGTGGTCACTGGTCAGTTTGGCCCGCAGTCAGTGCGAAATTCGGTCTATCAAATCCGTACTATTTCTAACGAACAAATTCGCCTGCGTGGAGCAACCAACGTCCAAACCGTACTGAATACTGAACTCGGAATGCGTTTTTCTAACGACCTGACTTTAGGAACGACCGATGTACAACTGATGGGAATGTCGGGGCAAAATGTAAAAATATTGCTGGACGGCGTCCCGATGATTGACCGTGGTTCTACCCGCGAGAGTTTGGGACAAATTGACATCAATATCATCGACCGCATTGAGATTGTCGAAGGCCCCATGTCAGTGACTTATGGTTCCGACGCCTTGGCTGGGGTTATTAACATCATCACCAAAAAAGGCGAAGAAAAGGCCAATTTGACCCTAACCGCCCGCGTGCAAGAAGAAACAACGGGGCGCGATTACCAACCCTTTGCTGGCGAGGGCACGCACAATGAATTTTTGGGCGTGGCTTGGCAAAAGAAAGGCTGGCAGCTGTCGGGCAATTTTTCACGCAACTTCTTTGGAGGATGGCAAGGAGCTAATACAGGTCGCAAAAAAGAATGGTTGCCCAAAGAGCAGTACCTTTCAACGGCGGGAATCGCGTACCGAACCCAGAAAATAAATGTTTGGTATCGTTTCAATGGTACATCCGAAACCCTCAAAAGTCTGGGCGATACTTACATCAATACCCAAACCAAAAACCTATCGGCTACTGACCAATTTTATGTCACCTACCGCTGGTTTCATCAGGCGCAAGGCGAGTACCGAGTCAGTGATAAAACAGGGCTGACCGCTGCCGTTTCGTTTACGGATTACAGTCGCCAAACCGAAACCACTGACTATGATCTAGTTCGCGAACGTAGAACGCTTAACTTGAATGGCTCCCAAGACAAGTCAACGTTCAAAACTACGTTTGCGCGCCTCACGGCACAACATCGATTTTCGAATCAAGTTTCGCTCCAACATGGGTTTGAGATGAACCTCAATTCCAGTACAGGAGAACGCATCCAAGGCACGCCACACATCAATGAGTTTGCTTATTTTGTGTCATCGGAGTTCAAATTTGGCCAAAGAATCAACGTTCGTCCAGGGCTTCGGTTCCTCAAAAATTCGGTGTATGATGCCCCGCCCATCATTCCATCCATCAATACCAAATTTATTTTGGCCGATGGACTTGACCTACGGTTGGCATACGCCCGAGGCTTTCGTTCACCCGCTTTGCGCGAATTATACTTTACTTTTTCTGACGCAAGTCACTCCATCAGGGGCAATACCAACCTAAAAGCCGAACACTCTGATAATTTCAATGCTTTCTTGTCGTACCAAATTCTTGAAAAACCAACGCTACGACTCAACAGCACCTTGGGAGGTTTTTACAATCATTTCAACAACCTGATTTCGATTGGCGCTGCCCCTAGTGACCCGACAATTTCGACTTATTTGAACATTGACACCTTCAAAACTACAGGGTTCACGTTCAACAACACGCTTTTCTGGAAAAACTTGCAAGGTAGTCTTGGCTTCTCACACATTGGTCGTTACAACAGCGTTTCCGAATCGATTTCGTCTCCAGCTTTTGTTTGGTCCAGCGAGGTCAATACCAACCTCCGCTATACGGTTCCAAAAATAGCCACCAGCCTAAGTTTTTATTACAAATACACGGGAAAACTACCCACCTATCAGGCAGTTACTACCGAGAATGGCACCATCGCTAATCTTGCCGAAACAGCTGCTTTTCACATGGCCGATGTTACGTTAAACAAAGTCTTTTTCAAAAACTATACGCTTGTAGGAGGGATAAAAAATCTCTTCAACGTCACTCGCTTGGCCAATTCTGCCGTCAATGCAGGCTCAGGGCATAACTCAGGGGGCGCAGTTCCCATGGCGTATGGTAGGTCATTTTTTGTGGGACTAACCGCCCAATTGTCAAAATGAGTTCGAGTATATCTTTTGTCTGTTCCTTGATTCAATCATACACTAACCCCACGCCTTTAGGCTGGAGTTTTGGGAGACTCTTATTTGCTTCTAACATGATTCCGCTCAAATTAACCAATCTCAGTGGCTTGCCACTTAAACTTTCAATTCAATGAAAAAAATACTCTGCACCTTATTCGTTACCACCAGCATTTGGGCTTTTACTGCTTGTGAACAAAAAGTAGAATTACCCGACAACCTCGCGTCATTTGCCACCACCACCCAAGGGCTTGACGGCGAAGAAGCCAGTATTCAGATTGCCCTCAGCCGCGCTGCCGATGCGGCCGTTCCTGTAAGTATTCAACTTACGCCTACGTTGTTGACTTACGACAAAGAATTTACGACCGAACCTGCGGCGAGTAATAACGTCATTTCAGCAACGATTCCTGCGGGGCAGTTGGGCATTACGATCAAAGTAAAAAAGAAAGCCAACGTATTTTTAAACGGTGACGAAAGCTTGACCCTCAAAATCACGTCGGTAGGTACACCCGTTTTGATGGGACTAAACACCGAACTTAAACTGAGCTTTGCGGCCATTACCTCCACGGGCAGCCAGCTGACGTTGTCAGGAAAAACGACAGAATCAAACTATTTCAATAACGTTTATACGGACTTGAGTGCCAACTCCGCCACCCTTTCCGCCCGAAAAAGCTGGAATTTAGGCTTTTACCAAGGTGGACAGTTTCGTGTCATTCTCAACCACAGCTATCAAACCTCTGCCGCTGCCACGACCAAAACCGACATTACGGCCGTTACCTTAGCCGACACGGCTTCTGTATTAGACTTGAATTTTGCGCCAGGTGCCGAAGGTTCGTTGGCCTTGTGTGATTATTGGGACGGTGATTTAACCAAAACATCCTTTGCCGAAGTATCAGCTACTGAATCCCAAAACAAAGTGTATTTGGTGAGTTTTGAAGGAAGTAAAGCCAAAAATCAGTGGTACAAAGTAAAAGTAAACCGCAATGGAGAAGGCTATAAAGTACAGTTTGCCCGCATTGGAGAAACCACCATTCAGACGATTGACGTACCCAAAAACGGTGATTACAACTTCTCTTTCTTATCGCTCGAAACGGCTAAATTGGTAAGCGCCGAGCCTCGTAAAGCCAGCTGGGACATTCAGTGGGGCTACAGCACTTCCAATGCGGGAACTGTTCCTGCTACGCCGTACTGGTTCCAAGATTTCATTTCACTCAACTACGCCGCAGGAGCCGAAGCTGCCGAAGTTCTTACCTCTGCCGTGACTTACGAAGCATTTGCTGAAAGCAACCTTACAGGTCAGACCTTCCTCAAAACCCGCGACGCTATCGGAAGCAAATGGCGCTCTACGGCGCCTGGCACTACGGCTGGCATTCGCAAAGACCGTTTTTACGTCGTGAAAGACCCCGCAGGCAATTATTACAAATTACGCTTCATCAGCATGGGCTTGGCCAGTGATGGCGGAGAGCGCGGCAAACCTGTCATCGAATACACATTAGTGAAGAAAAAATAGGCTTTCGGGTCTGACGATATTTTTTGGGTCAGACGATAGTCAGACCCAAAAAATCCCCCACTGACTATTCACCTTGGCTTTATAACCCGCTCACAGCACCTAACCAGTCTGACTATCGTCTGACTTCTTTGTTGAATTTTAATTAATTAACCACTTAAAATGAAAATTTCTCTTTCCTCCAAATTACATTTTACCTCAAGATTAGTTCTTGCTTTTTTATTGATAAGCACCATTGCTTGGTCACAAAACGCCACCATCAAAGGCCGCGTGACTACTACCGACGGCAAGGCTGCCGAGTTTGTGAACGTCATTTTGAAAGGCACTTCTAAAGGTGTTGTCGCTGATGATGAAGGTAAGTATGAGTTGACCAACATCAAACCTGGCAATTATACCCTGCAAGCAAGTTTTGTTGGCTTAACTCCCCTTACCAAAAAAATCACCCTTGCCGCAGGACAAGTACTGGAAGAAAACTTGGAACTAACCGCCAACAGCCAACAGCTTCAGGAAGTGCTGGTTACGGCCAATCCAAGCAAATACGTTTCCGATTATCCATCCATCTCACTGCGACTTAAAACGCCTTTGTTGGAACTTCCGCAAAATATTCAGGTAGTGACAGCCCAAACGTTGAAAGACCAACAAATTTTTGATATGTCGGAGGGTGTGACGCGTAATGTCAGCGGTGCCGCCCGCTCCGAACACTGGGAAACCTACGCGCGTATCTCGATGCGCGGGTCAAGAATTGCCGCTTTCCGAAACGGAATGAACGTCACTGAAGTTTGGGGGCCACTTACCGAAGACATGAGCATGGTAGAGCGCATTGAGATTGTCAAAGGCCCAGCAGGGTTTATGTTGGCCAGCGGCGAACCAAGCGGTTTTTACAATGTAGTGACCAAAAAGCCAACGGGTATGACCAAAGCCGAAGCTACCATGACTGTCGGAAGTTTTGGAACGTACCGTAGTTCAATGGATTTTGATGGGAAACTCAGTAAAGATGGGAAAGTTCTGTACCGTCTCAATTTGATGGGACAAATGAAAGGCACACACCGCAATTACGAATTCAACAACCGTGTGTCAATTGCTCCCGTCATTAAGTTTCAAATCAACCCTACCACCTCTCTCACGGCCGAATATACGCTTCAGGGAGTCGGTATGTCTCCAATTGGTTCGGCATACGCTTTTTCTCCCAAAGGAATCAGCGACTTGCCGCATGATTTTACGATGCTAGAGCCTAACATGAGAACCACAAACATCAAAGACCAGTCGATTTTTATCACCCTTTCGCACAGCATCAATGCCAACTGGAAGTTTACGGGTCAGGTAGCGTATTTACATTATGACCAAGTAGGTGAAAGCCTCTGGGCATCAGGATTTAGTGGCGACACTTTAAAGCGAACTTCCAGTATTTGGGATATTTTGGGGCAAACCAAAGTAGGGCAGTTTTTTGTCAACGGTGATGTACAAACGGGAGGCATTAAACACCGCATATTGGCAGGAATTGACATGGGTAATAAAGACTTTTACCACGATTGGAGCCAAGGAGGAATTGTGGGAGATTTGAACGTTTATAAGCCTGTTTATGGACAAATCCCCGCCAAAAATTACGCCGTTTACGACCGTAGTTTGGGCATCCGTGAGCGTGGTGTTCATTACAACAATGTTTATACTGCCCTATACGCCCAAGATGAAATTCGTTTGGCCAACGACAAACTTCGCGTTACGTTGGCAGGCCGCTACACCTCAACCAACGACATTGACCCCTATTCTGGCACGGTAAAATCGGGCAAGTTTACGCCACGTTTTGGACTTAGTTATTCTATCAACAAAAGCACGAGCGTATATGCGGTGTATGATGAATCGTTTATTCCACAAGCGGGAGGTACGTTTGAAGGGAAAAATTTGATCCTATCGTTGGCAACAACAAAGAAGTGGGAATCAAAAAAGAATGGCTCGATGGCCGCTGGAATGCCTCAGCAAGTGTCTATCGAATCACCAAAAACAACGTGTTAACGGCAGATCCTAATCATCAGTTTTTCTCGATTCAATTGGGCCAAACCCAAACGCAAGGAATTGAGCTTGACCTCCGTGGGCAAATTGTATCGGGCTTAGACATTACGATGAATTATGCCCTTACTGACGCCAAAATCACCAAAGACACTGATAACAAACAAGTCAACAAGCAAGTACCTGGCACCGACAAGCACATTGCCAACGCGTGGCTGAGTTACCGAGTACAATCAGGAAAAGCAGCTGGATTAGGACTTTCATTCGGCGTTCAGAATACCAGCGGACGTACCAACTGGTACGGAATTTACAACCCCGACGTTGATCCATCTATGCCCAACTATACGCGCTTTGATGGTGCTATTTCGTACCAATTGAACAAGTTTGGGATTGCTTTAAACGTAAACAACATTTTCAATAAGTACCTCATCACGGGAGGTGCCTATTACCCTTGGAGTTCAAGCTATTACTCACAAGTAGAAGCCCTACGCAATGCGCGTTTGAGCATCAACTATAAGTTTTAGGTTTTTCAGTGTTCCACCCGCAAAGGGAGGTGGAACACTATTTTATTATGACGTAAATTATCGACAAATGAACTTCAAAAAAATCATTGGCTTCATTCACCTCTGGCTCGGGCTATTGTCGGGGCTTGTAGTGTTTGTGGTGAGCCTTACGGGCTGCTTGTACGCCTTTCAGCAAGAAATTCAGGATGCGCTTCAAGACTTTCGCTTTTCAAAAGTGGAAAACAAAGCTATTCTTCCTCCTTCTACTTTTGAGGCAGTGGCCCGTAAAACTTTACCCAAAGGCCATTTACATGCCATCAATTACCCAGCCAAAGGCCGAAGTGTCGAAGCTATTTTTTTTGATTTTGCCCCCAATGAACACTACTATATTGTTTACCACAATCCTTATACGGCCGAAGTGATTCATGTTCAAAACATGGAAGAAACTTTCTTCCATTGGGTATTAGATGGGCACTATTACCTGTGGCTTCCTCCCGAAATTGGGCAACCCATTACATCTTACGCTACCCTCATTTTTGTGTTTTTGCTCATTACAGGCATCGTACTCTGGTGGCCAAAAAACAAAGCAGCGGCCAAACAACGCTTCTGGTTCCGTTGGAAAGACGCGACGCAATGGAAACGCAAAAACTATGATTTGCACAATATTTTAGGGTTTTATAGCTCATTTTTGCTACTCATTATCGCAGTGACGGGTATATTTTTTGGTATCCAATGGTTTACTTACCTTATCTATAATGCCACGGGTGGCGAAAAAAATCTATTGTTCACCGAGCCCGTTTCTCAAAAACCCATCCCAACCAACTTCAACAAACCCGTCACGGATTTGATTTGGGAAAAAATGAAAGTCGAGCATCCCGACGCCGTTTCGCTCGAAGTTCACGCTGTTGAGTCGGATTCAGCGTCGATTGGAGCCAATGTAAATAAAAAAGATGGCGTCTTTTGGAGCATTGACTACCGCTATTTTGACCAATATACCCTAAAAGAAATCTCAGTTGACCACGTCTATGGCCGATTAAAAGACGCCAATGTCGCCGATAAACTCATCCGAATGACCTACGATATTCACACGGGAGGCATCTTGGGTTTTGCGGGAAAAGTACTGGCGTTTTTACTTTCTGTCGTAGCCACCAGTTTGCCCGTTACGGGCTTTATGATTTGGTGGGGACGAAGAAAAAAGAAAGAAAGAACAGCCATAAAATCAGCAAAAGTAGAAGCTATTTAAACCATTGGTTGGCTGGTTGTGAGCAACCAGCCAACTTTAAACCAACAACAACCATGAATCATCAAACACAAACCTTATCTGAACGCACCAACGGCTATGTTGGTTTTTGCGATTGTTGCCAACGTTTCAACGTCAGCTTCAATAACTCCCTCTTTATCTTTTCTAAAGCGGAACTACGTAGTTTCTCCGAAATTTTACGTGACAAAATCGGTATCAAACCATTTTACACCTCCCACGGCAAAGAAATCATTGTTCAAACTCCCATGAGTAATTACTATTTGGTTTTTACGGATGCCGAAATAAATGAACTCATCGACATGATCACCGAAGCCCTACTTTTATCAGATGCCAATGAAATATTGATAAATTCAGGTTATTCGGGCAATAATTAAGGCTATTTTTTTGTTTATTTATTTATAATTAGTCTAAATTAATATTTAAAATATAACTCACTTACAAGCATGTGTGAATTTAAAACGCTTCACTTAGACGACAAACTGGGCTATGTGCTTCAGTGTATCCACTGCAAACAAATCACTATTGGCTTTGGCATTTTGGTCTTCAGCCGCAGTATCAACGAATTTTACAAACTCGTTCAAGATACCCATGGCTGCTATGCTCATCATTTAGCGATGGGCATCGACCCCAAGTTGCGCAACATTCCTTTTCTCCAACTAAGTGAGCAAAGTTGTGTCACGGTCTCACTCAACGACCTTTATTATCTAGGTGAGTTATTGGACTTTGCGTATGCCAAACTCCAACTGGAAAAAATGATTGCCACCCTTCCCAATAATTAACACTGCCATGAAAACGTTGCACTTCCGCACCAACATCGACTGTCCCTTTCGGCTCTTGAAAGCGGCCTGTGGTTTGGAGTGCCTTCGGGGGAAATATTGCCACTTTAGCGTTGATTTAGTGGAGATAAACCATATCCTGACCATAAAAACGGACGACTTACAACCCGATGAAATTATCCAAGCCCTGACCCAAGAGGGTGTTCGTTGCGAGATGCTTCGTAGCCGCTGACGTAAAAAGGGATTTTAGGAATCCCTTTTTTTTACTACTTTTGCCCCCAGTTTATGGTGCTAGTCAAAAATACCCTTTTTGACCCAAGCTTAATAGGGAAGTCGGTGCAATGCCGACGCTGTCCCCGCAACTGTAAGTTTCGTTCGTTTGTTTTCACTCTACTTTGCCACTGCCCTTTTGGGCGGGAAGGTCTGAAAACAAGAAACAAGCCAGGAGACCTGCCATTGATTATCCTTAATTGTGTTCTTACGGAGGATGAGAACAGTTGAGTGCTTTTTTTCATACTTATTTTCAAAAAATGGTCAGACGTACTTCTACTGTACTCGTCTCTGTGCTTGGTATTGCTTTGGCAGGATTCAGTCCCAACTGTTATTCCCAAAAAGAGCAAACACTCTGTGAGGTAACGGTCACGGGGGTAAAACCCGAGCGATTTATGATTGGACAAAAAGTCAAAGACATTGACTCCACGCAACTTGCGCAAAATCGCTTTACAACCCTCGCCAATTTCCTCCAATTTCAGTCACCCATCGCCTTCAAAAGCTACGGAGCGGGTCAGCTTGCCACGATTTCGTTTCGAGGTACCTCATCCAGTCACACGGCCGTCTTATGGAATGGGGTAAATATCAATTTCCCTTCTTTGGGTCAGTCAGATTTTTCAACCCTTCCGATGAGCGGTTTTGACGAGATGACGATTCAATACGGTTCGGCAGCGAGTTGCGTAGGTACCGACGCCGTTGGTGGAAGTATTTTACTTCGCTCAGTTCCTAAGTTTAACCAAACAGGGCTTCAAGCCATCGCGGGTGTAAGTGCCGAAAGCTCTAAAAATTATGCAGGACAAGCAGGTGTTCGGTTTTATTATCCAGTAGCTAAAAATTGGAAAATATCAGGAAAAACACTTTTCTACGGAGCAGACATTCGCAACGACTTTGGCAATGACCCCATTCAAAATAGAAAGGGAGCTCAGTACCCCGTTGAACCCATGCAAACGCTCCAAAAAGGGTTTGTTCAGGATATTTACGCCCTTCATTCCAACGGAAATTTGTTCAGTCTAAACGCCTGGGTTACCGACAACAACCTCACTATTCAACCCAACAACCTGAGCCTGAGAGAGATTACCCAAACCAAAGCGCAGCGGTATGTGTTGTCGTACAATGTTGGTAAAACCCTACTGAGGGCCGCTTATATCAACGATGTACTGGACTACGGAAGGGCTGATAATACGAACCCTAGTCATACCGACATTGACCGATATTTATTTCGGGTCGAGCATGATTTTTCGTGGATTAAAAGCTGTGAAAGAGGAACAAACCTCAAAGTTGGTTCGGAAGTTACCCACTATGCGGCCCAAGTGGATGGGTATGGGAAAGCACTAAAAACCGAAAACCGTGCCGACTTTTATCTATTGCTCAGGTACCAGCACAGTCTGCGGTTTTCTAGTTCGCTCAACCTTCGTCAGGCGCTGGTGAGCGGCTACAATCCACCCTTTACGCCGTCGCTTGGTATTGATTACCGCGTTTTTAGCTCCCCCACCGACCGCCTCAACCTTACCACCAATATCGCCTACAGTTACCGAGTTCCGACCCTCAACGAACGTTATTGGGTCAACCTCGGAAACCCAGCACTCCAGCCCGAAGTTGGATTTAACAAAGAAGTCGGTGTCGTTTGGAAACGGCGTACCTCTGAACACTTCCATCAGCAATACAGCATCAATGCTTTTCACAATTTGATTGACAATTGGACGTATTGGAATCCTGATAAAAATTATAAAGTCGAAAATTTACAACAAGTCCTCGCCAAAGGCATTGAAATCGAAACCAGCCATCGGGTCATCACCGCTGCTTGGGAAGCAACGGCACAGTTTCAATATGCCTTGACGCATTCTTCCCAGCAAAAAGCTTATGGCCCATATACCCAAGACATTTTGGGCAAACAGTTGATTTACGTACCTCGGCACAGTCTCAGCGGCACGTTGGGTGTCACCTCAGGTGCTTGGTCGTTTACTGTTCAGCAACTCTATAACTCCGCACGTTATATCACCTTTGACCATTCGGGGCGGCCTTTCCCAGGTTATTACTTGATGAACGCTTGGGCAACTTACCAGTACAAGCTCAAGCAACATCGGCTTCATTTTCAGTTGCAGGGAAATAATCTTACCAACACGCTATACCCCAATCTCAAAAAAAACGCGATGCCAATGCGCTCGGTATCGTTCAATGTCATTTTCATTTTCAATCAAAAAAAATAAATTCATGAAAATCAACTCCATTTTAGTTGCGCTCTTGACGGTAAGTCTTCTTGCTTCTTGTGAAAAAAACGAAACCGAACCTTTACAACCCTACGACACAGGGGTGATTGTTGTCAACAGTGGAAACTTCTCGGACAATAACGGAACACTTAGCTTGATTCAACGCACTGGTCAAACTACAGTTACTGATATTTTTCAAAAAGAAAACATGCGTTCTATTTCGGGGGGCTTGAGTGGCTACGCCGAAGTAAATGACAAAGGCATTATTTTGGTCGATAATTCGACGGCGGGCAAAGATGCCATCGAAATCGTAAACGCCCGCACCTTTAAAACTGTAGCGACGATTCCTTCTGCCGAAATTGAAAATCCGCGCACTGTTATCAAAGTTTCCGAAACAAAAGCGTACGTCAGTGCGTGGGATGCCACGGGCGATTTTTCTAATTTTTACAAAAACCCAGGCTACATCGCGGTTTTGGATTTGACAACGAACAAGATTGTGAAAAAAATCGCCGTCCAAAACGGTGCCGAATCGTTGGCATTGGTCGGCAATGAAGTGTATGTTGGTAATACAGGTTCAAACAAAACCGTCCTAACCGTCATTGACGTAACAGCTGATGCTGTAAAACAAACGATTGAAGTAGGCCGCAATCCAAGCATCATTGGCATGGACGCAAGCAGCAAACTTTGGGTATATGCGGGCGGCGAGCTTCAAAAAATCAATACCAGCTCAAAAACCGTAGAAAGTAAGCTTAAAATCACTGCTTCTAACGCCTCAAAATCGCCAAGTTCGTTTGTTCTGAGTGCCGACAAAGCGACAATTTACTATACATTCTCGTTTTATGATGCCGCAGATGGCTACGCTCAAAAAGGTGAAACCTACAGTTTCAGTACGACAAGTACCGCCATTGAAGCCAAAACCCCTTTTATCAATCGCCTATTTAGTGGTGGCTTGGCCGTTGACCCACAAACGGGCGATTTGTACGCAGGGTTAGTTCCTTCTTACAAACAAGCAGGTTACGTTTTCCGCTACAAAGCCAACGGCACCCTCATTGATTCGGTAAAGGCCGAAATTGGCCCTAGCAAGTTTTTCTTCAAAAAGTAACGAATAACAACCCACTATTGACAGCCAAAATACCTCAATACGTTAAACCTACGCTACTATCCCCGAAAGTGATAAAACTGAAATAGCTTCGACGTCTATAAGTGAACCAACAAAACTTGGAATAGTACAACAATATGCCTATTAGAGATAAACGACAGTCTATCTCTAATTTTTTTTTGATTAAATTTATTTTTATTTAGACAAAGTCCAAATAAATAAATAGCTTTGCAATGAAATCAACCCGATAGGGCTTTGGTTCTGACCTGATTCATTCTCTCTACGAAGATTTTGCTCCTTGGGAGCAATAAAGAGTGGCTTTTGTTTTAATGCGTTCAACCTAGCGTTGCGGCCAATTTTGTCAAACTAAATAAACAATTCCTAAGAATAGTCGAGCGAAGGTATTTTTTTGAACATTTATTTAGATTTAGTTTAAATTAATTTAACTACAAAACATACCATTTTCAATGGATATTAAAAAACTTTTACTGGCCTATCTAACTGCTATAACTTTCGTTTCCCAAGCCCAGCGAACAGGGCTTATCCGAGGAGTAATCAAAGATTCTGGTGGTTCTCCGATTCCTTCCATTACCATTAAGCTCACTGGGCTCGCCAAGGTAACAACTTCCAATCAGCGCGGAGAATATCTGTTTTCAAATGTAAAATCAGGGAATTACACCCTCATTTACAGTGGTGTAGGTTTTAAGACGGCGGAAAAGAAAATAGAGGTCAAAGAAGGGAAAGAGAGTATGCTCGATGTGGTTCTGGACGACAACACGATTGAACTTAACACCGTTACGGTGGTCGGGCGTACGGAAGTGCAGGAAGTAAATCGGCAATCTTTCAACGTCACGGCTGTTGACGCCAAACAGCTTTATAACTCTACCCTTGACCTCAGCAGTGCCTTAGACAGGGTTTCGGGCGTTCGGGTTCGCGAGTCAGGCGGTGTAGGCTCCAATTTTAGTCTTTCTCTCAACGGTTTTTCAGGCAACCGCATCCGTTATTTCATTGATGGGGTTCCTATGGATAACTTCGGTTCTTCGTTTCAAATCAACAACATTCCAATCAATATCGCCGAACGGCTTGAGGTGTATAAAGGGGTAGTTCCGATTTGGTTGGGGTCTGATGCGCTAGGAGGAGCCATTAACATCGTTACGGGCAACCGATTCCGAAATTACGTGGATGCCTCCTATTCCTTCGGCTCATTCAATACGCATCGCAGTGTCGTAAATGCCGCTTTTACGGCTAAAAATGGTTTTACAGTACGGCTAAATGCGTTTCAAAACTATTCGGACAACGACTATAAAGTAACGGTGGATGCTGCCGATATTTATACAGGTGCCTACAAAGCCAACGCCGTCGTCAGACGATTTCACGACAATTACCACAACGAAACGGTGATTGCCAGCGTGGGTGTGGTAGGGAAAAAATATGCCGACCAACTGCTCTTGGGACTTACCCTCGGAAAAAACTACAAAGAATTACAGACGGGAGCCCGAATGGTAGCGGTTTTTGGTGGCTGGCACCGACGCGGCAACATTGTGATGCCGACGTTGAAATATCGCAAAACTGACCTAATCAAGGGGCTCGATGTAGCCATCAATGCCAATTACAACCTTGGAAAAGAACAAAACATTGATACCCTCTCAGCGCGATTTGACTGGTACGGAAACTCAAAACCCAACCCCAATGGCGAAGGAAGAGGTAGAAGCCTGTCGAAATACGGCAACAACAATGGGTTGGTGTCTGCCACAGTTAACTACAAAATATCTGAACACCAAGCAATTGCCTTGAGCAACGCCTTCAGCACTTTTTATCGAAAAGGCACCGATGCTTTCAACGAGAGCTTTACCCAAGGACAAGTACGCCCACGTCTCAACAAAAATGTACTGGGTGTAGGCTATACTTACGATGTCAAAGATCGCTGGAGTGCCTCTGTTTTTGGAAAATACTTGCTGCAAAAAACACCAGGTCAGGCTACCTTCAACAAACTTGGCTATGGCTTGGCTACTAGCTATTTCTTAACGCCTAAATTGCAGTTAAAGGCATCGTATGAACAAGCCAACCGCCTACCCGAAGCCAACGAGCTGTTTGGTGATGTGGAATTAGTGCAGGGCAATCTCTCACTTAAACCAGAACAAAGTCGAAATATAAATGTAGGGTTTGGGTATAGTTTTACGGCACAAGAAGACCACCGTTTCTTGGTAAATGCCAACGCTATTTATCGGTATTCTGATAACTACATTTATTCTCGATTCAACCAAAATCAATCAGCTTTGGTACTCGATAACCTCGAAGGTGTCTTTACCATGGGCGGGGAAGGCGAGCTTCGGTACTCGTACAAAAAATTCTTATCGGCTGGAGCAACGCTTACGTATCAGCAGTTGGAAAACCGCCAACAGTACGTGTTTGACAGCAACGGCAACCTGATTGTAAGCCCCGTGTACAAAGACCAAATGCCCAACATTCCCTACTTTTTTGGCAATGCGGATGCGTCGGTGACACTGCGAGATATTGGCCAAAAAGGAAGTGTACTTAACATCGGCTATAACCTCCTTTATGTCCATGCTTTTTGGTTGTACTGGCCCAGTCGTGGGGGTGACAAACTCAGCATTCCCCAACAGCTCAGTCACGACTTGAACGCGGTTTATAGCCTCAAAAATGGCCGATACAACATCGGGGTGGAGGTACGAAACATCACCGACAAGCGCCTGTATGACAATTTTAGTCTTCAAAAACCTGGGCGCGGCTTCTACATGAACCTACGCTATTTCTTTAATTCTTTCAAATCATAATTTTTTTCAAATCACTATTATTATGAAACTTAGATCGACTTTCGCTCTATTTGTTACCACAGGGCTTCTTGCCTCATGTACTAAAACAGAATCTGTTCCCGAAACCCCAGGTAATTATATCCTGACTGTGAGTCCTGCTGCTTCTACTGGCGTAGCAGATTATCTACTGACAGCCCAAAATTTAGAAACTGGTACCATCTCTACCGCAGGAAACGGCGTAGAGCAAGATGGAACGTATCGTTATTACGTAACTCATAACGGCAAATTTTTTAGTATGCTTTATGGCCAAGGAAATCCTGGAGCGGTTACGGCCTATAATATTCAGGATAGCAAGCTTACCAAACTCACCAATTTCCAAACCGAAACCGTGCAGGCATTTGCTCCAGTAAATGACGATTTATTGCTTTTTAAAATCTCAAGAAGCCTAACGGCGCCTACCTCAAGCTGGTACAAAGTAAACACAAACAGCCTGACTATCACCGCAGAAGGCACCGTAAACACCCTCGACCTGACCCAGTTGGGCGAACTTGCGCACTTCACTTGGATCAAACAAGTAGGCACGAAAGTCTTTGCTCCGTACCAGACAATCAACGACCGCAGTTTTAATACGGCGTATCCAGACCAAGCTTCGATTGCCATTTTCAATTACGCAGACATGAAACTGGAGAAGGTAATCACCGACAAGCGGGCCAGTTTTATTGGCAAGTATTTCCAAGATGGCCTCTCCATTCAGGAAAATGGAGACATCTATGGATTTTCTCCTGCCGCAGCCACCACCGCAGGCAAACTTTCTTCGACCAAACCTGCGGCTGTATTAAAAATCAAGTCAGGCACTACGGAGTTTGACCAGAGCTATTTCTTTGACGTAGAGGCTGCCAGTGGTGGAATGAGTATTACGTCTTGGATTTACATTGGTAACAATACCTACATCGTAAATGCAACGGCAAAAGCCGAAAAAACTTCAGGCTTCCCCGCAGGAAAACGCGTGGGAATTGTGAATGTAGTGGACAAAACTTACAAAGCAGTGACAGGTATGCCCGACGTGGCAAGTATTAGCAACCTAACGACCAACAACTACTCTCCTAAAGACGGTAAAACGGGCTACATCGGAGTTAATTTAACCGACGGTACGAGCTACATCTATAAAATTGATGCCAGCACTCAAACTGCCACTCGTGGATTGAAAATAGAAGGTGGAGCAGTCACGGCTGTGCAGTATTTAAAATAAGGTTTCTTACTACTGGAAGAGCTGGGATTGTTAATCCATTTCTGGCTCTTCCCAGTTACCAATCCCCCCACTCTATTCAATCTTTTCACCCATGACCAGTTCCTTGCTCTTCATACAGTTTGTCGCATTTTATCTTTGGCAAATTACCGCCGCCAAACGTCAGCCTGTGGGTGATGTTTGGGCCTATGCGTTGGAGCATAAATCCCAAACTCGGCTTATTGGCGTATCCTTGTTGTTGGCCAGCTCCGTAGGTTTTATCTTCCAATGGGGGCTTGCAAGTGGTCTATTCGGCTTTTTTGTAGGGCTAATGACCGTCGGTTGTCTTTCAGTCATCATCGAACCTTTTAGTTACCTGCGTCTGCGGGAAGTGATGGCCATCTATGTTTGTTGTACCCTTCTTGAAATCATTTTATAGGTATGCCAGCCAATAAAAAATACCTCACCAAATCGCCTTGGATAAAATTATCTAAAATCCTTGCAGGCTCGCTTGGCGGCTACTTAGTAACCCTAAGCTTTCACGCAGCGCTAACCCGCGCTATTCCGAAAGAGTACATCATAGTTACCTCTTTTATTACAGGGTACCTACTTTGGGCAACCCTCCTTCTCGTGGCATTTTTGATACCCAAAGCTTGGAAAACATGGGCGATTTATGCGCTTTTAACAGGCTTATTTTCAGGAATTTACTTTATCTAAACTGACGAGTATCATGGACAATAGGAAATATAATATTTATTTCAACACCCATACCATCAGTGGCATCATCATCTGTGCTATCTTGTATGTCATGTTTTTTGCTGGTTCGTTCTCCTTCTTTAAAAATGACTTAGCAGCGTGGCAAAAAAATGAGTCTTACCTCAGCCCAAAAGGGGAAATAAAGAAGAATTTCAACTACATTCTCGATTCCCTTTCCAAGCACCATAACCTCAAAGGCCGTGATGTTGATTTTACCTTACAACGTCACCAAGCGGGGGTATATGTAGCCATGTCGGCCTCGCACGACCCCATCGTCAAACAGCAAAAAAAGCCCAAAAAGAAGCCCGAACAAAAACGAGGCAGAGGAAGAGGCCGTGGTGGCGATGACGACTCGGCATTTTTTACGTTTGACTTCAGCAAACAGCGAGAAGCCGATTATTCTTCATCGTACACCATCGGTGAGTTTTTGTACCGTTTGCATTTTTTGGCCCAAGTAAACCAACTACTTCCCTTCCGAATTGGCGTTCCTTTTGGTTATTTACTGGCGGGAATTGTCTCCTTCATTTTTATTTTTGCCCTTATCACAGGGCTACTGCTGCACTGGAACAAACTGATAACCAACTTCTTTACCTTTCGACCTTGGAACAAACGAAAAATTGTCTGGACCGACCTTCATACCGTTTTGGGGGTCATTGGTTTTCCGTATCAGTTGGTATTTGCCGTAACTGGCGTGATACTGATTTTTAACTCGTTCCTCATCGTTCCTTACACCAAGTTGTTTTACAAAGGTAACGATGAAAAAATTTATAAAGATTTAGGTTACGGAGTGAAGCAAGATTTTGCCTACGCCAACAAGCCACTTACCAACCGATTCGACCTCAATCAATTGGTCAACCAAACCGAACAAAAATGGCAAAAAAGCGACCTCAGTTTGGTCGCCATCCGCAACTATGGGGATGAAAATATGCACGTAGTGTTACAAGCCAAGCCCCATACCGACGCACAACTCAATGGTGTGGGAGAGCTCATTTATCGGGTACGTGACCAGAAAATCATCTCAGAACATGCCCCGCTGGCAGCGCCTTCGTACGTTCATACGGTCAGAGGGCTTATTTACCATTTGCATTTTGGCGACTTTGGTGGCCGCCCATTACGAGTCATTTATTTTGTGCTGGGCATTCTTGGTTGTATTGTTATCAACTCAGGGGTAATGATTTGGTTAGTAGCCCGCGACAACAAAAGCATTCCTGCACGCAAGCGAAACTTCAATTTTTGGACTGCGAACGTTTATATTTCGTCGAGTTTAAGCATGTTGCCCGTGACGGCTTTCAGCATGATTACGCTGTTGTTTTTGCAAAAACCCAGTCAATCAGATATTTACCATTGGTACTTTTATCCTTGGTTGGTGCTAAGTGTTTATTTCCTTGTGTTGCGAAACCTTGCCCTCGTCAATCGCCAGTCACTACTCCTATCGACAATTAGCTGCTTCCTGCTTCCTCTACTGGACGGCGTCGTACGTGGCAATTGGTTTTGGAATACCTACCAACGCAACGCTTTCGATATTTTATTTATTGATGTCCTTTTTCTTTGCCTATCGCTCATAAGCGGGCTCATCTTATGGAAAACTGAGCAGCGAAAACGCGCGCTTTCTTCCCCTGAAAAAGCCTCAGAAAAGGTAACCCAACCCAACAATGCTTGATGCTTTTTGTCTGATTTTTCACTTTTTATCCAATATTATCAATGAAACGACTCCTAACTTCTTTGTTACTTACTTGCCTTATGCTCAATGCTTGGGGCCATGCTTTATGGATTCAAACCAGCCCAGTTGGCAAAAAAGGCAAAAAACAAGCCGTCCGCATTACCTACGCCGAACCAGATGAGGCACCCGAAAAAATAAATGATTGGTATTCGGATGTGAAAGCGTTTGAACTCTGGCTCATTAGCCCCGATGGACAAAAAACAAAACTGGCTGTAACACCCGCTGAAAATCACTACACTGCCGACTTTACTCCTCAGCAAGAGGGTGTTTATACCCTGGCGGTGGGTCATGCAGCGAAGGAGTTGGGCGGTACCACCAAATACCAATTCAACGCAACCGCTGCTGTAACCGTTGGCCAAGCCAAATCAACAACCATAGCCAGTCCAAACGAACTGAATGTAACTGTCAGTCAAGCCAATAACAAGTATAAAGTAGGTCAACCCATTGCCCTGGCAGGCGTGTTTAAAACCAAGCCGTCGGACAAGCTCCAGATTGCGGTTCATTCACCGAGTGGCTGGAACCGTACAGTTCAGACAAAGGCCGATGGGCAGGCAGAATTTACCCCTCTTTGGCCTGGCACTTACTACATCGAAGCTAGTAAGACTGAAAAAGAAAGCGGAGAGCAAGATGGCAAGCCCTACAAATCGGTCTGGCGCTGTGCTACATATATTGTAGAGGTGGAGAAGCCGTAACAGCTTCCCCACCAATTTATTTACCCACTTAAACAACTCACAATGAAATCAACTTTTACCATTTTTTTAGTCAGCATAAGCTATTGGCTATTTGCCCAACAAGCCCAAATAAAAGGACATTTGACTACTGCCGACGGCAAACCTGCCGAATACGTAACCATCACGTTGAAAGGAACCCTAAAAGGAGCTATTTCTGACCAAAATGGGGCGTATGTTATAGAAAAAGTAAAGGCAGGCAACTACACGTTGCAGGCAAGTTTTGTGGGACTTGCCACTAAATCGCAGACAATCACGGTACTATCAGGAAAAGACTTAGAGATCAATTTTGTTTTGACCGAAGATAGCCAACAACTGCAAGAAGTAATGGTAACGGGGCAAAAAGCCGAAAAATACGTAGCTGAAAAGACTTCGGAATCGCTTAGACTCAATGCCAAATTAATTGAAGTCCCTCAAAACATATCCGTGACCACCCGCCAAACCATCGTGGACATGGGGATGCTCAATAAAAACGACGTGATTCGGACTGTCAGTGGCATTACCAAAACCTACGGCGACGACTTGGATGCCAGTCTTTTGATTAGAGGAACCAATGCGACATATAGTACTTATCGTAACGGAGTTGGCGGCCCCATCTGGTGGAATGCCCAAGAGGATGCGGCGATGATTGAGCGAGTTGAGTTTGTGAAAGGCCCTGCGGGCTTTATGCTGGCAAATGCCGAACCGGGTGGTTTGGTCAATACCGTTACCAAGCAACCCACGCACGAGCGCATCAACGAGATTAGCTTGGGAATGGGCAGTTTCAACATGATGAGGGCAGCAATTGATTTAGGCGGTGAAGTGCAACGAAACGGCAAACTCACCTATCGTCTTAATACGGGAATGCAGCAAAACGCCCAATTTTACAAACTCAGTAATTTTAACCGCTTTTTTGCAGCGGCAGCCTTGAAATACGAATTTACGCCCAATTCGAGTCTAACCATTGAGCATAATCATGTGAAAGCCATTACGGCACACAACAGTTTCAACCAAATTACCATCAACGGAGAGTTCTTTAAGTTGCCCATTGACATGGCCATGAATGACCCCAATATCGGTAACTTTCTGGGTAAAGATGTTTATACCCGAGCGTTTTTTCAACATAAAATCAACGACCATTGGAAACTCAACGCCCAAGCGGCTTATATGACCACCGATTGGGACGGTAATGCACTGTATGTAAACGGCATATCGGCTACAAAAGACACCATTTACCGTGACAATTCGATGAGCGATTGGTGGGGAAAACTGTATAATATGCAGCTATTTGTGGATGGCTCATTTAATACAGGAAATCAAATTGAACATAAAGTATTGGTAGGGCTTGACTATGGAAACGGGGGAGAAGGCAGCACGTACGGAGGGACTTGGGGAGAAAATAAATTCAAGCTTGCCATTGTCAATCCGACCTATTATTTACCAAAAGACAGTTTGCAGTTTATCCCTTCTGCCAACAAAGGCTCGTGGGTTTCTTCCAATAAATGGCAAGCACTGTACGTGCAAGACCACATAAAAATTGCCAAAAAAGTAGTGCTGACGTTGGCAGGAAGATACACCTATTTGGTGACGGGACAAGACTACAACAGTGCCGATGACCCTGATTACGAAATCGCCGATAATGCCTTTACCCCTCGCTTGGGACTTACATATTTGTTTTCTGATAACTTTTCGCTTTATGCCATCTATGACAAGAGTTTCCTGCCGCAACGAGGGGCGGTTTTTGGAGAAAGTCGTCTTCCACCCTTGACGGGAAGCAACAAAGAATTTGGGGTAAAAGCTTTGTTTTTTGATAAAAAACTGTCGGTGAATGCCTCAACGTATTCCATCCAAAAAAATAATGTGGGCACCAGCGACCCCATTCACGAAGGTTTTTATCTGAAAACGGGGCAAATTACGAGCAAAGGCATCGAGATTGATGTAATGGGAAACATCGGCAAAAACTTGTTTGTTAATGCCAATTACGCCTTTACTGATGCCAAAGTAACCAAAGATCGTGACTCGTCCGTAGTGGGTATCAGAAACTTTGGGACTCCCGACCACACGGCGAACGCTTGGCTAAAATACCGAATCGCCGAGGGGCCGCTGAAAGGGTTGTCTTTTGGCGGCGGTATGCAGCACATGGGCAGCCGTAGCGGGGTATATGTGGGTTGGGGAAGTGAGTTTGGCAACATGAACTTACCTGGCTACACCATTTACGATGCCACGGTTTCGTACACCCTCCAGAAGTTTTCGGTAGGCGTAAATGTGTATAATCTTACCAACAAAAAATACGCCAGCAACGGCTATTACAGCCCCGATGCCAAAGAGTGGTTGTATTCACCGGGTGCACCGCTGAATTTCAGGATTCAAACCAACATTAGATTTTGATTTATTTTTAAATGCTAATGCACAAAAACTCATAGACGATTGATTATTTGTGTATTAGTGCTCTTATGATTGAATCAAACTATGCGTAATTTCTTTGTTTTTTGGCTGATGCTTTTGTCTGGGAATACATTTTCCCAGACAAAACCTGCTGTGTTTGCCAACTGTGCCACGCAAAATACCCGTTGTTACCGCGACTATCTGGTTCAGACCATTACCAACTGTTCGTTTGTGTGGGATGCTGCCAATGCCGATGTCCAAATCTTGATTACCGAAAAACCCAACTCAACAGGGGGCGTAAGGCTCAACTTGGAGTTTACGGGCATGAAAACGCTGGTGGGCAAGAAAGACACCCTTTTTTGTGATATTCCCCAAGGGCAAACCGACGATTTTACTCGGACAAATTTAGTAGAAACAATCCAACTAGGTTTGCTGCACATTTTTCACCATACGCTTTGGCAAGGGGTTTTTAAGGCACAACGAGTGGAAGGAACTGCGCAGGAAACCCAAAAATCGTTGACTGATAAATGGAACTACTGGAATTTTACGCCCGGCATCAACGGCTACACCGAGGGGCAATCTAACTCTTTGTTTTTAAGGCTCAATGCAGAAATTGCCATTCGACGAGTTACCGACAAAAGTAAATTTATTCTCAACGGTCGGTATTCTTCCAAACGCAATTCGATTACGCTCGACGACGAGAAATTGGCGATGCACATCAATAGCCTGAATTTCATACCGCTCTATGTGCGTAGTCTCAATAATCATTGGTCGGTGGGCGTAACAGGCCAATACCAACAAGATGAATACAAAAACCTGTTGAGTAGCTATCGCATAGCTCCTGTGTTGGAATACAATATTTTTCCTTACACCGCCAATGCCCAAAAACAGTTAAGAATAGTCTATCAGGCTGGTTTGCATAATTTTACGTATTACGGCACAACCATTTTTAATAAAAATCAAGAACGTAAGCCTTACCAACGCCTGACGGTTATTACCGATATAACTCGCAATTGGGGAAGCCTTCGAGGGTCTATTCAGAGTAGTTCATTTTTGGATTATCTCAAACAAAACCGACTAACCTTCACGTCCCTTATCGCTATCCGAATCGCCAAAGGCTTGTCATTCAATGTAGAAGGGCAATTTGAGTTGGTAAATGATCAAATTTCATTGCTCAAAGAACCCCTCAACGGCAACGTTTATATTTTGGGAGGGCAACAGTTGCCTACCAAAAGTTACTTCTGGGCAGAGTTTGGTTTTACTTACACTTTCGGCAGTATTTTCAGCAGTATCGTAAACCCTCGCATGGGGCAAATTGACGAAATAGAATTTTAAAACGCTCACAAGATGACACTCAAAAAAACATTCGGCATCATTCACCTCTGGCTCGGTTTGGCTTCGGGCTTAGTGGTGTTTATTGTGGCCATCACAGGGGCTATTTGGACCTTTGAATCAGAAATTTCTGATGTATTGTACGACTATCGGCAAGTACAACCGCAATCAAAACCTTATTTACCGCCTTCGCAACTAAAATCACTGGTAACACCACATTTCAACGGTTTTCCTATTAAAGGAGTTGATTATTCAGGGAAAGACCGAGCGGCTATTTTGAGTTCGTGGGGAACAAAAAATGGCGAAGAGTATCATCTCCATGCCTACATGAATCCCTACACGGGCGAGATGCTACACGTGGAGTCGGGGCATTCGTTTTTTGACATTATTATTGAACTGCACGTCAACTTGATGATGGGCGAAATCGGTGGCCATATCGTGGATTTCACGACGCTGTTTTTTGTTATTTTGCTCATTACAGGAATGGTACTGTGGTGGCCTAAAAACAAAGCCGCTGCCAAACAACGCTTTTGGTTTAAGTGGAAAGAAGGACTGCAATGGAAGCGAAAAAACTATGATTTACACAACGTTTTGGGTTTTTATTCTTCTTTTGTCATCATTTTTGTAGCCATTACAGGCTTGGCCTGGGGGTTTGAGTGGATCAACAAAGGCATTTATTACACAGCCACATTGGGTGCTCCTTATAAAGATTGGCCAGAACCCAAATCTCCTTCTGACTCCACAAAAACAGCCTTGGCAACTGTTGAAGACCAAGTATTTCATCAGACAGTTGCTTCCTATGCCAAACCCTATGGGGCTATTAGTATTTATATCCCCGATACCAAGGCAGGGACCATTACAGCCTATATTTATCCTTCCAAAAACGTCTATCACAATGGCTCATCGTATTACTACGACCAACGCACTGGAAAACCTATTTTGGAAGAACATTTCCCCCAAATGAATAACGGTGAAAAAGTACGTAGTATGTATTACGACATTCATGTAGGTAAGATTTTAGGCTTGACAGGGCAACTGTTGGTCTTCTTTGCCAGCTTGATTACGGCCAGTTTACCCATTACAGGATTTTATATCTGGTGGGGACGCCGTAAGCAAGGACAAAAAAAGAGATACAAAAAATACGAAGGTAAAAAAGGGCAATTACGCCTAACACCTGAAACAGATAAAATGGCTAAGACACCTGCGAACTAATACAATCTTATGACTTCTTGCAGATTATCGTTATAAATGCCAACTCAGTTTGGGTCGGTGTTTTTTGATAACAAAAGTTGAAAGTTTCAATTTGAGGAAAGATGGGAATAGCCAACAAAGCGCCGATGCAGTTGCGTCGGCGCTTTTTATTTGAAACCAACCAGTGAATCACACTTTTCAATAGTCCATCCCTGTGTAGAAACCGTATGCTAAATAACCACCGCCCCTACTATTATTAAACTTTTGCTCCTATGCCATTCAAAAATACTCCTGCACTGCTATTTGTTTGTTTTAACTTTTACACAGCTTATGCCCAACCCTCAGCTTCCTACTACCAAGACATAAAAACCGACATTGCGCTTCCTGCTGAGGCTGGGAAAAATACGCTGAAGCTTTTTCAGTCGAAAGACCAACGAATCTGCGTTACTTCGACGGGTATTTTTCGGTTCAAATCAGGAAAATGGACAGGCCAAAAGCAACCCATCGAATTGACCAATGCTTCATTAGATGGCGATGGAAATGTGTGGTTAGCGACTGCTCGGGGCATTTATTCCGAAAAAAAAGAGAAACAAATCATCCAACCGCCGCTTTCGGCAACAGATACCATCTTGACCCTATTTTGGGAAACACCTAAGCAACTTTGGGTGGGCACCAACAACGGTCTAATGGGCTGGAATGGACAGTGGACGCCTTCGCCCAACCTCAAAGAAAGACGCGTGAATAGCATCGCCAAAGACGCCCAAGGACAACTTTACGTCGCGACCAACCGTGGGCTTTGGCGACGTACCAATGGGCGATGGTTTAACCTCGACGAAAGCCTCATGGCGGTGGGTAACAAAGAAATGTATTTTGCCCTGACCCATTATAACAGCGATCAAGACATGGTTTACAGTAGTCCTTGGTCGGTGGGGTGTATTGCCAACGACGGGAATCATTGGGTGCTAAGAGCCACCGACGGGCTTCCTTATGGGCCTGTTATGGTACTCACGCCTTTCGCAAACGGGCTTTGGATGGGCACACAAAAAGGGTTGATAAAAAAAGATAGTCGCTGGCAATACTACCTCGGCAAACGCTGGCTTCCCGACAACCAAGTGAATGACATTTTAGTCGTTGATTCTCTGACGATTTGGGTAGCAACGCCGCAAGGAATTGCCCAGATTCAGCAACAAGCGATGACATTGGAAGCAAAAGCGGCTTACATAGAAAAAGTCATTGAACTTCGGCACAATCGGCGCGGTTTGGTCAATCACGCTAGGTTAAAGGAAGCGGGCGATATAGCAACAAGTTATTTAAATAACGAAGACAACGACGGCTTGTGGACGGCCTGTTATTTGGTCGCCGAGTGTTTTCATTATGCTTCTACGGGCGACACAGCTGCCAAAAACAAGGCTATTCGGACATTTGAAGCCTTAGAAAGGCTCGAAAAAGTCTCGGGCATTTCGGGTTATCCTGCTCGTTCGTATGCCTTAGCTACCGACCCCATCACGCAGTCACGGTCGCCACACCCAAAACTCTGGCATCCTTCGCCCGACGGTCAATGGCAATGGTTGGACGACACCAGTTCGGACGAAATTACGGGGCATATTTTTGCGCTTCCCCTATTTTATGATTTGGTAGCCAACGATGAACAAAAAGAGCGAGTGAAACAGCTCATCAAACGCACCGTTGACCATATAGTTGACCATAATTATCACTTAATTGACTTCGACGGGAAGCCAACCCGTTGGGGCATTTGGCATCCCGATTCGCTAAATCATTCGCCCAATTGGATGTACGAACGGGGACTAAATTCATTACAAATTTTGTCTTTTCTCAAAACCGCTTACCACTTTACGGGTGATGAAAAGTACGAAAAACACTACCAGTATTTGGTAAACCAACACGGTTATGCCAAGAATGCCCTTCAAGCCAAGGTTTTTGGGCCGTTTGAAACCAGTCATTCGGACGACATCCTCAACTTTTTTCCTTATTATGGTTTGCTCAATTATACCAAAGCCGACCCTAACCGTGACATTTACCTCAAAAGCCTCGAACGAAGCTGGAAAGCCGTTAGCTCTGACCACATGCCTATCTGGAACGTGATGGCCAGTGTGATGCTGCGTAAAGATTGTGATGTAGCCGTCGCTTTGGAAGAAATTCAACAGTTTCCACTCGACTTGATTAATTGGCGAATGGAAAACAGTCATCGTTGGGATTTGCCCAGAGACCCATTGTTGAGCCGTTTCCGCCGTCTTCAATCCACCAAGCCTATCCCCACCCCCGAAAGCAGTATCTCACGCTGGAACACCAACCCAAAAGAATTTGACTCGGGCGATGGTGGCAAAACCGAAGACAGTGGTTCTTACTACCTTTTTGCGTACTGGATGGGGCGATATTATGGTTTTTGGAAGTAAAGAATCTTTGCTGGGTATTTATCAAATTTTAGTACATTTGGATAGATTCCTTTGGAGAACTCTATGACCCTTAGCAAAGCCCCTTCTAGCATCAAAGTTATTTTGGCCGATGACCATCAGTTCATCCTTGAAACGCTCCAACTACTAGCGAATGACATCCCTCATTTTGACGTTATTGGGTGTTGTCGAAATGGGCAAGAAGTGCTTCAAGTTTTAGAAAAAAACCATGCCGATTTGGTCATTACAGATTTGCGAATGCCCGATTTAGATGGGCTTCAAATGGCCCGACACATTCAACAACATTATCCGAATGTGAAAGTATTGATGCTAACGATGTCTGACGAAACCGATTCTATTCGACAGGCAGTGCAAGCGGGAGTGGTAGGATATGTGCTCAAAAATGCAGGAATCAGTGAAATCAAGGAAGCCATTGAGATTGTAGTGAGTGGAGGAAAGTATTTTGACCAAGATAATCTGCTCAAGTTGCTCCAAACACCCACTTCGGTCGAGCCCTTGCTGACCTCCCGTGAGTTAGACATTATTCGTCTTATTGCCTCCGAGGCCACTTCCCTCGAAATTGCGGAGAAATTGTTCATCAGTGAAAAAACGGTTGAAACCCACCGTCGGAATATCATCAACAAACTTGGTGTTAAAAACTCAGTCGGAGTGGCTATGTACGCCGTAAAGCGTGGTTTGGTATAATTATCTCAACCTGCATCCCATTTGTACTCACTATGTACATGGTACCCCTGAGCCTTTCTACGCGGCTGCGTACGTTCTGCATCCCCATTCCGTTCGTAGAAGTACTCGTCATCCCTATTCCATCGTCAAGCACAATTAGGCTCAACATATCGCTTTGCAGAGTCAGGGTCACACCTGCCTTTTTGGCCTTAGAATGCCGAAGGACGTTGGTCGTAAGTTCAAGCGCAATGGTATAAAGTTCAAATTCAATGTTGGGAGTAAAACGCGGCAAGTCATTGGGTATTTCCAAATGAAATAGCGTTTTCCCCAACTCGTTGGTGTCATTGATCATTTTTTGTAACGCAGCCACAAGCCCTTTTTCTTCCAATTGGGCAGGCTGTAGGTTATGCGAAATCATCCGTACATCAGCTAAAGTTTCCTCCAAACCGCGCCCCACATCCTCATACAGTTTTAGATTTCGACTGCCAAGTTCCTGTTTCTCTATCATCTGAAACCGCCAACGAAGTCCCGCAATTTTGGCGACTAGATTGTCGTGCAAATCAGACGCAACTCGCTTACGTTCTTGGGTTTGTCCGCGCAACAAAGCCGCCGAAATCTCCGCGTTTTTAGCTTCAAGCTGGCGTTTGGTTTGGCGCAGTGTGTTATTGTACCAAAGCAACCCCACAATGACCAATAGCAACACCCCCGCCCCAAAAAGGGCATAATTGAGGCGCTGCTGCTGCAAATGCGCTTGCTGCTCGGCGATGAACTGCTTGCGTTCAGCACCCAGTTTTTCTTGCATATACACGCCATTTTTCAGGATGGCCTCGTCTTGGAGACTATCGTAGAGTACGTAGCTTTTTTCTTTGTAGTTCACGGCCTCATTCCATCGCCCTTGGCCTTTGAGTGCTTGATACATAAAATCCAAAAATCGACGACGCAATTCAGGAATTTTGAGATTTTGGAGTAACTCCAACCCTTTTTTTGACCATTTTTCAGAATCACTGTATTTTTTTGCATTGAGCAATGTGGGCAACAGGCCATTCAAAATAATAGGGCTAAACCATTCATTATGGGTGGTTTCACTCAAGTGAAAAGCAGATTCAAAATGCTGTATAGCTTTGGGGTAGTCGCCATAGTAATCATTATATTTTCCCAAAATCTCGTGAGCGTACATGAGCAATTCGGGCTTATTTTGGGCTTTAAGTTGTTGAATATAACGCTCACCTGACCGAATAACGCGCAAAATAGTAGCGCGGGTCATGGGTTGGTCAGGTTCATTTTCCCGCAAATTATCAGGATATTGGAAATCAGGGTCGCTCCGTCCTTCAATGGCAAGTGCTTGATACAGGCCTGACTTTTCTGATTTTCCATCAAAAAAATGGCCTTCTAAAATATACAAATCCTTGACTGTCAACAAATACCACTCTTTTTTATTCAATTCTTTGAACAGTCGGGCTGCTTTGTGCAATTCTTCGCGCCCAGCTGCTTTGTTGGCCATACTCAAGGGGGCATTAACCAAACTTGCTCCTTGGTAGTAATAGCCCTGTGCAATCAAAAACTTGTTACCCGTCGTTTGGGCAAACTTCAACGCTTGCGTCGCAAAATAATAACTCGAATCGGCATGGAATTTCGGTGAGTCCACCGCGTATTTTTTCACTTGTGTTACAAACGTTGCAAAACGTACTGAATCGGCGTGAGTTTGGGCCAATGTTTTTGTAAGAAAGAAAAAAAATAGAAGGCTGATTGATAGCAGCTGTTTCATCATTAGTGGGAGGTTTGAAAATACAAGTAGGAGGTGATTTTTGACATTTCCAATACCGTTCAATAAAATACCCAGAAACCCTTAATCGACATTCGGGGAAATCCCTGAATGAAAAATCAGGGAAAACAGGTATTTACTTATAATTCTGATTTTCAGAGCTTTGCAGTACACAAAACAATGAAAAACCTTTTCGCAAACTACTTGAAAATCATGACAACTAACACAAATCAAAGCCCTGACTATTTCACCAAACCGATGGACCGTCGGACAATGCTCCGAAATGGGGCCTTGTTTGGTTTACTTTCTACTTTGCCCTTTGCAAAAACTGGATGGGGCAACAATCTTGACACAAAAACACCCCCCATTTTATTGTTTAAACGCAGTACAGTAGGCGAAGGGTTGGTAAGCGCATTTGGGGAAGTAAGAATTGCCGAAATCAAAGGAAATACTTTGCCAATTTATATGGCAAGCAACAACGGCTCGTGCGTAATAGATGCCTCAGGACGGGGTATTTATGCCAAATTTGGCAATGATAGTAACGCCATTAAGCTCACTCCGACAAGAATCGAATTTGGGAAATCCAACGAACCATGGAGCAAAAAATCCATTGAAAGAATGGCCCAAGAAATAGCAAATGATCGCAAAAAACTTATCGGAGTTTTGGAGTTACGGGCTGCCTTTGTTACTACATATCCAGTGGCGACCCAAAGAGTAAAAAAATCTATGGGTAGTCAAATGTCCCAATTAATGGCCAAAACCAACAATGCTATGGGAGCGAATGCCATGAATTGCGGTTTGGGCTTTCAAAATTTGATAAATGCAGGTGTTCAAACAGCCACTCGAGTGGTAACAGAAACAATACCGATCATCAAATCGGCGGAACAACAGTACCTCGAATGTTATGACCAACAGCTCAATGGCCCTTGCAAAGATGTGGCTTGGGGTTTTGGCGCCATCCCCTGTGCCATCGCTGCCTGTGCAATGCAGGTATTTACAGACATGGTGATTGGTTTTACAACGATTGTTATTGAAACAATTGTCGAAAAAATTGTGATGCCTTATGTCTCGTGTGTCCAAGCTCCATTTGCTGACATCAACTGGCCAAATCCATTTAAACCACTGGTATCTGGAACAATTCAAGGAGCTGTTGCCGACCCTACACCTCCCGTTAGTGATAAAAAAGTAGTAAGCGATGCCCTCAAGCTACTCAAAGATATTAGTGGTTTTCTAGGGCCTTTCAAATGTATGCTAGACGGACAATGGAGCTTGGCACAACTCAATACCCCCCTCATTTTAGATGGAAAAAATGTAGGGATACCATACGGTATTAAAGTGTGTATTGGTGCTGATTGTGCCGATAAGTTAATAAGTCTGAACGCCTGGGGACAAACTGGCTCCGATTGGGCAACCGCCCTCTCCGTATTGGCTGCCCTAAGCCCCGCAGCAGCGACAGCATTGGGCGCTTTGGCGCCAGCATCCCCCGCCATAGCAGCACTAGTAGCGGCAGCAGGGCCAGTTGTGGCAGGTGCAGCAGCCCTCATCTTGGCGGTTGTAATCCTGATACTCATTTATGCTACTGCTATTCAAGCCCAATTACTTGTTCATAAAGCTCTGGGTAGTTTTAACGACGGCACAGTGTGTATTGAGCATCCAACTTTTGCCCTAGCCTTGGTGAAATTAATGACTTTCACGTATGCTCCCGCCGAGCTCATTCCTCCCATCGTCACAGGATAAGTACCTAAATCATTTCAAACCCATGAAACTACTATTTGTGATTATTTTTACTGCTTTGGCGGTTGCGACAATCGCACAAAACAGCCCTAAAGCTTCTAAAATAAGTAGCCCTACCAAAGCACAAATTGAGGCTATACAGAGTTTATTAGCCCCAGTACGCAAGCAAGTAGAAGATATACTGCAAAAAACTGATGCCAAACTTTTTGCTGATTATCAGGCTGATTTAAAGAGAATTGCAGCACTAAAAAACTACCAACAGCGAGCCAAAGAACTGACTGTACTCGACAGTAAATACTACGCCTTCGTAAAGCAAGGGTACATAGCTGCCAAAATTGATGAAAAATACTACCAAAGTAAAATGCTGGGTATTCTTCGTCTGGCTTCTAACCAACTACGCTTCACCGAATTTTTGGGCGTCGCCAATGCTACAGCTTCTCGGACACTTTTCCCTCCTCCAAGCAACCCTTGTAAGGAGTTTAAATGTCCTTTGAAAGTCAGGAATACAACCATGAACCAACAAGCCATTGAGTTGGGTTCTGAACGATTAGGCGATTTGCTCGATAATATCTCCAAAGAATGCGTAACATTTGCTCAAACAGTAGCTCTTGTGGCTTCGGGTAGAGAAGAGTTTAGTGCTATCGGCGAGTTTGCCAGCATCTCTCCCAATGGCAGTAATATAGACATCAACGCAGAATGTAGCTATCAAATATCAGGAATCGCCTTTGCATTTTTGGGAGGAGGCTATTGCGACGCCAGCGTCGGGATAGTAGTGAGCGGCCCAACTGTTGACTTACGAATAGAACATGATATCGGCTGGGCTCTTGCCCCCGTTATTTGGTACAATCCATTTAGAGCTAGTGGGGAAAATGACCGACTACAGGGCAGTTTTACGCCAAGCCCTAATGGTGGGGACTACAAAATTCAACTATATGCCAAAACGTATGCCATGGCAGCCGTACTTTCTGGCACATATTCAAATGCTGATATATTTTCTATCTCATCGCTTAAAGTTTGTCAGCATAAATGAAGAATCGCTCTTTGTTTTATCTCATTTGGGTTATGGTCAGTCTCAATGCCCCTGCCCAAACCGATATTCCGACACTCAACGCCGACAAACCTCTGGAATTTACGATTCCTGCGTCGGCGGCTTTTGATTTGCTGGGCGTTACGCCTGCTCAGGTAACCAAGCCTGGCAACATCCGCGATTTTAAGGTGGACTGGTCTTTTGCATCGTGGCGGCTCAAACCCAACATCGCCATTCAGGCGCAGCCCGTTTGGGAATTGCTCTACAACCGCCCCAAGCTCCAGAAATACCAAGCTGCTTCAAAATTGATGAAAACCCTGTCAACCCTTGATATTTCGGCAGGAACAATCGAGGACGAAAACCTCACACGCCGTCTGGCTGTAGCTACTAAAATCACGCTCTTTCGCAGCCACGATGCTTTAGATGAGCCTGATTTGTTTAAAAACGCTACACAGCGATTTGAGCAACAACAAAAATCACTGCTGGACATGCGCCGAGATTTGGAAGATAGTCTGCGCAAAACGCCCAATCTAAGCCTGTATCTCGAAAATAGAACTTTATTTTTACAACAATTACAAGGAATCGAAGCTCAACTAATAGCGCTAGAAAAGGGACAAAAAGAAGTGATTACAGCATTAGCCAACACTTATTTGAAAGAGCACTGGAATGCCAGTTTTTTGGACATTGCGGTCGGGCGCTCTTACAATTACTTCAAAGACCAGCTAGATAGCCTCAACTTACAACGCGATGGCCTATCGGTTTGGGTCAATGGCTGTGTCGGATTAGGTCGCAAATGGCTCCTCACGGGGGTCTTCCGTTATACCACCGTCAGCACCCCGCTTCGCCCCAGTACACGGGAATTTTTTGGAGGCATTAGCCTCCGCTACGGAAGTCCTAAGTTTAATTTTTTTGTCGAAGCCCTCAACCGAGACGACGCTAATCTCTTTCGTTTTAAGGCCGTTACAATTGCCTATGGCGGAGATTGGCGATTTAGCAAAAATGTCATGCTGAGTTATGGAGTACGTACCGTTTATGGTACAAACTTTTCTTTTAAGCAGCTTGTGCCCATTGCCAGCATCGCCTGTATGATGCGGTAAAATCATTAAACAAACAATCTCTTTTTCTTAATTAGCGTTGGAACCACCGCAGTAGTCGGAAGGCAATAAAAAAACACTATATTTGCATCATTGTTGCAAATATAACTTTCCCTGCTTATCCCACATATTATGTCATCCCAAACACACGACGTCATCATCATCGGTGGTAGTTTTGCGGGTCTCTCGGCTGCGATGGGCCTTGGCCGTGCGCTACGAAACGTGCTTATCATTGACAATCAATTACCCTGCAATCGCCAAACACCTCATTCTCATAACTTTCTGACGCAAGATGGAGAACCTCCCCTCCGTATTTTAGAGAAGGCACGTGAACAGGTACTTGCCTATTCTACCATCGACTGGAAAATAGGCACTGCCGTTCAAGCCCATAAAATTGAAAATGGGTTCGAAATCGTTCTTCAAAGTGGAGAAAGCTACGCGGCTAAAAAACTCTTATTCGCCACAGGCATCAAGGATAACTTATTGGCATTCAATGGACTTTCTGCCTGCTGGGGTATTTCGGTCATTCATTGCCCCTATTGTCACGGATTTGAGGTAAAAAATACCCCAACGGCCGTCATTGGGAACGGTGACGAGGGTTTTGAATACGTAAAAATGATTTCTAATTGGACTAAAAATTTGACACTCTGTACAAACGGCCCGTCAACATTGAGTAAAGAACAAGGTTTGAAATTGGCAAAAAATGGCATTCAAATGATTGAAAGTGAAATCGGCGAGTTTGTGCACCAAAATGGACAGATTGAGCATATTTTACTCAAAAACCAAGAAAAACTACCCGTACAGGCCGTCTATTATCGTCCCTCGTTTGTTCAACACACTGCCCTCCCTGCCCAACTTGGCTGCGAAATAACCCCACAAGGGTATATTCAAGTCAATGAAATGCAGCAAACCAGTCAGCCTGGTATATTGGCCGCTGGCGACAACACTTCCCCTTTTCGGTCGGTGGCCAATGCTGTCGCTAAGGGTTCGATGGCAGCGGCGGTTTTGAATCGAGAACTCATTGAGGAGGTGTTCTAAAATGGGCGTCAGAGACGCAATTCCATTTTTGCCCCAAATGATAGTTTGGGGCAAGCAACTTCTAAAATGGGCGTCAGAGACGCAATTCCATTTTTGCCCCAAATGATAGTTTGAGGCAAGCAAATTTCTAAAATGGGCGTCGGAGACGCAATTCCATTTTTGCCCCAAATCATAGTTTGGGGCAAGCAAACAAATATTTTTTGCTGTTGATGCAACCTTCTTGCTTGAGATTGCATCTTATAGATATAACAGCAAGTTGAAAGCAAAACAATTCATGAAATAAGTAAAACAAAAGGCAGTAGTTAGGAGCATTGATTTTGCCTAACTGCTGCCTTTTGAAGCAAAAAGCGGTTTTTTACAGCCAAAACCGCTTATCTAAAAAAATCTACCGCTTATGTAAAAAAAGGTAGCTTGCAATGCACAGTACTATACCTTTGAAGCGGTAATTAATAACAGCCATTTTAAACAGTAGCCATGAAAACTTCTAGCAGCTTCATCGCAGCATTCGTTTTGCTTTGTTCCAGTGTGATTGCACAATCTCCTTCAAAGGGAAAAATCACGGGGGATGTAAAAGAATCAGCAACAAAACCACTTCCTTTTGCCACGGTTTTGTTGCTTAACGCCAAGGACTCTACCCTCGCCAAAGGGGCTATTTCGAGCGAATCTGGTACTTACGAATTTGAAAACATTTCGCTTGGTCGGTATTTGATTTCGGCCACAATGGTAGGTTTTCAGAAATCATTCTCTGCTCCTTTTGAACTAAAAGAAGGTCAACTTAGCCTGAAAGTACCATCGCTTATCGTTGCTGAAAACACCCAAACCCTTCAAGAGGTGAAGGTCGTTTCCAAAAAACCATTTGTAGAACAACAAGTCGATCGCATGGTTGTCAACGTTGAAAATAACATTGGTTCGGCGGGTGGAACTGCTCTCGAAGTGCTTGAGAAAGCACCAGGTGTGACCATCGACCGCCAAAATGACCGCCTCCAGTTTAAAGGTCGCCAAGGGGTGATGGTGATGATTGATGGGAAGTTACAACAAATTTCGATGCAAGATTTGATGAACATGTTGCAGTCGATGCCAAGCGATAACGTTGAGAAAATTGAACTTATCTCCAACCCTCCTGCCAAATACGATGCCGCTGGAAATACAGGCCTCATCAACATTGTGTTGAAGAAAAACAAAAATTTTGGCACTAACGGAAACTACACCCTAGGTGCTGGCTATGGCCGCTATGAGAAACTAAACGGATCGCTGGGGCTCAACTACCGCAATGCCAAATACAATGCGTTTGGTAATGTGAGTGTCTTTCACGGGCGCTTCCAAAATACCCAAGACATCGACCGCACGATTGCGTTTCAAGACCAAGTTACGTACATGGACCAAAACAGTCCACGCGTAGGAAATCCTCAAAACGTGAGTTTTCGGGGCGGGGTTGACTTTTTTGTCACCAAAAAAACGACCATCGGTGTGTTAGCAACTGGCTTTCTCAACCAGTTTAAAATGAATGGTGTTTCAAAAACGGATTTTCGCGATAAAAACCAAACGCTAACAAGCCGTTTTGAAACAGATACTTACAACCACAACCGTTTGGATAATTATACGGCCAACGTCAACCTTAAACACGATTTAGGAAAAGGACGTGAGCTGACTGCCGATGCTGATTATTCGATTTTTAATGGCAACTCTGGAAATGATTTACGTACTACCTATTTCTCCCCTAGCGATGAAATCACCAGCAAGGATGTATTCAGAAACATCATGCCTTCAAACATTCAAATCGCGGGTGCAAAAATTGACTATATCCACCCTCTTAAAAAAGGAAAAATAGAAACAGGTGCCAAAAGTAGCTTTGTGAATACCGACAATGACATGCGTTTTGAAACCCAAGTAGATAACGTTTGGACGCTTGATCCAACTCGCTCTAACCAGTTTATTTACAAAGAAAACATCAATGCCGCCTACCTTAATTATAGCACGTCATTGAACAAAAAAACGCAGGTACAGTTGGGCTTCCGCGCCGAACATACCCATTCGCAGGGTAACTCAGTGACGCTCAACAACGTCGTGGATCGTAACTACGTCAACCTGTTCCCAAGCGTGTTTGTGTCTCGTTCGCTCGATACCAACAACGTCCTGAATGTCTCGTACAGTCGCCGTATCGACCGTCCCAATTACCGCAATTTGAACCCGTTCCAGTTTTTCCTTGACCCTTATACGTTCCAACAAGGAAATCCAAACTTGCGTCCACAGTTTACTAATTCGTTTCAAATTACCCACGTCTTCAAAGGCGCATTTTCAACTTCCTTGGGCTACAGCCGCATCAATGACGTGATTGCTGACCAAATCCCAAAACAAATTGCGTCTGAAAACAAGACCTACGTAACCACCGAAAACTTAGACCACCAAGACAGTTATAACCTGACCTTTAGTATTCCAGTGACGGTTAAAAAATGGTGGACGATGCAAAACAACATCAGCGCGTTTTATAACCGCTACCGCTCGTTCTACTACGGAGCCGACCTCGACTTGGGGCAATTTGGAGCAACGGTATTTATGACCAACAACTTCACTTTACCCAAAGGATACACAGCCGAATTGAGCGGCTTTTGGAACTCTCCAACCCAATATAACCTCTTGTACGCCAAGGCACAAGGACAAATCAGTGCTGGTTTTGCCAAGTCATTATGGAACCGCAAAGCCTCTCTGCGCGTAAACGTGAACGATATATTCTTCTTGAACCGCTTTGCAGGCACGGTGAAATACCAAGATTTGAATTTCAAAGTATATTCTCGCTGGGAAAGCCGCCAAGTACGGGTATCATTTACCTATCGTTTCGGAAATCAAAACGTGAAAGCAGCTCGCCAACGTAGCACAAGTACCGACGACCTCCGCAACCGCGCCAACTCAGGTCAGAACTAGCAAAAACAAGGGTCGGGAAACGACCCCACCCTTTCAACAATATTTTAGTTTAGGTTAAGAAAACGTCGGAAAGCCATGCTTTGATTAAGGCATGGCTTTTTTTATTTTGGCTTTTTAGTACCTTGTTGCCCTATTTTTACGTTAAACATTGGAATTAAACCTCCCTCAATTAGACAAAACGCCATGACAAAAACCGCTACTCTCCGAGTAACACTGCTCAGTTTAAACCGTTTCTTTGGTTTTTTACTTGTCCTTAGTAGCTTTTCGGCCTTCTCTCAAGAAAAATCGTTGCTCTGGGAAGTGTCAGGAAATGGGCTCGCCAAACCATCTTATGTATATGGAACCATCCACATGATTTGCCCCAAAGATTACTTAATGACCGACTCAACCAAATCGACCTTTGGGCGGGCCGAGCAAGTTTATCTTGAATTGGACATGGACGACCCAACATTAATGACCAAGATGATGCAAACTTCTATGCTGACCAACGGTAAAAAATTGAAAGACTATTTGTCGGAAGACGACTATGCTGTTTTGGACAATTATTTTAAAGAACGTCTCAAAATGAGTCTTGCCATGTACAACGGCCTGAAGCCTTTTACGGTTATGTCCATGATTTACATGACTTTCCTCGACTGTCAGCCTCAATCCTACGAATTGACGTTTACCCAAATGGCCACAAACGCCAAAAAAGAGCTGTTAGGCTTAGAAACTGTTGAATTTCAGATGGGCATTTTTGACCAAATTCCGTACGAAAAACAAGCGGCCTTGCTCGTGGATATGGTTCGTAAAAAAGAAGAGTCTTCCAAAGAATTTGAAAAAATGGTGGCATTGTACAAAGCTCAAGACCTAGAAGCACTCGTCAAGCTGATGGACGATAGCGACTGGGATTTCAACGGATACGAGGACATTTTACTCGCCAATCGGAATGCCAATTGGATTCCAATTATGGAAAAAGCCATGCAGTCAAAATCGTCGTTTTTTGCCGTAGGTGCAGGACACCTTGGTGGCGAAAAAGGCGTTTTGAGCTTACTTAAAAAGAAAGGATATTCGATAAAACCTATTTTATAAAATGAAAAAAAACGCATTTTTTCTCTTACTTACCCTTTCGTTCTCAATCATTTCCCGCGCCCAAACCGTCGATGAAGTGGTTGAAAATTACCTAAAAGCCATTGGGGGTAAAGAGAAGTTACTTTCCTTAAAAACACTACGAACAACGGGTTTTCTCAAAATGCAAGGAATGGAAATCCCCTATATTCAGCAACAAAAAGCGCCCAATTTACAGCGCTCGGTCGCGTTGTTTCAAGAAAAAAGTATCTATCAAAACTGCTTTGATGGAACAACGGGCTGGCATACCAATCCGAAAACGTTACAATTAGAAAAGTTATCGACCGAAGAAAGTGACGCCTTAAAGGCTGACATTCAAATGCTTGACCCGTTTGTAAATTATGCCGAACGCGGATATAGCGTAACTTTGGAAGGAAAAATGCTTGTTGAGGGCAAAGATTGTTATCGTGTGCGCTTGCTCAAAAAACCACCGCCAATGACCAACGCTACCGTAGCAGAATTGTCGAGCTTTTACTTTTTTGATACCAAAACCTATTTACCTGTTTTAGTACGAAATGCGATAAAAAAAGGAGCAGGAAAAGGCGGGTATATGGATACATATTTAAGTAAATTTCAGACAGTTAACGACATGGTTTTCCCGTTTGAAATTACTCAAAAAATCAATAGTAAAACCACCCTTTCCATCACTGTCACCCAAGTAGAAACCAACCTTGATTTGGCCGATCAAGAGTTTGCATTTCCAGGCTAAGAGACTTTCCAAGTTTAATCCTCACACGAACCTGAAACTTGGAAAGTCTTATCACCACACAAACAACCTTTCCAAGTTTATCCACGCAAGAACCTGAAACTTGGAAAGGCTTATCACTAAACAAATAACCTTTCCAAGTTTAATCCTTACAAGAATCTGAAACTTGGAAAGTTTTTTAGCCCCATTCATTTACAAGTTATTTACTTATTCTCACATTCCGATAATACGCTTCCGTACCACCACCCACCCAAAGGGCAATGCCACCGATAGTGGTTTTATTCAACATATCCTTTACAATTAGCGTAGGCTGTTCTTGCTCGTGTACATACAACTTTGTCATTCTGCCATTAACCACAATTTTGAGTTTAATCCATTCATTAGGCACTATGTCCACATACGTTTCATACTTTTCAGGAAATTTTTCTCTCAAAACTTGGAAATCAAAACCAGGTTGAGCCATGTACTGCACGGTGTGGTTACGCCTCACTTGGTCTTCGGCTCGCCCATTGGTAGCTCTCAAATAGATAACATCAAAGGCTGTGGTATCTTTTGAAATATGAAATGCCAAACCAGCAAAACCTCTACTTTCGGGATGTGAATCTGCTGCCCGATCAGCCGCCATTTCAAATTCAATGGTACCTTCTGAAAAATCTACAATAGGTAGCAAAACCATCGCCGATTTATTATTTTTAATGGCTTTTACTTTTAATGCCTCTTTGCCTTTATGTTTTTGCTCTGTCGTTTCAGTATTTATTGGAATTATTCCATCTGCTTTTTTGAGGCTGATTTTTTGAGCGAAAGTAATGGTGCAAAAAAAGTATAAGGTTAAAACGAGAAAAAGCTTAGTTTGTGTCATTATTTTTATTGTTTAGAATGGTGGTTTCAAGACTGCTAAAGTTTGTTTTTTACTGTTTCACAAACTCCCTCACGTCCACGCCCTGTTTAAAATTAAGTTTATTTTCTGCCAGTTTAAACTGCACAGTTGCAAAAGCTTGAGGAATGACAAAAGTATGATTTCCAATGTGTTTCATCTTAAACTCTGTCTCTGAATTAATCACCTTTGCTACCAGCTTTTTATCTTTTTGAAAGAATGTCAGTTTGTAATCACTTCCAGGTTGGGTGTACACGCCTACATAGGGTTCAAGGGGCGTTTTTTTAATTTCTTCAGCCAAATTAAGGATTTTTGACACCTCGTCCGTTTGTTCAATTTTTTCAGCATTTTCGAGTCTTGCCATGAGTCCCCAGCCATAAAAATCGTTAGCTACTGCAATAAGCAGCTCATTTTCACCCTTTTTCAGGTTTAGCTTTGCAATGGTATTGTTAATCGAAAGTCGTCCCCCAGGATTTTTTCGCATTCCAACTTGTTGAAACAGATTTTTGTCAACCAACACCATTTCATTGTTGAGATAGACCCAGATTTCGTCGTTGAAGCCTATCTGCAAATTAGTAAAGGTAGGTTCTGAAGCCGTTATTGTCGTTTTAAGCCAAACGAGTTTACGCTGTGGCGTAGCACCAAAGCGTCGGGTTAGGTTAAGTAAGCCTGCGGTTTCAGCCTCGATACTTTCCGAAAACGCTTCCGCATCTGGTAAATTTTCGGCAAACGTTTCATTGCCTTTGGGAAACAAAACAGGCGTTGAAATCGCCCATTTACGGAGATACTGCCCGTCGTGTTTGGTCATATCGGTTCCTTCATAACTGGCCAATCCTTCGGTTTCGTTGGGTTTGATTTGTAAATTTGTGATATACCCTTCTCCTTCAAATGCAATGCTGCCTTCAGTCATGGTTCCCTCTAGTTTGGGGATTTCAAGCGCGGCATTGGTCATGTCGTTCACATACACCTTCATTTGTTTACCCGAAATCACCAATTTCATGTGATTCCACTCCCCCGTTTTGGCCATCGCTGGCGCTTGGTATTGCGGATAAATGTCCCACATATTGACCCCGTCAAAATAAGGCGTGTATTGGATGCCTTGATTGGCCAGTTTAATCCCAATTCGGGGTACACGCAAATAGACAATTTCTTGTTCTTTGGCATCTTTACGATGAAAATAGACCGAAGACGCAAACTCCGTAGGGTGCGGATCTACGTCAAACTCAATCGTTCCGTCTTTGAATACGACATCTTTCAGCACCACCTGCCCCGACAATGAGCCAATTTTCATGACTTTTTTGCCCTTATAATCCGTAAATGTTACTTTACCTTCCTGAAAATCCCAGCGCTCAGGTGACAGTAGATTTGAATTATCTGTTAATTTTGGAGAAGAAACGGTCTTGTTTTTTTGTGCAACCCCTTGGAGAGACACAACCATCAACATAAGCGAAAGCAATTTTTTCATGGACAAATAGCTGTATAGTTTTTGAAATTTCACCAAAAATCAGCGATTCCGTCCGTTCTAGCAGGTTCAAACTTGTGTCAAGTTAGGTTCAAGTTCATTTCATTGCCGTTTTGCCTTATTTTTGCCCCATATGAACACAACAGCCATTCATCAACCGATTTCCAAGCTCAAATCCCAGATGGAAGCGCACCTGCAATGGGGCGAAAGCAGCGTTTGGAATAATTACGATTTTGAAAAACTCAGCGAACAAATTGTTGAAAAAACAAGTGTGTCGTTGAGCGTATCAACTTTGAAGCGGATATTTGGGAAAGTCAGCTACAAAAGCGAGCCTTCCATGACCACCCTCAACGCACTTGCGCAGTTTTTGAACTACGAAGATTGGCGTGATTTTTTGGTCAAAAATCCAGAAAATATCGAAACTCTTCCCCCAACACCTATAACAACACCGACTGTTTCACTTCCACCTTTACCTACCCCCAAAACGACTTTATGGAATCGTCAACGCTGGACTTTGGTGGCACTGGTCGTTGTTTCGTTAAGCATTTTTAGTTTTTATTTTCTTTCGAGCAAACCCAAATACAATCCCAACGATTTTAGCTTTTCGTCGAAAACAATGCTCACCGAAGGACTGCCCAACTCAGTGGTATTTGACTTTGACGCGTCCAATGCCAACCCCCAAGATTCGGTCTTTATTTCGCAATCGTGGGACGTGCGGCGCAAGGTGTTGGTCAATAAAAACAACAAACATCATTCGTCCATTTATTATTATCCTGGGTATTTTCAAGCAAAATTGATGATTGGGAAAGAAATAATCAAAGAGCACGATATTCAAATCAAAACCGACGGCTGGCTTGGCGTCGTTGAAGCCGATTGGGGGATAGAACCTCTGTATTTTAAACAAACTGACATCGTAAAAACTTCCGTCGTTGAGATAGATAAACCCGTGTTCGACAAGTATAACGTTCCGCTAAACCCAACCCCACCAAAAATTCGGTTGTTCAACCAGAAAGACCTCAAGGGTATAATGACGGATAATTTCACCTTTGAAACTGAGGTAAAAAGTGGCCTACCCGAAGGTAGCAATGCTTGCCAGAAAGTGACGGTGATGTTACAAGCCAGAAACGACATTATGATGGTGCCACTCACGAGCGTTGGTTGTGTCGGCGATATTTCATTGGCGGCTTTTGGGTATTATGTAGCAAGTAATAAAGCCGATTTGAGCGGTTTTGGTTGCACGCCCAGCGAATGGACCAAGCTCAAAATAGAATGTAAACGGGGTGAAATGAAAATTTTTGTCAACAATAAAGTGGCTTATATTGCCAAAATCACGAACGCCCCTACCGACATCGTCGGCGTCCAATACCGTTTCAACGGCCCCTGCGGCGTGCGGAATACCTGGCTAGCGGGGAATGCTGGAAAAGTGATCTTTTAACGCATTCATTTTTTGCTCGCAGATTTTCCCAGATTTAAAGGCGCTGAATAACGCAGAAAGATCATCATCTGTGAGTTGTTTAATCTGTGTCTTTCTGTGAGAAAAACCTATTCAACAAGCTGGACAAACAGTTGTTGAAGCGTATCATCTGGATTTTGGCACAAGCCAGGATGCACGGGAGAAGACTGAATAATGGTGCTTCGGGTTGAAGTAAGCCACCGAAACCGTTCTGCAATAGAAAGTTGCCCAATACGTCCACCTTCTTTTCGACCTGCACAAATACGCTCGAAAGTACGTAGCCGCTCTGTTAATTCATTGCAACAAACGGTTGACCCAAAAACCTTGAGTCGGTCTTCGTTGAGGAGAAATTTGGTTTGTAAAAACCCTTGTGAAGGGCAATATAAGATAACCCCAACGTTGAGAAATTCCTCACGCTCTACCCGCGGAACAAAGCGGATGACGGCATACTCAAACAAGTAATTTTCTGGCATTTTGGGCTTCGTTGACAAAAATTTCTGACGCAGCTAGGCGCGTTTCTAAAAATTGAATATATACTTGACGACGCTCTTCAGCAGTCATCGAATTGGAGGCATCCACAAGCCATTCATCAGGAACAAAGCTAACAATCTCCCGAATACGCTCAGGGGTAATTTTAGCCTTAAACTCTTCATCAACAGCCTTTAATTCAGACGCTTGCGGCAGCAAAACATGGTCTTTGATAGGGGCAAAAGGCCGCTTTGCCTGTTGTTCCCAATTGTCCCATGAATGATGAAAATACAAAGCTGCACCGTGGTCGATGAGCCAAAGTTCTTTGTGCCACATCAACATATTGGTGTTTCGCGAAGTACGGTCAACGTTGGTGATAAGGCAATCGAACCACACCACTTGCGAGGCTAATTTTGGCTCAATGGTGGTTACCAAAGCATCGTACGTAATGGCCGCCGACAAAAAATGCAAGGCCAAATTTAGCCCCACACTGGCTTTTAATAAGTCCTGAATTTCTTCGTCGGGCTCGGCTCGGCTGAAGGCGATGTCGAGTTCGGTAAAGACAAGTTCTGGAATCTTAAACCCCAACGTACGCGCAAGTTCGCCCGCGATAAGCTCCGCGATGAGTGCTTTAGGCCCTTGCCCAGCTCCACGAAATTTCATAACGTACAAAAAACCGTCATCGGCTTCGACAAGGGCAGGGAGCGAACCGCCTTCACGCAAGGGCGTAACATACCGCGTTACGTTGACAGTTCGGAGGGGAGAAAAAGATGGACTCATTCGTCTTTAAGCTAAAGCTTCTCCACACAAAATGGGAGGCAGGATTGATTGAAGCTGGAAAGTTAGGGGGTTTTTAAGACATTTGGTAGTAGTTTGTTTTGAAATCCTTGCATTTTCATCCCGACAATGTGTAGTTTTATCACTTTGATTTTCTTTCAAAAAGACATGAAGCTAGTTTTGAGCCAGAAACAAAAGAAAATGCAGCCACTATGAAACCAACTCGTTTTTATTTATCCATTTTTTTCGGTTTTGGAATAGGGGTTTTTATATACAGCACCCTTTTTGGAGAGTTTTACCCCGTTTTTGAAAGCTTTTTTGATTCCCAAATACCTTCTCTACCACTTTTTGAAAACATTGTCAATACCACAGACTGGCCTAATGCCCTCATAAAGCCAACTGCCATCGCGAGCTTTGCTACTGTTTTTCAATGGATTGCAGATAAGACCAAGGCACGGCGACAAGAAAAGAAATAGCGTCGCTATTGAAGTTGTTTCACCAACTCTTCTTTTCCGATGTAACCCACATTTTTCCAAACCATGGTTTTATTTTTAAAAACCAGTACCGTAGGAAGCCCTTCGATACTAAGCTGAGAGGCTAACTCGGCGCTGTCGTCGGCATTGATGCGCACTACTTCGACTTTATCTCCCATTTCGGTCTTAATTTCTTCTAAATAAGGCGCCATTTTTTTGCAAGGCGCACACCAATCGGCATAAAAATCAATCAAAACTAGCTTAGGTGAATTAAGTGCCGCATCAAATTGGTCGCGGTTCATGCCCGCAGGCTTGGAGACGTCCACTATCGTCAATTTAGGGTTGTCTTTGATTCTTTTTTGGGCTTCTGCGGCAGAAATTGCCCCATTTTCGTTGGCTGTTGACGTCGTATTGGTTGGCGTTTGCTCGTTCGATTGTGTTCCACAAGCGCTGAGGGTTAGGAAAATTGCGAGAATGAGTGTGTATTTTTTCATTGAAGATAATTTTGTTGTTGTTAATCTTGAATCTGGCACAAAGGTGTAAGTAAAAAAGAAGCCTGTCAGGGACATTTGTCACATAATAAAAAAGACCTTCCAAGTTTTGGAAACTTGGAAGGTCTAGCGCCTAATAACAAAATTTTCTATCCCGTTTTTTTCCGAGCCGTTGTCGCTATATCGTCAAGGGCATGAACAAGTCGGTCGAGGTCTTTGGGGGTGTGATACACGTGCGGTGTTACCCGAACCCCTTTGATGTTTTCCCACTCAATACCCGTAGTATGAATCTTGAATTTGTTATAAAGTTGCCCGTCCAATTCCGACGTTTTAAGCCCATCAACTGACACCAAGGCAATCGCACAGGCATATTTTGGATTAGGGGAAGTATGTATCTTTACGCCAGGGATTTGACGCGCTTTATCCGTCCAATACCGCTGTAAATAATGCGCGCGAGCTTGTTTGCGAGCCGTACCGATTGAAAGTTGGAAGTCAGCGGCCGAACCAATCGCCATTTCGGAGGCAAATGAGCGCGTACCTAAACTTTCAAATTTACGAATATCGGGGCCGTCGGGCTCGTTGTTGGAAAGCAAAGCCCACACCTTAGAAATTTTATCTTTTTTAACGTACATCATTCCGCTACCAAAAGGTGCACATAGCCATTTGTGAAGGCTGGTTGCGTAATAATCGCAGCCCAAATCAGGGATTTTAAAATCTAACAAAGCAAACGTATGCGCCCCATCGGCAATGACCTCGATGCCACGTTTGTGGGCTTCGTCGGCAATTTTACGAACGGGTTGAATTTGACCCACCCAGTTAATCATGTGCGTAATGTGTACCACCTTGGTTTTGGGCGTAAACGCACTCACAAATTTATCGACAAAATAGGCGTCGTTTTCTTGGGGCAAATCAAGGTTAATCCATACCAACTTAATGCCGTCTCGCTTTTCGCGCTGTTTCCAAGCATTAATCATATTGGGATAGTCTTGTTTGGTTAACACAACTTCGTCGCCAGGTTTTAGATCAAGCCCAAAAATAACCGTGTTTAAGCCTTCGGTGGCATTACGGTTGATGGCAATTTCTTCGGCATCGCAACCCGCCAAATCGGCAAGTTTGCTGCGGAGCGCTTCACGGCCTTGGTCCAAAATCCGCCACATGTAGTAGCTCGGGGCTTCGTTGCAGTATTGGTAAAACCGAATGTGGGCATCCTGAACCGAACGCGGCTGCGGACAAACGCCGCCGTTGTTGAGGTTAAGCAAATTAGGCGAAACGGTATATTCTGTTTTGACCCAAGCCCAAAAGTCTTCATTCTGAGCGGCTTCTACGGGCGACAAATGCCCGATTTGGCGATTGAGGGTCTCAAAATTGTTCGCTTCGGCAGATGTAAGAAAAGGAGGAAGACTGAGCGCACCTGCGGTAGCACCAAGCGAGCCCAAAAATTGACGACGGTTAAACATTCGATTGTGAGTTTTTGAAATGTAATGCGGCTTACAATACTACAAAAAACTACTTAAAAAGGCTACTGAAATCGGGTTAAAAACAATACAAAATACTTTGATAAAATGTCCGTTAAATAAATGCTTTGGCAAAATGTGCTATTAACGGTATATGATTTTCTATCTTTGTATCCAGTCTTATGTCCGTTTAACCATTACTAATCATCTAACATCTCTACTCATTTATGAAACAGCTTCGTTTAACATCTGCACTTTTGGTACTTTTAATGGCTTTTGTCATTACCTCATGTAGCAAAAAAGACGAACCAGAACCTTCGATGGGCGACCAAGTCGCTGGCACATATACCCTCACCAAAGTTACGGTTAGTGGGTTTACTGCCGATATGCCGTTTACCAATCTTACCACGGGAGTGACACTTTCGGGAAAAATTGTGGCAACAAAAGTAGCTGACGACAAAGCAACGGCTATACTTACCCTTACCGATAAAGATAAGGCGGGTAAAGTGACTGACGATGTATCTAATTTGGGTGAAGTAACCCTCAAAAAAGCAGCTACGGGCGAAATTGAAGCCTACAGCGGTACGATAAAAGTAGCTACTTATACTGGTGGATTGCTCACTATTTCGGCGGTTGATGCAGATTTAGGCGCTATCTCTTTTGTTGGAAAGAAAAATTAATTTCCTATACTCAACGATTCTAGTGCCGTTGGTTACTTATCACCAACGCGTGAGGTTTCTCAAAACTGAAATAATCGAGGTTTTGAGAAACCTCCTAGTCAGATTTGAGAATCTGACTCCACTTTTGATTTGAGAATCTGGCTCCACTTTAAAAATCTGACTCCACGACTTACATTACTTCTTCTTTGGATGGGATTGACACCGCGCCACCCGCACGGGTAACGCAAATAGCGGATGCTTGGGTGGCTTTTTGCAGGCAAGTATCCAGGGTTTCACCCGATGACCAGTTGGCCAAAAAATAACCAATAAAGGTGTCGCCTGCGGCGGTCGTATCTATGGCTTTTACTTTTTTAGCATTAATGGATCTAATTTTGGACGCACGTTGGTAGCATGCACCTTTTTCGCCCAACGTCAGAAGGGTAGCTGCGTTGGGAAATTGTTCAGCCATTTTTTCCAAAATACTTTCTGCCGTATTTCGGCTGGTTAGTTCTTCACCTTCCACTTCATTGATGATAAAAACGTCAATGGTTTCCAAAGGCAACTCAAAAACACTGGATGTCATGGGGGCGGGATTAAAGAAAATTTTCAGGCCGCGTTTGGAAGCTGCAAGGAGCAATTCGGGCAAAGCATTGATTTCATTTTGTACCAATAAAATATCCCCTTTTTCAAAATGCTGAAGCACATCATGGATTTGGGAAGAATGGATGGTCTGATTAGCCCCACCGTGAATGATAATGGCATTTTGGCCGCTGGGCTCCACCTGAATAATGGCATGGCCCGTTGGGCCGTCGGAAACCGTTAAGAAATCAACGTTTACACCCCAATCGTTCAACTGATTTTTTATCCATAACCCATCTTCTCCAATAGCCCCTGCGTGATAGACTTGCACGCCTGCTTTGGCCAATGCGACACTTTGATTACAGCCTTTTCCACCCATAAAAACTTGGTACGACGTACTGGCAATTGTTTCGGCGGGTTTTACAAAATGGGGAACTCCATACACATAGTCGATGTTGATAGAACCAAAATTTAAGATTTTCATATATTTTTGGAAACGTTAGTCAAAATTAAATTTGATTGATTTTGCTAACTTTACCAAATCCACCTGTACATTCTCCCATGATTCACGAAAATTTACTACTTATTGTTGCCCTTTTGATGGCCGTCTCAATGCTGTCGATGCTCAGTGAAAAGCTAAAGGTTCCGTATCCCATTTTTTTGGTACTTGCAGGCTTGGTGATTAGTTTTATTCCTGGCATTCCAGTTGTGACTTTGAATCCCGACATCGTTTTTCTCATATTTTTACCTCCTATTCTCTACGCGGCGGCTTGGAATACTTCATGGCGAGAGTTTTGGGCGGCACGACGAACGATTAGCATGATGGCCTTTGGGCTGGTATTTTTTACGTCCACGGCGGTTGCACTCGTGATGCAGTTGCTCATTCCTGGTTTTCCGTTGGCACTCGGTTTTCTGTTGGGGGGCATCATTTCACCACCCGATGCAGTGGCGGCGACGTCGGTGCTACAAACCGTGAAAGTACCCAAGCGTGTCGTCACCATTTTGGAGGGCGAAAGCCTCATCAACGATGCGTCGTCATTGATCGTTTTTCGATTTGCGTTAGCAGCTGCTTTGACGGGAGAGTTTACGTTTTCCAACGCAGCTACTAATTTCTTTGTGGTGGCAGGTGTAGGCGTGTTTATTGGGCTTTTGTTTGGTTTTGCGCTTTTTTATATCCACAAATACCTACCCACCACGGCCAGTATTGATACTTCTTTGACCGTTATTTCTCCGTATTTGATGTACATCGTTGCTGAGTATTTTCACACTTCGGGGGTGATGGCGGTGGTAAGTGGCGGGTTGTTTTTGAGCTATCGTTCGCACGAAATGTTTTCCTACAATACCCGCATTCAAGCCTATTCGGTCTGGGATGTTTTTATTTTTATCCTCAATGGATTTGTCTTTATTCTGATTGGCCTCCAGCTCCCCGCTATTTTTACGGCGCTTCAGTTGTACACCTTGGCCGAACTTATTTTTTATGGTTTGGTAATCAGCGTTTTAGTGGTGCTTATTCGGATTGCATGGGTATTTTCTGGCATGTATTTGTCGTGTTTTTTCAACAAACGGGAGCGCAAATTGAGTTGGAGAAATGAGTTTTTGATTGCTTGGAGCGGAATGCGGGGCGTAGTTTCGTTGGCATCTGCTTTGGCCATTCCTTTGACCTTGGAGGGAGGCGCGCACTTTCCCCACCGCGATTTACTGCTTTTTGTCACCTTTGTTGTGATTTTATTTACGTTGGTATTTCAAGGACTCAGTTTATCACCCATTATTCGTTGGTTGAAAATCAGTGAGGAAGAGAACGAAGATAAAGAGCAAGAGGTGGAGATTCGGCTTCGTTTGGCAGATGCGGCGCTCAATCATTTGCAAACCAACTACGTTGCAGAACTCGAAACCATAGATGCCTATATCCGTATCAAAGATCGGTATCAACGAATGTCCGAAATTGCCAATCAGAAATTATTAAAGGAAGATACCGAAAAGGCGGTGCCGCACTTTTTGCCCAAATACCGCCGTATGTTGCTGGAGTTGGTCAATGTACGCCGCCGTGAGCTTTATAAACTACGAAATGAGAAAAGCTATTCGGATGAATTACTTCGCCGAAAAGAGCACGAATTAGACCTGGAAGAGGCCCGATTGAACGAATAAGGGCACGTTAAGATGTGCTATTTCTACGTTGAATTTCAGCTTGGAGGTTTTTGAGTTTATTAGTGGCATTGCGACCAATAATAAAAGCCGCAACCATCAATATGACGGGAAGAAATGTGCCTTTGTGGGTAGCGGAGTAAATGGCAATACCAACCAAAAAGCCAACAAAAACCGCTGTAGGTATGCGTTGCGACTTTAGCTTTTTCTCTTCTGCCCTTAACTCTTCTAGCGTTAATTGCCCATAATCTTTTGTGCCAAGCGGATTTTCCATATTTAAAGTGGGTTTGGTAGTTGATTTTTAGACTGAAAATACGTTAAAATTTGTTCAGCTTCGATATACTGATTCTGGGTGTACGAATAAATGCAGGTACACCCAGAATCACGCTACTTTTTCCGCTGTGCAGCCATCCATTCCATGATGGTAGTAGGGCGGCCGTTGAGACGAACGAGCGAGCCGTCGTAGTCGAGTTGGGCGTGGTTTACGTGCGAATAAATCCACGACCAATGTCCGTTGTAGTAATAGTTGTCGCCGCCAAAAAAGCCCGAAAGGTCGGTTACGTGGTCATAATAGCTGAAATACACGTTTTTAGCTCCTGCCTTTTTCAAACGCTCGTACACGGGCACTACCGTCAAATCAGGTTTAGTCGTGGCGTCTTCTTTGCAGTGGATAAACCACATCGGCACATTTTTGATGCTGCTAATTTGGGCGTCGGTAATGTACTGCGATTGGTAAGCCAAGGCACTGATATAGCCCGCCGCAAAATAGGCAGGTTCTTTTAAAATTAACTTGAGCGCCATGTAGCCGCCGTTTGAGCAGCCACCCACGTAAATACGCTTGGGGTCAATGTCGGGGTGCTGGGCTACGTACACTTTGATGAGCGCCATCAACCCTACGTTATATACATCCTCGCCCGAGCCAGGCTGCATCACGCCCTCCTTGTTGTGCATCCATGCGCCAGGGCATTGAGGCACCAACACGTAGGCGGCGCCAAAATACTTTTGAATATCGGCGGAGGCATAATTAAAAGCTTTGTTGCCAATCAGCGGAATTGTGGGGTCGGTGCCGCCTTCACCACCGCCGTGTAACCAAATAATCAAGGGGTTTTTAGCTGACTTATTTTTGGGCGTAAAAGCCGCGTACGACATGGTTTTGCCCGCTTCGTATTCATATTTTCCTGTCAAGTCAAACTCGTCGATGCCTAGGCGAAGCCTCGCTTTTTCTTTGTTCCACACTTGATTGGTTTTAGGGTTGGTAACGTTTACTTGGTAGTTGACCCACGAATTTCCTCTACATTGGCCACTCTGAGAGTACTGAAAAGGCGAAGAGAGAGGCATGTTGGGTGCTACGGCCAGAACGAGCGTAGCGTGCAAACCTTCTTTGATTCGGTTACCTTGAGCATCGGAAATATAGGCAAAGACCACCGTTCGGTTGCCGCTTTTGAGGGCATCGGGAATGGTAGCGCAGTCCGAACTCCGCGTTACGGCAACGGTAAAATCTTTAAAATCGACGTTGTTTGAGGGTGCACCCAGCGCAACAATCACTTTGCTGACCGCAGGGCCCCAATCGTAGCCTTCCACCACGAGGGTGTAGTCGCTCGAAGATTGAGCTTGGACGGGAGTTCTCCAAAAAAATGCGCACAAAAACGCAAAACAAATGACTTTGGTAAGGTGTAATACTTTCATGAAAGGTTAAAGAATAAGTGAATAGCCAAAGATAACTATTTTTTGAATGTCGAGGGCAGAGTGCAGAATGTCGAGTAGAAGGAGCTAATTCTCTAATTTGAAGATTTGAAAATGAGCAAATGGCTAATCATCAAGTTGAAATTTCAAATTAACTCATTAGCACATTTTCAAATTACCTAGCTTACGCTTTGCGTACAAACTCCGATTTGAGTCCCATCGAACCAAAGCCGTCGATTTTGCAGTCGATGTTATGGTCGCCCTCGGTGAGGCGGATGTTTTTCACTTTCGTGCCCGCTTTGATGGGTTTGGGGGCACCTTTCACGGGTAAATCCTTGATAACCACTACCGAATCTCCGTTTTGAAGGACGTTTCCGTTGGCATCAATTACTTTTAATTCACCCTCTACCACTTCTACCTCCGCATCTTCGGGGTTCCATTCGTGAAAACATTCGGGGCACACCAACAAACCATCGCTTGGATAAGCGTATTCGCTACCGCATTTGGGGCAAGGAGGAAATTCTGACATAGGAAGGTTTTATTTTGATTAGGCCGCAAAAGTAGAAAAATTAGTTGCAAAAAGACATACAAAAGTCCTTCCCAGCAGTTTATCCTGCATTACGCACGCCACTAAACGCAGGTAAATTGTCCATAATATTGGTTTGGCGGTGTTGCAACCCCCACTCAATCATCGTGTCAATTACCCTGTGCAATTGCTCTCCCGATTCGGTAAGTTCGTACTCTACTGTTACTGGAATGGTATTATAAACCTTCCGACTGATGATACCATTGACCTCCAAATCTTTCAACTCTTGCGAAAGCATCCGAGGGGTAATTTTTGGGATTTCTCGCTCAATTTCTTTAAAGCGTTTTTTGCCAAACAACAACGTCCCAATGATAGGCATCTTCCACTTTCCGTGAAAGGCATTTAAAGTGTCTTGTACGGCTAAAACGTACGATACAGGACATTTTTTTACGTTTTCAATGGATTTTAACTCTTGTATCATCTTGTTAATCAGATTGCTATACTTTTTGATACTGATATACTTTTGTATATCGCTATACTTTCCATAGCAAAGTTAAACTACTTTTGTGACCATCAAAAACAATTTTCACATAAACTTTTATAAAAATGATTTTAGTAACAGGCGCCACAGGACAACTCGGAGGAAGCGTAGTTGAGAATTTACTTAAAAAAGTACCCGCCAGCGAAGTAGCGGTATTGGTACGAGATGCAGCAAAAGCCGAACACCTCGCTGCCCAAGGGGTGGACGTACGTGTAGGAAGCTATTTTGATAAAGCATCGTTGGCATCGGCTTTGCAGGGCATCGACAAGGTGCTTTTGGTTTCTTCCAACGATTTTAATGACCGATTGGGGCAACACAAAAACGTAGTGGATGCCGCCAAAAATGCGGGTGTAAAGCATATTTTATATACGGGGATCGCTTTGAAAGACATCAACACCTCACCATTGAAACCGTTATTTGGCGATCATTTTGAGACAGAAGATTACATCAAAGCGAGCGGGTTGACCTACACATTCCTCCAAAACAGCCTTTATTTTGAGGTAATTCCACAATTTGTGGGGGCAAGTGTCTTGGAAACGGGCGTTTTCTTTCCAGCTGGGGAAGGTAAAGTGGCGTTTGCGTCACGTCAAGAGTTAGGGGAAATTACGGCTACTATTTTAACGACCGAAGGCCACGAAAACAAAACGTATCCATTGACGGGTTCGGAAGCCTATTCATTTGCCGAAATCGCGGCGGAGCTTTCTACGTTATCAGGTAAAAATGTACCGTACATTAATCCTGAACCAGCGGCTTTTGAGGGAGCATTGAAGCAATTTGGCTTGCCCGACGTTATTGTTTTGATGTCGGTGTTGTTTGCAGCAGCGGTGAAAAACGGCGATTTTGACCAGCCTTCACCCGTGCTTGAAAATATTTTGGGTCGCAAAACAACTACGCTATCGCCGTTCTTAAAGGAAGCGTTTGCATTAGAAACGGTTTAGTATGCAGTCAGTTAATTAATTGCGTATAAATTTTAGTGTATTAGTAGTTTATTTTGCTTCGGACAGGGCCGCCCGAAGCAAAAATTAAAAAAATATCCTTCTGCTACTACAAATGTTGCGCCTCTACCGAGGCTACTTTGAATTACTCTAGAACTTTCACTCAACTACTTAATTAATCACCTCGGCAGTCGGTTATGATTAACCGACTGCCGAGGTTTTGAGAAACCTCGGGCACGCAAGAAACCTCGGACACACAGGAAACCTCGGGCACGTCGAGTAGCATTTTTGTCTGCCCATTAGTTTTTATACCTTTTGGACTTTTAGTGGCTGATAGTTAGCTCTTTTTCACAACCCTATCGGCCTATTTATGAAACGTATCCCGTCTATCGACACCGTGAGAGGAATTGTCATGGTCATTATGGCCCTCGACCATATTCGAGATTTGATTCACATTCCCTCCCAGACGCTTGATCCTACCAACTTAACGACCACCACCGCATCCATTTTTATGACCCGATGGGTTACGCATTTTTGCGCGCCGATATTTGTATTTTTGGCGGGAATGTCGGCTTATTTATCTTCCCAAAAAGAAGGTAATCACTTGTTTTTAATCAAGCGTGGGTTGTGGCTCGTATTGCTAGAATTTACCGTTATTACCTTTGGCATTTGGTGGGATATTCATTTCAATGTATTTCTGTTTCAGGTCATTGCAGCCATCGGACTTAGTTTCGTGCTTTTAGGGCTGTTTCATCGGGTTTCTGCTTCGGTGTTAGGCGTGGTAGGTGTGGCTATTATGGTATTTCACGGTGCATTTGCGTTGATTCTGTTTGCTGAAGGCTCAGTCTTGCGGACGGTATTGACCCCCATTTTTTCGGTAACGGCCTTGCCATTGCCTTCTTCTAAAACGCTAATTATGGGGTATCCTCTCATTCCTTGGCTGGGCATTATGATGGCGGGATACGGCGCTGGAAGTTATTTTAAAAAGCCTGCCCAAGAACGAAAACTAATTTTTTTAAAACTGGGCGGGGTGGCTTTAGCCGCTTTTGTGGTGCTTCGTTTTACCAATATTTTACTCGATCCGCAGCCTTGGTCGGTTCAAAAAGATAGCTTATTGACGTTTTTGTCTTTTATTAATGTGACCAAATACCCACCTTCGTTGTTGTACGATTTGATGACGTTAGGGACAATGTTTTTGCTTTTATACTGCTTTGAAAATGCAGAAAACGCCCTCAGTCGTTTTTTTACTACCTACGGCAAAGTCCCCATGTTTTATTATTTATTGCATTGGTACATCGTCCATTTAACCATGTTTGCCATTCTTTTTGCGCAAGGATTTGGGGTCAAAGATTTTGAATTTGGGTTCAGTTTTGGCCGCCCCAAAGCAGCCAATGGCTTACCACTTTGGGGCGTATATTTGGTATGGATAGGAGTTGTCGGAGCGCTGTATCCGCTGTGTCGATGGTTTGGAAGATACAAAAAGGCAAATACCCACAAAACTTGGTTAAGATATATTTGAGTGCTACGGCAATTGATAGCGTTTGAAAAATTCCCAAATGACATCGTTGGCATTGATGGCGGTGGACGGGTCATCGGCGGCGACGCGACTTTTGACACCCCCAGGCCAGGAATGCCCTCCGTCGTTGGTAAAGTAAAATTCGATGGCGCTGTTGGTGCAATTGCTCCATTTGGTAAGGATGTAATTGGGGAAAGTACTGACCGTTTTGCTCGTTGAAGCGCAACCGTCATTTTTTACCCAAGTCGAAAGGCCATCGGCGACGGGCGGGAAGTAATACCCAAAAATTCCCGTGCCACCTTCGTAGGGAACTTTGGCGTCTAGCTTGGAATGAATGTGCAAAATCGGAACGGGACGCGTTGGCTGGCAGGTAGTAGTGGTAGCCAATGTTCCTGCAACGGGAGCAATGGCGGCAATTTTGTTGGAAAGCTCACACGCAAGTCGGTAACACATCATGGCGCCGTTTGACATACCCGTCGCATAGACTTTTTTGGGGTTGATGTTGGGATATTTTTTTATCAATTCATCAATCAAAACGCGGATGAATTTTACATCGTCAATGTTTTTCTCTACTGCGTAATCGCAGCACGTGCCTGCATTCCACGTGCGAGCGCCCAAAATCCCGTCGCTCTGTACGCCGTCGGGATATACAATGGCAAATTGAGCGGCGTTGGCCTTTTCCGTCAATAAATAATCACTTTCCATTTGTGATCCTTTCCCGCCTCCACCGTGTAGGGCAATGACCAACGGGACGTCGTTGGATTGGTCGTAATTGGGAGGAAGGTTGATTAAATAAAAGCGGTTTCGGCCATCTACGGTCAATGTCCCTTCGGTGCGACGAAGTGTAGGTTCAGCGGGCTGTGTGGGCTGGCAACTAAGGGCAAAAACGAGGAAAATCCCCAAAATGATAGATAAAGTTTTCATGGAAGTTGAAAGACTGTTTAATGGTGAAGGTGTTGCGGGTTAGATGCGGAGACAGAGTGAAAGTTTAAACTGTTCCCCTAAAAAAAGCTACTGACATAGGGTTGTCATACGCTGTCCCGACCTTTGTGTTGTTCAAAAAGCAAAAAGAAATTTTACCAAAAAACACAACAACCATGAAAACATTTATTGAAGTACTTGCCTCAGAATTGGAAAACGAAAGCATCGGAACACGTAAGATGCTGGCGTTGGTGCCTGTCGAAAAAGGCGACTGGAAACCTCACGCTAAAAACATGGCAATGAAGCACTTGGCTACGCACGTAGCGGAGACGGCGGGTTGGATAGAGTCAGTTTTGACAACGGAAGGAATAGACTTTGCCGCCATGCCTTACGAACCACGCAGCTTTGAAACGAACGGAGAGTTGCTTACTTTTTTTGACGAAAATGTTGCCAAATCAAAAGCCCAATTGTTACAAACCAAAGACGACGCATTGGACGGTACATGGACGATGCGCAACGGCGACGTAATTTTTATGCAACTTTCTAAATACGACACTATCCGTCACTCAATTGGCCAAATGATTCACCACCGTGCGCAATTAGGCGTATATCTTCGTTTGCTTGATATTCCGATTCCAGGCGTCTATGGCCCAAGTGCCGACGAGATGGGCGCGTAGTTCAACTATTTTTGATGAACTGTTGAATCTTTCAAATTCCTCCCTACTTTTGTGTTCATATTTCATGCACGGGGTGCTGTAAAAAGCTGAGATGATACCCGAGAACCTGAACTGGTTAGTACCAGCGGAGGAATGCAGGAGACAAAAGACGTAGGAGAACTAGCCCCATCGCAAGAGGGGTATATTCATACTGGTTTTGAAACCTCATTTCGAGCACTCGGTGCAGAAATGAGGTTTTATTTTTTTAATCCAACTCGTATGAATGAAGAACTTCAATTGAGCGAAAAAAGCCTTGTCAATCCTCCGCTACGCAACTGGCAAGGCCGCAAAGAATGGTTTTTTAACCGCGAACACACCGACACTTACGAACTTTGGTACGAAGGCCGCTACAAACGTGCTGAAGTTTGGCAAAAGAAAATCATGGGGCGGTTTGTCACCTCCGACCCTCGCATCAAAACCTTGCTCGAATTTGGCTGCGGCACGGGGCGCTTCACCCGTTGGTGGAAAGAAATCGGTATCGAAGCCGCTGGGGGCGACATTTCCCCCTTTATGCTCGGGCAAGCCGTTCATCTTTTTGGGGGAAATTTGGTGTGGGCCGACTCCCATTTTATGCCCTTCAAAAATCACACCTTCGATTGCCTCGCTTTTATCACGACGTTTGAATACTACCGCGACCCCGTGCAGGTAATCCGTGAAGCGGCGCGCGTGGCCAAATACGGGATTGCGTTTGGCATGATGAACCGCAACTCTCCCAAAGTCGTCCGCCGACGAGTGCAAGAAGCCTTTGGCAAAAATCCTTTTTACGTTACGGCGACGTTTTACACCCCTACCCTGCTTACCCAAAAAATCCACGAGGCGCTTGAGGGAAGAAGCTACAGCATCGAATGGCAAGCGACGGGGCTTCCTGAGTGGTTTCCTGTGCAAGAATGGCACGTTCCGTACGGCGATTTTTTCGGTTTGTTTGTCAAATTCAACGATGTGCAATGATGGAAAACGCGGGCAAAATCAACGAAGAATACTTCAAACAAGTCATTTTACCCAACAGTGGTTTTCGGAAAAAAGAAGTGCTCGTCGGGCCGAATTTTGGAGTGGACGTGGCATTAATTGATTTGCTGGACGAAAGGGCAATGGTGCTTACCAGCGACCCGCTCAGTCTTATCCCGACCTTGGGACTGCAAGAATCGGCTTGGCTGTCGGTGCATTTGATGGCCAATGACATCGCCACGACGAGTTTTTCGCCCATGTACCTACAAACCGTTTTGAATCTCCCGACAAGCATTACTGACGCTCAGTTTCGGGAATATTGGCAGCACATCGACCACTTTTGCCAACAAATCGGTGTGGCCATCACGGGAGGGCATACGGGCAGCATTGAAGGACAAAATTCGACCATTGCGGGCGGTGGAACGATGATAACGATTGCGCCAAAATCGCAACTTCTGACCTCCAACAACGCACAAGCGGGAGATTTGATTGTGATGACCAAACAATGCGCCATGTCGTCGGTGGCGATTTTGGCCTTGTCTTTTCCCGAAACGGTCAAACAGCAACTGGGAACAGAAATAGCCCAGAAAGCCAGCGATTTGTTTTACCAAACCTCAGTTTTGAAAGAAGCTGAAGTTGTTCGGAAACTCAATGAAAAACAACGGGTTGTCAACGCTATGCACGACGTCACCGAAGGTGGTGTGCTAGGAGCGGTGTTTGAAATGTCGGTAGCGAGTAGGCTTGGAGTAGAAGTAAACGATGAAAAAATCCCGCGTACTGATGTGGAAACGGCAGTTTGCAACATGTTTGGGCTTGATTCCCGCTATTGTATTGGGGCAGGCTCGATGATTCTATCCGTAAACCCAGCCCACGAAACGGTGGTGATTCATGCGTTAATCGAGCAGGGACTGCCAGCAACCGTGATTGGTAAGTTTGTCGCTCCTTCTGAAGGGCATACCATTATCGAACACGAACAAAGAAAATCCTTGCCTTATTTTGAAACAGACCCGTATTGGGCAGCATTTTTTGGGGCATATAACAAAGGCTGGAAATGAAAAAAAGCATCTATCTAATTGCCGACCCAAGCCTCGAAACATCGCTTTTGCTCCAGAAAATTGAGCAAGCGCTGCGGGGCGGCCTGTTCGCGGTTCAACTTTGGGACCATTGGCGGGGCATTTTAGACCCGCTTACGGTGATTAAGCAAGTGCATGAATTGACCCGAGCGGCTCATGTACCTTTGTTTTTGAATGAAGGATTAGAGTTTCTAAAATGGACTTGTTTTGACGGAATTCACCTCGACAAACCCAATGAAATGCTTCCCGCCTTAAAAAAACAACGCCCCGATTTGTTGTGGGGAATGACCTGTTCCAACCACGTCGAAGAATTACAATGGGCCGAACGGCATTCGCTTGATTATATTTCTTATTGCTCCGTTTTTCCGTCCAAAACAAGCACGAGTTGCGAGTTAGTCACCTCCGAAACCATCCAAAATACCCGTCAATTTTACCAAGGAAAGGTATTTTTGGCGGGGGGAATCAATGAGTTGACCTTACCACGTTTGCATTCGTTGCCTTTCGACGGAATCGCCTTGGTTTCGGCCATTATGGGCGCGTCTAATCCTAACGAGGCTGTTTTGAGTTACCATTCATTTTTAAATCAACCCACCCATGACAAAGCATTTTCTCTCTAAGTTGTGTTGTCCTTTTGACAAAAGCGACCTTCATCTGCAAGTTTTCACCGAAAAAGAACCAGACCTTATTCACGAAGGATTACTGACTTGCCCAACTTGTAATCGTCTGTATCCCATCATCCACGGAGTCCCCATCATGATTCCTGACAATTATCGCGAAACCCAATTGGAACAGCCTTTTTTTGTAAAATGGGAAAGTCAATTGAGCCTCGAAGCGAAAGCTAGGCAGCAAATCAAGAATGTTCTTTCTTAGCTAATTCCTTTCGGATTCGGCTCAGTGACTGTGGGGTTATTTTCAAATAAGAGGCAATGTATTGCTGAGGAACGTGCAGCAAAATAGCTGGATAGCGTTTTTGTAACTCAAGGTATTTGTCCATAGCCGTACCGTAGTTCAAAAAATCGTTGTCTTTGATTTTGTTGAGTAATGCGGCCTCGATAATGGTTTTGGTGTAGATGTAAAAATTGGGAATGGTTTCGTTGAGTTTTTCCCAGTTATTACGTTTTATCACCAAAATCTTTGCCGCAGTCATTGCTTGAATGGCATTTTCGCAGGGGGTTAAGTTGTAATAACTTTCCAAATCGGCGTAAAATTGGTTAGGGCGAACAAAATACTTGGTAATTTCTTCGCCCTGGTTTCCAATGTCATAGCTACGCAGAAAGCCTTCGTCCACAAACATGATTTCATGAGCAATAGCCCCAAACTCCAAAAAGTGTTCTCCTGCTTTTAGATTTTTTTCATAGGCATGGTTTAGCACTTGCTGGACGCTATCGTCGCTCAGAATGCCACCAAATTGAAGGGTTGATTTGAGTTTGTTCATATCACGGGACTATCCCAAGTTTTAAAACACTTTCGGCACAAGAAAGAACGGCTTCTCGGTTGGTGCGGGGGCGCCAGCCAAGTTCTTTGATTGCCTTTGAGTTATTGATTTTTCGTTCGACGCCTAAATCTAATAAAACGGGTTGGAGTGTTTTATCAAATAGAGAAAAAAGTTGAACTGCAAAATTGGGCAATAGAAACGAAGGAATCCTGCGACTAGGATAGGCGGTTTTTAAAAGTTGAGCCACTTCTTTGAAAGAAATAAACCCTGCCGAACCAGCGTAACGTTGATGAGCAGCTTGGGGTTTTTCCATAGCTAAAATCAGTAACTCAGCGACCGAACGCACGTCCACCATGTCGAAACCAATGGCGGGTAAAGCGGGCATAGTTCCATCCAATGCTTTGATGACAATGTTTGCAGAAGTTCCAAAATCTTCTTCTAACACTGGCCCTAAAATTGCCCCAGGAAGAACAGTCGTAAGTTCTAAGCCCGACCTGTCGGTTTTTATATACTCCCACGCGGCTTTTTCTGCAATGGTTTTACTTCGAAAATAAGGAGTTGTATCTGCCAAATTGGTGACGTCTGTCCATGTATTTTCGTCAAGGACAACGTTTTTGTCATTTTTTGCTCTTCCATACAAAATAGCTGAAGAAGAGGACGTTAACACAACTCGTTTAACACCGTTTTTTGAGGCAGCTTTCAGAATATTGAGAACCCCGTTTTTAGCAGGTTCTATTAGTTCCTCATCGTTTCTGGGTAACTCTCTTGGAAACGGTGATGCAATGTGTTGTACGTAATCCATTCCTTTGGTAAGTAGCATCCACACTTTTTCATTGCTCAAATCGGCTTCCGCAAAACTCAGTAAATGTGTGTTGGCAGTGTGTTGAGCAATGATGGCTTTGATGGCATCAGCACGTTGCAGGCTACGGAGCGTTCCTACAACTTCGTAGCCTTTTTCGAGTAGTTGAATAGCCGTATGCGACCCTAAAAAACCTGTTATTCCTGTGACCAATACTTTTTTCATGGCAATTGCTTTTGTTTTAGGCAAAAGTAGGGATACCCAAAATCACCGCAATTACCAAATGGTAAGAAATGATGGAAGTAAACCATAACATAGGATAAAATGCGACGGTGCCTAAAAACATCCCTAAAATGTCGCAGTTCCCCCCTGTGAAAGTGTAACTCTTAGCTTACTTTTGCCAAAATTTAAAATGAAGGATGAAGAACCCTAAAAAGGTTTCGAAAGAAATCATTGTTTTTACTTCTTGCTCAATGGTATTGACGGCCTTGGGTATTGATATTATGCTACCAGCCTTTGCGGAAGTTCGTCACCATTTTGCCGTGGGAAACGACGTTGCCCAAACCGACAAGTTGGTTACTTTTTTCTTTATGGGGCAAATTATGCAAATTGTTTTTGGGTACTTGACTGATAAAATAGGACGATTACCCATCCTGAGGTTTGGCATACTACTATACACCTTGAGCGGTTTCGCAACAGTATTTTCCCCCAGTTTGCCGTGGATGTTTTTCTTTCGGTTCATTTCAGGTATGGGAGCGGCAGCCGTTTTTATGACCTCTATTGCCTCAGTCCGCGACCGATATGCAGGTGATGAAATGGCCAGAGTTATGTCGCTAGTCCTAACCTTATTTTTGTTTACTCCCGTCATTGCACCGTCACTCGGAGCCGTGGTTTTGAATTATTATTCGTGGCAATGGGTGTTTCTTGTTCCGCCAATTTTTGCGGTTTTGGTATTCATTTGGTCATTTCGGATGGACGAATCGTTGCCCGTTGAAGCTCGGAATGACATGAAAATAGTTGAGCTTATACCTAAACTCAAATCAATTGCTACCGATGCACATTTTTTACGGTACGTAACCATCGCCACATTAATTTTCTCTGTGTTAAGTAGTTATGTCTCTAGCTCTGAAAGAATCATTGGGGATATTTACCAGCGTCCCGATTTGTTTCCAGTTATTTTTGGTGCTATTGGTTTGTTAATGGCCATTTTGTCGTTGACTAACTCCTATTTTACCAAAAGGTATGGAGCAAAAAAGACGCTTAGGATCATTCTTGTGCTTTATTTAGCGGCAGCATCGGTATTACTCGGGGGCGTGCTGTTTTTGGGCAATCCTCCGCCGATGGTCTATTTCTTTGTGATGATAGCATTGTTGATGGCATTTACTACCGCTGGCGATCCCAATAGTGGGGCGTTGGCACTGGAGTTTATGGGCGAAAATGCAGGTTTGGCAGCTGCAGTTGACGGCACTATCTTCTTTTTTATTGGTTCAGGAATTGGGGCAGTCATTAGTAGCCAGTTGACCAACGGCGTTTTACCATTGGCGATTGGAGCGGTCGTAGCTAGTTTGATTTCGGTGATTTTGGCTTTTGGGGATACCGCTAAAAAATAGGGATGGCATTGTTTTAAAACCTTTACCCACAGAACTCGCTGAACTATAAAAACTACTCACTAACCAAAATCCGACTCGCTCCCGAATACACATTAAAACGTCCGTCGCGGGTAAAGCCAATGAGTGTTTGTCCGTACCGTTCGGCGGTTTCTATGGCAAGGCTAGAAGGAGCCCCTACCGCCACAATGATGGGTATGGACAACGCCAGCGCTTTGTGTAGCAATTCAAAACAAGCCCGTCCGCTTAGTACAAGAGCGTGATTCTGAAACGTTTGTGTGTTCGTAAGTCGCGCCTTACCTGCGATTTTATCCACTGCGTTGTGGCGACCTACATCCTCGGCGTACAGTTGCATATTCCCAAATTCGTCAAACACGCCTGCCGCATGAATCCCGCCTGTTTGGTCAAAAATCCGTTGAAAAGTACTGAGTTTTTCAGGCAACGATACTACGACACTCGCTTTCATTTTCACGTTACCAAAGGCAGTACTTTCATACGAATAACCCAACGCATCCAAAGAAGATTTGCCACAAACACCGCAGCTTGAAGTCGCATAAAAATTACGCTGAAGTTTCTGTAAATCAGGGCGAATGTGTGGCTTTAATTTGACCGTTACGGTGTTGTCCAAATGCGCCGTCACCGAATCAATGTCATCGTTTTTCAAAAGCCCCTCCGTAAACAGGAAACCTCCCGCAAGTGCCTCGTCTTCTCCAGGCGTGCGCATCGTTATCGAGATAGGTTTTTCGACCCAGCCATGAACCACATCCCAATATTCAATCCGAATTTCAAGCGGTTCTTCAACAACCACTAGGTCATTGACTGCTTCTGATTTTGAAGTCGAGGTAACAACTTTTAGAATAGGGACTTTTTTCGTGTTCATACAGCCAAGGTATTCGTCTTTTAGCTTAAAAAAAGCCCCTACTTTCGCAGAGGCTTTTTAGGTATTGTATCAACTTAAAACTAGCGGCTCAAGTAAAGGTTACGTTCGCCATATACTTTTTGGAAGAAATCATCTTCAAGGCTATCAATGAAGTAAATGCCCTCTCCCGTTGATTTCATTTCTGGTCCGAGCTCTTTGTTTACGTTCGGGAATTTGTTGAACGAGAACACAGGAATCTTAATCGCCCATCCCTTTTTCACAGGGTTGAACTGAATATCAGACACTTTTTTGTCACCCAACATAAACTTCGTTGCGTAGTTTACGTAAGGCTCTTGGTATGCTTTGCAAATAAACGGTACCGTACGCGAAGCACGTGGGTTGGCCTCAATCACATACACCACGCCATTTTTTACGGCAAACTGCATGTTAATCAAGCCTTTTACCTTCATGGCTTTGGCCACTTTCAACGTAATCTCCTCAATCTGACGAATTTCGTCTTCTGTCAAATGGAACGGAGGCAAGGTAGCGTGCGAGTCACCTGAGTGAATACCTGCGGGTTCGATGTGCTCCATCACCCCGATAATGTACGCATCTTCACCGTCGCAGATGGCATCTGATTCGGCTTCGATAGCGTTTTCAAGGTAGTGATCGAGCAAGATATTGTTGTCAGGAATGTCATTCAAGATTTTAACAACGTGTTGTTCCAATTCTTGTTCGTTCAAGACAATCTTCATGCTTTGTCCACCCAAAACGTAGCTTGGACGAACCAACAATGGGAAGCCGAGGTTTTTACCAATTTCAACGGCGGCATCTGAAGTACGTACCGTATCAAACTTAGGATATGGAATGCCCAAATCACGTAACAACGACGAGAAACGGCCACGGTCTTCGGCTAAGTCGAGGGTATCGAAGCTACTTCCGATGATTTTGATGCCGTATTGCTCCAATTTTTCAGCAATTTTCAAGGCCGTTTGTCCACCCAACTGCACGATAACGCCTTCTGGCTTTTCGTGTTGGATAATGGCGTGAACGTGCTCCCAGAAAACAGGCTCAAAGTAGAGTTTATCCGCAATATCAGGGTCGGTAGAAACCGTCTCAGGGTTACAGTTAATCATCACTGTTTCGTAACCAGCCTCTTTTGCGGCCAATACCCCGTGAACACAAGAATAGTCAAACTCAATACCTTGTCCAATGCGGTTAGGGCCTGAACCTAGTACCACCACTTTCTTGCGATTTGACACCACCGATTCGTTTTCTGGCTCATCTTGCGACACGCTGAAAGTCGAGTAGTAATAGGGCGTTTGGGCTTCAAACTCGGCGGCACACGTATCAACGCACTTGAACACGCGCTTGATGTTGTGTTCTTGGCGGAATTTATAAATGCGACTTTCTTTTACTCCTAACAAATGCGCAATTTGGCGATCGGCGTAGCCTTTTTGTTTGGCCGTCAACACCAAGCTCGCTGGAATATCTTCGAGGTCGTATTTCTGAATTTCTTTTTCTAACTCAACAAGTTCTTCAATTTGATGCAAAAACCAAGGGTCGATTTTTGTCAAATTTTGGATAGTTTTGAACGAAAGCCCCAATTTGAAGGCGTCATAAATGTGGAACAAACGGTTCCAGCTTGGGTGCGCAAGGCTATCTTTAATTACCTCTACATCAGTCACTTCTTTCCCGTCGGCACCTAAACCGTTACGGCGAATTTCGAGCGACTGACACGCTTTTTGAAGGGCTTCTTGGAAGTTACGTCCGATACCCATCGCTTCTCCCACCGACTTCATTTGCAAGCCCAATGAGCGATCAGCCCCTGGGAATTTGTCGAAGTTCCAACGTGGTACTTTTACGATAACGTAGTCAATCGTAGGCTCAAAGAATGCCGATGTGCTTCCTGTGATTGGGTTGATAAGCTCGTCGAGGTTGTAACCAATCGACATTTTTGCCGAAATTTTCGCAATTGGATAGCCCGTAGCTTTCGATGCCAGAGCCGACGAACGCGAAACCCGTGGGTTGATTTCGATTACAATGATTTCGTCCGTTTCTGGGTTTACCGAGAACTGGATGTTACAGCCTCCTGCAAACTTACCGATACCGTTCATGGTCAAAATCGCCAAGTCACGCATCCGTTGGTAGAGGGTGTCAGGTAGCGTCATGGCAGGGGCAACCGTTACGCTATCTCCCGTGTGAATACCCATCGGGTCGAAGTTCTCAATCGAACAAACGATGATAAGGTTTCCGAGACCGTCGCGCAAAAGCTCCAATTCGTACTCTTTCCAGCCCATTACGCTTTGCTCAATCAACACTTCGTGTACTGGCGACGCCAACAAACCGTGTTGAAGTGCTTTGTCAAAGTCTTTGGCCTCGTTTACAAAACCACCACCCGTTCCACCAAGGGTAAATGAGGGGCGAATTACGAGTGGGAAGCCAATTTCTTGGGCGATTTCTTTTCCTTCCAAAAACGACTTCGCCGTGCGACCTTTACAAACGCCAGCGCCAAGTTCAATCATTTTGAGGCGGAATTTTTCACGGTCTTCGGTCGTCTCGATGGCCTTGATGTCCACCCCGATGATTTGTACACCGTACTTTTTCCAGATACCCGCTTTGTCGCAATCAATGGCTAAATTTAACGCCGTCTGACCACCCATAGTTGGCAAAACGGCGTCGATTTTATGTTTCTCTAAAATTTCAACAATGTACTTTTTCTCTAGTGGCTTCAGATAAACGTGATCCGCGTTGATGGGGTCTGTCATGATTGTCGCTGGATTCGAGTTAATCAGAATGACCTCAATTCCTTCTTCACGAAGAGAACGCGCCGCTTGTGAACCAGAATAGTCAAATTCGCAAGCTTGACCAATGATAATGGGGCCTGAACCAATGATGAGGACTGAGTTGATGTTGGGATTTTTAGGCATTTTTTTGTTTTGTGGGGTTATTCGGCTGTACCGCCAGCTCAAAAATTGTGCAAAATTAGGACATGAATCGTTTAGTCGGACATTAAAAAGTAAAAAAATATCTTTTCGGGTTTCTGTTTATAGTTTACAGCTTGGGGTTTATTGTTTTTATATCATTAATAATCAATCGATTAAATCGTGATTTTGTTTTTTTTCAACGCATATAAATTTAAAATCTACGAAAAATAAGTCGATTTCATAATTCCAAAAATTACGCTCATCTTTGGGATATGAACCCTTTATCTGAAATTTTAACTCAGTGGCAAACCCACGAAATTGTTTCTCCTGCCAGTGCTGAAACCATCAAGCAATCAGAGAACGCGCGCCCAGTTTCGTTATATACTCTCCTCCGAAACCTGCTTTACATTGGCCTTGTGTTGTTTACTTCGGGCGCAGGAATGCTCATATATTTGCACATCGACACCATTGGGCACGATGCACTCATTGTGGTATTGGCATTGCTAACATTGGGATGTTTTTTCTATACCTATCGACACAGTCCCCCATTTTCAATTTCAGAAGTAAACTCCGAAGGCAAATTTGTTGATTTTGTGTTGTTACTCGGCGCGCTATTATTTCTTTCGCTTGAAGGCTACGCCCAATGGCGTTATTCCCTTTTTGGCACGCGTTATGGATTGGCGGCTTTTCTGCCAGCGGCTGTTTTTCTTTTCTGTGCTTACCGTTTCGACCACCGTGGGGTATTATCGATGGGACTCACTGCTCTGGCATCTTGGGCAGGGTTGAGCATCGCTCCCTTGGAAGTATTGACGGGAAATGACTTTGGAAGTACCCAAATCATCAATACCGCCGTTGGGTTTGGACTCGTAGTGGGTGGCGTCAGTTTTGGCCTTGCGCACCGTGGCATCAAAACACATTTTACCAACACCTATTTAATCCTCACAGGCAATTTATTTTTCATTGGTGCTTTGGCAGGACTTTTCACCTCCGACTATTGGTTTTTGTATGCCTTATTAATATCGGGCTGTTGTACCTTTTTTGTGTGGTACGCTCGGCAAAAGCAATCTTTCATCTTTTTATTAATGGCCATTTTGTATGGTTACATCGCTTTTACCTATTTGCTCTTCAGCAAAATCGACGACGCTGGTTTTTGGATGGTCTTTGGCGGTTTTTATTTCCTTGCCAGCGCAGGCGGCGTAGTGATGTTTATTTTGAACTACAAAAAATGGTTAACCAACTGACACAATGAAGGTATATCAGGAATCTTGGCTACTAAACCGCTACGCCTTGGGTTTGGCAAAAAAACTCCAAAAAGAAGGAACTTTGACCACAGCACAGGCAGAAGCGGCTCAAAAACTTCACGCTGACCTACCCTATTCTCCCAATGTTTTTATCAAAGCGCTTTTGTTTATTTTTGGCTTTATTGGGTTCGGTTTTGGGGGTTCGTTTTTTACCCTTCTCCTCATAGGAGACGCCAATTGGGGATTACCCATCGGGGCTTTGTTGTACGGCGGCGGAACACTTTTTGGATTAATTCACATCATTCGTCAGCGCAAACTTTACTTCTCAGGCATCGACAATGCACTTTTATACTGCATTTTGGGGTCATTAGGGCCTGTTTTTATGAAGGTTTCCGAAATCAGCAATTTTAAAGAACCTTGGCAGTTTGGTTTGCTTTATTTACCCTTTTTGCTCATGGCTGTCTATAGTTTTGGCGAACCGTTGGTGGCGTTAGGTTTATTTTTCGACTTCTTATTTATCTTCGCGTCGTTGTTGGTCAAACACCCACTCGGGAAAGCATTTTTACCATTTATACTTTCGGGAGTTTCGGTTGCATTGTTTTTTTTAATGCACCGCTTCTCAAAACGTCGAATCGCTTTTTACTGGCAAACCGCCCTCGAATGGGCTCTCCCTGCGACTTTGCTTTGTGCCTATTTAAGCGTTAATTATATGGTTGTCCGCTACGCCAACGCTTCCTTAAACGACTTACCAATGCCTGCTCCCGAAATCCAATTTGCGTGGCTTTTTTGGACACTTACCTTTCTCGTTCCGCTCCTGCAACTGGGGCTTGGGATTCGTCTGCGCGACCGTTCTATCATCGTCGTAGCCCTTATTTCTGCCCTTTATTCCATCATCACGTACCGTCACTATCATTCTTTGCTTCCGCTCGAATGGGGTCTTTTACTCGGCGGACTGATTCTGGCAAGCCTCGCTTATGCTCTTTTACGTTACTTAAAAATCCCCAAATTGGGTTTTAGTGTCACCCCTGAGAATAGCAAAAACAACCTTCTCCAAACGGTCGTTCTTTCGCATTTAACCAAAACAACCCAATCAGCAGCATCGCAAGAAGTAAAAATGGGTGGGGGAGATTTTGGCGGCGGCGGCGCGGGTGAGCAGTATTAATCAACGCGCTGATTCTAGCTATTTGCGTACCTTTGGGGCAAATCATTCAATTATTCCAACGCTACGATGAAGCTACAAGTGACCGAAGTGACCGAACTGATGGTATTTTTACTGTCAAAATTAACCCATCACAGCCGTACCAACATCAAAAGTTTGCTTCGTGATGGTCAAATCCACGTGGACGGTCGAAGCGTTACGCAGTTTAATCATCGTTTAGCAGTAGGCCAAACGATTGAGATAAGTCCTAAAAAGTCAACAAAACCTGCCCAACGCTCCACGAAGGGCATTCGGATTTTATTTGAAGATGCGTATTTGATGATTGTTGAAAAAGAGGCTGGTTTGCTCTCCATTGCCACCGACAAAGGCGACGAGCCTACGGCCTACCGAATGTTGAGCGAGCACGTAAAAACCCAAGACCCTAAGCATAAAATCTTCATCGTTCATCGCCTCGACCGTGATACATCGGGGGTAATGGTTTTTGCCAAAAGTGAAGACATAAAAAATAAACTTCAATCAACGTGGGGGCCAGATACCAAAGAACGAACGTACATTGCTTTGGTGGAAGGCAAGCCCAACCCGCCTCAGGGCACGATTCGTTCGTATTTGCAGGAAAGCAAAGCCACGATTGTTTATTCTTCAAAAAACCCAGATCGAGGTCAACTAGCGATTACCCACTACGAAACGCTGCAATCCAATACTCATTTTTCGCTTTTAAAGGTGGAATTGGAGACAGGTCGCAAAAATCAAATTCGGGTCCACATGCAAGACCTTGGGCATTCGGTAGTGGGGGATAAAAAATACGGTTCTTCCCAAAATCCACTTCATCGACTTGGGCTGCACGCTTGGGTTTTAGGATTTGCTCACCCTGTTACCAACCAATACCTGCGCTACGAAAGTAAAATACCCGCCAAGTTTTTGGGCGTGTTTGGGAAATAGATAAAGAATAGAAACCACGCACAGGTACCTCTGCGTTCATTTGTGTCTTTAAATCAGTGCCAATCTGCGGGTAAAACTTTTCTCCTCAGTACCCAGGCACCACCGTTCCGAGTTCTTTTGCTGCCGAATCATTGATATTTTTGAAAAACCTATATTGCTTTTGAATGTCCATAATTTGGGCAAACTCTTCGTCGGTAACCCCCGATAGGCTGCCCAATTGGTTCATCAAATCCTTCATTTTATCGGCCGAATACGCCATTTTCAAGCGAAGAATTTTCTTAAAGGCAATTTCATGGAGCAAGTCTTCGTCGGTAGGAACAACAATCTCATACTTTTGCCAATTTTCGCTCAAATGGTGGCTATTTGTACACAAATCAATCGTCAATCGCTGCACATCGGGGTCAAGATGTCCTAAAAAATAGTCAGTTGAAGGTACTTCTCCGAAGTTAAATCGCTGTCTAAAAATCTCTAAAATGAGGTTAAACAACGGAGTTTCAAAAGTTATTTCTCCAATTTCGTGCAACAAATACCGACAAAGGGAAATCCCCGCTTCCAATTCAACCTGACCGTACAAAATCAACAACCGTACAAAAGCTTGCTCTTGCAAATACAGCCGTGTTTTGAATAAATCATTGGGTAATTCAGTAACAGGCTTAGGCGATTCTTGGGGGAGTGGCGGCGGCAGTTCCCGAAAGTTGTCTTCCACCAAAATCCCAAATTCTTCCTCAATAAACGTTTCCGAAAAAAACGACAAATCGGGCTCTTGCGACGGAGCTTGGTTGGGCTTCGGGGACGCTGGACTTTGGGGCTGCTTTTTGGGAACTTGCCGTGGTTCAGCGGTTTTTGCTTTGGCCTCCTGCTGTTTTCGCAAATACTTATTTCCTTCCGAAATCAGCGTTTGTTCATCCATCTTCATCAAATCGGCCGTACGTCGGAAGAAAATCTGCCGTTTGATCGGGTCAGGAATTTTGGTAATACTCGCTACAATTTCGTTGATTGCTTCGGCACGTTTAAACGGATTGTCGCCCGCATCGCGAAGAAGCATTTCGGTTTTGAAAGTAATAAAGTCTTTGGTAGCCTTTTTGACGTGGGCTTTAAAACCCTCAGCACCAACACTATAAACATAACTATCGGGATCTTCGCCGTCGGGAAGCGTGACCAAACTTACGTTAAGCCCCTCTTCCAAGACCATGTCTAGTCCCCGCAAAGCCGCTTTAATACCTGCGGCATCGCCGTCGTACAAAATGGTGATGTTTTGGGTAAAGCGGGCAATCAGCTTAATCTGGTCTTCGGTCAACGACGTACCCGACGAAGCCACCACGTTCTGAATCCCAGCTTGGTGGAGCGAAATGACGTCGGTATAGCCCTCTACCAAATAGCACACATCTTCCTGCCGAATGGCATTCTTGGCCTGATGAATCCCGTAAAGGACTTTGCTTTTATGGTAAACATCCGTTTCGGGAGAGTTAATGTACTTAGGCTGGTTTTTGTCGTTGGTCAAAATCCGCGCACCAAATGCAATCACTTTCCCCGAAACATTATGAATCGGAAAGATTACGCGCCCTCTAAAACGGTCGTAGTAGCGATCGTTGTTGCCTTCTTTGTGCAATGCCAAACCCGCTTTTTGCAGCAATTCAGGATTATAACCACGTTTGGCCGCCTCTTTGGTCAAATTATCCCATTCGTTTAGACTATACCCCAACCCAAACGATTTGATAGTAGGGTCATTAAAGCCACGGTTTCGGAAGTAGCTCAAGCCAATGGCTTGCCCTTCTTCGTGCTCGATTAACAGTTTTTGGTAATGTTTTTGGGCAAAATTTAAGACAATGTACAAGCTATCACGCTCATTTTGGCGCAATACCTCCTCGGGCGTTTGTTGCTCTTCTTCTACTTCAATGTGGTATTTCTGTGCCAAATGTCGGAGGGCTTCGCCGTAGCTTACGCCCTCAATATCCATCACAAACTTCACCGAGTCGCCCGCAGCACCGCAGCCAAAACACTTGTAGATTTGGCGGACAGGGTTAACGTTGAACGAAGGTGATTTTTCATTGTGAAACGGACAACAAGCGATATAATTGGACCCACGTTTTTTGAGTGACACAAAATCTCCGATGACCTCTACAATGTCAGCGGTTTGTTTGATTCGGTCGGCAGTATCGTTTGAAATTCGCATGGGGCAAAATTAGCAATAGAATTCAAAACGCTTCAAAATAAAAAAATCCCCCTTTATCGTTGATTTTTCTCACTTCACCACATTTGGGTTGAAAGCAGCGATTGGGTGTCTGTACCTTTACAAAAAAAACAGCCATGACAACTTCCATCAAAAAACAAATAGCAGGTTTACTTTTTCTCCTCAGCGGGCTCACGTTGCTTTCGCTGCTCATTTTTTACTAACACACGGTCAGACGACAGTCAGACCGTGTGTCTTAGTCTCACCTTAAATAAATGCGGTCTGACTACCGTCTGACCGTGGCATTATCCACCGTTTTTTGCCACACCCGCCACACGTTTTTATACATGAGGTTGGCAATATCACTTTCGGTATAACCTCTTTTAAGCAACACATAAATCAAGTTAGGGTACTGCGATACGTCCTTCAAACCCGTGGGTAAACTATCTCCTACCCCATCAAAATCCGACCCAATGCCTACGTGCTTGGTACTTCCTGTCAATTTCACAACGTGGTCGATGTGGTCGGCAACCGTTTCTACATCCGCAAAAAGTACAGGGTTTGCTTTTTGGAATTGTTTCTGAAACTCGTCAGCTTCGGGCGTACCCATCTTGAGCCCTTTTTCTTTCAAGGCTTTTCCAAACTTATCTTGCAATGCCTCAATTTGTTGACGGTATTTTTCGTCCAAAAAGCTGGAGCCAAAATTGATTTGAATCACACCTCCTTTTTTTGCCAAAAGCTTAATCATATCGTCCGACATATTCCGCTTGAAAGTAGGCGTAAAATACCGACATGAAGAGTGCGACGCAATCACAGGCACCGATGAAAGCTCAATGGCTTGGTAAAAAGCATCGTCCGAAACGTGCGAAATATCCACCATAATACCTACGCGATTCATTTCTTTGACTACTTCTCTCCCATAAGCGCTCAAACCCTTGTGCGTGTGCGTCGTGTCGTACGACGAATCACAAATGAGGTTGTCTTTCCCGTGGGTCAAGGTTACGTAGCTGATGCCTTTTTTGCGAAAATAAGCCACATCCGAAATGGTTTGCAACGGTGCACCGTTTTCCATCCCCATCGGAAATGAAATCACACCTTTTTTGAAATTGGCATCCGCTTCTTTGGGCGTTGTGACAATACCAAATTTGTCGGGGTGCGCTGTCGCTATCCCGCGAACCATGTTAATCAGCGAATCGGCCAGCTCTTTTGCCCCACCCGTTTGTTGGTACGACGACGGAATATAAATCGACATAAACGGAGCCGACAAACCGCCTTTCTTAGCTCGTTCGTAATCAAAATCACCTTCGGTAGTTTTCAAAGGAATTCCCAAATATTCACGCTCCAATCGGAAGTTCTTGATTTTGAGACGATACGGCAAGTCCACGTGACCGTCAGTGAGAATGTATTTGTGGGCAAGTTCGTCGGCTTTTTTGCGAAGGGCTTCGTCTGAATTGTTTTGCGCCGCACCATTCAATTGCACAAATAGCAAAGCCACAGCGGTAATAATAAGGTGTTTCATGTAGGAGTTTGTTGATTTGAATTGTTTAAAGACTTCCGTATTTTTGTAAAAATAGCTTTAAATTCTAAAATGAGCGTCAACGAAATACAAAAGCACCTTTTAGCCATGCCTCATGCTTTTTTGATTATTCAAAAAGCCCAAGAAGCATTGGAAAAAGAGAAAGAATTACGCCAGCATTTTTACGAAGTTATTGAAGAAAATAAAAAAATGGAGTTTATCAACGGTGAAATCATTTTTCAATCTCCCGTCAAACGCCGTCATAATGATGCCACAGGGAACATTTATAAAATGATGGATTTTTTTGTCGTTGAACACAACTTAGGCTGGGTCGGAATTGAAAAAGTGCTTATTTCTCTCTCCCGCAATGATTACGAACCCGACGTTTGTTTTTGGAAAAAAGACAAAGCCAAACACTTCACTGACGACCAAATGCAATTCCCTGCGCCAGATTTGGTGGTTGAGGTTTTGTATAAATCCACTGCCCATACCGACCGTACGACCAAATTCGAGGACTATCAAGCCCACGAAATAAAGGAATATTGGATAGTTGACCCTAGTGCCCAAGTGATTGAACAGTACGTACTTCACAGCAAAAGGTACGAACTTATTTTTAAAGGCAAGAATGGCTCTATTACTTCGACGGCAATCAAAAACTTTACGCTTCCTGTCGCGGCAATTTTTGACAAGAAACTTACCAACCAAGCACTAGCCAGTTTCTCTAATTAGCAACCACAATTCCGTTCTTACTCAAAAAGGTTTAAGTAGCTTTTCAAATCCAGCGCTCGTTTTTTTACAATTTCGAGGCGACTATCCACCGCCATTGGCTGATACATGGTACCTTCCATGGTTGCGTATAATTCTGACTGAAATTTAAACTCCAAATCGCGGTATTCTATCCATTTTCGCTGCGAGGTAAGCAAAGCCGCCTTTTGTTTGGCGTTAAGTTTCAAGTTGAGGGATTTGTAATTTTTGTTCAATTCGGCATCCCATTTTTTATAGGCTTCATCCAAACACCCAACCATTCCCTGAGTGGAAGGATTTTTATCCATACATTTGTCCAACGCGATGTCAATGGGGTGTTTTTCGGTTTCATCTTGGGCCATACCGACTACAGGAAGGATAAATAAAAAACAAACGACTAAGAAATAATACGATTTCATTGATGTTACGGTTTTTGAAAATTGAGTACGCTACAAATAAACGAAAATAAATGACGTCAAACGATTTCGTTCAGCAAGAACGAAGCCGATTTATTAAGGCCAAGGCACAGGAGCTTGGCTTTGATTTTTGTGGTATATCAACGGCCACTTTTTTGGAAGAAGAAGCCCCTCGTCTCGAACAATGGCTGTTGAGAAACCATCATGGTCAAATGCACTACATGGGAAATCATTTCGACAAACGCCTCGATCCTCGCAAACTCGTCGAGGGGGCCAAATCAGTGATTTCCGTCTTGTTAAATTATTACCCCGAACAACAGCTAGACGAGGGCGAAAACACCCTCAAACTCTCGAAATACGCCTACGGTACCGATTACCATTTTGTGTTGAAAGACAAACTCAAAGCCCTTGTCGAAGAAATTCAAAGCGAAGTGGGCGAAGTAAATGGGCGAATTTTTGTGGACTCAGCCCCCGTGATGGACAAAGTATGGGCGGCAAAAAGCGGACTCGGCTGGGTTGGAAAACATACCAATCTCATCAACCGCCAGATGGGAAGCTTTTTCTTTATTGGAGAAATTATTTCTGACCTCGAACTTTGGTCCGATGCTCCCATCAAGGATTATTGCGGAACCTGCACGCGCTGTGTGGACGCTTGCCCCACGGATGCCATCACAGAGCCTTACGTGGTCGATGGTAGTAAGTGTATCAGTTATTTTACGATTGAACTCAAAGAGGCTATTCCAGCCGAGGTAAAAGGAAAGTTTGAGAACTGGATTTTTGGCTGTGATATTTGTCAAGATGTTTGTCCGTGGAATCGGTTTTCACGTCCGCATCAAACGCCAGAATTTAATCTTCATCCCGATTTGGCGCAGTTCACTCGAAACGATTGGGAAGAAATTACCCAGGAAGTATTTCAAGAAATATTTCGCCGTTCGCCCGTCAAACGGACAAAATTGGAAGGCTTGAAACGCAATATTGGTTTTGTCACTACGCCAAAAGAATAGGTGTATAATAGACCTGACAAGTTTTTGACACTTCTCAGGTCTAACACTAATGGTCTTATCTTCCCGAATAAGCTTGGCAGGAACTTTACGCATCATCAAACATCGCTTACTTAATCGTACTGACGTGCAAATGCGAATCGTGCTTTTCGCTGTGATAAATCCGAATCGTCGCTTTTTGAAAATCTTTTTCCTCGGCTTCGCTTATATTCATAAATTTTTGGGGGTTACGATCCACAAGCGGAAACCACGAGCTTTGGATTTGCACCATAATTTTGTGGCCTTTCTTGAACGTATGAAGCACATCAGGCATCCGTACTTTTACATCCGTCACTTGGTTTGGCACAAAAGCTTCTGGTTTTTCAAAGCTATTCCGAAACTTCCCGCGCAACACCTCCGCTCGAACCAACCGCTGATACCCTGCCATCGTTAAATTTTTGGGATTAGGCGTTGGATTCGCAGCATCTTCGGGCAAGACATCGATTAGTTTCACAATAAAATCAGCGTCCGAACCCGTCGTAGAAGCAAAAAAATGTGCTGTCATCGACCCCGAAAATGTTACATCTTCGGTCAAAGCTTCGGTTTCATACGTAAGAACATCAGGACGACGTGCCGCAAAACGCTGATCTTCAATCATATACTGATTATTACGGCGCGCAAAAACACCATCCGTATAAGGAACAGGTTTGGCAGGGTCGCTTACGTACTCATCAAAGCCCTCTTTTTCTTTTGTTTCTTCCCAAGACAACTTACCATTCGCTTGAAAATGAAGCTCTTTTGCTGTTTTTTCTTTGGGTGGCCACGTCTCAAAAGTTTTCCATTCGTTGGTTCCCGTATTAAACATGGTCGCCTCTGCCGCTTTCCATTCCCCTTTGTCTTTCAGGTAGTAATTAAAAAACTTCGTTTCAAGCTCTTCCTGAAAATACTTAGCGGTATTACCACCAAACTGCAACGGCCCAAACTCCGACCAATCAGCCCGCGACCAAGCACCGTGCGTCCATGGCCCCATCACAAGTTGGTTTTTAGACGTAGGGCTTTGTTTTTCAATGGCTTCGTAGGTACGCAAGGCCCCAAACAAATCTTCGGCGTCAAACCATCCTCCCACAACCAAAGTAGCAGGTTTCACATTTTTCAAGGCAGGACGAATATTTCTGGCTTTCCAATAATCATCATACGTTTCGTGCTGAAGGTATTCATTCCAAATTTTACCCCGATTATTAAAATAAGCTGCCCCATTGGCGTTTTTAATAGGCCCTAGCTTCAAGAAAAAGTCATAGGCATCTTTTGTTCGATTCGCAAATAATCCTGTATATGAGGTGCTTGGCTTGGTACGAGGAGCATCAAAATAGCTCAAAAAATTGAAGTTATCCAGCAAGAAAAAAGCACCATTGTGGCGGGCATCGTCTCCCACAAATTCGTCAGTAACAGGCGCTTGAGGCGAAACGGCCTTAATAGCTGGGTGCGCATCAGGCAACGAGGCCGAGGCATAGAAACCAGGGTAGGAAATCCCTGTAATACCGACCCGACCATTGTTTCGAGGGATATTTTTAATTAGCCACTCAACCGTATCGTAGGTATCAGTGCTTTCATCGGTGTCTTTTGCACTTTTTTTGTCAAACTTATGGGGTGTCATTTCTTCAAAATCACCCTCGCTCATGTAGCGCCCCCGTACGTCCTGAGTCACAAAGATGTATTTTTCTTCTGACAACAATTTACTTGGACCAGGCCCATTTCCTGGGTAATTGGTTTCACCATAAGGCCCCGCTGAGTAGGGCGTTCGCTCCATAATAATCGGGTATTTTTGGCTGCTGTCTTTGGGTACATAAATGACGGTATAAAGCTTTACGCCATCCCGCATCGTAATCTGTTTGTCAAGTTTTGTGTAATTGTCTTTCACAAAGTTTTGGGCTTGTACGGCCACACTCAAAAGCCCTGCCAGGGCAAGAAAGGAAAGTTTCATGGAACTAATTGGTTTTGAGCAAAAATAGAACAAAACGCTGGCAAACAAAAAGCCCTACGCTATTGAAATACCTACATTGTATTATTAGCATTGCCGTATTTTGTATTATTTCAATAAAAAACTAGCAAATTCCAGTTCTTTCGAGAGATAACATTGTAATAAACTGAGTTTGTCAATAAAATAACTTACCTTTGCGAGTCTTTTTTCAAAGCCATAATTAATTGTTAATCACTGACTTTCTTTCGATTAATTGTTAAGGCAAAACAACTAACAAAAATACAAATGCAATCCATCCGCAACATCGCCATCATTGCGCACGTTGACCACGGTAAAACCACTTTGGTGGACAAATTCATCCACTATTCGAAGCTGTTTCGTGAGAACCAGCAGTTTGACGACCTCATTTTGGACAACAATGACCTCGAACGTGAACGAGGCATCACGATTGTTTCTAAGAACGTATCAGTACGCTACAAAGACGTTAAAATTAATATCATAGATACCCCAGGCCACGCCGACTTCGGAGGAGAAGTAGAACGCGTACTTAAAATGGCTGACGGTGTAGTGCTTTTGGTGGATGCTTTTGAAGGCCCTATGCCTCAAACTCGTTTCGTATTGAGCAAAGCGCTTCAACTTGGATTAAAAGTTGTGTTGGTGATTAATAAAGTTGACAAACCAAACTGTCGCCCTGAAGAAGTTCACGAAGCGGTATTTGATTTGATGTTTAACTTGGAAGCCAACGAAACTCAACTTGACTTCCCAACGGTTTTCGGTTCGTCGAAACAAGGCTGGATGGGTCCCGATTGGCAAAAACCTACTGAAGACATTTCTCACTTGTTGGATGTCATCGTAGAAAACATCCCAGCGGCGCCTTCTAACGACGGTGACCCTCAAATGCAAATTACTTCCCTCGATTATAACTCATTCGTTGGTCGTATCGCCATCGGGCGTGTACACCGTGGAACGCTTAAAGAAGGTGCGCAAGTAGGTCTTTGTAAAGCCGACGGTAGTGTGAAACGTAACCGTATCAAAGAACTTCAAGTGTTTGAAGGACTTGGTCGTCAGAAAGTGACGGAAGTTTCTTCGGGAGATATTTGTGCAGTAACAGGTTTGGAAGATTTTGAAATTGGTGATACTATCACTCTTTACGAAAACCCAGAGCCAATTACACGTATTGCCGTTGATGAGCCAACGATGAACATGTTGTTTACAATCAACAACTCTCCGTTCTTTGGCAAAGAAGGTAAATTTGTAACATCACGCCACTTACGCGACCGTTTGTTCAAGGAAATGGAGAAAAACCTTGCCTTGCGCGTAGAGCCATTCGACAGCGAAGATAAATTCTTGGTGTTTGGTCGTGGTATCCTCCACTTGTCAGTATTGATTGAAACGATGCGTCGTGAAGGCTACGAATTGCAAGTAGGCCAGCCACAAGTAATTTTCAAACAAGACGACAACGGACAACGTCTCGAACCAATCGAAATGTTGGTTGTTGACGTTCCTGAAGAAACTGCGGGTAAAGTGATTGAGCTAGTAACGCAGCGTAAAGGTGATTTGCTCGTGATGGAACCACGCGGCGATTTGCAACACTTGGAGTTTGACATTCCTTCTCGTGGCTTGATTGGACTTCGTTCTAATGTATTGACAGCTACTCAAGGGGAAGCCGTTATCTCTCACCGTTTCAAGTCGTATGAGCCTCACAAAGGCCCTATCGCAGGACGTATCAACGGTTCTATCATTTCAAAAGGAACAGGCCCAGCTACTCCTTATGCCCTTGACCGTCTTCAAGAGCGCGGGAAGTTTTTTGTTGACCCAAGCGAAGACCTTTATATGGGTATGGTTGTGGGTGAGCATAGCCGTCCTGGCGACATCGTTGTAAACCTTCAAGAAACGAAGAAATTGACCAACATGCGTGCCTCTGGTTCGGACGATAACGTGCGTATTGCTCCTAAAATCAACTTCTCTTTGGAAGAATCAATGGAATACATCCAAAAAGATGAATACCTAGAAGTAACGCCACAAACACTTCGTATTCGTAAAGTATATCTCGACGAAAACGAGCGTAAACGTAACTCTAAAGAGCTAGAAATGGCTTAGTTCTAGCAATAGAACAAATACTTGTAAGGCAGACCTTCGCGGGTCTGCCTTCTTTTTTTCTACAAATGTTGCGCCTCTACCGAGGCTCTTTGGATTCTTCTAAAACTTTTGATTAAACTACAAATGTTGCGCCTCTACCGAGGCTCTTTGGATTCTTCTAAAACTTTTGATTAAACTACAAATGTTGCGCCTCTACCGAGGCTCTTTGGATTCTTCTGAAACTTTTGTTTAAACTACAAATGTTGCGCCTCTACCGAGGCTATTTGGATTCTTCTGAAACTTTTGTTTAAACTACAAATGTTGCGCCTCTACCGAGGCTACTTTGGAGGCTTCTAAAACTTTTGATTAAAATACAAATGTTGCGCCTCTGCCGAGGCTCTTTGGATTCTTCTAAAACTTTTGTTTAAAATACAAATGTTGCGCCTCTACCGAGGCTATTTGGATTCTTCTGAAACTTTTTGATTAACAAAGACAAATAAAAAAATCCTCGCTTTCTCAAGCGAGGATTTTTTATGATTTAGGCTGATTCTTTCTTAGAAGAATTTCGCGCGGTTATCTACTACTTTCGCATTTTCGCGGATGGCTTCATTCAACAAGTAGCTTGCTTGAAGATTCTTTGATTGCAAATTGGCTTTGTACATCGAGTAATCGGCAATGGCTGGTGCTGGTGTATCAGAAACTTTCTCCATGATAAACACACCGTTCTCTCCCGTAAATACTTTTGATTTCTTGCCAGCTTTCAAACCAAAGCCTTTTCCAAGCGCGATTGGATCAAGTCCTGCGCTTGTCAAGAAACCTGTCGCCAATGAGATTTCATTTGCGGCTTCTACCAATGCACCTGCACCATATTTTTGGGCAATCGCCTCAAGCGTTCCACCTTGGATACCGCTCAATTTCTTTGTGATTTGCTCTGCTTTAACTTCGTTACGCACTTTCAAAGTAAGCTCGTCACGGAAGTCATTGATTGAAGGGCTGTCTTTTGATGACTTACCCGTCAAAATAGCCACCACATATTGCTCGTCTGTTTCAAACACTGGCGAAACTTGGTCAGTCTTGGTATCATCGTTAAATGCCCAACGGACAATTTCACGCGCGTTTTGAATCGTGTTCACGTTGGTTGCCGATTCTGGGATACGGTTGGCCGTTTGCACAAGCAAACCTTTATCTTTTTTCACGTTCTCATCAAATGCTGACTTTGATTTAGACTCAATCGAGAATTGGTCTGCTTTCGCATAAATCGCATCACGCGTTGCTTGGCTTGGCGTCATTGTCTTGCCAATTGCCGCAATTTTATAAAGAACGTTCGTTTTAGGCTCTGTTACTTTAATAATGTGGAAACCGAAATCTGATTCAATCAAACGGCCAATCAAACCTGTACCACTCATAGCAAATACAGCGTCGTTAAATGGCTTCACCATGGCACCTTCACTGAAGAAGCCTAAGTCACCACCACGCTGTGCCGAACCTGGATCAGCGCTGTTTGCCGTGGCTAATTGTTCAAAATTAGCACCGCCTTGCAATTGCTTCAACAAATCAGCGGCTTTGGTACGCGCTTCTGCTTTGGCTGAATCGCTTGTTCCTTGCGTACGAATCAAGATGTGACTGGCACGTGCTGTATAAGCTGTGTCAATTTTGGTACCGCCATACTTATAGATAAAATACGTATTTCCTTCGCGGTAAGGGCCATTTACGCTACCTGGAATGAATGACTTCACCGCCGACTTCAACTGATCTGTCATGTCTGAATACGACCAGTAAAGTTTTGTAGGTACGTCCGAATTCACACGAGCATAAGTAGAGTCGCTGGTTGCTGTTGCCAATCCACGCGCCAATTCTTTAATTTTATTGTACATTTCCACGCTATCTTCTTTGGTAGCAATAATTGGGAAAGTTACATATTGAATAGTGCGAGAGTCAAAGCCTTTGTATTCATCTTTGTGCTTGGCCAAATAATCTTGCAATTGCGAATCAGTCACCTTAATCGTTGTGTCAACCACTGAGTAGTAAGGTACATACAAATAGCGAAGTGACGCTTTAGCCGTTTGCGCTTGGTATTCTTTCTCTGCTTCAGCGCGTGTTACGTAGCTACCAGCGCGGAGTAAGTTTTCGTATTTCTGACGAAGACGATCTTGCGCTAAACTCTTCTCAAAATTTTCCCAAGCTTGTTGTTGCTCTACTGGCAAGTTTTTGAGGTTTTTGAGGTAGCTTATCACTTGAGTCTTGTCAAAAACACCCGTTTGAGGGTTCGTAAATGACTGTTGAACGGCTGGGCTCACGTTGTTCCCTTGTACCATGTCAACTAGCTCGTCGCTGCTTACTTTTAGTCCCAACGCATCGTATTCTTTTTTGTAAGCATAGTCGATGATGTACTGATTCCAAACCTGCTCACGAAGGCTTTGTTGTTCTGGTTCAGAAGCGGCACGACCACTTTGAGCTTCAAACGCCTGACGGGCTTGGTCTAATTTGAGTTGGAAATCCTTGTAACTAATGGTTTCACCTGCGATTTCGCCGACGTTCTGATTGTTTCCAAACAATGCCTGCGAACCTAAAATGTCACCTCCGACAATAAATAGAATCAAACTGGCGGCAATAACCACTACCGCAATACCTGATCGCTCCCTGATTTTGTTGATTAACGCCATAGTTGCTTGCGCGTTATTAAGTTTAAAGTTAATTGTTTAATTAAATGTTCTAAGGAAAAGAAAGGGTTTCCAAAAATTGACCCGCAAAATAACATCATTTACTGGTACATTCCAACATTGATTCATTCTTTGTCAATTTTCGTGCCAAGGTTTTCTTGTTTTTAGCGTATTACGAGCAGTTTTTTGGTAAAGATTGGCTTCCCAAAACTACGGACTTTCAGCAAGTACGTGCCCGAGGGCAGCGGCGTTAGCCGAAGGGGTTGCGAGTTTGACAACAAGGGGGTTTCTTGTTCCAGCATCAGTTTCCCATTCAAATCCATTACTTGCATTCTTACATTGGTCAAATCTTCAAAACTCTCCAAAAGAAAAACCCCATCCAAACTTGGGTTAGGATACACATTTACCCCGTTGCCCGACACATCCAAAACATAATCAAAAGGCTCGGAGGTCAGGGATGAACAAGCCCTACCTGGTTCTAAAAAATAAAAAGCGGTTACGGTATATGGGCCTGATTTTTGAGCTTTGAGGTATTTTTCTACAGTGATGGTTTCTTCTGCCCCATAATTCCACCTAAACTGAATGTCTGACAAATAATCTCCTTTCACGTTTAGAATATAATTACCCGTTTTTTCAATGCTTGGCTGCGTAGGAATGGGGCTTACTTCTACTTCTACCTCTTTCGATGGAGCAGAAACGCACCCTTGCTCATTAGTCGCAATAACACTGTATTTGCCAGATTGCCGAACCAGTAAGTTAGATGAGGTTGCACCATTATTCCAAAGGACTGATGATGACGCATTAGAATACAAAGTCACCGCTTCACGCTCGCAGAAACGAACCAAACCACTGGGCGAAATGACGGGGGTTTCGGGCGTTGGATACACCGTTACGGTTACTGGGACAGAAAACTGAGAGAAACAATTGTATTGATTGACTGTTCTTGCAGAAAAACGTCCTGATTCACGAACGGTAATGGAGGTAGCATTTTGTCCAGAATTCCACAAAAAGCTATTGGTCGTTGAAAGAGTGGTTCCATTTTCAATCTCTAACACGACATTTTTATCATTACAAAATTCCAAAGGCCCTTTGGCAGTAATGGTTGGAACAGATGGTCGAGAGTTTTTCACCGTGGAAGTAGCTGCTGAATACCCCGACCAACACTCGTTTGCATCTTTTATTCGTACGGTATATTGATTTGTCTCCGATACGTCGATGGTTCGGCCGTTGGCACCGTTGCTCCACTGATAAGCTGAGGCTTCGGGTACTGAGAGCGTAATTTGATCTCCTTCACAAAAAGAAGTACCCCCACTCGCCGAAATGATGGGAATGGCTGGTTTTGGTAGGGCCTCAAACGTCTGTTGATTAATTTCGACAGTAGGAGAATACACAAAATTTCCATTAAAATCTCTCACCTTTACCCGATACGTCCCATTCTCAACCGTAATTTCTCGCGAACCTCCTCCCACTTGGTTCCAATTTACTTCAGGATAATTATTGGCTTGAATGGACAACTTTATCCGATTTTCTCCTGCACAGCTTACTTTAAAAGTAGGTATTGGAAAAGGATTCCGAGGCTGTGAACTTTGGAAAAACGAATCAGTTAGCGCACTATTCCAAGCCTCAGCTAACTGCGTCAATCCTGTTCCTTGCATATGTACTCGGTCGGGACGGGGAACTTGAATATTATCGGTTTGAGGCCCAGCGAATACATTGTAAACGGAGCTAATTACCCGATTTTGAGCATTTATCACTGAATTATTTGTAGTCTCTTTGATAAATGATACTCTTGAAACCACCCAACTCAAATTATGTCCAAAATCGTTACGGCTCTGTCCAATAAGTTGTTGAAGATTTGAAACAATTTCATCTTCAGGCACCCTAAACTCATTATCAGCTTCTCCCTGATGCCAAAGAATGGCTCGAATTCCCGTAATTGAGGCAAACTCCCTTAACGAAACCCGAAGCTGTGAATAGGGTAATTGGTTAGGATAAAACCCTTCTACATAAGGATTATTGGCATTTCCGTACAAACTTTCGCGCCATGCTCGACTCGTTGTTCCTTCGAGCGCGGCATTATAAAAAAGGATAGGCACATTGAATCGTTTTACCAACATATCTCCTAGAGTGCCCCATGACCAAGCAGAATGTCCATAAGGAGCAATGTAACTATCGGCATTTAAGTGCGAGAAAGTTGGTTGGGGAAGCTCATTCGGTTCATAACTGCCATTTAAATAATTGAAACAACTCACTCGATCGTCTAAGGCAGCAGGGGCACCAAAGTCCTGAATCCCACGCGCATTAGACTGACCTGCTACCACAAACACCTCCCCTATTCCTACGCGATCGACTTCAGCGGTTTCGGCTACTTGCCCGTTTCTAACCAATCTCACTTCTAGTTTATACCACCCACCTTCTGCTGATATTTCTCCTGAAAAAATACCACCTACTGGTGCATTTTCAAGCACCTGCCAACCAGTAGCAGTACCCTGCCCCGCATTGAGAGGGGTCAAAGCAGCTTCAACTCTTTCAGGAATGGACTGTTTATACGTCCCTGTGACGACAAATGAGGCCTTATTGGCTTGTGAGCGTTGAAAAACAATGCGAGATGTTGGAAAACTAACGGTTACTTGAGAAAATGCGGGTAGGGCGGTTAAAATAAAAACGACCAACCTTACATAATGGCACCTCAAACTTCCAAACACTCCGTTAAAGTAGGGCTTTGGCATTCGATAATGAATAGGTTACTGCGAAAAAGCTGCAAAATTACGCATTTGCCGCATGAAGGCCAAACCGACAAATCAATCGGTCTCGGTTTTAATGGTATTTCAATGTTTTTTGTGGGTTTGTTAACTTCCTGATTTACCCTATTTTAGAAATTAGCGGGCATTTTTCTGTTTGATTTGACCGTCGCTCTTGCTAACTTGCGGCCATGGCAGACAATTTTGTAGTTTCGGCGCGGAAATATCGCCCCATTACTTTTGACTCAGTTGTTGGGCAGTCACACATTACGACTACCCTCAAAAACGCCATTCGTACCAACCACCTCGCCCAAGCTTTCTTGTTTTGTGGGCCACGTGGGGTAGGTAAAACAACCAACGCCCGTATTTTGGCCAAAACCATTAACTGTCAGAGCCTTACTGACGAGATTGAGCCTTGCGGAGCGTGCGAAAGTTGTGTGGCTTTTCAAAACAATGCTTCTTTTAACGTTCACGAATTGGATGCTGCCTCCAATAACTCCGTGGATGATATTCGTAACTTGATTGACCAAGTACGCTACCCGCCCCAAACGGGTAAGTACAAAATATACATCATTGACGAGGTACACATGCTTTCGTCGTCGGCTTTTAATGCTTTTCTAAAAACGTTGGAAGAACCGCCGAGCTATGCCATTTTTATTTTGGCAACAACCGAAAAGCATAAAATCCTTCCAACGATTTTGTCGCGTTGTCAAATCTTTGATTTTAACCGCATCCAACCACGCGACATTGCCGACCATCTTGAGCACATCGCCCAAAAAGAAGGTATTTCGACCGAACGAGAAGCGCTCGAACTCATTGCCCAAAAAGCGGATGGCGGGCTTAGAGATGCCCTTTCGATGTTTGACTTAAATGTCACTTTTTCGACAGATGATACTGTTCGGTACAAAGACGTTCTCGAAAACCTGCACATTCTCGACTACGACTATTATTTTAGGCTGACAGACGCGTTACTTGCAAGTGAAGTCTCGCAAACTTTGTTGATTTTTAATGAAATCATCAAAAAAGGCTTCGACGGGCATTTGTTTGTAGTAGGGATGCTGGAGCATTTCCGTAATTTGTTGGTAGCCAAAGACCCTGCAACAGTTCAGTTGCTCGAAGTATCCGAAACGGCCAAAAACAAATACCTAGACCAATCGGCGCGGGCTTCTGTCTCATTCTTACTTTCCGCATTGAGCGTTGGAAGCCACTGTGATATAAACTATAAGTCGGCCAAACAGCAGCGACTGCACGTGGAAATATGCCTAATGAAACTGGCAAAAATTCCTGAAGTTCTGGATTTGAACACGCTAACGGGCGACGAAAAAAAAAAGTCTAGTCTGACCGAAAATAGCCAAGTAGTAGTTCAAACGACTGCTATTCCTAAACCCATTGCCTCCCTTCCCAATCCTATTGTTGCGGCAGAAACGCCTCCTCCCTACCCTCAAAACGGCTTGCCAGGCGCTTTGGGGAAGCTCCGTTCGACAGTCAATATTTCTGCGCAACCCCAGCCAGTAGAGGAGACAAAACCAGTAGCAAAAACCCCAGAAGACGCCACGATTACGGCAGATTTGCCAACCAATTGGAAAGACCAGCCTTTTACAACCGAAGAACTTCAACAAACGTGGGATGCCTTTTCTCGTTTTCGGGAGCAAAATGGGGGTGCCGTCAGCGAGCAAATTATGCTCAATCGTGAATTCAAAATGGAAGGAAATACGATTGAGTTAATTTTAGACAACCTTCACCAAGAGGTTCTGCTCAACGATGTGAAACCCGAATTGCTGGGGTATTTGCGTCGCCATCTTAAAAATCGGCAAATTCAAATTTCTTACCGCATTGCGCCCAACGAAGTAAAGCGTAACCCCTACACCCCGCTCGAAAAATTCAATACCTTAGCCGAGAAAAACCCTTCTCTTCTCGATCTCCAGCGCCTACTTGGTTTGGACGTTGATTTTTAATTAGCAAACTCCCTTCACAAATTTATAGCTAGCTCGTTAACCATTAAATAAATTTCTAAACGAAATTTTTAATGTGCATTTTCGTTTATACTATGTTTTTACTATACTAGCTTACAATTTTACCATTTCTTCATTTCCACTTATGAACAAGTTGCTTGCCACTGCATTGTTATTATTCATTTCATTGTGTTTAGTAGCACAAAACACTAAAATCACTTTTGGTGAAGTTCCCATTGAAGATATATCGTCCAAAATTTATCCCAATGATTCAACAGCGGAGGCAGTTGTTTTGTATGATTTTGGCGAAACGTCGTTTGACTATCGAAATCAAAAGTTCTACATTACCCTAAAATATCACGAGAGAATCAAGATTTTGAAAAAATCTGCGCTTGACCGTGCCACAATCAGTATCCCTTTTTACAAGGGAAGTAAAGGCGCCCAAGAAGAATACATCACCCAAGTCAAAGGCTTTACCCACAACCTGGAAGATGGCAAAATAGTGAAAGAAAAATTGGCTAAAGAGATGATTTTTAATGAGAAATTATCCGATGAATACCACCAGCTTAAGTTCAGCCTACCTAAAGTTAAAGAGGGCTCTGTTATCGAATACAGTTATGAAATCTCCACGCCAATGACAATTAATACAAGTCCTAAAACTTGGACATTTCAAAGTAGCCTCCCCGTGAAATGGAGCGAATACCGCATTACCATTCCCAACGTTTTATTTTATCGAATGATAATGTCGGGGTACTTGTCTCTCGACATCAATGATTTTAAAAATACCAATACCATGTTTGCGGGCTCAAGCATGAACGCCATTTCATACCAATTTGTCGTAAAAAATGCCCCTGCTTTTAGAAATGAATCGCATATCACAACCCCATCAGATTATTTATCAAAAATTGATTTCGAGCTCGCAAGTATTAACTGGCCAGAAGTCATTACCAAGAACTTTTCGTTAGACTACAACAACTTAACACAAACCCTTTTGAGCGATGAAAATTTTGGAGAAATCTATAAAAAAACCTCTATTGTCAAAGACATTGCCAAACAAATACAGGCCGAAAATAAGGATACTTTAGAGCAATGGAAGGCGGCTAAAAATTATTTAGTCAAAAACATTAAATGGAATGAGGAGAACGGAATATATGCCTCTAATCTCAAAAAGGTACTGGAAAAGAAAGAGGGAAGCTCCTCTGAAATCAACTTTTTGTATTTATGTATCCTCAGAGAGTTGGGTTACGACGCGCATCCACTAATCCTAAGTACAAGGGCTCATGGTCGTATCAACCCTACGTATGCTCTATTGAAAAAATTCAATTATGTTGTGGTTCACCTGTCACACAATGGCAAAGATGTATTGCTTGATGCCACAGATGAATACCTGCCTCCTCACATTCTTCCTGTTTCTTGCCTGACCGATGACGGCTGGCTTGTACATCCTACTCAAGCTCGTTTTATCTCGATTGTACCCAATGATACTGATCGAGAATTTGAGAAAGCCGATTTGACAATTAGTGAAGAAGGAGAGCTAAATGGGACATTTTCAAAATCCTACGGTGGATACAGTGGCGCAAGTGCTAAAAATGCGTTCAAAGAGATTGGGAAGGACAAATTTTTGGAAGAAATAAAAAAAGGCAAACCTGCCTGGACAATCACAAAAGCTGAGTTTAAAAATACAGAAGCCATTGAACAGGTCATGGAGGCTAATTATGAACTAAGTATGACAGAGTTTGCCAATGTTGCAGGGCCAATGATTTATTTAAAACCAATGCTTTCTGAAGGCCACACCCAAAACCCCTTCAAAGAAAGTGAGCGAATTTACCCTGTTGATTTTGAGGCTCCTATCGAAGAAACTTTTTTGGCCAATTATACCCTGCCCGCTGGTTTTCAGGCCGTCGAGCTTCCCAAACCTGCGGCGGTTGCCTTGCCCGAGGGCGGAGGGCGTTTTGTATATACGGTTTCACAATCGGGTAATAAAATTACGATTATCAGCCGTTTGAACATTCGCAAAAAAAGCTTTATGTCATTGGAATATGGGACTTTAAAAGCATTTTTCGACCAACTTATTGCCAAACACAACGAGCAAATCGTCTTGAAAAAAGGCAATTAATCGTAATATCAATTCATTAACAGCAGTGAAATTTTCACCCTATTTAACGTATGTTTCTAACACGCACTTCCTCTCTATTAGCGATAATAATTATTCTCTTTGCGGTTAGTTTACGGGGGCAAGAGTATGCCGTTGCAGGTGTATCAGAGTCCCTCAAAAACAAAGCAGACGCGGTTGTCCGATTCCATCGAACGGAGTTTATTATCAAAGACATTGGCTTCGCCACCACCAAAGTCAGCGGTGCTATCACGGTTCTCAACGACAAGGGAGCTTTACAGGCTTCCATTGTTGTTCCCTTCAACAAGTTTACCAAGGTCAACGACATTGAGGCCCAATTATATGATTCAAAAGGTGAAAAAGTAAAACGTCTCAAACGCAGCGAAATTGAAAATTACAGTACCAACACGGGCGACAATTCCGTTGATGACAGTTATGCCAAAGTAGCCCTTCTAAAACACACCTCCTACCCTTACACGGTGGCCTTTTCGTATGAATATACGAATAAAAACATGATGTTTTACCCCACTTGGGCTGCCATACTGAATAACTTAGAACGAACTTCCGTCGAAAAAAGTGAGTTTATCATCACTACGCCCAAGGGGTTCTCGTTTCGGTATTTGGAGAAAAACATGCCTACCAAAGTAGCAATCTCCCATTTGGATGATAAGGATATTTATACGTGGGCTGTCTCTAACCTGCCTGCCGTCGAAAAAGAGCCTTTTGCGCCTGATTTGGACAATTATTTACCCATGGTATATACCGCTCCAAACGCCTTCGAAGTGGAAAATTACCAAGGCCAATTAACTTCTTGGTCCGACCTTGGGAAATTTTATGCCGAGCTCAATAAAGACCGTTATCAGCTCACACCTCAAGCGATACAGGCTGTCAAAGAAAAGGCAAAGGGTATAACTAACACCTCCCAAAAAGTGCAGGCTGTTTACGAATACCTTCAATCACACACCCGTTACATGAACATTAGTTTGGGGATTGGAGGTTGGCAATCGATGAAAGCAGCCGATGTTGCCACCAGAGGTTTCGGGGATTGCAAAGCCCTTACCACCTATATGAAAGCCATGCTCAAAGAAGTGGGCGTGACTTCATACCCTGTTTTAGTAAAAGCAGGTGACGACGAGGCCGACATTCTTACTCAATTTCCCTCCTTCCAATTTAATCACGTTTTTCTGTGTGTTCCCAACCAAAAAGACACCCTTTGGCTTGAATGTACGAGTCAAACAAACCCTTTTGGGTATTTGGGAAGCTTTACCGAAGCACGCCACGCCCTTTTGGTCACGGAATCGGGAGGGGTGCTCATTAAAACTCCGACTTACTCCCAACAGCAAAATCAGCTTATTCGCCACGCTTTTGTCAAGCTGAAAGATACCGCAGAAGGGGAAGTACATATCACGACTACTTATACTGGATTGCAGCAAGAATACCCTCAGTATGTGGTTCATTCGCTAACAGCTGATGACCAAAAAAGGTGGTTGCAAAAGAATTTGTCCTTTCCAAGTGCAGAAATCAGCCATTTTGAATTTAAGGAACAGAAGGCTGCCGTTCCCAAGGTGGAAGAAAAAGTGACACTTCTTGTCCGAAATCTTTGTACAAAAAGTGGCAGCAGAATGTTTGTAACACCCAACTTACTCAATAAAAGTAGTAATACCTTCATTGCCGCTTCCGAGCGAATTTATGACTTTGAAACAGCCATGAACTACGCTGATAGCGACAGCATTGTGATTGAAATTCCGTCAAATTACAACATCGAATTTTTACCCACGGAAGCACAAGTGTCGTCAAAATTCGGGAATTATACAGCTACGTTCAAAGCAACGGGAAATCAAATCGTTTACCTCCGCAAAATGAGTGCTTCTAAACAAAGATTCCCGCCCAGCGAATACTCGGCGTGGGTAGAGTTTAGGAGAAAAATTGCCAAATTTGATAAAGCACAAATTGTTTTGGTTGCCAAGCAGTAATCTTCCAATAAAATGAAGGTTTGGACGAATATGATTTATATTTACCTTCGACTTTAGAGTATATTGTCACCCGAAAGTCATATATTAGGAAACAGTATCACTTCAAAACCCAAACCTTCACATCTCATGTTCACGCGTCGTGATTTTTTGAAAAGCACTGCCATCAGTGGGGCTTCTTCTTTGATTTCGATTAACCCACTTTTGGCGGCTACTCGTCCCAAAAAAGATAAATTAGGAATAGCCTTGGTGGGTCTCGGTTATTACAGCACCGATTTGCTCGCTCCTGCCCTCCAACTTACCAAAAACTGTGAGCTGATGGGTATTGTCACAGGAACTCCTTCAAAAGCAGAAACCTGGCAAAAGAAGTTTAACCTCAAGGACAAAAACATCTACAATTATCAGAACTTTGACCAAATCGCCAACAATCCTGATATTGACGTAGTGTATGTCGTACTTCCTCCAAGTATGCACCGCGAATTTGTCGTTCGGGCTGCCAAAGCAGGAAAACAGGTATTTTGTGAAAAACCCATGGCGCCAAGCGTAGCCGATTGTGAAGCAATGATCAAAGCCTGCGCCGATAACAAAGTAAAACTCGTCATCGGATACCGCTGTCAGCACGACCCAAACACCCAAGCTTACATGAAGTTTGCCAAAGAAAAAACGTTTGGTAAAGTACGGATGGTCACTTGTGGCGCAGGGTATTTTGACGCTCGTACAACCCACTGGAAACAAAACAAAGCCCTTGGTGGCGGCGTAATGGGTGACATGGGTGTGTATGCCATTCAAGGCGCACGCTTGGCAGTAGGTGAAGAACCAACGTCGGTTTCGGCCCAATTCCACACAACTCGCCCCGATATTTACAAAGAAGTCGAAGAAACCGCCACGTTCCAATTGGAGTTTCCGAGTGGTGCTTTGGCCGCTTGCCATACCAGTTTTGGTATCAATATGAACTACTTGCAAGCCAATTGCGAAAAGGGCTGGTTTAAAATGGAACCGTTTTCAAGCTACACTGGCAACAAAGGAAGCAGCCCTCAAGGCCCGATTGATTTCCCTTTACAAAGTCAACAAGCCAAGCAATTGGACGATGATACCGACGCACTTATCAAAGGTATTCCATTAATAGCGCCAGGCGAAGAAGGGCTACGGGATATTCGCATCGTAGAAGCCGTTTATAAATCGGTGGCGAATGGTGGGAAGAAAATTACCATTTAACTTTTTTTCTCACAGATGAACACAGATTGAATACCCACAGATGGGCACGGAAATGATTTCTGCGACATCTGTGGGTTGTTTAATCTGTGTCTTTCTGTGAGAATACGTATCAATCAGCCACTTTTCCCAATAAATTTACCCCAACCAATAAAAAGAGAACTCCCACTAAAAAGGGGACGATGGTTTCCCATTTTGTGAGGGTGAAACCTATCACCGCCTTGTCTGACATAAAGGCGATGCAAGCAAAAAGAATAAAAATAACGCCAATTCCAGTTAAAATACTTCCAAACGTACGTTTCATGTGAGCGCGAGGTTTTATATACGTTGCAAAACTACCAATTTATACAAAAAACTATTCTACTCTTCGGGTCGGATTTTAAGCCCTTCTTGATGAATGATGTATTCGGAGGTATAATAAAATCGATGGCATAGCCAAAGCCCTATCCCCCAACATCCCAAGGCTAGTATCAAGGTCGAGACTTTGAACATGACCAAGAAAAAGCCCACAAAAAAGGCGTAGAACCCTTGACGAAGCAACGTATCCATCACATAATGCCTTTGCAAAAATCGCCCAAAAAGCAAAAACAGCATCCCTATCACTAGCAGCGACCATTCCAAAATATACCCCCAATTCAACCCAACTGGCATGTAGCGAACGAGAAAAATAATTTCTGGCAACATCATGAGGACAAATAGCAGTCCGTATTGCTGTAGGCGTTGTCCCATTTTCATTGGCATATTTCGCAACAAAGGCAACTGTAAATGTTCAAATTCGTAGAGGTGTAACACCAGCACCGAATGAACCATCCCAATCGTCAGCGCTCCCAACGAAAACAGGCGCTGATCGTAGCTGTCGGTAGGGTAAATTTTGCAAATTCCCACTACAACAAAACAGGAAAAACCTTTCGTCAGAAACAATAAAACGGGGTTTTCGGAGAATAAATACAGGATAAAATACAACCACTGAGGCTTGTTAAAACGTCGGTTTAGGTAAGTAGTAACTGTGCTCAAACGCGTATCAGGGTTAGGCCGTTGCAGGCGGTATTCGTAGGCAGCAACCCCCGTTACAGGCACCAATAGGAGATAAATCATCGTTGCGATAACCGACAATCGCTGCCCAGTCCACCAGCCGTAATACCCCACAAAAATCACGTACAGCGCCACAGGTAACCAAAGCATCCATTGTACATACAACCACGCCGCCCAACGGTAAGGTTTGGCAATCAACAATAAGTTATAGAGAAAACTGTGGGAATCCCACAAGAGCCTTTGTCGTACAAAAAAGACCGTTTTGAAGTGATACAAGGCAAATACAACGCCCATTAGCGCCAACAAAAATGGTGATGCAAACACATAAGAGGCAAGAGCGATGTGATCTTCGGGGCGTAATATACCGAAAGCAAACATGGCCACTAAGAAGAGAAAGCCAGTATTGAGTCGGTAATATTCAGTAACGAGGGTTTTGCGGAGAATGTGAAGTACGGCTAACATCAGTGGCGGTCGTTTTTGCCCCGAGGCGGCGGAAGTTCCGTGATTTTTTTGTCTTTTACTTCAAACAATTGCTTGATGGGAAGGGCCTCAAATCGAAAATCTTGGTGCGAAGAAAGCAAAAATGTCACACCCTGGGCATGATACATTTGCACAAGCTCATATACCTTTTGGACAGTTACATCATCAATCGTAATCAATGGTTCATCCAAAATAATCACTTTGGGTTGTCCCAAAAATGCAACTGCCAACGATGTTTTTTTTAGCATTCCGCTTGAATATGTTCCTGATGGTTGGTACAAAAATGGCTCAATACCAAGCAATTCAATCAACTCATTCACTTGTTTTTGCGACGCTTTTTTGGCCTTTGCTACAAATTGAATCAAATCATTGGCGGTCAAAAACTCGGGATAATCAGGTTCTGCTTCGCCATAATTGATGTGCAATCGGTAGTCAATGGGATTTTTACGAATATCCCAAGCGCCCATTTTAATTTCACCCTCAAAAGGCAACATACCCGCCAACGTCCTAAAAAATGTCGTTTTCCCCGAACCATTCGCCCCTTTAAACCAGTGAATTCCCTCTTCTAAAAAGAGAGAGGGCACCTGAAGTACCAGATGCCCCCCGTAAGATTTGTGTAGATTGGTAATTTGAAGCATACCTTCTTTACAACTTATTTTCTTGTTTTAGCCACACTTAGTACGTGTTGGCCAATTTTAGTTCCTGCTTTATTGCCTTCATCACAACCCGAACGATAGTGAATACCTCCATAAAGGCGACTGACATTCACACTTTGCGCAGCTTCTCTAAACGACTTAAATGACATCACGCCGTGTCCATGTTTGTGTTCGGTCGAGTCGGTAAAAGCTATATTATCACCGTGTACAAACGTCAATACTTCAGCAGAAGCGGCCGAAATCGTACTGTGCCCACTGGTATATTCGGGGAAAGGCGGGGTTTGCAAAAACGGTTGCCATTTTGGGTCAATGTCGGAGTTAATAACCGTTTCAGGGCGTACTTTACGGCTACGGTATTTTTCTTCCCAACAACCGATAAATCCGTCTAATAATGCAATAGACGTCAGGGCGTATCCCTCAACACTTCTATCAAATGGGGCTTTTTGTTTACGGCTCACCGTTGAATGAATGGCCAACCAATGCCCTCCTGGCGTCATTTTTTTATTGGCAAACATCACGTGCCCAACTACATTCATCACAAACGGATTATCATCCCAAAACCAAGCCGTCCGCTTTTGTTCTTCCGTCAGGTTTTTACCAACTTCATACACCTCACGCGTTTCGTCCCAAAACTTAGAGTTCTTATTTTTAGTCCACATGGGTGGCGTAGGAGGCATAAACTGACGCGAAGAATCCAATGACAATGAGCGGATTTTATGCCATTCGGGCTCACACGCATCAGCATAGGCTGGCGGCGTGGGCACCCAAGTACCAGGCTCATTAGTTACCGTAAAACGCACCCCACGGGTCTGCTTGTACTTATCACCCGTTGAGTACTTAATCACGTGCGCGGCAATACTGTCACCATAAGCCATTGAACGCTCAATTACCTCCGATGGGACGCCCATCTCTTCGTATTTTTTGTAGAACGTTTTTTCGTATTCATCAAAAAAACTAGCCGAAAAAGTCAGTGTTCTCGCTACTTTCAAAAAAGCACGGGTACTGGCCAAAGGAAAACAATATTCTTTGCCTGCTTCGGGTTGTAGGGGCGTCTTAAAGCCGTTTAGTTTGCCACCCAACGATTCGTAGGCAGGGAAACCTGGCACCATGGCCTCGTAGCCTGCCAAATTTGAATACGCATAAATTCGACTAGCGACGGGTGGTTTGAAGATGTCATGAATAATTACCTCAGTCAACAATTCCACCGATTTGTGGTATAGTTCAGGATCAGCTGCTTTTGCATTATACTCTTCTGGCTTGGCTTTGGGCTTACAAGAAACCATCCAAAGCGAAACACAAGCTGTCAACACAAAAAGAATTTTCTTTTTCAGCATAAGTTTCAAATTAGAAAAACGGTTGAATTAAAAAACATCCTAAGAAAATGCAAATGTAAAAAACCCCACCATCAAAAAATTGATTTCCATCAGTTATTTTCCCTCGTCGAGAACCATCCCACGGGCTTTTAATGTTTGTTTTTTGTAATTTTAAAAGAATAACGCTATTTTTCCACAAACTTAAACTCTTTAAAGCATTTGGTCGAAAAAGTAATTTCCTTAGAAAATGTCTCGCTCTTAGACTTTTTGGGCGTTGAAAACAACCACATTAGAGAAGTAGCCGCTGCCTTTCCGATGAGTAAAATCATTTCGCGCGGCAACGAAATTAGGGTAATGGGAACTCCCCCCGAAATCCTTCGCATTAGTGACATTCTTGAGTCATTGATTCAGCACTACCAAAAGTACGGCAAAATTACCCACGAAAACGTACGTCATTATCTTACTGCTAATGGTGGCTCCATTGCTCCACCCCACGTTCTCCAAGACGAGAAAGATGTGATTGTGTATGGAACGCGAGGGATTGTGGTACGGGCAAAAACTGCCAACCAGCAACTGATGGTGGAAAAAGCAGCCCAGCACGATTTGATGTTTGCCGTTGGCCCAGCAGGTACAGGAAAAACCTATACCGCCGTGGCACTTGCTGTTCAGGCCCTGAAAGAAAAGAAAGTCAAAAAACTCATCATTACCCGTCCTGCGGTGGAAGCTGGAGAAAACCTTGGATTTCTCCCAGGTGACCTCAAAGAAAAAATAGACCCGTATTTGCGGCCTATTTATGATGCTTTGGAAGACATGATTCAAAGCGAGAAGCTGAAGTTCTATTTGGAAAACAATATCATTGAGATTGCCCCGTTAGCCTACATGCGGGGGCGTACGCTCAATAATGCCTTCATTCTTTTGGATGAAGCCCAAAATACGACTCCTTCGCAAATGAAAATGTTTTTGACACGTATGGGCCCTAGCTCAAAAGTCATCATTACGGGGGATAAAACGCAAGTGGACCTTCCTAAAAACCAACAATCTGGTTTACGGGATGCCCTTGAAACCCTCCGACACGTCAAAGACATTGCTTTTGTGGAGTTGGACGGACGCGATGTCATTCGCCACCGTTTGGTGAAAGACATTTTGGATGCGTACGAAAAGAAAGAAAAATAATTGTTTTCTCGTTTGCATTGACAACTATGATTCAAAATGTACGGTGGATTGCCTGTTGGGTCTTTCTGTGGTTTAGTTTAGGTATTTTTGAGGCAAGTGCGCAACGTTGCTCGGCAGTTCAGTACGATTCGGTACTGGCCAAACGGTATCCTTATTGGAAACTAAAACGCCAAATGCTCGAAGATTCTGTTCAGACTTTTTTGCGACTGCCAAAGCGTGCGGCCCGTTTAGGAGCCATTTGTTCATCCATACGGATTCCAGTCGTTGTGCATGTTGTGCATTCAACGGCTACAGGTGCTATTGGGGGGGCAGGAAATGGCAATATTTCGGACGAGCAAATCAAAGAACAAATCAGAATACTCAACGAAGATTACCGCCGCAAAACTGGTACGCGAGGCTTTAACACCAACGCCGTAGGAGCAGATACTGGTATCGAATTTTATTTGGCCAATATCGACCCCGATGGCAAATCAACCAACGGAATAACGCGTCATTATTATGCTCAAAAAACAAATTTTGACGTTTTTAATGATGACCAACTTTTGGCCGACATCACCACCCAACAAAAAGAATGGCCAACCGACCGTTATTTAAACATTTGGGTAACTCGGTTTGCCAATAATTACCTCGGAATTGCGCAATTTCCGTCTGTTACGGGCGTAAATGGCCTCGATAACAGCACAGAACTACAAGTGCGTACCGACGGGGTCTTTATTGATTACCGCGTTTTTGGCATTGGCGCAACTGTCACCAGTCGTCTGTACAATTTGGGACGTACCACCACCCACGAGGTAGGCCACTGGCTGGGATTGATTCATACGTGGGGCGACGACAATTGTGGCAATGATTATTGTGATGATACCCCTCGCTGTGAAAGTGGCAATCAGTCCACCAATTGTGGGCCTGTGTTTTCATTTTGTTCGGGTGTTCGTACCCAAAACATGACCGAAAACTACATGGACTATTCGCCTGATTCTTGCATGAATGTTTTCACCAAAAATCAGGCAGAACGAATGATGGCCGTGATTGAGAAATCAACCCGACGAAACAGTTTGGTCAAATATTGGTGCTCTCAGCTTCCCTTTGGCAACAACCTCGCCATTGAGATTGCTCCCAATCCTGCCCAAAACGTTGACGTTACGTATGTGAGGGTTACTTTAAAAGAATTTAGTACGTTTACGGTTGAGTTGTTTACATTAAATGGTCAGCTCTTGCACCAAAAAGCATTTGAAAACTATCCGAGCTGGGATGTCCCCATTTCCACGGTAGATATACCACCAGGAACATACTTAATACGGGTCAAAACCAAAGATGAGACCGTCACCCAACGACTTGTTGTAATTCGATGATAAAAAAATGTCAGGTTGCTCCCAACCTGACATTTTTGTTTTAAAACCCAACGCCAACAACCATGAATCCACTTTTGCGCGTCACCATTGCTTTTATTATCGGTATATTAGTTCAGCACCAATGGCCACTACCAACGACTATGCTGTGGGCTTTGGGGACATTATTGGTCGTTCTTTGGTTTATTGGTTTAACTCGGTTAGCCAACCGCTACTTACTTGGCATCACCACCTTTGGAGTATTCATTTACTTGGGTGGGCTGGCAGTCACCCTCAAAAACGAATCCCTCGCTCCTACCCACCTTGTGAATTTTCGTTTGGATAGTATCCAAGCCTATCGCGGACAAGTAATCGCGTTTCCCGAAACGCGAGGAAAAACGCACCGCGCCGTTTTGGAGATAACCCACGTTAAATTAAACCATCATTGGCAAGAAGCCACTGGAAAAATTCAGGCATATATTGATAAAAAAGCCCCGCGCCCTGCTTACGGTGCTGAGTTGGTTGTCCTTGGCGCACCGCAGCTAGTCGCCCCGCCTTTAAATCCAAATCAGTTTGATTTTAGACAATTTTTGGCGTATAAACAGATACATCACCAACATTATTTGCGCGCTACCGCTTTTGCTACAACAGGTAAAAACTTCGCCCAATGGTACTCCCGTTGGCCTTATCAATTGAGCCAGTGGAGCGACGACGCCCTGAAAAAGCTCGTCCCCATTGAGCGTGAATACGCTGTGGCGAAAGCCATGATTTTGGGTCTGCGCGACGATATGGATACCGAACTTGTACAAGCCTATTCGGCGGCAGGAGCTGTTCATGTACTTTCGGTATCGGGATTTCATATTGGCGTGTTTGTGGCTATTATTGCCTTTTTACTCCAAAAACTCAGATCCCACCGACGGGGACGTTGGCTGTACGTTACGCTAACTTTGGGGATACTTTGGTTTTATGCCATCCTTACTGGACTCTCAGCGCCTGTTGTTCGTTCGGCATTAATGTTCAGTTTATTTCTTTTGGCCGAGCCACTTGGCAAAAAATCCAACGGGGAAAATGCGCTTTTCGGGTCGGCATTGATTTTGCTGGCCTACGACCCTCTTCTGGTCTTTTCGGTCAGTTTTCAACTATCTTATGCTGCGCTTGCGGGAATTATTTTCTGGCAGCCAACAATTTATCAATGGATTACAGCCAAAAATTGGTTTTTAGACAAACTTTGGGCAATCACGGCGGTCGCTCTTGCTGCTCAGTTGGCCACTTATCCCCTATCGGTTTATTATTTCCATCAATTTCCCACCTATTTTTTGGTGGCTAATCCCCTCGTTGTCGCACTCTCTACCGCCATGATTCCCGTTGCGTTAGCGGCATTGGCGCTTTCCGCTGTGCCCTTTGTTGAATCCGTCATCGGTTGGATTTTAACAGGAATTACGTGGTTGCTCAACCAATCCGTGGTTTGGATTGAGCAGCTTCCAAGCGCTACCCTTACTGGTATTACTTTTGGTAAATTAGAAGTAGTGATTGTCTATGCTATTATTGGGATACTTGCTTATTGTTGGTATCAAAAAGAAGTATTTTTGGTAAAGGTGGCATTGGCAATGAGTGCCATTCTCGTCGTGGTACAAGGCATTCATTTGTACGAAAACAACACCCAAAAACTCCTCATTGTACACGACATACCCAAACAAACCGTCGTCAGCCTTATCGAAGGCACGCGTGCCATTCTCGTGGCTGATTCGTTGTTTTTTGCTTCTAATCAACAGCCTTTTTCATTTTATCTGAAAAACTTCTATGACGTCCACGGGATACGCGAAATTACGAACATTTCGTTGGACAAAGCCACCAACTCAGGGATGGTTCGCCCCCTTCCCTTTGGGAAACTTATTGTGTGGAAAGGGCAGGAATTAATCATTGCCGAACGGCCAATTTCTACACTGACCGCTCATTTTACCTCCCCAATCATCGTACGAAAAGGAGCCATCAAAAGCATTCAGAAAAACGCTTACTTTGAGCAAATTCCCCTCATTTTCGACAGTTCCGTTTCCACTTATTACCTCAAATCGCTTGCCCAAAAGTCCCCTTCGAGCCTTCATTCTTGGTATTTTACGTTTCAAAAAGGCGCTTATATCCGTAAAATTTAAGGCTTTTGCCAAAATTAGTACCCCGAAAGTTTGGTTTGAAAGAAAATAAGAGCCTATATTTGCATAGTTAATCAATAGATATTATTCTAAATTTTATTCAATGATATGAAACCAGCTATTACGCCCAACTTTGCCCTCACACAACTTGAAATATTAGGGTTTGACCGTGTCGGTTTTGTAGAAGAGGTAACGCGATTTGTCTCCGACTATGGTCACATTGTTAGCGTACGATTTGAGGCTGACGGCGTGCGCTCGCAAGGATTTCTCAAAATTAAACTAGACCAGCTCGAACGACTTGAGAGTCTCTTGGTTCGGCTCAAGGCTATTACAGGACTGGTACGCGTAAAAAAAGTGGAGTCAAATCCTCTTAAATAAGGCTATTTGACTCCGCTAATTAGGTTTATTTGGCAGAAACTACTTCAATTTCAAACAAAAGTGGGGAGTTTCCTGGAATATCTGCCCCCGCTCCTCTTGAGCCATACCCCAACGAAGAAGGAAAAATGAGCGTTGCTTTTTCGCCAACTTTCATTTTTGCAATACCTTCATCAAAACCCTCAATCACCTGACCTGCTCCTAAATAAAAGCTAAACGTGCCTGCATCAAACGTACGGTCGGTGAGTAACTTACCTGTGTATTTGACAGTTACCGATTGTCCTGATTTAATACTTGCCCCCGCCGCATTGGCCTTGGTTAAGATGTAGCGCAGTCCCGTAGCTGTCTTTTCTGTGACGACCAAGTTGTTATTTTTGATGTAATTCTCAATTTGTTGTTCTTCAGTTCCCGATAAATCTTCACGGTTACAACTTACAACCAAGGCCAAAACCGCCAAGAATCCAACCAAACGAAATAAAGCTTTCATAGATACATGTAAAAAGTAAGCGACAAAATTACGCAAGATATTGGCGCAATTTGCATATTAGACCAAAACGCTAAAAAAGCCCCCCAACAAATACGGCCAACTCCTTGACAATCTGAAACTTTCTGCTAATTTTGTTTTACTTACTGATTCCACCCACTCTTTGCCTTTTCAACTTATGAATGCTGTTCTTACCAAAGCGCATCTTTTCAGAATTGTGTTCTTTTTTGCCATTAGCTGTACAACAGCTTTGGCAAACTCCATTCTCATCACCATGGACGATAAGCAAACCAACCACCTCAAAGCCTACGGGGTGGCATATTGGGAGCTAAAAGCCGACCGCGAAGTGGATTGGTTACTCAACTACCGAGGCGGAAGTTTTATGATGACCTATTCAACCGCCCTTGAGCGAGAATGTCGGCTACGTGGGGTGTCGTATGAGGTCATTTCAGATGCCAACGCAAAGGCTATTTTAACCCAAATTTCCCACCCTGATGTCAACATGGACGCCGTTAAACTTCACAAAGCTGCCCGAATTGTGGTATATAGCCCCATCAAAGTCAGCACTTCATCGTTTGAAGATACGGATGCCGTTTTGCTGGTATTGAAGTACGCCGAAATACCGTTTGAAATTGTCTATGACGAAGAAATCCTAAAAGGTGACCTTGCCAAATACGACTGGCTGCACCTGCACCACGAAGATTTTACGGGGCAATTTGGCCGAAATCGTCGCCGTATGACGATTGCGGACGTTCAAGCCCAAGAAAATATTGCCAAAAAATACGGTTACAAAAAAGTGTCACAGCTCAAACTCGACGTCGCTCGAAGCATCAAAGGTTTTTGTGCGGGCGGTGGTTATTTGTTTGCCATGTGTTCGGGAGCAGAGTCGTTGGATGTCGCCCTTGCAGCCGAAGGCGTTGATATTGTTCCTTCTATTTTTGACGGCGACGGCGTAGATCCTAAAGCCCAATCCAAGCTTGATTTTGGCAAAACAATTGCCTTTGAAAATTTTGTACTCGAACTCAACAACGACGACGATTACCGAGGTGGTGGCATGTCGTTTTCGAGCATTAACTCCTCTTCAGGAGGAGGCTGGGGCGACGAAACCACTAACTATTTCTCGTTGTTTGACTTTTCGGCCAAATGGGACGTGATTCCTTCCATGTTGGTTCAAAACCACGAAAGCCTCATTCGCGAGTTTTTTGGACAAACCACGGCTTTCAACAAAAAAACCGTCAAATCTAGTGCTTTGGTCATGGGACAAAGCAAATCGTCGGATCGTTATATTTATGGTGAATTAGGACGTGGACAGTGGACTTTTTACGGTGGTCACGACCCCGAAGGACAACGCGGTTTTCATCGGATGCCGACCGACCTCAACCTCCACCCGCATTCGCCTGGGTATCGGCTCATTCTTAATAATGTTTTGTTTCCGTCGGCAAAAAAGAAAAAGCGGAAGACGTAAATGACTTGAAAATGAGTCAATTTGTCACCCCGACGATAGGCGGGGTCTAATCCGACGATTTAGATGCTCGCAATCGTTGGGATAACAAAGAAAAGTCTATTTATTTCTTAAGCTCGACGGTGTACAAACCAAAGACGTCGAGGACTATTTTGGTACAGGTGTTTTCCTTGACTTTGAACGTAAAAGACACTGTCGAAATGGGAGCACTATTGGTAGAGAATGTCGTTTCTACATCTCCGCTTACTACCTTCCACGTGGACTTGGCAACGGGGCTGCCCAAAAATATATTCCCAGGATCGTTGATAGTGCCATCGGCATTGAAAGTGAGCGTACCCGTACCAGACTCCTCACTATCCTCGATGACCACGGCTTTCCACGTACCTACCAGATTTTTATCAATGGCGGGGGCGATGCACTCCTCGGATTTGGACTTACAGCCAACTAACAAAACAATAATAACGAAAAATGAAGCAAGACTTTTGAACATGGGGGATGTCATTGGTTAATATAGATTATAAACTCTACTTGGAAATTACAGTTTCACTTTGCCTCTAATTTCAATAGGTACTTCTGAGTATGGAACACTATATTTTACTTGTTCTTTCATAGTTCGGATATGTTCTTGGTCAGATTCAGTTGTATAGTAATTTTCAAAGTCCATTCCTAAAACTTTCATCCATTCCATAGTAATACGATGGTGAATTGAGTGTAAAAAAATCACTGGATTCGGATAAGTGAGATGTTTAACTTGTTCATAATTGAAACCATTATTATAGTCAATATCATCTCCAAAACTTTTATATACAAACCAAGTGTTTTTAGTTATATCATTATTTTCTCCATTGTGTGTCTTAAAAAATGGGGGTTGTAAATCAATTTCTGTTAAAGGATAATTACCCATTTTTTTCCACTTACAATTTCCTTTTTTTGGAATAGAACCTGCTGCCATTAATGGGTTAACTAATAAATCCCAATTATTAAACTCCTCCTGGGTAATTTTTTTTCTAACCTGATTGGATCTATAGTCCATTATTTTAACTAAAAATCCAAATAAATTATATATACTTCTATCTATAATTTGGACATATCCAAATCCTAATTTTTCATTTAACTCAATTTCCCAGAGAGTCTCATGATATGAGCTTATTTTTTTCATTCTTGACAGCAGTTTGGTTGATTAGTATATTCTTGACCTGTAAAAAGAAAACCTAATTTAGTGGTTACATTTTGATTTTGATTTTGAAATTGTGTTTGCCATTTAGGATATCGTCTATCTAATTTTGTTTTACCAAGGATATTTCTACGAGTATAAACATCTAATCGTAAAGGAGATGTAGAATTAACGAAATTGTCAATGGTAGTACTTTTTAATGGATATGGTAGCCCCGTTGTGCGTAGTGTTCTTTTGAACACTGCGCACTGAACATAAAAGGCCGTTTGTAACGGCCCTACCAAGCCTGATAAACTCTCCAAATAGCTTAATTTTATAGTAATTCTACCTCCAATAGCCCTTTCTGATTGTTCATGTAATCTCGTGCCGATGAAAAACGATATTCCCAAGGTTCATCTACCAATCCTGCTTTTACAGGGTTTTCGTGGATATATTGCAACTTCTGGTCAATAAATTTATTGCTTATCAACTCAATAGGATGATTTTCTTGTTGCCAAAATTGGTAATTCGTATTCTTTGCATTGGCTTGCCCTGCTTGACGAAATAGCCATAAAAGCCACCCTCTACGACTTTCAGGTTGCTCTTTATCTTCTATTGCTGTTATAATTTGTTTTGATGTAAACTTTTTGAAATCTCTCAATATATCTGATGGGTGAACGCCAAATTTCGTAGAAATCATTAAATGCACATGATTACTCATTGTAGATTTACTTTTTCAAAATAATATTTGGCAATGAAGGAGTTAAACCGATTACTCACTGGTACTCAGATACTGAGGTTATGTTTGGTTTCTCCTTCATGACAAATGCTGATAACGGACAGTTCATTGGGTATTTTAGCCCGTCTCACAATGTTGTTTATAGGCATTTAATTGTTTCATCTTTTTTTATTTTAGTTATGGGTACTTATCTTGGAATCGACATTAGTAGTGACTTTATTCACATCGCTTGTGAAGATAATACTACTTGGGTTT
>NZ_KI519431.1:0-5196 GCF_000482465.1 Runella limosa DSM 17973
CGGTACGTTCCTGCCGCATTCAAACCTGTGATGTTCCCATTGGCATCAATGCTCGCTGCTGATGGGTTGGCTGGACTCCCTATCGGTGCCCACGTTCCGCCCGTCGTCAACGCTGTCAACTTCGCCGTTTTGGTTGGTTGACACACCAACGCCGCGTCAGGGCCTGCATTTGGTTTCGGATTCACTGTGATTGTGTGACTTGCCGAAGCTGAACAGTTCGTCGTTGCATCCGTGTAGCTATAGCTGAAAGTCAACGTCGCAATGTTAAACCCTGCATTGAGCGTAAGTACATTATTGTTTTGGGTTACCGCTCCCGCAGGTAAGCCCGAAGGAAGCGTAAATGTACCGCCTGCGGGAGTTCCCGTAAAGGTCACTGGTAAATCAGTCGCGCAAACTACCGTTGGCCCCGTAATCGTTACCACTGGACGCGCTTTCACCGTAATTGCTGCACTATCTACTTGCGTACATCCGCTTGAGGTCTGTGTATAATAAATGTAGAACGTCTTTGGTGCTGTCGCGCCCAATTGTGTCAACGCAGTTGTTGTATTTACCGTCGCGCCAGTACCAGTATCCGTCACCCCTGGACCAGTCCAAGTACCATTGGTAGTTGCTGGGTCTGGATACGTCACTTCCGCTCCTACGCATACACTGGCTGTAGTAAAATTCACTGGAGTTGGTTTGGCATTCACTACTAATTTTACAAAAGCAGTGTCCGAACATGTAGCGTTGCCAGTCGTATTCACAATTACTGCAAAATACTTAGTTCCAGCAACGGTAAGCGCGCTACCCGTTGGAGTAAACGTCGTGCTCGTCGCACCACTGATTGCCGTGCCCAAACTGTTCGTTGTGTCGGCCAATGGGCCGTACCACTTATATTCCACTCCTGTATTTGGAGCTGCGGTAAAGGCGGAGGCTGTACCACCCACGCAAATGGTTTGCACTTTCGGCGTCGCTGACGCTACGGGTTTGGTACAAATTACAATAAAGGTGCCGTTTGCTGTTGCCGAAGGACTAACATTGTTTCCAATTCCAAAGAAATCCTGAACAGTTGCAAAATTGGGTTTATAAATAAGAAATACAGAAGGGTCTAAAATAACCCCGTTGGCTGAGGCGGTCAAAGAAACTGTCGCAGGCGTATTTCTAGTCAAATTCAATACCACAGTTTGAGTTCCTCCTCCTGTAATCGTAAGGGTACCAGAGCCATTCGGGTTACTGCTAATTGTCGCATTTCCAGCAGAAATGGTTGGTAAACTCCCTCCGTCTGAAGGTGTAATATTGATTGATGTGAGGTTGGTGGTCAAACTAAATTGATGGATTCCATTGATTGGTTGTGGTTCGGCTGTAGTTCTAACAAGATTTAAAGCTGGTGAGGTGGTATTGGGGTTTGCGGGAATATCGTTACAAAGTTGTACTGTACAAGCATCGCCATCGGTAATATGCCAAACAACATCCTGTATTGTCCTTCTATCTCTTGAGTTTTTTAAGTTATAACCATAATTCTGATAGTTTGCCAATACCCATGCAATTTGTGCACCCTCAGTAAGTGTTACTGTTGTATTACCCGAACCAATAGTTTCGGAAGTAAAGTTAGTCACACCTGGAAGCTCACGATAATCGACACCCGCATTGTCAAGTTTTTCAGTGCAAAAAGCCCACTCACTCTCTTGAGGAATACCTAAAGCGTCGATATAAACCTGGCAAACAGGTGTATTACCAACAAAAAAACCATTTCGGTGCAACAATATGGCTTTGTTTGCATTTGCATTTAGAGTTACATTTGGCACAGGTGTCATACCTCCCCAGCAATTGCGTACATAGGTTATGTCAGTATGATTGGCGGAATAAACCAGTCCCCTGAATCCAGAAGCCGTATTAGCTCCATTTGTTTTCAAACGAATCGTAAGGCAATTACCCGTGTTATTGGAAGCAAAGTTTCGCTCGTCATCAAGATCATTAATATAACCAATCAAAGGTGCGTTTGTGGAAGCACCGTCATAGACAAACAGTGTATCAAAATTATCTCCAAAGTCGTTACTTCCCTTGAGCAGATCAAAAATAATGGGAGTGCCGTCAGTCGAACAAAAAGTATAGTATCTATCCTGATTGTTTGAATAGTTGGCATTTGCACCACCATCATCTACTAAAACCGCCAGATTGGTATTGAAGGTTTGATTTTGATTTGTGGCATTAAGTTCATACACCTGTACAGGAATCGTTTGCAAGGTTGCTGTAAAACCAGCATTCGTCGTCGCAGCGTCACTTCGCAAACGAAAAGAGACAGCCTCTGTTGTACTTACCACTGACATCGGCACATCGCCATTCCCTCCCATAGTAACCATAACTTGTTGAGCTCCGCCAGCATTTATGCCATCAATCACCCTAAGGTAATCTTGAGAATAATTATTACCCGCGAATTCAGATTGAGTAAAAGTAACTCTTATCTGATAGCCCACAGGTGCGGTAAACGTCAATCGCAGGTCCAGATTATTGGCGTAATCCCCAGCAGCCCCTCCATCATCATAGAGTGTTACAGTTGTATTGGCAGGAATGGTAACTGTTGAATTGTTCCCAGCTGGAGCTGTTCCCATAACATATGTTTGAGCATATACGCTATGCATTCCTGTGTACATAAACACAAAAACGACTTTAAAGATATTTATCAATAAAGCTTTGCTTTTTCTATTGACCATTCCTGTTTTACAGAAATGATGATAAAATTTTTCCATAAGACAAAAATTTAAAATTTTCATTTATAATATCAAACACATTTAAAAATACTTTTTCATACCTAATAAAGCTTACAACGACAGGAAAAACTTCCAATAATCGCTTTTTTATTTACCTTTTTTAAAAGATAAAATGCATTTACAGGAAGCTAATAGAAGTAGCTTTCTATAAATAACATAAAATAATATTTTTCAGAATTAATTACAATAAAATACTGATTGTATAATGAACATTTTTCAATTATTAGCTACATAAACGCTCAGACTAACATGTTTAGTTTTAACAAACAAACACCCTTAACACAAATCAAAATCAGTACCAACACATCCCAATAGCCAAAAAGTAGCCTATTTGAGATATTATAATGTCTTTTTGAGACATATCTAATCACTTATGAAGCATATCTAATAAAAATCAGATTGGGCAAATAGTATGCCTAACGATAATATTTGTCATTTTTTTTTTATAATTACGCTATAAATTAAGCCTCAAGGAATTTATTTCAATGATTGATTAAACTACTAGGTTCTTCTTTGCACATCAATTTGGTATATACCAAAAATAATATTTTTATGAGCACAATTGTTTTTGACTTACCCATGACTCCATTTCCACATGGATTAGAGTATTTCCCTCTCATTTCTACGTCACTGCATCAGGTAGCCAAAGGACACTTTAAACTATACTTTTTTGATGATAATTATAAAAAAGGAAGCTTGTTATTGACGAAATTCCAATGGCCATTAGCTAGTTCAAATGAGGGGGACAACAAATTAACCATAGTTAGGACAAACTATTTTTTTCCAAATGAGACTCAAATTAGATATATCCCTGTCTCAGGTCAACAATACTTTATTTTGTTTTACTTATCTTCTGATACTGACTTTAGTGACAACAACAACATGGTTCACAAAAGAGGTCACTGGATTATTTCATGCCTCAATACTGGAACTCGTATTTATAGCTTGCTTTTTCCTAAAGGTACACAAGTGAATGGGTTGAGTATTTTTATACCGACAGAAAGCCTAAAAAGCTTTATCAACGCTCCTTCTGATTCATATTTGAAGCGTTTAGTACACGCAGAAGATTCTTACCTTATTTATGAGAGTGCTAGTAGTCGTTTGAAGCAGCTATTTGAGGCAATTAACTTAAACAAAATGGAATCCCTCTTAGAGGTGATAGATTTTCAAGAGCACATTTACGCCATGCTCAAAACCGTTTTTGAGCAACTAAGCCAAAATAGCTCCACCGCTATTAAATATAATTTTAAGCAAGATGACCTTAGCGCTTTGGCAAAAGCAGAACAGCTTCTTTTGAAAAACATTAAACAGCCCCCTACCATAAAATCTCTTGCCAATGAAGCTGCAATGTCTCCAACCAAATTCAAAAGTGCTTTTAAAAAATTGTACGGCCAAAGTGTATATAAATATTATCTAAATCATAGAATGGAACTAGCTCACAAGTGGCTACTCGAAAACAAATTAAATATTGCAGAAATTGCAAGAGAACTTGGATATAAAAACCTCACTCACTTTTCGCGTATATTCAAAGAGCACTTTGGAGAATTACCAAGTAAATACAAATAATTAACATTGTTTAATACTCCTATTAGACTTTTCTTTAATCTAAAAAGACAAAATAGGGATAATATAAAAAATAATCATTTTATTTTGTAAACTTAAATTTAAATATCTATGAGACAGCCACTTCTAGTTCATTCAGATTATTTAGACAATAATAATCTTTCTACAATACAAATCAATTCTCAATATGTCAATATTATAATGCCTTTTTTAATTTCAAATAGGATTTCTTTTCATGTTAACTATCAGTCGATTCAAATGGAAGACAAGCATTATAATGACACTCCCCAAAACACCTCAAAAGACAATCTCCCCTATAAAACACCGTTTTTTTCTCAAAAAAACAGAGAAGGAATAGAGAATATTCATGAGGAGTACATCCAAAAATTTCCTCCAAAAAACATTTTCATTCCTAAAGAAGAAACAATTGCTTCCTCTTTAGGAATGAAAGTAAGTAGATTCAGAGCCATCTTTAAAGCTATGTATGGCCAAAGCTTTTCCTTTCTTCATTTAGAAAAACGCATGGAATATGCCAAGCAGCTCCTACGTAAAGGATTTACTTGCAAGGAAGTCGCTAAAATGGTTGGTTATGGTGGCAACTCGGCCATCAAGTTCAATAAGATGTTTCAAAAACACTTCGGAATCACTCCCAAAAGGTATCAACTAGAGCACTATTAATTAGACTTTTAACATACATTTCTATAAATACCACAAAAAAGGCTGCCTTTCGGGCAGCCTTTTTTTAACGGTTTCAGTACTCTATTTACTTCTTGATTTTCCTTACCGTAAACGGCACGCAAATATCCACAGGACAGCAATTCGTCCCCGCTTCGATGATCACTGGACAACAGCCATTGGCTGGACACGTCTGGTTCGTCGCAGTGAA
>NZ_KI519431.1:7106-42234 GCF_000482465.1 Runella limosa DSM 17973
TCCTTGCAACCTGCAGTTGTTGTGTAAATAAACTGGTATGTTCCCGCTACTGTCATTCCTGTTACGTTGTTTCCAGTAATCGTCGCCGTAGCTGGGGTTGTGCCCAATTGCGCCCACGTGCCACCTGCGGGACTTGGTACTAAAGTGTAGCTCGTCGCCAAGGTATTTGTCGCAGCATTTACACAAACCAACGTCGTGTCTTTACCTGCGTTTGGTTTGGCATTCACTGTTACTACCACATTCGCTGTGTCTTTACAACCTGCTGCGTTTTGAGCTACCAACACATACGTCGTCGTGCCTGTTGGTGTCACCGACGTTGGGGTCGCCACTGCCGTGCCGCTTGCAGTTCCTACCGTCCACACTGGACTCAAATACGTCGCATAGTTCGTAATTCTTGATGTTAAGTTAACTGACTCTCCCGCACATATCGTCGCACTGCCGTCGGCAATATTTGGCTTGGCGTTCACTACCACTTGCGCCGTATCAGTACAGGTTTGACCACCCGAAGTGATGGAATACACAAATCTATACGTCCCCGCTGCATTCAAACCTGTGATGTTGCCATTGGCATCAATGCTCGCTGCCGATGGGTTAGCTGGACTGCCTATCGGCGCCCACGTGCCGCCTGTCGTCAACGCCGTCAACTTCGCCGTGCTCGTTGGTTGACACACCGACGCCGCGTCGGAGCCTGCGTTCGGCTTCACACAACCCGCACATGGAGCGACTGTTACCGCTACCGTATCTTTGCAACCTGCGGTCGTCGTGTAAATGAACTGATACGTTCCTGCTACTGTCATGTTGGTCACGTTGTTTCCAGTAATCGTCGCCGTTGCTGGAGTTGTGCCCAATTGTGCCCACGTTCCGCCTGCTGGACTTGGTACTAAGGTGTAGCTCGTCGCCAAGGTATTTGTCGCCGCATTTACACAAACCAACGTCGTGTCTTTTCCTGCGTTTGGTTTGGCATTCACTGTTACTACCACATTCGCCGTGTCTTTACAGCCTAAAGCATTTTGAGCTACCAACACATACGTCGTCGTGCCTGTTGGTGTCACCGAAGTTGGTGTCGCCACTGCCGTGCCACTTGCTGTGCCTACCGTCCAAACGGGACTCAAATACGTCGCATAGTTCGTGATTCTTGAGGTTAAGTTAACTGACTCTCCCGCACATATCGTCGCACTGCCATCGGCAATATTTGGCTTGGCGTTCACTACTACTTGGGCCGTGTCAGTACAAGTCTGACCACCCGAAGTGATTGAATACACAAATCTATATGTTCCCGCTGCATTCAAACCTGTAATATTTCCATTGGCATCAATGCTCGCTGCTGATGGGTTGGCGGGGCTGCCTATCGGCGCCCACGTGCCGCCTGTCGTCAACGCCGTCAACTTCGCCGTGCTCGTTGGCTGGCACACTGCCGCCGCATCAGAACCTGCGTTCGGTTTCACACAACCAGCACATGGTGCTACTGTCACCGCTACGGTATCCTTGCAACCTGCAGTTGTTGTGTAAATAAACTGGTATGTTCCCGCTACTGTCATTCCTGTTACGTTGTTTCCAGTAATCGTCGCCGTTGCTGGGGTTGTGCCCAATTGTGCCCACGTGCCACCCGCTGGACTTGGTACTAAAGTGTAGCTCGTCGCCAAGGTATTTGTCGCTGCATTTACACAAACCAACGTCGTGTCTTTACCTGCGTTTGGTTTCGGGTTCACCGTCACTACTACATTCGCCGTGTCTTTACAGCCTAAGGCATTTTGAGCTACCAACACATACGTCGTCGTGCCTGTTGGTGTCACCGAAGTTGGGGTCGCCACTGCTGTACCACTTGCTGTGCCTACCGTCCACACTGGGCTCAAATACGTTGCATAATTCGTGATTCTTGAGGTTAAGTTCACCGACTCTCCTGCACAAATCGTCGCACTGCCGTCGGCGATATTTGGCTTCGCATTCACTACTACTTGGGCCGTGTCAGTACAGGTTTGACCACCCGAAGTGATGGAATACACAAATCTATACGTTCCCGCTGCGTTCAAACCTGTGATGTTACCATTGGCATCAATGCTCGCTGCTGATGGGTTGGCGGGGCTACCTATCGGTGCCCACGTGCCGCCCGTCGTTACCGCCGTCAACTTCGCCGTACTCGTTGGCTGGCACACTGCCGCTGCATCAGAGCCTGCATTTGGCTTCACACAACCCGCACATGGTGCTACTGTCACCGCTACGGTATCCTTGCAACCTGCCACAGTCGTGTAAATGAACTGGTACGTTCCTACTACCGTCATGTTGGTCACGTTGTTTCCAGTAATCGTCGCCGTAGCTGGGGTTGTGCCCAATTGCGCCCACGTTCCGCCCGCTGGACTTGGTACTAGAGTGTAGCTCGTCGCCAAGGTATTCGTCGCAGCATTTACACAAACCAACGTCGTGTCTTTACCTGCGTTTGGTTTCGGGTTCACTGTTACTACTACATTCGCTGTGTCTTTACAGCCTAACGCATTTTGAGCTACCAACACATACGTCGTCGTGCCTGTTGGTGTCACCGAAGTTGGTGTCGCCACTGCCGTGCCGCTTGCCGTACCTACTGTCCATACTGGGCTTAAATACGTGGCGTAATTTGTGATTCTTGATGTCAAGTTCACCGACTCACCCGCACATATCGTCGCACTGCCGTCGGCGATATTCGGCTTGGCGTTCACTACTACTTGGGCCGTATCAGTACAATTTAATCCACTGACCGAATACACAAAACGATACGTTCCTGCTACAGTCATGCCTGTTACGTTGCCATTGGCATCAATGGTTGCGGCAGCAGGGTTGGCAGGACTACCAATCGGTGCCCATGTGCCACCTGCCGTGGTGGCTGTTAGTTTAGCGGTGGTAGCTGGCGCGCAAACACTCACATCATTTCCTGCATTTGGTTTGATACAAATACAATTCGGAAGCGTAAATTTATCTGTGTCTTTACAAGCCGTAGTTGTTTGAAAACCTACACTGATAGGTACATCTACTTGACCACTACTTGGCATGTTGAAGTTGACCGTCACTGGCGACAGTACACCGCCTGAGACATTGATGATGCGGGTTGAATCTCCCGCTGTCACAACGATATTTTCCCCCGCTGGATTATTCGACCAAGACACGACTATATCCAATGGTGCTTTACCATCTTTACAAGCACCCACGTTCACCGCATCTATGTTTAGTACACAAACAGCTGGCTCACATGGCAAAGGTGTACGAATCGTCTTGCTATCTTTACAAGTACTGGTTCCACTAAACACCGCATTGAGTACATAATCAGTATTGTTGGCAGGTAGTGTAAACGACACCAATGCGGGTGAGGTAGCCGTTGTTAGGTCAATGGTTTGAGTTACCCCATTGAGTACCACATTTATGTTTTGGCCACTTGGCGCATTGGCCCAAGCCACAAATACATTGACTGTTACTTCACTGGCAGTACCTGTCCATACACACGGACTAAGCGTGTAATTGGTAATTTTTACATCACAATTAGTATCCTGATAAATACCCAAATCCCAAGTACGGTCGTCTTCACCTGCGTCTAAAGTTGTGACAATCGTAATGATGCCATCAGAGTCTAGCGCATCATTGCCTCCTTGATTGCTCGTGGTGGTTACATAGCCCGCTGGTGGATAAAATTTGGCAAAATAGTCGCCAGGTTGTAAGGTAGAGAACAAATATTTACCCGTGCCATCAGTCACCGTAAAGCCGACGAATAGGTCTGTAGCAGGATCTGAGATGCCATCGCCATTGTCTTTATAAAGTTCCACACGCACGCCTGATACCCCCGTTGCGCCGTCGTCTTGAATACCATTTTTGTTGGTATCAATCCAAACATAATCACCATATACCGCAGGCTGAATTGGTTTGAGCTTAATCCCTACTTTAATAGGCTCGGCAGCCAATAGGGGCTGGTTATTATCAGAACGAGTAGCTACAAAACCAAAAGAGTTCCACGCAATTTCGTCGTTAGTTGGGGCATCTACTGGTGCTCGCATTGGCCAGCTGAACACCAACGAATCGCCACCTGCCAATGTTTTTGTTCCAAAATCAATTTTGACCGCCTGTACCTGCGTAATATCCAAAGGTGGCGTCACGCTCCAGTTAGGAGGTGTACAACCCGTTGGGAAAGGCGAAGGGTCAGCGGGTTGCTTTACTTCATCGCGGCAAGGATTAGAAACAGTTGTATAATAAACTGTTACCCCTGCTGGCGCAGAAATTGGATTGGCCAAGTTGGGACGCCACTGTGTTTGACGTGCCTGAGGATCAATCACACCTCTGTCACCTATAAATGGTAAAATGTCAATGATTTTGATGTCTTTCATCACCACGTTACCCGTATTTTTGATGATGAGTCGGTAGTCAGCGTCTCCGCCAGGTACTGTTTGACCGAAGGCAGGATAGCGAGAATAGGCAACATCGCATAGCCCTTTGACCCATTTGATGGATTCCATGGAAGCCGAAGCTGCAATGTTTATATCACATTGACCATAACCACTGTTAGCTCTTCCTACAGTTTCTGTGGTGTTACCGTCTAAATCCCAGTCTTTGGTGTCCACAAAATTTCCAAAATTGTAATCAGGCTCATTCACCGAGGCATTGGAGAAGGTCGCAATAAAATCGGCATTATAACTTCCAGCTGCAAGAGCTGGCGATATTTTTACGGAAACATTCACTGAGAATCTTTCACCGTGGGGCAAGACCGTTCCACTTGGAAATGTCCAGCGATATAAGTCTCTCAACTTCCCACCTGTTGTTATATAATTAGGAATAATTTCTAAAGTAGGCGGAGTTGTAATGCCCGAATTGTTGGCAGTAAATGTCTCCGAACCTGGCACATAAGTAAATCCAGCTGGTATCAACAAAGCACAGACTGGATTAGTACCATCAGCGTACCCCACATCAGCGATGACCATTCCAGTAAAAGTCACCGTCCCTCCAATCGCTTGCGAACAGTTTGAGAGGTGGCCTGCGTTATATATTGCTTTAGCAGTCGTGGGTCTTGGTAGTAACTTCACCGAACTATTACACGCCGTTCGTCCTGCTTGGTCGGGTATCCCCGCTGTGGTACTGGTCCACTCCATACAGTTAGTCACGGTTTCGGTAGTTGTTACTTCGGTTAGGGATTTAAAGTGTAAGATGTGGTTATTGGGCAACAGAGAGGCACCAGGCGGAAAGGGGGTCTTCAAGACAAACTTGAGTTTTGTAAACAAAGTCCCCGAAGGAAGGTCAGGAACTCCTGAACCATCGGCTAAAACAACCCAAGTACTCCCCGACACGTTGGTTTGATATTCAATGTGATCCACATCCTCCCATTCAAGTACCCGTACGCCATTGTATTCGGCATCTTGGTCTATGACGACATTAGCAGGAATTGTTTCTATGATTTCTACATTTTCCAAAGGCGTGTTTCCTGTATTCGTAAAACTCCATGTATAAGAAAACCGCTGACCCGGATAGGCATTCACATTCGACCCCGCTGATTTTGTCAATACAGCTGAGGTAACGGGCGTGGCCAAGGTAGTTGTCTCTGTTAAATCCGAAACGCATCCTCCTACATTGTCACCATCGTTGAGCACAGAGGCTGTGCCTGTTAAAGGTGTATAAGCCACCGTAGCGGTATTGGTCACGACATCGCTGGCACTAAAAGTAGGTGAGTTGAATTTCACCTGTATATCCAAGTTATAATAGAAACTTTCCCAAGTTCCATTGCCATATTGCCGTAATGACAAATTCGGTATGCTTGCCGTCACTACACCTGCGGAATAGGTGCCCGTCCCAACTTCTGCTCCATTGATGACATTATATACTTTGGCACTAATAAACTCGACATTGGCGGGCAAATTGTCAGTAACCGTAATGTTTGTTGCTTGCAGTGTACCGAAGGGAGTAAACAAAGGGTTAGAGCCTCCATTGGCCGATACCCGAACCCGATAGGTCGTTATATTGTCGATAGCACCCCCATTGAATACCGTTTTTAGGGCACAAATCCTAGGAATAGCCGTTACCGTCATGCAATGGTTTTTGACCCCTGAAGTAGCACCACTGCCATCTGTAATCTCAGCGGTTGTACAAAGCTGGGTGTTATTGGGCGTGGTCAGGTTATTGGTTCTGACAATAAACTCCAACACGCCCGTCGAGCCTGATGGCACAGGGTTTATAAAGTTAATCGTCAGCTTTTTTGCTCCTACGGTATTGGTAAAGACAAAGTTCGCCACTGGAGCATGGGTAGTTCCCACAAATTCGCCCACGGTGTAAATATTATCGGGCAAATTAATCACAGCCTTTACATTAGACGCATTTCCCGTAGTGCTGGAAACCGAATAATCCAATTGAAGCGTGTACTTATCCCCCGATTGAACGGTGGTCAGGTTATTTTTCTCTTTGTAGTCCAAAGAAATCGTTACCTGTGCCTTTGCACACAAGATTGTTCCCAGTAGCAAGGATGTCAGATAAAATAACCTACGGATTTTTGGATAAATAGAAGGAATGTAGATGTACTTTTTCATGGGTAAAATGTTTGGAGTAGTATGTATCAAATACCATCCCAAAAAGTACACAGCTAACTAAAACGGATACATGCGGCTCTTTATAGGATACCAAAGGAAGATTTAAATAAAATTAATTGCGAAGACATATAAAAAAAAGAAAATACCCTCAACTACAATTATGATGCCGACAAGAAAAACTGTCCGTCTAAAACCTAAAATTAATTCACAAATAAGATACTCATTGAAATTATTCGCACATGTAATTTTATTTAAAATCAACTTAACTAAAAAAATTTAAAAACTCTATAACTATTTGATTTTAAAAGATATAAACCAAAAAAATCCAAGAAAAGTATATAAAAATTTAATAAACTGTCGAAATAGGCATACCATATATTCACCAAAAATGGATACTTTTTAAGAGAAAAATACGAATCAAATCCCAATAAACATAATTCACAAAATTTCGACATTCCAATGCTATAAATAAGTATGCCTATTTTTGCTTTTTTTCAAAAAACACCCATTTATCCTACTATAATATGCCAAAAAACTCTCCATTTTGGTATCTACCAATAGGAACAAAACAAGCTTTTAATCTACAAAAGCATAAACAAACCAAAGTCGATAAGTTTACTAGCTAAATTTGGTATATAGACTTATATCCCACTAAATAATATTATTGAGGTTTTTCGACTGCAATTCATGTTTTGCACGCCGACTTATTGGGAGAAAATGCCCCTCCTCAAGCTCTACTTGGCTCTTTTCAAAGTCTATCTTTTTGACAAACTTTTTCTGAACCAAAAAACTACGGTGTATTTGCAAAAAGCGCCCCAAAGGCAAGTGCTGTTTCAGCAACGTAAGCGATTTTTTAAACGCATAACGCTTGGTCTTGGTCTGAATGAAGGTGTAGGTACGTTCTACCTCGATGTACAGAATGTCTTTAATCGCAATAATTTCACCGCGAGAAGTGCCTCTGATAAATTGTGGCTCTTGCCTGATTTGTTGCGATAAGATTCGGATAGCGCTCTCCAAGGTATGTGTATGAAAGGGCTTCACTAAGTAAAATACGTGCGTAAAATTGGCGACCTTCTCATAGATTTGGGGAACGTCTTCATTGATGATTAATATAATCGGAATTTGAAAAGCCCCTAACGACCCCAAGCATTCCTTGTCTTGGGCCGTTGCATCTTCAAAAATCGTCGCAATAATTAAGTCCACGTGACTTACTTCAATCAAATCAAGTCCTTCATCACAAGAGCCAACTTTACCAACGATTGAGTAGCCTAAATTAGAAAGCAGGAGTTCAAAATGCGAGTTTTCCAGCGGATTGGATTGGATAAACAAAATATTCATGGGTGAGCAAGGAGTGGTAAAAGCCAAAAATCTTGAGCAAAAGAATTACTTATTATAATAAATACCTAAAGAAAATCAATAAACGTTTGCTTAAAGGGTATATTCGATTTATGTCAACATGTTTAATAGGCATATAAAATATGTCTATTAGAAAAGTGTAGAATTGACACAAGTATAGTTTCGTAACCGTTTTAGTACCTAATATACCCATTCAAGACCGTTTAATAAGTAGTCCCTTTTTAGCTTTAAAAAAATTCTTACTTTTGGAATCAGTATAGTTTACAATCGTTTACCCTACCAATAATATGATACATATAGACCCTATTTCCAATCAAGTGGCTCCCCCCTACGTCAACATTTTTATTAAGCAAGAGGAATTAACACATGTTGTAGAACTACTTCTACAAACCAAGGTCCCTTTTGTTGTGAGCCACCAACCTAACGATGTAAATGTATCTACACCTTCGAGCTATGACACTACAAACCAAGCTAGTATGGAAGACCCACCTTATGAAATGGGCGGGGGTTCTAAATCACAAGAAGGGCATGTAAAGCGTCTTTTTTCTCTAAAGAAGGAAATTGAACGAATGATTGATCATTATTTGTCGGCAGGAGAAGAGCCAAATTTAGAAGTTGTTGCCCAACGTTTAAACTTCAGACTTTCGGTATTTAAAACGCATTTTAAAGATGCCTATGGTAAACCATTTTATCAATTCTATATTGATAGAAAAATGGAATACGCCGCCGAATTATTACGAAAAGGAGTCAGGGGAGCGCAAGTATCCCTCCAAGTAGGATATTCTCATCCCATTAAGTTTAACAAAATGTTCCAGAAGCATTTTGGAGTAACGCCAAAAAAATACCAAGAAGCAATGAATATTTATTAGAAGCCCTCGTTCTGACAAGCCATTGTTAGAAATATAGCCAATGGGCTTTGACTCCATGTTTTCGTGTGTATTCCAACGTCGGAGCAGGTATTTTCACGGTATTTAGCAGAAAAAACAATGCCTTTAAGCCTTTTCGACGGGTTGGAATACGCCGAAAATCTATGTCTAACGACAGGTAGTATTGCCGATAGGGATCATATCCTAACATCCTACTTTTTTCGATTTCCGCCCCTACCATATCGTGAATGCCGTATCCAAACGACACACTAAGCCACTTTGGAAAGCGAGAGGCTGGCATAAAAGAAGCCACATTGAACGAAAACCAGTACGTTTGTCCATTGTAATCCTTCAGCCATTGTTCACTGAGGTTTTGACCAAGTAGTTCGGGACGAACCTTCGCAAGTGACGTCGGGTGAAAAGAAAATTTGGGAACAATTCGTTCTTCGTTCCAAAGTGCATACTGCCCCAAATAAAGCGATGGCCCCAGCACATTGGCCACCATGTCAGAAGGTGAAAAACCATAGGTCGGGTACTGAAATCCATCCAAAATTTCGATAGGAGTCAAAAACAAAAAGCCAGAAAGTGCCCCGTACAACGCTGCTTGTTTACGGCTCACGTTGGTTTGCTGATAAAGCGCCGCAGTATGGCGACAAATTTGGTAAGCTGTAAAGAAATGCCCTACCTTGTCGAGCTGTTGCCACTCGTGCGCATCGTCACTTACGTGAAAATGGCTAAAATCATTGGTCTTGTACCACGCCTTGCTCAAGCCATAAATAGACCCAACGTAGGCTGCACTTTCGCCCGCCATTATCCAGCGCAAAGCTCGGTAATTGGGACGAGTAGCAAGTGTATCTTTTTGAGCAAAAGCCTCTTCTCTCCCCAACGTGAAAATGCACAATACTAGAATTACTAACTGTCGTCTAATTTGAGGCATTATGATGGTTAATAACTTCCTTGGTACTTTCGTACTCCCCATTCGGCTGTTGCTAACAACAATAACAAGAAAAACAACCACTTGTTCTGAATCAATTCGGACAAATCTTCAGCACTATCTAGGCGGTCGGGGGCCTTGTTTTTGAGCAAATAGTCTTTCAATTGTTCGATTTGGTCGGCCTTCACAAACTGCCCGCCTGTTTGTTGGGAAAGTGCGCGTAGCATTCCATAATCAGCCGTCAGATTGAGGGTTTCGAGCGCTAAATCACGGACAATAAATTGCCCCGTAACTGATTCGACTTTGTTTTGCAAACTGGTCGTTGCTTTGTACTGATACACCCCTTGACCAAGGCCACTTAGCTCAAAACGCGAGTTTCCTTCGGCATTGGTGTAGGTATAAGGTTTGGATTTTCCGCGCTCGTCCGTGATTTCAAGGCGAATACTTTGTCCGTACGTTTTTTCGTAAATATCGTTATACACTTCGGTTTCAAACGTCACTTTGTCACCTACGTTGTATTCGTTCGCCAATGGATAGACCCTAAACTTACGTTTATCTTCTTTGACCGAAATCAACTGAATCACTTTTTGCAGGAGTTCGTCAACGGCTTCTTGCTTTTCGGTTAGAGCGTATTCTTCCATGCGCCATTGCCAAATCCCCTCCCCTGCCAGTACCGCCGACTTGCGAGCGCCGCCAGTATTCAGCACCAACAACGGCTTTGTAGTTTTGAGATTGCCAACATTTTGATACAACACCACTTCACTCCCTGGCGATAAGCGATATTCCCCAAAAGGAACCGTCAACGGAGGCATTTTTTCCAAAATACGAAGTTTTTCGGGGTCAAGATTAAGCAAATTAAAGCTAGGATTAAATCGCCCTGACACTTTATCAATTTGCCCTGGATTTGCCATTACCGTTACGGCTGAATTGAGCTGACTGGCCTTGGCAGTATTGGCTTGCGAACCTAAAATGAAGAACAGCGGCGTATTGTCACGCTGCAAATATCGTTGAATAATGTCTCCACCGATGTTGAACAAATCGGGCAGTTGATGCAAAATAATGAGGTCGTATTTTTTGTCCGGGTAAGTTTCAGCCGATGGATTGACACCAAACACTTTGACATCCACCTCATAGTTGAGGTTTTTCTCTAAAATGGTCCGAATCGCTTTAATGTCTGGGTGCGTGGCCAAGGCCAACACTAGCACTTTTTCTTTCCCGTCGATAATGTCAAGATAGACATCGCGGCGGTTATTTCGAGTCGTAAATTCTCCTTTTAAAGCTTCAACCTCCACCACATAATGTTGAAGTCCCTTGACGGCCGAAGTTGCTTGAAAAGAGATTTGTTTAAAATCGTCCTTTTGGCTAAAAGTCACTCGTTGGCTACTCAGCGTTGAGCTTCCTTGGCGGAGCGTTACGGTAACGGTTTGTCCTTGGAAACCGCTCGCCACGATGTCGGCGTTGATGGGGAATTGGTTGCCTAAATAGGCAATTTTATTGGCGGCAATGTTTTTGATGCTGATGTCGCGTTTGGGCAGGGTATCGCCTACGCCTACGCTGTGAATTCGAAATGGATAATTGGTAAAAGTGGGCGCAAGTCCTTGGTTGCTAATCCCGTCGGTGAGCAGTACCACATCGGTCAAGTTACGACCTTCGTAATTACTCTTTGCTCCTCCCAACATGTCAGCGAGATTGGTAGTAGGCTGATTAAAAGCCACTTTCGACAACTCTTCTTGGTAATTTTCGGAATTTAAGGTTTGAGCCGCCACGTCTATTCCTTCGTCGGCGAGGGCTTCACGAAGCTTTTCCAGCGATTCCAAGGCTTTTTTTCCATAGCTTGCGACCGATTCGGAGTTGTCAATCGCCAGTACCACCTTCGACTTATCGCTGAAAGTTTGGATACTTCTCAATAGCGGGTTAAGCAGTAAAAAAGCGATGATACTCACCAGCGCTCCCCGAAAAAAGGCAAGCGCGTAGTTGGTTGTTTTACTCCAAACGGGTTTAGGTTGATAAAGAAAAAAAGCATAGGCCGCCCCTGCCAACAAACACAATCCTACGTACCAATATGGTGTCTGAAAAATAATCTCGGCTGCAAACATTAGAGAATTATCGGTTATTTATTTCCACTTACGATTCCATTTTTAAAAAAACTGATGGCACACCGATTTGGTTAATCGGTGTGCCATTTTAACTCTATTCGTTTTTATAAAATAACCCAGTCTCTGTTATTTTACATCACCATTCCGCCATCGACTTGTAACACCTGCCCTGTGATGTATTTCGACATATCAGAGGCCAAAAATACGATACAATCAGCTACTTCTTCGGGAGCACCGCCGCGTTTGAGCGGGATTCCCTGTTTCCATTCTTCGATGGCTTTTTCGTTGAGTTCGCCTGTCATTTCGGTTTCGATAAACCCAGGTGCCACAGCATTGCAACGAATATTGCGTGAACCAAGTTCTTTGGCCACTGATTTTGTAAAGCCAATCATTCCCGCTTTAGAAGCCGCGTAGTTGGCTTGGCCAGCGTTTCCTGTCAAACCTACCACCGACGTAATGTTGATGATTGACCCACTGCGGGCTTTCATCATCACTTTGGTAACGGCTTTGGTCAAATTAAAAATCGACTTTAAGTTAACGCGAATTACCTCGTCCCATTGTTCTTCGGTCATACGCATCAACAGGCCGTCGCGGGTAATACCTGCGTTATTAACTACCACATCAACCGTGCCGAAATCTGCCACAACTTGTGCTACCAGGTCTTCAGCCGATTTAAAATCAGAAGCATCTGAGCGATACCCCTTTACTTTTGTTCCAAATTGTTTGAGTTCTTCTTCTAAGGCTTGGCCTTTTTCGACGCTCGACAAATACGTAAAGGCCACTTGAGCACCCTCTTGGGCAAAGCGAGTGGCAATGGCTTTCCCGATGCCACGAGAAGCACCTGTTACGATAGCGACTTTGTTTTGTAAAAGAGACATTATGTTCAGTTTTGAATAAAATTATACCTTAAATAGTATCACTCACCATGTTAATGCTTCGGGAGCTTCGTCAAAATATTGTTTCAGTTCTTCATCTACTTTGACTAACAATCCCATTCTATAGTATCGTTGTATTTCTTTCCACACCGTCGGATGGCTTTCTTTTAAAATACCATCTTTTAGCTTTTCTAATAAAGACAGAGGTGCATTATTTTTTTTCTTGTGTACATATTCAGCAATGCGTGCTTTGTACATGCCAAACGCATTCTCGCGTGCTTGTCGAAGAGGCTCTCGTTCTTCATGATTTAACCTTAACACCTCATTGTAACTATATTCCATTTTTTTCTTTTCATTGGCCGATAAACTAGGCAATGGAAAAAATTTAAAAGTACCCGACAGGTCCAATATGGCAAATTGAAGGGGATCTTCCGTTCTTGGATTTATCAGTGCGGCCTTTCCTGTTGGCGGCTGGGTTGAGGGCTGCCCTTTGGGCGGATTGACCACCGCAAAACTACCATCTTCCTGTTTAAAAACCGCAAATTTATTGTTTTTGGGGCCATTACAAGGGCCACAAGCATATACGTAATTTCCCCAATCAAAGCATTTTTCTGGGAACAAATCTTTAGGGTAAATATGCTCTACTTCATCCCCAAGCGAGTCTTCGCAATACACACAGCGACGGGTGCTGTTGCACATTTCGGTAAGTTTTTTCTTAACTTCCTTAAAAGTCGCATTTGATTTAGTATTCTTTTTGGGAAAAAGTTCTTTTGCCTTTGCGCTACGCTCCGAAAAAGTATTCAGCTTATCTATACTTTCTTGAAAAGCTTTCAATTCGTTCAAGACCGATGGCGAAGGAGTGATATTTTTGGGCAGCTCAATCATCCTTCTAGCGTTTTTTCGGTAGGAAAAATCTTTTTCAGTTCCGTTAATTCGCCCTCTTCATTTTTTGACAACGTACCCAATAATGATTTGATATTGAGCTCACCAAGGCGGGTTCTCTTATCGTTTGCTTCGGTTGAGATAGTTACCGATTTTCCAAAAACTTCGGTACTGTAAGCATCTAGTACATTACCAAAAATAAGTCGTTCACGGTGAATACCATCTACCAACCCCGACGGGACAGTACTATTTGGCGCGGCTAAACGCCAAATAGTACCGTTTTCGGCAGTCCTACAAATGAGTGGGCTATGCGTCGTGACGATAAATTGAATATTAGGGAAATACTGGGTAAACCACTGTCCAATTTTAGTTTGCCAAGTAGGATGTAAATGGGCGTCCACCTCATCGATTAAAACTACACCAGGCAAATCTATGACCATGTTACCTTTTCGAATAGTTCGAAAAACGGTGTTTGCCCCATAAATGCGAATCAGCTGCCGAATTAGCTCAAAAGTTAAACTTAAAATAGAACGGTATCCATCACTCATTTGATTGACGTGAACAGTAGTACCGTAACCATCTTTGAAAATAACTCCTTCTGAGCTAATGCTGTCAATAATAGCACTATGAGGCAAAAAATTGGGAGAATTTACCAGCTTCTTTATATCATCTATAATGTCACCTTCTTCTTTTTGCTCTAATACTTGATAATTAAGCTTTACTAGCCATTCTAAAGCTTCGGTCAGGGCAACATCTTCTCCAAAGACTGATAAATGTGCCCCAAGCTTTGGTTGCGAGTAAAACACTTTAGCCCATTCAGGATTTCCTCCCGCAAATCGACGAAAGGGGCCATAAGCTACCGAAAACCAACCATTACCATGCCCCCAATTATACTTAAAAGGATCAGGCTTTAGGTCTTTTGCTTCTCGCAATTCGACCATACCGTTGATCCGTTTTAGCTGTAAGACATTCGGAATTCGCTCATTTTTGAGTTTACCTTGGCGGCCTGTATGTTTATCTTCCATCCCTGATTCGAGCGAGAGCGCAATTTCTCCTTCTGTCGCATTTCGATTCAGCCATTCTCGCCAGTCTGCTCGGAGACCTAGCACTTCTTTAGGACCAACTAACGCCAACGCAATCGCTCTTACTACACTCGACTTTCCAGCCCCGTTATCGCCAATAATTACATGCCAACCCGCAGGCTGCTCAAAGACCATCTCAAAGGATTCAATTGAGCGAATATTTTGGATATGAACCTGCTTGATATACATACTTTATCGCTAATTTTTTGTTTGTCGTCCTGCCGTTCTCTTCTTACTTAGGAAACACATTCTCCTCCACCAATTGGCACAAGATATGTCCTAGTAAGATATGGCATTCCTGAATCCGAGGGGTATCTTTGGAAGGAATATTAATCAAAAACTTACTTACTTCTTTCATTTTTCCGCCCGTTTCGCCCGTCATACCGACGGTAACCATGCCTAGTTTATTGGCTGCTTCGAGGGCTTTTACGACGTTGGGCGAGTTGCCAGAGGTAGAAATTCCGACCAAAACATCGCCTTCTTTGCCCATCGCTTCAATCATCCGCGAATAAATCACGTCGTAGCTGTAGTCGTTTCCGACGGCCGTCACGTAGGACGAATTGACGTGCAATGCCTCCGAATACAACGGTGGACGATCGTAATAAAAACGGCCGCTAAATTCGGCCGCTAGGTGTTGGGCATCGGCGGCGCTTCCGCCGTTTCCGCAAAAAAGCACTTTTTTACCCGCTTTGAAGGCTTCGGTCATCGCGGCAGCTACTTCTGCTACGGTATTGAGTAACGTTTCATCGGCTAAAACACGATTTTTGGTATCAATGGAAGCCTGTACGATGGATTGAATTTTAGACATTAAAGTAAATGGTTGTGCCCGAAAAACTCGGTTCAAAGGTGATACAATGATTTTTAGACTAACCACTATACACCCCTACCGCGAAGAATGGGCCATCAATGAACGCGACAAAAATACAAAACTTACCCTAGGATTGCATCCCCAATCGGCTAATCCTTACCGTAGGCTCTTTTAACTTCTCGATTTCACGGATGACTTCGACAATCCCGCGCAACGGAATGTTCACCCACGATGGACGGTAGCTGATTTCGTATCCGAGTTCATAAACGGCTTTTTCGAGCAAGAAAAACAGCAAAAGGAAGTTGATTTCGTTTTGACTTTTAAACAACGGATGCGGCCACCCAAAGGCTTCCAAATACGCATCCATGTAGGTATCGCGCATGAGTTTGTACCAACGATCGGAAACGATTTGAAGCTTTTCGGACGAAATCCCCTTGGTTTCTGCACTTTCAAACAGCTTGGCACTTACGGCATAGTGATAGCTCCGAATCATGCCCGCCACGTCTTTGAGCGGACTGTGCTTGATTTTGCGTTCGGCAATGGTGGCTTCGGGTTCACCTTCAAAATCTATGACAATAAAATCTCCCTTGTCGGTCAGTACTTGTCCCAAATGGTAATCACCGTGAATCCGAATCCGCAACGAATCCAGCGGGCGCGTTAGCATTTCGTTGGCAAAATCATCAATCAGCTCCCGCGCTTCCATAAAAATCCACGCCAAACGTTGCGTTGGCACATCGAGTTTATCGTAGTTTTCAATCAGCAACGTATATCGACGGTCGAGCAGGTCGGTGAGGCGAGTTAGTAAGAATTTTCGGTAAAAATCGTCAAAATGTTCGGGAGCAAAAGCGTCATCTGCTTCAGGAGCAAACAAGCCAAGGTGCATTTCGCCCGTGCGTTTACCCAACAAACCGACTTGCTCAAACACACTTTCGTTGATGCCAAACATCCCCGACGGGACGCCGTACATAAAATCATTGAGAAAATCGCCCGTCAGCGCCCAGTTGTCTTTTTCGGCCCGAATGGCTTGTTGCATCATCCCCAGCGTTACGTCGGGCTGCCCTGCTCGTTGCCACGTTATACTTCCCGCATAGGCAGGAATGTTGCTAAAATCAGAGTGTTGGGTCAAAAAACTGACCATTTCCACCTCAGGGTTGGTTTGGTCGAAGAGTTTGCGGTACAATTTCATAAAGTATTTCCCACCGAACAGCATCGCTGAGTTACTTGAATCAACAGGCAACACGCGACTGTCAATCACCTCTGGCACGTCTGCCTCTGCAAGTCCTCTTCCTTTGGTCGCTTGCAACTGCCCATCGTCGGTCGAAAGCGCAAGTTGACCATATATAGACGTATATAATTGATGCCTAAAACCCGCGTCGTAAATTGCATCAATCCATTGTGAAGTAGCTGTTTTTTCAATCAATCCTTTGGCGGGGACTTCAATCTCTAACTCCACTTCCGCAAAGGGTAACTGGTATAGCTCGGGGGCTCCGTCGTGGTACGTCGCCTCCACTATCAAGATTACGGCATCTCCTACGGGTAAAATATGAAGAATTTGAAATCCCTTTTGAGGGCGAGCTTTTCCTGCAAACCAACGACAAATATTAAAATAAGTAGGAAACACCTGAGTTTCGAGGTGTTCGATTTGAGTAGTAGTCAAATGTATCATCTTCGGTTAAGTGTTTTGAAAAACAGTGGTATGCTGTTTCAAAAGGTAAATATACAAGTAGAAGGGAGTAAAGTAGAAACTACCAATATATAAATAGCCGTAGGACAGGGTCCTACGGCTATCGTTCTTAACCTAAACTAAATCGTATGAGAATTTTAAAATGAATATCTATTTTGAAATCTCGGGTCAAAGTTCTGCAAAAAACCAATTGCCCAAATCACCCGATATGCGCCATTTTTTCGGCGTTTTCATGGAGCAAAACTAGCAATTACCCTTCAAAGCGCCGTTAAAAGGATTGTTAGGCTTTATTTAAGTTTTTTTGGGGTAGCTAACTATGGGGGTAGCTAAAAATGAGGGAGGTATCCAAATGAAATACGGTTTTTTGGGGAAAGAGGCTACGGAAAAGAAAGCCATTTTCTGAAAAAATACGCAGAAAAATGCTCATTTCCCCCATAAACAAACTTCACATTAGGATAACATTGGGCAAAATAAACCACTAAAAACGGGTGATTTCTGGCATACATGAATTGGGGAACTTTGTTGTGGCAATTGTTTCGAGTTGCTACAACAGATGTAAAAACCAAAATATCCAGTTCATCTATGAAAAAAAATCTATTGTTTCTGATGCTTGGTATGCTGCTGAGTGTCGGGTTCGTCCACGCCCAAAACCGCACCGTAACGGGAAAAGTTACTGCTAGTGCAGACGGCAGTCCACTGCCTGGGGTCAATGTCCTTCTAAAAGGTTCCAATACAGGTAGCTCGACCAACGCCGAAGGAGCCTACCAAATTCAAGTCCCTAACGGCGCTACCCTCGTTTTTAGCTTTATTGGTTATGCCAACAAAGAAGTAGTGGTAGGGAGCCAAACAACCATCAATGTATCGCTTTCGGACGATGTCAAACAACTCGGCGAAGTGGTCGTAACCGCCGTGGGGATTGAACGTAGCAACAAAACCTTGGGGTATTCGGTCGAACGCCTTTCGGCCGACAAGCTGGTTCAGAAATCAGAGCCCGACGTTATAAAAGCCATGCAGGGCAAAATCCCTGGGGTTAATATTAACAGTTCGGGCGGAACAGCGGGTAGTTCGTCGCGCATTACCATTCGCGGCGCTAATTCGTTTTTTGGTTCTAACCAACCCCTTTTCGTCGTCGATGGGATTCCTTACAACAACGACCTCAACGAAAGTGGCAACTTCCGCGACAACGGGGCCTCGTTCTCAAGTCGTATCGCCGACCTTGACCCCAACAACATTGCCTCAATGACGGTGCTAAAAGGTGCCGCCGCCGCCGCTTTGTACGGAACGCGCGCCGCCAATGGGGTGATTGTCATCACCACCAAGTCGGGCACCAACAAATTATCCAAAAAAGGACTTGAGATTACGTACAATTCTTCGTTTTCGGCCGAAAAAATCGCCAGCTATCCCGACTTCCAAAACAAATACGGCTCAGGCTCTCAGCAGGTGTATGCCAATGCCAACGGAACATGGGGACCCGCTTTTGGATTAGGACGAATTTACAACGCCGCAGGTGGTTGGACCAATACCACTGCTCCCGTTGACTCCATTCCTATCTGGGTGGGTTACAACACTTACGCGGCCAACTACCCCGCGATTGCAGCACAATACGGCCTTCGCCCCAACGGCAACGTAGCCTACCAAGCCTACCCCGACAACGTCAAGAATTTCTTTCGCACGGGCAATGTCTATGAAAACTCCATCAGCATCACGGGCGGAGGACCAAAAGCGAGCATTACTTCGGTGATTTCGCGCACCGACCAAAAAAGCTTTTTCCCTGGCTCGGCCTTTGAACGTACCAACATCAGCATTGGCGGAAATACCACCCTTGAAAATGGCATCGTCGTAGGTGCTAACTTAGCCTACACCAATACCGTTCAGGATAGCCCACTGTTTGGGGGTGATGGGACTTCACCACTCGCGCGGATGTTTCAACAACCCCGTAACTGGCCCCTCGACAAGCTTCCTTACGAAGATCCGTTTGGAAACGGTGTGTTCTTTTTCCCATTTGGGCAAGCCGACAACCCTTTTTGGTCAATCAACAACAGTATTTATACCAGCAAGGTCAACCGCATTTCTATGAATGGAAGTCTTTTGTATGACATCACCAACTGGATGAATATCAGCTACAAAGGCGGATATAATACGTACAACGACAACCGCTTTCAGCGGATTTCGGCAGGATCGCTTTCGGGTGCGCAAGGCATTGGAAGTATGCAGTTTGATGCCATTTCTTTTGGCGAACAAGACCACAATTTGCTCTTGAATTTCAAACACGATTTGACGCCCGACATTGATCTTCGTGCGGTAATAGGTGCCAACTACAACGAACGTAAGTTTGACCAAACGAGCGTCAATGGCCTTGGGATTGTCACGCGGGGTATTGACCTGATTACCAACGTAAGCACCGTCACTCCCAACACAGGAAACACGGGCATGAGCAAGCGTCGTTTGTACGCGACTTTTGCGGATTTAACGTTGGGTTATAAAAACTACCTTTACCTTACTCTCACGGGGCGCAATGACAAGTCTTCGACATTACCCGCCAACAACCGCAGTTATTTCTATTATTCAGGAAGTGCTTCGTTTATTTTGACCGAAGCACTGGGTATCAAGTCGAACGTATTGAGCAACGCCAAACTTCGGGTAAGTTATGCCAAAGTTGGACGCGATGCCGATCCTTACCAAGTACTTAATACCTTCCGTATCAACTTGGGTGAAAGCTCTGGCTTAGTAGGCTCAACTCGTTACAACGACTATCCATTCAATGGCCAATCGGGTGCTTCGGTAGCGGCTTCGGCTTTCGACCCGAACTTAAAACCTGAGTTTACCAAAGAAGTAGAAGTAGGAACCAACCTAGAGTTCTTTGGTGGACGCGCTTCGTTGGACTTGACGTATTATAACCGTTTGAGTACCGACATCATCGCCCGCCGTTCGTTGCCTCAATCGTCGGGATATACCTCATTCGTGACCAACTTTGGTTCGATCCGTAACTCAGGAATTGAGGCAGGACTTACGTTGGTGCCTATTCAACTCGCCAATGGATTTAAGTGGGATATTTTCACCGCTTATACCCAAAACCGCAACATCGTCGAGACTCTAGCCGAGGGAGTGGAAGAAGTAACATTACGTAATATTTACACCAATCAGCCCATTCCTGTGGTGCGTCCTGGCGAATGGTTTGGGGTATTGCGTGGTACGGCAGTTGCTCGGGACGAAAACGGTAACGCCCTTATTAATCCCAACACAGGTTTGACCATTCCTGATACCAAACAAAAAATCATTGGCAACCCTAACCCTAAATTTACCTTGGCCGTTAGCAACACTTTCCGTTTCAAAGGCTTTACCCTTAGCGGAGTGATTGACTATCGTCACGGCGGTGATTTGTATTCGTGGACCAACCAGTTCTTGTTAGGACGTGGGGTAACGCAAGACACCGAAAACCGTGAAATACCAAAAGTAGTAGCGGGGGTACTGGGCGATGCAAATACCCTCAAACCATTGTTAGACGGCGATGGCAAACCCATTCCTAACAATATTCAAGTAATGGAAAACAACCTTTGGTTCCAATCGGCGGGTGGCTCGTTGGCCGTAAACGCTCCTAACGAATTTTCGGTTTGGGACGCCACAGTCGTTCGTTTGCGCGAGATTACTTTAGGTTATTCGTTGCCGAAAGGTTTGTTGGCAAAAACACCTTTTGGTTCGGCCAACATCACTTTGAGCGGTCGTAACCTTTGGTTTTTTGCGCCTAACTTCCCTAAACACTCCAACTTCGACCCTGAAGTAAACACCTTCGGAAACAGCAATACCCAAGGAATCGACTTATTTGCCGCTCCTTCTGTTCGCCGTTATGGGGTCAACCTAAGTGTTACTTTCTAACAACAAAACTAAAAATACCATGAATAGAATCTTAAAAAGTGTCACCCATATTACGCTCATTGCCTCCCTATTGCTACTCAATGCGTGTAACCTCGACATCAACAATGACCCTAATAACCCCTCGTCGGTCAATTCGAGTCAGCTCCTCACCAATGCCCAACTCGACATCGTCAACTCACTCGGGGCTGGGCCAACTGGCTTGGCCAATCCTGCGGGGGTTTTTGTACACCAAGTAACCCAACGCAGCAACAACGACCAGTACGCCATCACGGGGCAAGACTTCCCCGTGACCCAAGCGTGGGCCAACATGTACCGTGCCGTACAAAACCTAAATGTGCTCATTGAACAAGCCAATGCAAGCCAGCAATTTGCCTATACGGGCGTTGCCCAAATTACAAAAGCAATGGCGTTCAGCTACATGGTGGATGTATGGGGTGAAATTCCTTTTACCGAGGCCAGTACTTCGGCCAAAGTTCCTTTTCCTAAATTTGACAAAGGACAAGACGTTTATCCTCAGCTTTTTGCGATGATTGACGAAGGGATTGCCAACCTCGCCAAATCATCGGCACTCAGCCCTAAAACCGACGATTTGATTTATGGAGGAAACCTAACGCGCTGGCGGCAATTTGCCAAAACCCTGAAACTCAAACTGTATAATCAAATCCGTTTGGTACAAAATGTAAGTACGCAGGTGAATGCCTTGATTGCAGAAGGAGATTTGATGACGTCGGCGGGAAGTTTTTCACTCAGCTACGGTACTTCAAGTGCCCCCGACAACCGTAACCCGATTTTCCGTGAAGATTACAACATCACCACTTCGGGCCGCGACAATTACATCAGTCCGTATTTTCACGAAATTTTGCTTGGAACTAGCACCCTCAATACCGTATTGGACGGCATTCGTGACCCGCGCATTCCTTACTATTATTTTAACCAACTTTCGGCGGCGCGCCCCACGGCCCAAAACCCCGTTGAATATCGTAACGGAAACTTTGTGTCGATTTACTTTTCGTCGCAGGGGCCTAACCAAGGATTTGACCAATCTTCGTCAAACACCATCGTTGGGTTATATTACTGTGGCGGTCGCTACGACGACGGTAACGGTGTATCAGCAGCGGGCGTAAGTGGTGCTTCGGCCCGTGGCGATGGCCCTCAGCGCATTTTGCCGTATCATTCTTACTTGTTTACCCGTGCTGAATTAGCTCAAACAAACACTGGTACAGGAAACGCCAAGCAGTTTTTTACGGATGCCATGAACGCTGCCTTTACTGAAGTCAATGCCGCCGCTTCGCGCGGAGGTGCTCCTGCTCTCTCGGCGGCGACCATCAAAGAGTACGTGGATGCTGTTTTGGCCAAATACGATGCTGCCGACGACAATGGTAAACTGGAATTGATTATGACCGAAAAATGGATTGCCAACTTTGGCTTTGGGTTAGAATCCTACAACGACATTCGCCGTACAGGTTTTCCCAAAATTTATGACCCCAACACGGACAACATTGCCTTTACCAACCTTAACCGTGGTTACCCACAGTCGATGCCTTATCCCGTTCCTGGCGAGCTCCAATTGAACCCAAATGCTCCTGCGCAACGCGTCATTGCCACCGCAAAAGTCTTTTGGCAGAAGTGATTTTAGTCGATGGTCGATAGTCCACAGTCAATAGATTTAATTTCAAAAACCTATACTATGGACCATCGACTGTGGACTTTCAAACACCAACCGTAAACTATGGACTATAGACCATCGACGATGGACTACTAAAAACAAACAGAACATTTTTATGAAAAAGACGACATATTTTCTTTCCCTCCTTGGTTTTTTCATGCTGGCACTGGCTGGCTGTGAGACCAAAAGTCCGTTTCCTGATATAGCGCACGGGGCTAGTTTTGTGGCTTGGCCCGATCCGCTTCCTGCGGCTGTAACGGCTGCCAACATCAATATCATTAATGTTTCGCTTGCCAATGTAGCCTCGGCCAACATGGCATTTACGACCCAAAGCGCCAACGCCGACGAGATTTCAAAAGTGGATGCCTACGTAAGTCACGTACGCGGCACGGTGGTAACGCCAACGGCTTCTACGGCGGCACCGCACGGCGTGATGGTCAAAACCCTGACGAGCCTCAATGGTAAAGAACAACTTTCGGTGTCGGAACTGCTTTCAAAAACGGGCGTAACCGCTGCTAATTTACGCGCCAACGACCGCCTTCGAGTTCGCTTTGTGGCAACCATGAAAGATGGTCGGGTATTTTCGTGGCAAAATTCGGGGCCAGGAATTAATGCCAATGCCTTGGGTACTAATTTTACGCCCCTTCTCGACGTGATTTTACAATAAACTACCTCCCAGTCGATTTCAAACGGGCAATAGGAAACTATTGTCCGTTTTTTTTACCCCAAAAACTACTGTTAATCAATAGATTACTTCTACAAAAATCCGTTTAATGCGTTTTTAATGTGCGCTTTGGAACAATTTTTCTCTTACAAATGTATATTACGTACAGACATTAAATGTATTAACATATAAAATCATGGATTTAATCGAAAGCTTACAGTGGCGTTATGCCACCAAAAAAATGTCGGGCAAACAAGTGCCCCAAGAGAAAATTGACTATATCTTAGAAGCCATCCGTTTGTCGCCGTCGTCATCAGGTTTGCAGCCATACGAGATTCTTGTCGTAACGAATGAAGAATTAAAAGAGAAAATTAAGCCCATCGCATTTGGTCAATCTCAAATCACGGATGCTTCACATTTGTTGATTTTTACTGCGTGGGACAACTATACCGAGGAGCGTATCAATGCCGTTTTTAAGCGTTCTAACGCCGAAAGAGGCCTTCCTGACAGCGCTACTGACGAGTACCGTAAGCGTTTGTTGGGCATGGTGCTCGCCAATACGCCTGAGCAAAACTTTGCCCACACGGCCAAACAATCTGCCATCGCCCTTGGCATTAGCCTCGTAGCTGCCGCTGACCAAGAAGTGGATGCCACTCCGATGGAAGGCTACAATGCCGCAGCATTGGATGAATTGTTGGGATTGGCCGAAAAAGGATTAAAAAGTACAGCCATCGTAGCATTGGGTTACCGCGATGAAGACAACGACTGGTTGGCTAAACTGAAGAAAGTAAGAACTCCTAAGGAGCTATTATATACCCACCTAAATTAACAGCCCATTCACAAGTAGAATGCCACCACTGAAGATTCGTTCAGGGTGGTATTTTTATTTTAATCAAACGTTGTATAGATTTTCAATTGGTGACGGCTTTCTTCTTCCGACAACAACGTTGGGGTTGCATCGGCAAAATCCTTAAAATCGCGCACCAAATGCCTAAAATCGTGGTAGCCTGTGATGGCGACTACATCTAGCCAGTCTAGTTTGGGATTTTTTTCTTTTAATCGAAACGCCTTACTAAATCGAACAATTCGAGCAAATGTTTTGGGACTTAGCCCCATGGCTTCATAAAACTTCCGACGAAACTGACGAACACTCAAACAGGCCATATCGGCGAGCTGTTCCACCGAATGCTCTTGCGACGACTGAGCCATCCATCGAAGCGTCTTATCAAATGGCTGTTGTGAGATTTCTTGGCGCGCAAATTGACGAACCAAAAATGCTTCTACCAACGCAGCCATCAAATCATAATTCGTCGTAAGCGCCAACTGTTCATTAAGCTCTCGAATTTCAGTTGGCCAAATAAGCGAACTGTCTATCGAATAGTCAAACAGCTCCGTCATTGGAAGTTGCCCCAAAAGTGCGTGCAACCCACCTGGCCGAAACACCACCGCCACCGTCAAATGATTGGGATAAATTTCTAAATTAACCCTCGTTGCCTGCGGCCCCACCACAATACTAGCAGCTTTGTTTAGAATAGCCTCATGCTCCCCTCTCCTACTAATTACAGGGTCGCGGGCATAGAAATAAAGACACTGGTCGGGACTTGCAGGAAAAGGCTTAAAAATACTTCCGCTGGCTCCTTCAACCTGTACGTGCATTACCGTGTACTCACGCACAAAGGGGCGTAAAGCAAGACAAGGTGTGTAAACGCGTAGAAACATGGGAGAAGGGAGTTATTACAAATGTACCTTATACTTTTGGATAATTTCGGGGAGTTTATCCCAAAAATAAACAATGTCATGTTTTTGTTCTAGAGCCGCAAAATCTTCAGGCTTAGGACGCGTTCCTTTCGCCAATAACTGGCTCATTTCACGCAAGTAGTCTTCGTGTCCCCCTGGCATACTGATTTCAAGGCATTTGGCGGGCGTTTTACCTGCATTCCAAAACGTGTGCATTTTTCCTTTGGGCCTCAAATGAACATCCCCCGAATTGAGCGTAACTACTTCTCCCTCAACCCATACCTGTACCGTACCCTCCAAGACATAACACACTTCGTCGAATGTGCGGTGAAGATGGGGCGGAGCTCCCAACGTACCTACCGAAATGACTTCTTCGGCAAAAGCTAATTGGCCTCCCGTTTGATTTTTCTTTAGTTTAAAGTCAAGGGTAGAACCCCCTATTTTTAGGCGTTCACCTTCGTCTTTCCGAACCAAAATAGCCTGGGTTGGCGTGTCGGATGCAGCACTAAATCTTGGAAATAAACCTGCGACAAACAAAGAGCGCAGCGTAAATCGGCGAGAAAAAACAGGCGTCATTCTAGTAGTGGTTTGTTGACACAAAACTAGAATGACGCCGCTGACAAAGTAGTGTAAAAAACGGACAACCTAAGGTTATTCGTCCTCTAATGCCTCCAGCACGTCCATCAATTCTCCAAAATCTTTAAACCCTGGACGAATTTCTTCGCTTCCTCGCAAAGCTACGCCCGTTATCGCCGTAGTTTCGGACAAGGAAGAAGCATTTTCGGGCGTAATTCCAAACCCAATTAGAATGGGGAAACGACTAGCAATCGTACCCAAAAACTCAGGCCAATCGCCGTCCAACGCACTTTCAGAAGAAGATTCTAACAAAAAGTAAGACGCATACTGCAAATTATTTTCCATAATTTCAACCACCGTATCCACGTCTTGGTCGGCTTCTACCCGTAAAATAATGGGTTTAATTGTCTCGGCTTTAAGCCACGGCAATACGCTTGCTTCACTAACCTGAACGGCATCGGGTTGATAGCTCGTTATCTTTTCTAAAATAACTTCCGCGTCGGTCGAAGTGGTTTCAGCCACAATTTGCACCCCCGCAATCCACGAGCGTATTTCCTGAAATTTTTTGAGGTCAACAAAACTCTCCGAGGTTTCATCCACCGAAAAACCCAACATTTCCACCCCCATTCCTGCACAATAACGGGCATCGGAGAGGTTGGTTACATCACTTATTTTAACAATTGTCTTTAGCATATTCAGTCCAAAAATGATGGGCGAATATACAGCAAATAAGCCAAAACACCCCATCAAATTGCTTCGATGGGGTGTTTTGTGTAAAAATCCACTCCTTTTACTTCCTTACTTTTTTCACTGTGTAAGGAATACACAAGTCAACTGGGCAGCAGTTGGTACCCGCTTCGATGATCACTGGGCAACAGCCGTTGGCTGGACACGTCTGGTTCGTCGCAGTGAACGTATAAACGCCCACTTCTGAGAATAACACCACATTCCCCGTCGCTACCGCCGTCGAACCACCGTTCTTGAACCACTGTACATTCGTCAAACCTGCAGGTACACTCACTTCCAACTTCTGACCCGCACACAAACCGTAAGGCACCGTGAAACACTGCTGGTCGATATCGTCTTCACCGCCTTTGCCGTTGCCTGGTGTGCTGTCTCGGTCTTTCTCGTTGGTCTTGCTGATTTCAGCCGTGTTCAAATGAATGCCTGCCTGCGTCGCCCGAACTTGGTAACGCAACGTCACCGTGTCACCGTTGGCGGCAATGTTGCCTATCGTCCACTTAATCACATTGCCACTGATAGTCGCACTGCCTCGGCTTGGTAAAAAGCTTCCGCTCACAAACTGCACCGTCGTGGCTATACTGTCAACCACTTCCACACCCGTCGCGTTCTTGGTCCATTCATTCCACACTTTAATCGTGTAAGTCAACACATCACCTACCCGCGCTATCTTCTTGTCAATCAACTTTTTCAACGCTAAGTCAATCGTATCAATACAAGTCTGCGCATTAATCGTCGCTGGTACGCGGCTTGTGCTCACCGCCGTCGGACACGTTGGATCAGTACTGCGCGCTTGAGCGTAAAAAATCGTATTCACTGATACCGTGCCACTTGGTTTGAAACTCAAGCCCGTTGCTAGTACTGTTCCGCCCGTTTGTTGGCTAAACCATTCTACAGTTGCTAGTCCCACTACCGTCGCCTTCAACGTCGGGAAAGTATCCCCGATACAAGCCGTCAAACTTGGCGTCAACAACTGTGGCATCGCTGGGTTACAGTTACAATTCACGCCCGCGATAATCGTGTCTGACTTACAAATCGCACTCAGACTATCAGTAATAATCACATTCTGACCCGACGGAATACCTGATACCGTGTAAGGGTTACTTCCGCTCAAAGTGCCTTTATTCACTTTCACAATACCCAATTTGTTGGCCACCGTGAAGGTGAAGCTGTAAGTTTGGGCATCGTTTGAACATACTGGGGCAGCTGAACTAATCGTTGATTTGATACAAGGAGGAGGACAAGTCGGAATAATCACTTTCACCGTATCTTGGCAACCATTCACCGAATAAACAAAATCAAATGATTTACCTTGCGCAGTGGCGTTGGTGATGCTCACCAATCCTGAACTACTCACCGTTGTTCCCGTTGGATTGCCTGCCAATGCTGACCAAGTTCCGCCCGTCGGCGTAGCTGACAATTGAACACTTGATGGAACATTGCCGTTTGAACATACCAACGTCGTATCCTTACCTGCACTTGGCTTAGGATTCACAGTTACTACCACGTTCGCTGTGTCTTTACAGCCTGCCGCGTTTTGAGCTACCAATACGTAGGTCGTTGTACCCGTTGGCTTCACCGAAGTTGGCGTTGCTACGGCCGTACCGCCCGCTGTACCTACCGTCCATACTGGACTCAAGTATGTGTTGTAGTTTGTAATCTTCGAAGTCAAATCAACGGTTTCGCCTGCGCAAATTGTAGCACTGCCATCAGCAATTGTTGGCTTGGCAAGTACAATTACTTGTGCCGTGTCAGTACACGTTTGACCGCCACTTGTCACCGAATACACAAACTTGTATGTACCTGCTGCATTCAAGCCATTGATATTGCCACTAGCATCTATCGTCGCCGCGCTTGGGTTCGCTGGGCTAACGATTGGTGCCCATGTGCCACCTGTCGTCACTGCCGTCAACTTCGCCGTACTCGTTGGTTGACATACACTTGCCGCATCAGCACCTGCATTCGGTTTCACACAACCTGCGCAAGGAGCGACTGTTACTGCAATCGTGTCTTTACAACCTGCGGCAGTTGTATAAATAAACTGGTACGTGCCTGATACGCTCATTCCTGTCACGTTATTACCCGTAATCGTCGCCGTAGCTGGAGTCGTACCCAGTTGTGACCACGTTCCGCCCGCTGGGCTTGGTACTAAGGTGTAGCTCGTCGCCAAAGTATTTGTCGCAGCATTTACACAGGCTAAAGTCGTGTCTTTGCCTGCGCTTGGTTTTGGATTAACTGTTACCACTACGTTCGCCGTGTCTTTACAGACTGCCGCATTTTGAGCCACCAATACGTAGGTCGTTGTACCCGTTGGTTTTACTGAACTTGGCGTTGCTACGGCTGTACCGCCCGCTGTACCTACTGTCCACACTGGACTTAAATACGTTGCATAATTCGTAATTTTTGAGGTTAAATCTACTGACTCGCCTGCACAAATTGTAGCACTGCCATCAGCAATTGTTGGCTTGGCATTCACTACCAATTGTACATAAGCCGTATCAGCACAAGTCAAATCACCCGTTGTATTTACTACCACTGCGTAGTACTTCGTACCTGCCGTGGTTAACGCTGCGCCACTCGGCGTGAAGGTCGCACTTGTCGCGCCGCTCATTGCTGTGCCCAAACTGCTCGTCGTGTCGGCCAATGGCCCATACCATTTGTATTCTACACCTGTACTTGGCGTAGCTGTGTAGGCTGACACCGTACCACCTGCACATATCGTTTGTGCTTTTGGCGTAGCCAAAGCCACTGGTTTGGTGCAACAACTTAATGGTTTAATGGTGAACGTAAAGTCTTTGAAACAACCATCTTCACCGTTATAGATTCTTACCAAATACGTCACGTCCATGGGTGGATTGTTGATATTTCCAACGATTACTCCTCCCGTCAAGCTGCTAATCAAAGTTGCATTTGCATAAGTCGCCAAGGTCGAAGCATCTCCCGTCGTGTAAGTGACTTTATCTCCAATAGTACCTGTCCCCAACACAATACTGCCTTTTCCTCCCGCACATGTAGGTTGAGTGACGGTTACGGTATAATTTGGTTTTGTGCATTTATAGAATCCAAAGTCAACGCTATAATTGGTTTTTCCATTGTCCAACGGCTCTGCATTGCTCCCAAGCGTAATAGGTTTACTAATAATTCCACAACCTACAACCGCAGTACCGTTGTCATCGTTTTCGACGTCATCGTCGGGGTCTGGCGCAGGGTCATTTCCTGTACTACTAACGAAGTCTTTCAACGGCCCATTGAAGTTACCATCGGGTACTTGAACGATGTAATTACCCGCTGGCAAATTGGTAAACGTATAAATGCCTGGCAATCCGCCCACGGTGCCCGTAATGGTTGTTGTTACGTATTCGTCGGGGTCAGGTTTGCTGTTATTGTTTCGGTCTTCAAACAAGATAACGGTTACGCCATTAATACCTGTTTCGGTTCCGTCCACTTTTCCATTGTTATTGGCATCGTTCCAAACTAAGTTACCCAAATTATACGGCCCCGTTGGAATGATAATCCCCGCGTCCCAAGTCAAGTCCACTTCTCCAGCCGTTAGTTCAGTTACTTCGGTTACGCCTGTTGAAGTGGGATCAGAATCCGTCTCATCGCTTGCGCCATTGACTGTTCCTGTATTGGTGGTAAAAGTTTGCCCCGTTGCCAACTTAAATTTCACGAAGTACTTTCCAGGGTCAAGGTTTTCAAACAAATAATACCCAGGACGACCATAAATGTCATTGGAAGTGGTATCTCTGGCTACAGGTGCCCCGTCGGCCGCATCGGGTTCGGCGATTCCGTTACCGTTGTCTTTGTACAAACAAACGATTACACCGTTTACACCGTTAGTCGTTGATTCGTCTTGTACGTTGTTCAAATTTTGGTCAAACCAAACATAATTCCCCAAGGCTGCTTTGTCCAAATAGATACCTTGATCCCACCGTAAATCAACTTCCGCAGCATCAATAGTTGTAATGTCAACCACCGTCACACGTTGGCCATTACAAAGCGTCGGTACGCCGTCCGAATCAAGGCTATCTCCTGGAGTTACGACGTTGGGAGTGGTAGTGCTATACCCTGCTGGCACAAAAAACACCGCAAAATAATTGCCTGGCGCCAAGTTAGGGAACAAATACAAACCCCCATTTCCTGTTGCGGTATAGCCAATAAGTGGGTCATTTTTAGGGTCAGCGATTCCGTCGCCGTTATCTTGGTGCAATTCCACTCGTACCCCATCTACTCCCACTTCGCCCGTATCTTGAATACCGTTTTTGTTGGCATCAATCCACACTCGGTTTCCATATACTCCTGGTACCAATGGCTTTAATTTAATCCCTACTTTGTTGGGTTCAGCAGGCAAGAACGGGTCATTGTTGTCGTTCCGTTTTGCTTTGAAAGCAAACGAGTTCCACGCAATTTCGCCGTTGGTAGGCGCATTTACTGGCGCGCGCATGTCCCAAGTAAGTTCAACTTCGTCACCAGGATTTAAGACTTTTGTTCCAAAATCAAATTTTAGCCCCTGAACCGTGGTTGGGTCGGCGGGCAAAACGGTCGTCCAATTGGGCGGATTGCATCCTGAAGGCCCACTCGCAACGTAATCCGTCCGACACGGATTCTGAACGGTCGTATAATATACCGTTACCCCCGTTGGCGTAATCAATGGCGTGACCAAATTAGGCCGCCATTGGGTCAAACGGGCGGTGAGGTCTTTTACGCCAATATCACCAATGTAAGGTAACATATCAAGCACTTCAATGCTCGACGCAGGCACGTTTCCGTTGTTACGAACAATCAATTTATAATTGGCAATCCCACCAGGCATGGTTTGTCCAAAATCGGGGTGTTTGCTGTAAACCGTATCACACTGGCCTTTTACCCACTTCACCGACTCCAACTGGGCAACCGAAGTAAGACCAATATAACCCGCTGTAAAACAGATAGTGTCTGCTTTAGAGCCGTCCCCGTCTAAATCAAACTTATCGACGGTTTCGTAACGATCCATGGTTTCATAGATATTTTCTTTGAAACATTTAGCGGCACTACTTCCTGTAAAAAAGGCAGGGTTTTTAATCCCCACAGGTTGGCTGTAGGCGTCTTTGGGTGCCCAAGCAGCTTCATTTGACGAAAGGTTTCCGCCCGTGCCAAGGGTATTAATTTTTGTTTTTATGCTAAACCATACATCGCAACCCGAAGGCATAGGGGTGTTCCAAGACAAGCGCACCAAAGTTCTACCCGTACCGTTATAATTGGGAATAATTTCAGTGTTGTCGGCAGGAGGAAAATTACAACTCGTGGGGACGTACTGAATCGCCCCATCATAACTCAACCCTACTGGAAGTAAATCCATTACCACAGGGTTTTGGAGGGGTTGGCCTCCCGATAAATTCACCGCTTGAATCATTGACCACACCGTCGTGCCAATGTTCTGAGAAGCACCGTAGAAAACAGCGTACTGGCTTGATGGATTACTTGTCATCCATTTATGAACCACCAGCGAGCTGTAATTATCCAAAGGAGCCACAGGAATGGTTTGACAAGCCGACGCAGGCGTAATGGTTACTCCTGGCGTCGAACTTACGGCAGTCAGACAGTTGGTGACCGACGTTGCGGTACTACCTGGTGCAAGGGTTACTCTGATTCCCCCATACTGCACCAACGCCCCCGCAGGCAAAGAACTAATCTCGGTTTTAAAATGCGTTATGTATTCACCCGAAGGAGGCGCATAAGTATAGTCCGTCATCAAAACTTGAAAATAGGTGGTTTGGGCGTTTGTTTTCACCCAATACGTAATGGTTTCAGTACCTGTCATGTTTACTTTAGAAACTTGATTCACCGAAACTCCTCTTAAATCTGCGGGTAAAATATCTTCAAGTACTACGTTATTTAATGGTACATTACCCGTATTGCTTGCTGAAAACTCAAACAATACAACATCGCCAGGTCGGATTTTTGTAGAAGAAGTACCTTTTCCGATTGCCAACTTGGCCTCTGGTGCCACCAGCTTATCCGTTACAGTAAGCGTAGAAGTACAATTTTCAGTAGTTTGGGTGGCGTAGGTAGCCCCTCCTTGATAGGTAACGCTACTGCCGTTGGTAGCCGTAATGGGCGAACCTCCATCGGGTGTGTAAGCCACTGTGACATTATTTGTAACGTTATCCCCCGCGCTAAAACTACCACTTGGATACGTAACGTCTATTTTAACAACCACCCTCGGGGCGTATGCACTGCCGATTTGGAAGGTCGAAGCAGGAAAAGTACAAGTTACTTTTGGTGCTCCAGGTGTATTATCAACAACGCAAGTACCCGATGGAACCGAAGGCGTTGGAAAGCCGTCAAGAGCCGTGGCTGTGACGCCATTGATAACGGCATTGGCTGGCAGGTTATCAACCATCACCACTGAGCTTACACTGGTTGTCCCAATCCCAGTGGCGCCATAATTACCTGGAAATTGGAGGTAAATATCGTAAAAAGTAGAATTATCAATTGCCAAGCCTCGTCCATTGGATTTCGCTGGGCAAAACTTATTGGTTGAATGCAAAGTTGTGGTGACAGTTGCGGTAGCGGGGGTTCCCGAGCCCGAAACAATGCTCGCCGTCATCGTACCCGTCGTACCATCTATTTTTCCGAAATCACCTTGACCCAACAATTCGATGATACCTGTATTCCCAGCTTTCAGCGGGTTTTTAAAGGTAAAGGTTGCCGTTCGTCGATCTGCCGAAAAAGTGTAGCTGTCGATATCCGTTGTTAATCCTATGACTTGGTTGGGAAATGAAATCGACGAAGGAATGGTCGCCGTCATGGTTACGTTGGGGCAATCGCCCGTACCTGCCGCGCAACTATATTTGAGCGTGTAGGTAAACGTCTCTCCTGTCAGGATGTCCGATTTGTTGGAGGAGGCTTCAATTGAGAGGGTTTGGGCAAACGTTTGGCTGCTTAAGAACACAACACAAACGAGCATAAAAACCCACATTTTCTCAATTTTTTGAACAAACAAATAGGGATATTTTCTTTTCATTTGTAGGAATATTTTTTAAGATACTTACTTACAGGTACATTACACTCATTTTTTTACACCTGTTTTGTAAAACATTGCATCCTACAACTTCAAATTTCATACCATTGGATATTTTACAAATTAAAACCTAATATAAAAGTACATTCGGTCAAAAAATAGATACCATCGTAGTAGTATTTTATCAATTTATTTCCAAAATTGACCGTACAACAATTGAACCAAATGCGGATAGGAATAAAAAAACTTTATACATAACAAATTCGACAATTAAATTTGGTATATATACTAATATCCCATTAAATAACATATTGATTTTTAAGTAAAGTAACAACCTACCTTTCACCCCACAACAAAAAAGGCTGCCCGAAAGGCAGCCTTTTTAAAGTTGATTTAACTATCCTCTATTTACTTCTTGATTTTCCTTACCGTAAATGGTACACACACCTCGGCTGGACAACAATTGGTACCTGGCTCGATGATGACTGGACAACAGCCGTTGGATGGGCAAGTCTGGTTGGTGGCCGTGAAGGTGTAAACGCCATCTTCACTGAATAACACCACATTGCCCGTTGCTACTACCGTCGTGCCACCGTTTCTGAACCATTGGACATTTGTTAAATTGGCAGGAACACCTACTTCTAACTTCTGACCCGCACACAACTCAAACGGCACCGTGAAGCATTGCTGATCGATGTCATCTTCGCCGCCTTTGCCATTACCTGGCGTACTGTCTCGGTCTTTTTCGTTGGTCTTGCTGATTTCGGCCGTGTTCAAATGGATACCCGCTTGCGTGGCGCGCACTTGGTAGCTTAACGTCACGGTGTCGCCATTGGCATTGATGTTTCCAATGTTCCATTTTATGACATTACCGCTAATGGTCGCACTGCCTCGGCTTGGCGCAAAGCTACCGCTCACAAACTGTGCCGTCGTTGCTATTGAATCCGTTACTTCTACACCCGTTGCGTTTTTGCTCCATTGGTTCCACACTTTTACCGTGTAGGTCAACACATCACCTACCCGCGCTATTTTGGCGCTAATTGATTTCTTCAAAGCCAAATCAATGGTGTCAACACAATTCTGTGCGTTGATATTGGCAGGAACTCGGCTTGTGCTGATGGCTGTCGGACAACTTGGGTCAGTGCTGCGTGCTTGTGCGTAGAACACTGTGCTACCCGTTACGGTGCCAGTTGGCTTATAATTCAAGCCCGTTGATAGCAACGTTCCGCCCGTTTGTTGACTAAACCACTCAACTGTCGCCAAACCTACTACGGCTGCTTTCAACGTCGGGAAGGTATCACCGATACAAGCCGTCATACTTGGTGCCAACAACACAGGTACTGGCGGATTACAGTTACAATTAGGCCCAACAATCGTCGTATCTGACTTACAAATCGCACTCAAGCTGTCCGTAATTATCACACTCGCTCCCGATGGAATGCCTGTTACGGTGTATGGATTGTTGCCCGTCAATGTTCCTTTGTTTACTTTCACTATGCCCAATTTGTTGTTTACTGTAAACTTAATGCTGTAAGTTTGAACGTCCTGCGAACACAATGGTGCCTCAGTCACAATCACGCTTGATTTCACACAAGGCACAATCAAACCTGCATCCACCGTCAAGTTATCTTTCGCAATACCCGTTCCCAAGGCATTGATAGTCACGACTTGGCTCAAACCTGTCGTTGGATTGAAATCTGAATCTTTTGTATCATCGCCACCCAAGTTTTGTTGACTGCTAATCACACAACCCGCTGGCAA
>NZ_KI519431.1:44231-66256 GCF_000482465.1 Runella limosa DSM 17973
ACTTGGTAAGTGCCACTCTCCAAATTTGAGAACAAGTACAAACCTTGGGCATTCGTTGTGTCAGTCGCTAAAACGGCGCTCGTCGTTGAGTTCAACAATTGAACAATTACACCCGCTACCGCTGGCTCGCCCGAATCTTGAACACCGTTGTTGTTTTGGTCTTTCCAAACATAGTCACCAATCGAACCTTTCGGAGAATACAAGCCCGCGTCAACCGTCGGGTTGTCTTTGGCCAAACCTGTTCCCAAGGCATTGATAGTCACGACTTGGCTCAAACCTGTCGTTGGGTTAAAGTCGCTGTCTTTGGTATCGTCACCGCCCAAGTCTTGTTGGCTGCTAATCACGCAACCCGCTGGTAAACTCGTCGTTACAATTTTCACTTGGTAAGTACCACTTTCCAAATTCGGGAATAAGTACAGACCTTGCGCATTCGTTGTGTCAGTTGCTAAAACGGCGTTGGTCGTTGCGTTCAACAATTGAACAATCACGCCCGCTACCGCTGGCTCGCCCGAATCTTGGACACCGTTGTTGTTTTGGTCTTTCCAAACGTAGTCCCCAATCGATCCGACAGCGGAGTTAATAAATCCAGCATCAAAAGTATGATTCGCTCCTGCATTTGGCGTTGTTTCACAAATAACAGGATAACCTTGGAGTGCGACAGGAGCCGTATTGGTAGCAATTGCAAAATCACTATCGTTTTGGTCGTTACCACCGTCGGTAGTACTGTTAAGTTTGGTCAGTTGATACCCTATTCCACCAATCGTCAATGAGCCAGTGGTGGTATTGAATTTACTATCTTCTTTCCCTATCACCACATAATATTGCGTATTAGGTTGTGGGCCTAACACATTGGGTTTGGCTGCACCTAAGGTATCTACCACGTTGGTGGCATCGAAATAATATTCTCCTAGCGCGTTGGTGGTATCTTTGGCAATAAAATTCCCCGCTTTGTCGTAAAGACTCACGACCACGTTGGCAATGCCAGGCTCATTGCAAGGGTCTTGCACTCCATCTTTATCGGTGTCTATCCACAAACGGTTGCCAATTTGTACGGGAGCTAAATCACAAAGTGCTTCCAAATCCCCTAACGCAATGGCTTTGCTAAAGAACGTAGTACTCATCATCACTGGAGTTACTTGGTATCGTCTGGCGCTATTACCGTTGGTATTGTTGAAATAGGTCACCCCTGATGAAACCACATTAAAAGGATCCAACACAGTTACGGCCAACTCATTGCGACCTGCGATAAATGCCATCCCGCCATAGCTAGTTTCTAAGTGGTCAGTTTGATAATTATCACCCGAATAAAACTCTCCGCCGCCAGGGCCTTGGTTGTTACCTACTCCTCCCGCTGAGGTATTAGTACCCACTTTACCATTACTTTCTAGGACGAAATTTCCTGCTTGTGCATCTGCTCTCAACACATCTCCCGCTATCGTAGAACGAATGGTAGAAGTGCCGTAGGTTTTATAATTTCTATCGCCTGTTTGGTGGCCAAAACGATCAAAAAAGCCCAAAACCATATCGCCATCTTCCAAAAACTCAATGTCTGACAATACTGGTTGAGGATATACCGTGAATTCAACTTCATTGAACGCTTTGTCAATCGCCCCCGTCCAAGCTTGCCATCTTTCAACGGGTTCTTGGCTGTAAGTACGCCCGTGTCGGTACGTAAGGGGTACTGTAAACACAGGGGTAAAAATAGAAGAACCATCGTCGGGCAATTCATAAACAATACTTTTGAGTTGGTCTTTGTCTTGGGTCAATTCGGCAGGGCAAGTCGTTCCTACGTACACCTTTCCTTTGTGGTACTTCAAGGCAAACGGATAGGCCCTATCTTCAAACTTCGCTCCTGCTACAGACCAAATTTTAATACCGCTTAAAATTGCGTTGGCATCGCCTCCTGGGTTGTCATTGATGGCAATATCCAAGCGGTCGTCGGTAACGGTGACGTTGCTGAATATTTGGGAAACACTCGCACTCGCCGCTATGGCTAAGGTTTGCGCCGTTCCTTCTACCCTGTTGGTCTGGTTTCTTGCCGTAGCATTATTACCAAAGTAAAGTTGGACATTATACGTACCATTCGGCACACTAATCAGGTACTGAAAACCTCCGCCATTTCGGAACGTCGAATACGCTGCTCCTGTACGTCCAGAATTAGCCGTTACTCCTCCCGCAAAAAACTCATCTCCTACGAATCCATTGATTAATGCGCCATTGACGTTCCCTCCTGCTTTGATGTACAAGGTATCATAGCTGCTACCACAGGCTTTGGGGATGTTGAAGGTCGTCAAAGCTCCTGGCGAGCCGTCGGTATTAATGGCTATTTTGTGCAATTGGCTACCTTTAGGATTCACCACCCAAAGTGCCGAGTTATCGTGCGAAATATCAATATCGCCCACGCCCACCTTACCAATCAGCGGGAAAGTAGTAGCATCATTACTAGGCGCAGTTGGCACTCCTAGTTGACGGGCGGCGTCATCACCAATTGTCCCAAAATCTAAATTATAAGGCGCTTTGGTCAAATCAGCCCAAACGCTGTTGGTCAAAGTCGCCGCATACGGATCTGAAGTTTGCCAAATAATACCTAAATCACCTTTGTTATCTCCATCCGTATCTTTTAATCCTGCGTGTCGTTTGAGGAATGAACCTGTAAACAACTGTTTTGTCTGGTTGTTGTAAGCAGTGCTCCACACCGAGCCAAACTCGCCTTTGTTGGATAGATATTGAGGGGTAGGCGTCGAGCCTGTGGTGTTATAGTTAAACTTCACCAAGACTTCTAAAGGTGTAGCTCCGTTGCCCGACGCTCCGTTGACAAAACAAGTAGTGGTCATCAAGGGACTTGCCTGACAATAATCGTGCAAGCTCGTCAATCCCAAATCCACCGTACAGTTAGGCGCAATCACAAACTGCACATCCGTACGGCCATCAACTCCATTATAAGTAGGGCGCGCCCAAGTAGGGAACGTAGAACGTACGAACTCAATCCTTACTGTATCGCTAGAGGCCGTCACGTTGGTAAGCGTATAGCGGCCACGGTAGTCAGTTACGGCAGAGTCAATCTTCACTCCCGCGCAGTTGAAGGCATATACTTTGACCCCCGCAAAGCCCAACGAGTCGGTCGTATTGAATACGCCATTGTTGTTAAAATCATTGAAAACAGTTCCGCCGATGGTATTGGTACAAGGCGGAGCTGGACACAATACCGTATTTACTTTGATGGTTGTATCTTTGAAACAAACGTTGTTTCCTTTAAACACCCTCACGGTAATGATATTGCCTGCCGTTTGATTGGTCAACGTAAACGACCCCGTAAATGCTGTTGCCGAAGCATAGGTCGTCGCTGTGCCTAACGCATACTTATCGCCACTAGCGGTGATTGTTACCGACGCATTATTCTGAACAGTGCCATTGGCGCAAGTAGCGTTTACCTGCGTAACAGCCGTGAATACAGGTTTGACGCAGGCAGGTATAAAACCAGCATCGAACGTGTGGTTTGCACCCGCACTTGGAGTAGCTTCGCAAATCACAGGAAAACCTTGCAACGCAACGGGCGCCGTATTTCCTGCTAGTTCAAAATCATTGTCGTTTTGGTCGTTACCGCTGTTTTGGGTACTGTTAGAAATCGTTAATTCGTATTTTTGGCCTGTACTCAACGTGAGTATGCCGTCGGTTCGGTTGAACTGCGCTCCCGTTCCAATCGTTTCTTTTCCAATAACTATGTAATATTGCGTGTTTGGTTGTGGCCCCAAGAAATTAGGCTTGGCCAAACCTACGGTATCCACCACGTTGGTGGCATCGAAATAATATTCTCCTAGCGCGTTGGTGGTATCTTTGGCAATGAAATTACCCGATTTATCGTAAAGGCTGACGACCACGTTGGCAATGCCAGGCTCGTTGCAAGGGTCTTGCACCCCGTCTTTGTCGGTATCTATCCACAAACGGTTGCCAATTTGAATAGGCTGTGGATTACACTGTAACTCCAAATCGCCTAAAGCATACCCCTTCCCAAAAGAAGCTGCACCACCTGAGTATATGGTATATTCTTTGTTAGACAATCCATTTATATTGCTTAACCATGCTGCTCCACCCGAATAAATCGTCGTATTTGGATCCATAACTGCCATTATCACTTCGCTGCGACCTGGAAGCAAAGCCAATGACCCCATACTTCGTTCATCGTGCGTACTTTGCCAAGTATCGCCAAAGTAAAATTCTTTACCACCACGTCCTTGGCCATTGGGAGCATAAGTCGAAGACGCATTGTAGTTTTGCTGGGCGGTTGTACCCCCTACAGTCAACGGCCCTACTTGTCCGTTGTTTTCAATTTCGTAGATGCCGTTGTTATTATAAGCACGCATCACATCTCCCCCTACCGTACCTTGTTCGCCAAATGTACCGTTGGGAAAGTTATTGGCTTCTCCCGTTTGGTGTCCCCAACGATCCAAGAATCCTAAAATCATGGAACCGTCCACATCAAATTCAATATCAGACAAAACAGGCTGTGGATACACATCGTTGGCACCGCAATCGTTGAAAACGGTATGTACGTCAGTCCAAGGATTCCAGTGGGTCGCCTTGTCTATAGAGGCAGCCGAAGTACAAAGAATGGACGAGGCATTACCACGGGCAAAATCTAATTTGAAATCAAGTACCTGCGAAAACGTACCAGTGGCAGGTGTAAATTCATAAACAACGGCTTTCATATCGCTACGCAGCAGTGAAGTAGAGGCATCACATACCCCACCTACATAGACTTTTCCACGGTAGGTTTTGGTTGCCCAAGGCCGCCACTCTCCACCCACACAACCTGGCGTGGGAATCAACCAGCTCGCTACGCTACCCGCCGTAGGGTTCGTTGTGGGTACACGGTAAAGTTTTTTGGTAGCTAAGTTAATGGTATAAAGGAATTGCTCATCCTCGGTAATGTCAATATCGCCAAGGCTCACTTTTCCAATTTGGGCAAAAGCAGTGGCGTCGGTATTTGGTGAACCTGCGGCTGTGTTTACACCACGGGTAGCGTTGTCGGCAATGCTGCCCGTGCTTTCGACAGTGTTCATGTCAAAAAACAACGTACCATTGAGCCCCGTAGCATCAGGATTGATTTGATAAATAGCCCCGCCTCCATTTGGCCCCATGGCCGCGTGCCGTTTGAGAAAGGCGGCGGCAAACAGGCGACTGGTAGATTTTTGGTAGGCAATCCCCCAAGTAGTACCAATCTGGTTGGTACTTGACAGTTGTTTTTTATTGGCATTTGCCCCAGCACTTGTTACATCATACGAGAAACGTATCAGCGCGTCGCCCGTCGCGGTAGTAGCGCCATTGACGTGACAAGGCACCAGCACAAACGGGTTGTTTTGGCAGTAATCGGTTGTTAAACCCAAGTCCACCGTACAATTAGGCGCAATCACAAATTGCACATCGGTGCGGCCATCGACTCCATTGTAGGTAGGCTTGGCCCAAGAAGGAAAAGTAGCACGGGCAAACTCAATGCGTACCGTGTCGTTGGCAGCAGTGACGTTGGTCAATGTGTAGCGGCCACGGTAATCAGTCACAGCGGAGTCAATCTTTACCCCTGCGCAGTTGAAGGCATAAACCTTAATGCCCGCAAAACCCAACGAATCGGTGGTATTGAATACGCCGTTGTTGTTAAAATCATTAAAAACTGTTCCGCCGATGGTGTTGGTACAAGGCGGAGCAGGACAGAGTTTTTGATTCACCAAAATGGTTGTATCGCGATAGCAAGCATCAGCCCCGTTGAAAATACGGAAAGTAAGAAACTTACCCGCTGTGAGGCTATTGGCGGTAAACGAACCTGTAAAAGTCGTTGCGGCAGCATAGAGCGTTGAAGTGCCAATGGCGTATTTATCGCCCGATGCAGTGATTGTTACCGAAGCGTTATTGTTCACAATCGTACCGTTGCAAGTAGCCGTTGTTTGGGCGATGCTCGAAATGATAGGTACGCAAGATTGATACCCGACATCAAAACTGTGATTAACAATCCCCAAATCTCCCGTTTTAAAAGGCACTTGGCCATCGGTTTGGGCATCAGAGTCAATCAAGTCGCTACTTCCTTGGTCTTTAGAAATAAGGAAAAACACCCCTGAACTCGTTGGAAATTTCAAGAGATAGCTGGTATTGGGTGCCAAACTAAGGCCGTATTTGGCCGAAGTTGAGTTGGTGCCCGTAGCCGAACTAAAATAGTATGTACCGTTGGCGTCTGTAACCACCGAGTCTATTTTTGCACCTGCAGAGGTACAAAGTATTACTTTAATACCTGCCAAACCAGGCTCGCCCGCATCCTGAATACCGTCGCCGTCTTTGTCGTCCCAAACGCGGTTACCGATTTCGATGGGCGCAAAACCTGCCGAAAGTTCTATGTCTCCCAAGCCATTTGCTTTCCCTGAAGTCCCCGTGTTACCCGAATCATATAATTGATAATCCGAAGAGGTGATTTTGCTCCCCAAAGTAGTCGAAATACGCCTTGTTCCCCCCGACCATACCACGATAGGATCCATGATCGTAGTTATAAATTCTCCCAGCCCTGGAAATGAGGCAAAAGCACCCATAGACGCTTCGGCGTGGATGCCATTGTCGCCAGTAAAAAACTCCCCAGAAGTAACAGGGGCAGTAGAAGAACCAGGCCCTTGCGAATTGTTGGCTCCTGAGGTTGTAATCACTTCCCCGTTAATGGTAGTAATACGGGCATTACTTTCGAGCGTATATGTGCCGTTGCAATCTACACCCGCAATGAGCAATTCGCCCCCGATGGTAGCATCTATAAGGGTGGCGTCATTGTTTTTAAGGAAACGGCGGTTCAGATAACCGAACTGATTACCATGACGATCCATGAAATTAAGCATCAAATCGCCACGGTCTGAAAAATCAATATTAGAAAGAATAGGTGAAGGACGCGAGCGCGTATCTACTGTATTGTATCCTGCCACGTTGGTCCAAGGATGCCATTGGTTTGAAGTCCCCCCATCTGCAAATCCCTTTCGATAGTTTAGCGGTGAAGAAAGAACGGGAGTCGTACTAAAGGCGGCAGTACCAAGTGTAGGATCATCCAAACGAAACACATACGCGTATAAATCAGTTGCACCGTTGATAGTATTTGAACCTCCATTCTCACCACTACACACGGCTCCCACATACACTTTATCGCGGTGAAACGTTACGGCAAAAGGTCGTAAAACTCCGTTGGTACACGATGTTGCGGGAAGTGGGTATGACTTTACATCAATCACTGACGTGGGATTAGCGGGGTCGTCAAGTTCTAATCTGAATAGTAAACGACTATACAGATTCATCACAAAAAGAAAACGTCCATCTTCACTAATTTCGATGTCGCCCAGGCCCAATTTGCCCGTCTGATCAAAAGCAGCGGGGTCGTAGGAGGGCGTATTAAGTGTTGTTGGAAGCACCCTATCTGAATTACTTCCTACTACCCCAAAACCCTCTGGTTGGCTGGTCAAGGCATCAGTAGCGCCTAAAAATGTAGCGGTAGTACCCGCCGCATTAATGTTAAAACTCGACCCTGCACCGTAGGCTACTGCTGTTGACGCTGCTCGGGTACGGTGGCCGTTGGCATCCATGTCATAAAACTCATTCACGGTAAAAGAGTTAGCAGTGGGGGTCAGCATATAAATACCTCCACTACCCAACTTACCCAATCCAATGTGTCGTTTCAGAAAAGCAGCAGTAAAAATCTTACCAGATTGTTTGCTGTAAGCCACCCCCCAAGTTGAGCCAATAATGGCTCCGTTTAATTTTCGGGTAGGGGCAGTAGCGCTACCACTGTTTGTATAAGGAAAACCCACAAACCAATCGCTTGCTCCACTGGCACTTCCCGACGGAAGCGGATCACCATTTAGATAGCAAGGGACATATACATTGACACCAGCCGTGCTCGCATAATAGTCATTAGGGTCATAAATGGCAAAATTGACGTTAGTACTGTTGCCTTTCGCAAATTGTATTGAGCTCCCATAGCCACTGCCACCCAGCGCAGGGCGATCGAAGGTGGTATCGACACAAATACCACTATTAGCAATCACAAACTCCACGCGAACATCGTCTGTACCGCATCCTGTTACGTTGTAATTAGGCACCGTATTTCCTAACGTGGTAGTTGTTCCACAAAGCACGCCCGAACCCGAACTGGTATTGTACACATTTACAATGACTCCCGGTACAAGCGGCTCGTTGGTGTCACGCGTGCCATTTCCATTGAAATCTCTAAATACTGTTCCTCTTACCTGAGCAAACCCTTGAAGGCAGAAAAAAAATAGACCAAAAGCAAAGAAGAATGATACTTTTAAGCGATAAGAAATATAAGATACTTTCATAATGAAAATACGATTAGGGTGCAGACTGCAGAAATTTGAGTTCTCAAATAGGCAGAAACAATTAGTGTGCCAACCCTTAGGGATATACAAATATTTCTTTTTGGGACACAGAAGAAAAACAATGAGCTCAAAACCCAAAGTATGCGCCTAAAAAACCTTAAAAGAAGAGAATAGAAAAAAAACGATAAAATATTAAAAATCAGTTATTTACCCTATAAAAACAACAATACAGAAGAGAATTTTTATACCAAATAACAACAAGCATTCTACCCTAACAATTAGGCATAAAATAATTACAATTCAGGATATTTCACCACAAAAAGCTAGCCAATTGGGTTAGTACTACTCATTCCCACTATAACTTCGGTCATTAGCGACGAACGAGCACGCCCGCGAAATGTACCCGATAAGGGAGCGATAGACTGGGGCTCTCCCGACGCTGCCAAATACACGTGATTGTTCCCAACGGCTTGTCCTTCAGTAGGGTCAAAACCACGCCATCCTGCCCCAGGTAAATACACTTCTGCCCAAGCATGTAAATCATTCTCTTGCAATATATTACCGTACAGATACCCACTTACAAAACGCGCCGCCAAGCCGATACTTCGGCAGCAGGCTACAAACAGTTGAGCAAAATCCCGACAAGAGCCTTTTCGGCCAATCAAGGTGTGTTCGGGCGACATAGGAGCACCTACTTCGCGGCGTTCATAAACATAGTCTTGGGCAATGGTTCGACAAAGCGTGGTCAAAAAAGGAACGGTCATCCACCGCACTGAAGCAGCCGTATGACGGGCATACTGTTCGACATACGTAGTTACTCCTTCTCGTACGAGATACGGTTGCAAATATTTTTTTAGGGAAGCAGAATAATGAAACGGCAGGCGCTCGGTTTCAAACGGAAATAAAACAAATCCGAAGGGATTAAAGGCATTGGAAACCAAGGTCATTTCCACCGAAATCGACAATCGGTCGGTCATTTCTCGGAAATAAGCGATTTGTTGGTGATTTCCCTCCGCGTCAACATTTTGTACCAGCATACTGGGCGTGGGTTCTATCACCATCGAATACCCAAATAGGCGCTGATGTGGAGAGGCTTTCGGTTGCAGATAAATGGTATGAGCGTCGAGGCTAACGGCTTCGGAATACGAATAAGAGAGTTTATGCAAAACGTGTATATTCATAACAATGTACCCTGAGTTGAAAAGGCATATATATAAATAAAAAAAAAGGTGGAGATTTACTCCACCTTTTTATACTTTATCTCGAACTTTATCAAGTATCGGGTCCATCCAATCGTTTGGCAAACGCTGGACAGAATTTTGGAGCAACATACTCCATTGCAGCGACAAATGCGCTAAATCATCTTTTTGAAAGCGGTGTTCGGTCAGGTGGAAACTTCCTTCTTCATACATAACCACATCAATGGGATAATCAACGTCGTTGGCACTTACCCGCGTTGAATCAAAAGACAAAAACCCGACTTTCAGCGCATCCATCAAAGAGGAATCATACTTTAAACTCCTGAACAACAGCGGCTTTCCGTAATTAGAATTGCCAATGACAAAAAACGGCGACGTTTCTCCCACCTCTACCCAGTTGCCTTCAGGATAAAGCAGGTAGAGTTTGTGTTCGTCGTCGTCTTCCAATTGCCCCCCTACGATGGCGTGCAAATTGAAACGAAGTCCAGCGGCATCCAGCGCTTCTTTGTCTTCTCGTGCCACTCGCCTTACTTGTTGGCCAAAGGCATTGACGGCCTTATACAATTTGTTAAAACTCCCATCTTCTTCTTCCAACACTTCTCGAAAATACGTCACGGCTTTGTCACGCACCGAGCGTAGCCCCGATGTCATGATAAACAACGAATGATTTTCGAGCTGATGGACCGAAATTTTTTTGTTGGTACTCACTTCAGTACCCGACGTGAGGCGGGTATCGGCGATGGCTACCAGCCCAGAGGCGACTTTAATGCCAAGACAATAGGTCATTGTAAAAACTTAGGATTGAGATTGGTACTGAAACGCTTCGACAGGTTTGATGTCGAAATACGTTTCAAAAATTGCTTTACTTACCTCATTTCCGCGAATTTGGAATTGGTCGAGGTATTGGTGCAAACCTGTTTCAAAAATATCTTCAATGTCGGTATATTCGATTTCGGAGCGAAGTTTACCCATTTTTTTCTCCGCTTGGTTACTAAAACGGTTGGATGTAGGTGTGCCCGAAATTTCGTACAAAGATAGTTCAGCCTGACGAATACAGTGGGCCATAGCACGGGGGAAGAGTTTATCAAGAATCAAAAACTCAGCGATGTGCTTTGGCGTAAGCACCTGATTCTGTTGACGATACATATTATAGGCACTTACCGACTTCAACACTGCCGTCCAAAGCACCAGTTCGAGTGTACTTCCTGTCACGTCCGAGTCGGGCATGAGGGTAAAATACGATACATCCAAGAAACGCGACGTTTTATCGGCACGTTCCATAAAACGCCCCAAACGCCCAAAATGCCATGCTTCATTGCGCGTGATGGTCGCATCCACGATGCCGTAAAACAGCTGTGTTCCGTTCCGTACTTCCGAATAAAAGTCCTGCATGTGGTTTAAATCCCACTCTTCTTTGGGTTGCACAGTGCGCAGCCACAAATAAAGCTGGTTTAGGTTTTCCCACATTTCCTTCGAAATACTTTCCCGAATCGTCCGCCCATTTTCCCGTGCGGCCGAAATACAGGTATAAATCGAGTTCGGATTCCGCTTGTCGAACGTCATGAAATTAATCACGTTTTCGCGCGTGGGCTCATCGTAATGCTGGTAAAACAAGTAGTTATCGGCAGTAGCAATCAGCAGTGGCTCCCATTGTTCGCTGACACTGGGAGGCAAGTCAAATGCCAAATTGAAATTTACTCCGATGAAACGAGCATAGTTTTCAGCTCGCTCTATATAGCGATTCATCCAGTAAATGGAATCTGCAACGCGGCTTAACATTGCCATACTATTAAGGTGGGGGTTGGTGAATGACAATCGCTAAACTACTGTAATAATCCGAAATGGCCAAATTTTTTACTGTATGTCTCTCTGTAAACTACTTTACCGAAAATTTATATACTGTTTTGGTATAATATTCTTCGCCAGGGCGTAAAACAACGCTTGGGAATTGGGGCTGATTGGGAGAATCAGGATAATGTTGGGTTTCAAAACAAAAACCAATACGCTTCCGATAGGTAATGTTATTTTTACCTGTGATGTTATTGCTCAAAAAATTACCTGTATAAAACTGAATCCCTGGCTCAGTTGTAAACACTTCCATAAAACGCCCCGACGTAGGTTCGTAGGCCGTTGCGGTTGGGCGCAAGGTCTTTGGTTCTCCATTGACTACCCAACAATGGTCATATCCCCCAGCTACTTTGATTTGGTCATCCTCGGGGTCGTTGATTCGCTCCCCTACTACGTGTGGTTGAAGAAAATCAAATGGCGTCCCTTTCACCGCCCGAAGTTCACCCGTCGGAATCAAGTTTTTGTTGACTGGCACCAAATAGTCGGCATTGATCGTCACGATGTGGTCGAGTACGTCTGCTTTTGCCCCAGTAAAGTTGAAATAAGTATGATTTGTCAAGTTGACGATGGTCGTTTTGTCGGTCGTGCTGCGGTATTCAATTTCTAGGGCATTGTCGTCGGTCAAACGGTACGTCACTTCCGTAGAAAGCGTCCCAGGAAAACCTTCTTCCCCGTCGGGACTCACGTACGACAGTTTCAGGGCATTTTCCGCTTCTATCACTTCCGCCTTCCAAATTTTTTTATCAAAACCTTTTTTTCCACCGTGAATGCTATTGACGCCGCTGTTGACAGCCAATGGATATTCTTTTCCTTCCAGCGTAAATTTAGCATCGGCGATTCGGTTTCCGTAGCGACCGATTAGGGCGCCAAAATAAGGCGAAGCTTTCAAGTAGCCATCCAAATGGTCATAGCCTAGCACCACATCTTCCTTTACGCCATTTTTGTCGGGCACTAACAAATGAGAAATAATTCCACCATAATTAGAGATACGTACCTCTACCCCAGCTGCGCTCCGCAAGGTAAATAAGTCGGCCGTTTGGCCATCAGGCAATTGCCCAAAAGTTGTTTTTGTGATTGTGTTCATCTTTTTGTTAGCCGTCTTTTTTGTCGATTTTTGAGCGAAGCTACTCACACAAGCTCCCACACTTATCAGACATATCATTGTCAAATTAAATACAAACTGTCGCATAAAAATAGAAATTGGTAAGGTAAAACAACGTTTTCTTTTTTTCAAAGCATGAATCTTTCCAATTCTCTCCTTTATATAAACAAAAAAAAACAGGGACACTTTAGCAAAGCATCCCTGTTCATTCAAACATTTCACTCTGTTATTAATCTACTTTCACCACTTTCAGCGTGGCCTGTTTGTCTCCCGCATTTACCTGCAAGAAATACATTCCCGTTGGCAATTCACTTACCCCAAACTCTTCTTGGTGAGTGTTGGTTTCGGGAACAAATTGACGACTCAAAACGCTACGACCCGAAGCGTCAGTTAAGGTAGTTTCTACTACTTGACCCTTGCTGTCTTGCACTTGGAGACGGAGGGTGCTGGTGACTGGGTTGGGGAGGATAGCCAGCCCCTTAGCCCCCAATGGGGGAACATTTGTCGCTTGCCCTTCGCCATTTGCTGTGCCACGGCCCGACCCTTGCACACTGCCCTCCGCTGTTCTCGCTGCGCCTACCCCTACTCCATCCTTCGACTGGATTCTGAACCAGTATTCTTGATAAGCCAACACATTCCCCTGTGCCTTACGCGTCGATGGATAAATACTGCCCCAACCTTTCATGTCCCAATAACGTACGCCTAGCTTATATAACCCCTTCGGCAAACCTGCATCATACACGTTTCCACCTGCGCCGTTGGCTTGGTAAAATCCGTACGAAGGATGGTTCTGGGCGTACAATTCCGCCCAGCCATCGCGGTTAGCATACATAAAGTAGGGCATATTGTTCTCGTGCGTGTTGAACGACTGCGGTACGCCCGTCTCAGGCGTCACCAACATGTCAAACGTCAACGAACCGCCCGTTCCCAACGCACACGCATCCACATGCACCGTCCAGTAACGAGGCGCTATCTTGTTGAGGTTTTCACTGTAATATAATGTCGGGTTCGATTGGCTACTTTGATCCAAAATCGGTCCTCCGTCGGGGGTCACAAACTGACTCGCCCAAGCCGCACGGTCGTTGCTTTTCACCGCCGATTGACTCTGACCAATGTTAATAATCGTCAACTCAAACGCTTTCCAACGTACCGTTTTAGCCGCACTCTGCGCGCTCTGACAACCGTTGCCAAACACGCAACGGGCCATGTATGACTGCGTCGTAATGTTATTGAAGGACACCTTGAAACTACTTTCACTCACCCCTGTATTCCACAACACCGTTGACCCCACTGGACAACTCGTCGATACCGTCACTTCTTGGCCCGTACACACCAACTCACTACTCACCATCACAACGGGAGCTTCGTTGACGGCTAAAACCGTATAGGTCACCGTGTTGCTGTTGCCACTTTGACAACCCACCTCGTTTTGACAACGGGCGTAGTACGAAGTCGTCTCCGTAGGGGTGGTGGCAGGCAAACTCGGCAAGGCCACGTTGGTCGCCGCGTTGTACCAAACCGTTACAAAACCCGCTGCACAAGTCGTAGTCCCTGAGAAATTCGTCGGAGTACCACAACCACTACTGACGTTCAAACTTACCACGGGAGCTACCGAAATAACACTGATTTTCAACTTCATCACTCCCGAGTCCGTCTCCACGCACGAAGGCGTACCGTCCAATTTCTGGCAGCGAACGCGGTAATTGTGAAACTGTCCATCAACGATTTGACTCGGCACGGTTGGCAAGTAATCTCCCCCATCCACCGAATACAGCAATCGTTCGCCTGCTCCACATGTCGCACTAAACGTCAAACCTGTCCCCGATTGGTCACAAATCGACTTTTCTGCTCCTGCTCCTACCGTTGTGCCATCCGCAGTCATCGACACGTTTTGCGGAACCGACGCGCGATAATTAATCGTCAATTCAATCGGACTGGTGTATGTATTTGGGCAAGTCGCATCGCAAGCTGCTTGATAGCGGTGGGGTTGGTTATTGGATAATTGGGAAACTGGAGCATCTGATGACCAAGCGCTCCATGCCCCACTACCCACTTGTACCCGCCATACGGGAGAACCTACCACACACAAACCCGAAACATCAAACTGCAAACTGTTGACTGGATTACCGTCTGTGTCGCAGAAGGTTTGAGAATTGCCTTCATTGAGAGCTTGTTGAAGCGTTGTCAACGTAATCACTGGCTTGGTCAATACATTCACCGTCACGCTGCCATTTTGAGTTTGGCTACAACCGTTGCCGTCTTGCACACTTACCAAGGAATACACAAATACCCCAGCCACGTTGGTAGCCTGCGGTAGGTTGGCCGTGGCGCTACTGCTGTTGAGGATTTGCGTAGCTCCGTTGTTGATTTTGTAACTGAAAATGTACGGGGCAGGGCCTATCGTCGCCGTAAAGCTCAACAAAACGGGTGTGTTGTCTTTACAAACCGTGGCATTGCCCGAAATACTCGCCTGCGGTAGGGAGAAAGTGTTGATGGTGGCATTGCCCGTCATGGTGGTGCTGCAAAGCGTCGCGGAGTGGATAGCCATCACCGTGTACGTTCCCGTAGCGGTCTGATTGCCAAAGGAAATGGCACCGCCGCTACCAGCCACGGGTCCACCCACATTGTTGCTGCCGAGTTTGAGTTGGTAGTTTACGTCGGTTTGGCTGCTGCTCAAACCCACCGCCACACCCGTTCCGCCCGTGCAAAAACTCCCCCCGCCCGTCACACTAAAGGCCGTGGGGGCCATGGGGTCGGTGAGCGTCACAGCCCCTGACGTTGTAACATCACAACCGCCATGCACGATTTTGAAATCGCTATAACTACCCGCCCCGATAGAGAAAAGATTAAATGCTCCGCTAGCTACATTGACACTGGCCGTAGCCGCTGTACCGTCTTTTTTGTAAGTAATGATGTAAGTACCTGTTGGCAATGAGGTGGTAAAAGGGATACTGCCTGTACCGTTGCAAGTAGAAGGTTGCGTAGGACTGCCTGCCGTTATGTTAAAGCTGGGGGCGGCTATCGAAGCCGTGGCCGTAGCACTCTCGCAATTATTGAGCGTTACTTTGATATTGGTGTATGAACCCACTCCCACGTTTGAAATCGTCAACACACCCGAGGCATTGCTATTGAGAGTTTGTACCACTGCCGTTCCTCCGTCTTTTTGATAACTCACCGAGTAAGACGTACTATTAGCCAAGTCATTGAGTGGCAAATTGCCATCGGTGGCGTTGCAAGTAGTAGGTTTTACGGCCGTACCTACCGTAAACGTGGGCTTGGCTGGGTCTGCGAGTGTTGTGCTACCTGTAGCCGTAACAGCTCCAATGGCAAAATCTGAGTAGTCGCCTGACCCTAAGCCTGTTAGCTCAAAGGCATTACTCGCTATGGTTACGTTGGCAGTAGTGGCCACACCATCCTTTTTGTAAGAAAGTGTTTGGCTACCTGCCGTAATACTAGACGTAGTAAAGGCAATTTTACCATCGCTACCGCTACAAGTAGTAGGGTTAGTGGCTGTGCCGATGGTGAGAGTTGGACACCACTTCCCAGCATCGGTTATAGTCCAGCCCATAGTGCTTGTTAGTGTAGTACGGTCGGTTTCGGCGGCACAGTAGTTAAGCCCAGCTGCTCCCATCGTTCTGCCCGTTATACCACTGTTTCTGAAAGCCGTGAGCGTAGCATCATAATTGGTAACACTTAGGGCAGTATTATTCAAGACGTTCATTAAATCTACATTGGGATTGAGTGTAAAACTTGCTAGGCTCTGATTGAAAGTAGTACAGCCATTAAACATATTCCTCATACCAGTTACTTTCGCCGTATTGAAACTATTGGGCAAAGCTTGGTTATAGGAAGTACAACCATTAAACATAAAACGCATATCGATTACCGCCGACGTATTGAAATTAGTGGGCAGGGCTTGGTTATAGGAACGACAACCATGAAACATACTAAGCATAGTTACTACATTGGTTGTATTAAAACCAATGGGCAAGGCTTTGTTATAAGAATCACAATCATAAAACATAAAACTCATATCGGTTACCGCCGACGTATTGATGCTAGCGGGCAAGGCTTGGTTATAGGCAGTACAGCTATGGAACATACCACTCATATTGGTTACATTGCTTGTATTAAAACCAATGGGCAAGGCTTGGTTAAAAATACTACAATAACCAAACATATAACTCATATCGGTTACCGCCGACGTATTGGGTACATCGGTAGCAGTAAGAGTCATGTTGAAGCAACCGTAAAAAGCAGTAACCATATTTGCCCAAGCCGTTGTACCCCATTGTTTTATTTCTATTAAGCGAACTCTGTCTGTAGCCCCATTGATATTGATTTGGTTAAAATTGGTAGGGCTGATGCTGAGGTCAATCTTTCCGCCAGCGGGTAAGCCCGTAATGGTGGCGGTGCTGCCACTAAACGTACCCGAGCCTGTGGCAGTACCGCCTACCTCTGCCCAAGTGTAGCTGACCGTACCCGTAGTGCCTACACCAAAACTGATTTGGGTAAGCCCCGAGCCAGAAGGTTTTGACAAATCCCAACGAGTGATAAAAGGGCTTTGTGCTAATACATTTTGGCTTATCATCAAAGCCGTGAGGAGGTAAATGAGTCTTTTCAATGTAGTAATTTTAAAATTTGACATTCCCCTTAGATAAAATCTCAATTATTTTCTATGGAAATCTTAAACCTTTTTTTTACAAAATTATCTTTGAAACATACCATCGACAATCGTTGATTCTAATGATTTTTGATTAATATTGGCGAAGAAACTCATTGAGTTCAATGAGTTTCTTCGCCAATAAATTATACCTACAATTAATGAAAGCATTTATTAGGCTTTTTTCAGGGATAACAATTTCAATATTTTTACTTTTGGCGTTTACGATAAATTCTTTTTCCCAGAAAAAGAATTTACACCAAAGTTCAAATGAAATTAGTGAATTGCCGATGCAATATTTATCGGCAGCCGAAGGGCTATCTCAGGGCATGATAAATGATATTGTTATCGACCAATTTGGCTACCTTTACGTGGCTACTAAAGAAGGATTAAATCGATTTGACGGCGTTTCTTTTAAAGTATATAGGCATTCACTAAAAGACCCCAATTCACTTGCCGATAATTATGTAACTTCCTTATTTGTTGATGAAAACAATCACATTTGGACAGGCACTTACAACAACGGTTTAGATTGTTTTGACCCAAGCACTGAAACTTTTACTCATTTTAATCTTAATGAATTAAATGCAAAAGGATCAGGTTTACATAATATTATTTCGATACAAAGTGCAGGCAATGGTCGAATAATAGTATTGATTGGTAATGATTTAAAAGTAATAGAAAAAAACACCACCAAAAAAAGCTTTCTTATTAAAGAAATTGAAGAATTGTACCCTAAGTTTAACGATACTTTCCAAGAAAATCTTCAGAATAAAAGTATCATTTGTCAGAGAAACGGGACGATTTGGATAAAATACGGAACAAATATTTTTCGATACTCATCAAAAGGCTTAGAACCCATTTTAACAGACAAACCTCTACAAAATGGTTATTTATCAACAGAAGTATTGTGGGAAAACCCTTATACAAAACAAATATGTTTGATTTCAGAAAATAGGATTTTACAATTTGATAATGCTACAAATAAATTCTTAACTTGGCTTGTGTTGCCGCCACCTTATACATTTACAAAATTGGTATTTGCCGACCATGAAGGGGGTATTTGGTCTAGATACAATAACAAATATTTTCTAAGTATAAACACAAAAACTGCTTCATTTGAATTGATTGAACTATCAGCAACCAGCTTGAATGGGAATCCAATCATGATGACTGCAAAAGTGGACAATCAAGGAAACATTTGGTTGGGGTCTAATGGCTGGGGTTTATTTAAAATATCGCCAACATCTATTTATTTAAAAAAAGCAAAAAATTACCATAGAAAAAAATATCAATTTGCGTGGCCGTTTCGCACGTCAAAAAATGGGCTTAATGCAGTATATGACCCCATAAAAATTTCAGACTGGATTGAAAAAATTGAGCATACAGACCTATATAAAAAAGGATTTAGAAGTGATGTGCATAAAGAATATTTTGCGGTGGATGGTGAAGGCAATTATTGGTTTGAGATGCTTAATATCAAAAATAATACTGCATCAGTAATAAAAATGAGCTGTCATTCTGAAAAATATGAGATAGTAAAAGAAAGAAAAGTAATTTCTACTTCAGATAAAGAATTTAGAGGGTTTCAACCGATTTTTTCAGATAGAAAAAATCGTATTTGGGTGGCAGAATATACCAGAAAAGATACAGTTAAAATATATTTATTTGAGCATGGTGGTAGTGCTACTAAGGAATTTATCTTGCCAATTCTACAGAAATCACCTGCTGAACAAAGGATTATTAGTGATTGGGTTGAAGACCAAGACGGTATAATTTGGTTGGCAACTACGATGGGTTTATTTGCGCTCTCGCCCGAAACAGGGCAATGGAAAGTGTATCAAGAAGGCCGAGAAAAAGGTAAGTCGCTGTCATTGGATAAATTACTAAGCGTATGCTTAGACCCAAATCAACCACAAAAATACATTTGGATTGGCACAGAAGGTGGTGGCCTAAATCGTCTTGATAAATCAACCAATAGCATTACTATATATACTATTGAAAATGGCTTGCCAAATAATGTAATATATTCTATACAAACTGATAAACATAAAAATTTGTGGCTCAGTACGAATATTGGACTTTGCCTTTTTAATCCCCTCACTTTGAAATGTAGAAATTTCGATAAATCACATGGATTAGAAGGCAATGAATTTAATCGTTATATGTTTAGTAAATCATCTACTGGAGAAATTTATCTTGGCGGAGTAGGGTTTAACGTGAGTTTTAATCCTGAAGAATTTTATAAAAAAACAACACCCGCTAAAATTGTCATCAACTCTCTAAAAATCCTGAATAAGGAAATAACTATTGAGAATCAGGCTTCTCAAAAAGTACCAATTATTACAAAAGCTATTGAAGATACTCAGAAACTCACATTAAATCACAACCAAAGCATGGTCAGTTTTAACTTTGCTTTGTTAGACCTTAAAAATCCTGCTTCTAACTATTATAGGTATAAGTTGGTAGGTTTATACAACGATTGGGTAGATAATGGTAAAAAAAGCGATGCAACCTTCACTAATCTTGAACCAAGAACCTATATTTTTATGGTATCAGGACAGAACGGTGATGGCGTATGGAGCAATCCAGCACAAATGGAATTAGTAATAGAACCCGCATGGTGGCAAACGTGGTGGTTTAAGGCTATGCTTGCTATGATTTTTATCTATTTACTTTATGAGTTTTTTCAATATAGAATTTCAAAAGCAGTTGAAATGGAAAAACTTCGTAATCGCATCGCCCAAGATTTACATGATGAAATCGGCTCTACACTCAGCAGCGTAAGCATTTATAGCTCGGCACTATCAAAGTCATTGAAGAATCTCCCAGAAAAACAATCAGAAATCATTGATAAAATATCTGACAGTACTATCAAAATGATGGAAACAATGAACGATATTGTTTGGAGTGTAAACCCAGCTAATGATTCATTTGAAAATCTAATAAATAGGATGAGAGCCTATGCTTCGTCGGTAACGGAGGCGGCGGATATAAAACTTAATTTTGAAAACAAGTTAGATAATGACAAGATTCACCTAAGCATGTTGCAGCGAAAAAACCTATACCTTATTTTTAAGGAAGCTGTCAACAACGCATTAAAACATTCTAATTGCACCCATTTAAGTATAAAATTGTCTATGAAAAGTAAAAAATTATCACTTTTAGTAAGTGATAATGGCAAAGGCATGGTAAATGAAAATAATTTTGAGTCAAGAATGAGCGGTAACGGCATAGCGAATATGCACTCACGGTCGAAGGAATCCGATGGTACTATTAGCATTATTTCAAGCGTAGAAGGTGGTACAGCCGTTCAGTTTAATTTAGATTTATAATATACTTTAGGGGCAAAAATCATTAGAACCAATGATTTTTAGAGTGGGCTAATTGCTTTACTTTTGTTTTATGAAATACAGAATAGTAATTTTTGATGATAATAAAAGCCGTCGAGATAGCTTACGAACATTAATCTCAATGATTGATGATATGGAATGTGTGGGTGAATTTGAAGACTGCCGAATGGTCTTAGATAAAATCGCCCTTAGTCAGCCCGATTTAGTGTTGATGGATATTGATATGCCTTATGTAAACGGAATTGAAGGTCTGAAATTGATAAGAACTGAATATCCTACGCTTAAAATCATCATGCAGACTGTTTTTGAGGACAATGATAAGGTATTTAGTGCCATTTGTGCAGGTGCAGACGGTTATATACTCAAACAGACAGCACCAAATAAATTATTAGATGGTATGCGTGAAGTAATGGAAGGTGGAGTTCCGATGAGTCCTGTAATTGCAAAAAAAGTTCTATCGCTTATAAAAATACAAGACAAGATTTTTCATAGTCCAGACTTTAAACTTACGAAAAGAGAGCTTGAAATTTTAAAATTTTTGGCAATGGGGTACAGTTATAAAATGATAGCCGAGGCATGTTTTATTTCGTATGCTACTGTAAATACTCATATCACTAATATTTATACTAAACTCAAAGTTGAATCAGTCGGCGGGGCGGTCTCAATTGCAATCAATAAAGGACTGATAAAAATGGATTAAGTGCAAACCGCTTTACTGCACTTTAATCACCTTCAAGGTCACCTGCTTATCGCCTGCATTTACTTGCAAGAAATACATTCCCGCAGGCAGCTCCCCTACCCCAAATTCTTCTTGGTGGCTATTCGTCTCAGGCACAAAAGTCCGCCCTAGCACCCGACGACCCGAAGCATCTGTCAGCGATGTCTGTACTTCTTGCCCCTTGCTGCCTTGTACCTGCAAACGAAGTACACTCGTCACTGGATTAGGCATCACCCGTGCAAAAGAAGACAACTCTCCGCTAACCCCTAACTGCTGACCGCCGTTTGCTGTTCTCGCTGCGCCTGTGCCTACTCCATCCTTCGACTGGATTCTGAACCAGTATTCTTGATAAGCCAACACATTCCCCTGTGCCTTCCGCGTCGATGGATAAATACTGCCCCAACCTTTCATATCCCAATAACGAATACCTAATTTGTACAAACCCTTAGGCAAACCTGCATCATACACGTTGCCACCTGCGCCGTTGTCTTGGTAAAAGCCGTAGGCGGGATGGTTTTGGGCGTACAATTCCGTCCAGCCGTCACGGTTAGCGTACATAAAGTAAGGAGCATTATTTTCGTGCGTATTGAACGAACGTAGCACGCCCATTTCAGGCGTCGCCAACATGTCGAACGTCAACGAGCCATTTGTCCCCAAACCACACACATCAGCGTTGATTGTCCAGTAGCGGGGTGCTACTTTGTTGGCATTTTCTACAAAATATAAAGTCGGGTTTTGCTGCGTGCTTTGTCCCAATTCTGGCCCACCGTCACGCGTAATGAAATGACTACTCC
>NZ_KI519431.1:66266-143933 GCF_000482465.1 Runella limosa DSM 17973
TTACTGGCCAAATCAGTGGTAATGGCCGATAAATCTGGCGTTTGCCCAGCGTTGAAAACGGTATTGTCCCCTACATTGAGGGCTGGAGAGCAAGCCTGCAACCGAAGATCACCCAGAGCAGTAGGGGCAGCGTTATAATCGGGTTGGCTCACAAAGAGCGGATCTTGGGTACCATCCAAAAAGCCCGAACCATTATTCATCCCCTTAACAATGGTGTTGGTAAAGGTATAGATAACATTCCCGCCTGAAACAGCGGGGAACAATTCATCGGTATTGTTACCCCAAATAATGCTATTTCGCAACTTAATAGTAGATAGTCGTGAGGAATAGGCATAAATACCACCGCCTCCGTCAGCCGCTTGATTGCCTGATAGACTACAGTTGGTAATAACAGGGTTAGAAGTGGACATACTGATAGCACCTCCTGTTCTCGTTGCCTTGTTTCCCGAAAAACTGCAATTAGTGAAAATAGGAGAAGAGGTGTCAATTACTGCTCCGCCACCTTCAGCGGACGTATTTCCAGAAAAAATACAGCGTGTAAATTGAGGAGAAGAGTTTAAAATGTACGTTCCTCCTCCGAAGGAAGAAGCGGTATTTTTAGAAAAAAGGCAATCAAAAATGAGAGGAGAAGAATTGGTTAGTGTGTACATTCCAGCCCCAGTATCGGTGGCCGTATTTTCTATAAAACTACAGTTAGTAACAGTTGGAGAAGAAGCTATATTATACATCCCTCCACCAGATTCGGCACTGTTGTTGATAAAACGACAATTAGACACCGTAGGAGAAGCTGCTGCGTTGTACATTCCGCCGCCAAAATGACGGGTGGTAGCTCCGTTGGCATATCCATCCGAAACGGTAAAGCCGTCTATTCTAGCGGTACTGTTCAATGACTCATTACGAATAACCTGAAAAGCGTTTTCGCTGTCAAGAATGCCGTCCATATCCACGTCGCCACTGAGAACAGTCTTATTAGTGCTATGAATCAAGGTAGAGACTCTATCGGCAAGAGCGTTCTCGGTGCCAGCAAAGCCCCCATAAATGGCCACGCCGTTTTTCATGGCAAAAGTTACAGAACGACTGTTGCTGCTGCTACTTCTGACCGTAGGATAATAGGTACCCTTAGCAACCCAAATTTCGTCATTGTTGCCAGTAGTCGCCTCCAGTGCTTTTTGGAGGGTGGCAAAAGCAGCATTCCAACTTTGGCCGTCGTTGGTATTGTTGCCGTCAGTTTTAACGTAATAGCGAGTGGCATACGCAGTGCTGGCCAATAGCCAGCAGGAGAGCAAGAGTAAAAAGTTTTTCATCAAAACAAGCGTGAATAGTTGAGAAGGACAAAGGTAAAATATGCCCTCAATGGCCATTAACGCTGTTGTTGCATTCTTTAGCTCTATTGTTGCACGGGGGAGTTTTTGGTGTAATCCGAAGGAAAAACGCCGTATTCTTCCTGAAAAGCTTTGGAAAAATAAGACAAACTCTCGAAACCTACCTGATAAGCTACTTCGGAAACAGTACCAGACTGACGTTGCAAAAGTATGCCAGCTGCTTGGAGACGGTGCTTCCGGATGAACTCCGTGACGGTTTGATTGGTGAGTGCTTTGAGTTTTCGCCATACCTGCGACCGACTCAAATGCATCCCTTCACAAAACGCCTCCACGCCAAAGGAACTGTCGGATAAATGTGCATCAATCAGTTCATGGGCTCTTTTCAAAAACTGTTCGTCGAGGGTCAGAGAAGCGGATTCAGATTCTTCACTAGCAGGATTCAAAGCAGTGATTTGGCTATATTTTTGCCGTAGATGTTCGCGTGCCTGAATCAGATTTTTGACCCGAGCCTGTATTTCCTGTTTGTTAAAAGGCTTAGTCAAATAATCATCAGCTCCCAACTCATAACCTTTCAGTCGGCTCTCCAGCGAGGCGTTGGCCGTGAGCATCAATACGGGAATGTGACTGGTGGCAGTATTGGCTTTGAGCTGTTGGCAAAAAGTAAAACCATCCATTTGGGGCATCATCAAATCGGAAATAATGAGGTCGGGCACTTGCTCAATCGCTCTCTCCAAACCCGCTAATCCATTTTCAGCCTCAATAATGGCATACGAAGCAGCAAATAAACTGCGAACATAGGCGCGGATATCAGCATTGTCATCAACAATGAGTAGCAAATTGTCCGATGCAGGAATTACGGAATCGGTCACTTCATTCTCTTTTGCATTATTTACTTTGGTGGATACAACAGCGCTATATTCTTCAATAGCCTTTTCTCCCATCGGCAAGTGTTTCCAATCGTCCCTTCCAACTGGTAATTCGACGGTAAATGTACTTCCTTGCCTTTCCCGACTTTGAAGGTAGATATTTCCTTTTAGCACCTGTACAACCTCTTTTACCAGCGCCAATCCAATTCCAGTGCCTTCATATTGGCGTTGAACTGAACTGTCGATTTGATAAAAGCGATCGAAAATGTGTTTTTGACGACTTTCTGCAATCCCAATCCCCGTATCAATAACCCGTAAAATACAACGGGCAGTTGCCTCCTCATAGTGAATTGACAGCGTAACCGATTGTCCTTGAGGGGTAAATTTAAAGGCATTTGAAAGCAAATTACTCACAATTTTCTCCACTTTATCTTCGTCAAAATAGGCAATGGCCGAATCTATATTGCGAATGATTTCGAATTGAATCTTTTGGCTTTTGGCCAATGATTGGTATGATTCTCCCAAAATTTTGAGGAACATAATCAAATCTTGCTGACGAATGTCAGGTTGAAGCTGTCCCGCTTCCAATTTACTTAAATCCAATAATTGATTGATGAGATGCAACAACCGATTACCGTTGCGCAGCATCGTATTGAACACCGAGATATGCGGCATTTGGGCTTTTAAATCGGCTAAAGGGCCAATAAGCAGCGTCAAAGGAGTCCGAAATTCGTGCGAAATATTGGTAAAAAAACGCGTTTTGAGCGCATCCAATTCCTCCAGGCGTTCTGCTTCCCGTTTCCCAGCAGCCACCTGCGACCGCAAAATAGCTTGCCTGAGTTGATTGAGGTAAAGGCGATATACGACATACGCCAGCAACGAGAAGTAAAGTAAATACGCCCACCAGGTTCGATAAAAGGGGGGATTGATTTGGATTCGTAATGCAATCGGTCGGCTCCACTCTTCCCCGTTGGCCGAGCCCTGAACGCGAAAAGTGTAGTTTCCCGCAGGAAGTTGAGCGTAATTGGCAAAACGATTAGTGCCTGCCTCTACCCAATTTTTATCTACGCCGACCAATTGATAACGGTAGCGATTTCGGGCTGAGTTGGTAAAATCATTCAACGCAAATTCGAGCGTAACCAAGTTTTGATCATGGGCCAAATGGAGCGGGGGAAGATAGTCGATGGATTGAAGTAAAATGCTACTTTCATCGCCTGGTTCAATGGTTTTGTTATTGATTTTTAAACCGATGATTTTAACAATTGGCTTCATCTTACTTTCAGCCACTTCCGATGCCCTGAAGATGGTAAGGCCGTTTACTCCCCCAAACAACAACTCGCCCGACGCCGCCTTGAAATAAGATTGTGTATTAAATTCGTCGTCCTGCAGGCCATCGGCTTTCGTAAAATTTCTAAAGGTCAAAGTTTGTACATTCAGCCGTGCTATCCCCCGATTGGTACTCATCCAGAGGTGCTTCGATTCATCCTCCAACAGTCCATACACGACTTTATTGGGCAGTCCTTTCTCTTCAGTAAAGTGCTCAAAATCATCAGTTTGTTTATCAAACCGTTCCAAGCCACCCCCTTTCGTACTAACCCACAAATAACGGCTTGGTTGGTAGGGGTCATCAATCATGCTTGATACTACATCATTGCTCAAGCTTTTTCGGTCAGTACGGGAGTTGCGATATAAGCGAAATGAAGGCGTATTGGCCTGCGGATTTTCGACCTTGACCAGCCCTTTTTGGGTTCCTATCCACAAGCGTCCTGCATGATCTTGGTACAAATCCAGAATTTCATCCGTGCTGTTTTTGGGGAACAAATGCTGATAACTATAGACCCGAAACGCCTCCGTTTGGGGAATAAACTTGACCAATTGATTCCGAGTGTCGGCCAGCCACAGATTTCCTTCTTTGTCTTCCAACGTTTTGTTATAGCGGTAGCCTAAAAGCACATTGGAAGGAAGCAGATACGTTTTGAGCAATTTCCAATCCGTCGAAAATTTCCATAACAATTCCTGTTTGAGCAGTTCATCGGTTACGGTTAACCAAAAAACGCCTTGGCGGTCTTGCACCAAATGATGCAAACGATAGCGGCCCGAATTCAGCTTCAGCGAAACGGCTTTGTTGGTTGTTCTTTCCACTAAAAAAAGATCAAACGGCGAGCAGATATACGTTCTTCCCTGATGGTCTTGGTAGATTTGATAAACAGAAGTCTTGGGCAAATAGGAATGAAAGTGCCTGAATTGAGGATTTAATTTCCGTAGTCCGTACCCTCCCGTACCCAACCAAATATTCCCAGCTGAGTCTTTCAACATCGCCCGTGCTCCAATTTCTGGAGGCAGCGCCGAAAACGCAGAAGAGGGTGTCAATACCCCACGACGAAGAATTTCGTCTGAAGACATCAGCCAGAGGTATTTATCTGAAGTGATTAGAAATTGACCGTCAGCTATCTTTCTGATAAACAGGCTTTGGGGAGCATTTTTAATAATCAGGCTTTGATCAACAGGAACCGATGTAGGTACATTTTTGAGAATGCTATCCTTCCAAAATAGAATACTTCGCGAGGATTGGGCAATGAGCAAACGTCCCTGTTTATCTTCCGTGGCCCAAGGAGATTTTTGATTAAAAGCAACGGGGATTCTGGTGGTAGTGCGGGGATTTTTCCAATCAATTTGGTAGAGCCCATAATTGGTCACAATGACTGCCTGATGGTTGGTGCTAAAACTGATGTAGCGAATGATATTTTCCTGATTTTTGACAGCGTCTAAGAAAAACTCTTTGATAATTAAGTCTTTTGTAAAGTTAGCCTCAGAAGGAAATCCATTTTTCAGGTGAGTAGGCAAGCTGATTTTAAAGACACTGTTTTGCCCCGCCCCTACCCAAATATTTCCTTCTGGATCTTCTAAAAGGGCACTAATTTCGTAAGAACTCGCGGGAAGTTTGGTTTGAAGATTCAATTCGCAGTGGTAAAACCGTTGGGTACGCGCGTCAAATAAATCAAGTCGATTCCGATTGATGCTCACCCACAATCTTCCTTTGCTATCTTCCAGAAGTTGTGTACAGTTATTTTCTGCAATACTGTATTTGTTATATGGGTCGTGGGTAAAAACCTTAAAATTATAGCCATCGTAGCGATTGAGCCCGTCTTTGGTAGCAACCCAAATAAAGCCGTCTTTTGTTTGGGTCATTTCCTGAATCATTCCCTGAGAAAGACCTTCGCCAATGGAGATTTCCTGCCAACCTTCCGACTGGGCTAAAACGCGGGTGCATAGACAACAAACAATAAAAATGATGCGAAAAAACATTGTCAAATATCCGAAAACAGACGCTATTATACTATGGTTGATGGGCGATTTTTGATTTACGATTGGCGTTGGCCCATCAAAAAAGGCTATCCCAAATCGTTAGAATAGCCTTTTTTAATAAAAATAAAAAATTTGTTTTAATCTACTTTTACTACTTTCAGCGTAGCCTGTTTGTCTCCCGCATTTACTTGCAAGAAATACATTCCCGCAGGCAGCTCACTCACCCTAAATTCTTCTTGATGGGTGTTGGTTTCGGGAACAAATTGGCGACTCAAAACCCGACGACCCGACGCATCCGTTAAGGTAGTTTGAACTGCTTGCCCCTTGTTAGCTTGCACTTGGAGACGAAGGATGTTGGTGACGGGGTTGGGGAGGATAGTAGCGAAAGACCCGTTATCAGCAGGTTTTAGATCCCTCGCATCGGCGAACCGTCGGGATGACAAATCGCTGGTAGCTTCCCGCGCTGCGCCTACCCCTACTCCATCTTTCGACTGGATTCTGAACCAGTATTCTTGGTACGCCAACACATTCCCCTGTGCCTTCCGCGTCGATGGATAAATACTACCCCAGCCTTTCATATCCCAATAACGAATACCTAATTTGTACAAACCCTTGGGCAAACCTGCATCATACACGTTGCCACCTGCGCCGTTGTCTTGGTAAAAGCCGTAGGCGGGGTGGTTTTGGGCGTACAACTCCGTCCAGCCTTCGCGGTTAGCGTACATAAAGTAAGGAGCATTGTTTTCGTGCGTGTTGAACGAACGTAGCACGCCCATTTCAGGCGCCGCCAACATGTCGAACGTCAACGAACCATTTGTCCCCAAACCACACACATCAGCGTTGATTGTCCAGTAGCGGGGTGCTACTTTGTTAGCATTTTCTACAAAATATAAAGTCGGATTTTGCTGCGTACTTTGTCCCAATTCTGGCCCACCGTCACGCGTAATGAACTGACTACTCCACGCAGAACGGTCATTTACCTTCACCGACGATTTACTTTCCCCAATGTTAATCAACCTCACCACAAATGCATCCCAATAAATATCCTTACGAGCACTTTCTGCACTTTGACAACCACCTGCAAATACACACTTCGCCCAATAACTCTGCTTAATGACATTGTTAAACGACACTTCAAAACTCGGCGTCGTTACCCCTGTATTCCAAAATGTCTGACTTCCCACAGGGCAATTGGCAGATACCCGAACCGTCGTTCCTGTACAAACTACCTCTTGCGAGGCGGTGATCACGGGTGCTACTTGCGTTGATGACAGCGTAAACGTCACCACACTACTTTTTTCGCTCACACAACCATTTTCCGTCTGACAACGGGCGTAGTATGAGGTCGTCTCGCTTGGAATGGTCGATGGCAGACTGGGCAAGGCCACGTTCGTAGTAGCATTGTACCAAACCGTTTTCAAATTACTGCAAGAGGATTGTCCGCTGAAACTGGCCGTTGCATCACAACCTGAGGTGGTTGACAATGATACCGTCGGCGCTGATGGAATACTTACCAACTTCAACCGCATGACGCCCGATTCAGATTCCACACACGATGGCGTACCGTCTGGTTTACGGCAACGTACACGGTAATTATGGAATTGATTGTCCAACAAACTTGTGGGCAGCACTGAAGAATACTCGCCACCGTCAACGGAGTAAAGTGTCACTTCATTTGCACCGCAATTGGCATTAAACGTGAGCGGAATTCTAACCAAACTACACACTTCTTTCGTCTCACCTGGCGCCACTGTCACGCCATCCACCAACAATGATACATTTTGAGGCACCGAAGCGCGATAATTAATCGTCAACTCAATCGGATTTGTATAAGTACTTGGGCAAGTCGCATCGCAAGCCGCTTGGTAGCGGTGGGGTTGATTATTGGATAATTGGGAAACTGGTGGATTGGTTGCCCAATCGCTCCAGACACCGCTGCCTACCTGTACCCGCCATACGGGAGAACCCACCACACACAAACCCGAAACATCAAACTGCAAACTGTTGACTGGATTAGCATCCGTGTCGCAGAAGGTTTGAGAATTGCCTTCATTTAACGTCTGTTGTAACGTGCTCAGAACAATCGTGGGTTTGCCTTGTACCGTTATCTTTTCCGAACCTGTTTGCGTTTGGCTACAGCTCGTCGAGGAACCTTCGGATACACTTAACAAGGTATAAACAAATGTCCCTGGCATAGCCGTAGGCGCGGCGACTGTCACGCTATTGCCACTCGTAGTTTTCACCGTTTGGGCTGAACCATCGTTGATTTTGTACGTAAACGTGTATGGCGCCGTGGCATTTGCCCCCGTAAACGTGATGTTTGGCGCAGGGCTGTTTTGACAAACTGTCGTTGTCCCAGAAATACTCGCTGTGGGTAAAGCGTTGACATTCCAACTTGCCAATGTGAGATATTCACTTCCGCTACAGCCCGAGTTGGGATTGCAATTGGCGCGGCGACCTTGAATAACGATAGAGGTAGTGGCCATCGTACCTACAGTACTGCCAGGCGTATAGGCCACGGGCGTTCCATTGTCAATAATAAGAATGAAATCATCGGAACAACCCACACCACCGCTTCCTGCGTTAAAGGTAGCACTGACACCTGTACCAAAACAAACAGCCGCTACGTTAGGCATTTTAGTGTTTGAAGTTGGGCCGATGGGTTGTGAATTGACTTGGATGTTGATTGGTTGAGAAGTGGCACATTGAGTATCTGAATTCTTTACAGTAAAAATAGCTGTATAGTTACCCGCGACTACATTCCCTGGAACTGTTATTGAGGTGGAAGAACCAGAAAGGTTGACATTATTTACGTCAATAAAACCAGCTGTTTCAGCATTTACACTAAAATCAATGCTGAATTGGTTGGGGTTATTCACTGCATTCGAGAAGGGTAAAATTGCCTCAACCGCGCCTTGGCAGATGGTAGGAATTGTTCCTAAAATGATTGTAGGTGCCGAAGGTTGAGTTAAATGGACGGTGGTAGGAGCACTGATACAACTTCCATACGTAGCCACCAAATCGGTATAGTCTCCAGCGGATAACCCAGTCAAAGTAAGTTGACCATCTGTATTTGCTGTCAAGTTGACCGATTGAGTATTTCCCATATCTTTTTTGTAAGTAACCGTATAACTTATGTTGGCCGTCAGTCCGCTTAGTGTAATACTGCCATTGGTACCACCACAGGTAGTAGGGTTGGAAAAATTGGCAGTAATGGTCAACGAATTATCAGATTGATACTCATAAGCCCCTACATCTACGGTCGTATTAAAAATGCGGGGATTACTGGCCAAATCAGTGGTAATGGCCGATAAATCTGGCGTTTGCCCAGCGTTGAAAACGGTATTGTCCCCTACATTGAGGGCTGGAGAGCAAGCCTGCAACCGAAGATCACCCAGAACAGTAGGGGCAGCGTTATAATCGGGTTGGCTCACAAAGAGCGGATCTTGGGTACCATCCAAAAAGCCCGAACCATTATTCATCTCCTTAACAATGGTGTTGGTAAAGGTATAAGTAATATTGCCACTTGCCGCAACAGGGTATAATTCTGTACTGTTACCCCAAATAAGGCAGTTACGCATCTTTACCTCACTGGAAGTAGTATAGGTGCGTATTCCCCCGCCCAAAGGGGATTGATTACCCGAAAAAGTACAGTTAGTAAATAAAGGTTTGGAAGCGGCAATATACATCCCCCCTCCTTCATCATCTGCCTTGTTACCCAGAAAGCTACAGTTAGTGAAAATCGAAGCAGAAGTGGTATTTAATATTCCTCCGCCGTGAGAGGCACTGTTTCCGGAAAAAATGCAACGAATAAACTTAGGGGTCGATCCCAAAATATCCAAAGCTCCACCATATACGGACTTATTATTAGAAAACAGACAATCAATAAGTGTGGGAGACGAACGGGTCATTCCCATTCCAGCACCAAATTCGTTGGCATAGTTTTCAGTAAAAGTGCAATTGGTGACAATACCTGAACCTGAATACATACCACCACCCGTATCGGCACGATTGTTGGTAAATCGGCAATTGGAGATTGTAGGAGAAGAGCCTGAGTTGAACATCCCTCCGCCGTAATGATACGAATTGCTTCCGGTAGCATTTCCATCGGAAATGATAAAACCCTCTATTTGGGCGGTGCTGTTCACGTTTAGATTCCGAATCACCTGATAGGCGTTATCGGAATCAAGAAGCCCGTCTTTATCTATATCGCCGCTGAGAATGGTGGCGTTGGTTGTATGAATGAGGGCAGCCACCCGCTCGGAAAGGGTCGTTTCGGTGCCAGCAAATCCCCCGTAAATAGCCACTCCGTTTTTCATCTCAAAGTGTACGTATCTACCGCCTCCATAACCTGAGTTAGGATAATACGTACCTTTTGCTACCCATATTTGTTTACCGCTGCATGCAAAATCTAAGGCCCGTTGTAAGGTTTGGAAGGCCGTACTCCAAGTCAACCCATCGTTGCTATCATCACCATCGGATTTTACATATAAAACGGAGGCTATGGATTGCAATTCATAAGCCCCTACATCTACGGTCGTATTAAAAATGCGGGGGTTACTGGCCAAATCAGTGGTAATGGCCGATAAATCTGGCGTTTGCCCAGCGTTGAAAACGGTATTGTCCCCTACATTGAGGGCTGGAGAGCAAGCCTGCAACCGAAGATCACCCAGAGCAGTAGGGGCAGCGTTATAATCGGGTTGGCTCACAAAGAGCGGATCTTGGGTACCATCCAAAAAGCCCGAACCATTATTCATCCCCTTAACAATGGTGTTGGTAAAGGTATAGATAACATTCCCGCCTGAAACAGCGGGGAACAATTCATCGGTATTGTTACCCCAAATAATGCTATTTCGCAACTTAATAGTAGATAGTCGTGAGGAATAGGCATAAATACCACCGCCTCCGTCAGCCGCTTGATTGCCTGATAGACTACAGTTGGTAATAACAGGGTTAGAAGTGGACATACTGATAGCACCTCCTGTTCTCGTTGCCTTGTTTCCCGAAAAACTGCAATTAGTGAAAATAGGAGAAGAGGTGTCAATTACTGCTCCGCCACCTTCAGCGGACGTATTTCCAGAAAAAATACAGCGTGTAAATTGAGGAGAAGAGTTTAAAATGTACGTTCCTCCTCCGAAGGAAGAAGCGGTATTTTTAGAAAAAAGGCAATCAAAAATGAGAGGAGAAGAATTGGTTAGTGTGTACATTCCAGCCCCAGTATCGGTGGCCGTATTTTCTATAAAACTACAGTTAGTAACAGTTGGAGAAGAAGCTATATTATACATCCCTCCACCAGATTCGGCACTGTTGTTGATAAAACGACAATTAGACACCGTAGGAGAAGCTGCTGCGTTGTACATTCCGCCGCCAAAATGACGGGTGGTAGCTCCGTTGGCATATCCATCCGAAACGGTAAAGCCGTCTATTCTAGCGGTACTGTTCAATGACTCATTACGAATAACCTGAAAAGCGTTTTCGCTGTCAAGAATGCCGTCCATATCCACGTCGCCACTGAGAACAGTCTTATTAGTGCTATGAATCAAGGTAGAGACTCTATCGGCAAGAGCGTTCTCGGTGCCAGCAAAGCCCCCATAAATGGCCACGCCGTTTTTCATGGCAAAAGTTACAGAACGACTGTTGCTGCTGCTACTTCTGACCGTAGGATAATAGGTACCCTTAGCAACCCAAATTTCGTCATTGTTGCCAGTAGTCGCCTCCAGTGCTTTTTGGAGGGTGGCAAAAGCAGCATTCCAACTTTGGCCGTCGTTGGTATTGTTGCCGTCAGTTTTAACGTAATAGCGAGTGGCATACGCAGTGCTGGCCAATAGCCAGCAGGAGAGCAAGAGTAAAAAGTTTTTCATCAAAACAAGCGTGAATAGTTGAGAAGGACAAAGGTAAAATATGCCCTCAATGGCCATTAACGCTGTTGTTGCATTCTTTAGCTCTATTGTTGCACGGGGGAGTTTTTGGTGTAATCCGAAGGAAAAACGCCGTATTCTTCCTGAAAAGCTTTGGAAAAATAAGACAAACTCTCGAAACCTACCTGATAAGCTACTTCGGAAACAGTACCAGACTGACGTTGCAAAAGTATGCCAGCTGCTTGGAGACGGTGCTTCCGGATGAACTCCGTGACGGTTTGATTGGTGAGTGCTTTGAGTTTTCGCCATACCTGCGACCGACTCAAATGCATCCCTTCACAAAACGCCTCCACGCCAAAGGAACTGTCGGATAAATGTGCATCAATCAGTTCATGGGCTCTTTTCAAAAACTGTTCGTCGAGGGTCAGAGAAGCGGATTCAGATTCTTCACTAGCAGGATTCAAAGCAGTGATTTGGCTATATTTTTGCCGTAGATGTTCGCGTGCCTGAATCAGATTTTTGACCCGAGCCTGTATTTCCTGTTTGTTAAAAGGCTTAGTCAAATAATCATCAGCTCCCAACTCATAACCTTTCAGTCGGCTCTCCAGCGAGGCGTTGGCCGTGAGCATCAATACGGGAATGTGACTGGTGGCAGTATTGGCTTTGAGCTGTTGGCAAAAAGTAAAACCATCCATTTGGGGCATCATCAAATCGGAAATAATGAGGTCGGGCACTTGCTCAATCGCTCTCTCCAAACCCGCTAATCCATTTTCAGCCTCAATAATGGCATACGAAGCAGCAAATAAACTGCGAACATAGGCGCGGATATCAGCATTGTCATCAACAATGAGTAGCAAATTGTCCGATGCAGGAATTACGGAATCGGTCACTTCATTCTCTTTTGCATTATTTACTTTGGTGGATACAACAGCGCTATATTCTTCAATAGCCTTTTCTCCCATCGGCAAGTGTTTCCAATCGTCCCTTCCAACTGGTAATTCGACGGTAAATGTACTTCCTTGCCTTTCCCGACTTTGAAGGTAGATATTTCCTTTTAGCACCTGTACAACCTCTTTTACCAGCGCCAATCCAATTCCAGTGCCTTCATATTGGCGTTGAACTGAACTGTCGATTTGATAAAAGCGATCGAAAATGTGTTTTTGACGACTTTCTGCAATCCCAATCCCCGTATCAATAACCCGTAAAATACAACGGGCAGTTGCCTCCTCATAGTGAATTGACAGCGTAACCGATTGTCCTTGAGGGGTAAATTTAAAGGCATTTGAAAGCAAATTACTCACAATTTTCTCCACTTTATCTTCGTCAAAATAGGCAATGGCCGAATCTATATTGCGAATGATTTCGAATTGAATCTTTTGGCTTTTGGCCAATGATTGGTATGATTCTCCCAAAATTTTGAGGAACATAATCAAATCTTGCTGACGAATGTCAGGTTGAAGCTGTCCCGCTTCCAATTTACTTAAATCCAATAATTGATTGATGAGATGCAACAACCGATTACCGTTGCGCAGCATCGTATTGAACACCGAGATATGCGGCATTTGGGCTTTTAAATCGGCTAAAGGGCCAATAAGCAGCGTCAAAGGAGTCCGAAATTCGTGCGAAATATTGGTAAAAAAACGCGTTTTGAGCGCATCCAATTCCTCCAGGCGTTCTGCTTCCCGTTTCCCAGCAGCCACCTGCGACCGCAAAATAGCTTGCCTGAGTTGATTGAGGTAAAGGCGATATACGACATACGCCAGCAACGAGAAGTAAAGTAAATACGCCCACCAGGTTCGATAAAAGGGGGGATTGATTTGGATTCGTAATGCAATCGGTCGGCTCCACTCTTCCCCGTTGGCCGAGCCCTGAACGCGAAAAGTGTAGTTTCCCGCAGGAAGTTGAGCGTAATTGGCAAAACGATTAGTGCCTGCCTCTACCCAATTTTTATCTACGCCGACCAATTGATAACGGTAGCGATTTCGGGCTGAGTTGGTAAAATCATTCAACGCAAATTCGAGCGTAACCAAGTTTTGATCATGGGCCAAATGGAGCGGGGGAAGATAGTCGATGGATTGAAGTAAAATGCTACTTTCATCGCCTGGTTCAATGGTTTTGTTATTGATTTTTAAACCGATGATTTTAACAATTGGCTTCATCTTACTTTCAGCCACTTCCGATGCCCTGAAGATGGTAAGGCCGTTTACTCCCCCAAACAACAACTCGCCCGACGCCGCCTTGAAATAAGATTGTGTATTAAATTCGTCGTCCTGCAGGCCATCGGCTTTCGTAAAATTTCTAAAGGTCAAAGTTTGTACATTCAGCCGTGCTATCCCCCGATTGGTACTCATCCAGAGGTGCTTCGATTCATCCTCCAACAGTCCATACACGACTTTATTGGGCAGTCCTTTCTCTTCAGTAAAGTGCTCAAAATCATCAGTTTGTTTATCAAACCGTTCCAAGCCACCCCCTTTCGTACTAACCCACAAATAACGGCTTGGTTGGTAGGGGTCATCAATCATGCTTGATACTACATCATTGCTCAAGCTTTTTCGGTCAGTACGGGAGTTGCGATATAAGCGAAATGAAGGCGTATTGGCCTGCGGATTTTCGACCTTGACCAGCCCTTTTTGGGTTCCTATCCACAAGCGTCCTGCATGATCTTGGTACAAATCCAGAATTTCATCCGTGCTGTTTTTGGGGAACAAATGCTGATAACTATAGACCCGAAACGCCTCCGTTTGGGGAATAAACTTGACCAATTGATTCCGAGTGTCGGCCAGCCACAGATTTCCTTCTTTGTCTTCCAACGTTTTGTTATAGCGGTAGCCTAAAAGCACATTGGAAGGAAGCAGATACGTTTTGAGCAATTTCCAATCCGTCGAAAATTTCCATAACAATTCCTGTTTGAGCAGTTCATCGGTTACGGTTAACCAAAAAACGCCTTGGCGGTCTTGCACCAAATGATGCAAACGATAGCGGCCCGAATTCAGCTTCAGCGAAACGGCTTTGTTGGTTGTTCTTTCCACTAAAAAAAGATCAAACGGCGAGCAGATATACGTTCTTCCCTGATGGTCTTGGTAGATTTGATAAACAGAAGTCTTGGGCAAATAGGAATGAAAGTGCCTGAATTGAGGATTTAATTTCCGTAGTCCGTACCCTCCCGTACCCAACCAAATATTCCCAGCTGAGTCTTTCAACATCGCCCGTGCTCCAATTTCTGGAGGCAGCGCCGAAAACGCAGAAGAGGGTGTCAATACCCCACGACGAAGAATTTCGTCTGAAGACATCAGCCAGAGGTATTTATCTGAAGTGATTAGAAATTGACCGTCAGCTATCTTTCTGATAAACAGGCTTTGGGGAGCATTTTTAATAATCAGGCTTTGATCAACAGGAACCGATGTAGGTACATTTTTGAGAATGCTATCCTTCCAAAATAGAATACTTCGCGAGGATTGGGCAATGAGCAAACGTCCCTGTTTATCTTCCGTGGCCCAAGGAGATTTTTGATTAAAAGCAACGGGGATTCTGGTGGTAGTGCGGGGATTTTTCCAATCAATTTGGTAGAGCCCATAATTGGTCACAATGACTGCCTGATGGTTGGTGCTAAAACTGATGTAGCGAATGATATTTTCCTGATTTTTGACAGCGTCTAAGAAAAACTCTTTGATAATTAAGTCTTTTGTAAAGTTAGCCTCAGAAGGAAATCCATTTTTCAGGTGAGTAGGCAAGCTGATTTTAAAGACACTGTTTTGCCCCGCCCCTACCCAAATATTTCCTTCTGGATCTTCTAAAAGGGCACTAATTTCGTAAGAACTCGCGGGAAGTTTGGTTTGAAGATTCAATTCGCAGTGGTAAAACCGTTGGGTACGCGCGTCAAATAAATCAAGTCGATTCCGATTGATGCTCACCCACAATCTTCCTTTGCTATCTTCCAGAAGTTGTGTACAGTTATTTTCTGCAATACTGTATTTGTTATATGGGTCGTGGGTAAAAACCTTAAAATTATAGCCATCGTAGCGATTGAGCCCGTCTTTGGTAGCAACCCAAATAAAGCCGTCTTTTGTTTGGGTCATTTCCTGAATCATTCCCTGAGAAAGACCTTCGCCAATGGAGATTTCCTGCCAACCTTCCGACTGGGCTAAAACGCGGGTGCATAGACAACAAACAATAAAAATGATGCGAAAAAACATTGTCAAATATCCGAAAACAGACGCTATTATACTATGGTTGATGGGCGATTTTTGATTTACGATTGGCGTTGGCCCATCAAAAAAGGCTATCCCAAATCGTTAGAATAGCCTTTTTTAATAAAAATAAAAAATTTGTTTTAATCTACTTTTACTACTTTCAGCGTAGCCTGTTTGTCTCCCGCATTTACTTGCAAGAAATACATTCCCGCAGGCAGCTCACTCACCCTAAATTCTTCTTGATGGGTGTTGGTTTCGGGAACAAATTGGCGACTCAAAACCCGACGACCCGACGCATCCGTTAAGGTAGTTTGAACTGCTTGCCCCTTGTTAGCTTGCACTTGGAGACGAAGGATGTTGGTGACGGGGTTGGGGAGGATAGTAGCGAAAGACCCGTTATCAGCAGGTTTTAGATCCCTCGCATCGGCGAACCGTCGGGATGACAAATCGCTGGTAGCTTCCCGCGCTGCGCCTACCCCTACTCCATCTTTCGACTGGATTCTGAACCAGTATTCTTGGTACGCCAACACATTCCCCTGTGCCTTCCGCGTCGATGGATAAATACTACCCCAGCCTTTCATATCCCAATAACGAATACCTAATTTGTACAAACCCTTGGGCAAACCTGCATCATACACGTTGCCACCTGCGCCGTTGTCTTGGTAAAAGCCGTAGGCGGGGTGGTTTTGGGCGTACAACTCCGTCCAGCCTTCGCGGTTAGCGTACATAAAGTAAGGAGCATTGTTTTCGTGCGTGTTGAACGAACGTAGCACGCCCATTTCAGGCGCCGCCAACATGTCGAACGTCAACGAACCATTTGTCCCCAAACCACACACATCAGCGTTGATTGTCCAGTAGCGGGGTGCTACTTTGTTAGCATTTTCTACAAAATATAAAGTCGGATTTTGCTGCGTACTTTGTCCCAATTCTGGCCCACCGTCACGCGTAATGAACTGACTACTCCACGCAGAACGGTCATTTACCTTCACCGACGATTTACTTTCCCCAATGTTAATCAACCTCACCACAAAAGCATCCCAATACACATCCTTACGAGCACTTTCTGCACTTTGACAACCACCTGCAAATACACACTTCGCCCAATAACTCTGCTTGATGACGTTGTTAAACGAGACTTCAAAACTCGGCGTCGTTACCCCTGTGTTCCAAAATGTCTGACTTCCCACAGGGCAATTCGCCGAAATCTGAACCGTCGTCCCTGTACAAACTACCTCTTGAGATACCCTCACCTCGGGCGCTACTTGCGTCGAGGCCAGCGTAAACGTCACCACATTGCTGCGCTCGCTCACACAGCCATTTTCCGTCTGGCAACGGGCGTAGTACGACGTCGTTTCCGATGGAACTGTCGATGGCAAATTGGGCAAGGCCACGTTCGTAGTAGCATTGTACCAAACCGTTCGTAAGCTTCCACAAGAGGACTGTCCACTGAAACTAGCTGCTGCATCGCAACCTGAGGTTGTTGTCAATGATACCGTCGGCGCTGATGGAATGGTCACTAATTTCAGACGCATAACGCCTGATTCAGATTCCACACACGATGGCGTACCGTCTGATTTACGGCAACGTACGCGGTAATTGTGGAATTGATTATCCACCAAACCCATGGGCAGCACTGAGGAATACTCGCCGCCGTCAACGGAGTAAAGTGTCACTTCATTTGCACCGCAATTGGCATTAAACGTGAGCGCAGTATTGGAAACACTACACACTTCTTTCGTTTCACCAGCCGCTACTGTCACACCGTCCACCAACAATGATACATTTTGAGGCACCGAAGCGCGATAATTGATTGTCAATTCAATCAGAGTCGTATAGGTACTTGGGCAAGTCGCATCGCAAGCTGCTTGGTAGCGGTGGGGTTGGTTATTGGATAATTGAGAGACTGGAGCATCTGATGACCAAGCGCTCCAAACACCGCTGCCTACCTGTACCCGCCATACGGGAGAACCCACCACACACAAACCCGAAACATTAAACTGTAAACTGTTCACTGGATTAGCGTCTGTATCGCAGAAGGTTTGAGAATTGCCTTCGTTGAGGGTTTGTTGTAATACTGCTAGACTTATCGTGGGCTTACTGACCATTTGAACCATAACCGAACCTGTCACTAACGAAGTGCAACCGCCAGCCTGTCGTATCGCCTCAACGGTATATACGCCTGCCGTTTGCGAGCCAAAACTCAGCACTGAACCCGTGCCTACCAAAGGCGTACCAACATGTTCATTCCCATTTTTGAGCTGATAAGTTACTCCTGTTTCTGAACCAGAAAGGCCAACGACAGCCCCCGAACTCCCCGAGCAATATACCCCGCCACCTGTCAATGAATAAACCGTCGGAAGAGAAGCGATTGCCACTTGGGTCCTCACCACTTCCAAACAACCGTTATTGTTGACCGTGTAAGTCACCGTGTAAGCGCCTGCCGTACTGCTCGATGGAGTGATTTTTCCCGTCTGCGAGTCAAGCGTTAAACCTGTTGTTGAGCTGTACGTTCCGCCTACAACGCCAGCCCGAGTTACAGTCCCCTCCGCCACTGTTGAACAATAAGGAGACCCTGTGTAGGAAATCGAGGTTGTTGGCGGCGGGCAACTGACACACTCACCTGACGAAATCACCACAGTGGCACTACAGCTAGTACCATCACCAGTGAAGGGTGTCCAACCTGAAGTAGGTGGGTTTGTATCCGTTGATGGATTATAAAAAAGGGACACATCGTTTTTATCACGAATATACCAGCCTTCGGGACGTGTCACGCTGCCGCTGCCCCAATAAAACAACCGATTTTGGTCTTCATCATACAAATCAGGCCGCTCGTTCCATGTGCGGGTTTGGGTGTATTTGCCCTGGATAGTCCCACACGAGGCCTGCACACACATAAGAATAGGGTTGAGGATGGCGGCGGGTACTATTTCAATATTAAAAATAGGAGGGCCGTCGCAAGGATAATCGGTATTACTTACCCAGCCCGTGGTAGGGGGTATAAAACCACGGGCACTATTGGCAAAAACCGTTACCCCTTGATAGGTCTGATTAACACTAAAAACATCTCCTGAGAAAACCCACCCTAATGATGGCGCAAAATGCAACTGGGCAGAATTAGGCCCTTTCAGGGTAGGTCTCCCATGGCTAAAACCCGTTTGCATATACACCCCATTAAATTGGGCACAGGCATTTGATATAGTCGCTTTAATATTGTAGTGAGTAGGAGGCGGACAATCTCCGCTGTTTACTGAAATAATGGTACCTACACAAGCAGCCCCTACGACGGGTAGCCAATTTGTTGTAGGGGGGTAGTCTCCAGGTGAGGTGGACTGAAAAGCAATCCCATTGGCATCACTGATTCGCCACATTCCATTTTCATAGTAAAGTTCGTTTCCATCTTCGTCAAACAAATCTACCTTGCCGTTACGAAGCCCTTTTTGCTCATACGCACCACCAAAATTCCCACAGTCCACTCTGACACATACACGGGAGACAATAGATAGACTAACTGTAGTCCCATTGCTATTGGTAAACGGTACATTATAGGTACCAGGAGTAACAATGACAAACTTTTGATGCTGTGAGTACATCATTTGTGTAGCCCCCGCTCTTGGACAGATTTTTCTACTAACAGAAGGCATCCCATTGAAAGTGGCACCTAACCAAAACTGACTACTTGTGATAGGTGTACATAGAGCCGTAGCTTCGGCAGGCATCACTGGAGCAATATACGTCGCACCATTAGGAAAACGACACGCACCTGCTGTATTAGGAGCGAAGGTATAAATGGTTTCGCCTCTGTAAAAAGTAGTGGCCGTTGAGCCATCGGCATGGTAAAATTTGTACGGCTGATAACCCATACCAATATAATCAGGCATTGGCGTAATGATGGTATCTACGCAAGCCGTTTGGGCATGACTGATAGAAATACTGCCCACTAAAATACATAATATCCCCAAACAATGGTGTAACAGAAAAGGGTACAAAGGCATACTTTTGGAAAAGCGAGCAGGGTAAACGATAGGTCTCATAATTAGGATTAGTGAAATAAAAAGGAATAATGCGTAGCTTTGTAACAGGCTGAACATACCATTGGAATATCCAAAAGTAAAGCCCCCCTCTCGGAGAAAATAGCCCAAAAACCAGCAATTCACCAAGCAGGCATTTTACTTCATAAAACCCACTTTTTAGTACATGAAAATTAATACTCTTATCATAGACGACAACCCCAATTGGCGCTTGACCTTGAGTAAGTTTGTAGAAATGAACCCCGTTTTGAAGTTGGTGGGCATTTGTGAATCGGCGTTTGAAGCATATGCCAAACTGACCGAACAGGAAATTGACTTGTTGATTTGTGACATCGAAATGCCTGACATTTCGGGGATAGGTTTAGCCAAAAGCCTCCCCAATGGACCACTTATTATTTTTGTAACTTCCCACCAAGAATATGCCTTCGACTGCTACGAGGTATCACCAGTGGACTTTTTGCTTAAACCTTTGAATTTTGAGCGTTTTTTGTTGAGTATCGAAAAAGTCCGAAAACGCCTACTTAGCCAGCCTGAAGACATTACTATCGCTCCCTATTTTTTTGTGCGTGACGGGCACAATTACGCGCAGATAGCCTACCATGAAGTGCTCTACATGAAAGCACAAGAGCATTTTTTGCACATTGTCACTCCTACTCACACTTACAGTCCGCTGCTTTCTATCTCTAAAATCGAAGAACAACTCAAAGGTGACGTGTTTCTGCGGGTACATCGCTCTTATCTGGTGCATCGGGCCGCGATTATGACCATCACCAAAGACGATATTATTTTGAACAATAACGAAAAAATCCCTATTGGAGAGCAATACCGCAGCCTTATCAATCGCAAACACCTTGAAGGCAAACTCCTTAGCAGAAATAAATAAATTCCAAAACAGCCCATTGAAACCCATCAAAATGCGTTCCGTCTTTGTTGCCATTGCATTTACAACGTGCCTATCCCTTCTAACGCAAGCCCAAAGTAATATACCCAAAAAACATACTACCCCAAAAATAGACAGTTTGAGCAAGCAGTTTGATGCAGCCAAAAGTGATACCGAAAAAATCAACGTACTGCGCAATGCTCCCCATCGTATTGATGACTATTATGAAAAACCTATTCCCACAATAAATCTCTATAATAGAGCGCTTAACATCGCTGAACGCATAGAGGATAGAAAAAGCACCATTTCTTTTTTGATAGAAATAGCGCATTTCCAGATGTATGCCCTCTTGGATGAACCCAAAGCCTTCAAGCTGTATTCACAGGCGTTACGCTCTGCTCAAGAAGAAAAAGATGACGAAGCCTGCGCCATCATCTGTTATGAATTGGCGGTAATATACGAGCACCAATACTTCCAAGAAGAGGCATATACCTATCTATTCAAATCGGTTGAGTACGCCAAAAAACTCAGGGTTGCCTTTATTAAACCTCACCCATGGCTAAAAGTGATGTACTTGGAAAAAAAGCAGATAAAAGAGGCCCTAAAATTTTGCAGAGAATTTGTCAACTATGTGGACACCCGAACCGCTTCTGCTACTTTCAAAATAGTCGCTTATGGAAATTTATATGACGTATTGAGCAAAATCCCAGGAAAAGAACAGGAAAAACAGCTTTACAAACAAAAGATTATTAAACTACTGCCTAAAATAGACCAAAACACCAACTTTTATTTTTCGGATGATATTGCAAGGATTTGTTTAGCTATCGAGCAATACGATTTGGCAATTGAAGTCGCCAATCAAGTTTGTAAAAAACCAAGCGTAAATAAACAGGTTGACATAAGAAAAATGCTCGCTTACGAAATCCTCTCAAATACGTATGAACGCCTTGGGCAATACCAAAAGAGTTTAGAAAGTCAAAGACAATACACCCAACTTTATGCAAAAATCTATAAAAACATGGTTAATTTAGAATCTGGTCGGAAAGTCATTCGGACAGAAGGCGAACGTAATTTGATTTTAAAACAAAATGAGGTTGAAAGAGAACGGTTTTATAGAAATTTGAACTTTACCGTAGCGGCCTTTTTGGTTCTTTTATCAGGATTAGTATTGCTTTTTTATAAACGAGAACAAAAACGAAAAAAAGAACTCACCCACCTCAACACCACCAAAGACAAACTTTTCGCCATTCTCTCGCACGACTTACGCTCGCCCGTGGGCATACTCGAAAACAACGTCATGCTCACCAATTGGGGCGCGTTGAGCCAAGAAGAGTTTTCTCAAATGACCAACAATCTCGGACAAGAAATCAGCCAAGTACGCACCATGCTCGATAACCTCCTCCAATGGTCAGTTTCTCAAATGGGAGGTATTAAACCAATCAAAGAGCAAATTCGTTTGCTGGACTTACTCGAAAGCCAAATTCAGGTATTATCTCCTGCCGCTACCAAGAAATCCATTCAGGTCATTAATAGTGTCTCCGACAATACCACTTTGGTGGCGGATAAAAATCATTTAGCCATCATTGTTAGAAATTTACTTCAAAACGCCATTAAGTTTACCCACTCAGGAGGCAGCATTTCCATCAAAGCAAATCCTCAGCAAGATAAACTAATGGTTGAAATCCGTGACACGGGCATCGGAATGTCTAAGGAGCGCTTGGCAAACCTATTTCGCTTGAGTACCACTTCTTCTAAACTAGGAACGGACCTTGAACAAGGTACGGGGCTGGGACTCGTCTTGGTCAAAGAGTTGGTAGAAGCCAACGAAGGAAGTATTGAAGTAAACAGTGAACCCAACCAAGGAACGCTGTTTAAGCTTTATTTCAGGACAAGCCCAGCAGCGGCATTATCCTGAAACAATCCTCATTTCTTATGCCTGTGGGGTACTTTTAGGCCCTTTAGAATGCCCCCCTCGGCGGAAAGGTCGTTTGTTGCTTTTAGGTTTTTTGTTGGGCGACGCAGGTTTATACACAGGAGCATCACCGAGGCTTGCTGGCAATGCCAACTTTGGTAGTTCCTTTCCAATAAGTCGCTCAATAGCAGCTAATTTTTTTTGGTCTTTTTCGTTGATAAACGTCACGGCCGTACCCGTCGTAGCCGCGCGGGCTGTGCGTCCAATGCGGTGAATGTAGTCTTCGGGGTCGTGGGGTGCGTCAAAATTCACGACCAAATCAATTCCTTCTACGTCAATGCCTCGGGAAAGAATATCCGTCCCAATCAAAATAGGCAAAGCCCTGCTTTTAAACTCCCGCAAAATCTCTTCACGTTCTTTTTGCTCAAGGTCGGAGTGAAACGCTTTGGCTTTGATTTTGGTCTTCCGAAGCTCTTCATTGAGTTTTTTTACGTTTTCCTTCGTGGAAGCAAAAATGATAATGCTTTCGTAGCTTCCCTCCTTCAAAATATGCTTTAGCAACGGTATTTTTTGGGCATCATACGCCATATAAATCTGCTGAAGAATCCCCTCCGCAGGTTTGGCAACGGCAATGCTGATTTGTTCGGGATTCTGCAAAATCGTCTTGGCCAACGTTCTGATTTTGGGCGGCATGGTTGCCGAAAACAAAAGTGTTTGGCGCTGCGAAGGTAAGTAACTGATTATCTTGATGATGTCATCGTAGAAACCCATATCTAACATACGGTCGGCTTCGTCCAAAATCAAATGTTGCAGGTGCTTAAAGTTGATTTCGCCCATCTGTAAAAGCGCAATCAAACGCCCTGGTGTAGCAATAATCACATTGCCACCATCGGCCAAAGCGCGGCGTTGTTGACTCCATGCGGCACCATCGCCACCGCCGTAAATGGCAATGGAACTTACGCCCGTAAAATAGCCCAAGCCTTCGATTTGTTGGTCAATTTGGATGGCCAACTCGCGGGTAGGGGCTAAAACAAGGGTATTGAGATGCCGAATTTCGTCGGGTGCAATGATAATTTTATTCAGAATTGGCAACAAGTAGGCGGCAGTCTTACCCGTTCCCGTTTGGGCACAGGCAATGAGGTCTTTATTGTCAAGAATAACGGGAATTGCTTGCGCTTGGATGGGGGTGGGTTCATCAAACCCCATGGCATTTAGCCCATCCAAAAGCTCATATTCAAAGTCAAAATCGTCGAAAGTCAATGGTGATGTGATTAAAGGTGAAAGTACAAAAATAGGGTTTTTAATACAATAATCTACTTATCCCCTTTCTTTTACCACAATAAGGCCCTGTCCTACCCCTTTCCGCCTCTCACCAAAAGCCAAATGGCCAAAGAAAGTTCGCCCAAAGCCATGGGAACGCTTAAAATCCCTTCGATTTGTTTACGATAAACCGAAAAATCAGCTATAATCTGTTGGGCAGCATGAATGCCCACGTAACAAATTCCCGCAAAACAGACCATAGAACCAAGCCATTTTGGGATTTTAGGCGACTTTAAAATCAAATACCCTAACACCAACAAGTGAACTCCAAACAAAATTAGCCCCAACGACCACACCCGCAAGAAATCTTCTAAATGCGCCATGACCTCCGCTGCCTTTGGCATTTTGGCTGAATCTAACAAAGGGAGCAGCGGAAGTAGCGCCGCACCGAGCGAGAGCGAATAGACCCAGCGAAGCACCGCCGCCAGCATCGACAAGTGTGAATTGGTACTGTAAAAGAAGCCGTAAAGCGCCCAACCTACCACTACATCCAAGAGTAAAATCCCGACGAAGGTGGCTACCACCCAATATACGAGCGAAGGTGTTTGGTTAAATTGTTGAAAAGTCGCCAACGTATCTCCTTCTACGTACAAGGTTTCAAACGCATAACCGTAGCCAACTCCCGCCAATAAGGCCATCAAAATCAACGAACTACCTGCCCAAAGCGCCATTGAGCGCTCCCGATTTTTTGTAAATCCCATACACTTTATTTTTTGAATGTTGGGCACAAAATTATCGGCTCGCTTTGGTACAATTCATTAACTTTGGGTAAGAAATGAATGGCTTTGAGAAAATCGACGAAATCGGGAGGTTGTGAGCAACCTCCTGCACACTTCCGTGAGTTTGGTTGCTCACAACCAAACGAAAACCGCAGAAAATGGAGGTTGTGAGCAACCTGCACATTTATAACTTCTTAAACTTCAACGTCAATTTTGTCATGCGGGGAGGGTCATAGAGCGTACTTCGCGTTTCCATCTCAAACGCATCTTCATACACGTTGCGCGGATAAATGTTCCAACCGCCCGTTTTAGCCACGGTATCACGCAAGGCAATGACATTTTGTTTTTGGTATTTTTCCCACTGAAAACGTTTATTTTCGGTCGCTCCTTTGAAATGCCCCTCAAACGTACCATCGGGCAAAAAACGTACCCAATCCATGTACTCGTCAAACTGCACCCCGCTGATGTGCGGAATATGCTTACCTTCTTTAAAGACAGGGGCTTCATCCATCAGTATTTCTTGAATTTGCCATTTAGACACCGCCGTTAGTCTGGCTTGGGCCTCGTCAACATTCTCGGCAGGACGGTTACAGCCTAGCACTATGAATAGAAAAATGGGTAGGAAATAGCGTAATTTCATCGCTTTTTTTCGTATTTTTAGCCTTAAATGAACTTCTCGAAAGTTCTAGAACTTTCGAGAAGTTGTCTCTCCGTACAAGTATAGCGCATTTTTTTAAAACAATGAACCGCATCGACCGCCTTACGGCCATCTTGATCCAATTGCAATCTAAGCGCGTAGTGAAAGCCCAAGAAATCGCTGACCGTTTTGAAATTAGCCTTCGTACCGTGTATCGCGACATACGCGCCCTCGAAGAAGCGGGCGTTCCCATTGGTGCCGAGGCGGGCATTGGCTATTTTTTAGAAGATTACCACTTACCGCCCGTTATGTTCTCCAACGAAGAAGCGAGCGCTTTGCTTTTTGGGGCCAAGCTGGTGAGTAAAATGGGCGATGCTTCGCTCAATGAAAGTTTTGAATCGGCACTTTACAAAATCAAGTCCGTGCTTAAACGTTCGGAAAAAGAACACCTCGAAGACCTCGATAGCCGAGTCGCCGTTTTGAACCGTCGCCGTCAACAGCCGTTTTCGGAGCATTTGCTCAATCAAATTCAGCAGGCCATTGTGCGCCAACACGTTTTGTTAATTGATTACGTATCCAACTATCAGCCACAAGCTACGCAGCGCGAAATCGAGCCCATTGGCCTTGTTTATTACAACTCACATTGGCACTTGATTGGCTATTGCCGCCTTCGGGGAGACTACCGCGATTTTCGTACCGACCGCATTCAGCAATTAATCAATACCGAGAAGTTTTTCCAAAAGCAAAACCTGTTGACCCTTCAAGCTTACCTTGGTCGCCTTCGAGTACAGGAAGAATTAGAAGAAACGGTCGTTTGGGTACACCGTGGTGCGGCGGTTTTTATGCAAGAACAAAAGTACAGTTGGGGGTTTATTTCGGAAGAAACCCAAGGCAAATACGTCCGTATGACGTTCATGACCCAGTACTACGAAGGCATTGGTCGGTGGCTGCTGTCGTACGGTAAGCACATCAACGTCGAAGGCCCTCAAAAGCTCAAAGATACCATGCGCGACATCGTTTCGGAAATGGCCGAACACTATCTGCAACCCTACTGACATACTGTTGTCACCACGGCCTTTTACCTTTGTAGTGTCAAATAAAACAACACATTATTTAACCTACAACAAGCCATGACAACAATTAATCCTTACTTCAGTTTTTTGGGAAACACCGAAGAAGTTTTCCTTTTTTACAAATCAGTTTTTGGCGGAGAGTTCGCTGGACTTCAACGCTTTAATGACATCCCTGGCGGCGAAAACATGTCGGCCGATGAGCAAGAAAAAATCATGCACATTACCTACGAAATTGCGCCTGGCTATGTGATAATGGGCACTGACTCCCTCGAAAGCGCTGGCCATACGGTCAACATTGGCAACCATATTTCTCTTTCTATCGGAACTGACAGCAAAGAGGAAGCCGAACGCCTCTTCAACGGCTTGTCGGCAGGCGGAGAAATTGAAATGCCCCTCCAAGACACGTTCTGGAATGCCTACTTTGGTGCTTTTACCGATAAGTTTGGCGTCAAATGGATGGTGAATTACGACTATCCCCAAAAATAACTTAGCAGCTATTACCCCACTTTTTTTCAACAGCCATGAATAACAAATATACCAAACCGTTCACTGCCCTCGTCTTTACGACCCAAACGACACTTCCACAGTTAGGAACACTCGTTGGGCACGTTGCCCAAGATTTATACCGCGAAGCAGCGGCACTAAATTTACTTCCAACGGGGCCTATCCACTGGAATTACGTAGGTTTGGACGGTAAGCCTGACACGGTTTTTACCCTCGACATTGTGTTACCCGTTCAAGGCAAAGAAGTGCCTTCTGGTCGCTTTGCCTTTCAAACCATTCTACCTTTCAAGTGCGTATCGCTTGTACACGAAGGCCCTTGGGAAGAGCTTCCTCAGGTGTATGGAAAAGCCATGGGTTTCATCCATTCACAAGGCTTGCAATTGAGTGGTGCCAACCGCGAACTCTATGTGATGATGGACTTTGAAAACAGCGAAAACAACGTCACCGAGGTGCAAATTGGGATTTTATAGAATAAATATAGTTTGAGTGTTTGAACCTCCCGAAAGTTAAAAACTTTCGGGAGGTTCTTTTTTGTAACCGCATTCCCCCTCAATAATTTGACATAACTTTTCGATTCACTTGCAAGATTCGGCTGAGTTAGTAAATTTGTCCGTTCACAATCAGATTCTAACAATTGATTTTTTCTATAACCTCCAAAAACTTAAACCTACCATGCTCGAAGCTGCTGTACAAACCAAAATAGACCAATGGCTTGGCGGAAATTACGATGCTGATACAAAATCAACGATCCAACAACTCCTTGACCAAGAAAATAGTACCGAACTTACCGATTCGTTTTACAAAGACTTAGAATTTGGAACAGGAGGTTTGCGCGGTCTGATTGGCGTGGGTTCCAATCGGATGAACCAATACACCATCGGGGCAGCTACGCAAGGGTTGGCCAATTACCTCAACAAAAATTTTGCAGGAGAAGCCATTAGTGTGGCGATTGCCCACGACAGCCGCATCAAATCGGATGAGTTTGCGCGAGTAACTGCCAATATTTTTTCGGCCAACGGCATTGATGTGTATCTTTTTGAAGCCCTTCGCCCTACGCCAGAACTGAGCTTTGCCATCCGTCTTTTGGGCTGTAAAAGCGGCGTTGTCGTGACGGCTTCTCACAATCCTAAAGAGTACAATGGCTACAAGGCATACTGGGACGATGGCTCGCAAGTGGTAGCCCCGCACGACCGCAATGTGATTGCAGAAGTAAACGCAATCCAGTCGATTGACGACATTAAGTTTGAAGGTGATAGCTCTAAAATTCACCTCATTGGCAAAGAAGTGGACGAAAAATACCTCGACCAAATCGTCTCCCTTTCTATTTCTAAAGACGCCATTGCACGCCAAAAAGACCTTAAAATTGTCTTTACGCCCATCCACGGAACGGGCGTGACGTTGGTACCGCCGTTGCTCCAAAAAATGGGCTTTGAAAACGTGACCGTCATTGCCGAGCAAGCCGAAGCCAGCGGCAACGGCCAATTCCCAACGGTAGTGTATCCCAACCCTGAAGAGTCAGAAGCAATGTCGATGGCGGTGAATAAAGCCAAAGAAATCGACGCTGACCTTGTACTGGGCACCGACCCCGACGCTGACCGCGTGGGAATAGCCGTTAAAAATCACCACGGTGAAATTCAGCTCCTTAACGGCAACCAAACCGCTACATTGCTCATTTATTACCTCCTCCAAGCGTGGAAAGAAGCGGGTAAATTGACGGGTAAAGAGTTTGTGTGTAAAACCATCGTCACCACCGACCTCATCGATAAAATGGCGGCGGGTTATGACGTTTATTGCTACAATACGCTCACGGGCTTTAAGTACATCGCCCAAGTAATCAGAGAGTTAGAAGGACAACAACAGTTTATCGGTGGTGGCGAAGAAAGCTATGGCTACCTCATCGGAGATGCTGTGCGCGACAAAGATGCCATTGCTAGTTGCGGAATGATTGCCGAGTTGACGGCCTACGCCAAAGACAAAGGCTTGAGCTTGTTTGATATGCTGATGGAAGTCTATAAACAATTTGGCTTCTACTACGAAGGGCTCATTTCATTGACCAAAAAAGGAAAAGCGGGGGCCGAAGAAATCCAGCAAATGATGGCCGACTTCCGCGCCAATCCTCCGCAGTCGTTGGCAGGCTCGCCCGTGGTTCGCATCGACGATTATAAGTTTTTGAAACGTACCGAAAACAGCACGACGGTTGACATTCCTTCGGGAAGTATGGGTATCGAATCGTCGAACGTACTTCAATTCTTTACCGCCGATGGCACGAAGTTTACCTGCCGCCCGTCTGGTACAGAGCCTAAAATCAAGTTTTATGTAGGCGTCGTAGCACCACTCAACAGCAACGAAGAGTTTGATGCGGTTTACGCTTCATTGAAACAAAAAGTAGCCTCTATCGGGGAAGAATTGGGATTGAAATAAGACCAAATAATAATTTTTTTTAAAAATTTTTGGGCAGATAAAATAATTTGCCGTATATTCACGTTACGTTTAGAGTCCCAGCTAAAACCTGGGGCTTTTCATCATAGGTTAAGTGTGAGAAAAGCCATTCGCATATAGCGAGTTGGCTTTTTTGTTTTAGAGGTTCTTCCGTATTTTTACACCCAACCAAATTCTACCATATACAACGTACAAACCCTAATCAACTCGTAATGAGGAAAATAAATACCTTACTATGGTGTCTTACCCTGTGGGCTGGGGTAACGCTCTCGTTCAAAAGTTTGGCCCAAGATGCCAACTACGAACGCGACTATAAACGTGCCGTAGCACTCTATAAAACAGGCGAATACAACCTTGCCATGGCTGATTTACTGCTGTTGACGGCCCGCAAATACCAACATGGTCTGGTTCCTTTTGCCCAATACTATTACAGCTTGGCGGCCCTCAAAAACAACCGCCCCCTCGAAAGTCAACAAATGTTGCTCCAACTGAGGGAACGCTTTCCTGAATGGAAAAAAATGGACGAAGTGTCGTATTTGCTCGCCGATTTGTCGTTTCGGGACAAGCAGTACAACAAAGCCTTGGAGTACTTATCTGAAATCACCAATGTGTCGGTCAAAAAGGACGTAGAACCACTCAAACGCGTGTATATCAACCCCGTTCAAGACTTAGCGTTGTTAAAAAAGCTCAATCAGCAACACCCTTCCGACAAGATTGTTGCCCTTCGGTTGATTGACGTTATTCAACGAACCTCCAACGACAAAGCCGATTTGGAACTGTCTGATGACCTTACGAATCGATTTGGTATTGCTCCCACCAAGCCTGTCAACGACGTGACGCCGATGAAAAAAAACACCAATAGTCAGTCAAAGGGATATTATAACATTGCAGTCATTCTACCATTTAAAGTAAAGGAGTTTTCGCCCAACCAGCGCGTTCGTAGCAATCAGTTTGCTTACGACATGTACGAAGGGATGAAACTCGCCAAAGCCAAGCTCCAACAAGAAGGAATTTTGGTGAATATGTTTACCTACGACATAGGCAGCGACCCCGAAGATATGCTAAATGTGGTCAACAATACCAATTTTGCCCAAACCGACCTCATCGTTGGCCCCGTTTACAGCGAGCCAGCCAAACTTGCCGCTGATTTTGCCCAAAGCAATGGCATTTTTTACGTTCACCCCACTTCGCTCGTGACCGACCTAAGTGCGAATTTTTCCAACACGCTTTTGTTGCAACCTTCTTTTGAACGTCAGGCGTCTCAAAGTTTTGATTATATGCGGTCGTTGCCCGCTGCTACTTCCAAAAAAGTAGCCATCTATTACGGCAGTTCTCGCCGCGACTCCACGTTGGCCGCAGCTTACCGCACCAAAGCCACCGCTTCCGGCTATCAGGTGTCGGATTTTCGTCGTACCCGCGAAAAACTAGACAGCACTGCGACCATTTCGAGCGTAAACAAACCAGGGCACATTGCCGTTTTTAGTAGTAATGAAAACGATGGAAACAAAATTTTGGCTTTGATGGAAAAACGTCAGATCAACGTTCCACTACTTGCTAACTCTACGGCTTTTAATGTAGGCGGAGTTGGGGCAAATGCCTTCAACAACCGACCTATTTATATCATTGATACCGAATTCATTGATATTGCCAAATCCCAAGTCCGTGATTTCCAGAATTTGTATTTTTCAAAACGCAATACCGTTCCGTCAATTTATGCCTTGCAGGGATACGACCTCGTGTTGTTTTTTGGGCGAATGCTCCACAAATACCAAAACCAACTACGAAACGGGTTAGACGTTCGTTCGTACGACGACGATTATTTATTGTCGGGTTTTAATTACCAACATTCCAACGATAACCAAGTTGTACCCATTATCCAAATCGACGATGCGAGGTGGGTGCGGGTCAATGCTCAGTAACCAATGAAAATAAGGTTCACACAGAAAGAAACAGATGTGTTTCACAGATTGTCCCAGATTCCTTCTGCGTTCATCTGCGGGTAGTACATCTGCGAGAAAAAAAATATTAACTCAATTATTTTTGCCAAAACAGAAATGCAAATCACTCAAAGTCAAGCACTTTTCGAAAAAGCTAAACAATACATCCCAGGAGGGGTCAACTCCCCCGTACGTGCCTTTCGTGCCGTAGGCGGCTCCCCTATTTTTATTAAATCGGCCAAAGGCCCGTACCTCTACGACGAAGACGGCAACCAATACCTCGAATGTATCAACTCTTGGGGTCCCATGATTTTGGGCCACGCCCACGAGCTCATCGAAAAAGCCGTATCGGATGCCATTCAAAACTCGTTCTCGTTTGGGGCGCCTACCCGCAAAGAAGTTGAAATGGCCGAGCTAATTATTAGCATGGTGCCTTCGGTCGAAAAAGTACGGATGGTTAACTCGGGCACAGAAGCTACGATGTCGGCCATTCGCGTGGCGAGGGGCTACACGGGCCGCGACAAAATCATCAAGTTTGAAGGCTGTTACCACGGCCACGGCGATAGTTTTTTGATTGCCGCAGGGAGTGGAGCCGTCACGATGGGCGTCCCTGATAGCCCAGGCGTCACCAAAGGCGTCGCCAACGATACACTTACGGCTCCTTTCAACGACCTCGCCGCCCTTACCAACCTCGTCGAAGCCAACAAGGGCGAAGTCGCGGCGTTGATTTTAGAACCTGTGGTTGGGAACATGGGTTGCGTGCTGCCCAACGAAGGCTACCTCCAAGCCATCCGCGACTTGTGTACCAAAGAAGGTATCGTTTTGATTTTTGACGAAGTAATGACAGGATTCCGTTTGGCCAAAGGCGGCGCGCAAGAGCGTTTTGGCATTGTGCCTGACATGACCACGATGGGTAAAATCATCGGAGGAGGAATGCCTGTAGGTGCTTACGGCGGTAAGCGTGAAATCATGGACTGCGTATCCCCCGCAGGGCCTGTGTATCAAGCAGGTACGCTCTCAGGAAATCCGATTGCGATGTCGGCAGGTTTGGCCATGTTGCGTTACCTCGACAGTCATCCTGAAGTCTATACCCGTCTCGAAACGGTGGGAACAACCATCACAAACGGTTTCAAAGCATCACTCCAACAACTCGGACTGAACTATACCATCAACCAAATTGGGTCGATGTTTACGTTGTTTATGACCGACCAGCCCGTGACCGATTTTAACTCGGCCAAAACCTCCGATTTAGCGTTGTTTGGGCGGTATTTTCAGGCCATGTTGAAGCGCGGCATTTACCTTGCCCCTTCGCAGTTTGAGAGCTTATTTTTCTCGTACGCACTTGAAGATCAGCACGTTCAACAATTGATTGAGGCCAACGAAGAAGCGTTGAAAGAGGTGTTATAACTTCTCATTAAGATATACCCCACGAGCACAGAAATAGGTGTGTTCGTGGGAGTTAGTCCTCCAGTAAACATACCCTAACAGGGTTTATTTTTTACTGACTGTTTGATTATTTCAAAGGGAAACTAAATTTACCTTCTTTAATCCTAACAGTTTTAATAGGTGAGCCTCCCATCAACTCTATTTCAAAATTCCCCGTGATAGCCTCTTCGGAAATAGACTCAATGATCATTTTACCCGTCAAATTTCCAGAACTGTACGTAGTAAAGGCATCAAGTGAATAAAACACCAATCCAACTCCGCCTACTCCCAGATTATAAGTACCTGTCGCTGAGGGTTGTTTAGACATTACCAAACTCAATACTTCTTTATTGTTTTTTTGACCTGAATAAAGAATATTTTGCGTTCCATCTGGGTTTTTTACACCCAAACTACGGCTCACCGTTGCCGACTCCCACAGGTTTCCATCAATGGTTGCTTTCAAAAAAAAGGCAGGTTCGACGCTTTTCTTGTTGCAAGATTCTCCCAAAACCAGCAAACACAATAAAATACCAATAAGATGTTTCATAGCTTCAATAGTTAGTTATAGATTTTACTTAATCGCCTCAAAACAATACGTATGATAGCCCGTACGGGTAAATATTCGCCCCTTTTCACCGTCTTTGCCTGGCAAACCCGTTACAAAAACCCAAAAGTGACCGTCTAACTTTCCATCGGTGTCAGAGGGAATATCCCACAACAATTTGGTGGTTTTCAGCTCACGTGCACGCAGCCGCCCCTTAGAAAGATAATACAAAATCCCCCCAGCATAGTACGAGCTTGTGTAGGAAAGTGTTTCGTTGGGAAGTTTCCAAATCTGCTCCCCCGTATCGGCATCTACGCAGTAAAGTGTACTCATACTATCATACAAAACCATGTAGCGATCTTCAAATATTCCCTGTATCTCTGCAAAGCTTGGCAATACTTTAATCCATACGCGGTCTCCTGTACGCCAGTTGTGACATACCACCTCGTTACTGGTAATAGTGTACATTTTATCACCCCGCAAACGAACTGCTCCGTTCAGAACACCTACCTTTCGCCCCCCCCACAACGATTTACGGTCATATAACCACTTCTGTTGCGTGAGATTATAGAGTGATAAATATGCCTCATATTCATTCCGTTCAGAACCAAGTTCAGTATAGGTAATCAACAATAATGTATCTTTTCCTTCTACTACTGGACGAACGTCATTGATAGACCCCACATGAAACGGCGTAATCCCCAGTCCAACATGTTTACGGCTGTAATTGGGCATTAGTATTTTTTCCTCCTTACCTGTTAGAACATCCCCCCGATAAATGAATTGTTCCCAAATGCCTTTATATAACTCTATGGGAGTACCAAATGTAAAGTACTGCGCCCCTAAGCCGTAACATAACCCTACCCCCGAATATCCAGTCGTTTTTTTCCAGACAGTCGTGCCAGTCTCCACATTAATACAATAATTACGTGGGCCATACTGATACAGTAAAAGGTTTTGGTATTGATAAACCTCGTGACCTTGATAATTATGTAACATAATTTCCTCGGTTGGTCTGATGACATCGCGCCAACGCCATTTACATTCTCCTGTTTCAGTATTTTGTAAGCAAAGATGATTGGCTAATGAAGCAGAATTTTCGTTGAAAGTACTTAATAAAGCATTTTGGATAAAGATATTTCCTATTACACCATTAGCAGGGTTTATGCCATCGCTACTGGTAGGTACTTTCCAAATTGGTTTTTTCTGAAAAACTACCCCGTTTTCGTCCACTTTTTCAAGGTTAATCCGCTCCTTGCAGGAAGTCATGGTTACACCTATTAGTGTAACCATGATTAGTACATTCAGCCATTTCATCGGCGTGGAATAAAAAAGCTATTGCCAAACTGAGTGCCTGCATCAAAAGCTCTATTTAACTCATTCCGTGATACAAGACTCCGTCTCATCTCCTGATGATTATTCCCCGCTAATTCTCGAATTTCAGCATTCGACGACCACGTCGTATTTTCGGCTATCTGTGAGCGGCGCGGTACAAGGCCGTCGGTTTGGTCACGAGCAAACATCGTTACGTCGTGCGTTGGCTCAATGTTAGATAATACCCTTACAAAGGCATTAATGGAGTGGTTAGGAAATGAGTTAAATAAAGTCATATATAGCTGTTTTAATGTACTGATTTTTAGACAAATACTTCATATTCAAGCCTTTTTTAGGCTTTATTTTCAAGTTATTTTCTCAAAAGCAGGGTAAAACAGGGTAATTATTGGCAAGCTAGAAGCTTTTTTAGGCAAACGCAAGTAGTAGTTGTACTTTTGATTAAACGGTAAAAAAATGTCGTCTTTTTTCAAAACCTACTGCCGAAAGTGTAGTTTTGAACAATAGAACGATTATCCGATTTGTCTTATGCCCAAACGCATTATTTATTGGTTCCGAAACGATTTACGTTTACACGATAACGAAGGGTTTTTCAAAGCGACCCAAGACGCCGAAGAAGTGATTCCTGTGTATGTCTTTGATACGCGTCAGTTTCAGCAACTCGACCGCCTAGGATTTCCCAAAACGGGCACATTTCGGGCAAAATTCCTGCTCGAATCCGTCCAAAACTTGCAAGATAACCTCCGCAAAAAAGGCGGTAACTTGGTCATTCGTACGGGAAAACCAGAGCTTATTCTGAGCGAATTGGCCCGTGAGTATGCCGCCGAAGCGATTTATACAAGCAAAGAAGCAGCCCAAGAGGAAGCCGACATCGAAACGGCACTTTCCAAAAAACTCAAGGTTGACAACGTTGAGTTTGAGGTATTTTGGCAATCTACGCTCTATCACCCCCGCGACCTGCCGTTTTGGGTTTCGCGTATTCCTGATACGTTTACGGAGTTTCGCAAAGCTGTCGAAAAACAGTCGAAAATACGCCCGACGTTTCCAGCGCCTGCGGCCGTTCGTCTTCCTGAAGGAATTGAAATTGGAAAGATTCCCGAAATCTACGAGCTGATTCTCTTTTCGAGCCTCCCCGTTTCTGACGCCCGTGGCGTGCTTACTTTTCACGGAGGAGAAACAGAAGGTTTGCGTCGATTACAGAATTATTTTTGGGATACCGATCACCTCAAAGTCTATAAAGAGACCCGCAACGGTTTGCTTGGCGAAGACTATTCGTCCAAATTTTCGGCTTGGTTGACCTACGGTTGCGTTTCGCCACGTCACATCTACGAAGAAGTGAAACGCTACGAAGCCCAGCGCGGCGCCAACGAATCGACTTATTGGCTCGTTTTTGAGTTACTTTGGCGTGATTATTTCCGTTTTATTACCCTAAAATTTGGCTCTCGTATCTTCAAAGTCGCTGGTATTCAACACAATATTTTGCAAAAATGGGAAAATAACCACGAGCTTTTCCAAAAATGGCTCAACGGACAAACGGGCGTTCCTTTTGTAGATGCCAACATGCGTGAGTTGCAATTGACAGGCTTTATGTCGAACCGTGGACGCCAAAATGTGGCTAGTTTTTTGGCCAAAGATTTACACCTTAACTGGACATGGGGAGCGGCTTATTTTGAAAGCCAACTCATTGATTATGACGTATGTAGCAACTGGGGCAACTGGAATTATGTGGCTGGTGTGGGCAACGACCCGCGCGAAAATCGCTATTTCAACATTCACACCCAAGCTACGCGCTACGACGAGAAAGGTGAGTACGTCAAGACCTGGCTTCCCACATTTGCCAACGTTCCCGCAACCAAAATCCACCAAGTTTGGAACCTCAGCCCTGCCGAACAACAAACTTTTGGGGTACAGCTCGGCAATGATTACCCCCACCCCATCGTTAATGGCAACAAGTGGTTAAAAAAGTAACCACTTTTCTTTCAACTCAACCATAATACGATGACTATCAGACGCTATCTACTTACTGCAGGAACAACAATTTTGACTTCAATTGCGACTTATTCGCAGGATTTTATTCCTGCGTATGATCGTTTTTCGGGCAAAGAAACTTCCTACTTAACCCTTGAAGACGGCACTAAAATCGAAGGTACGCTCGAAGACCTAGACCGCCGCAAAGGTTTAATTGAAGAAGTAACAATTAAAGATGCCAACGGCAAAAAATGGAAGTTTACGCCCGACAAAATCAAGTCGATGTACTTGATGCCCAGTGGTTTTTCTAAATTTTCGACCAACATGGACGTGGGGACAAAAGTAAAGAAATGGGACGCAACCTACATCGACAGTGAAATCATCAAAAAAGGGTACGCCTATTTTGAAAAGGCCAAAGTAGCCATCAAAAAAGACCAAGAAATGCTTTTGATGCAACTTCTTAACCCAGGTTTTAACAGCAAAATCAAGGTATTTCACGATCCTTTTGCAGCCGAAACCATGCGGGTCGGTTTTGGAGGCATGACCATGGCGGGTGGCGACGACAAATCGTACTACGTACAGGTAGGTGACAACGTAGCCCAAAAACTCAAAAAGAAAGACTACGACGACGAATACAAAGTGCTTTATTCGAGCTGCCCTACTTTGCTCACAAAGGTGGGAGAAAAAATCCGCTGGACGGAATTTTCTAAAAACGTCTATGAATATACGTTTGAATGCCAGTAATCAATTTAAGGGGTAAAATACAAAGCTACGAATAACAAGTTTGGAAGCGGCAAAAGTCCAACATACCGCAAAAATTTGAGCATTTTTACGAATAAACGAGGCTATCTCAAAAGTAACAGGTTACAAAATATTCTTTGGTTTTAACCTCATCCCAACCCTTATCCTTTCTGGAGAAGGGCTCTAAAAGTCCCCATCTCCAGAAAGGAGAGGGGGATTTAGGGGACGGTCGGCCGCTGCCGTGAGGTTGAATAGGTGCCGAAGATAATTTGGTGACAAAAACTTTTGAGACAGCCTCGTTTATTTTTTACCAAGAATAACTCAAGAAAATCCGTTTACCACACTAACCTTGGGGTATATTTTTAGGCTAATACTCCCTCTTCTGCCAAATACTTCCACACAGTGGAAATGTTACAAACCCTAAGATTATTCCTTAACCAAAAATCATCTGCTTGTGGCGTAATTACCAAATTTTGATTTGCCTGCAAATCATCCATCGCCACGGTATTACCCCTTGAAAGCGTTGGAAGGTTACCATATTTTATTTCAATTGCTACTTTTACTTTGGTGTTTTGTACCAACACTAAATCTACTTCTGCTTTATCCTTCGTACGATAAAAGTAGGGCTCAACGTCGGAGCGAAGATTAGCTATTATTTGCTGGATAACGTACCCTTCCCATGAACCACCCAAGGCTATATTTCCCAACAACCCTTCAAAATTTCGTATGCCCATTAGGTAGTGCAACATACCTGTATCTGTAAAAAAAAGCTTTGGCGATTTCACTAGACGTTTGCTTATATTAACAGAATATGGGTACAAACGACGGATTAAAAAAGCAGATTCTAGAAAATCAACATAGGTTTTTACCGTAGGAAGTGTGATATTCAACGAATTAGCCAAATCAGTATATGTCAACAGCCCACCTTGCACGCTAGTCAGCATACTTAATAAATTTCGAACTGTGACAGGCGTCGCAGTCAATCCTAAAGCAGGCAAATCTCGTTCAACATAAGTCTGAATAAACCCTCTAAACCATAATTCCATTGCTTTGTCATTGGGTGCCAATAACGCGTCAGGAAATCCTCCTCTGAACCAATGATCTTGGTACCTAATTCCCGCATGAACTACCTCCCGAAGATGTAAGGGAGCCATTTCCAGATAAAGTATTCGTCCAGCGAGTGATTCGGAGCTCTGTCTTAACAAATCGGGTGAAGCCGACCCCAATAGAATAAATCGGCCTGGACGCCGATTCCTATCAATCATCGAGCGTAACAACGGAAATAATTCTGGCATTCGTTGAATCTCATCTAACACCACGACTTTGTCCTCATGTTCTTCAAGGTACAAATCGGGCGCTGTTTGAAGTTTCGCATAGTCGGCAAAATACTCTAAATCTAAATAAATGCTTGGTCGGTTGATTTCACGAATCAGCGATTTTACAAAAGTAGTCTTTCCAACCTGCCGAGGCCCCAAAATGGCAATGCTTGGTAGGTAAGCCAATGCCTCCGTCACTTCTGTATAAATGCTTCTTGTAATCATAGTTTTTTCTAAATAAACAGACAAAATTAAAATTTCATTTTAGAATTGTCTGTTTATTTATTCACAAAGATTATTTTTTACCAAGAATAACTCAAGAAAATCCGTTTACCGCACTAACTTTGGGGCAAAGGGATTCCAACAAACAAGAACGTTATATTCCAAAAGATGACAAACTACATCGAAGCCAACAAAGATAGATTTTTGAGCGAGTTGCTCGACTTGCTCCGCATTCCATCGGTCAGTGCAGATCCTAAATTCAAAGACGACGTACGCCGTTGCGCCGAAGCAGTCAAAGAGGCCATTTTGAAAGCAGGTGCCGACCTCGCCGAAATCCACGAAACCCCTGGCCACCCAGTCGTTTATGGTGAAAAAATCATTGACCCCGCGCTCCCAACCGTGCTAATCTATGGCCACTACGACGTGCAGCCTGCCGACCCTTACGAGCTTTGGGACTCGCCGCCGTTTGAACCCGTCATCAAAAACGAGCGGATTTATGCCCGTGGTGCTTGCGACGACAAAGGACAGTTTTACATGCACATCAAAGCCCTAGAAACAATGGTGGAAACGGGCACGCTGACCTGCAACGTCAAAATCATGATTGAGGGAGAAGAAGAAGTGGGCTCTGACCACCTCGGAACGTTTGTGAGAGAAAACAAAGAAAAACTCAAAGCCGACGTCATCCTCATTTCCGATACCAGCATCATCGCCAACGATACGCCTTCCATTGAAGTAGGATTGCGCGGCCTGACTTACCTCGAAGTAGAAGTAACGGGTGCCAATCGCGACCTCCACTCGGGCGTGTATGGTGGTGCCGTAGCCAACCCAATTAATGTATTGTGCGAAATGATTGCGTCGTTGAAAGACGAAAACAACCACATTACGATTCCTGGGTTTTATGACAAAGTACAAGAACTAAGCGCCGACCAACGCACCGCGCTCAACGAAGCGCCGTTTGATTTGGACGAATACAAGCGTGACTTGGCCATCGACGAAATTGAGGGCGAAACGGGATATACCACCATCGAGCGTACAGGCATCCGTCCTACCCTTGATGTGAATGGGATTTGGGGAGGATATATTGGAGAAGGTGCCAAAACGGTGCTGCCTTCTAAAGCTTACGCCAAAATCAGTATGCGCCTCGTACCCGACCAACACAACGACGAAATTTTGGAGTTGTTTACCCAACATTTCTTGTCGATTGCGCCACCGTCGGTCAAAGTGATCATCAAACCCCACCACGGCGGCCTCCCATACGTTACCCCCGTTGACTCGGTCGAATACCGTGCCGCAGAACTTGCGATGAAAGAAGCATGGGGCGGAAAACAACCCGTGCCTACGCGCGGCGGCGGAAGTATTCCGATTGTGGCGTTGTTTGAACAAGAGTTGGGTTTAAAGTCTATTTTGATGGGCTTCGGGCTTGACATTGATGCCCTTCACTCGCCTAATGAAAGCTACGGTTTGTTCAATTTTTACAAAGGCATTGAAACCATCCCGTTGTTTTTCAAGCATTATGCTGAATTGAAACGGTAATTGGTATCAATAATTCTCCCTGTCGCTACGAGTAGGGTTTCTTAAATGAAGCCCTACATCAGGGTTTTTCGTTAAAAATTCCCTATTTTGCATCGCTAACACTCGTTAGTCGGGAAACCCACCGTAAAAATTAAACATTTCCTTTAAAAAAGATTATTTTTCCTATGAGCGAAACTTCAAGCCTCTTCAAAGCGGGCGTCGTAACAGGAGATGGTGTGAGCGAACTTTTTCGTCATGCCAACCAAAATGACTACGCCCTTCCTGCTGTCAACGTAGTAGGTACCAACTCCATCAATGCAGTTCTTGAAACAGCGAAAAAAGTAAACTCGCCTGTCATCGTCCAATTCTCAAACGGCGGTGGGATTTTCTACGCAGGAAAGAGCATTTCAAACGCGAACCAACAAGCTGCCATTGCGGGCTCAATCTCAGGTGCAATGCACGTTCACCAAATGGCTGAGTTGTATGGTGTTCCAGTAATTTTGCACACCGACCACTGCGCAAAAAAATTACTTCCTTGGATTGACGGTTTGTTGGATGCAGGCGAAAAATATTTTGACCAACATGGTAAGCCTTTGTTTAGCTCACACATGATTGACTTGTCAGAAGAGCCTATCGAAGAAAACATCGAAATCTGCTCAAAATATTTTGAGCGTATGTCAAAACTTGGAATGACGCTTGAAATCGAACTAGGCGTAACGGGTGGCGAAGAAGATGGCGTGGATAACACCGACGTAGATAGCTCAAAACTATATACTCAGCCTTCGGAAGTAGCGTATGCGTACGAAGAGTTGAGCAAAATTTCGGACAAATTTACCATTGCGGCAGCCTTCGGAAACGTACACGGCGTGTATAAGCCAGGTAACGTAAAATTGGCCCCAATTATCTTGAAAAATTCTCAAGACTATATCCAAGAAAAATTCGGGACAGGCCCACTTCCAGTAAATTTCGTCTTCCACGGAGGTTCGGGAAGTAGCCGCGAAGAAATCCGCGAAGCCATCCAATACGGCGCTATCAAGATGAACATTGACACCGATATGCAGTGGTCAACTTGGGAAGGTGTCTTGAAATATTACAAATCAAAAGAAGGATACTTGCAGTCACAGTTGGGTAACCCAGAAGGCTCAGATTCTCCGAACAAAAAATATTATGACCCACGCGTATGGCTTCGTAAAGGCGAAGAAAGCATGGTTGACCGCCTTGCAGTTGCTTTTGAAGACCTAAATTGTATCAACCGTTTGGGATAATTTCGGCGTGATTTTTGCACTAGAAAAGCGGTGAAAATAAAATTTTCACCGCTTTTTCATTTTACCCCTTTTTTCATTTATTTTTAGTGCATGAACGACGCCATACTTCAGTACTACCTACCCCATCAGCTCTCGCCCAAACGCCTCGACCGCTACCTCGCATCAGGCTGGTTTCGGACTGTAAATATGCTATTTAGAGCAAAGGTAACGTGCTTCGATAACGATATATGCTCCCCCATCAATATCCGTATCAACCTCGCGGAACATGAGCATTCGAAGCGCATGAGAAAACTACTGAATAAGAACGGAAAGCTTTTTCGGCACGAAATTCGCAAGGCGACCATCACCCGCGAAAAAGAAGAACTATTCCACCAACACCAGCGTCGGTTCAGAAGTTTTTTGAGTAATTCTTTGGAAGAATTTTTGGTACTTACACCACGCTTCGAAACCTACGAAATCGACATTTATGACGAAGACCGCCTGATTGCTATCAGCTACTTTGACCAAGGCCACAACAGCCTAATGAGTCTGCTGGGGCTGTTTGACCCAGGTTATTCTTCGTACAGTTTGGGGATTTATACCATGCTTCTCGAAATGGAATATGCCAAATCGACCGAGCGCCAGTGGTATTATCCTGGTTACGTTCACGAACGGCCTTCCATTTACGATTATAAGCTTCGAATCGGAAAACCCGAAATTTACGATTGGCAAAGTCGCCGCTGGCTTCGCCACATCGACCCGCATAAACTTCCCAACTGGGCCGACCACATCAAGAACCGCACTTACGCGCTTGAACACGCCCTGCAAATGGTAGAAATTAGTTTCCAACGCAAAGTTTATCTTTTCTTTGGTTGGCATTATTTCAATTCTCTCTACGAACAACTATTCCACTGCCCACTTATGCTTGTCTTATCTGACGGGCGCGTGGTGGCTTACGACGTAGAACGCGACCAGTACGTGTGCGCCAAATTGGAGATTTACGTACCATTCCGCGATATTCAAATGACATTGGCCCCCGATTTTGACGTGGCAGTGCACCACACGGACGTCATGCGGGTTGTCGAGTTTACCTATCGTACTGCAAGTGCCAACGACATGGTGAATTATATTTGGAAAACCACCTACCCGCAACAAGAGATTAGCTGGTGGATCAAATCAAAATTAATGAACTAGCAAACTTGGCAAGTTTTACTCCGACACAATCAAACTTGGCAAGTTTTTACTCAGACTCAAACGAAACTTGCCAAGTTTCTACTCTAACACAATCAAACTTGGCAAGTTTTTACTCAGACTCAAACGAAACTTGCCAAGTTTCTACTCCGACACAATAAAACTTGGCAAGTTTTTAGGCATCTAGCCATTTTTTAAAATTCTCTGCTTTTTCGCGGCTCACGTAGATTTCATCATCATCACGGTGGCGAAGTTTGATTTTTAATCGCCCATTAAAATGCGGCTCAATGCGCTCAATGGCCGAAATTTGGCTCAAATATTTCCGATTGAGTCTAAAAAACTGTTTCGGATTTAGCTTTTGCTCCAATTCATCCAATGTATCGTCCACGAAGTATTTCTTTTGCTCTTTGGTGACCAAAAACACCACTTTGTCTTCCGCATACAAATACGCCACTTCGGGTACTTCTACCACGTCGAATCTCGCACCTGCTTTCAACAAAAAACGCGACTTCCAGTCGGTACGTTGGCTCAACATGGCCTCTAACACTTTCCCGATTTTGTCCTGAGAATTTGCCGCTTGCTGTTGATTAAATTTCTCAAAAGCGGCCTCCAATTCATCTTTTTCAATCGGTTTTAACAAATAATCGACGCTATTTACCTTAAACGCTCGAATGGCATATTCGTCATAAGCCGTCGTGAAAATGATCGGCGCCGTTATATCGACCTGTTGAAACAACTCAAACGACAGACCGTCGGCGAGTTGAATATCCATTAAAATCAAGTCGGGCTGCGGGTTTTCGTTCAACCATTTTGCCGCAGTTCGCACACTTTCCAGTTTAGCCAAAATAACCGCTTGGGGTTCGATAGACTTGACGAGTGCTTCCAATCGCTTGGCCGCCAAAGGCTCATCTTCTAAAATCACAATATTCATTGCTGAAAGCGTTTAAGTTATACTTTTCTTCTGGTTATACGGAACCAGAAGTACTGAAGCCAGAGGCACTACAAAAGGGAATACTTACTTCAAAAAAGTCAGCAGTTTCTTTCACCTCAACGGGTGCGGATGTAACGAGCTTATAGCGACTTTTCAGGTTGCTTAATCCAATGCCCGTTGATTCCAAAAATTGCTTGTTTTTGGGCTGAAACGTATTTCGAACCACTGCACGGTCACCATCGACAAACAACGAAATGGTCAAAGGCTTTTCGCTCGAACATTCATTGTGTTTCAACGCATTTTCCACCAACGTCAACAGCCCTTGGGTGACAATCGAACGGGTTCCATCTGCTTTATCAACTGACAAATCATATTGTAAATTTTCCCCAAAACGCATTTTATGAATAAACAAATATGCCTCCACGATTTTAAGCTCCGTTCCCAACTCTACCGTCACGCGGTCGTTGTTTTGTAAATTGTAGCGAAACACTTTAGAAAGCCTTTCGACCAAATTCACCGCATTTTCGGGGTCTTCGGGAATAAGCGCACTCAGGATATTGAGCGAATTAAACAAAAAATGGGGATTTACTTGATTTTTGAGGGCGTCGTATTCCGCCCTAAGCAGCGCCTGATTGAGTTGTTCTTGCTGAAGTAGCGATTTTTTCCAGCGGTCGGTCAACTGCTGAATCACATATACCGACGTAAAAGCAATGGTCATCAAGACGTACGTCAGGCCGCTTGAGACATAGACTCGGGCGGGAAATGCTTCTTTTTTTACCAATTGAATGATAATCAACACCAACGTGCTAATGAGGGTTGCCACCAGCACACATACCAGTACATAGGCGCCCAGCATCCGCTGCACGGGCCAGTTGGCCGCACGGCGCATCAACAACGGCATCAAGTATTCTTGGATACGACTAATCGTCAGGGCTGATGCAAAAATAAGTAGTGTCCACGTCCAGTTTACCGCACCTGTTTTGAGGTTTGTATTCAAGAGTAAAATCAACGCTGCCGAAATCGACCAGCTAATAGCGTCTGTTCGGTTAATGGCAAACTTCATCGGTGTTTTTCTCCCATTCATAAAAGCCAAAGTAAAGGAATTATTTAGTATCAAAACTACAACATCCCGTAAATTGTACCACACACATCTGCGACGACCCGTCGGATGTGCGGTGTGAACTGTCTGAACCAAGGAGTCAACAAAAAACGGGTGATACTAAGTAGGAACCCTACTCAGCATCACCCGATGCGCACACTTAACACTCCTATTTGTTACTGAACCGTCACTTTCCGTTCGATTTCAATTTTTTTGGACACTACATTCAATTGCTTTACTACACGGTTTTCGCCTGCCTCAATCTCCAAGTTATACACACCGTCTGCCAACTCATTGATGTTGAATTTGGCCGAGTAATTCATCTCGTTTTTACCAACAGTTTGTTTGTAAAGCACATCCCCTTGTGCGTCTTTGAGCGTAAGAAATACCTTTTCGGCTTTATTTTTCTTAATGGCTACTTTAATTTGGGCATCGTTGGTTACGTAAGCACTGCTTTCAAATACCGCAACTGGACGCGTGTTTGAAGCTGCTTTTTCTTCTTTTGTAGGGTGAGCAAAAGCTACCGTAGAAGTAAGCGCCAAAGCGCAAGCAATTGATTTGATGAACGTTTTCATGGTTTGACTGTTTTAAATTGGCTGTGATTATGAAAGAAAAAAATTAATTTACTGAAATAACGCGTTCGGTCTCCGACTTTGGTGAAGTCAAATGGAGGTGTTTGACAACGCGGTCTTGGTTGGTGGCAATTTCGAGCTTGTAATTACCGTCTGACAAATCATTGACGTTAATTTTAGCGGCGTACGACATTTCGTTTTGGGTGATTGTTTCACGGTACAAAATGACGTTTTTAGCATCCCGTAGCGTAATATATACGCGCTCTGGCGCATTTTTTTTCACGGCCAAGCGTATGGCCGCATCCTTCGTTACAAACGCACTGGTTTCAAAAGTTACTCCTGTTCGATTGTCCGACACCCGACTAACTTTTTTTTCCCCGACCCTTGGACTTGCAAAAGCCACAGTAGATGCTGTCAGGAGGAGCCCCCCTAAAAAAATGTTTGATAAGAATTTCATGGCAGTGGATTAAATGGCTGTTACTTATTGAGTTTTACATTACGAACTGCCTCTTGTTTGGCAGACTGGATTGACACTTTTTTCTGGATTTTGTCTTTCCCTGAAGTTACTTCTAAGGTGTATTCACCTTCTTCGAGCTGACTTACGTCAAAACGCGCATCGTACTTTTCTGACTTTTTGCTCATTACATCTTCGTGCAAGATGTTTTGTTTGGCATCGCGGAGGGTGATAACGGCTTTTTCGCCCTGTCCTTTACGCACCGCCATCTGAATCTTGGCTTCCTTTGTAGTAAATACGCCGATTTGAATCGGTTTCGCTTTTTTATCTTCTGTTGGATCAGAAGCAAAAGTGGCAGTTGAACCAAGCGCTAAAGCGCAAACGAGGGTTGTTACGAAAGTTTTCATGGTTTTGGAAATTTAAAATTGGCTGTGTTGTGTATGATTAAAATTTGATTTTCAATGGCTGTTTGTCTTATTGACGTTACAAAGATGCTTGTTTTGTTTAGTACCTTGCAATACAAAGTACACAAGCGGTACTTAAAAAGGATGGGTGGCAAATGCCTGTTTTGTTATGTATCTGGGAAAAACTGAGTGAATGATTTACTTGTCTTCATGGCTGTAAAAAAAAAATCTTGATGGCTGTTATTAAATACTGTCTATCGTTCAAAAGGTTACATCGCTGTTGTAATTATTTACTTTCAAAGGTTGTGCCAGTTATGTCACTTATTTTATATTATTGACTATCAATGAGTTACAAAATTTTAACTATTTTAAATTTGTCCGTTTCCGAACATTTTAAATTGCAATAGCGGACACTTCGCTTTGTTTATGCTGTCATTCAATAATTTCAATGAGCCCTTCTGGTTGTTAACGCACTCTAATGATGCAAATGTATAACGGAAGGTTGCATCCAAGAATAAAAATGTGTTAAATCATCCTTTTCGGGGGATGAAACGTTTAAAATATCTTACAAGTCGTCCGAAAAAGAACTTTAACCCACCTACCTTCGTTACAAATTTCATGGCTATTTTTGCAGCCACAATATTTTTTTCAACTAATTCGGCGGACTTTGAATCCGTTTAGAAACGACACATGAGCAAACACGGACGTATTTTGGTCGCCATGAGTGGCGGCATCGACAGTTCTCTCGCATCTGTCTTATTACACGAACAAGGCTACGAAGTAATTGGCATGACCATGAAAACGTGGGATTATGCCAGCAGCGGCGGCACCAAAAAAGAAACAGGCTGCTGCTCGCTCGACTCCATCAACGACGCCCGTACCATTGCCGTCGAGCTGGGCTTTCCTCATTATATATTAGATATTCGTAACGAATTTGGTGATTATGTCATCGATCACTTTACGGGCGAATATTTGGAAGGACGCACGCCCAACCCTTGCGTGTTGTGTAACACCCACATCAAATGGGATGCGCTTCTACGCCGCGCCGACCGCCTCGATTGTGAGTTTATTGCCACGGGCCACTACGCCAACCTGCGCGAAGAAAACAATCGCTTTGTGGTATCAAAAGGCATCGACGCTTGGAAAGACCAGAGTTACGTGCTTTGGGGCGTATCGCAAGAGAGCTTGGCCCGTACAAAGTTGCCTTTGGGGAATTTGCACAAAAGCGAAATCCGTGAAATGGCCAAAGAGCGTGGTTTCATGGATTTGGTCAATAAATCGGAAAGCTACGAAATCTGTTTTGTGCCCGACAACGACTACCGTGGTTTCCTCAAACGCCGCTTGCCCGAACTCGAAGGACAAGTAGCGGGCGGAAATTACGTGCTCCAAGACGGAACCGTGGTTGGCAAACATGAAGGCTACCCTTTCTATACCATTGGGCAGCGCAAAGGTTTAGGCATTGCGTTGGGGTATCCTATTTTTGTTACTGAAATTCGTAAAGATACCAATGAAGTGGTGTTAGGTCGCGACAAAGAACTTGAGCGTAACGGGATGTTTGTTTCAAAACTGAACCTTCAGAAATACGCGCGCATTGAGTCTCCCATCGAGACAGTTACGAAAGTTCGGTACAAACACGACGGTGCTCCTGCCCTCATTACCCAAGTCGAAGACGACCGTATCAAGGTTCGTTTCCACGAATCGGTAAGCGCCATCGCTCCAGGACAAGCGGCGGTTTTCTACGAAGGCGACGACGTGGTAGGCGGAGGCTGGATCAGCAAAAGCTTCAAAGAAGAATAGTTTTTAATGTCGAACGTCGAGGGCAGAATATCGAATCGAATGTCGAACGTCGAGGGCAGAATGTCGAATTTAATGTCAAACGTCGAGTGCAGAGTGTCGAATTTAATGTCAAACGTCGAGTGCAGAATATCGAGTTAAATGTCGAACGTCGAGTGCAGAATGTCGAGTTAAATGTCGAATTGAATGTCGAACGTCGAGTGCAGAGTGTCGAATGGATTTTTATTCGACATTCTGCATTCTACCCTCGACACTCTGTTCTTGACATTCTGCACTCGACATTCATTTTTATTAGCGTACTGCGTTCTTAATCTCTTCTCCTAGTTGTTTCATTTTTCGTAGTGAGCTTGCAGAGTTTTTCCGTTTGTCAAATTTGATTCTCAACTTCCCAGGAGATGATTTGATGTAAAAAAACATGTCATTTCCAGGGTTAATGTCACCGTCGATTTCGGCGTTCACAAATGACATCCCCGACGGGTCAAGGCATTTATCCAAACACTTTTGAACGTTCCTTGCTTTGTCTTTGGGATAATCTGCCGATACCTTATACATATCGTCCGAATCACTCACACTGATACTTATGTTGTCACCATTGGCTTCTTTTACAAAATAAGGAAGACTTGCAATCCCTACGATAATACAAAATGTAGCAAAAAAGACGGTTGTTTTCATAGCATTACTTTTTTAAACGTGATGGATGGTTGTTAATTTACCCACGAATATATGCTATGAAAGATACTTTGCAATACATAGTACCTTGTTGTAGTAAAATATTTTTATAAACGGCAGTAAACAAGGATAAACGGAAATAAAAAAACCCTCAGCCAAAGCCAAGGGATTTTTTGTTTTTAATTAGTATTGATGGAAAGCATCCGAAATAAAGCCTAGCACTTCGGGCAGGGCACGGCGCCAATACGTCCAAGTATGTCCTCCGTCATGGATACGAAACTCGTGCGGAATCTCTTTTTTCTTCATCGCGATGTGTACCAACGAGTTACCTTCATAAAGAAAATCATCGTCGCCACAGTCGATATACCAACGAACTGCCTTTTTCTTGTCATCTGGCACAGCGTTGATAAGCTCCAGCACACTTTGGCGTTTGTAATACGCATCCACTTCTGCATCGGTATATTCAACTTCGGGTTTAGCGCGTTTTAAAGTTGCCTTGGTCATTTCCAAATTCATAGGCCCAGTGGCAGCACTTAAAGGACAAGCCGATGAAAAAAGTTCGGGACGGCGAAGCGCATACGTAAACGTACCTCCTCCCCCCATCGACAAACCAGCAATAGCCCTAAAACGCTTTTCGGGTTTGGTTCGGTAGTTCTTTTCAATGTAAGGCATCAATTCTTGAAAGAAAAAATCTTCGTACCGCCATTCGTTTTTAGGGTCATTGGCGTAGCCGCGTTGCCCCGTGTTGGCATCTGGCATCACAATAATCATCGGCGTGGCTTTGCCTTCAGCAAACGCTTTGTCGGCAATGTGCTGCACTTCGCCAAATTGCACCCAACCTGTTTGGTCATCGCCAGCCCCGTGTAGCAAATACAACACAGGGTAGCTTCGTTGGGAGGCTTCGTAATTGGGAGGAAGATAAATGGCAAACTTGCGGTCGCCTTTGAGGATTTTACTCGGTAAACTCAGGTTATCATATACTTTTGACTGCGCAAAAACTCCTTGCCCTACCAACAGCAAAGCAACGGCAATCATACAAAAGGCTTTTTTCATTTTCTTCAAGAGTTAAGTGGTTGGTTTATCCCAAAAGACACCTTTCCTCTTATTTATACCCTTTGGGTACTTTACTCAGTACCCAATCTGATTTTCAATCCAGTCAAGTCCACGCATATACAAGGTTTTGGCATAATTGACACGGTTATCAAAATCGTGGTAATCGGTGCGGCCATTGTGCAAATACTTCCGAATGAGCGTAGCATTCACTTCTGCTGTGGGGTTTGCAACGACATCATCGGCTTCCGTACGAAACTGCGAAAACATCGGAAAATCGTGCTCCAAGTGCGTAAAAAACAAATGTCCGTTGGCATTTCTTACGGCACACAGCAAGCCATTGGCTTTGGATGTGGCAGGGGCAAGACTTCCTTCCAACCCACGTTTAAGCACCATCACGCCGTCAAAACCTGCCATCAAAGCCAACTCGGCCATTTTCATTTGGTACGTAATATGAAACACCGACGTCACCAATATACGGGCACCGCAAGGATTTAATACCTTTTCGAGGGTAGCCAAAAACGGGCGTTTTATGGACGTTCGGCGGCGTTCAACCCAACCATCAAGGGCGGGTGAAAGCAATTTTTGGTCAAGTACCCAGCCAAAAGTAGGATTCATTTCGAGCAACTCGTGGTTGTCGGCCAGCAACCAACTTCCCATATATAAATATAAATCGTGGGAATTAAGTCCATATTTGGGCCCCGACGACCGTCCAAGTGCCGTAACGGCGTTGTAATTTCGTTCTTGGAAAAAATAAGCCAACAGCGGCGTAATCATGTACGAATGTTCCACGCCATCAAAGGGTTCGGCCAGTTGTACAATGGGAAATTTGGTTTTGACGTGCCGTTGAAACCCAGGTGTAAAGGTAGTTTTCACGGCATCGTACAAACCTTCGTATTCATCGTTTGTCTCGTACCGTACCCGAAGAATACTGACGGCCATTCCTTTAAAAGTTTCACAGCAATCGCTAGTAAACAAAAAATCCCCCAACTGATGCGCTTCTGACACCTGTAGTGAATGTCCGTTAAGCAATTTTACGCCAATTGGAAACAACTGAGGTGGCAAATCAGGACACAGTCGATTGAGAAAAAACACAGGGTTGCTAAACGCGTGTTTACCTATATATTCTTCTAACTTTAGCTCTGCTTCGGTCGGGCCTTTCATCATCAGTGCACCAAAAAAGATGCCTTTTTGTAGATGACTAGCTGCACCTCGGTGAAGTTCGGTCAAACACTCTTCTACCAGTTCGGCAGAAAGTGATTTACTTCCATGTTTTCCTATCCCTACTTGGCGAATTCCTTTCGCAAGAGGTGTGTCTATATTGTATTTTAAGGCGAAATCTGTTGCTGTCACAATTACTTATCAATTACTTAGTTTAAAAACTAATATTATCAAATATCACAATTTATTATTTTCAAATAGTACTTTTTCAAAGAAACTTTTTGAAAATATAAAGAACTTTTAGCTTTTTACTCAAAAAGTGAAACTAAAATTTGGCAGTTATACAAATTGAACCTAGCTTTAAGTAAAATTTTTAAGCAGGCACAACTAACAAATATTATTTTGCTTAAACCGAGTAGTAAATGTATAAACTTTTTCAATAATCTTTTTTTTACAAACGATATTTTTCACAAGAGGTTTTTTAGCGAATTGTCGTCCCAGAAAAGAAAAAAAGGACAAATTGAATTTTTTTAAGAATACAAGCAATCACCCACCTCAATAACATCGGATGCTCTTACGTGAACTTATAACGGCGTTGGCGGACGCTCGTGGTAAGGAAAAAGAAAAACCCCGCAGAATGGCGGTTCTGACGGGGCTATTGGTAGTTCTAAATTAGGGATTAACTTAAAACGTTACAAAATTATGAAAAAATTGTTACACGTCCAATCGTGCAGCGTACTTCTTTTTGCTCTACTGGTAAGTAGAATTACTCATTCTCAAATCTCTCTTCAAGGCCAATTACGAACCCGTACCGAAGTACGAGACGGCCTGGGCAACCTTGCCAAAATCGGCGCAAAACCCGCCGCTTTTACCTCCCAACGAACCAGTTTGAACTTTGGCTACAAGTGGGATCGGCTTACGTTTGGCATGAACGTACGGGATGTACGCGTATGGGGACAAGATGCGGCGTCTATCAACAACGCCGATGGTTCTAAGTTGTTTGTCCACGAAGCGTGGGCCGAAATTGTACTGGCCAACATCGCCGATACCACCATTAAATTTAAGGCGTTCGACAATCTTTCCCTCAAAGTAGGTCGTCAGGAGTTAATCTACGACGATGTGCGTTTGATTGGCAACCTCGATTGGCTTCAGCAAGGCCGCCGCTTTGACATGGCGTTACTGAAAGCCATGAAAAAAGGTTGGCAAATCGACCTTGGCATTGCTTTCAACCAAAATTCAGACGCCTTTGGTCGGGCGGGTACGTTTTATACCGCTGGCAATGCTCCCACGACAGTTGCCAATTCCAAAGGGGCGTACGTCACCATTCCTTCCGATTTTATACCCACGTCGGGCAAAGGGGGCGCTCCCGTATTGGCCTCCCCGCTCAGTACCAACGGACAAAACCAGATGTTCAAATCAATGCAAATGCTCTACTTGAGCCGCAAATTTGGACAGACAAAATTCTCGGGATTGGTCTTCAAAGATGATTTTCAAAAGTACCGTATAGACAGCCTCGGTAGCACCGCCAACGGCGTAGTCTATGGCCGCCGCTACGACGTAGAAGGCACCAATAGTCGCATTACCTACGGGGCGATGCTTACGGGTTTAATTGGCAATGCGTCTTCTAAATTAGGCAAAATTGCATGGCAAGCCTTTGCGTATCAACAAGGTGGTAAAAACCGCGACGGGCAAGACCTGACGGCTTTCCACTACGGGGCTAACTTTAGCATCCAAAAAGGAAAGTTCTCGTTTGGCCCTGGTTATGAAGTACTTTCGGGCAACAATACTGTATCTCCCGACGGTAAAGACCACCGTTTCGACCCATTGTATGGCACACCGCACCGCCATTGGGGCTACATGGATTATTTCTACGTAGGCACTGGAGCAGCGGCAGGTGGCTTGGCCAATGCCTTCCTAAAAACCAAATACGTCGCCAATCCAAACCTCTATTTTACCCTCGACTTCCACAATTTTGCGTTGGCCAATGACATGAAAAATGGCCTAGATGCCTCGGGAGGAAAAATTGCGCGTCAGTTGGGCAATGAATTTGACTTTATTGTCAATTATAACCTCAACAAATTTACCAACGTCGAATTGGGGTATTCGCACTTGAGCGGTACCAATAGCCTCGAATATGCCAAGTTGGGCACGATGGACAAAAGCAAACACAGCGCCAACTGGGCGTACTTGATGTTGAACATTCGTCCTGATTTCTTCTATACCAAGCCCGTGGCTATCAAGCAATAAGCCTAGTCTCCCTATTCCATTTTAACTGTCTAAATCAATGAAATTAAGTTATAAATTTCTCCTTGCTGCCTGTGCAGCCGTGGTTCTTCTTGCTGGTATGTCGATGCGCAAAGCCGCCCTTCCCCAAGTTAAATTAGGCTTTATTCCCCTCACCGACTGCGCACCTTTGGTCGCTGCCAAAGAACTAGGTCTTTTCCAAAAGTACGGCGTTGATGTCGTTTTGACCAAAGAAGCCTCTTGGGCCAATATCCGCGATAAAGTCCTTAATGGCGAACTCGACGGCGCTCATTGCCTATTTGGAATGCCTTTCTCGGTTTATACGGGGGTGGGTGGAAAAGCTGGCTCTGAAATGCAAATTGCGATGGTGCTCAACAACAACGGCCAAGCCATTACCCTTTCCAAAGATTTTTGTGGGCTCGTCGGCTACAAAGAGGTGGGCAAAGTAAACGCTGCCGTAAAACAAGTACAAGGGCGCAAAGAGGTCACGTTTGCCATGACTTTCCCTGGAGGTACGCACGATATTTGGCTGCGCAACTGGATGGCAGCGGCGGGTATCAATCAGAAAAGCGTTGGTATCATCACCATTCCGCCGCCACAAATGGTCGCCAATATGCGCGTCGATAACATGGAAGGCTACTGCGTGGGCGAACCTTGGAACGGCGTGGCGGCTTCTCAAAACATCGGTTTTACCCAAATAGCGTCGCAAGATATTTGGAAACACCATCCCGAAAAAGCATTGGTTGTCAACAAAGCATTTGCGGCAAAAGAACGCGAAAACCTCAAAAACGTGATGAAGGCCATTCTGGAAGCCTGCCAATGGCTCGACAACATGGGCAACCGCAAAAAAGCCGCAGGTTGGCTCTCCAAACCCTTTTATGTAAATGCAGCCCTGCCTGTTATTGAAGCGCGATTGCTAGGCTCAAGCGATTTAGGTTGCGAGTTGGGCGTTGCCAAATACAAAGAAGATTACATGACTTTTTACAATAAAGGCTACGTAAACACCCCGCGCAAATCGCACGGAATGTGGTTTATGGCGCAGTATGTGCGGTTTGGTTACCTCAAATCTAACCCTGATTTTAAAGGAATTGCAGAAAAACTCATCCTAGACGATTTGTTTGCGGAGGTTGCCCGTGAGGCCAAAGTACCCGTGATGACCGACGATATGAAACCTTTCAAAACCACTTACGATGTGTCGTTTGACCCTAGCAATGTCGGTGCGTATTTAGCTTCAACAAAAAAATAGCCCCCTGTTTTACCCCATGAAAAAACTACTCAATTTTCAAACCTACTTGCCACTGTTGTTTGGCTTAGGAAGTACTACGCTTTTACTGGGTGCTTGGTGGACAGTTTCATTACTGACCAACAACGAAATCCCGAATCCATTGTCCACTTGGACGGTTTTTAGCGAAATGCTCGCTACCCCTTTTTACGACTATGGCCCCAACGACAAAGGCATTGGAAATCAGCTCTTCAGCTCTCTTCTTCGCGTATTTAGCGGTTTTGGTGCGGGGAGCCTGTTGGCCATTCCACTTGGGTTGCTGATTGGTTCAAGCAAAACAGCTTTTCGCCTCATCAATCCCATTGTTCAAATCCTCCGTCCTGTTTCGCCGTTGGCATGGTTTCCGTTGGGACTGCTGGCTTTCAAAGCTGCCGAAGGAGCCACTGTTTTCATCATTTTTGTAACAAGCCTTTGGCCCACTTTGATCAATACTGCGTTTGGCGTGGCTTCCATCCCCCAAGACCATAAAAACGTGGCAAAAGCGTTCGGGTTTTCTCGTTGGAAATACATCACCAAAGTCATCATCCCCTACGCTTTACCCCACATTATCACGGGTTTACGCCTCAGCATTGGCGTAGCTTGGATGGTGATTGTGGCAGGCGAAATGCTCTCGGGTGGCGTTGGCATCGGCTTTTTTGTTTGGGATAGCTGGAACGCCCTCAGTCTCGAAAAAATCTTGTCGGCGATTCTTATCATTGGCACCGTCGGGTTACTGCTCGACAAAGGATTCGATTGGCTCCAAAAACGCTTTGCTTTTTCTTAACCTCTATCCCCCAACCCCTTTCTCCTAAAAGGCGAAAGGGGAGCAAAACCACTACTTCCATGACATCCAACCCAATTACCGCCCCCATAGATTCGGCGAGTGAGTTTCATAAAATTCAGTCGCGCCCTGCTTCCATCGAAGTAAAAGGCATCACCGTTTCGTTCAAAACCCCCAAAGGTGTTTTTACGGCCATCAAGGACATTGACCTCACCATCAAAAAAGGCGAAATCGTGGCGCTGATTGGCCACTCTGGCTGCGGAAAGTCCACGTTAATGGGGACGATTTCGGGCATGACGGCTCCTACGAACGGGCAGGTCATCGCCAACGGCGCAGTGGTCAAAGGCCCTGGCCCCGACAGAGGCATCGTTTTCCAGAATTATTCGTTGCTACCGTGGCTGACGGTTTATAAAAACATTTACGAAGCGGTGGACTCCGTTTTTAAAGACAAAACAGCCGCCGAGAAGCGGGAAATCGTTGAGGAAAACCTTAAAATGGTCAACCTTTGGGCGCACAAAGACAAACTCCCAGGACAACTTTCGGGCGGAATGAAACAACGCGTAGCCATTGCCCGCGCCTTTGCCATCAATCCTAGCATTTTGCTGCTTGACGAGCCTTTTGGCGCACTCGACGCGCTTACCAAAGGATCGATGCACATTGAACTTTTGAAACTCTGGAACTTGGACAACCGCAACAAAACCATCGTGATGGTAACGCACGACATCGAAGAAGCCATTTTCTTGTCTGACCGCGTGGTAGTGATGAACAACGGCCCCGAAGCCACTATCAAAGAAATTGTGGAGATTCCCTTACCGCGTCCACGCAACAAAAAGGAGATTGTCCACGACCCAATTTACATGGAAACCCATGACAAATTAATGAGTTTGCTCTTCGACAAGTTTTCGATTGAAGATGAATAAGTAGCTGCATTTGTACTCAGTTGGGTTTCCAACTGAGTACAAACAAAAAAATCACCAATTCCCATATTTAAGTTTAAAAACATTCGTTTTTTGTATCGTATTTTGTTATTTTATAGAAATTTAGTATAATATTTTAAAGAATATTGAGTATTTTCCGAAAATTACTCATTTTTAACTTTGAGCACAATTACTTATTTTGTATGTTTGATGTACCAAATCGGTGCAGCGTGGCGGCGCTCAACCGATGCAGGTAGCACAGTCTTTAACGAAACTCGTTGAACGAGGAGTCGTTATTGGATGTACCCTATTGCATCGCTTCAGGCCTTACGCTGGTTTCATGTTCTACTTTTAACCAACAAAGCGCAATGAGCCAGCTTATTTCCAATCAGCCTCTTTCAAAACTCACTATTTTCAGTACCAAAGGGGTACAAATGCGTACCTTTCACATTACTTGGCTTACCTTCTTTGTCTGTTTCTTTGGGTGGTTTGGCCTTGCGCCGCTCATGCCCACGATTCGGGCCGATTTAGGTTTGACCAAACCCCAAGTTGGCAACACCATCATTGCGGCCGTATCAGCCACTATCTTTGCCCGACTCATCATCGGAAAACTCTGCGATAGCTGGGGGCCTCGCAAAACCTACACTGCTTTGCTGATCATCGGCGCTTTGCCTGTGATGTTGGTAGGTCTGGCCCACGACTACACCACGTTTTTGTTGTTTCGTTTGGCCATTGGCATTATTGGCGCTTCGTTTGTCATTACGCAGTTTCACACTTCGGCCATGTTTGCGCCCAGCATCAAAGGCACAGCCAACGCCGTAGCAGGCGGTTGGGGAAACCTTGGCGGTGGAATCACTCAATTGGCCATGCCCCTTATCATGGCAACCATCGTTGGGTTTGGATTTGTAAAAGCCGACGCTTGGCGTTTGGCCATGGTTGTTCCAGGCTTACTCATGCTATTGATGGCCTTTATCTATTGGAAATATACCAAAGATACGCCTGCTGGTAACTACGACGAAATCAACCGCACTACCACGACCAAGTCAGAGGTAAGTTTTTGGAAAGCCTGTTCCGATGTTCGCGTTTGGGCTTTGGCCTTGGCCTATGCGTGTTGCTTTGGCATGGAAATCACGTTCGACGGCGTAGCAGCTTTGTACTTCTTTGATAATTTTAAGATGGAAGAAACGGAAGCAGGTTTTTGGGCGATGTTGTTTGGCTTTATGAACATTTTTGCCCGTGCCGTTGGAGGCATTGTAGCAGATAAAGTAGGTCAAAAATACGGTATGCGCGGCAAAGGTATTCTTTTAGCCTCCATGCTTCTCTTGGAAGGGCTCGGAATTTTGCTCTTTGCCCAAGCAGGCAACCTGACCATGGCAGTTGTATCTATGCTAGGCTTTGCCATGTTTTTGAAAATGGCCAACGGCGGCACCTATGCGATTGTTCCATTTGTTAACCCAAAAGCGGTAGGAGTAATTTCGGGTGTAGTAGGCGCAGGAGGCAACGTTGGAGGAATGTTGATGGGCTTTTTGTTTAAGTCCCAGTCGATTAGCTACGGACAGGCATTTATGTACATCGGCGGATTAGTCGCTACCGTCGGCTTGCTACTTTTCTTAGTCAATTTTGGCAAAACCATCACCATTGAGCAGCCTGAAGCAGAGTTACAAGCAGTTTAACCCAAATTGTCCAATGGTAGAAATCCACAAAACCACTTGTTGTTACTGCGGGGTAGGCTGCGGGGTATTGGTCAAAAAAAACCGCGACGGACGCATTTCGGTAGAAGGCGATCCCGAGCATCCTTCGAGCAAAGGAATGCTTTGCTCGAAGGGCATGAACTTGCACTATACTGTCATGGACAGCAGCGACCGCTTGCTTTACCCCCAAATGCGCTGGAATCGGCAAGCAGCGCTCCAACGAGTGACTTGGGATACGGCCTTAGACCGAGCGGCAGCCGTTTTTAAGACGTTTATTGACAAATACGGCCCTGATTCTGTTGGTTTTTACGCTTCGGGGCAATGCCTGACGGAAGAATATTACGTTGTTAATAAGCTCATCAAGGGATTTATTGGCTCCAACAACTTAGACACCAATTCGCGCCTGTGTATGTCGTCGGCGGTGGTTGGATATAAGATGGCTTTGGGGGAAGATTCGGTTCCGTGCAGCTACGAGGACATCGAGCTGGCCGATTGTTTTTTGGTGGCAGGAGCCAATCCTGCGTGGAATCACCCCATCGTTTTTCGCCGCATGGAAGCCCACAAAGCGGCCAATCCGCGCGTCAAGCTAATCGTCGTTGACCCGCGCCGTACCGATACCGCACGCATGGCCGACTTACACCTTCAAGTCAAGCCTGGCACCGACGTGGTGTTGCTCAACGCCATCGCCAAAGGACTGATTTCCAGAGGATACATTGATGAGCATTTTATAAAAAACCATACCGAAGGCTTTGACAGTTTTCGGGTAAAAGTGGCCGAGCGCGACATGCGCGAAGCCGCCAAAATCTGCGGCATTAGTCTCCACGACATTCACCAAGCCGTCGAATACATCGGCAAATCCAAAGGATTTATTTCGATGTGGGCGATGGGTTTTAACCAAAGTGTGATTGGTGTCAATAAAAACTTGGCTTTACTCAACTTACACCTTATTACGGGGCACATTGGCAAACCTGGCTCAGGGCCATTTTCGTTGACGGGCCAGCCAAATGCGATGGGAGGAAGAGAAGTAGGTGGGCTATCGAATCTCCTGCCCGCTCACCGCAACTTGGCTGACCCGCAACACCGCCAAGAAGTCGCCGATTTTTGGGGAGTGCCCTCGCTCAACCCCAAACCTGGCTACACGGCCACCGAAATGTTTCAAGCCCTCAAAGACGGGCGTATGAAGGCAGTCTGGATCATGTGTACCAACCCGTTGGTAAGTTTGCCCAATGTACAACTCGTAGAAGAAGCCCTCAAAGCGGCCAAGTTTGTCGTGGTTCAAGATGTTTCTAATCGCTCAGATACCCTTGCTTTTGCCGACTTGGTGCTTCCAGCAGCGGCTTGGGGCGAAAAAACGGGCACCATGACCAATTCTGAGCGGCGGGTTTCTTACCTCAACAAATTCAATGAGCCACTGGGCGAAGCCTTGCCCGATAGCGAGATTATCGTAAAGTTTGCCCACAAAATGGGTTATGGGTATGCCTTCAATTACCCCAATTCCGCCGCGATTTACGACGAGCACGTAGCCCTCACCAAAGGCACAAACGTGGATATGAGCGGACTTTCGCACGAACGGTTGCGTACACTTGGCACGCTCCAATGGCCCGTTCCTACGCCTCAGTCGGAAGGTACGCCTCGGCTATTCACCGATGGTCGGTTTTTTACTCCTTCTCGTAAGGCGCAAATCAAGGCCGTTGCCGACGAAAATCAGTCGGAAGCGCTTACCGACAACCTCCCGCTTGTACTCACTACGGGGCGGATTCGCGACCAGTGGCACACCATGACCAAGACGGGGCGAGTCAATAAACTCACGCAACACCTTCCCAAAGCTTTTGTAGAAATACACCCCGCAGATGCCGCCGAGCGAAGCATCAAAGAAGGAAATATCGTCGTTATTCAGAATGGGCGTGGAGAAGTGCAAGTACCTGCCAAGATTACCACTGATATTCGGCAAGGAGTGGTTTTTTTGCCCATGCACTGGGGGAAAATTTTACAAAGCAACGCTGCCCGAGCCAACAACCTCACCAGCGACCTCGTTGACCCTTATTCCAAAGAACCCGATTTTAAATTTGCGGCGGTTCAAGTCACAAAGTTTAGCAAACCCAAAGAAAAAATCATTGTGATTGGGGCGGGTGCAGCGGCCTACAAATTTGTTACGGCTCACCGCCAGCACAACCTCACCGACGAAGTTCATGTCTTCAGCAAAGAACCCTTTGCTTTCTACAATCGTGTGATGTTGCCCGACTACATAAGTGGGGCTATGTCGTGGGATAAATTGCTCAAAATGCCAGACGACGAACGCGCGCTTGTGCATCTATACGAAGGTGTAAGCATTGAACAGATTGACCGTACAAAAAAAACAGTCAGTGATTCTCAAGGAGATACCCATTCATACGACCGTTTGATTATCGCGACTGGAAGTCGTTCGGCACTCCCTCGCGACTATGATACATCGTTGACGGGGGTCTTCACAATGCGAACGCGTCAAGATGCCGATAGCCTTACCAACTATTTGAATCAACTGGTATCAACTTCTGCTCCGCGCCACGTCGTGGTGGTGGGGGGTGGGCTATTGGGCTTAGAATTAGCCGCCTCATTGGGAGAAATTGGCGTCAAATCGACCGTTATTCACCGAGGGTCACGGCTGATGAATCGCCAACTGGATGGGACAGCTAGTTCGCTTTTGCACGAAGAACTCACCGACCGAGGCATTGATGTTTTTTACAACGACGAAGTAAAGTACATCACAGGCCAACAACGCGTGGAAGGTCTTCGCCTTACCTCGGGGCGCGTGTTGGCTTGCGACGCCGTGATTCTGACCATTGGCACCACGCCCAATATAGAAATTGCCCGCAAGTCGGGCCTTGACGTGCAACGGGGAATTGTGGTCAACGCCTACCTCCAAACCAGTGACCCAGCCGTTTTTGCCATTGGTGAAGTGGCCGAATTTGAAGGACAACTTTTTGGCATCACCGCTGCCGCCGAAGAACAAGCCGAGGCGCTTTGCGCTTACTTCAACGGCGACGTTCAAAGTTTTTACCGCCCTACCCTATCCATGAATATCCTGAAAATGGAAGGATTGGGCTTATGCTCACTCGGAATGACCGAAATTCCTGCCAATGGTGCAGGCGCTGATTTTGAGGAAGTTATTTTTTCAGATAAGCAAAAACGTTTTTACAAAAAGTGCATCATTCAAGGGGATAAACTGGTGGGGGCTATTTTGTTTGGCGATAAATCAGAATTTACCGAATACAAAGCACTGATTCAGCACCAAACCGAACTTTCGGACAAGCGGCTAAAGCTGTTACGAAGTGGCAAAAGTACCCCTGCTTTGAAAGGAAAAGTCGTATGTTCTTGCAACAACGTCGGCGATGGCAATATTCGAGAGGCGATTGTAGCGGGCTGCCACGATTTTCAATCGCTTTGCCAGCAAACGGGAGCAGGAACAGGCTGTGGCAGTTGTAAATTAGAAGTGAAGGCAGTATTGGAGGATGTTCTGGTCAAAGCATAATTTTTGGGCAAGGATGAACTTTTCGCAAATACCGAAGGTTTTGCGATAATTGCCTAAAACGAACTAGCTTATGCAAGACACTATTTTCCACGCATTTATCGACAAAGTTGTCGCTGTTTTAGAAGAATCTCCCGACATGCTAGGACTGGCGGTAGCGGGTTCTTGGATTACACAAGAAATGGACGCGTACTCGGATTTGGACTTAGTACTTGTTTCAAAAACGAAACTCTCGACCGACCCTGCCCAAATGAAATCAGTCGCAAAACGATTCGGGGATGTACTTTCAGCCTTCACGGGGGAGCACGTCGGAGAGCCGCGCGTGTTGATTTGTTTGTACGGGAATCCGCTTTTGCACGTTGACATCAAGTTTTTGACACCCGACGAATTTTATCAGCGCGTCGAAGACCCCGTCGTCGTGTGGGAACGAGAGGGGGCTTTGACAAAAATTATCCAGCAAACGACTTCCGCTTGGCCTTATCCTGATTATCAATGGATTGAAGACCGTTTTTGGGTATGGATTCACTACGGTGCTCTAAAAATCGGCCGAGGAGAGTTAACGGAGGCGGCTGATTTTTTGGCCTTTTTGAGAATGGTTGTTTTAGGCCCTCTTTTGCACATCAAAAATGGCAACCAGCCCCGAGGCGTACGAAAAGTTGAGACCAAACTCCCAAATGCCGATTTTGAGGCACTGTCAGAAACCGTTGCCTTATTAGATAAAACATCGTTGGTAGCTTCTTTCAACAAAGCCATTGTTATCTACGAACAAACCCGAACCGCCCTTTTTGACTCGTCCGTTCAGCTTAACAGCGAGGCCGAAAGAGAAGTAAAAAAATACTTAGCAGCTATTTCTACCTAATCAAACCACTATGCCGTACCTCCGCATCGCTACCCAAGGTGGGGTTATTACCCCCGACGAGCTACAACGTTTAGCTCTCATTACCAAAAAATGGGCTTTGGGCAAAATCGAAGTTGGTTTTCGCCAAGATTTGCTCATTCCTTGCACCGATTCTCAACGCTCGTTGCTTCGGTCGCAGTTAATGTCGGAGGGGTTTGGCGTAGAAGAAGCCGCGGCGGTGCATCCCAACATTGTTTCATCGTTGGTTGCACAAAATATCTTTCCCCAGCTCTCTTGGCTTCGGTCGGGTGATTATCTGGATATTTTAGATGAATTTACCTTTAAACCACGTCTCAAAATTAACCTCATCGACCCCACGCAGGAGTTGATTCGACCGTTGACAGGAGAGCTTAATTTTATCGCTTCCCCTACCCCTTCGTTTTGGTATTTGGTGGTCAATTTATCCGAATTAGGGGGTATTCATGTCTGGCCCAAACTGGTTGACGGGGAACAAATTGCGGACTGGGTACAACACATTGAAAAAATATGGTTGGAAAACCCACGGTCTAATCGCTCTTTTGAAGAACTGTACGGAACTGTTTCAAAAACGTTTACGGGACGAACACGACCCATTCAGAAAGAACTGAAACTTACACCCAAACCATACCCGCACCACGAGGGTATTTACCGCTACGATGACCGTTATTGGATGGGGCTATACCAACGTGACAACGAGTTTGATACGGCTTTTTTAGAAGCCCTTTGTCAACTTTGCATCGACACCAAAATCGGACGTTTGTATCCAACTCCTTTCAAAACATTCATCGTTCGCGATATACCAAAAGAGACGATTTATCAATGGGAAAAGCTCTTAGGAATCTGGGGGATACATACGCATTATTCGTCGCTCGAACTCAACTGGCAGCTCCCCGATGCTGACGCGTCGGCATTGCGCCTCAAAACCGAGCTGGTCGAAGCCTTTGAAAGACTGCGCATTCGGACATCTAGCCTTAGTTTTGGTATTGGCTATCGAAACGCAGAAACGACTTCCACCATTGTCATAGAGCCATTATCGACAGATTATCAGCGTTTTCGTGTGGTTCATTCTCCTGATTTTTACATTGGGAATACGGAATGGGAAGTTTTTGCGGGGGATGTGGCGCGTAAAAATCTTCCCGAAATTCTTCGACGCCTCACGCTGAAATACTATGAACAACTTTCGACTGATAAAAAGGCTAGTATTACCCGTAAAACATCAGGACTAAAACCTGCTCCTACCCAAAGAGTAATGCAGTGTACGCACTGCCAGACGGTTGCGGAGCTATCATCTCCTTTACCGTCTTCGTATTTATGTTCACTTTGCGATGCACCAGTGGCTGATTTTGTCGAAGTTGAATTGGAAATAGCGCCGTGATTTGGTACCGTGCTTTCGGTTTCTCAAAACCGAAACGACTACCGCAATCCTGCACGAGGTTTCTCAAAACCTCGAATCAATCTTAACGAGGTTGTAAGCAACCTCTCGCTTTGGTTTTGAGAAACCAAAGGCACTGCACCGTGTTTTCGGTTTCTCAAAACCGAAACGACTGCCGCAACCTCTGCACGAGGTTTCTCAAAACCTCGAGTCAATCTTAACGAGGTTGTAAGCAACCTCTCGCTTTGGTTTTGAGAAACCAAAGGCACTGCACCGTGTTTTCGGTTTCTCAAAACCGAAACGACTGCCGCAATCCCTACACGAGGTTTCTCAAAACCTCGGCTATCTCATTCACAAGGTTGTAAGCAACCTCCTACTTTGGTTTTGAGAAACCAAAGGCACTGCACCGTGTTTTCGGTTTCTCAAAACCGAAACGACTGCCGCAACCTCTGCACGAGGTTTCTCAAAACCTCGAGTCAATCTTAACGAGGTTGTAAGCAACCTCTCGCTTTGGTTTTGAGAAACCAAAGGCACTGCACCGTGTTTTCGGTTTCTCAAAACCGAAACGACTACCGCAACCTCTGCACGAGGTTGCTCACAACCAAAGTGACTTTTTCAGTAAAGCAAGTATTACAAAAAATAAAAGCTTGTTTTATGGGAACAAAACGAATTTCTGGTTCAGAGGATGAACGCTGTTTCTTCATTACTACCTCCTGTTATCAACATAAGTTCTTATTGTTAGATACGCAGGCATTTAATATCGTACTTGACAACTTTCGTTTCTATAATAAACGTTACTCCGCACGACTCTTGGGATATGTACTAATGAGTAATCATATTCATTTCATGCTTTTTTTCGAAGACCGCAATTATTTATCGAAGTACCTTCGAGATTTTAAAAAATATAGTTCGCTTCAACTCCGAGAACATATCTCTCAATTTTACCCTCACATTATTACCGATATTTTATACGAATATCGAAGTCAACACTACAAAATTTGGGATGATGCATTTGATGATGTGGTGATTTATAGCAGAAAAATGTGCGAAATAAAGCTTGATTATATGCACAACAATCCCGTAAAAGCGGGTCTTGTGACAGAGCCAGGTGATTATCTGTTTTCTAGTGCTAAATTTTATGAAAATTGGGAGGTTAAAATCCAATCTGAGCTTTTACATTACAGAGATGTTTTTTAAACGAGGTTGTGAGCAACCTCTCGCTTTGGTTTTGAGAAACCAAAGGCACAAATGCACCGTGTTTTCGGTTTCTCAAAACCGAAACGACTGCCGCAATCCTGCACGAGGTTTTGAGAAACCTCGAATCTATATTAACGAGGTTGTGAGCAACCTCTCGCTTTGGTTTTGAGAAACCAAAGGCACAAATGCACCGTGTTTTCGGTTTCTCAAAACCGAAACGACTGCTGCAATCCCTGCACGAGGTTTCTCAAAACCTCGAATCTATATTAACGAGGTTGTGAGCAACCCCATGTTTTGGTTTTGAGAAACCAAAGGCACGCTATATCAACAGATTACACCCACGAACATCCGAATTATCAAACCGTCCAATCACTTCAAATTGGAAAGAGGAATCGCCCACAAACCGCCCCAAATCTTGGGTTTCGATAAATGAGCAAGAATCTAAGTTCCCCAAATCAACCACATTGATACCCCCATACCTCATGCCACGCTGCGGGGAATCGGTTACGGAAAAAGGATCATTGATATCTCTCAGTAGGATTCGCATTGTGCGAGAGGTCTCAAAAATCCCGTCGCCATTAGAATACGACTGCGATAGCAGTTCCGTCATTCCGTATTCCGAGTGAATATTTTTTACCCCAAAAGCGGCCGTTAGTTCTGCATGTACTTCTTCACGCAGCATTTCACGGCGGCGGCCCTTCATTCCGCCCGTTTCCATCACCATTAATTCTGGTAATTCCTTCAAAAACGAAAGGTCATTTTTTGACTCTGCCAAATCCAACAATGCAAACGTCACCCCCCACAAAATTACTTTCCGCCCGTCGGGTTGCTGTACCAGTTTTTTGAGTGCCGCTAATAGTTCATCTACATTGTGCAAAAAGAACCCAGAGACGGGCGACTGCGTTTTTGCAATAAATTGTTGAACCATATACACCAACGAGGAGTTATTTCGTTCAAGATACGAAGGTAACAATGCCAACAGGTGGAAGTCAGAAAGTGAGCCGTAGCTTTTTTCAAAAATCTCAGTACTGATTTCGTCATACCACCCCAAATCCGCCACCAAATGGCGGCTTGTTTGGGTTCCAGTTGTACCACTACTTTCAAAAACAGTTTGTATGTTGGGAGTCCCCGTCACTACTTGGTGGTGTTTGAAGAAGCCAATTGGCAAAAACGGCACCAACGACAAACGGTTAACTTGATCGGGGCGGATTCGCAAATGGGAAAGGTACTGACGGTAAATGGGCGTATGAACCGCCTGATAATGAAACACCTGCAAGGCAACTTCCTCAAACGTATCAGCCGTTAAGGTTCGTACAGCATTTCGTAAATTGGGCAAAGTTGACATTTTACTAGGGTCGAATTTCAATTTCCGATTGACAAAGCATTAATAACTACTAAATTTATCCAATATTTGGAACAAACTTAACAAGAAAGATGAAGGGCTTCGTTCGTTTTATTGCTACTCTTTTACTATTTGCCATTTCGACAACTGGTTGTTTTACCCCTCCCAACTACAGCCCCGTTCCCGAAATCGGCTTCAATAGCATTGATAAGTTTGAGGTGATTGAGCCTTTTTCGCAAGCCAAACAAGACTCGGTTGTCATCACCATCAATTTCAAAGATGGCGATGGTGATTTGGGGGAAAGCACTGACAACCGTACCAATCCGAAGTATGACACTTGGGGAAATTATGAGCTCAAAACCTTCCGTCGAGTAAGCGGGAATCAGTACCAAGAAGTAGTTTTGGCAGCTAACTCCAAACTATTTTTTCCTGTGCTAAAACCCGACGGCAAAAAAGGCCCCATCGAAGGACTCCTCGACTATGCCGTGTATTTCCCTTATTCAAGAAACTCTAAATTAACAACCGTTAAGTTCCAAATTAAAATCCGCGACCGCGCCTTGAACGTAAGTAATGTCATTGAAACCGATACGCTTTCAGTGCCCTTACTTTTGTAAAACATACAACTTTTCTCTCATTAAAAACCCCTGTGAAATTCTCATTTTGAAAACGTCACAGGGATTTTTTTTACCCTACTACTATGAAAACACTATTCTTTTTCATTGCCCTGACGGTTCTAAATCAGACCATTAAAGCGCAAATGAAATTTGAAGGGACTCACCCTCCAAATAAAGAAGTTCTTGCACTACTTGAGCAGGAGGCCAAAATTATGGATAACGTTCGCAATGTTGGTCAAAGAGATAGTTTAAGAGCGCAGATTCTTTCCAAAGGATTTTTCTACCACGGTGTTGATGGAAAGCCCATAAATTTGGATGGCTTAACAAAAAGGCAAACAAAAAATAACTTTCAAGCATTGGAGGCAAAGGTTATCAGTGAAACACTCTATCAGTATGAAAGTACTGCCATTCTTGTCATAATGGAATGGCAAAAGATAAAGGACAAAGGAGTGATTTCTGATAACTACAATTCGGTATTGATCATCATGGGTATTGAGAATGGCAAATGGAAAATACTATCGGATATAATGGGACGAAAACCTAAACCCAGTGAAGAAGAAATGAAGAAGGTAAATAAATAACTCCTTTTTCTTTGAGTTAACAAAGTTAAATTTTATCCATTAGCTGGAGTGCATAGTGCAATTGTACATCCTGTGCCTCAAGCAATTCTCTGATAGAAGGCAAAACCTCATGCTCTGGTATAACACCTCTATCAGCATAACGGCTCTTTCGCACTGCCAGGCCATAATTGAAGCGCGGAATGGTCATTATGAGTTTAGTGTGCGGGAGTTCTATACGTACGGTTTGCCCAGAGGTATTGCCATAATAGCCGCCAGCCGTTTCCTCCCCGATAAATTTCCCGCGTCGATTACTTTTAGCGATTGCACAAAAATCGGCCGCCGTTGAAAAAGTCAGTCCGTCAATCAGAAACAAGACTGTCCCCTTAAAGTTGGTTGTCTGAGGTTGCTGAAGCCCCAGCAGGTAATTATCTTCGACCGTAAAAACCTTTGAAGTCGATTTCTCGGAAGCAAAATAACGGAACGGTTTATCGGCCAAATAAGAATAAAGCAAAGGGCTGTAGGCATTAAAGCCGCCACCGTTACCTCTCAGGTCAATAATCAATCGACTAATTTTCTTCGCATTCAATTCGGCAAAGGTGGTTTGCACAAACTCTTTAAAACTCAGTTCAGCACGCTGCAATCGACCTTCGTCAAATGTTTTAATCGTAATAATAGCTGCATCTTTGGGGAGATACTGTACATACAAGTCTCGGGGTGCTGTTGGTAGATTCTTTGTTTCACAATCAATTTGATTCGCTGGAATCGCCGCAATCGTCTCGGTTTTGATACGCCCCTGTCCATCTTTGTATTTTACCAAAAACAGACTGTCGTTGCCCATCACCCATCGATACAAAAAAGCAAAAGCCCCGTTGTTTAAGGTATGAATTTTCTTCGTGGTAATACTACCATCTGAAGGTAAATACTTAAACAATTGCTGTGTAATTTGAGCAATGGATTGGTTATTAATGGACAAAACCTCCGTACCAGTCGAAAATATATTGGCATAATTGCATCGCACAAACGCCCGATCAGCAGTAAAATAAAGATATAAAGGAAAGAGTTTACCCTGCGCCTGATAGTTTTTTAGCAGGAGCGAAGAAATGTTCCCAGTAGTATGACCATCCTGAATAAAGCTGATTACCTGCATGATTATTTTGCCGAATTCCAATCGTGTCATTGGCTTATTGATACTCAGTAAACAATCATCCAATAGTCTGTCCACAACTTTTTTGGACTTATACCGATACAATCCTGCATGTTCATTTTCCAATGATTTTCGAAAAACGACAAAGTCCATAGCCAATCGTTCGGCACTAATCATATCGGGAGTAGTTGCAGCACTTTCTGCGGGCATGGCTATGCGGGTGTAACAGGAATCTTTCCCGTTGAGCACCACGATAAAATCATAGTGTTGGCTTGGCTTTGCCTGAAAGGAAATCGAATCTATGTTCGTATAAAATGTAATTTCTCTTTCCAGTGCTGGTGATAAGGCGTGGTAAACATCTGGTTTTGCCTCAGGCGTCAAATTCCAAATTCCTTTTTGAATCACATAACCGTCTTTGATGTCAACTATGGCAGAGGTCGCCTTGATGATTCGAGGGGTTTGCTGCGCTTTAACGAGAGAAACGATTAGTAACATTCTTACCCAAAGGACAATACGTCCCCAATCCCCAACGGGGAGTTTTATACTGAATTGCATGTGATGATTTTTTTAGTGTGAGCGTGTTACTTTTCTGAATACTTACTAAAGAAGAAATAGCTTAAAAAACTGCCCGCGACACAGAAGGCCATGGTCGCCAATGAATGAATGCCCAAGGGTAAGTTGTAGTGAATAATGGTCAAAGCAATGCCGATTCCCATCAGAATAGCAAACCACTTGATGTTGTTGTTTCGGTCTTCTTTGGGGTTGACATGTAATAAAGCTGAAGCAACACTTTCTGGAACTCCTTTTTCGACAATTCTTTTTTTGATTCGATGATCCAAAATTCGTTTCATCACGGCGAGGACAAAGAGCATCATCAGTGCCAGAGTGAAAATGGAGGCCGTTATGTTGAAAACGTCTTCACCGACGCCCGAAGCGGTTACCTCTTGCGCTTGGACTGTGCAGGAGACAGTTAAAAGACAAAGGAAGCTGAGATTTTTTTTCATGGTTGTTCTATAAAAATGTAATAGTGAATTAGACTGCCAAGGAGCCCAATTGTTGCAATTCTGACTGCAAAACTTTCATTTGTTTGGTATGTTTCTGGAAGATATCAATACCAAGAACCGCAAAAATGGCCAGAAAGGTAGTGATAGAAATTCCTAACGTCATAGGGGTGATTTTGCCAAATAGAAAGCCTCTAGAAGTCATAAAAATCAAATAGATAAGTGCTCCTGCGCTCAAAAACACGCTTGCTCCGACCCAATAGATGGTATAGCTTTTCTCAAGAGCGGTGGATTGCGGCACGGGCAGTTGTCGCATCACCGTTTGCGTTAGGTCAAAATCAAATATCGGTGCTTCAGGCTTCATTTCTGAAGAGAACATGAGTTGATAAAGCTCTGCCTTTTGGCGACAAAAATTACATGATTGGATATGCTCATTGAACTGTGGCGGACAATTTTCCCCGTTCAACGAATACTCCTGAAGCTCTGAGTCTGAAAGATGTTCCTTATTCATAGAATTTCATTACTATAATTTTTCAACAAGCGATTTTTTAGCGCTTTTCTGGCGCGAAACAGGTAGTTTTTCACGGTTCCAACAGGCAAGTTGGTAATGGCGGACATTTCGTCGTAACTCAACTCTTCGTAATGATAAAGCGTGATTAAAAGCCTGTACATCGGCGGCAGGGTATCCAGAGCGGCTTGAATCAGTTCGGCAAGTTCGGCTCGAAACAACAACTGTTCTGTTTCATTGTCAGTTGAGGAAAGCGTTTTATTCGACAGATATTCCAATAGTGTTTCTTCATTTTCATGGGCCGAATCGTGCCCGTCTGGCAGGACGAGTTTCTTTTTGTCGAGATAGGCAAGGCAGGTATTGTAAGCAATTTGCCCTATCCATGTACTGAGTTTAGATTGAAACTGAAAGGTTGATAAATTTTTATACGCCTTCAGATAAATATCCTGTGCCAAGTCTTTTCGGTCTTCGGGGTTTTTGACCAATTTAAATACAATTTGAGCAACCAGTCCTTGGGTTTGCTTGATAATAGCCGCAAAGAGTGCCGATTCTCCCCGCAAAATCCTATTGATCAAGTCTTTCTCTTCCACCTTGTTATTGAGTTATTGTATGATAATAGCACATTAGACAGGTGAAACAAAAAAAAGTTGCACTGTTTATGGAACAGGCAACTTTTTAAAAGAAATCTATTATATCAATCTCAACTTCACTATTGAAATTATTTGAAGGTATTTTTAAAAAGCAAGGGGCAATAATTCACTTAAAAGGTACGTAGTATAATAGGTCTTATTGACCAAACTTTATGTACGATTGAGCCATTCTTTTATGCGTTTAAGATTCACAGCCGCCAAATCCCAATTAGTAAAGTTTTCCTCTCTCATCATTTACACAGTTTTATTTTCACACGCTTCCTGCAACCAAAAAGGATTTCTGTCAGAGCACGAAAAAAATACATTGTTTGCTGCTCCTTCCAATGCTGAAATTGACATTATTATTCAAACTTGGGCACAACGAGACTTAAAAACAACGGATTATACCCTTGTTCAGGAGCACCAACTGTTAGACGGGAATTATAGGCTCAAACTGGTTTCTTACAAAGTTGGCGGCATTAAAGAATACGGAGCCTTACTTATTCCAAAAACTGACCAACGTGTTCCTGTTAGGATGTTGTTGGGAGGATTTGGGCTGGGCATTACCGCTAATTCGGTTAACGTAGTATTGGATAAGACCACTGCGACAAGTGCTTTTATTCTGGCCATTCCAGCTCTGAGAGGCCAATCATTGGAAATAACCTTAAACGGCTCTAAGTTTACCTCTCCTCTCTCAGAAGGAAGTCAATGCGATGCTTTTGATGGAGCAACGGACGATGCTATCGCCTTTCTGAATGTAATCCAACAAACCGAAGAAAAGGCTGATGTAAATCGCACTTCCATGAGGGGTGGTAGTCGAGGAGGTACTGTGGCTCTCTTGGCAGGAATAAGAGACAAAAGGGTAAAAAAGGTAGTAGGAGTTGTCAGTCCGACCAATTTTGTGGAACTGACAGCTCAAAATGAGAACGACCCAACTTATCAATGCCAGTTTTTGAGTGATTTTAGAAGCGGCCAATTCACTTTAGCCCAAGCCAGAACAAAGTTAATTGCTTCCTCTCCCCTTTATTTTGCGCAACATTTACCGCAAACGCAGCTTCACATGGGAACAAACGATAAAATTGTTCCGATTTCTCAAGCCAATGAGCTTGAGAAAAAAATCACCCAATTAGGAAAGACCTCTGCCTTTCAACTATACACGTATGACAAGACTCATACAGACATAGCAACAAATAATACTGAGATGTCAACCAGAATAGAGCAGTTCTTATCGCAACTTTAGAAGTAAAGTGATAGCTAACCAACCGCAGTCACCTCCTCCATCAAATCACACGCTTCGTGGAGTTAATTTAACACCTTATCCCGAATTGAGCGTTTAAAATCAGTACCCCTCATACAAAATTGACCTAAATTGCAGTATTATAATTAGGATTTATAATAAGTACACTGTAAGCTAAGTTTCTTTAACTATTACCCGCAGATTGACGCAGATTAATGACAGTATAAAGCCCTATTTCAGTGAAAATCAGCGTTTATAATTCTGCGGCCTTCTATGGGTAAAAATGAGCCTAAAAAGCATGAAATACACACCTGTATATAGTTTGATAGTGGTGCTTGGTTTTTACACTTTCTGCAAAGCACAAAATCAAACCGACCAGACAAAAGAGAAGCTCATTTCTGAAACGAAAGAAGTCAATACTTCCTATGGCCCCCACCATATCACTCGTCATATCATACAGGATAGAAAGGGCAACTTGTGGATTGCCACCTATGGCGGTGTTTTTCGATACGATAATAAATCCTTTACCAATATCACATCGCAAGTAAGTTCGGCCCGTTTTTTTTCTGTTTTAGAAGATAGAAACGGAAACTTATGGTTCGGTTCTCTTAGTTCAGGAGTTTATAAGTACGACCCCAAACAGGCAGTTGGAAAATCATTTCAAAACTTCACCACTAAGGACGGACTGCTTAATAATGCTATTTTTTCTATTTATGAAGACAAAAGGGGGCATATTTGGTTCGGTGTGAGTGGAGGAGCCAGCCGCTATGATGGGAAATCCTTTCGAAATTATGCCATGAAAGGCGATTCTATCTTTGAAGAGATAACAGGGGAAATCCGTTCGGATTTTACACTTTCAACGAATGAAGTTAGTTCTATCATTGAAGACAAAACAGGAAAATTTTGGTTTGGCACCAGAGGTCATGCCTTCGTCTATGATGGAAAAACATTTACCAGTCTCACCCATAACAACAGCCCTTTTTGGAATGTTCGTAAAATAATCGAAGATAAAAAGGGGAATATCTGGCTCGGCGGCTTTAATGGCCTTTGGCGATATGACGGCCGTAGATTTACCAATTTAATCTGGGAAGGAGTTGGCTATGTTTATGAAGATAAAAAAGGCAATCTTTGGACGGGTTCAGAATCTGACCCGGGCTGGGTACTTTCTCGTTACGAGGCAAAATCCCTTTCTAAAAAAAAGCCCAAAGTAACGGTAATAAACCCACTGAACGGAATAATGTTTTTTGATATTTTAGAGGCGAAAGATGGCAGTATTTGGTTTGGGTCTTTAGACGGTGTATTTCGCTATGATCCCAGAGGGGCAGTTGGGCGCACCATAACTGGTTTTAATAGGTAGAAAGAATCAGAACTTAGTTGTATGATGCCCCATGTATCATGGAGTCAGATCAGAAAATATACAGCTTAAATGATTAGAATAAAGCTTTGGTCAGCGCAGCATAAACAAAAAATCTAACCAACCACTTCCACCCCCAAAATCACCTCCTCAATCACATCACACGCTTCCTCAATTTGTGATTCTGTAATCACCAAAGGCGGGGCAAAACGAATTTTATTGCCGTGGGTTTGTTTGCAAAGCAGCCCTCTTTCTTTGAGTTTGAGGCAAATCTGCCACGCCAATGGGCTTTCTTCATCGGTCGCAATAACGATGGCGTTGAGCAATCCTTTTCCACGTACGGTTTCAATCAGGGTCGTTTTTTGCTGGATTTGCCGCATTCTTTCTCGGAATAGTTCACCCAAGTGCTCCGCATTTTCGGCTAGTTTTTCATCCTCCAGCACTTTCAACGCCGCTACTGTTACGGCCGCGGCCAATGGATTTCCGCCGTAGGTCGAGCCGTGTTGGCCTGGCTTGATGGTGAGCATGATTTCGTCATTCGCCAAAACGCACGAAACAGGATACACGCCGCCCGAAAGAGCTTTTCCCAACACCAAAATATCGGGTTTCACGCCTTCGTGGTCGCACGCCAAGCGTTTGCCCGTACGCCCAAGCCCCGTTTGAACTTCATCCGCAATAAACAACACATTGTACTTAGTACACAATGCCCGAACACCGCGCAAATACCCTTCATCAGGCACCACGACGCCCGCTTCCCCCTGAATGGGTTCTACCATAAAGCCTGCAATGTTCGGGTCGGCTTGGAACGTTTTTTCCAACGTTTCTAAATCGTTGTACGGTACAATAATATATCCTGGCAAAAAAGGGCCGTAGTCATCGGTACTCTCGGGGTCGGTTGACGACGAAATAGCCGCGAGCGTACGCCCCCAGAAATTTCCTGCGGCATACACTGTTTTGGCTTCATTTTTAGGAATCCCCTTCACTAAATATCCCCATTTTCGGGTCAACTTGAGCGCCGTTTCTCCGCCCTCTACGCCTGAGTTCATCATCAGCACTTTGTCGTATCCAAAGTAATCACACAAAAATTTCTCACATTCGCCCAATACGGAGTTATGAAACGCCCGCGACGTAAGCGTCAGTTTCTGCGCTTGATTGGTCAGCGCCGCCACAATGTGTGGGTGGCAGTGCCCTTGATTCACGGCACTGTACGCCGACAAAAAATCGTAATAACGCTTGCCTTCCAGATCCCACACAAAAACCCCTTCGCCGCGCTCAATCACTACTGGCACGGGCTTATAGTTATGCGCTCCGTAGCGCTTTTCAAGGCCAATGAGATAGTCGGTTTGAGTAAGTTCGGTCGTCATGGTGATTTTAGAGATTAGAGCCAACAATTTTTATTACTTTTGTAAACTTACATTTTAACTTATTTTCAATTTTTAACAAGTCAAATTTCTTTCAAACGTTTAAATTTTAAACATTTTTTTAATTTCAAACAAGCTATAAAACCAAATCTAACTTTCGTTAACATGTTTAAACAACTCCTTTTTTGGGCCACAGCACTTAGCTTTTCGGCCATCGCGCAAGACCGTCGCCCCACCACGCCACCTACAGCCAGTGGCGCCCCAGCGGCAACGGCACCCGCAGCACCAGCCGCTGCTCCTAAGGCAGGCCCCAAGTCCTACAAAGAAGTAATTACCGACAAAAGTAAGACGACCAAGGGCTTATTCATCGTTCACAAAATAGATGAAAAATACTTCTTTGAACTTCCTGATTCGCTACTCGGCCGCGAGATGATGGCCATTACGCGCCTTTCTCAGTCAAGTACTACGCCTGGGTCGGTAGGTTTGCCTGCTTACGGTGGAGAATTGCTTAACCGCCAAGTAGTTCGTTTTGAAAAAGGCCCTGACAACAAGATTTTTATGCGTTCGGTAGCCTTTATCAACGTGAGCGACGATGCCAATTCTCCGATTTACAAGGCCGTTCGCAACTCTAACCTCGACCCGATTGCCATGGCCTTCGACGTAAAAGCCGTGCGCAAAGACACTTCGGTGGTGATTGAAGTAACCGACTTCTTCAAAAGCGACAACACCGTGATTTCGATGTCTCCCATCGTTCGTCAAGCCTATAAATTGACGATGATTCAAAACGACCGTACTTACATCCAAAGTATCAAGTCTTTCCCCATCAACACGGAAATAAAAGTAGTAAAAACCTACGGTGTGACGCCGCCAATGCCAAGCTTTGGCCCTTCTACAAGCCCCATTCCGTCGGTCAACTTGCCAGCAAGCTCGATTGCAGGCGCAGTGACAATGGAGCTAAATACCTCGTTTATCGCCCTACCAGCCGTCCCGATGAAACAGCGTTTGTTTGACTTGCGCGTGGGTTATTTTGCCAATGGTTATACCGTTTATGGCGAAAACTCACAACGTACCGAAGATAAAACATTTGTAGTGCGTTGGCGCTTGGAAGCCAAAAACAAAGCCGACGAAGAGCGCCAGCGCCGTGGGGAGTTGATTGAGCCTAAAAAACCTATCGTTTTCTACATCGACCCTGCTACACCAAAACAATGGCGTAAGTTCCTTAAAATGGGAGTTGACGATTGGAACGTAGCTTTTGAAAAAGCAGGTTGGAAAAACGCTATTCGCGGCGAAATCTTGGCCGATAACGACACCACCATCAGCATGGAAGATGCGCGTTATTCAGCGATTCGTTATTTTGCTTCCGACATTGAAAATGCGTACGGCCCCAACGTACACGACCCGCGCACGGGAGAGATTCTAGAGAGCCACATCGGTTGGTACCACAACGTGATGAAACTCCTCAAAAAATGGTACATGACCCAAGCCGCTGCTGCTGACCCACGCGCTCGTAAGAATAAGTTTGATGATGAATTGATGGGACAACTGATTCGCTTTGTGTCGTCGCACGAAGTGGGACACACGCTTGGCCTTCGTCACAACTACGGCGCATCGACGGCAACTCCCGTGGAGAAACTCCGCGACAAAGAGTTTATTACCAAAAACGGACACACTTCGTCTATCATGGACTACGCTCGTTTCAATTACGTAGCCCAACCCGAAGACGGTGTGACGGACTTTTTCCCTCGTATTGGCGACTACGACATTTGGGCGATTGAGTGGGCTTACAAACCCATTTATGACACCAAAACTGCCGAAGAAGACAAGCTTATTTTGAACAAATGGTACAAAGAAAAAGCCCTTCCCAACCGCCGTTTGTGGTTCTTGACCGAAACCAACCCGTATGACCCACGCTCTCAAAACGAAGACATCGGCGACAACGCCATGATTGCCAGCGGATACGGTATCAAAAACCTTCAGCGCATCGTGCCTAACCTCATCGAATGGACCAAGCAAGAAGGCGAAGATTATGACATGTTAGAAGAGGGATTCAACGAAGTAGTGACGCAGTTCCGTCGCTATATGGGTCACGTCACCAAAAATGTGGGCGGGATTTACGAAACCCCAAAATCGGCTGACCAAGAAGGGCCAGTGTATGAACCTACGCCTAAAAAAATGCAAAAAGATGCCGTAGCCTTCTTGAATCAGCAATTGTTTAACACCCCCAAATGGATATTAGACGAGAACATTATGCGCCGTATTCGTCCTGACATGGGGGTTGATTTTGTTTCAAAAATTCAAGAAACAACTCTCAATGGCCTATTCGCCAGCGATCGCCTCCAGCGGATGATTGAAATGACCGAAAAAACCGCCGACGCCTACTCAATGGATGAGCTATTTGCGGATGTAAAAGGAGGTATTTGGGGAGAACTAAAAACGCGCAAAGCCGCCGATGCGCACCGTCGTAACCTCCAAAAAATCTATGTCGAGCGCATGATTGCAACCTTAAACGCACCTGCGGCAGTTGGTTTTCCTTCTACAACTCCGATGAAGATGTTTGGCGCTGTGGTAGCTCCTTCGGTGGACATACGCAAAAACGACGTGCAGTCGATGGTACGTGCGCACTTAACTTCGTTGCAAGGCGAAATTCAAGCAGCGCTACCGACCATTACTGATAAAATGACGAAATATCACCTTCAAGATTGCGTTTTCCGCATCAAAAAGGCGTTAGACCCTAAATAGTCTGACGAAGACCCAGTGCGTCGGGTTTTGACCCGACGCACTTTTACCATATTCACTATCCTCTGAGTATCAAAAATTATGGAAGAACCACTTGACGAATATGACCGACTCATTTTGCAGCAACTCGAAAGAGACGCCCGCAAAGCCTATTCGGCCATCGCCGATGATTTACAGATTTCCAATACAATGGTGCATCAACGGGTGGGAAAGTTGAAACGGATTGGTATTCTGAAAGGAAGTACGATTGTCTTAAACGAACGAAAATTAGGCTACGAATGGGGCGCTTTTACGGGCATTACGCTGAAAGAAGACTCTGATTCTGAAAAAATTATTGACGCACTCAAGCAAATTCCCGAAGTCACTGAGTGTTATTATATTACAGGAAAATATACGCTTTATATTCGCATCGTGGCTCGCAGTAATGAGCACATGCGCAAAGTTTTATACGAAAAAATTGACCATATTCCTGGCGTCCTCAAAACAGAATCACTCATCGACTTTGGAGCGGCGTTCAAACGAAATGTTCCTATCGAAGAATAAGCTGTGTTTTCGGTTTCTCAAAACCGAAAAAGGAGTTACTCGTATCGTGCTTTCGGTTTCTCAAAACCGAAACAGGGGTTACTCATTGTAGATTTACTTTTTCAAAATAATATTTGGCAATGAAGGAGTTAAACCGATTACTCACTGGTACTCAGATACTGAGGTTATGTTTG
>NZ_KI519432.1:0-1640 GCF_000482465.1 Runella limosa DSM 17973
TTGGATTCTGACAACGATGGATTGAAAGACATCGTGGAAAGTGGTCAAAACTTACCTGATACAAATTCAGATGGCAAAGTGGACGGTACGGATACTGACGGCGATGGATTGGTGAATGCAGCAGGCTTAGACACGAACAACGTGGTGGGTGGCAATGCAGGCAGCCAGAACGAGGCGACGTTGAAAGACACCGACACCAATGGCACCCCTGATTATCGTCAGCCGTTGATTCCTGATGCGGACGGTGACGGCATCGCCGACGCGACGGATTTGGACGATGACAACGACGGTATTGCTGATGCCATTGAAGGCACAGTTGACTTCGACGGTGATGGTATTCCCAATAATCTAGATTTAGATTCGGACAACGACGGCATTAGTGATTTGACTGAAAGCGGCAACGGCCCAGCCTTGTTGGCAGACGCCAACGGCGACGGAGTCCTAAGCGCCAGCGAATCAGCGCCAGGGTTGAACGGTATTCCGAATGCAGCCGAAGGTGGCACTGAGGGCGGTACGATTCCAGCGGCGGTGAACACCGACGGTACGGAAGGCCCAGATTATTTGGATTTAGATTCGGATAATGATGGCATCAGTGACGTGGTCGAAAGTGGCAACGGCGCTGCTGATACCAACAACGATGGTTTGATTAGCAGTGCTGATACAGGTTACGGCGATGCTGACAGCGATGGTATTGCTGATGGTGTAGATGCCAATGACGCCGTGAAAGGTGGTACTTCGGATGCTGATAATCCTGACAGCGACGCCGACGGTATCGACGATTTCCGTGAGTTGGATTCTGACAACGATGGATTGAAAGACATCGTGGAAAGTGGTCAAAACTTACCTGATACAAATTCGGATGGCAAAGTGGACGGTACGGATACTGACGGCGACGGGTTGGTGAATGCAGCAGGCTTAGACACCAACAATACCGTAGGTGGCAATGCAGGCAGCCAAAACGAGGCGACGTTGAAAGATACCGACACGAATGGCACCCCTGATTATCGTCAGCCGTTGATTCCTGATGCGGACGGTGACGGCATTGCTGACGCGACGGATTTGGACGATGACAACGACGGTATTGCTGATGCGACAGAAGGCACGACCGATTTTGATGGTGATGGCATTCCAAATAATTTAGATTTAGATTCGGACAACGACGGCATCAGTGATTTGACTGAAAGCGGCAACGGCCCAGCCTTGTTGGCAGACGCCAACGGCGACGGAGTCCTAAGCACCAGCGAATCAGCGCCAGGGTTGAACGGTATTCCAAATGCAGCCGAAGGTGGCACGGAAGGCGGTACGATTCCAGCGGCAGTGAACACCGACGGTACGGAAGGCCCAGATTATTTGGATTTAGATTCTGATAATGACGGCATCAGCGACGTAGTGGAAAGCGGCAACGGCGCGGCTGATACCAACAACGATGGGGTAATTAGCAGTGCTGACACTGGCTACGGCGATGCTGACAGCGATGGTATAGCCGACGCGGTAGATGCCAATGACGCCCTCAAAGGCGGTACTTCGGACGCTGATAATCCTGACAGCGACGCCGACGGCATTGACGATTTCCGTGAGTTGGATTCTGACAACGATGGATTGAAAGACATCGTGGAAAGTGGTCAAAACTTACCTGATAC
>NZ_KI519432.1:3115-124620 GCF_000482465.1 Runella limosa DSM 17973
GATACCAACAACGATGGGGTAATTAGCAGTGCTGATACAGGTTACGGCGATGCTGACAGCGATGGTATTGCCGATGGTGTGGATGCCAATGACGCTCTCAAAGGTGGTACTTCGGATGCTGATAATCCCGACAGCGACGCCGACGGTATCGATGATTTCCGTGAGTTGGATTCTGACAACGATGGATTGAAAGACATCGTGGAAAGTGGTCAAAACTTACCTGATACGAATTCAGATGGTAAAGTGGACGGTACGGATACTGACGGCGACGGGTTGGTGAATGCAGCAGGCTTAGACACCAACAATACCGTAGGTGGCAATGCAGGCAGCCAGAACGAGGCGACGTTGAAAGATACCGACACGAATGGCACCCCAGATTATCGTCAGCCATTGATTCCTGATGCGGATGGAGACGGCATCGCCGACGCCACTGACTTGGACGATGACAACGACGGTATTGCTGATGCCACTGAAGGCACAGTTGACTTCGACGGTGATGGTATTCCCAATAACTTAGATTTAGATTCTGACAACGACGGCATTAGTGATTTGCTAGAAAGCGGCAACGGCCCAGCCTTGTTGGCAGATGCCAACGGTGACGGGGTGCTGAGTGTGAGCGAATCAGCGCCAGGGTTGAACGGTATTCCAAATGCAGCGGAAGGTGGCACGGAAGGCGGTACGATTCCAGCGGCAGTGAACACCGACGGTACGGAAGGCCCAGATTATTTGGATTTAGATTCGGACAACGATGGCCTTAGCGACGTAGTCGAAAGCGGCAACGGCGTGGCTGATACGAACAACGATGGTTTGATTAGCAGTACTGATACAGGTTATGGCGATGCTGACAGCGATGGTATAGCCGACGCGGTGGATGCCAATGACGCCGTCAAAGGCGGTACTTCGGATGCTGATAATCCTGATAGCGACGCCGACGGCATTGACGATTTCCGTGAGTTGGATTCTGACAACGATGGATTGAAAGACATCGTGGAAAGTGGTCAAAACTTACCTGATACAAATTCAGATGGCAAAGTGGACGGTACGGATACGGACGGCGATGGGTTGGTGAATGCAGCAGGCTTAGACACGAACAATACCGTAGGTGGCAATGCAGGCAGCCAAAACGAAGCAACGTTGAAAGACACCGATACCAATGGCACTCCAGATTATCGTCAGCCACTTGGCCCACTCGATACGGATGCAGATGGTACGCCTGATGTGACCGATACCGACGACGACAATGACGGTATTTTGGATGTAAATGATAAGTTGCCAATTGATACCGATAATGACGGCACGCCAAATGCCACTGATCCAGACGATGATGGGGATGGTATCCTCGATACGGCTGAACAACCAGGTAAAGCATTGGATACCGACAATGACAATACGCCTAACGAAACCGATACGGACGACGACAATGACGGAATTCCTGACTCGACTGAACAAGGCACACTAGGCCCTGATGGTAAATATACCTTGCCAGACAGCGATGGTGACGGCTTGCCAGATTTAGTTGACGCGTTGGATACGGACGGGGATGGTACGCCAGATACGACTGACACCGACGACGATAACGATGGCATTGCAGATGCCCAAGATAAGTTGCCGTTGGATACTGACAATGATGGTACACCAAATATCCTTGACCCCGATGATGACGGAGATGGTATCCTTGATACTGCCGAGCAGCCTGGTAAAGGGTTGGATACTGATAACGACAGTACACCAAATAACACCGATACGGACGACGACAATGATGGAATTCCTGACACCACCGAACAAGGAGTATTAGGCCCAGATGGTAAATACACCTTACCAGATGGCGATGCTGATGGCTTACCTGACTTGGTGGATCCAACCAACACGGCAAGTGAGGATACCGACGGTGATGGTACACCAAACACAACCGATATCGACGACGATAACGATGGTATTTTGGATACGCAAGATCCAAAACCACTTGATACCGACAACGATGGTATAAACAACAATGCGGACCCAGACGATGACGGCGATGGCATTCTTGATACGGCCGAACAAATTGGTAAAGGTTTGGATACCGATAATGATGGAACACCAAACAACACCGATTCGGATGACGATGCAGACGGTATTCCTGATACGATTGAACAAGGTGTCCTTGGGCCAGATGGTAAATACACGTTACCTGACACCGATGGCGATGGTTTACCAAACCTTGTGGACCCACTCGATACCGATGGAGACGGTACGCCTGATTTGACTGATACCGACGACGACAACGATGGCATCGTGGATACGCAAGATAAATTGCCGCTTGATACGGACAATGATGGCTTGCCAAACGCGGTAGATCCAGATGACGACGGCGATGGTATTGCTGATGCGGCCGAACAACCTGGTAAAGCATTGGATACTGATAATGATAGTACACCAAACAACACCGATACGGACGATGACAATGATGGAGTTCCTGACTCGACCGAACAAGGTGTCCTTGGCCCAGATGGTAAATACACATTGCCAGATAGTGATGGCGACGGCTTGCCAGATTTGGTAGATCCAACCAATAACTCGGCGCTTGATACTGACGGCGATGGCTTGCCAAACAACGTTGATCCAGACGATGACAACGATGGTATTGTGGATACCCGTGATCCAAAACCATTGGATACCGATAACGATGGCTTCAACAATGATGTGGATCCAGACGACGACGGCGATGGTATTCCAGATACGGCTGAACAATCAGGTAAAGTATTGGATACTGACAACGATGGTACACCAAACGAAACCGATGGTGACGACGATGGCGATGGTTTAGCCGATATCAACGAATGGGGCGTCATTGGCCTTGATGGAAAATACACCTTGCCTGACAGCGATGGCGACGGTTTACCTGACTTGGTAGATCCGTTGGATACCGATGGTGATGGTATTCCAGATGTAACTGATACCGACGATGATAATGATGGTATCGTGGATACGCAGGATAAATTGCCGTTAGACACCGACAACGACGGTCAGCCAAACGCAACTGATCCAGACGACGATGGTGATGGTAAGCTGGACGCTCAAGATCCACAACCGTTGGATACCGATAACGACGGTGTGCCAAACAATGCGGATACTGACGACGATGGCGATGGCATTCCTGATACCACCGAACAAGGTACATTAGGCCCAGATGGAAAATACACCTTGCCAGATAGCGATGGCGATGGCTTGCCAGATTTGGCCGACCCAGCACCAGCTTCGGGAGCGCAAACGGATACTGATGGTGACTTGATTCCTGACGTGACCGATAATGACGACGATAATGACGGCATTGCGGACGTGAACGACAAAGAACCGTTGGATACCGATAATGATGGTATGCCAAATGCCCTTGATCCAGATGACGATGGTGATGGTATTCCTGATGCGTTAGAACAACCAAGCCAGGTACTTGATACTGACAACGATGGCCAGCCGAATAACGTAGATACCGATGATGACAATGATGGCATCGCCGATTCGACCGAACAGGGTGTGCTGGGTCCAGACGGTAAATACACGTTACCAGACAGCGACAACGACGGCTTGCCAGATTTGGCAGACCCAATTGATACCGATGGTGATGGTATTCCTGATAACTTCGATACCGACGACGACAACGATGGTATTACGGACGCTCAGGATAAGTTCCCAGTCGATACCGACAACGACGGTAATCCAAATGCGACGGATCCTGATGATGATGGCGATGGTTTGCCAGATACATTGGATAATCAGCCGTTGGATACCGACAACGACGGTTCACCAAACAACTTCGACACCGATGACGATGGCGATGGTATTCCAGATACTACCGAACAAGGAACGTTAGGCCCAGATGGCCGATATACCTTGCCAGATAGCGACGGGGATGGCTTGCCAGATTTGGCTGACCCAAGCAACAATGCAGGTGATGATACCGACGGCGATGGTACGCCAAATACAACCGATACCGACGACGACAACGATGGTATCTTGGATACGCAAGATCCAAAACCATTGGATACGGACAATGATGGTCTTAACAACAACATTGATTCGGATGATGATGGCGACGGTATTGCAGACATCGCTGAACAAGCAGGCCGAGCATTGGATACTGACAACGATGGACAACCAAATAACGTAGATACCGATGATGACAATGATGGTATCGCCGATACTACCGAACAAGGGGTGTTAGGTGCAGATGGTAAATATACCTTACCTGACAGCGACGGCGATGGCTTGCCAGACTTGGTGGATCCGTTGGATACCGATGGTGATGGTACACCAGATGCAACAGATACCGACGATGACAACGATGGTATCACGGATGCAGAAGATAAGTACCCTGTGGATACCGATAATGACGGCTTACCAAACAACGTTGATCCTGACGACGATGGGGATGGTATCATTGACAGTGCCGATTCAAAACCATTGGATACTGACAATGATGGTTTGCCAAACAACGTTGACCCTGACGATGACAACGACGGTACACCAGATACGACCGAAAGAGGCACGTTAGGACCAGATGGTAAATACACGTTACCAGACAGTGACGGCGACGGTTTGCCAGACTTGGTTGACCCAACCAACAACGCAGGTGACGATACGGATGGCGACGGATTGCCAAATAGTACCGATACCGACGATGACAACGATGGTATTTTGGATACGCAAGATCCAAAACCATTGGATACTGACAACGATGGGCTGAACAACAATGTTGACCCAGACGACGACGGTGATGGCATCCTCGACACGGTAGAACAACCTGGTAGAGCATTGGATACTGACAACGACAGTACGCCAAACAATACCGATACCGACGATGATGGCGATAATATCCTCGATACCAATGAACAAGGCACGTTAGGGCCAGACGGTAAATACACGTTACCAGACAGCGACGGCGATGGCTTGCCAGACTTGGTGGATGCACTTGATACCGACGGTGATGGTACGCCAGATGTAACGGATACCGACGATGACAACGATGGTATTATTGATTCGCAGGATAAGTTACCGTTAGATACCGACAACGATGGAATACCAAACGCGCTTGATCCTGAGATTGATGGAGATGGAATTTGGGATGTCATTGATCCAAAACCTTATGACAGCGATAACGACGGTTTGCCAAACAACGTTGATACCGACGACGATAACGACGGCAAATCGGATGCACTTGAGCAGGGTACACTCGGGCCAGATGGTAAATATACCTTACCTGACAGCGACGGAGACGGTATCCCTGACTTGATTGACCGCGAAGAAGTATCGGCAGCTTGCGTAACAATGCAGTTGAAAGTGCTTCTTGAAGGACCGTTTGACGCGAGTACAGGTAAAATGACAACGACCCTCAACCAGCGTGGATTGCTTCCAGGCCAAACGCCAATCGGAGACTTTGCGGTGGCAACGCCTAAAGGTCAGCCATACAACGGAGTACCTTGGAACTATACAGGAGCCGAAGGCAACGCCAGCGGATTCACGTACCCAAGTACGGTTGTTGACTGGGTGTTGGTGTCGTTGCGAACCGATTCGACGAGCGTTAGCAACGTATGGAGAGGGGCAGGTTTGTTGCACGATGACGGTACAATCACCTTTGTCGATCCTTGCTACTCAATTACTACGACTGCTTCGGCCTTGTTTGTAGTCGTTGAGCACCGTAACCACCTTGGAGTAATGACGCCAACGAAAGTGCCAATTGTGGCGGGTAAAATCACGTTTGACTTCACACAACAAGAGAGCTACGTGACGACTGATCCTCCATCGTTTGGCCAAATCAAGGACGCAACTACCAACAAGTGGTTGATGTACGGAGCCGATGGCAACAAAGACGACTTCTTCGAAAACTTTGACATCAACTTCAACGATTCGAACAAGTGGAAACTCGAAAGTGGTATTTTCGACCAGTACAAAAAAGGAGACTTCAACATGGATGCCGATGTGAACTTCTCTGATAGTGTGCTTTGGAAGAAAAACAACGGACGTTACTCTCGTACACCTCACTAATCAACAGACACGTTCGTCCCACTTCGGTGGGGCGAACGTACTGTTTATCCGAAAACGACTAGAATCATGAAAAAAATACCCTTATTTTTCTTACTCTTCGTTGGGCTGTGGAGTGAGGCAAATGCCCAAGCAATGTTCAATGCCCGCCTTAGAATCCGCAAAATCGACTGTAATGCCAAAATCGCGCAGGTGGACGTCGATGTACGTGCTGTCTCAATGACGGATAACTTTAACATGGGAGATGCCAACTTTCGTTTTAGCTACGACAATCGTGTGCTTAAAAACCCGCTGTTGAAATCTCAATATCGGTTTAGCAGTGAAGCCGAAAATGGCCAAGAATATGGTCTCCAAAACCTTAACGGCTCTACCGAAGGTCAAAGCAAAGGTTTGGTGTCACTGAACTTGTTTTACACAGGTACGGGAAAAAGCCCCCAACGCCTGACCACAGATTGGACGACGATTTCGACCATTCAGTTTGACATCGTAAATACGACAACTGCTTCTACTTCACAATTGACCTGGTACACGCCGCAGACATTCCCTAAGTCGGGGTTGTCGCAGGTGTTGCCAACGGCCAGTGGTTACGATTTAAAAGAAGTGTATTCAGGGCAGTTTTCAAACGCGTCACTGGCGGCTTTATCGGAGGCTTGCCCTTCGATTTCGACGACAACGCCGCCCAGTAATAACAACAATACCGCAGGGAATAGCGGCACCAATCCGTCGAATGGTACAACGGGAACGGGGAACACGACCTCGCCCAATACTCCCCAGACGACCGACCCCACCGCCAACGTCCCTGACCGTGTAGTAGTTCCAACCGATGAATCAGACTTGGCAATTCCTGAAGGTTTTTCACCCAATTCGGATGGTATCAACGACAAGTTTGTCATTACCAACAAACGAGGGATTAAGCTATCGCTAGAGGTGTATAACCGTTATGGAGGAATCGTGTACAGCAGCGCTGATTACCGCAACGATTGGGAAGCAAAAAGTACCGATACAGGCAAAGACGTGCCAGACGGAACGTACTTTTATATCATTAAGCTGGCCGATGGGCAGCTGTACCGCAAGGCGTTTACGATTGTAAGATAATCTTTTAATTTTTGCCGCTCGCCCGCTCGCCCCGACATCCAGTCGGGGCGAAAATGGCGTAGCGTCTCCGACGCCGTTATGGCTGGCGTCACAAAATGCCTAAGGGGAAGAATGTTTGATTATGAGCCATAAAAAGAGGCTGTCTCAAAAGTAATAGGTCACAAAATATTCTTTGGTTTTAACCTCATCCCAACCCTTCTCCTTTCTGGAGAAGGGCTTAAAAAGTCCCCCTCTACTGAAAGGAGAGGGGGACTTAGGGGGTGAGGTTGAATAGGTGCCGAAGATAATTTGGTGACAAAAACTTTTGAGACAGCCTCCTCTTCGTAGTTGCCCGCTCGACGATAACTTCATAACAAAATAAAATGGTTTGGTGAGCACTCACGTGCTGGACGGCTTACGCTTGCAAAAGTATTGTCTGAAAGAATTTTTGTCTATGGTTTCTGCTTTACTATCAATCCATCCAAAACAGAGGGCTTCATCAACCGCATCGCTCCAATTTAAAGTTGGTTTGCCTGTATTATTTTTGTGATAAATAAGCCAAACAGCATCTTTTCGAATGTGATTTTTCTCTGACCACATTCGCCAATGCTGCTTGGTTTCAGGATAGAAATATTCCACTTGTTGCTTACTCATTTTTTACGTGTTGCATGCAAAATTAAGCAAGACCCTAACATACCAACCAATTGAAATCCACCAACTAATAATCCATATCCCATCGGGTGTGGAATATTGGGATTAATAGCAATGTCAAATGTATTGGCGACCAAAAATCCCAAACCTATTATTATGGCAAATTCAATAACTGCTTTCTTTGTATTGATATTTAGCACTACCATCAATAAAGCAGTTGTAATAATTGTTGGTAAAATTGTTAAAGGTGGCCCATAAAAATAAATTGGGTCTGGATTGGCAGGCATTAAACCTAGTTTGTCTAATGTGCTGGCATATTGATTTGGAAATAATACCGTGAACCATAGCCAACCGAGAAAAGAATAAAATACCAAAGAGAGGAATACACCTAACCAACTGATTTTAGAAATTTTTTGTAGCATCACTTTTTGTTTTAATTAATAATGCCACAAAATTAAAATGACCCCTTGACAACAGTATGTCAAGGGTATTTACTGGTCGTGATATTTTTCAAAAAATTCTTGAAGTGTCATTGTATGCGGTGTAAATTTCTCTTGTTGAATTAGTAATTTTTGAATTCTGTCCAACCTAAAATATCTAAATTCTTTTCTCAGACGACAATAAGCAACCATCAACCAACCTTCCTGTATGCTTAAGAGGGCAAAAGGCTCAACCATTCTTTCGCTCAACTTATTTTCGGCATTGATATAGTCCAATTTTACAAGATAAAAATTGGTAATTGCGTTTTGCAAAGAAGATAAAATATTACTGTTGATTTCATAATTTTCAAGCTTTGAAAATTTGGTTCTCAACGAGAGCAGATTGGCTTTGTCTTTTTCACTTTGTCTTAAAACGGCCTTTATTTTGTCTATGGCTTCGGCATAATCATTAATTAAGGAGCTGTCTCTGTTTTTTAATACTAATTGTTCTGCAAGAATTAAAGCATTAGCTTGGTTTTCGCTAAACATAATGGGTGGAATTTTGTAGCCTTCCATCAACGTATAGCCTTTGCCATCTTCTGTCAAAATAGGCACGCCTGATTGTTCCAATGCTTTTAAATCTCTGTAAATTGTCCTTGTGCTAACGCCAAATTTTTCTGCAAGTTTAGTAGATGTTACAAGTCGCCTTGTTTGTAATTGTGTTAAGATTGCTACAAGTCTGGAGAGTCTTTTTGTATCGTTATCATTCATCCTTCAAATGTCAGAAAATTTTGCTTAGTTATAGGGTGTCCTAAAATGGTATATAACGATTCTCGGCTTTGCGAAGGTAGCGATTTTCACCACAAAAGTGTCTGCTGAACACTGAACCATCACTTTTGCCAAACCTGTATTGAACAAAACCTTCGGTAGCTATATTTTGCCAGAATGGTTAATTTTAAGGCCAATTTAACCTTAAAATTTAGCACGACAAAAAACAAGTGTGATGAACTTAGACGGAACACGCCTATAAAAACTCATAAAAATGGCGGATAAGCAACTACGATAACTTCATAACAAAAGAAAAAGGTTTGGTGAGCACTCACCGCTAGGCTGGCCGCCCGCCCGAGTTTCGTTCAATCCTGAAGGCTTTCGGAATTTTATCGCTTGGCCTACGGCCACCACGAATGCTTAGTTATTAGCGGTAGTCGTTTTTTTCGCTTGTCTGCCACTATTCATGTTGTTATTGTATTCTTAAATTGTCTTGAATCTGTGTTCTCAAATCTTGTACGAAAACCAACATTGCATAAGTTATAAATTCAATTTCAGATGCTGTATAATGGAATGGTTCGTTTACTTTGAAATTTTGTTTGATACTTCGTGGTGTAGCACTTTTTATTTGAGCCATAAATTTCTCGTCTGCAATCGAATGATTATGAACTATTGAATGTCTTGACGCTTGGGCAAGTATTATGTCATTGCATGGCTCATTTTTAGGTATTTTTATGCTTAGATAATTTTCAAATGTTCTAACTGTACTTTGCATATCTTGAAATGATATGTCTTTTTTCTTTAAAATAATGTCAGCAATATGGTTTGTAAGATTAAAAGATAAATCTCGCAGTTCTTTGATTGATAGTTTTATGTCCTCATTTGAAGCGGGTAAAGTCCCTATTTCAGATGATTTTTGAACAGAATATCGAAATATGTCAGATATGGCTGATGTAAAAAAAGATACTGCCAGTACAATACATTGATTGTGCATTTTATTGTAGTGGTGCCTTAGCGAATCATTTTCACGGATATTTTTAATAACCTTACTGGTATTTTCGCATAAATATATTTGATTGGTAGTGTTGAAGGGGGCACCTCTAAGCCTACTATTAAGTTGTTCCAAGTGATTTGTACATATATCTGTAATTTTCCTGTCAAAATTTGACAAGTCTTTTACAGAATTTAACTGATTTTCTAACCTATTTTCAATTTCTAATAAACTATGGTTCATACTTGCGTTCTTAAAAAAGGCTTTTTTTATGCTGGAAAATGAATTTTTTTTCTTAAAAAAATACCAAGATAGGCTCTTTTGCTGATGCTACTCTCGAATTAGAAATATGTGATGCTATGCAGCTCATGTTCCTTGAAAATTCTGATAAAAGTATTTTGATTTAAAGATTGAACAACTGAAACATCGCCAGTCTGAAAGTGCTGCCGATATTTAGTTTTGTTTATATGAGCGTTTTTATGATTACCGCTAACGTTTTCAGGCTTTGCGTTCGGGCGGGTTTCGGAGCACAAGACTGTCTACCAGCAATGAACTTAATTAGAAGTAAAAAGCTCCAAATTTGCACGTCCACCCGCCTGACGCAAAACCCGTGTTGGGCATTCGTACTTCTTCTACCTCAGTGTCAATGTTTGTCTACCTAAATATTCCCAAAACTCAAAATTTTGTCCTTCAATTGCTGGATAGTTCATTTGAAAACCGTCCTGAAAAATTAATGAAAGTCTATTAAATGCAGTAGTAGCTGTAAGAATAGCTGGTGAACTTGTTTGCTTGTTAAAGTAACAGCACCTTTTTATAGTCTTATTATTTGTTAGGGCTAAAAACTGTGGAACAGCCATAAGAGTGGTTAATGATTCATAAAGCTGTTTTTTCGCCTTTTTTCTATGTTGCTTAATATTTGGACTGTCTTTTATTTCGCCCAAAATCAAGTTTCTTCCGTCATCGCAAACAATTATATCGCATCTCCCTTTGCCTCGTTGAAAATCATTGGGTAAACTCGTTACAAACTTGTCATAATTTGCAATCGTAATTGCTGATGCATTTGGATTAGAGAATCGTGCCATTCCATCTCCATTTATCGTGTGAAGAGCAGTTTCTCTTGTAACAGTGTCTTCAACCTCAAAATATGTCTCATTAGTTTGAATCACCAAATTTGGTTCAGTACAAACAGGAAGATCATAGTGAGCTGTGTAATTATTTCTCAATAAGTCTTCCATCTTTGTCTAATTGATTGTATTTGTCGTAAATGTTATTAATCGTATCTGATAGTGAATTGGTATTGATAATTCTTTGATTCTTAACTATCAAATCTTCAATTTTTCCATCATCAACTTGGTAAACTGCAACCTTCTCAAATTCAATTTTTGCTCCGTCAACAAATTGATTGCAATCGGAAGCTTTGATTAATAGATTTAAGTGATTTATTATATATGGGCTGTGAGTTGAAAAAATTAAATCTATTGAATTAGAATTTGACACAAAACATTTGGAAATTAAATCACTTATTAACTCGCATTGAGCTTCTGGGAATAAACTTAGTTCGGGTTCTTCAATGTGAATAAATAATTTCTTTTTGATTTCTCCAAGATTTTTAACGGGTTTGAAGTCTGTTAAATTATCTGTCTTGGAAAGAAAGTTAAGTAAAGACCTATTGAAGGCTTCCTCAAAGTCAAAGTGTTTTGAAAAGTGTTCAGCTATTAATGTTACTGGAATTGCATTTTGAGTTCCAGAAGAACTATTTTTAAGTGTAAGCTCATATTGTTTGTTTGGAGCTTGAATGAAGTATTTTTTATTTGACTGAACTTTTTTAACTGATAACTTCAGATTTAAGTAATTAATATCAAGGTCTTTAATGTTCTCAGAAGCTAAGTCAAAGTCATTATAAACCTCGTGGAAATAAAATCCTAAATAGCCACCTGTAAGTGAAGCACCTCTCTCTGCCCAAAGTGGAATAATATTTCTTGTTTCCGAAATGAAGCTAAGTTTGTTATAATACAAATCTTGAATTTGAACTAAGTCTTTGTCTCCTGTTCCTGTAAGTTTATTTTTTGCAAAATGAAGTGTATATTTTCTGTTGTTAGAAAATTCGATTGCATAAATAATTTCAGGATTATTTTTTAAATACTCATCAAATCCACAATTTTTAAAATAGGTATCCATTCTAAATCTAAATGGGCTTTTCGAGACTCTGCTTCTCTTAAGGTATGAACGAATATTGTGCATTTTGTAAAGCCATCTAAACAAAGCGATAGCTTTCATTAATGTACTTTTTCCACTCCCTGATTCGCCTATTAAAACAGTTAATGGTTTAATATCTTCAATAAAAATGTCTTTTATTGGGCCTAAGTTCTTTATATGTATTGATTCTTTCATTTCTTATTTTGGCAAAAATAATTAATTAGTCAGGTTGGTTTGAGTTTGTCGCTGTCTTTTTAGTATGACGACTAACGGTTCGCGGCTTGGCGATGTTTTTTGTGAGGGGATTTAAAGCACAAAAGTTCAATAGAAGCACTGCCCTTCATTATCGCACTAATATTGAATGAAGCACTGTCGCCCCCGAACAAAAAATATAGCCAAACCGCTGCTAGCTGCCGTTTTCCTTCTTTGTCGTGGGGAAATAGTGGGGTCATTTTCCGTATTTGTCTTTGAATTTAAGTTTCTTTATTCGTGAGTTAATTACTCCTACATTTCGCCCAAATATTTCCGCAAGTTCTTTCGCTTTTTTACCTTCACAAAATAACAGTTCAAGTTTATTGTCGTCTTCTATTGTCCAAGGCAAATATGCCTGTTGATGTGTTTCTCTGATTTTATCTACCGAATATGTTTTACCGTCTTTGGGTTCTTTAAGTTCCTTGAATTTTGTCAGTGACTTTTTTAATGCTTCAACAAAGTCTTTCAAGTCTTCGTCAAAAACCACTAGTCTATGATGTTCGTAACCACTTTGAGTTTTTTTGCTTTCAGAAATTTTCAGATACAAGTCGCCCTTTTCACTTTTCTTGATGTCAAAAAAGTAAGTTCGTGAACCTTTGGTGATTTTGTTGCTATAAATTTCCTTGTCCTGCATTTGTCAAAGTTAGTTAATCGCAGGTTTGTGTTTTGCTTAAATATGTAAAATATTCATTTGATAAAATATCTTTTCCTGCGAGCAAATGATTGAGATATTCTTTTGTCGGGTGCAATCCCGTTACAATTTTGTCACTTTTGGCAATAATTGAGTTGTTGTCTTTGTCAGTTATTGTAACTTGAATTTTGTCGTAATGCTTGGGATAACCTTCTACCTTGTCAAGATTTGAAATTTCGTTATCGGGAAATTCATAAAGAGCACCTTCTACAAAATCGTTGTCCGAATTAACGATATTTGAATAAGTGTAATCTCCTTTACTTGCTTTTTTGTTAAACAAAAGTTTGTAGTCAGCAAGTTTTGCAAATTGTCGTGAAGAAAAGTTAATCCCTCTTTTCGTCATTCTGTCCTTGTCCATATTAGAACCGTATGCAAAGTATTTCATCTCTTTAATTTTAGTCAGTTGGTTGATGTTCGTGCTGTCGTCCCAAAATGGCATCGTAACTCCCAAATATACGAAAGTTTTGCAGTACTTCTTGTATTTATTATGATATTTTCAAGAATACATTGTACTTCTAGTGTTGTATTTTGTGTATTGTTGTTGGTTTTTTCTAAGGTACAATTGTGCTTTTTCTGTCGTACTTTTTGCATTGTTAATACACCTAAAGTGGTAAATCAAATATAAAAAATGTTTCCCAGAAGCTCAATTATTCCTCCTTTTTTAAATTTAAGGTATCAAACAGACTCTTAATATTGTCGAGAGTCCGCTCGCGTGGGTATAGCGCAGGGTCGTTTTGATGTCACTATGAACCGAGTAGCTCTTGCTAAGGCTTTGAGCCTAGTTTGGTGATAGCAAGGCTAGAAGCCTGTAAATAAGGGTACGAGCGGGGAAGCTCGCACCATCGAAAGCTCGCCCCGACATCCAGTCGGGGCGAAAATGGCTTTGCGTTTCCGACGCTACAGAGTGGAGTAAGTTTAGAATTGAATCGATAATTCCACGATTGTCGTATCCCAGCCCATGCGGAGGGTAGCCTCTGTTCCTTTGGGAAACTGAATAGAGAAATTTTCGATGACCGTGTCTGATTTCTTCGGACTCACCGTAAAACGTGCTACATCGTTGGCTTCTTTGTATTGAAATGCACCCCAGTAGTCGAGGTCTTTGTTTAAAATAATAACCCATTCATTTTCATTCGGAATGGTAAAAAGCGCATACGTCCCTGCTTTGATTTTTTTACCTTGAATCGTCGCATCTTGGTAAAACTTAATCTCGGTATTTTCGTTGGCACCCGTACGCCACACTTTGCCGTAAGGGATTAGTTTACCAAAAACCTCACGACCGTTTTTGGCGGGACGACTGTACAGAATACGGACGAGGGCTTTTTCGTCACCTTTACGGTCGTGGGCAAAGTTGTCGGGGAAGTAAGCCGCATCCATCGGACTTCTATCGACATTACGAAACCCCTGAGCCGCCGCTCCAAGGACTGACAAAAGCACGAGGGCTAGAATAAGAAAGCTATTTTTCATAATTGTGAATTGGTTATTGGTTATTGGTGCGTTGGGTAACCAACACCCACCCACTATCTCATACTCGGACGTGGTAAAACGGGTAGGCTTTCGTGCCCATCTTCGCCAACTGCCTGTACGGCAAAGAAATAGTTGTCTTTAGAATAGGGCAACGTGAGGCCGTTTTTATCGGTAAAGAACTTCTTTTGCCAAAAAGGCCAGTGCGTTTCGCGCATCAGCACGTAGTAGCCTTTGACCTTGCCAGCTTTAGGCGCTTGCCAAAACAACGAAGTGCTGTTGGTAAGGTTACGGGCTTCAAGCGTGACGTTTTGGGGCATCGACGGCGCTTTGGCCAAGTTGGACAGCGTAGCAAGGTTGACCGCAGTGTTCTTGCGCAAGTACTCAAAGTCCATGTGCTTGGCATAATCGCCATATTCTACGCCTTTCTCGGTGCGGAGGTCTTGGTGTTGGTTGTTGAAATTTTCGTTCATTTCCGTCAAGCGTACGGCGGCAAAATCGCGATTGACAAACGGCGTGTGGTCGCCACCACGGAGGTAGCGGTCGTTGCGGTAAATGAGCTTGATTTCGAGGTTGTCCACATAACGTTCCCCTATTTCTTTCACGTAACGAGCCAGCGTCCGCGATTTTCCATCGTTTTCGGTGCCGTATTGACGAATGCCGTTGGCGCGCTTGTCGGTGTCAAACGCAGGTAATCCTTCGCTAAAAACCCGTAGTTTGGTGTTGTCAATCAAGCGCGTGTCGGGGCTGTGGTTAGAGCCCATAATGTCGTTGTTGAGGAGGGCTTCCAAGTTCCATTTTTCGTTGGCGGCTTTTTCGGCCAAATGATTGGCACCATACAGACCTTGTTCTTCGCCGCTGACCACCACAAAAATAATGGTGGCAGGGAAAGATGCTTTGCTCATCACCCGTGCCAGCTCAATCACCGCTGCCGTTCCGCTGCCGTCATCGTTCGCACCTGGTGCGTCGGCTTCGCGGTTGTTGACGTCGGTCACGCGGCTGTCGATGTGCCCACTGACCATAAAGATGCGGTCGTCGTTGGGGTCGGTGCCTTTGAGGGTCGCCATCACGTTTCCAATTTCATAGGCTTTGTCCACACGTCTGCCGTCGGGTTCCAACGTCCAAGTGTCAATGAGGGCTGTCATGCGCCCGCCCGACTGCTTGGCGTATTCGTTAAATTTGCTCAATACCCATCGACGAGCCGCGCCAATGCCCCTTTTGGGGTCGGTAACGGTGCTGAGGGTGTGCCGTGTGCCAAAACTGACCAATTTGTCAACGTGACTTCGGAGGCTGTCGGGCGAAACTTCTGTGACGAGCGACGAAATTTGCGGGTCGCGAAGAACGACCTGTTGCGCACGGGCAAAAGACGAAACTAAGAGGGTTCCAATAAAGTAAAGTAGTGGTTTTTCTCATACTTGTAGGTTTTGAGAAATAACCTATGGTAACGACGAAAAGTTGATGGCGGGTGGCGACTTTGCGGCATTTCTTTGAAATGTGCCGTCGAGTGGGACAAAATCGTTGAAAAAACCACAATTTTTCAGAAAAAATGCCCCTTTAGAAAGCCCGCCCGCGTAGTCTTTTCGGTAGTTTTTGCGGGCCGTGGCGTCGCCCGTAAACTTGGCTTCAGTCAGCTCTATCCATTGATTCTGAGACGTCCACACCCATTGATTTCCGTACAAAGCCATGCGGGATTGGTTGCCCGTATCAGGGGTGAAATTTTCCAAAAACGAGTAAAGTGACTTGAGGTAGGTGTTGGTTTTGGGACGCTTAAAACTGGCAATCAACCGCCATTGATTTTCTTCGGGGGCAAAGAAATAGGCCGTGTAAATGGTGTAATTGTCGGTGGTAGGTTTGCCTTGCAACAAAAAACGGTATGTGTTACCTGCCTTCCATGCGTACTTGAGGTAGCTTTGGCCACCCGAGCCTTCGTTGCCAAACTCACCCGTATAAACATCTGCTCCTTTTTTGAGCATCACAATTTTCTGGTCGTCGGGAATGGCGTTAGGGTTGTCGGTAGAAAACGGACTCCAAACCGAAAACAGCACCCTACGCTCCGTCGGGGAATTGACCTGCATCCCAAAATACCCTTCACCAAAGCCGTTGGCCATGTAATACGACCCGATCACGTCTTCTTTCTCAGGAACGGTCAGTTCGCTGTAAAACCACTCGATGTTTTGGTTGGCAGGAAGCGTATAGCGCAGGTGTACCGACGGGCCTCGACGACCCCAATAAAAGTAATTATCGGTATTGTTTTTGACAAAAACATTGTCGCCTCCAAGGGCCTTCCCGCTGAGGGTAAGTTGCTGTAAATCACCAAAAGTACTGCCACTTCGGCGGATGCCTTGGGCGTCGATAGCGATGTAGCCCGCCTGCGGAATTTCCCATTCGCCAATGGCGTATTCTTGCGTCGTAGTAGGGGCGATTTTTACCTGAAAAGGTTTTCCCGAAACTGTAAACTGAACCTCGCTTTCACCCGTCCCGCCTTTGAGGGTAGTCGAGAGCTTGAGTTTTCCCGCCTGACTTACCCGAATGTAGGTGCGGCAAACGGTGGCGGGTTGGCTCCATTGAACCAGCCCATCGTTGGTGATTTTTTCATTTTTATCGGTCGAATTCAGCAACCACGCATTGCCCCCCACGGGCACGACTTGAGAAAGGGTTTCGTGAAACGGAGCAGGAACTTGAGAGGTGGCAGTGCAAGCCGATAAGCAGCTAAAAATAGCCCAAACGAGCAAATTAAAACGGCAAAATTGACGCATAGAAATGAGGAAAAGATAGTGGTTTCGGTTGTTGGAACAAAACTACGGGAAAAAACGTGGAAATAGTTGTCTATAACTTTTAGTAATAATTGATGCGTTTTTATGATTGGCGCGCTATGGTAAAATGTTCTACTTTTGCTGCTGTAAATCTGTCTATCCGTCTTCCAACGTCATCATTAAGACAGATTTTAAAATAAAGACACAAACCAGTAAAAATTACTAATGGTTATGATAACGACAGATATTTGTATTGTAGGAGCGGGGCCTGTGGGGCTGTTTAGCGTTTTTGAAGCGGGACTTCTGAAAATGCGTTGCCATTTGATAGATGCCTTGCCTCAAGTAGGAGGGCAGTTGTCAGAAATTTACCCCCAAAAACCCATTTACGATATTCCAGGCTACCCCACCATCAAGGCACAAGAGTTGGTGGACAACCTCATGGCGCAAATCGCTCCCTTCAAACCAACGTTTACGCTGGGGGAGCGCGTGGAAAAAGTAGGACGCCAGCCCGACGGTTCGTTGATCGTGCGAACGTCTGACGATACCGAGGTGCATTGCCAAGTGATGGTCATTGCGGGTGGTTTAGGATGCTTTGAACCACGCAAACCCGAAATTCCTGATTTGGAACGGTTTGAAGGAAAAGGGGTTGCTTACATGGTCAAAAACCCAGAGAAATTTAGGGACAAAAACGTGGTGATTGCAGGCGGCGGTGATTCTGCCCTCGACTGGACGGCCTACTTGGCCGACGTGGCCAAAAACGTCACTTTGATTCACCGCAGTGATTCGTTTCGTGGCGCACCCGATTCGGCCGAGAAAGTGTTTGAGTTGGCCCAGCACGGTCGTATCAATCTGCTGTTGCAGTCAAATGTAGTCGGCTTAAACGGCAATGGCCATTTGAAGGAGGTAGTGGTGGCGGCCAAAGACAAAAGTACCACCCAACTGTCGTCCGACTTTTTTATTCCGTTGTTTGGCCTAAGTCCCAAACTCGGCCCCATCGCCGATTGGGGGCTAAACATCAGTAAATCAGCCATTGAAGTAAATACGTTCGATTATTCGACCAACGTTGAACGCATCTATGCCATTGGTGACATTAACACGTACCCTGGCAAACTCAAACTGATTTTAACGGGCTTCCACGAGGCAGCCATGATGTGCCAAAGCGCGTTCAAATATGTGTATCCCAATCAACACCTCAGTTTTAAATATACGACGGTAAACGGGGTCAATGCTTTCTAATCATGATACAATTCACCATAGAAGACCGCAAAGGCGAACGCCAAGACCTAGAGATTCCCGAGGGAATAGGGCTTAATTTGATGGAAGTGTTAAAAGCTTCTGAGTATTCAATTTTGGCTACGTGTGGAGGAATGGCACTCTGCGCTACCTGCCACGTAGGGGTATTGGACGGAGGAGAAAACTTGCCGTCGGTAAGCGACGCCGAATTGGATATTTTGGACACCTTGCCCTCGGCGACTTCATGCAGCCGACTCGCCTGCCAACTACGCGTGGACGAAACCCTGCAAGGAACAACGTTTAAAATACTGGGGGAGGAAGAATAAGGCCCCCCAATGTTTCACTACTTTATTGACAGCCTTTTATTTCGGCCAGAAACGTACTGGTTTTTTCGGCGGAAAAGCCAGGGAGCAAGGTGATGGAATTGCCAGCTTCAAAGCTGACATGAGCGCTAGGTGTAAAATTGACATTGCCGACTTTTTTGTCGGAAGAAAGAGAAGTTAATGCCTTGAACCGCTCCTTTTCGGTGACTACATTGTAGCCAACGGCGAGGGTACTATTTGCGACCTTCACCGTAACGGTTTCTGTACCACTCGTGCTGCAATTGGCTGAATAGGAAGTAGTAAGTGCAGGACTGACAGTGATTGAAGCCCCCGTTTGCGGACTTTCTCCACCCCGCCAAATGATGGTGCCTGCGCATCCACTCGCTGTGAGGGTGATAGATGTTCCTGGACAAATAGCGGGCCTCTCGGGGGCAATGGTAATGACTGTTGGGATAGTGCAGTTTTTAGAATCTCCCGAAATGCTCCAGCCCTTTCCCCCCGAGACGACGGGCGTAGTAAGGAGCGTGCGGGCTGTTTCTGCATTGCAGTAGTTAAGGTTTGAAGCGCCCATAGTTCTACCCGTTACCGAAGAGCCTACTGCAAAAGCCGTAAGCGTAGCATCGTAGTTAGCCACACTCATGCCGCAGTTATCCAAAAAGCTAGTAAGGTTCACATTGGGATGGAGTTTGCTACCCCAAGAAGCTAAGTTTTGGTTAAAGGCGCTACAACCTGCAAACATATTGAACATATAGGTAACATTTTCAGTATTAAAATTGCTCACCGATTGGTTAAAGATGCTACAACCAGCAAACATCAAACTCATATCGGTCACTGCGGCAGTATTAAAATTACTCATTGAGTGGTTAAAGGCGCTACAACCAAAAAACATCCAACTCATATCTGTGACAGCGGTAGTATTAAAATTGCTTACTGGTTGGTTAAAGATGCTACAACCATAAAACATGTTACTCATATTTGTAACCTTTTCAGTATTAAAATTGCTTACTGGTTGGTTAAAGGTTCTACAACCATAAAACATCCCGCTCATACCAGTAACCTTCTCAGTATTAAAATTGCTCACTGATTGGTTAAAGGTTCTACAACCAGAAAACATCTCGCTCATATCAGTAACCTTCTCAGTATTAAAATTGCTCACCGATTGGTTAAAGGTACTGCAACCACCAAACATATAGTTCATATTAGTAACTTTGGCAGTATTAAAATTGCTCACTGATTGGTTAAAGGTCTTACAACCATAAAACATATAACTCATATTGGCCGTCTTTTCAGTATTGAAATTGCTAACCGATTGGTTAAAGACATTGCAATCAAAAAACATATTGCTCATATCAGTAACTTTGTCAGTATTAAAATTGCTCACTGATTGGTTAAAATTATTACACCCATGAAACATACTATTCATAGAGGTAACCTTATCAGTATTAAAATTGCTTACCGATTGGTTAAAGGCACGACAAAAAGCAAACATATCACTCATATCAGTAACTGCGGCGGTATTAAAATTACTCACCGATTGGTTAAAGGTGCTACAACTAGCAAACATGTAACTCATATTAGTCACAGCAGCAAAGTTGGGAACGTCAGTGGCAGTGAGTGCCATGTTTGAACAACCCTCAAAAGCTCTTTCCATACTGCTCCAAGCTACTGTACCCCATTGCTTTATTTCGGTGAGACGTTGGCGGTTTGTACCGTAATTGATATTGATTCTTTGGAAATTAACGGGATCAATGCTTAGGTCGATGATGGCATTGGCAGGTAAATTTGTGATAGTGAGCGTGCTTCCGCTAAATGTACCGCTGCCAGAGGCTGTACCACTCACCTGCTGCCAAGTGTAACTTACGGTACCAGCGGTAGCTACGCCAAATGTTAATGTCGTGGCAGCATCACCTGGTTTTGATAAATCCCAACGGGTGATGAAGGGGCTGCTTTGGGCTTGGGCAGAGTGCAGGAGAGTAGCCCAAGCAAATGAAAAAATAGTCAGGAATTGAAGTAGAATTTTCTGCATAATAAATAGTAATCGCTCAAGAAAATAATTGCAAAAGTGTAAAAATGTATGTTCTGGATAGGTATGCTTCAGGGCCTGAGTCTATGAATGAGTTAATTAATTATCAAAGAAAAGAAAAGTTAGGGTAAGTAAAACATTGTATCCCTAAAAAAATGGCTACTCATTTATTTGTTTTCTTTGAGTATATTTTTATTATTTAGTGCATGAATTTATTGAGTAAGATGCTGATTTGTAGTGGTGTAGCAAAGCTTTTGAGGAATTTAAAGTAGCCTCGATAGAGGCGCAACGTTTGTAGCTTTGGGGAGAAGGATAAAAACAATGGGGCTGGTTGCTTACAACCAGCCCCACGGCAAAACGGATAACAATTAACAAATAACGGTTAACAAAACTATTGCCCCGAGTTAAACTGGAGCCATTCTACGCCAAACAAACCATTGCCTTCAGGTACCGATTTGGTGGTCGTGAAAACCAAGTATAAATTGTGTACTTTGTTGTCGGGCTTGCGGAGCGATAATGTAACAGCGCCCATTTGGCTGTTCGATACTTCGGTCTGGCCAATCAACGCCCCCGTTGGACTATCCAAACGTACTTCAATCGTACCGCCTACGGTGCGGTCGGGGCTGGCATAGACCATGCACGACAAACTGCTGACGTCGGTCAAATCCACGTCTTTGTAGAGTGCGTAGCTACCATTTTTTACAGGAGCCAACACTTCCGATTTTGTTGGAAGCTCAACCGTCGTGGCGTCTTTGGCTTCATCGTTCCAAGTGGCCTTCAATTTGGCAGGACGCAAAGCCACCGTACTGGTAGAAGTTTGAGGGCCAACGACAGGATTACCCTTGTCGGTGTAGCTGGCTCTGAAAATATACGAACCTTCCTTTTGTTTAGCTGCTGTTACGTACTCACCCTTCACAGGTTTTTTGTCGGGACCTTTTTCGTTACCCAACGACATGATGTACTTCACAATTTCTTTCGCTTCCTCTTTCTTGATTTGCGGGTGAGCGCTCATGGCTTGTTCGCCCCATACACCGCCGCCACCGTTGATGATTTTATCGGCCAAACGGCTTTCAATGTCGCGTTGCCCTTTGTATTTCTTCGCCACGTCGCGGTAAGCAGGGCCAATCGACTTTTTCACGACATCGTGGCACGCTTTACAATCCGACAAATCCATCAAGCGTTTTCCCGTCGCCACGCCTAAGTTGGCTTGGTGGCCTTGCGCCAAAATCGTTTTATCAAAACCTTCCAAATAGTCCACCGTTACGGTTACGTCTTCAGGGTTGATTTTTTGGTTGGCCAAACTTCCGTCTTCTTTGTCCGAAACTTTTACTTCGTACGCTACGGGTTTGTTTTCCCAGTAAAACGATTTGTTTCCTGCCAATGCCACTTCTACTTTAGGAGGTTCGTTTCCTACTTTTACCTCTACGCTGCTGCTACTTGCGTTGCCTTTACTATCAGTTACTTTGAGGGTAGCGGTGTAAATGCCTGGTTTTGTGTAGGTAAAGGTCGGGTTAGCCACGTTGCTTTTGGGCAAACCTTTGCCAAACGTCCACTCGTATTTGAGGGCATCGCCGTCATAATCCACGGTTCCTTTCGATGAAAACTCTGCTTTCATGGGCGCGGCTCCTGCTTTTTTCTGCACACTTGCCACAGCCAACGGCTTGCGATTGCCCGCGTTGTAGGTGATGCGAGACAAGCGAGAGTCATCGTTTTGGGCAAACCAAGTGTTTCCGTATTCAAGAACGTAGAGTGAGCCGTCCACGGCAAACTGCATATCAATAGGGTGGCTAAACTTGGTGTTAGGCATGAACTCTTCCATTTGCACAAAGTCGCCGTCTTTGGTCATGGTCACGGGGTGAATCCAGTCGCGAATCCATTCGTAAGCAAACAACTTGCCGTCGTAGTGGCGAGGGAATTTTACGTCCGTTTCTGGATAATCGTCGTAGTAGTAAACAGGCCCCGCCATCGCGTTTCGTCCGCCTTTACCTACGATTGGCCCAAACTCGGGAGAATCGGCGTAAGGGTAAAAAATGAACGCTTTTTGCGCAGGGGGCAATTCGGTGATACCTGTGTTGTGCGGAGAGTCGTTGATTGGTTTAAGTGGGTCAAAACGTTCGCCTGATACCTTCGTACCCATGTCATAACGATTATAAGGGCGGTTATCGCCAATAAACAATGGATAGCCAAAATACCCCGCTTTACGGGCTTGGTTTACTTCGTCATAACCTCTTGAGCCACGCGTTGGGCTGTCGTTGCCTGCGTCAGGGCCTACGTCACCCCAATACAAATAGTTGGTACGCTGATCCACCGAAATACGGTACGGGTTGCGTGTCCCCATGGTATAAATCTCTGGACGGGTTCGGCGGTCGTTACCGTTGGCCGTACCTGCGGGGAATAAGTTACCCGCTGGAATATCATATCCACCTTCAGGACGAGGCTTGATACGAAGCACTTTTCCGCGTAAGTCGTTGGTGTTAGAAGACGTCGAGCGACCGTCCCAATTGGCACGACCAGGGCGACCATCGAGGGCGCCGTATCCTTCGTTTCCAAACGGATTGATGTCGTCCCCCGTGGAAAGGTACAAATTCCCTTGTTTGTCCCACGCAATCGACCCACCCGTGTGGCAGCAGTCGGTACGTTTAACAGGCACGCGCAACAAAATTTGTTCGGTGCTAGGCAGGAGCGTATCTTTTTCGGTGTCGTATTTCATCCGTACCAATCGCTGTGAAGTGTCGGCTTCGGTCGATACGGGAGAATAGTACAAATACACCCATTTGTTTTCTTTAAAGTTGGGGTCAACGTTAATACCCATCAAGCCGTATTCTTGCTGAATGTACACGGGCAAGTTGGCCACTACTTTGTAGGTGTTTGGTTTTTTGGGGTTAAACAATTTTACTTTCCCTTTACGCTCGGTTAAGAGTACGCGCTGGTCTTCCAGTACCACAAGCTCGGTGGGTTCGTCGAGCCTTTCAAGTAGAATGTTTTTGGTAAAACGGTTTTCCTCAGGAGGTGTGGAGGTTTGCCCCACGGCAGAGGGTGCCACCGCAGCTACCAACAAGCAAGTTGATAGCACCAAGGATGACTTTGACCCAAAAAATGGCTTCATAATGTAGTTTAAAATGAAAATTTGTATTGTGTTATTCTACTAGGTTGAACACATTAAAATATAAAGTCGTATTCATTGCTCCAGAGGAGCTATATCTTCGTAGAAAAATGAGTCAAATCTCCCACAAAGCCCTATCGGTGCGACCAACGCTCAGTGAAAGATGTCACCCCGATGGGGCTATTGGATGGTCTTTGCCCTTCTTTTTCTACTAAGATTTAGCCTCGCTGAGGCTACTTTTGTTTTTAATGCCTTCATCTGTTATTCTATAAAGAATGGTTGTAGGATAAACTAATTTGCTGACTTACAAGTTTTACTATTTAATGAGAAATTATAGATAGTACGGTGTGAGTGACGAAATGAACTATCGAAAAAAATAATTCGTTCTTTTCTTGCACGGTTCATACAATTTAACCGATATTTGTCACGTTTTTTTTCAAAAACAAAATCACAAAAGTGGCCAAAACGCTCTCACATACTCGCTGCGCACACACTACGCCATTTACTTGTAGGTCCGAAAGGACACAATGATACCCGTTTGCCTATGTGGTAAACATACTTCGCATCTTTTCCCCAAATCATCAATTTTCAACACCAAAGCGGATTATTTGTCTCCGCAGAGGATTTAATCCTGACTAAACGACAATGTCAAACATCGAAATCGTATCTGACCAATACATTGTAGAAACAGCCGAAGAAAAACATTTTGCCCTCGCCGAAACCATCTGCAAAGAGATGGAAGAAAGTGCCAAACAACGCGGAACAGGGATTGCAAAACGCTCTCCTGTTTACATCCGCGAAAAAATGGCCGAAGGTAAAGCAATTATCGCCACTACGCTTTTGGGCGAGTGGGTTGGTTTTTGCTACATCGAAACCTGGGAACATGGTAAATTTGTGGCTAACTCGGGGCTTATCGTCCACCCTGACCACCGTAAGAGTGGTATTGCAAAGGCCATTAAGCGCAAAGCATTCGAGTTGTCGCGCGTGAAATATCCTGAAGCAAAAATCATTGGTATCACTACGAGCCTAGCCGTGATGAAAATCAACTCGGATTTGGGCTACGAGCCAGTTACTTTTAGCGAGTTACCTGCGGATGATGCCTTCTGGAAAGGCTGCTCAAGCTGTGTCAACTACGACGTACTGACGCGTACCAACCGCAAAAACTGCTTGTGTACGGGAATGATGTACGACCCGCAGGTAGTACATAAAAGTGGTAAAAAAGCGCCTTGGGATTTCTTGAAGGAGTCGAAGTTGTACGAGCGTTGGATGCGCCTCAAGCAACGCGTATTGTTGCAACGCGAAATCAGAGAGGCAAAAGCACGTCATCGTCAACAAGAACTAGAAGTGGCGTAGGTAAAGCCTACCTTGCATACTAACCCGCTGGCGCTAAGGTCAGCGGGTTTATTTTTTTAGTAACCTTCCTCAGATTATCTTAACTTTGCGGCAACTAATTGTATTTACCACCGATGTCAGAAAAAAAGAAAGTTGTTTTAGCATTTAGTGGAGGTCTTGATACCTCGTTTTGTGTCAAATATTTGTCAGAAGACAAAGGCTACGAAGTTCACTCGGTATTGGTCGATACTGGAGGTTTTTCGGACGAAGAACTGAAGGCCATCGAAGCTCGTGCGTATTCGTTGGGTGTAAAGTCGCACGCGACTATCTCAAAAACAGCGGCTTACTACGACGAGTGTATCAAATACTTGATTTTTGGAAATATTCTGAAAAATAACACGTACCCACTTTCGGTGAGTGCCGAGCGTATTTTTCAGGCCATTGCAGCGGCGGAGTTTGCCAAAGAAATTGGCGCAGCGGCCATTGCCCACGGAAGTACAGGCGCAGGAAACGACCAAGTACGTTTCGACATGGCGTTCCGCATCATCATGCCTGAAGCCGAAATCATCACTCCGATTCGCGACATGCGCCTTTCACGCGAAGCCGAAATCGAATACTTAAAGTCAAAAGGAGTTGATCAAGAATGGCATAAAGCAGCGTATTCTATCAATAAAGGTTTGTGGGGAACATCGGTAGGGGGAAAAGAAACCTTGACTTCAAATAACTACTTGCCAGAAAGTGCGTTCCCAACGCAGGTAAGCAAAACGGAGGCTGAACGTGTTACGTTGGGCTTCGAAAAAGGTGAACTTTGCTCGCTCAACGGCGAAGCAATGAGTGCCGTAGAAGTGATTCAAAAATTGACCGAAATCGCAGCACCTTTCGGTATCGGACGTGACATCCACGTGGGTGACACCATCATTGGTATCAAAGGCCGCGTTGGTTTTGAAGCAGCCGCGCCGTTGGTAATTATCAAAGCGCACCACACCTTGGAAAAACACGTATTGAGTGAGCAACAATTGTATTGGAAAGAACAATTGGCCAACTGGTACGGAAGTCTGTTGCACAAAGGCCAATTTATGGAGCCTGTAATGCGCAACATCGAGACATTCTTGGCCGATACCCAAGCCCACGTTTCGGGATTGGTACACGTTCATTTGGCACCGTATCGTTTCCACGTTGAAGGCATTGAATCAAACTACGATTTGATGTCGTCGGTGTTTGGTAGCTACGGTGAAATGAACAACGCTTGGACAGGCGACGACGTTCGTGGTTTTGCCAAAGTAGCGTCAAACCAAGTGATGATTTATCAGAAAATTAGTGAGTTGAATCAGTAATTCGTTAGGTGTGAAAAGTTATCTGTTATTAGTTACTTCTTAAAAGGGTTTCTAGTAACAGATAACCAATAACGGATAACGAGAATCTCAAGTGTCGCATGAGAAAAGCTTTACTCTTTATAATCGCGTTTTTGTGGGTAGTGTTGGAGAGTAGGGCTCAAAACGAAGGGTGGGCTATCTGTAACAGCGGCGCTAATTTGTACTTCAAAATAGTAGGTAGTGGCAATCCTGTCCTCGTCGTTAGTGACGTGGGAAATTCGTCGAGCTACTTAAAAGAGCTCGTCCAAAAGCTATCGGAAACTAACCGTGTTGTCTTCTACGACCCGCGCGCAACGGGCAAAAGTCGTTTTCCGTACATCAGTGACTCTACGGTCAATTTCAACAAAGCGGTGGCCGATATTGAGGCTCTCCGAATGGTGTTGCGTATTCCGAAATGGTCGGTGATGGCGCACGGTTTTGGGGCTAAAATTGCCTGTGCGTATGCGTCGCAAGCGGGTTCGCATTTGGGACAACTTATTCTTGTGAATCCCGTTTCGATGACGACCTTACCCAACAGCTCAGATGTGTATTTTGACACGCACGAGGACTATGGTTTTTCGGGAATGCTGTCGCAAGAAGTCATCAATCGGCGATTTGAAAAACTACAACAGCACCTTCAGACAATTGCACCCGATTCGGTGGCACGCGCCAAAGCCATCATGGGTTTTCAGGCTGCCACTTACGTACACGATACCCTTCACGAGCCCATAGCGGCAGGATTTTTGTACGAAAAAATTCAAAATATCGATATAAAGAGCAGGGTAAGTAGTAAATTTGTTCCTAATCCGTTTGATTGTGTTACGAGTATTCGCCAACGCGGAATCCCCGTCATGGTGGTATTATCGCGACAACGGTTCAATCTTAGTGGATTGGTAAATTACTGGAAAAAAGCACTGCCTACGGCTTCCATTGCGGTGATTGACCGAGCGCATCATTTCCCTTGGTTGGACAATCCTGCGGTGTTTTACGCAAAAGTAAATTCGTTCTTACAATCATTTATCCCCGAAACGAATGTCATCGTCGCCCAAAAAAAAGTTAGTCGTCCTGTCAGGCGCGGGTATCAGCGCCGAAAGCGGTATTAAAACCTTTCGCGATTCGGATGGATTGTGGGAGGGCTATAGCATTGAGGACGTAGCCACGCCCGAGGGCTGGCGCAAAAACCCGCAGTTAGTACTTGATTTTTACAACGAACGGCGTAAACAAGCACTTTCAGTAGCGCCCAACGCTGCTCACTTGATTTTGGCAGAATTGGAGCAGTACTTTGATGTTCAGATTATTACCCAAAACGTCGATAATTTGCACGAAAAAGCAGGTTCTTCCAACGTATTACACCTTCACGGTGAGCTTTTTCAATCGCGCAGTACCAAAAATCCTCGTTTGGTGTATGACATCAAAGGGTGGGAGTTGAATTTAGGTGACAAATGTGAACTTGGCAGCCAACTGCGCCCGAACATTGTGTGGTTTCACGAAGAAGTACCCATGATGGAACCCGCCGTTGAACTGACTGAGCAAGCAGATATTTTTGTGGTGGTAGGTACGTCGCTGGTGGTATATCCTGCGGCAGGCTTGGTGTACTACGTTCGTCCCCGCGTGCCGATTTTTGTGGTTGACCCCAAAACGCCAGAGCTGGCTGGGAGCACCAAGTACGTCACGTTTATTCCCGAAAAAGCGACGGTTGGGATGGAGTTGTTGAAAGAGATGCTGCTGAAAGAGTTTTTGTGAAAAGCTATGAATCGTCTCGTAAAGGATAATTTATTTCAGTTAAAAACAATTTTTCAGGCACACAAGGTTGAAAGAGCCTACGTGTTTGGCTCAGGAGCCACTGAAAACCTCAACGATGAGAGTGATATTGATTTTTTAATATCATTTGAAGAAGAAATTGAACCACTAGAAAAAGGAGAACTATGGTGGTCTCTGTATGATTCTTTAAAAATAGTTCTTAAGTAGTTGAGCAAAAGTTCTAGGGTAATTCAAAGTAGCCTCGGTAGAGGCGAAACATTTGTAGTAGCATAAGGATATTTTTTTAATTTTTGCTTCGGAGAAGCATAACCTATTGCTTTGTTATGCTTCTCCGAAGCAAAAGGATTCGAACTTTATGGACGGATTTCTTATTCTACAAAGGTTTTGCTTCGCCGAAGCAAAATAAATTACTAATACACTAAAATTTATGCGCAACTACTTAAAAGGGAAGTTGATTTGTTGACAGAAAATTCTCTTAAAAATCCTTACTTTATCAAAGAAGTGTTGAACACGAGGGAATTAGTGTATGGACAATAAAATCAATTGAGCCAGTCAATATCTGGGCGATAATCATCAATTATCTTCCCATTTTAAAGGTAGAAGTACAGCAGTTATTGAACAGTTAAGAATCAATCATACAAAATGCAACTTTTAGACGGAAAGGCCCTGTCGGCGCAGGTAAAAGCCGAGATTAAAATAGAAGTAGATAAAATCAAAGCGGAAGGCGGAAAAACGCCCCATTTGGCAGCGATTTTGGTAGGAAATAACGGCGCAAGCGAAACCTACGTAGCGTCAAAAATCAAAAGCTGCGAAGAAGTTGGGTTTAAGTCAACGCTCGTGCGGCTTCCCGAAACCACTTCAGAAGCGGAATTACTCACGCACATCGACGCGCTCAACAACGATGCCGACATCGACGGTTTTATTGTGCAATTGCCGCTTCCTTCCCACATTTCTGAAAATACCGTGATGGAAGCAGTAGCCCCTGAAAAAGACGTGGATGGTTTCCATCCCATCAACGTAGGGCGGATGTGTAAGGGCTTGCCTGCTTATATTTCGGCTACTCCATTTGGGATTTTGGAGATGCTCAAGCGCTACAACATTGACACCGCTGGTAAGCACTGTGTGGTAGTAGGACGTAGCCAAATTGTAGGGCTTCCGATGAGTATTTTGATGCAACGTAATACCGCCCCAGGTAACGCTACCGTGACGATTTGCCACAGCCGTACGCACAACTTGAAAGAGGTTTGTCAAAGCGCAGACATCTTGATTGCGGCGTTGGGACGGCCAGAGTTTATCACGGCTGATTACGTAAAAGAAGGCGCGGTTGTGATTGACGTGGGTATTACCCGCGTGGTAGATGAGTCCAAAAAGAGCGGCTTTGCCATTAAAGGTGACGTCAAATTTGACGAAGTAGCACCCAAATCGAGCTACATTACCCCCGTCCCAGGCGGAGTAGGGCTAATGACCATCTGTGGCTTGATGACTAATACACTTTTGGCCTCGAAAAAAGCCATTTTTAAGTAACAGCACCTAGCTAGGCATATAATTCAGATCATTGTTACGCTTGAGTTTGATGATACCCGTTGCGTTCAGGAATAAAATGAACGGATAGGTAGGGTCAAACTCATGCCATTTTACGCCAAAATTGGCCCTTCCGCCCAGTTTGTGGTGGTTGTTGTGGTACGATTCGCCCATCATCAAAAAATCGAATGGAAGCAGGTTTTTAGCCGTGTCGTTTACTTTAAAATTGGTATAACCGTATTTGTGCGCGTACCAGTTGATGATAACGCCGTGGACGGGACCCATCAAAAAGTGAATTGGCAACAACAAAAACATCCACCAAGCCGTCGCAAATTGGAGGTAAAATAAGACGTATAATGCGCCCCAACCAATACGAATAATCCAATAATCACCCAGACGCTCCATGAACTGCCAGTGAGGAACATCCTTTTTAAACTTGGCAGGAATTTGGTCTTCACGGTGTAAGATATTGTTGTAATAATTCTTGGTTTTCCACATCATATCAAAAAGACTCGACGAAAAACTCGGCGAATGAGGGTCTTCTTCGGTGTCGGCGTAGGCATGGTGCAGGCGGTGCATTACGCCATACGCATACGGACTTAAAAATGATGAACCTTGAAAAATAAAGGTAAGCGTGTAAAAGAATTTCTCCCAAAACGGGCTCATGGTAAACATTTTGTGAGCGGCATAACGGTGCAAGAAGAAGGTTTGCATCAAAAGAGACAAATACCAGTGGGCTACAAAAAATAAGAGAATGTACATAAATTGAGAAAATGAATTGAAACGATACTCCTACAAAAGTATCGGGAGGGTTTGGAAGAAAAGATGAGAAAAATCAGGTTTCTTTGTTTTTTAAAACAGCATTAAAAATGACATTTAACGATTTTAAACAAAGTCTCTCGCTCTCAGGGCCATCGTCGGATTGTCCTATTTTAGTGAAAGCGCTTTGGTACGACGCCAAAGGGCAGTGGGATGAAGCACACGATATAGCTCAGTCGCGGGAAGGCACGCGCGACTACGACCGCTTGCACGCCTATTTGCACCGCAAAGAAGGAGACCAATGGAATGCAGGCTACTGGTACCGCCGTGCCCGCGCCGAAATGCCAGCCTATTCACTAGAACAAGAATGGGAAGAATTAGTCAAAATGTGGCTGTGATTTTTAGAATGTCGAGTGGAGACGGGGTCGCCCGAGCGATGCAGAATGTCGAATAGAAATGCAAAACGTGCCTCAGGTTGCTCACAACCTGAGTAGCCTGTGCTTTCTGGTTGTGAGCAACCAGAAGACGCGACGTAGGTAAATGCAAGTAAAAAAGTACTTTTGGAGAATAGAACCTATTGACCCACTTTTTTACCATTCATTTCCCCATGAAGTCTTTCTTTTTTTGTTTCGCTGTGCTGTTGTTTTCGTCGTCTTTCTCAGGGTTTTCACAAGATAAAATAGGGATTGTTAAACACAATCACTTGGCACTTCAAGTGCCCGATTTGCAGGCGAGTGCGAAGTTTTATGGGGAAGTATTGCAATTAGAACGCATTGAAGTGCCCGACAATTTGAAGGCGATTCGGGCGTGGTTTAAAATTGGTGCCGACCAACAAATTCACTTGTTGGCAGGACGTACACAACCCGTCGTCAATGACCGAAATGGTAGCCATTTTGCAATTTTTGTGGCTTCCATGGAGAAAGCAGAAGCGTATTTAACCCGCCTTAAACTGCCTTTTCACAAACAAACACGCTTTGACGGAGTCATTCAAATCTACGTTCCTGACCCTGACGGGTATTTGGTTGAACTCAATGAGTGGAAACCCTAGGGGAATGTCGAGGGGCGAGTGCAGACGGGGGCGCCCGAGCGATGTCGAATGTGCTTTAATGTGCCTCAGGTTGCTGACAACCTGAGTTTATGAATGTGCTTCAGGTTTCTCGAATGTGTCTCAGGTTTCTCAAAACCTGAGTTCTAATCTCGTTTATTTTCTTGCATAAAAATACAAGTTGACCGACGGAACATTTCGGCGTTCGCTGAGGGTAAAATAACCTTTGTTGTTTAGGTCAAAACAAACCGCTTCGCCTTGAGGCTCAAAGATATATGGCAAACTTTTGGTAGGGGCGCGAAGCAGCACTTCGCCTACAGTTTCGGTGGCTTTGCGCTTCCAATAATAGATGGCGGTATAGCCTCGAACGATAACTTCGGTACCAATTGTTGAAATCGCGCCACCTGTTAAATCTACTCCTACGGTCATTTCCCCTACTTTTTCGGCAGTGATAACTTCCGTCGTAGATTGAGGGTAAGCCAAGCGATACACACGGGCGTTGGTGAGCCACTTTGTAACGACGTAAATATCTTTTGTCAAAGGGTCAAGCAGCAACGTTTCGGAGTCATAAGCCCCGTCGGGAAAGCGAAAACGAATCCAATCAAAATTGGTGATTTTTGAGGTCAATGTGCTAGGCTCTGGAAAACGGTAGATTTGTTTGATGTCCCGAACGTTGGAGTTATCTCCAATATCAGCCAGATAAATGTACGACTCATTGGCGTCGGGGCCTGGGCCCACGGCCATGTCTTCCCAGTCATAATTGATAAAAGGAGTGGTATAATTTGCCACAATTTTACCTTGGCGGTCAAGTAGATAAATGCGGTCAGGCGAGCCAGCATCTTCGTGTGTCCAGAGAAAACCAGCTTGTTTTTTACTATCGGCCAAGCCTGAAGCCTCATCAAGTTCATCGGCGGGAGAAACAGCATGAGCGGTTGGGGTTCCCGAAAAATTCTCCGACAACTCCGTAGGTTCACCAGGAGTTGGAGTAGGTTTTTCACATGATATAATTAAAAAGGCGCAGATACTTACCAAATAACAAAGTTTATTCACGGCAGTTGTTTTCAAAGTTTTGTAATAATCAACTCCACGCGACGGTTGAGCTGACGAGTTTCTTCGCGGTTGTTATTGGCAATTGGCCTACTGGAGCCAAAGCCTTTGCCCGTAATTCGGCTGGGAGAAATGCCTTTTTTTACCAAAAAAGCCTTCACTACTTCCACCCGCTGACGAGAAAGGGCTAGGTTTAAATCAAAATCCCCTCGGTTGTCGGTATGGCCTTGGAGCTCGATGTTGGCCGTTGGGTGTTCTTGCATAAATTTGAACAAATTCTCCAATTCCGCATTCGATTCAGGCAGCAATTCGGGCTTGCTTTGGGCAAAACGTAAGTTTTGCAATACAATCGCTTTCCCAACAGAAACGTTTTTGTTGTCTAGTGAAGTATAGTTTTTGGGAGGTTCAGACGTATTTTCTTTGGGGGCTTCCTTTGGTAAAGGCGAAGAGACCACGGGCTGCGGGGCAACGGGAGTAGGGGTGTTTACAACCAAGGGTTGGCTGATTTTTTCTTCAAGCAGCTGAAAATCACGCTTGATGCTAGCGGGGTCAACCACGTAATCGTACAATTTAATCATCGCTACAGCTCCGTCACTGGCTTCGTCTTTGACGATAAGGTCATCGAAGAAAAAATTGAGCATGCCGTCTTCGTCGATGATACCTTGGGAAAAACGGTCAGTAAATTCAACTTTTGACTCCCCGTCCACGTACATTTTAAGCTGGTTCGTTCTGGCATCCCGCGCCACCACGTAGTGGGTATATTCGTTGGGGTTGACGGGGGCTTTGGTGCCCACGGCAAAATTGTAAAAATTGAGTTTGCCGTAGAAGATATAGCACCCATTGTCAGATTTACGATTTTTAAAATCAATGACTCGTTTCCAGCTGTCTAAGGTGGTAAATCGGAAGTAAATCTCAATGGTATATGAACCGCTCAGGAAACCATTGGCGGCACGGTTGTCAAACTGTAAACCACAGTTTCTGTCGAATACATAAACGGTACGTTGGAGGTTTTTGAGTTCGGGAAGTTTTTCGTTTTGAAATGTGCCTTCTTGACCCAACACCTTGAGTTTCGGAAATTTACCTGATTCTTCTTCAAACGAGTTTTCAAAACGATAAACGGCAGTCCTCTGAGCTTGCACGCTCGACAACAACGCAACAATACACCATAAACACAGGATAGTGAAACGCATGGGCTAGAGTGGAAAGGGTGAATACTATGCCAAAAGTAGTGAATTAGATTCAAATTTTGTAGATATTAGGCAGCTCCACTCGGGGTAAACCTGCTAGTTATACCTTGTCTTTCCATCGAAATCGTGCGTCAAACGTCATTGGCGTAATGTTGGTTATGCTGATTCGAGGCGCGTCTGGGTGGCTCGGGTTAATGAGGTAGTTAAACTCTTGAGGAACAATACTACTAGGCACTTTGAGAACTGCTGCTTCGTTGCCCAACACAAAATCATCACCAATGGTTTGGGTCGTAACCGTAGGAGGCTTGGCGTTCCAATCGTCAGGTAAGTCTTCGAGGCTAACCTCCAACATAGTGAGGTCATCAGGGATGTCAATTTCGACGTAATACCTGTCCGAAGGCAAATCTTCGCTTAAATCAAGGTGAACCGAAACTTCTAAAGTAGCCAAAGCACGGCTTTCAGCGGTATATACCAAGCGAGTATATAAACTATTCCATCGGTAGCCTTTGGCCATAGAAGCACCGATGCCTAACAAAGTGGTCTTTAGGTATTTTTCGCGCTCAATTCGATAAACTTTCATTAGGCAAAATTCCCAAATTCGATTCGATTGAGACAAAAAGTTACTTCGTCGATACCCGTAACGGTGTCTAGTAAGCTTTCTGGGGTATTTCCGCCGAGGGATAAGTTTGGCTTTTTTAACCAACGCTGAAATTTTTCCTCCTCATTATTAAATACTTCTAGTCCAAAATCAAGCAATTCTGTGATGAGGACAATCAATTCGCTGTCACGCGTATCGAGTAACGAATGCTCACTTTTTTTCTTGTTGTAGGTGGTTTGGGGCATCCCTACAATGGATAAAACAGCTTTGACGGGTCGATTTAGACGTTTACTAATGAACTCAATCGTGTGATAAGGAATCCCACCTCGAATGATTCCTACCCGCTCCATTTTATTACTCCAAGTATAGTTTTTACCTTCGGCTTCAATCACCCATTTTTTAGGTGAAGTGGCCATGTCGGACGCCTTTTTTACACTTCTTTGGGTGTTAAACGGCAACGTATTACTGGTTTTGTGGGCCATTGTGCAACATATTTGTTGTGAATATATAACAAATATATTGTATCTGGAAGTTCTTTATACTTAATTTGATGCATTAACTCAATCTTTTGCTATGAAACCTGCCTCAACATTAGAAGTGTGGCTACGTGGGCCACTTCCCGAAGTCCCTGCTTTGTTACAACCCGTTGCTCATGCACTTTTGCAAGCCCGTGAAGAGGTTGAAAAAATGGGCACTGATTTTGTCAATGAAAAATTATGGGAACGTCCTTTCGAAATGGCTTCGGTAGGGTTTCATTTACAGCACCTTACGGGGGTGTTGGATCGGCTTTTTACGTACGCCAAAGGCGAAATGCTCAATCCTTCGCAGCTCGAATGGTTGGCCAATGAAGGAAAACCAACGCTAGGACAAGAGTCGTTTCAGCAATTGTTTTTGTTGTTTAGTCAACAAATTGACAAAGCCATTGCGCAGCTCATCGCTACCGATGAAGCTACTTTGCTCGAACAACGCGGAGTAGGACGGGCGCAAATTCCATCGACGGTGCTTGGGCTTCTTTTCCACGCCGCCGAACACACGCAGCGGCACGTCGGCCAATTGCTTGTGACGGTGACGGTGGTTAAGGGTTGATTGAGTTTCGGGTTTAATGTTTCCAGTTTTTAACTCCTATTTCTTACATAGGGCGGGTTGTGAGCAACCCTTGGCACATAGAATAAGTAAGTGTCGAATGCAGAGGGCAGAATGTCAAATTTAAATTGTCGAGTGCAGAATGTCGAATTTTTAGTGCCGAATAAGCCCATTCGACATTCTGCATCGCTCGGGCGACCCCGTCTGAAATCGACATTCTTAAAACAGTTTCATGTGCAAAATCGGATAGGGTTTGCCCATTCCATCGGTTTCGGAGCGGCTGATGATTTGAAACCCCATGTGTTCGTAAAAACCCACTGCTTGCGGATTTTGCTCGTTGACATCAACCCGTTTTACACCTAAGTCCTTGATGGCGTGAGCCACAAATACTTTGCCTAAGCCTTGCCCGCGAGCGTCGGGATGGATGAAAAGCATTTCGAGGCTATCGTCGTGTACACCCATAAAACCCACAATAGCTCCCTCCAAACTACGAATACATTCCAGATGTACTGCTTTGAGATACTCGTTGAAAATCAGTGGTTTGAAGTATTGAATGTCAGATTCTGGCAAAAAATGATGCGTGGCACGTACCGAAGCTTCCCATACTTCGACGATTTCGACATAGTCGGGCGGTTGCGCTAATTCAATAGTAACAGGGTTTGAAAAGGAGGGCATACAAATTGAACGTGTTTTTTTATAAAAGTACGACTATTTTTGCAGCTTATCTTTTCTGTGCCTAACCACGTCTTTTCACTTATGCGTCTGTTCGTTTTTCTCTTGTTTTTAGTGGCAATATCATCGCGGGCTCAATTAACGGCTCCTTCTCTGAAAGTTAGCTGGGAAATTGTGGAAAATAACCACAAGGGTAAAACCGCTTCGTTGACTTCGTTTACTTTTACAAATACGTCTAAAAAAGCTCTTCCCAAGTCAGGATGGAGCCTGTTTTTTAATAACGTTCGTACAATTGATACGACCGTTTCTCCCGATTTTATCATTCGGCACGTCAACGGTGATTTGTTTCAACTCATGCCTACGGCGGCGTTTCAGGGGCTAAAAGCTGGTGCTTCCACCACAATTTCGTTTATTTCTTCGGCTTGGGTAGTCAACTTTACCGACGCCCCCGCGGGCTTGTATTGGGTGTGGGAACAACAGTCCGAACGCGGCTATCCGTTGACCGATTATACCATAAAGCCTTCTACCCAACCGCGTCAATACCAGCGTTTTGCAGGAGATAAGTTGGGGTTGATTACACCCGAAATGATTTTTAATCAAAACAAAGCGACGGAGGAAATAGCCGAAAAAGAATTGCCTAAAATTCTACCTAGTCCACAACAATACCGTGAACGAGGCGGGCCGTATGTCATTACCCCTCAAACCGTTTTGTCTGTGCCTGAGGCATTTCGCGACGAGGCGAGTTATTTGGGTAGCCAGCTTTCGTCGATGCTAGGTTCGCCTTTGGCGTTTTCTACTGAAAAACAAACCACTGGAATTGTATTTAAACAAGAAACCATGCCTAGCGAGACGTACCGTTTGATGGTCAACCCGAGCGGAATTGAAATTACGGCGGGCGACCGAGCGGGGGCTTTTTATGGGGTACAGTCGTTGTTGGCGTTGTTGTCACCGTCGGCTTGGGGAAAAACGCAGTCAAGTTTGTCGGTAACGGGCGTAGAAGTGAGCGACCAACCGCGCTTTGGGCACCGTGCGATTATGCTCGACGTCGCTCGGAATTTTCACTCAAAAGCGCAAGTGATGAAGTTGCTCGACTTGATGGCCTCTTACAAACTCAATGTACTACACTTGCACTTTTCGGACGACGAAGGTTGGCGTTTGGAGATTCCATCCTTACCTGAATTGACGCAAATTGGTGCCGTGCGCGGTCACGGAACCGACCCCCTCAAATTGCTTCAACCTTCTTTTGGTTCAGGCCCTGATGCTTCCCAAAATGCAGGGACGGGATATTATAGTCGCCAAGATTTCTTGGAATTGTTGCGTTATGCCAATGCCCGCCACATCAAAGTAATCCCCGAAATCGAAGCACCAGGCCACGCCCGCGCGGCTGTGGTGGCGATGAAAGCCCGCTACTCGCAAAAAATGGCCCAAGGACAAAAAGAAGAAGCTGAAAAATACCTGCTTCATGACCCCGCCGATCGCTCAGTATATCGTTCGGTGCAGTCGTGGAACGATAACGTGATGAATGTAGCCATGCCATCAACGTATCGCTTTTTGGAAAAAGTAACCGACGAAATTGTGGCGATGTACCGTGATGCCAATGCTCTGCTGGAAACCATCCACTACGGCGGCGACGAAGTGCCAGGAGGGGTATGGACGCAGTCGCCTGCGGTACAGCAGTTGCGCCGTGACAATCCGAGTATTCAATCAACCGACGACCTTTGGTATTATTTCTACGGGAAAGTGATTGATATTGCCCAAAAACGCGGCCTGTATGTGTATGGTTGGGAAGAAGTGGCGATGCGAAAAACGTTGCTTGATGGCAAAAATCACGTTATCCCAAATCCCGATTTTGTGGGAAAAGGTGTACAAGTGGACGTTTGGAATAATGTGCTCGGCTGGGGTGCTGAGGATTTGGCGTATCGCCTTGCCAATGCGGGCTACAAAGTGGTGCTTTCGTGCGTTACGCACCAGTATTTTGACATGTCTTACTACAAGTCGTTTGATGAGCCTGGGTATTATTGGGGCGCTTATACGGATGTTGATAAGCCCTTTTCGTTTATCCCTTACGACTATTTTAAAAACTCGAAAGAAGACCGTTTAGGCAATCCCCTCGACCGTTCGATTTTTAATGGAAAAGAACGTTTGACGGAATATGGAAAGCAAAATATCGTAGGGGTTCAGGGATTGTTGTGGAGCGAAACGGTCAATTCGCCCGAACGGATGGAGTACATGATGTTGCCAAAATTGCTTGGAATGGCCGAACGGGCGTGGGCATTGTCGCCAACGTGGGTGGAGAAAAACGACGATAAAGCCTATCAAAAAGCGTGGTCAGTGTTTGCTAACCAACTCGGCAAACGCGAACTTCCTCGTTTGGATTTCCGCGCGGGCGGGTACGCGTATCGGGTTCCAACGGCAGGGGCTGTGGTTGAAAACGACCAAGTAAAAGCCAATGTTCAATTGCCAGGATTGACCATTCGCTATACCGCCGATGGCACCGAGCCGACGGCAACTAGCGCGGTGTATAGTCAGCCTTTGCCAGTAAGTAAAACGATAAAAATGAAGGTATTTACGTCTAATGGTCGCTCAAGCCGCACGGTAGAGGTAAATCCGTAGAATTTACTTGTAAATCTTAACGCAGTCGAAATCATCATTTTCTTGTAAAAAAGACTTGATGGTTTCGATTTTCTCTCAATACGAGATATTTTTGGTCAATTAATACTTTCATGTAACGAGCAGAGTTCGGTACTGACGATTAAGACTATTTTCGAGTGCTACCGCTATATTTTCACGGTTCAATTCGGGAAAATCCATGGGTCTTTCCTCTAACCAACAATTCGACAACCCTGCTTTTTTGTTAATTTCTCTTCTATTGTTTCGCAAAACTCCTTATTTGTTGAAATTTCAACAATTTTAGGGTTACAACTTCCTGTAATACAGATTTTTATAAATTGCAACGTTTTTGCAACGCTTAAAACTTGGTGTTTTGATGGTGAGTGAGGTAGCTTTAAATAATGTTAAAGCTAAATTTCAATCATACGATGCGACTCCGTCTTTTGCTGCTGATTCTTATCCTCGGACTACTGTTGGTAGTGTGTTGGTTTTGGTACGAAAAACAGTTACGGGCATTGGACCAACAACTTCGCCAACGGCAACAACAAGTAGAAAATAACCCGTAGAACCATAACCGTAACCCAAAGCAACCAACTCTATGAAAAACGCAATACTACCCAAATGCTTCTTCGTCATGTTACCAGTTCTCTTGTTGAGTGGCCTGGTGTTTGCACAACCTAGTTCAGCAACCCTCACAACTGGTACTCCCGGGTGCCCAAGCACAAACGTAACCGTTACGTTCAGCTTTGGAGGTTGGACTGTCAGTACAAGTGCAAGTCTTGAGCTGAGTGATGCAAATGGGAATTTTCCTGGAACCATCATTGGCAACATTGCTGCTGGTCCAGCAACGAGCCCTGGTTCCATCTCTGGAAACCTTGGAGCAGTCACCCCAAGTACGTCTTATAAATTGAGGATAAATTCTCTTTCTCCTGTGGGGAATTCTACTACTTCCTCATTCACCATTTCAGGAGATCAGGTTACGGCTACTTATCCAAACCCATTAGGGCCCTATTGTGTGGGTGATCCGATTTCGGTTTCTTACCTACTTGACTGTAACTTTCTTTCTGGGAACACGTTCACCTTGCAATTGAGCAATGCGTCTGGGAGCTTTGCTTCCCCCATTACAATCGCTTCGGTAAATTCTTCTGCCAGCGGGGCAATTAATGGTAGTTTCCCCGATGTACCAACAGGCAACGGCTATCGGATGCGTATTGTGTCCAGCAATCCAAATGGTATTATCAGCAACCAATCCTTACCTTTCCGAATTGGTAGTGGTGTCCTGAAGAATGCGAACATGTCGCCCATGAAGGTCAATGGCTCAATTTTTTGCCAAGGGGAATCCCTCAACTTACTTTACGAATTCGACGCAGCTGATCCAATCAATGCAGGTAATATTTATACCATTCAGCTGAGTAATAATAACTTTGCTACTTTCCGTACGATTGGCCGTTTGGCATCCACTGCTAAATCAGGTACAATCCAGGCGGTGATACCTTATGACATCAGTGGAAGTAATTATGAAATCCGTATTGTAGCCAGTGCGGGACCAATTGATGGATGTGAATACGGGCTTTACTTTATTCCTTCTGTCCGTCCGACATTAATTGATCCAAGTAATTCTTTCGTTTGTTTGGGATCTCCTGTGGCTTTTAGTGCTAACCCTGGGTTCGATGCCTATCAATGGCAACGGGTTTGTTCTCCAGCCTTCATCAATACCACCGCTGGTTTCAACACACCCGTTTCTGTTGCGATTGCCAAAAATGGGTCTAATGTGTATGTGGCAACTGCCCAAGGCTTGGTGATTTCCCGTAACGGTGGGACTACCTATACCGAAGTCGTACTACCCGCAGAAATTGTGAATGATGTTTTTGTCAGCAGCTCCAATGTATATGCTTCGACCGACCAAGGCTTGTATGTCTCCAATAATAATGGTAGTAGCTTCCCCACTTTGTTTGGTACAGGTAATGGAATTCCAGTTGCGAAGGTGCGCGCTTCGGTGGCTACGTCCAACGGTGGCAACGATTACATTTATGCTGCTACCACCAGTGGCTTGTCTCGCCGCATCAATACAGGTGGTTTCACTACCGTTCTTTCCAGTGTATCCGTGGCTGATATTTTTGTAGAAGGCACCAATGTATATGTTGCCACCAACAATGGAGTTTATGTTTCTAACGACAACGGTACAACGTTCAGTTCTCCTTTTCAGATAGCCAATGGTCTGCTCAGCAACAACATTACTGCCATTTTTTTCAAAGACGGTATCATGTATGCGGGCACAGACAGTGGCATAGGCATTTCTACTAATGGTGGTCTGAATTGGGTGTCTTACAATACTGCTAATAGCGAACTGCCAGATAATCTTATCCAAGCCATCTCAGTTGTTAATAACTTTATCTACGTGGGCACTCCAAAAGGGTTAGCCGTGACCAATCTGGGGGGAGATGCTTTTACGACCATTTCAGTGGGTTTGCAAACGCCCAACATTTATGGTATTGTGGCGGAAGCTACCAATAGCACGAATACAAGTGTCTTTTTGGCCACTCCTGATGGGGTTGGTTCGACTGCTTTCACCCTAACTGGTAACTTAGACAGCGACCGAACATTCGATATTGCCTCGGTTACCCCCGCCGATTCTTGGTGCCGCTTTCAAGTCAAAGTGACGGAAAACACCTGTTCGCTGACCAGTAATCAGGTTCGTGTCGCGGATATTCCACCCACCATCTCTTTGTCCAAGGTAGATCCACCCACTTGTAATGGCCAAAACGGAACCATCACCGTATCTGGCTTGGTCCCGATGACAAAGTATCAACTCATCTACAGCGGAGGAGCAGTTGGCTCGCCTGCGTCTGGGGATAATGTGACGACCAATGCTAGTGGCCAAATTACCATCAACGGACTGAGTGCTGCTACCTATAGCGTTAATGTAGTCAGTCTGATAGGGCCACCTAATCCTGGATGTGCCTCCAATGTAACAACGATAATGCTCACTGATCCGATTAAACCGAGCGTTACTCTCGGTACGATTACTCCCATTTGCGCAGGGGCTATGTCGTTTAATATTCCATATACCAATCCCACGCAATCGCCCAACCAATATTCGATTTCGGGGGCAGATATTTCCCCCATCACCAACGGAGGTTTGTCCAACCCCATCACGGTCAATTTAAGCACTGCGGCTGTGGGAAGTTCACTTTCCTTTATCCTCACGGTCAGAAATGCCACAACTGGTTGCGTATCAAGCAATATTACGGGTAGTGTGACGGTTGACCCCGTGAGCGTGGGGGGTAGCATTTCAGGTTCAACCGCAGTTTGTACGGGGACAAACAGCACGGTTTTAACCTTGTCGGGGCAAACAGGTAGCATTCAAAAATGGCAATCGTCGTTGAGTTCCGATTTCAGCGGAGCAACTGACATTTCCAACACAACGACGGAACTGACGGCAAGTAATTTAACCCAAACAACTTACTACCGTGCCTTGGTGAAGAGCGGTGTTTGTTCTCAAACCACTTCCGCCACAGCGACGGTGACGGTTGACCCCGTGAGCGTGGGGGGCAACATTTCAGGTTCAACCACGGTTTGTTCGGGGACAAATAGCACAGTTTTAACCTTGTCAGGCCAAACGGGCAGCATTCAAAAGTGGCAATCGTCGTTAAGTTCCGATTTCAGCAGTGCAACTGACATTTCCAACACGACGACGGAACTGACGGCAAGTAATTTAACCCAAACAACCTACTACCGTGCCTTGGTGAAAAGCGGTGTTTGTTCGCAAACCACTTCCGCCACAGCGACGGTGACGGTTGACCCCGTGAGCGTGGGGGGCAACATTTCAGGTTCAACCACGGTTTGTTCAGGGACAAATAGCACAGTTTTAACCTTGTCAGGCCAAACGGGCAGCATTCCAAAGTGGCAATTGTCGTTAAGTTCCGATTTTAGCAGTGCAGCTGACATTTCCAACACGACAACGGAACTGACGGCAAGTAATTTAACCCAAACAACCTACTACCGTGCCTTGGTAAAGAGCGGCGTTTGTTCTCAAACCACTTCTGCCACAGCGACGGTGACGGTTGACCCCGTGAGCGTGGGGGGCAGCATTTCAGGTTCGACCACGGTTTGTTCGGGGGCCAATAGCACGGTTTTAACTTTATCGGGGCAAACGGGCAGCGTTCAAAAGTGGCAATCGTCGTTGAGTTCCGATTTCAGCGGAGCGACCGACATTTCCAACGCGACGACGGAACTGACGGCAAGTAATTTAACCCAAACAACCTACTACCGTGCTTTGGTAAAGAGCGGCGTTTGTTCTCAAACCACTTCTGCCACAGCGACGGTGACGGTTGACCCAGTTTCGGTAGGTGGTAGTATAGCGGGGGCGGCTACGGTGTGTTCGGGGACAAATTCAACAGCTTTAACCTTGTCAAATCAAGTAGGCGCGATTCAAAAATGGCAGTCATCGTTGACATCTGATTTTGCGAGCGTGACCGATATTGCGAATACGACGACTAGCTTTACGGCGACCAATTTGACGCAAACGACGTACTATCGGGCAGTGGTTCAAAGTGGTGGGTGTGCTGTAGCCTATTCTGCGACGGCAACGGTGACGGTAAATCCGCTGCCGACGGCGACGATTTCAGGTACGACAACGGTATGCCAAAATGCCCCTGCCCCACCGATTACTTTTAGTGGGGCAAATGGAACGGGTGTTTACACTTTTGGGTATAAACTCAACGGTGGGATTTTGCAAAGCGTATCAACGTCCAGCGTATCTAATACGGCCACAGTTACACAGTTAACCACCACGCCAGGCGTGTTTTCTTATGAGTTGGTCAGCGTGTCGGATGCCAATTGTAGCCAAACTCAAACAGGCAATGCAACAGTGAAGGTGCAAGGTAAGCCAACAGTTAGCCTTACTGTGCTCCAACAAACGTTGGTAGAGGGCAACGCTCAGACTTTGTGCGACACCGATGCCAACCCTGAGAACGGTTTACAGTTAAATGTTTCGGGGGCGTGTGTGGTAGGACCGCCCGTTTGGCGGGTGCAGATAGGCGGCGGAACTTGGTCAGCTTGGAGCAGCACCGCGCCTAGCAGCCAATCAAGCGATAACCAACCCTACCGTTACCAAGCTGCTTGTGATGGGACTTGCCCAAGTACTTATACGAGCCCAATTGAACTGACAATCAACTATCGTTCTACGGTTCCGCAAAACGTATCACTGTTGGTGGATGGTGTGAATGTGGCCGTGGGGGAGAGCAAAGAAGTGTGCAGTTTGGCCAATATGACGATTAGCTTTACGGCTAATTGCGCAGCGGGTGAAGTGACCCTTTATTCGGTCGATGGAAGTGCATACAGTGCAGGTGTACCCACGAGCTTGGTTGGCAATCAGTATCACAATTACCGAGTTCGCTGCCGAAAGTTAGACGGAACGCCCTCGTGTGTTGAATCTGAGTCAGGGGTTATGCGGTTGAAGTTGGTGACGATTCCTGCTGCTCCAACGGTATCACTTTCATCAACAACGAGTTGCGATGCAACGGCAAGTTTCAGTGGACAGTCGAGCTGTGGAAGTTTGCGAACGGTTTGGTACAATGCTACCACGAATATGATTTTACCAAACTTACCGACGATAGTTCCGAGTGTAACGACGTCGTATTATGCACGTTGCCAAACGGAGAATGGCTGTGTGAGTGAGCGAAGTAATGTGGTGACCTTTACGCCAACATCCACGCAAGCCGCGCCAGAGATTACGGTGAGCCAGGAAATAGTATGTACAGGGGCAACGGTTCGTATTTCGGCGAATTGCCCTGTGGGTAGCCAAGTATTTTGGAATACGGGCGTGACGACATCTAGTTTTGAGGTAGCGTTCAACAACGTAACGAAGCAGACGTACTGGGCGAAGTGTATTTTTGGAGGAGGCTGCCAGAGCGCAGAAAGTGTTCGTAAAGATGTGTATTGGAATGCGTTTGTTGTAACGTTGATTAACGTAGGTCAGACGAAGTCAGCTATCAAAACCAACGATCGTTCGGCGTGGGCGAGTCAATTTGTTACGCGCGACGGTGGATCAGAGTTGGAACAAAGTACCCAGCAAAATCCGACTTTGTATTATGTAGAAAATGTGAACAAAATGGCACCACGTTATTGGACGATTAATGTGGAAGCTTGTGGATTGGGAACGAATGGTTCTATGACGTTTGATTTGTTGGCAACACCAGAGATGGGTGTGATACGTTCTTTCAACACACACGAAAACAACGCGCCCTACTTCATGTATGCCAACCGTGAGGGTTGGACGGAGTTGTACGCTCAAAATCACCCTGCCTATGGTTTTTACCAAGACAATGGGGTAGGAGGTAACGTATATGACGCAGGTTTACCTAAAGGTCTCTACAAATTGGGTATTCGCTATTGGGACATGAAGGGTTGGGGCAGTATTTTTCCCTCGACGCGCAAGCCGCAAGGGAACGTATTGGCCTACCAAGAATATTGGTTCAGAATCCAGTCGAAAGATGGTGTAGGAATAGGCGCAGCCAGAACTGGTGATTTGTCAGCCTCGCGGGATTTAACCCCGCTGTCTTTTGCCAGTGTTATGCCAAACCCTGTGGCGAGCCTCCTTGTCCTAAAAGTACAAAATAGCCAAGGGAAAGAAGTAGCAGCTGAACTTTCAGATGCTTCGGGTCGTCGGGTATTGGGTCGGCGTTTTGTACCCGAAACCAACCAACACCAGGAGGAGTTTGAAGTCAGTGACTTGGCCAACGGGGTGTATTTCTTGCGGGTGAACGCGGGCGAGAAGCAAGTTATCTTGAAGGTGCTTAAAGTAGAGTAAATTTGTATCGCGGTTGGAGGGGGGGATTTTTACCCCCTATTCAACCGCGTCACTCCCAAATACAATGGGTAGCTCAAAATCAAGAAAACCACTGCATAAACACTGCTGCCAGGGTCTTGGAAGCCCGCGCCAATCAGAAAGGCCACCGAAGCAATGAGTACAATCCACGGCACGACGGGGAAGCCTGGGACTTTCCACGGGCGAGGCACGTTGGGTTCGGATTTTCGGAGGTATAACAACGATGCAAAGCCTGAGGTGTAGCCAATCACGAAGAAAAACGTAGCGATGTCAGAGAGCTTTCCGCTGGCTTCTTTTCCGCTCAGGATAAATACGATGGCCATTGCGACCGACAATGGCATGGCAATGCTGGGCGTACCTCCTGCATTGACGCGCGTACCTTGGCGGATAAACAACCCATCGCGGCTCATGGAATACAATACGCGAGGGTTGAACATCACTTGGGCGTTGACAATCCCCAAAATCGAAATCATCAAGAAAAACGTCACTATCTTACCCGATTGTTCCCCAAAAATCATTGTAATGGCGTCGGCAGCGGCGAGCTTGGACTGCTGCAAGACTGGCATGGGCAAAATGTATAAAATAGCCGCGTTGACCAACAAATAAATCACGACAATCAGCAACAGCCCTCCAATCATCGACTTGGGTAAGTTACGCGCAGGGTCGGCGTCTTCTTCGGCAAAATAGGCCGCCGTGTGCCAGCCGTCGAAAGTGTAAAATATAGCCTGTAAAGCAAAAATCAACGAGCCAATCAACGAGCCTTTGGCGACGGCGTTGGTGGTAGTTTCGACGACTTGGGTGGTTGAAACATCGTTGCCATACACAAAACAAATCACCACAAAGCCAAATAACCCAACGGCTTTGGCAACACTCATGATTTCCTGTGCGCGGCTGGCGGTGCGTAGTCCCACCCAGTGTAAAAGACCCAAGCCAATGAGAATGGCGGTGGCCATGTAGCTTTCATAACCCGCCGTAGAGGGGAGAAGTAAAGCGATGTATTCGCTCATGGTAAATGCCCCAAAGGCTGTAGCCGCCGAGGTGCCTAACCAACTGTTGAAACCTACCACAAATCCAGCATATCCTCCAAAAGCCCGCCGCGCATATACGTACCAAGCCCCTGCTTTTGGAAAAGTTACTCCTAACTCAATGGTACATAAAACCCCAAAAAGTGCATAGACGCTCACCAATATCCACACCCCCATGATGAGCCAAGGGTCGCCAAGGGCTTGGGCAATGGGGCCTGGTTTTCGCAAAATTCCCGTTCCGATGGTTCCGCCAATGGTTACGGCAATGCCGAAGCCTACGCCAAGAATTTTAAGCAGCTGATTGTCTTTAGGTTGGGTGTCTGTTGATTGCATTTCAATTAGGTTTAGGAACCCCCTTTTATTATTGTAGATACAACAACGAAAAGGGAAGTGGGCAGCCGTTGCTAAATTGGCAAAAAAAGGTCAATAAGCCTAATTTTTGGCGTCTTTTGGCATTTTTGAGGCACTGCTTCTGAGCAAATAATCATTATCTTTGATACTATGTCTATTCCTAAACCCTTTTGTCATTATGGAAACTCTTCACCAGTTTTTAAACAGAATTGCCAATCTTAAAACCTTTTTTGTGCTTTTGGCGGCGTATGTTGTATTCCCTGGGTATATTTTAAAAAATGCCGAAGCCAACATCAATCAGTTTGCGGGCAAACCCATTGGGCCTATTGATCTTACTTTTGGTTTAAATCCTTCCAAAACCTTAGAAATGGTGACGGCGTATGGAGAGCAGGGGCGCGCATATTACGCACAAGGGGAAATGACGATGGACGTTATTTATCCCATTGTTTATACATTTTTATTCGCAGTTATTCTCACGCTGTTGTTCCGAAATAAGCCATATACTCCTTTTCGGTATGTCAATTTGCTTCCTTTTGTGACAATGCTGTTCGATTTTATAGAAAATGTGTTTATTGTAATGTTGTTATACCGTTATCCTGAGCAGTCGATGATTGTGGCGGTATTGTGCGAAATAGCCAAATTATTGAAGTGGTTATCGTTGGTTCCAGTAGTATTTGCCATTCTGTACGGCCTTTTCAAAAAAATACGTATTCCTAATTCTTAACAATATGACAAGTCAACAAACACCCTCGGAAATTTATTCGTCATTAGAAATTACCATCAACCGTTATATCGATTCGCTTGAGCAATACACCAACGAACAATTTTTACACAAACCCGCCGAAGACGTATGGTCGCTTGGGCAGATGTATGAACACGTGTTGATGACGGCTAATTTTTCTTTCTTGGCCAATACTGTTCGGTGTTTGGAACAACGCAAAGGACAACTTGGGGGTGAACATAATGCTTACGGCGATAATGTTTTCAAACACAATGGTTTTCCGCCCATCAAAGTGAAAGTGCCTGAGGGCCTTGGAAAAATAGAACTTATCCCAAAAACCCAAGACGAATACCGCGAGCAATTAAAGAAAGTCTTGAGCGATGCAAAAGTGCTGATTGAACCCGTCGCCAACGATGGGGGGGAATACAAGTGCTACCACCCTGTTTTTGCGTGGCTCAATGCCCACGAATGGTTTCATAACCTAGAGATGCACAGCCGCCACCACCTTCGGCAGCAAAAGGAATTGGAAGGGATAGTTTTACAATCCTAAATGGATTTTTTTCTAAGGTATTCTACCATGAGCTGACCTGCCCGTTCTGAAGCCCCCTTTTCTCCCAAAATGGCTTTCACTTGTCGATAGTCGTTGATTTGTTGCGTTCGTTTGAGGCCGTTGGGTAAAATTGCTTCCAGTTCGCTCGTAAGGTTTTTTGGGGTCAATTCATTTTGAATTAGCTCTTTAACGGCTTCTTTTTGCGCAATGAGATTGACCAACGAAATGTACGGAACCCGTATCAATCGCTTTGCAATGGCGTAGCTGACGCTCCCTGTTTTGTAGCAAACTACCTGCGGTACTTCAAACAGCGCTGTTTCGAGCGTGGCAGTACCTGAGGTGACAAGCGCGGCCGTAGCAACCGAGAGTAAGTCGTAAGCAGCATCCGTGACAAGCCGTACTCCTTGCGCTACAAAGGGTGCATAAAGCGTTTGGGGAAGGTTACCAACGGCCGCAATCACAAATTGTGCATGGGGAAAGTGCGGCTTGGTTTGTACCATCAGCGTAAGCATTTGTTCTACTTCTTGCTTGCGACTTCCTGGGAGCAGCGCCACAATGGGTTGGGTCGGGTCAAGCTGATGTTCAGCCAAAAAGGTTGGATTGGGCGTAAAATCGGCGATGGCATCAAAAAGAGGATTTCCTACGTAGTCCACGTCGTAGTTGTATCGGCGGAAAAACTCTTTTTCAAACGGAAAAATTACAAACAGACGATCTACGTCGCGTTTGAGTTTGAGGGCACGTTTTTGATTCCAAGCCCACACTTTGGGCGAAATGTAGTAAAACGTCTGAATGTCGTTTTCTTTAGCAAAACGAGCGATTCGCATATTGAAGCCTGCATAATCAATCAAAATCACGACATCGGGTCGATAAGCGAGAATATCGGCTTTGCATTTTTTCAGAAAACCCGAAATCGTACCCAGGTTTTTGGCCACCTCCCAAAAACCCATAAACGCCATGTCGGCATAATGCGTCACCAACTCAGCTCCTGCTTCTTGCATCATTTCCCCACCCCAAGCCCGACATTCGGCTTCCGAATCGTGGCGGCGGATGGCTTTAATGAGGTTACTACCGTGCAAATCGCCCGAGCGCTCTCCTGCTATCAGATAATATTTCATGGGCTGCTAGTTGACCAATTTGGTGGAAAGCGAATCAATCTGAATAGATTGTTGTAAATAACGCAAATCGTAGCCTGTTCCTTTCGGACTTAGCAGGCCGATGCGATAAGTGTCAGGGGTAAAGTTTTCGTTGTAAACCGTTAGCTCAAAACCAGGTTTATAGACCCGTGCCGAAGTGAAAAAAGTGCGTTTCCCACCTTGAATGGGTAAAGTAGGCAACAAGTAAGTTTTATTTTTTGCTGATTTTAGCACCAAAAACACGCCAACACCTTCGCCAAATTCAGGTTGAAGCACGTCTGCATTAATCAATGAAAACTGTGCAACTGTTTGAGGATGCCCAAAAAAATCAATGTTTTTTTGAGTGGTTGTAAGCGTAAGTTTCAATGCGTCGCGCTGAGTAGTATCGGCGGGTAAACTGAGTAATTGTTCGGTAGCGGTACCGAGTGGGAAATTTTCAAAACGGTATATGCCTTTTTGGTAGGCGGGAAGCGTGAAAAAATCGGCCAATTCGCTCCGAAAATGGGTGATAAGTTTGCGGTGCTGCCGCCAGTTGTAGTGGTCTGCAATGAGGCTTCGACGGCGTTCGTCCATATCTCTTTGGTATTGATACAAACTCATGGTCATAAAAATACCTCCAAAAACAACTGCTATCCGAAATACCCATGCAGGAGAAATGGACTTCCAACTCAGCAATGCTAGGTACGTAAGTGTCAATAAATGAAGCGGATACAAACTATACCGACTCGTGAAAACCGAATAAACGTCGCGTCCCCCTCTTGATACTGCAATGATGCCAATCGTTAGAATCGAGAACACAAAAACCCCAACCCAAAGATAGGGGCGGCCTGAGCGGGGGCGCTGTGGTGCCATAAATAGTTGATAGCCAAGCCACAACGTGATGCCTAGCAAACTCAACATGCCTACCAAAAACGAACTCCACAACAACCACTGAGGGTTACTGCCTTTGAAAGCCGCCATCCAGCCACCCGACAACGCCGCAAAACTTACCAGTAGATTCCCGACAAATTCGCCTGAGAAGGCCACTTTAGTCGCTTGTCCTACTTGGTAGTTGAGAAAATAAGCCAATAAGGATGCAATCATCCCGATGGTCCAGAGAGCACTTTTTTTCCAGTCTTGGGTCAAAAGCAAAATCGCTAACCCCGCAGGAAAAACCAAAAAACCATTCCCATTGGTAAAAGTTGCGGCAAACCCAACGACCAAAGCGGCTCCAAAAGCCCAAGGGTTCGTGGAATAAGAAAGTAGTGCTAAGGTGCCGAATACCAGTAAGTTGAGGGTGGTATGCTGCATCCCATTAATCCCCCAAAGCGTGACATCAAACACAAAGGGGGTGAGGTACCACAACAACACTGGTAAAAAAAACCAAGCATTGAGCCCACGTTTGAGAAAACTCAAGAACCAAAATCCCAAAATCCCCAACAAACTCAGATTGACGACCCCAATCAGCGTTCGATAATTTACGAATCCTTCTACGGCATAGTCTGTCAGCGCAATGGAGCGCGGAATAAGAATACGGTGGTCGTTTTCAGGTTCTAAAAGCAGTTTGATTTTCTGCCACCAACTGAATTCTTGCGTCAAAAGCGTATATTTTACTCGAACCAAATCATAGTCGTCGGTAATAGGAATATTGACCGCATACAAATTGATATACCACAGGTAGCTTCCGATGATTAGAAATACAAGTAGCCAGAAAAAAAGCCCGATACGTTGTTGATTCACAATGATTTTTGGGGATTGGAACGCGAATATCGTTTAAAGCGAGCTTATTCGCCGTAATACTCTACGTAGTTTTTGGGGGTTTCAATGAGCTTGATGTAGTGCAATTTGGCGTGAGGAGCCACTTCGTTTAGTCCTTTTGCTAGGATAGCCCAGATTTCAAGGACAAAATTTTCACAGCTAGGAATAATACCTTGCATAAAATCAACGTCAAGATTCAGATTTCGGTGATCGACTTTGTCAACCACACTGTCTTTCATCAGCCTGCCGAGGAGTTTCATGTCCACCACAAAGCCAGTTTCTGGATTGATAGGGCCTTTTACTGTGACAATCAGCTCAAAGTTGTGACCGTGAAAATTTGGATTGGCACAGATGCCAAATACTTCGGTGTTTTTTTCATCCGACCAGCTAGGGTTATATACCCGGTGGGCGGCATTAAAATGTTCTTTTCTTGTTACGTAAACTATCATTCTAATCGACAGTCAATAGTCCACAGCGCCGAGAGTGCCGTATTAAAAATAAGAGAAACGGAGTCACTTCGCTGTCTAATAAGTTTCGACAAAATTACGACCAAAAAACGGTATCCAAAAACATCGTAGATTTCATTGAAAATTCTTTAAAAAGTTAAATTTATTCATGGAATTTTCAATGATTTTTTGTGTGAAATAATACCTACCTTTGTAGCGTTTTTTTTGAGTATTTTTACTGTTCCAACTAATTGACTACCCACTATTTAAACGCCTTATCATAAGCTATTTCTATGATCATTGTCACTGGGGCTGCAGGCTTTATCGGAAGCTGTCTTATCAGCAAGCTAAACGAGGAAAATTTCAATTTTATCATCGCAGTTGATGATTTCTCGAAAATTGAAAAAGCACAAAATTTAGAAGGGAAAAAAATTCAAGAACGAGTGGAGCGCTCTGCTTTTTTTGAATGGTTAGACCAAAATTACTACGAAGTAGAGTTCATTTTCCACATCGGTGCCCGCACAGATACGACGGAGTTTGACCGTGATGTTTTGGAGGAGCTTAACGTTCGCTACTCACAGCAGATTTGGCAAAAATGTATCGATTATCAAATCCCGTTGGTGTATGCGTCTTCGGCGGCTACCTACGGTTTAGGTGAGTTAGGCTACGACGACAACGAATCGCAAATCCCGCAGCTTAAACCGCTCAATCCTTACGGGGAATCCAAAAACGACTTTGACATTTGGGCGTTGCAACAAGAAAAGAAACCATTTTTCTGGGCAGGTTTGAAATTTTTCAACGTCTATGGCCCCAATGAATACCACAAAGGGCGGATGGCATCGGTGATATTCCACGCCTACAACCAAGTAAAAGCCTCGGGTAAAATGCGTCTCTTCCGCTCACACCATCCCGATTTTAAAGATGGCGAGCAAATGCGCGATTTTGTTTATGTAAAAGACCTACTGGAAGTATGTTCGTTTTTGATGCACCACCGTCGCAACTCAGGTATCTATAATCTTGGAAGTGGCAAGGCACGTACGTTTAAGGATTTGGCCATCAATACATTTACGTCGATGGGGTTAGAGCCAAATATCGACTTTGTGGATACACCCGCCGACATTCGCGACAAGTACCAGTACTTTACCCAAGCTAATATGAATAAATTGCGTTCGATTGGCTACACCAAACCTTTCCATACGTTGGAAGAAGGTGTGAAGGATTACGTTCAAAACTATTTGTCGAAAGAAGCATATTATTAATCTTGAGGCAGGCTGTTTATCTCCCGTCTAAGCAAAAACCCCGACCTCAGGTCGGGGTTTTGTCTTTTATGGCTTGTGTAAGAGGAAAGATGGCAATTGAACGGCTGTTGTTAGAGCAATTCAACAAGGTCTTCTAATTTGTTGATAATAGTGCAATTGGCTCCTACTTCAATGTCTTGACCAACTACTTGGTAGCCAGTAAGTAATATTTGAGCTTTGGGGAACTGCTGACAAAGTTTATGAACATAGGTCTGAACTTCGTCGTGGGCAGGGACGGAGGTGATGCTTGCAAAGACATAGTCTGGTTGATGAACATCATAGGCAAAAACGAGCTCATTAAACGGCAGCGTTTGCCCCAAATAAACAACCCGATGGTGATGCGCCCGAATGACGTAGCTGGTGAACAACAGGCTAATTTCGTGCAACTCGCCTTCGGGTAAAAACAGTAAAAATTTCTTAGAATTGGGATGGTATTTTATTACTTGGCCATCGATGGCAACAATGACTTTTTGTCGAATCAAGTTGCTCATAAAATGTTCTTGTGCAGGCCCAATAGAACCTGTAAGCCATAGCGTACCAATGCGGGTCAAGAAAGGATAAATGATATTGAGCATAGTATTTTCAAAGCCATTTTGAAGAAAATTGGTGCTAATAATTTTTTCAAAACGATCTTCGTCCAAGTCAATCATCGCAATTGTGAGAGCGTGAATTTGGTCTGGATAGTTCAGTTTCTGATCAGAAATAGCCATAACTTCTTGGCTAATTTCGTCTAAAGAAAATTTCGCAATGTCCGAAATTTTGTACCCGTGATCTTTCAGCAAAGAAATATTGAGGACCAATTTTAAGTCTTGGTCGTCATACATCCGAATATTGGTGTCAGTACGCTTTGGTTGAATAATATTATAGCGCTGCTCCCAAATGCGAATTGTATGTGCCTTAATGCCAGAAAGTTGTTCTAAATCTCGTATGGAATAGTTACTCATTTGGCTTTCACTTTAAATGTATCAAGCTTTTGGGTTTTATTGTATTAGCTTTCCCAAAAGCCAATACAATTGCTCTTATTGTGGTAACTTTTTGTTTCCGAAAATGTTTTGACTTCTCTTTATCTAAATAAGTAAAGTAAGATGTTGAGCCCAAAGAAAAACGAGCATTGAGCAAGGACGTACATGAATGCCACTGGATTTTCTTTGCGAAAATTAGCACGTTCAAAATACCAAAGCAAGCCTACTGCGACAACAAACCAGGCGACGTAGTTTTGGAGAGGAATTGTGTTGTTTTCCCAATTCCAAAAGTCATACGTAATAGCGATGGGTTCAATCAGGAAGTCAAGTAAGACGACGCAGATAGCAGTAGCAATTATTCTGAGGGGAGGGCTAACTTCCCAATCGCTCATAAGAATACCCGCCGAATAAATGATTGCGAGCCAGTTAAGACCAATGGTCAAAGGAACACCAATTACTTTCCAGCCTAGTGTTTCACCGTACTGATAATGTCCAAAAATAAGGCCTGTGTGGATGCCCAGTGCTTCTACGCCAAATCCAATGAGATAGGTAACGATGCAATAAATCACAAAAGAACGGTTCCAATCTTGGTGAAAAATCATCATGATAAACAATGAAGTTACCAAGTGAAAAGGAACGAGTGCTTTGAAGAACTCCTCGGAATCCCTAAGGAACAAACCTGCCAATCCAGTAAGGTTCATAGCAGGTAGTATAATCCAGCAGGTGTATTCAAAGGTGGACGAGGCGCGTAGCGATGAGAAAAATGCTTTCATAAGTAGTACTTATCTAACAAAAACTCGGAGAAAAGGTTTTTTGAATCGATAAACACAAAAAATCCCAACGCTTTGCATTGGGATTTTTTAGGGAGGAAGATGGGGTTCGAACCCACGGCCTTCGGAACCACAATCCGACGCTCTAACCGACTGAGCTACAACCTCCGTGTTTTGGGAGTGCAAAGATAAGCACACCTTTTTAAATTTTCCAAGTCTTAGCGCATTTTTTTCGTAGATTTGCAACATAATTTTGTAAACTATTTTAAATCATGACGCTGAAGAAACGCATAGACGAGGACATCAAGCAGGCCATGCGCGATAAAAATCAGGATACACTCCGCGCATTACGTGCCATTAAGTCGTTGATTCTCTTGGAAGAAACGAAAGAAGGAGCAAGTGGAGATTTGAGCGCTGACGATGAACTGAAGCTGTTGACCAAAGCCGCCAAACAACGTCGTGATTCGGCCTCTATTTATGAACAACAAAATCGTCCCGATTTGTTGGAAAAGGAAGTAGCCGAAATCGCGGTCATTGAAAAATATTTGCCAAAACAACTTTCAGAGGAAGAAGTAAAGGCCAAACTCGTAGAGATTATCGAGCGGGTAGGGGCTAAATCGCCTGCTGAAATAGGTAAAATAATGGGCGTTGCCATGAAAGAATTGGCAGGCCAAACAGACGGTAAAGTGGTACAAACACTGGCGAAAAGCTTGCTCGTGGGATGAACACCCTAGATTTGCTCATTATTATCCCACTCGCTTGGGGAGCATTTAATGGTTATCGCAAAGGGCTACTCGTCGAAGTTGTCGGTGTAGCAGCCTTTGTGATAGCCATGATTGTGGGTTTTAAATTTCTTCGTTTTGGTACCGATTTGCTGGCACCTTATCTGACGGTAGAGCTTACGCGTAAGTTTTTGCCATTTATTGGCTTTTCAGTCATTTTCTTCCCGACCATCTTCATGGTCAACCGCATTGGGTATTCTTTACGCTCCATGCTTCGTTATACCATCTTGGGCACGCTCGATAACCTCGCAGGGGCTGCTGTTGGTATATTTACGTGGGTGTTTGGTATCAGTGTTTTCTTTTGGTTGCTTAGTACGATTGGGGTAGCAATGCCGCCCAAATACCGCAACGAAAGTTTTTTATACGAATATACCGTCCCCATTGCGCCCAAAATTATCAGTGTCATCTCTGATTGGATACCCGTAGGTGGTAACCTCATTCGTGAGTGGGGAAGAGGAGAGTAAAGGGAATGTCGAGGGTCGAATTTACAGTGTCGAGTGCAGAATGTCGAATAGGAATGCCACATTCTGCGCTCGACACTAAAACTCGACATTCTGCACTCTACCCTCGACATTCTTTTACCTCATTCTCTGAATACTTTCGGACAAAACTTCGTAAATGCCTTGCCACGCAGGGTAGCGTTCGAGGTAGTCGAGGTGCGTTTCGATGGTTTGGTGGTCGCCACGGCGTGCTGGCCCCGTTTGGACGAGCGCAGGGTCGGGGCTTTGGAGTGCCTTGCGGAGTGTTTCGCGAATGAGGGGTTTGAGTAAGTCAAACTCCAAGTGCTCGGCATCCAAAATTCGTTTGGAAATGGCTAACAAATGATTGCTGAAATTGCAGGCAAAAACCGCCCCAATGTGCATCAATCGCCGTTCCTCGGAAGTCATGAGGTAAACAACGTTGCTGATGCCTTGGGCCAATTGAATCAGCATTTTTTCCGTAACGGCGTCTGACGATTCGATGCAAAATGGTACATCAACTAGCGATAGTTCGACGTCTTTGCTGAACGTTTGGAGGGGATATAAAACGCCCGTTTTGGCAGGAATGTCGCTATAAATGTCAATAAGCTGCCGAAATTCTGCCAATGATTTTGTGCCTGAAGTGTGAACCACCGTACAGTTTTCGGGAAGCACCAACCGCGAAACCACATCGGTAAGGGCATCGTCGGCAACGGCCAAAATGAGCAATTCGGCAGCGCTTTCGGCAAAGTCAAGGTCGGGGGCGATGTGGGTATCGTATAGTTTATTGACAAGCCGACGAGCGTTTCGGGCATCGCGACTGTATATTTCGACAATATGGTGGCCTGCGTTTTCGAGGGCTTGGGCTAGGTGCCAAGCCACGTTTCCTGCTCCTACAAAAGAAATGCGCATAGTTGAACAAGTCAGATTGAGGGTCAAATATAAAAAAATAACCCGTCGGCTGGTGAGCACGACGGGCGATGAAAGCGGGCTAGTTGAACGTTTGGTAATAAAAAATCGCTTTGGTGGCCTAGAGGGCTTTTTTCCCAAACTGATACATGACCTTAAATCGAATACCTAAGTTGCGGTTTTCGGTGAGGTACGACGGTTTTTGTAAATAAGGGGCAATATAAGTTTCTGCTTGGACAACAAGGTGTCTCCATTGCTTTTCAACACCCGCCGCCGCAATAAGGTCGTTTGACAGCGTAGGTTTAAGCACAAAATCTCCCCGTTTTTGGGTCAATTCCCCGTTACGTTCGCGGGTGTAATAGCTAAATGACTGACAAGCAGATAAATTGAGATTGGTACCTCCCGATAATAAGAAAGCAAAACCGTCATTCATCGGCCAACGATACGTCAAGCTCACGGGTAGCTGCCACAAAGTGGCACTGGTGGCGATATTGAACGCTTGAGGCGGAGCCATTGGCGGCTGAATGGGGTTTTTTTTGTTCCAATCTTTAAAATCGCGCTGCGTTTTTTCTTTAAAAATATCTTCAGTATAGTATTGGGGGCCTATGATAAAAGCACGTGCTAGACCCACGTTTATACTCCAAAACTTGCCCAGAAGCAAGCTTGTGTTGGCCGTATAGGTGGTTGAGCCATTACTAATATTTAAGCCAGCCCCCATTCTGAATTTCATATTTTTAAACGAAATTGAAGGGGGAGGGGGAGCGGCCGCTGAAGCCGCAGTGGTAGCTGCCGAAGCTGAGGTCGCTGAATTGGAAGGATTTGATAACTTCGTATAGGCATACCGCTCTACCTTGGCTTCTGCGGGGGGGATGCCCGCTAATTCTTCGATTTCGGTATGAGGTTCTAGCAAGGCGATTGCCTCGGGCTCATTCTCCAAAATCACCCCTTCGGTTGTCATTCGCTGGGCTTCTCCAGTAAGGGTTTTTGTTGTTTCGTAAGCCTCTGGTTGTGAAGTATTTTTGAGGGTTGATTTTTGCCAAATCGACGAGCTGTTTTTTTGCGAAACAGACGCTTGTGAAGCAACTTGATGGGGGTTGCTGCCTCGCAGATTGTTCTTCGACATCGCGTTGCCTCGTTTGTTGTCACGACTATTGTTTGTCTCGCTTTCACGAATTGGTCGGGTTGTATTAGCCGTGGACGTTGGTTTTGTACTCAGCTCATTTTCTCGTGGGCGAGCAGCGCCTTTCTCAGTGCCATTTTTGTCAATAACATTGTTTTCTGCTTCTTCTGGCACGTCGTTGGAGGCATTCGCTTCTTTAGGCGTATGTTCAAATGCGTTGCTGATACGTTCGTTAGGACTTTGACGAATAATCTTGCCAACATTTTTGAGGCGTTCGGCCACGGCGGGCTCTTGGCCTATTGTTTCGTCGGGGCTTTCGTCATTTAAAGAAGGTACAGATGAATCATAGGTATTGAGTTTAGAAGATTTTACTTCGATGTATTTGGTAATATAAACAGTATCTACGCGGGTAGTCACTCGAACGGGAGCGTCTTTTTGCTTGGCAATATTTGCTTTAAGCTCGACTACTTCTTGGTCCAGTTTTTTGTTGGTTCGATACTGATAGACATTGGCAAATACCATCATGGCCGCCGCTACACTAGCAGCAGTGTACCATGCAGTGCGCGCACTAAAGCGTTGGAAAAAGGGCTGTGAAGTATGGGTTGCTTGGTAAGCGGCAAACTTCGACCAGTCGTCTTCTTGAAAACTGGGCTGAATCCCTTCCAACTTTTGGCGTATAGCTTCGTCAAATTTATCGGGTTTCATTGTTGTTGGTAGCGTGTTGTCACACTTAGTTTATTGTTTTTTGGCTGAAAATCGCCGTTTAATTCAGTAATTTGGGGTACTCACTTAAACTTCTGTTCTACTTTCCCCTCGCTAAAAAGCGGGTATGATTGCTTGATTAACTCTTGCAAACGGGTACGGGCTCGTGAAAAATGTGAGCGTACGGTGGCTTCATTAAAATTGAGCACATCTGCAATCTCACGAAGCTGATAGCCGTCCACCACGTGCATCGTAAAGACAGTACGATAAATCGGTTTCAACTGTTGCACCAAAGCCAAAATCTCCTCGGCAGATATTTGGTCAATGACCGATTCATCGTTTGATGGCTCGTTAATATTATCTAGCCCAATCTCGCCATGAAATTTTTGATGCTTTCGGTAATAGCTAATCGCGGTGTTGACCACAATCGTCCGCAACCAAGCCTTGAAAGGCTGGGTGAGGTCGTAGCGGTCGATGTGCTGGAAGACTTTTAAGAAACTTTCGTTCAAAATTTCTTCGGCTTCTTCCATCGACGACGAATACCGCAAGCTGATTCCCTTGGCATAACCGAAAAATTGCTGAAAAAGCACCCTCTGCGCGCGGCTATCGTTGCTCCGACACGCTTGGATGACTTCCTCCAGGTCATCTTCGGTAAAGTTGATTTTTTTTCGAAAAAACAAGGTAGTAACGGATTTGGATGGTTGTTAGCGGCTTCAATATCTGCCTGATACATACACGCCTGTACGCTATTATGTGGCCTAGTGTTGCAACAAATTACACTTTTTTTTTCTTAAAAAAATTTAAAACTTTTTTGCCACGCCCTGCAAAAACCCTACGTAATGGCTACTGAAATCAATTTCCAATTATCAATTTTTCAACTTAACAAAAACAAACCATGAAAAAGACCTTGTTTTTAGTGTTCGCGTTAGTAGGACTATTTTTGGTGAGCTGCAACCGTGAAGACATCAATGCCAATTCGACAACGGAAGATTTGACAGAAGTAGTGCAGCTTTCGGCAGCTCGCGCTGCGGCCACAACCGACACTGTAACCAAACAAAAGTGTAAAGGCAAACTAACCGAAATCGAAGAAGCAGATTTGCCAGCAGCCGTGAGTTCTTACATTACCACTAACTACGCGGGAGCGGAAATCCAGTTTGCAGGAAAAGACGCAGCAGGACAAATTGTGGTAGGGCTGAAACTCGCTGACGGAACGCACACTGGCGTACTTTTTAACGCAGATGGTACTTTCAACAAAGTGCTTGAAAAGTATGGTAAAAAAGCAAAGTTGACAAGTGTAGAAATTGCTAGTCTTCCAGCGGCCATTACGACCTACATCGCGTCGAACTACGCCACCTATACTGCCGTGAAAGCAGGAACAAATGACGCAGGGGATTTCTTTGTTGTGGTTGAACTTACATCGGGCACCGACGAAGAGAAAAAAGCATCCCGTAAAGTAGTACAGTTTACGGCAGCAGGTACGTTTACGCAAGAAACAACGCCTCCAGCGCACCCACAACGCGGTAAAAAAGGAAAAAAAGGCCGCTAGTTTAGCTCTTTCGCAACCCAAGCCACAAGCTTGGGTTGTTTTTCTTAATAATGTCTAGTTAGAAGTACACACCTATTACACACACCTGAAGTTTATGAAAAGATTCTCAAACCTCTTCTTAGGAAGCATTTTCGCACTATTGAGTGCTGCTATGTTGTTCAGTTGTTCTAAAACAACCGTCGAACCTGATCCTGCCGACCAAGTAATTGGGTCGTACAACGGGACTACCTACACTGAGTCAATCAATGGCGTAGCCCAGAGCATTGACTTAACCAATACAAGTATCAAAGAAAATATAACGATTGAGATGTCGGTGGCCAAAAAATCGGCCAACATCGTCAATATTGTCTTGAAAATTTCGCAACGCGATAGCACAGGTACCATGCAATCTTATACCGAAACCTACGATTCTATCGAGCTCAAAGCCTTAGGCAGCGGGTCATTTGATATGTTATCGGTCGGTGAAACTATTGGGCAGATTGGCAATGGAGCCATAAAACTCCAAGAAACTTATACTGATACCGATGCCACAACGGGGGTTTCTGCCCAAGTGACGGTGACCATCGCGGCTGCCAAAGCAGTTTAAACCGTCGTCAGATTTTGACGATATATCTACACATAGAAAATTAATGCCACGCAACGACGGCAGGAAACGTACTCGAAAGTAATAAACTACCGAACGACGTTACCGCCGTCGTTGTCGGCTTTTTGAACTATAATCCATACTTTATGAAACAATTATTACTCGTTCTTCTCTTGCTGGGGACGTTTGCTGGATGGGCGCAGGGGCCTGCGGAGGCAGAGCTTGTTATCAAAGACGAATTTTATAACAACAAGCCTTTGCTGTTTGTGTTGACTGATTTGAAGAAAAAGTACAATGTCAAGGTCGATTACGACGAAGAATTGGTCAAGAAGTACCGCGTATCGTATTGGTTTGATAATACCAAATTTCTCGAAGGTTTGAAAGGCGTACTGCGCGATACCAAAGAGCTTACCTTTTACATCACGGAGGCCAATACGGTTAAAATTGTTCCCAAAAACTCTCCCGAACTTCCCAAAGAAGCCCGAAAAGAATTTGATACGCGCTACCGTGGCGTACCGACTCGCGCGGATTTTACGCTCGTGGGGCGCATTGTAGAAAAAGGAACGTCCGAAAACATGCCCTTTGCGTCGGTGGCGGTGCTGGGGACAAAAATTGGGGCTCAGACCAACGTGGACGGGTATTTTACGTTGCTTAAAGTACCTTCCGATACGGTGACGCTGTTGGTGAGCTACGTGGGGTACAAAAACGCAACGGTGTTTTTATCCCCCAAAACGCCGCTCGACAACTTTATTATTGAGATTGAACCTGGCGAGCAGGAACTCGAAGAAGTCATGGTCATGGGGGAAAAAACGGAAGTGTTGAAAGCCAATGAAATTGTGGGAATGATTAAAATGACCCCCAAAAATTTGGCAAAACTACCCAACATCGGCGAACGTGACCCCTTTCGGGCGTTTCAATTGATGCCTGGGGTCAGTGCTTCCAACGAATCTTCATCGGGCTTGTACGTGCGCGGAGGCACTCCCGACCAAACTCTGGTGCTGTACGATGGCTTTACGGTGTATCACGTCGATCACCTTTTTGGCTTTTTCTCGGCCTTCAATTATAACGCTCTCAAAGATATTCAGCTTTACAAAGGAGGTTTTGATGCCAAATTTGGCGGGCGCATTTCGGCCGTGGCTGAAATCACGGGGAAGGAAGGAAACAAAAACAAAATCAACGCAGGTGCTGATTTGAGCTTGTTGAGCGCCAATGCCTATATCGAAACGCCGTTGAGTAAAAAAATGACGCTGTTGGTAGCAGGGCGGCGTTCTTACAAAGGGCCGTTGTACGAAAAAATCTTCAACACGTTTACCTCAGAACGCCAAACAACGGTGGCACAAACGGGGTTTGGACGCCCCCCAGGCGGGCCAGGTGGACGATTTGGGAATAATGCCCTCCAAAACCAAACGGCGCAGTCGTATTTCTATGACCTAAACGCTAAACTGACGTGGAACCTTTCCAAAAAGGATATTTTGACCTGGAGTTTGTACAACGGAACGGATAAAATGGATAACTCCTCGGCGTCTTCGTTTAATTTTGGTCGTGGTGGCGACTTGGGTGCTTCCACTTCTTCCAATGACATTTCGGCTTGGGGGAATTTGGGAAGTAGTTTTAAATGGTCGCGGCGCTGGAACGACAAATTGTACAGCAATATGCTCGTAAGCTACTCTAATTTTTACAGTAATCGAGATAATACCCGCACCGTCGTAAGTACCATTCCTGCAACGGATACCTCCGTGGCAATCACGCGCAAACAGAATATTGGACAAGTTGAAACCAATGATTTGAAGGATTTTACGGCCAAAATAGACTTTGAATACAAATTGACGCCGCACAATCAGCTGGAGTTTGGAATCCACTCAACGGCCAATACCATTGATTATCAATACATCCAAAACGACACCGTCAATGTATTGAGCAAAAGCGACCGTGGCCTCATCACGGCGTTTTATTTGCAAGACCAAATGCGGTTGTTTAATACCAAGTTGTTGTTGAAGCCAGGCTTACGTATCAATCATTTTAACGTGACCAATAAGCTCTATTTTGAGCCTCGATTAAGCGCAACGTACGCACTGACCGATAAAATAAAGCTCAAAATGGCGACGGGGCGTTATTTTCAGTTTGCCAAACAAATCAACCGCGAAGATTTGACGCAGGGAAACCGTAGTTATTGGTTGTTGGCCAATGGCGGAACGCTTCCTATCACGCAGTCGGATCACCTCATTGTGGGCGGAAGTTATGAGTACAAGCAGTACTTGGTGGACGTGGAGTTTTACCAAAAAAACAACACGGGTATCACCGAATATACCCTGCGTTTTGTGCCCCAAATCCGCCAAGGGTTGAGCGTTCAGGAAACGTTTTTTAACGGAAATGAAGTGGTACGCGGCGTGGATGTGTTGGTGCAACGCAAGTTTGGGGATTTCAACGGCTGGATAGGTTATACACTCTCGGAAGCGCTTCGAAACGTGTCGGCGTTTTCAGATTTACCTTACCATTCCGACCAAGACGTGCGTCATCAGTTTAAGTTTATTGGAGCGTATCGTTGGAAAAACATCGACTTTTCCCTGACTCAGATATTCTCGACAGGCCGTCCTTATACTTCTATTGTGGGGGCTTACCAAGTTAAGTTATTGGACGGTTCAGTGCGCAGTTTTACAATGCCGTCGGATAAAAACGCGACTCGTTTTTCGTCCTACAATCGCCTCGATATTTCGGCAACCTACAATGCGCGTTGGGGAAGCATCGGGCTTTCGGTATTTAACCTATACAACCGCAAAAATGTGTGGTACAAACGTTTTGAAGTCATTACCGAAAACGGCGAAAGTGTGCTTCAAACCACCAATGTCAATTATTTGGGATTCACACCAAACGTCACTTTCTCGTGGAAACTCCGCTAAAAGGCGAGATGAGACTGTTTTTTTTGTAAACCTCAACATGAATTTTTCGATGAACTATATAGCAACTTTTTTTAAGAAATTTCAACAAACAGCGCTGATGGGGCTGCTCTTAGGAGTATTTGGCTTGGCGTCTTGTACGGACACGAATCAGGTGGTCTTTTCTAACCAAAAACCCGTAGTGGAGGCTTTTTTGGCGCCAGGAAAACCTGTAAGTTTAAAATTGACAACGGTAACTTCCTACGCGGCTTCGGGCGACGATGCTGATTCGGTTGCCAGACTCATAACGGGTCAAACGATTAAAATCCATGTAAGCAATGGGAAAGTTTTTACCTTAAAAGAGGTCAGCGAAGGAATGTACGAATCGGCTGCGACGGAATTGGTAACTTTTGGCTTGACCTATACCTTGGATTTTGAGTACAAAGGGCTTCCTGTTTCGGCGATTACCAGCATTCCGACACGCCCCACGGGTTTTGCCTTGAGCCGAAACGTAATTTATCGAACCCAAATCGACCTTAGTAGCGGCACGACGGGTGGTTTTCGTCCGCCTTCGGGGGAAGACCGTAGCCCAATTGAGGCAACGTGGAACAATCCCGCCAGCGATTATCATTTTGTGGCGTTTATCAATACTGAAACAAACCCAACGCCTATTACGATTTTACCCGCCGAAACTACCCAAAGCCCGTTTGCCCGTCGCTTCAACAACGAACCAACGACGGCGAGTTCGAGTAGCATTATGCCGCAGACATTTCAGTATTTTGGCAAGCATTACGCGGTTTTGTATCGGTTGAATGCTGATTATGCAGCGCTCTATAAATCAACAGGAACAACGACTCAAAATATTAGTACACCCCCAACGGCAATCACCAACGGCCTCGGTGTCTTTACGGGCGTAAATGCCGATACGCTGATTGTCAATGTGTATCAGTTGTAGTGAAGGAGCGTGCAGGAGGTTGCTCACAACCTCCCTGATTAGCGTATCTTACAACCTCCACAGTTTAATTTTTTGGCGAAAACTCAGGTTGTGAGCAACCTGAGGCACAGAAGGGAGGGTGTGAGCACCCTCCCACACTTTGACCTCCCTCACATTAATCGTGTTTTTCTTTCTGAAATACTTGAGCGCTATAAATGCTTGAATGACCCGAAAAAAGGTAAGCTACCACACTCGATAAGGCAATAAAAACGCCGCATTCGGCCCCAAAAAGCTCCATCCCCATCAATGTACAGGCAATGGGCGTATTGGTAGCACCTGCGAAAACAGAAACGAAACCCATCCCCGCCAGCAAGGCCATCGGCAACGGAACGAAGGCCGAAAGCGCATTACCCAACGTAGCACCAATGAAGAAAAGGGGAGTGACTTCTCCGCCCTTAAAACCTGCGCCGAGGGTGAAGGTGGTCAACAAAAGTTTGAGTACAAAATCGTAAGGAGCAAGCGGTTCGGTAAAAGATGCGACAATGGTCGGAACTCCCAAACCAATGTGCCGAGTTGTTCCCAAAAGCAAAATACAAACCGCTAATACGGCTCCGCCAACCACAGGACGCAGCGGGGGATAGGCAATCGTGCGTTTGAAAAAATCTCCCCAAAAGTGTACGATTTTAGAAAAAGAAAGGGACGTTAGACCAAATAAAATGCCCGCAAAAATGGCCCAAAGTAGCGTACCTGCGTGGATATGAGGTACGTTGGGGATGTTATAATGCGTATGAGCTACTTGCCATGCGTGGCAGGTATAGTCAGCGATTATTGCCGTGAGAAGGCTAGGCAAGAGCGCTTCGTAGCGCATTCGACCCACAATCAGAACTTCGAGGGCAAAAACACTGCCCGCCAGCGGTGTCCCAAATACCGAGGCAAACCCCGCACTGATTCCAATAATCAGTAAAATGCGGCGGTCATCGTCCGAAAATCGGAAGAGTTTGGTAAACTGGTCGGCAATAGCTCCCCCCATTTGAACGGCCGTACCTTCGCGCCCCGCCGAACCGCCAAACAAGTGCGTGACTAGCGTTCCAAATAGTACAAGCGGAGCCATTTTGGGTGGAACAATCTGGGTTGGACTGTGAAACTCTTCGATGAGTTGGTTGTTGCCTTTTACTACATCTTGCCCCCAATAATAATAGACTGCTCCGACGATAAATCCACCAACGGGCAAAAACCAGATAATCCAAGAATGTGTTTCTCGCCAGTTGGTGACCCAGTTGAGTGATACCAAAAAAAAAGCTGAAGCCGAACCCGCCAAAATCCCCACGATAAGTGCCATTACCAACCATTTGAACACAAAAAGGAAAGTAGCGCTGGGGAAGATGACGGATTTGTTATTTTTCATGGTTCGATGGGTTATTTTGGCACGAAAAATACGAAAAAGCGAATTATTACCCTAGAAAATTAGTATGCCAGAGGCAGAGGGTTTGTCGTGACAGATAAGTTGTGTAATTTTGAACATGAATTCTATCCTTGACTTTTTCCAATACCTCCTTAACTCCGAGGAACTTATCCGCACGGGAGGGCTAGTGCTCATAACGCTTATTATTTTTGCCGAAAATGGGCTGTTTTTTGCGTTTTTTCTGCCAGGCGATTACCTCGTTTTTTTGGCAGGCGTATTTTGTGCGCTCAAAATCCTCGACGTTCCCATCTTTTTGTTACTGATGTGTCTGTTTTTAGCCGCCATCGTGGGTTCTTTGACGGGCTACTTAACTGGACGTTTTTTTGGGGATCGCATACAAAATCGACCCGATTCGCTGTTCTTTAAGAAACAACACATCAACACGACCCGTAAGTATTTCGATAAGTACGGAAGCCGCACGTTGGTGATTAGCCGATTTTTGCCCGTTGTGCGCACTTTTGCGCCGATTTTGGCAGGATTGGTGCGGATGAACATTGGTGGCTTTATGTTGTTTAATGTGTTGGGAGCGGGATTGTGGATTTTTGGATTGACAGGTGGAGGATATTATTTTGGGGAAAAATTTCCTTGGATTATAGATTACGTACATTACATCATCTTTTTCTTTTTAGGAATTACGACGTTTACGGTAGTAAAAGGGTATTTTAACGCCAAAAAAGAAATTGCTGACGAATAAATTGCCAATATCAAAATAGCTAGTCGTTATTATGTTCGTTTTTCACATCGGTTTTTTGAACGTTGAGTGGGTTGACGTCTTGGATATTGCCTTGGTAGCTTTCCTTTTATATCAAATTTACTACTTGGTGCGGGGAAGTTTGGCGAGTAGGGTATTTTTAGGGTATTTGTTGATTTACCTTTTTTACTTGGTCGTCAGGGCCATTGGTTTGGAATTGCTCACCAAAATCCTGGAGTATTTCATGGGTGTGGGTGCGGTGGCTTTGATTGTTATTTTCCAACAAGAGATTCGTCGTTTTTTGTTGTTTGTAGGAAAATCAACCGCTTTTGCCAATAATCGTCTCATTGGACGGTTTTTTCGTCAACCAACTTCGGCCGATAAAATCAATGAAATTAAGCCTATCATAGAGGCAGTTCGGGCACTGGCGGCTGAGTTTACGGGGGGCTTGCTAGTACTCAAGAAAAACGATGAGCTCGACAAATACATCCAAACGGGCGAAGAGGTGGACAGTGTGTTGTCAAAACGCCTTTTTCTTTCGCTTTTTAACCAATACAGCCCCATGAACGACGGGGGCGTCATCGTGGCCGATGGGCGCATCAAAGCCGCTCGCTGTATTTTACCCGTTTCGGATAGCGATGATTTTGGAAATTTGGGTTTCCGCCACCGCGCGGCACTTGGCATGAGTGAAGTAACCGACGCGGCGGTGATTGTCGTTTCGGAAGAAACAGGACGTATTTCGTTGGCCATAGAAGGCCAATTCCTTAGCAATATTTCGGCTTCTGAAGTCGAAGAACGCCTCAAAAAGTACTTGTTTGAGGTAGGTAGAAAATAAGCGGTGCCGTTTTTAGCCTTCGTTTTTTAATAAGTACTTCCGACGGACATCGTTGAGAAGAAACTTCTTTTGGGCGGTAAAACTCTCAGGGTGAATTTGAGAGAACAGTTGCTCCCATTCCTGAAAACGCTCCGCTTCTTGTTGGCTAAAGGTTTTTATGTCAATTTTTTTGGTGACAAGGTATTCTTCAAAAGTCATGGAAAAAAAGTTTGAGAATGAACCACTACTAGACTAAATCAAATCGGGTAAGGACGTCGTTGAAGTCGCTGTGCATTTGTTGAAAACGGGCAAATACACTTTTTAGAAAAACTTCGTCCGCGAAAACTTCTCTCAGGGCAGCTTCATCCCCCAAAAAGTCCAATTGATTTACCTTATACATTTGTTCGTAAGGCCCAGCTTCAATCTTGACAATGTATTTTTCATTCCAAGTATAAAGCGAAATTTTGTACGAATCAGTCGTGGCGATGTCTCCAACGTAGCGCATAATTGTGTCTTCTATTTTTTGAAATTTACTCACAGGCCTCTTTACGGCGCGTATCAATGATGCTGAGGATTTTCCAGCCAGCAGGTGTTTTTATTAATTGAAACGCATTGACACCACAGTGGCTGAAGTTGCCTTTGTAATAAAACTTGTACGGAGTCCAGGCAGTAGCCAAGTCACCATCAATACGGATTTGCATTCCAGAAAGGCGTTCGTCAAGGTCGCCAGGTGTAGCTTTGCCAATGCTTTTGAGAAATCCATCAAATGAATCAGACTTAACGCTGATGTCGCCTGATTTGGCTTTGACAATTGATTCAAGGCGGGCGTTGGCAAGTAATGTTTGGTGTACCATCGAGGAGTCACTTTTTTTCATTCCTTCAAAAAGTTGTTGGATAGGTACTTTCACGGCAGCTTCTTCGGTTTGTGAAAAGCCAATCAATGATGCAGTGAGAAAAAAGCAGAGGAGAGAAAATGGTTTCATTGGTTTAGTAGAAGGTTGATGGAAACAAAAGAAGCGACGCCTGTTCAAGCGTCGCTTCAAATTTATAACAAATCCCGCAGAAATTATTTCGCTGCTACAACTGTATCAGCAGGAGCGGCTGCAGGAGCCGTAGTTTCTGGAGTTGCACCACCAAACAATTTTTCACGGATGGCGTTGGTACGTTGCTCCAACTCTGGTTTTGCCGTATATTTAATCTTGGTTTGACGAGCCGCTGAATCGGGGTGTACGCCGTAAACGTATTCATCGCCAGCGCGCAAATCCGTCTGTTCGATGGTATTGTTCTTTTGATACTTACAAGAGGCTAAAGAAACCGTCAACAACAAAGCACTTATTTTCAAAAAGTTACGTTTCATCTTCAAGATTCGTTTATCAAATTTGTACAAAAATAGAGGTCAAATTTGAAAATGCCAACGTTTCTACATTTGTTTTGCAAAAAAAATGCCCTTATTACATTCTCAAATTTATCTATTTTCACATTGTCAAATTAACGGATGTCCTCACAATTAGATAAACTAACTCCCCGCGAAATAGTCGCCGAACTAGACAAATACATTATCGGACAGCACGATGCTAAGCGCAACGTAGCGATTGCACTCCGAAACCGCTGGCGTCGGATGAACAGCACACCCGAGATGCAAAAAGAAATTATTCCAAATAATATTTTGATGATTGGGGCGACGGGGGTCGGGAAAACTGAAATTGCCCGCCGCTTGGCCAAAATCGCCGATGCACCTTTTGTGAAAGTAGAAGCTTCTAAATTTACAGAAGTAGGATACGTGGGGCGCGATGTCGAAAGTATGGTGCGCGACTTGGTAGAACAAGCCGTAAATATGGTGAAAACGGCCAAAAAAGAAGAAGTAAAACAAAAGGCGCAGGACATCGTAGAGGAAATTATCTTGGATGTGCTGATTCCGCCGATGTATCCCAACAATTCCCCTACAAACAGCACCCGCCCAAGCGTAGGTTTTGAGATTACGGATGATACCGACGCCGTTAACCCTCCTCCGCCTGTTTCGTCGATGCCTGATCACGAACTCAACGAGCGCACACGCGTACGTTTTCGCGATAAGCTACGGGCGGGTGAACTCGAAAATCGGAAAATCGAGATTGACATGCAGTCTTCGTCGGCTCCTAATATTGGCGTGATGGGTGGGCCTATCGACGATATGTCGATGATGAATTTGCAAGAAATGCTCGGTAACATGATGCCTAAGCGTAATAAAAAACGTAAAATGAGCATTGCCGATGCCCGTAAGATATTGTTGGAAGAAGAAGCGGCCAAGCTTATTGATATGGATGAAGTGAAAGAAGAAGCGCTGCTGAAGGCCGAAAATTTGGGAATTATTTTTATTGATGAGATTGACAAAATCGCCAATTCTAACGGCAAAGGCGGAGGCCCCGACGTAAGTCGTGAGGGGGTTCAGCGCGATTTGCTGCCGATTGTCGAAGGCTCAACGGTTAATACCAAGCATGGCCCTATCAAAACCGACCATATTTTGTTTGTGGCAGCGGGGGCTTTTCACGTGTCTAAACCGTCAGATTTGATTCCAGAATTACAGGGACGTTTCCCGATTCGGGTCGAATTGCAAAGCTTGACGGAAAATGATTTCTATCGTATTTTGAAAGAGCCGCGAAATTCTCTCACGCGTCAATATTTTGCGTTGATGGAAGCCGAAGGTGTCGAATTGACTTTCCAAGATGAAGCATTGCTAGAGTTGGCCAAATTGGCATTTACCATCAATTCTGAAGTGGAAAACATTGGCGCGCGTCGTCTTCAGACGGTGATGAGCACTTTGCTCAATGACTTCATGTTTGACATTCCTGATGTTATCGGACCCAATGCCCACGTGATTGTGACCAAAGAGTTGGTGCAGGAGCGTTTGGCTAACTTGGTTAAAAACCGCGATTTGAGTCAATATATATTGTAGTGCCAAACCTCCCGAATGTTTACCTGTTTGGAGTATGAACATTCGGGAGGTTTGTTATTTTAACGAATAACAATTTGCCCTTCTAATTTTGCCAATAAGCCATCCCGATACTGCATCCCAATCGGAATCTGCGTATGCGAATGAAACGACAACATGTTTCCGCTGATGCTTTTGATTTTTGGCAGGCTGGCAATGTACGATTTGTGTACCCGAACAAAGATGCTTTCTGGGAGGCTTTCTTCCATTTTTTTCATGGTTAGGTAAGTCACAATAAAACGGTCGCGGATATAAATCTTGACGTAATCCTTCATCGCTTCCACGTACTGAATTTCATCAAATAGAACCTTTACCAAATTGCCATCTTCTTTGACAAAAATCCCGTTGTCTTCCCCGCGAGGCGTTGGGGGCGTTTTGACTTCGGTTTCTGGTGGCGCTTCTTGTAGTTCGTGACGGCGTTTTTCGAGGATTTCTTTGGCTTCTCGCCGCTCTTTTACTTTTTGGATGGCCCTTAGAAAACGCTCAAAAGCGATAGGTTTGAGCAGATAATCAGTAACATCCAGTTCAAAACCATCGTGAGCATACTGGTGAAAAGCCGTTGTCATAATTACTTGTGGCCGATACGACAGCGATTTTAGAAACTCCAAACCCGAAATTTGGGGCATTTCGATGTCGCAAAAAATCAAATCAATCGAATGTTGCGATAGAAGTTCGTAAGCTTCAAAGGCGTTGCTTGCCTTGCCCGCAAGCTCTAAAAAAGGAAGCCGTTTGACAAAAGTTTCAATGATTTCCTGGGCAATGGGCTCGTCTTCAACAATAATGCAACGGAGGTTTTTCATAACTCAAGTTTTAAATCAACTTTATACATTCCTTCATTTTCGATTACCTTCAATCGATGCTTGTTGGGGTACAAGAACGCCAATCTTTTTTGCACATTTTCGATGCCCGAATGGTGGCAGTCGGAGACGTAGTACGACTCAATTTTTAACTCTAACACCGCATTTTGCGTTTTGATGTCCACCTCGCAGTTTGATTTTATACATTTAAAGGCTTTTTCTAAAAGGGGAAAAATCAGCAATGGACTAATCGTCAGGCTGTCGAGGAAATGGGTTTTGAGCCGAAAATTGACGTTTACGTGTTCCGAGAGTCGCGTTTCTTGCAAATCAACGTAATTAATCATAAAATCCAATTCCTTCTGAAGCGCTACTTTCTCGACATCCGTTTCATAAAGGGTATAGCGAATCATATTTGAAAGCTTGAGTGTCATTTGTTCGGCCTTTTTGGGGTCGGTATTGACCACATTTTTGATGTTTTCGAGCGACTCATTGATAAATTGAGGGTTAATCTGCGATTTTAGAAGCTTAATCTCCAAGTCCATTTTGTTTTTATTCAGCGCATTGTTTTTGCGTTGCTCTAAGGCCAAGTCTATCATTATCTTCAAGGAAATGGGCAACCAACGGGATGCCTGTACCAAAAATATAATAGGGTTGAGCAAAAAATCGGACAAGCGCTGCATTAGCCCCCCGCCGTCGATATTGATCATTTTTTGGTAGTCTTGGTTGAACGTCCCAAAATCGAGGTGGTTTAGCGCAATTTGCCAGATGATTTCGTTGACGACCGTTTTGACCAAATGACCCACCACATATACTAAAAATAAATAAATGACATACTTATAGTGTACAAACAGCCGACGCACACAGTACAATGCCAATCGATAAGTGATGTAAAAAACGATGATGTTGCCGAACGACCAAAATAAGGCCCCCGACGTGAACATATTGGTGGTAGAGCCGACGTAAATGGTATTATTAAAAAACCAAAAAAGCCAAAACAAAAGCTCAAAAATGCCTGCTCGTTTATCATAAAGGTAATCTAAGGTGGACTTCATAGCTGTTGGGGTTATCGTGGATTTGGAGCGAATGGTAGGGGTAGAGTAGCGATAAACGACGTTTGATATTGACCAAACCTATTCCGCCTACTTTGGTTTTCGATACTTTTAAATCGGGTTTTGAATTGTAAATGTCGAAACGTAACTGGTTGTTTATTAGGGATATGCTGATGTCAATTTGGGCGTGTTTGAGGTTGTCGCTTAGGCCATGTTTGAAGGCGTTTTCGACAAAAGGTAACAAAACCCGTGGGGCAATGAAATGGTTGTTAACCGTGTTTTCGTCCACCTTAAAACCAATATGAACGTTTTGGTCGTGCCTAATTTTTTCGAGGCTGATGTAGTTTTTAAGGTAATTGATTTCTGAAAGCAGCGGTACGTTATTGCCTTTAGAATCATCGAAAGATTCTTTTAAAAGGCTTTGTAGTTGGCTGATGGCGGCGGTGGTGGTGGGCTTTTGATTGAGAATGAGCCCATAGATATTGTTGAGCGAATTGAATAAAAAGTGAGGGTTAAGCTGACTTTGTAAAAATCGAGATTCGAGGTCGTGGTTAAGGTCATTGAGGTGTTTTTGCTTGATGATATTTTCAATAAAGTACTTGACAGATTTTACCAAAATAATGAGGCCAAAATGAGACTTGAACTCAAAAAATATCACAAACGCAAACGATATGCTTCTAAAGTGCCCCCACAAACCGTACTGGTTGTAGATGTCGAGAAAGGCAAGAAAAGGATTGTCTTCTCTTGGTGCTGAATAGCTACCAACGGTGTTGTTACTGTAAACTTCTTGGAGAAAAGCGTGAGTAAAGTAACTAAAAACCGTAAAGTACCACAGGCCAATGGACGAAAAAAAATGCCAATAGCGTTCTGTGACGAAATAGGTAGGAAATAAATAATAAAAAATGGCGTAGGCCGCGACTAAATTGGTGAGCCAGTACACATAAAAATAGACGCCATATTTCAAATCTTCAACGAAAAAATCGTTGGCAAGAAATGTATAGCTCAAGTAAATGTAACACAGATGTGCCAAAACACGCAGCCAAAGCCTAGAATTATAGAAATCTAGGGCTTGTTCAACGACATCAAATAGTTGTAGATTCGGTTGGTCGAGGCGATTCATACGTTCGTCTAAAAATTTGGACAAATTTCGTCAAAGTGCATTAGTTTCTATCAATATGCGTCTGCTCTATGTGCTTGCGGTTGCTTTATGTGCCTGCGGTTGCTCACAACCGCAGGAGTCTCAGTCGGTTGTGAGCAACCGCAGGCACGAGTCGTATTCGGGCGGTTGTGAGCAACCGCCCACACGTTGTTGCTCACAACCGCAAGATGTCGTCGTAATAGGGAATGTCCCATTTGTCGAGTTTTCGTCGAGAGGAAAGCGAGGTTCGTCAAAAAACTTTGGTAACGACAGCGTATGCGTGCAGTTTTGAAGCATGATTTCTAAACAAACCAAAGCGTATGGCAAACCGATTCTTTCTCTGTATTTTCTTACTTTTTGCCATTGAAAGTAGGGCCCAAAACTGTGAATGTTCGGCGGTGTTGGCTACCTACATCCAGAAAACAGAAGCCAACTATGCAGGTTTTCAAGACAAAGTAACTGCTCAAACAAGGCCACGCTACGAACGACTATTGGATAGTTTGCGAACGGCAGCCCATGACTTGCCAGGCGATAAGCGTTGTTTCCAATTGGTACGGGCCTACAAACGTTTTTTCAAAGATGGGCATTTTCAGGTTTCTTTTAATGAGCCCGAAGTAACGGTTCCCATTCGTACCATCAGCACCGACGAGCAGCAAGCGAAAAGCTACTTTGATGCCCACGCTGGCAAATTACATCCATTGGAGGGAATTTGGGAAATCGCGGATGGAAGTTACCGCGTGGCACTCATGCGTGATCCACAGCAACCCGACAAAATGGCGGCGGTGGTGTTGGCGGCTAAAAATAAAAAATGGCAACTAGGTATGGTCAAATTTGAAGCCGCCGCCAGCGGCCCAAGCCCTTATAAAGGAATTTACTGGGCAGGCGACCTCACTTCTTCTGAACGTACCTTCCCGCTGGAAGGGAACTTGCTCAACGTCCCTAATTCTGGCTACTGGGTACGGGAATATCCACAAAAGGCAACCCCCGATGAGCTCGCTAAAGTACAGCAGGGCGACGAGGAGTTTCACGTAAAAGCAATTGATAAACAAACTTTTTACGTACGAATCCCTTCTTTTGGTATTTCCTTTGAAATGGTAGATAGTGTCCTGAAAGCACACGATGCAACGATACGGAATTCCCCCCATTTGATTGTAGATATTCGTGACAACTTTGGCGGAATGAATGGGTCTTTTCCTGCCATTTTAAAATACCTCAATACCAATACTTTTCGAGATATTCACTCACATTTTAGAAGCACTCCCGACAATTTAAAAGCGGAAGAAGCGATGATTGACCGAGCGCTGACCCAAGGGTGGATTTCGGCCAAAGACGCGAAACCTTGGCAGGAATCATTGGCTAAAAATCGACTAAAAGTGGGAGAAATGGTGGAATATCCTGCCGATACGATGTCGTACGGGGAAGTGTTGCCGTACCCTCAAAAAGTGGCAGTGCTAATGAATGAAAACTGTTACAGCAGCGCGGAGTACTTTGTGTTTTATGCCAAACAAAGTAAAAAAGTGACGCTTTTTGGCAACCATACGGGTGGCATGATGGACTATGGCAATGTGCGTGAACACGACTTGCCGTGCAAAAACTTCGAACTACGCTTGCCCACCACCCGCACAGGTTGGGTCGATTATGCCCCCATCGACAACGTTGGTTTTCTGCCCGATGTTCAGATTCCAAGCTCGGAAAAAGATTGGATAAAATTTGTTCAAAATTACTGGCAATCAAAATAGAGTTTTAACCCTTTTTTCTTAACAGTCATGAAACATCTTTTCGTGGTACTGACCCTGGTCAGCGGGCTATGCTTTGCCCAAAACAAAGGAAGCATCAAAGGACGCACGGTGGAATTGAGCACCCAAAAAGGGGTGGAGTTTGCGAGTGTTGCGTTGCTATCATCGTCAGATTCATCGCTCGTAAAAGGGAGCGTGACTGACACATCAGGGCGTTTTATGCTGCAAAATATTGCAGATGGGCACTATTTGCTGGCCATTTCTAGCGTTGAATACCAGCGTTTTGTATCGGCGCCAATCCATATTAGTGAAAACCAACGTGACTGGGATGTAGGAACGCTATTCTTACAAGCCGACCAAAAGCAACTCAATGAAGTCGTGGTGAAGGGGACTAAGCCTGTTTTTGAGCAAAAAATGGGTAACATCATTGTGAATGTGGATAGCAAAATGTTCAAAACTGCCACCAACGCCCTTGAAGTAATGCGGCGTTCGCCAGGGTTGTTGGTGGACATGAGCGGAAAAATTACGTTTAGAGGAACATCACCCAAAATTTTGATTGACGGCAAAGACCTACGAATGACCAAAGAACAGGAAAAAAACTACCTAAAATCGCTGACGCCCGACCAAATCGAAACGATTGAACTCATGCCCACGCCGCCTGCCAAGTACGAGTCATCGTTCCAGACGGTGATTAACATCAAGCTCAAACGTGATCAAAACTTGGGTGGGCGAGGTTCAATCTATGGGACGTATTTGCAACACCGTTTTGCGACGGGCGACGCGGGTGGAAACCTGTCGTACAAAACCCGAAAAATGGCGTTTTCGCTCAATACAGGCTGGAGTTCATCCAATTGGTACCAAGAACTGACCGACCGACGTATAATGGGAAAAGAAGGAAATAAAGATGTGTTTGAGTCGTATGCCTACCTTAAAAACCCCAACCAAAGCCTCAACGGATTAGTAGGAGTAGAGTACGTGGTCAGTCCGCGTCACAGCTTTGATATTAAACTTACGGGCGATATGGGTAGGGCTCCCAGTTCGACGTATGCGGAAAACAAGTCGGTGCTGCGCGGAAATGAACAACCGTTGATGATAAGCTACAACCAAATGACGGAAAATAGCCGTTCGTTGACGGGACTAGCGGGCTATACCTACAAAAACAACAAAGGCCGTGAACTGATGGTGGAAGTGGCCGTGGCAGGCAGTCAGAAACCTGGGACGCAAAATATGGTGTCGGAATATGTGCGAAACAACGAACAAGTGCGGGGTATCTCAGTTCAGCGAAACGACCAACTCGCCAACTCAACTTTCAGAACATTGAACGCGATTTATACGGACGTTGTGGGGAAAGAATGGAAATTGGAGGCAGGTTTTAAAATGAATTACGTAAAAAACCTTGCCAAAATTGACTACGATACGCTCATTCGGACGGATGCTTCTCGTTTGACTCCTTTGACAGCGGCTGATTTTCGTAAAGACTTTGGGCGAAGTAATGAGTTTACGTTCGACGAAAACATTACGATGTTTTTTATGCAAATGAGCAAGCAGTTTAAAAAGCTAGGTTTTACGGCAGGGCTACGGGCGGAAAATACCGTTACCCAAGGGGAATCCGTCACATTAGGAGCGATTGTAAACCGCAACTATTGGAATATTTTACCTAACCTAACACTACAGTATAAACTCAACGACAACAGCAATTTGGTATGGAGTTCGTCGCGTAAAATTTCACGGCCTACAGTCTGGCAACTCAATCCTTTTCCTTTTTTCATCGACCCCTACACAGTAGCGATGGGAAATCCGTTCTTGTATCCTCGTATTCGGAATGTATCGGAAGTGACCTATTCGTATAAAAAACTTATGTTGGTCACAGGCTATAATTACAATCAAAACGGGGTGACTCAGTTGCCATTGTACAATGCTACCACGAGTCTTACGACTTGGCAACAGGTCAATACCAACAACCATCGACTATTTTTTGATGTGAGTCATTCGGCTACTTTGATGCCCAAATGGAACTATCAAATGTACCTCAGCACTGCCTACGGGGGCGAAAATGTCACCCTCAATAGCCAAAGCAATTCGGTAGCTGGGCTATCGGCTTCGCTCTGGGTTTCCAATATGTTTACGTTGCCCAAAGGATATACGCTCGAAGTGTCGGGTTGGTACAATGTTCCCGACCGTGCTAGTTTCTACCGTGCGCGCTCGTTGGGAGCAATTAATTTAGGCATCCAAAAAAGCTTTGCCAATAACCGCTGGAATACGCAACTGAACGTCAACGATATTTTTTGGACAAGCATTTTTAGGGCAAACATCCAAGTGGATGATTCGGATATGACGTTTACCAACGTGCAGCCGCAGCGCTATGCGTCGTTTCGGGTGACGTACAACTTTGGGAAGTCGAAGTACCAAGCTCGCGGGCGAAAATCGGGGGTAAGTGAGGATGCGGCTCGCATTCGCAAATAACTCAGCATTCCTTTAATTGTCTCTTTTTCAACCGCTGCCTCTGCAAAGCGCAAAGGCAGCGGTTGCCATTTTTAGTGCAGTGCTGGTCGATACAAAAAGATTTTCCGAAAACTGGCGAATCTTATTGTTTATGTGGATAATGTCCTATATTTTGGGGTTTTATTCCAATAAACTACTTCAACCTTGAAAATAGCTATTTTGAAAGAAACCAAAACCTACGAAAAGCGGGTTGCGGTCACACCTGACGTTGTTAAGTCCCTTCTCAAAGCGGGTTTTACCTGCGCCGTCCAAAGTGATGCTGGCGAGAAATCTTCCCTACTTAACACCGATTACGAGAAAGCAGGCGCTCAAGTAGTAGCAGATGTCAAAACGCTCCTTGCCGATGCCGATGTCGTTCTAAAAGTCAACGCCCCTACGCTGGAAGAAGTGGCTCAAATGCGCGAAGGTGCAGTGAGCATTTCGTTTCTGTACGCCTACACGCAGCCTGAACTGGTTCAAGCCCTCAATGCCAAGAAAATTTCGGCCTTCAGCATGGATGCCGTTCCCCGTACGACCAAAGCCCAAAGCATGGATGCGCTCAGTTCGCAGGCCAACCTCGCGGGCTACAAAGCGGTTTTGCTTGGGGCCAATGCCCTTGGGAAAATTTTTCCATTGATGATGACGGCCGCAGGAACCATCAAACCCTCGCGGGTACTGATTTTTGGCGCTGGGGTGGCAGGATTACAGGCCATTGCGACGGCCAAACGCCTTGGCGCGGTGGTGGAAGTCACCGACGTTCGCCCCGAAACCAAAGAACAGGTGGAGTCGCTGGGCGGGAAGTTTTTGAGCGTAGAAGGCATGGAAGCCAACAAGTCGGAAGGAGGCTATGCCAAAGAAGTGTCGGCGGAGTTTCTCCAAAAACAACAAGACCTTATCAAACAGCGCATCAAGGACGCAGACATCGTCATCACAACGGCCTTGGTGATGGGTAAGAAAGCGCCTATTCTGGTGACGGAAGAAATGGTGAAATCAATGAAAACGGGCAGTGTGATTGTGGATATGGCCGTAGAATCGGGCGGGAACTGTGCCTTGAGCGAAGCCAATCAGACGGTCGTAAAAAACGGGGTCACGATTATTGGAGAGTCAAATCTACCTGCACTACTCGCCACCAATGCCAGCGACTTGTACGCCAAAAATATCAGTACGTTGTTGTTGCATTTGGCCAACAAAGACGGTTTTAAGTGGGAACTAGAGGAGGAAATCACGAAAGGAAGCCTCATCACACACCAAGGTCAGTTGGTCCACGCCTTTACCAAATCAATTTTAAAATAACGTCATCTTCAAATTATGGACGCAATCATCACATTTATTGGCGAAAACATACAGCTTATCTACATCCTTATCCTCTCCATTTTTGTCGGGATAGAGGTGATTTCCAAAGTGCCCTCCGCCCTGCATACCCCGCTAATGTCGGGTGCCAATGCCATCCACGGGGTGGTTATCATCGGGGCGATCATCGTCATGGGTCATGCCGAAGCAGGCAATTGGCCAGCGTTGATACTCGGCTTTTTGGCGGTTATTCTCGGAACGCTCAACGTTGTGGGCGGTTTCGTCGTCACCGATCGTATGTTAGAAATGTTTAAAAAGAAAAAGTAACCGTTTGCAGTTTTTGAGTTTACGGTTTTAGGTCTCGGGTTGAAACTAAAAATCCTAATCTGAAAACCTGAAACAGTAAACCCCAAACAGTAAACTGAAAACCTTCAACTGTGAACTGAAATGATACAACAATATTGGTTATACCTTATTTACCTTTTGGGCTCGGTATTTTTTATCGTAGGATTAAAAATGCTTTCGGGGCCTAAAACTGCCCGTAACGGCAACTTCTTGGCAGCGGCAGGGATGGCGATTGCTATTTTGGGTACTATTTTTATGCATACCAACGAAGACGGCGAGCCGATTGGCAACTACGGCTGGATTTTCGGCGGGATTGCCATCGGAACCATCATCGGTTGGATTTCGGCCAAAAAAGTAAAAATGACCGATATGCCGCAAATGGTGAGTCTTTTCAACGGAATGGGGGGCGCTTGTGCGGCACTTATTTCGTTGGTCGAATTTGGACACCTGCACGACGATGCTTCTCCCGCCACCGTCTTGACGATTGTGGCAGGATTGGTCATCGGTAGCGTGTCGTTTTCGGGTAGTATCATCGCCTACGCCAAGTTGCAGGAAATCATGAAAAAAACCTTCCGCTTACCTGCGCAAAACATCCTTACTTTGGTGCTGTTGATAGCAACGTTAGGGCTGACCGTTTACATTGCGTTGGGGCATCCAAGCACGACCTTGGTTTATACGGTTTTTGCGTTGTCGTTGGCCTACGGTGTCCTTTTTGTGTTACCAATTGGAGGAGCTGATATGCCTGTGGTGATTTCGCTTCTCAACTCTTTTACGGGCGTAGCGGCGGCTTTTGGTGGGTTTTTGTACGACAACCAAGTGATGCTTACGGGAGGGATTTTGGTAGGTTCGGCAGGGACGTTACTGACGATTTTGATGTGTAATGCCATGAACCGCTCTCTTACAAACGTAATTTTTGGCTCATTCGGAGGAGGTAGTGCCGCCGCCGCAGGTGGAGGAAGCGCCACAACGGGGGGAGCGGTGAAAAGCAGTACGCCTTCTGACGTCGCTATCATGATGAACTACGCCCAAAAAGTGATTATTGTACCGGGCTACGGATTAGCGGTAGCGCAGGCCCAGCACGTGATTCACGAATTGGAAGCTTTGCTCGAACAGCGTGGCGTGGAGGTAAAATACGCGATTCACCCCGTGGCAGGACGGATGCCTGGGCACATGAACGTGCTTTTGGCGGAATCGAACGTGGCCTACGATAAGTTGGTGGAAATGGAAGAAATCAACGACCAGTTTTCGACGACCGACGTGGTGTTTGTCGTAGGAGCCAATGACGTAGTAAACCCCGCTGCCCGCAGCAATCCTGCCAGTCCGATTTACGGAATGCCGATTTTGAACGCCGACAAAGCCAAAACGGTGATTGTCAGCAAGCGTTCGATGGCGGCGGGTTACGCTGGTATCGACAACGAATTGTTTTATTACCCCAACTGTATGATGTTGTTTGGGGATGCCAAAGACTCAATTACTAAAGTAGTAGCAGAATTGAAGGGCATGGATTAGCAAATGTCGAATAAAAAAATGACGAAATACGAAATTGTTAAAGCGCTTGGGGAAACCTGAGCGTTTTGCTTTTAGTAGGTAAACTAGGTTGGACTTAGTAGAAAGAATGAATCAGATTACAGCGGGAGGAGGAGAGTTTTCACTCACTTTTTCTCTTCCTTTGCCAAAATTGCAGCCGCTTCAGTATCGTCGTATTGGCGAATGAGTTGTTTTAGATCGATCGTAAGCTGTTTTTGAATCTTCTGATAGGCAGGTTTGTCGTACAAATTATTCATTTCTTCGGGGTCTTTTTGGAGGTCGTACAACTCCCAAAACTCGCCATCTTTATAAAAACGAATCAGTTTATAGCGGTCGGTACGGATGCCAAAGTGCGTTTGTACGCTGTGCTCGGCGGGGTATTCGTAATAGTGGTAATAGGTTGATTTGCGCGCTTTTTTGCTGAAAAACGACTGTCCCTGCATATCAGCAGGAACACTCAGTCCTGCTTCTTGTAAAATAGTGGGGGCAAAATCGGTATTGTTATGAATCGCTCGGTCGATAGTCCCTGCTTTGATGCGTTTGGGATAGCGAATGAGCATCGGCATGTGGTGCGACTCTTCGTACATAAATCGCTTGTCGAACCAACCATGTTCGCCCAAATAAAACCCTTGGTCGGACGAATACACCACCAACGTATTTTCGGTCAAGCCTTTTTTGTCCAAGTAATCCAATACTTTTCCCACGTTACGGTCGAGCGAAAGAAGTGTTCCCAAATAATCTTGCATGTAGCGCTGGTATTTCCATTCGTCAAGTGCCCGTCCCGACAAATTTTGTTTCTTAAAATCAGCCGACACTTGGTCGTAGTAGGCGAGCCACGCCTTGCGTTGGGCGGGGTTCATGCGTTTCACAAAAGGGTCACTGCCCGCGTCCACTTTGAGGTCTTCCTTCAAACGCATGGTTTTGGTCACGGTCATGTCTTGGCGTTTGGCGGCAATCCGACCTTCGTACGAATCGTAAAAACTCTTAGGAAGGGGGAATTTTACGTGGTCGAATGCGCGCAAATCGGTCGTGTCAGGTTGCCAATTTCGGTGCGGACATTTGTGACCAATCACCAGACAAAACGGCTTTGAAGGGTCGCGGTCTTGGTCGAGCCAATGTAGTGCTTTTTCGGTAATAACGTCGGTGGCGTATCCTTCTTGGCGAACCGTTTTACCGCCCATTTCGATAAAATCAGGGTTGTAATAAGCGCCTTGCCCAGGCAATACCGACCAATAATCGAAGTACTGAGGGGTAGCTTCTAAATGCCATTTGCCAATCCAGCCCATTTGATAACCAGCGGCTTGGAGGTACTTAGGGTACATCGGTTGGCTTGCATCAAACTTTGTGAGGTTGTCGCGGTGGCCATTTTTGTGGCTATACTTTCCTGTCAACAACGTAGCACGGCTGGGGGCGCACAAGGAGTTGGTACAAAACATATTTTGGTACACGGCCCCCTCTTTGGCCAAGCGGTCGATGTTAGGCGTTTTGATGTAGGGACTTCCGTAAGCGCTGATGGCTTGCAAGGCGTGGTCGTCCGAAAACAGAATCAGGATGTTGGGGCGTTTATCTTTGGGCTTAAACGACAACAATCCCATGCCGAGTGTCAGCCCAAAGGCAATGACGATTAGGGCGGTCTTTTTCATTATTGTTTGAAGTTTATGGTTTGCTATTTTTTCGGTTTGCCCCTTGTTTCCCTGCTAGGTTGAACGCATTAAGTAGTTGCGTATAAATTTTAGGGTATTAGTAGTTTGTTATGCTTCTACGAAGCAAAAATCAAAAAAATATGCTTCTGCTACTACTACAAATGTTACGCCTCTACCGAGGCTACTTTGAATTACTCTAAAATTTTTGTTAATCTACTTAAAATACATAGTCAATATTCATTGATCCAGAGGAGCTACATCTTAGTAGGAAGAATGGATTCGATTAGAACCAAAGCCCCATCGGGGTGGCATCTTTCACTAAGATTTATCCTTGCTGAGGCTACTTTTTTAGTGCGATTAACCTGTTTTTTCGCAAAGTCTTAAGAGCCGCGAAGAGGTTTTACTCTTTGCTACTTATCAATCACAATTCCTTCAAAGTCAGTCAATTTAGAAAGTTTTAGCTCAAGTTGGCCATTTTTCCATGAATAAACGACGGGTTCTTTGCTGACCATCGAAAAAACCTTGGAAGGTTTGAACGGCGTTTGAATCCGAAAGCTTAGGTTAGCAATGGGCAGGGGAGCAAAATACGTATTTCCGCTAAAACCAGTAATATTCACCAAATGCAAAATCAGGCCATCGGAAACGTTTTTATTCCTGTTTTCGGGCGTGTTTTTGGTATATTCTTTCAAAATCACCTCTACGCGTTCGTGGGCATTGGTTTGTAATAATTCACCTGCTTCGGGATAAACGAGGTCGAGGGCATCGAGGAGAATGTTTTTGTGTTCTTCGTACCCGTGTAGGTAATAAAGCTTGCCCAGGTTGATGGGTAAAATCACGGCTTTGCTCCGCGCGTGTTGTTTTAGTCCCATCGCAAAATACCCCGTAGGTTCGTGACCTCCAATGATTTCGGGCGGGCCAGGGCGACCTTTGGAAAGAATGGGTAACAACCGCTGGTCGCTGCCTGAAAGGTCGTAAAGCCCTAGGCTAAACTTCCAAAACAACATCTTTTGCTTTGCAAAACGTCGGAATATTTGCTTGTTGTCGGGAGCAAGGTAAAAGCCACTGCCTTCGTGGTCTTTGTTGATGATTTTTGCGCCAAACAGCTCCTGCAAAGCCGCAGGGTTATCAAACATCGTTTGGTTGGTGGCAATGAGGTGAACTCCTTGTTGGGCTGCTTCTTTTAATACCTCAACAGCGGCTTTACTCAAGTACGTAATGTCGGGTAAAATCACCACTTTGTAGTTCTTGATTTTGGTCGCTAGGTGTTCAATTTGAGCGTCTTCGACAAGGTCAAAAGGCAAATGTGCTTCACGTAACATAAGCTGAATGCCACGGTATTCTTGCATCGGATTGCCGCTGGGCCATGCGCCGGGCGCGACCACCGCTATTTTGGCGACCGAACCATACTTCCCAAAATAAGGCTCAAATTTTTTGTGGTGCGCATAGATTTTCTTAATCACCTCGTAATTGCGTTCGTCTTCGTAGCCGCGCATGTCTCCCATCATACTAATGTCGAGGCCCGAGCCATTGGCAATATTTTCGTACAACCGAATGGATACTTCCTCTGGTTCCACGGCGTTATAGCGCGACTGAAACGAGATTTGCTGAATGCTGCTGTTGCTAATGATGTGGTTGGGGAAAGAGTTAGCCGCATTTCCGACGTTATCAGAGGCCGAGTAAGGCCAATACGGCAAACTATTGGTCTGTGATTCGTGGCGAATAATATCGACAAAGCGATCCATGTACGTGCAGATGGCAATCTGCTCATTTTTGGATTTGACAAGCTTGTGCAACCGCTCCGACCAATCTTCGACCGTGAATTTTTTAAAAGCGAGGTATTTTTGAAAAACGGGGTCCGCTTTGTTTTCCTCGGTGGGTAAGGTGAGGCCATTGCTATATTGCGCAAATCGCTTTTTATCCGCTTCGTTTTGGTCGATGCCGTGGTATTTACCTTCGTACGGATTATTGACTTGGTACCCAGGCATATTGAGAAAAATACCGTCGATGGGGTAGTTGTCAATGACCTCTTCAATAATTTTAAAAGCACACTCCTGAACGTAAGGCGCGTTGATGGACACTACATACATATCGGTATTGATGATGCGGTCGCCTTTGGGAGAAATATAACACCAGTCGGGATGGGCTTTGAAAATGCTTTCGTGAACGCGACTAAAGTCAAATCGAACAATGACCTTGATGCCTTTTTGATGACAACGGGCAACAACATCGCCCAGCATGTTGCCTTTCATGTAGGGATTGGTGTAATGAAACGGCAATTTGGTGGGATAAAACGCCATAATCCCGCCCGCATTAATAAGTAATGTATTGGCAGAGCACGCTTCCAAATCTTTCAGCAGTGAGTCGGCAGTGAGGGTAGCGGCTTCGTAGGCAGGTAAGTTGGTCTGGATGACGCGCAGGTTATTTCGCTTCCACCAAGGCAAATCGGCTGGCCATGCGCTCGCTTTTTGGGCAAAGCTTAGACCACTACATAAAATAAAAAACAGGCAAAAAGTAAATGATTTCAACATTGAAAGGAGGGGTTAATCATTTCTCAAAGCATTTTATGGGTAACGTTTACCTAACTCTTGCTTATGTATTGCATGTCGTATGCACACTCGGTCTGACTATCGTCTGACCGAGTGGTCTTTTTCTGTATTCGGTCAGACGATAGTCAGACCGAGTAGTCGTTTTAAGATTCTTTTATGAAAAAGCTATTTTTTGTAAGCATTTCCCTTTCGCTACTAGCTTTGTGTGCCTTTCAAGCACCGCGCAAAGCGCCCAATATTGTTTTTATGTTGGCTGACGACCTCGGTTGGGCCGATTTGGGATGTTACGGTAATACGTTTCACGAAACCCCTAATCTCAATCAGTTGGCGGCCGAGGGAGCGCAGTTTCAGCGAGCTTATGCGGCTTGTGCGGTTTGCTCGCCTACGAGAGCCTCCATCATGACAGGAAAATATCCCGCTCGTCTCAAAATCACCGATTGGATACCTGGGGTGGTGTATCCTTACGCCAAGTTTCAAACGGCCAAAATGCGCTACGAACTTCCTAAAGAGGAGGAAATCTTACCCGAAATTTTACACAAAAATGGCTATGCCACTTACCACGTGGGCAAGTGGCATTTGGGCGAAACCGAAGAGTTTTGGCCCCATAATCGAGGTTTTGATGTCAATATCGGGGGGCATTCGAAAGGACAACCTGGGTCGTATTTTTATCCCTACAAAAACGTGACGCCCACTGCCGATTATTCCGTGAAGTTTTTACCAGAAGGTGGAAAAGAAGGCGACTATCTTACCGATTTTTTGACGGATCATGCGCTAAAGTTGATTGAAAAACACGCCAATAGCACACAGCCTTTTTTCCTTAATATGAGTTACTACCAAGTACATACCCCTCTGCAAGGAAAACCCGATTACGTTAAAAAATACGAGGAAAAGAAAAAGACGTTGGGTGTCAGCAAGACTAATCCAATCTATGCCGCCATGATTCAGAGTTTGGACGAAAGTGTAGGCCGAATCTTAAAAAAACTGGACGAGTTGGGAATGCGTGAAAATACGATTGTAGTGTTCACGTCGGACAATGGGGGTTTGGTAGAAGTGGACGGAAACGCGCCTCTACGCGAAGGGAAAGGGTTCTATTACGAAGGGGGGATTCGAGTGCCGTTGCTAGTGCGTTATCCTGCAGTGACTGCGCCGCGTTCTACGCTGCAAGACGTTGTGGCTAGTATTGATTATGTGCCTACGCTCCTCGAATTGGCGCAGTTGACCAAGAAAAAAGACGTGGATGGACGGAGTTTTGTGTCCACTTTGAAAGGGAAATCTCCCAAGGAAACGCGTACTTTATACTGGCATTATCCCCATTATCATACGCCTCAACGCCCACCTACGGGAGCTGCAATGGAAGGAGACTACAAATTGATTGAGTTTTTGGGAGAAAATCGGTGGGAGTTGTACAACGTCCGTGAGGATGTTTCGGAACAACATAATTTAGTAAACGAAAAACCACAGCTAGTTCAGCAGTTACGCCAAAAACTCCAACGCTGGCAGGCAGCGATAGGAGCGATGTTTCCATCACCGAATCCCAACTACGACGCCGAGAAGCCCTTTCGCAACTCAATCACGGCTTGGAAAGGCGAGAATCGGTTGTAGAGGTAGGAGAGTAAGCATGGATTTTAGTATCTTTGTTTAGAGCTCAAATCAAAACTTCTTCTACTATGAAATACCTTTTATTGGTTTGGTGGCTCGCGTTCTCATTTGCGCTAAATGCGCAATCATATACCAATGCCGACTCAATCAAAATCTATCGGTTGCTTGCTGCTGCGGATGCCTCCGAAGAAATGTCACAAGCGTTACAGTTGGCAAAGCAGGCTTTGGATTTAAGCCAAAAAACGACGATGCTTCGCGGAGAGGGGTGGGCTAATTTGAAAATCGCTTTTTTGTTGGTGGAGCATACGCCGAATACCGATGTACGCCAATATTGGGACATCGGAAGCCGTATTGCGACTCAGCTCAACGATCCATTTATGTTTGGGATGGCCCAGGTTCAACAAGGGAAATACTGGATGTATAATAATGACTTGGTTAAGGCTGCGCAGTTTTATCAAAAAGCGCTTTCTACGTATTTTGAAAAAGAGCAATCTCAATATACAGCCGTGTTATACAATGATTTAGGTATGGTGGCGGGAAAACAAAATCAGCGCGACCTAGAAGCTGGCTGGTACCTAAAAGCTATGAAACTACATGAAAACTTGGGCAATTTGCACGGATGGGCCAATTCTGCAGGCAACTTAGCCAATACCTTTTTTCGGCTTGGGAACCAAACCGATGCCATCAAATATGCTAAAGAGGCATTGCGTGTGCATACCAAAAATAACAACGTTTCGGGGCTTGCGACGGTAGCGGGAAACTTGAGTACGATGTATGCTTCTTATAATCAGCTCGACTCGGCCGTGCTGTATCGTCAGAAGGCCATGAAGTATGCAGAAATCAATGGGCAAACAAAACACCTGATTCAAGGGCATCAAAATTTGGCATTGTTGTTTGATCGTCAACAAAAATACGCCGAGGCATTAAAGGCTATTCAACGGGCTATTGACCTTAGTCGTAGCACAAATGACCTAGTCAGTGTGGCAGCCAAGAGCCGTATTGCCGCCGAAATTTCGGCTAAAATGGGGGACACCCTAAAAATGAACCAATACTATGTTGAAGCTACCCAGTTGGCTGATTTGCTTCAACGAAAAGAGGTTTTGCGAGATGTTTATCTTAGTAAGTCAGCATTTTATGCCCGTACAAACGACTTTAAAAGGGCATTTGATTATTCGCTCAACTACCATTTTCTCAAAGACAGTTTAGAGGGGGTGTTGGTGAAAAACAATATCTCCGAATTGCAAATTAAGTATGAGTCGGAGCGGAAAGATTTTGAGATAGCGAAACTTAGTACCGAAAAACTCATTCGCCAATTAGAAATCGATAAACAAAAAGCCCTGATTGCGGGAAATCGACTGGAGGCACAACGTAAAGAAGATCAAATACAGCTACTAATTCAGCAACAAAAGCTTCGAGAGGCGGCGCTTCGCCAGCAAAAAGAGTTGTTTGAAAAACAACTCTTGATTACCAAAAATAAAGAACAAGAGCTCCAGTTGGCACGTCAGCGGTTGGAACTTACTCAAAAGGATAAAGAACTACAAGAGCGACAACTCCAGCGCCAGCGGCTGTTTCAGTTGGTAGGGGGCGGGGCGTTTCTTTTTATGGCTTTGCTGGCTTGGATTTTGTTTAATAGGTATCAACTCCGAAAGCAACTGCAAGAAAAAGAAGCATTGTTGGCCATTCGGAACAATATCTCGAAAGATTTACACGATGAGATAGGCTCTTCGCTGACCAATGTGAATATCTTGAATGAACTCACTAAACGCACCCTCTCAACACCCCTACAAGCCCAAGAATACTTGCAACAAGCGGGCGAGAGTATTCAGCAAATCAGTGAAAGTTTGGGGGATATTGTGTGGAATATTAATCCTGAATACGACGACCTTCAAAAAATCCTGATTCGTATGCGGCGCTATGCGTCGGATATGCTCGATGGAGCCAATATTTTCTATCACTTGGAGTTTCCTGACGAGTCAAGCCATTTTAAACTTCCCATGAATAAGCGACGGGATTTTTATTTGCTGTACAAAGAAGCAATCAATAACATGGTCAAATATTCTAAGGCAACAAAAGCCGTGGTGCGACTTACATTGGCGGAAAACGAGTTGTCTTTGTTGGTACAAGACAATGGCATTGGGTTTGATGGACAGACAGTACGGAAAGGAAATGGAATCAATAACATGCACTACCGCGCCGAATTGCTCAAAAGTAACCTCAAAATTCAATCTCAGCCCCAGCAAGGGACCACCATTGAGCTGGTGATGAAAGTATAACCTCCAGCGGAAATCACCCAAACGGGTACTTTACAAAGCCAACAAAGCTTACTATTTTTGTGTATGGCAACATCTTTACTCATTTTTGAAGACAACAATCAACTTCGTCAGTCGCTGCAACTGCTGCTCAACGACGGGTTGTTTTTCAACGTCAAGGCGGCGTTTGACAACTGCTTACGCGCAGCTGAAGAGGTACAATTGTGCCAGCCCGATTTGGTGATTATGGACATTGACATGCCAGGTCGGAGTGGTGTAGAGGGGCTGAAAGCCATTAAGGCAACCCGCCCACATACCAAAATCATTATGTTTACGGTGTTTGATGACGACGAGCAGATTTTTGAGTGTATCTGTGCAGGGGCGGATGGATATTTGCTTAAACATACCCCACCTGCCCGTTTGATAGCGGCTTTGCAAGAAGCCATGGAAGGAGGTTCGCCGATGAGTCCGCAGGTAGCGAGTAAAATTTTTCAGTACTTCCGAAAAGAAGCCAAACCCGCACCCGATTATAATTTGTCGGAACGAGAAAAGGAAATTCTTCAATTGCTTATTAAAGGGTACGGTTACAAAATGATTGCTGCTGAATGCTTTATCTCTTTGGATACGGTTAAAAAACACTTGAAAAATATTTATACCAAACTCCACGTTTCTTGTGGCACTGAGGCGGTGGCAAAGGCCCTAAAAGAAAAAATAGTAGCGGTATAGCCTACGCTTATGGGCGCAAAAAGCCGTCAGGGTATCTATCCCTGACGGCTTTTTGCTTTTAAAAATCACCCGAAAAGGTAATTGACGAGCGTGCGTTGACCCACTACCTTTGACCCAACAATTCAACGCAACTTATTGATTATCATGAAAAAGCTAACAATCATTTCGCTCGCATTAGGTCTTTTGATGAACACGGAGGCCGCTGTTGCCCAAGAGTCTGTCATTCAATCGACAGCCCTTAAACTTCCCGTTGGAACGTTTGCTAATATGAAACGTACGACATTCGATCCTACCAAACACGGCTTCAAATTTTCCAACGAATTTCAGACCCAAATTCAAATTGCGGGTCTCAATGGCCCTCGTTTTGGCGGACTATGCGGTGGCATGGTTTATTCGGCACTTGATTACTACAAAACAAACGAACCCATTCCTGCACAAACGCACCGCCCCGCGTCAGGTACGACGTTGCATCAGTATATTCTAACCCGCCAAAACAACTCTACCCTGCTTAACTCAAATGGAGGCTCTAACGCCGACAAATGGGCGGAGTTGATTCTTAATCCGTTTGGCTGGCGAACCAATGAGTTCTTTAATTGGGGATTGCAGGGAAGCAACGGAGGAAGAGTGCAAGAATTGGTCGAAATGATGCGTTCGGGCAGCCCTGTGCCGTTGGGCTTATTCAAAGATGGCAACGGTGGCGTAGGTCCGCACCATCAAGTATTGGCCATTGGGTATGATTTAGGGCGTTACAAAGGAGATTTGGGGGACTATAAAGAAGACTTCAAAATCTTTATCTATGACCCCAATTACCCCAACCAAACCATGACGTTACGGGTAAACCCTGCTGCACAAAATTACTACTATCAAGAACGCCCCGATAATAAATGGCTGACCTATTTTGTGGATAAAAAATACACCGTTGCTCGTCCACCAGCTATTTCTTCCACTCCTTTGGCCAATGATGGGCTGGTACGTCAATTACTCATTGAAATCGGGACGGGAGGCGACGATTTGCGCGGTGGCAATGACAACGTAAATGTGATAGTAAAATACACAGATGGCTCAACGGATATATATCCTACGGTCAATAAACGTGTTCGTTGGATGGATAATTACAAAGAAGCTGTTTTGCTTTCGTTGCGCCGAGCGGCTCCATTGGGTCAAATTAAATGTGTGATGCTGCAAACCACCTTTGGAGGAGGAATTGGCGGCGACAACTGGAATGTGGACTTGCTTCGTATTGTGGCAAAAAGCAGTGATCAAGAACGGGTTGTGTTTGCCCAAACGGGTAGCCCTCTGGTACGTTTTGACGGAAATAACCGCCCATTTGAAGCTGTTTTACGCTAATTAACCCTAAAGACCCAATTCAAATGAAACGCTTTCAATTTTTCAGCTGTGTGCTTTTAAACGTTTTTTTGGGAGCTACGGCTTTGGCCCAGTCGCCCGACAGTCGTATTTGCAATTGCTTCTCCGATGCTGTCTCTGCTGACGTGATGACAGGAACAAAAGCAATTTATGGGTCTGTAGGAATAATGGTGTCGCGCAACATGGAATTGCCGCCCAGTCCTACCCAAGTAGTGAGGTTTAGTATGCCCATACTGCCGCTACGTTCTGACTGTCAAGCGTATTATACCATGTATATTACTACAAGTCATAATAAGGTAATTTACAACGTTACCTCCACCCAGAATGTCCAGAAGTACATTTTTCAGAATGGAAATGAAACGTACAATGTACAACTGCTTGTCACTGGAAAATCTGCTACTGGAGGTGACGGTAATTGCAGTCGCTCTATTCGATTTACGGTCAAACCACGCAGCTTAGTCCCTCGTTCATAACAACCTCTTAGCTTTTAATTTCTATGAAAACGATTGTTCAAACGGGTTTGGTGTTATTGATTAGCACCTCCCTTTTCGCCCAGACGCAGTCGCCCAATAAGCTTGTTTTGGGGGCAGAAAAAGTAAATCAACAAGCCACAAAAACGGCGTATGTTGCCCAAGAAGTTAGCAATCAGCTTCATAATGCTGGGCAGCAAGTCTATGCAACGGCCACAAACGTCAAATCCATCATTGCACTGTTTGATCCCATACGGCAGCTGCATCGTAAGCGAAAAAAAACGGGTGATTCTACCACAACACTGGAGCCCGAAGTCGTACCAGTTGAGGTTTTGGTGACTTCTACGGCCACTCCAATGGCTCAATCACCCACTTTGGTGGAAGCTGTGTCGCCTGCTTTGGATAATGTAAATGCAGTTGCCTTTGTCCCCGAAAATCATCTTTACAATCCAGATGGGTCGGCCAATTTGGGTAACCAAAACCATGAACAATTTGGATGTTATCTGGATATGATGCGTGGCCAAATTCTCGACGGTATAACGGTCGCTACAGAAACACAGTCGGTCGATCTCATTTTTGCCGCTACGGATTATTTCAATAGTCAATTGCCTATGTATGCGTTACTTACGCCGAGTTATGTCAAAAATGAGCTGGCGGCCAACTATTATTTTCGAGGCCCGAATTACAAGGATGCCAATGTCCCTCCTAAAACATGGCCCAAAGTCAATGAAAGTGAAATTGCGTTGACGACGATTTCGCCTGTGCAGTTTGAACGTATTCAAAACAACAATCAATTGGCAGCGATTGTACAGCAAACCCAAGGCTTTAAAAGCTACTTCGAGAGCCGTACCAAGCTCACAGGAAAAACCTTCGCAGTCAAAACCGAAATGGGAAACCGCACTTGCTATGGGTTGCTGTATGTGGTGGAACACCTTGGCACAACAGGCACAAATGGTTTCCTCAAAGTCAGGCTAAAAGTGACAGGATTTGATGCCAACAGCGATGGTTATCCCGATGCGGCGATGTACCTCTCAAAATAATTACTAACTCATTTATTTTTAACTTTTTACTACATACTCCCATGAAACCCTCATTCATTCACGTACTCATAGTGCTTTTTGCATTTTCAATTCCTACATTTTCTCAAACAGGACGCATACAGCCCAAGCTTGCTGATGCCAGTGCGGCGGTGGTTCGTGGGGCTAGTACAGGCAGATTGGGGTCTATTGATCCTGCCGTGACCGATATTTCTTTTAGGTACCTAAAACCTACTACGGGTGACAAAATACAGGTGGTAGTGACGGTCAAAAACCTTGGTTTGATGAATTACGAAAGTGGAATCAATCAGCAGAACGTTCAACTCTGGGAGGAATACAGTGGCTCCAATCGAAAAATGGTAAAATTATTTCCATTCCAAAACCTCAATGCCAGTGCTTCTTTTAGTTTTTCGTACGAACGGCCTGTTTTTAAACCCAGTGAGGAGTTCCCTCCCCACTACAAGGCTATGATTGTGTACGAACCCGATATATTGAGTGATAACAACACCAAAAACGACGACTCAAACGCTGTCAATAATAGCTTGACCAAAAATCCGAGAGATTGATCAGTAGTAGTAAAGCGTGTGCTTTCGGTTACTCCTAACCGAAAACCGAGGTTTCTCAAAACCTCGTGGAGGCGCTTTTGAGGCTTTAATATTTTTCTAATGTAGAAATATGGGCATTGCTTGGTAAATTGGGGCGTTGAAGTCACTTTTAGTATAAACTCTGACCCATGTCCAAACGCTTTTTAGGGCTGCTACTGTTCTTTATGGGTAGCCTACACACCACTATTTCGGCGCAAGTGTCGGCCAGTCACGACCTTGTTTTTGATAAACTTCCGACGCGTTGGGACGAAGCACTGCCGTTGGGTAACGGCTTTGTGGGAGAGCTGATTTGGCAAAAAGACGATAAGCTACGTTTTTCACTCGACCATGCCGAACTTTGGGATTTACGCCCCATGGAAGGCATGAAAAAGCCCGAGTTTACTTACAAGTGGGTGCAAGAGCAAATCAAAAAAAATAACTACAAAACGGTTCAACAATACGGGGACGTACCCTACGAAAAAGAACCTGCTCCCAGCAAAATCCCTGGAGCAGCCCTCGAAATAGCTTCAAAAGAATGGGGAGCGGTGACAAGCGCACGGGTGGACATTCAGCGCGCCGTGGCAGAAGTTAAATGGGCCAATGGAGCGCGCCTTACCTCCTTCGTTCATGCCAATTTACCATTTGGGTATTTTCGATTGGAGGGCGTCAAAGAGGTTGATATTCAGCTGTTGGCTCCCAAATACGAAGGCGAAGTGGACAAAACAGCTGGCGGTTCGGTAGCGGGTGATGACTTGGCGCGTTTGGGGTACAAGCAAGGAAAAGTAAAACAAAACTCAAAGTCGGCTACGTACCGTCAAAAGGGCTGGGGAGAATTTGAATACGAAGTGAGCGTTCGTTGGAAAGAAATAGCCGCTAATACGTGGGAAGGTGTGTGGAGTATTTCGGCGCACTACCCCAACAACCCCAAAACACCTGCCAACGAGCTGACGGCCACCGCTATGCCATACGAAAAAGCGATGCTTCCGCACTTGAGTTGGTGGAAAAATTTTTGGGGAAAATCGAGCCTCAAATTGCCCGACCCGTTGCTCGAAAAACAATACTACCTCGAACAATACAAGTTTGGAAGTACAGCCCGCAAAGGAGCGCCACCGATTTCGCTGCAAGCTGTGTGGACGGCCGACAATGGTCGCCTTCCGCCCTGGAAAGGGGATTTTCACCATGACCTCAACACCCAGCTGAGTTACTGGCCAAGCTATGCCGCCAACCACCTCGATGAAGCGATGGGCTACCTCGACCACCTCGACGCTAACCGCGCGGCGTACCGTGAATACACCAAATGGTTTTTTCAAACGGATGGTATCAACGTCCCAGGCGTAACCACGCTTACGGGCGTGCCCATGGGAGGTTGGATTCAGTATTCGTTTTCTCCAACGGTGTCGGCTTGGTTGTCGCAGCATTTTTATCTTCAGTGGCGCTACAGCATGGATCGCCGTTTTTTGCAAGAACGGGCGTATCCGTGGTTCAAACAAGTTGCCACTTTCCTCGAAAAAAATACCATTCTCAACGACGATTGGAAACGCCAACTGCCGATAGGTTCTAGCCCCGAAATCAACGACAACCGAGTGACGGCTTGGTTTTCGGAAAATACCAATTACGATTTGTCGTTGATGCGCTTTGCGTTTGGCAAAGCCGAAGAATTGGCTACCGAGCTCAATTTGACGCAGGACATGGCCCGTTGGAAAAAATTGAATAAACAAATGGCCGATTATGCCTTGTCAGATAGCTTGGAATTGAAGGTGTCGCCGTCGATGCCGTATTCGCAATCGCACCGCCATTTTTCGCACATGATGGCGATTCATCCGTTGGGGGATATTCAGTGGGAAAAGGGCGAACGCGACCAAAAAATCATCCAAAAAAGCATAGCCTTACTCGACTCCATTGGCCCCGATTGGTGGTGTGGATACTCTTACGCTTGGCTAGGAAGCCTGAAAGCCCGTGCCAAAGACGGCGCAGGAGCGGCGAAAACCCTCCGAACGTTTGCCTCGGCTTTTTGTTTGCCCAACTCGTTTCACGCCAATGGTGATCAAACCAAATCGGGTTTGTCCAAATTTACCTATCGTCCGTTTACGTTGGAAGGGAATTTTGCGTTTGCGGCGGGCGTTCAAGAAATGCTTTTGCAGAGTTATTCGGGAGTCATCAACGTTTTTCCTGCCGTTCCTGCCGACTGGGCGGAAGCGTCTTTTCGTGACCTACGCGCGGAGGGGGCGTTTTTGGTAAGTGCTACTCGGACGGGCGGAAATGTGGACGAAATTCAGCTGTATTCAGAAAAAGGCGGGGTGGCTCGTCTGAAATTACCTTTCAAAACGCATCTTGTCAAGATGCAACAAGGAATGATTGTGAAACAAATTGACGAAACCGAAATTGAAATAGTAGCACAAAAAGGGGGAAAGATAGTATTGAAAAATGGCTACGAATAGGCCAGCATAAAAATATGACGATTTGTCCGTAACTTTGCCAGCCTTTAAACGAGCGATTATTGAATATGTATTCCCCAAAACCACTTATATTGGTCAGCAATGACGACGGTATTACCTCATTAGGAATCAGGACGTTAGTAGAAGTAATGCAGGAGTTAGGAGAAGTGGTGGTTGTAGCCCCCGATAGCCCTCAGTCGGGCATGGGACACGCCATCACCATCGGAGAGCCGCTTCGACTACATGCTACTCCCATTTTTGAAGGCGTAAAAGCCTACGAATGCAGCGGCACCCCTGCCGATTGTGTGAAACTAGGCAAGCACTATGTCCTCAAAGATCGTACGCCTGACTTGGTCGTAAGTGGTATCAATCACGGTTCAAATACGTCAATAAGTGTCTTGTACTCAGGGACAATGTCGGCGGCGATTGAAGGAGCCATCGAAGGAATCCCGTCGATTGGTTTTTCGCTTTGCGACTTTGCGGCCGATGCTGATTTTTCTCACGTAAAGCCGTTTATTAAGCAAATCGCGAGCAACGTCCTTACAAACGGACTACCAAAAGGGGTAGCGCTCAACGTTAATTTCCCGAAAAAATCGGAAGAAACATTGAAGGGAGTGCGTATTTGTCGCCAAACCAACGGCAAATGGCAAGAAGAATTTGACAAAAGAAAAGACCCACACGGCCGTAGCTATTTTTGGCTATCGGGCAATTTCGTAAATTTCGACGCAGGTCAAGAAGATACCTGTGAGTGGGCATTAGAAAACAACTACGTGTCGGTAGTTCCGTGCCAATATGATTTAACAGCCTACGAAACCATGAAGCTCATGCAGCAATGGCAATTCTAGTCTAACCTATAAAGAAAGATACACAACACTAAAAACCCCTGATAGCATGGCACTTTTGGGAAACTTGTTAAAAGGAGGAATCAAGCTCTCAACTCGTATTCAGAAAGAAAATGTAGATTTTGCTAACATACAGCGGAAAACCCTCAGCAAGCTGCTTGCCAAGGCTCGTTATACGCAGTTTGGTGAAAAATACCAGTTTGAGGACATTCTCAACGCAGCCGTTTTTGACGAAAGCAAAACTTTTTACGAAAAATATAAGGAATTTGTTCCCGTTCACAACTACGAGAAAATCTACCGTGAGTGGTGGGATAAAGCGCGTGAAGGCGAGAAAAACGTTTGCTGGCCTGGACGGGTCAAGTATTTTGCGTTGAGCTCAGGAACGTCCGAAGCTGCTTCAAAATACATTCCCGTGACGAAAGCCATGGCCAAGTCGTTTCGTAATACGAGTTTGCGCCAAATTTTTTCGCTGGGTCGCTACGAAGAAATTCCGAGCGATTTGTACGAAAAAAGTTTCTTCCTCGTCGGCGGAAGCATCGACCTGACGGCCATCGACGAAGGCCGTTTTGAGGGAGATGTAAGCGGTATCAACGCCAAAAACATTCCTTTTTGGTTTGAACGCTACTACAAGCCAGGGCGGGAGATTGCCCGTGAACGCGATTGGTCGCGCAAGCTCGAAAAGATTGTGGAAGAAGCCCCGAGCTGGGACATAGGCTTCATGGCAGGCGTACCCGCGTGGCTTCAAATTATCATGGAAAAAATCATCGAGCGGTATAACCTCGATACCATCCACGATATTTGGCCCAATCTCACCGTTTTTGGTCACGGAGGGGTATCGTTTGAACCTTACCGTGCTGGTTTTGAGAAGCTTTTGGCTCGGCCGTTGATTTACATTGATACCTATTTGGCTTCGGAAGGCTTTATCGCTTTCCAAAACCGCCCGCACGCAGATGGGATGCGCTTGGTGCTCGACAATGGCATTTTCTACGAATTTGTGCCTTTCAACGATAAAAACTTCAACGAAGACGGTGAGCTTATCTGCAACCCCGAAACGCTGATGATTGACGAAGTGGAAGAGGGCGTGGACTACGCACTTTTGCTTTCTACTTGCTCGGGGGCGTGGCGTTATTTGATTGGCGATACGGTAAAGTTTGTCAACAAAGAACGCGCCGAAATCGCCGTAACGGGTCGTACAAAGCATTACTTGAGCCTTTGTGGTGAACACCTTTCGGTCGAAAACATGAACAAGGCCATTGAGCTCACCGCCGAAGAACTCGACATTACCATCAAAGAATTTACGGTGGCGGGTGTTCGTTCCGATTCGTTGTTTGCGCACCATTGGTACATCGGCACCGACGATCACGTAGCGCCCGAAGTGTTGCGCGAAAAAATAGATGGACACCTTAAAGTTTTGAACGATGACTACGTGGTAGAGCGTCGTCATGCGTTGAAAGATGTATTGGTGACGGTCGTTCCTTCCAGTACGTTTTACGGTTGGCTCGAAGCCAAAGGGAAAATGGGAGGACAAAACAAAGTCCCACGCGTATTGAAGAAAAACTTACTAACCGACTGGGAAAGCTACCTCCAAAAGCAAGGATTAGCAGTGAGTGGATAGTGTGGAGGGTTGCTTACAACCCGACCTGTTATCCTAAGGTATTGCCAATAATACATATAAAAAGATAGCAACTCCTAAGTATACACCATTTGAACATGATACCTACCCTTAGCATTATCCAAGCCGCTCACGAGCGCATTCGTCCGCACGTACACCGCACGCCCGTGCTTACGTGCCAAACGATTAACCGAATGAGCGGGGCTGAGATTTATTTTAAGTGCGAAAATTTTCAAAAAATTGGCGCCTTTAAAGCCCGTGGAGGGGTAAATGCGGTATTATCATTAAGTCCAACGGAGTTAAAAAACGGGGTGACAACGCATTCGTCGGGCAATCACGCCCAGGCGATTGCGTATGCGGCAGGGCTGGTAGGAACGAAGGCGTACATTGTGATGCCTCGCACGGCTCCCCAAGTCAAAAAAGACGCCGTACGTGGCTACGGTGCCGAAGTAATCGAATGTGAACCCACGCTCGAAGCCCGCGAAAGCACCGTGGACGAAGTGATTGCCAAATACGGTGCGACAATGATTCACCCCTTCAACGACTATCGCGTTATTGCAGGACAAGCCACTGCTACGAAAGAACTTATCGAAGACCACGGGGCGTTTGATACCGTGATGGCACCCGTGGGCGGCGGCGGGCTCCTCAGTGGTACAGCTTTGGCGGCACATTATCTTTGCCCCACGGCGGAGGTAGTTGCGGGTGAGCCCGAAGGGGCAGGTGATGCCGTTTTGTCGTTCAAATCGGGCAGAATTGAAAAAGCGCCGTACATCAATACTATTGCCGACGGTTTATTGACGAACTTAGGCGATAAGACGTTAGAAATCATTCGTTTACACGTCAAAGATATTCTTCTTACGTCCGACCCCGAAATCATCGCTGCCATGCGGTTGATTTGGGAACGGATGAAAATTGTCATTGAACCTTCTTGCGCCGTACCTTTTGCGGCCTTGCTTCGTAACAAAGAACGCTTTGCGGGCAAAAAAGTAGGCATTATCCTCACGGGTGGCAACGTTGACTTGGGGAAATTACCGTTTTGAGAGAAGGGATTTCAAAAAAGAGCGAGTAGTTACACTACTTCACTGGTTTTCATAAATAACCAGCCATTTTACCACCATGCGTTGCTCGCTCTTTGTTGTTTGGACTACTGTTGTCCTACTTCTAAAATCAATCCTTTTTGCTCACGGGCAAACCACCGCCACACTCAGTGGCTACGTAGGAGATGCTACGACGGGCAAACCCATGCCCTTTGCCAATGTCTATGTGAATGGTAGTACGCGAGGGGCAGTGACTGACGAAAAAGGAGCATTTACCCTTGTCGGTATTCCGCTGGGTACGGTTGAAATTGTGGCTTCTTTTATTGGGTACGAACCCGAAAAACGGACGTTTAGATTTGACAATGCCTCTCCCCAAAAAGCTGATTTTCGGCTAAAAGCAAGCGCGCAAACCTTAGAAACGGTAATAGTACGTGGTAACCAAAAGCAACGAGAACAACAGCTACGTCAGTTTAAAAAGGAGCTTCTTGGGGAGCCGTTTGGTGGGCAGTGCCAGCTTGTCAACAGTGATGTACTGTATTTTAACGAAGAGAATAACCACCTGTATGCGACGGCCAACGAGCCGTTAGTTATTGAAAATCAGGCACTTGACTACCGATTGGTGTATGATTTGCAACATTTTGATGCTGCGGCCTCGGGAAAGACGTATTCGGCGGGTACTGCGCGTTTTGAAGAACTAAAACCAGAAAGCGAACGGCAAGCCAATCGGGTTCGACGCAATCGGTTAGCGGCCTACCAAGGCTCTATTCGGCATTTAATGGCCAGTTTGGTCGATAATACGTTTGAGCAGTCGGGCTTTATGGTTTTTCAGGAGGATGTTACTAAACCAATGCCCGCAGATCGTAAGTCCATTACGCTCGCCGCCGCCATTAGCGAATACAAGCGTTTGATTCCAGTCAAGGCTGCTACGTTGATTCAACCTGGAAAGTTATCGACCGAACGCCGATTGGTTTCGTCCATGAAGCTCATTGTGTTTTACAGGAATGCCTCTTCCAACTTTTCACCTTATCCCGATGCCCGTTACGAATACACCGAAATATCGCTCCCCAGCGGATACCTACAACTGGCTACCAATGGGGTGATTACGAAGCCTGAAGGAATGGTGGCACAAGGTTCGATGGGAGATGATCGACTTTCGACGATGCTGCCCGCCGATTGGCAACCCGATGCGAATGCGAAGGAGTCGCTTACAAACGATCCGTTGGCAATACAGGGAAAAATTGCACTGCCTGATTCCAGCCTAAAACGCATTACGGCGGCTTTCAGTGAACGGTTTAAGTTGCTGGCTCCTACCTTGTTTGTACACATTGACAAACCCTTTTATGCCACTGGAGATAGGCTCTGGATGAGTACGTATTTACTCGACGCGGCCAATCATCAGCGGGCCAGTGGCGAAACGGCTATCCATGTTGACTTGCTTACGCCCACAGGAAAACTGGTGCAGCACCAGTGGGTGCGCATCGTGGAAGGGCGCGGCAGCGGCGATTTTCGCTTGTCGGATACCCTCACGACGGGGACGTACCACCTACGCGCATACACCGACGAAGATGATGCGCAACACCGCCCAGCGTTTGAGCGGTCGGTGACGGTCTATAACCTGCTTCGGAATAGCAACGGATCCATGCCTAATGATTCTATTCCCAAGCTATTAGACGTTCAGATTTTGCCCGAAGGTGGTCGGTGGATTGCGGGATTACCAGCGCGTTTGGGCGTAAAAATTCTACAACCCAACGGACACGGCTTGGCCATTGGGGGACGTATTGTTGACGATTTGGGCGTTGAAGTCGTTGGGTTTAAAACCAATCAGCAGGGGATGACAAGCGTGTTGCTGGAGCCCAAGGCACAGCGGACTTATTATGCCAATGTAATATATAACAACCAGCCGCAGCGTGTATCATTGCCCAAGCCAGAAATGGAAGGGCTGTTGCTTTCGGCTGATGCAACCAGCGACACTACCCGTCTAATGTTGACCATAAGGAGTTCAAAACGGACCGTAACCGACTCTGTCTATGTGGTGGTTCAGCAGCAGGGTCGGGTGATTGACCAGCGAAAAATTCTTTTGCAAAACGGAGTGGCGAAGATAAATTTGCCCATAACGACTTGGCCAGCAGGGCTTGCGCAAATCACCCTGTATGATGCTATCGGTAAAGCCCAGGCCGAACGATTGGTATTTGTCCCCGAATCCACCGCGCCAGTACGTGTAGTGATGAGTTTTAACAAAAACCGCTATCAGCCACGCGAGCAGGCCATCTTGAGTATCAATTTGAGTGATAATGGATCACCAGTGCTGGCCGCTTTATCAGCCTCGATTACTGACGCCGACCAAGTATTTGATGATACCGCTGAAGCTAACATTCACACCCACTTGTTGCTGACGGGAGAGCTGCGAGGACGTATCGAAACACCCAACCAGTACCTGAAGAATCGCTCCGCTGAAACCCTTCAAGCACTGGATGATTTACTGTTGACGCAGGGCTGGCGACGTGTTAGCGGTACGCCCGAAACAGAACAGTTCGGTGGCGTATCGCTCAAAGGACGCATCCTAAACGCTAAAAATCAACCTATAGCTGGTGCGAAGCTCACGGTAGTATCGACAGGTGTTGGCAAATCCTTTGTAGGAACGGCAGGTGCTGACGAACAGGGGCGCTTCCGTCTCGTAGGAATGGCGGTGACGGATACTTTACAGTTAATGGTACAAATTACGGATGAAAAGTCAAGAAAACTTTCTGCCAAAGAAGCCATTTTAGTCTTGGAAACGTCGAATAATCAATGGGAATCTGGGCGCATAACTGCGGCTCTCGATTGGTTGGCGTTGCGGGAGGAATCGAAAGCGGCTCGGATTCGACAGGAGGCCAACGCTGACTTTTACCGTGATAAAACAGCTCAAGTCTTGCAGGAAGTGACGGTTCGAGCGCGTAAATATGAGGAAAGACCCGAGGATGTTCAACTGCGCAGTTTGCACAATGCGGCCGATGCTGTTGTTGTGTTCGACGACAAATCACCCGTTTTTCAAAATCTGTACGAAATGATTCAGGGTCGGTTGACAGGTGTGATCGTTCAACGAGAAGGGGTATCCCAAGCGCGTAGCTACAAGGTATTTATGCGGGGGGTAAATAGTTTCAAAAGCGGCATGCAACCCTTGTACTTGATAGATGGCGTGCCCATAGAGGACCGCGACGGAACCGCTTTGCTGTACTATAATGCAGGAGACATCGAACGCATCGAAGTGTTAAAAAATGCGGGTACCACTGGTACTTATGGGGTTCGAGCGGGCAATGGGGTCATTGCTTTTTACACCAAACGTGCTCGGTCGATGCAGAAAAATTCTAAAACGAACGAAGGAATGACGCCAATTGAATTCATCAGTTATCCGTCGGTACAGCGCGAATTTTACGTGCCTCGCTACGAGGCAGAGGCAGCAATCGGCACTACGTCTAAGCTTGATTATCGGGATGTTTTATACTGGAAACCCCTCATGCAAACCGACGGGCAGGGACGCAGTCAGCTGCGTTTTCCGCTGTCAGACGTAGTGCGGACGGTGCGTGTGGTGATACAGGGCATTACGGCCGACGGTCGTCCAGTGGTGGGTGTTCAGTTAATTCGAGTTCAATATTGACCATGCCTATTGTGAGCAAAAAGCCGCCTCGGCCTGTATTTCGATGATTGTTCATTTTCCCGTAAAAGAAAAACTGGTCGAAGTAATGCCCCCCGTCGTCGCCGAAGAGTGGGCAGACATTCAAAAAAATCAGAAATAGCTGCTACTTTATTCGCGGATTTCTTTGCCCCGAACGGTCATTTCCCAGTCGCCGAGGGTACCGTACAATACCAGCGAGCCAAAGCGAAACTTGTCCACGATTTCGGTGCCTTCCGATACGCTGTCGTAAAAATCTTTGTCAACTGGTAGTTCAAACTCAATCGCATTCACCGCATTACGAATGTGTTTTTTTACACTCAACGAAAAGCTAGCCTGTTTCAATTTTAGCTTTAGGATGTACTTGGGCTTTTTAGCGGCATTGATCAAGTCAAGTTGTGCCTTCAAGTCGGTGTTTTCTTTGCGAAGGCGTTCCAACTCCTCAGAGTTTCCGCAAGAGGTCAAAAGACCTGCACAAATAAGGACGAGAAAGAGGGATTTGTACATGAGAGGTGATAGTTAATTGGTTTATTTTTTGAGTCGGATATTGGTAGGAGACACCCATTCGTCCCATTCGCTGCCGTAATCGTTGTAATGAATATAGTGTAAACACGAATACGTTTTTAAAACTTTGGCGGGATACCATTTTTTATCGTCGTCATAATACACCTCAACGGACGAACCTAGGGGATAGCTTTTGGGACAAACAAATGGTTTTAAACGCGAGGATGCTACCCAATCGGTTTCGTTGTTGGTATAACTGTAAAAACGAACGTTGAACTTCTTTCCCGCGTCGCTATCCACGACAAATCCCAGCCAATCGGTGCCGTCATAATCCACTTGGATGCGCTGACCAATGCGTTTGTCTTTTTTGGGAGGGACGTTGCTGCTGATGGCCCAAGTGCGCAAAGTTTCGGGAACAAAATAAGCGGCTTTTTGCCCTTCTACGACGGCCATTTCTTCGTCGATGTAGTTGGCGAGTTCACCCAACGTAATGTTACCATTTTGGTCGGTATCCACAAACGATTCTCCTTTCAGACCGTACAACAAAGCATTGGAAAAAGTCCAGTTGCCCGTCGAGACATTGGTGGGAACGACGGAGTTGAGCGCGACATAATTACGTTGGGGAAATTTACGAACCTCCTGCGATAATCCTCCTGAATTACAACAATCGGCGGTAAAGAAGGCGGTATTTCCCGCAAAATTATCGTTAACGGTTCGTACCATTTCTTCGACCGACCAGTCGGTACCTTGGTAGCTAGCAAAGCACACTTTTTTGGCGTCGTTTTTATAGCCATGACCGCAGTAGTAGAAAAAAAGAACGTCGTTGGGTTTGGCCTGACGTAAAAACGGTGCCATCGCTGCCCGAATGGCTTTGGTGGTAGCTTGTTGGTCTTTGAGGTAGAGGATTTGTTCGGAAGGTACGCCTTGCTTTTGGAAAAATTGAATGATTTTGGCATCGACGCGTCCTTTTTTCTCAAAAGAGGCAAAGCTATTGGCATCTGCCCATTCCAAAACGCCAATCATACATACCCACGTACGTTGCGGCTCAAAACTTGATTTAGGCTGGGCAGCGCTTGAGAGTGTTAGTAGAAAAAAGAGGAAATAAAGGTTAAAAAAAAGCTTTTTCATTGGGTCGGTCCAAACCTTATAGGTTTTTGAAACCTATAAGGTTTCGTTTACGTTTATGGTTTAATACAGCTCGCTTTAACGCCCAAGCCTTACTTTTATTCCCCGCTGTTGCAGCATTTGAATAAAGCGTTCTCCGTCAAAATTTTCATCGAGAGATATAAGGCGGTACTTACCTGTTTTTAAAACAATACTAGCACCAAGCCATTTTGTTTTTCTTTTAGTAAAAACTACTTCTTTTATTTCCGAAAGTAAGATTTCCTTCTGGTAGGTAGTTCTAAATCGGTAATTCCACAAGGTCAAGGCCGTAACTGCAAAAAAAATAACTCCTAAAGCAATATCGAAATAGTTGCTTCTTTCTATTCCTTTGTGGAGTTTGGCTGTTCCCATGACCCCCAACGAAACAACGATGACCAGTTCATAGCTCCATTCACGCTTGGCGTTGTCATCAATCAAGAGGGTATCTGCATCGAGTTCAGCGATGCCCTTTTCTAAAATGTAATGAGATTCTTTCATATAAACCTTATAGGTTTTTGAAACCTATAAGGTTTCGTTTCGTTTTAAATACTTCATCAATGCCTCTTCAAAAAACGGAATGGCTTTGTACTGAATGACTTCACGCGGAGCGCTTTCCAGGACTTGGTACATCCGTCGTGCGCGGTCGGGATCTTTGGCTTCGTTGGCGAGCGTATTCTGGTAGGTATGAATCCCAAACAAAATATAGCCCGAACGAGGTAGGCGAGTCAACGTTTGGCGTTCCACGCGTAAGTACAACCGTTCGCCGAGGGTGTCGAGGGTGAGGGTAGGGCCTACTTCTGCCAGCTCTTTTCGCGAAGCCACAAAATACTTCGACGACATATCTAACGCGTTGTGGATTTTGAAATTCCAATTGAGACGCCACACGGGTCGATGAGGGAGAATGCGTTCCATCAGCTTTTGTGCCGTCATCATCATAGGACTCAGTACTTTAGGAATGTGCGTATGAATGTCCAAAAACGATTTGCCAAACTTTTCACCCAAATCCCAGTCGTTGGGAAAGCACAATTGCCCCGCATTGAGCGTGACGGCTTCATCGTTGGCCATCAGGAGTAAATCTTCCTGTACTTGGCGGCCTACCCAATCGAGGGGCAAGAAAGGAAGGCTACTATTGTCCTCAAATACAAAAGACTGCTGTTCGTCCAAAAGGTGATTATGCCAATGCCAACGGTCGTCTTTGATCGTCAACTGAAAATGCTGAGGGTAGAAAGCTACCAATGCCCGAAGCACCTTGTCGAGCACTTCCCATTGCGCCAAATGTGTTTCGGGCAGCGCGTTGAAATAATAACCGTGATCTTCAGCAAGTAGGTGCCGTTTTTCGGTTATTTCGGCCACATAGTGCTCATCTACTTCTACCAGTGGGTCGGTTTCTTTGAGGGGAAAAGTGCCCATGGTAAAAGAGTAACGTTCCTCGAAAGGAAAATAAGGCAGCAGCATGATTGTAATATCTAAGCCCCTTTGGACAGTGTTAAAGCAATTTGTCCCGCATGATGGGCATTGTGAAAAAGTACGTGAGAAAAGATTCTCATGCGCGAAACCGTACCAAAAAAGGGCGTATCAATGGGGGCGTTCCAAGCCTCGTCAGGGGTTGAATTGATACAATTTTGCAACATATTAAACCCCTTTTGGAGCAGTACATGGCTTGCTTCTACATCATTGCCCTGGCCTTCGTCAGTGTGCCCCATGGTGGTGTTGGTTACTTCGCTAGGCATTCCTAGAAAATACCCAAATAGGTTCATGGTTTCGGCTACATGTCGATAAATGAACCCAACAGAAGCAGTTTGGGGGTTGAGACGTAAATGTGCATTTTCGGGCGTAATTTGCTGAAAGGCAAAACTGCATGTCAATTGATTTTGTAAGAGTAGGTCGTTCAGGAGTTGTTTAGGCATATTTGTAAGGTTTACTTCACAAATATAATAATTCTTAGATAAGGGCTTGAAACCTATTATTGTACCGTCTAGGCTACCAGCCTTTCTTCACCGAAAACATTATTCCAAGGTTTTTGTCAAAGAGTTGACCATAATCGAATGCAATTGTTGCTTTGGTTTCGAGTCCGTATTTTTTCCAAGGGAAAATAAAAGTAGCTAGGTATGAAAATTGGTTCGCTTTGGCAAACACGTCCTTAAAGTATTCTGGGAAGTTTTTGCTGTATGAAATTCGAGTAGAGAAGCGTGTGACCTGCCCAATGGTGCCATCTAATCCCGCATGAAATAGTTCTACGCTATTGTTGGCCACGTAGTAGCCCCTTGTCAATTTATTGACGTAAGCTGGGGCAATGAGTGTGGGGTTCATGTCAAAGTAGCGGGTAAAAAAGGGCGTTCCAATGATGAAATGGTTATAAGTCCAGTCGGTTGTATATTGGGCATGTCTAAAATAAGGGTCGGGTTCGTACCTATTGCGCAAATCAGGATTCATACTATTGCCTTTATCAAGCGTAGTGAGGTATTCGAGGGTCACCTGAGAAATATGAAGCCCACGCCCTGTTTTTGCTTTGGCGTTTTTGAGACGTAGCCCATACAACCCGTCGGGGAAATTGGTAAAAGCTAGACCAGATTTATCTTCATAGGGGTGTTGGTGGTACAATAATACGTCCCAATTGCTTTGTTTGTACGAAAAAGCAAGATCAATAGAACCCAAATGGTTACCAATTTGATTGAACGTTTCAAATTCGGAGTAACTGGTGCCTTCGGGCGATTTGGCAATGGTCAAATAAAGGTAGTCTTTGAAAGACGAAGGATATTTGCCATCGGTAAGGACTCCTTGTATGGGATGAACTGGCGTACCACCCCACTGTACATAATGGAGCAACCCTAAGAAAAAGTTGACTTTCCATGTGGGTTTCCCGATTCGACCGTGAAAACTTTTTTGATGTAAGTAGTAATTATGAACCGAATCTTGGCGACCAAACCAACCGTGAGAAAATGTGGCATGAAAAGCCAGTATGTCTTTGGTAAAAGGGACTGAGACAAACCCCTTGGTGCCAATATGTACTTTGGGGATGGGCAGGGCATTGCCCGACCAAGCGTAAGAACCAGAGGAAAGTAGGGTGTCTCCCAACCCAAAAAATTCTTTGCGACGACCTACATAGGCTTCAAATTGGCGATGACGAAAGGTGGCAGATGCCACGGGTAAAATGACGGAAGAAGTACGCCCTACATTGGCTATAATTTCGCCTTGTAGGTGAAGTTGGGCTTTGCGGGGTTTTGTTCCGATAAAAGCTTGCGCCCCTGTTTTCACAAACACAAATGGATTAGAGAGAGGAACGCTTCCAAATTGGTTAGAACGAAGCCAAAACGGTGTGTGCTGTGAGGTAGCGGCCACTCCACCTGTTTCCACAAAAAAACGAGTGGAGTCTTCTTGGGCGTTTGAAGTTAACCCAAAACAGAGGAATGAAAAGAGTGTACAGATAAAGCGATGATACATAAACCGACTGAGTTGAGGCAGGATGCTGGTGTAATCAAAAGCATAAATGTACAAAATTTTCATTCGATAATGGGTGGGCCTGTGATTGTGAAAAATCGTTTTTCTACAAGAAGCGTTTGAAGTTTTCGGGTGTATCTCCCGTAAATTGTTTGAAGTCTTTGATGAAGTGAGCTTGGTCAAAAAAATGGTTTTCGTAGCAAATATCGGTCAGCGATTTTTGTTGGTCAAATTGAGCTAAAACGGTGTTAAAACGTACAATCGACGCAAATTTTTTGGGCGTCGTACCCACAACTTTTCGGAAACGTTTCTCAAACGGACTGGCGCTGATAAACAGCCGTTCGTTGAGTTCTTTTACCCGAATGCTTCCTTTGCTTTCGTAAATTAGCCTAACCGCCTCCACGATAAGTTTATCGGTTTCGATGTCTTTGAGTTGGGAAAGAAAGAACTGCTCCACGACTCGGAGGCGTTGTTTGTCGGTGGTGGCTGCTGCCAATTTTTCCTCAACTTCTTGGATGGTGTTTTTGTCAAAAATATGCTCCAACGACAGGCTCAAATTGAAAAGTGCGTGCGTGGGTTGAGAGGCAAAATGGGCAAAACCCGTCTCGGTAAAATAAACCAAAATAGTGCCGATATGAGCGGAATTTTTGAAAATTTTGTAACTGTCGGACATCCCCGTAATTCCCGCCGAAGCAAGCGATTGGACAGTGCCGTTTTGGTAAGAAGTAAGCTGGCCTCGGTACTGAAATCCAATCACAAGCCCCGACGACGGAAAGACTTTGTAGTCGCTTTCTTGGTCGTTTTCCGACACCACAAAATACTTAATGTACGGCTGGAGTCGGGCAGTTGGGGCATGTGTGTCGAATTTCATGGGTTACTTGGCTACTTTTTTTCGTTTGAATGAATAAACGTTACTGCCTGTTTTGAAATCGGAATTTGCCAAAAATCTTTGGGACGGCTTTCGTTTAAAAACAGGGGGCCGTTGGGGCGTAATGCTTTCAAAATAGGTCGAAAACGTTCTTCACTGAGCCTTACAGCAGTACTGTCGGCGTATTCTGTCATCAGAATATAGCGAAATGCCGCCGTCGAATCAGGAGTAGTTTTTAGCACTTTATAAGACGTAATGATGCCTTGTTTCAGGGCCTCTACGCGGAAAACCTGCCAATTTTGACGAATAAAATACGCCACTTCGGCTTCTTTGCCATTTTTGACTTCCACAAAATCCATGATCCAGACCGATTGGGCGTTGGCTGAAGGACTCAATACTGCAAAGATAAAGGCAGCGACGATTGTTTTAAGCGAAAAATAAAGTGATTGTTTCATGGGAGACTACTCTTGTTGGTTTTTGAAACTTGGTGAATTTTTTGGCAAGAGTAGGTCTAAAAATGCCTATAATCGTCAAAAATGGTAAGATTGGACAATATTTAGCTGCTTTTTCGACGAAATTCGCTGGGGCTTTGTCCCGTAAATTTCTTAAAAGCGTTGTAAAAAGAAGCCCTCGTCCCAAACCCAACATCGTACCCTACGGCTTCAATCGTCGTTTTGTAAAATTGCTCCGAACCCAGTAACTCTTGGGCGGCTTCAACGCGGAATTTATTGACAAAATCGTTGAAACTCATTCCTTCGCCTTCGTTTATAAGCTGAGAAAGTTGGTTTTCGTTGATGCCCATTTTTTGTGCCATTTCTTTTAGACGCAGGTTTTCGTTCAAAAACAGCTTTTCGTCCCGCATTAATCGGTGAAGTTCCTGTTGTAATTGTGTTTTTTGGGAACCAACGAGGTTAGACTTAGCATACTTCGGAGGAATTATTTGGTACGTAGGTAAGTCGGACTGACTGAGGAGTTTGATGCAACCTGCCATCAAAAAAAGGGAGATGATTTGGTAGGAAAAATATTCGTATTGGGGATAGGGTAGGAGCCAAATAAGCACCGACGAAAGTAGATAAAGGGCATAACCCACGAGCAACAGTAGTAGCCAACGTCGGGTGGAAACGATTTTGGGCAAAGAGATTTGTGCGGAGATTGGTCGAAAACGCCACCACTCATATACCGATAGAAAAAAATAACCTACGGCCAACGACACAGTAATGCCCGCAAATGCCCAAAAATTGGGGGCAGGGTCGGGGAGGGCTTGCTGGAAAACAAGCACTTTGTCGCGGGCATTTAGGGAATAAAAAGGCAAGGTATAAACCAGCACCAGAAGCGTAGGAGCAAAGTGAAGCCACTGGATTTTTTGCCACCTCACTTGCGGGCGAAATAAAAAGTAAAAATACAGGTAAAAGGTGACGGGACGCAGTAATCCGAGCGGGTGGTTGAGTTTGAGCAAATGAGGGAAGTGCTCAAATAACCGATTGAAATACAGGTTTTTGAGAAAAATGCTAATAAAACAGTTGAGCAAAAAAGCGATGAGAAAATAGTTAGCGGCGGACGACTGCTGTTTGTTTCTCAACCAAACGCCTATGGCCACCAAAAGCGCAATACCACCCCCCATCAAAATGCTAAAATCGCTTATGCTGAATTTCATTGGTTGACATAAATGGCTGTTTGCCTAAATCGCATATATACGCTTTAGGGTATCATTGATTCTGTCGCTCAGGATTTCTATGAGTTCTTCGTCCATGTACTCGTATTCGTCGGCAATGGCCAGCACCTCGATGGTAGGAAGTTCCAAATGCCTGTAAAGCTCCTTAATTTTTGATTTATGTTCGTATTCCATCACTAACACTAAATCAGCCCAATGTAAATCATTTTCGGAGATTTTTCGGTTGCTTTTGGGACTTAATCCTGCCGAACGGATGCGAATACGGTTGTCGTTCAGAAACAGATGCCCTGCGGTTTTACTCCGTTTTTTATTTTTGCCACAGATAACGAGCACGTTGGGCTTTTCGGTCATCGCTTAAAATTTTTATTTTGCCTAAAAAAGAAGCTCCCGAAGCACTCTCATTGTGGATATCCCCAGCCTAAAGGCATGGGGTTAGAAGATGTGATAATTGTTTTCGTTTAATTTTGCATAGGTTTACTTTAATACATATTTCACGGTTACAGAGGCACTTATTTTTATTTTTTCAAATTCGATGTTGGGAGCATTATACTGAGCTTGATAGAGTTCAGAAGAACCACGTATGCTAATCCCGTTTACCCTTCCTTGAAGTATGTTGTCGGTATTTGTTTCATTATCTGTAATGTGAATAGCGTTTCCAATGGACTGTGAAATAGCTTTGGTCAAAGAAGTGGCTCTTATTCGTGATTTTTCAATAGCTTTTATTCTACAAATATTTTTTATGGTTTCAATATCTGAGTGTTCTACTTGGTCGATAGAAATATTTGAAATTCCCAGTTCTTCAAACTTAATAATTACTTTGCTGGCCATATCAGCAGTGGTAACTTTTAATAGATATTCTTTGAGTTTTAGAATCTCTTTTGGTCTAAAAAGGTACGATTTGTAATTACTAATTATATCACTTGTTGTTAAATCATTTTCAATACTGATTCCCAGTCCTTTTAACGATGCAACCATTTTTTTCTCTTGTTCTTCGAGGGATATTTTGTCGCGACTATCTTTTTCAGAAATCACAACTTTTAAGTAAATTAGATTGGGAGTTACCAATGTGTCTTTGCTCTCACTCACCTCAATGTATGGAAGGTCAATGAAATTTTTTGTTTGTGCTAATGTAAGCGTACAGACTGACAATAAGCACAACAAAGGTGATAGTAATTTTTTCATGGTGAGTAAGTTATATTGGAACCTCATTTGATTAAAAATGCGTTTTAGCTCTTCATTTTCTATAAATCAACCTGCCAACTCTATTGATATGTTCAATGAAATCTGGATATGAAAGTGCAGGAAAATTGACTAAATCGACTCGGTAGGGCAATGAGCTTTCGGATAATAAAGCGGTAATGGCACGAATGCTTTTGACACTAACACCTTCATTCATCACGGCCAAATCCACATCACTGCCTTTGTGGTAATTTCCTTTGGCCCTGCTTCCAAAAATCCGGACTTCTTCTACCTCAGGATAGGCCGCAAATACATTGCGTAGTGTTTGTAGGTCGCGCTCGGTTAACCCAAATACGTTTGCATCCGTAGTTGTCATCGAATAAAAACTGTTGTATATCAGCTATTTGTGTTTTAAGTCGGAGACTTTATGCCGTGGGCGTCCCGACTGGATGTCGGGACGAGCATGGCTGGATGTCGGGACGAGCAACATAAACAAGCTCCTAAGCTTCGGCCTTTTTTGTGGACTTTTTAAAGCTTTTGAGCCCTTGAAGTGGCGTGTAATGGTCGCTTTTGCGGGGGTAGTAGCCTGTACCGTCGTAAACTCGTTTGTTGGGCACACATTTACAAGCCTCCGAACACGCCCCTTCCATTTTCCAACCGCAGTCTTCGCACATCGGTACGTGGATATTGCACTCGTTGTTGGCGCAGTTGATCATGCGGTCGGAAGGTGTACCACAAACGTAGCAAGTCGAAATTACTTTTGGATTGACTTGGTTCACATCCACCGTGAGGCGGTTATCGAACACGTAGCATTTTCCCTCAAAATCTTCCCCGCCTGCTTCTAGTCCGTATTTGATGATGCCGCCGTGGAGCTGATAAACGTTGTCAAACCCTTGGTCGAGGAGGTAAGCGCTGGCTTTTTCGCACTTGATACCGCCCGTACAGTAAGTAACAATCTTTTTACCTTGACCTTTCAAATGCTCAATTTCTTGAATATGTTGCGGCAATTCGCGCAAGTTTTCCATATCAAACGTAATCGCCCCTTTGAACTTCCCAACGCTGTGCTCGTAGTTGGAGCGCATGTCGATTACCACCAAATCAGGGTCTTCTTTGAGCATTTGCTTAAAATCATCTGGCTCTAGGTGTACCCCCGTTTGTTTGAGTGGATCCACGGGCAAGTCAGAGTTGACAATCTCTTCTTTGAGGCGTACGTGCAGTTTTTGGAACGTATGATTTTCGTGGTATTCCACTTTGAAGTCGATACTCGCAAAACGTGGGTCGGCTTTCACCCACTGCATGTAGGCTTCGCAATCTTCGATGAGGCCCGATACCGTACCATTAAGCCCCTCAGGAGCGATGATGATGCGTCCGAGGAGGTTGTTGTTGACACAAAATTCGTGTTGCGCATCGCGATAGACCTGTGGGTCTTCGATGGGCACATATTGATAGTATAAAAGAACACTGTAAGGTTTCATTTGACTCATAATAAGAAGTACAACATAAAGCTGAGTTCTATTTTTTCTGTGGTATAGTTAGAAATTGAAAATCAGCAAATAACGTTCCTGCAAAATTACAAAAAACTTAGGAGCTGGCCGAGAAGTAAGAGCATGAGTCAGAAAAAGTATAAAAGTCTGACTATATTCGCATACTTTTTATGAAAGTTTTCGCCTAAAAATCGATACCACCCCTTAAAACTTTATCATAACGGTTTAACTCTACCCTATCATGCACATTGCAATTACTGGAAACATCGGAGCAGGTAAAACTACGCTCGCTCGCAAGCTCTCAGAACACTATAAGTGGGGAGTTTTGTACGAAGCCGTAGAAGGAAACCCTTACTTGGCCGATTTTTATGAAGACATGGCGCGCTGGTCGTTCAATCTTCAGGTGTTTTTTCTTAACAGTCGTTTTTCGCAAGCCCAAAAGATTCGCTCGATGCACTATCAGACGGTGATTCAAGACCGTACGATTTACGAAGATGCATTTATTTTTGCGAAAAATTTGGCCGATTCTGGCTTGATGGAAACCCGTGATTATCAGAACTATTTGATGATGTACGAAACCATCACCAACGCCATCAAAGCCCCCGATATTATTGTGTATTTGAAGGCTGATTTGCCCAAACTCCGCCGTCAGATTCAGAAGCGTGGACGCGAATTTGAACAAACCATCAGCGATGAATACTTGCTCAATCTTAACGGATTGTACGAAAATTTTGCCGATACTTACATCGACGGAACCTTACTGACGATCGACGTCAATGACCTAGATTTTGAAAGTAACCCCGAGGATTTTGAGTACATTATCTCTCAAATGAACCGTACACTAGGGTATAGGTAGAGCAGGTCGATCGGGTTGTGAGCAACCCTCTGCACGGGTGAGTCGGGTTGCTCACAACCCGACCGACGACATACTCAGTAAACAAAAAAGGAAGCCTAGGCTTCCTTTTTTGTTGCAGTGTCAGGAGGTTTTCAAACTAGAAATCAGCATCGAAGCTAATGGTTTGAACATCACGCTCTTTGCTAGAGTTTTTCACGCCAGGTTTTTGGTATTCGCCTACTTTCTTCTCAAAGAAGTTGGTTTTCCCTTGGAGCGAAATCATGTCCATGAAGTCAAATGGATTGGTTGAATTATAGATTTTCTTCAATCCCAACGATACCAAAAGGTGGTCGGCCACAAATTCGATGTACTGATTCATCAAGGTCGCGTTCATCCCAATGAGCGATACAGGCAAGGCGTCTGTAACGAATTCTTGCTCAATCGCTACGGCATCGCGGATGATGCTGTAAATATTTTCTTCGGGTAACTTGTTGACAATGTGGTCGGTATAGAGCAAGCAGGCAAAGTCGCGGTGTAAGCCTTCGTCCCGTGAGATAAGTTCGTTTGAGAACGTCAAACCAGGCATCAAACCACGTTTTTTAAGCCAGAAAATCGAGCAAAAAGAACCTGAGAAAAAGATACCTTCTACGGCTGCAAAAGCAATAAGGCGCTCGGCAAACGAACCGTTAGAAATCCAACGCAAAGCCCAGTCGGCTTTTTTCTGCACGCACGGAATCGTGTCAATGGCGCGGAGCATACGGTCTTTTTCGGCGGGGTCTTTGATATAGCTGTCGATGAGTAATGAATACGTTTCGGAGTGGATGTTTTCCATCGCAATTTGGAATCCATAAAAGCACTTAGCCTCAGCGTATTGTACCTCACTTAGGAAGTTGACGGCCAAGTTTTCGTTAACGATACCATCGGATGCCGCAAAGAAAGCCAAAACGTGCGAAATGAAGTGTCTCTCGCCGTCGTTGAGGTTTTCCCAGTGTTGAAGGTCAGAGGCAAGGTCAATCTCTTCGGCCACCCAAAACGTTGCTACGTGGTTTTTGTAAAATTGCCAAATATCGTGGTGTTTGATAGGAAAAAGTACAAAGCGGTGGGGGTCTTCAACCAACAGGGGCTCTACAGCGTTGGTGACTTCGGATTGTGACATAATATTAATATAGCTAGATGTTAAAGTGTATTGGGGGATTTTAGCGTAACAAATTTACCAACTTTGACGGACTGTGTCATTGACGTAGCGCACCTCCTTTTCAAGTAAGTAAAAAAATACAACCTCTGTTGGTGCTAACTTGTTTCATTTGAGATAGTTCCGAAAAGTAAATTCTTGATATTTTTATGCGACCTACGTATAAGCGTTTGGAAAGTCTGAACGAACCATCGTATTTTTGGACAATTCACCCAAATTAACCTTTATGTCTCCATGGTATAAGCTCCAAAACGAGGAGCAAGCAGATTCGCCGTCGTTGTTGATTTATAAAGAGCGAGTGGCAAGTAATATTCAAAAGATGATTGACATTGCGGGCGATGCCGAGCGTTTGTACCCGCACGTGAAAACCAATAAAATGCCTGAGGTGGTCAAAATGATGCTCGCCGCAGGGATTTCAAAATTTAAGTGTGCCACCATTGCCGAAGCCGAAATGGCCGCCATGGCAGGAGCGAAGTACGTGGTGATTGCCCACCAATTGATGGGGCCGAAAGTAAAGCGTTTGCTGGCGTTCCGTCAACAGTATCCCGACGTTTTTGTGGCTTCGTTGATTGATAGTGCGTCGGTCGCAAAAGAACATAACGATGTTTTTGGCGCAAGTGGCTTGGTCAGTGACGTGTTTTTAGATGTCAACAACGGGATGGATCGCTCGGGGCATGCCCTTGATGGCGATATTCTTGGCCTTTATCAATTGTTGCACCAACTTCCTAATAGTAGCTGTCACGGTTTGCACGTATATGATGGGCACTTGCGGACGCCCGATTTTGAGTCGCGTCGTCACGAAGTGGAAGATGGATTTGTGGATGTCCAACATTTCTTAGAAGCCATCGCTGAGGCAAATTTACCGCGCCCCATCATTGTTGCAGGGGGAACTCCTACGTTTACCGTACACGCACTTCACGCCGAAACGTATTGCAGCCCAGGTACTTGTGTGTTGTGGGACTGGGGCTACGGCGATAAACTACCCGAACAGCCGTTTGAGTACGCGGCACTGGTACTCACTCGCGTGATTTCAAAGCCAAAAGCAGGTTTTATTACGGTGGACATGGGCCACAAAGCCGTCTCGGCCGAAAATCCGATTGACAAACGGATTCGTTTTTTGAATCTTGACAATTACGAACTCGTTGGACAAAGTGAAGAGCATGGCGTTATCCGCGTAGAAAATTGGGAAAATATCAACGTCGGAGATGTGTTGTACGGCGTGCCATTTCACGTTTGTCCTACGGTAAATCTTTACGACGAAGCCTACGTTGTTGAAAATCAGTCAGTGGTGGATACGTGGCAGGTGCTAGGGCGCAAGCGTAGAATCACCGTGTAGGGGGCACCTTCTCGAAAGTTTTGGAACTTTCGGGAAGGTAATGTGCAAGGCGGTTACTCCTAACCGCCGCTTGAGGTTTCTCAAAACCGAATGAATCGAGCGCTTCACGAGGTTTTGAGAAACCTCGGCTGACAGATTTGAGAATCTGTCAGCACATACGATTTGAGAATCGGCCTGTACATACCCGTTTTAGGTCACCTTAACTGATTATAAATTTAGAAAGGAGAGCAAGTAATGGCCCACTACTTCTTAAAACTCCACTCGGTAGTTCAAGACAGGAATGAGGGGTAACTGATAAACGGTACGAACTTCGTTCAGGTTAGAATCAAAGAAATGGTTATAGACATTTTGACGGTTGGTGGCATTCTGAAGGTCGAGAGAAAGCGTACTGGTGAAGCCGTTTTTATTGCGTTTCCAACTTACCCGTACATCCGACCGAAAATATGCATCCAATTTGTCTTGGTTGGTTTGGGCATCTATCCATACCGTTTGTCCTTGGCGGCGAGAAGCTGCAAGGTCGATGGGCGTGGTGCGATAGCCACCCATATAAGTGGTTTTGAGGTTGATACCCAGTACATTGTTCCTGCCTTGACCTAGTTGCCATTCTTTTCCCACCAATATATTCACGGCACTTCCTGCGTCAAAACGCGTACTGCGCCAAACTTCGTCGGAGCCTTGGTAGCGCGATTTGAAAACCGAGCCACTGACGAGGTAATAAAAGTTATTGTGTAAAAAACGCTCCAACGTAAGCTCAAACCCGTAGTTTTCGCCTCGTCCGTTGTTGGCCAACTGTTTGGAAATAAAACCATCCGCAACGTTGAGGATAGAAATGGCATCACGCTGGTTGGCGCTGACAGGTACGCCGTACAGCGACTGGTAGTAAGCCTCGGTTTTGAGGCGGGTATGTTCGCTCAAAAGTCGGTCGTAGGAAAGAACAAGGTGGTGAGCCTTGGTAAAATTAAGCGACTGGTTGGGGTAACGATTTGGAATATCACCAGCAGCCGTTGGAGAATAAAAATACAAGGCCAGCGGATGAGTTTGGCTATGAAGTCCGTAGCCCAGCGCCAATGACTGCCCCGTAGCCAAGTCCCATTTGACCGACGCCCGTGGTTCAATACTTTGGCGGCTGTTGAGGAATAAACGCAGGGTATGCACCCCAAGATTAGCAGTGAGGCGTTCGGTGAGCTTATAATTGGCTTGCGCAAAAATCTGAAGGGTAGCAGTTTGGCCTTTAGACGACACGTAGCGTTCCCATTTCTTCGCTTCGGCATCCCACGCTTCTCGGAAAAAATCGTACGTTTGGAGACTCCAAATCGCCCCCGTACGGAGCGCAAGGCGGGCGTTGAACTTGTAATTGAGCGTACTTGACACCGACAGTTTGTTGAGTTGATAGTGTTCATCGTAGCGAGGTTCAAAAACGTAGTTATCGGTGTAGCGTTTCTGCCTAAACCCGTTTTCGTAGGCCGAGTAAAGCACCACCGTTTTTAACAACGCATTGGGACTGAAGTTAAGCGAGTGCGTTGCTCCCCAAGCCCCCGTATTAGACTTGAATTTTTCATCAAAACGCTTGTCGCCTTCGGTTTTCCAGAGGGTAGAATCGGCTTTAGCAACGCCCGTGCTGCTGCTCAATCCGCCAAAACCAAAGAGCGTAAATTTCCCCCATTTTTGGGTAGGAAGCGAAATGTTGTACGAAATATCCTGAAAGCGTTGGGCAAAATCACCAACGGGAAGACCAATTTTACTCAAAAGTTCGAGGGTAGAGTAGCGATAGTTGATTAAATACGAGCCTTTGTACTTGGTCGAAAAAGGCCCTTCGGCAGCGACGTCTAAGCCCAAAAGTCCCGCCTGAATGGTGTATTCACGCTTTTGGTTGTTGCCTTTGCGGAGTTTAAGGTCAAACACGCCCGAGAGTGTATTTCCATATTCGGCGGAGAAAGCGCCCGTCATAAAGTCGGAGTTGGTCAATACCTGCGCGCTCAAAATCGAAATGCCACCACCCGAAGCGCCCAAGCTCGAAAAATGGTTGGGGTTGGGAATATCAATACCTTCCATTCGCCACAGCAAGCCGTTGGGCGAGTTACCACGAATGACAATGTTGTTACCCCCATCGTCGGCCGACATCACACCTGCGTAAGCCGTCGCCATACGTGCAGGGTCGTTGACAGCGGCGGCGTAGCGCTGGGTTTCTTCGACCGAAAACGTCCGGGCGCTTACGGTGGCCATGTCGTTGAGAGGTTTGTCTTTTTCAACGGTCGGTTTAACGGTGATTTCGGCCAACTGAGTGATGTCTTCTTCGAGGCCGATGGTCAGCACTAATTCCTTGCCCGCATTGACCATAATATTACTCATAATACTCTCTTTGTAGCCCATATACGTCACTTTCAGCGTTTGGCGGCCTATTGGCACGTTGGGTAGGGCAAAGTCGCCATCTGTGCTAGTTGTCGTACCTCGGAGTGGTTGGCTTCCTACGAGTACAATGCTTGCCCCAGCAATGGGTGTTTGGAGGCTTTTGTCCACCACTATTCCACGTATAGTTTGAGTAAGGGTTTGGGAATGAGTTGTTTGTGAGGTTGAAAGCAAGAGGGCAATGGCTGCGATGAAAAAATACGAGTGACGCAAAAAAAGGTGATGGAAACGATTGCTTTTAAAACGGAATGAGCTTTGCATGGCTTTTGAGGATTGTGATTTTTAGACAAAAAGAATCCCGTCACCGAGCAAAAGCGGTGTTGTAAAAGGCAAGTACAATTTACAAGGCTACCCCTACTGGGTGACGGGAGAAAGTTTACAGAGGTTTGTTTTCTTGGCTATTTGCTAAGATGACAACTCGTCACGGTAATTCCCCTACGCCAGCAGGTCAAAAGTTTTTAAAAAAGCTTATACCAAGGCCACAACGGCGTAAATAATCATGGCCAAACACAAAATTACTTTCATCACAATTCCTGACAAAAAGCCTAAAAATGAGCCAAAAGCGGCTTTTAAGGCTTTGTCGATGGCCATCCCGCCGATAAGTTCGCCCACAAGTGCCCCCAAAAAGGCACCTAAAAATATTCCCAAAGCAGGAATGACAAAAAAGCCAAGCAGTAGCCCCAACGTAGAACCCCAAGTGCCGTATTGGCTCCCGCCAAATTTTTTGATGCCCCAAATCGGTACATAATAATCCAACACAGTGATAATGACTGTCACAAACCCAAACGAGTACAACACCCATGAACTCATGGTGGCGTAGCTGCAAAAATAAAGACACAACAATCCAACAAAACTTAGTGGCGGTCCAGGGAGGGGAAGAACGGCACCTGCAAGCCCTACCAACAACCCAGCAATGCCTAAAATGAGTAAAAGGATGTCCATGAAGTTAACTGTTTAAAAACTAACATTCAAATAACAGAAAAAACGCTTACGCATCGTATCTTTGCCGACTAAATTTTGAGCTGGCGGAAGTTAAATTCTAACGAAAGCGGCTCAGTCACCAAATCTCTCACAACTAAAATGTCAAAAGTCTTAATCATAGGAGCAGGAGGAGTAGGGGGCGTGGTTGCGCACAAATGCGCAATGAATTCGCACGTTTTTACCGAAATCATGCTTGCAAGCCGCACCAAGTCGAAATGCGATAAAATTGCGGCAGATATTAAAACGATGCACGGGGTAACGATTCAAACGGCCGCAGTAGATGCCGACATCGTGGCGGAGCTTGTGGTGCTTATCAAGTCGTTTCAGCCCAAAATGGTGATTAACGTGGCCTTGCCTTACCAAGACCTTACCATCATGGATGCGTGCTTGGAAACGGGGGTTCACTACCTCGATACGGCTAACTACGAACCCAAAGACGTGGCAAAGTTTGAGTATAGCTGGCAGTGGGCGTACCAAGAGCGTTTTAAAGAAGCGGGCTTGATGGCATTGTTGGGCTGTGGGTTTGACCCAGGCGTGACGCAGGTATTTACGTCGTTTGCCAACAAGCATCAGTTTGATGAAATGCACTACCTCGACATCATCGACTGTAACGCTGGAAACCACGGGAAAGCATTTGCCACCAACTTTAATCCCGAAATCAACATTCGCGAGATTACGCAGCCTGGTCGTTACTGGGAAAATGGAGAGTGGGTAGAAATTCCTGCCATGAGCATTCACAAGCCGATTGATTATCCTGGCATTGGACCAAAAGAAAGCTACGTTTTATACCACGAAGAATTGGAGTCACTGGTGAAAAACTTCCCAACGTTGAAGCGCGCGCGTTTCTGGATGACTTTCGGACAGGCGTATTTGACGCACTTGGAAGTTCTTCAAAACGTAGGAATGACGAGCATTGCGCCAATTAAGTTTCAGGGAATGGACATCGTTCCGTTGGAGTTTTTGAAAGCCGTATTGCCTCCGCCAGATTCATTGGGAGAAAATTACACAGGCCAAACGTCGATTGGGTGCCAAATCAAAGGTATCAAAGATGGCCAAGATAAAACCTATTACGTGTGGAACAATTGCGACCACGCCGAGTGCTGGAAAGAAGTACGTGCCCAAGCGGTTAGCTACACGACAGGCGTACCTGCGATGATTGGTGCGATGTTGATGTTGACCAACGCGGATTGGATGAAAGCAGGGGTATGGAACTGCGAAGAGCTAAACCCAGACCCATTCATGGATTTACTCAATCAGCACGGTTTGCCTTGGCATGAGCAAATTAACCAGCCGTTGCCGCACGAGTATTAGTCTTTATTTAACCTTGGCAGGGTTTTGAACCCTGTCAAGGTTTTTCAATGTGTCCGTGGTTACTCATTGTAGATTTACTTTTTCAAAATAATATTTGGCAATGAAGGAGTTAAACCGATTACTCACTGGTACTCAGATACTGAGGTTATGTTTGGTTTCTCCTTCATGACAAATGCTGATAACGGACAGTTCATTGGGTATTTTAGCCCGTCTCACAATGTTGTTTATAGGCATTTAATTGTTTCATCTTTTTTTATTTTAGTTATGGGTACTTATCTTGGAATCGACATTAGTAGTGACTTTATTCACATCGCTTGTGAAGATAATACTACTTGGGTTTTCACCAAAGTTGAGAACGAGCTCAAAGCTATTGATGACTGGATAAGCAGCATGCCAGAAGATATTCATGTCA
>NZ_KI519433.1:0-6063 GCF_000482465.1 Runella limosa DSM 17973
TAACGAATTTACTAACATTACTGATCCCAAAAAATTAGCCTGTCATGCAGGGGTTGCTCCTTTTGAATACCAATCTGGCAGTAGCATTAGAGGAAAAACCAAGGTTAACCATCATGCCCGAAAACGGTTAAAAAGCCTTTTTCATTTAGGAGCTATGTCCGCCATTCGAGTCAAAGGCGAAATTCAAGACTATTATTTGAGAAAGGTCGCCGAAGGCAAGAACAAAATGTCAGTTTTGAATGCCGTTCGCAACAAACTCATTCATCGCATCTGCTCGGTGGTGCATCACCAGCAAAAATATGACAAAAATTATACTCGCACGCTTGCATAAACCATAGAAATCCGTGCGATGTAGAATGGTTCGTTGTCCATGTCGGGTTGTGAGCAACCCTCCCCACAAAAATTCGACATTTAAAACTGACATTTATAAATAGTTTCTTCCTTTCCACTGTGTGTTTTTGGTTGTATAAAAGTTAATCAGCATGGTAAAGTTCATTCCGAGGTGATAAAACCAGAAAAAGGGCGCTCCTAGCATCAGCGTGTTGAGCTGCAACCAACTGAGGCTACCCACAAGCCAAGCGGTAGTAAAAACGTAGCTGGCAAAGGTCAAAAAGAGGGCAGTTTTTGGAAAAAAGAGTGCCAAAACGAGCAAAATTGGAATCAGTAAGCCGTTGAGATAGACCCCGATACGCTGTCCCCACGGCAGCGACATGGCTCCGTACATCCAGCGTTTGCGTTGTATCAATAATTCTTGGAAGGTCGGAACAGGCTTTGAAATCGTCAACACGCGGCGGTCGAAAAGTTGCTCAAACCGAAAACCTTTTTCCAAAATAGCCCTGAAAAGTGCGTAATCTTCGGTGATCGAAAACGGGATGCCTTCGTAGCCACCCACGGCGTCGTAGGCTTGGCGGGTGGTGGCCATGTTGTTGCCCATGGCCGTGACTGGGATGTCAAATAAGCCAAAAAGCCGCATGAGCGAGAGGTAAAAAAGCCACTCCATGCCTTGAAAGACCCCTAACCCCCAATGAGGAAATGGAGGTATTTTCATGGTGGTGATGCCCGTTACTACCCCAACGTTGGGTTTAAAATGCCGTAGCATTTCTTGTATCCAGTCGGCTGGTACTTCGATGTCGGCATCGGTAAAAAACAGGTAGTCGCCCGTGGCATGGTGAGCGAGCTGGGCCAAAACGTTGGTTTTCCCTTTTAAGTTTGGAAGGGTACTGGTGATGCTAACTAATTTAAAATGAGGCTTGTTGTGAATAAAGTTGCGAACAACGTCCGCCGTTTCGTCGGTCGAGGCATCATCGCCTACGAGCACTTGCAGGTGCGATTTGGGGTACGTCAGTGCTTCAACCGACTGCAAGCATTCGAGGATATTGGTTGCTTCGTTGCGTGCCGCAATGAGAATGGAGACTTTCTTCACAAGTTCGTTTTTTCGGCAAAGGTAAACGACTGTCGTGGAACAAAAGTGAAGGTTTTCGGATTTATGTATTCAATCCTCTCTAAACCATCCTTAATTTACGAACAAACAATGAAGGCAAATAGACTTATCAATTCAATTAAAAAAAGTGCGCTTTTGGAGCGCGAAGAACAGCGGGTAGAACTTGGTTTCGGAACGCAGCTGACTGGTTTACAGGGCAGACTGGTCAACCCTGATGGTAGTTTTAATGCCAAACGGGTCAATGTGTCTTTCTGGGCCTGGGCTGATATTTTTCACCGCCTGACGCTGTTATCTTGGCCGCGTTTTTTTGTGGTTGTTTTTCTCATCTACTTTGTGGTCAACTGCCTGTTCTCCCTACTTTACTTGGTAATTGGGGTCGAAAATTTGCAAGGTATTCACGGGACGGGGGTGTCGGATAAATTTTGGGGAGCATTCTTTTTTAGCGCCCAAACACTCACGACAGTAGGGTACGGGCACGTATCGCCTGCGGGATTGATGGCAAGCGCTTTGTCTTCGGTGGAGTCGTTGGTGGGGGTGTTGGGTTTTGCCATTGCGACGGGCTTGGTCTATAGCCGTTTTTCTCGCCCTGTTCCTAAAATATTGTTTAGCCAAAATGCTATTTTTGCACCTTATCTCGACATTAACGCGTGGATGTTTCGGATGATCAATGAGAGTCCCAATGAATTGGTGGACGTGAACGTGTCGGTGTCGTTATCGCGTTTAGAAACCCTACCGTCGGGACAGCGAACGCGTAAGTATTATCCGTTGAAACTTGAGCGCAACCAAGTGAATTTTTTCCCAATGCACTGGACACTCGTTCATCCTTTAACGGAAGAAAGTCCTTTGTACGGCGTAACCGAAGAAGGGTTGAGGGATTCGGATACGGAGATACTGGTGTATATTCGCGCCACGGAGGAAACATTTTTGCAGCCAGTTCATGCACGCTACTCGTACCGATACGAAGAAATTACGTGGGGGGCTAAATTTAGACCTATGTTTGACGGTACCAAAGTGGACGGAATTGTCAAGGTGGATGTTCAAAAAATTCATGAATTTGACAAGGTTTCTCTCAACTAACACTTTTAACAAACAAACGAATGAGCACCCCTACCGACCCTAAGCAGGAGAAACGTTTTACCTCTAACTATGCCAAATATTCGGGCATTGCTTTTCAAATGTTGGGAACAATAGGCTTGGGGGTGTATGCTGGATTGAAGCTTGACGAATGGTTGGCCTACAAGTTTCCACTTTTCACGCTGGTGCTTTCGTTGGGGTCAGTAGGTGCTTCTTTATACCTTATGATTGTGCAAGTAAAAAGCGAATAAGAAATTATGCTTCGGACAATATTATTTTCTGCAATTATTGGAATTGTATTTTTTACAGCCGAATACTTTGGTTTTGGCGCCATTTTGCCAAAAGAAAAATGGTTTATTTTAGCCTTCTTTTTTACGTTATCTATCCTTCAACACAGGATATTATCCTTTGGTTTTCAGGACGATAACGACAAATTTGTGCAGTTTTACTTGGCATCAGCAGTGATAAAGCTGATTTTGTGTATGGTATTTGTTGCCGTATTCGTCTATTTGCAAGTAAATGAGGTAGTTTCGTTCATCATTACCTTTTTTGCATTATATTTATTTTATACTTGCTTTGAAGTTGTCGGAATGTATCGTAACTTGCGCCGCGATTTGAAACCGTAGAGCAATAATGAAACATATTTCAATCCGTCTATTTGTACTTTTCTTATTTTTAGCGGCCATTGTATCGCCGCAAGTAATGGCCGAAGAACCTCACAAACACGGTGAGAAAGAGAAATTTAACGCAGGTGAAATGATTATGCACCACGTTGCAGATGGCCACGAGTGGCATTTTGCAACCATCGGTCACACGCACATTTCGATTCCGCTTCCAGTTATTATTTATGACGAAAGCAAAGGATTCAAAGTTTTCTCTTCAAGCCACTTCTACCACAGCGAAGACGGAACTTACGAAGGATATAAACTAGAGCACGAACACATCACGGCATTGGACGGCTCACACGTGAAAGATTTCTCAATCACGAAGAACGTAGCGTCGTTGATTCTCAGCTTCATTTTGTTGTTGACCATCTTCTTGACAGTTGCAAAGTCGTACAAGGAGCGCACAGGAAAATCGCCAAAAGGTTTGCAGTCGGTTCTTGAGCCTATCATCATTTTTATTCGTGATGAAGTGGCCAAAAGCAACATCGGCGAAAAACACTACCGTCGTTTTACGCCGTATTTGTTGACATTGTTCTTCTTCATTTGGATCAATAATTTGCTTGGTTTGTTGCCAGGTGGCGCCAACTTGACGGGTAACATTGCCGTGACAATGACCCTTGCGGTGATTACGTTCATCGTTGTTAACTTCAATGGTAAAAGCACGTATTGGACGCACATTTTTGCCATGCCAGGCGTTCCAAAATGGATGTTGATTATCCTTACTCCCGTAGAAATTGTTGGTTTGTTCATGAAACCATTCTCATTGATGGTTCGTCTTTTTGCCAACATCACGGCGGGTCACATTATCTTATTGAGCTTTTTGAGCATGATTTTCATTTTTGAAAGCCTTGCCGTAAGCCCAGCGGTTGCCATCTTCTCTACTTTTATCAATCTTATTGAGTTGTTGGTAGCGGCTTTGCAAGCGTACATTTTTACGGTACTTACAGCTTCATATATCGGGGCAGCCGTAGAAGAGCATCACCACTAATTTTTGTAAACTTTATTTTTTCATATATAATCAATTACAATCATGTTGCTTAACATTTTGCTTCAAGAAGCCGCTCAGAGCAGCGCATCACTTGGTTACATGGGTGCCGCTATCGGTGCTGGTCTTGCTGCTATCGGTGCAGGTTTGGGTATCGGTCGTATCGGTAGCTCGGCTATGGAAGGTATCGCTCGTCAGCCAGAAGCTTCTGGAAAGATTCAAGGTGCTATGTTGATCGTTGCGGCCTTCGTTGAAGCCGTTGCCCTCTTCGGTGCCGTTATCGCCTTGTTGGTAGTTTTGTTGAAGTAATTCATCGTCCTACCAAAAAGTGGTTATCGACCGTTGTGTACATTAGGTACCAGCATCCGTTAGTAGCTGCTTAAAGATAGACCATTCTCCAGTTGCAAGCAGTAGGCAAGCTTCTGGAGAATGATTAGTAAATAGAAACTCATAAGCTATTTCAATATCATGGAATTAGTAACCCCCCAACTCGGCCTCATATTTTGGCAATTAGTATTCTTCGGAATTTTGTTGTTCTTGTTGGCTAAACTTGCTTGGAAGCCTATTTTGTCAAGCTTGAGCGAGCGCGAACACCAAATCCAAAGTGCTTTGGACTTGGCTGAAAAGACGCGCGCCGATATGGCAAAATTGCAAGCTGACAACCAACAATTGTTGGCAGAAGCCCGCGCCGAACGCGATAGCATCTTGAAAGCAGCAAAAGAATCTGCGGATCGTATCATTGCAGAATCTAAAGACAAAGCAACAGTAGAAGGTAAGCGTATCATCGAAGATGCTCGCGAAACCATCAGCAACGAACGTGCTGCCCTTGTTGCCCAAATGAAAAAAGAAGTAGTAACCATTTCGCTTGAAATAGCTGAAAAGGTACTTCGCAAAGAATTGAGCGATAAGTCGGCACAAGAACAACTTGTGGCTGATTTGGCAAAAGAAGCTAGACTTAACTAAGCGCCGAAACAAATGTCTGAATCTACCGTAGCTTTACGATACGCTAAGTCGTTGATTGATTTAGCAGAAGAAAAAAATGTAGTGGAAACTGTTTATAAAGACATGGTTCTTTTTAAAACCGTTTCCGACGATAATCGTGGGTTGATGTTGGCTTTGAAAAGCCCCGTCGTTCGCCATGATAAAAAACTCGCTATACTTAAAGGAGTGTTTCAAGATAAAGTAGATCCTGTTTCTTTTGGTATCTTCAATATCATCACTCACAAAAACCGTGAAGGTATCATGCACAGCATTGCCGAAGCATTCATCAAATTGTACGATGAGCGCAAAGGCATTGTGAAAGCCTACATCACTTCTTCTACTGCATTGACGGATGCGTTGCGCAAGCAGTTCATTACGATTGTGGCAGGAGCTACTGGTAAAACAGTAGAGCTGGAGGAGAAAGTGGATGATAAGTTAATCGGAGGGTATATCCTTCGTGTAGGCGATCGCCAGGTAGATGCCTCTATTCGCAAACAACTGAATGACTTGAAATTAAAGTTACTCAATTAAGGTATTTTTTTATCTGCTTAGAGTGACAGAAGCCCTCTCTGCTTTGCGGAGAGGGCTTTTTTTGTGCTACATTTCGTCAAAAATAGCTTCGATGGCCTCGGCCAGTGCTTCGTCTTTTTCGGTGACTGTGTTGCCCGCGTCGTGGGTGGTAAGTTCAATCGTTACCTTGTTCCAGACATTGGACCACCATGGGTGGTGATTCATGGCTTCGGCTACTTCGGCGACCTTGGTCATAAATGCAAAGGCTTCTTTGAAGTCTTCAAATTCGTATTCACGAACGAGCTTGTTGTTTTGTTCTATCCACATATAATTTATTGTTAAGAAGCTGTATCATTCATAGGGTTGTGAGCAACCCTTTTTTTGAGGTTTTGAGAAACCTCAAGCAC
>NZ_KI519433.1:6193-32908 GCF_000482465.1 Runella limosa DSM 17973
AGAGGACATTACACAATTAACGGGGTTGTGAGCAACCCTTTTTTTGAGGTTTTGAGAAACCTCAAGCACGTACAAAGAAACCTCAAACCTTACAACGTGCTTCTGAATAATTTGATGGAAATAGCGATCAGAATTAACCCAAATATTTTACGCAACACGTCGGTTCCTGCAACACCTAGTTGGCGTTCAATCCATGCCGACGAACGAAGAACAAGGTAAATAAAGACGAGGTTAATGAGGATACCAACAATGATATTTATCTCTTGGTAGGCGGCTTTGAGCGAGAGAATGGTGGTCATGGTTCCTGCGCCCGCAATCATGGGAAAAGCAATAGGAACGATAGAAGTGGCATTGGTATGAACGGCGTCGTGTTTGAAGATGTTGCGGCCAAGAATCATTTCCAGGCCAATCAAGAACAAAATCAGGGCACCTGCAACGGCAAAAGAGGCGACATCGACGCCAAAAAGCTTCAAAATTTCTTTCCCAACGTACAGAAAAGCAATCATCAAGCCGCCCGAAACCAAGGTAGCTCGGCGGGCATTGATGCCGCCAGCTTTTTTGCGGAGGTCGATGATAATGGGAATTGCCCCCAAAATGTCAATGACAGAGAACAGAATCAGCGTGACTGAAATGACCTCTTTGATGTTGAAGGAATACATGGAAATGGTTTTTGTGATGATGAGAAACAAAGATAGTACATTATTTTGCCGTTTATCCTTGAATTTTACCGTTTCAGTGAGTTTTAAAAATATTTTAGCCAAGTACCTTGCATCACAAAGTACCTTATATTAGCTTTGTACCATGGATTACCAATTAACAGCCAATTGAAAACAAAAAAGTAGCGCTCATACAGCCATGACGTTTAATCAAAAAATTCCAAAACATGACAGTAGCATGAATATTGAGAACGCTCAAGTGCAAATGCGAAAAGGGATTCTAGAGTTTTGCATTATGCACATTATTTCTCGCGGCGAGGTGTATGCCTCGGATATGCTTGATGAACTCACCTCCGCCAAAATTATGGTCGTTGAGGGAACGCTTTACCCGTTATTGACTCGCCTCAAAAATTCGGGTTTGCTCGACTACAAATGGGTAGAGTCGCAGTCGGGACCGCCACGTAAATACTACGTACTGACCGAAACGGGGAAAAAGTTTTTGGACGAAATGCAGCAAACGTGGAACGAGCTTTCGGACTCGGTCAACACGATTGTACTAAAAACGCAGCATTTGGAGAACGAAAACAAAGAGTCATCTACTAACTAGATTTGCCATGAAAAAGACTATCAGCATTAACATCGCCGGTCTGATTTTTTATATTGAAGAAGACGGATACGATAAATTAAAAAATTACCTAAACTCCATTCAGAAGTATTTTTCGTCGTACGAAGACAGCAAAGAAATCATTTCTGACATCGAAGGCCGCATCGCCGAAAAGTTTTTGACCAAACAAAAATCAGCCGAGCAGCAAGTCATTGCTCTCGACGAGGTTGAGCAGCTTATCAAAAGCATGGGGACTGTTGCCGATTTTGAGGCCATCGAAGAGGAAGAGGATTTGGCAGAGTCAAAAGAAACGGTGGATGCTTCGAGCGAGCCTAAACGCGAAAAAACGACCGCCGAAACCCCGTCAGCTCCGTTTGCTCCCAGAAAACTCGTAAGAGATACCAAACGTAAATTAATCGGCGGAGTGTGCGCAGGAATTGCCCACTATTTCAATACCGACCCGCTCTTGATTCGTTTGCTCTTTCTATTCTTCTTCTTGGGACTTCCTGCTGGAGGTGGCATGATTGGAGATGGAGCAGAAGAGATATTTGGTCCAATCAGCGGATTTATATTTATTGTTTATATCGCGTGTTGGGTGGCTTTCCCAGGTTCCACAACGCTTGAAGAAGATGTAAATTTGAAGAAATTTTACCGCGACCCCGATAAAAAAGTAGTAGGAGGGGTAGCCTCTGGGGTAGCCGCTTACTTTGGGGTGGACTTGGGTGTGGTTCGGTTTGCGTGGGTGTTGAGTATTTTATTGTTTGGCTCGGGGTTGTTGTTGTACATCGTTTTATGGCTCATTACCCCGAGGGCCAATACTTTGACCGAAAAAATGGAAATGACGGGGCAGCCCATCACGCTCGAAAACATTGAAACGAACGTTAAAAAAGCACTCCAACCTGAGCAGCAAAAAGAAGAAAGCATTTTGACAAAACTGTTGCTTTTGCCTTTCCGTGCCATTGCGGCCATTTTTAGTGGATTGACGCCTTTGATGCGATTTTTGGTAGTAGTAATGCGCATTTTTGCAGGTTTAATTTTAGTGATAGTGGGTGCAAGTGCGCTGATTGGTCTTATCACTGCGTTGTTTGCTGTGATGGGCTTAGGAACGTGGGATTTTGGGTCGATTGATAGCGATTTTATGCCGCTCAACTTCTTTTTTGGTGAAGTAACACCCGTTGCCTACGTGTTCTTGTTTTTTGCAGTTGGCGCACCGTTTGCGATCATTGCTTGGTTGGGCGTGTCGTTGTTGACCAAAGAAAACAAATTTACGGCTTCTATTTGGCAAACATTGCTCGGTCTGTTTTTGGTCGGAATCATCGGTAGCACGGTCTATGGCGTACGATATGGCTCAAACTTCCGTCGGAATGGTAGCGTAGAAAAGGTACAAACCTATAAACTCCCTGCAAATCCTATTTTGTTGGAGCTGAATGACAGCGGTGACAGTGATAACCACAACAATACACACCTTGATTTGGATGGCTATGATGGAACAGAGGCAAAACTAGAGCTTGAATTTCGCTCACAAGGACGTTCGCGTCAAGATGCCGAGTTTAATGCTTCCAATATCTTGTACAACGTCAAACAAAGTGACTCTTCGATTGTGTTTGATGAAGATTTTTCGTTGTCAGACAAAGCGCCGCGCTTTAGAGGTCAAAATGTGAGAATGCAGTTGTACTTGCCTTACAACAAGGCGTTTAAGATGACCCGTGATTTTTATGATCACTTTTGGGGAGTACGCCAGCGTAGTCAGTACGAATACGATTTGGAAGTAAATAGCGAAATATTCAAAACGTTAAATTGGGCCATTAAATCAGACTCAGGCTTGGTTTGTCTCGATCGCCCTATTCTGAAGGAAGAACACGATGGAAGCTACGGTGATAATGATAGTCACATTGATGAAATCAGTGGTGGAATCGAATCAGGATTAAACGATGCGTTTGATAAGTCGTTTGAGGCGAGGGGAGAAATGGTAAAACAATTTGACCTCAGTGGTTTTGACAAAGTTAGAGTAGGTGGGGCGTTTGTGGTTAAGATAGAACAAGGGAATGAGTTTAAAGTAACCGCCGATGGCCGTGAGGAAGATTTGGATGAGGTGGAAGCCAAAGTAAATGACGGGGTTTTGAAAATCGAAAATCGTAAAAAAGCCAAACTGTTTGGAAATAATAAGCGGGTAGGTATTACCATCACGATGCCTAAACTTGAATCGGTCGATTTGTCTGGGGCAACGTTGACCAAAATAACAGGATTTACCAACAGTAATGATTTGAAAGTTGAGATTTCGGGAGCGTCAAAAACCTTGATTAATGTCAATGTGAAAGAACTGAAACTAGATGTTTCTGGGGCATCCAAGGTAGAACTCCACGGTAGGGCCAATACCCTTGAGGCTGATTTGTCGGGTGCTTGTATGCTTGATACCGAACAAATGCAGATTCAAAATGCCAACGTGGAAGCGTCGGGCGTTAGTAAAGCAAACTTAGGCTCGATTCCAAATCTTCAGTCGTCGGCATCGGGTGCAAGTCGGATTCGTCGTCAAGGAGAGTAGCCATTTATTTGTAGCAATAATAGGGGAGGGATACCACGGGTTATCCCTCTTTTCGTTTTTTTAGCCATTTTTTTAGCGCAATTCCAGTCCCAAACGGCCAAGGGCGTGCTTCATGGATAGGAATGATTTTATAGGCTTCAAGCTCGTTGGGATCCATAACAATAGGCCCCGAAGCCTTTACATGGTAGGCAAGAATCAATTCGTTTCGTTGATTAAATGAAAATACCCCTAGCGATTCGATAAGCTGGGCATCAAGCCCTAATTCTTCTTTTACTTCCCTTAATACAGCTTCGTCGGGGTTTTCTCCTTTTTCTAAAAAGCCACTTACGAGCCCAAACCATTCGGCGGGCCATCCTTTATTTTGAATCAAAATAAGGGTATCATTTTCGTATTCAACGATGGCTGCTACTACTGGAATGGGGTTATCCCAATGCACAAAGCCACAGCGAGCAGCGCATACTAATCGGGAGTGATTTTGAACGGGCGCTACTTCAAGAGGGCTGGCGCATTGTGGACAAAAATTGAATGTGGGCATTATTTAAAAGATTGAAAAAAAGAAAATGGACCAATCGAAAGATAAAAGTCAAAATAAAAATTAAGGAATACTACTTTAGGCATTTTTTTTGTAGAGGGGCGAAAAGCCCAATTACCAACATTGTACTTGGTGGGTTTTAAAGCGTATTGTACCTAAAATGTTCCAATAAGTAACAAAGGTGAGTCTTGGCATTTTTTTTGATGGAGATTTAAGATAGTTTTGACTTGGTCATAACCAACCTATAGATATGTTAGATAAATCAAGATATTACTGGGCGGTTCTAGTGATTCTACTAGGAGGTGTCGCTCTGGTTGACGCGTGCCGTCCAAGAGGAGGAGACGACGTAGAACCCATTGACTCTACCGCCTTGTCCTCGTGTATTTTACTCAACGAAAAAGTGAATGGAATTTTACTGCGTACGTACGAATTTGACTCCACCCGCCGCTTAGAGCGAATGGTTGAGTATGCGGGGATTGAACCAAACAATAGAATTATCAAAAGATATACTTTTGAATATACTTCTAAAACCCGACTCATTCGTATTCGGGAGACAAACTTGGCTGTCAAAGACAATAGCTTTATTTATGAATTGGACTACGGTAGCGATTCAAAATTGAAAACGATTCGGCCGTTTAGGGTCTATAATTCGGGGCCTAAGTTGGAAGATTCCTTGAAAATTACTTACGGAATAAACAATCGGATTTCGGAGGTGAAATCAAGAACGGGGCTTACTTCAAAATGGGAGTACGATACGGCAGCAAATGTCAAAAAATGGTTTATTCGTAAGCCATTGAGCCAAACGGATAGCTTGGTGGCCGAGTATGGTTCGTACGACGACAAAGTAAATATTTATGCGTTTGCGGAAGGGATGCAGCTTATCAACTTGCTAAATGGACGACCTCACAGCCGAAGAAACCCGCTAACGTACGTGACAGGTGGGCAGAGTGTGGAAGTTTCGTATCAGTACAATACCAAGCGCGTGCCAACCCAAGTAGTGATGAAATTCAAGTCAAGCGATAATACACTGCGCGAAACGGTGTTTTCTTATGAATTGAATTGCAAATAGAGGTGATTGGAATGAGGAAGGGCGAATTACATTTTGTGATTCGCCCTTCCTCATTAGAATTTATTTCAATGTCGAATAGACGTTTTGAACGTCATCATCTTCTTCAAGTTTCATGAGGAGCTTTTCAACATCAGCGGCTTGCTCTTCTGTCAATTCTTTCAATTCGTTAGGAATACGAGTAAACTCAGCACCCTTCAATTCGTAACCTTGTTCTTCTAGGTATTTTTGAATACCTCCAAAGGCATTAAATTCGCCATAAATATTGATTTCATTGGTTTCTTCATCCAAGAATACTTCTTCAGCACCAAAATCAATAAGTTCAAATTCAAACTCTTCTAGGTTAATGCCCGTATTGGCAATTTTGAATACACACTTGCGGTCAAACAAGAAATCAAGCATTCCAGATACCCCAAGCGATCCACCAGTTTTGTTGAAATAACTACGAACGTTGGCTACAGTTCGGTTGTTATTGTCGGTAGTGGCTTCAATCAAAATCGCAATCCCGTGTGGGCCTTTCCCTTCCAAAACTACCTCTTTATAGTCTTCTTGGTCTTTAGAAGTAGCCCGTTTGATTGCTCTTTCTACGTTATCTTTAGGCATATTTGCTGCCTTAGCGTTTTGGATAATCGCCCGCAAACGTGAGTTGTTTTGAGGGTCAGATCCACCTGCTTTTACAGCCATTACAATGTCTTTTCCGATGCGGGTAAATGTCTTAGCCATCATCCCCCAGCGCTTTAGCTTACTAGCTTTACGGTATTCAAACGCGCGTCCCATTGGGTAATTTTATTTTATTGATTAGAATTTAGATTAGCATTATTGGGCAATCTTTTAAAACGCAAGCAACACTTGGTTTTTTAGAATGTCGTCCATCGTTTCGCGTTCACGAATAATATGGGCTTGTCCGTTATAGACGAGCACTTCCGCAGGGCGAAAACGGCTATTGTACTGGCTACTCATCGTAAAACCATAGGCCCCTGCATTGAGTAGTGCTAGAATATCCCCTTCGCGTACTTCATTCAGTTCACGGTCTTTGGCAAAGGTATCGGTTTCACAAATGTATCCTACGACGTCGTACGTGCCTTTGGTCTCCGTTTCAGGATTTGACACATTGACAATGTGGTGATAAGCATCGTACATCATTGGACGAATAAGGTGATTTAACCCCGAATTTACCCCCACAAACGTACGTCCAGGTGCTTGTTTTACCATGTTGGCATGTACCAAAAGCACCCCTGCTTCACTGACCAAAAACTTCCCAGGTTCAAACCAAAGTTGAAGCTCTCTACCCAGTGTTTCGCTCAGTTTTAAGAAGGCTTCGCTCAGTTTTGCGCCCAATTCGGGCATGTTGGTCGTGTAATCACCTTCTTTGTAGGCTACTTTAAAACCCCCGCCTAAATCTATGATTTGAAGATTTGGGAAAGAATGAGCAAAGTCAAAAATCACATCGGCAGCTTTCACAAAAGCTTCGGCTTCTTTGATGTCCGAACCCGTGTGTTGGTGGAGACCAACAACGTTGATGTTATATTTTTCGACGATGGCTAAAATTTCATCGCGTTGACGAATATCAATCCCAAACTTAGAACCTTCGTGAGCCGTCATTATTTTGGCGTTTCCTCCTGCGGCTACGTTGGGTTTGATACGAATCATGCACGGTACACGATTGCCGTAGCGTTGGCCAAATTTTTCGAGCACATTCAAGTTGTCGAGGTTAATGATAGCGCCCGTTTCGACGGCCGCTTCGATTTCGTCAAACGAAACACCACTGGGCGTAAACGTGACTTGGGTGCCTTCAAAACCTGCATGAAGGGCTAGTTGAAGCTCTTGGGGAGAAACGACGTCGATTTCAACCCCGTTTTGGCGCATAAGTTTCAGAATCGAAACGTTGGTGAGCGCTTTACACGCAAACTTAATTTTAAGCTTGACGTTCGGGAACGCGCTTTTAAGTTCGTCGATTTTTTCAACGATTTTGTTGGCGTCATACACGTATAGCGGTGCGCCAAATTGCTGTGCAATGTCAAGAACAGCTACGTTTTGAATCTGGTATTGGTGGTTGATAATCTGCATGGGCTGAAATTTCGAGCCGCAAAGATAGTGGATGCCAGTTGCTTTGTCAAAAAACAAATCTTTCATAAAATGTTAAACACAGCAAGCGGCGACCAACAGGTGTTTGTATTAACTTGCACCAAAAATACGCCTAATCATGATAAAAAAATCTTCATCACTCCTAATCTGTCTTTTTATTGCGCTCCACTCCCTTGCGCAAGTTCAATCGGGACCCATGGTGGGTTATTCCGAAATGCGTGAAGTTTTGCTTTGGATTCAGACCAAACAAGCGGCCAAAGTAAAATTTATGTACTGGGAACAGGGCAATCCTACCCAAAAAATGAGTACGGACGAGGTGTTAACCCAAAAAGACAAAGCATTTGTAGCAAAGCTAATCGCTGACCAAGTTCAGCCCAGCAAAAAGTATGATTACGAACTCTGGGTGGACGGCAAAAAGATAAGTTTCAGCTATCCGCTTACTTTCCAAAGCCAAACGTTGTGGCAATGGCGTACCGCCCCACCTGCCTTTAAATTTGCCTTTGGAAGTTGTGCTTATGTCAATGACGCCCCCTACGATCGCCCTTCTGCTTACGGAGGTGATTATGACATTTATACCGCTATATACCAACAAAAACCTGACTTTATGGTATGGGGTGGAGACAATACCTATTTGCGTGAACCTGATTGGAACACCCGTACGGGCGTGTTGTACCGCAATACGCATACGCGTTCGCTACCTCAGTTGCAGCCTTTGTTAGCATCTACCCACAACTATGCCGTTTGGGATGATCACGATTTTGGGCCAAATGACTCAGACCGAAGCTTTGCGCTTAAAAACATGACTTCTGAGGCGTTTCGTTTGTTTTGGGGAAATCCCAATTACGTTTTTGAAGGAGCCTGTACCAGCACTTTTGAGTGGGGAGATGCCCAGTTTTTTATGTTGGACGACCGTTGGTTTCGTTCCCCAAATAACCGTAAAGATGACCGAACGTATTTTGGAGAAGCGCAACTCCGTTGGTTGATTGATGCACTGGTAGGAAGTAAGGCGACGTTTAAGTTTATCGTAACAGGTGGTCAAGTTCTTAACGCGGCCGCATTGTTTGAAAATTATGCAACGTATGGCGAAGAACGCGTATTGCTGCTTCAAAAAATAGCCGAGGCTAATATTCCAGGCGTATTGTTTTTGACAGGCGACCGCCACCATACAGTGCTTCACCGTTTGAATCGTTTTGGTACATATCCGCTGTACGACTTTACGGTATCACCACTGACATCGGGGGCGGGAAAACCAGCCGATGCTGAAAAAACCACCGAAACGTACGTGGCAGGTACCAATGTAGAGAACAAGCGTAACTTTGGTATGTTTGAAATCACAGGGCCAGAAAAGGATCGTGTACTAAAAGTAACAATTTACGATGCCAAAGGAAGCCAACAGTGGCAGCGCGAAATCAAGGCAAGTGAATTGAAATAAGGTTTAAATTTTAATGAGATGGATTTAAGAGTAGCGCTGATTCAAACCGATTTATATTGGGAAAATGCAACGGCCAACTTGGCTTCATTGGAAGAAAAAATAGCCACCATCACAGAACCAGTAGATGTCATCGTATTACCCGAAATGTTTACAACGGGTTTTACGATGAATCCTGCTTCGGTTGCCGAGCCCATGAACCTGACTACCACCAAATGGATGCAGCAAATGGCAGCTCAAACGGGCGCAGTAGTGACGGGAAGTTTTGTCGCCAAAGAAGGTACTAACTATTTTAATCGCCTACTGTGGGTGGAGCCAAGCGGTACGTACGATTATTATGACAAACGGCATTTGTTCCGAATGGCGCGGGAGCATGAGTCGTATGAGGCTGGTAGCAAGCGCATTGTCAAAGAATGGAAGGGCTGGAAAATTTGTCCACTGATTTGTTATGATTTACGTTTTCCTGTGTGGTCGCGCAATGTAGCACTTCAATACGACTTGTTGTTGTATGTGGCCAACTGGCCTGCCGTCCGTAGCCACGTTTGGAATACCCTACTTCAAGCCAGAGCCATTGAGAACCTGAGTTATGTAGTTGGGGTCAACCGCACTGGGAATGATGGCAATGGCATTCCACACACAGGCGACTCCGCCGTAGTTGATTTTAAAGGGGAGGTATTAGAGCGGACATCTGGAGAAGAACGCATTATTATTTACACATTACAAAAAGAATCATTAACTGCTTTTCGAACGCGTTTTCCTGCGCATTTGGATGCAGATAAGTATATGCTTCTTTCATAAACATATACCATTGCCGCTAAATAAGTTTACAATTTTTTAGCATAAGTAAAAGAGAGGTATTGTGTATCTTTGGTATCTAAAGTACACAAGGCCACTCTTTTTGTGTTTTTGGCGTATTAGTTACACATTCTATAAATTATCAATTTTTTCAAACCTCTTCCTATTACCTTAAACAAGAAAAAGTATGGACAATTTTTCTACTTTCCGAGACGTCTGTCGGGCCGCTCTTTTAACGATGACTCCCAAAAAGGAGCTGCTTATATGCTTGTTGTTTTGTATCCTGAGTAGTGTTGCTTTTGGGCAAACAAGAACGTGGGACGGGTCGGCTAGCGACGATTGGAATACGGCTGCCAACTGGGTTGAAAACGCCGTTCCTACGTCTTCCAATAATGTGGTGATTCCTGCTGCTCCCACAAACCAGCCAACAATCAGCGGGACTGCGGTGGCAAAAACAGTTGAAGTGCAAAGCGGTGCAAAGTTAACAATCGCTTCTACAGGGGCACTTACAACGAATAACTACAGACAAATACCCAATATTACGGGTACTTTTGCCTCAATTCATAATTTTGGAACAATTGAAAATTCTGGAACGATAACGGTAGGGCTTAGTCTAGGAGTTGGTAGAGGTTTCCGAAATATTGGAACATTTAACAACAAAACAACGGGAGAACTCAAAATTGATAATTCTACGGTAAGTGGATTTACAACAGAAAGTGGGAGCATGGTTGATAATGAAGGAAAAATAACGATTGGCAGTACTGGGAATATTGGTGCTACAGGGATTTTGATTGGGGGAAGCAATACGTTCAACAACAAATCAACGGGTACAATTACAATTGATAGAGCAGTAGCAAATAGTATAAGTAACGGCTCTACGCTAAATAATGAAGGCACTATTAAGATTGGAACTAATAATACTGGTGGATTAGTGGCGGTACTTAATACAGCTACGTTTAACAATAAGGCAACGGGAGTCTTAGAAATAAATCGTGCCACGACCAATAGCATTAGCAATACGTCGAATATCTTCACAAACGAAGGGACAATAAAGCTGGGCGCAACAAATGGAAGTGGTATAACGGCTTTGTCAAATACCGCTACGTTTAATAATAAACCCAACGCTTCTATTCTGATTGACCGCGCGTCCCTTACAAGTATTTCTAACCTTCCTGGTGGTACTTTTACCAATGAAGGAGGCATTACAATCGGAGGAACAGACAGTGGTTCGCCAACGGGTATTGTAAATTCATCTACTTTTAACAACACGGCGGGTGAAATCAAAATTGATAAAACGACCCTTTCGGGGCTTTCAAACTTATTGGGGACGTTTACGAATAGTGCTAAAATTACGATTGGTAGTGCTGACAATATAGGTGCTACAGGTTTGGCTAATACGGCTACTTTTAACAATAACGCTGGTGGAGAAATTAGCATTGACCGTGCAACGGGAAATGCCCTGAACAACCTCGGAGGAACATTTACCAATAAAGCTAAAGTTGTGATTGAGGCGTTGGCTAGTGATGCAGGAACGGGAGTTAATAATGCAGCTAGCGCCACTTTTGATAATAATGGTTGCGGTGCTTTGTTAAAATTAGTGTCCAATAGCGTCATTGCAAATGCAGGAACGTTTTCCAATTCAGGTCAAATTATTGAAAATGCGAGCGGAAACAGTGCCATTAGTTCCAATGCTGGAATTGTTCAAAATTTGAATGGTGGAACTTTTACCATCGGTTCTGGAAATCCCGTATTTGCTACGGCAGCGACCAACCTCACAACCTGTGTGCCTACCAATGGAATCATTGATATTACGGGCTTACACGCCTCTACAAGCTATACAGTAACTTCGACCAGCGGCCCAACCCTCAGTGTAACGGCATCCAGCGATGCTACGGGCAAGTTGTCATTAACAGGTTTGGCGGCAGGGACATACGCCCTTACCTTGAGTGGTAGTTGCGTTCCTGAAAATATAATTTTTTCGGTAACCTTGACGGCTCCAGCTAATCCAAGTGTATTTACCGTAGCGGGTAGTGGCAGTTTTTGCCCCAATGGCCTAGGCTTAGAAGTAACTTTAAGTGGTTCAGAAACAGGGGTAAATTACAAATTAATGGAAGGGGTAAATTTAATTTCTACCAAACCTGGTACAGGCAGTGCGTTATCGTTTGGTAATATCCTTCAAGCGGGCACTTATGCTGTTGAAGCGGTAAATGCAACGACCAACTGCTCCTCGACAATGACAAGTTCGGCTGTTTTGGTGGCTTATTCGCTTCCAACGGCGACAATTTCGGGGGCAACAACCCTCTGTAAAGATGCAACTGCACCCGTTATTACTTTTACAGGTGCCAATGGTTCAGGAAATTATACCTTTAAATACACAATTAATGGTGGTTTGACCCAAGAAGTAACTACGAGTGGGGGAAATACGGCTACGGTCACTGTGCCAACCGCCACTGCGGGCGTTTATACCTATACTTTGGTCAGTGTGAGTGACGCAAACTGCGGACAAAATCAGACGGGAGATGCCATAGTGACCATTAATGGCAAGCCTACTATCAGCCTATTGTTGAATACCCAAACATTTATCGAAGGATCAACAACGGTTCTTTGTGACGCTGACGCAAATCCAGTTAATAATTTGCTATTCTCAGTGGCTACTTCTTGCGTAACGGGCACTTTAATGTGGCGAACTCAGGTAGGAAATGGAACATGGGGCAATTGGAGTGAAACACCTGCAGCGACTCAGCCATCGGATGCCGTTGCTTATCGTTATCAAGCCTCGTGCGATGTAGCTTGTTCTTCAACTTTCTCAGGAATAATCAATGTTGCCGTGCAGTACCGTGCGGCTGTTCCTCAAAATGTTTCGATGATTGCCGATGGAACAACCATAGCACCAGGAGAATCAAAAAATGTTTGTGATATTGAAGGGAACACCCTCACATTTAACGCAACTTGTGGGGCAGGAGAAATTGTTTTGTATTCTGTTGATGGAGGTGATTATTCGTCGGTTTTGCCTACGCAAATGGCAGATGGCGCAGTACACAATTACCGCGTTCGTTGCCGTAAGTCGGACGGGACAATTTCGTGTATTGAGTCAGAATCGGCAGCTATGAGCTTGCGCCTGACACCTGCCTTGGCTGCCCCTACGGTAAGTATTAGCCCAATGAACGGCTGTGGAACATCAGCACCAATGATAGGAGTTACTTCTTGTGGCGCACTTCAAACAATATGGTACGATGCAACTACCCAACAAGCCATCGGCTCATTACCAGCGCAAACGCCAACCGCTACTACGTCTTATTTTGCGCGTTGTGTATCAGCAACTGGCTGTTTGAGTATGGCGAGTAATACGGTCACTTTTACTTATTTTTCTACAAGTAGTGCTCCAGAAGTAACCGTTAGTTCAGAGATAGTATGTGCTGGAACAGAAGTGACAGTTTCGTCTAATTGTCCTGCACCTTCGGTGGCATTTTGGAATACGGGTGTTCAGGAGAGTAGCTTTAAAGTGGCCTTTAATAATGTGATTAGCCAGTCGTATTGGGTAAAATGTATTTTCCCTAATGGTTGTGAGACTGCTACAAGCGCGCACAAAGAAGTGCTTTGGAAAGCGTTTGATGTTACAATTATCAATGTTGGCCAAAGCCAATCAGCAACTAAGGAAGATAACAAATTAGCATGGGCGGGTCAGTTTCTTACACCTGATGCGGGGCCATCGCTAGACAAAAGTTTGCAAACTAACCCTACGGTTTACTTTACTGAGCGGGTTAATAAAATGGCTCCCCGTTTTTGGACAATCAATGCAGAAGTATGTGCATTAGGTACAAACGGGTCTTTGACGTTTGATATGCTGTTGACACCTGAAACAGGAGTGCCGCGCTCTTTCAATACCCACGAAAATAACGCGCCTTATTTTATGTATGCGAATCGCGGGGGCTGGACAGAATTATATGCTCAAAATCACCCTGCGTATGGTTTTTATGAAGACAATGGAAGCGGAGGCAACAAATATGATGAAGGGCTTCCAAAAGGTTTATATAAGCTAAGTGTGCGTTATTGGGATGCAAAAGGGGAGGGTAGTATTTATCCTTCAAAACGCCTACCTGTAGGAAATGTATTAGCTTATCAAGAATATTGGTTCAGAGTGGTGTCGGAAGAAGGTCCTGGCAAAAGAGCAGCGCGACAAGGGGTAATAGCATCAGATAATGGTACATTGGCCGAAGTGATGCCTAACCCAGTGAAGAATGTTCTACATGTGCAAATCAATGACAGCAAAGGCCAAACTTTTGACCTTCAGTTTATGGATATTTCAGGCCGTTTGATGCAATCAAAAAAGATTGTTGCTGAAACAAACCAACACAAAGAAACCCTGGATGTAACAGCGCAGGGTGCTGGTATGTATTTCTTAAAGGTAGTTGGAGCTACCAAAAATCAAACATTGAAGGTTTTGAAGATTGATTAAAAATGAAGAATAATAAAAAAAGGAGCTGCCTAGCAGCTCCTTTTTTTATGCCAATTCCTGTAATCGTTCGACGGAATAGGCTACGGGCTTGTCTGCAAAAAGGATTTTGGTTTTGGCCCAAGTTGTTTTGAATAATTCAGAATCTCGGTACGCATTTAGGGCGGCTTCATCGTCCCAATAGCTGTATGTCAGGTAAACATTGGAGTGATGTAAGTCGCGTAAAAGCTCTAGTCGATGGCAGCCTTGACGGGCTCTGATTTTTTCTTTTGATTGCTCAAAAACGTCTAAAAAATCAGCCACTTTTTCAGGCTGAAACGTCATTCGTACGATTCGGATAAGCATAATGATTCTATGTTGAGGAAGTTATTTTCCACGATAGGCAGCCTTGCGTTTTTGCAAAAAAGCCATAATTCCTTCCGCTGCGTCGTGGGTACGACCAAGTTGGTCTTGGTGTTGTGCCTCAAGCTCAAGCATTTGGTCGAGGGTAGAATACATGGCTTGGTTCATCACTTGCTTCATTGCGCCAATGGCTTTTGTGGGAGCGTTTTGGTAATAGGAAACAATGTCGGCAAGTTCTACATCTAGCTCGCTGGCAGGTACGGCTTTGTGAATCAACCCAATCTGAGCGGCTTCTATGGCGGATACTTTTCGACCAGTGCTGGCTATTTCAAAAGCCTTTTGCATTCCGACCAATCGGGGTAAAAAGAAGGTAGAGCCAGCGTCGGGCATGAGGCCGATATTGACAAAAATTTGACTTAAATATGCTTCTTCGGTAGCTATGACAAGGTCGCAGGCCAAAGCAAGCGAACAGCCTGCACCCGCCGCAACGCCATTGAGCCGACAAATAACGGGCTTGGGCAATGAACGTATCGCTAAAATAAGCGGGTTGTAATTTTGTCGTAACGAATCACCAAGGCTATTGGCGCCTCCCATTCCTTCTTTGAGGTCGGCACCCGAACAAAATGCTTTATCGCCAGCGCCTGTTATAACCACTACTCGTACCGTTTCGTCGGCGGCTGTAGTTTCAATAGCGCGTGTCATTTCTTTTAGCAAGCCTGCACTCAAAGCATTGTAAACTTGAGGACGATTGAGCGTAATGCGGGCGACGCCATCGTTTACTTCGTAGGTTAAATACTCAAACATGGTTTTTAGGTTTAGGATGAAGCAGAAAATACGTAAATGTAATAATCTCAGACAAACCACCAAACAGTCGCAAAACTGACCACTAAACCCAGCAAAACGCCCGCACTAATTTGAGCGGGGGTGTGGGCATTGAGGTGAAGGCGTGCACTCATTAAAAGTCCCCCTAGTACGACTAATCCCAAAAGTGGGTAGAGGAGAATGTGTTCTCCAAATTTTACAACGATACCAAAAGTAGCACCCAACAGCCCACCAAAGCCAGTGCCATGCGCGCTGATTTTCCAGTTTAAACTTATCATGGCGACCAAAGCGATGGACACCGTAACACTGGCAAGAACGATGCTAATTTGGGGGGCTAACTCTGACAATTGGGCGAGTTGATACCGAAAAAAATACGTAGCAAAGCCGTAAAGCAACACCGTAATAAAATAAGGAAGGCGTCGGTCGGCAAGATTGTCTAAGTGGAGACTTTGAATATAACCTGCTCGGTATAAATAGTAAATTCCTAAGGCAGGAATCACAAAAGTAGTCATACCCACAAATCCCAAAAGGGTTAGGCGAATGGGCGGGGTAAACATATCGACGCCAACAACGGCTGGTGTGGTAAAAAACAACATGCCCAACAACAACGTGGGCATCAGAAGGGGATGAAGTATAACCGAAAGAAACTTTGCAAGTGGCGTATTCAAAGCGAATGTATCTGTTTATTGCCGACCTTTATTTTTAACTATCACAAAGGTAACGAATAACAGACGATGTCACTATAATTGTTTGCGTAATCGTGCAACAGGTATGTTGAGCTGTTCGCGGTATTTGGCCACCGTCCGACGGGCAATGTTATAACCTTTGTCGTTGAGGAGTTTTTCTAGTTTGTCGTCCGAAAGCGGATTTCCCTTAGGTTCGTGGTCAATCAAATCTTTCAGAATAGACTTCACTTCACGGCTACTTGCGTCTTCGCCGTACTCGGTCGAAATCCCTTCAGAGAAGAAATATTTCAACGGATATACCCCAAATTCTGTTTGAACGGCCTTACTGTTGGCCACGCGCGAAACCGTCGAAACGTCCATTTCGATACGCAGCGCGATGTCCTTCAAAATCATGGGTTTTAAGCGGGTTTCATCGCCATCCAAAAAGAACTCATATTGGTACTGTAAAATGGCATTCATCGTGCGTTGAAGCGTATTTTGGCGCTGTTTAATGGCATCAATAAACCACTTTGCGGCATCGAGTTTTTGCTTCACAAAAGTGACCGTCTCTTTGATATGTCGATTGGATTTGTCGCTTTTGTCGTAGGTGTCCAGCATTTCGGCAAAAGACCGACTTATGCGTAGTTCTGGGGCATTTTTTGAGTTGAGGTGTACTTCAAGCTTGCCGTTGTTGTTGTGAATCCAAAAATCGGGTAAAAGATATTGTGCCAATCCATCCTCACCTTCTACTGAGCCAGGTTTTGGGTTTAGTTTTGTGATGAGCGAAATGACGCACTTCATTTGGTCGTCATTAATGCCGAGGCGTTTTTGAATTTTCTCAAAATGCTTTTTTGAAAATTCATCAAAATAATCCTCAATAATTTTGATGGCGTAGTTGACATAGTTGTCCGAAGCGTTTTTACGATCAAGCTGGAGCAACAAACATTCTTGCAAATTGCGGGAACCAATGCCTGGAGGGTCAAATGTTTGGATTTTTTTCAATACAACCTCCACCTCCTCCACCGAGGTATAAAACCCTTGCGAAAGGGCTAAATCATTCACAACAGCTTGCATAGAACGGCGGATATAGCCATCGTTCTCGATGCTTCCCAACAATTGTAAGCCGATGACCGACTGGCGTTCGTTGAGTTTCAAATATCCAAACTGTTGCTGTAGCGCATCTTGTAAGGTATTGATGGTGGCAATTGGCATCTCCCGATCTTCCTCTGGGAAATTTCCATCACTATACATTTTGTACCCGCCATATTCTTCATGATTAAGATAGTCGTCAAGACTAATGTCATCACGGGTCGAATATTCGTCATCATATTCATTGTCAGATGAATCATCATAGATGTCATCTTTCTCATTCATCTCCTGTTCTAACCCCTCTTCCAATGCTGGATTAATCTCCAACTCCTCCTCAATTCGGCTCTCTAATTCTGCTGTCGGAATTTGGAGCAGCTTGATAAATTGTATCTGCTGCGGCGAGAGCTTTTGTTGTAATGTTTGGTTTAGGCTTAACTTCTGCATGATAGAGTGGGGTTATAAAGCTTGTTCCATGCGATGTTTTTTGGATTATCGTCTGTTTACAGAAATAGCCTCTATCAACAGTCGTGCCAAAACTACATTTAACTTCTTCTTTTTGGTTGATTTTTAAAATATATTTTTTGATTTGGCTTTTTTGGGGAAGAAAATTATGTCTTTTGGGAGATGAGACAAATGATGTAAGTTGTTAGTAATGAGCATATTGTGTTTTGGTATATATTTTACTGATTATTTGGTAATTTATTGGACGTAAAGAATGCCAAAAAGTGACAAAGCCAAACATCTTTTTGGATGTTTGGCTTTGTAGGGGGGTAGAAAATGGTAATAAAAAGGCGCTTACTCGACCACGATTAAGTGGTTTTTTTTGCCTTTAGAAACCAACAAAAATTTATTTTGCAGCAACTCAAATGCGGGTTGCGCATTGGGGTCAGCGACTTTGGTTTTGTTGATGCTCACGGCGTTTCCTTGGATGGCCCGTCGTGCCTCACCCTTCGATGCGTAGATTTCGTTGTTGGTCACTACAGATAATAAATCAGTAACGTTGGTACACTCAGACAATGCGGTTGCGCTGATGACACTTTGCGGCACTCCATCAAATACCGCTTCAAATGTCAGCATATCCATGTTTTGAAGCGTTTCAAGGGTTCCTTTTCCAAAAAGTACTTCAGAGGCAGCTACTGCCATCTCATATTCTGATAATGAGTGAACTCGAATGGTCACATCCTTTGCCAAAGCCTTTTGCATGACGCGCAGGTGAGGAGCTTGGGCATGTTCGGCTTCAAAAGCCTCTATTTCATCTTTGGTGTAAAGCGTAAATACGCGGAGTAGGCGCGAGCAGTCAGCATCGGCGCAGTTAAGCCAAAACTGATAAAACTGAAAAGGAGAAGTTTTGGAAGAATCCAGCCAAACGTTTCCACTTTCACTTTTTCCGAATTTTGTTCCGTCCGATTTAGTCACCAAAGGAGTTGTAAGGGCAAAAGCACGGTACTCGGCGGTTTCGTCGTTGTTATTTTCTTTTCGGCGAATCAATTCTGTTCCCGTCGTAATATTCCCCCATTGATCCGAACCACCCATTTGCAAACGAACATCGTGGTGCTTAAAGAGCCAATAAAAGTCAAACCCTTGGAGAAGTTGGTAGCTAAATTCGGTGAAAGAAATACCCGTTTCAAGGCGTTTCTTCACGGAGTCTTTCGCCGACATATAATTGACTGTGATATATTTCCCTGCTTCCCGTAAAAACTCAAGGAAACCAATGTTTTTGAACCAGTCGTAGTTGTTTACGATTTGGGCTGAGTTGTCTCCGCAGTCAAAATCCAAAAACTTTTCAAGTTGTTTTTTGATGCACGATTCATTGTAACGAAGCGTTTCTTCTGACAAGAAAGCGCGTTCAGCGGCTTTTCCTGAAGGGTCGCCCACCATTCCAGTAGCACCTCCCACCAGGGCAAATGGCTTATGTCCACACAACTGGAAGTGTTTTAGGAGCATAACGGTTGCCAAATTTCCGATGTGCAAAGAGGAGGCCGTGGGATCAAAACCAATATAGGCAGCGGTAATTTCTTTTTGGAGTTGTTCTTCTGTGCCAGGCATCATGTCGTGGAGCATACCACGCCAACGCAATTCTTCGATGAAATTCTTAGTCATTTTCTTGCAATCTTGACGGCTTATCTGTATTTTAGAGCCGCAAAAGTACGGGGATTTTTGCTTTGGTTGGTTAAAATGTTAAAAACAGAGGTTTTTAGACGAGCAGAGTACTTTTTTTTTGATGATGTTAGTCCTTGATTTTCAGGTGTAGAATGGTGTGATTTCTACAGTAGAAGTGCAAAAACGTAATTAAAAATCAAAAAAACGAAGGCTTTCTTCGTGGTTTCTATTAACTTAGCCAATGCAATCGCATTTTGAGGAGCTTAGATACGCTATTTACAATTATGAAACAGCTTTTTACATTTTCAGAAAAATTCATTCGACCAACTTTTGGTAAACTTTTTCTTCTGTTTTGCTTGGTGGGTGCTAGTGCATACGCACAAATAGCAGTTCCAGATACCAATTTCGCCAACGCAATACGTAGTGCTTGTCCAACGTGTATTGGTAGTGATAATAAATTATTGCCACCCGCGGCAGACATGAAAGGGCTGGATGTATCTAGCAAAGGCATCAAAAACTTAGAAGGAATTCAGGGTTTTACTTCGTTAGAAACGTTGATTTGTATTACGAATAGCCTAACCACGTTGCCGCCGCTTCCTGCTACATTAATCTCCATTTATTGTGATTTGAATAGTTTGACAAGCCTACCGACTTTACCGCCAGGTTTAAGTACACTAAGTTGTAAATTTAATAAGTTAATATCATTGCCAGCCATACCTGGGTCGCTGACTCAATTGGCATTTAATAACAATGAGGTCGCAGCTTTACCTGCCCTGCCATCTTCCATGATTTATTTGGACGCTACTCGTAACAAATTAACATCGCTTCCAACTCTTCCAACAAGTTTGCGGTATTTTAGCTGCACAGGAAACGAACTTACATCACTACCAAGCCTGCCATCGACACTAGAATACTTGAGTTGTTCAAGCAACAAACTGACCGCTATTCCTACATTGCCATCGGTCTTGACTGCATTTTATTGTGCCGATAACCTATTAACATCCTTACCCCAATTGCCCGCTAGTTTGACGCAAGTTTTGAACTGTGCAAAAAATCAACTCACTGCCCTGCCTGCATTGCCTTCGGGCTTAAAAGATATTGATTGCGGATTCAACGCACTTACGACCCTTCCTACATTGCCAACAAGCCTAAGTACTTTGGTAGCAGAAACTAACCAGCTTTCTAGTTTGCCTCCTTTCCCTGCATCGCTCTCAATCGTGTATCTAAAAAATAATCGTTTGTTAAGTTTACCAGCTTTGACTGAAAGTTTGTACTTTTTGAATATTCAGAACAACCTACTTACCTGTCTTCCAGAATTGAAAAATAGTTCAATGTATTTATACATAGACTCGGATAAGATTACTTGTTTACCAAACATACCTGCCAGTATTATTGTATTTAATGCTTCAAGTATTCCTATTCCAACGCCGCCTGTTTGCCCAACTAACATCAATCACCCAACTGGAGCGGTAGCGGCAAATTCGTACGTAGCAAAAGAAAAAATAGAGAGTGTAGCTACACTCTCATCAGGTAAAACAAATTATTTTGCTACCCAATCCATCACTTTAAAACCAGGCTTTGTTGCTTCCAATGCGACTACATTTTTGGTAGAGGTGCGCACGTGTAAGTAGAGAAGTCTAATTATTTTTCTCCTTTTTCTGGGACTATTTGTCCGTGTTTCAAAAAGTGACGCACAAATAGTCCCAGACTCTAATTTTTCAACGGCAGCTACCACGACTTTTGTGGCAGAATTACGTACTTGTAGTTAAGCCAAACAGTGCCCACCGAGGAGTAAAATACATTTTCCAGTTGCATTATTTTTCTGTTAATTTTGGTATAGATTTTCAATTCACCGAAATTTCTACTAATTTTACGCGGCAAATAAGGAATCGTTTATTTGCTATGCTCTCAGACACATCCAAATTCCTCTACGAGGCCCTCACGTACGACGACGTTCTGCTCGTCCCTGCTTACTCCGAAGTGCTCCCGCGTGACACAACCACGCAAACACAACTCACTCGAAATATTCGATTGAACGTTCCACTGTTATCTGCTGCTATGGATACCGTTACTGAGTACCAATTGGCCATTGCAATGGCGCAAGAGGGAGGAATCGGTATTATCCATAAAAACATGACTGTTGAAGCCCAAGCTGCGCAAGTACGTAAAGTAAAACGCTCCGAAAGTGGGATGATTGTTGACCCTATTACATTGAACGAAGACGCTACCTTGCGTGATGCGCACCGTATCATGTCGGAGTTTAAAATCGGGGGGATTCCTGTGGTTGATAAAGACAGTAAATTGATTGGTATCATCACCAACCGCGATTTGCGTTTCCAAAAGGACTTGACAAGAGGGGTAGTAGGAGTAATGACCAAAGACAATCTTATCACGGCAAGAGAAGGTATTACGCTGGAAGAAGCTGAAAGTATTTTGCAGGAGTTTAAGATTGAAAAGTTGCCTATCGTTGACAAACACCATAAACTGGTGGGTTTGGTTACGTATCGTGACATCATTAAACGTAAAGACCGTCCCAATGCGTGCAAAGATAGTCTTGGACGCCTTCGGGTCGGAGCAGCCGTAGGGGTAACTCCTGATTTGATTCGTCGCGTTGAAGCACTTCTTAAAGCGGGAGTGGACGTGGTAAGTATCGATACTGCCCACGGTCATTCATTGGGGGTAATTGAAGCCTTGAAAGGGGTGAAAAGCCAATTCCCTAACTTAGATGTATTGGTTGGAAATATCGCTACTGGTGAAGCTGCCCAAGCATTGGCCGCAGCGGGTGCTGATGGGGTAAAAGTAGGCGTTGGCCCTGGAAGTATCTGTACGACGCGTATCATTGCGGGAATCGGGATGCCACAGTTGACGGCTGTTTACGAAGCTGCCAAAGCTATTCAAGGTACGGGGGTTCCAGTGATTGCCGACGGTGGTATTCGCTATTCGGGAGATATTGTAAAAGCAATTGCTGCGGGTGCAAACACCGTAATGATTGGTTCGTTGTTAGCAGGAACGGAAGAAGCACCAGGCGAAGAAATTCTTTACGAAGGACGGCGCTTTAAATCATACCGTGGAATGGGTTCGGTGGAAGCGATGGAAGATGGCTCGAAAGATCGTTATTTCCAAGATGCGGAAGATGATATCAAGAAACTTGTACCAGAAGGAATCGTAGGCCGCGTTCCGTACAAAGGAAAAGTAGCCGAAATCATTTACCAATTGGTCGGTGGTTTGAAAGCTGGTATGGGCTATTGCGGTGCGGCGGATATTCAGACCCTGCAAAAAGCGAAATTTGTTCGTATCAGCGCGGCGGGGATGAAGGAAAGCCACCCGCACGATATTCATATTGCGAAGGAAGCTCCTAACTATACCACAAAGTAGTTGGAAGGTATTTTATAAAAAAACGGCCACTTGGACTTGCTCCTTGTGGCCGTTTTTATTGAAAAGGTTTTTCTAAAAAATAACGTAAACCAGCGCTCCTGCTACATAACCAAGAAGTGCCAATAGACTGATGCGTTTGAGATACCAAAAGAAACTGATATTTTCCATGCCCATAACTGCTACGCCAGCTGCCGAACCAATAATGAGCATACTGCCACCTGTACCAGCACAGTAAGCCAAAAACTCCCAAATGCGATGGTCTTGAGGATAGGTAGCTAAATCGTACATACCCATAGAAGCCGCTACTAAAGGTACATTGTCGATGACGGCGGAGGCAATCCCAATAATAAATACAATGGCGTCCAAATTCCCGATGGTATCGTTCATCCAAGCGGCTAAACCAGAAAGCGTGTGCGTTGCTTCAAGAACGCCTATGGCCAACAAAATTCCCATGAAAAATAAAATACTACTGGTATCAATTTTGCTCAACGCATGGGCAGCCGTAAAAGGTTTGCGGTCTTCTTCGTCTTTTTTTGAGTGAAGAATTTCGGAAACAACCCATACCGTTCCGAGCGCCAGTAAAACGCCCATATAAGGGGGTAAATGGGTGACAGTTTTAAAAATAGGTACAAAAAGCAACATTCCTATGCCCGTAAAAAACATGGTATTTCGCTCAAAAGTAGTAATCGTTTCGTCGATGTCTTTTTTACGTGGTTTAGGTGGCTCAAGCGAACCTTTAAGTCGAAAAGATAAATAAACCAGCGGTACAATCAGCGAAACCAAGCTTGGAAGAATCAACATTTTCATGATATTGACGGCAGATACTTGTCCGCCAATCCAAAGCATGGTTGTTGTCACGTCGCCCAAGGGTGACCATGCACCGCCTGCGTTGGCAGCAATGATGACAATCCCCGCAAAAAAGCGACGCATATCGGTATCACGAATGATTTTTCGCAACAATGACACCATTACAATAGCCGTAGTGAGGTTGTCAAGTACGGCCGATAGAAAAAAAGTAAGAATACTGATAATCCAAAGGAGCGTTCGAGTGTCTTTGGTATGAATGCGCTCGGTGATGACGTCAAAACCTTGATGGGCATCGATGAGTTCGACGATGGTCATGGCGCCAAGTAAGAAAAAAGCGATTTCGGCGATGCTTGCCAAATGGTGTGATAACTCTTCTCCAACCTGGTGTGAATCAACCGAGCCAAACGCATACAAAGACCAACAAATAACACCAATAAGCAGGGCGGTTGCGGTTTTATTGATGTGAATGCTATGCTCAATGGTGATGAAAATATAGCCAATGATAAATACGGCAATAATGAGAGTAATCATACGAATTTTGAAATTTTATGAACCTTCAAAATAAGCAAAAAAACCTTAAAAAGTTGTTAATAATTGGTTGTTTTACGTGGTTAAGTCGTTCTTTTTGGCAAAAATTTTGACACTTTTAGACAGAAATTGTAAAATGTAGATAACAAAAAAATCCCCTCTGTAAGAAGGGGATTTAAGAGTGGGAGTAAGGCCTGTTTTTACGCCGTTTGTTCCTTAAAATAGCGTTTAAGCCACGTATGGTCGGCGCAGGTTTTCCAGCGACTCATCCATTGGGCTTTGGTCGCTACGGTATTGTCAAACACGGTTGTATTAGGTTCGATTTCTTCGCTTAAAACGGCATTTTTGATGGCAGAGACGGCAACAGTTTGAATATTCCCTTGCGCATCAAGGTAAGCCAAAGAGCGGTCAAAAAAATCGACATTTAGGCGAGGTCCAATTTCTTGCAGCCAGCGAGTTGACTTGTCGATAGAGCAACCACTTGGCAAGGTTTCACTTTCATCCACTGCAATCACCACAAACCGATGGTGGAATATTTTGCCCGAAGCCGTAAGGGCTTCGCCGTGGGCTTCCCAGCCTTCCAACGCCGCTTTGAGGGTTTCGGTAAGGGTTCCTACTTCGTCGTCAGTCAGGTTTCTGTTGGCCTGATAAATCCAGACGCGGGCTTCAAAAGCAATATCGTGAAATGGTATGTACATGACAGTTGGAGTTATTGAGTTTTGAATGTCGAGCGTAGAGTGCAGAATGTCGAATAAAACTCTATCTATTCGACATTCTGCATTTGACATTCGACACTCAAATAACATTTTTTATTGTTTTTTGAGTTCCGTTTACAGCTTTACATCGACTGCGCCACCAATTCGGCCAAATCAAATACTTTCACCGACTCTTCTTTTTCTTTGTTTTTAACGCCATCGGTCATCATTACCATACAAAATGGACAACCTACGGCAATGGTTTCAGCGCCCGTGGCGATGGCCTCTTCTATACGCTCAATGTTGATGTCTTTTTTCCCTTTTTCGGGTTCTTTAAACATTTGAGCACCGCCCGCCCCACAGCAAAGTCCTTTTACTTTGGCGCGTTTCATTTCTACCAAATCGGCATCTAATGCTTCGATAACCGCGCGGGGCGCTTCGTAAATGTCGTTGGTACGGCCTAAATAACAAGAGTCGTGGAAAGTGATTTTTTTACCCTTGAACGTGCCTCCGCCTTCAAGTTTTATTTTGCCCGCGTTGATGAGCTGTTGCAAAAACTCCGAATGGTGAATGACTTCATATTTACCGCCTAAGGTAGGATATTCGTTTTTGAGGGTATTAAAACAATGCGGACAAGCCGTCACGATTTTTTTTACGCCGTACATATCGAGTACTTGAATGTTGGCCATGGCTTGCATCTGAAACGTAAACTCGTTTCCTGCCCGTCGCGCGGGGTCGCCTGTGCAGCCTTCTTCAGTACCCAAAACGGCAAATTTTACCCCAAAGGCATTTAAAATTTTGACAAATGCGACCGTCACTTTTTTATAGCGGTCATCAAATGACCCCGCACAGCCTACCCAGAAAAGTACTTCGGGGGTTTCTCCACTTGCGGCCATTTCGGCCATGGTTGGTACTTTGATTTCAGACATTGATTTGGTTCGTAGGTTTGATGAAAAGAGGTTTTCTATTTAGTATATTTTTGACCACCAATTAGGTAAAAAATCGTCATTAAAAGGAGCGTTACTACAAAAAATGCAACAAAATAGCCCTCATAAGGAGAGAAAAATGCAATTCCAGCGCTTGTCAGCAGCGCCAACAAGGCCATAGCCAACAGCCACTTACCTGCCCAACGGGCCAAGCCCGCCTTATCTTTGGTCGTTTCTTCCCTAAAATTAGACAGTAGCCAAATGGCTTCGTACCGCCAAACATAGCCTCCTAAAATGCCCAGTAAAACCCCAAATCCTGCAAATGCTAGCATCATTCATAGATTATATGTTGCAAAATCTACATTTTTATTAAAAACTCAAAACCATTGCTAAGGGTTGCTTACATTTGTCAATAATTAAAAAAGCAACGTCACTAACCAAAAATAATAATAAACTTGAAAAGCGTTTATAAGTCTCACCCTTGGCATGGTATTCCCATCGGTGAAAATGCCCCAGAAACATTAACGGCCTTCATTGAAATTGTACCTACGGATACGGTTAAGTACGAAATCGACAAAACAACGGGTTATCTGAAAATTGACCGCCCGCAAAAATATTCAAACATCGTTCCTGCGCTTTACGGTTTTGTGCCTAAAACCTATTGTGGCGATACTATTGCCGAATATGCACGTCAACAGTCGGGACGTAATGACATCAAAGAAGGCGACGGCGACCCGTTGGATATTTGTGTGTTGAGTGAAAGCAATATCCCTCACGGTGACATCATTTGCCAAGCGATTCCTATCGGTGGCTTGCGTTTGATTGACAAAGGTGAAGCTGATGATAAAATCATTGCGGTGTTGAAAGATGATTTACTCTATAGCAAATACCGCGACATTAGCGAGCTCCCTCGTAGCGTTGTTAATCGCCTTCAACATTACTTCTTGACCTACAAAAACTTGCCAGGCGAACCAATGACCTGTGAAATCGCCAATGTATATGGTCGGGAAGAAGCGCATCAAGTGATTCGTAACTCAGTAACGGATTATTTGAATAACTTCGGTATGCTTTAATTCATAGCCCTTCCAAGTTTCGATTTTAACGAATAAGCAAACTTGGAAGGGTTTTTTACGGGTTGTGAGCAACCCTTTTCACGGTAGCCCTTCCAAGTTTCGAATTTAACGAATACGCAAACTTGGAAGGG
>NZ_KI519433.1:33053-114235 GCF_000482465.1 Runella limosa DSM 17973
TTTTTTCGGGTTGTGAGCAACCCTTTTCACGGTAGCCCTTCCAAGTTTCGATTTTAACGAATACGCAAACTTGGAAGGGTTTTTATTTTCGTTTGTGCTTCCAGCGATTGTGCGACCAAAGCCAGTCAGCAGGATGTTTTTTGATACTTTCTTCCAAGATATTTTTATACTTTTCAGTAATACTTCCCTCCGAAAGTGACTGATAGGGCGGCAGGGCAATGAGTTGAAACGAAGCAACGTAATACCCCCGCCGTATTCGATAAATATCAGCAAAAACGATGGGCATTTCGGTGGCCCGCGCTATCTTCTCCGTCCCAGGAAAAAAGGCGGTATCTTGGTGCAAAAACGAAAACCAATGTGCGTGCTCAGGAGAGTGGGGCGATTGGTCCGCTACAAGCCCAATGAGTCTTGGTAGGTGTTTTCTGGTAACAATTTCGCGCATTAACCGAGGCATCGGAATCAGATGAACCCCAAAAGAGGCCCGCAATGACTGCATAAATTTATCAGATTTTTCATTGGTCAACGTTTTATAAACGGCATCCACAGGAATGCCGCGCGTGGTCAAACTTGCGGGGACCCATTCCCAATTGGCGGTGTGTGCGCCAAACGACAAAAAAGGCTGGTTATTAGCAATAAAACCCTGTAATAGCTCAATGTTTTGAACTTCTACCCGCTGTTGAATTTCAGCTACGGAAAGATGAGGAAGTTTGAGCGTTTCTACGAAAATATCGGCTAAATGTTGGTAAAATTTTTGGGCAATTTGCTTGGTTTCCTGTGGCGATTTTTCAGGAAATGCCTGTTGAAGATGCTTGAAAACGAGTTTTTTGCGGTAACCGACCACATAATAAAGTAGAAAATATACAAAATCTGACAATAGATACAACACCGACAGCGGTAAATACCCTATCCAACTCAAAAATCTCATGGCCAATAATATAAGGTGGAAACATGATTAGTTGTCGCAAATGTAAAAAGCTTTACTGCGTAATCAAATACAGAAAATTTGTACTTTCTTTACTTACTATGCCTGTTTGGGGGCTTTTTGTAAATTTTTTTGTGATTTTTTTGATAATATTACTCAAATTGCTTTACTTACATAATCACATTTATTTAAGTAAAAAGCATTGTCAGTACGAATAGAGTTACAGTACTTGCCGAGTGTGGCGTATTTTGCCTGTTTATTAAAGTATGGAGAGGTAGCGCTCGAAACACAAGAACATTTTGTGAAGCAAACTTACCGAAATCGGTGCCATATTTTGGCCGCTAATGGTGTTGATACGCTTATTGTTCCTGTGATTCATTCAGCGCCCAAAATGCCGATTCGTGAAGTGAAAATTGATTATTCACAAGGTTGGGTACGGCGGCATTGGGGGGCAATTGTGGCGGCTTATGGGAAAGCACCCTATTTTGAGTATTTTGGAAGTGATTTTGAACGGGTCTATCTCAAAAAGCCAACGTATTTGTTTGACCTCAATTGGGAGTTGCTGACAATCTGTCTGAAATTATTGCGGCAAAAACCGACAATACGGCTGACGGAGGTGTTTGAAACGAGCCTTCCCGAGGGGTATTTTGACGCACTGTCACAGATTTCCCCCAAAAATCCATCGGGGCACAACATTTTCAGTAAACCCGTTGTTTATCAACAAAATTTCGGAACTGAGTTTGTTCCTAATTTGAGTATTCTTGACTTGCTGATGTGCCAAGGAGCAGATGCAACGCGTTTGCTGAAACAGTCGGTAAAGGTGGAATGAAAAACACACTATTTTTGTATATAATCTGAATACCTATTTTCTGTTAAAAAAAGGAGGAAACAAAAGAAAAAAAGGAGAATTTAATGAATTACGTCGTCGATTACGTTTTTTTTTCTAAAAAAACTAACCTACCTTACGTTTCACAACAGCTTAACTCCAACGAATGGAAGCAAAATTTTCAAATCGCGTAAAAGAAGTCATCGGATTCAGCCGTGAGGAAGCCCTCCGTTTGGGACATGATTATATCGGTACAGAGCATCTCGTTTTGGGGATGATCAGAGAGGGTGAGGGCGTGGCATTGGCCCTGTTAAAAAAACTGGGCGTTTCGTTGGACGAATTGCGCGTGACAATTGAGCAAGTTACCAAAGGAACCGCGACCAACAATATCAAAAACTTGGCCAACATTCCTTTGACCCGCCAGTCGGAGAAGGTGTTGAAAATAACCTACTTAGAAGCAAAAATTTTTAAAAGCCCACTCATTGGCACGGAGCACCTACTCCTGTCCATTCTGCGTGACCCCGATAATTTGGCCTCGCAGATTTTAGCCAAGTTTAATGTTAACTACGAAATCGTTAAGGAAATGTTAGAGTATCAATCATCAGGCACCAAACCCCACGCGGGTCCCGATACTGAGGACGACGATGAACGGAGCATGTTCAGCGGCGGTTCGCAGCAAGGAAAAGACCCCAAAAGTGCCGAAAAGTCGCGTACACCAGTATTAGACAATTTCGGCCGTGACCTTACGAAGATGGCCGAATTGGGTAAGTTAGACCCGATTGTAGGCCGTGAAAAAGAAATTGAACGTGTAGCCCAAGTACTTAGCCGCCGTAAGAAAAACAACCCAGTCCTTATTGGAGAACCTGGTGTTGGTAAAACGGCGATTGCCGAAGGTTTGGCACTTAGAATTGTACAAAAGAAAGTATCGCGTGTGCTCTTTGGCAAACGCGTCGTGACGCTTGACCTTGCTTCGCTCGTGGCAGGTACCAAATACCGTGGCCAATTTGAAGAGCGTATGAAAGCCGTGATGAACGAATTAGAAAAATCGCCAGAAGTGATTCTGTTCATCGACGAGTTGCATACCATTGTAGGCGCAGGTGGTGCATCAGGCTCGTTGGATGCCTCTAATATGTTCAAGCCAGCGTTAGCTCGGGGCGACATCCAATGTATTGGTGCCACAACGCTCGACGAATACCGTCAATACATTGAGAAGGACGGCGCTTTGGCTCGTCGTTTCCAAATTGTAATGGTGGACGCGCCAAGCGTAGAAGAAACGATTGAAATCCTCAATAATATCAAAGATAAGTACGAAGATCACCACCACGTAAACTATACAGATGAGGCCATAGCGCAAGCAGTGAAATTGTCGGAACGTTATATTACCGACCGTTTCTTGCCCGATAAGGCCATCGACGTATTGGATGAGGTAGGTGCGCGCGTACACATCAGCAACATCACCGTTCCAGAAGACATCGTGGTGTTGGAACAACAAATCGAGGAGGTGAAAAAACAAAAGAACCTCGTCGTGAAAAGTCAGAAGTACGAAGAAGCAGCACAACTCCGCGACCGCGAGAAGAAACTGCTTGATCAACTTGACCGCGCGAAGATTGCTTGGGAAGAGGAAACCAAAAAACGTCGCTATACTGTAACGGACGATAACGTGGCTGAAGTAGTAGCGATGATGACGGGTATTCCTGTAAACCGCGTCGCTCAAAACGAAGGTCAGAAGTTATTGGGAATGGCTGATGAACTCAAAGCGAAAGTAATTGGTCAAAACAACCCAATCGAAAAATTGACCAAAGCGATTCAGCGCACCCGCGTTGGTTTGAAAGACCCTAAAAAACCAATCGGGTCGTTTATTTTCTTAGGCCCAACGGGGGTAGGAAAAACAGAATTGGCCAAGGTTCTTTCGACTTACCTGTTTGACAAAGACGATTCGTTGGTGCGCATTGATATGAGCGAATACATGGAGAAATTCAGCGTGTCTCGCCTCATCGGAGCGCCTCCAGGCTACGTTGGTTACGAAGAAGGTGGACAGTTGACGGAGAAAATTCGTCGTAAGCCTTACAGCGTAGTGTTGTTGGACGAAATTGAGAAAGCACACCCTGATGTGTTTAACCTTTTACTCCAAGTGCTCGACGATGGTATTTTGACGGATGGTTTGGGGCGTCGTGTGGATTTCCGCAATACGATTATTATTATGACCTCAAACATTGGGGTGCGTGATTTGAAAGATTTCGGCTCAGGTATTGGATTTGCAACCAAAGCAAAAACCGAAAACCAAGACGATATGATGAAAACCACGATTCAGAATGCCTTGAGAAAAGCGTTTTCTCCAGAGTTTTTGAACCGTTTGGACGATGTGATTGTGTTTAATACGCTTCAACGCGAAGACATTCACCGTATCATCGACATCTCGTTGGGTAAACTTTTCAATCGCATCACTACCTTGGGATATAAAGTTGAGTTGACTGAGAAAGCAAAAGACTTTTTGTCAGAAAAAGGATACGACCAACAGTACGGTGCGCGTCCGCTCAATCGTGCCATCCAAAAATACCTTGAAGATCCCGTTGCGGAAGAAATTCTCAAGGGCGATCTTCGCGAAGGAGACACATTATTGGCTGACCATGAAGATGGAAGCGAGAATCTCGTGATTACGGTGAAGAAAAAAGAGGAAGAAGTGATTAATTAATTGCTTGAATCTTAGCGGAAACGCAATTTTCTTAAAAAATATATAGTGAAAAAACCAAAAAGGGTACGGTCTTTGATTGTACCCTTTTTGGTTTTTTGTGTATCAGGTTGCTTACAACCTGATTGATTTATGACTAAATGTATGATTGAACGTTTTCTTGATTCATTTTCTAAGATTTCGCTCAACGATATGGAATCAACGCGTTTGATGAACCGTATCGACTTTAAATATATGTTTCGTAAAGATGATTTGGGCGATGTACTGACACAATTGCAACCCTATTACCACGTTTTGCGGATGAGTTCCAAAACGGTTTTTCGTTACGATACCCTTTATTTTGACACACCCGAACGCTTGTTTTACCACCAACATTTGCACGGCAAGCTCAATCGATACAAAGTGCGAGCTAGGCGATATGTGGATACTGACGCACAGTTTTTGGAAGTAAAATTAAAGGACAATAAGCGACGAACCATCAAAAAACGGATAGCCATCGAAGAATTGTCGTTGGATTTGTGCCCAACCAGCACAGATTTTTTGGATAATATAGCGGGTGATTTTTCAGCAATGGCCCTAGAACCAACGGTTTGGGTGTATTATCACCGATTTACGCTGGTAAATAAAACCTGCCCTGAGCGCGTCACGTTTGACCTCAATATGTGGTTTCGTTGGCAAGACCAATCGGGAATTTACCCGCATATTGTGGTGGCAGAAGCGAAGCAGCGTACGTATTTTCAAAGTCCTTTTACCCTGTTGATGAGAGATATGGGCATTCGGGAGGGGGGATTGAGCAAGTATTGCTTGGGTTTGATGAGCGTTGAACCAGGCATAAAAGCAAATCTTTTCAAACCCATGTACTCAAAAATCCATCGACTAAACGAATATTGAAACACCACGGATACCTAACTCATTATGTCGAACGATTTACCATACGAACTGTTTTTTCAACTTGGCCTTGATTTGATGAGCATGGCCATTTTGCTACGTTTGATTTATTTTCCAATCTATCGCAACACTGAGTTTGTCTTTACTTTTCTCATTTTTAATCTTATTATCTTTTCGGTTACGTACTTACTGAACAAGGTAGAGGTATCGATGGGGGCGGCTTTTGGGTTGTTTGCGGTGTTTTCGATGCTAAGGTATCGAACGGAGGGTATTTCGACTCGGAATATGACGTACCTGTTTTTGGTAATTGCCTTAGGGCTAATTCATGGTATTTCGACCAACTCAGCAGGTATTACGGCCATCATAACGACGCTGTTGCTGTTGTTGACGTTTATTCTGGAAAGCAATTTTTTGTACCGTCGCCAATCGACGAAAGAGATTATGTACGATAAAATCTCGTTGACAGCCAAGTGCCACCGCCAAGCGCTGATTGAAGATTTGCAAGAGCGAACGGGCTTGCGAATCATTCGGGTAGAGGTAGAAAAACTCGATTTTCTGCGCGACATGGCCTATCTTCGGGTGTATTATTACGAATAACTTTTATTCAAAGTCCAATACCACTACTTTTTCGCAATAAATTTCCTTCAAATTGCTCCGATTGACGCGCATCACCATCACAAACGGTGCATCTCCAATCGGTAGGTCGCGCTCAGTATCGTGTTTTTGTGAGAGGTTTTTCCAATTTTGGCACAGATACATGGTCATGGCGAGAGTCGCTTTATTTTCGAGTCCACAGAAGAAGTAGCACGGGACAGTACTCGTGCCAAACTGGATGGGGAGTTTGCAAATAAAACCCACATCAAAATCTTCACTTCCTTGGTAAAAATCACTCCAAACGGTCTGTTCTAAAATGGGGTGAAAATACTTTATCCGAAAGCGGATGTTTTTTTCGTCAAATTCGAGGTAAGGATAGGCGTAGTTTGCCAATACCCAGCGGAAAAAGTAATTGGAATAGAAGCCAATCGAAAAGATACAATTTGTTTTATTTAGGTTTAAAATCGTTTCGTTAAAATCGTAACCATCGCTTTTATGGATAATTAATTCTTGATCATAGACGCGCTGGGGAAGGATTTGATGGTAGCTGTGAAACAATTGAATTAGCTCCAACAAACATTCTGTGTCCCGCGAATCGACGGTTTGCTCGTTGGCACGCGGAAATTTTCCTTGCATATCGGGCGGTGGTACGTCTTTATTGGCGTCAAAAATGGGTTGAACGACCACAATTTTTCCTTCATTTTTGATGCCAAAATAGTTGTGCAACGTCAGTGAGAACTCGCTTATGTACGATTGTGGGTTGGGATACCCCAAGAATTTGGTAAATAACTCTAAGTAATCTTCCTGAAAATTAACCACTTCACGACTTTGTACCTCGTTTTTTTTGCGCCATAGGTACATGGTATTGAAAGTGGTAGAAAACGACAACTGCGTATGTTCTTCTAAAATGGTTTGAAAATACGTTTTGTCCGTGTTTGGGTTGACCAATTTCCAAATAGAAGTTTCAGAACCTCGGTAGGTCATCCCTCGCCTGATAAACTCATTCTGAAGCTTGGCTTTTACTTCTAGGTACAGTTTTTCGCAGAGGTTTTTATTGATGTTCATTTTGAAAATTTTGTGCTAAATTATTCCAAATATATTTCAATTATTTGTTATAAATTTAATAAAATCAAACTGAGAAGAATAAATTTTAGGTGTAAAGAGGCATTACCTTTGTCTTACAATTAACCTGTGATGAACAATAAACGATGGGCTGTTTGAAGGTGTGGACAAACAGCCCTTTCGTTTTATCACCTCAAAAACACTTGTTTCTATGAAATTGAACTTAGCTCGTATTCAGCATATTGGTATTCCTGTCGTGGACTTGGCTAGCTCGGAAGCATTTTATCAAAGCTTGGGCTTTACAAATGTGATGTCTTCTACTTTTCAGCACGAAGGAGGGGAGGGGAAAGTGGCCATGATGAAGCAAGGAGACATCATCATTGAGATTTATCAAATGCCCGACGCCGCCTTAAATGAGATTCGTTCCCGCAAAGACGGCCACATCGACCACGTCGCGTTTGACGTAGAAGACATTGATGCGACATTTGAGCTTTTGAAAAAAGAAGGTTTTAACATCATCGAAGAATCGCCCGTTTTTCTTGCTTTTTGGCAGAAAGGCTGTAAATATTTCAACATCACAGGCCCCGACGGCGAGCGTTTGGAGTTTAATCAGATTTTGTAATAAAAAGTCCTTCCAAGTTTTTTTATCGCCGAAGTCGAAACTTGGAAGGACTAATTAACCCACCAAAACTGATAGGTAAGCATGATATGTAATAGTAGCGCACTGGTATAGGGCGCTACTATTTTTTGTTAAAAACATTGAAAATGCGGTTGATTTTACCGTTTAATCAATTCAGGTACAGAGGGTTTGTAGTTTTACACATCAAATAATACTTTTGAGCGTAGTAGAACCTAACTCACTTGCCCTTAAAAGTGCTTCAAAGAATCAAAAATTGGCTTTTCCAGCCTTACATGGCTTACACTATTGGCTGGCACAATTGGCCGTTGGTAGTAGGGTCGTGCATATTCCCGTTTTTGTTTTTATATATATTTGAGCCTTTTACTTTATATACTATTACCGATCCTTTTTATAAACTAAGCCTTATTTCAGGATTTGCTGCGGGGCCTCCTTTCTGCGTCATCTTCATGATTGAAATATTGGGGCGTATTTTCCCAAAAATTTACCACGAAAAAGGATGGACTGTAGGAAGTGAAATTCTATTTGTGATGGGGCTTATTTTATTAATTGCAATCTGCAATTTCACCAACGTTGTCCTTCAACACTCCGATAAAATTCCCGCCACTGCGGAGGGATTCGGAATGATGCTTTTATTTACAGCCATCATTAGCTTTTTTCCAGCAGTTACTTTTGTGTGGTTTCGATATTATAGACTGAATCATGAATACAGCCGCCCAGCCAAAGTGATGGAAACCGAGCTAGCGGAAGAGTTACAAACAGCGAATGAAGAAACAGCAATTGTACATCACTTTCTGACTTTAATGGCTGAAAATGGAAAGGATAAAGTTGTTTTAACTCCCCAAAATTTGTGCTATATCGAAGCCGATGATAACTATGTAACAGTGGTGTCTCAGGAGCCAAGTGGCAAACTGAAAAAGGAGCTTTTGAGAAGTAGCCTTAGCAAAGTAGAATCTCAAATTCAACTTACATATATTCGGCGTTGTCATCGATCCTATATGGTCAATCTACAGAAAGTATATAAGGTTTCGGGCAATGCACAAGGGTATAAACTGCATCTTTGGCAAGTGGCCGAACCCTTGCCCGTTTCCAGAGGATACGCTAAACAAGTGGTACTAGCGACCTAAAAAGGCACGTATTTTTACTTATAGGCTTTGTTATTCACCCCAAAGCCTTTACACTGACCCCATTTTTTGGCATAAAATGGCATTTTCGCCTACGTTTGTTCTGTCTATAAGCCAGCAAGGTTTAGTGTGTTTCAAGCGTTCCAGGCTTCAGTCGATATTTGAAAATATAAACCTTTAAAAACTATGAAAACAACTACCTCCTATCTTTCTAACCTCACCCCGTTGCGCGGCATTGCTGCTTTGCTTACGGTTATTTTCCACGTTGATTTGATGCTCGGCATGGGAGGTGACATGCTCCTTAAATTCAAAGACTCGCTTCTATTCACCCGCATGTATCTGATGGTGGATTTTTTCTTTGTATTGAGTGGATTTATCATGATGCACGTATATGGTAAATGGTTTACTGATTCGGTATCGGGTAGTGATTTCAAACGTTTTACTACTGCGCGTTTTGCGCGGGTGTATCCATTGCATTTTGTTACGTTGCTCTATTGTATTGGTCTCAAAATTATCATGTTGGCCAACAACGCCCCCGCCAATCCGATGGATACCGTCAGCAATGATTTTTCGACCATTCCAAGTCATTTGTTGCTGCTTCACAGCATGAATTTAAACCAGTGGTTTACGTGGAATAATGCTTCTTGGTCAATCAGTACCGAATGGTGGATGTACATGTTGTTTCCGTTTTTGGTAAAACCATTTTTGAAATTAGGCGCACTGGGCAGAGTTATGGTTGTATTGGCTTGCTTTGCGGGATACTTGGTCATAACGTTTTGGATTGTTCCGCTGGTTACTGAGCCTGCTTCAATACCTTTTGTACGAGTTGATCCCGCGCTGCTGAGTATCAATGTATCCTACCAATACGGCTTTCTGCGCTGTTTATTTGGCTTTGTGTTGGGTATGGTGATGTATGCTGGTTATCAGGAAGATTGGGGAAAAAATTGGCTTGCCAACGGCTATTCATTTCTACTGCTTACTTTGGGTTTGGGACTCTGTATGCACTTTGCTATCCCAGATGTTTTTACGGTTTCGTTTTTTCCGCTGATGATTTTGTCGGCTGCTTATGGAAGCCCAAATTTGAATACTTTTTTGGCAACCAATGCCTTACAACGCTTAGGTGATTGCCAGGCCGCTGGAGCGGTCGTTTTCGATTTATTTGGTACATCAACCGCTCATGTACACCATTCAGGCCATTATGACACTGACTGCCCCGCCTAATCCAACAGGCCCGCCGTCCAAACCAGATATGCTCACGGGCTGGCTGATATGTTTGGTATTTATCGGTATTACGTTGGTCGTATCGTACTTCACTTATCGGTTTGTAGAAGTGCCCGCGCGGCGGTGGATAAACAAATCGGGTCGAGTTATTAGCGCATAGAATTTTAGGCGTTTACCTGTTTAATTGTTAAGTCTTTTTTAAACCAATAATGTATTATGAAAAAACAAATTTCAATCTTCGCTTTTGCAGTTTTCGGTACTGCAGTTTTAATGTCTGTCAGTCCTCTAGCCGTATCTACGGCTCGCTCCGATGGTGGGACAGGGGAGTTATACACCCAAGCCCAAATTGAAAAGGGAAAATACTTAGTCGGAATCATGGGTTGTGCTGACTGCCACGCCCCCAAGAAAATGACCGCTCAAGGGCCAATTCCTGACCCTGATTTGGGATTAAGCGGGCATCCTGCCCACATTCCAATCGGTAAAGTGGTGAAAACTCAAGATTGGGTACTTTTCCATCCCATGAACACCATCGCTGTAGGGCCTTGGGGAGCTACCTTCTCGGCCAATCTTACCCCTCATGCTACGGGTATCGGCACTTGGACTGAAGAACAATTTATCATTGCCATGACTGAGGGCAAAAGCAAGGGCATTCGCTCGGCCCGTCCATTATTGCCGCCAATGCCTTGGCAGAACTATGTTCATGCCAAAAAAGACGATTTGGTAGCGATTTTTGCGTATTTAAAAAGCTGTAAGCCTGTTGAAAACGTTGTTCCACAGCCGATTAGTCCTGATAAGTTGTGAAATCGGTCAAAAGAATAACTTCTTTCCCCATCGGTTTCTGTATTAAACTTAAATTACCATGAAAAAAACATTTCTCATTCTCATCACTTCTCTTACATCATTCATCATTTCATTTTCCCAAACTGACCCACGAGAAGCGGAGCTCCGTCGCCTTGAAAATATCGAACGAGAGGCTACGATGCGTGGAGATTCAGCAACGTTGTTTGGAAAAATTTGGTCGAACGAAATGGTGGTAAATACCCCTGCGAATCGTGTTGGTACAGTAGAAGGTTCGAAAATGCAGCTTCGTACGGGAAATTTGGCGTATGCTTCGTTTGTCCGAACTATTGAAAAAATTACTTTCAATGACAACATCGCGATGGTAATGGGGGAGGAAATTACTAAACCACAAGGAATGCAGCAACATGCAGGTAAGACTGTTACCCGTCGTTTTACCAATATCTGGAAATACGCGAATAATCATTGGTTTATGATTGGACGACAGGCAACAATTATAAAAGTGGAGTAAATAAGCCACGCTTACCACCTTAAAAATGACTAACCTGACACTGATAGAGCGAGTATCCTGCTCGTTCTATCAGTGTCAGGTTTTACCCTTTGTAGGGTTACAAGCAGGGCTAGAAGCCTGTTAATAGCTAACACGAGTAGAGTCTCGCGTTAGCGAAGACAGTCTGTTTCTTTATTCATAAGTGTACTGTCCACTTTTCCAGCTTTGCCATTACTTCCCGCTTGGCTAGGATAAAAGCACCCCTTTTTGACTTTCAATTCCCTTGTGCCAGGCTCGCAAATTACGCTACAGGCTTCCCCTTCTAATAAACGCAACTTAAAATCTTTACTGATTACTCGCATCCCGTATTTGAAACGGCCTCGGTAAAGAGTTCCATCTCTTCGCAGACCGTTCCAAGCAAATTCATTCAAACGGTCGTAAAGTACTGTGGGGCGTGAAAAAATGACCGTATCGCCACTGGCACTCAAAATGGTAAAACCTTGTACCTCTAGGATTTCGTCGCTAATGAAAGGATAAAACAAATCATTGATGCCATCTCCATTTGGGGTAAACACATTGGGCATGTAAATAGACCCGTTACTGTGTTTAAAATCAACGGGTTGAAGGCCGCAGCAGGCTTCGTATTCTTTGGGCAAGGCTACATCCACTCGGTGATCGGCAAAGCAGGCTTGTAGAAGTAACCCTAGTAACAATAGTTGAGAAAACGTTTTCATGGTTGTTACGGATAAATGGGGGATTTTAGTTGGTTTGGCAATTTACATTTTTCCCAAAATCAATTAATGTTTCAGCGAGTAAAAAATGCACCACATCAGATTTATACCTTAAATGTTTACTACCAAATATGCACTCAACTCACCTTAAAACAGGCCTTTTTTGCTCAATAATGGCCCTTGCCCACTTTGGAATCGCTCAGTCGGTTGAAAACTGGGAAACTGCGCAGACCGCCAATAGCTGCACAGCACGGCACGAAAATGCGTTTACCAAAGTCGGGGATAAATTGTACCTAATTGGTGGACGCGGCACGCGGCCCGTTGATGAATTTGACCCCAAAACCAATTCGTGGAAACAATTAGCGGCTCCTCCCGTTGAGATGAATCACTTTCAGGCGATTGAATACAACAACGAAGCCTACGTGATGGGGGCGTTTATGGGACAATATCCGCACGAAAAACCGTTGACTTCTATTTATATCTTTAACCCTGCCAAAAACGAATGGCGTGAAGGAACGCCGATTCCTGCTGACCGTTTGCGGGGAGCAACGGGAGCAGTGAATTACAAGAATAAATTGTACCTCGTTTGCGGTATCCAAGATGGCCATTACGACGGGCACGTGGGTTGGCTCGATGAATTTGATCCCAAAACCAATACGTGGCGTAAACTTCCCGATGCCCCGCACATGCGAGACCACGTTTCGGTGGCGGTTATTGATGACAAATTGTACGTAGCGGGAGGGCGTCGCTCGACAGCTCGTATCAATCAGGTGTTGAATTTGACAGAGGCTGCGGTTGATGTCTTTGACTTTAAAACAAATACGTGGATGACCTTACCTGCCGACCTAAATTTACCTACGCAGCGGGCAGGAAACATGGCCGTGCCTTTTGGGTATAAATTGTTGATTATGGGGGGAGAAAGCCCCGCTCAAGTGGAAGCCCACGCGGACGTGGAGGCGTTGAATACCAAGACTATGAAATGGGAAAAGTTGCCTAACATGAATAAAGGTCGTCACGGAACAGGCGCGACGATTTATAAGAAAAAGGTGTACGTAGCGGCAGGTTCGGGCAACCGAGGTGGCGGCCCCGAATTGACTTCCATGGAAATTTTGAAATAAATAGGAAAATTAAAGATTGAATCCAAACGCACAACAAATCCCGCATCGCAGATGCGAAACCTTTGTAGATGTAGTTTCGTACAAACAAACAAATCCCAGCATCGAAGATGCAAAACGTTTGTAGATGTAGCACAAAGAAACAAATCCCGCGCATCGGAGATGCGAAACGTTTGTAGTGTTGCGCAAATAATCAAATCCCGTGCATCGGAGATGCAAAACGTTTGTAGATGTAGCACAAAGAAACAAATCCCGTGCATCGGAGATGCGAAACGTTTGTAGATTTGCGTAAACAAACGAACGTCCAATTAAATTTTTGATTTCAAATGATTATCGATTCGCACCAACATTTTTGGATATACGATGCCGAGCGCGACGCTTGGATAAACGACCAAATGACGCGTATCCGTCAAAACTTTCTGCCCGAAGATTTGAAGCCCGTTTATGAAGCCAATGGCGTAACGGGTTGTGTGGCCGTTCAGGCCGACCAATCGGACGCCGAAACCTTGTTTTTGTTGGCGTTGGCCGAAAAATATTCCTCGTTTGTGCAAGGAGTTGTGGGGTGGGTCGATTTGCAAGCAAGTGATTTGTACGACCGCCTTGATTATTATTCACAATATGAATTGTTGAAAGGATTTCGTCACGTGGCGCAGGGCGAGCCCGACGATTTTTTGGCGCGCCCCGAAATCATCAAAGGAATTCGGCAATTGAGCGCGTTTGACTATACTTATGACATCCTCATTTATCCTACGCAGTTGAAAGCCTCGTTGCAGTTGGTGCGCGAGGTGCCTGAGGTGCAGTTTGTAGTTGATCATATTGCGAAGCCCTATATCAAAGACAAAAAAATCAATACGTGGTCGAACTACATGCGGCAATTGGCGACTTACCCGCACGTTTATTGTAAAGTATCAGGCATGGTGACGGAAGCCGATTGGAAAAACTGGAAAACCGAAGACTTTTTCCCCTATTTAGACGTGGTTTTCGAAGCTTTTGGTGTGGATCGATTGATGTTTGGCTCCGATTGGCCCGTTTGCTTGGTAGCGGCAGAGTACGAACAAGTACTTGGCATCGTCCAAGAGTACATGAAACGCGTGGGTTTCTCGGAAAATGACCAAGCCAAAGTTTTGGGTCAAAATGCCGCTCGTTTTTACCGTTTGGAGGAAGTCTAGGCTTGTTTTTAAAAAAAATTATTATTTGTGCTATATATTTTAAAAAAATAGTATCAAATTTGAGTTAAAATTTGGATGCAAGGTTTTCGATAAAATTGTATTTTTGTTGAAAATCGAGCGTTCAGTCAGTTAGCTCATTCATTTCTAAATCCTTTCAATTCTCATGAACACCACTCGCCGTGAAGTGCTAAAATTGGCAGGTGCTGCTTTAGCAGGAACTGCATTTCCATCCATCATTATTCCGAACAAAGCGTTTGCTGGTATGAATTCGGAAACACTTAAAGTAGGTCTTATTGGTTGTGGTGGACGTGGCTCGGGAGCTGCCATGCAAGCTTTGAAAGCCGATCCCAACGTTGTTCTTTACGCCCTTGGTGAAATTTTCCCAGAGCGTTTTAATACCTGCCTCGAAGGTCTTCGTAAAGTACACGGCGACAAAGTACAGGTGGACGAAGGCCGTAAATTTGTTGGTTTTGATGCCTACCAAAAAGTAATCGACTCGGGTGTGGATGTTGTTCTTTTGGCAACACCGCCACATTTCCGTCCGCTTCACTTGGAAGCTGCTATTAAGGCAGGAAAACATATTTTCTGCGAAAAACCAGTAGCGGTTGATGCTCCAGGTATCCGCAAAGTATTGGAATTGGCCAAGTTAGCCAAAGAGAAAAATGTCTCTTTGGTGTCGGGCTTCTGCTGGCGTTTTCACGAGCCAAAACGCGCCGTATTTGGTAAAATCAACGAAGGTGCAATTGGCGAAGTAATGTCGGTTTACAACACCTACAACACAGGTGGCGCATGGTCATTCCCTCGTCAAGAAGGCTGGAACGATTTGCAATTCCAATTGCGTAACTGGATGTATTACACGTGGTTGGCAGGTGACCACATCGTAGAACAAGCCGTACACAGCATCGACATGATGTCGTGGGCAATGGGCGACGTTTTACCAGTAAGTGCTGTGGGAACAGGAGGTCGCCAAGTACGCGTTGACCCATTATACGGACATATTTTTGACCACTTTGCCATTACGTACGACTATCCAAACGGAGCAAAAGGGTTCCACTTCTCGCGTCAGCAAGAAAATTGTGAGCGTAGCTATTTGGTAGAAACCTTTGGTACGAAAGGACGTGCGATGGCCAACTGCTCACGCCCAACGCACAAAATTGAAGGCGCGAATCCTTGGGAGTACTCTGGTGCTCAGAACGATATGTACCAAACAGAACACAACGAACTGTTTGCGTCGATTCGTAACAGCAAGCCTATCAACAACGGTGAGTGGATGGCCAACAGTACCATGCTTGCGATTATGGGACGTATGGCGGCCTACACAGGGAAGAAAATTACGTGGGACGAAGCGATTAAGTCGAACGAGGTATTGGCACCAGACATTACAAGCTGGGATATGCCTGCACCAAAAGTAGAAGTAGCTCGCCCAGGTTTTACTCCTTTCTTCTAATCACCTCATGCAAAGAAGAGACTTCTTGAAAACCTCCACCATCGCAACTACGGCTGCGGTGGTGGGTATAGATCGTGCTGCCCTTGCGGTAAAACCCGTAGCGCGCCCGTTGATAAAAAAGAGCCTTAAATACGGAATGGTGACCGAAAAACTTTCGGTGCTTGACAAGTTTAAGCTGCTCAAAGACCTAGGATTCGACGGGGTGGAGCTTGATTCTCCCAATGAGTTAGACCCAAAAGAAATTCTAGAAGCCCGTGACAAGACAGGGTTAGTGATTCCTGGGGTGGTCAACTCGGTACACTGGAAATCGCCGCTTACGGATGCAGATCCTAAAATAAGAGAGACTTGCTCAAAGTCAATGATTAAGTCATTGAACGACTGTAAACTCTACGGTGGAACGACGGTTTTGTTGGTTCCAGGGGCCGTCAATGCAGGTACAAGTTACCAAGATGCGTATCAACGTGCTCAAGTTGAAATAAAAAAATTGATTCCTGAAGCGGAAAAAACGGGTATCAAAATCGCCTTGGAAAACGTTTGGAATAATTTCTTGATAAGCCCAGTAGAAGCGGCTCGTTTTGTCGATGAAATTAATCACCCATTGGTGGGCTGGTATTTCGACGTGGGCAATATCCTTCGTTACGGTTGGCCCGAGCATTGGATTGAGGCGCTCGGAAAGCGCATTATGAAAATTGACATCAAAGAATTTAGCCGTAAAAAACAACAAGATGAAGGCCTTTGGAAAGGGTTTGACGTGGAGTTGATGGACGGTGATTGTAATTGGCCTGTCGTTAATAAAGCCTTGGCAAAAGTAGGCTACTCAGGATGGGGCTCGGCCGAAGTACCAGGCGGCGATCGTAAGCGTTTGCAAGTGATCAGCGAACGCATGGATGCCGTTTTTAAGGCCGAATAAAATTCTTCGCTAAAACCTCCTTGAACCTCCCGAAAGTTCAAAACTTTCGGGAGGTTTTATTTACGAATATACTTCGGTATTGTTTTTTCGCTTCAAGATAAGCGCACTTACCAGCGCCACAATTAGCCCTACGGGCAATACTTCGGTGTAAGTGATGAGTACAACATACAAGGGATTTTTGTACATTTCTTTAAACTCCGCCATTTCTTTGGTTTTGGCGGCCAACGCCGCTGTATCCGTTTGGGCTACCTCCTTGAGAACGTGTGAAGTGTAAATGTCGAGGTAATCAGGCACAAACAAATAGTAATAAAAAAGCCAAACAAAGACGTACATTGTTGAGCCAATGAGGGCGATAAAAGCCCCCGTTTTAAAAGTTTGACCAAACGAGATATGTCCGCCCAGCTCTTTGTTGCGGTAGTTGCGAACGCCAAAAAAGATAAGCGAAAAAATAAGCACCATGGCCGCATAACCCATGAGCTCGTTGCCGCTGAAATCGGGGTTGGTGTAGCACAAGTTGACCATGTAAACCATGTTGACACATAAGATAGTGCCGAGAACAAGTCCGAAAATGAAGATGTAGCGTTTCATTGTTTTTTAGGGTTTTATTTTCGGCAAAACTAGGTTGAGCAGGTGGTTTGGGACTCATACTAAAGTACCAAAATGTGTTTTTAGGCCAAATTCAGACTAAAGTAGGAGAGGGCGTTAGATAATGATATTCAGTCGCTTGGCTTTTTCAATGGCCTGAGTTCGGCTTTTGACGTCCATTTTTACAAATAAATTGGAGACGTGCGTTTTGATGGTACTCAGCGATAAAAACAACCGTTCGGCGATTTCGGCGTTGCTGTATCCTTGTGCCAAAAGCTGTAAAACCTCGTATTCACGCGTGCTCAAATTCAGTTTTTGAAGTTCAGTTTCGTTAACAATGGGAGCGGAGAGCGGTTCGAGTACTACTTCTTTTTCAATAAACACCGTTTGCACTTGGGGTTTGAACAGTTGGTTGGCTACCCATATTCCAAGCAGCATAAAAAGGACGGCAATGATTCCGACGTAAATCTCAATGGAATTGTCTATGATTAAAAACTTCCATTGCAGCCATTTCAGGGCAAATACCAAAATCGCCATCAGAAAACCGTACAAAGCAAAATGACGGGTTTTAAGAAATAAGTCTTTGAAAAAGCTCATAGCGAAGCGCAACGGTGTTGTTTATTTTTGACGAATGTAGGTTTCGATATTGAGGTGATTGACGCCCAGTTTTTCTACTTTTTCGATGCCCGTAATTACCAACGTGTCCCCTTTGATTTCGTACTCAAAATCAAATTTTCCACCTTCCCATTCTCTGACATTGAAATAATCCAAGTATTCGGTGTAGCTTTTTTCGCCAATGGTCACGCGGCCACCACCTGCACTGTAATCGGCCGTAGAGTCTTTGCCATGTTGAAGGTCGTGGCGCAAAAAAGCAAAGTGCGTTGGGCTAATGATCTTAATCATTTCTTGCCCTTTGGTGTAATCGGTACGCGTGGTGTCTTTGCCTTTGATGGTGGTGCCTTGCAGTAGCTTCCAAGTTCCAACAATGGGAAACTCAGTAGTTGTTGACTGATTTGGGTCGGGCGAGCAGGCGATTAAACTGCCAAATAACAAAATAGAAACGGCGATTTTTTTCATGGAAGATAGGTTTGAGGTTTGAAAATGCGAAGATAGGTAAAACCAATGCCTGATAAATGGGATGTTTTGAGTTAATTTTGCAAAAATTTTAATGGAAAAGCCATGACGCTCTTTTGGACAAAAAACTTAATTCGTGACGTTATCATCACCATTGGAACAAGTATTCTAGTAACAATTTTCTGTTTTATAGGCCCTACTATTCACACACCGTTTTTTGTTGGAATGCTTACTGCGTTGGGGCTGGGGTGGCTTCAACCCAAAAAAGGATGGTTGTTGGCGATTGAGCAAACTGTATTGATTGCGCTATTTTATTTGGTGTTCAATACGTTCAAAATTATGACTCCACTTGATGCCGAAGCAACCCAATTCACGGCTTTATTGCAGTTTTTTCCTGCGTTCACAGGAAGCTTTTTAGGAAGTTTTATTCGGAAAATATTCAAATAGACAAAGGCAATCGTTGGGGAAGGACCTGTTCTATTATCCTGATTATAATCAGTTTATCGGAAAAAGAATCGTAAAAAATGCAACATTTTTTTTAATTTAGGCGTTAGCTTTTTTGTGAAATAGAAACGTGAATCTCGAAAATGGAGTTTATGAAGTCATTACATGCCCGCCTATTTGTTTTTTTATTCGTACTTTCTTCCCTGACAGTCACCGCCAAACCTCGCTTAACCACCTACAGTTCTTTGGTAACCATCTACCAAGAACTCAGCTTAGACGAAGCAGGACTCAGCCACAGCGTTTTTGAGTATGCCATTCGCGGAGTTCAGAAAGTAAACCCAGCCAAAGCCATTCTGGCCATTGTGGATTTGAGCCAACCTTCGGTGAATAAGCGTTTGTACGTCATTGATTTGCTCAAACGGAAGCTCCTTTTCCGTACCTACGTGGCACATGGACGTAATTCGGGGGATTTGTTTGCACAAAAATTTTCTAATGAAGTCTCTTCGCTGCAATCAAGTTTGGGATTTTACCAAACTTTGGGGACGTACCAAGGCAAACACGGCTTGTCGCTGAAACTCAAAGGGCTTGAAAATGGCTTTAACACCAACGCCCTCGACCGTGCGGTCGTAATGCACGGCGCCGACTATGTCAGCGAAGATTTTATTCGTAAAATTGGCCGTTTGGGACGCAGTTTCGGTTGCCCAGCCGTACCGTACGGAATCCACAAAGACATTATCGAAACCCTTAAAAACGGAGCTTGCTTATTTGTTTTCTCTCCCAATCAAAACTACTTGAAGAAATCCACGTTTCTGCTTTAGAGTAAGCCTTTGTGCCTTACCTTTTGGCTCACGCAGAAGCGCGGAGTCGGAAATCTAACTCCTATATTTTGCCGCGCTCGATGGCTTTAGAGGCTGAGTTGGTTAAGGCATGTACGCCCATCAATAAGGCGCCAAAACGCTCATCTTTGCTAAATCCTTTTTTCCAGCGCGCATAAATCTGCTGAATGACAACTGTGTTTTTGAACAAGCCGAAAACGTAGTAATACAAAATGTTGGACAAATCGCGGCCACTTTTTTCGGCATAGCGGTCGGCAAATTCTTGACGTGTTAAGTTGCCAGGAAGCCACGTTAGGTTAAAACTTTTCTCAAATGCCCCATCGCCTGCTTCGGCCCAATAAGAAAGCGAGGTGCCTACGTCCATGAGTGGGTCGCCGATGGTGGTCATTTCCCAATCCAATACCGCCAAAATTTCGTTTAAATTCTGGGAATTGAGCACTACATTGTCGTATTTATAGTCGTTGTGAATCAGGGTGGGGGCGTTTTCAGCAGGCAAATTTCTCACCAACCACTGATACACCTGCTCAAAAGCGGGCACATCGTCGGTTTGGGCGTTTTGATACCGACGGTACCAGCCTTCGACTTGACGTTGTATGTAACCTTCTGGCTTCCCGAGTTGGATTAACCCTGTTTGCTGAATGTCTAAGCCGTGTAAAACCACCAAGTTGTCCACCAATGCCTCCGAAAGTTGCCGCATGGTTGTTTCGCTCAAACCCAATTTGGACGCCGAATGTGCCCTTAGAATCACACCTTGCACGCGCTCCATGACGTAAAAGGGGCAATCGAGGATATTTTCATCGTCACAAAAAACAATAGGCGTAGGAATTTTGGTGTACCCTGCCGCGTGCAGCATCGACAACACCCGAAACTCCCGCCCCATGTCATGTCCTCCTTTGATATTTTTAGCTCCAAACGGCGGGCGTCGCAGCACAAATTCCTTCCCTGTATCGGTTTTTAGGAAGTAGGTTAAATTAGAATAGCCTCCTGGAAATTGACTTACTTCCGTAACTGTCCCGATTGCAGGGGCTTGAGTCCCAAAATAGGCGTTGAGTTGGGCTAAGTCAAGCTGCTCGCCTTCCCGTACTGAGGTTGGAGTATCGTTTTTGATGGTGGACATTACGTAGCTGATTGTTGGAATAAATGGTATTTTTTATGAGAAGCGCTCAGTGCCACTTGCCTCTGCTCATGTGTTTTTTAAACTTTCGCCCCAAATGACAAATCACCTGCGTCACCCAAACCTGGCACGATGTAATAATGAGGGTCAAGTTTTTCGTCGATGGCACCAATCCAAAGACGACATTCGGGCATTCGGCTTTGGAGGTATTTTACCCCTTCGGGACTGGCAATGACGGCGGCGATGTGCGTTTGGGCAGGAATACCAAATCGAAGGAGTGCATGATATACCTTTTCTATCGACCGACCTGTGGCCAGCATGGGATCCATCAAAATAAGCGTACGGTCTTGTAAATCAGGGGCGGTAATGTAGTCCATTTCTACTTGAAAGTCTTCTTCGCCAATGTGGTGGCCTCGGTAGGCACCAATGAAAGCGTTGTCGGCTTGGTCAAAAATATTGAGAAAGCCTTGGTGAAAAGGCAAACTTGCGCGCAAAATAGTGGCCAAAACGGGAGGCTGACGTAGTAATCGAGTTTGGGCAACTCCCAGCGGCGTAGTCACTTGCGCTTGACGGTATGGCAACGATTTAGAGATTTCATACGCCAATAATTCCCCCATCCGTTCTAGGTTTCGGCGAAACTTCATGCGGTCTTGTTGAACGTCAACGTCACGAAGTTCGGCTAAAAAATGGTTGGCTACGGAGGGTTGTTGGGTCAAAACAAACATGAGTAAGTAGGTGGTTTGGTTTTAGGGCACTACATTTGCCGCGACGATAATACAAAGACATTCATAGAAAACCAAAAACCTCTACCAACAAAAAAAAGGGGAGGTGGGATAGGCAAAAAAGTTAAAAAACTTGGGGATGAAAAATAGCGTTTTGGGATGGTTTGCTGTACTGAGTATCCTGATGATAGGGTGTAACGAACGGCCTGAAAACCAGCATCGAGCAGGGTATGCTCTGACTTTTGACGACCGTTATGTGGAGGAATGGACGAAGCTGCGGCCGCTGCTAAAAAAATACGGTGCAAAGGCGACGTTTTACGTAACGCAGTTTGACAGTTTAAGCCCGAAAGAAGTACAGTTACTGCATGAACTTACCCAAGACGGGCACGAAATTGGAGCGCACGGCGCGGCCCACATTAGGGTATTGGATTGGCTCAGAGGGGGAGGAGCGTTGGACGATTTTTACAAATTTGAAATAGAAGGCGAATTAAATGTAATGCGCAAAGCAGGTTTTCGACCCGTTACGTTTGCGCACGTCGGCGGGCAACAAACGTGGTGGACTGACCGACGACTCTTGCGTGATTATTTTAAACTGTTGCGCGATGTTTCGATGACCGAGCGGCATTTGCCTTTTATTACGATTCGCCAGCCCATTTTTGCCATCGACGATATTTATTATCAGTTTGATGGCTCACAAAAGGTTCACGCGTTGCTGATTGACCAATACACGAACCTGACGCGTTCCCAATTGAAAGATGGTCTGATTCGGGCTAAAAACACCCATTCTGTGCTAATGTTGCTGGGCCATCGTCCACTGTTTACGCCTTCGGAAGAACCCTACGCTTTTTCGGTACAATTGTTAGAAGAGTTTTTGCAAGACGGCCAACGAATGGGGCTTAAATCCTACACAATGCTTGAATTGGTCACGGCCAAGTAGCGGGCGCGTTTGGGAAGGCTAAAAAACAAAAACGCCCCAAAACTTGTGGTTTTGAGGCGTTACGTTTCGCGCTGCGATTGTGACCCGTAGGGGAATCGAACCCCTGTTTCAACCGTGAAAGGGTCGTGTCCTAACCGCTAGACGAACGGGCCGACTGGTCTCATTGTTCGCTGCGTTTGTGAAACGTGGTGCAAAGGTACGATTATATTTCACACAAAAAACATTTGCACAAAAAATATTTTTATTTTTCTTGAAAGTGCCTGACCAGGAATCTAACCGCTAGACGAACGGGCCGACTGGTCTCATTGTTCGCTGCGTTTGTGAAACGTGGTGCAAAGGTACGCCGATTTTTGACACTGTCAACAGTTAGATTATTATTTTTTTGGAAATAATTTTTTAATCACTGACAATCAGTAGATTTGGGTCAAGAAAAAAAGTAGAACGTGAAGCATCTTTTAAAAGAAATCCCATTTAGGGTATCAGGAAGTCTTTGGATAGAAAGTGACGAGCAGCGATTTTTGGGGCCAGGTAGGGTAGAGCTATTGGAGCGCATTGCCGAGACGGGTTCCATCAACCAAGCTGCCAAGCAAATGGGGATGTCGTATAAAAAAGCCTGGGAGATGGTCAATTCTTTGAATACGCAAGCCAAAAAGCAGTTGGTAGTTACCCAAACGGGAGGAGAAAGAGGAGGAGGGGCGATTGTAACGGAGGAGGCCTGGGAGTTAATCGCAGCTTATCGTCAAATTCGGGAGCGTTTTCAGCGTTTTTTAGAGGAGGAAAGTCAATTTTTAAGGGAATAATTTCAGTAAGAGTTGACACTTATCAAAAAATAAAATACTTTTGCTGCCACTTTTAGCGAAAGCTAACGGTAAAGTTTCGGGATATGGCGCAGTCCGGTAGCGTACTTGTCTGGGGGGCAAGGGGTCGTGGGTTCAAATCCCGCTATCCCGACAACAAAAAAGCACTTACGGTTCGAATCGTAAGTGCTTTTTCATTTTTACAGCAATATAAAAAGACGGCTTTTATGACTCCATCACCCGCAAGCCTAACCTTTGAATGGTTTTTAGGTATATTAAACCACTCTTCTATCTATTCGACCTATGTGCAACAGTTGATATTTTTTAGGAGTAATTCCAAAATGCTTTTGAAACATCTTGTTGAACTTTATGCAAGAACCGTCGCTGTAACCAATACATTTTGAAACTTCTACGGCTTTGTAACCATTTCTAAGGAGTTTAGCAGCGTGTTCCATCCGCTTGTCCATGTAAAGCTGATAAAATGGCTTGCCGTAGATTGCTTTGAAATTGTTTTTAAACAAATTCAAAGGGATATTATATTCAACGGCGATTTGTTGTTCGGTAGGTGGAACTTGCTCAAATCCTTCTAATAAGTATTTTCGGTATATTCTTTTTATTATATCATCCCAAATATTCATATTGTTCATACGCAAAGGTTTAACACTTTCTTGGGCTGCTTCAACATTTTCATGCTTTGATTCGCCATGAAAATGCTTTATTCTTAATTCATTATCTATCTGATTGATTTCTAGGTTGTTGGAAGGAGTTAGAATAAAGGAGATTTTATGAGAGAGTAATAATGCTACTACCGCCTGAACACATTCGGTAGAGACTACAAAGTCAACAGTCGAAGGGTGATGTTTCGCTATCATTGTTTTTCGGTGTAAGTAGTGTTGGGGGAATAGTTGAATTTTTGCTTGAATACACGCGTAAAGCCTGAAGGATGGTGATACCCAACCTGATAAGCGACTTGTGTTATCGAATATTTTCCAGTTTGAAGTAAGCCATGGGCATACATCATCTTTTTATCTAAAATGTATTGATGGGGGCTAGAATTAAACAATTCGTAGAATAAAATCTTGAATTTACTGACACTCATTCCAGCCATTTTGGCCATCTCGCTGATGGAAGGAGTCGATCTTTTAAAATCGGACGTTATTTGTGCTTCGATTTCCTTGATCTTTCGGGAGTCAATTTCTCGGAAGTTTTTCTCAGTTTTACTCAGAATTTGTGTTTGAATATCATCGATAAAAAGAAGGAGGAACTGAAGAAAGTAGCTTTTGGCTAACAAATCAGGATTGACTGCCCGCTGATACTCTTTCTGAAATGCAGCATATTTCAAAGTAAACAAGCTGTATTGGTTGTTCCAATTAATTAGAACTTTTGGAATAATATCAATCAAGTCAGGGTAGGGACTCCCCACTTGATTGATTAACCAATCAGTGCGAACCCCCACGAGAAAAGGCCGCGCATGTTCATAAGTAGCGCTTATTAAACAATAATCACCCTCAAGGGTACTCCGAAATGAATCAGTGAGGGTACGTAAATCTTTATTGTGCTCAGGTAGTATGGTGAAAAAGTAAGTGTTGCTCGAACCAAAATCGAAAATTTTAAAGTTGGCTTTAGCCCGAGCTCCACTTGATTCCTCAGAAGCTTGTCTTTTGAAGCACATTAACCAAAAATCTAACTTTATGTTCGCCATGAGATATTGCAATGGTATGTAAATAATACCAAAAATGGTATATCATAGTATCCCATTGTAAACGTGACGGCTTAAAGTAAGGTAAGTGGTTTTTTTTAGGTGGTAACTGACAATTTTGGGATTATATATGCCTTTTTAAAAGGTGATTTAGCTCCTTTCTAAAGCTTCTTCCAACGGGAAGTATCACCAATCCAGTCAGTTTAATTGTATTGGCTTCTAATTGCTGAACGTGTAGTGTATTGACTGCAAACTTGTGATGGATGCGAATAAATTGTGCATCCAAAAACTCTTCCAGGAGCTTGGTTAATGATTTTTTCAGTACATACCTTTTAGCGGGTGTATGTATGTAACAATGACTATCCTCGGCTTCGATGTAAACAATTTCAGTGAACCTAACCTGCTCTTGTTGACCTGTCCTACTACTCAAGTATATGTACTTTCTATCTATAAAATCATACTCTTTGCTTTTCGTTTGTGCTTCCAAGGTCTTTTCGATGGCTGATTGTAGCGTAATAGCATGAAAAGGTTTAATTAGGTACTGAACGCTAAGGTTCTTTTGGGCCTCCAAAAATAGATTTTGGTCTTGAGACGTGGTCATCAGTACGATGGGAACGAGGGTGTCTCTAAGAGTTTTAAGAAGCTCAATACCAATCGGTTTGTTTTCAATCATAATATCTGATAGTACCAAGTCAACTTCATGATTATCAAGATATTTGATTAAATCTGTCAATTTTGTAAAAATGCCCCCTAACCGAAATGTATAATTGGAAGAAATGCGCTCAGTAAGCATAATTTCTAATTTAATTTGGTCAATTGGGTCATCTTCTAGTATCACAATCACAATGTCTTTCATAGCTATAGTTTATATGCTCAAACATATAATTTGCTGTAAGTGTTATATCAAACAATATAAAACTTGGTCGTGGAATTAATGAAGCAAAAATAGAGTTGGCAGGAAATGAAACAATGATGCCTTTTAAAAAAAACATATATGATAAGTGTGATAACGTTTTGGCTAATTCAAGGTAGCCTTTTTTAAAAGATAAACCATTAATTTTGATAACGTAAGAAATTAATTAGTATGTTTTTATAGTATAGTATATAGTGCAAGTATATAATTTTGCGTGGAATTGAATAAAACTAATGGTTTTGTGTCATTCTTTCTTATATAGATTTGTTGACGTTTATCCAAGATTTCACGAGAGCCACTTCTATTGTATGTAATGTGTTTGCGATTTATGAAATACTCACTTCTTCTTTTCTTATTGATGTATATTTCTGAGACAGGATATGCACAGAATAAATCTTTTAACTCTTTTCGTGATTATCTCGTTTTAACGTACAATTTTGATAACTATAAGACACAATTAGCGTCAAATTCTAAAAGTGAATTATTGAGTTTATCGATTGTAAATCAACTGAAAAAACAAAACGATTATGATACGATAGATTTAAAAAAAATGAGCCTGATTGTACAACAAGCTTCAGTACAAAAATCACAACTTGGTTTGGCTATGGCATATTACATACTTGGAAGAGAGCATACCATTGACCAAGATGATTCGCTGTCATACAGTTATTTAACAAAAGCTGAGAAAATTTTTACAGCAATCAATGATACGACAGGAATAATTCACTGTTCCAAACTTTTGCGAGCTCATACAAGAAGAGCAGACATAAATTTACCCAAATTTTACTTTGATAGAGTCGTAGCACTTGGTCAACAATCAAAGTATCCCATTGACAATTATATGTATTACCTGCTTATCATGGCTTGTGATCCTTATCTTGGCCCTCAACCAACAGAACGTCAAATGGAGGATGCTCTGCAAAAAACGCTCAAAATTATTGACAAGTACCCCTATTTTGAGTATATCCGAGCCAATGTTTATAAAAACATTCAAGAAGGATACAGAAGAAAGAAAAAGCATGATAAAGTGCTTGAGTTTGCCTTGAAGGTGATAAACCATACAAGCAAAAAAATTGATTTTATGGATTATCAATATTTAGGCAATGCTTATCTGTCAATAAAAAAATATGACATGGCCATAGCAGCTTTGGAAGAAGCCGCAAAGCGCATAAAGATAGAAAGACCCAAGTCAATCATTCGACTAAAAAACATATATATATTCTTAAAGAAAGCGTATTATGAAGCTGGAAATTTAAAAGCAAGCATACAGATAGACGAAAAGTATGACAGTCTGGTTTATGTGATCAGTAATAATGACCGTAGTGTAGCGTTATTTCACCTGCGGGAAAAGTACTCATTTGCCGATAAGGAAGCGAAACTCGAAAGACTTACTTTAGAAAAGGAAATAGCCGATTCGCAAAAAAGGCTTTTGTTTGGCGGCTTACTTGTGACCCTTACGATGGTTGGAATTGTACTTTTTTTTTCAATAAAACTTCAGAAAACTAATATTAAATTATTGCGCCTTCAGCAAGCAAGAGACAAGTTTTATACCATCATTGCGCACGATTTGCGCTTACCTATGAAAAGCCTTAATGACATGGGTATATTGTTACAATATCTTATTAAAGAAGGAAAAGTTGAGGAGTTAGATAGGGTTATTAAGCAGATTGAAAAAATGAGGTATCAATCGAATTTGCTCCTAAATAATCTATTTGAATGGGGGAAAAGTGACTATTTTGTTAATCAATCTGTAACACGTCCTATTGTCTTTGAAGCAATTATCCCTTTACAAACAATATATAATTACTACTTCCCTTTTGCCGAATCAAAAGGAGTGTCTTTAGAGTTGTCACTACCATCTTCTTTGCCACTTTTAGCTGACCAAAAAGGATTTGAAATAGCCATCAGTAATATACTAGACAATGCCTTAAAGTATACGCCACCTGGTGGGAAAATTCTGATTAAGGCATATAAAAGTGATTATAAATTTCGCCATTACTCGATTGTGATTTCTGATACGGGAGACGGAATTAAACCTATTCAGTTGAGCTACTTACAACAGGTATTTTTGTGGAAAACAAAACCAGAAGTAGGAATTCAAGGGTTAGGATTAGGCATGATTTTGATTTACAACTTTGCCCGAAAAAATAATATCAACATTTATGTAATGAGTGAAATTGGGGTAGGTACTTCATTTAAATTAGTTTGGAAGACTTAACTTGTTAAGCACTTTAAGTTTCAAAACCTTGTCGTAAATCAGCAAATTATGAGATTTGTTAGTTTTCTATCGTTTTACTTGCTTTCAATTGGGCTCGTATATGCCCAAAATATATCCTTTAAATCTTTTCGTGATTATCTCATTTCTGCGTCTCGCTTGGATAGTTTAGAAGAAGTGGAACGGAAAAGCAAACTCAATCCTCAATCGAGCCAATACCTGCATTTATTGATTGCCATTGAGTTGGGTAAGTCACAGCGGGACGATTCAATCACTACAGAACAGTACAATAGAATAGTGAAATTGGCCACCAAGCATAAATCAACCTTGGGGCTTGCCATGGCAAATTATATCATGGGGATGTATCACTCAACTTGGCAAGAAGAGGTTGCTTATGAATACATGATGAAAGCACGGGCCCAGTTTACCCAACAAAAAGATACGTCGGGTATCATTCAGTGCCTTAGTTGGTCATTGAGGCAATTTACGCAAGACGACCCAAGCTACGGCCCATTTATTAAAAAGGATTTACTGAAAATGAATCAGGAGAATTTTGCTAAGTTGGTGGCCTTATCCGAAAAATCTAAGCACGTCATTGACAGGTTTACGTACTATCGTACTGTTTTGAACAGCCATCCATCTTTTTCCCAAGAAATAACTGAAAAACAACAAATGGAAGCCTTCAAAGCTGCCAATGAAATACTGGATAAAAATCCGCACTTATCATTCTTGAGAAAAGCAATTTATCGAGCTGCTCAACAAGGTTACTTAAATTCCAAAAAATTTGATAAACTTTTGGAATTGGGTTTGAAAATACTGAACCATCCTGACATTAAAGCCACTTACCCAGATTATAGAAATGTAGCCAATACTTACACACATTTAAAAAAATACGACAGTGTTATTGTCTATATGAAGGAAGCGATTAGGCGAGCCAAGATTGAAGACCCTAAGAATATGAAGGCATTACGGGGAATGAACAGGCGTTTAAAAAACGCATACTTTGAGATAGGCAATTGGAAAGCGGGTATAAAGGCATACGACGAATACGACAAGTATAATAACCTGATTCGTGACAATGACCGCAGGTTGGCCGTGTATGAAATCAAGGAAAAGTACTCCTTTACCGAAAAAGAGGCCGAACTGAAACGTTTATCCTTAGAAAAGCAAGTAGCCGAAAGCCGAAATCAACTGCTTCAAGCTCAATACGAAGCCGAAAAACGCGAGGCTGTTTTAAAAAACCTAGCTTTAGAAAATCAGGCAACTGAAAACAGAACCAAATTGCTCCAAAGTCAGATAGAAGTTCAAAGCAAAGAACGTACCCTCCAAATAGCTGAATCCCATAAAGAACTTTTGTTTGGCGGTTTGCTGGTTGCTTTGGGGTTGATTGGAACGATTCTCGGTTTTTCAATAAAACTGCGGCAAACCAACAAAAAACTGTTGGAGTTGCAGCAAGGCCGTGATAAATTCTATACCATTATAGCGCATGATTTACGTACACCCATCAACAGTCTCAATGACATGGGTGGATTGTTGCCACACCTGATTCAAGAAGGTAAAAAGCAAGAGTTGGAGAGAGTAATCCAACAAATTGAATCCATGAGACAAAAGACCAACCTACTGCTCAATAACCTGTTTGAATGGGGCAAAAGTCAGTATTTTACGCCAGATGTGGCGGAAGTTCGTCAACAGGTGGATGTAGTACCTTTGCTGGCGGAACTACACCAAACCTATCTTCCGATTGCGCAATCCCAAAAGATTGATTTGTTAGCGGAGTTGCCAGCAAGTTTTGTTACAGAAATCGCCCCCAAAGGGTTGTTGATGACGGTGCGAAACTTACTAGACAATGCCATCAAAAACACAGCAGAAGGGGGGAAGATTTTAATCCGAATCAGTTCACCTGCCGTGGGTAAGACTTCCAATGATTTAACAATCACGATTACGGACACTGGAAAAGGTATTGCCCCTGACCAGCTCCATTATTTACAGCAAGTATTTGCAGGGAAAGTCAAACCCGACGTAGGGATTCACGGGCTGGGATTAGGTATGGTATTGATTTACAATTTTGTGCAGAAAAATAAAACATCCTTATCCGTCGAAAGTGAAGTCGGGAAAGGTACTTCTTTTGAATTGAATGTGAAGGGATAAGGAAATATAACTCACTTCATTATAAAAACAAAAATGGCAAACAATATGACGTTTTGGCTAAATATCTGGTTCGTTTTTTGATAAGAAACGATATTAATAGTCAATAAATGAAAAACTTACTATTGCTTTGTTTTGGGTTATGTATTTCTGTGTCTATACATGCTCAAAAATTATATATACTTTTTGTTGTTGATGATGAGGGTAGTAATTTTGGTTTGTTGCAATTACGCAATGAATCAGATATGCTTTATATCTTAGAAATTGTAGAGCGGGAATTGGATTATAAAATGGAGGTAATCCACCTTTCAAAGCAAAGATTTACTGCCAATGACCTTCATCAAACCATTGATAGCCTGCCCACTAGTGAAAATGACATCGTAGTCATATACTATACTGGCTTTGGTCTTCTTCCTCCTAATAAAAGCAGCCTTTTTGCCCACTGGAAACTACGAGACAATCCAACAGTTGGGTTATCAGTAGATGAGGTTGCTAGTTGGCTGGAGGTCAAGCAAAAAGCCAAAAAGCTGCACTTGGGATTGATTGTATCAGAGTATAGTGCGCAAAGTATTCATTCTCCCCAACGAGTAATCGATACCCTTGGAGTGTCGATGGCATATCGTAAGCAGGTAGTTAAAAAACTGTTTTTAGGGCATTGTGGTATCGTCAAAATGGGGAGTTCGTTGCCTGATGAGCCTTCTTGGGTCAATGAGAACCACAGTGCGTCGTTGTTTACCGAATCGCTTGTTCGTGCGTTTGAACGGATGCTTATGCCGTTGGATTCCAGTGATTTATATCAAGTATCTTTTCGGCAGTTCCATGCCTATTCCTCTTCGTATCTACATCGGTATTTCAATGAGATACCCATAAGCCAAACCCCTGTTTTGGAAATGAAATCTTGCGAAGGAAGCACTTTTAGGAGTGGAGTAGGAGTATCTTCTGATTCTTCCACAGTCTCTGTCAAAGTACTGGGAGGGCTACTTAATTCGTTGGCGCATAATAAAGACCCACTTCAACGTCAGCAAATCAAACAACAATTAGCCTATTATTTCACCCCCGATGCTACCGTCAGGGTTGTTAGAATGTATGGGATGAACCGAATTCCAAAACCAAAAGAATATACTTTGGGGGCGTATTTGGATACCATACATCTGCCTGGCGTCAATCCAAGTACCCAAGAAATAATACCCAACATGATGTATTTATATATAGGTAAAATTGAAACCGATACCACACTCCTCAAATCGCCACTCGTCAAACGCCTGTCGGTGTCCGAAATATGGGGCAATGTTGCTCATTAATGTCTTGCTACTACTGTAGTTGATTTATTTGCCCATTTCTTTAAATATGGCATGGAAATTGTGAAAGGATATGCTCCTTTAAAGTGCCAGAAATCTTCCTATTTTTGTCATCCAAAGAAATATTTTACTTCCATTTTATCTTTATAAAAGTTAAAAAACAAAGCTATATTTCTAAAAAGTAGGCGCATTTATCGGTCTCTTTATTTCTTCCAACTGGATTAATTACTTCATATACCCAAAATAACCAAAACGATAACCGATATACCGATTTGGCTAAATCGTCGGATTAGTTCTTGTTACAAAAAAGCTAGGTAGTTCATAGTTTTTTCGAACAAAATTATTCTGAAATCGTATGGTTGTTTTTTTACACCTCCGTTGCTCCAAATACCTCTTGACAACACTTCTATTTCAGTTGTGTATGCTGACTGGAATATTGAGGTCTTATGCACAGACCGAAACCTTTCCTTCGGGCTCGTATATCATCAACATGGGGATTACCCCGCAAACTCAATCCAATGCCCTGAGGCCCTACGGGTTGATTTATGATTTGTTGAAAAACAACAAAATTCCTGTCAAATGGGTCATTAGCCAAACCAAAGGCATTGATGGCATAGACTTTAGCCACCAAGGGGTAGATTTTCGAGGCGGGACGTTCATCATCCCTGCCGCTTTCCGAGACGCATCGGTGAATGGCAAAATTAGCAGCTATGGCGTTTCGGGGATAACCACGACGAGCCCTTTGACGGTGAACGTAACTTATACCCTCAGGTCAGCGCCCCGCTGGACGTTGGACGACCAGAATGGAAAAATCGCCGAAGGTTTTTTCAGTCAGGCGGGGATTCCATCCTCAGCTTACAACTTTAAAGATCCCCAATCATTGGGAGGCTGCGATGATATTTTTGTGATGCCCCACGCCGATCCCAAGTGGAGTTCCCACAGCAATCTGTATAACTGGAACCGTACACAGTTTGGGGCGATTTGGGCGGGTTGTAAAGCCGTTTCGGAATTGGAGAACATGAACAATGGTAGTTTGCAGACAAACTTCCTAGCTACCAACGTAGGGGGTGTTGGCAATGCCTTGGTGTTTTCTGGCTCGCACAGCGACGGAAGCCCTCCTTACACTCGTCTTAACCCAAGCAGCCCTGCTGCACAATACATGGGCTCGACCGACGCCGCTCACCCTGGAGGTGCCGAGCAAATCTACCTTCCCAAGGCGGGGGGCGGTTGGCGGCCTACAACCCAAGTGATTGCTTTCGACCCTAGCCAATCCAATGTACCTGGGCTATCGCCTGGGCCAGCGGCCGTGATTGTCTTCGGTCGTGGTTTTGGTCTGAACACTTCAGGCTATGTGATGTACGAAGCAGGCCACGACATCAAAAAAGCAGGTGGTACGGCCAGCATTGCCGCCATTCGTGCCTTTTTTAATTTTAGTCTATTGTCTTCTGTAGATAAAGTACCTTTTATCAGTGTGGCAAATGTTCCTACAACCATGTCAATTGGTGTTGGTTATGCCGTTAGTGTTACGGCTAACTCTCCTGTATCTTCTCCGCTTACCTATCAATGGACGAGTAGCTGCGGCGGTACTTTTGCCAATGCTTCGGCTGCCAGTACTACATTTACCCCTCCCAATGTGGGTAGTGTCACTTCCTGTATGATTACCGTCACAGTGTCCGACGCCTGCGGCAGACAAACCTCCACTGCCACGCCTATTACCATTCAACCCTGTACTCAATCGGTTACTTCATCGGTAACACCGTTGTGTGTGGGTGCTACCAATACGGGAGCCATCAGTATGACTGTCACGGGTGGAACTGCACCCTTTACCTATACATGGACTCGCTCGGGCGGTGGCACTGGTTCGGGCAACGGTACTACCATTTCGGGCCTCGCCACTGGTACTTATACCGTTACGATTACCTCTTCTACTGGATGTGCCAATACGTTTACTGCTATAGTGGGTACGTACCCTGCCATTGTCATTACACCAACAGTCACTCCAGTGGCTTGTAATGGCGGTGCTACGGGGTCTATTAGTTTGTCGGTTTCGGGTGGTACGCCAGGCTACACTTACAATTGGGGCGGTGGTATCACCACCCAAAACCGCAGTGGTCTAACGGCTGGCAACTACAGCGTGACTGTCACCGACACCAAAGGGTGTACCGCTACGGCAAACAGCATCAGCGTAACCCAACCCGCAGCGATAACTGCTACCCCATCCGTAACAAATGTACCTTGCTTTGGGCAATCTACGGGGGCTATCACCCTGACAGTCAATGGCGGAACGGCTCCCTATACCTACCAATGGAACGATGGGGCGTCCACCAAAGACCGTACCAATATCCCTGCGGGCACGTACAGTGTCACCATCACTGATTCAAGAAGCTGTACTGGAACAGTAACCAATATTTCCGTTACGCAGCCTTCTGCCGCCCTTACGGCTTCTTTGTCAAAAACAGAGCCAACCTGCGGAGCCACCAACGGAAGTGTGACGGCGACGGTATCGGGTGGCACGGCTCCTTATACCTACGACTGGAACGGTACGCCAACGGGCGACGGAACCGCTACCATCACTGGCTTGGCCTCGGGGAATTATCAGGTCACTATCACCGATGCCAGAAACTGTACTTTTATTGCTACCATCACTTTATCAAACGTCGCCACAATGGTATTGACTACCAATGTGACACCTCCAACTTGCCCACCAGGTTCTAATGCACCTTTGGGCGAAAATGGGGTCATTGATTTGGTGGTGAGTGGTGGTACAGCACCGTTTACCTATGCTTGGACAACCCCAAATGGAACAGGTCTTGTGCCAACAGCTCAAGATCAATCAGGTCTGTCCACTGGAACTTATAACGTAACCGTGACGGATGCCGTAGGATGTACAGCAAGTACTTCAGTGACACTTATTGCAATAAACCCTTCACCTGTCAAGCCAGTAACCATAAACAATAATTAATTTTTAAACCGCTCCAACGAGGTAGTGACACCCAAAAAGTGGCGTTTAAAAGCACATCAATTGATTGTATAAACTAGGTGTAGTGTAGGATAAAAAATGGAAATGTTAAAAAAAGTTTCAAATGGAAAGAAAACTAAATATCAAATCTAGTACTTCTATTCAAATTGATGTGCTACCTCAAAGTCAAAGGAAGCTGCTACTAATAGTTTCCTTTGTGGAAGGGGCTGTGGTTATGATTATAGAGTTACTGGGTGCAAAAATTGTTGCGCCGTTCTATGGGACATCGATGTATGTTTGGGCTTCTGTATTGGGAATAACACTCATTGCGCTTTCTGGCGGATATTTCGTTGGGGGTAGTGTTTCTAATAAATACAAAGACAAAAGCCCACTGTTTGCCATACTTGCTATGGGGGCAATATTAACAATCATAGCTCCACGAATTGCACCAACTATAATGACAGCTACGGCCGATCTTGGGGTGCGTATTGGCTCATTAATTTCGGTTTCAATCTACCTATTACCGCCTATTTTTTGCATGGGGATGGTGTCTCCCATCATCATACAGCTTATTAATCAATCGCAGGAAAATGCGGGTCAAACCGCTGGTACTATCTATGCCATTTCTACCGTTGGGGGCATACTCGCTACGTTTCTTGCGGGCTTTGTACTCATCCCCGAACTAGGTATTCAAACCACTGCCACTTTTACTGGGCTTGTACTAATGGGTTTTTCGGCAATCGGTATGTTCAGCCGAAAACAAAAAATGCAAGCTGTTCTCACCTTTGGCCTTTTTGTTTTTTTCGTTCCGTTTGTCTATAGCCAACCTACCGCTGATCCAGCCATTACGGTACAGTATCAGTCAAGCGGTATCTTGGGCGAGTGGACCGTGGTAGATCACAAAGGTTTTGCCAAAGACGGTCGTCCAGTGAACACAAGGCAATTGTTGCTCAATGGAATAGACCAAACGTTTACCAATGTGGGTATTGAGCCATTTTCGGTATGGAGGTATCCCCATAAAGTGACGGCTTTAGCAGGAATAAAGCCAGCTAAAAGCAAGGCACTGCTATTGGGAATGGGGGGCGGAAGCATTGCCCATAATTTGATTCGACTCGGATTTGAGCTTGATATTGTGGAGTTGGACGAACGGATTCCGTTTATCGCTGAAAAATGGTTTGGATATAATCCTACCTCTGCTAATCTGGTCATTGATGACGCACGTCATTACATTCGGAATACCACCAAAAAATACGATGTAGTCATATTGGATATTGTCAATGGAGAGGTACAGCCCTCCCACATGTTTACAATAGAAGGTCTAAAGGAGTTAAAGGCTGCATTGAATAAAGACGCATTGGTGATTGTGAATTTTCAGGGTCAACTGGATACAGATGATTTAGCACTTTCACGTGCGCCGCGTTCCGTCATCAAAACTTTTGAATCCATTGGGTACAAAATGTTTGCGGTTAAGAATGAAAAAAAATCAATATCTGCTGATTTATTAATCTATGGTACTCCTGGCTCATTGAATATCAAAGAGGCACTTAGCCAAAATTTAAGATATAACGATATTCTACCCAATGACCATTTTTCAGCGGCAGATTATGTCCCAATAGCAGGGTATGAATTAGGGGACGTAGAGGTGATGACTGATGATAAACCAAACTTAGAATTATTGAATACTCCAACTGTTTTGAATTGGAGGAAAAATAAAATTGAATATACCGTAAATGGACTCATCAAAAAAGGGGTGCCTATTTACTAATCGTCAACCACGTATTTTATGTCTTAATCGAATTAAAATCAATATTATGGAAACAATTTATACAACTAATCAAATAATGATAAGATCTGCGAAGATTTATTATTATTTGTCACGAATCACGGTTGTTTTATGCTTGTTTTTGGGTGGTACAGTAATTGTCCAAGCCCAGACTGCGACCATTACCTCAACCAAAGCAACGCAGGTTTACAAAGGGCAAACTTCCCGAAACTTTGGCTCATGCCAAGGAATCGGCCCGGATAACGCTTCCAATTACCAGCAAAATCCCCTCCTTGAGTTTGATTTGTCAACTATCCCAGCTGGGGCAACCATCACCTCGGCCACCCTCCGAATGGTTCACGCACCGAATGGTACTGGGTGGGATAACGAGTCAGGTTCAGCCTTCACGTCAATCATCAGGAGGGTTACCACTGCTTGGGTAGAAGGTAGTGTCTGTAACACAACTCAGTCAGGGTCAGCTACGTGGAGTAGCTCCGGAAGCGGTAGTTGGACGGGAGGGAGTTATGCAGGTACCAACTATGGCACCCTAACGGCTGGCGCGTCTGATGCCACGGGTACAGTTTATAATATTACCATTACGACGTTAGTTCAGGAGTGGTATAATGGTACCTCTCCGAATCATGGTTTGGGTATAGTACCTTCCAGTCTTGTAGGTGACAAGGAAGAATCATGGTACTACATGTACAGCGATGATGCAACTGACCCGAATAACCGTCCGCAGCTTATTGTCAACTATTCGCTGCCACCAGTAGGCGGAACAGCCAGTAAAACGGATGCCTGTATCGGTACGGCCAACGGTTCAATCACCGTGTCTAACCCCACTGGAGGAAGCGGTACGTACCAATACCGAATCAACTCAGGCACTTGGCAGAGTAGTAATGTGTTTAATGGACTTACGGCGGGAACTTATTCAGTGCAGATACGAGACGCGAATAACATAACGAACCAAACAACGCTCTCCTCCCAAAGCATAGGCAATTTACCCGACTCCGACGGGGATAATATTTCGAACGATTGTGATTTAGACGATGATAACGACGGCATATTGGATACAGTGGAGGGATCTGGCAACATAGACGGAGATGGCCTGATTAATTCATTGGATAACGATTCTGACGGGGATGGATGCTTCGATGCTATCGAAGGAGGGGCTGCTCTTACCAGTGTAGATGCCAATGGCCGACTGACTGGAGGAGTTGGTTCAAACGGAGTTCCAACAGCTGCGGGTGGGGGGCAAACCCTTGGAGGCAGTCAGGTGGCTACGCGGGTTGTGATTGTGACCAACCCGAGTAATCAATCGGTGGCTGCGGCTGCATCGGCCACTTTCAGCATTTCAGCTCGTGGTGATAACGCTACCTCGTACAGTAGCGGTACACCCAGCTACGGTACCGCAGGTAACTCCAACGCGGGTCTATTGTACCAATGGTATTTGGGAGATCCTGATGCTGGTGGAACAGCCCTGGCCAATACGGGTGTCTATAGTGGTGTAACAACGGCTACGCTAACTATATCGAACAGTACGGGGTTATACGGAAATAATTATTATGTGGTGGTTACGCATAGTTCCAATGATTGCGTTCGACTCAAACGTTCAGCGGCGCTTACTTTATTCTGTGGTAGTATCACTGCCTCCGTAACATCACAAACCAATATCAATTGTTTTGGTGCTTCTACTGGTGCGGTCACGGTTGCAGGTGCAAATGGGCTTGCACCCTACACTTACAAACTGGGAAGCGGCGCTTTTGTGAGTTCTGGTACGTTTACCAACCTAACTGCGGGCGCTTACACGATTACTGTTAAGGATAATGGTGGTTGTGAAGAAACAGTTAATGTTACCATTACGCAGCCTTCGGCAGCTTTGGCCGTTAGCCAATCAACCGTACAGCCACAATGTTTTGCCGCAGGAAGCATCACACCTACCGTCATCGGAGGAACAGCTCCCTATACCTACGATTGGGCGGACATACCTGGTACTAACAATACCACTAACCGAATGGGTTTAGCCGCTGGTACGTATAATCTGACCGTTACCGATTCTAAAGGCTGTACGGTTGCGAGCGGCAACATTGTGTTGAATGCTCCTAGCAATTGCGACCCCATTGATATTTGTCGGAGCAGTGTCGCTGAAGTATTCTCGGTTACCCCCGATCCTGCCAATATATCCTATACTTGGACGGTTCCTTCTGGGGCAATTATTGTATCAGGACAAGGTACGCCGCAAATTACGGTGAACTGGACTGGTGTTACGCCTGGAACTTACCAAGTGTGTGTTGTGGCGGTGAATAATTGTAACGAAAGTGCTCAGACCTGCATTGATGTAGATGTGATTCAGCCAATGGCACAAGCTTCCGTTGTCTTGCCGATTTGTAAAGACAGAACAATCGGTTTGCTGGCTACTGGTGGCGTTTCTTATGCTTGGACGGGGCCAAACAACTTTACCTCATCCAGCGCTAACCCTACCATACTCAACGCTAACGCGGCCCTCCACAATGGTACTTACACAGTGGTGGTTACAGATGCTGCGGGTTGCCAGGCTACCGCTACCGTCAACGTTACGGTAGAAGATAACCCGGTGCTGACCACGGCGTCGGTCACGAATGCTACTTGTAACCAATCAAACGGAGCCATTAATATCACAGTGACGGGCGGAACACCCGCTTATGATTACGATTGGAATAACGGAGCCACGACCGAAGACTTAACTAATTTGAGCAGTGGTAGTTATACCCTGACGGTTACGGATTCAAAAGGCTGTTTTCAGACGACCACCGTTGCCGTCATCAGCACAGACGGTCCAACTGTTACAAGAACAACAACCAACGTGACCTGTAACGGTGCCAGCACGGGAACTATAAATGTAACGGTGACGGGCGGCACAGCTCCCTACACCTACTTGTGGTCTGATGGGGCTACTACCGAAGACAGAACGGGATTAGTGGCTGGAACTTACAGTGTGACTGTGACAGATGCCACGGGATGTAAAAGTACGACAACCGCTACCATCACACAGCCGGCAGGTATTGTGCTTGATCATGTTAAAACGGATGTTAATTGCTTTGGAGGCTTAACGGGAAGTATAGACTTGAGCGTATCGGGTGGTACTTCACCGTACAGTTACGCATGGACGCGTAACTCAATTGCCTTTTCTGGTAATATCCAAGACCAATCTTCTATTGGAGCAGGTACTTACCAAGTAACGGTTACTGATGCCAACGGCTGTACCGCAACGCAAACCATTGTAATTACGCAGCCAAGTGCCGCTTTAAGTGCCACTCGGGTTATTTCCAACGTAAGCTGTCGAAATGGCTCAAATGGGCAAATTGTTTTGACGGTAATTGGTGGTACAGCGCCCTATACATACGCTTGGACGGGGCCAAGTGGCTTCATCGCAACCACAAAAGATATTATTAATCGCCCAGCTGGTACGTACAATGTGACCATTACGGATGCAAAGGGATGTACCTTCCCGCTGGTAAATATGCAGATTACACAACCTGCCTCTTTGATTTCTGTAACTCCAGTTAACATAACCAACGTGTTGTGTTTTGGAGACGGAAATGGAAGTATAGATATTAACGCTTCTGGCGGTACGCCGCCTTATACGTATGGGTGGAACACTGGTGCCACTACTCAAGACATTAGTGGGCTGAATCCTGGGGATTACAATGTAGTGGTGACGGATGCCAGTGGCTGTTCGGTTACTTCAAACATATTTACAATTTCTGGCCCAACTGCCCCAATATCTGCTACCATAACGCCTACTGATGCCGATTGTTTCGGTGCATCCACCGGCCAGATTTCTCTTATAAGCGGTGGTGGTACCCCTACTTATACCTATCTGTGGAGTAACGGTTCGACCGGACAAAACCTGTCTAATGTGCCGGCAGGAGATTATTCGGTGACAGTGACCGATGCAAACGCATGTAAGGAAGTGTTCCAAACCTCGGTTGGACAACCCATCCAAATTATCATAACGGGGGCAATCACCAATGCCCTTTGTTCTGGCAGTGCAACGGGCGCTATCACAGTATCAGTAACGGGGGGCTCTGCTCCTTACACTTATAAGTGGATAGATGGGCCTACTTCACAAAATCGCATCAATTTAATAGCGGGTAATTATACCTTAGAAGTGACCGATAATACAGGATGTAAAGTTTCTAAAACCTTTACTGTCAACAATACTTCCAGTCTTTCTATTTCGTCAATCACTACGCCAATCAGCTGTTTTGGTAACAACAACGGTCGGGTAAACCTCATCGTTACTGGTGGCGTATCACCCGTTACGTTTAGCTGGTCAAATGGTGCTACTACCGAAGATATTTCGGGTTTGTCAGCAGGGACTTATTCAGTGACTGTTTCGGATGCGATTGGTTGTGTCAAAACATTGACGGCAAGCGCCGTTACTCAACCTACGCTTTTAACTGCCTCTGCTGCACAAACAAAAAGCGTAAGCTGTAAAGGGGGAAGCGATGGTGAAGCGACCGTTACAGGTAGTGGCGGAACGGCTCCTTATACCTACAATTGGTCTAATGGAGCGATGACAGCGACCGCAACGGGATTACAGGCAGGCACATACAACGTATTCGTTACAGATGCCAATGGATGTACGGCTACTGCCTCTGTCGTTATCACTGAACCGACTACCGAAATAGAACTGTTTGTCAACGTTACAAATAACTCTTCGTGCAGTGTCAACAAAGGTGCAATTGATTTGATTATTCAAAACGGCGTTGCTCCATTCACCTACGTATGGACTGGGCCAACCGCTATCGGGAATGTTCAAGATCCATTCAACTTACTATCAGGTGCTTATACTGTCACCGTAACTGATGCTTTGGGTTGTAGCCGTAGCATATCCGCTACCGTGGGTAGTGCTCCTGCGCTTTCCGTTAGCGTAACAGTTGAAAATCAAAGTTGCCAAGCAATTGATGGTAAAGCATTTTCAGTAGTAACAGGTGGAGTGGGGCCATTCACGTACTCATGGTCTTCTGGGGGTATTACCACTAAAGATTTAACGGGTTTACCAGCAGGCACTTACACAGTGACTGTAACCGATGCCAATAATTGTACAGCTACTGCCTCTGGTACGTTGATTGCCCCGAATTGTCAGCCGCCAGTAGCAGTTGATGACCCCTACACGACTCCTTTCAATACGCCTTTCAATGGAACGGTCGCTACCAATGATTCCGACCCTGACAATGCGTTGTCTGAGTTATTATTTGATCCTTTGGATTCTCCGTTATTAAGCCAAGGAATCATAGTATGGGATACGACAAACAATGGTTCATTTACCTTTACCCCAGCATTAAACTTTGTGGGAGTTATTACTATTCCTTACAAAGTGTGTGATCCAACGGGTTTGTGTGATGACGCAAATTTAATCATCACCGTAAGTGCCCGTCCTCCAGTTGCCACCGATGATTTCAACAATACGCCAATCAACACCCCTGTATCTGGCAATGTGTTGACCAATGACGATGACCCACAAGGTTTACCATTGACTGTCAACACAACGATACCGACAATCTGTCCGCCGAAACACGGAACAGTGGTGATGCAGGCCAATGGTAACTACACCTACACGCCAACCAACAACTTCGTAGGTACAGACAACTTCTGCTACATAGTGTGCAGCAGCATAGGTTTGTGTGATACGGCAACAGTGACCATTGACATCTTACCATTGGTGACTAAAAACAGTGTGGTAGCCAACGACGATGCTACACAAACGCAAGTAGGCGTACCTGTGAAAGTACGGGTGTTGGCCAATGACTTTGACCCGCAAGGCGACAAGTTTGCTTCGGTGACTAGAATCACTAACCCGACCAACGGTACGGTGGTTTATAACCCATCCGACAGTAGTTTTACTTACACGCCAACGGGTTTGTTTGTGGGTAAAAATAGCTTCAAGTATGTGTTGTGCGATGTGAGAGGCGCTTGTGATACGGCGACAGTAACGGTAGATGTGTTGCCAACAATTCCAGGCAACGATCCACCAGTAGCGGTGGACGATGCTAACGTTACACGGGTCAATGTACCAGTGAGTGGCACGGTAGCGACAAACGACAGTGACCCTAACAACGACCCGCTGGTGTTCACCAAACTGACCAATCCAGCGAATGGTACAGTGGTGTTCAATCCTAACGGTACTTACACTTATACGCCAAATAACAACTACGCAGGCCCTGACCGATTCATTTACAAGGTCTGCGACAACGGAACGCCGAATCTGTGCGATACCGCCACGGTTTATATCACGGTATTGGTATCACCACCAATCGCGACTGATGACATTAACAATACGCCAATCAACACCCCTGTAACGGGCAACGTGTTGACCAACGACGATGACCCGCAAGGATTGCCATTGACGGTCAACACGTCGATACCGACAATCTGCCCGCCGAAACATGGTACAGTGGTGATGCAGGCCAACGGCAATTATACATACACACCGACCAACAACTTCGTAGGCACAGACAACTTCTGCTACGTGGTTTGCAACAGTGCAGGTTTGTGTGATACGGCAACAGTGACCATTGACATTTTACCATTGGTGACCAAAAACAGTGTGGTGGCAAACGAAGACGTGAGTCAAACGCAAGTAGGCGTACCTGTGAAAGTACGGGTGTTGGCCAATGACTTTGACCCGCAAGGCGACAAGTTTGCTTCGGTGACTAGAATCACTAATCCGACCAACGGAACGGTGGTTTATAACCCAGCTGACAGTAGTTTTACTTACACGCCAACAGGTTTATTTGTGGGTAAAAACAGCTTCAAGTATGTACTGTGCGACGTGAGAGGCGCTTGTGATACGGCGACAGTAACGGTAGATGTGTTGCCAACAATTCCAGGCAACGATCCACCAGTAGCGGTGGACGATGCTAACGTTACACGGGTCAATGTGCCAGTGAGTGGCACCGTAGCGACGAACGACAGCGATCCTAACAACGACCCGCTGGTGTTCACCAAACTGACCAATCCAGCAAACGGTACGGTGGTATTCAATCCCAACGGAACTTACACTTATACGCCAAATAACAACTACGCAGGTCCTGACCGATTCATTTACAAGGTCTGCGACAACGGAACGCCGAATCTGTGCGATACTGCCACGGTTTATATCACGGTATTGGTATCACCACCAATCGCGACTGATGATATTAACAATACGCCAATCAACACTCCTGTAACGGGCAACGTGTTGACCAATGACGATGACCCGCAAGGATTACCACTGACGGTCAACACGTCGATACCGACAATCTGCCCGCCGAAACACGGTACAGTGGTGATGCAAGCAAACGGTAATTATACTTATACACCAACAAACAACTTCGTAGGCACAGACAATTTCTGTTACGTGGTTTGCAACAGTGCAGGTTTGTGTGATACGGCAACAGTGACCATTGACATCTTACCAATCATCACCATCAACAGTGTGGTGGCCAACGACGACGCGAGTCAAACGCAAGTAGGCGTTCCTGTGAAAGTACGGGTGTTGGCCAATGACTTTGACCCGCAAGGCGACAAGTTTGCTTCGGTGACTAGAATCACTAATCCGGCCAACGGAACGGTGGTTTATAACCCAGCTGACAGTAGTTTTACTTACACGCCAACGGGCTTGTTTGTGGGTAAAGACCGCTTCAAGTATGTGTTGTGCGACGTGAAAGGCGCTTGTGATACGGCGACAGTAACGGTAGATGTGTTGCCAACAATTCCAGGCAACGACCCACCAGTAGCGGTGGACGATGCCAACGTTACCCAAGTCAATGTACCAGTGAGTGGCACCGTAGCGACAAACGACAGCGATCCTAACAACGACCCGCTTGTGTTCACCAAACTGACCAATCCTGCGAATGGTACAGTTGTGTTCAATCCTAACGGTACTTATACTTACACGCCAAATCCTAACTACGTAGGCCCCGACCGATTCATTTACAAGGTTTGCGACAACGGAACGCCGAATCTGTGTGATACTGCCACGGTTTATATCACGATTTTGCAAGTCACGAAGGTGGCACTCTTGCCAAAAGTGTATTTACAAGGTTCGTTGTTTGGGGTATTCTCGGGTAATTTGATGCGCGATGATTTGCGGGTGAAAAACTTGATTCCAAGAAAATCACCTTACCTAGCTTGGAATCCGATTACGCCTGCCGATACCATTACCTCAAACACAGTGTTGACAGTTACTGGACAAAATGCCATTGTAGATTGGGTATTTGTAGAACTTCGAAGTGCAACAGATTCTACTAAGGTTATCGACAGCCGTTCGGCGCTTGTACAACGAGACGGAGATATTGTAGATGTAGATGGTACCTCCGCTATTGTTTTCACCAGTGCAATTCCAGCAAACTACTTTGTGGTTGTCAAACACCGTAATCACTTGGGTGTCATGACCAAGAATGCACTTCCATTAACACACATTAGTACGGTTGTCGATTTCAGATTAGTAGCAACACCAACCTATGTTTTCGCTAATTCCCCCATTCATCAGTCGCAGGTGAATGTGGTACAAGGGAAAGCACTTTGGGCAGGTAATGCACTGTATGACGGTCAAGTGATTTACCAAGGTACTGCCAACGACGTGAATGTTGTCTATCAGCAAGTTATTGGAGCAGCAGCCAACGTGATTGGGTTACCTTTCTTCATTTTGGCAGGCTACCATACTGGTGATATCAACATGGACGGGGAGGTGATTTTCCAAGGAACAACCAATGACATAGAGTACATCTATCAGAACGTTGTCAATAATCACGGTGGTAACTCGCTTAAACAGAGCTTCTTCATTATTCAGGAACAGTTGCCTAAGTAAATACAAAACCTAAAAAGTAACTACTTAATAGTCTTACCCCATGAAAAAACAATTACATCATCTCCTTTGGTTTGGGTTTGTGTGGATTTTAGGAATTATTCCTGCAATTGCGCAAGATCTGTCAACAAACCAAGTCAATTACCAATTGACTTATAATCCCACCACTCAGGTTTATACGGTTTGGGTCGTACCACAGTATAATACGCCCAACCCAAACAATCCCGAAGCCAATGAGCTTGGAGCGACGGCGCAGGTATCTTTGAAAGTTCCCAAAGACTTTGTCATTCAAAATGTTACTGACATAAGGGGAACTTGGGAAAAAAGCCCAGTAAAATTAGGAAATCAGTCAGCATTTACAACTTCTGGATTAGACCCCAATTATCTCTATTATGTGATTGGTAAAACCTCAACGGAAGTCAACTATGGCCCTTTTAGTAGCGGTACACCTGTTTCACTTTTTACCTTTCAAGGCAATGCTTGTTATGGAACAGTAGGGGTTTTAGCAAAAACTGACCCTTTTGTGGCGGCAGCCAAAAACTTAGCATCCCTCAATACAGCCTGTAGTTTTTATTCACGTTCGGGACAAGCTACAAGCGGGAATGTGATACCTTTAGAGCAGTTCGTGGACAAGTTAGGTCCTGACGTTGATTGTAGTGCGCCTTCGATAAAGCTAATCAAAAGCATTTCTTCCATCACCGACAACGGTGCAGTGGGCCGTGGAGTAGGTGATGTTATCAACTATACTTTTACTGTCACTAATACGGGTAACGTGTCACTCTCGGCGGTGACTTTGACCGATGCTAAACTCAGTTTGAGCAACGTAGCGGTGAGCCCCAGTACACTTGCTCCAGGAGCAACAGGAACAGCTTCTGCCACTTACACCATCACGCAAGCTGATGTAAATGCAGGAGGAATTGAAAATACAGCGACTGTCACGGGTACGCCCTCAAGTGGGCCTCTTTCAACCGTCACTGACGTATCAGACGCAGGAACAGACAACAACGCCGTGGCCATCACCAACCCCGACGTGACCGAGTCCCCAAAGTTGAACGGAACGACTGATACCAATCCGACCAATGACCCAACAGTGTTGTTGATTGCCCCAACACCTTCAATTAAGTTAGTAAAAAGCATTACCTCTATCACTGACAACGGCGCTACGGGTCGCGGAGTAGGTGATGTCATCAACTATACCTTCACTGTTACCAACACAGGAAATGTGACGCTCACAGGCGTGTCTTTGACTGATGCAAAACTCAGCTTGAGCAACGCAGCGGTGAGTCCTGCCACGTTATTGCCAGGTGGAACAGGGACAGCTACTGCTACTTACACCATCACGCAAGCGGATGTCAACGCGGGAGGAATTGAGAACACGGCGACTGTGACGGGCACGCCCCCGAATTTACCCAATGGCAATGCAGCCACGCCTGTTACTGACATTTCTGACGCAGGAACTGACAACAACGCCGTGGTCATCACAAATCCCGAGGTGACTGAGTCGCCAAAGTTGAACGGAGCGACTGATACCAATCCGACCAATGATCCAACAGTGTTGTTGATTGCCCCAACACCTTCAATTAAGTTAGTAAAAAGCATTACCTCTATCACTGACAACGGTGCTACTGGCCGCGGAGTAGGTGATGTCATCAACTATACCTTCACCGTTACCAACACGGGTAATGTGACGCTCACGGGAGTGGCTTTGACTGATGCTAAACTCAGCTTGAGCAACGCAGCGGTGAGTCCTGCCACGTTATTGCCAGGTGGAACAGGAACAGCTACTGCTACTTATACAATCACGCAAGCGGATGTCAACGCAGGAGGAATTGAGAATACGGCCACTGTCTCGGGCACGCCCCCGAATTTACCCAATGGCAATGCAGCCACGCCTGTTACTGACGTTTCTGATGCAGGAACGGACAACAACGCCGTGGTCATCACAAATCCCGAGGTAACCGAATCGCCAAAATTGAACGGAACAACCGATACCGACCCCACCAATGACCCGACTGTCTTGGTAGTTACCCCAACACCTTCAATTAAAGTTATCAAGAGCATTGCTTCGGTTACCTCAGCAGGCCCAGTGAATGTATTGGGCGATGTGATTAACTATACTTTCACAGTTACCAATACAGGTAATGTGCCTTTGACGGCGGTAAGTATCAGCGATCCTTTGTTGGGAGCTAACCTGACGGGAGGGCCAATCAGTTTGGCCATCGGTGAGTCCGATGCCACGACTTTCAAAGGTACTTATACAATTACCCAAGCCGACATTGTCGCGGGTGGAGTTCAAAACACGGCCACAGCAACGGGTACACCACCGAACTTGCCAAATGGTAACCCAGCAACGCCAGTAACGGATGTATCTGATGCAGGTACGGACGGTAACGCCACTCCGATTACCAACCCAGAGGTGATAGAATCACCGAAGCTAGACGGTACGACCGACAATGACCCCACCAACGACCCGACGGTATTGTTGATTCCATGTATAAAATCAAAAGTAACCCTAACAGGTACAGCGGTTTGTTCGGCAGATATTCAGACTTATAGCATCACGTTCAGTGTTGCGGGCCAAGTAGGAGTTTTAAAAGCCAATAAAGGAGTTTTGACTGGCAGTAATCCTTACACAGTAGTGGGCATTCCTTCGGGAGCGACGATTAAAATTACCGATAGCTTAAGTGCGGTTTGTAAATTTGATACCTTAATTACGGGGCCGAATTGTAACTGTACCCCAGCTTTACCAATATTACTTACGACAAGCATAACATCTTGTATTAGAGATACTTTCTCAACGATTAAATCGACGGTGTTTGGACTGGCTACAGTAGAGTGGTTTACTCAGGAAACAGGAGGTACACCAGTATTCACGGGCCTCAATTTTAAACCCTCGGGTAATGTTTCGGCCAATACGGTCTTCTACGCTCAAGCTCGTAGTACTGACCCTACTTGTCCAACGGCTATCAGTACCAGCAGAGTAATAGCAACTGTTAATGCCCAAGATTGCTCGATAAAGTTGTTGCCTAAAGTGTATCTGCAAGGTTCATTATTTGGAGTGTTCTCTGGGCAGTTGATGCGCGATGACCTGCGGGTGAAAAACCTAATTCCTAGAAAATCGCCATACGTAGCTTGGAACCCAGTGACAGCCGCCGATACCATTACCTCAAACACAGTTCTGAGCGTTACAGGAGCCGATGCCATTGTGGATTGGGTTTTTGTTGAGCTGCGCGACGCCGATGACTCTACAATTGTGGTCGATAGCCGTTCGGCCTTACTACAACGTGACGGTGACATTGTGGAAGTTGATGGAACGTCACCAATTACCTTCAACACATTTGTATCAGCCGACTATTTTGTATCGGTTCGTCACCGAAACCACTTGGGAGTTATGTCGCAAACTGCTCTGCCATTAACGCAGGTCGTTTCTACGATTGATTTTCGTTCGGCAACCACACCTACTTATGTTTTGGCTAATTCACCGATACACCAATCACAAGTGGATGTAGCTCAGGGCAAAGCTCTTTGGGCGGGAAATGCCCTTTATGATGATCAAATAATTTATCAAGGTACAGACAACGACGTCAATGTCATCTATCAACAGGTCATTGCCGCAACTGGGAATCCGTTCTTTTTGCCTTTCTACATTTTGGCAGGATACTACACGGGTGATATCAACATGGACGGAGAAGTAATTTTCCAAGGGACAACCAATGACGTAGAGTACATCTATCAAAACGTCATCAACAACCATAATGGTAACTCGCTCAAACAAAACTTCTTTATCATTCAGGAACAGTTGCCTAAATAAGCATGGATCCATCCAGGGGCGTAATGCCCCTGGATAGTCTAAAAAATTCAACGCAATAAACACAGACTACAATGAAAAACGGATTATTTACACTCGCTTGGGTTGGGCTTATTTGGGTTCATTGCTTTGTGCCCGTAGTAGCGCAACAACTCTCGACAAATCAAGTCAATTATCAATTGACTTACGATGCTTCTAGTCAGACTTATACGGCCTGGGTAGTGCCTAGGTACGCTACACCAAATACCAATAACGGCGATGCCAATGAGTTTGGCGCGACAGCACAAGTCTCCTTGAAAGTCCCTAAAGATTTTGTGATTCAGAACATTACAGACATACGGGGAACTTGGGGAAAAAGCCCTTTGAAGCTCGGGAATCAAGCCGTGTTTGCTTCGGCCAATTTAGACCCGAACTACCTATATTATGTTATTGGCAAAACCCCCACTGAAGTAAATTATGGTGCTTTTGCCAATGGTACGCCCGTTTCACTTTTCACTTTTAGGGGAAATGCTTGCCAGGGGCCAGTAGGAATTTTAGCAAAAACGGATCCATTTGTGGCAGCATCTAAAGCGTTAGCCTCACTCAATACCGCTTGTAGTTTTTACTCACGCTCTGGGCAGGCTATTAGTGGAAACGTAATTCCTTTAGAGCAGTTTGTAGATAAATTGGGGCCTGATGCCAGTTGTAATCCACCGATTGATTTGGCATTGACGGTGGCCACCAGTAATCAGCAACCAGGCTTAAATGCAAACATTACTTTGACCGTAAGTGTCACAAATGAAGGGCAAAATCCTGCTTCAGGTGTAGAAGTAAAGAATATTTTGCCTGCTGGTATGAGTTTCCAGACATTTGCGACAGCCACTGGCACGTATAATTCAGGTACGGGTACGTGGACCATTGGGAATATCGCAGTAGGCCAAACAGTAACATTGTCTATTGGAGTCCAAGTAACACAGACTGGCGTGCAATATTTTACCGCAGAAGTGTCTAAAGCAGACCAAGGTGACATCGATTCTACTCCCAACAATAGTATCGAAACTGAAGATGATTTCGACCGAACTTGCGTGACGGTGCCCGCTCCTATTTGTGCAGGACAAATCTTTGAACTTTCGATTCCGAACGGTTATACCAACATTCAATGGTACAAAGACAACCAACCTATTCAGAATGCAACTACCTCCGTTCTTCAAGTGACCCAAGCAGGTACTTATCGCTTTACAGCGACCAATGTTGCCTGTCCAACGGCAGGGTGTTGTTCATTTATTTTCTTTGAAGGAGACTGCTGTCCTACCAAGCCAATATGTGTGCCTTTCACGATAAAAAAAGTAAGGAAGTAGGTTGTTGCGCAATGCAATTGACAACATTTAATAGATAAGGGTAAGTAATATATCATAACACGGAATCATTAGATGCCCTGTTATATAACACAAAAGTCCCCATGAGCGATGCTGATGGGGACTTTAACTTGATTGATTTAACTACAAAAAATTATTTCTTGAGTGTTAACGTAATAACACTATAAGCAGGAATCGTAAGTTTTAACACTCCTTTGTCGAGTTTCGCGCCTGCAAATTCCTTTACTGTGATTTTGTTGGGTTGTTCAAAACTATTATAATCATTGATTTTAGCAGAAGCGAGTATCTGACCTGATACTTTTGAAAACTCGTCACCTCGTAGGTTGATGGTTACTTCGTGTGGCTTGCTATAATCAATATTCGTCAGAGAGATTGTCATGGCACCAGCGGCATTTTTTGAAGCAGAAGCAGAAACTGCCGTCAGTTTTTTTCCTTGAAACTCGTAAGATGATGATTCAATGCTGATAGGTACCAACAGCGCATCTTGGTGAACGTTATACATTTTCATCACGTGGTACGTTGGGGTGAGCAACATTTTCTCTTCATTGGTTAAAATAACCGATTGAAGCACGTTGACGATTTGGGCGAGGTTGGCTCCTCGTACACGATCAGCGTGATTATTGAAGATGTTGAGCGTTAGACCTGCAATCATCGCGTCGCGCATGGTATTTTGTTGGTACAAAAACCCAGGATTAGTACCAGGTTCTACGCTGTACCAGCCGCCCCATTCATCGACAATCAAGGCCACTTTTTTCTCGGGGTCGTATTTGTCCATGACAGTACTGTGTCGTGTCACAAGTTCTTCCATTTTCCAAGCCTCATCCATGATTTTAAAATACTCCTGCTCGTTGAAATTAACCGAAGGGCCTTTGTCATTCCAGTTAATGACGGAATAATGGTGCAATGCAACGCCTGAAAGCATATTGTGAGGGATATTTTTCATCAACGTCTCTGTCCATTGATAATCGCCGTCACTTGCTCCTGAGGCAATCCGATAGAGTTTGCCAGTGTTGTTCCAGTCGGCCATAAAGGTGGCGTATTGGCGGTAAATATTCGCGTAATATTCAGCAGTCATATTGCCACCGCAGCCCCAGGCTTCGTTGCCAACTCCCCAGAGTTGAACATTCCAAGGTTTTTCACGGCCGTTTTGTTTGCGAAGTTCGGCCATAGGGCTACCGCCTGGGTGATTAACATAAGCCACCCAATCGACCAGGTCTTTGACAGTGCCGCTACCCACATTGCCTGCCAAGTAAGGTTCTGCGCCAATGCGCTCGCAGAGGTCGAGGAAATCGTGCGTACCAAAGCTATTGTCCTCTGTTACGCCTCCCCACCAAACGTTTACCATTTTAGGACGTTTTTCTTTTGGACCAATTCCATCTTTCCATTGGTATGTATCGGCAAAACATCCCCCAGGCCAGCGAAGGTTGGGGATTTTGAGGTCTTTTAAGGCTTGAATGATGTCGTTACGAACCCCTGCTGTATTAGGAATTTTTGTGTTCCCTTCGCCTACATAAATGCCGCCATAAATACAACGCCCAAGGTGTTCGGCAAAATGCCCGTAAATGTGTTTGTTGATTTGAGTTTTGGCTAAGTCACTATTGAGCGTAATTTTTGTCTGGGCTGTTACCTCAAGTATCAGCCAACAGGCGACCAACGATAGTAGTATTTTCTTCATTGATTTACTTGGTAGATTAGAATATGGTTATTTTTACTATTACTAGATGAAAATGATATTTTCTTGATTCTATACCCTGAAATCAAGAAGATTTATTTTTTTTACCACTTCGCTAGGGAGAACCTAATTTGCTTATCAAAACAAAAAGAAAAATGAAGAAGACAATTTGTTGGGCGCTACTCATGGGTTTAGGTGCGTGCCAAACGCAGCAAGATAAAAGTACCCAAAATGATACAACCAAAGTAGCGGAGGTGCCGATTGTTGGCGGTGATCTTGACAAACATGGTTGCAAAGGCTCGGCAGGCTATACTTGGTCGTCGGTAAAAAATAATTGTGTGCGATTATTTGAGCAAGGTGTTCGCCTTAACCCTCAAGATACGACGCTAAATCAGACGGTTTCGGCCTTTGTGATTTTTGCAGATGATGCCAAAGAAAATGCGGGGGAGGTGGAATTATTTTTGCCAACGCTGGCAGATAGTTCCATTATTTTGTCGCCACTCAAAGACAACGGTGCAGGAACTTGGAGCAATGGCAATTATCTTCTAACGCAATGGAAAGGTGTATATACTTTGGAAGAAAAAAAGAAGGTATTGTACCAAGGCGGGCGCTGAAATAATGCAACAAAAAAGCCTCAAAACAGTGCGTTTTGAGGCTTTTTTTTCTTTTTGTGATCCCGCTGGGACTCGAACCCAGGACCCATACATTAAAAGTGTATTGCTCTACCAACTGAGCTACGGAATCTTACTTTTTCATTACTGCTTTCAACTTTTTTCGTTTCGTTGTCTGCGTTGTTCTGAAATCGTGGTGCAAAAGTACGTGGTTTGACAATACGACGCAAGTGCTGATGTGAAAATATTTTTAAAATATTTTTTAAATGTCAGACAGTGAGTGAGTTAAAGTTGAAAATATTTTTAACTTTTTTTTGCGACTCCGATTTGTGGTTAGATTCTTGGTACGAAATGCTTATAAATTCGTAGTATTGAAAGTTAATCAATCATCACTCATTTATTTCCACTTCCATAATGAAACTATTTCGTTTTGGCACATTTGAACAAGAGCAACCGGGAGTTATTTTGTCGGATGGCCGTAAAGTAAACGTAGCAGCGTTTGGCGAAGATTTTAACGAGGCATTTTTTGCCAACGATGGCCTTTCTCGCTTGGCCGATTGGCTCACCATTTATGCAGACACTTGCCCTGAGGTTTCGGAGGATGTTCGCCTTGGTTCGGCCATCGCGCGCCCTTCAAAAATTGTTTGCATCGGTTTGAACTATGCCAAACACGCGGCAGAGTCGGGGATGGATGTGCCAAAAGAACCCGTTATTTTCTTTAAATCAACTTCCGCTTTGTGCGGCCCGAACGATAACGTAATTATTCCGCGCAATTCTGTCAAAACCGACTGGGAAGTAGAGTTGGCCTTCGTGATTGGTAAAAAAGCCAGCTACGTGGATGAAGCCAATGCCATGGATTATGTAGCGGGTTATATCTTACACAACGATTACTCGGAGCGTGAGTTTCAACTCGAACGCAGTGGTCAATGGGTAAAAGGTAAGAGCAATGATACTTTTGCCCCGCTTGGGCCTTTCATGGCAACCAAAGATGAAATCGCTGATCCTCATACACTTCGCCTTTGGTTGAAAGTGAATGATGAGATGTTGCAAGATTCAAATACCGATGACATGGTGTTTAAAATTCCAACCTTGGTAAGCTATCTAAGCCAATTTATGACCTTGCTTCCTGGCGATGTTATCTCAACAGGAACGCCGTTTGGGGTAGGGCTAGGCTTTAAGCCGCCAAGATACCTCAAAGCAGGCGATGTTGTCGAATTAGGCATCGACGGGCTCGGGACGCAACGCCAAGTGGCAGAAGCGTATCAGTAAGACGAGTAAAAAACCTTAGTATTTTATTTTTTCATTTTGTGCGGCTTGATGGTCTCCATTAAGCCGCATATTTTTTCATTGATTTCAACCTATCTATCCAATCATCAGACCATGTATCGGTTTTTGTGCTTACTGCTTTGTTGCACTTCTCTTCTTACGTTTGCCCAAAAGAAAAACGAAAAATTCCAATACCACATTTTTGAAGCCAAAGGAGCTATCAAAATTGATGGCTTAGAAAATGATGCCGCTTGGCAGCAGACAGAGCTGGCGAAAGATTTTTACATGGTGACTCCCATGGACACGAGCCTAGCGCGTAACAAAACCGAAATGCGTCTCTGCTACGATCAGCACAATTTGTACATCATTGCGGTTTGCTACAAGGCCGTAAAAGGTTCTTTTGTGGTTGAATCGTTAAAACGGGACTTTAATTTTGGGCTCAACGATAACTTTTTTGTGGTACTTGATACTTTTGAAGACCTCACCAATGGCTATTCGTTTGGGGCAAGTGCCGCAGGAGCGATTTGGGACGGACAAGAGGCTGACGGAACGATGATAAACCTCAACTGGGATAATAAATGGCATTGTGTAACGCGGAACTATGAAGACCGCTACGTGTGGGAAGCAGCTATTCCGTTTAAAACCATTCGCTATCGCCCCGATAATTTACGCTGGGGTATTAACGGTAGTCGTTTGGACTTGGCGACCAACGAAAAATCGGCTTGGGCGCCCGTTCCACGTCAGTTTCAGTCGGCTAACTTAGGGTATGCTGGAGTATTGGTGTGGGATAAGCCTTTGCCTCCTGCTGGAAAAAATATTTCTTTGATTCCTTACGCCTTGACGAGTATTTCTAAAAATCAACTGGCCAAAACGCCTGCTGATATTAAACCAAACATCGGGGGTGATGCTAAAATTGCCCTCAATTCGTCGCTCAACTTAGACTTGACTGTCAATCCTGATTTCTCTCAAGTAGAAGTGGACGTGCAACAAACCAACCTCGACCGTTTTGAGTTGTTTTTCCCTGAACGTCGTCAGTTTTTCCTCGAAAACGCGGATTTGTTCGCCAACTTCGGTTTTGCCACGTTGCGGCCTTTCTTTTCGCGTCGGATAGGGTTAGGGGTACCGTTGTTATTTGGAGCGCGTTTGAGCGGGAAATTGGATAAAAATTGGCGAATTGGTGTGTTGGACACGCAAACCAAAGAGGACGGTGCAACACCCGCCCAAAACTTTGCGGTGGTGGCCTTGCAACGAAAAGTGTTTGCCCGCTCGAACGTAGGCTTGCTGATGGTGAATAAACAGTCGTTAAACCTCGATGAAAGTGTTCACAAAGGCGCATCGGCGTTTAATCGAAACGTAGGAGCGGAGTTTAACTTAGCCTCGGCCAATAATATCTGGACGGGGAAAGCCACCGTTTTGAAATCATTCAGTCCAAACGTCTCAGGCAATGACGTAGCTATTGCAAGCATTTTGAACTACAACAAAGCCAATTTCTTTTGGCAGTGGCGCCAGGAATATGTGGGAGAAAATTACAATGCCGAAGTAGGTTATGTCCCCAATGCCGCTCGTCGTGGGTATCAGATGATGGCCCCGAACGTGGGGTATTTGTTTTTTGTAAATTCCCCGCTATTAATCAGTCACGGGCCTTTGCTACAGTCAACATTGTTTTGGAACAAATCAGGCCGTTTGACAGATAATGAGACGTTTATGGCCTATAATTTCAATTTTCGCAACCGTGCAACAGGAATGGCTTGGGTGGCTACGAATTACGTGCAACTACTGGCACCTTTTGACCCAACCAACACTGGCCGTGAAAAATTGGCCGCAGGGACGAAGCATTATTGGAATTCTTTTGGAACGGAGTTTACGTCAAGCCCTCGAAACCGATTTACGTATTCGTTTGGCACGCGCTATGGTGGCTTTTATGCCGATGGAACTCGCCTCAATTTAAGAACGACGCTGGGCTATCGCTTTCAGCCGTACGTAGCTACCAAGTTTTCGGTGGATTATAACATCATCAAAGTACCTTATTTGCAAAAACCTGTGGAGTTGTTGTTGCTAGGGCCACGGGTGGATGTGACATTCCGCAACAATCTTTTCTGGACGACTTTTGTGCAATACAACAATCAAGCAGATAATGTCAACCTAAACACGCGTTTGCAGTGGCGTTATCAGCCTGCGTCTGATTTGTTTATCGTTTATACCGATAATTATCTACCCGAAAACCTCATGGTAAAAAATCGGGCGTTGGTGCTCAAGCTGACGTATTGGTGGAATATCTAATGGTTGTGTATTTTTGCAAAAAAATACGTAAATGAGCATAAAAGTTGTTGCGTTTGACGCAGATGATACATTGTGGGTAAATGAGCCTTTTTTTTACGAAACAGAAAGAAAACTCTGTGCCTTATTGGAGGATTATTTACCCCACCACACGGTTTCTCAAGAGTTGTATCGAATGCAAATTCAGAACCTGCCGCTGTACGGCTACGGGGTGAAGAGTTTCATTTTGAGTATGATAGAGATGGCCATGTCGGTATCGGAGAAAACCATTAGTTTAGATGTGATTGAAAAAATCATTGGGCTTGGCAAAGAAATGCTCGAAAAACCGATTGAACTTCTGGACGACGTTGAACATGTTTTACATTCGCTTTCGGGGCGGTATCGGCTGGTGGTGGCCACCAAAGGCGATTTGCTAGACCAAGAACGGAAATTGAAAAAATCGGGCTTGGAGCACTATTTTCACCACATCGAAATCATGAGCGAAAAGCGCGAAGCCGATTACCGAAAGCTCATCAAACACCTCGACATTGCCCCCGAAGAATTTGTGATGATAGGTAATTCGCTCAAATCTGACGTATTGCCAGTTTTGACCATGGGAGGACACGGATTTCACGTGCCGTTTCATACGACTTGGGCTTTTGAACAAATCGACCATCGCATCGAACATGCTAATTTCAAGGAGTTTACTTCATTGAAAGAAGTGCTGGCACATTTGTAATGTAAAAGCAATGGCTAAAAGATACTGGTTGGTCATAAGTTGTATATTTCTACTGCAATGCTGGTCAATGAATGGTTTGGGACAAAATATTTCTCAAACCATTAAAGGCCAGGTGATTGATGCAGAATCCAGACAGCCTTTGGTGGGGGCAAGTGTGGTGGTAGTGACCACACAGCCGCTGCTGGGAGGGCAAACCGACGCTAATGGTTTTTTCAAAATTACGGGTGTCACCGTGGGGCGTCATACGCTAAAAGTATCTTTTTTGGGGTACGAAAATGGCCTCATTCAAGAGCTAGTTGTGGGAGCTGGGAAGGAAATTGACCTTACTATTCGGCTAACCGAATCGCTTCAGCAATTGGAAACGGTTACGGTAAAAGCTTCACCGCAAAACGGAACTGCGCTTAACGAAATGGCTACCGTTTCGGCACGTTCTTTTTCGGTAGAACAAGTAAAACGCTATGCGGCAGCCATTAATGACCCCGCACGTATGGCGCTTACTTACGCAGGAGTGGCTAATAATAATGAACAAAGCAACGCGCTCATTATCAGAGGGAATAGCCCCAAAGGTGTATTGTGGCGGATGGAAGGTGTGGAGATTCCAAACCCCAATCACTTTGCCGAAGAAGGGGCAACGGGAGGGGGAATTAGCGCTTTGAGTGTCAATATGTTGAGCAATTCGGATTTTTTTACGGGGGCGTTTCCTGCCGAATACGGCAATGCCACATCAGGGGTTTTTGACCTAAAACTACGTAAAGGAAACCACGAAAAACGCGAATATTCGGTGCAGGTAGGGGTGCTGGGAGCGGATATTGCCGCTGAAGGCCCTTTCAAGCCGTCGGGGAAATCTTCTTACTTGGTGAATTACCGCTATTCGACGCTCGAAATGATAAAACGAGCAGGAATTGAGATTGTCGGAGATGCGGCTCCCGACTTTCAGGATGGCGCGTTTAAATTCTTTTTTCCTACTTCTAAAAATAGTACTTTATCGTTGTGGGGAATGGGAGGACTAAGTCGTCAGATTCGCCGTCGTACCACCCAAAACGATGCGTTTCATTCTGACCGTGCGGTAGTTGGGTTGAACTATACACTCTTTCTTTCCCCTAAATCGTACCTCGATGCTACCGTTAGTTGGGCGGCTAATCGGCAAACGTACGATGCGACTCGTCTGCAACAAATTTACGTTCGAGAGGAAGATTTTACGAACCAAGCCTACCGCTTTTCGTTGCAATGGAATCATAAAATCAACGCGCAGCATTCACTTCTCATGGGTCTGATTATGAGTGATTTGAGGTTTGTTTTGCTCAATCAGACCATTGATGGGCCGCGCCTTAGTACGACGGTCAACCAACGCGGTGAAACCTCACTTGTTCAGGCGTACGGTCAATGGAAATTTCGTGCTTCACCCACTTTTACCCTGACTTCAGGGCTTCACGCAACTCGACTGGGAATCAATGGTCAAACTTCTGTTGAACCTCGTGTGGGATTTCGTTGGAATGTTTTGCCCCGCCACGCCTTGACGGCTGGGATGGGCGTACACAGCCGAATCGAAGCGCTATCGACTTATTTTGCAGAAGTTAAAACCACCAATGGGGCGACTACCCAAGCCAATAAAAACTTGGATTTGATGAAATCGGCGCATTTTGTGGTTGGGTACGAGTTTCGACCCAACGATGACTGGCGCTGGCAGGTGGAGACCTATTACCAACGGCACTTTGACGTTCCGATAGGCACCGTTTACGCCAAAACGGCCTTACTCAAAACCGAATCTATGCTCAACTTAATGGATGGATACATCACCGACTCATTAGTAAGCGCAGGCACAGGACGCAACTACGGGATTGACATTACATTAGAGAAATTTTTGACGAAAGGGCTCTATTTTATTTTCACTACCTCATTATACCAAGCCAAATACACTGCCCGCGACGGTATTGAGCGCAATAGCCGTTTTAATGGCAATTTTGTGCAGAATATTCTTTTGGGTAAAGAATGGAAAATGGGTAAAATGAAAACCAATACGTTGGCCATCAACCTCCGAAGCCTATGGGCGGGAGGCAACCGCTACGTCCCGATTGATTTGTCCCAATCTCAAAAACGTAATACGACCGTCAGGGTCTATGAGCGCTCTTACGAGGAGCAATTACCCAATTATTTTCGTTTTGACACGCGGGTAAGTTTTACCAAAAACCGCCGTAAAACCACGTCAACGATTTCGCTGGACGTTCAAAATGTCTTCAATCGGCTCAATTTATACCAACCATTTTACGATACTTCCACCAAAAGCTTGCAGTTTGATACCCAACTGGGCTTAGTGCCGATTCTGAATTGGCGCATTGAGTTTTAAGGGCTTTTTTCTGGTTAACCTTTGGCGCGTGAGAGGCGGGTTGTGAGCAACTCTTCACATGTTAAAATCGGGTTGTGAGCAACCCTCTGCACGGGATACGCAACCCTCAGTACGGGGTGGAAAAATATTTTTTGGATAAAAAATTGGAAGTAAATATTTTTATAAACAATTTTGTCGAGAAAAAGAAGGGGTAAATGCCAAAAATCGACCACGATACCAAAGACCGCATACTCGCAGCTGCCGAGAAAGTGTTTCATGCCAACGGATTTAAAGGGGCACGAACCTCGCTCATTGCCGAAGAAGCGGGTATCAGTCGGACGATGATGCATTATTACTTCAATTCCAAAGAAGAGTTGTTTCAGGAAGTGCTCAAGCGGTCGGTTGGGGTTGTCCTCGAACATGCCCAAGGGGTTTTGACCCAGCCCCGCGACCTGAAAGAAATGGTGAACGGTTTGATTGATTTGTTGTGTGATGTTTGTGCGTTAAAGCCTGGCTTGCCGACTTTTGTGGTCAACATTTTTAACGAATCGCCCGAAATTGCGTATTTCATGGCGATGGGTCAGTCGGATGAACTTCCAAAGGTGCTGAATCGGTTGCTAGAGGAGGCAAAACAGCAAGGAACGATACAGTCGGATATAACGGGTGAACACCTAATGCTCCATATATACGGCTTATGTTCAATGGCTTACTTGGCGCATAATTACATCAAAGCCAAAGAAAAACGCAGCGACGAAGCAATGACTGCTTTTTTGGAGGAGCGTAGGGTACAAATCAAAAGCTTTGTGTGGCACGCCCTTGGTAATCAGGGGATTTAAGCACGTTTTGAATTGAAAAAGGCGTTTCGCCTTATTTTTTGGATTTTATATAAACAAAATTGTTGAACAAAAATGTATAAGATAAATTAATATGACAATCCACGCCACCTACATGGGGTATCAGACCCATGATTTTGAATTACCTTTTGCCAAATTTTTTAATGAAACGATTGCGCCCATTCCCGCCAACGTCGCTGCTACGCTGGAACACGCCCTGCCAACTCCAGAGGCATTGACGCTAGAAAACGCTCCGAAAATGGCAGAAAAAGGGTATCAGACGGTCGAGAATGGGTATTTTTTATTGCCAGACGGAGGTTTGCATGTGGCGGTTTTGACGCCTATGCGCGACGTAACACCCCCCATGTGGGACTGGTGGTTTGGCTGGCACGGTTGCCAAGATAATCGCTATAAATTATGGCATCCTGCTGCCCACAAATCTGCCCGCTGGGAAGATGGGCGGGACGATGAAGCGTACATTGGTCGCACGTCTATTATTGAAGAGTACATTGGAACTTCCCTCGAAAAAGCGGCTATTCAGTTCGTTCATCCCACTGCATTGGGTTTTTCGGAAGCGCAAATTGCCGACAAAGAAGAAGTGGTTTACATCTGCGCTCGTTTGGGATACCCACATTTACCCGTTGATTTTGGTTGGCTGGTACACCAAGTGCGCAAAACCGCCGTTGGTGCCGAAATGCGTTCACGGTTTTGGGTGGGAGGAAAACACATTCAGTTGAGAGGAGACAATAAGTTGGCTCAACTGGTGTCAGCAGTGTTGCCAAAAATTGCGCATCTTCCTGAACGTCAAGCGAAAGACTTGTTGCAGCATTGCTCCGAAGAAATGAATCATTTGGCCAAAATCTTGCCCGACTTATACCACGAATTTCACTAATCCAACCCTTTAAAAACCATTTTAACATGAAACCAATTGCTATTTCAGGAGACATTATCCAACAAGGAGATAAAGGCTTTGATAGGGCTATTATGGATACCCTCTTTAATCAATGGGAACCAGGACGCCGCCCCGATATGATGGTAACCCCCAAAACCATCGACGACATTATTGACACCATCCATTACGCTCGGAAAGAAGGAAAACACATCAGTATTTGTTCGGGAGGACACAGTTGGTCGGCCAACCATGTTCGGAACAACAGCGTGCTAATCAACATGCGAAAATTTGATACGTATGAGGTAAACCGTGAGGCGATGACGGCCAAAGTAGGGCCAGGGGTAGGAGGGAGTACGTTGCTAACGGCCTTGTTTGACCAAGACTTGTTTTTTCCTGCGGGGCACTGCAAAGGGGTTTGCGTGGGAGGATATTTGTTGCAAGGAGGTTTTGGATGGAATGGCCGCAAGCTGGGGATGGCCTGCGAAAATGTCATCGGAATTGACGTGGTTACGGCCAATGGCGACTACATTCATGCCAACGAACACCACAATTCGGATATTTATTGGGCAGCGCGGGGCTCAGGCGGGGGATTTTTTGGCGTTGTGGTGGCGTTTCATTTACGACTTTTTAAGAAGCCTGCTTATTGCGGATCTATTACCCACGTTTTTGATATTCAGTACCTTGAAGATGTGTTTCGATGGGCGCACGAAATAGGGCCAAGTGTGCCTGATGCCGTCGAGTTTCAGTTACTCACAAGCCGTAAAGTCTTGAAATTTTTTGGGCCAGGCATTGAAGCCGTTGCGCCTATTTTTGCCGATACAAAAGACGAACTCGAAGAGGCCAAGGCGTTTATGTTGAATAGCCCCATTAAGCAAAAGGCATTTTTCAAAACGCCTTATTTGAAAGCAAATATGTCGTCGATGTATCGTTTTGTGATGACGCATTACCCCGACGACCATCATTGGGGAGTGGATAATATGTGGACCAAAGCTTCCATCGACGAGCTAATGCCTTACCTAAAAGGCGTGGTTGAAACTTTGCCACCTGCCCCTTCGCACATGTTGTGGCTTAATTGGTACCCACCCAAGCGCCTCCAAGACATGGCTTATTCGCTGGAAGATAACATTTACATTGCCCTGTATGGTACTTGGAAAGACGCAAACGATATCCCGAACTACGGCAGTTGGGCCAAAGGATGGATGGAAAAAGCAAATCACTTGTCCACAGGGATTCAGTTGGCCGATGAAGGACTTCACCAGCGTATGGCACCTTTCGTAGCGGCAGGTAATCTAAAACGCCTCGACGAAGTACGTGCCCAACGCGACCCGAATGGATTATTTAATCCTTGGCATAGTCGCCCTGCGCTCACGCTGTAAATAACGTCCCCAGCGCCCCTCAGGGAATTTCAATCCCAATTTGTCGCATCAATGCCGTTGCGTTAAACTCTCGGCAAACCCCTTCTTTCAACTGATAGTCGAAGTGTAATTTGCCCTCGGTGAAGGTAGAATAAAAACTGTAATTATGGGCAAACTGTCCTTCGTTGGCCATGTCGCCCAGCTCAATGTCGTGGGTGGAGATGAATCCTGCCGCTTTTTGTAAATGAAGCTGGCGAATCAGTGCCTCGGCACCTTTGTGGCGGTCAACGGAGTTTGTACCTTTTAATATTTCGTCCAAAAAGTAAAACACAGGAATGGGTGAGCTTCCCGAAAGTTTGAGCAAGGTTTGTAAACGCTTTAACTCAGCATAGAACGAAGAGGTATTTTCTTCCAGCGAATCCTGCGTTCGCATACTTGTAAAAACTTGAATAATAGCGCTCGAAAACTGTTCGGCACAGACGACCGAACCCGACAACGCCAAAATGGTATTGACGCCAATGGTGCGTAAAAAGGTGCTTTTCCCTGACATGTTTGAGCCCGTAATGATGGCGGTTTGTCCCAAACCTTGTAGTTCAAAATCATTACAAACACGTTTGTCAGCCGCAATCAGCGGATGGCCGACGTGTTTGGTTTTGATGTAAAATGGTTCGGCAGAAAGTTCCGCAAACGGATAAGCGGGATTAGAATAAGCAAAGCCTGCAAAGCTACTTAGGGCTTCAAACTGACCCAGTACGTGAAACCACCGCCCAAGGTCGTCTTGGTGGTGCTTTTTCCACGCTTCAAGTTGGGTCATCCATTGCAAATCCCACAATGAAGGAAGGCCAATGGCCAGCATAAAGTACGGATTCAGCCGAAAATTGAGGTTTTCGGTCATTTTAGCAAGCTGCTGAATACTTTTGGATGCGGAGATGCCTGTGGTAAGTTGGCTTTTGAGCTGTCGCAGTTTAGCGGACTCAAACGACTGATTTTCAATTTTTTCAAAAAGAGCCGCGTAGGCTTTCAAGGTTCCGACAATTTGCTCCGATTGCTCCGCATACGCCTTGACAGAAGCGTTAAGTTTGCTCAAAATAAACCCGTGAAAAAGCAATACGGCGACGATAACCAACCAAGGGATTAGACCCAAAGAAGCGGCAATAATCCCCAAAATTGTCAGGATGGGCAACCACCTAAAACGCTTCCAGCGAAGTATGGATTCATTTTCGCCAGCTTTGAGCCAAAGCGATAAAAATTCGGTGGATTGAGAAATTTGTTTTTCGAGAGCAGCAGTGGCTTCAAACTCTTGACGCCAGTCGAGTAGGGGAGTAAGCTCGGCAATGGCCAACTGACGAACCGTAATTTCGATGGGGTCGGAGGGGGCAAGGAGCCAATGTGCTAGGGTTTTCATCCCCACTTTGGTATGCGCCCGATTGATGAGTTTAAAAAGCGAATGTTTGCCAAAAACATCCAAATCGTAAGCATACGGATGGTTGGGCGGAGCAAACTCTTCCCCCGTTTCTTTTCTCAAAAAAGAAAGTGACAACCTTGCCGTTTCTTCTTTGTTGAGCTGAGTCAAAATCCGATAAAGATTGAGAAGTCGGGAGGTTTTTTGGTGTTTGCGCAGCACAATCGCAAATAAAACCAGCCCTAAAAATCCAATGGTAAAGGCAAACGAAAGGTCACTTTTTGAAAACCACCAAACAGCGGCCGCTGCCAAGATAAAAATAGCAAGTCGAGCGGTGGAAAGTTGATTATAACGGCGCTGGATTACTTCGGTTTGTGCTTGAAAAACGGCTTGTCGTTGGGTGTAGATTTCGGAAGGATTCACGGCTGAATTTTTTTCCAAAGGTACACATCTTTCGACTAATTGAGCGAAAACATCGGGAGTTTTACGGCTGTAGCGGTATTATTAAACATCAATTCCGAAATCGTGGGCTCCATAAAATCAATCAACGGAAACTGCGAAAGAATTTCCAAAACGTGCAATTCGGTATCGGCTTTGATAACGCACCAAAGCTTGGTCCGATCGGACGAAAGGGCGTACGACGTAATTTTTCCCGTCTCCATCAAGTGGTTGATTTTTTGACGCTGACGCGGGATTTTCGCTAAAAACTCCTCCGTCATTTCGTCAGGGAGGGTAAATTCTACCATGAATTGACTCATAATCCTAGAATGTTAGATTACAAAAACAACAGCCAATATACTGAAATGGTTCGGAAAGTTGTGGTTTGAGAGTTTAGAATTAATTTTGTCGCTTGTATTACATTCGACAATCAACATTCTAAATTCGACATTCCAATTATGCCTCTTCCCAAAAAAGCCAGTGAGTCACACACCATCATGACCGAAATGGTTCTGCCCAACGATACCAATACCCTCAACAACCTCATGGGAGGGCGATTGCTTCATTGGATGGACATTTGTGCTGCCATCACGGCCCAGAAACACGCGCATCGGACAGTAGTGACGGCTTCGGTCGATAACGTATCTTTTGCCGAGCCGATAAAGTTAGGAAACATCGTAACGTTTGAGGCGCAAGTCACCCGTGCCTTTACGTCGTCGATGGAAGTACACATCAAAGTAAGCGCCCAAAACCTTTCAGCGGGAGAGGCGGCTGTGCATACCAACTCTGCTTTTTACACTTTTGTAGCGGTTGACCAAAGCGGGCGACCCATCGAAGTGGCGCCCGTGATTGCTGAAACAGAAGAAGAGCAAAGCTTTTTTCAGAGCGCGTTGCGTCGTCGGCAATTACGGTTGGTTTTGGCAGGGCGAATGAAACCCAGTGATGCCACCGAATTGAAAGCATTGTTTGGAGAAAGCGGCGAATAAGAAGTAAGGGAAAGGCAGAATTACTAAAGTATTTCTGCCGAAATACCACGGCGACAAATCTCTTGGCGTTTGGGCACTAGCTCTTCCCAAGAACCATTTTTTACGCGGCATTTGCCTTTGTAATGAATGATAATGGTACACTGCTCTGCTTGTTCGGGGGTATGTTCGCAAACATCCATGAGGGTTTCGATGACCCAATCAAATGTATTCACCTCGTCGTTGAAAACCACTAGACTGTAAAGGTCGGTTTCCACTACTTTTTGCTCTACTTCTTCGACTACATCGACTTCGGGCATTTCAAACAGTTGCATGTGCAAAGATTTGTATAGTTAATGAACTGATATAACAAATTTACGAAAAATCGTATAGGTTTGCAAAAGGTATAAACACATTCTAACCTTATTTGTTCCATTCTATGAGTCCATATGTAGCTCTCACCATTCTCATCGTGTATTTTGCGGTATTGATTGCCGTGTCTATTTATACCTCTAAAGGGGCTGACACAAATACTTTTTTTACGGCCAATAAGCAGTCTCCCTGGTACTTAGTGGCATTTGCCATGATAGGCACGTCGCTGTCGGGGGTTACTTTTATCTCCGTACCTGGTGCAGTTGGAAAAATTCAATTTTCTTACTTCCAAGTTGTTTTAGGATATATTTTAGGCTATTTGTTTATAGGTAGTGTGCTTATGCCACTTTATTACCGACTAAACTTGGTCTCTATTTATACCTACCTCGAACAGCGTTTTGGTTTTTGGGCGTACAAAACAGGGTCAGCTTTTTTCCTGCTTTCGCGCACCCTTGGCTCGGCGGTGCGGCTGTACGTAGCGGCGCAAGTTCTTCAATTGGCCATGTACAACGGCCTTGGGATTCCCTTTGAAGTGTCCGTTTTGATTACGATTGCACTTATCTGGGTCTATACTTTCAAGGGTGGAGTGAAAACTATTATTATCACCGATACGCTCCAAACAACGTTTCTGGTTACGGCAGTCGCGCTTACGATTTATTTGATTTCCAAAGAGCTGAATTTTACGTTTGGCGGGATGATTTCGGCCGTGGCCGATAGCGAATATTCTCGCATTTTCTTTTTCGACGATCCAAAAGACAACAAGTACTTCTGGAAGCAATTTTTGTCGGGGGCGTTTATTGCCATTACCATGACGGGTATGGACCAAGATTTGATGCAAAAAAACCTGACTTGTAAAAACATCGGTGAAGCCCAGAAAAACATGTTTTGGTTTACCATTACGTTGACCTTCGTCAACCTGATGTTTATGAGCCTTGGGGTGTTGTTGTATTTTTATGCCCAAGCCAAAAACATTACGTTACCAGAACGTACCGACGAAATTTACTCGATGTTGGCCTTGAATCATTTTGGTCTCAACGAAGGAACGGCGGGGGTTGTGGTGGCAATTACGTTTTTGATTGGGATTACGGCGGCTACCTACGCAAGCTCGGACTCGGCGCTGACTGCCCTGACGACGTCTTTTTGTATTGACTTTATGAACGTAACCAACAAACCCGAAAAAGAACGCGCTCGCATCAAGCACTGGGTTCACATTGGTTTTTCGTTGTTGTTTTACGTGGTGATTGTACTTTTTAATCAACTCAATAGCAAAGAAGTCATTACGGCTATTTTTGACATTGCTGGCTATACCTACGGGCCGTTGCTAGGCTTATTTGCTTTTGGGCTATATACCAAACGTTCGGTAAAAGACCGCCTGACGCCTCTCGTGTGTGTCTTGGGGCCGATTATTACGTACGTACTGAACCAAAATTCGGAGGCATGGTTTGATGGGTACAAGATTGGTTTTGAGCGGCTTATGCTAAATGGCGCAATTGTATTTTTAGGTATGTTATTGATTTCAAAACCAAAAGAATCGTAATTTTAAAGAAAAATTCGTTCATGAAAATCAGTACACTGGTCGTTGATGATGATATAAACTGGCAAAAAATCATTGGGAAATTTGTACAAATACATCCCAATTTGGAGCTTGTGGGCGTGTGTGGGTCTGCGATGGAAGGTTACAGTAAAATGAGCGATGTCGAGGTTGATTTGTTGATTTGTGACATCGAAATGCCCGAAATGTCAGGTTTAAGTTTTGTAAAAAGCATCCGCCACCGCCCATTTGTTATATTTGTCACTGCACATCGTGACTATGCCTTGGATTGTTATGAGGTTTCGCCAGTGGATTTTATGCTAAAACCGCTCGAATTAGACCGTTTTTTGAAGGCGATTGAGAAGGTAAAAGAACGCTTTATAAATACGGAAGAAACAACGCCAGTGGAGCCTTATTTTTTTGTTAGAGAAAACTCCAATTACGTACAAATCGCCTACAAAGAGGTGCTTTACATGAAAGCGCAGGAAAATTACCTGCAAATTGTGACAAAGCATTCGTCCTACTCGCCCATTTTATCTATTTCTAAAATGGAAGAGCAGCTCCGTAGCGACGTGTTTATGCGGGTACACCGTTCGTTTTTGGTACATCGTTCGGCGATTCAGACCATTACAAAAAACGAAATTGTTTTAACCTCTGGCGATACAATACCGATTGGGGATCAGTATCGCAACCAAATTACGCGCAAACACATTGAAGGAAACCTGATAAGCCGTATCCTATAACTGCGGCACTAAAGTAGAAGGGTGTTGGCGATTGCCAACGCCCTTCATTTGTTATAGGCTAGGCTCAAGGAGGCTTTTTTTAACTTCTTCAATAAAAATTTTAGAAGGCTTAAAAGTGGGGTATTCGTGCGCTTCTACCTCCACGAGGGTATTCCGTTTCACATTGCGCGCAGTGCGTTTTGCACGGTGTTTGTTTTGAAAATTGCCAAAACCGCGCACATAAATGATTTGATGTTGGCTAAGTGAGTCTTTGATCACATCAAACATCGCATCGAGCGTTGTTTCTACTTCGGTTTTGGTACGATCCGTTTGTCGGTAGATACGCGTTACCAATTCTGCTTTAGTCATTGTAATGGTTTTTTAGGTACACAGATCATTTCGCATAAGAGTTTCAATAACCGTTGATGTGAGATAACTAAGCACCCTTGCCCAAAATTGGCGGCACTATTAGTACAGCAAAATTATATTCCAAAAATAGTATTTTAAAGTCCGATTCCAATTTTTTTACGAAAAGGGTGCATTTGTACATAAAACCCCCTATTTAGTACATAAAAATTGGAGGATGCAAGTTGGGTTGAAAATAGTGGGACACGAAAAGCGGAACGCAGCTTACTATACGTATATTTATGTCATTTAGGTACATAAAAAAACGCAGGCCACTTCATAGCGTAGCCTGCGTTGGAGTAAGACTTAAAAATCGTTATTTCTTGATGGTATTGGTTGTAGCGCCACTAATAACGCCTAAATATCGTCCTGCCCAGTAAGGAAGCAGCCAAATATCTCCAGCACTCATTTCCGAACTACCGCGCCCGTTTCGGTCTAAAATAAACCGACTGTTGTTGTGACGAATAATGCCCAGTTCATCGGGAGGAAGTACTTCTTTGGTGGTTTGTTCGATAAAATTGGGGGGCAATAGTTCAATGTCTTTGCGGTGGCTATTTTTTACCGTCCAATCAATCATGTCGAGCGGATATTCCTGTAAATACCAGACTGATTCTTCCAAATCAAAATCTTGAATGCCTGTGATAGCCGTCAAAATATTCCAAAGACCATCTTTTTCGGGGCGTTCAAACTGCCAGTGGTCCACGATGGCTTTCTTGTAATTGGCCTTCAATGTGTCATTAAACGCATAGCGATACAACCCCCAATAGCCCATGTAGTACATTTCGTCGTCCGAATGGTTCCAGTCGCCCGAAAGCATCTTGCTCCAATCACTGGCGTTGCCAGGAGCTTGTCCGATGATTTTCATGGGGCGCATGAGGTTTTCGTAGTACCCGTGTTTTTTCATCAACTCAAATGCCTTGGCCTTGTATTTTTCTTTTTTGGTAAAATGATAGGCCGTTTGGAGCATGGCTACGATGTTGGACGAATTGAGCTTGCGGTCACCCACGTTGATGGGGAAGTTATTGACATAATCGGGATGCCATTTTCCCCAAAGGGTAGGTTTTCCATCCCAGTCCACCAAATACATGTCATTTTTGATGATGTGACTCATCAACGTATCAATCAACGCAATGGAGCGTGATTTGAGGTCTTTGTCGTCAATCAACTCGGCCATGGCGCCAAACGCAAAAATGTGTCCAATCACTTCGTCGCTGCTTGTCGTGGACTTCCAATCCCATTCGGGGTCGTCGGTACGGCGCCAAGGTTTGTCTTCGTATTTGTAACCCGTACGTTCATACGACCGCGACGGAAAACCAGGTAGTTTATTGATGTCGTAAAGTCGTTCCATCGCATCCAGCGATTCGCGGCAATTTTGGAGTGCTTGTGGGTCTTTGGTGGCGGCGTAGCGGAAGATTTGCCCGCCCAAATACATGCAAGTCCAAAGGCCGTCGTTGTCAGAATCTTGTAAGGTACCCGTGGCCAAATTGCCGTTTTTCATGCGTCCAAGCGTGCCATTAAAGCCATCCCGAATGTGGCGAGTGCGCACTTGTTTTTCGTAGAAAGTGGCTTTTTCTTGGAGTGTCATTTTGGTAAAAATAATTTTTCCAAGCCCTTTGTCGGTCAATACCAAAACTGAACCATCTTCTCCTTGGGCGATATGCGTCACTTGGTTGGACGGAAGCCAACGTTCAGAAGCATAGTAGTTAAATTTCCCGTCGGGTTTTTGGTAAAAAGCTCCCTCGCTCGATCCAAACCAAAGTTGATTTCCGATGGCAGTAATGCAAGTGATGTCTGTTGAAGGAAGTTTTTGCTGAAGCGGTGTGATGACTTTGCCCGTTTTATCGAGTTCTAAATAGCCATTTTTAGTGCCTACAACGAGCTTGGAAAGGGTGACTTCCAAGGCCGTGAGGTTATCGGCAGCATAGATTTTTTTCACAGCTTTGGCGCCTTCCGCAACCGAATACACCGCTTTGTCGGTCAATACATAAAACTGTCCGTTGTTGTATTTGATGTTCAAAACGCGCCCTTCGAGCCCTGTTTCTTTCCAACCTGTTCCTTGTTTGGGAAGGTATTCTAACTGTGAGCCGTTGGCAATGAGGAAATTAAAGTCGCTACCACCTGCGAAAAGGTGAGCGTCGGGGAGTGAATGTTTGAGAAACAACTTGCCCGCCCAAGCGTCGCTCAAAACCGATTTGTTGTCAATCAAAACAAACTGCTGCTGATAAAGCGAAAGGTTCGCGATTTTTTTATCGGCAATGGGGCGATAAGAAACATCTTTTTCCAGTGTTCCAGGGTAGAGCAACTGTCCCGCATGAGGTTGGAACAAACCCGTTTTTGTACTGATTTTGATGGTTCCATTGCGGTCGGTGAAAACATGAAGCGGCTCAACGCTGTCTTTAAAATAATATTTGATGGCGTAGTCTTGCGTAAAAGGCGTGTCTCGGTGAACAGGCTGTTTGGGTTTTTGAGCCAGGAGACCAAAAGAGCATAGCCATGTACTTAAAACTAGGAACTGTATTCTCATAAGATGGGATATTGGTGTAACAGAAACTTTCCTTTAGAATACTCTGATTTAATTCTCAAGGGCTATTTGGGAGATTCAATTTTAGACACGCGCCTCGATGGGTATGTATATTTTTTCATTAAAAACTGGCGGGAAAAAGCTTTTATAACTAAACGCACTACACATGAAAAAATGGCTCATTGCTCCCGTATTGATTTTTCTCTTTTGCTGCTTTTCCCCCGAAAAAATGACGTGGGTGGCTTTGGGAGACTCGATTACTTACCTCAACGAACACCAAAATGAAACAGGCAACCGCATTACCAAAGGCTACATGACAATGGTAACGGAGAAATTGCCTCATATTCAGTATATTAATCAAGGACATAATGGTTGGACGGCTGCGCGTATTGCGGAAAAAATCGAAAGCCTTAATTTGGTCAAAGCCGACGTTTATTCCGTCTTTTTAGGAACGAACGATTGGTGGGGAAGCCGCCCCGTGGGGACGATGGCTGACTACGAAAACAACACGGGGTTTGGAACGCTCTACGGTTCGTTTCGGATTATTATTAATAAATTTCGGAGCCTCAATCCCGACGCAAAAATCATTCTGATAACGCCGCTTCAACGCGTGGATTTTGTGTATATCGCTAATTTTAAGAACAATGCCTACGGGTCGTACAAAGACAAAAAAGGGCAATATTTGGAGCAATTTGCGGATGCCATCAAGGCCATTGGCAAACGTGAAAAGCTGCCCGTCGTGGATTTGTACCATGAGAAAAAATTGGCACATTCAAAATTGGTGAAATTTAAACGCCTAAAAGACCCACAAACGGGACAGTACAAAAACTATTCGTACCCCGATTTTATCGACGTTCCGTTCAACCCCGAAACCGACGAATACCCTTACCCGCTGGAATCAGTGGCCATGACCTACGACGGACTTCATCCCTCAGACGCGGGTTATGAGGTAATTACGAAGAAGTTGGTGAAGATTATGAAAAAGTGGTAGGGTGGAGAACAATATTGAGAGAAGATTGGAAATTGCGGGAAAATGCCAAAATTATTAGGATGATGCAAGTGAACTGTATTCGTTAGATATGAGTACTTTATTGTGTAAGAAATATTTACATGATATATTTGTTATAGAGTAAACTGTTAGATGTATTTTAGTGTTGATTAAAAATGACAATTGATTAATGCCATTAGGAACTGATTTTCAAACCATGGCTGGTTTAAAAGTTGTAGAAGCAAAGGTGCTTTGTAGTGGTGGTCATCACAAAGCAGCGTTTTACTTAGCTGGCTACGCCTTAGAATTTGCTTTAAAAGCCGCTGTGTGTAAATGTTTGGATATGCCTGATTTCTTTAAAGAGAAGCAAAAAGGGACAGCTGGTTATGTAGGTGGAGTATTAGAGAAATATAAGACGCATGATATAAAGACGCTTATTGTATTAGCAGGATTGTATAACAAACTTGAAGATTATAAAACTGTAAACTCTGACTTCGGTTTAGCTTGGTATCACATTGAGAACTTGAATTGGAGTGAAAGATGTCGATATGAACTGGCTGGGCATTCTGATATTGATGTCAATAAATTTGTTGAAGGAATAGAAACTCAATTTTTGCCATGGATAAGTCAACACTGGTAAGCCAAATAAATAATTTGGTAACAGAATTTAAGAAAGAAGGCAAGGAGGTCACTCGCTTTGCCATTATCAGCGCTTATCCAGAATATGAAAGTAGTCCTTTTATACTGGCTATAGCATGCCCTTGGATGGCTGGTTATACTTCGTGTTTTGCCAAGACCGAAGAAGTGGTAAAAAAAATGTACACAATACTTGCTCCTGAAGCAATTGGTAAGATACACGCCGTCAATGTGTTTGATAGTGCCTTTGAAGTTGACCAGTTTTGGAAGGAAGAAGGCTGCGATTATTTTAGTGCCTCATGCGGAGCAATAATCAATCCTTTACAAGAAGAGATTTTAATTTAGATGAAACTGCCAAGTCATTTTATTCGGGCTTATGCAAATGCAAAATCCAAATAAACTTGTTAGGATTATAACTAAGAAACTCTAACCCCGTAAAGGGATAATATCTCTTATGGGTTAAATAGGCGACAAAAATGCTTTAGTTTTTCACTTTCTTCGGATTCACCACCACGTATTTGATGGACTTATTTTTGTTGTCGGCGTGGGCTGAGTAAGTGATGTGTAAAAGTCCGTCGGAAGTTTGGATAAGGCACGGATAAGAGTAGCCACCTTTATCGCGGGGGTGGTCTTCTAAGCGGGTTTTCCATTTCCACGTTTTGCCTTCATCATCAGAAAGATACAGGCTGACACGGTAGCGTCCGTCTTCAATGTCGTTGCCAAGAAAAGCTAACCGCCCATCTTGTAAATTCAATAATTCGACACTTGCGGTGTTCGGAATGTCGCTTTTGACCGAAGCCGTCCACGATTCCCCTTTGTCGGACGATTCGCTTACGTGAACGCGCGTCGGGGCGTCGCCGCTGTCGCGAAGGTAGGCGATGAGGTTACCATTTTTTCGCAGTGCCAAAGCAGGCTGAATTGGTCCACGACCTACCAAAGGAAGGCTGGGACGCCAAGTCGCGCCAAAATCGTCCGAAATAGCCATCATCGAAAAATTATAGCCGTCGGAATAAAGCGGCAAAACAATGCGTCCGTTGTCAAATTGCAGCGGTTTGATGCGTGTCATCCACCCGATGCTTCTTTTGGTGGCATCTTTGGCAGCTTCGATAATCATGTTGTCGTATTTGGGTGCATAGCCTGCCCATCCTGCTGTATTTTCGGGTAGTTTTTTGAATTTTTCGGCTACTTCTTTGGCAAAACGGTCGTCGGGTTTGAGCAAAATATTGTCTTGCCAATTCCAAACGGGCGCTGCGTTGCCGTTATAATCAGTGGATGTTTTAAACCGAAGAATCGACTGTTCCCATTGATTGGCTTGTACGGCAATCCATACCAAAAACAACGTACCTTTTTGGTTTAAAAACAACACAGGGTTACAATCGGGGAGGAGTGGAGTATCGGCCATTTCAAACGGATCGCTCCATTTCGTTTGCCCTTTTTTGAGACGTGAGCCCATGATTTTTACATCGTCGGCGGTACGTTCACCGCTGCCATAAAACCATACCGAAAGAAAATCGCCGTTGGGCAGCGCCACAAGGCTACTTCCGTGGACGTGTTTTTCTTGGGGAGGAAAAATCAACGTGGATTGAACGATGGGTGATTGGGCAAAGGTGGTTTGAAGGAGGTAAATAAAGGCAAAGAGGAAGAAATAATAACGGAGTTTCATTCGTGCTTTTTTTATTGATAAAACTTGTTTTTTGTCATGCTGTAAGCATCTAAAACGGTTGCTAATTCGTTTGGTTTTAGACCCTTCCAGGGTGACAAAGGGGGATTTACTTCACTTTTTTACGGCGTTCCATCACTTCGCGCCAAGTAGTAAGAATGATACCTTTCGATTGAATGTAAGCTTTTAACTCAGGGCTCATCATCGAGAGCATATCGGCGTAGCGTGAACCACCCGAAGCACTGATGTGTTTGAAAGCATCGGTGATGTCGCTGCTGTGTACGATGAACATCGCCAAGCCAGGCTGCATGGCATTGAGGGTTTCGATGAATTGTTGAGCCTTGTATTTTCCCCATTCTTCAGGCGAAGGATTGGGGGTTGAAGGTTTCCAATCGCCGCTGACTGTGTGCAAATCGTCCAAAACAGGTAGCCCCAATTGCCAAATTTTTTGACCTACAGCCGTCGATGATTTGGTCAATTCAGGGTCGGGAAGTTTCATTCCTTCTTGCCATTTACCCTCAGCTTTGAGTTTTTTGACCACAGGCAAATTGAGGCATTCTTTTAACAGTTTATTGTTACCGCCAGGAAACATAACAGGAATCTGGTACTCGGCTCCTACTTTGATGTAACGTTCCAAAAAAGGCTGGTGGGCAAAGAGTGTCCCCATGTGCGAGTCGAGGTGGGTGGGTTTGAGTCCCATGCGCAGCGCACGCTCCACTTGCGCGCGTATTTCCTTTTCGACGTCGTCAGCCGTGCCATTTTTCACCACTTGTGCTACTTCATGCCACAAATTACCCTCATTGTCAACCAAACTTGGTACGTTCTGGAAACCCGCCAGCGGTGTCCAGCGGTAGTCACGCCACTCAGACGTAAGGGTAAGGTGAACCCCTGCGTCTAAGTTGGGATTGCTTTTTTTGATGTAGTTGACAAAGCTCGCCGACCACGGACAGGGAAACATGATGCTGCACGAAGTGGCAACGCCTTGCTCCACCGATTTGATGGTGCCTTGATTGGATGAATACGACATCCCAGGGTCATCAACGTGGAAAATCACTACTTTGGCGCCTTTGGGCCAGCCGAGTTTTTCGGCGTAGGTATCTTGGGCATGTGCTCCAATAGCAAGTAGAGAGGTAGTTAAAAAAAGAGTTAATTTGTTGATTTTCATTGTGTTGGTTGTATATTTTTGCCACATAGTTATCATAGGTGAGTTTCACATAGGCCACCTTAGTAAACTATGTTTTCTATGTGAAAAATTCTATGATTTCTATGTGGTAAAAGAAACTAAAGACTCTGAGAGTAAGGCACAGATGTTTTACTTGTTGCCCACGTTTTATTAGGCTGGTCACTCATTTCAAACACCAATTCTCCACCCGCCATGATTTCGCTGTGGTCAATCCAGCTACGGTCAAAAGGTTTGCCATTGAGGGTTGCCGATTGGATGTAGCGGTTTTTGTCAGAATTGTTGTGGGTAATGATTTTGAACGTTTTTCCATCTTTTACCTCAAAACTTACTTCGTCAAATAGCGGACTGCCAATGACATACTGAGTACTTCCAGGCGTCACCGAATAGAGCCCCATGCTACTCATTAAATACCATGAAGAAAGCGAACCCATGTCTTCGTTTCCACACAAACCAGCGGGTCCCGTGCGGTAGAAACGCTTGAGTACTTCGCGTACCCAGTATTGAGTTTTCCAAGGTTGAGCGGCGTAATTATACAAATAAGCTACGTGGTGCGATGGCTGGTTTCCGTGAACATATTGGCCAATGGTACCCACGACCCCGACGTATTTGGGCGGAGTAATGGACGCATCCATGTTGAAAAATGTATCCAAACGCTCGGTAAAAGCTTGATTTCCACCCAGTAGTTTTATCAGTCCAGAGGCATCGTGCTGCACCGACCACAAATATTGCCATGCGTTTGACTCGGTATAATGGCGGTTGGGACGACGACCTACCAAAAGCGGGTCGAAATAGCGGTAATAATGATGCTCACCTACGGAGTCGATGGCTTGTTGATTGTTTCCTAATGCTTCTAACCAAGCTCCATTGGCACGGCGCGGACGCATAAATTTAGTACTAGCATCATAGACATTGCGGTAATTTTGGGCGCGACGGTAAAACAGAGCGGCATCGTCTTTTTTGCCCAACGCCTCGGCCAACCGCGCAATACACCAGTCGTCGTAGGCCAGTTCCATGGTATTAGGCACCGATTCGGTGGTTCTGTCGCAAGGAGCGTAGCCAAGTTGGATATAATCGGCCAAACCAGCTCGGCCTGCGCTGGCAGGAATATTGGCGGGCGGTGACTCCAAGGCTTTGCGGCGCATGGCGGCATAGAGCGCCTCAATGTCCCAGTCGCGGTAGCCTTTAAAATAAGCGTCCACCACGACAGGAATCAGGTGGTCGCCCACCATGCTAGGGCGGTAGGTATTACGGAAATGTTGGGCGGGCAGCCAGCCAAATTCTTGGGTTTTGGCACCAATGGATTTGACAAAATCATTGACGTGCTGAGGTGCAACAAGGGCCAACAACGGATGTTGTGAGCGATAGGTGTCCCAACAAGAAAATGAAGTGAAAAAGCTGTAATTCTGTGCTTTATGGATTTTATGATCCATGCCCATGTATTGTCCATCGACGTCTTGCCCCGTATATTGGGACAATAAACTGCGGTAGAGGGCGGTGTAAAAAATCTCCTTTTGGGCCTCGTCATTGGTTTTGACAGCGACTTTTTTCAGCTCTTCGTTCCACGATGTGCGGGCATCATTTTTTACTTTGTCAAAATCCCAGTGAGGAGCTTCGGCTTGTAAATTTTTACGGGCGCCCTCCACACTCACGTGCGAAATAGCCACTTTGACGGTCACTTGGTCGCCTCTTTTGGTAGAATAGCCCACAAAATAGCCAATATTGAGCCCTTTTTCTTCGGTTTTGTAAGGCCAATACCCTTCCGCCGATTCGGGGGTAATGTAGTCGTTGTCCCACGTACCGTAGTACTCAAATGGGCGGCTAAATTTTGCCACAAAATAAACCATTGTACCGTTGGCGTCTTTGTAACCTTCAAGGGTAGAATCGTTTACCATTTTGACAAACGAATCCCCACTCGTAGCATTTCCTCCGATTTCGTGGCCAATGTCCATCAAAATAGTCGCTTTTCGTGCTTTGGGGAACGTATAACGATGTACTCCTACGCGGGTGGTGGCGGTAAGTTCGGCCTTTACTTTGGGGTCTTTGAGGAAAACCGAATAGTAACCAGGGGAGGCAACTTCGTCTTTTTTGTCGTAACGTGAGCGATAACCCGCGTCGGGGTTTTCTTTCGTCCCTGCCGAGGTTTGTACTTTGTCGCCCACAATCGGCATCAACAGTACGTCTCCGCCCGTCGTCATTCCTACCCCGCTAAAGTGGGTATGGCTAAAGCCAATGATAGAGCTGTCGGCATAGGTGTAACCTGCGGCATACGTCCATCCTTTTACGTCGTGGTCGGGACTGAGCTGCACCATGCCGTAGGGGAGCGTTGCCCCAGGGAAGGTATGGCCAAAGAAGTCGGTTCCGTTGAAGGGATCCACGTAGTCCACAGGGTCTTTGGAAGAAGAACCGCATCCCCACCAAAGAAGGGAAGTAAGTAATAACAAAAAAGAGGTTGTATAAAAGTGCTTCATTTTCAAATTGTCTAAACCTTATAGGTTTCAAAAACTTATAAGGTTTGGGGAGGTAGTTTTACACCGTTTCGGTTATTTCTTCTTCTTTAAAAAGCAAACTGACAAGCTTTTGATACTGCGAAAAATCGGGGATAATGAGTTGCGCTCCCGCTTTGACGAGGCGAGGGCGTTTATCGAGGTTATACCCAAAACGTTGTACTTCATTGCTGGCAATCCCTACCGAAATTCCGCCCGAACGACGCCCTTCGCGGATTTCGTCGGGGCCGTCGCCTAAGACGACCAATTCGTTTCCGTTGAGGTTGTTTTCGCGGATGATGCGTTCGATAATCATCTTTTTGGAGAACTTAGTGTATTCACGAAGTGCGCCGTAAATGCCGCCATCAAATAAATCGGCGTAGCCCAAAACGGTAGCTTCGTTGCGAACATCGTCCACGTCGGTACCGCTGGCGAGGTACATGGTGACGCCGCGCGCCTTGAGTTCTTGCAAAAACGACACTGCGCCTTTCAGCGTATAATCCTGCCAATCCAACTCACCCGCTTGGAGCTTGGCCACGCGTTTGTCCACCAATTCCATAAGGGCGTCGTTGTAGATTTGTTTGTATTCAAACTTATCTAAAATCTGGTCTTCTGGCACATAGCCTGCTTCCCGAACCATGTTGACCAGCCCTTCCATTTGATAAATGGTCTGAATACCAGTGGTTTTGTGGATAAATTCTTTGACTTGGCGAAGCACTTTGTTGTACGTTGCCTGATCAACGGAGTCATAAAAACCGCCCAAAATCGCCTTCATCATCACAGGCTCCATGATTTCCTCCCAGCCGTGGCGGAGGGTGCTGATGGTGCCATCGTGGTCAAAAACGGCGTATTTGATGTGTCCAAGTCGGTCTAAAATAGACTCGTCGCAAAGCTCAATTTCTGTTTCTGGCAAAAACACGGCTTGGCGAGGGTTTTCGGCTAAATCAACTTGGTAAGCGTAGTGTGGGTCTTGGCTGATGGCCAAAATTTCTTCGGCATTGGCGGTGCCTGTGGTAAAGAGTTTTTGAACCGTAACTCCCGCCGCAAAATTGGCAAATTCGGCAGCTTCGGCAGGACTAACGCCCACCGACAAACACAACGTAATGGCACTAATGACGGTATCGCCCGCGCCCACAGTATCAAGTCGGCTGGTGAGTTGTAACCCAGGTACTTCGTTGAATCCTGTGGTGTCAAAAGACGTAATGCCTCGTGCCCCGCAAGTGACAAAAACGGGTTTTTGTGATGAACTGTGAAGGGCTTTTCCGTACTTGAGGACATCGGCGCGAGGAAGCGTAGTACGAGGCTCTACTTCTACGCCATTGAGGTGGGCGGCTTCGACGTCGTTTAGTTTGCGGTAAACGTTTGAAAAACGCTCGTTGAAGTGACGAGAATCGACTAAAATGATTTTGTGGCTGTATTGGTCAAAAAGGGCGTTGGCTTTTTCGATAAAACTGTCGTTGGTGATACTTCCTACCACTTGTTGGTTGAAAATAAGGGCATCACAGCTTTCCAAAGCAGATTGAATACTGGATAAAATCAATTCATCGGTTTCGAGCGAACGCTGATTATACACCCCAAAGTCGATGCGAGGTTCTTCCACACCTTCGACGTAGCGTTTGAGGTACGAATACGTTTGAAAATCTTCTTTTTGGACAAAAAGGGAACTGGTATCGGCGCCGAGGGCTTGCAGTTGAATCGCTAATTCACGACCAAAAATGTCATTTCCCACAACACCAATTACTTTGATAGAAGCAGGCCCAAGGGCTGCTAGATTGGCCACGACATTGCCCGCTCCACCAGGCGTATAATAATGACGTTCAACCGCCTGTGCTTGTAGCCCCGTTTCGATGGAAACCTCCGAGTTGCGGGTATCCATAATCCAGTAAGAATCAAGGCAATAGTCGCCATAGACAGCAACGTTGGCCGATTTTATTTTTTCAAGAATAGCATTGATGTGCAAGGTGTTCATAAAAACAGATGGGATAATCTACCGTTTAATTTTATTGGTAAATACTCCCACCAGAGAAATCAAGGCTACTGATATACTGATTAAATTCAAAGTTTATCTTTGTTCGGTGCTATGTGGTTGGGGTTGTGAGCAACCCTTTCGTTGGGATTTGAGAATCCCAACGCACCTGCGTGAGCGGGATTCTCAAATCCCGCCGCGAACGCGTGTAAAGATTTTTTTCTTTTCTGGTAAATCAACAAGATTTTTCCTTACTTACTCTCGCAAGCAACTGATTTTTGAACGATGGAAGGCAAAAAAATAAAACAATTCCTCAAAGACGCCCTCGAAAAATACATTTCGGAAGTGTTGGTCATCTTTATTGGTATTTCTATCTCATTTTTCTTCGACGAATGGCGGGAAAATAGAAAGGATAAAGAAACAATGCGGAAGCATTTGACAGTTTTGAGAAACAACCTTGTGCAGGATACACTGCAATTGACACTGATGATAAAATATGGCAATAGTTTTGTGCGCAACATTGACAAATTGGTCTATTTTGAAAAGGATTCAGAAATAACGGACAGCCTTACTCAGTACATTGACAATGCCGCGAGTTACCTAGTGTTTAAGCCAAACCAAATCGCTTACGAGGAAATAAAGCAATCGGCGCACACCAATTTAATTGAAAACGATTCCTTAAAAACCCTCTTTCTGTACCACTATACGTCAACCATTCCCAATTGTGTGGAGTGGTGTAAAGTAGATGAAACCCATACCATGACGCAGCTTATTCCCGAAATGACCATCTATTTTCCCGTAGTTGCCGACTCATTGAATAGGGTATCGCCCCTTGAAATAACGAAAGCGCTGAGAGGGAGAAAGTTAAGGAATTTGCTTCTGGCAAATAGTACTTACAAAAAAACAACCATTCAATTCTTTCGCATGACTAAGAAATCTACGAAAGCTCTTTTGAAAAAAGTTGATGAAGAGTTGGCAGAAGATTGAAAATGCGGCAGCCCGTGTTGGGCTGCTGGAGAGAAGTTTACGCATGTATGTGTGAGGGGGATTCTCAAATCCCGCGTATGTGAGCAAGGGTTCTCAAGCCCTTGTTATTGTTAGATATGTGCCTTAGGGTTGGCTTAAGTGTTTTGCACAGATAGCGCGAGGCTCCGCCTCGTGCTCAGGATTGGAAGGCTTCCAGCCGACGGATGCAACAGTAAACTGCTAGTTTCATCGGAGTTGTGAGCAACCCCTCGTTGGGATTTGAGAATCCCAACGCACGCGACGCCCAGGTGTGAGCGGGATTCTCAAATCCCGCCGCTAGGCTAGCGAAAAAAGATAGTAGCAACACAGATAGTGCGAGGCTCCGCCTCGTGCTGAGGATTGGAAGGCTTTTAGCCGTTGCGGATAGCCTAAATGTTAAGGTTTTTATCTATAAAACAAGTAGGATACGCTACGGTTGCTCATCAACGTTTCGTTTAATTTTATGCTCTTTAAAAAATATTTTCCTTTTTCGTTGGAAGGAAGCAGAATTTTCTGAAACTTGCTTTGAATCTAGCCCGCTAAAAAGTTGGACACAAATTAGGGTATAACTTTTAAATTTGTGATTCAATGGGAAAGCATCAAAAATCATGGAGCCAGGAGGAAAAACTGACCATAGTGAATTACTACAAAGAACACGGAGCTGCTAAGACATCTAAGGAGTTTAACGTCTCGAGTGCAAACATTTATAACTGGGTTTCCCAGTACGAAAAAGGAGGTTTTTCAAGCCCATCCAGCGTTAGTAACTCTGATAAAGACAAAGAGATTCTTCGCCTTCAGCGAGAGATTCAAGCTTATAAAGAGATAATCGCTGAAAAAGAATT
>NZ_AXVJ01000055.1 GCF_000482465.1 Runella limosa DSM 17973
CGTTGATAGGCTGCAAGTGTAAAGGTGGTGACATCAAAGCTGAGCAGTACTAATTGCCCAATAGCTTCTTTGTAAATACAGTTTTTATGAATAATTCTCTGCCAATGTCAATTGCTTATTGGAAAGACGAAAATAGCTAAAGATATTGATGAAGGTTACAGGTTGGGTTCGGAGTCGCGAACGACTTCACCTCTTGTAAATCCGAATCAGAAAGCCTTGATGGTGGTTACAGGGTGGGTGTTCACCTCTTCCCATTCCGAACAGAGAAGTTAAGCCCCACTCCGCCGATGATACTGCAATAAAATGTGGGAAAGTAGGTAGCCGCCACAATATTAATCCGAGAGGAGCTCAGAAACGAGCTCCTCTTTTTTTGTGCTATATTTTACTCACCACCAGTGCCGCGAGTGCCGTTTGGATGGACCAAGTGTTGAACCTGTATCAAATGTGCTTCATATTTATCTTCAAGAGAAGAATTATGAAGAATCAGAGCTATTTGGGAAGCACCCTTTATCGAAAGGTCTTCTGCCTGAAATTACCATTCAAAACTTCCCCATTCGAGATAAACGGGTATTTCTTCATATCAAGCGCCGTCGCTGGCTGAACGCAACGCCACTACAGGAAAAGTAGAACAACGGAATTGGAATCAGGTAGGTCAAGGCACGAGGACGCCCAGTCGCGAATGACACAGGAATTTGCGATTTTTTATCGGATCGATTTTTTGCATTGCACAAATTTAAAGACCGAAGCGAAAGGTGCGACAGGCAGGTTTAAAGCCTTCAACACGGTAGCACGTTCTATCCAAAATCATTACGAAACGATTTTAAACCGCGGCTGCGGACAGCTATTTTGATAACTGAAGTACGAATGCCTTAGCGGAGTTGCGTTGACTGTACCAAGATTAAAGCTCTCAGAACTCAATTCAGGGGCTAAGAAATGTAGAATTCTTCCTGTATCGGCTAACTCAATTATATCAATAATCTAAGTTGCTCCACAAAGTTTACACTTGCTCCAACTTTGGCTTTGATTCCACAAAACTATAAAACCACTATTGAGAATATAAGAATAGCCGCCCCAAAATTGCTTTTGAGGCGGCTATTCTTAATTACAGGAGTATTATTCTAACTATTTTGCAGCAATTTGACCAACTGCCGATGCTTTGGTGAATGTGCTTACTTTTGTAGTTTGTACTGAACTTATTTTGTTCGTTTCTTTCGTTGCGCTATGCTCGTGGCCGCCATTCACGGCAATGTACGGAGCAATGACCAGTGATACGATAGACATTAACTTAATCAAGATGTTCATCGAAGGGCCAGAAGTATCTTTGAATGGATCACCTACAGTGTCTCCTGTCACTGATGCTTTGTGAGGTTCTGACTTTTTATAGAAAGTTTCTCCGTTGATTACTACACCTTTTTCAAACGATTTTTTTGCATTGTCCCAGGCACCACCTGCGTTTGATTGGAACATTCCCATCAATACGCCTGAAACTGTCACACCTGCCAATAAACCTCCTAATACTTCAGGTCCCATAGTGAAACCTACAAGCACGGGTGTAATCAAAGCAATCGCTCCTGGTAAAATCATTTGTCTAATTGAAGCTTCAGTTGAAATGGCTACGCATTTTTCGTACTCTGGCTCTGTTTTGTACTCCATAATACCAGGGATTTCGCGGAACTGACGGCGTACTTCGTTTACCATTTCCATGGCAGCTTTTCCCACGGCCGAAATACACAATGCGCTGAAAATGAACGGAATCATGCCGCCTACAAACAAGCCTGCTAGTACGTCTGCTTTGTAAATATCAATTTGGGAAATGCCTGCAATTCCTACAAAAGCAGCAAACAATGCCAACGAAGTCAAGGCGGCAGAAGCAATCGCAAAGCCTTTCCCTGTAGCTGCGGTAGTGTTACCTACTGCATCCAAGTTGTCGGTACGGCCACGTACTTCCGAAGGCAATTGAGACATTTCAGCAATACCACCCGCGTTGTCAGCGATAGGCCCGAAAGCATCAATCGCCAATTGCATCGCCGTGGTTGCCATCATACCTGCTGCTGCAATAGACACACCGTACAAACCAGCGAATTTATAAGACAAAATGATACCCGCAGCCAAAACGATAATAGGCAATACCGTAGATTCCATCCCAACGGCCAATCCCCCGATGATGTTGGTAGCGTGTCCTGTGCCTGATTTTTCGATGATTGAGTTAACAGGACGTTTGCCCATAGCTGTATAATATTCGGTAATATACGACATCAATGCGCCTACAATTAAGCCTACCACAATAGAGTAAAATACGCCATCAGAAGTGAACTCAAATCCACGGAGAAGAAGGCTTTCGGGTAAAATATTCTTTACAAGGAAATAAGAAGCAACAAACGTAATACCAATCGAGGCCCAGTTGCCAATGTTTAAGGCATTTTGAACAGAGGCGTTTTCGTTGCTGATACGTACAAAAAATGTAGAAACCAAAGAGGCTAATAAACCTACACCTGCAATCAACATGGGAAGAAGAACAGGGGAGAAGCCGCCGTAGTTATCAGTAACGTTGATTTCTTGTCCCAATACCATGGTAGCTAAAATCGTTGCCACGTACGAACCAAACAAGTCAGCACCCATACCTGCTACGTCACCCACGTTGTCACCTACGTTGTCGGCGATGGTTGCTGGGTTACGAACGTCGTCTTCAGGAATACCTGCTTCTACTTTTCCTACAAGGTCAGCACCTACGTCGGCAGCTTTGGTGTAAATACCGCCGCCTACCCGTGCAAACAACGCGATAGATTCAGCGCCTAACGAGAAACCAGCCAAGACTTCGATTACTTTTTTCATTTCGATCGAAGTAAGCGGTTGGCCAGCGGCAAACATTTGGTAAAATACGATAAACAGACCACTTAACCCTAAAACGGCCAAGCCTGCAACTCCCATCCCCATTACTGAGCCACCCGTAAAAGATACGTTGAGGGCTTTGGCGAGGGACGTACGCGCCGCTTGTGCCGTACGAACGTTGGCTTTGGTAGCCACTTTCATACCGATGTAACCCGCCGTAGCTGAGAACACCGCTCCAATCAAAAACGCAACCGCGATAAGTGGAGAAGAGTGAATTTCGATGCCATTGGCTTCGGTTTGGCTACCCAGATATGCCAAAATTAAGGCAGTGGGAATGGCGAAATAGGCCAAAATTTTCCATTCAGCTTTCAAGAAAGCGATGGCGCCATCGGCAATATAGCCTGATAGCTTTTTCATGTTGTCGTCTCCAGCTGGCTGGCTGGCAACCCAGTTGAAACGCCAAGCGGTGTACAGAAGCCCAATAGCCCCAAAAGCTGGGACAAGGTAAACGATACTATTCATGCGTAGGTTAAAAGATTTAGTTGAATATTTATATAAAATGTCGGGCAAATATAGCAGAACGTGATTCATTTACCCAACCCAAATCTTAGTTAATTGCTTATTTTATATCGTTATTGTACAATTTTGGCCCCTGTTTTGAGTGAGTGTCACTAAAACAGGGGCCAAAATTGATAATCAATCCTTAATTTACCTTCACCACTTTCAAAGTAGTTTGTTTTTCGGAGGTCGAAACTTTCAAGAAATACATTCCCGTCGGTAACTCACTCACCCCAAACTCCTCTTGGTGCGTGTTGGTTTCGGGCACAAATTGGCGACGCAAGACTTCCCGACCTGAAGCATCGGTTAAGGTAGTTTGCACTACTTGCTCTTTGCTGTCTTGCACTTGAAGGCGGAGGATGTTAGTGACGGGGTTGGGGAGGACCGTGACGAAGCTGTTCGGATTTAGACCCTTCGCATCGGCGAACCGCCAGGGTGACAAATTTGTTTCCCCTTGCTCGCCGCTCGCCGCTGTACGCGCAGCGCCCACGCCTACTCCATCTCGCGACTGGATTCTGAACCAGTATTCTTGGTAGGCCAACACATTCCCTTGCGGCTGACGCGTTGAAGGATAGATACTACCCCAACCCTTCATATCCCAATAACGAATGCCTAATTTGTACAATCCTTTCGGTAAACCTGCGTCATATACATTGCCGCCCGCACCGTTGTCTTGGTAGAAACCATACGCTGGGTGATTCTGGGCGTATAACTCCGTCCAGCCTTCGCGGTTGGCATACATAAAATACGGCGCGTTGTTCTCGTGGGTGTTGAATGAGCGAATCACACCCATTTCTGGCGTTGCCAACATGTCAAAAGTTAATGAACCATCAGTGCTTAATCCGCAGGCTTCTACGTTGATTGTCCAGTAACGAGGGGCTATTTTGTTGGCGTTTTCTACAAAATATAGCGTTGGGTTTTGCTGTGTACTTTGTTCCAACTCTGGGCCACCGTCCCGCGTGATGAACTGGCTATTCCACAACGACTTGTCATTCGCAGGTTTCACCGCCGATTTGGTTTCTCCCACGTTAATCAATGTCACTACAAAGGCATTCCAATAAATATCCTTGCGAACACTTTCTGAACTCTGACAGCCACCTTCAAAGATACACTTCGCCCAATAAGTCTGCTTGGTGACGTTATTAAATGCTACCTGAAAACTTGGCGTCGTCACCCCTGTATTCCAGAACGTTTGACTACCTGCGGGGCAGTTGGCCGAAACCGTTACCGTCGTTCCTGTACATACTATCTCTTGCGAAGCCGTAATTACTGGTGCTACTTGTGTCGGTGTTAGCGTAAAGGTTACCACATTACTTTTTTCACTCACGCAGCCGTTCTCGGTCTGACAACGAGCGTAGTAAGACGTCGTCTGGCTTGGAACAGTGGCAGGCAAATTGGGCAAGGCTACATTCGTAGCTGCATTGTACCAAACTGTTCGCAAACTTCCGCAAGATGATTGGCCACTGAAACTGGCAGAAGCATCACAACTGGTTGTTGACGACAACGACACCGTAGGAGCACTTGGAATAGTTACCAATTTTAATCGCATGACGCCCGATTCAGATTCCACGCAAGATGGTGTTCCGTCTGATTTGCGGCAGCGTACGCGGTAATTATGGAATTGATTATCAACCAAGCCCGTTGGGACTCCCGATGAATACTCGCCGCCGTCCACTGAGTAAAGTACGATTTCACCAGCGGCGCAATTGGCATTAAACGTCAGCGGAATTGTAACCAAACTACACACTTCTTTGCTTTCGCCTACGGCTACCGTCACACCATCTACCACCAACGACACGTTTTGTGGAACAGTGGCGCGGTTATTAATCGTCAACTCAATCACACCTGAGTAAGTCGAAGTACAATTGGCATCACAAGCCGCTTGGTAGCGGTGGGGTTGGTTATTGGATGATTGGGAAACTGGGGCAGTTACTGACCACGCACTCCATGCTCCACTGCCTACTTGTACTCGCCAAACAGGATTACCTGAAACACACAAACCCAAAACATTAAACTGCAAACCGTTAACAGGATTCGCATCTGTATCACACAAAACAGGGTTGTTGCCTTCGTTAAGCGTTTGTTGGAGGGTGGTCAACGAGATAGTTGGCGGGCCCACTACTGTTACCATCACATCTACAAAACCGCTCAATTGGGGTGCCAGTTCACAACGAACTTTATAACCCGTATTCGCAGAAAGCATTGGTGTTACAAAAGATGAACCCACAAACAACTGAGTCGTACCCGCCGAATTGTACCATGTTTCTTGACCTACACGGCAAGTGGCATTCAAAGAAGCCGTTGCGTTTTTGCAAATCGTGGCATTGGCGGTATTCGTTGGTAGTTCAACTGACGCGATTACGGTCAATACGGCATCATTTCCATCTCCGCCTGAGTAACTAATGCGAGCATTTAATTGACTTCCCAAGAAAGGAGCTATCGTTGCGCCTTCTGGTAAGCCGTTGAATGTTCCTTGAATCGCATCACTTCCATCATTGTTCACGATTACAAAACTTTGTCCCAACGTAGGTACATGACTACCACTAAGCACCAAATCAAGTCCTGAAAGATTGACCGAACCTTCGACTTTTAACTGACGATAATCGGTATCAGGCGTGGTGCCATTGATGGCAATAGCTAAGTCATTGCCTGAGGTAAATGAAACTGTGCCAACGTTGACGTCTGTTCCTACAGCGGTTGGATTTACCCCACCCAGTGCATTGATAACCAAGTTGCCGCCGTCAAGGTGAAGCGCAGAAGTGTTCAAATTAACCGCCCCTGCTGTAGTTAAGTTGACGTTGGTCGCAGCTGCACGACTGATGGCCGTGCTGACGGTAATGGCGCCGCTGTTGACATCGCCGATTTGGAGTTTTCCTGCCGTAATGCGGTCGAGTTCTTCATCCGAAAGGCTGAGTGGGCCACCCAATACGTCGGTTGCCCCTCCCAAGTCAATGCTCACGCCATTGGTGTAAGGGCGTAACGTCACTGTGCTCGAAGCGTTGGTATTAATGTTTGCTGTGTTTTGCAAGTTTATGCTGTTGGCAATGAAGGTAATATCACCTCCTGCGGTGGCCGTAGTAATCTGTCCTCCAAAGAGTGACCCAACTGTAATACCAACTCCGCTACCGCCTTCAATACCCGTTACGTTAATGCTTCCCCCCGTAGTGCTCGTGATACTTCCTTTTATATGCACCCCTAAGTTGCTAACACCTGTTGAACTACCCGCCGTTCCCTGAATAGTAATTGCTTTTCCATTGCCTGCCGTAATGGTTCCGTTTATGTCCACTCCTGTACTACCGTGTTGGGCGGTAGCATTGGCGCCACCTACACCCACAATTGTTATTGTTCCGTCGTTGGTACTGACCCCTCTACCTACCTCTACTCCGTCACTAAACGACTGACTTGCGCCCGTTCCTTCGATGTAAATAGTGCCTGTTCCTCCCGCGATAACATTTCCACCAAGCCCTACTCCCGTATTTCCTGTCGCATTTGAAAAAGGACTAGCAATTCCTTGGCCACCACGACCAATGATTCGAATATTGCCGTTATTGGTCGTGATTTCACAATTGGAACCATCGAGTTGAACCCCATAATTAAAGCCCTGAGTACTGCTGGTTCCCGTTCCTTCTATGCTTACAGACCCTGTACCACCTGCGGCTACACGACTGGCTTCGTCCAATACAATTCCTCTATTGGTAGCATTATCACTCGCACCTCCAGATTGCCCTATGAGGTTGATGTTACCATTGGTAGAAGTAATGGCACTTTCTATTAGTTTAATGCCTTCATTATTCCCCTCTATTCCATTGCCTCCAGTACCACGGACTGTCACTGTACCAGTTCCCCCTGCGGAGAGCAATCCCGAACCTTCGAGCTGTACTCCGTAGTTGCTACGAGACACGCCGCTTCCTCCACCTTGTCCTGTCAGGTTTACGTTACCACCTGATGAGGTAATCGTTCCGCCATTGATATGAACGCCAATAGCAAAGCCTTTGGATAAGTTTGCGCCAGTTCCTTGCACCGTTACGTTACCAGTTCCACCAGCGGTAATCATGCCCGAGTTTCTCACTTCTACGCCGCTTTGGTTATTGCTGCCACTTTCAGGAGCACCAACGAAATCTCCGCCTTGCCCCGTTACGTTTACATTTCCTCCCGACGAGGTAATTTTAGAATTGGCACCCGCTACCACCACGCCTCGGTTTCCATTGGCCATTCCACCCGTACCTACTACCGACAGTTGCGCGGTTCCTCCTTCAATAAGGCCTCCGTTATTGACCAAAATCCCCGATTTGAAACCCTCTGTGCCGTTTTTTCCTTTTAAATTGGCTTGCCCGTTGCCCGTTACTTTGAGCGTGCCACCATTGACATTAATTCCAAAAAAATCTCCCGTTGTGGGCGTCGCCTGTTGATTGGCCTCAACGGTAAGATTACCGTTTTGGGTAAGAAGGCTCGCCCCTGTATTGACGGTCACGTTTTTGCTCACTTTTACCGTAGCTGTACCCGTTCCTGAGAGGGTTAGAGCGACATTATTAGCCACCAAAACCGCATCTGTACCCGCATTGGCGTCGTCATTTTGGAGGTCTAAGTCCAAGTTGGCGTTGCTGGCAAAGGTGATGCTTCCGTTGAAATTCACCGCGTCATCACCCATACCACCGTTGATGGTTAAAGATGGAAGTGGTGTGGTAAATGCCCCCACGTTGATGATGTCATTACCCACGGCAGCATTAATCACAATGCTAGTTTTACTCGCAAGCGCCACTTCGGCAGGCGTAGTAAATGCCGTGGTGAGGCCACCGTCGATGCTATACGTTTTACCCGTTACATTAAAACGGATTTTACCGCTGTTTTCACTTATTTCCAACGTTTCACCTGCCCCTTTGGCATCCGTAACTACAATGGCATTGCTCGTAGTAGTGATGGTGTAATCGGGAGATGAGCAGGTAATATCTTGTGCATCGCCTGTGATTGTCCAGTTTTTAGTAGTCAATAAACTGTTTCTATCAGCCACGGCAGTGCAATATTTGAGACCAGCAGCGCCTAAACTTCTACCCGTTGCGGTACTTTGGTTAAACCCAATTAATGTCGCATCGTAATTGGCTACACTCATGCCACAATTATCGAGCATATTGGCCAAATTCACATCAGACTTCAGCTTCGTTCCCCAAGCCGCCAAGCTTTGGTCGAAGGCCGTAGCATTTTGAAACATCAACGACATGTTAGTCACGTTACTCACGTCCCAATTGCTGATGTTTTGGTTAAATGAAGTTGCTTCCTGAAACATTCGTGACATACTCGTGATGGTACTTGTGTTCCAACTACCAATATTCGCAGGGCCATTGAGGGTCGTGCAATTAGTAAACATGGACGAAAGCGAACTTACCCCTGACAAATTGGGAACGTCTGTCGCGCTTACCGTCAGGTTATTACAACCATTAAAAGCACTAGCCATAGAAGTCCATGCAATGTCACCCCATTGGCTAATCGTTACTAATTTAGAAGCATCCCCTACTGAGTTAAAATGAATCCGTGGAAAATCACCTCGAATGGCTACTGTATATGTACCCGCTGTACCATAGTCATGGGTCACATTGCCTGTGATTCCAAATTCGTCAAAAATGCCGTCGTTGTTCCAGTCAACATCATAATTGTAACCTGTAACTATGGTTGGGATGGTAATCGACGTGCTGTTAGAAGTACCAACATTGTCGGTCTTCCACGTCGTGATAAAAGGTTTTCCTCCGTGACCTTCGAGGGCAAAGGTGTAAGGATTCTCATCTGGGTCATTACTTGGAATACTAATCGTAGTCGTACGTTTACCCGCTACGGTAGGGTCGAATGTCACCGTAAACGTGGTAGAGCTGCCCGCAGGAATGGTCGTCAGGCTAGGCTGGGTAATGACAAAATCGGTAGTTCCTCCCGTTATTGTACCCAAAATCAGATTTCCAGTGGCGGTGTTCGGGTTTTCAATCGTAAATGTCCGAGTTACCGAGCCACTCGCTACTGTTACTGGCCCAAAATCGGTGTGGTCAGTACTCACAGGCGTATTGTCACCATTGACGATGGTTTGGCTGTTGCCTTTGACGTTGATGTCGGGAAGGCACGTACTAGCGAGTGCATCTCCTGTGATAGTCCAACCTTTATTGGTAATCAGATTGGTGCGTGCCGATTGAGACTCACAGTATTTCAACCCCACGGCTCCCAAACTTCTACCCGTTACGGTACCTTGGTTAAACCCAATCAACGTCGCATCGTAATTGGCTACACTCATACCACAATTGTCGAGCATATTTTCCAAATTCACATCAGACTTCAGCTTCGTTCCCCAAGCCGCCAAGCTCTGGTCGAAGGCGGTAGCTCCAAAAAACATAAATTGCATACTGGTTACCTTACTCACATCCCAACTGCCAATGTTTTGATTAAAAGCTGTAGCCCCAAACATACCAATCATGTTGGTTACCTTACTCACGTTCCAACCACTGATGTTTTGATTGAAAGAATATACTCCGCTAAACATTGACGCCATGTTGGTCACGTTACTGACATCCCAACCCGATATATCTTGATTGATAGCAGCAATCGCCGTGAACATATCACTCATATCCGCCACATCATTCAAGTCAGGGGTATCCGAAGCGTTAATTTGTAAGTTCCCACAGCCCAAAAATGCTTTCTCAAAGCTTTTCCAGTCAATATCTCCCCATTGATTTACAGTCAGGATTCTTAAATTATTATCCCCATCGTTTTCAAAGTAGATGTGTGGAAAAAGCCCTCTGATGGCCACGGTATAAGTACCTGGAGTATCATAATTGTGCGTAACGTTACCTGTCACACCAAACTGATCAAAAATACCATCGTTGTTCCAATCAACGTCGTAATTGTAGCCAGTACCTTTGGTCGGAATGGTGATAGTGTTTCCCACCGTTCCTTGGTCGGTTTTCCACGTGGTGATAAAAGGCTTTCCTCCGTAACCTTGAACGGTAAAATCGTAAGTCCCCTCTCCCAAATCATTGTTCTGAATCCTCACCGTAGCCGTTCGTAGTCCAAGTGCGGAAGGGTTAAATGTAACGACAAAAATGGTAGATTGCCCCGCGCTGATTGTAGCAGGCAACGTAATAGCACTTACCGTAAAATCGCTGGAATGAGTTCCTGTTATGCTGATTGCCCCTGCATTTAGTTGGAGGTTTCCAGAAGCACCAGTTACGTTTTGAATTGTAAAGGTATGACTCACCGACCCTGATGCTACATCTAACATACCAAAGTCGGTATCATCCAATCCCGATGGCGTTATGTCACCATCCAGAATGTTTTGACCAAGCCCTGTAATATTTATTTCGGGGGAAACACCAACTGCCCGCACGTTAAACGTGTAAGGGGATTCGTCGGAATCATTACTTTGAATACTGATTGTTGCAGTTCGTTGCCCGTTACCACTAGCGTCTATTATGACAGGAAAAGTAGCAGTACCGCTAGGAGCGATGGTGAGAGGCAATGACACATGTCCGATGCCAAAATCCGAAGCTCCTGACTTCGTAATGCCATTTAAGGGAATGATCAAATCAACCGTTCCCGTATTCTGAATGGTGAAGGAACGAACAACTGGTTCTGTTAAGGAAATATCAATGTCACCAAAATTGGTACCATCCTCGGTTCTTGGCGATGTATCTCCGTTCGCTATGTCAAATCCATTCCCTTGGATATTGATGTCGGCTAACGTTGGTGATGCCACCGTTATCACCACATCGTTATTGTCCGAACCTTCCATGTAGGAAATCGTTGCCGTTAAGCTACTTCCTCTAAAGTTAGGAATCGTTGCTCCTTGGGCTAGGCCATTGAAGGTGCCCACGATAGCATCCGTACCGTCGTTGCTCACAATGGTGAAGGTTTCGCCGCCTACGGGGGTGTAGCTACCAGCAAAGGTAAGGTTCAGCCCCGTCAAATTGACCGCCCCTGCCACGTTGAGCTGTGAATAGGTACTTCCCGTTCCATCGCCAAGGGTCGTACCATTGAGGGTAATTTGCAAATCACCAGTAGCAAACGAAAGGGTACTTGCGGTTACGTCGGTACCGTTGAAAGTAGGTTTTACCGCTTTGGTCGAAGCGCCTGGGTCAAGTAAAAGCGTGCCACCTCCTGTGTTTATGTTGCCGCCGCTGATGGTCACATCTCCATTGCTGATAAGCTGCATATTGGTAGAAGTAGGGCGAGTTACCCCAATGCCAACGGTGATGTCTCCTGCGGTACCATCGCCTATGATGAGTGCTCCCGTGCTAATTCTGTCCAGTTCAGAGTCGGACAAGATAAGGGGAGCGTTTGCTCCATCTGGAGCAAAAGAAATATCAATAGCCGCACCCGCTGTGAAGGGTTTTAGGGTTACGGTACCTGCGGCATTGGTACGAATATCGGGGGAGTCAACAATGCGTAAACTGTTGGTCGTGATGGTAATGTTACCGCCATTTACTTCCGTCGTGATGCTAGAGACGGGCGCAAGACTCTGTTTTGACATATAAATACCATTGGTACCTGAACTTCCACCACCTGCTTTGCCCGTAAGCGCGATATTTCCTCCCGCAGAGGTAATCAACCCTTCCAATGCGATTCCGTGGTTTGAAAAACCCGTAGCCGTTCCTCCTTCTCCCGTGATGGTCACACTTCCAGTTCCTCCCGCCGAGATTTCGGCGCTTTGACTCATCGAAAGCCCGTAGTTTACTTGGCTAGTGCCACTGCCTCCGCCGTAGGCATTGACAGTGACCGAGCCGCCTACGGAAGTGATTTTACCCGAATTTTGTAAATCAATACCTATATTACTGTCTCCCGTCGAAAGGTTTCCGCCTCGCCCAGTAATCGTCACTGCGCCCGTTCCGGCAGACGTAATTTGCCCAGACAAGGAAACTCGTACTCCTCCATTGCCAATACTGCTTCCTGTTCCTCCACCAGTTCCTTCTACGGTTACCGCTCCCCCTAAAGAGGTGATTTTAGCAGTACTCCCCTGAATAACAATACCATAGTTCAAAGCGCCACTCGAAGCACCGCCATTACCCACTACTGTGACAGTATTACTACCTCCATAGATTATTCCTCCAAAGTCCAGAAAAATACCTGCCTGACCACCCAATGCGTCATTTCCTCCTTTTCCTTTGACCGTCAGAAGGCCCGAACCTAGCACTTGCACTTGTGTATTACCGTTCATGGAAATACCTTTAAAGTTGCCAACGGTAGGACTTGCTTGTTGGTTTGCTTCTATGGTGAGGTTCCCATTATTGGTTCCGAGGGTGCTACCGTTATTAAACGTTACATTTTTGCTCACTTTGAGGGTTGCTGCCCCTGTCCCTTGAAGCCCAATGTTAGCATTAATCGCAAACGTAACGGCATCTACTCCTGGGTTGGCATCATCGTTTTGTAAGTCCACATCCAGGTTGGCGTTTGTAATAAAGGTAATATCTCCTTTAAAATTCACTTGGTCGTCGCCCGTGCCGCCGTTGATGGTCAGCGAGGGAAGAACCTCGTTGCTAAATGCTCCCACGTCGATAATATCATTGCCATTCGCCGTGTTTACGGTGATGCTTCCCAAATTACTCAGGGGTACATCGGCAGGGAAGTTGGTGGTAGTACCGTTGTTTAAACTAAACTTCTTGCCAGCCACATTGAAACGAATGTTACTACCATTTTGACTAATATCCAGTGTCTCCCCTGTGCCTGTTAGGTCTGTGATGACTAGGTTATTGCCTGACGTGCTGATGCTATAGTCGGGTTGGCCCGCATTCGTATAGGTAAACGGAACGACATAAAAACACTCTCCCGTATTGGGAGTAATTTTGGCGTATAACGTTTGTGAACCCGTAGGTAATCCCCCCGACGGAGTGAATGTATTGTTTGTTTGATTATACGTGCCCGCAGAAGTAGTAGCCGCTTCATTGGTAAAGATGCCATTTACGGTACCGTTATACGAAGCGCCGAGCGTAAAAATGGGAGTAGAGTTGTTAACAACAACTGAGTTTGTCGTGTTATTCACACTCCCGAATAGACTATTGTACTTGAGCACCCCATAGTTATTGGTCGTTGCTGTATAATGTCCTAGCTCTGCTCCTACGTTGGCATATCCGTAATTATTAAAGACAGAGTTACCTGACATGGAAAAATCACCCGTAGTTTTAATAACGCCACAGTTCTGATTCGTAAACGTGGTTGCATTTACGATTTCAATTTTACTGCCGTTGATAGTACCGCTATTGCTACTGGTTGTATTTTGGCCGTCTAGCACCAAACCAATATTTGAACCTGTTGCATTGATAGTCGCGTTACTCTCGTTGATAATTTTACCTCCTGCTCCTATGTAAACACCTCTGTAACCCGAAGCAGTTAGCGTGGCTCCCGTTTTATTATTGAAGGTACCAAAAGTATATATCCCATAATTTTGGTTGCCGTTTGCGTTCAAGGTACCGTAATTATCGAAAATCGCAGTAGATGCAGTCAAATAAACCGTGAATTGACTTTGGGCGTCGGAATTGGTGTTAGTTACGGTAGTAGTACCTCTATTGGTAAAGAGTGCATTGTCTTCTACAATGACAGCAATATCATTGTTTTGGATTGTTAAATTAGCCCCGGTTTCTACCGTCAATCTGCCATTTGTGGATATACGTACTTGCTTTACCGAAGCATTGACTCCCGTCGCAATTGTTGGGTAAGTACTAGAAGTCGGGATGACAACTCCATTACCAGCCCCCGGCACGCCATTGGGTGTCCAGTTACAGGGGTTTGTCCAATCGGAGCTTACCGAGCCATTCCAAGTCATATTAGCAGTAGAAGTGGCGATTTGGGTGCAGCCGTTTTGATAAACAATAGGTACAACGTAGCTGCAATTATTAGCGGTCGATGTTACTTTTATATAAAGAGGAACAGACCCTGCTGGAAGACCACTTGAAGGAGTAAACGTATTAGTAGCCTGATTGTACGTACCTGCGGAGTTAGAGACTCCTGCATCTGTAAAAACCCCGATTGAACCATTATAAGTACCATTATAGGTAAACATCGTGGTAGCAGTGGGGTTTGAATTTACTCGCACTGAGCCGCTATTGGTGGTGATTGGATTATGAGTTAACGTCCCTCCGACAAATACTACACCGCCGCTTTGATTCGTAAATGTTCCTACCGCGCCTAAATTCCCTGATGTTCTGAACAGCCCAGCATTATTAAAAGAGGATGTTCCTACGCTATTGAGTAACATTGCCCCGCTGGAGTTCGTAAAAGAAGCACAAGCGTAATTGTGGAAGATGGCATTGGTGGGATTGGAACTATTATTGCCAATTTGAATGGGAGTTGCATTGGTAGAATTGATCACAACTCCCCCGTAGTTATGGAAAACGTTGTCATCAAGGCCCATTTCAAACGTACTGTTGACACCGCCGCCACCGCTTGTTTCGAGTATAAGTTGGCCATTGTTGGTCACGGTGGCATATTGCACCATGTTAAACTTAGTCACCGTAGATTCTGTACTGCCCATACGTAGTTCGGAACCTTGACTGATGGTCAGCGAAGCTTTATTGACCAAACCACCACTGAGGCTGATTGATTTGGCCGCAGCATTTGTTCCCGTAGGGATAACCACCGCTCCACCTGTCGAAGAAATTATAACTGGATTGGTTTGAGTGGGCACACCATTGGGCGTCCAGTTGCAGGGGTTTGTCCAATCGGAGCTTACCGAGCCATTCCAGCCCATATTATCGGTGGAAGTGGCTACTTGGGTACAGCCAGCAGTTCCTGTTCCTCTGACACTAAACGTATAAGGATTTTCTGTGGGGGAATAATTATTGACATACAGCGTCGCATTTCTTGTTCCAACCACTGAGGGAGTAAATGCAACCTGAAACGTTCTACTACTATTGGGTGAAACGGGTGAAGTAGGTTGGGTAACTACTGAAAAGTCAGCAGCAGCATCTCCCATAAACGACACTACGGATCCTGTACTTAAGTCTAATGAACCAGTACCTTTGTTTTCGATAGTAAATGTTTTCGTAACAGCCCCCGAACCGATGCTCCGCGGGCCAAAGTCTGTATCATTATCCGTTGAAGGAGCATTGTAGGTATCTGGAATATCCTGACCATTTCCTACTATATTTATATCAGGCAACGCACTTACTCCCGTTCCTGCAATGTTGAAGGTATAAGTGCCCTCGTTGCTATCACTATTAACAATAGTGACTGTTGCAGTACGAGTTCCTAAGGCTGAAGGAGTAAACCGTATAATAAAAGAGGCATTTTTTCCTCCATGTATTCTGTCGGTATTGGGTTGCGTCGATACCGAAAAGTCTCCCGCATTTGTTCCAGTAATTGCCACTCGTGATGTCCCTGTAAGCCCTAAAGCTCCTACCCCCGTGTTGTAAATTCGAAAAAAACGTGTGGTAGATGACGATAGCAATTGTACGCCAAAATGAGAATTATCATTCACTATTGGCGTCACGTCACCGCTAGAAATAGTCAAATCATTGCTCCGTACGTCTATCTCCGAAGCAGCAGGAGTAAAGGTAGCGGTTAGTTCCCCACCATAATTCCAATCCTGCGTATAAAGATTTCCATCAGTGGTATTATTGATGGGCATTTGCCCCCCCTGAGAATTGGTTCTCCTAAAACCTACTACACTGACTAGAGCATGTTCGGGAGCAGGGTCAAAATAGATAGTTGCCTGTCCTGCTCCCCCTGCATTCCCAACACAATAGGTATCACAGTTGAGATTGATATTAACGCCACTTACTCTTCCACTGTGGTCAGGGATAATGTCAGCGGTTACGCTTTGAGCCTGTACAAACTGTGTAAAAAAGCTTAACAATAAACAAAATAAGAAACGGAATACGAGAGAGTTTATTAGTTCTTTCGACCCGTAAGGGCTTTTAGTCAAAGCCTTTGGTGGAGATGAAAAGTTTTTCATGGGTAGAAAAGTTTAAAAACGTTACAGAGTAAAATTTACAAATGGGTAGTAGAAAAAGGAGGTAGAAACATTTCGTCAAATATTTCCGTAATCCTCCTTCCCTTTCTACCACGAAAGTGTCAGCCATCACTGCCCCAACAGGGCAAGGCTATCGCCTAGCCCTCCCAAAAAGGAGGGCTCAAAGCGAGAGAATTACGTCAAAAATGATTATTGCAACTTATCAGGCGCGATAGGCATCGGCACGATGTTGTTAACAGGCGGAGTACTTTTCAAGTAGGCAAATACCGCTCGTAAGTCTTCGTCGGCCATGTTTACGTAGTTGGGCCAAGGCATCGGAGGCAACAACGGACGAGCCGTGGCAATCCCTTTTGACTTGCCTTGCATAAGGGCAATTTTAAACTGCTCAAACGACCACGACCCAATTCCCGTAGTGTCGGAAGTGAGGTTGGCCGAAAAGCTCATTCCCCACGGGCCCACTGCCGATGTTCCGTCGCCACCTAACAGCATCCATCCGTTTTTCAGCGCATCAGGGGTAACTTTTCCCACGGGGCGGTCGGCTGGATAACCCGACAAGTGGCGACCAGGAACTACTTCGGGGCCTTTGGGACCCAGCTGTTTGGGGGAGTGGCAATCTTGGCAGCCCATAATGCCTACCAAGTATTCACCACGTTTGATGAGCGCCGAATCCGACAACTCCACCTCGGCTTTGGCCGTATCTTTCGATTCTTCGGCCGATTGGCAAGCCGCAAATAATAAAACAAGTAGGGCAAATGCGTAAATAGGATAGTTTTTCATTGTTGTAGGGAAAAAGGTTAATTAGTGAAATTTTAGTAGCTCAATTTCTGAATAGTTCCAAGCGCGTAGCTTAGTAGGTAAAACTCGCGGTTTCCGCTGCGCTCAATGTCTGTAGGCATCATGATGCTTGGCAAAAGCACCTTGCCTTCTTCGTTGACAACCTTGCCCGAAAGTGCTTGGAAGCCCGTCGCTCCAAACTCGGCCATCTGAATCGCTAACGGTTTATTGTTTTTTGAAAGCGTTAGGTGCGACAAGGTCGTAAAACCCGTTTTGTATTCACTCACGGTACCATCGGCGGTGATTTGGTACATTTTAGCGTTGCCTGGGGCGAATGGGAAACCACTGAGCGTTGTCACCAAAAAACGAGTACCGTCAAACACAATCCCCGTCGGTACGGCCTCTACTTTGGTTGCCGCATCAGGAATTTTGGCAAACAAGCTCAATTTACCCGTGGCTTTGTCGCGTTTAAAGATGGCATTCGCACCCGCATCGGCGATGTATAAATTACCATCAGGCCCCACTACCAAATCAAATACGTTTGAGTTAATCGGGTTGGTCAGGTTGAGGCTTCGGATGTACGTTCCTACCTCTTCTTTCTGGGCTGTCGCCAAAGCAAGTGCGGCATCTCCTGCCTTAAATGAAGCAACGTCAATGGTATAAAGCATCCCACTGACACCGTGAAGCACGTATAGTTTTCCGTCGTGGAAAAGAGGGTGGCTCATGCCTTCAATCGCCCCGTTGGCAATGACTGAAGGAAAGCCGGTCATGGCAGTCGTTTTTGTTCCTTGTGGGGTAATCATGACGATGCTTCCGTCGTTTTTACCCGTACCAGCTTCGGTGACCCAAAGCTGTCCTTTGGTGTCGAGGGTGAGCCCGATGGGAGCGCGTAATTGATCTACAAAGTTGGCCGCCGTCAATTGTTCTGGCTCAGGCACGACTTCTTCTTTTTCATTACAAGCCACGAGCCAACCAACCAATACGACAGTCGAAAGAGATAACCAAAATGTGCGGGAATTTTTCATGAAAGAATGAGTTTTGAGTAAATGATAAGTCTGTACAAATATCGTATCGAACGAAGTAGGGGTGTTATCTGAAAATGGACATTCTTTGTCTCATTTTTGACATTTGAAAAATTTTGATGTAAAAAATTTCAAATTTTATTAACTCATTTTTGACATTCTTTTGCTCATTTTGAACAAAAAGCCGTTTTCAGTCCATTTACAGCGGGATTATGTTAATTTTGAGTTTGGGAAACCCCAAACATTTTAGAAAAGCAGTTATTGGGCATGGAACAACTACTGATAAAAAATTTTAAGGCCATTGTTAACCAAAAGGCAGTTCCCATCAAGATAAAACGAATGACGGTTTTGATGGGAGAGCAGGCGAGTGGGAAAAGTACGATAGGGAAGCTTGTCTATTTTTTTAAGACCATTCGAGAGGAAATTATTCTACCTTTTACCAATAGTTTCGTGGTTACTGACAATAACCTAAAACAAGTTATAGAAGGCCAAATCCATTCCCATTTTACTAAGCTCTTTGGTTCGCCTCGACGGCTTACTTCTTTTGAAATCACCTATACGTACGCAAATGGAGAGATAATTGCCATTCGTAACAGCGAAGCAGGGAGTTTAGAAATAGATTTTGCTCATTGGCTCCCCAAATTACAGAAAGTAGTCGCACTCAATAAAGAGCTCAAGCGGTTAGAAAATGCCTTTAGTGAACTTGAGAGAAAAGAGAGAGAGAGATTTATTAACGCTATTGCCAAAATTGTAAATACCCTTTTTGGGAGTACCCAATTGAATTTATACTTACCAGCTAGTAGAAACGCTGTCGTGTCTTTAGGAAATCATTTGCTAGAAATTTATGCGAAGTTAGACAGTAATCAATTTGCCTATAATGAGGCTGAAGCGCATCGCTATACGTCCGAAAACGACATCATATTGTTAAAATTTATCCAATACAATCGCTTCTTGAGGAACAAATTTCAACAATCAGGAAATTTCGCTGGGTTTATGCAAGACGAACTCGACCTTAACCCTACTCTTGACACCACTGATGCCCAGAAAATTCTTAACAAAATTCAAAATATTTTAAAAGGCAACTATATCAACGATCAAGAAGGAGAAAAGTTAGTTCTAGGAAACAATCAGTCTATTTTCTTGCAAAACGCTTCTTCGGGCCAGCAAGAAAGCATTCGTACACTGCAAGATATTTTCATCAATTTACTTTATGGCGACCCTGTTTTTAGGGTTATCGAAGAACCTGAGTCTCACCTTTTTGCCTCGGCCCAAAAAGAATTAATCGAGGCTTTAGCCATACTTGCCAATAAAAATCCTCAAAATCAGCTGCTTATTACTACCCACAGTACTTTTATTTTACGCGTTTTGGATAACCTCTTAAAAGCTGCTGAATTGGACAATACTGCTGCCGAGCAATTGATAGACCGTAGTGCATGGGTAAAGTTTGAAGATTTTTCGGCATACAATCTCATAAACGGTGAAATAATAGATGCCCTCAATTACGAATTTAAGGGTGTGGATGCTGTACTATTTGATGATGTATCATCACAAATTAGCAACGAATTTGATGAACTCCTAAATATTCAATACCCGTGAGTGATTGTAAAGGCATTTATCAAAAATTAGGAGGCAATCAACAATGTTATTCATCAGAAAAAAGCGCTTCCGAACAGGGGAAAACATTTGTCATCAATTCAAAAAAGCATCCAAGGGTTTGTCGCATCAAATTAGACAAATGTTTGATTCCTGAGGTTCCTCACCAAAAACAGTGTGATTATTTGTTTGTAAAGGTGAGAGAAAATGACGAGCTCGAATACCTCTTTGTTGAACTAAAAGGCAATGCCAAAGAAGCTTCCTATGCTTTCGAGCAAATTTGTCAAGCGATTGAGTTTATAAAAAAGAAGGTGGGTCAGATCCCACAGAAACACATTAGAGGGTTTATTGTTGGTGGAAAAGATACGCAAGAAATGAATCGATTGAAGGAAAAGTTCAAACGTAGCATTGGTCTGGAATTAAAACATAGTACTGGCTCCCGATATGAATTTTAATGTCGTTCTTCTTTGCCTATGGCAAGTAGCTAACCCCTCACGCTAATCTCCCCCACCACAATTTTCGCGAGGGCCTCCTTCTGCTTTCTAGCAGAAAACCGTAACTTTGGATAAGTGTTGAATTTGCTAGTTCATATTTGTCAAGCAAACTCCTAAAAAGCGCGCATTTGTAACGCACTAACACTATCCAAGGACAAAGACTTTAATGTAGTTGATATGCAATTCTCCCACCTCCACTGCCATACCCAATACTCGCTACTCGATGGGGCCGCAGATATAAAAAAACTGTTTAAAAAGGCCAAAGCCGACGACATGCCCGCCATTGCCATTACCGACCACGGTAATATGTTTGGCGTATTTGAGTTTGTCGCCGAAGGGCACAAACAAGGTATCAAACCCATCGTGGGCTGTGAGTTTTATTTGGTGGAAGACCGCCATAAAAAACAGTTTACCAAAGAACAAAAAGACGTTCGCCGCCACCAACTGCTATTGGCCAAAAATGCCGAAGGCTACCGAAATTTGGCCAAACTCTGTTCGCTGGGATTCATCGAAGGCATGTACGGCAAATACCCACGTATCGACAAAGAACTTCTCGTAAAATACCACAAAGGACTCATTGCCACGACTTGTTGCATTGGGGCAAGTGTGCCGCAAGCCATCATCAAAAAAGGCGAAGAGGCGGGGCGTCAGGAGTTTAAGTGGTGGCTCGATTTGTTTGGAGAAGATTATTACGTCGAAATTCAACGGCACGGTATCCGCGACCAAATTATTGCCAACGATGCCCTGCTTAAATACGCCAAAGAGTTCAATGTCAAGGTGATATGTTCCAATGATAGTCATTACGTAGAGCAAGACGACGCCAACGCGCACGACATTTTGCTGTGCGTCAATACGGGTGATAAACAGTCAACGCCTACCAACAAGGACTTTGACGACGAAAATCCAATGCCCAAAGGCACGCGCTTTGCGTTTTTCAACGATGAGTTTTATTTCAAAACCAAAGATGAAATGCTCAAAACGTTTAGCGACTTACCCGAATCGCTGGACAATACGCAAGAAATCGTTGATAAAGTAGAGCTGTTAAAGCTCAATCGAGACATTTTATTGCCCAATTTCCCGATTCCTGAAGAGTTTAGGAAGCACAGTATTTCGCAAATGATTGAGTTCAACGGTAAGATGAAAGAACTCACCGCCGATGTACTCAATCAGTGGGAGTACCTCAAGCATTGGACGTTTGAAGGGGCTCGGAAAAAATACAAGGAAATTACGCCAGAGGTTGAGGAACGACTCAACTTTGAACTGAATACCATCAAAAACATGGGTTTTCCTGGCTACTTTCTCATCGTTGCTGACTTTATCCAAGCGGGGCGCGACATGGGCGTGCTCATCGGCCCAGGGCGGGGATCGGCAGCGGGAAGCGCCGTAGCGTATGCCATCGGAATCACCAACATTGACCCAATCAAGTACGACCTCCTTTTTGAGCGTTTCTTGAATCCCGACCGTATCTCCATGCCCGATATTGATACGGACTTCGACGACGAAGGCCGCCAACGGGTGATTGATTACGTGGTACAGAAATACGGTAAAAACCAAGTGGCCCAAATCATTACCTACGGTACCATGGCCGCCAAGTCGTCGATTAAGGACGTAGCGCGGGTGATGGATTTGCCATTGCAAGAAGCCAACGCCGTGGTAAAACTCGTGCCTGATAAGCCGACGTACAACATGAACTTGGACAAGGTGTTTAAAGTACCCCTTGAAAAAATGGCCGACGTGGTGACGCCCGACGAGGTAGAGAATTTGAAGAAATTGCGTGAAATGCTGAAAGGAAATGACCTAACGGCCAAAGTTCTTAAAGAAGCGCAGAAATTGGAAGGAACCGTCCGCAACGTGGGGATTCACGCAGCGGGTATTATCATTGCCCCTTCCGACCTGACGGATTTGATTCCTGTGAGTACCTCCAAAGAATCGAATTTGCTGATTACGCAGTACGAAGGGAAAATCATTGAAGATGCGGGGGTAATCAAGATGGACTTCTTAGGGCTACGAAACTTGACCATTATCAAGGAAGCCCTTAGGATGATTGAAGCCAACCACGGGGTTAAAATTGACATTGATTACATTCCGCTCGATGACATCAAGGTGTTTGAACTTTTCCAACGAGGTGAGACCAACGCCGTTTTCCAGTTTGAATCCGACGGGATGAAAAAGTACATGCGCGAACTCAAACCTGACCGTTTTGAGGACCTTATCGCCATGAACGCCCTGTACCGCCCTGGGCCAATTGCCTACATTCCTAACTTTATTAACCGTAAACATGGACGCGAAAAAGTAGAGTATGACCTCCCCGAAATGGAGGAATATTTGGCCGATACGTACGGAATTTGTGTCACTGGCGACACCCTCATTCACGACGCTAAAACTGGCGAGCGAGTACGCATTGATAGTCTAGCTAACCGCGTCGGCGAGTTTTGGGTGCAAGGAGTAAACGACGATTTATTACCTGCCTCTGCCCCTATTACTCATTGGGTGTGCAATGGTGAAAAAGAAGTGCTTGAAGTACGACTTCGCAATGGAAGTCGAGTTAAACTAACCCCTGACCATCAGGTTCTGACCGAAACAGGTTGGCAACAGGCGGGAAGTTTGCAAGTAGGAAGTGTGATTGCTACTCCCCGAAAATTATTCGTTGAAAATGAACAAGAATATGACCGTGACAAATTGCGTGTCTTAGCCTATATTCTTGCCGATGGTTCTTTGAGTGGCTGTGGCGCTACGGCAGACTTTGTCTCTAAAGACCCTCAACTGTTGGATGCTTACACTGAGAGTATCAGCACGTTTGAACGTTTGGAAACTCGAACCTTACAACAAGTTCGGGACGTAACAAGAATCATGGTGGCAGGAACGGACAAAACGCATTACCACGAGACGAATTCATTGGTGGCTCAATTGAGAGAATGGGGCCTAAAAACCATGAAAGGTGGCTGCCGTTCAGACGAAAAATTTGTTCCTGAGTTTGTATTTGGCCTAACCGAAGAGACCATTGCCTTCTTTTTGGCTTCGCTGTGGGACTGTGATGGGCACATTGGCAAAGACTTGAATCATTTCAAAACGATTTCACCCAGGTTGGCCAATGACGTTAAAACCCTGCTTCTGCGTTTGGGAATTTACTCCGTCACTTATCAATCAACCTATCACAACAACCGCCGTAACCAAGAAATGACGGCCTACCAAGTAAGCGTTTACAACCTCAAAGCGTTTGCTGAATTGATAGGACCCCATTTAGTTTCTAAAAAAATCCAAGAAACCCTCTTATCAGGGCATGAGGTACACGATAATATTTCACGCACGTTATTTTTAGATGAACTAGGACAAGTTTGGAAAGGCTCAGGTCGCGGGCTTATGGATAAATACGGATTTGACCGACAGCATCTTTTGCCTAACAAACTCCGAACGTGCCCTCGTATTTCGTTAAAAGCAGTACTGCCATTAATCGAACACCTGCCCCTCAACCAGTCAGCTCGCCTCGCTAAAATACGGTGGGATGAAGTTGTTGAAATCAAGGCGATTGGCAAAGAAAAAGTATATGATATTACCGTAGAAGGCATCCATAATTTTGTTGGAAACAACATTATTCTTCATAACTGTACTTATCAAGAGCAAATTATGCTCCTTTCGCAGAAAATGGCGGGCTTTACCAAAGGTGATGCAGACGTTTTGCGTAAGGCCATGGGGAAAAAGCAGATTGAGGTTTTGAACAAAATGAAGAGTAAATTCATCGACGGCGGTAAAAACAAGGGTCTTGATGAGAAAAAACTCGATAAAGTATGGACCGACTGGGAAGCCTTTGCGTCGTACGCCTTCAATAAATCGCACTCAACGTGCTACGCTTTTGTGGCGTACCAAACGGCTTATCTCAAAGCCCATTATCCCGCCGAATACATGGCGGCGGTCTTGACGAGTTCGCTGGGTAACATTGAAAAAATTACGTTCTTCCTCGAAGAGTGTAAAGCCCTCGGAATCCCTGTACTGGGCCCTGATGTCAACGAATCGGAACGGCGTTTCGGGGTAAACAAACGTGGAGAAATTCGCTTTGGATTGGGAGGTATCAAAGGAACTGGTGATGCTGCCGTAGAAAGCATCATCGAAGAAAGAACCAATAACGGCCCTTTCAAAGACCTTTTTGACTTTATGACTCGGGTCAACTTACGAACTGTCAACAAGAAAACCATCGAATCGTTGGCGTATGCGGGGGCGTTTGACTTGTTTGAGGAATACCACCGCGCTCAGTATTTTACGGCTGCCGACGGCGAACAACAAAACTTAATCGAAAAATTAATCAAATACGCCAACGCCGTTCAAGCTGATAAGTCCAATGCGCAGGCATCGTTGTTTGGTGGTTTTGGTGGAAGCGGCGCCGATATTGCCAAACCTAAAGCGCCTATTGTAGAGCAGTGGAGCGACATTGAGCGGTTACGTTTTGAAAAAGACGTGGTTGGTTTCTACATTTCGGGCCACCCGCTTGATATGTATCGCTTGGAGTTGACCAACTTCTGTACTTGTACCCTTGATAAAGTGATGCTCACTTCCGAAGTTACTGAAACCAGTGATACCGAAGAAGGAGATATGCCTGCCGTGGCCAACGTAGAAATCGGTGGCCGCCCGCTCTTGTTTGGCAAAGACATTACGGTAGCGGGTATTGTGAGTAGCAGCCAAGTCAGAACCACCAAAACGGGGAATCCTTTCTGTATTTTTAAACTCGAAGATTACGCGGGCTCGATGGAAATGGCGCTTTTTGGCGAAGATTTTGTGAAGTTTTCGGCTTACGTCCAAATGGGACACTTTTTGTTTGTCAAAGGGAAAATTCAAAACCGCTGGAAACAAGAAGACCAATACGAATTTAAAATCACGTCGATGCAGCTTTTGAATGAAGTTCGTGAAAAACTCACCAAAGAAATCAAGCTACAACTGGATTTGGATATGCTAGATGGTGTACTCGTGACCAAGCTCAACGAAGCCGTCCAAGCCTACCCTGGCCACTGCGCGCTCACGGTGTCGGTGGTGGATCATCAAAGTCGGACGGAGGTGAAACTTCAATCACGAACGCACCGAGTTGCACCTACCAACGAGTTCTTTAAACTGATAGAATCAATGGGAGGGGTGAATTTTTCGGTCAATTAAATCGACAATTAGTTCCGCCGTTTTTCGTTTACTAGAAAATAACGCATTATGAAATATCCTCTCTATGGCCTTTTTGCGCTTTTGTTTGCACAAGTCCTGAAGGCACAAAATGCCCAAATTACCCTCAAAATGGCCCCTGAGGCCACCAATTTTTCGGTGTCGCTGGTAACGGAAAAAGTAAAATTCCAGCCCTCTCCAGCCATTGGTTTGGCCGATGTTGAGTTTCTAAATATTGGTTATTTTGAAATTACTAACCAAAAAATAGCCAATGCGGAAGTGGAGCTTACCGAACCTCAGTTGGTACGGCTTCAAATTGTCCCAACTGCTGCGGGGGCTTCGGCCTACCAGCCTGTTAGTCAAAGCTTTAATCGGGTATTGTTTATTAGTCCCAACGATAAGCTAACGGTAACGATTCATCCCAACAAATCGTTGACTTTTGAGGGAACAAATGCCTATTACCAAGAGTTTTTGCGGGATTATTTCAAAGAAAACTTATACGAATACTTGCCCGTATTTGGCTATAAACCTACCAAAAACGACAACAGTATTATCTTGCCAAAGGTGGACAGCCTGCAACAAGCTCGTTTACAGCGTTTTCAAACATTGAAAAGCCAACAGCCCATCAGCGAAGCGTTTGATGCGTACATCACAGCGACCATCAACACCGAAGCGTATTTAACCCGTCAGTTGGTATTGGATAAAAAAATCCGTGAAAGTCAGGGAGTTCAACTCAAAGCTACGCAGCGCCAAGAGGTAGAAAATTTTACGCTTCAAAACTTCAAAATCTTGCCCGATGCCGCCCTTATGAGTGAGCCATACCGCCGCGAATTGGTAAATCATATCCTGATTCCAATTACCAAAAAGTACCCAACAGATTCGGCGCAACGCTACATTTTGTCGGGTGAGGCATTACAACTAGCTTATCAAGAAAGCGACGAACAGCTGAGGGCGTATTCCAAACAACGTGCTTATTTGCTCACGCATTGGGTTGATTATGCGGTGGCATTTAGAAGCGACATGACTGCGGCACATAGTTTATTAGAAAAATTTGAACGTGCGTACCCATCTTCCGAGCTCCTTCCGTATTTTAAACAAAGCATTACGGCCAAAGAAGGCATGTACGTAGGAAAGGGCGCCCCCAACTTTTTACTCAAAGACCGCGATGGCAAAGAAGTAACCCTCCAAAGTCTTCAAGGTAAGCCCATCTGCATTGCTTTTTGCTTTAATTTAAAACAGCACGAGCTTATTTTTAAGCCGCTCGAAGAAGCTTACAAAGGTCGTTTAACGTTTGTTTATCTCAACGTTACACCCAATACGTCTTTTGAGCTTTGGCATTCGTTGACCGAAAACCGTCCGAGTGTTGTCCATCTTTGGGCTTCCGACGAAGACGCCCAAAAATTAAAAGAAACCTACGCAACCACCATGGGTTATCCGTTCGTATTGATAGATGCGCAAGGAAAGATTGTAGAACGCTGGATTCCGCAAGAATTTCCTGATAACAAAACGCTTCAAAAAGAGTTAAGTGGATTGGTAAAGAAGTGATTGGTTTCGTGAAGAGAATCGCCGCTATGGGTCACCATGCGGCGATTTTTTTTTATCGTATTATTTCAGCGCTCGCTAGCCAATCGTAGGTATTTACAGGATGAGGAAGCGCTTCGGGAGTCAGCTGAAGATACATCATGTGGAGGTGGGTACCTGAGCGTGCCTTGGCGGCGTTGAGTCCCGTACGGCCTACTTCCGCTATTTTTTGTCCAAGCGTTATTTCATCGCCTGCTTCTACCATTACTTTGCTGTGGTGGGCGTAATAAAATAAGCCATCGAGGCAAGGGTCATAAATCCACACAAAATTTCCGCCTCGGTACAAGCTTTCGGGTGACCAATTAGTTTCTGTTGCTACAACAATACCAGGGCGCATCGCCAACACATCCACGGGCTTATCTGTCTGGTCATCAACGCTATCTTGGTTACGGTCATAGACAAAAATATCGTGTGCGGGATGGCTTCCTTGTACTTTATGGTCAAATAAATTGAAGCCTTTTGGGCGAAAACCTGATCCATGTCCTCCGATGTTGTTGGAATCGTAATCGCGCAATGGAAACACAAATCGAACCGAGTCCGTGCAGTTTTGCTGACGATACGGCTGAGTTACTTGGCGCAATTCTCGCAAAATAGCCTGAAAGCGCAATTGAGCGGAATCAGGCGTCAGGGTCTGCTCCCGAATCTGCGAATTCAAATCTTGAAAAGCCATTCCCAACGTTATCATTTGTTCGCGCGGGGCATCCGAACGAGCTGCCAGTAAGCCTAAAATCAGAATGATAAGAGCGTTAAACTTCTGCATTTAAACGTATTAATGGGGTTATTTCTTTCCTAAAAAAGCTTGCATCATTGTCCACTCTCTACCAGGAGCATCGGCGGTAAAAGTTTCCATACAGCCTCTGTCTTGTAAAGTGATGTAGCAAGTTCGCCCTTTTTTGCCTCCAAAACAAATATTAGACACACTTTTGCCTTTGGTTTTGATGGTCTTAACGATTTTTCCATCGGGTGCTACAACGGCTATTTCACCCTTTCCATGGCGGGTGATGTACAGGTTTCCGTTGGCGTCGCAGCGCATTCCGTCCATGCCTCCGTCGGCAAATTGTATCAACAAACGTTTGTTTGACAAGCTTCCATCCGCACCAATGTCGAAAGCCCAGACGTTACGTTGCACGCTTTCATTGACGTACAATGTCCGTTCGTCAGGACTGACATCAATCCCGTTGGTTGTTCCCATTGAGGGAGCTACAATTTTGGCTTTTCCTTCGGGCGACACGTGCCAGATTTGTCCCGTCCCAGCTTTCCAGTTGGGATCTGAACAAAAAATGTGCCCTTTGCTCGTAATCGCCAAATCATTGGGTTGATTCATGCTTGGTTCGTGACAGTGAACACTCACTTGCTTTGTCACTAGGTTGACTTTCAGTACATTATGGCCTGTAAAGTCGGCGACATAAAAAGTGTTGGCATTGCCAAAACGTATCCCATTTCCTGTGCTTCCTTTGGGTAAGGTCAAAAAAATCGACGTTTTATTGCGTTTGGGGATTTGGGCAATGGTGCCATCCATGGCGTAGTTGACGGCATAGACATTGCCTTCACCATCCACCGATGGCCCTTCGCAGTTGTTGGTAAACTCATGTTCACGGGTAAAGTCGGAGGTTTGGGCAAGGGCTCCGAGTCCAGATAACGCAGTAAGAATAGTTGAGAGGTAAAAATGGCGCATGGTTTCGCTGGTTTTAGAATACTGTAAAGATTAAGGTTTGACTCAAAATAAAAAAACTTTCCAAGTGACGAACACCTGAAAAGTTTTCATGTTTTATTTTTTAGAAGTAGGAAGCGAGAAAATGACTTAATTATTTACTTTCAATACTTCTTCTAATTTTTTCTCAAGTGCTTCACCGCGAAGGTTTTTACCGATAATTTTTCCGTCTTTGTCCAACAAAAACGTTGCAGGAATACCGTTCACCCCGTACGTTTGGGCAGCAGCCGATTGCCAATATTTCAAATCAGATACGTGACTTGGCCATAACAAACCGTCTTTTTCAATGGCTTTAACCCATGCAGTTTTGTCTTTGTCGAGCGACACGCTAAAAATCTCGAAGCCTTTGTCCTTGAAGCGATTGTAGGCTTTCACCACATTAGGGTTTTCTTGGCGACAAGGCCCGCACCACGACGCCCAAAAGTCAATCAAAACTACTTTTCCACGAAGGGATGAAAGGCTCAGGGGTTTTTCTTGGGTTGTATTTAAAGTAATCTCTGGAGCGCTGTCACCAATTTGAATCCCGCGCATACGTTTGGCATTACCGACAAAAATCTGTCCTTGCTTCATGTTAGGGCGCTCTTTTTCAAACTTCTGGGCCAGTTCGATAATAGTACTCATTTCTACCTCTGGGTTGAGGAAATTGGTCGCAAACAATGCCGAAAGGGATGTGCCCATTTCTGGAATCATTGCCTTCACTTTGGCTGTAAAGTCCTTGCTTTCTGCTTCAAATGCCTGCTGAATTTCGGCTATTTTCTTGCTGTCTTTCTTTTGTTCAGCTTTGGCGTATTCATCTTGCCATTTGGCCGATTTTTCTGACATTACCTTGTACATCCCTATCAATTTCTGGTAATTATCGTTGTTGGCCGAACCTTTGATTTGCGCAGCGCCATTTTCCGTTCCATCCGCCGTAACTTCAATATTTTCGCCGCCTTCAATCAACACAATGAAGCGCTGTTTTTTAGCGATGTTCACCTGATAAACAGTTCCTTCGTCAAGCTCTTTACGCTTAAATGTAAAACGTTTATCGTTACCCACCGTCACTGAGTCTAGCACAACCAACGGCTGAGTTCCAGGGATTTCGAGATACACTTTTTCCTTGGGTTGCAATGTTTTAGCCGTGCCCGATATGGTGAAATCTTTGGGCGTGCTTTGTGCAAAGAGGGTTATGCTTGCCAATAATGCCGAGGCAGTCAGTAGTTGTTTCATTGTTGTGCGATGTTTGCCAATAGTGAACGAAAAAAGGCCGCTTTTGTTGCGTGTGTTACAAAGGTACAAAAAACAAAAATGCTGCCAGTCATTCTGACCAGCAGCATTTTTGAGACTATTTATTAACAACGGCACTGTGCCAGCCTAGTAACGATTCACTTCCAAAGAAGAGATGCCACCCTCGTACGAAATTTTGATTTTTTTCTTCGCCGAGTTATAGTTAGATGTGCGATACAAACCGCTGCTGATTTTTTCAAAATTGTCGAGGTCTTTTGAATTTAGCGCCCCGTCGATTTTAAATTCACACCCTACCGATTCGGGGATGTTAATTTCGATGGAGGCTACGCCAGCTTCGATGTCGATTTGGGCGTCGTTTTCAACATTATCACCAAGTTTGAGGTCAACTTCGGCAGCACCTGCACCGAGTTTTACTTTTTTCACCCGATAAGCCGACAAGTCGAAATTTCCTTTTCCAGCACCAAGCCCCAAATCGAAGGTCCAAGTAGGTTTATCGCTCAAACGCATTTCTACGCGGTTATCCATATTGTCAAAATCACGAATACGGATTTTCTTGCGACCTGTGCTGTCTTTGCTTTCCATTTCAAAGTCCACCACGCTAGTTTTGGTGCTTTCGTTTCGTTTTGCCGTCATGATGTAGTTACCAAACTCCGTTTCAGCATCTGCTTCTACCAGTTGAGAGGTAGTGCCTTCAATGGTAAATTCACCTGCGCCAGCGCCAAACTTCAAAGTTGCATCGGCAATATTTTCGGTAAATGGCTCAGAAAAGTGGGTTTTCCCGTCTTTTGAGTAGGTATCGGAGCGTTCTTCGTAGTCCTTGTGGTGGTTATGGTGGTCGTCATCATCGTCATCAAAATCGTCGATGTTAAACTCAAAACCACGGTCGTCCCAGTCGTGAAACTTTTTATTGGCACCATTAATGATGGCTGATGGAATTGCTAAGGCAATCAAAATGGCGGTTACTACCCCAGACCATGATTGTTTAAGTAACAAAACGCCTCCTGCCAATATCAATAAAACAGGCCAAAAGCGAAGTGTAAAACCCCAGTCAATGTGGAACCAACCGAGGGTTTTGGCCAAAAGCACCAACCCAAAGGCCAGAAGTATAGAACCCCAAACGAGGGTATTAGAGGATTGTTTCATGGCGAAGTGGGGTTAAGAAAGATTTTTGATTTTATCTTTAAAAATGAGCAACGCTCCTCCCACAATCAACACAACAGGTAAAAAATAACGCTCGAAATCAAACCAATCAAACAACTCACGCATGAGCAAGAGGCCGCCGATTAATACGAGGATGATTCCCCAGAAAGTGCTTCGATAATTCATGGCAATCAAGATTTAAAGGTGTAAAGAAGTAAACTTTTTTAGTGAGTAATGCTGTATTAGGCTTTTGGCTCATCGGGGCTTTTGTCCTCTTTGGATTCGTCCGAAGATGGCGTTGTTGGTTCGGTCGGTTCGTTAGAGGCAGGAGGCTGCCACGACGAAATCGGTGCCGAATCAGTCCACGAAGGCGTAGCACGGTCGCTGTCTGCTGAGGAAGTTGGTGTTTCATTTTGAGTGTTATTGTTTCTCAAAATCAAAAACAAGCCTATTCCGATTAAAATAGCCGCTGGAATAAACTTCTGTAGGTGCATCCAGTGGAAAAGACGGTCGAAAAGCATAAATCCGCCAATCAACAATAAACCATAACCTACAATCTCGATGCCACGATTGGTGGTCTTTTTAGGAGCCATGTCATCGGGGTATTGCCAGTTGTTTTCTAGTCCCACAGCGGGTGTGGAAGGGCCACCGACAGGCAACGCTACCCACAAAATGATGTAGAGTAAAACAATGGGGACGCCTTTGGCAAAAATCATTAAGACGATAAGGATGACACGCATCAAGGCTTTGTCCATTCCGAAATAATCGGCAAGACCAGCAGCGACACCGCCTAAAACGGCTTCACTTTGTATTCGACGTAAGGGCTTATTGTTCATGGCGATGGTTGATTTATAAGTGATTGTGAAAAGTTGGTTTGTATGCCGTGGGGCTTTATTGTTGATTCAAAGGTACTATGCAATGCAAGGTAATAAAATATTTTTTACGACCAACGGTTAAAGGACAAAATGAATGGAGAATTTTGGGGATGAGGTGGAAGTCTAGGAAAGGAGATTTTTCTCAAAATAGACCACATCCGCCTCTGGATTGAAATTATAAGGAGAGATTGGCTGAAAGCCGTAGGAGGCATATAGTTTTACGGCGGCTTCCAAGCGTTGTAGGCTGTCTAAACGCATGGTATGGTAGCCCAACGATTGAGCGGTTTGGAGCGCCACGTCCATCAATTCCCGCCCCCAGCGCTTACCTCTGTAGATAGGGCGGATATACATTCGTTTTAATTCACAGACACCTTCTTCTAGTTTTCGCAAGGCGGCGCAGCCTACAAAACTGTTGTCTTCTTCCAACAACCACAACTCGCCCACAGGCGGGCCGTACATGGTCGGAAGGATTTGAAGTTCGTTGTCGAACTTCTGAAACTGCAAATCAATGCCAAGGCTGGTGGCGTACTCTTTGAAGAGTTCGACCGCCTCAAGGTAGTGTTCAGAAGTTCGAGCAACGATGATGTTCATATTTTATCCCAACAAATAGGCTTTGAAATCAGCAAACTGTTTGGTCATTGGGGTGGCTACTTTTTCTTTACTGAGCAAATCAGACAAACGTGTCGGAATCTCGACCTCGCCAGTGCCCAACGCATCTTCAACGACGTTTAAGAATTTGGCATAATGCGCCGTTGACAAAAATACCCCCGCCACTTCTTTTTGGGTTAGGTTAGTGTATTCTTTTAAACCTAAATAAGCCACGGCCGTATGTGGGCACATCAAATAGCCCGTGCGGTCATATACCTCGCGCATGGCGGCTTTGGTTTGGTCATCATTAAACCAAAAACCCGAAATGTCTTGTTTTACTTTTGCCCATTCATCACCAAAAAAGCGAGTCATCCGCACAAAATTGCTTGGATTTCCAACGTCCATGGCGTTGGAAATGGTTTCAACCGACGGTACAGGCGCATAATTTCCGTTCGACAAATAGTTCGGAACGACGTTGTTACGGTTGGTGGTGGCAATAAAATGCGCCACGGGTAAACCCATCCGATACGCCAAAAGTCCAGCGCTCAAGTTGCCAAAGTTTCCGCTTGGCACCGAAAAAACGACTGGCAGGCCTAAATGCTTTACTTGCGCATACGCTCTGAAATAATAGAACGACTGCGGGATAAGGCGTGAAATATTGATGGAATTGGCCGAGGCTAGGTTGTACTTTTTATTGAGTTCGTCGTCCAAAAAAGCTTGCTTTACCAACGCCTGACAGTCATCAAATGTACCGTCCACTTCCAGCGCGGTTACATTTCCACCCAAGGTGGTCAATTGTTTTTCTTGAATATCGCTGACCTTTCCGCTGGGGTACAAAATCGTTACGTTGATGCCCGGTACATTGTGAAATCCTTGGGCCACTGCGCCACCTGTATCTCCCGAAGTAGCCACCAAAATGCGTATTTCTTGCTGCGAACGTACCAAAAAATAAGACATCAACGACGCCATAAAGCGCGCCCCAAAATCCTTGAATGCCATCGACGGCCCGTGAAAAAGCTCCAAACAGTACGTTTTATCTTCAATTGGTACCACTGGCGCATCGAAATCAAAGGCCCGCTCCACAATTTGCAGAATATCGGCTTCGGGAATGTCGTCGCTCAAAAGTGTTTTTGATACTTCAAACGCAATTTCGTTGAACGAACGTTGCTCGATATTCGCTAAAAAATCGGGTGAAATGCTGGGAATATGTTCGGGCATATACAACCCATTATCGGCAGGAAGGCTACGAAAAACAGCTTCTTCTAAGGAGGCTTTGAGCTGTGTATTTTTGGTACTGTATAAAATCATTGGAAGGTGGTACGCGATGCGTGTTAATTTTTTACAAAATTGAGAATCCAAAATTACGCCGCTCATCCCCCTCATGCAAGAACTTCCTCATTTTTGCGTTTTGATGCACTTCAAAAAAGCTACAATACATGGTGCGTAAAACGGAGTAAAAAAAATCTTTTTACATGACAGTCAAGGACAGTTGAGGGTATGCAGCTATCTAAGTTTGTACAATTTGTTGTATTAATACAATTTTCAACTCTTTACTAACTCAAAAACCGTTTTCTCATGGAGTCTATTTTAGGCGTTATTTTTCACTCAATAGGGGGATTTGCCTCGGGTAGTTTTTATATGCCCTACAAAAAAGTAAAAGGATGGTCTTGGGAAAGTTATTGGATTATCGGGGGGCTATTCTCGTGGCTCATTATGCCGCCCCTGGCCGCTTGGTTAACCATTCCAGGTTTTTCCGAAATCATCAAAGCGACCTCCTCTGACGTTATTAAACTGACCATTTTCTTTGGACTTTTATGGGGAATCGGTGGACTTACGTATGGGTTGGGAGTTCGTTATTTGGGCATGTCGCTTGGCAACTCCGTGACTTTAGGGTTCTGTTCGGCGTTTGGGTCATTGCTTCCTGCTATTTTCTACGCAGTGTATCCAACCGAAGGAAAAGTGTCTATCATTGATATGATTAATTCGCGCAGTGGCCAAGTGGTGTTGCTGGGAATTGCGGTGTGCTTGCTTGGTATTTTTATTTGTGGAAAAGCAGGAATGATGAAAGAAAACGAACTTTCTACCGAAGAAAAACAAAAGAGTGTGGCGGAGTTTAACGTGGGAAAAGGATTGGTGGTGGCCATTATTTCGGGCACGTTGAGCGCGTGTTTTAATTTTGGCATCGAAGCTGGAAAACCCATGGCTGATGCTGCCGTAGCTGCGGGGATGAATCCGCTTTACCAAAACAACGTGATTTATGTGGTGTTACTCTGGGGTGGACTGACGACCAATTTTATTTGGTGTATGATTCTTAACAGCCGCAACAAATCGTTTGGCGACTACCTCAATCCCACCACGCCCCTCGTCAAAAACTATTTGTTCTCAGCAATTGCGGGAACTACCTGGTTTTTGCAATTTTTCTTCTACGGAATGGGTGAAAGCAAATTGGGTAACGGGGCTAGTTCGTGGATTCTCCACATGGCAACCATCATCCTAACGGCCAACTTATGGGGATTGTATTTTAAGGAGTGGAAAGCCGTTTCTCCCCGTACTTTCCGCACGATTGTGCTAGGGATTCTCACCATGCTCGTTTCGGTGGTTATTGTGGGGATTGGGAATAGCTTGTAATGCTCGTTTTTATAAAAAAAGTGGCTGTCTCCAACCTAAGGGACAGCCACTTTTTGTTTGAGAGGTTATGTTTATTTTCCTTTCTCGGCGTTTTCTTTCTTCCATTTTTCCATGTTAAAACCCAAGTAGTAACGCTTATCTGCCAAGGTTTCTGCTCGGTTTTTTTCGTAGTAGGCTGTGGTCTCTAAGTCCAGCTGAAACTTGTATTTGTAACCAATCGTGGCTTGGGCGTTTTTGTAAAGGCGACTGATAAATACTTGCGAAAAATCAGACGCTTTGTAGTTGTCCAACACCGAATTAGGCACTTTTTTGCCATCAAGCCAGAGTCCGTAAATTTTTGGATTTTTGTAGGATTCAAACTCTTTTTCCGTAGGCGTAATTCTTGGCAATGGTTTTAAAGGTGGATTCATGGCATACTGCTGCTGTAGCTGCTGGGTTTCACTCATCGACTTAAAAAGCACTTCCAAACGGGCACGGTCGGTTTCGTTAGGGAGGTCTAATCGGCTCCATTCTTTGCCATTGTGTACCCCTTTTGTGAGGTATTTGTTGACCAGTTTTTGATATTCGGCAATCACTTCGGGAGAGGCTCCATCGGGGGTAGAGATGGCTTTAGCACCAGAAGCAGGTTGAATAGTTGGAGGAGCAGGTGTTTGCGCCCAACTAAGGTCGGCAAAAGCAATGCCTACGCCCAAGATGGTGACAAAGGCAGCAGCTTGAAGACCAAATGCGCGGAGAGGGGTTGTGTTTTTTTGCATCATGGCGAAACGGGTTTTGGTGATTTTATAATTAAATGAACTCGACAAGGCAAGGTGCGTGTGGTGACAAAGGCGGTGGAGTAGCAAGTATTGGTAAACGGGCGGATTGGGATGGGCGCGAAGTACCCATTCGTCGGCCAAAAACTCGTGGTTGAGCGCAATCGCGTGGCGGTAGTACCACACGGCGGGGTTGAACCAGCCAATAATTTTGAAGAACTCGCTCCAAAGAATATCAAAAGTGTGTTTCTGACGAATGTGCGCTTCTTCGTGCTGCCAAATTTCGGGTTCAATGCTGCCTTGGTAATATTCGGTTTCGTTGACAAAAACGTAATTCCAAAAACTGTAAGGAGTAATGGCTTGGGGAAGAAGAACAATCCTTAATTGGCCTTGCCGAACGACGGGATGTTGCCCAATGCTCTTTCGCATAAGCCAAAGATTTTTAACAAAACGTACTAATAATAAGCTAGCTACCAGCAGGTATAATCCGCCAATGAGTTGCTCCAAAGAAGGGAAAATAGTGGTTGTTTTTTCAACCGTCTGCTGCACAACAGGGGAAGTTGTTGCGGCTTTTGGGGCAAGGTTGGGCGAAATAATGGCTGTTTCATGGCTGAGGTAGGTAGGCACGGGCGCGACCGTAGAAGGAAGTTGGATGGGGATGAAGGGTACCAGGGCAGCGAACGCCAGCCCAAATACCAAGAAAAAACGACTAAAGACATAGACTTTTTCTTTGCGCAGCAAAAAATGATAAACCATCAGCAACACAGCCGATACAACGGTGAATTTGAGCACGTAGAGTATCATTGTTGTTTGTTTTTGATTTGTTGTTCAATCACACTTTTTAAGTCTTCTAACTCAGTTTCGGAGAGGTTGGTAGCCGTGGTAAAAAAGGAGGCAAATTGAGAGGCAGAGTTGCCGAAAAATTGCTGAATCAAGCCCTTGACGTGCTTCCCGAAATAATCCTCTTTGGTGACAAGGGCATGATATTGTCGAGAGTTTCCAAAAGTTTCGTAGCCCACAAAGCCTTTGTCCTGCATCCTTTTGAGCAAGGTAGCAACGGTGGTAGCGGCGGGTTTGGGGTCTGGATGAGCCTCAATCAGGTCTTTCATGAAAATGGGGCCTTGCCGCCAGAGGTGTTCCATGAGTTGTTCTTCGGCTTTAGAAAGTTGCATATTCTATGGATGTGTATTTTCTTCTACAAATGTAGAATAAAAAAATGGACTGTCAACTAAATTTTTTAATTTTTTTGAAATAGATTAAAAACACGAGGAACATCTGAACAAAAAACTCTATTTCTATGCCCTTATTTCATTGACCCCGTAAGAGGGTCACCTCTTTGTAGAATTTATGGCGTCATTTTGCTTAATGATTGTTAACAGACTTGTCGATTGAAATGAAAAGCTGTACCTTTTCGTTATCATTACAAAAGCAACAGCTTCCTTTAACAATTGAAAACAATGATGACTTTCAATAACTTCCGCGCTCTGTTTTTGGCTTTGGGTATTGTCGTGACGCTCTTCGCTTCCCAAAAAAGCTGGGCTCAAAACTACGACTACGAACCATCGTACGATGAGTTTTACGATGAACTTTCTCCTTATGGCGATTGGATGGACTATCCTTCGTATGGACGGGTATGGCGCCCGCGCGTAGATACTGATTTTCAGCCTTATGGTACCAATGGCCGTTGGGAAATGACTGAATACGGCAATACGTGGGTGTCGGATTATCCGTGGGGCTGGGCACCATTTCACTACGGACGCTGGACGTTTGATAGCTACTATGGATGGGTATGGATTCCTGGTTATGAATGGGGGCCTGCTTGGGTAACGTGGCGCTCGGGTGGTGGTTACTACGGTTGGGCACCATTAGGCCCAGGGATGGGGCTGGACATCAATATTAACATCAACATCCCGTACAACTACTGGGTGTTTGTTCCCGACATCTATATCCGTAACCCTCGGGTTTATAGCTACTGTGTGCCACGAAACCGCATCTCTGGTTTGTGGGGTGGAACGTCGTACCTCAATAATTATTACCGTTACAACAACCGCGCGTACGTGTTTGGCCCTCACCGCCACGATTTAGAACGCATCACTCGTAACCGCGTGAATGTGTATCGGGCCGATGACTTGTACCGCAATTACCGCCGCAACGATTATAACCGTAACGACCGTTATTCACAAAATAACCGCTCGTACCCCCAACGGCAGTACGACAATCGCATGGGGCAAAATAACCCACGCTACAATGATCGTTATCAAAATAACCCTCGTTATGACGACCGTAACTCACAGGGACAGCGAAACGATAGCCGCAGAGACGACGGGCGATATCAACAACCACAACCTCGTTACGAACCGCCGCAGCAACGTCAGGAACAACCACAGCAACGCTATGAACAACCGCAAAATGCGCCTCAGGAGCGTGGCGGAGGTTACCAACCACAGCCGCGCGGTGGTGCCGAACGTACTTGGCAGGGTGGGGGAGAAAGAGACAGTAGCCCGCAACGCCGAAGCGAAGGACAAAGTCCTAGCCGTTCGACAGAACGGAGCGAAACGCCCCGCAATGACCGTGGAGGATGGCAAGGACGCGGCTCAACCCAGTCGTCGCCTTCGGGAGAGCACCAAGGTGAACGAGGAGGAGGGCGAAGAATAAGAGATTGAGTAAAAAAGGCATTCACAACTTGATATGAGTCATTCGACGGGCTGAAATAGACATTCAGCCCGTTTTTGTTGCCTTACTATGAGCTAATTCCGTATTTTTACTTTGATGAATCTAGCTCCTTCTGACTTTCTCAGCAAACGCCAACAACTCCAACTCGCTTGGAGTGTGGTAGTTGTTTATTTACCAATTCGGGTCTATATCAACATTCATGACCTTAGCCAAGTCCCGATTTTACAACGCTTACCGCTTTGGATGATGGAAGTGACGGTCAATGTGCTGTTTTTCTTTCTGTGGATTAACGTCATTGAGTGGGTGCAGCAGCGTTTTTTTAGCTGGTTTGGGAGGGGGTTTCTGATGGAATTCAAAATTCCTGCCCAATTGGCCATGTTTTCGATGGCTACCGTGTTGGCGATTATGTTCAATATCGGCTTTCGGGGTTTGTGGAGTTTTGCCGAAGATTCGCTCGAACAACGTTTTGGTCTTGCCCCAAATCACTCGCCCGAAAACAGTGTTGCGCATCATTTTACGAAGCAGCAAAAGAAAAAAGCCAACATGGGCCTGACCATTTTGGCGATGTTATCAGCCTTTTATTTGGCCTCTAACCGACGGGCTTATCAACAACTTGAGAATATTCAATTAAAAGCCGAGCGATTAGAAAAGGAAAACGTGAAAGCGCAATTTAATGCTTTGAAAAATCAGGTAAGCCCTCATTTTTTGTTTAACAACTTCAGTATTTTGTCTTCTTTGGTAGAAATTGACAGTGAATTGGCAGGGAAGTTTTTGCAGCAGTTGTCAAAAGCCTATCGGTATATTTTAGAACAAAGTGACAACGAACGAGTTAGCCTAAAGGTAGAACTTGAGTTTATCGAAACGTATTTATTTTTGTTGAAAATGCGTTTTGATGAAAAACTGAACGTGAAAATTGACATTCCTGAATCGGTCGCGAATCGGTATTCGATTGCCCCGCTGACGCTGCAATTGCTGGTTGAAAACGCCGTCAAACACAACCGAATGTCGGCCGAAGAGCCGCTGCTGGTTTCTATTCACTGCGACGAGACGTATTTGAGTGTGGTGAATCCAATCCAGCCCCGTCCCCAAAGCGAACCTTCAACGGGCTTAGGGCTGAACAATATCGTCAATCGTTACAAATTACTAACCTCAAGTCCCGTTTTGATCACCCAAAAAGACGGGGTGTTTCGGGCCACCATACCATTGCTTACATGAACGTATTAATTATTGAAGATGAAAAACTGACGGCCCAGCGGTTGGCTCATTTGCTGCATCGTTACGATCCTGAAATTCGGGTGTTAGCGCAAATTCCCTCGGTGAAAAATGCGATTAATTGGTTCGAAAACCCCCAGCATCCCAAGCCCGACTTGTTATTTCTGGACATCCACTTGGAAGACGATTTAGGGTTTCGGATTATCGAAAAACTTCAGCTGACGATTCCCGTCATTTTTACCACCGCTTACCACGAATATACCTTGCGGGCTTTTAAAGCCAATAGTATTGATTATTTGTTGAAACCCATTGATTTTGAGGAGCTAAAAGCTGCAATTGATAAATTTAAACTGCTGCGACAACCGCTTGTTCCTGAAGTAAATCTCAATGCAATGCTCCAACTTTTTGGGCAAAACCAAGTGACTTACAAAGACCGTTTTATGGTAACGGTGGGGGCAAAATTAAGGAGTATCCAAACGAGTGAAATCGCTTATTTTTCGTTTGAAGACCGAGCTACAATTCTTACCACGCACGACAACCTTCGCCTCAGCGTCGATTACAGCCTCGACAAACTTACGCAGTTGCTCAATCCGCATGATTTTTTTCGAGTCAATCGCTCACTACTCGTTTCTTTGTCGGCGATTCAAGTCGCCCATGCGTATTCGGGCGGTAAAATAAAGCTAGAATTGGCTCCCGCTTTTAAACAAGAAGTCTTTGTGAGTGGCGACCGCATTGCTGATTTTAAGGAATGGTTGGGCAAATAAACCAAAGCCGCTTTCAGCACCTGAGATGCCCCATTTAAGCACCCAAAACGGGCATTGGTGCTTTTTTATTTTTTCTGTCGCGCTCTCCGTTCTATTTTTAGGCAGCCCCCTCTAAATCTCCTCCGATAGGGGAGACTTTACTTCCAAATGCACTTAAAGACTTTTTAGATAGAATGAGTGAATGGGCGACGGGGGAGGCTTTGCTTCCCCCGTGCTTGCTTTTAGCATTCTTCAAAGTCACGGTTTTAGTCGAGCTCAGGAACCTGTTTCCGATACTGACTTGGCGCTATTCCAAAACGACTTTTAAACAGTTTCGAGAAATAGTAGATGTCAAATACACCTACTCGGTCGGCAATTTCTTGCAACGACAGCGAAGATGTCGTTATCAATAATTTGGCCCGTTCTAGCCGTTTATTGATGATGTAATCCAACGGGCGAACTCCCAAGACCTTTTGGAATTGTCGCGAAAAATAATCGCAATTAAGTCCTTGAAGATTAGCCAATTGTTCTACCGTTAGCTTTTTGTCCAAATGCGTGTGAATGAACCGAAGCACAAAACCAATGTCACTGCGGCGGTGTTTTTCGCTGGTATGGCCGAAGGCAGTGGTAGGACGGATAAATCGGGATACCAATTGAAGTAAAATTCCCTGCGTTTCGATAAGATGGTGCTCGTTGGTAGGAGGGTATTTTTGATTAAAACTGAGCAAATCCGCGCGGTTATCGTAGGTTTTTGGGTCACTCTTGAGAATGGCGCGGCCTGGGTACAAATCCAATATGCGCTGGAATAGCTCCTTGTCAAAATGCGACGCTTGGGTTTCATAGACAAACGGCAGCATGTCGAACACCGAAAGGCCCGATTCGGAATCATCTAAAAAGGAAATATAATACTGCTCCATGTTGGTGTCGCAATGATAACGACTGACCGAAAACTTGGGAATCAGATACATGTACCCAGGCTTTAGCAGGTACTTTTGCTGATTATGGTAAACCCAAGCTTCGCCTTCGGTAATAAAATACAACCGAGAAAAAGGGCTTAATACGCCGTCAAATTGCCAATCGGTGCCTAGCGAGGCGTAGCCAACGTGCAAAAGGCTAAATTTTAAGGTGTAGAGTGTGTCAATCATTGTAGTATGGATTAGATAAGAAAAAAGCTCATGTATAAAAGGAACAATGAGCTTTTTGTGATTTTAACCTATCTATCTATTTATAAAAACGCTACGTTATAATGGGTGTCGGGCGCTTTAAGTGTTACAAAGAAAACGTATTTTAATTCAATTTTGTCTTTGAAATTTACCAAAATTATCAGGTATTTTAACCTCTAATTCGCATAAAATAGATTCTGTTGGGAATATTTATTTGGTAAAGAGTAGGATTACAGTATTTCTAAATTTTGATTCTGGAAATATGTGTACTGTACCCGAAGATTGATGCTTTCATTCCTCTAAACTTGTTAAATCGATGGTATCCGTGGGCTATTATCAACGATTGTGGCACACGGATGGCTTTGAAAAAGTCGGATTTGTACAAATAGCTGACACTTTTATTCATTTTTGTAAGGCAAACTTCGCCTTACTTTTGTGTATCCTAAACCAGAAGAACTTGCATGATGACCATTGCCGAATACATAGGCCGTTTTCACCCACTTTTAGTGCACCTACCCATCGGTATTTTACTGTTCGGGTTTGCGTTGATGTTGTACCAAAAAGTCCGAAAAGTGGACGTAACGGAAGCGATTTCGCTGGCATGGTTGGCTGGGGCGGTAGCTGCATTGTTGTCGTGCGGGGCTGGCTGGCTATTGGCACAGTCGGGCGACTACGAAGCGGAGGCCGTGCAGGTACACCAATGGACGGGGCTGGCGACGGCGGCGTTGAGTTTTTTGACCTACGCTTTTGCAAAATACCGCTGGCTATTGGCGTCGGCAACGGTGATTTTGTTGACCGTTGCGGGGCATTACGGCGGAAACCTCACGCACGGCGAAGGCTACTTGTCGTTTGGGAATCGACCTACGGAGGCATCTGATACAACGGCGGCAGTTTTAGTACCTGAGGTAATAAAACAAGATTCGTTGGTGGCGGCCAATCAGCCCCAAGTACGGCGCACATTTTTTTACCGCGACCAAGTGGTGCCGATCCTAGAAAAGAACTGTTACAGTTGTCATTCGGCCAAGAAAAAGAAGGGAGGGCTGCGGCTCGATACTGAGGCTTTTATTCAAAAAGGAGGAAAAAACGGGGGAGTATTGGTGGCGGGAAATCCGCAGAAAAGCAAGCTGTTTAGTTACCTGCTGCTGCCGCACGACGACGAAATGCACATGCCGCCCAAGGGGAAGCGCCAACTGACCAGCCAAGAAGTAGCGATTTTACATCATTGGATTAAAAAAGGGGCATCGTTTAAGGAAGAAGTAGAAGTACTGACTCCCCAACAGCCTACGGAGGTGGAAGCAACGGCGATTTTGCCGCTTACCTTTCCTATGCCTTCCGCAGATAGTGCCGCGCCACCTGCTCCGACTTCGGTCAGTGTCGAACAAACAATTTTGTCCAAAGCAACCCAAGCTCCCGATGCTTCGACGGTGGCTTATTTTCAGCAACGACAGATTACCGTGGTGCCTGTTCAACAAGGGGCGGGTTATGTCTCAGCCAATTTTGTGAATGTAAAGTCGTATCAGCCTGCGTTATTGACCGAATTGGAGCGGGTAAAAAATCAGCTGGTGCGTCTGCGTCTTACCAACCAGCCCGTACGCGACGAAGAATTAAAGCCCTTGAGTGCTTTGACGAATCTCAATCGACTCAACCTCGAAAATACGCAAATCACGGATGCGGCGTTGGCTGAATTGAAGCAATTGCCGAAATTGGAGCAGCTAAATTTATACGGTACGGCCGTGACCGACGAAGGTATTCAACAGTTAGCGACTTATCCACAATTGAAAGTAGTCTATTTGTGGAAAACCAAGGTAACTTCGCAAGGAATTGAACGGCTTAAACGCGCCAAACCAACGTTGAAAATAGAAGATGGACAGCAACGATTCACGTTGCCCGATACCAATAAAACCACGAAAACGCAATCATAGTTATGATGAGGTTACTCCTTTTTTTCTTTGCCAGCGTACCTTTCTGGTTCCCCACTACCAAAACCATTGACGGGGTAAAAGTGCCCGAGGAGGTGGCGAGTGCCTATGACAAACTCCCCGCCGAACTGGATTATAACCAACACGTAAAGCCTGTGCTTTCGGATAAATGTTTTGCCTGTCACGGCCCCGACAAAGCCAAACAAAAGGCGGGGCTACGCCTCGATGTGGCCCAAGCCGCCTACGGTTCTTTGCCCGAAAATCCTGGTAAAGTAGCCGTCAAACCTGGTAATTTGGCAAAAAGTGAGTTGGTACACCGTATTTTATCCAATGACCCCGACTACCAAATGCCCACGCCGCAGTCGCACCTCACGCTGACTGCCGAAGAAAAAGCCATTCTTTTGAAATGGGTAAAAACGGGAGCGGTGTATAAGCCGCATTGGGCGTTTGTAAAGCCCGAGAAGAAAGCCGTACCGACGCTGAACGGGTTGAGTGGCTACTCGCCCGTGAATGAAATTGATTATTTTGTTGGACAGCGTTTGGTGCGTGAAGGGCTAACGCCCTCAGTCGAAGCGCCTAAGGAGCTGTTGCTGCGGCGTTTGTCGTTGGATGTAACAGGGTTGCCGCCGACAACTGCCGAAATCGACGCTTTTTTGGCTGATAAAAGCCCCAATGCCTACGAAAAACAAGTCGATAGGTTGCTGGCGTCGCCGCATTTTGGGGAACGAATGGCCACCGATTGGCTGGATGTTGCCCGCTATGCCGACTCCCACGGCTATACCGTTGATCGGTTGCGTGATATGTCGCCTTACCGCGACTGGGTCATCAATGCGTTTAACCAAAACATGCGCTACGATGCGTTTATACACCAGCAATTGGCGGGCGATTTGATGAAAGGGCCTACGGGCAATACCCCAAGTCGCGACATGCTGATTGCGACGGCTTTCAATCGAAACCACCAACAAAACATGGAAGGTGGGATTGTCGAAGAAGAGTTTCAAACGGAATACGTCATGGACCGAGCCAATACCTTTGGTGATGCGTTTATGGCTTTGTCGCTGGGCTGCGCGCGTTGCCACGACCATAAATACGACCCCATTTCTCAGAAAAACTACTATGAACTTTACAGCTTTTTCAACAATGTGCGAGAAGCGGGGCAGATTTCTTGGAACGACGACTTACCCACGCCTACACTGCTGCTGCCGACCGAAAAGCAAGAAGAGTTAATCCGTTTTATGCAGTCGTCGATGAAAGAGCAGGAAACCAAATTGGCCAAAACCGTGGATGCTTCCGACGCTTCTTTTCAGACGTGGTTGGGAACGGGAGAGCCACAAAAACTCAAAACCCAAGCCGTGCCGCAGGTAGGATTACAAGGTTTTTTCACCTTTGAAGATTCGTTGAGAAATACCGTGAATCCTTCGCACAAAGGAAAAATGAAACGCGACGCGGGCGATGCCGACAAGCCTGTTTTTTCTAAAACCGCCCGCGGTCAAGTACTGGAACTCAACGGCGATTCGTACGCCGACTTGCGTCCTGTCGGCGTTTTTCGTAAGTCTGACCCTTTTTCCGTCGGGATTTGGGCGTGGTTTCCCAAAGATTTTAAAGAAGGAGTGATTTTTCACAAAAGCAATGCCGAGCGATTGTACAATTTCAAAGGATTTCATTTGCACGCCAAAAACAACCGCTTCGAAATCTGCATGGCGCACACGGCGCCGTCCAATGCCATCACGCGGCAAAGCAATCAACCCATTCCGCGTGAGCGCTGGGTGCAGTTGACCATGACGTACGACGGTTCGTCCAAAGCCAATGGTTTTAAATTGTTCATGGACGGGACTGAACTGGCGATGGAAACGGTGATGGACCAGTTGTACAAAGACATTATTTTTTACGATGCCAAAAACGAAACGGGGCTACAAATCGGTGGCTGGTGGCGTGGTTTGGGTTTTAAAGGGGGAAAAGTGGACGACGTCGTGGTTTATAACCGAACGCTGACGCCATTTGAAATAGAGATTTTGGCCAACAAAGCTACGTGGCAAGCCATTGTGGATAAACCTGTTGCCTCGCTGTCGCAAGAAGAACGGGCAGTGCTGAAAGACTATTATGTGTCGGCCGTTGATGCGGCAGTAGCTGCCGAACGGGCGGTTCTCCAACAACAACGAACGGCTTTCAGCGATTCCACGCGTCACATTGCCGAAATCATGGTCATGCAAGAAATGCCAACCCCTAAACGCTCGTACTTGCTGCAACGCGGCCAATACGACGCGCCTGGCGCCGAAGTGTTTCCAGCTACGCCAGCGTCGGTGTTGCCTTTTTCTGCCACTTTACCCAAAAACCGCCTTGGCTTGGCGCAGTGGTTGACCGACGCCAATCATCCGCTAACGGCGCGGGTAGCGGTGAATCGGTATTGGCAAAATTTCTTCGGAACGGGGTTAGTAAAAACCACCGAAGACTTTGGAAACCAAGGGGAACTGCCTTCGCATCCCGAACTGCTCGACTGGTTGGCGGTTACGTTTCGTCAGGAGTACGGCTGGGATGTGAAACGGTTGGTGAAATTGATGGTGATGTCGGCAACGTACCGCCAAGATTCGCGGACGTCCGCTGAATTGCGCGAGCGTGACCCCGAAAATCGCTTATTGGCACGAGGCCCTGCGACCCGCTTAACGGCTGAAATGCTACGTGACAACGCTTTGGTAGCCAGTGGGTTGTTGAATAATAAAGTTGGGGGTAAAAGTGTAAAACCGTACCAGCCCGATGGCTTGTGGGAAATCAATAGCATGACCTACAAAATGGATACCACCGATGCCATTTATCGCCGAAGTTTGTACGTGATTGTCAAACGCTCCGTTCCTAACCCAACGTTGGGGACGTTTGATGCCCCCACGCGGAGCAGTTGCATCGTTCGCCGACAACGCACCAACACGCCATTGCAAGCCTTGGTCACGCTCAACGACCCTACCTACGTGGAAGCCTCACGGGTGATGGGTGAGCAAATGGCTCGCCAAAAACAGGCTTCCGAAGCGATTGAATGGGCGTACCGACAGTTGACGGGAAAAAGACCCAACGAAAATGAAGTGAAGTTGTTGGATAAATTATACACAACGCAATACGAAACCTTTAGAGCCAATTCTACCAAAACCAAAGGTTGGTTAAAAACAGGCTTGAAAAAAATAGATACCACGCTCGAGCCTGCCCAAGTGGCAGCCTACGCCGTCGTGGCCAATACCATTTTAAATTCCGATGCTACCATCACCAAACGCTAATGCCCATGACACCGCATCACGATGAACCTTTTCGATTGCATACCCCCGAATTTTCGGGCTTGAACCAACAACTCGACCGTCGCGATTTTTTAAAAAGAACGGCGTCAGGTTTGGGAGCGATGGCGCTGGGTAGCTTGTTAGGAACGCCAAGTTTTGGGGCAACGCCGATTTTGCCCAAAGCCAAACGGGTGGTTTACTTGTTTATGGCAGGCGGGCCTTCGCAGTTTGAAACCTTTGATTATAAACCCAAATTGCAGTCGATGCTGGGGGCGGCCTTGCCCGATTCGGTTCGGAAGGGGCAACGCCTGACGGGCATGAGCGCCAACCAAGCGTCGCTGCCGATTGCGCCGAGTGTATATGGATTCAAACAGCACGGCACCACGCGCACATGGGTCAGTGAGTTGCTGCCTTACACGGCGCAGGTGGTGGATGACCTGTGCTTGATAAAGTCGGTTTACACCGAACAAATCAACCATGACCCTGCTATTACGTTTTTCCAAACGGGGCATCAACTGCCTGGGCGACCTTCGATTGGGTCGTGGGTAAGCTACGGATTAGGGTCTGAAAATCAGAATTTACCGTCGTTTATTGTGTTGGTTTCAAAAGATGCTTCCAAAGACCAGCCTTTGTACGCGCGACTGTGGGGCAATGGCTTTCTGCCGTCGGAATACCAAGGCGTACAGTTTCGGTCGGGCAAAGACCCCGTGTTGTTCCTCAACAACCCCGAAGGTTACGACGGAAACGACCGCGAGCAGATGTTGGGGTATTTGAGTCAACTCAACCGCTTGCAAAACGATACGTGGGGCGATCCCGAAGTGAACGCCCGCATTGCGCAGTACGAAATGGCGTATCGGATGCAGACTTCCGTGCCTGAAGTGATGGATACCAGCCAAGAACCCGACGAGGTATTTGACCTGTACGGCCCTGGCAGCCGTGACAAGGGAAGCTATGCGGCCAACTGTCTGCTGGCGCGTAAGTTACTGGAAAAAGATGTTCGTTTTGTGCAGCTCTATCACCAAGGGTGGGATCACCACGGTTCATTGCCCAAAGGCATGGCCAAGCAGTGCAAACAAATTGACCAAGCCACGGCAGGGTTGTTGATTGACCTCAAGCGCCGAGGCTTGCTCGAAGATACGTTGGTCGTTTGGGGGGGCGAATTTGGACGTACGGTGTATTCCCAAGGAAAATTAGCGGCCAACGATTACGGTCGTGACCACCACCCGCGCTGCTTTACGATGTGGATGGCAGGGGCTGGCGTGAAGTCAGGGTTTTCGTACGGACAAACTGATGATTTTAGCTATAACATCGTTAAAGACCCCGTCCACGTCCATGATTTTCAGGCGACTTTGCTGCATTTGATGGGCGTTGACCACGAGCAGCTGACCTATAAATACCAAGGCCGCCGTTTCCGACTTACGGATGTACACGGGAAGTTGGTGAAGGGAATTTTGAGTTGATGGTTGCGTCGGAGACGCTGGGCCGTGTGGGTCCCAATTGGAAATTGGGACCAGCGCGCGCGGGAAAAAACTTTTATATTTTTTTGAAAACGCAGGCAACCTTTCGCCTGCGTTTTTTATTATAAGCCCAAAATTCACGCCATTTGATCACACTTGCTACCATACAAAAAGCACAGCACCACGATAAAGTCGCTCAAAAACAACTTTTTGAAGGCTATGCAACGGTTATTTATCGCTTGGCTTTTAGGTACTTGCGGGAGCGAACCGATGCAGAAGATGTAGTTTCGGAAGCGTTTTGCTTGGCTTTTGAAAATATGGCCAAGGCGACTTTTCAGAGCGTGCCATTTTTTGAAGCTTGGTTGAAACGTATCACGGTCAATGAGGCGTTGAAATCGCTTCGTAAGCGCGCCAATTTTCACTTGTTGTCCGATTCTGAGTTTGAAATTGAAGCCATTAGTGACAACACCATTGAGAAGCTTTCGGCCGCGCAAATTTGGGAAATCGTTTCGCAGCTTCCCGTTGGCTACCGAACGGTTTTTAACCTGTACGAAATCGAAGGCTACAGCCATGCCGAGATTGCTAAAATGCTGAACATCTCGGAAGGAACATCCAAATCTCAGTTGAGTAAAGCCAAGTCATTGCTGCAAAAAAAGGTCATTGAATTAGAGAAAGACTATGCACAATCAAAAACTATTCGATAAAATCCGAGATACGCTCGCCGAAGAAACGCCGCAAGATTTTGCCCCCCTCGACTGGGATAAAAATGCCGTGTGGGAGCGTATCGAAACGCGAAATTCGCCCCGCCGTGGTTTTGCTTTTGGTAGATGGGCGGCGGTGGCTGCTGCTTTCATTGGGATAGTATTGTTGGGTAAATGGTTGTTAAATCCCCATTCTTCGACCCAATTACCTCCAAGCTTGACCAAAATTACTCCGCAACCTAGTCTTTCTAATCCTCCCGTAGAGCCATTAAAAGTAGCAGCCACTCAACGGAATAAGGCTTTTTTGAAGAAAAATAAAAGCTACGGATACATTGAAAGACAGTTAGTTGTGGAGGATACTTGGGCCGTTGAGCCAGCGGATTCAAGTAGGCTTGTAGAGGTTGCTGTTCAAACCGATGTAATCACCTCACCCCCGTCTCTCTCTTTGTTGGAGAAGGGTGAAGCGTTTTCCCGTGCCCAAAAGGAAGAAGGCGAAGCCCAAAAAAGTCCCCTTGTGCTGAAAGAAGACGGAGATTCAGGGGGGGAGGTCAAACCCAAAGAACGGGTGCTCATTGTCGATATTGATTTACCCGAATTGCCCGAAAAACCTTCGGTCAATGATTTGTTAAAAACCTCGTTTTTAGAGCGGTTTAGCCGAGAAACTCGCCGTTTTCGTACGGAGCGAAAATTTGATTTAAGAGCCTTAGATCGTCGCGCTGGCAAAGGCGTGTGGTCGTTGATGGCGCACAGCCTTGTCGTTCCAGGATCCAAATAATAATCTATTACAACCATGAAAACAATCGTTCTATTTAGCCTTTTGGCAGCTACGCACCTGACCTTCGCTGCCGACTCTCTCATTGTGAATGCGGGTTCCGCGAGCCGTGTTATTTTTTACGGGAAAACACCCGCAGATTTACAAAAATTAGAGCGTTTGGACTTGAACAAGCTCCTGCGTGACCTGAATCAAACCAAGGACTCTACTTTGGGGCACATTCAGCTGAGTTCGGCGCCTTATCGTGCAACGGTCAAACCACTTCCCAAATGGCAGCAATACTGGCAAGAGTATAAGAAAAACACGTTTTTTAATTTGCATTTGGGAATGGGTAGTTACACTTTTTTCAACCAGCCCATTGGTCGGTACGAATACTTTAGACTCAATGACCCTTCAGTTTTTATGGACAACCCACCGAGCAAAAGATATACGGTTTTTAATTCGCTTTGGTTACGAACCCGTTCGGTGGTAGGGGTGAGTTTGGTACACGACGCTTATTGGTGGAATGGAAAACGAATGGGAATGAAATTTAGGTACGGAGTAGGGATAGAAGCGTTGGGGCTGAGGTACCAATATTCCAATGTTGAAAAAATGGAACCAGAAATGTTCTCTGACAATCGAATATCTTCTGCCAAATACGATTATTACCGCAATACGTTGATGCTTATGCCCCAGCAAACTGATGTGCGCGCGTTCAGTTATAATTTTCAATTAATGCCAAAAGTGTTCCTCAAAAACAAAAAAGGAAAAGAAACTTTCTCGTTGGGTGTAGGGGTTCGTTACAATGTTAGTAGGATGAAACAGCCATTGGATGCTGGCAGTATGATGAGTGGCTGGGGTGGATACTCCATAGATTCAGATGGAGTTTTGGGAAGTCGGGTTACGGCCACTAGCGGCCCCGTTATTGCTTCTAGAGATATGTATTATGCTGTCAAAGAGGGCGGCCTAAAAAACTTCACTTACATGGCAGAAGTGGGTTACCGAAGTGTGTCGCTCTTTTTTAATTATACGCCTTCATTTACCCAAATTACACCTAGCTTAACTAGGTTCGCCACCAGCAATGCCCAATACTACAATCAGCAAAGTGGTACACTCGGCTTTATCAATTTTGGCGTAAAAATTGGACGTTAGTTCCAGATTTGCGTCGGAGACGCTGGGCCGTGTGGGTCCCAATTTTAAATTGGGACCAGCGAGTCCAGCGAGTCCGTAGGACTCGCCTAAATACGTCATTCGTCCCTCGTCATTCCCTCTACCGTTCTGCGTGGGCTTTTTGGTACGAAAAGGGACTCATGCCTGTAATGGCTTTGAACTGCTTATAGAAACAAGTGAAGTTGTTGAAACCACTTTCAAAACAAATTTGCTTGATGGTCATGGGCGTGTTAATGAGCAACTTACAGGCATTTCCTACCCGTATTTCGAGCAAAAATTGAGAGTACGATTTGCCCGTTCGGTGTTTAAAATAGCGGCAAAAAGAGTTAGGCGTGAGCCCCGCCAGCGACGCAATTTCTTGCAGTTTTATCTTGTTATGAAAGTTCTGGAGGGTATATTTATAAATACCGTGCAGTCGTTCATTTTCAAGGTCGGAGGCGTCGTATTGAAAACTAAGGGAAGATAATAGGTCATTCTCGTCGCAGTGTTGTGCCAATAACAAACACTGAATCAGAGCGATGAGTTGGTAGGTGCCTTCCGTGGAGAAAATGACTTCTATTTGTTGGGCCATTTGTTGGCTCAATTCTTCCGAAAACGAGATACCCCTTTTGGCTTTCTCAAGCACATTTTTCAGCATTTTATTCTCGGGGAGTTGTAGAAATTGGCTTCCCCAGAAATCTTCGGTAAAATGAATCACTGAAGAATAAAACTCACTACCCTTGGGGCAATTAACTTTCTCTTCGTGGTCAAAGTGCCAGTAATGTGGCAAATTAGCCCCCACCAGCACTACATCTCCAGGTTTGAAGCGTCGGATACTGTCGCCAATAAACTGCGTTCCGCTGCCTCGGCGAAACCAAACCAATTCTACTTCTTTATGGCAATGCCAACGGTTGTTGATGTTTGGAATCGTGTCGCGACGAAGGCTAAAGGAGCGATTAGGACTAATCGCAACCTGTAAAAGCTGTGGCTTCATAGTAGAAAAGTTAGCAGAAAATACTCATTTATGTCTGTTTTGTAGTTAAAATAACTTATAATCTTGATAATTTCCAAATTTATACTGGATTAGAAATACACGTACTTTGTAAAACCAATAGTTCTATTTCTAATCATAGCCCTAACTCTATAAGTCTCTACACGCATTATGAAGCACTTATTGAAATCTTTTGCCTTCCTCTTTTTATGTTATTTTCAAACCTTTGGCCAATCGAGCCAAAAACTATGGTATGCCAAGCCCGCCGAACGGTGGGTGGAAGCATTGCCATTGGGCAATGGTCGCATTGGGGCGATGGTGTTTGGCGGTGTCAATGAAGAATTGATACAGTTGAACGAATCAACGCTGTGGTCGGGTGGGCCGCTCAAAAAGAACGTCAACCCCGAATCGCACCAGTACCTCAGTGCGATTCGCGAGGCGTTGTTGGAAAAAGAAGATTATTCAAAGGCCAACGAACTCACCAAAAAAATGCAAGGGTTTTATACGGAGTCGTACTTGCCGTTGGCCGATTTGATGATTAAACACCGTTTGGCAAATGGCACGCCAACTGCCTATTACCGCGACCTTGACATTTCAAAAGCCGTTTCCACTACCCGTTTCACGCTTGACGGAGTTACTTACGTTCGGGAAGGTTTCGTTTCGGCACCTGCCAATGTATTTGTGGTACGTTTGAGTGCCGATAAGTCGAAGCAACTCAACCTTGACATTAGTACGCGTTCCAAACTACGGATTGAAAAACAACCGTTGAGTAACACCGAACTGGTCGTTAATGGCAAAGCTCCTGCGAAAGTGGACCCATCCTATTATAACCCCAAAGACCGTCAACCAGTCATTTACGAAGATACCGAAGGCTGCAATGGAATGCGTTTTCAGTACCGAATCAAAGCGGTTGCCAAAGACGGTTCGGTAAAAACTGACACCGCAGGTATCCACATTGAGAAGGCCAGCGAAGTAGTTTTGTACATTGTGGCTGCTACCAGTTTCAATGGGTACGACAAATGCCCCGATAAAGACGGGAAGGACGAAAAACAACTGGCGGCTGGTTTCCTTACCAAAGCCATCGCGCAGCCATACGCGACCTTATTGAAACAGCACCAGGGCGAATATCAATCGTATTTTAACCGTTGTCAACTGACGATTAAAGATACCCTGAATGCCAATACAACCCCTGTCCCAACCGACGAACAGCTAAAAGCATATACGGCAGGCCGTTACAATCCTGATTTGGAAGTGCTTTATTTTCAGTACGGTCGTTATTTGTTGATTTCGTCGTCGCGCCCAGGTGGGCCGCCTGCCAACTTGCAAGGAATCTGGAACAAAGAGCTTCGTGCCCCGTGGAGTTCCAATTATACCATCAATATCAATACCGAAATGAACTACTGGCCTGCCGAAGTGACCAACCTTTCGGAAATGCACCAACCACTGCTTGATTGGATTCAGCATTTGGCCAAAACGGGTCACGAAACAGCCCACGATTATTACCGCGCCAAAGGATGGGTAGCGCACCACAACTCCGACATTTGGGCGTTGAGCAATGCCGTAGGCGACGTAGGTGCGGGTGACCCCGTGTGGGCCAACTGGTATATGGGTGGCAACTGGTTGTGCCAACATTTGTGGGAACATTATCGGTTTACGGGCGACAAAACGTTTTTGGCCCAAAAAGCCTACCCTGTAATGAAAGAAGCCGCGCTCTTTACCCTCGATTGGTTGGTGACAAACAAAGATGGCTACCTCGTAACGGCCCCATCAACCACGCCTGAAAATAAGTTTTTTGACGCGGCGGGCAAGCAGCAAGGCGTATCGGTAGCGACCACGATGGACATGTCGATTATCTGGGATTTGTTTACCAATCTCATTGATGCTTCGACGGTGTTGGGCCAAGACAAAGAATTTAGAGAGTTGCTGATTGCCAAACGAAACAAGCTGTTGCCGTTGCAAATTGGCGGCAAAGGTCAATTGTTGGAATGGTCGAAAGATTTTCCCGAAACCGACCCACGCCACCGCCACGTTTCGCACTTGTTTGGTTTGCACCCAGGGCGTCAGATTACGAAAGAAACACCTGCCTTTTTTAATGCGGCCAAAAAGACCTTGGAACTACGAGGTGATGAAGGAACGGGCTGGAGCAAAGGTTGGAAAATCAACTTTTGGACCCGATTGCTGGACGGTAATCACGCTTACACCCTCATTCGGGAGTTGTTGAAATATACCAACGAAACAGGAACCATCATGAGCCGTGGCGGAGGAACGTACCCTAACTTATTCGACGCTCACCCACCTTTTCAGATAGATGGGAACTTTGCAGGAACGGCAGGTATGGCCGAAATGCTCCTCCAAAGTCACCAAGATAAACTGCACTTATTGCCTGCGATACCTACCAATTGGCCATCGGGCAAGGTCAGTGGTTTGCGTGGGCGCGGAGGGTTTGGAGTGTCGATGCAATGGGAAAAAAATACCCTGACCCAAGCCCAAGTGAAGTCAATAAACGGCGAAGAATTGCGCCTTCTCACCCATAAACCCGTGACTGTCCAAGGAACAAATACCACTTCCGTAAAGACGGCCGATGGGTACGTTTTGCAATTAAAAACGCAAAAAAATAAAACCTATTTACTGACTGTAAAATAAGGCTCGAAGCATTAAAAAAATAAGGAGTTGCTATGATGGCAAATAGCAACTCTTTTGCTATCACTATGCCTAAAATACGAAAAACAGGCTATAAATAAGTCGGATTTGTACAAATATTTTACGGTTTTCTCCATTCTTTCGCTCCCCCGTGAGTCTTAAATTTGTCTAACCATTTCGCCGAATCTTCCTATGCAAAACAACCCTAACATCTGTTCTTTTACCAATTTTTAACCTTTAATCATTTTAACTTATGGCAATTCATTCTACGCCTTTTGAAAGGAGTACAGGCACCCCTTTGCCCCAAAAACGGGTGATGTACGCAACGCAAGACAGTAACAAACAAAATTTTTTCACCCTAACACGTCGGTTACGCATTGGCTTTAAGGCCAGTGTATTGGCACTGCTGGTGTTGTTGGCAGGCATGGTGCAAGGGGCTTTTGCACAAAACCGACAAATCTCAGGGACGGTCTTTGACGCCAGCGGCGTGCCTCTGCCAGGTACGAGCGTGAAAATAAAGGGCACGGTGACAGGTACCATCTCCGATGCCAACGGCAAATACAGTGTTCAAGCTGCCAACAATGCCACGTTGGTGTTTAGTTACATTGGGTATATTTCGCAGGAAGTACTGACCGATAACCGAAGCGTTTATGATGTAACCCTCCAAGCCGACGCCTCCGCTCTTTCGGAAGTGGTAGTGGTGGGTTATGGCACGCAGAAAAAAGTAAACTTGTCGGGGTCGGTAGCGACGGTATCGGGCGTGGAACTGACACAGCGCCCCGTGCCTAACATGCAAAACTTACTTCAAGGACGAGTAGCAGGTTTGGACATTATCCAAAGTACGGGCGAGCCAGGCCGCGACGATGCCTCTTTCCAGCTCAGGGGATTTGGGTCGTTTGGTGCATCTTCAGCTCCTTTGGTCTTGGTAGATGGGGTCATTGCTTCCATCAAGAACCTTTCGCCGCAAGACATTGAAAGTGTGACCGTTCTGAAAGATGCTGCGTCGGCTTCTATCTACGGAGCGAGGGCAGCCAACGGGGTTATTTTGATTACGACCAAAAAGGGAAAAGCAGGCAAAACCCAGATTGAATACAACGGAAGCATGGGCGTGAGTGAAGCTACGAAATACCCCGAGCTCATTACTAACTCGGCGACGTATATGGAAATGTACAATTCGGCGCGCCTTCGCAGCGGACAACCTGTGCTTTATACCCAAGCCCAAATTGATTTGTACAAAAACAATCCCAACAGCGACAAGTACCCCAATTTTAATTGGCTAGACCATGTGCTAGGCAAAGGCCCGATTCAAAATCACCACATCGGGTTTTCGGGTGGAAACGAACAGACGATTTACAATGCTTCTTTTAATTACTTAGACCAACAAAGTATCACCAAAGGGTATAAGTACAAGCGATACAACGGGTTAATTGACTTTTCGTCGCAAGTACACAAGCGGGTGCGCGTTGGTACAAACATCAACTTGTCGTTTCAGGATGCAAAAGCGCCTTGGTTGACCAACGACAACCTGTTGCTGCTCGCCTATGCCTCGGCACCGACAATGATGCCGTTTTTGCCCGACGGAAGTGGAAGAGCGACTAACCGCGATTTTACGACCAACGGAACAGGAAACCGCAGCGTAGAAGAAGTGTACGCGACGGGTGGGCAATTCACCAAAACGTACAACGTCAACGCCCAGGCGTTTGCTGAAGTAAGCATTTTGAAAAACTTAAAATGGATGAGTAAGGGAGCCATTACGTATTTTGATGAACAATACAAAAACCGTCAGTATCCATCGCAGTCGTTTGCGTACCAGCCAGATGCCTCAGGAAATTACGTGCAAGTGGCCAACGGTAATCCCGATTTCAATGGGCTTCGACAAAATGAAACCCGCGCTATTACGAAAACGTTTTTCAGTACGCTCAATTACAGCACCCAATTTGGTACCGACCATAACCTGAACTTACTGGCGGGTTATGAGCAACAAAACAATTTCACCGAAAACGTAGGCGGGGCTAGATACGACTTCCCAACTACGTCCATCATGGTGCTTGACGGTAGCGGCCCGACCAACCAAACAACCAACGGTGGTGCTTCCGAATGGGCCTTGCAGTCGTTGTTTGGAAGAGCCAATTATGATTTCAAAAACAAATATTTCCTCGAAGGTAACATTCGCTACGACGGAACGTCGCGCGTGGGAATCGACAACCGTTGGGGGATTTTTGGTGGAGGCTCGGGTGCATGGAAGCTCTCCGAAGAAAACTTTATTAAAAACAACGTGTCGTGGATTGATAACCTAAAACTCCGCGCTTCGTACGGTACGCTTGGAAACCAAGAAATCGGGAACTACCCTTACCAAGACGTACTTAACTTAACGGCCTATCCTTGGAGTTCTTCGCTCACAACGGGAGCGCAGTTGACTCGCTTGGTGACCAAAGATTTGCGGTGGGAAAAAACGTCGATGTTGGATTTTGGGCTAGACGTTGACTTGTTCAAAGGGCTCTTTGGCGCTACCATCGACTGGTACAAACGCGATACCCGCGACATCCTCACGCAGCGCCAAGATTTGCCAAACAGTGTAGGACTTACCGCGCCTATTGTCAATGCAGGAGCAATGCAAAACACAGGGATTGAGTTGGAATTGAGACACAACAAAACCATCAATGAGTTCAATTACGGGGTGGGTGTGCTTTTCCACCGCTATCGCAACAAAGTAACCAATTTGTTGGCCGAGACCCTAGGGACAATCGAAATAGGACAGCCGTACAACAACTTCTTTATGTATGAGTGGGCGGGAATTTTCCAAAGCCAAGACGAAATCAACAGTTCGCCTAAGCAACCTAATTCAGGTACGCTCAAGCCAGGTGATTTGAAAATCAGAGACTTGAATGGAAACGGCACCGTTGGCCCAGAAGACCGAGTACGCATTAGCCGTTTCCCTTCGTACAACTATTCGTTTAACCTCAATGCAGGCTGGAAAGGCTTTAACCTAACGGCGTTTTTCCAAGGGGTACAGGGAATCAAGACCCAAGTGAGCGGTTGGGGATACGAGCCATTCCAACAAGGTTCGGCGCCTCCGTTGCGCTTCCTAAACGCTTGGTCACCTACCAACCCTAGCACCACCGTTCCTGCCGTGTATCAAGTGGGCTACCCAGGGGTGTCAGGTTATACTTCTACTTATTTCTTGCAAGATGCGTCGTATTTGCGTTTGAAAAACTTGTACCTCTCTTACACTTTCAATCAAGACATCCTCAGCAAAGTAGGAGCCAAAGGGTTGATTGTGTATTTCTCGGGTGATAACTTAATGACGTGGACAAAATACGAAGGAAACGATCCCGAAAGAGCAGGTTCAGGACGATTTGCGCAATTCCCTCAGTTGAAAATTTTTACGGGAGGATTGAACATCAAATTTTAGGTGATACCGTGCTTTAGTACTCATTTTAAACGTTCGACAACAATGAAATTTTATAAAAAATACATGACCCAATGCCTCGCAGCTTTGATGTGCTTCAGCACGTTGAGTTCTTGCGACAAAGACTTTTTGGATAAAAACCCACTGAATGCCATCTCGGGTGCGACGTTCTGGAAAACCGAAACCGACGTCACTATGGCGTTGGCGGGGGTGTACCGCACGCTTCAAAATGGGATTTATGGCCACCGAAAACCATTTTTTGATGCCTATTCAGACAATGCCTACGATCGACACAATTACTTTGGCTATCAGGCCGTAACGTTGGGGGTTGTGAACCCGAGTAACGTCAATTCGGGGCTTTACAACCAGCCGTATCAGGGAATTGCGGCGTGTAATTATTTCTTAGAAAATGTAGGGTCGGTCAGTGCGGTGTCGCAAGCCAACAAAGATATTTACTCGGCCGAAGTACGGTTCTTGCGAGCGATGTACTATTTCGATTTGGTACAAATGTTTGGCGGGGTCGTGTTGTATAAAGTAGCTCCCAAGACTGCCGAAGAAGCCAAAATCAAACAAAGCACCAAAGAGGAAGTACTCACCTTTGTGTTGGAAGACTTGGATTATGCCATTTCAAAACTGCCCGCCACGGCTTACACGGGACGCGTTGTAAAAGCCAGTGCGCAATTTTTGAAGGCCCGCGTGCGGCTCTACCAACAAAACTGGGCGGAGGCCGCGACCATCACCAACGAAATCATCAACTCAAAGTTGTTCTCGATTTATCAAGGTGGATATGCCAATCTCTTTTTGACAACAACCCAACAAAACAACAACGAGATATTGTTTTCGACCAAATATTTGGCCCCTAACAACCCCCAAGGAAACGAAGGAATGTTGGTGGAAATTGGTTGGTACGGCGCCATTGCTCCTTATCAAAACTTGGTGGATGAATACGAAATGACGAACGGGAAAATGATTTCGGACGCAGGTTCTGGCTACGATGCGGCCAATCCGTACACCAACCGTGACCCGCGTCTGCGCATGACAATCAAAGCGCCTGGAGATTCTGAAACGACCAATTATAGTCATACCGATCCACTTCTGACGGGATTTGCCCAGAAAAAATACATGGATTTGTCGAAATTGCCGTACGATAGAACCAAGATTCCATTGACTGACATGAACGTGGTACACATGCGTTATGCCGAAGTATTGTTGGCATACGCCGAAGCCAAAAACGAAGTGTCGGGGCCTGATGCGAGTATTTACGACGCGCTCAACGCCATTCGCACTCGGACGAGTGTGAAGCTCCCCGCAGTTGACCAAGCAAAATACAACACCAAAGAGTCATTGCGGGAGTTTATTCGCCACGAGCGCCGCGTGGAATTGGCCTTGGAAGGACACCGTTATTTTGATTTGAAACGCTGGAACGCGATGGCTTCGAGACTAACTGCGGTAAAAAATCCTGCGGGACAAACCTTGGTGTTTGGGGAGAAAAACAACGTGTTGCCGTTCCCTCAGTCGGAAGTAGATAGAAATAAAAGCTTGACGCAGAATACAGGATATTAATTGTTGATTGTTTACTATTACTGGCCCCGACATCATGTCGGGGCCAGTGTGGTTTAACGTCTCTGACGTAACTTTGCAGTAATCAATCATCATCTCGGTAGATGAACTTTTATCGTACTGCTTTCGCCCGTTCAACGGGTATTTTTTAGTCTTCTTTCAAACTTTGACAAAGCTCTAAAGCACTACGTCCATTTACTCAAAAAAACGCTGAAGGCATCTTTGTATTGATCGCTGACGGGAATCGTCATCGTGCCAATTTGAATGCTATTTCGGGTGAGACTGGCGATTTTATCCAACGAAACGATAAACGACCGATGCACCCGCATAAACTTGCGGGCAGGAAGTTTGTCTTCCAAAGCTTTTAGGCTCGTCAACGACAAAATAGGCTTGTTGCTTCCCTGAAGGTGAACTTTGACGTAATCCTTTAGCCCTTCGATGTACAAAATATCTTTGAAGGCTACCCGAACAAGCTGATATTCAACCTTCAAAAAGAGCGAATCTTCTTCGGGTTCGGCGGCAACGGGCGCTGCTGCAACGGCAGGGGCTGGTGCGGGGCGGTTGATTAACTCAAAATACGCCTTGGCTTTGTTGGCAGCCCGAAGAAACTCTTCGTAATTGAAAGGTTTCAACAAATAGTCTAAGGCATCGACTTTGTAGCCCTCAATGGCAAAATTATTGAAGGCGGTCGTGAAGATAATGCGCGGGCCAACGCCATTTTGTTGGGCTTGTCCCAAAACCCTAGCAAGCTCGATACCCGTCAAATCAGGCATTTGGATGTCCAAAAAAATGAGGTCAACTTTTTGGTCATGCAGCCCTTGTAGTGCTTCTACGGCACTGGAGTATTTGCCAACTAACGTCAGAAAAGGCGTTTTTTCGATAAATACACTGACCAATCCCAAAGCGAGGGGTTCGTCATCAACGGCTATGCAAGTTAGGTTCATAGGAAGGAGTTTGGGGCGATTGCGTTACATTAGGCGTTTGAATCACCAATATCACCAAGTATTCGTTGGTGGGGGTATGCTCGGTGATGTCGAGGCGATAGCGATTGGGATAAAGTAAATCCAACCGACGGCGGGTATTTACCAAACCAATGCCATTGCTCTCGTCCAAAGTAGGCCCTTTTCCCGAAAAGAGGGTATTTCTAACTTCTACTCTGAGGGTAGCGCCTTCTTGTTTCAAACCTACAAAAATTTCGCTAGGTTGTGTGGCACTGACGCCATGTTTGAAGGCATTTTCCAAAAACGGCAACAAAAGCATGGGCGCAATCGACACATCGTGGTAAGGCTCGGGTTTGTCGAAGGTTATTTTTACTTTATCCGTCAGGCGCAGTTGCATGAGCTGAATGTAGTCCTGTAAAAATGCAATCTCGTGGCTCAGGCTTACCATGCCTTCTTTGGTTTCGTACAACACATACCGCATCATGCGCGAAAGCCGATGAAGTGCCTCACGGGCGTGTTCTACATCGAGCATCGTCAACGCGTAGATATTGTTGAGGGTATTGAAGAAAAAATGCGGGTTGATTTGCGCCTTCAAAAAAGACAATTCGGAAGTCACTTTTTCTTGTTCAAGTTGTTCGCGGATGCGGGCGTCTTTTTGCCATTTTTGAACCATTGTCAAGCTGGTACTTGCTCCTAGCGACAACAACGAGTACAACAACGTAAATGAGTCAAAGCGGCGGCCCCTAGCTAATCCGTCCCATTTTTTGTCGGGACGAACGGCCTTGTGCCAAAGCTCAGGTAAGTTCAACCACGATTCCACACCCTGGATGGTCCAATAAATGGCTATTACGGCGGCGGCGATGGAGGCAAGGTACCACAAGGTATGGTTTTTAAAAAGCAATTTGGGAATGAGTACCTTGGCGTTTAAATAAAAACTACTGATAAGCAGCACCAAAAGTATCCATTGTTTGACCCAGTATTCATCGGGAACAGCCAGCCGTCCACCAAAGGGAGGCATTAAAACTAGCCCTGAGATGAGGGACCATGCCAAAAGATGAATGACAAGCGGTAGGTTTTTTCTATTCGGATTGAGTAACATGTGTTTCTTATACAGTATGACGGGACAATCTTACTTAAAAAACAAAAATGATGGTTGCTATAATCGGCAGTTTATGGAAATTTACCGATAAAATACAAGTCAGATTCTTTTGGCAATCAGTGAATTGGTTAAGTGTCTGTAAAAAAGAAAGTTTAATAACTGTCCCTCTTCTCAACAAGTTGTTAAATTTGTGGCGGTTCGTATATTGATTCGTAAAAACGAATCCCAACAGCTAAAAACCACAATGTATCATAACCCAGTATTATTGAAAGAGTGTTTGGAAGGATTAGATATACAGCCCGATGGCGTGTATGTGGACGTGACGTTTGGCGGCGGTGGTCACTCAAAAGCGATTTTGGCGTGCTTGGGTGAAAAAGGTCGTTTGTTTGCCTTCGACCAAGACCCCGACGCGCGGGCCAATGCCGAAGCCATCAACGACAAGCGCCTGACGTTTGTGGATGCCAATTTTCGTTACCTTCAAAAGTACCTTCGCCTGTACGGTGTCAAGCAAGTCAATGGGATTTTGGGTGACTTGGGCGTGTCTTCGCACCAATTTGATACCCCAGAACGGGGTTTTTCTACGCGTTTTGAAGCATCGCTTGACATGCGCATGAACCCCCGAATTGGCAAAACGGCCCGCGATATTATCGACAACTATACCGTGGAGGAATTACACCGTATTTTTGGGATGTACGGCGAACTCCAAAATGCCAAAACTGCGGCGCAGGCCATTGTGGCGGCCCGTGCCAATCGCTCGATTGAAACAGTGACCGACCTCAAGATGGCCCTGCAACGGTTTGCGCCCCGTGGAAAAGAGAACAAATACTTTGCGCAGGTGTTTCAGGCGCTGCGGATTGAGGTAAACGAAGAAATGGCCGTTTTACAAGAGTTTCTGACGCAGTCGGCCGAAGTGCTCAAGCCTCAGGGGCGTTTGGTGGTGATGTCGTATCATTCGTTAGAAGATCGCCTTGTTAAAAACTTCATTGCCAAGGGGAAATTTTTTGGGGAAGTCGAAAAAGATTTTTTTGGAAACGACCTCAAACCATTGCAAGCCATCACCCGCAAGCCCATCGAAGCCAGTCCTGAGGAAATCGCTGAAAATTCTCGTGCTCGTAGTGCCAAATTACGGGTAGCTGAAAAGTTATAAACCCAAACCATTAAAACTGTTATGGCTGTTAACGTAGTAGGTGGGCCGAATGCAAATGGTCGCCCAAATAAAAAAAACAAAACGGGCAATAGTAAAGTCTTGGGATGGTTGAGCCCATGGTTTAACGTAGAAAATGTAATGGGAGGGAAGCAGTTTCCCGTCAAGTACATCGACGGCTCCCTTTTTTTGCTATGTCTAGGGTTAATTATGGTCTTTTGTCGAATCAACGCCGAGCGCCAAATGCGCCAATTGCGCAAGTCAAATGAAGAGGTAAATAACTTACGGGCCGAATACACCATCCTGAAAGCCAACTATATGAAGATGGGAAAACAATCGGAATTGGCCCCCAAGGTGGAAGTGTTTGGTATAAAAGAGAGCCGTAAAACACCACAGCGGATTGTGGTGGAAGAGTAGTTTGAGGTTTCCATTAAAAAAAATTAGACGATGCTTTCCCGACCCAAAAATATTCGTGAAGATATATCTCGCCGCTCGTGGATAGTGGCTATTGGCCTGATTGTCCTCGGTGCAGTGGTAATTTACCGTATTTTTTATATCCAGCATTTTGCCCTTCATAAAAATAAGCCTTGGATTGAGCACATGTCAACCACGATGCACATTGATACCATTGAGGCAATGCGTGGAAACATTTATTCTAATGACGGGAGTTTGATGGCAACGTCGCTGCCGTACTTTGAAGTATCTCTGGACCCTACTGTCACGGATAGTACGTATTTCTACAGTCGCGTTGATTCCGTGGCGACGCTTCTTTCTACTTTATTTAAACAAAGAACGGCTGAAGACTACCGCCGTGAGATGGTTTTTGCACGCCATGAATTTGAAAAAAATAAGAAAAAAGGAAATCGCAACATTCGGCTGGTGAAACGAAGAATAACGTATCGTGAGTACAATATTATTCTTAACCAGTCTTTTACGGGGGTTGTTTATGATAAAAAAGCAAAGAAAAAAGTAAAAGGGACTTGGAAAGGCTGGCCGTTTTTTCGCCGATTTGCCACAACTGGCCGAAGCCGTGGCGGAAAACTGACGGTGGTTTATGAGCGCTATAACCCGTTTGGGTCGCTGGCCGAGCGTACCATTGGCGATTTAGACAAAAAAACACGGCATGGCTCTTTTGGGATAGAGGCTAGTTTTGATCATCGATTGGCGGGGACGCCTGGTATTGGCTTATACCGCGTCTTGGACGATCAAACATTTATGCCAAACGACGATGACGAAAAAATACAGCCTGTGAATGGTTACGATTTACATACAACCATTGACGTGAATTTTCAGGACATTGCCGAAACAGCCCTGCGCAATACGCTCGAACGCTACAATGCTTCGTACGGTTCGGTGATTGTGATGGAAGTACAAACGGGTGAAATTAGGGCCATTGCCAACTTGTCGCGCTCCTCAGATTCTACCTACAGCGAAACCTACAATCACGCTTTGGCTGGATTGAGTAACCCAGGTTCTACGTTTAAGTTGCCTACGATGTTGGCGGCTTTTGAAGAAGGACTACCGTTGAGCAAGATGTATCATACGGGTAATGGCATCGCCAAATACCGTTCGGCGATAATTCGAGATACCAAAAAAACGGGGCATGGCAGCATTACGGCACAGCAGGTATTTGAGAAATCGTCGAACGTAGGGGTGCATTTGATTATGAAAGATTATTTCTACGCCCACGGAGACAAGTACGTGGGATACCTGAAACGTTTTCATTTGCGCGAACCTACGGGGATTCACATGAAAGGCGAGCCTGTACCAAAGGTTCGGACGCCGTCGGACAAGCGTTGGAGCAAAACCTCGCTGACCTACATGAGCTACGGATATGAGTCGGAGCTGACGCCTTTGCAGATGTTGGCTTTTTACAATGCCATTGCCAACGACGGGTATTGGGTGCGTCCCATGATTGTGAAGCAAGTAAAAGATGCTGATAAGGTAATTCAGGAATATCCTGTGTTTAAAAGTGAAGAACGCATTGCGTCGGAAAATTCAATCAAAAAAGCGCGTACGATTCTGGAAGGGGTGGTAGATCACGGAACAGCTACGAACATTAGAAATGACCATTATAAAATTGCGGGTAAAACAGGAACGGCGCAGAAATTGGTCAATGGACGATACCTGCAAGGGCTATACAACACGTCGTTTATTGGTTATTTCCCTGCCGACGAGCCGCGTTACACTTGTTTGATTGTCGTTGACAGTCCGCGCGGGTTTAGCATGGAGCAATTGTACGCGGGAAGTGTAGCCGCGCCCGTGTTTAAGGAAGTGGCTGATCGTATCATTGGGTACGACATAAAAATGCACCCGCCGTTGACGAAGCAAAAAAATAAAACATTGGAAATGCAGAAGCAACTGCGGGCGGGACATTCGGATGATATTCGGATTGTGGCCGAAGAAATGGACATCGAGGCGCCTGTGAACGTAGATGGTTGGGTGGAAGCTAAAAAAGAGGGAGATAAAGTTGCATGGGCCAACCGCGATACGGATCCTACGAAAGTGCCTAATTTGAAAGGGATGTCGCTACGTGATGCCTTGTATCTGCTCGAAAATCACGGCTTCAAAGTCAAATATTCGGGGCGGGGAAAAGTGGCTTCTTATACCAATCAGGGGGGCGTGTATGCGCTGGTGCTGAGGTGAAAAAAATGACGAACTGTCATCAATAAAAAGGCTTGGTAGGAGATTCCTTACCAAGCCTTTTTTGTATGATTTGCCTAGATTAACGAGGTTTTGAGAAACCTCGACTTTCGGTTTTGAGAAACCGAAAACACGGAGAAAAACCGAAAGCACGGAGAAAAACCGAAAGCACGGAGAGAAACCCGAAACCAAAAACAGGAAACCAAAAACACGGAAACAGGCAACTGAAAACAGGCAACCAAAACTACCCCCACTTAGCGGCTTGGATGTTGTCGATGCTGATTTTGATGCTTTCTAGCGGTGGACGTTGACACACGTCTTGCTCTACAAAATAGTGTTTTAAGCCTGCTTTTTTGGCATCCTTGAACAACGCGCCAAAATCAATGGTGCCTACGCCTACTTCCGCAAACTCTTTCTTTTCGGTATTGGCCATGTCTTTTACGTGCCAAAGCGGGAAACGGCCTGGGAATTTTTTGAAGTATTCGTTGGCATTTTCACCTGCTTTAGCTACCCAATACAAATCAACTTCCATGATGACGTTGGTGTTTTTCAACAACAAGTCGTATGGTTTTTCGCCGTCAATTTTTTGGGTAAATTCAAAATCGTGGTTATGGTAGCCGAGCGTAAGACCTGCTTTTTTTGCTACTTCTGAGCCTTTGTTCAACAGGTCAAAAAGTTGTTTGTAATCTTCAGGCTTGCGTTCGTTGTCAATCAAATAGGCGATAACTGCGTATTCTTGCCCAATCGCTGCGGCATCTTCAACTATTTTATCCCAGTTTTTGGTCAAGCCATCTGAGTCTCCAAATGCCTTAGAGCGGGCTGTCATGTAATGGCCGCTGATGGCTTTGAGGCCATTATCGGCAAGAATCTTACTGTATTCGGTAGGTGTTTTTCCAAAAAACTTGCCTTGGTTATACCCAAAGTTTTCTACTTTTTTATATCCAAGTTTGGCAACTTCGGCCAAAATTTTCTCGATTCCCTGCTTTTGGATGTCGCTGCGAAGGGTGTACAACTGTAATCCTACAGATTTGGCATTGGGGCGGGCTTCTAACCCGAGCATGGCGAGAGCACTAAGACCCGCTGTGCTTTGAAGAAAGGTTCTACGGTTCATTTGGTACAAAAGGTGATTTGATAGGTTGAACTTCGTACAAAAGTAATCATAATTGGATAATTACTTGAAAAGTATTTATCAATTTGATACTAAGTTGTATTTCAATGTGTTATGAATTAAAAAAAAGAAATTTGTGCTAAAACAAAGACGTTAGCGTGCTAAAAACGCCCAAAACGACTTAGTAGTATGACGATTAAAAAATAACTTTGAGAAAAATGCAACGTTAGCCGTTTTAGGTGCATCTTATAGATAAATACCAAATACAACCGTTTTAACAATAGTAACCACATGAAAACAATCTTCAGAAGTCAGTTAATGCTTGCGATGTTGGCAAGCGCATTGGTCGTAGTAACCAGTTCATTTACTCCAAAACAAGACGACAGCCGCATTTCGCGCACCTACGATTTAAAAGGTTTTGACCGTTTGTCGTTGGGAAGTGCGTTTGAAATTTCGGTAACAAAAGGCAATTATTCGGTCAAAGTGGAAGGCCGTAAACAGGATATTGACGATTTGGAAGCAGGCGTTTCGGCGGGAAAACTTCGGATTCGCTACAAGGACTCATTGGGCTGGGGAAGAAACCGCAAGCGAGTGACCGTAACGGTTTCGATGCCTACGCTTAAAGGATTGGACTTGTCGGGCGCAACGACCTCAAGGGTGTCGGGTTTCAACGATTTAGGGACACTCGACTTGGATATTTCGGGGGCTTCTAAGTCGGATATTCAAGTAAAAGCACAAAAAATAATCATGGACGCCTCGGGTGCTTCTAGCATTACATTGACAGGTAATGCCAACCGTATCGAAGGTGAAGTTTCGGGTGCTACCTCAATTAGAGCGTACGATTTTCCCGTAAAAGAAGCATTTTTGGACGTATCGGGCGCGAGCAACGTACGCGTGAGTGTCAATGGTAAAATGGAGGTAGAAGCGAGTGGAGCCAGCAGTGTGCGTTACCGTGGAACTGCCTCGGTTCGTTCAAACACCTCAGGCGCCAGCTCCGTCAAAAGCGAATCATAGTTGAGTGTCGAGTGCAGAATGCAGAGTGTCGAATATTTGTTATTCTTTAAACTTTATATTTTCTTATTCGACATTCAGGTTGAACGCATTAAAATGTAGAATGGCTATTGATTGCTCCAGAGGAGCTACATCTTAGTAGAAAAATGAATCCAATCCCCCCAAATCCCCATCGGGGCGGCTGACGTTCGGTGAAAGATGTCACCCCCATGGGGCTTTTGGATGGCCTTTATCCCTTTTTTCTACTAAGATTTCGCCTCGCTGAGGCTACTTTTTTAATGCGTTTAACCTGTTCGACACTCTACATTCTGCACTCGACATTTTTATTTACCTATCTATCCAGCGCTTGAAAACGGGGGCTTTTTCGCGGCTAATTTCTACTTCGGAGAGGTGATTGGTTTTGAGTTTTAGGTATAATTTTCCCGCCGCGTCTCCTTTATAACTTTCAATGGCTTGCTGATTGATAATTTGTCGGCGGCCCGTTCTGAAAAACTCAATTGGATTCAGAATATCTTCTACTTCATCAAGCGTGTTTTGTTCGGCAATGTATTTTTGCCCGTCGTGCGTAACGACATAGATGACTTGGTCGAGGTAAAAAGCGGCGATGTCGGAGATAGAAATAGGAATGGAGGCATTGCGGTGCTGCACAATGAGTTTTTCTTTGTACAACTTCCCTTTTTGCGCTGGGTGATTGACCAACGTCTGGAGCAGCTCCGTTGGCATCTGGGCATTCTTTTTCAGCGCTTTGTATTTTTCCAAAGCCCGAATGAGGTCTTCTTCGTCAATGGGCTTGAGCAAATAGTCGATACCGTTAACTTTGAAGGCTTTGATGGCGTATTCGTCGTAGGCGGTGGCAAAAATAATGGGACATTTGATGTCGAAATAATTGAACAAGTCGAAGCTGATGCCATCCGAAAGTTGGATGTCCATAAACAGCAAATCAGGTTCTGGATTTTGCATAAACCAACGACGGGCGGTTTTGACGCTGTGGAGTACGTCAAGGACTTCCGTTTGGGGAGCTATGTCTTTTAGCATCCGTTGGAGCTGTTCAGCAATCAAAATTTCATCTTCTACGATTAGGACTTTCATATAAGTTAGGACTTGGGAATTACGAATTGAGAATTAGGAAAAACCAGTAACCAATCAACCAGTTAACCAATAACCAAAATCACAGCAAAGGCAGGGTGACTCGGAAGGTTTCGGGGGTTTGCTCTACGACCATGGGTACACTCGAAAAATAAGCATACAAGTCGGTGAGGCTTTGGAGGGCTTCGTTGCGTTTTGGTTCTAAAATTTGCTTCTTTTGAAGGTTGTTTTCTATGATTAAGTGGTTATCAATTGATTTTATGGATATTGTCAATGGACTATCGGGGTCGGTGATGTTGTGACGGGTCGCGTTTTCTACTAAAATTTGTAAAACAGCAGGAACAAGCTTTCGTTCGAGGTATTGAGGTGGCACGTCGATGAGCACCGTAAGGCCTTTGCCAAAGCGAGTTTGGAGCAAGTCGGCATAATCTTTAATAAAATTTAGCTCATCGCTGAGTGGGACGAGCGGTGTGCTGCGGGTCGAAAGTAAGTAGCGATACACCCGCGTAAGCTGGCTCAGAAACTTGACGGCGAGGCGCTGATCGCTGTAAATGAGGCTTTCCAACGTAGCAAGGCTATTAAAGAGAAAGTGCGGATTTAGCTGGCTCACTAAACTCTGGTACCTGACGTCGGATTGGGTACTGTCATAGTTGGGTACTTCACTCGCTGGTGTTGCGGGGATTTGGGAGGATTGGTTAGGTTGGTTAGCGAGTGGTTTCATAGATTAGGTGATTTCTTGGCTGGCTGCCTCGGCCATAGCAGCAGCCATTAGGCTGTAAACATCGAGCCACGCTTGCCGAATTTCGGGCGTGAAATCGTCTTTAAGTACTTTATCAAGTGTCCAAATCAGTGATTCTCCAATAAAGACATAATGTTCGTTTTTGGTGCCATATTTTACGTGGCGGCGCCCCAAATCATGAAGCAAAGGGAGCAACTCGTCCATATTATCTAACGAGCAAACCGCAAAACTTATGACTTGAAACAACTTAATACCTTGGGTTTTAAGGTCGCTTTTAAACAAAGGTTGTACTTCGGGGATAATTTCAAATAAGCGACCATAAAAAACTTTGGCGGCATATTCAGATTTAGGAACAATACGCGCAAAGCTTGTTTGGACGAGTCTTTTCTGTTGGTCATTCATGGTTTTAACAATTGAGCAAGGGTTGATGTACTAATCAGGTGGCTGAAATTATATAAATTCAATGGGGACTTTACAAAAAAAGCAGTTGAGTCGTGGGTTTCGCGACTTAATCTGCCCCAAAAACTTGGGCGAACCGTTAATCCAATAAGGGTACCCGCACGACAAAATGCGTGTTTGTTTCTTCGATAAACAGTGGTCGGTTGGTTAGATAGCTGTACAATGCCTTAAAATCACTGAGACCCCGTTTGTTGGAGGTCGCAACGGTTCCTCGTTTTTGTAAGTTGTTTTCAAAAATTAGGTAATCATTGTCTTCATATATCAGCACTTTCAGCGGTGATTCCAAAGCGGTAATGTTGTGTTTGATGGCGTTTTCAATCAGGTTTTGGAACGTTACTGGGACAATTCGTTTTTGGTTTAAAGTTTCCGAAAGGTGGATGTCAATCTGTAGCCCGTCGCTATAACGCATGTGAAGCAGGCTGACAAAATCGCGGGCAAAACGTAATTCTTGTTCCAGCGTCACGGTTTCGTGGTCGTCGTTTTCGATGAGGTAGCGATATACCTTTGTGAGCTGACGCAGGTACTTCGAGGCCAGTTTGTGGTCTTTGTAAATCAAACTGTCGAGCACGGCCAAACTATTGAACAAAAAGTGAGGATTGAGCTGATTAACAAGGTTTTGGTATTTGGATAAAAACTTTTCTCGTTCCAGTAAAATCGTTTTACGTTCCGTCTCGGCTTGTTGTTTTTGGGCTATTTCAAACTTCTGTTGGTAATCCAATTTTTCGGTCAATTCTTGGTTCAATTGATTTTGAAGCGTTTGTTGTTCTTCCAACAGTTTTACTTCGGTGGCGTGTTCGTGTTCAATCACTTTGACCCGCCAACGGTACAAATACACGCCCGAACCAATCAGGGTAGCAAGGACCAACAACCGAAACCACCAACGCTGCCAGAAGGGGGGATGAATGATGATGTGCAGGTGGTACGGGACAGGGTTCCAGACACCGTCGTTGTTGGCCGCTCGTACGTGCAAAATATACTCGTTGGGCTGTAAATTGAGGTAATTGAGGGTGGTTTGATGGGTGGGCGCTCCCCAAGTTTTTTCAATGCCTTCGAGCCAAAACGAAAATAGATTGTTTTCGGAATGGTCATAGCTCAGGGCTGCGACCTCAATCGTCAGGTCGTTTTGGTCGTAGTCTAGCTCAATCGGAATGTTGGCCTGACGGTAGAGCGTTGGCAACACTTCTTTGCCATACACTTTGACCGACGTTACTGCTACGGGCGGGATAAACGAATTGGTCTTGACTTGGTCGGGATGAAAACTCACCAGCCCGTACAAACCACCAAAAAGCAAATTTCCTTGGCTGTCTTTGGCGACGCATTCGGTTTCTACCGACAATACTTGCAGGTTGTCGGCCGAGCCAAAAGAGGTAAAGCGCTTGCCATTTTCTTCAAAACGAGTTAAGCCATTGGCCGTTCCCATCCACAGGGTGCTTCCTACGCGAATCAGGGCCGATATATAATTGTTGGCCAGCCCGTTGCGGGTAGTGAAGTTGGTAAATTGCTGCGTTTGTCGGTTTAAACAACCCAATCCGTTGTCGGTGCCCATCCAGATATTTCCTTTTGAATCTTCGGCAAAAGCCATGACGCCATTGTCGGGTAGTCCTTTGGGGTTACTTTCTTCGTAACGGTATGAAACAGTTTTGGTCAAATCGGGGCTAATACAAAGGACTTCATCGACCCCGCAGCCTATCCACAGGTAGTTTTTGCTGTCAAAATAAAGGGAGTTAAAACGGTTGAGGGGCACTTTTCGAATCAGTGCATCATTAAAATGGTTGGTGAAAATGCGCGTTTTAGGATTGTAAATGGTCAAACCTTCTTCTGTCCCAATAAAAATGCGCCCGTCGGCACTTTCGGCAAGGTCGTAAATTAGTTTGCCTGCCACAAAATCGGTACGCGTAATATTCTCCGCAGGGGAGGGATTGGTTTCGTTTGGCAGGTGGTCGAAGTGCGTAAATCTGCCCGTTTTGGTATCAAAATAGTGCAGATACGAACGAGTTCCTACCCACACACCGTCGTTGCGGTCCACCAACACACTGTTGATGTAATTGTCGGTCAGGCTATAAGGGTTGTTGGGGTCGTGTAAATAGCGTTTGTGGGTCGTTTTTTTTGCATCAATCCAGAGCAAACCTTCGCTTGTGGCCAGCCAAAGGTTGTCTTTGCTATCGACCGCAATCCGATTAATGGTGCTGGCGTTGGCATTGGGTTGAGGAACGTTGGCATCTTTGAGCAACGAGCGAAACGACTGGTTATAAGGGTTGAACCGACTCAGCCCTTTGTAAGAAGTAGAAAACCAAATAACCCCCGCACGGTCTTGAAAAACGGATTTGACGTAGTTGGAGCCGAGGCTGCTTGGGGTATTGATGTCAGATAAAAACTGCCCTACTTTGTCCGAATTTTTGATAAAATAAAAAACGCCTTCGCCCAAGGTCGAAATCCATAAGGTTTGGTCACGGTCAAAGAAAATACGGCTGATTTCTTGGGGTTCTTTGAGGGGGAGCTTGATGATCCGAAAAAGCTCACTGGATAAACTGAGCGAAGCCACCATTCCGCTCCGCGATCCTACCAGAATATCTCCCGTTTGGGGGTGCTTGGCCAAGGCCGAAAGCGAATTGTCGGGGATGCTGCCAAGCTCGTCGCTTTTACAAAATACCTGAAACGACTTAGACGAACGATGATAACGATACAGCCCCATGTCGGTACCCACCCAAATCGTCTCGCCGTCGGCCATGATACTCCTGATGGAATAGACCTGGGTTTTGGAAGATTCGTCGGTGGGAAGTTTGATGAGTTCCGATTTTTTGGAAATAGGGTCAAAAACAAGGAGCCCAGAAGCCGTGCCTAGCCAAAGTTTCCCTTGGGTATCTTCGGCAACGCAGCGAATGTAATTGCAGCGCTTGCCGTGTTGGCTAAAGTAAAATCGTTCAAATTGCTGGGTTCGGAAGTCAAAGCGATTAAATCCATATTGGGTGCCGACCCATAGCGTACCGTTTTTGGACATAAAAACGGCACGAACCAGCATATCCGACAAGGAATGAGGGTTGAGCCGTTCGTGGTCAAAAATGCGGCATTGTTTTCCATCGTACCTAACCATTCCCATCATGGTGCCCACCCACATAAAGCCCGAGGTATCTTGCACTGCTGACGTGATGTAGTGGATGGGAAGACCCTGCTCGGGGCCGAGGTGCTGAAACGAGACGTTCGAGAATTGGGCATGACTCCTATGCTGCCCCCAGCAGAAGAAAACCAAAAAGAGCAGGGACGACAGGCGAAACGGCATAAATGCGACCAATTTTAGAGGGTTAAAGCTAAAATGTTACGAAGTAAAAACCCAAAAAGAGAAAGCGAGTCGTGGGTTTTGGGAATTAAACCGTATTGAAACGACAAATGAACCGTTGGAAAGAGAGTTAAAACGTTTCAATGGAGAATTTAACCGCTTTACTTTTTTGATTTTTCCCAGCGTCGTTTTACCCACCACCTTTGCAATGTCAATCACGACAAGCAAATCAAACAAAACAAACACAACAATGAAAAAGCAACTTTCAAAACTTCATTTAAAAACGGATAGCATCGTTGTGCTCTCTAAAAACGATACCCTAGCTATTAAAGGAGGTGCGCCTGCGGTCAAAACGCTCTCTTGCCAAGTAGGTCGCTGCTGGCCAAATGGTTAGTCGTTCTATTGAAACAGTGTCTCATTTTTCCATTCATCTAAACACAAAAAACAAAACAAACAAAACAATGAAAAAGCAACTTTCAAAATTGAACTTGAAGACTGACAAAGTAGTAAACTTGTCAAAAGACAACAGCCAAGGCGTCGTAGGTGGCCGTCCACAATCGAACCCTAATTCAAAAGTGTACTGTTTGAGTGACTTATGTACGTTCACTGGAGCAACGTTCTCTTGCTAATTTTTCTTTCCATTTATTTAAACACAAAAAACAAAACAAACACAACAATGAAAAAGCAACTTTCAAAATTGAACTTGAAGACAGACAAAGTAGTAAACTTGTCAAAAGACAACAGCCAAGGCGTCGTAGGTGGCCGTCCGCAATCAAACCCTAATTCAAAAGTGTATTGTTTGAGTGACTTATGTACGTTCACTGGAGCAACGTTCTCTTGCTAATTTTTCTTTCCATTCATTTAAACACAAAAAACAAAACAAACACAACAATGAAAAAGCAACTTTCAAAATTGAACTTGAAGACAGACAAAGTAGTAAACTTGTCAAAAGACAACAGCCAAGGCGTCGTAGGTGGCCGTCCGCAATCAAACCCTACGTCAAAGCATTACTGCCACTCAGATTTGTGCTCATTTACTTGCGCATCTTGGAGCTGCTAATTTTTCTTTCCATTCACTTACAGCCAAAAAATCAATAACAATGAAAAAGCAGTTGTCAAAACTCAGCCTGAAAACCGACAAAGTCGTATCGCTTTCAAAGGCCCAACTTCAAGATGCTCAAGGAGGCGCGGTGCCTTTTACGCAGAAAAAAACTTGTTTTTGCTTGTAGTAGCTATCTTTTAGCGGTCTTATGTGGCAGCCATCCTTCTCTGGGATGGCTGCTTTTTTATAACCACGATTCGTTCTTATGGTGGCTTGCCTACGCTTCAAGAGAGATTTATGACGGTTTAGCAAGATTGATTTTAGACCCTGAAAAAGTTCAATGAATTTTAAGCCTTACTCATCTAAGTTAACCATGACAAGTGTTTATATGCTTACTTCGGAGGATTTCTCCACCGACTGTAGAACTATTTTGGATCGAATCTATCACCATATTGCGAGCCAACCAACCGACGGGCACGCGTCGCTGTTGGGGGGGCAAATGGGGTATGCGCTGTTTGAGGCGTATTATCACCGCCATTTTGGAATCAAGGACGATGGCCGCATTTGGGAACGGGTATCATCCAGCCTTAACGATATTCAAGAAGGAAAGCTCATTCATTCATTTGCGGGTGGAATCGCAGGCGTAGCGTGGGGCTTTTTACATTTGTTCAATGAAGGCTTATTGCAAGACGATGAAATAGACCCGCAGTCGATTGTCGAAGACCTCGACGAAGGGTTGTTTGAAAGTGCAATGTTGTTGTTGGCCGACGGCAATTTTGACTATTTGCACGGAGCGCTTGGGGTGTGTTTGTATTTTTTAGAACGAACCCCCAGTCCTAAAATAACTTCGTACATCGACCAAATTGTCGAACAGCTATCGCTGGTAGCCGTTCGTTTTCCTAGTGGTAGCATTACTTGGGAGTTTGATGATTTTGGCCGTCGAGGCGCTTCTTCGCCTCCTTTGTACAATTTGGGGTTGTCGCACGGAACCGCCAGTATTGTGGCCATTTTAACACTTCTTTATGAAAAAGGTCATGCGCCAGCTCCTTGTAAAGAACTGATTGCGGGGACGCTTCGGTGGATGTGGAATGTTCGAAACAAAAGTGCGCAATCAGTGTTTCCGAGTGTGATTCAGGCCAATGCGACCGACCAAGAGAGCCGCCTTGCTTGGTGTTATGGAGATTTGGGCATTGCCAATACGTTTTTGTTGGCGGGGCAAAAACTCAAAAATGATTTCTGGATTGAAATTGCCGAACAAACGATTATTCGAGCATCGGCACGGCTGGGTCGCGGTGTAGCGATGAAAGACGCCGCACTTTGCCATGGAACTTTGGGGGCGGCGTATCTCTTTGGAAAATTTGCTGAAGCTTTTCCACAACACCTGCTGGAACCAACGGAAACCTATTGGCTTTCAAAGACATTTGACTACGTCCAACCGACTGAAAGCAGCGACGTTTTTTTGAGTTACAACGGCGAGAGATACGAATCAAACTTATCATTGCTCGACGGAGAGGCGAGCATTGGCATGGCGCTTTTGACGTATTTGGGCGCATCACGGGCGTGGGAACGCTTTTTGTTGTTGTCGTAAAAACAGGCAAAATCGCTTCCGTAGCAAAATGCCACTGCTTAAAAGCAAAAAACCACGCTTCGCTCCCCTTTTTTTGAGTCAGGCAGACAGTCCCGCTAATTTTACTAAAAAATCAGCCACAGTCATGTCAACTACCTATTTTTCAACGGCCTTTGTACGAGTGCCTCTCGCGGGGAGCGAAGCAATTGAAAACATTGATTGGGAAAAACTCAGCCGCCAGCTCACCCAGCCAGCTTTTTTAGAAGCGTTGTACATTGCTTCACCTGCCCTATACGAGGAAGTACAAAAATTGGATGTAACGCAGCAACCAGACGAAAAATCGAAGCGAATCATTTATTCCCTCATCAAATACTTGGCTCGCTATTCAACCCGCTGTACGCCTTTTGGGTTGTTTGGGGGATTTGCCACACTACCCATTTCCACTGCCTCCACAGCTGTGCGTATAGATAATATCGGCACTTCTCGCAAAGTGACGCGCCTCGACATGAACTACCTCTGTGCGCTCACCCAAGACCTTGAAAAACACCCTGATATTAAGCCTTTTCTTCGGTTTTATCCCAATACCAGTTTGTACAGCATCAACGGCCAATACCGCTACGTGGAGTATCGGTACAACGGCGGCGGAATGCGCGTTCATCACTTGAGTAGTGCCGAGCAGTCGGAGTATTTGGAGGCGGTGCTGGCACGGGCTCAAAAAGGAGCGCCGTTATATGCCCTGGCCGAAGTGCTTGTTTCGGAAGAGATTACGCTCCAAGAAGCCCTCGAATACGTGGAAGAGGTGGTGGCTTCGCAGCTACTGGTGAGCGAGCTAGAACCTGCACTTACAGGCGGTGACTTTTTGGCACAAATCATCGGGACGCTTCAAAAGATTGCGGACATTGAAACTTCGGAACACTTAGCGGCAATTTTGAGCCTTCTGGGCGAGGTTCAGCAGGCATTGTTGGTCATTGAACAATCGGGGAGCGATTATGGTAGCGCCAAATTTGAAAAAGTTGAAGCCTTACTGAGCCAACTTCCGACGCCGTTTGACCGTAAAGTGTTGTTCCAAATTGATACCTATTTACCCGAGCTCTCAGGCCAATTGAACCGTGGTTTGCTGAATAAATTAGCTTCCAAAATCCCTACTTTATTAAAACTATCGCCCGCAGGAAACCCGATGCTCGACGAATTTCGTAATCGGTTTTATGAAAAATACGAAGACGAAGAAGTTCCTTTCGTATTGGCCCTCGACCCCGAAGTGGGCATTGGGTATCCTGGAGGACAAGCCAAAAACGATATTTCACCTTTGGTGGAAGGCGTGTGGGTGGGAAGTAACCAGCCATCCAATCAAACCCTCACTATTCCGCCAGAACACAGCTATTTGCTGCAAAAAGTAGCCGAAGCTCAACTGACAGGTGCGTACGAAATTTGCCTCAAAGAAGAAGACCTGCGTGCGGTAGAAGTACGTCAGCCGCAGTTGCCGCTCACCAACACGGCCATGTTTTCGGTGATTCGTGAGGAAGGGCGGGAGAAAATTGTACTCGACACCTTTGGCGGTACAACGGGTACTTTTTTAGTCGGGCGCTTTGGGCATACAGATGCGTCGGTGTTGGCATTGCTGCAAGAAATTAGCGCCGCCGAAGACCGCAGCGCGCCCGAGGTGATTTTTGCGGACATTGTCCACCTTCCCGAAGCTCGGACGGGCAACGTCATCATTCGCCCTCAGTTAAAAAAATACCAAATTCCGTTTTTGAGCAAAGCGTCCACGGCGCCTGAATTTGAAATCGCGCTTTCGGATTTGATGTTGAGCGTACGGGGCGGAACAATTTTTTTACGGTCAAAATCACTGAATAAAATCATCATTCCGCGTTTGTCCAATGCCCACAATTTTTCGGGTACTCAGTCATTGGATACGTATCACTTTTTGTGTGCTTTGCAGTCGCAGCACGTGCGCTCAGGACTCAGTAATTTTACGGGTAGTTTTTCGTCGTTGTTTATGTTTATTCCGCGTTTGGTACTCGACAATATTGTGTTGGCCGAAGCCCAGTGGAATTTCAAAGAACAACATGTGAAGTCGTTGGTAACGGCGTTTAAAAATAACCATTGGCCTGCGCTAAAAGCCGAAATTGAGGCGTGGAGAGCGCAGTATTCGGTGCCGAGACATATCTGTTTGACGCAGTTTGACAATGAACTGTACGTTGATTTAGAAAACCAATGGTTGGCCGAAACCTTCCTGAACGAAATAAAATCACTGGAACAGTTCAATATCAAAGAATTTTTGCACCGTGCCGATTCGTCGGTGGTGCAGTCGGGGCGGGGCTGGCATACCAATCAGTTTGTGGTTGCGTTTGACAATACCGCATCATACAAAACCGAGGGGCTCGCCGCACCTGCTTTGCGCTTCCCCAAGGCCAATCAAGCCACCCGTAAGTTTATTACAGGCTCAGAATGGCTTTATTATAAGGTTTATACGGGCATTAAAACCGCCGACCGCCTTTTGACCGAGGTGCTATACCCGCTGACTGAGCGCTTTAAGGCCAACGGTTGGACTGATAAATTCTTCTTCATTCGCTACGCCGACCCGAACTTGCATTTCCGCTTGCGTTTTCACTTGGCCAACCCCGCGCATATTGGGCAAGTAGTGCAAGAGTTGCACGATGCGCTCGCACCGTACATTGCCAACAAGACCATTACCTCGGTCGTAAATGATACGTACAACCGCGAGTTGGAGCGTTATGGGAGTAATTCGATTGATGCCATCGAAGATTATTTTCACCTCGATAGCGATACCGTACTACGCTTTTTAACCATGATTGAAGGCTCCGAAGGAGAAGAATGTCGCTGGCGTTTTGGTATGAAACTTACCGACGACCTACTGACGGCATTCGGGTTTGATATGAAGCAAAAAATGGAATTTACTGAAAAACGCGCCGCCGATTTTGGTCGTGAGTTTGGGTACAATGCTGGGTTGAAAAAACAGCTGGATGCTCGCTACAAAGACGTGGAACCTGCCCTCCAAGAACTATTTGCGTTGGCGAATCCCGAACATGAGTTTTTTTACGAATTGTCAAACCAACGCACCGAAAACTTGCAGTTGATGATTGAGTACGTTCGGATGTTGCACGCGCAGTCGGAGTTACAAATTTCGTTGGAAGACTTGCTGGCGAGCTTGGTTCACATGAATGTCAATCGCCTGTTTCGTAGCCAACAACGCTTGGTGGAATACATGGTTTTTTACCACCTTCATAAATATTATCGCATCAACTACGGACGTAACGTATTAGCCAAAAAAACAGCCGATTCCAACGTAATAGCCCAATGAAAGACTTCACAAAAACCATTTTTGGCGGGAAAATGAGCCCTTACGGATTAGTCGATCGCTTTCCCCATATTCAGCAAGGTGCCTCGATGGACTGTGGCCCTACGTCGCTGGCCATCATTTTTCGGCACTACGGCGTCGATAATGTCAAGCATTTGTTTACGCAGTTGGCCGAAATAAACCAAGAAGGGACGAGTTTGTACGCCTTGCTAGAAATCGCCGAAAATTACGGTTTCAAGGCCGAGGGTTATGAGCTAGATTACGACTATTTACAGCAGATTCAGTTGCCTTGCATCGCCCATTACGAAGGACAGCATTTTGTGGTGATTTACGAAGCCAACGATAACTACGTGCGTATTTCGGACCCTGCTTTTGGCAAAGTTCGATATTCCAAAGAAGAGTTTACCAACAAGTGGAGCGGTATTGTTCTTGAGCTTAAACCCACCGAAGCATTTTTTCAAAACAAAGAATTAGAAGAAGCGGGTAAAAAACACAAAACAGAAACTACCTCCGTTTTTCGCCAGATTTATTGGCCCATTATCAAAGAAAACAAGCGAGTTTTGGGGGAAATCTTATTGTTTTCATTATTACTCGAATTGGTCGGGTTGGTGATGCCGCTTTTTACCCAAACCATGCTCGACGACGTACTGGTCAACCAAAATAAAAAGTTGATGTTAGGGTTGTTAGTAGGTTTAGGGCTAGTGTTTGTCGTGCAAGTTGTTCTCACTTACACGCGCAGTATGCTCATGGTGCATTATCGGTTTCGGTTTGAGGTCGATTTTATGACGAAATTTTTTGACCGCCTTATCTCGCTCAAACAAAAATACTACGATAGCCGCAAGCGGGAAGAGTTCATGTCACGGTTTCAGGAGGGAATCGGAATACGTCAGCTCACGAATCCCATGATTATTCAAAATTTCCTCGACATCTTTTTCATGCTTATTTATTTCCCCGTATTGTTTGCCTTTAGTGGCTCGCTGGGACTTATTTCTTTGGTATGTTTTTTGGCATACTGTGTTACTACTGTTTTCTTCATTCCTATTGTCAAAAACCTTCGTTCGAAAGTGTATCACAAAAACCAAGCATCGTTGGGAGGCTTCTTGGATACCCTTTTGGGGATTAAGACGGTCAAGTTATTATCCCTCGAAAAATACAAATTAGTAAAGTGGAAACACTTGCATCGGGAGTCTATCAATTCGGTGATGCAGGACGAACAAAAACAAATCCTAATCAACTCTCTTCAGCGCCTTATCTTCATTTTTAGCCAAATCGCGGTGTTTTGGGTGGGAGCTTACCAAGTGTTTACGGGGCAGTTGAGTATTGGTCAATACATGGCGTTTTCTTCAATTTTTATGACCTTGATGAACTCCGTCAATAGCGTCAGTACGCTTTGGATGATGATGACGCAGTTGACGGTGAGTTTTGAAAAAGTCAATGAAATTTTCTTAGAAGAGCGCGAAACGAGTAATTACCAAGAACAAATCAATGCCTGTTCGAGCAAAGTTGTGAAGTTTGAAAATGTATCCTTTCGGTATAGTCAACGCGAAGAAAAATACCAGCTACGAAACATCAATTGCGAAATCAAAAAAGGAGAGCGTATCGGTATTGTGGGGCGAAATGGGGCAGGAAAATCAACATTTGTTAAGTTGTTGGTGGGGCTTTATCCCGAATACGAAGGTAAAATTCGCTTTGACGGCGTTGAATTACGAGAAATTAATCCCAAAGTGCTGCGGAGTCACGTACACATGTTCCCGCAGGATACGTACATTTTCAACGATACCATCAAAGAAAATATCCGCTGCGCCAATCTCGCTGCTTCTACCGAAGAAGTAGTAGAAGCGGCTAAGTTGGCCGATTTGCACAATTTTGTCAAGGGCAATCACCTTGGATACAACCAAATGGTGGGCAATTTTGGGGGCAACCTCTCGGGCGGACAAGTGCTCAAAATTGGTTTTGCCCGCTTGTTTATTTGTCCCGACCCCGACATTATTATTTTGGATGAAGCGAGTAGTGCGTTGGACGTAGAAACCGAGCGTACCATTCTGGAAAATATCTACAAACGTTTTGAGGGAAAAACCATCATTTCGATTGCGCACCGCCTGCATACACTCAAAAAAGCCGACCGTATCTTGGTGTTTGACGACGGAACGATTTCCGAACAAGGCCAGCACGAAGACCTCATTTCGCAGCGCGGTATTTACTACGATTTTATGAAAACCTACATTGATTATTAATTAGCATCAGCCATGAACAATCCTGCATTCCAAGACTTACAAGCCACGCAATACGAAGATTTGTACCACGTTGACGACGCGCCCGTGGCCGATTTGCGCGTCAAAGCCCTCAGCCGAATGGGCTGGTGGGTCGTTATTTTTGCCCTGACGGGCGTGTTGGCGGGCGCACTGATTATTTTGCCCGATACCATCCAAACCCCGTTTGTGCTAAAATCAGAAGTGACCGAAGATATTTATCGTTTTCCATCGGCGGTCTATGTGGAGCGCATACACGTTCGTAGTGGACAAAAAGTAAAGGCAGGCGATGTGATTCTCGAAATCAGTGCTCCTGATATTGCCGCACTAACGGCAGAACTGACTTCTGCCCAAGCCAATTTGAAAAGTTTTGAGCAGTTTAAATCAGTGGCAACGCAAAATGAACGGCAGATTATCGAAGTCAATATTCAACGGATTCGAGAAGAAATTGCGTTGAAAAAATCGCAGTTAGCCATCGCCGAGCAAAAGTGGGCTTCTGACTTTCAGAAATTGGTCCATGAAGCCCAAGAGATGAAGCGCCTTTTTGTAGTAAATCAGGAACTATACAAAAACGGAGATGTGAGTAAAAACGAGCTTAATCAGCACGAAACCAACGCCTTGCGTGCCAAAAATGCCCAGGAAATAGCGTACCAAAGTTATTTGGAAAACCGTAACCTACTCCAGCGCGACATTGCCTCAAAAGAATTGGAAATAAGTGGTTTGGAAAAACAAATTTCCAAAAACAACAACGACCATTTACTGGAAGGTGACCGCCTCAAAGGAAGTTTCTCGACGGCACAGCAGCGATTGAAAGGAACCTACGGAACGTTTGAAATGACGTCCGACAACCATTTATTGTTAAAAGCAAAGCACAACGGTACAGTTTCCTTTGTTTTTGAGGGTGACAAAGAAGTAGCACCGAGCACGATTTTACTGAAAATGATTTACGAAGAAGCGCCGCTTTACGCCTATGCCCAGGTAAATTCATCGCAAATTGGCAAAGTAAAAGTAGGTCAAGAAGTGGTGATGAAGCTTGACGCTTATCCTGTGTATGAGTGGGGAGGAGCGACGGGCAGCGTATCAGAGGTATCGCTGACGCCCGACGAAAAAGGGATGTTCAACGTGCGGGTACAAGTCGAAGACTTACAAAAACTGCGCGGCCGTCTCAACATTGGTATGCTAGGTAAAGCCAATATTGTTACGGATGAACGTACCATTTTTGGGTACTTGTTCCGCAAGTTTCAAAAAACAACGTCCGAGTTAGTTGAGTAGGTATTTTAGAGAAGTTAGCCACCTTACTCAAAAAAATGTTACTTTTGGGCAACGTTAGTCAACAACACACGAGCCCCAAGCATGGAAAAATTAGACTGTCTCAATCAAGTCGCTGAGTTTCACCGTACCTTCAAGCATCCCATCTTATCTATCCCCCAAATCCCCTCTGAAGACCGTTGCAACCTGCGGGTAGCGCTCATTGCTGAAGAGTTAAAAGAATTGGAAGTAGCTATTTTAGAAAAGGATATTGTTGGGGTGGCCGATGCACTTGCCGATATTCAGTATGTATTATCGGGAGCAGTGCTTGAATTTGGTTTGGGAGAACAGTTCAAAGCGTTGTTTGATGAAGTGCAGCGCTCCAATATGAGCAAAGCTTGCAACACCGAAGAGGAAGCCCAAGCAACCGTCAAACACTTCCAAGACAAAGGTACGGAATGTTATTATGTCGAAGATGCAGGAAAGTATTTGGTGTATCGTACCGCCGATAACAAAACGCTCAAATCTATTTTTTATTCACCTGCTGATTTGGAAGGTGTATTAAAAAAATAAATTATGTCGTTTAAGAAACTTGTTTGGCATGGAGTTTGATGTCAAATTAAGTATAATAATAGAGTAGGGTAATTTGGCATTAGCCCCGTTCCATTGGAACGGGGCCATGTTTTTTTATAGGGGGTAACTAATTCTTCTTAATCAATTTAATGGTGCGCCGCCGACTCGGAAATTGTACTTGCAGTAAATAACTCCCTTCGGCCAAATGCGAAGTCGCAATTTCAAGTTCAGAGAGGCCATCGAGTGTGGCATTTTGGTATATAGTACGGCCATCAATACCATACAGTATAAGTTCCTTTACAGGCTCAGGGGCATGATTCCATTGCACTTTTAAAGTATGTTGGAAAGGGTTTGGAAACGCTTTTACATCTTCGTCTGTGCTTATATCCAATGCCTCGGCAGCCAAGCGAGTTGTGGCCGAGTAGCAAGGAGTGCTCTGTGAAGGTCCAGTTCCTGTGGGCGTAAAACTGCTGCTGTTGGTCACCACAATTTTATCAATGCGTATGCCATCTTCGCGCATCCAGATGTTGAGCACGTTGTAGCCTGGGGTAGTGACATTGGCCGTAACCCGAACGGCACTGACGGCTCCTACCCACGTCCAAGACGTACCTCCATTATTATTGATACCATTGGTAAAGTTAGAAGACACAGAAACACCGTTGAGACCTACATAAAATGCGTCGTCGGATGTGGTACTATTTCCTGCCGACATCCGAACCCAGATGTAATAAGTGCCTGGCGTACTGATATTGAGTACGTAGTCGAGGCGAGGGCCGTTTAGGCTTGTGCCTGTGTTTACGCCTGTTCCCGTTACGCGCATAGCTACCCCACCCGAAGCACTTGAGTTGGAAAACGACGACCAAGAGCGTGAGGCTGCCGAACCTGTCCCTGCGGCGGCCGTGTTGTAGTTTTCAGCTTCAACCGTTACAATGCCTCCTGCGTCAGAATAACATTTGGCGGGAAAACAGGTGCTAGAAGCACTGCTACTGCCTGGACAGTAAGTTTGAAAGGTAGAGGTCGCAGCTGTGCTTGAAAGCGAAGGGCAATTGGCCTTGACGCTGTATTCGTAATTCGTAAATGACGTCAATCCCGCTAAAGCACGAGAAAGATTGGTCGAAGTTGAACTTTGCCAAGTGCTGCTTCCCACGGGGCGATAGTCGAAGGTATAAGAAGAGGCGCCACTGACACTCGCCCAAGCAACCGTTGCGGTGGAGCTACTGAGGTTAGTCACTGAGACGCTAGAAGGAGTAGAGCAGCTTGGCGTGTTGTAAGTTTTGGTAACGGTTTGTTGCTGAACGTGCATTCCGTTATCAACACTAATGGTGAAAGTAATGGCTGTGCCGAGCGGCGTGGCGGGGTCTATGGTAAAACCAATGCCATCATTGAGGGTTTGTAAAAATCCAACGGTAGTGTTTGTATAGGTTTTAGGAGCAGCTACCGAGGTAACATAGGGGCTCGTTGACGATACACTAACGGTATAACTCGCATTTTTGAGACTAAAGTTTTTGAACGCATACTGAAGGGTACTACTGGTACTTGCAAAAGTGGCGGGGCCATTGTCGGTAGCAGTAGCATAGAATGTTGAAACGCGCAAAATTTTCTTGTTCATGTCAATGGTGCTGTTGCACAACGGAACAATGCGCGTGGAAGCAGGCCAAAACCCGTCAGACGAACTACCCACTTCGGGGGTAAATCCAAACATTTTTACTTTGCTTGTTTGCTGGCCATATTCCCAGTCGGGGGCGGTGCCGTTGGCCGTATAACCCACCGTTTGGTAGGCATTGCCTGCTACAAAGCCATTTTCTTGGGTAAAATAGGTGCTAATTTGCTGAAAAAGCGCTTGTTCGGGGTTATTGTTGGGGTTGAGACTCTCAAAAGGATAGATTAAATAATTGCCGTAAGAGTGAAAATTGATGGTAGTCACAAACGGATGTTGTTGACAAAACAGGTTGACGGCATTGGTTTCGGGTTCCGAAAAAGCGGCGGTACCTCGGTAGGTTTCGGAGGTTTGGGTGGGAGAGGAACCTGTATTGTTTAGCGCATAATTATAGCCGTAATTGCGGTTTAGGTCAACCCCATACGAGCCACCCGAATTGAGCCGACGGTTTTTGCGCCACATTCCTCCACCGTTGGGGTTGGTGGTTTGGTTATAGACGTAACCGTCGGGATTGAGGCAAGGCAAAATGTAGAGTTCTGAGCTATTGAGTAACGTCTTGACTTCGGGGTCGGTATTGTAATTTTCAAGTAAGTGCCACATAAAAAATACGAGCTGGGTAAGGCTCATGGGTTCACGGGCATGGTGGAGGGCATTCATCATGAGCTCAGGCTCGTTTTCATCTACGTCGGGATTGTCACTGATTTTGATCATGTAAATGGGGCGGCTCTGCACAGAATTTCCTATCGAAACTTTGGAGGAAATCAGGTTAGGATAGAGTGCCCGCATGTTGTCAAGAATGGCCTCTAACTGCTGAAAAGTGTAAAAACCACCCATACTTCCCGTACCAAAGTTAGCGGGAGTTGGTACGGCACTTGTTCGGGCCATTTGGCCAATTTTGCGGTTTTGTTCATCCATTTTAAGATTGAAAGCTTGATACGATTTTTCAAGGTCTTCAATCAAGTACTTTACTTTTACTCCATGTTTTCGAAAGACCTGCAGGTCGTTGTCGGAGATTTCGGCCACTAGCGTTTTTTTGTCAAAACTAAAGTGGTCAATTTCCAGACCGTCGTTAAACAGTTTCTCCAATTGATAAGGGTCAATGTTGACCTGTATGCGGTGAAATTTAAGGCGATTTTGCCCAAAAGAAGTGCAGAAAGCTGCTAAAAACAGCATGGCGAAGCATAAAAATGATTTCATAACGGACAAGATATTTGGTTTATAACGTTGTAAAAAACGATGATAATATTGTCATAAAAAATGACTTTTCCAAATACATATTCATATAAAATAAAAAAGGCCGAACCTGTGTTCGACCTTTTCAGACATCAATCTCAATTTATAAAAAATTAACCCACCAGTTCTTAATTTAGTACCTCCTCAAGGGGAGTATATGCCAAGCCCCACGCATCGGCAACGGCTTTGTAAACAATCTTGCCGTTTACGACGTTTAGACCTTTTTTCAATTCTTCGTTTTGGGCACAAGCTTTTTGCCAACCTTTGTTTGCCAATTGGATTGCGTACGGCAAGGTCGCGTTGGTCAATGCAAGGGTAGAAGTATAAGGTACGGCACCTGGCATGTTGGCTACGCAGTAGTGAACAATACCGTCGATTTCGTACGTTGGATTTTCGTGCGTAGTCGGCGTACATGTTTCAATACATCCACCTTGGTCAACGGCTACGTCCACCAATACTGTTCCTTTTTTCATCAACGAAAGCATGTCGCGCGTGATGAGGTGTGGTGCCTTCGCGCCAGGAATCAATACCGCTCCTACGATAAGGTCCGACTGTGAAACCAATTGACGAATGTTGTACTCGTTCGACATCACAGTGTCGGCATTGGCAGGAAGGACATCTTCCAAATAACGCAAGCGATTCAAGTTTACGTCCACAATCGTCACGTTAGCGCCCAAGCCTGTCGCCATTTTGGCCGCCTGAGTTCCTACAATTCCACCGCCCAAAATCAATACATTGGCAGGTTTTACGCCTGCTACACCGCCGAGCAAAATACCGCGTCCGCCCATTGGTTTTTCCAAATATTTGGCACCTTCCTGAATCGCCATCCGACCTGCTACTTCCGACATAGGTACAAGAAGTGGTAACGAGCGGTCCGCTTTTTCTACGGTTTCGTAGGCCAAACATACGGCGTTACGTTCAATCATTGCGTGCGTTAGAGGCTCCGACGACGCAAAGTGAAAGTACGTAAACAACAATTGATTTTCTTTGATTAAGGCGTATTCCGACGCAATCGGCTCTTTTACTTTCACAATCATTTCGGCGATTTCGTACACCGCTTCAATGGTTGGAAGGATAATCGCTCCTGCTTTTTCGTATTCCGAATCTTCAAATCCGCTACCTACCCCTGCCGTTGACTGTATGTAAACGGGATGGCCATTTTTACGAAATTCTGCTACTCCTGCGGGAGTCAACGCTACGCGGTTTTCGTTGTTTTTGATTTCCTTAGGTACGCCGATAATCATTGTCGTAATTGGTTTAGAATAAGTGTCAGAATGTTGATTTTTGGAATACGATACAAAATTACGGCGAACGAAAATATTTTCTGTTATTGAAAAATAAATAAGAAAATAAAACTTATTTATCGAAAAAAAGATAAATAATTTCTATTATTGAATTGAATTTTGATTGAAAGACGAAAAATATTCGCCCACCTTATTATGGTTCATCTCGACGATACCGATTTGCAAATTTTGAAGCTACTGCAAACCAACGCCCAGCTGACAATCAAAGAGATTGCGGCACAAATCAATCTCTCTATTACACCCGTCCACGACCGTATCAAAAAACTGGAACGGGAAGGAATCATCGAAAAATACGTGACGATTCTGAACCGCAAAAAACTAAACAAGGGCTTGGTGGTTTATTGTAACGTAACGCTCGATAAACAACAGCACGAAAACTTTCGCGAGTTTAACGAAGCCATGCTTCAAATGCCCGAGGTAGTCGAGTGCTGTGTGGTGTCAGGGACGTTTGATTACCTCATTAAAATCGTGGCGACCGACGTGGAGAGTTACCACGCCTTTTACCAAGAAAAATTAGCCAGTTTTAAAGCCATTTCGCACATAAGCAGTTTTTTTGTGATGTCGGAAGTGAAAAGTACGACGGCTATACCGATATGATACTTCAATCCATCAATAACATTGCCGAACTCTGCGCCCGTAAAGGTGTTCAACAAGTAGTCATTTCGCCAGGGTCGAGGAGTGCGGCGCTTACCTTGGCGTTTGCGCGTCATCGTGACATAAAAACAAAAGTAATTCCTGACGAACGAGTGGCGGGTTTTGTCGGTATGGGCATGGCACAGTACAGCGGCCAGACGGTTGCTTTGGTGTGTACCTCAGGCAGTGCAGCTTATAACCTTGCTCCTGCGATAGTGGAGGCGTTTTTTCAAGAAATACCGTTGCTGGTTTTGACCGCCGACCGCCCCAAAGAATGGATACACCAACAAGACGGGCAAACCATTTATCAAAATGAACTCTACGGTAAGCACGTCAAAAAATCGTTTGAATTACCTGCGGATTATGCCCATCCCGATACAAATTGGTACATCGAACGCGTACTCAACGAGGCCATAAATCTTTCTCAAACGTATCCCAAAGGGCCAGTACACGTCAATGTGCCGATTCGGGAGCCGTTTTACCCCACAGCCAATGAAAAAATTACCTACGACCGCAACGTTCGATTGATCGAGCGACTTTCAACGCAACCGACCCTTTCTCCCGAAACGTGGCATCGTTTGCAAGAGGAGTTTGAAAACACATCTCGCGTACTGATTGCGGTGGGACAGCTTCCACCCCAATCGGCTTTATGGAAGGTTTTGAAAGAATTTAGCGAAGAAATGGGCGTGCCCGTGTTGGGAGATATTATTTCAAACATTCCTGCCGACGATGCTTTTGTTCGCCACCATGATGTGTGTTTGCGGCCAAAAAATCACGAACAATTGGCTGATTTACAGCCTGATTTGTTAATCACCGTGGGGGATTCGTTTATTTCTAAAAACCTGAAACTGTTCCTGCGTAAGTTTGCTCCCGCGCGCCATTGGCACATCAAACCCACTGAGCAGCTGATAGATACCTTTCAAACCCTGTCGTTGCAGGTGCCCGTAGAGCCAGTTTATTTCTTTCAAAAATTGCTGGAGGATATTGATTACCAGCAGTTTGTGCATCAAGATGATGACAGCGAGGAGCGTGCTCAATACCGCGAAAAGTGGTTGCAAGCCGACCGTAATGCCCAACGGAAACTTGCACAGTTTTTCCGTCAAGAAAAGCGTTGGAATGAATTTACGTTGGTTGATTCTATCATGCGTTCGTTGCCCGAAAATTGCGTCTTGCATTTGGCCAATAGTATGCCCGTGCGTTACGCAAACTTAGTGGGGACAAGCACGCAAGTTGAAGTGTTTGCCAATCGTGGTACGAGTGGGATTGATGGTTGCACAAGTACGGCCGTCGGTTCGGCGATGATGACCGATAAGTTGGTGTTTTTGCTGACGGGCGATGTCTCGTTTTTTTACGATCGCAACGCGCTTTGGCATCCACATCTTCCTGAAAACCTACGCATTGTACTTTTTAATAATAACGGTGGAAATATTTTTAGATTGATTGATGGGCCATCGGCACAACCTGAATTGGAACAATATTTTGAAACGCGTCACCATACATCGGCACGTAATGCGGCAGAAGATGCAGGCGTGACCTATTTTGCTTTGGATAATAATACGAATACTCACCAAGACATGATGGCTGCTGTTTTGACGGGCACTGTCAAGGAAGACGCATTGGAATCCATTTGGAAGCAATTTTTGGTTCAAAATGGCAAAGCCAAATTGTTAGAAATTTTTACCGACCCCGTGATGAATGGAAACGTTTTTGAGGCGTATCGAAAAATGAGCTAGCTTGAGCACTTAACTGTTTTGAAATAAGATAATGTCCCAAACAGGGTGGATTGATTCCCAAGAATTTCCACCTCTTGAAAACCTGATTTTTGCATTAAATCGGGGAGTTTTCCTTCGACGTTATCGTTGGTAGTATAAAAATTATCAAACACCTGTAACACAAAAAATAAAAACCTCATCAGTGCGGTTTCTGATTTTCCCCAATCAGCAATGTGCAATTCTCCCTGTGGTTTCAGTACCCGATTGATTTCTTTAAAAGCCGTTATTTTCTGGGTGGTAGTCAAATGATGAAATACCCAAGAAGATAAAACTTTATCAAAGACACAATCGGGGAAAGGGAAGGTGGTTCCTCCGTATGCCAGCAACGTAATTGCTGACTTTTTTTGACTGATTTTCTTTCGCGCAATAGCCAATATCTGCGGGTCGGTATCTAAGCCAATAACTGTGCCACTGTTACACTGCTCTTCGATGAGTAGCGTCAGGGTGGCAGTACCGCAGCCAAAGTCTAATACTTTGTCACTAGGCTGAAGTTGTGCTTGGTGAATCAAACGATTTTTGACTTCCATTTCAGGCATGGTTACTCGGATAAACCAGTCGTAGATAGGAGTCAGAAAATGATATTTGAGGGCTGGGATGTAGGTTGTGGGCATCAATTTGGGGAGGTTGTGGGTATAATAGACAAATAAATGACGCATATTGCAGTAATTGCAAAACCTGCGGTACTTTATTTCAATAAACAAGCAATCCAATAAAAAACCGCTCCTTTTCCACAAATGAATAATTTTACGCTCAATCGTCGTCGATTTCTTCAAGGGACTTCTGCTTCCATAGCATTATCCACCCTAGATGCCAGTGGTTTGAATGTGAATAATCTTGCCAAAACGTACCGTGTGGCCTTGATTGGTACGGGCTGGTACGGAAAAAGTGATTTGTTCCGCCTTATTCAAGTGGCTTCGGTAGAAGTAGTAGCCCTTTGTGATGTGGACAAAAACATGCTAGAAGCGGCGGGTAAGCTGGTAAGCCAACGCCAAAAATCAGGAAAAGCACCTGCTTTGTATGGAGACTACCGCAAGATGCTCGCCGAAAACAAACTCGATATTGTGCTGATTGGCAGTCCTGACCATTGGCATGCCATGCAAGCGATTGACGCCGTTAAGGCAGGAGCGCACGTATATGTACAAAAGCCGATTAGTGTCGATGTAATGGAAGGCGAAGCGATGGTAGCGGCTGCCCGTAAGTACAAGAAGGTAGTACAAGTAGGTACCCAGCGAAAAAGTACGCCGCACTTGATTGAGGCCAAAAAGAACATTGTTGATGCAGGTTTGTTAGGGAAAATATCGCACGTAGAAATGTGCTGCTATTATCACATGCGCAACAACGGAAATCCACCTGTGCAAGCTGTTCCCGACTTCTTTGACTATGAAATGTGGACAGGCCCCGCGCCAATGCGTCCGTACGATGGTTTGCCGCACATTCGTTGGTGGCGGACGTTTAAAGAATATGGAAATGGCATCATGGGCGATATGTGTATTCACATGTTTGATACCGTGCGATGGATGTTGCATTTGGGTTGGCCTAAGCGTATTACATCGTCGGGAGGGATTTATGTGCAAAAAGAAGGTAAATCAAATATTTCAGATACGCAGTCAGCGATTTTTGAGTATGACGAATTGAACTGCGTATGGCAACATCGCACGTGGGGAACCCCCGCGAATCCCGACTATCCGTGGTCATTTACGCTCTACGGCGAAAAAGGAACGCTTTGGGCCAGTACGATGGCGTATGATTTTATTCCACAAGGGAAGGGTGAAAAAATTCATAAAGATGTGATTTATGAAAAAGAAAAATATCCCGAAGATTTGACCGAAGAGCGCATTGAGCTAAATGCCGCCCCTGCGACGCGCCTGCACATGCTTGATTTTATTGCCGCTATTGAGAATAATTCCCGCCCGATAGCAGATATTGAAGAAGGGCATATTTCGACGGCTAGTTGTATTCTCGCCAATATGTCAATGGAATTAGGGCGTCCTTTGGTATATGACCCTAAAAAACGGGTGGTCGTAGGTGATACCGAAGCAACAAAAAAATTGGTTCGACCCTACCGAGGCTCGTGGGTGCATCCAGACCCAAATCGGGTTTAAAAACACAGGTAAAAAATGGTTTTAGGGGCAGTAATGCTCCTTTTTTGTTTTTTACGTCAAGGGTAAAAATTTAGCCACTCGACGGTAGCAGGAAGGTAGATTCAAAAATTTTGTGTTTATTTAGGGGAATTTTAATGCCCTTTTAATCTAGCAGCATTACTTTACCCCATTATGCCCCAATTGATAGATTTAAGTACCTTCGGAGAAGAGGAAGGGAAATTGACCGTTTTTGAGAAAATTTTACCAGGAGATATAAAACGAGTTTTTTATATCTACGGCGTGCCTGATGACCAAGAGCGTGCAAAACATGGCCATTTTACGGCGACAAATGCGTTAATAATGGTCGCAGGAAATTGTCGGGTTCAGGTTAGTCACAGTGGACAAGAAGATACGTATATTCTTGATTCGCCTTCGCAAGCACTCATTTTACATCCAGGAGATTGGCACATTATGGATCAGTTTACGCCAGATGCGGTGCTGTTGGTGATGTCAAATCAATACTATGATAAGAACGACTATTTCTTTGAAAAACCATGATACTTCACCTCGACCTTAAACGTACAAATCAGCCGTATCAGGCTGAAATAGCGGAAGCGATGCAACGCGTGGCGGAGTCAGGATGGTATGTGTTGGGAAAAGAAGTGGCATCGTTTGAAGAAAATTGGGCGGAGTACTGTGGAACGTCTCATTGTTTGGGAGTTGCCAATGGACTTAATGCCTTAGAATTGATTTTTAAAGCCTTTGATTTTCCCGCAGGAAGTGAAGTGATTGTTCCTGCCAATACCTACATCGCTTCCATTCTTTCGGTTACTACTTTAGGGTTAACTCCGATTTGGGTAGAACCAGACCCCAAAACATTCAACATTGACCCACGTAAGATTGAAGAAAAAATTACGCCTCGTACCAAAGCCATTTTAGCCGTACACCTCTACGGAAAATGCTGTGATATGAAACCCATTTGGGACATTGCGCGCAAATACGGCCTCAAAATCGTGGAAGATGCTGCCCAAGCCCATGGCGCTATTTACCAGGGTCACAAAGCAGGTAATTTGTCGGATGCGGCAGCCTTTAGTTTCTACCCAACCAAAAACTTGGGTGCTTTGGGAGATGCAGGAGCCATCACAACCAACGATTCTGACTTGGCACGTAAAATAGCTAGCTTACGAAATTATGGTTCTACTATCAAATATTACAACGACCACGTAGGAACCAATAGTCGTTTGGACGAACTACAAGCGGCGATTTTGAACGTGAAATTGAAGTATTTAGAAACGGAAAACCAACGCCGCCGCGAACTAGCGCGTTTTTATTTGTCTGAAATAAAGCATCCTGATTTGGTACTTCCGAGTCTCAAAACGCTTTACGAGGATGCGTGGCATTTGTTTGTGGTACGTCATCCCAAACGGGAACAATTCATTGATTATTTGATGGAGAATGGCATTCAAGCCACGGTGCATTATCCAGTACCTCCGCACAAACAAAAAGCCTATTCGGAATATAATCATTTGAGTTTGCCCATTTCGGAACAAATTCATAATGAAGTGATTAGCCTTCCTTTGAACCCTTCGCTAACCGACGAAGAGGCGCGCCATATCGTTCAAGTCATTAACCAATCTGTCTATCAACCTCATGCTGCTGTCGGTTATCATTCCCGTCTATAACAGCGAACAGACGATTAATCGACTCGTTGAGCATGTACTGGAAACGCTGGACCGAACTACCCTCGAAATCGTGTTGGTCAACGACGGTAGTCGCGACCGTTCGGAGCAAGTTTGTACGGAATTAGCAAAGCGTTTTTCGGAAGTGAAATTTATTTCATTGCGTCGTAATTCAGGGGAGTTCAATGCCGTCATGTGCGGTTTGAATCATGCTTCGGGCGATTATTGTGTGATGATTGACGACGATTTCCAGAATCCTCCTACCGAAATTTTAAAACTCGTTGAAACGGCTCAACAGGGCGATTACGACGTGGTATATTCATTTTATGCCACCAAAAAACACTCGTGGTTTCGAAATTTTGGCAGTTGGTTGGTCAATCGGGTGACTACATGGTTACTCGAAAAACCCAACGATTTGTACTTGTCGAGTTTTAAGTTGATTAATCAAGCTGTCGTTCAAGAAATTATCAAATACAAAGGCCCATATCCGTACCTCGACGGCCTGATTTTTAGAGCCACCCGTAACGTAGGACGCGTGCAGGTGTCGCACAATGCCCGCGAGGAAGGTGAATCGGGATATACTTTGCGTAAGCTCACTTCGCTCTTTATGACCATTTTGTTTGGGTATTCGCTCAAACCTTTGCGGTTGTTGACAGCCACGGGTTTGGCCTTTTCGGGTTTCTCACTACTGGCAGTACTGATAGACTTGGTGTTGTACGCCATTCATTCTGAGTTCTTTATTTTGAATTCGGTACTCATTCTGCTTACTTTTTTTAGTGGATTGATTTTGACCTGCTTAGGGATTGTGGGGGAATACATCGGCCGTATTTTTATGGCCCAAAGCGGCTTGCCACAGTACGTGGAGAAAATGGTGATTACAAAGGAGCCGCAAATAAAAAAATAAGAATTTTTAACGCGATTGCGATGATAGGTAAACAGGACGAATACGAACGGATGTTCAACGCTGAACGCCAATTGTGGTGGTACAAAGTGCTGCACCAGAAGGCAACCGAGCGTATCAAACAACATTTTACGAATCCAACAAACCTTACGATTTTGGATGCAGGATGCGGAACGGGCGGAATGTTGATTCATTTAAAAGAACAAGGTTTTAAGGCCATCGAAGGGTTTGATTATTCGGAAGATGGCGTCAAGTTTTCGCAGTCGAGAGGCTTGGACGTGACGTATTTTGACCTAACCAAAATTGCGGCTTATAAACCCGAAAAAAAGTTTGACGTTATTATCTGCAATGACGTTTTTACGTATTTTTCGGATGAAGTTATTGTGGATGTTTTAGCCGCTATTAAGGCTAAACTGGCCCCAAACGGCATTTTTATTACCAATAACAATGCCCACGCTGCTTTTGCGGGAGTACACGATGTGGTGGTGGGAGGACAAAAAAGATTTGTCAAAGAGGACATGCAAAGGTTGGCAAAAGCCGCCAATTTAGAAGTGACCTACGCAACCTATTGGAGTTTCTTTTTATCGCCACTTATCATGGCAGTACGGGCATGGCAACGGTTTCAGATGAAACGGGGGTGGATTGACCTCAGTAAAGAGTCGTCTGATGTGGCAGTTCCGCCGTCTTTCATCAATAATACGCTGTATTGGTTGGTAAAAATCGAAGAAAGTATCATTGGTAAAGGCCCTTTCGGAAGTTCGGTTTTTGTGACCATGGCTCCTAAGAAAGTATGACAATAAAACGCGCTGATACTTGGTGGAATGCCCTATTCGTCAGTAGTTTACTCGTGTTGATAGCCATTAGGTGGTGTTATCAAATTCCAACCGAACTGGATGTGGATACGAGTACGTGGATTAGCTCGGCCATCAGTACAGCGCACGCTGACCGCCCGCTTTGGACCTTACTCAATTATTCCGACAGCCGCCCACTCACGGTACTTCCTTTGGCGGTGGCCGAAATGGCAGGAATCAAAGTCGATTGGGCGCTGGCCGACGGGATTGGGGTCATGCTCTGGGTCGCGACGCTGACGTTTGTTTTTCTGATGTTTAAACATTGGTTTTCTTCGGCACGGTCATTTTTGTTTACCGCTCCTCTGCTGCTCTTCCAAGCGTTTCATTTATGGCCTGGTTTTATGACCTACAATTCAGAACACGTTTGTATTCTGATGTTGACGGTAGGTTTTTGGGCGGTTATTAAACTGAAAAACAGCACTTATCCTTCGTGGTGTTATTTCCTCTTGGGGGTGTGGCTGGGGCTTTTGCCGTTTGCCAAGTTTCAAACCATTCCGATGGGGTTGATTTTGGCACTTTTTCTCCTTTTTTTTCTACTCAAAACCCAACAATGGAAACGCCTTTTGGCGTTGGTGGGAGGCGGAATTTTGCCTGTTTTGTTAGTAAACGGGTATTATTATCATTACGACCAACTGGAAACATTCTGGAATGATTATTTCTGGAGTTATTATTACTACTCATTTTCTACCGTACATTCAAAACTAGAAACCAGCAACCGTTTCAGTCCACTTACCATCGGGCGATTTGTGTTTCAGCCTGCCGCTACCCGCGTTTTTTGGGGAGTTCAACTTGTATTAATTTCGACAGGGGTTATTCAGTTTTTACGATTTCCTTCGCGGCACGTGGTCGTTTCCCGCTCCGTGATGGGCCTTGCGGTGGGAATGGCCTTGGTAAGTTTGTACGCCGTTTTACAAGCAGGAAATCCGTTTGACCATTACTTATTGTTTTTGTTTGTTCCTTCGGTCGTGCTGGCGAGTTTTTGCTCTCTGTACTTTTCGCCCAAAACGTTTTCTAGCTTGTGGACAGTTGCCCTTTTGGCAATCGCCTTGGAAGGTATCAGAAATGTGGTTGTGTTTCCTTTGGGAACGATTCCTAAGCTGCCTAAGTCAGATACAATGATACGCAAGGCAATACAAGCGAATATTTTTCCCAATGAAACAATGACAATTTGGGGCTATGCCGACCGTTTTTTTGTATATGAACACTTGCCAGCGGGCAATCGCCTTCCACACTCGTACTGGATTTATACCGAAAGCCCCTTGCAAACCCACCGTCAACGCGAATTAATTGATGATTTAGACCAAAATAAACCCGCGTTATTTATGGATGCCATGGTGGCTCCCGTGTCAACCATTTATGTTCCTGCCAATGTGAACTACCGCCACGAAAAATTTCCAATCATTGCAAAATATGTTAGGGAGCATTATACGTTGGTAGATGTAGTGAAAGGCGCTCGCTTTTACCGACGAAAAAAAGAGTGAAATTTGAATCGAAGTGGCCTATCAGCGAGAGAGTGTCAAGCGCTTCATTAAATTTGTATTTATAAAAATGAGTAGTGAGTTAAATAGCAAATAAAACATCATGTCAGACAAAAGCACCGAATTCCTTTATAATTACTTAAACAACGCTTCTCCGACGGGTTTTGAATCGTCGGGACAACAAATTTGGCTTGATTACTTGAAGCCTTACATCGATGATTACCTCGTGGACACGTACGGAACTGCCGTGGGTATCATCAACCCCGACCAGCCGTATAAAGTGGTGATTGAAGCGCACTCGGACGAGATTTCTTGGTTTGTCAATTACATCTCAGAAGATGGCTACATCTACGTGATTCGTAATGGAGGTTCTGATGCTCTTATCGCTCCTTCAATGCGGGTTAATCTTCATACAAAAAAGGGTACTGTCAAAGGTGTTTTTGGGTGGCCTGCCATTCACGTGCGAGACCTCGCGAAAGAAGCTGCCCCCAAAGTGGCGGACTTAACCATCGACGTGGGAGCGAGTAGTAAAAAAGAAGTAGAAGAAATGGGCATCCACGTGGGTACGGTTGCTACGTTTTCGGATGGCTTGTTTGAAATGAACAATCGCTACTACGTAGGGCGTGCGTTGGACAACCGCATGGGTGGGTTTATGATTGCGGAAGTAGCGCGTCGTTTGAAAGAAAACAACATTACGTTGCCATTTACGCTTTATATCGTCAATGCGGTTCAGGAAGAGATTGGTTTACGCGGTGCTGAGATGATTGTGCGTCGTTTGAAACCAGATTTAGCGATTTGTACCGACGTAACACACGATACGCAGTCGCCGATGTACAAGAAAAAAGAACAAGGAGACATGAAGTGCGGCGGCGGGCCTGTATTGTGCTACGGCCCTGCGGTGCAAAACAACGTGCTAGACATGTTAATCGGGGTTGCCGAAGACAAAAAGATTTCGTTCCAACGCCAAGCCGTAAGTCGCTCGACGGGCACGGACACCGACGCTTTTGCGTATGCGACCGAAGGAGTTGCCTCAGCTTTGATTTCATTGCCATTGAAATACATGCACACCACCGTGGAAACCGTTCACAAAGATGACGTGCAAAGTGTAATCAACCTCATGTATGAGGTGCTCGTTCAACTCAAAGGAAACGAGGACTTTAGATACATTAAATAAGGAATATAATGCAGTTTTGAGAAACCGCAGGCACGGGCGCTGCCCCCGAACTACGATTCGGGGGCAACAAGGCCTAGCGTCTCCGACGCGTCTTTTTGCAGCAACTGGGTTTTGAGAAACCCTGCTGCGGTTGTGAGTAACCGCAGGCACAGGGTGGATCCAACTACAAGCCTTGAAAACCAAATTGTCAAAGAACGAAAAAACAATTATTATTATTTGCTTATACTACACCTGAGCGTAACATCAGTTATTATTATGGAATATGAGGAAAATAAGAAAAAAGAAGATTTACTAGAGAAAGTAACAGCCCATTTTGATGCATTAGGTTTAGATGACTGGAAAGCCCAAGGTAATGCAAAAAGTGGCGGGCAAGCCATCGGGATAGCTGTAAGAAATATAGCTACTAAAGAGTTGGGTTTTTTTAGACTTTTGAATGCTCCTTCAGAAGATGAAATTAGAAGATTTAAGAGGGAAATAAAAATTTTGACTGACGAAAGATATTATCATAAAAATGTCATCAAAATTTTGACTCATTCTACTTCAGGTGATAACTATTGGTACATATCAAAGCAAGGACAGCCATTTGATACTTGGTGGCATAAGCGAAAAGAAAAATTAGATTATGACCCCAATCGAATATTTGACGAAGCAAAAGAAATAGTCTATAATCTTGCTGATGGGTTAGTAAAGCTACATAAGGAAGGAGTAGTACATAGAGATATTAAAGTACCCAATATTGTGGTTATTGATGATGAGCCAGTACTAATTGATTTTGGAGTATCTTTTGACCCTGAAGACGAAAGACTCACAGAAGTGGGTGAAGCTGTTGGGAATGAAATGCATAGTCCTGATGTAGCAAGAAATTGGTTAGAAAAAGTACTAACTTGGATTGATATTTTTCATCTTAGTCAGCTATTTATGTGGATGGTTGCTGAGAAAAATGTTAAACATTATTGGAGACGTCCTCTTCACTGGAGATATGTAAACTATTCTAAAGGTTTATCAAAAAATAATGAAAATATCATCAGAGCAGTTACTGCAATAGCAGGGACTCCCGAGACCAGCCCAAAAGATGCAGGACAATTTTTAGATATACTTATTCAAGTGACATCAAATTATGAGAATTACAATATGGATGAAGCGTCAAAAAGAATTTTGCAGGAAATGGAAGATTCGAGTGTTAGTAAAACAAAGGCACGCGCGGAGAATATAGAGATGCTAGGTGCTGATTTTGAGCTTATTAAAATTTTTGAAGAAAAAATAAACACATCTATCATCAAGGCAGTAAACTCTCTTGCTCCCAGCTTAATGGAAAAAATTCACATACCTACAAATATAAGGTTATCTGAATATGCTGATAAAATATTCTCAAATTTGGAGTATAAATTTGAGAATACAAGGCCCCGTTTTGGAAGCTATATGTTTCCCTGTTTAACAATCCAATTTGGTAATGATCCTGCGTTTTGGCTAAGGACTTTTATCTGCATGGAGATACCTTCCTATCGTAAACGCTATGATAATCCGATTTCTGATGAATATTTAAATTTCTATTTATGGTTTGAGTTTGAAGGCTCTGACAGCGATTATTTTGGCAGAAATGGTCTAACTAGGCCTCATTATGTTTGTTTTAAGCCTACAGGTGAAATACAGGTACTGTATAATGAACAATTTTTTATACACGCACGCAAGGCAAATACCATAGATGGTTTTATAGAATATGCTATAGAGCAATTTCAAAATCCTAAGTGCTGGAGATTATTCGGGAAGAGATTATAATATATCTGTCCTATTTGCTTGGATATGCCAACTGCGGTTTTGAGAAACCGCAGGCACGGGCGCTGCCCCCGAACTACAATTCGGGGGCAACAAGGCCTAGCGTCTCCGACGCGTCTTTTTGCAGCAACTGGGTTTTGAGAAATCGCAGGCACGGGGGCGTAAGTAACGACCCCTCAAGACTTTGTAGTTTCTCAAAATTTTTGTAAATTCACAGAGTGAAAAAAGGGGAAGAAATATTATTAGACTTCTTTGTGGATAGGCTGACAAACTCCATCCAAAATACTATATCAGGAGATAGTTTTCCTACTGAAGTCTCTCGCTTTACGCTCAAAGACAGTAAACGAACTGCCAAGAAAAATGGTTGGAACTTCAATTGGAAAGCAGAATTGAAGGACGATATTAATGAAGTTTATAAACTTACGATTGTAAATAATCCTGATATTATTCAGGGAGTTTTGAGTGTTCGTAAAGAAAGTGACCATATTTTCATGAACTTGCTTGAGAACGCACCTTTTAACATTGGACAAAATAAACTCTATGAGGGCGTTGCAGGAAACCTCGTTGCTTATGCCTGTAAACTTTCTTTTCAATACGGTTTTGATGGGTTCGTGGCGTTTACTGCTAAGACTAAACTAATAGCCCATTATGAAGCTTCCTTGGGGGCTAATCACATTGGGGGGCATCGAATGATTATTGAAACCCACGCAGCAAGATTTTTAGTCGAAAAATATTTTAAATCATAATTCTATGGGATTTATAAAAGAACCTAAGGGTATTGACTTTATTATTCAAAGTAAACCCCTGACCGAGAAAGACAGGCAAGATATCAGTAAACATATTGCAGATTATAAAGAGAAGTACGCTAAGAAGCTGGTTGTCAAAACGAAAGCAAAACAACCAGCCTGAAACAGACAACTTCAGAACGAACACCGCTGCTCCCGAACTACGATTCGGGGGCAACAAGGCCCAGCGTCTCCGACGCGTCTTTTTGCAGCAACTGGGTTTTGAGAAACCCCGCTGCGGTTGTGAGAAACCGCAGGCACGGGCACTGCCCCCGAACTGTGATTCGGGGGCAACAAGGCCCAGCGTCTCTGACGCGTCTTTTTGCAGCAACTGGGTTTTGAGAAACCCCGCTGCGGTTATGAACTGTGTTAAAAAACAAAGCACAAGGCAACTATTATTTTGCGAGCGCAATTTTGCTAGCCTGAAAGTCATTTTGAAATACAGCATTGTTTTTGACGATAGCGAAAGCCTGTCTAATCAATTTGTGGGCAACAGCCATTTTAGCGGCTTTTTTGGATTTCCCTTTAGCCAGTAGTCTTGTATAAAGTTCTTTACAATCCAAGTTAAATTTGGCTGCTGATTGAGCTGCACAAAAGAGAATAGACCTGAGTTGTTTGCAAGCAGTGTTAACTAATCTGCCTCTACTTTTTAGGGAAGTTCCTGACTGCTT
>NZ_AXVJ01000056.1 GCF_000482465.1 Runella limosa DSM 17973
TCCAACAATATTTTCGAGATAAACAAGTCAAACAAGAATTCACAAAACCTGCAACACCCCAACAAGATGCGCACATCGAAGCCTACCATTCCATCATGGAAAGCTCTGTATGTCAGAGGTTTGAATTTGACGATTTGAAGCAAGCTCGAGAAACATTGGAGGAATTTAGAAGTTTTTATAATTTCGAGAGAATACATGGAGGAATCAACTTTCAAAGCCCTTACAAGTATTTGCTCAAACATAACATTGACATGAAAAATTTAACTCAAAATAAGACAAAAATCTGTGCTTGAAGTCTCTAACTTTCTATCATTTACGTGTCCAATAATTAGCGGTTAGCACAAGTTTCAGGTTCAAGTAGTACTCATACGGGGAAGCACCAAAACGAACTTTGAAACATTTCTTAAATTTTGAGACACTCATACCCGCCTCCTTTGCCAAAAAATCAATAGAGGGCAAAATCATGTTTAGTCCAAAAAATTGCGCTTCAATAGCCTCAATTTTCTGTAAATCCTGCTCATTCAACTGGCAGGCAACCGACTTTTTTCCTTTCAACTGCGAACTTAAATCCGCAATCAACTGCATACACCTTGCTTGCAACACCAATTTCCAGTTGAATGCCTCTACGTGTTCAGCCAAATCGTCAATCCAGTCGGGATAACTACTAATACACAAAAAATTCGCCGATTCTGACATCAATAACTCCCGTAACTTAACTTCATCAGGTTCAGCCGCCGACTCGTTAACCCCCAGTTGCTCGCACAGCCAATCTCTGTGTAAGTTTACCGACAGTACAGTAGTTTCTTGGTTAGCTTCTAACTCCAAATCGACTATCATACTTGAACTAAAAAACACGCCAGAGGTATATGATTCAAATAACCTTACTTCTCCTGAGTCGTTTCTTAATTCCAACTTGTGTTTTCGAGACGACTTGATTAATTGGAGCGTCCAATACTCATTTGTCCCAAAATTCTCCTTACAAAAACCCAATGGTTGCTGAGTCACCAATTTTCCAACAAATGGAATGAAGTTTTTGTTATAAGGCACCGTGTTGACCCTCAAAAAAGAGTCTTCATAACGCATTGTAAATGTTGTCGCAGTTTCGGGGGTTGTACCTAACTGCCTTGCGAGATCATCCAGCCATTTTTCGGATGGTTGGATATTAAAATTGATTTTCATTTTAGTACATACTCATTGGTCTATGAAACAAACTTGCTTTATGGCATATTTTTTTGACCAAAGTTCGGGTAAAGCATGTAGTACAAATGAACATACAAATGCGCAACAAACACTCTAAAATTATAATTCTGAAGTAGATTTTATGGAATCTTTGAATTTTTTGGGAGAAAGACCCGTGTTTCTTTTGAAAACGGTGTAGAACGACGACTCCGAATTAAAGCCTGAGTCGATCGCAATGGCAAACATAGTGGCTGTTTCGTTGCCAGGTTCCAACAACAGCTGCTTGGCACGGTTGATACGATATACATTTAGAAGTTCATTAAAATTAAGCTCCCATTCGCGGTTAATGATGTAGGATAAGTGGTGCGGATTCATGCCAATTTCTTTGGCAAACTCGCTAAGAGACAACTTAACATTTAGATATAATTCTTTGGTTTCAAGGGCTTCTTTTACGCGCTGTACGTATTCTTCTCTCAACTCTGGCGCTAATTCTTTTTTCGGACTAAGGGTATTGGTCGCACTTGCAATGCGAACGGCGTGAAATCGCTCATCTTTGACTTCAATAGGCAACGATACCGCAGGAACGCCCGCTTGAAACCATTCCATTGTCACGGCTAAAATAGTCAGTGCGCTAATTAAACCTACTACGGTTAAAGAGACATATTGGGGTAAAACGAAGAAGACCTCAATTCCCATGATTAAAATACATGTCAATATACCACCAATCAACCCTTGGATACTATAAAAAAGTTTATCTTTGGTAGCTATTTCGTAATGTTTAAATACTAAAGTCTCAAGGTATATTGCCGTACCGACATTAAACAGAAAAGCACCTCCGAGTGCCGTAAAGAAGAACGTGCTTTGGTAAAAATTATCATGTTGAACCATTCCAGCAGCATACATGTAAGAAAACGCCTTCACATACAAGCCCGCTGGCACCAGCAACCACTTGGCCGAAAACGCCTCTGTGTGACCCAAAGCAGTCCGAACCGACTGTACAAGGGCCACGGGAATCAATAATAACAGTGTTTCGGGAATCCAGCGCATAAAGCCTTTAATCATACCGATTGGGAGCAACTCAAACGCTTGGTGAATGCCTAAAATCACAAAAATAGCCCCTAAATAGTAGGGGTAGCTGTCTTTTTTAAAGCGAAAGCAAAGCACACTCGCCCACAAACACAGTCCGATATTGATGATGATTGCTCCCATTTTTGTGTAGCGTCAGCCATTTTGGATATAAAAATAACTCAGTTTTTCGGCATTTGTATTCCAAAATAAACACATTTTAATTAAAAATTCATGTTTTTTACAAAAAATAGAGCTCTTCAAACAGAAAGCTCTATTGTTGGCTTTACTCTATTCTATGCTACAAAAAAAATGAAGCTACCAGCAATGCCAGTAGCTTCAACGAGTACAACAAAACCACAGTAAATAGGGCATGCCCTCTGTGGTCTCGTTGTAACTTTTCTATTTGGTTTTTAAGCTTCTACCAAGAATTCATCGTGTTGGCTAATATCCAACCCAACTTTCTCGTCTTCTTCTGATACACGAAGTGGCTCGATGAAGTCTGTAATCATTAAAATAACATAAGACATTACAAAAGCGAATACCGACACCAACACAAGGGCAATCATGTGGTTTTTGAAAAGGGTAAATGTTCCGTACGCCAACCCTTCGTCAACAACCGCTCCGTTTACGCCTTTTGAAGCAAAGATACCCGTCATGATCATACCCATCATACCACCTACACCGTGGCAAGGGAATACGTCAAGCGTATCGTCCAAAGTAGTTTTAGTACGAAGGTGTGCCAAGTAATTTGATACCATTGATGAAATAGTACCGATGAAGATTGATTGTGGAATAGTCACAAATCCGCAAGCAGGTGTAATCGCAACCAAACCTACAACGGCTCCAATTGAGAAACCAAGTGCTGATGGCTTTTTGCCTTTTGCTGTATCAAACAATACCCACGCCAAACCTGCAGCAGCAGCGGCGGTGTTGGTAGCTGCCAAGGCTGAAACTGCCAATGGACCTGCACCTACGGCCGAACCTGCGTTAAATCCAAACCATCCGAACCACAACAAACCTGTTCCTAACAATACGTAAGGGATATTGGCTGGTGGCAAAAAGTTCGCTTCTTCGTGTGAGCGACGACGCTTCAAGTACAACGCACCCGCCAACGCTGCCCAACCTGCCGACATGTGTACTACAGTACCACCCGCAAAGTCAAGTACACCAAGCTTAAACAAGAAACCTTCTGGGTGCCAAGTCCAGTGTGCCAAAGGAGCATATACGAAAATGCTGAACAACACCATGAACAAAATATAAGAACGGAATTTGATACGCTCTGCCAAAGAACCTGTAACAAGCGCAGGCGTGATTACCGCAAATTTCAATTGAAAGAATGCAAACAATGCCAATGGAATAGTAGGCGCCAATGACCAAGGCTTTCCGTCTAATACACCATTGAACATAAAGAATGTCATAGGGTTTCCTACCCAGCCACCGATTGAATCACCGAAAGCCAAACTAAAACCAACGACAACCCAAACGATACTGATTACGCCCATTGCAATAAAGCTCTGAAGCATTGTTGAGATAACGTTTTTGTGGTTTACCATACCTCCGTAGAAGTAGGCCAAGCCAGGTGTCATCAACAATACGAACGCCGTAGCAACAAGCATCCAGGCCATATCGCCTGAATTTAACCCTTCGGTTACAATTTGGGTTGGGATAGCTGGCATTAAGACTCCTAAGAGGCTAACTACCAGCAAAATCACGAGTGGGATTAAATTTTTCATAGATTTACTTGACTGGTTTTGGTTGTACTTTAATAGTTATCAAGGATTTTAAGTGGAGGCGTTGAAGGCTCCACTTAAAATAGAAATCAATTATTAGAACTTGTAAATGAGTGCTAGACCAAGCGTTGACTGTGCGTTTTTAGTGAAAGCACCTTTTGAATCTTCAAATTGTTGTTGTCCGCTTTCACCAGCACCTGTCAATTTTTTGTATGAATCCATACGGAACTCAGGCTTGATCAACAAGTGGCCATCTGCTACGGTAAAGTTTCCAGTAAGGGTCAATGAATTTACCGATGTTCCGTTGCCAAGACGGTTGAGAAGCGCACGAGCACCTGCTGTGTTGTCGAAGTATTCGTAACGCGCACCGATGCTAAACAAGTCAGAAGCGGCATAGCTCAAGTAACCCGCTGCACCACCCCAAGGAGTTGACTCTGTCAAAACAGCGCCACCTTGGTAAGAGCCTTTTTGTGAACCAAATGCTGCGTTTGCACCAATCAAAAGTTTGTCAGTCGCCTGAAGTGTTGTTACAAAATCAACTACACGATAGTGCGCATCTGGCGTATTTCCTTGGTCGTCAGTACTTGCTTCGTTGCTGTTGATGAAGTTAAGATATACATTCCAGCCTTTAGCAGGATTCACAAACAACTGAGAAATAAAGCCTTTTTTGCGGTTGTTATCGTTCAAATTATCTACGTTGTTTACCAAACCAAGCATCAAAGACACTTTGTCAGAGAAAGCGTACGTACCTTTCACCCCAACGTGATAGAATGGGCCGTTGTTGAAGAGGTTTGACAACGAATAGTTGAAGTTTACTGGGGCATCAATTACTTCGTAACCGATGTGGGTACCAAACTGACCCGCTGTGAACGTCAATTTGCTTGATGCTTTCCAATTGAAGTACGCTTGCTTGATGGCCAACGCTGTGCTTCCTGAACCGAGTGGCCCGAGCAAGTTTCCGTAGTTTCCAAGGTCAGCGTTTGGACCGAAAGCCAAATCAATAACTACATCTGACTTTTCGTTGCTGTATTGCATTTTTGTTTGTACCAAACCCAACGAAATTTGTCCTGACTTCTGATCAAACACGCGGGCATAGTATGCACCTAAGTTTGAACGTGAAGCTGGTTTGTTGAAATTGGCGCTATAGTAGGAGTCGATATAACCCGAAAATGTAAACGATCCTTTCTTCTCTTCTTCTCCTTCAGTTTTAGCCTCCGTTTTGGCTTCTACTTTAGCTTCGGTCTTAGTTTCTGTTTTGGCGTCCGACTTTTTCTCCTCAATTCCCTTAGGAAAAGCCAAAAACGTCGAAAACAAACATAAAACAAGTAATTGTAGCTTTTGCATAATATTATTTTGTTTAAGGTGGGCGATACGTGGTTTTGTTTTCCGATACAAACATGGAGCTATTTTTGTAAACATCCAAATTTTTAGTATAATTTTTGAGTATTTATTAGTAAAAAACTGCAAATTTTTGATTTTTAAGTTTATTTACGTTGAATTATTTAAGAATATATGAAAATTGTTATATTTTTTATTTTATTCTGCTTTTGGCCAATTTATCAAAATTTTCTTTCTCAATACCACAACCACAAAATCAACAAAACATTCAAATAATTATATTTCACCCACACTAAACACATAAGAGATAGATATACCAAAACACAAAAAAGCCCAGCTACCGAAGTAACTGGGCCACCAAAAGGCGTTAAAACGCTCGAAAACTAGAGGTTTTTCTTCTTCAACTCATCTACCGCAAACTTAGAAGCACGTGCCGTAAATGCCATGTAAGTCAATGATGGGTTCACACAAGACGCTGAAGTCATGAATGCACCATCGGTCATAAAGACGTTTTTACAATCGTGCAACTGGTTATTTTTGTTCAATACCGACGTCTTAGGATCTTTACCCATACGAGCCGTTCCCATTTCGTGGATACCGATTCCGAGGTTTTTGCTGGTGTCATCGTACGAACGAACATTTTTAAGACCTGACGCTTCGAGCATTTCAGCTGCGTCGTTGGCCATGTCTTTACGCATCTTGCGTTCGTTTTCGCCGTAAGCGGCGTCAAACACCACAATTGGCATTCCCCATTTGTCTTTTTTGGTAGGGTGAAGTGTGAAGCGGTTGTTTTCGTTTGGCAATACTTCGCCAAAACCACCGATACCCATCGACCAGCCGCCGACTTTACTCAAATCGTCTTTGAACGACGCACCAAAACCTTCCATACCTACGCCACGGCCCCAGCCACTGCGGCTTGCACCACCTTGGTATCCAAATCCACGAAGGTAATCGCGCTTATCATTGCCCCAGTTGCGGTAGCGTGGAATGTACACCCCGTTTGGACGACGCCCGAAGTAGTATTGATCTTGGAAACCATCAAACTCTCCCGAAGCACCTACTCCAAGGTGGTGATCCATGATGTTGCGGCCTACTTGATCGCTGTCGTTGCCCAATCCGTTGGGGAAGCGACTCGATTTAGAATTAAGCAAAATAGACGCCGACGGAATCGCCGAAGCGTTTAAGAAGATAATTTTTGCGTAGTATTCTTTTACTTCGAGGGTATTTTGGTCGATGGTACGAACGCCCGTCGCACGGCCTTTTTTCTCGTCGTAAATTACTTCTGATACAATCTTATTATTAACTAGCGTCAAACGTTTGGTTTTCATCGCCGCTGGCAACGTCGCCGCTTGCGTACTGAAATAAGCCCCAAACGGACAGCCGCGCATACACATATTGCGGTACTGACAAGCGGCACGTCCAAGGGCGGTATGCCAGCTTTGAGGTTTTGAAAGGTGGGCCACGCGTCCAATCGTAATTGTACGACCCATTTTCTTCATTACTTCCGATTTTACGTGTTTTTCGAGGCAGTTAAGCTCCATTGCTGGCAAAAACTGTCCGTCAGGAAGTACCGAAAGGCCATCTTTCGAACCACTGATACCCGCAAAACGCTCGGCGTAGTCGTACCAAGGGGCAATTTCTTTGTAACGTACTGGCCAATCAACCCCAACACCTTCTTTTCCGTTGGCCATGAAATCTTCTTCGTTGAAACGGTAGCTTTGACGTCCCCACAACAACGAACGACCTCCCGTGTGGTAGGCACGAATCCAGTCAAACGGGCGGGTTTCGAGGTAAGGGTTTTTGCTGTCGTTTTCAAACAAGTAGCGGTGCTCTTCGTTGGCCGTATAGCCCGTACGCATCCCTGCCCAATATTCTTCGGCAGCCATGTTGTCGGGGCGGCCACGGTGAGCCAACTCCCACGGCGCTTTCATGGCCGTTTCATAACCTTCAACGTGCTTAATGTCGCGACCGCGCTCAATACAAAGCACGCGCAAGCCACGCTCAGTTAATTCTTTGGCAGCCCAGCCGCCACTTATTCCTGACCCTACGACAATAGCATCGTAAGTCATTTCTTTTTGTGCATCTATATTCAAATACATTGGACTCTTGAATTGAAATTTGGAGAATTTAAAAATTAAAGCGCGTAGGCCTTTTGGCCTGGTTTGAGCGGAATACACGCATCATAACGCCCAGGAATAGGCACATATTCAAGGGCTTGCGTCGCACCTTGTTCGGATGTGAAGTAGCCAAATAGCGTCAATTCTTTCAACAAACGCCAAAACGGTGTTCCTTTGAGTTTTTTAGAACTTATCACTTCTTTGTCCACGTTGTCGCCTACTTTCACTTGCTGTACGTTGGCGCTCTTCATCAATTCAATCGTATCTTTTTCGACTTGCTTCAAAATAGCGACTTGCTCGGCCGATGAGGTTTCCAAAAATTTCTTACTGTGGGCTTTGGTTGCTCTCTCGTCGAGGTCTGCCAAGCCGTCCAAAAAGTTTTGTTGCTCTTGCGCTTTATAGCAATCTGCCAACATCATTTCAATAAAAGGCCCTACGCCTGCTTCTTTGGCACCTGGCGTACTGGTTTTAGGAATAATGTGCTCCGCTATTTCGGCCACAAGGCTTCGCTGCGCACTTGTAAGACTGAAAGCTGCGCCTAGGGCTTGTTTGGTGGAAGTTCCTTCTCCAAAAGCCATCAACGAAGGCGCTGAAAGAGTTCCTCCCATGAGAAGTGCCACGCGCGCAATTGCGTCTCTGCGATTCATCATAGTTTTTTAAGGTTAGTTGTTACACGTTTATTATTGGGCAGGTGTAAAATTACATCCGAAATGTACAATTTTTACGCATAACAAACGGTTTTTTCTCGCAGTTAGTACAACTGTAAGTTTCTAATTTTTTGGGAATGAGTAGATTGCCTTGAAAATAGCCACAAAGCAAATTACTCAAACTGAAAGGCAAAGTAAGTACATGAACCTTTACTCGTATTTTGAAGACCGTGCGGAACGTTTGAATTAAGAAAAATAATATCTCCCACTTTTGATTCATGCCATACGCCATCAATGGTTTCTTTGGCTTGGCTATCTGCTTCTCCTTCTTGGCTATTGACCAACAATAAAATCTCAGCAGCGGGATGACGATGGGCTGGATGGCTCATCCAGTTACCAGAAAGGGTAGTTACGTGCATTTCAAATCGCTTGCTCATACTTGTCGGGCGATCAAAAAAATTCCGTCGCCCACCTTTATCATGACCTTTAAATTCAGTCTCATCCCAATTGAGCAGCAATGAGCCACCCGCTTTTTTTCCTCGTTCAATGTCAAGCGGTTCAACCGAATTGAGCTGAAATACATAGTACGTAACGGGTTGGTCGCTGTTATTGACTAAACTTCTTTTATCGCCCGACATCAACAAGGCAATTCCTCTAGGCTTTAAATCTTTCGTCTTTCCTTCGACCGTTACCGTCAATACCCCTTCTTTGACAATAATCAATTCTTCGTTCTCTTGGGTATATTCTGTATCTCGCATACGGCTCTTGGGATTGACCGTTGTAGCGTGTACTTTGAATAACTTGAAGTGGGGAGTGGCGCCTTCCAAAATACTACGAAACTCTCCTTTAGGTCTTTGTTTTACCTCTAAAGCTGACCATTGATAGACCTTAGAAGCAACGGGTTCGAGAGTTTGAGCCAAAATCACTCGGCTAACAAAAAGTAACGGAAGTAGCAGCTTTACCATGGATATATTCTTTAGAGGTTGTTTTATTTATTTAAAGCAATCTACCGTTTCACATTACTTTCTGACTGACTTGATATATTCAGAGACGCCAAGGAGTGTATCTACATAAATCTCTTTTTCGTGTTGTTTCAAAAAGTGAACCAACTCTCGGTGCGCGGCCAGGGAAACATCGAGCGAGTGCTCTCCTCCCACCCCGTGGAATACAAAAACGAGTAAGGTATTGGTTTCAATGGCCTTTTTGACTAAAGCTATCATTTTTTCCCCTGAATCGTTGTTGACAATATAACCATCGGTGTTATACAAATCAATTTGGTCAATGGGGTGCATTTCGCCCCGTACACCGCGTGCCGCCATCAATTCCCCCTTGAGGCCATCCATAAAAAACTGCGTGCCCACTTTAGCATCGCCACAGGTATAAGCAAACGTCCGACTTTTTTTCCCATCGATGGCTTCTAACAGTACATTGGTCACTTTGATTTCTTCGGTGATGCGTTTGAGGGTGTATTTACTCAAATCGTTTTCGGGGTTAACCCACTGACGTCCAGGCAAGGACGCATCGCAAGGATGGTACAGGGTATGATTTCCAAGCTCGTGGCCGCGTTGAGCCGCCTTTCGCCAATCTTGCAAGCGCTGGGTAAAGCCTGGAAATGAGCCCGAAATATAAAATGTACCTTTAAAACCCGCCGAATCTAAGGCAGGAATGGCATTGTTGAGGTGAACATTCAGGGCATCGTCGTACGTAAGCACAACGGCACATTTTTTCCCGTTCCAAGGTTGCTTTTGGGCAAAACTCGCAAGTGATACGCCTAGAAAAAAACAAAGTAAGCGGATTGAATTCATGATTATTGGAGATGAGTATTGTTAGCGATGAGTTATGAGAGTTAAGTGATGAGGAGGGGGTGTTGAGGGGTCGGGTGTTGAGGGTTTCTTAAAACCCGACCGTGCAAAGGGTTGCTCACAACCCGCCTCGCCGTATTTTGTAAAGACTTGGCAAGTTTTGAAAACTTGCCAAGTCTCGCCTACATTAGCGTTTTGCAGGTTCGTCGGTTCGGAAGGGCGAAGCGGGCAAACCTTCTTTGTTGTAAAAGTTGACATTTTCGGGGTTATCTGCCCACGCATAACGTACATACAAAGGTGCAGAAACAGCGTCATTCCAAACGACAATTTCGTTTTTTCCTTCAATACGCGCTTGCGCCCACACAAACTTTTTATCAGCGCCCGCTACGGCAAACCAGCGCAGTTCTTCGTCGTCTTTGGAAATAATGCCACTACCTGCTTGAGCAAAACGTAGTCGAATTTTACCGTTTTCGGGCGTGACTGAGGCCAAAAGTGGCCCTGAATGCACCACGTTTTGGTCGCCGTAGGCTAGTTTTTGGGCCGCGAATGATAAGCGATACCCAATGTCTTTTTTGTTTAACGGGTGAATATCATTCCATTCACCGAGGTCAATCGTGACGACCAAAGCTGTATTGGGAACCGATAATAGTTTTAACTGCCCCTCACGTAAAACCGCCCATTGACTTTCGGACGGTAAATAATCGACCTCCATAAAATTGGCCAATTGTACCCCAAAGAAAGGTAAATCACCCTGCCCCCAACGGCTCCGCCAATCCTGCACCAAGGCAGGAAGTAAGTCACGGTAAGGCTCGGGATTTCCAGTATTAGACTCCCCTTGATACCACAAAAAACCCTTGGCGGCGGTCGATACCAGCGGCGCTATCATGGCGTTGAATAAGGCCGAAGGTTGGTTTTGGGCAGAAAAACTCACTCCATTGTCTTTGGCGAGAGGAAAAACCTCGCCCACTTTACACCACCAATCTCCCTTAATATCAAGCACTTGACCATTGGCAACCAATGAATAGTTTTTATCAGGAACAAATCCCCCTTTTCCCGCTTGGTTGACCACCCGCACGACGAGGGTATTTTTGCCTTCTTTCAATACTCCCGCTGGAATTTCGTAACGGCGGGGCGGGTATTGGTAGGTAATGTTTCCCACTTGTTTGCCGTTAATGTAGGCAATATCAGCGTCCACAATTCGGCCCAAAAACAATTTAGCCGACACTCCCGTCATTGAAGCAGGGACGTCGATTTCTTTACGGTACCACACTACTCCGTTGAAGTCTTTGATGCCTTGGTCTTCCCAATAACCAGGCACGTTCATTCGCCGCCATCCTTTCGGAATGTAGTCTGCTGAATACCAAGGAACTGTTTCGCTCATGCCTTTGTCTTGCGATTTTCGGGGGGTATTGGCCGCGGCCATTTGTTTCAACAATGACTTTACGTACAGACTATCTTTATTTTTCTGTAAAGTGGCGGTCAGTTCTGGAAACTTAGCCAAGCCCTCCTCGCCAATCCACGCCTCGATGGGAGTTCCGCCTACGCTAGCGTTGATCAAACCAATGGGAACGTGGTATTTTTCGTATAAATTTCTTGCAAAAAAATACGCAACAGCCGAAAATTGAAGCACGTCTTTGGGATTGGCCACTTTCCAGCTTCCTGATGGAAAATCGTCGCGTTTTTTTTGCAAATCAGTCAAAGTAGCTACAAAAAACAATCGAATTTCAGGATAATTAGCCGAGGCAATATCGTCGGGATATTTTTCTTTTACGCGTTCCATCGGTATCACCATGTTCGACTGCCCCGCACAAATCCAAACGTCTCCAAACATCACATTACTGACTTTGATTTGATTTGTTCCCCGAAACACTAATTCAAAGGGCCCTCCTGTGGGCTGGGCAGACAGCTTCATTTCCCATTTGCCCGTGGCATCGGCTTGGGTTTTGTATTGCTCATTTTTAAACAGAAGGCTCACTTTCTCTTGGGGAGATGCCCAGCCCCACAGTCGCAGCGATTGGTCACGCTGAAGCACCATGCCATCGCTAATGAGGCGAGGCAAACGAATTTGAGCCACGCACAGGGCATGGCTCAACAGCAAAATTCCAAGGACAGTTTTTAGAATCCTCATGGTTTGAATAGTACAATAGCCTCTCACAAGTTGATGACTTGCAAAAGGCTGTTAACGATAGGTTAAAGAAACGAAAGCAAGGTTATTTATAAGGCTCAATCGTCTGAATAGAGCCATCCGAATTGTGCTTTAATTCAGTGACTTTGATGTTGCGCAGGTGCGTTTTTCCCGTAAGTTGCACATCGTGATAATACAAGTACCATTTTCCTTTAAATTCCACAATCGAATGGTGATTTGTCCAACCTTGCACGGGTTTTAAGACAATTCCTTGGTACGTAAAAGGGCCATAAGGATTATCCCCGACGGCATACGCAATGTTGTGCGTGTCGCCTGTAGAATAGGAGAAGTAGTATTTACCGTTGTACTTGTGTACCCAAGCTGCCTCAAAAAAACGTTTATCTTTATCATCTTCCATGAGCAGTTTGCCATTTTCATCCAAAACTTTCACCTCTTTTACTTCTTCGGCAAAGCTCTTCATATCGGCCGACAGCTTCGCTACCCGTGGCAGCAAGGCCGTCTCCCCTTTTTTGGGATAATCCGTTTTTCCCAAATACGTATTTCCTTTCCAACGTTGCAGTTGACCGCCCCAAATTCCGCCAAAATAGAGGTAGTAACTACCGTTCGTATCCTTAAAAACCGACGGGTCGATGCTATAACTTCCTTTGATTGGCTCTTTTTCGGCCACAAAAGGCCCGTCAGGTTTTTTGCTCGTCGCTACCCCGATACGAAAAATATCTTCTTTGTCTTTGGCAGGAAAATAGAGGTAATATGTCCCATTTTTAAACTCCGCATCAGGCGCCCAAAGCTGACGGCTCACCCACGGAACATCTTTCATATCAAGCGCTACACCGTGGTCCGTTACTTTTCCATCAATGGCATCCATCGAAAACACGTGGTAGTCTTTCATGTCAAAATGCCCACCGTCATCGTCGCGTTTGGTATCCGATTCAATATCGTGCGATGGGTAAATGTATATTTTACCGTTAAAAACGTGCGCCGAAGGGTCAGCTGTGAAAATATGCGATACCAAAGGCTGCGAAATCGGCGTTTTTTTCTGCGCTTGTCCAGTAAGAGCAGCCGCCAAAAGCAGCGAAATTCCAACGTACTTGAGTTGCATTATTTATAGCAAAAGGGTTAGTTGTCAATCAGTTTCAACAATTCGTTCAACGTATCGGGGGAACTTGGGCGTGGCGCGTCGGGGGCAATTATTTTACCATTTTTATCAATAATCACGTAGCGCGGAATGCTCGTCACCATCAATTTACGCAACATGGCGGCGTTGTCAGCGGGTTTTACGTGGCCATTTTCACCCTGCAATTGAAGTTGCTCCAATGCTTTTTTCCACGCCTCTTCTTTTTCGTCAATGGAGGCGTACAAAAACACAATTTTCTTTTTCTGCTTATCGGTCAACTTCTCTTGCATGGCTTTGGAATGAGGGAACTCGGCACGGCAAGGCCCGCACCAGCTCGCCCAAAAATCAAGATAAACGACCTTTCCCTTAAAATCAGACAAACGAAACGTTTTTCCTTCGGCATTTTGCATGATAAGTTCGTCTTCCTTTCCTGCCTTTGAAGCCACCTCGGCAGGTTTCTTTTCCTCTTTGCGCGTGAGGACTTCGTTGCATTTCTCGGTCGCCAAACGGGTGTATTTTTCCGATTGTGGCGTTGTTTTCAACAAATCCAACGTACTCACTACCGCATCTTTGGGTGTATTTAGGCACGTTTCACGCATCAATCGGCACAAATAATAGGGCAATGCTTGCGAACCCGCAAAGTATTTTTTGGCAAAAGCTGCTTTATCGTTCATCGCCGCTCCCATGTCGGAATATTTGTTAAAAGCATGGTCACGAGAGTTGAAATACGTCACAAAAACGACCAAAAAATCACGGTACGGAGCCGTTAGGAAGGCTTCTTCGTTCGCGATTTTTTTAGGGTCCAATGCTTCGGTCATGACGGCGGGCAACGACGACATTTTCAAGTTTTTGGTATCGGCATTGCTCCGTGCCACAGCGTGATTGAGCACCCAATACCAGTAGTTCCAACGAATTGTGTTTTCGACATAGCGTTTGAACGGTTCTGAAAGCTTGGCCGCGTCGGGGTAATTTTTTAGAAAATCTTGCTGCTTGCGGCGTTGGTTGAAAAGGTCGATTTCTCGAACGTCGATGTTTTGAGAAAAGAGTAATTCGTATTGTTTTTTAGTGTCAAAATCAGCGGCAAATTTCTGTTGAAACTCGTTCCAAAATGATTTGTGAGTGGCATCATTCCAGAGCGCGTTGTACGCCTCCAAGACCGACGCAGGCGCGCCTTCCTTAAAAATATCCAACGAATCTTTGGCCGCGACGGCTACCGTAGCTTGCGCCAAAAGCGTTTGCGCCCACAGTAACAAAACCGATAGTAATAATCCAATTCTCATAAGATGGTAAATGGTTGTAAAAGTGACTTTACCCACCTAAACGCATTTTTCGTACCAGAAGTGCGGAAGCGCCTAAAAACCAATCGAATTGCCTCCATCCACAGGCAATGAGACGCCCGTCACGTACTTAGCCGCATCCGACGACAAATAGACTGCCGCCCAACCAATGTCTTCGGGCTTACCAAAATAACCCATTGGGGTACGGTCGAGGGCTTTGTTCATACGGTCGGGGTCGCTGCTCATGGCGGTTTTCATCATGGCGGTTTCGATAAACCCAGGGGCAATGGCATTGACGCGAACGTTGAACTTCGAAAATTCGGAGGTAAGTACCTGTACCATCCCTTCTACGCCCGACTTTGAAGCTCCATACGCCACCACACGGTCGATGCCGTAATAGGCCGCCATGGATGAAATCATCAAAATAGCCCCACTTTGACGCGCCACCATGCGTTTGGCACAAGCCCGAGTGAGGGAAAATACGGCGCTTAAATTAGTATGAATAATTCGATGGAAATCTTCGTCAGAAACCTCCAGTGCTGGTTTTTTCATGTTGATACCCGCATTGTTGACCAATACATCAATGGGGCCAATCGTGGTTTCGATGTGTTCTACTAACGCCTCTAATTGTGACAAATCAGTAACGTCGTTTACCACGTAATGCGCTTTTTCGCCCAATTCTGCCACGGCTTCTTGAAGTGGGGTTTCGCGGCGACCAGTTATTACGACGGTTCCTCCTGCGGCAATCATACATTTTGCGATGGCGTTGCCAATACCACTACCACCGCCAGTAATGAGGGCGATTTTGCCCTCTAACGAAAAAATCGGATTCATTTATTTGGTAATTTTTTGGATTGCTTTTTTTTCACACAGATTACCAATCTCGTCTCGACATCTTGTCGGGACGGGCATGGTTTAACGTCTCTGACGTTATCTTAAATGATAAATCTCGGTCAACTTCTTCACCTCATCTAAGGTTCGAGTAGGAGGCACAAGCGGTTTTGGAATCGGTAGTTTTGAAAATTCACCAAAATACAGCACGCAAGCATCACGCCACCACAACGCCTCTTTTTCTTGGATTTTCAAACGCCCTTTCACATCCTCAAACGTCTCTTTATCAATATCTGACTTCACACTTTCCCACGCCGATTGCAGCTTCCCAACTTGCCCGATACCATCATAATAACGGTGGCAAAGTTCATCCCAAAGACTACGACCAGTGCTTAGTTTTTGAGTCCAAGGTACGTGATGAAACCAAAGCAGGTAGTCGAGTGGACATTTTTCAGCATTTCCCCAAAGTTGCTGAACTTCAGGGCTGTACAACTGAAGTGCATTGCTTACTTTCCCCGTACGGTCAAAGCCCAAACCAATGGAATCGGCGCGATGATAATAAATCGAAGTCCAGTCGGGGCGAGCGGCTTTGGTAAGCCACGGCTCGGGGCCGTAGTGGTGCCCCTCTCCCATCATATGCGACGTCCCCAACGGATACGTGTAACTCACGTATATCGGGTGTGACTTGAGCATGATGTCCGTAATTTTTTGTACCGATTGAGGCTTTTGGGTCAACGTCATACGGGTCCATTCTGTCGCAATTTGTTCCGACGACAGTGTATAATCCCACGCCAAACGGCCAAAAGCGTACCAGTTGCTTTGGTTAAAGGGATGTCCACACCAATTGGCGTCCGAACCTGTGTTGGCTACCCCAGCCATGAGCGAAAGTGAATGGTTTTCCGCACTTCCATCCACAATTTTAGCCACGGTCGTTCCTTTTCCTTTGGCATAGGTATCCGTATCCAAACATTCCTTGAACATGGGAGCGAGGTAGGTCAAGTGCGTTGATTGCCCCAAATATTCTTGCGTAATCTGAAACTCCATGCCCAAGGTTGTCTTGGGAAAAGCCCCAAACATCGGGTGAAATGGCTCACGAGGCATAAAATCAATGGGGCCATTTTTTACTTGGACAATCACTTTGGGGTCAAATGTGCCATCCAACGGCTTAAATTGGGCATAACCTTCTTTGAAACGGTCGCCTTTGGGATCGGCATTATAGACAAACGCCCGCCAAATAACGATACCACTGTAAGGCCGCATGGCTTCGGCCAGCATATTGGCCCCATCAGCATGGGTGCGTCCATAATCTTGCGGCCCTGGCTCTCCTTCGGAGTTTGCTTTGACCAAATAACCGCCAAAATCGGGGATATATCGGTGTATTTCTTTGGTCTTTTCATTCCACCACTTGCGCACTTCGGGGTCGAGGGGGTCGGAGGTTTTAAGTCCTCCCAAGGTGCGCGGCGAACGGAAGTTTACCGAAATAAATACTTTGATGCCATAGGGACGAAGTAGATCGGCCACGGCTTTGATTTTTTCGAGGTATTCTTCGGTCAAAAAGCGTGAACTTGCATTAACGTTGTTGATAGATGTCGCATTGATACCCAACGAAGCATTGGCGCGGGCGTAGGTAATGTAACGCGGGCCAATCCGAAACGGAAGTTCAGTCCATTTCCACATCGACGAACCTGCGTAGCCGCGCTCGACGGTTCCGTTGGCATTATCCCAGTGATTGAGCATCCGTAATTTTATTTTAGGGCTACTTTTCACGGAAAGATTTACCAACGATTTCCCCGTTTGAAGGTACCGAAGTAGCTCAAACGCACCATATAACACACCCGCTTCCGATTTAGACGAAATGACGATATTTCCTTTTTCCGAAAACAACTCAAAACCATCTTGGGGTAAATTGGAAGGAGAATTGGGGGCAACATTCAAGATAATTCCCCCCGATTTGGTTGCAGTTTGCACAAGAACAGGTGCTTTTCCCAACAAACCTTTCAAGCCCATTTCTAATTCCTGAACCGCTACCTTGATGGTCGGATGCGATGAATTGGCCGCTACAAATTGCGTCATTTTTGTGTAAGCTTCCCGCTGCTGTCCGTCAGGTAACAGGTCATACTTGAGCCACAGCCGCGAACCATCGTCGGCGAAGACTGCTGTTGAGACTAATAGCAGAAATAGGAACAAATATTTTATCATTGATTTTATTTGGTTATCTCCAGCTAAAGCAGGAGTCTATTCAATTTTTAAATTTTATGCCTTGCCTCCAGCTTTAGCTGGAGATAACAAATATTCCTATCCATTTGGCTTTAGCCAAAGCCTTATCTATCCTTAAATTGCTCAAATCCAAACTTCGCAATAAACTCCTCATATTCTTGAGCAAAAGTCCTTTTCTGATGATGCTCCTCTTGCTTTTTTATATATTCCCTCACTTGATTTACCATTGATTCCGAAACCGAAACTGCAAAGTATTCATCTTGCCACTCAAGTTTTTCATCACATATTTTGTTTTTGTTAATCCAAAAAGCCGACTCTCCTTTGATGAGTTGCATAATCTTGCTCATACTTTGGTCAATACCAAGCGATACCAAACAGTGAACATGGTCTGTGTAACCATTGATAAAATCAATATAAATTCCCTTCTCTTTGGCATTTTCTCGGATATGATTAAAAATCGTTTGCCGCATTTCGCGCGTTTTCATAAAAGGAATTCGGCGCTTAGTTGACCATACAAAATGAATCCAAACTTTTACATAGGGCATATTGTAATGATTTTTGGTTATCTCCAGCTAAAGCTGGAGGCAATTCATAAAGCTGGAGGCAATTCATAAAGCTAGAGGCTTCTCTCTATCGCCATCTCCAAGCCCCTTAATTCCGCTAACCCTTTCAAGCGTCCAATTGCCGAGTAGCCTGGGTATGATTTATCTTTCCCCGTTTTATTCAAATCATCCAACATTTGATGCCCATGATCGGGGCGCATCGGAATGTGGACATCAGGCCGTCCTAGTTCATTTCGTTTTTTGCTTTCCATCACAAATGCCTTCACTACGGCATACATATCTACATCGCCTGTGAGGTGGTCGGCTTCGTGAAAAATCAATTGATTATCAGGCGATTCTTCTCGTTTTGTTGCCCTCAAATGCACAAAATGAATTCGGTTTCCAAATCTCTCCGCGATTCCTGGTAGGTCGTTGTCGGCACGCACTCCCAAAGAGCCCGTACAAAACGTAATCCCGTTGGCTTGAACGTCGCACGCATTCATGAGTTGCGCCAAATCACTTTCGGTACTCACTACACGCGGCAACCCTAGCAAGGGCATTGGGGGGTCGTCGGGGTGAATGCAGAGGTTGACTCCCACCTCTTGAGCAACGGGCGCCACTTGTTGAATAAAATAGTAAAGATTTTGGCGTAACTCTTTGTCGCCTATGTGTTTGTAATTATTTAATAACCCTTGAAAAGTAGCTAATTCAAAGGCTTCGTTCGAACCTGGTAAGCCCAGCAAAACCGTATTTTGGAGCGTCGCGATTTCTGCTGGACTCATTTGGGCAAACTTAGCACGGGCTTTTTCCTGAATCGCTTCCGAATAATCGGCTTCCGCATTAGGACGTTTTAGAATACATAAATCAAACGCCGCAAAGTCTTCCCACACAAAACGCAATGCCAATGAGCCGTCTGGCATTCGATAATTCAAATTTGTGCGCGACCAATCGAGTACTGGCATAAAATTGTAACACACCGTTGTGATGCCACAAGCAGCCAAGTTTCGCAACGACGTCTTGTAATTTTCGATGTACTTTTCTCGACTGGGAAGTCCTTTTTTGATGTCTTCGTGTACGGGCAAGCTTTCTACTACGTCCCACGTAAGACGGGTATAGCGATGATTATCTGCTTCGATGAGTTGAATGCGTTGCTTGATTTCTTCCACACTCCACACTTCTCCCACGGGGATTTGGTGAAGCGCCGACACCACACCCGTACACCCTGCCTGCCGAATATCCATCAACGAAACGGGGTCGTTGGGGCCAAACCAACGCATAGTTTGAATAAATGCCATTTCTAATTATTCACTTTTATATTTTTCAAATAACTGAGCAACGTTGGCCGCTTTATGGTCGCCAGCATGTACCAAAACGCGGTAACGCAACGCTAACTTTTCCCCTTTTTTCAACACCGTAGCTTTGTCATCTTGCGGCCAATACATGGGTGTTGGAGAAAAGAATCCGTAGTCGCGCGTAAACCAAGGCGACGGATACCAAGGATTAGAAGGATGCTGCATAATGGTCATTCCTTCTAATTTGTCCCCTCTTTTTCCTGAGCAGTCTATCCACGGTGATTTCACACCAAATGTCCCCTTTTCTCCCGTATTACCTTCGGCGTTAATCATCGTTCCGCCGTTGATGACGGCCAAATCTGGGTCCATTCGTCCGCTAAAGAGCGAGTGATTCGTTTTCAAAATCGTGACGTCCATGAGCATTTCCATCGTTACGTCGAAATCAATTTGGTACAAATCTTTCGAGGGTGCCGTAATGGTAATGGTTCTAAAGTCTTTTACGGGCGCATTGGCATTGGGGCGTCGCCAAATACATTCATTTTCAATTACTACTTTTTCTCCACCCGACTGCACGATGTCAGTACGGAGGGCGATAATTTGTCCTTTTTCTAACCCTTCTTGCCAATAATTACCATCGTTGACGCGGTCGCACCCAAAAAACAACGAGCTATGGTGCGGATAATTTCCATTTCGCATCGACGTCACGCTGGCATTTGAAGGGCCATTGACGGGAAAGAAAAAAGGGTATTTTTCATCCTGCGAAAAGATATAGCTCGTGAAAAAGTTATTATTAATAGTAACGTCAATCTTCGAATTGTACTTCGTAGCCACGATTTTTGTTTGGGCAAACGATACGCTACTGACTAGCAAAAACGCTATTAACAGGTGAGAGAGAAAGGTGTTTTTCATTGGATAGAGACACGTACAAAGCTATAAGGTTTCTAAAACCTTATAGCTTTACGGGACTTGGGTTAGTTGAACTTACTTCTTTAAAGTAATTTTTTGCGCATTTTTTTGCGCTTTGATGGCCAATTCCATCGCCAAAAGGCAATGCGCCTGCGGCATGGCCGTTTCGGTACGATTCAAAACGTCGTCCACCAACAAGCGACCATAGGGTAAATCTTGCTGGGTGCAATCTATATAGCGCGTCTCTTTTTGATCCACCAAAAACAGGTGATTTCCTCCCGAGCGACCACCAATGTCGGTATTTTTACGAATTTCGATAAAACCTTCTGTTCCCAAAATCGTCAAGCGGCCATCGCCCCACGTATTGAGTCCGTCGGGCGTAAACCAGTCCACGCGGATATAGCCCATCCCGCCATTCCCACGCAACATCACATCGCCAAAATCCTCAAAATTAGGATATTGAGGGTGATTAGTATTGCCAATTTGCGAAGCAACAATTTCACCTTGGGTAGAATCCGTAAAAAACAAAAACTGGTCAAACTGGTGAGAGGCAATGTCGCAAATAATTCCGCCAAACTGTTCTTTGTTAAAGAACCATTCAGGACGCGTTTTTGGATTCATGCGGTGTGGCCCCATGCCAATGGTTTGAATGACTTTGCCGATTGCCCCTGCCTTTACCAGTTCTCCTGCTTTTACGGTTGCTCGATTTTCAAGACGTTCGCTATACATAATTGAATAAATACGCCCCGTTTGCTTTTGTACTTTACGTACTTCTGCCAACTGCTCAAGCGTCGTTATTCCAGGTTTATCCGACATATAATCTTTTCCGCTTTTCATCACCCGAATCCCCAACGGGGCGCGTTCGTTGGCAATGATTGAACTTAGTACCAACTGAATGGATTTGTCGTCCAAGATTTCTTTTTCGCTAGACGCCAGTTTTGCTTTAGGAAAACGTTTCGCAAACGCCGCTACCAAATCAGGTTCTTTGGCATAAAACGAAACCAATTCTCCGCCTCCACGGACAACCGCCTCTACTTGCCCATAAATGTGGCCGTGATTCATTCCAATCACCGAAAATTTGATGCGCGGACTATCATATTGTGGTACAGCTAGGGGCGCAACAGTCTCTGTGATTATATTCCCATAAGCCATCGAAGGAAGCATTGGTAAGGCCATCATTCCTGCGGCTGAGGCAATAGATTCCTTCAAAAAGGTACGGCGTTGGTTGGGTTTCTTTTTCATATTTTTTATGCTTAAAAAGTCGGGTTTTGAGAAACCCGACACACGTTACATTTTGATATTGGTAGTTCCGTATGGTTTACGCTGAGGGCGACTCAACATCGCATTGGCTTCTTTGTCGTTCACAAAACGTTCGGTTTTAGGATCCCACTGCAATTTGCGTGGCAATTTCATCGCAATGTGGCTAATGAGGCACACCGAACAAGCACGGTGGCCAATTTCTACGGGCGAAATCGGGGCTTTGCGGGTTTTGATACATTCGAGCCAGTTGCCATGTTGTTCATCGCTTTTGTAAAGGTGAATTTCGTTTTCGCCAATGACCGACGTAAGAATTTTCGGATCGCTGGCATCAAGGGCTTTGCTACTTTTAGCCGCTGATACTGGGTCACTTGCCGAAGCTACATAGTCGCCACGCGATACCCAAATCCAGCCTTCGGTTCCTTCGTATCGAATACCATTAGGAAAACCTCCACTGGTGTACATCGTAATGCCATTGGCATATTCAGCTTTCACCATAAAGTCACCGTGAACGTTCCACAAGCCTGATTTTGGGAACTCCGCCACGGCCTGTACTGAAATAGGCCCAGTAAGTTCAGTATTCATTCCCCACGCTGCCGAGTCGAAATGGTGTTGTCCCCAGCCCGTAATCATTCCCGCGCCGTACTGCTCAAGACGCAACCAACCTGGACGTCCGTAGCCTTTTTGAGGATGCACTCCTATTTCGGTATAAGGGACTTCGGGAGTAGAGCCGAGCCACATGTCATAATTGAAGCCCGCAGGCACAGGCATCGCAGGTGCTGCTGGCCCCGACGGGTCGCCTGGAAGTCCCACTTTTACAGTGTGAAGTTTTCCGATACGACCATTCCGAACCAACTCCGCCGCAATCCGAAACTGTGGTGACGAACGTTGTTGCGTACCCACCTGAAGCACTGTACCTTTTTTCTGAATAATATCGCTCAACATTCGTCCTTCCGCAATGGTCAACGACGTCGGTTTTTGCAAATACACATCTTTTCCTGCTAAAGCCGCCTCAATCGCAGGTTGCGAGTGCCAGTGGTCGGGCGTACTGATAATCACCGCATCAATGTCTTTGTTAAGCAACATTTCACGGTAATCGTCGTACATTTTAGCATCCACGTAGTTGGCATTACCCGTTTTTTTGGCATAATAACTTTCCACCAATTTTTTACCATCCACCAAACGGTTTTTGTCCAAATCGCACACCGCAATCATCCGTGCGGCATCGTGCTGCATCGTGCCGACCATGTCGTGGTCCCGACCGATACGCCCACAACCAATTTGGCCAATGTTGATTTTGTTACTTGGGGCATTTTTACCAAAAACCGAAGCAGGTACAATCGTTGGCACGCCAATGACCGTTGATGCTGCCGCTCCTTTGGCAGTCAGTTCAAGAAATTTTCTTCTTGAAACAGAGGATTGAGATGTGGTTGACATAAAAAGGCTTGGGATATAAAGGTATTTTCTAAATCGACTTCCTGAAAAAGTACAATTCTATACAGAAAAGCACTGAGAAAGAAACACTTATTACAAATTGCTCTCGTTTAATTCTAATGCTAATGTTACTACAACAAGCCCATTTCACCAAGTTATTTACTGTGTTGTTTTGAAAAAAAGCCTGAAATACCTATCGAAAACGTTTCCGAAAACGCTACCGATAGGTATTTTTTTATTACTAAATTTATATATTTTTGTGCAATTAAAGTATTCACTTCCAATCTCAATGATAACGTAGTCGCTACGCTCGTTTTGGAGCTAACTAAAAAAAAGACAATTCTATGGTAGAGTGCAAACAATGCCTATCTACTTCGGAAGTAGTAAAAGCTGGCTTTTTGAGAGGGCGTCAGCGATTTTATTGCAAAACCTGTCAATTACATTTTACGGTGGAATTACCCGCAGCTTTGCCCCAAAAAACGGCTCGCCAAACCACCATTATCGACATTGCAAAGTCGCTCGGAGTGGCTCCTTCTACCGTCTCGCGGGCTTTGAATGGGAGCACCGACATCAATTCTTTGACGCGACAAGAGATTTTGCGGGTTGCCAATGAAATGGACTACCGCCCTAACTTACTAGCTCAGAGCCTTCACCGTGGCGAAACGCACACGATTGGGGTAGTGATTCCCAACATCGAACGACCTTTTTTTGCGGGAGTGCTGGCAGGGATTCAAAACGTAGCGACGGAAGCTGGCTATCGCGTGATGATTTGTCAGTCGAACGAATCACATTCGACCGAAACCCTCAACGTACAAGCGTTAATCGCCAGTCGGGTAGATGGTTTGTTGATCAGTCATTCTAAAGAAACGACCTCGTTTGAACACATTCGTTTACAGCTCAAAAAAGGGCTTCCGATTGTCCACTTCGACCGCGTTTGTTCGGAAGTAGAAACGGCTAAAGTGGTTCAAGAAGATTTTGAAGGAAGTTTTGCGCTGGTGGAGCACCTTATTCAGCAGGGTTGTCGTCGCATTGCGGTCTGTGCAGGACCGCCTCAATTATTAATCAGCCAAACGCGTTTGGAAGGCTACAAAGCCGCACTGCGCCACTACGGACTTGCTCTAGATGACACCCTGATTTATCACACTGAATTTAAGCAAAGCGAGTCGTTGACGGCGCTTAACCATTGGCTTTCACTTCCAGAACCTCCCGACGGCATTTTTGCCGTTCATTACGGCAATGCCATTGAGCTTTTGGTAGAACTCAAACATCGTAAAATTCAAATTCCCGCCGAAATCGCCATTGTAGGTTTTGGGGACGAGCTTATTGCCGAACTCATTGAGCCTTCATTGACGGTCTTTCACCTTTTTCCGTTTGAAATGGGCGAAACAGCTGCTTCCCTGCTGATTGACAACATCATTCACCGACACACATTTAGCCCTATTACCAAAAAAATGCGAGGAGAATTGCGCATTAGACAATCGTCGATGCGGTTATAAACCCCTCGGCTCTACCATGACAACCTCCTCTTTGTCAAGCACTACTTCGCCTTCTGGCAGCCCTTTGGGCTTACGCACAAACTTTTTGGGAGTAACAATCACAGGACAAAGCGTTTCGTTGCGGCGTTTGGAATACCAAGCCGCGATTTGAGCAGCCCGTTCGATGACACTATTCGGAATTTTACGCCCAGCCTTGTACTTGATGACTACGTGCGAGCCCGATACGTCGCGGGCGTGCAACCACAAATCTTCTTTGTAAGCGTATTTTTTGGTCAATAAATCATTGTTTTTGGCATTTTTTCCAATCAAAATCACGTAGCCTTCGTATTCAGTATGTTTAAATAACTGGGTTGGAGAAAGAATTGGGGCGTCGGTTAGCAGGCTATTGTTTTTCAAATATTTACGCAACAACTTCAACGACTCAAACGCCTCTATTTCTTGCAAATGGTTCTTTAAGTCTTCCAACTCACCCTCACGCAAAGCAATGTTTTCTTGCAGTTTATCTATTTCAATCCGTTCGTTTTTTGCCTTTCGATAATAAGTCTCGGCGTTTCGCTGGGGCGAAAGATCAGACTTGAGTTTGATGTCTATGTCTCTATCTCGATAAAAATCAAATAAGGTAACTCGTTCGGCACGCTCGGGAATTTGGTGAAGATTGGCCATCAAAATATGCCCAATTTCCTCATTTTTTACGTCTCCGTCCACCACTACCAGTTTTTGAAAGGCTTCTTCCAAATAATTTTCGGTACGTTGAATCCGCTTTTGAAGCACCCGAACTGCCTCCGATTTTTCTTTGGAAATGACCCCAATCCGATTGTAAGTAGTATAAAAATCGTTGAGGGCATCAATCGGATTGGTGTGACTGCGGATGACCTCGCCCAGCGGCACTAAAGAAAACGTAATTTGGTACTGCCACGTAGAAATGTAATACGTTGGGTTCTCCAACCTTTGAAGAACATCTTGAATTGCTTGCCAAACCAATTCCCCTGCCTGAGGTAAGGGGACTAAATACGCGTTTACTTCCTTTCCAAAAGTCGGGAAGAGCTTCCGATGGTCGTGCCCTGCCGCTTCAAATGCCTCCCAAGATTGGTCGAGTTCGCGGTCGAGTTTTGATAATTGAAGGGTATTATCCGATACGAGTTTGTTATGAAACACATCAATCACGACCTCTTCTTGAAATAACACCGCATTGGAGCGATTTCCAAAGAGTTTAAAAACCAAGGTGTAATTATTTTCCAGCACCAACCCAAACGCTCGTTCGTTTTTAAACTGCCGAACGTCAACCACTTCCAAATCATACAATTTCTCAAACAAATCAACGCTGTTGTGGCGAGCGCGGCTAAAATCTTCGGGAAAATGCAAGCAGGCAAAGTCGGGACGCAGGGTAGCACGGAGAAAAAACGGGCGATAATAATTGTTTTTGCCTCGGGCGTGCGCCAAGACAATCACCAATTCATCTTTCTCTTGGCTGAAACATTCCATGAACTTCAACCCAACCACCAACGGCCGCAACGCCTGGCTTAACTGCCGCAAAAAATGATAATTCTGATACATGCTGCAAAGGTAATGAGGAGTTGGCAGTTTACAGCCAAAGGGTCAACTTAGGCAACGATGTTTTCGTCAGGAAACAAAAAGACGCCAGTCTGTCTAAACAAACTGGCGTCAATTCTAAAGCATTGGGCTAACTTTCGTTGCTTATTTCTCTCTTACCAAAACTTCGTCGATAAGACCATAAGCTTTTGCTTCTTCGGCGCGCATCCACTTGTCGCGATCAGAGTCTCTTTCGATGGTTTCAATCGTTTGTCCTGTGTGGTTGGCCAAAATTTCGTACAACTCACCACGCAATTTCACAATTTCGCGGGCTGTGATTTCGATGTCAACCGATTGGCCTTGTGCTCCACCCGACGGCTGGTGAATCATGATACGAGCGTGTGGAAGTGCGGCACGCTTACCTGCTGCACCACCCGCCAACAATACCGCTCCCATCGACGCGGCCAAGCTCGTACATACCGTGGCTACGTCGGGACGCACGTACTGCATCGTGTCATAAATACCCAAACCAGCATACACCGAACCACCTGGGCTATTGAGGTACATCAAAATATCTTTCTTAGGATCAGCCGATTCCAAAAACAACAACTGAGCTACTACGATGTTGGCAATTTGATCGTCCACTGGCATTCCAAAGAAAATGATACGATCGGCCATCAAACGCGAAAATACATCTACTTCACGGAAGTTCATGGGGCGCTCTTCGATGATAGCGCGGGTCATATTTTCAACGGAGTGGTTCATGTATCCATCTACCGTAAGGCCATTCATGCCAAGGTGTTTTACTGCGTACTTTCTAAATTCTTGTCCGTGATTCATGGTAACTTAACTTTATATGTTTATTTTGTGTTTACAGAACATAAAACGCAAACGCTTGGTTCGACAGGCAAAAATGCAGAATTTAGCGTTTGTTTGTTGTCAATTTAGCTGACATTTTCTCGGAATAACTGATATTAGCCTCTAAAAGCCCTAATTAGCAAGCCTCACACCTATTTTTATGTCCGCTCCGTTTGCTTCACAACGTATTGTGCATCATGTCAGCCATGTACATTTAGGTACACTTTGGGTACAATACCGTTTAATAAGTTTTTAACAGCTTCCCTACTATTTTCTTAACACTGGAATAATTGTTGTGAGGATTGCCCCCATTTCCTCAAACTAAATTTCCTATTTATGCTGATTAACAAAAAAGAATGAAAATCGGGATTCGATTTAAGATGCGCCAAAAACGTGGCGCTAACGCACAGACCTTACATTACCTATATTGTACAATTAGGGTTGATGGCGTACAATGCTCACCGTTCACTACTTCTATTGCTACAACCAAGAGCAGTTGGGATTCAAAACGACAACTAATTAAAGGGTATGACGAAAAGGTTCGACTACAAAACGAACAATTAAACCAGATTCGCGATGATATTATGGGCCTGTACAATGATTGTAGAAAACAGGGTAAACACGTTACTCCTGATAAATTGAAATCATTGTACGTTGATAAAGAACAATTTACACCACAAACGCTTTTGGCGTATTATACCAAATACGTTGAACAAGAAAAAATGGGTAGATGTAGAAGTTCAACTATAACGATTTGGAAAACTCGCTATAATAAGGTTAAAGAGTACATCACTCAAGAACTAAAAGTAAAAGACATAGGGCTTAGTGAGATAACCCCTAAGTTTCTCACTCGCCTACGAAACTACCTGACCACTAAGGCAAAAAGAAAATATTCACAAACCTCAGCTACTTACATGATTCAAACCATTAGAGCCGTGCTAGATTATGCGGTGATTGAAGAAGTTTTGCCTTATAATCCAACTTCGTCCTTAAAACTTATATACTCGCCTAAAAAGCCAATGAAATACCTTTCAGAACATGAGGTACAGGCATTGAGCAATTACCAAGGCTACAAAAAAGGGGTAAAGGTAGTTGTAGATATGTTTCTTATTCAGTGCTATACGGGAATGGCCTATAACGAACTGATAGCACTCAACAAGAGTAACATTGTCAATAATGGAGGAATTGACATGATTGTGATTTACAGGGGGAAAACCCTTGAAATCTGTAAAATCCCTCTTTTAGCTCCTGCGAAAGTATTACTTGAGAAATACAACTATAAGCTACCAAAAGTCAGGAATGATAGAATGAACAAGTTGATAAAGAAAGCCGCTAAACAGGCAGAGCTAGAACGTTGGAGCATCATCACCACTCACGTAGGCCGTAAAACGTGTGGCTGTTATCTGCTTAATGCAGGGGTAAGGATGGAAGTCGTAAGCGCCATCCTTGGTCATAAGTCAATCAAAACTACTGAACGTTACTACGTTGAGCTACTTACATCAAGTGTAAGCAATGAGTTGAAACGAACTGGATTGATTTAAAATGCAAACAGCCCTGCTTCATCGGCGGGGCTGTTTTATGAGACTGCCTTTGGAAACCTACTGCGTACAAACCTATTGCTTTTGGAAAACAATAGGCGAATTTGTCTTGCCGCCTATTAAAACAGTTGTGTACTCTAACTGACCAGAATTGTTCAACAATAACTGTATCATTTGGTATTGTAGGCTTGGGCTTTCCTTTATTACTATTGGTGCCCCATTTTTTTGGTAGGTCGTGGTCGTAACAATCGTGTAAGTAGGATTGTAGCTAAATAATCCACTACCTTCTAATGTAAATAATCCTAAAGAGCCATCCGCAACGGTTGTGGCTGGATAACCAGAATATGTACCTGTGAACCTTGCAGAGTAATCTACACTAACCGTTTTAGTGGATGTCCTCTTTATTGTATAACTAATATTTTGCTGTCCTTTAAACACCGATTCGTCTAGGGTTGCGGTTTTGCCCCAAATCCCTATAAACTTCTCTAAAGGGTCAACCTCTTTCTTACATCCTGTAAAAATAAATAGGACAACAATTGCTAAAATGTAACTTTTCTTCATGGTTATTTATGCTTTTAAATTTTGCCTCAAATCTACTCCCTTTATATTAATCGCTCCAAACCGTTTACTAACATTAACAAAAAAATAGGGTATCGGCAACGCCAATACCCTATCAAACAATTAACTAATTGTAATATACTTCACTTTTTCAATATTGAGCTGACCACAAACGCTATTGCAATGCCTGCGGTGGTGCCTATCCAGAATCGGCTTTTTACTTTTGTCGTTTGCTTCTCTATTTCTTTGGTCAATCGCGCTTGCTCCTTCCACTGATTGTCAAATTGGGTTTGGCATAGAGCGAGCGCTTTACTATACTCTCCTCGTTCTTTTGCTAATGAGGACAGTTGGAATCTCAAATCCACTCGCTCCCGTTTTATAGCGAGTAAGCTATCCTCCAATATGCCCACATAGCCACGGGTACTGTCGGCAGTGGCTTTACTCATTGCAATCCCTTCTCGAAAAGGGAATGGTTGCCCCTGCACCATCGGCACTGATTGGGCGTGTGCCGCGCCAATGGTTAGGAGCAATAAGGGTAACAAGATTTTCATGGCTGTTTTTGATTTTGTTTTTCTTCGTAGTACTGTTTCACAGTCAGGTAATTTGCCAACAGGCTCATCACTGCGCTCCCTACGACAAAGAGCGTCAGTAGAATTTGCAACCAAGGCGGTAAGCGTCTCATTTTCTCAGAAATTTGAATTGTTTTAAAAGTCCTTTTTCATAGGCCAAATAGCCGCTTCCACCTATTAAAATCAATAGTGCGAAGCCCAGCCCAAGACTACTGGCCGTGTAACCGAAAATCAGGTTTTGGCTTGGGTCAGCGGCGTATTTGGCGTAGCGGTCAGCCATTTTGGTATGGTATCCACCCTGAGCATAGTTGGGGCCATTGTAACGGTAGGCGAACGCGCTCCAGTTGCGACTACGTAGTTCATCTTCCAACCCCCACGATTTTATAAGCGTCACAAAGCTATCTAACTGATTCTTCTCACTTTTGGAATAGCTGTTCACCATTGCCGCTACGCTGCTGTATCCAGCTTCTTTGTAGTTGAAGCCCATTACTTGAAACTTCCCCCACGAGGTTGCCTGCATGGCCATTGTCGGATTGATGGCGTAGGCTTCGGAATAAGAACTAGCCGAACGACCCGCTAAACGCTGAAACCACGAGGGTTCAAAACGTTTTTTAAGGTTTCCCATCACGTCGAACCCATCCCCTGACGATTCGACATCCGCAACGGCCCTGATGGCCGCAACTTCAACATTGAGTTTCTTCGCCGCATTTAAGTAGTCGGCATAGGTAAGAGCTGCCATAGCAAGTAGAAATTTAGCGAAGCCAAGAAGGCTTATTGTTACGAATAGCCTCCATTTCGCGCTTAGTCTGCTGCTGTTGCTCCTGGTACCAATCTTGTAATTGGCGGTTGGATTCAATGCACTTTTGAACGGCTTCATTTTGGCAGTAGATAAGGGAATCAGTAAGTGCTTTACAGCGTTGTTCTGCCGTTTGGGCTTTCTTGATTTGATTATGCCAACCTATCCCACATACACAGGTGGCGGCGGCAAATACCGAAGACAAGATGATTCCAACTAGCGTAAGTTTTGGAGCAGTATTAGTAGTAGCCATGTGAGGGAGAGAAATGTAAGGGCTACTGATGCAAGTAGCCCATGATTATTTGTTTTCATTACTCGAATACGAAAGGGTGCAGCGTTGCTCCTTCTAAGTTTCCAAGGGGGTAGTTTATGCCGTTGAACGTTACCGTGATATTCTCCTTTATTGTCGAAGGCACGTACGGATTTACGTAGCACAAGAACGTTTTGCCAGCGCCTTGGCAGGCGAGCGCCAAGCCTTTTTGCGCATTGGCAAGATGCAAAATAGTGTCCTGACCAAAGTTTTGGAAACCTCGTCTGAATAGTCGGGGGTCGCCCGGTCGAACGCTCACCGCGCTGCCGTTGGATGTGTAGGGCGCGTAAGCAATCCCCGTGGACGCATTGACGATTCCTTTTATTTGATTCCACCAATGCACACCCACCATGATGGCATCGGCTCCCGTGCGCGGGAACTTGGGGTAGTATGGCTCACCGTTGGGTTGCCGCGCTGGTTCGTTGCCACCAGTGCTTACCCACGTTTCGGCAGGAGCATACGGGTCAATACGGTCATTGGCAATGTTGCTACTGAAGTTCAACCCCGCATCCCACATATATACTCCTTCGGTGAGCAAACAACCAAAGAAGCCACACCAAAGCATCATTTCCATTGGCAATACGTGCCAGTTGGGGCTTTTCCAATACCCACCGTTTCGCTCCCGAATCCAACCCGGGTTTTTGTGGTGTTCGTTGACGGGCGTTGCCAAACTTTGCGCCCACGGCGACGTATAAACCACGGTACGGAAATCGGCTTTTGAGGCGTATTTACGTTGGGCTTCAAATATCCAACTGAACAGCCAATGTTTTACGTCCAAATCATTGGCCCACAAAGCCATTGTGAACGCGTTTGTCCACTGGTGTAACCCCGAAGTAAAGAAGGGGTCGTCTTTTTGAACGCCGTTTTCGATAAAGCCTTTTTTACGGGCACCCGCTTGGCTTGCCAATGCCCCCGTGAAATAGGGGTGCAAAGGTTCAGAATTGCCACTACCGTTGAACACCTTAAAGTACTCCGCAAAGTTCGCGTTTTTGGTATCGTAGGTACACATCCAATTATGAGCGGCGGCCCCTGCCAATCCTTTGTTCTGGCACAGGCGACGGTAAAACTTCTCGGCTACGACAAAATAATTATCGTGCGGTACGACGTTACTTCCCCCCTCCGCAAATTGGTCGCCAAAACACGATTGGGCATTGATACGAGTTGCCAACGCATCGGCGGCGGAATTGATTTGGTTGTCGCTGTGCCCAACTCCAGGAAAGATGTCGGAAAGCAAAACGTAACATCTTTGCTCAGGTGTTAAGTCATTTTCCCAAATCAGGGGCAAATGGGTATAACCTCGGGCAAACTTAACGGAGTGTGCTATTTCGGCATCTAGGGCGTGAATAGCAGCTATTTTACCCGTTCCACCTGCCCCTATTACGGGAGCATTGGCGATTTGAAGGGGGAAAGAACAGCGAAACCAACTAGGTATGTTTAAGCGTGTGAGTGTCATGGTGTGGATAATTAAGAGTTATTTGGAAGGCCAATTGTCAGGTCTTGTTGGGCATAATTACCCGCCCACCAATCGTTCGGGTAATCGTTCCCTACTTTGATTTTGGTTTTCCAACCATTCGCCAACCAATCGGCGTAGCTTGAATAGTAATTTGGGTGAAGGAACATTTTGGCAATCTGCACCAAACTACCCGCACGTAACGTCTCGTTCTCGAACTTCTTACGGCTTCCGTCAGGGTTTAGGTATGGCACACCATTCACGAAATAGTAAGCCACGTATCCGCCAATCGAATCGGGTACGGTATCTGACCACAGCCCCGTCGTGTTGTTCTTCTCAATGTTAATCAGGTCAGTACGAAAAGTACTGGCTACTGCCTCATTGTTATCCACCACTGGCCCGCCGTCACCACCGTCAACTATCCCAAGGTCTTTATTGGTTACGACTGTGTTTGTGGTGTTGGTATAAACAACGCCCGAAATGGTGATGGATACGCTCACGGGGTAGGTGCCCGCCGCTGTAATTCCCCACACTGGCGTGGTTGGATTAAAATAGATGGCAGGGTAGCCCGTTGGGCGGAAATCCAACGTGAATGTTTCGGTGTGGCCGTTGATGGTCACACTGCAAGGGTAACTGCCGTCGGGCGTGGTATCAATATTGATAACTCTGGCAGGAGCGGCCACGGTATGATACGACTGTTTGGGGTTGGCTCCCGTCACCACTTGCCCGATTCCCGTAATGGTAAATCCGTTGGCAGGAGGTGCAACACTACCCCCGCCCGTGTAACTACTTCCTGAGCTGACGGTGATGGGTGTCGTTTCATTCTCGTTGGATGGCTGTACGGTGGACGTTCTCTTTCTCCGAAGATACGTCACAATCACTGTTATGATGGTCATTGTCAGCAAAGCCAATAATAGGGTGGAATTTCGGTTCATGCTTTTTTTATCGTTAATACTACTTCTTCACCTTTCTCAATCGCTGGAATCGCAATTGACAGTATTGCGGCTAGGGCTTTGCCGCTATTCCATCCGACGCCCATTCTCTTTTTATCCAGCGTTGTCACGGGGCCAATACAGCCAAGAAGCTGTTTTTTAGCATCGTTCGCTTTGTGAATTAGAATGGCGCTTCGGTTTGGCACGTTGCACACTTCCAGTACTAACCCGTGTTTTTTTGATTGGAATTTCTTTAGCAAATAGCTGCCTTCTGGAATACAAGACTTCTGCTTTTCATTGTTCTTCCACGGGAGTTCAATGGTGCAGCTTACTGGTTTTTCATTTTCCATCAACTGGCCGTTTGTCCCCTCTGGATAGTAGGTTCGGAGTAAGATGAGTTCCATTTTATTTGGAGTGAAAACGTTCTGTAAGTTGCTTCATGTCATTTTTGATTTCCATCAACGTCTCTTCAATACGTTCGTACTGACGATGTTGATTTTCTTCAAAAATTCGTCTCCATGTTTGAAGTTCTGTAATGCTACTGTGAATACGTAGCATGAGTGAACCAAGTGCGACAATCCCTCCCGAACATACCGCAACTAGAACTTGTGTGATTGATTCTTGCATGGCTAGTTGTTGTCAGGGGCTTGTTCGTCATCTTCTTTATCATCTGCTCTTAGGTATTCTCGTTGGGAAATACAAAGGAGGTTTAAGAGCCACGCCATCCAGCTAAAATACTGAGCGGCTTGGGTCACTTCTGAGGGATAAGCGTCACGCAAATCGGCAGGCGCGTTGGCAAGACCTGTGCTAATTACCCCAAGCGCAACTGAGAAAGCGGCCAATCTGGCAAAAAACAGAGGGGTACGGTCTGAGATAGCTTCAATGATTTTTTTCATTTGTGTTGGGTGTGGGGGGTAAAATAATGAGACTATAATGGATTGGCAGGGAGCTGGACAGTTGGGTATTGCAACTGCTGCACCCATTGGTGCAATATTTTTGGGGTTACGGTGTTTGGCTGCACGTCGGGAAAGGGTATTGCTGCACTTTTTAGCAGGGCATAGACCACTTCAGAGCAAAACCGATTGTCGGGATGAGAAGTAGCTTTGCGTAGAACTTGGCTGTCAAATATCCCACGGTAATTAAACTCTTTGCCTACTTCCTGCATAGCCCGTTGATACAGGTCGGCTTCGTATTGAATAGGAAGCCGATACCCTACCCATAATTCTGGATGGGTATAGACATCCTGATAGGGCTTGATATACACCCCGTCTTCTTTCCGCCTTGCCGACAGCGTTGCCCAGCCGTGTTGCTCAAAAATCAACTCTACATGGACATAATCGTGGCCTTGCACTTTGCGGATAACCTGACCCACAATGGCACTAGAAGACGCTTTGTAGTTCTCAAATGCAATAATCATGGCTGTTGGTTTTTAGCTTTTTTACGGCTTATGCGATAGACGACAAACAACCCACCAAGAATAGCTACGCTACCAATCCCCCACCAAACCCATTTGGTCGAAGGTGATTCCGTTTCCACCTTTGCCGCACTTTTTACCACGTCTTTTAATAGTGGGAATTTCGGAAATGGCGTCCCTGACGAAAGGTAGGATTGTATTTCTTTTAGCGAAAAGTCACTCAAATCTATGTTAGAGTTCTTGAGCTGAACAGTTACAGCGATCCATTTTCCTAACGTCGGCGAATAGACCTCAATCGTATTGTTCGCCTCATTATATCGTGTATTGGGCGTAGCTGGATTGTTAGGGTCAACGACCAAAATCAAGGCCCCCGCGTCGGCGGCTTTTCCAAAAATACTTTTGGCAACATTGACGATTGTCGTAACTGCCCCATTGGTGGTATTGCCGCCTGTTGTGGTAGTAGTTGTAGTTGTGCCTGTTGTGGTGGTACTCCCTCCCTCTCCTTCCGCGCTTGGAACGGTTTCTCCTTCCTGTGCGCGGCCTTCGTCATTTAGCATCGTTTTAGGCTTTTAAGGGTTCAACTTTAGGGATAGATTTCGATTCTTTGGGCTGCTTGGGTGTCCGAAAGACCATATAGACGACAAATCCTGCCAACAACAACACCCCGCCGACGATGGCTACTTTGGTGTAGTTAGTGCCTGCTGCTTCTTTTTGGGCAGTAAGTAGGGCTTGCTTTTCTACATCAATTTTTGCGGCGAGTAGTTTGGTCTGCTCTATTTCTCCCTGCGCCTCTAGTAATGCTTTTTGTTGCTCAAGGCTTTGGATTTCAAGTTCTTTTTGCTTGGTGGTTTGCTTGTTGGAGAGCCACCCGAATACGCTCGATGTGATAGCTCCTAAACCTTGGGCAATCCCCGAAACAATACTTCCAGTCCCTCCCGTGGCGGCGTTGATGGCGGCATCTGTGGCCAATCCTGTAGCTTCTTCGTTCATTTTCTTAGTCTTTTGGGTTTTCTGATTCCAGATAATTGACGTGGTGGATTAGACGGTTGCGTAGATTGGCGCTTTTTGTTTTGTCCCAGCTTCCATACCACAAGTCCCCCCACAAAAACCAATACGCCACCCACTAGGTACCACATCCAACTACTGCCCATTACCCCGCCACCATTGGCCGTTAGGCTTGGGTTTGAGCCGTCTTTTGTGACCGCATCAATAAGGGCTTGTTTTTGAGCTTCTTTTTTTGCCGCCGCCGCAGCGGCTGCACTTGCTGCATCCGTCAACGCGTCTTCTTGAATCACGAAATCTCCATCTTCTAAGCGCATCCAAAACTCACTTGTGGCCTCTTTCGTTTGGGTTGTTGACGCGTATAAAAATGGCCCAGCGGCAGGGATGGCCAACAGCCAAGGATTCCGTTTTTGTACTTGAACAGTTACTGCAACTTTAATCCAGCTTCCTGCTGTAGAGCTTATATGCTCTCCCGTAGCAACTCCAATTACTTCGCCCGTATTAAAAAGCTCCTCAGAACGCGGGGACGTTTTCGAGGCATTAATGTACAATTGGACATTGTCTTTTGCCGCAACTAAAACCGTTCCTTCTTGTGGATAACTAGCCATTGTTTTGTCTTCTGAATTTTACAATTTTCCAAATGAGTAACCCTAACGATACGACACCAAAGGCAATCAGGACGGCACGTTGAAAACGGGCTTGTTGGGCAGTGGTAAGGGTTTCTCCCGTAGCCAAACGCTTGATAACAATCCCGTTCGACGTGTTGTACGCTTGATACCATTCGCCCAGGCGTTTGAATGAAATGTACCCGCCCGATGATAAGCTTAACGGGCGCTTAATGGCTCCTGTAAAGCTGTACTGTTTCCCTTCGGTGTAGGTTAGGTCGTAGAAAGCTGGTAGAAAGAAGTCCGATACCCTGACACCCTCTATTTCGTACCCGTCGTTTGTGGTTTGGCTAGGGTCGGCTATTTCTACCAGATATTCTACGTCATTGGTCGGGTCGTTGTCTCTTGGCTCGCCAAAGAACTCGTGCCCTGACATGATTTTATTCCCGTACGGGTTCACCAACATTTCCACAATTTCGTGGCTTAACGTCACCGTCCAGTTGGGTTGATAACGCAAGTACGTAATGGGCACACCCTTGGCATCAACTGTATGATACCCGTACACGTCCACGTCCAATACTGGTTTAATGAGCGTTTTCCACTCACCCGCTGGTACCTGCGATTCGGTTTCATAGACCTTGATTGTCGCATCTACGCCCCAGTGCGGAGCTAGGTCGCGGCTCACCTGAATTTGGACGGCATTGGCCGCACGTTTCAGGGCATCAAAGCCTATCAGCGGGGTTTGGGAAACGATGGCAACAACGGGCTTCATTATTGGTTTTTTTTGCGTTTTTTACGGAAATAGGAAATAGCCGCAATGGTCACACCCACAATAGCGACCCCTCCGACAATAAGATACAACGTGGTGTTGTCTTTCTTTGGCTCATCCAATTGCTTGCCGCCGTCAATTACTACCCCTCCTTGACTTGAGCTATCGGATTGGCTTCCGTCTTGGCTGTTACCTGTTGTTGATTTTACGCCCGTGATGATTCGGGCAACGGAGTCTAAGCCTGACAAGATTTTGTCAATTACGTTGCCCGTCTTTGCTCCTTTGGGGGTTGTATCTCCTGAAACAAGGCTTGTGTTTGCGGTCAATCCGTAGTTATAGCTTGGATTGGACTTGTACCCTACCGACGCAAGGGGCTGAATGGTCAATTGCTTGTCGATGCTCAGTGCCCGTCCGTAGGCGTCGGTGAAGTCAACAAACGTGTTGTTCCCGCTTGAGCGCCCAGCGTTGGTAACGACGCCCAGTTCTTGCCCTGAGAAAAATGTCCTTGATGGGACGCCATTTTCTAGGGCAGACACAGTTGCTTGGGCAAAGAGTATGTCGCCTACTTGAAGTAGGGTTGTTGTTTTAGTGCCTAACATGGTGTGGAGTGATTTTTAGAAGAAGTTTTCTGTTTGAAACCCATTCGCATTGCCAGCGCTTATACTGGCCTTCGTCCCTGTACAAATTCGCATATTGTTTCGGTTGATTATATTGTAATCGTGCGAACCTGTTGCTACTTCAATTTGTATCCCATTTACACAACTTGAAAGGGCTTGGTTATTTAGAATTTGCAAATCTGTTGTTGCTGTACCTGAAAGGATTGTCGTATTTTTGATGCACCATCCTGAGATATTCTTAAACCTATTATCCATGATTTTTGCGTACTTCACGGCTTGGTTAATAGAAATCCCATCTGTTGTATTTGCGAAGTTGTTGTTCGCAATTTTTGCGAATGGTACTTGATTATCTGAATTTGCGTGATAAATCCCCGCAGTTGAATTGCCCAAGAAATTACATGACTCAATAGTCAAATGTCTAAGTGAGTTCCAAACAGCGTGTATTCCATGAGTCCCTCCATTGAATGTACATTCGCTAACTAATATATCACTACAATAGGTATTAAATGCACTAAATTGGATACCATAATCAGGTGTTTGGAAATCACACTTGTTGAATGTATGGAAACCGTAATCACTACTTTGAAACTCGGCTTTTTTTAAAAATTTGCATTTCTGGAAATTAACAGCTTTATTCTCAACACTCGCCAGCGTTACCTTATCTTTGAATAAACAGTTCTCAAATTTCCCCGATTGAATGCCGTTAAAGCTTACAGGGCTACTGAATACACAATTTTGCACAAGTAAATAACACTCGCCAATACCATAATAAAAATCCGTGGCTGTTAGATTTGGAGTTAAAAACTGGCAATCTTTAAGTACCGTACTTTTCCCAATTCTAGCTAATCCTAGTGCTAAGTCCTTTACCGTACTACTATCTACAGTAACATTAGTAAAACTATTAAAGTCGCCTGCTGCCATCGTAATCCCATAGTACGACTTCTTTATTTTTACGTTTTCAAATGTGTTGTAATAACACTCATTCCCATAAGCAATTCCTGCGGAAAGCCGATAGTTCGCCCCATACACTGTTATTGGGTTATAATACACTGTGTAGTTCCCAGCGTTCTCAACGCTAAAGTTTCTAACACTTACATAGCTACCTTCTTCAAGGTCAAGCCCAGACAAGGCGGCATTTCTACAATTACAGTCATCGAAATGTACATTCTCACCATAACTTTCGGGGCGCTCACCTGCTACAGTAAAACAGTGCCTACCGACATTCTCTACACTACAGTTTTTTACATAAATGTTACGAGGGACTTTTAATGCCGTGGCTGAATAACCTGCGACATATATACCATCACCTGCTATCATTCCACCGCCTGCTATGTTGGTTATTTTGCAGTTTTCAATGTGAATGTTATCTACATGACCGTTTCGTTCTTCTACAACAATCCCAAATCCTCCATATCCATTGTCTGATGTAGGTGTAGAAGGGTGCGTTACACCACATTTGTTTATGTATAATCCTTCTATCCGCACGTCAGTCGCATTACTTACATACACCCCGTACGCCCATTTAAAACCCGCTGTAATCGCAGTTGTTTGCCCTCCTCCATCAATTTGCAAATCTCGAATTGTAATATTTTTTAGGGATTGCCCCGAATTATACACATAAAATACTTTTAAGTTGTCGGCATTAACTTTCAATATGCTCTCAGTGCCATTACCAAAAATCATGCGATTTGAGGGCGGCACCAAATTGCCAGCAATTAAATACGTACCTTTTCCAATATACGTATTGCCTAAATTAAGACAAGCTTGAATGGCGGCATCATCGTTGACGGCATCGTTGGGCATTCCCCCGAACCATTCTGGTTTAAATGGCCCTGTTACAATTCTTTTAAACCTTGCTCCCGATGCAGTAACTAAGACCGTACCTGTATTGTCTGTACTCGAAACATCTGTAGCATCGTAATACCATTCGCCTTCTTTTCCAACATCTGTAATAAATACTCTAGGTTTTGCTGTGACATCCCCTGCAACAAACGCACGCACCTGAGCGACCGAATGATAGCTGTATTTGCCATTCAGAGCCGTTTGCACAGCGGTACTGATAGGTTTATTGGCGTCACTCGTATTATCCACATTGGAAAGGCCGACGGCGGTTTTGTCTAAGGTTTGCCACGTTTTGTCGCCACGTCTATACTGAGCCGTTGTTCCTGCTGTAATTGTTGGTTCTTTCCCATTTAAAGCGGTCTGTGTAGCGGTACTAATTGGCTTATTTAAGTCGCTGGTATTATCAACATTACCAAGCCCCACGGCGGTTTTGTCAAGTGTATTCCACGTTTTATCTCCGCGCCAGAACTGAGCCGTTGTTCCTGCTGTAATTGTGGACTCTTTGGCGTTTAAAGCATTTTGTAGGTCAGTTTGGGTACTGAGTGTCCCCGAAATGCCGCCCCATGTCGGACTCCCACCCGTGGCATCCGCCGACGGTGTCCATGTAGTACCGTTCCATTTTAGCACTTGACCCGTTGCCGCGCCTGCTTGTGTTATGTCAGAAGGTGGATGATTATGTGTTGCGTTTGCTTTACCTGAAAGTGCAGAACTTACGGCAGTACTGATAGGCTTGTTGGCATCACTGGTATTATCAACGTTGCCAAGTCCCACGGCGGTTTTGTCGAGCGCAGTCCACGTTTTATCTCCGCGCCAGTACTGAGCTGTCGTTCCTGCTGTAATTATTGGCTCTTTGCCATTTAAAGCGGTCTGTGTAGCGGCACTGATTGGCTTATTTAAGTCGGTGGTATTGTCAACGTTGCCAAGCCCCACCGCAGTTTTGTCGAGCGCAGTCCACGTTTTGTCTCCGCGCCAGTACTGAGCCGTTGTTCCTGCTGTAATTGTCGGCTCTTTGGCGTTTAAAGCATTTTGTAGGTCAGTTTGTGTACTAAGTGTACCCGAAATGCCGCCCCACGCAGGACTCCCACCCGTGGCATCTGCTGACGGCACCCAAGCAGTCCCATTCCATTTTAGCACTTGCCCTGTGGCCGCGCCTCCTTGTGCTAGGGTTGACAACCCTAGCTGACCTGCTCCGATGTTGGCCGCGCCTGAGTAATCCAATATTTTTCGCAAAGCAAGCTGTAACCTTGCGGCTGTGATAAGTTTGGCATTATTGGTAGGCAATAAGCTATCTACCAAGGTTTCGGTTCGCGCTCTTGTAACAACTTGTTGGCCAATTGCGCAGCTACTTAGCAGTAGCAATAAGGCAAATAATCTAAGGTGTAGTTTCATGGCTATTAATTAAATTCTAAATCATTGAAGTCGCTGGAGAATGAACCAGTTACAGGCGGAATATACGTACTACCCGAACTGCTGTAACTTACTACGGGTTCTATTGGCAAAGCTGCCGTGACAATGGGAGTTGCTTTCTTTGACCGTCTTATCCACCACCATATTAGTGCGAACAACAACAATAATAATAGCAGAACCCATATCAAACCGTTGCGGTCTTTTTCCTTTTTATCGGCTTTCATGGTGCGTTAAATTTGTGTAACAAAGAGCGTTGTTTTATTGAGCATTGTAACTGCCGTTCCTCCTATTTCACTAGCAAACTGCACTTTAAACGTCCCAGTGGTTGTGCTTTCGTAAATTAGAGTAGCCTGCCAACAATGCGGAGCATTTACAGGGCTTACCCCTGTGCTTACAAGATTGGCCCCTACTATGCCTCCAGAAGCACTTATGTCATAAATCGTCCCCGTTAGCCCACTTGCTATCATACTTCTATTAATTGGAATAGACACGGTGCCTATTATTTTGCCTGTACCATTGGTCAGGAATGCGACAATTAATCCTGTTGTAGCTACCGCAGATTGAAACTCACCAAGAATCTCTATTTTATACCTTTTATTGGCAATTGCGTTAAATACAAACCCATCAATATCTGTACGAGTTTGAAGGGTAGTGCTTTGGTCGTTTTGTAATTTTATTGCAATTGATTTAGGGCACATTTTCTGCCAGCGCCCAACGGTTATTGAGTTTTGCTTAATTATTCCCCCAATTAGGGTATCTTCTTCTTCTGTACTACTACCATTCCAATTAAACAAGCAACCTTGGCTTTTCACAAAGACCTTATCTGTACTTCGTGGCACTAACGTCTCATTTTGTAGCGCGGATACCGTAGAATAATCTTGAATAGTCCATCTGACTTGGGCTTCTGTGTTAAGCACATAACTTAGCGCAAGTACCAGTATTGATATGATTTTGCTTATTTTCATTTTTTTAAGTGTTAAAGTCAATACCGAAATCGGTACTAAACTCACCTCTAATTACTTCGATGACTGCTACATTAATTGTAAGCGCGTTAATAGTAACACCAGCGTTGTTTCTTAAAACAATCCTAACAATTCCGTCTGCAATTACTTCCTTTGAAGTGATTAATAGTCCATTGGGTAGTGTATTGGCATTGGTAATAGCAACAATGTTTCCTGAACTAATTAGAACGCCTTCTACGCTTAGGTCTAATACGAAGACATTGCCATCATCCAGCTTTGCTACATAAGATACCCCGTAGTATTTACCTTCTACTGTTGTGGCTTGCCATCTACCTAATAGAGATACTGAGAGTTGTTCAATTAAGTAGATATTGTCCGCAATGAGCTGATTCCCTGCAACCCAATGAAACTCCCTATTGAGCGCTTCAACATAGACAAAGTCGTTATTTGTAGGCGCTAATATCTCATTGATTAGCTCTTCTGCTGTAGAATATCGCCCTTTCTCATGTCTGATTACCACGTCTAATGAAGGTTAAACGAGATAGGGGTAAATTTGCCCCTATCTCATTTTTGTGACCAGTTACGCTTTAAAACTCAAGAACAGTGATGTTCACGGCAAATGAAGCCACTGAACCGCCTGATTGGTTTTCGACTACAACGCGGATTGTATCGTCTGCAACAACCTCTTTTGAAACTACGAACAAATTCGAGGGGAAAGTGGCGAAGTTGCTAACGACAATAAGGTTTGCTTTAGACGGGGTTACGTCCGCAATGGTAATATCAACAACTGAACTTTGACCATTGTCTAGCGCGTCGGTATTACCTGTTCCTGTATAAACAGAAGCAACAGTTGACGCAATCCAACGTCCATTTGCCGCCTCAGAAGTCTGGCTAATAACGTAATTGTTGTCAGCCGTGGCTGTGCTACCTTCAATCCAATCGAACGTGCGTTTCAACGATTCAATATACACCGTATCATTGTTGGTCGGTGCAAGCACTTCATTTGTCAGTGCAAGTGGAGTCGCATACTGCTGCTTCTCGTGTCTGATTACTCCCATTGTTTGATTTGTTAAAATTTAAAAAGAATTAATTAAGTTTCAATGCTGATATAGTCAATTCGGGCAACTCTAAGGCTTCCCCAGTTTCGTTTACAATAACTATCCGAATCAAATTCTGCGCTACTGGATTCAGTTGGATTGATACGCCATTATAGCTATCCCAAGGGGGCGCAATCACTCTGATGTCGTAATGTTTGCCAAACACTATGCCCTCTAAATCAATATCTTCAATAAGCGTTTGCCCATTCTGAAGTATTGGAGGCTTATATTGTACGAGATAAGCGCTCATTGTGGGAAAGACTGGCGAGACTGGATAACCCGAAGCACTACTACTGGTAGGCGTGACCGTCAGAACCTCTACGGCATTGGCCGTAATAGAGGGGGAGTTGCGTTGGCGCAAATAACGTAGCAGAATCAGTACGATAATTATCACCAAAGCTCCAACCCCACTTGCGGTTATTATCCTTGTCTCTTTTGCTTTCACTACGCAAGAATTAAATGGTTGCTGTTAAAAACCACCACTTTAGAACGGGTGATTGCTCCACAGGTCAATTCTACTTGATATGTCCCAGGTACCGTAATGCGGCTGTTCACTGGTGCCAACTGATTGTTTGGCGTAAAGTCAATAGAAGCATACTGAGCGGTATCAAGGGATGCAGGATTACCAAAGTCGTACACAAGATTGCCATTGCTGTCTTTGATACGAACCGTGTAATTAAGTGCGCCTGCTGGACGGTTTTGCTCCGTCGGTGTAATTCTCCAACGTTGCGGCGACCAACTCGACTCGGCTACATCAATTGACATCATGTTGTAAGCGTTTGACGCAGGCACTACAACCGTTGCGGTCGATGATGCCACGGCGTCGCCAACATTGTTATAAGCAACCACTTGGTAATCATAAGTTACTCCTGCACTTACGGTTGTATCAGTGTAACTTAGGCCACTGGATGCAACCGTGGCGAGTACTGAATACGCATTGCTCCCCGTTCGGCGTAAGATTCGATAGCCTGTCTGAGCCGTGCCGCCCACGGGTGCAAGCCAACCAATAACGACTTGGTTGTTTGAGAAGTTGGCCGTTACATTGGTCACTGAGTTAGGGGCATTACCTGTACCGTTCCCCGTTGGCCCCACTGGCGTAGGAGTATAGCTACTTCCTGTTACAGTAGCGATAATCCCTGTGTTCGCCGAAGAACCCGCATTGGGTGCATTTAGAGCGAAGTATTTGTTTTTCCACAGGTAGTAGAACAAGAAGAACAATGCTCCTACAAAAATCCCTGTTATGAGTCGTGATGTTTTCATTATGCTAAGGCTTCAAGTAGTCCGTTTTTACCTCCAATTTTAAGCACATAGGCTTTTGCCTCCGTACTTTTTAAATTCCTAAGAAAAATAGCCGTAGTTGGCCCAAGTGGCGCTTTGTAGAAATAACCTTGATTGTATTTCACAATTACTTTATCCATTCTTACGAGGCCGCTTACTTCCGTAAACTCGTCGATAAGTTGAGATAGGTATATTGTTCCTAGTAGGATGTTCAATTCAGGGTTTTTGAGCTGTTCCGTAGATACCAACAAGCCTTCTGCCGACGAGTACCACTTTTGGGCTTTGCCATTTTTGAGCTTAGGCGCTGCGCCGTCGAGTCGTGTTACTTCCACGCCCAAACGGCGTAAAACGTTGCGCTCCGTACCCGTCAATCGCGTTTTTTTCTCTCGAATCAACACGTCTGTGACAGTTGCGGCTTTGATTTGCATTAACCCAACCGCTCCTGATGAATTTACTAACGACGGATTGAGAAACTGGCCGTTTTCAATCAAAATCACCGACTCAATCACAAATTCTGGCAAATTAGAAAGTGTTGCTGCTTGGGTGATGTAAGCGCCAAAACGGCTTTTTAATTCAGCTCTTTTTTCCGACAAAGCGTTAATCTCAAGAGGTGAATAATAAGACAAATCGGTGTAGCGACGTTTAATAATTTTCTTTGCCATTGGTCAAACTACTTTAAACGTTCTGGTTGTTTTTTCAGAGGGTATTCGGTAAGTCTTGTACCACCAAAACCCTGCGGCTGTTACCACTATGGCCACAGCCGCATATATCCACGGTTTCATCGATCGACTTTACACGCCTTTGTACTGTGCTTTCATTCCACGACGAAGGCTTTCTTTCCAGCTTTTCCCTTTTCTGTGAAAGGCAACGGCGGCTTTGATTCCATTTCGCGTCTTTTCGGCGGTAAACAATTCCACTTCAATCACTTTGCCTTTTTTGGCCGCAGTAGTTTTTGGGGAAGCTTTTGTTGCCACCTTGGCTTTTGGCTTTGCCTTTGTGGTCACTTTTGCTTTGGAAACCGCTTTAGCTTTTGTAGGAGCTTTGGCTTTGGGAGCAGCTTTGGCTTTTGTTTTCGCAGTGGCCTTGGTTGCTGTTTTTGCTTTTGGCTTTGTCTTGGCTGCCGTTTTAGCTTTCGCTGTTGTTTTTTTCGCAGTTACCTTTTTTTTGTCGCTTGCACTTTTGGCACTGGAAACAGCTTTCTTCGCCGTTTTTTTTGCGGGTTTCGCTTTCGCGGTCGCCGTCTTTTTTTTTGTGGTTGTCTTTTTCATTGTGCTGCTTTAGGTTTGATTTTTGCGGGCCCAAGAGCGATATAACATTACTCCCACCCAAGCAAGGGTAAGAATACTGCTTCCTATGCTCAGGAGCGAAGCAATACGCGTAAGTCGGAGGTCATTGTTCGGACTGTCCATTTTATTTGTTTTTGAAAATCACGTTCAATCCCCAAAGCAATGCACCAACCGTTAGCGCCCCAACTACGAACAATCCCGCCGCTATTTTTACAATCGTTTGGTTGTCGAGTGAGATGCTTGTATTTACTTTTACTTCGGGCAAGCCCCCTTTATCTTGGGCTGTTTTTAACACGGATACAATATCCGTCAGAATCTTCTCCATGATTATTTTGCTTTTTTGCCTGCGCCGATTTTGCGGAGTTTGGCTAAGAGTTGGTCTTGAAGGTTTGATAGCTCACCAATACCCCAATCATTCTCAATCTCGGTGTACAGGTTCTCACCTCCAGCGGGGACGTAACGCGCGTTGTACAGGTTGTTGATAGTGCCTAATTCGTACTCTGACAGGGCTAATAGTTTTCGCATAAAAGCCGTTTTGTTACCAACTGCATCATAGACCATCAGTCCAAATGAGTCAAAGTAGAAATTACACTGTTTCACCGCTTCATCGGCTTGCTCTCGTGTAATGTTGTCTATTTTGTCATCTTTGCTCGGAAGTTTTGATGTATCAACTTCATCGTACTTGGCTTTCTCTCGTTGAGATTGGCCACCTAGATAATAGACAACGCCCAAGACTAAAAGCACCACAAAAACGACTTGAAAAACCCGATTTCTGATAACATTTGTAAACCCTGTTTTCACCGTTTGCGCAAACTCGGAGGTGCCGCGCATTGCTTTTGCCGCTGCTGTAATAGGTACCATCGTTAATTACGTTTACGGGTTTTACGAAACAGGGTTACAGCCACAATACCTAGTACCACGATAGCACCTATACGTATGACATTTCGTAAGGTGTCGCTATAACCAGAAGACGGTATCTTGCCCTGATTAGTGTCAGTTGGTGCGGGTTCTTTTTGGCTTGGGTTTGTTGTGCTTTGGCTCGCTGGTTGAGTTAATGTACAGTAGTAGGTAGCCATGTAACCAATTCGCCCGTCTGCCAATTGTATAGTGTACCAAGTATCTCCGTACCCATAGTTGCCTCCTTTACGGGCGACCGCATCCGTTTTGCCAATGTACTGCCCAGCTCGGTAGGTGGTGTAATAGTCACCACTGGCTTGTGGCTTTTTACGAAGAAAAACCGCACTGCCTTGCTTACACCATACTGACTGCGTCATGTTGGTTGCTTGTGGAACGACTTGCCCTTCGTCATGCCCCAATGATGGGATTGCAATGTAAAGGTCAGAATAGGTTGTTGTACCTGCGGTGGTTTTAATCACGGCGGGGTATTTTAGTTTTACAAGACCCCAGTAGATACTTCCAACCAACACGACTTTTTGCAAAACTCCTACTTCTGTTCCTACAACGAATGGAACATTGGGCGGTGTAACGGCAGTATTTAAGTGCGCGTATCCTTTGGTAGTTGCCGTGACTTTAACCAACTTCCCGACATACGAATTAGCGTTATTTGCTGTTAATTGAATCATTTTTGTCAGGTTTTAAAAAAGCCGCAACAATGACTGATTGCGGCTTTTTTTAATTTGGTGAAATCTTAGAGCTACGCCTACTTTTTGTACTGGCCTTTCGCGTTACGTTTACGACCTTTTTTGAAGGCTTTGAAAATCAAAATCCCGCCAATGGTCACAACTGTTCCGATACCGAAATAAAGGATTACTTTGTTCCAATCCACAGTCGTTGTCTCAGGGTCAGCCGCTGTAAGAACCGCAGGTGCAAGCGTTGTGGTTACAGTTTTTGCACGAACAAAACCCGCTTTGGTGTTTGATGTGTACGACTCGTAGTTCATGTCAATGCCTGTGGCTACTGTAGGTAGCTGGCTATCAACAGGAGTACCCGCCGCCGTCAATTCTGCCGAAGTCATTGCCAATGCAGCAATGCTTTCAATAACATCGTCATTTACGCCAGAGATTCCCATTTTGGGTTTTAAATCTCTCAAGAACTCAGCACCTTTGAGGTATTGAGTACTGTCACTTACTGCGGCCCCGTTTACCTTTAATTTTACAATTGCAATCGCAATTTTTGACGATGACGGATGCTTACGGGCAATCACTTTATATTGCTCATAATCCGCATCATTAGCGTCTTTGAACAAATAACTAAATAGCGGGTCACCATCCTTGATAACTCCATCTCCGTGGAAACCCGACACTGTGGCTGTATTCGCTGCCATTGGGAATGTGGTTTAAGTTTAAAAAATGTTAGTTTTCTGCTGTTGCTTCGCTCAAAGTTGGAGCGCTTTCAAAACATACTTTCGCCACATTGCACCACTAGGCACTATCTTACGTAACATACCGCCACTTCGCATTACAAAACGTTTGTTGATAATTCCCAAGCACAAAAAAGGCGTAAAGCAACCGCTTTACGCCTTTCCATTAAACCCTCTAACCTATTAACAATTATTTTTGCACCTTAATTGTATTTTTTCTCAGACCCGATAACCCAACGGCATCTGCTAACAGGCTGTCACCTGCTTTTGCCTTTTTGATTTTTAACAAGATGGCTTTCAGCTCATCCGCATAGGGGTCTGATTCCTTTCCGCTTTTCAGCGCTTTTTCGGCGTCTTTGGTAAAGTCGGCTAGTTGCTTTTCTTTTACGGCTTTGCCTCCCCAACCGATAAAACGTTTAACCAACGCCACCGATTCAAACGGCTTTTGACTACCAACAAACTCTTTGGCCTCTTTTAGCCATTTCTCGCCCAATACCAACGAGGTTGTTTCTCGGGTCAGATAGGCATAGTACGACTTTTGAATTGCCTGTATCAGCGCGGCTTGCTCAGACGTTTTTCGTATTTTTCGCTCCGTTATATCCTTCTGGAGCGATTTATAGGCCGTCATGGCTAGTTGCAAGGTTTCTTTAGAACGAATGGCTAAAAAACGGCTGATTTGTTTGTGTTCGGGCGTTTCTATGTGGGTACGAACAACATTTTTATCAAGCTCGACTTTTTTGGTTTTAGTTTCGGGATTAGCCTTAGTTTTGCGTGGCGTCGCCTTGGCCTTTTTTTCTTGTTTGGGCTTTTCTTCTTTCTTCTTTAAGACTCTCGGTTTCACTTTCCTAGTTTTTGCTTTTGAGAGTTTTAAATCTTTTTTCCCCAATTTTTTCGCCACTTTGGTCGATTTTTTAGCCTTGGTTGTTAGCGTGGCTTTAAGCTTGGCGTTGAATCGTTCCATCACTTTGTTGAACTCGCTGGCCTCAATGATTTCTTCATCGAAGTCGGTGAAGCCCTCAGTTGCCTCGGAAATACCTTCATAGTATTGACGTGCAACATTGTCGGCTTTGATTAGGCTTTGGATAGCCGATGGGTTTTCTTTTTGATAACCCCGAAACTCTTTGATAATTTGTGCGGTATTCATGGCTTGGTTACAGTTTTAATAGCAATAATGCCTTTGCTTTTAGCTTCAAAATTTTGATTTTTCGTTGTTTATCACTTTTCGGTTGCGCCTGTTTGGCTGACTCGGATGGTGGCAATAAATTTCCACGATAAGGCGTGTAATTATCTTCGTTTTGACCTTCTTTGTAAGCCAACAAGTAGTTTAACTTAGCAAATTCTTGCGCTCTCTCGGCTGCTGTACGTCCAGATACCGCAAGTTTTGATTTAATTTCTGCTACTTCTTTTAGAAGTTCCGACTTGCCTTCATTGGATTCTAAGTAGGCTATCTCACGCTTGACGGTATTTCGCTCGTTGATGTATGATGCCGCCAATCCACTGAAATCGTCATTGATTGAAAAACCTTTTGGGTTCAATAACGTCTTTTCCGTTTTTCTAACTTTTGAGAATAACTCTCGGTAATTACTAAGAATACCGCCCCAGTATCTTTGACTGCCCAAATCACCTATTTGTGATAACAGCCCCAATGCTCTGTCTCCACGTCTGAGTACCTCTTTGTCGTCATAGTTGGATTGTTGTAACATGAGGTTAACAGCGTCTAAATGTACCATGACATTATTGTAGAAGGTCTTTCGCTTTTCCTCACTCATTTTATACAAAAGTTCATAACTCTTGTAATAGTAATCGGGTCGGGCTACAAAGTCCTCAAAAGTCACTTTCGTTTTCAAAATAATCTCGTTGATGGTCGTGGTTTGTACGCGTTTGAAGTAGTCGAGCGTACTTTTAAATTCTTCCAGTACAACGATGCTTACGGACAAAACTTCGGAACGTCTCGTCAGTTCCTTCATTCGTGCATCAAACTTGATTTGTGCTAATTGGCCTACGTCAGAAAACAATGCGAACTTGATTTCTTCGGGGTCTAGCGATTCTTGGTCAAGTACGTTCCCTCGGTCAGAGCGGTACCAAATGTCATTTACTCGTGCGGTTTTTTCTTCCAGCTTCTGAAATACGAACACATCCATTGAATCTTGGACTAACGGAATTACCACTCGTACATACCCGTATTGGTTTCCTTGCCTCCAAATGCGCCCTTCTAATTGTTTTATATCCGTTGGATTCCAGTCAACGGTACAGAGATATAAGCACGTACCGTTAGTTTGCAGGTCAATTCCTTCCCGAATCGTAGCCGTTCCGATTATTACCTTCACTGCATTGTCGAGAAACGCATCCTTGATAAGTTCTTTACGTTCTTGACTAATGCCTGATGAAATAATCTCAACTTCATCTAGGGTTCGACCTTTGTACTTTATGTTGCGTCGAAACCCTACGTTTTCTTCCAAATATGTTTTTACCAACGGGAAAAACTCCTTCCCACGGTTCATATAGATAACCTGGCCCGAACATTCTTTCCCTCGTTTTTCGTGCCACTCTTTCACCGATGCAATGCAATCCATTACATAAGAGATTTTTGGAGAAGAATCAATAAAGTCTGCTGCTGATTCGGGTTTCTCTTTCTCAATTAAGTAGGGCGAAAGTGCATTGTCCAAATTTTTACCCAATGCCTCAGCCACGTTTGCAAGGGCTTTGCGTCCCCCTGCTTGTGCCAATTTTTCAATCTTTTTTTGCCACGTTTGCTGTACTGCCGTTGGCCGCAGGTAGGTAAGTACTTGGTCTTTTTGTGGAAGCCTAACGACTACCCCATTTTTTACTTCATTAACTTTGGGTAGGTTAATTTTTATGGGTCGTTTTACGCCCACTTCTTCCCCTGTTTTGTACGAAATGTGGTTGTACAATAGCCGTTGCAAAATCAAACGGTTATTGAATGATTTTACGACGGGCGCTTGCTTGATGGTGCCATCGTAGGAGTTCACAAACTCGTAAGACTGTTGGATGAACATTTGCATGAATTGTTGGAGATTGTATATCCCCATTTTTTTCATGGAATCATACCCTACCAGAGACATCATAGAGAAAATTTCCAACGGTGAGTTGGTAAACGGAGTGGCCGTTAGCAAGCACACATTACTCCCGAACGTCCGTTGGATATAGTTACACAAGAAGAAAGCTTTGATAGCTCTCTCAGATGTGTTTGACTCCATTTTGTATCGCTTGTTACCATCGTCATCGGCAGGAACACCATCGAAAATGTTCTTGAAGTTGTGGGCTTCATCAACGATGATGTAATCAAAACCAAGTGAATCAATGTCGAACATTGAACCTTTGTTGGATGCTCCCAACATGGCTCGGTACTTTTGGTTACGCTTTTCCAAGTCACGGGCTGACTTTTTGTTATCTTCGGTTTGTTCCAAAATATCCACCAATGATTCAAAGAGTTTTCCCATGAGTTTTTGGCTGTACCCTAATTTCGTTAAACCTTCATAAGTGATTAGCGTAACGCTATTTTCTTGGACACTTCGCTCGGGGTCATGCCCCATGATTTGCCCGTTCTTTACGACCGAAGTACCTAAGTTGTACCAGTCGTAAAATTTCACTTTGGTATGGCTTAAAACCCCATGCGTAAAAACGCCCGTTTTGGGGTCTTTTTCTCCCGAAATTTCCCGTTTCCACTTATTATAGGTAGGATTGGGTACAACAACCAAGGTTCGTTTTGCCTTGCCGCTGTATAGCACGTTGGCAAGGGTGACAATTGCAGACATGGTTTTTCCTACGCCCACATCATAGGCGATAATCCCTGACCCAGCTACTTCCATGAAGGCAATAGCTTCTCGTTGTGCGGGTGTAATCTCTAACAAGGATTTTTTGAAGAACGCAGAACAAGCAAACCCGACTGGAACTTTATGGTAGGGTATGGATGAGTAAGCGTTGTACAAACGGTTCCATAGAAAATCGAGCTTTTGTTGGTCTTCATAGGCCAAAGCCTCGTGAAGAAACCGCGTAAATAACCGCTCCCCTTCCAATGGCGTAAACTTTTGTAGGGTATCTACCTCGGCCTCGGTTAGTTTTTCACCGTAACGGCCTGCATCTAAGTAATAATAAATGATTTGGTCAGCCGAAACCTCACTAATGTCGTCACGGTCTAGGGTCTTAATCCATAAGCGGAAGGCCGATTGAAGGCTAAAGCTGTAACCGTCATCGCTTCGTTGTGATTCCCAGTACTTCTTAAAGGACTCGGCTTCTTTGCTTCGCTTAAATTTGCGTTCCTCTAGGGCATCTTTGATGATTTTTTGCAGATTAATCCCTGATTCTTCTCTCAGATTGGTGATCCGAAAATTGTCCGACTTCATACGACTACGCGCAAAATCAGAAATGGCAAGGATACGAGGCCGCTCCTTTGCATCAACGTTTTGAACACTCAAGAAGCGTGGCTTTGACTGTTGGATAATGGCTTTTTGTACCTCAAACACGGTTTCGCCATATTCGCTTTTGATGTATTCTTCATCTTGACGTAATGCTAACTCCCTGTCGTACATATTCCCGTAAGCATAGACTGGATATGGCAATAGGGTGCCGTTCATGTAGAATAAGCAATGCTTTTTGACAAGCTCATTGACTTCTTTTTGGCTAACACCATTTCCCCCTTTGACTACTTTTACTTTGGCTTCATCCACAAATCGTTTTGCCCCGTCTTCAGCAACGAATACCCACCAGACAATACCACGGTATTCTTGCTTGTATTTTGTAGGTTTACCAAGGATTGTACCTTTTTTAACGGTTGTGATGTCCTCCCACCGATTGTCTTTCACGACTACATCCTCAGTTGTTACAATCACTTCAAATGAGCTTGGATTTTTTGTTGTTGGCGTCAAGTAGTACTTGCTCCAACGGCCATCCATTGTAATACCTAAGCTACGTTTGTACCAAACCCATGCTCGTTTCTCATCATCTGAAATTCCTGAATTGTACAGACGGTCTATTTCCTCAAAAGAAAGGAGTTCGCCTTCTTTATACGCTTTTTTGCTTTCTTCTCGATTTAAAATGGTTTCAATCAAGCTTGCATTTTGGGTAATGTTGTTTTGAGTAACATCGCCCAGGCGTCCTAATCCTGACAGGTTTTTGCCTATTCCTCTCAGAAAGTGTGGATTGTTTTGTGACATAATTTACAGTTTTAAGAGCAACAATGCCTTCGCTTTTAGCTTCAGCAGTTTTGCCCGTTTTTGTTTGTCGTTTGGCTGTTTTATTCGTGCAATCGCTTCTGTTAAGCGTTGTTCTACTTCTTCCCGTTTACCTTTGATTTGCAATGGGAAGTTTAAAGAAGTGGTGACAACTTCTTGACCCAAAATTTTATCAGGGTGCATCGCAAACCACGTATTTAGGGTGGTCAGCTCAACAAAGGTTAGGGCGTTGTCGGGTATGGCCTTTTGTTCTTTAATTCGGGCATTTACAACTGATAGGTAGTCAGTTGGAATGTGCCCCAATTTGAGCAGCTCCCGTGGGGTAATTTTCGTGTTTTTTTTAGATGATTCCCCTTTTTCTTTTTCAATTAGGTCATACAAAACTCCCAGCCTTGCACGGTAATAACCATTATTTATCATTGTCACTTTCTAAGGTTAGAATACACGCAGCGGGGCCAGCTCCTGTACGAATCATCATTTCAATGACTTGGGCTTCTACCTTTGCGTAGCCCGCTTTCGTTTGGGTTTGTTCCCACAAATAGGGATAGCTACTTTTGTTGATTTTAGCTAGTTCTGAGGCAATGGCGGTGCGTAGCCTTGCTTCTAAGGGCAGTTTTTTCTTGCTCATTTTTTCCGAAAAATTAGAATGTCAGTAGGGGCTTGTGTACTTTCAAAAACCGCAGGGAGACGGTATCCATCTACAAAATCTGCTAGGCTACCAATGGTTTCTTTCGCCTTTTGATAGGCGTTGCCTGTTCGTATAAAATTCGAGGCTGTGACGAACACCAAAAGTCCTTTGGGTTTTAACAACAGCAAACTCCAATACATAAAGGCCGTTTCGATTTGCCGAAAACCCATCTTTTTGAGTTCAGGGAAATAGGTGCTGTATTGATTTTGATAAATTCCGTATGGTGGATTGCCAATCACGAGACTAAATGGGTATTCCGTCAGCCACGTAAGGCCCTTAGATAGTTTCTTGCGGTGACGGTACATGGGGTCTAAAAAAGCCGTCTCGAAATATTGACGGTAAATATCTGCTTCTGGATACAATGTTTTAGCAATGGTGCTAGAATACTGACTGCTTTCAAATCCTACCAACGGTACGTCGGCGGGGGCAGTTTCAAAAAACACGCCAGTTCCACACGACGGCTCAAGCACGGCCCCGCCGTCATAACCGTGCGCCTGAGCTAACTCCCACATTTTGGCAGCCAACCACTCAGGCGTGTAGAACTCATACAACAACCCTTCGCCTGTTGCTCCTTCTTTTGCTTTACCGCCAGCGCCCGTGTAAAGTCTCATTAATGCCTTGTCGGCTTCTGTGAATGTATTTTTAAAATCAATCAATTGTTCTATTTTTTGATTGATTTGGGCTTTGGTTGCTCCTTCTTCTATCCCTCTTAATCCGACTTGAATTGGATAGTCTTTTTTCTTTACGAATGGCTCTTCAAATCCGAACAATGGAGACACGGCATCTAACACAATATTGTCAGTCACAACAATGTAAATGTGACTCCACCCCGTTCCATCGTAATCGGTGACGCGTAGTTTGTGGGCGACGTGATTTGATGATAGGATGCAGCTCAGTAGAATGACGTAGTCTTCACAATCAACCCCTTGGTTTTTGTCGCGTAGCGTTTGGTAAGGGCTGCGGATTCGCTCAATTCCGAAGGGGTCAGGGGTGTATTTTATGTGCGTTCGGCACCAATTGTGCAGATATTCGCAGTATTGAGCAAGGTTTTTGAAGCGTTTACGGTCGTACTTAAACTCGACTTGTGTCATTTGCTTGGCATAGGCATGAGCCATTGCCAAGATGGTTTCAATCGTTTTATTGTAGTCCGTTGCAGGAATTTCAACGATATTTAAAGGGGCTGTTTTCATGGTGCGTATGCTTTCCAAAAAGGATATTACTCACAATGGTACAATTCTTTATTTTGAGCATTTCACCACCTTGTATAGCTCTGCACAGTTTTGCATTATTGGGTTTTATTTATTCTTAATTCTTACTTCCCGCACTTTATCCTTTGCTATTAATTCACGCCTGTAGGCTTTATTACGCCACCAATTAAACGCTTGTGATTTTGCTTTTTGCCTTACTAAACTAACTTTAAGTTTGAAGCGCTTCGCATAAAATTCTATAATAGCTTTGCGGCTATATTTCTGTTTTTTTTTCATAGGGTATTAAGAACAGGAAAGGGATGCAATTCCGCATCCCTTTCCTATTAGGTTTAATCATCGTCCGAATCTTTGATTCCTTTTATTTCTCTTATGTCGTGTTGGATTTGAACTACTGCTGTCCATAACTCATCAACTGATTCCCCAATTTCCTGTTCAAATGAAAATGTTTGGCGTTTAAGTTTCTTTCTTTTCTCAATAGACTCTAAGCCTTTTAATGTCAGGAAAATAACCAAAAAAGCTGCTAATAACGTATTAAACTCCACCCAATTAATCCAATCTTTCTCAAGTGGTATTACTTGTTGGTGTGTTGGTTGTTCACGATTTTGGGGCGCAGATAAATCAGCGTAAGCTTGCATCAATTTAAAGCAGTGTTGAATATCATCCCTGCTTATTTTATCATTCATTAACGCCCGTTCAATTTCACTTTCTAGTAAAATTTTCTCTGCTTTTTTGCTGGTTTCAGCATTTATTCCTTGGCCTACAACTTTTTGGTTTAAGACTAGGCAACAAATCAACACGAAAAACGATTTTGATAGACTTCTCATTTGCGTAAAATTTTGATTAAACAATTTAGTCATTTCCTCTGCCCAAAATTTGATAGAGCTTCTTTAGGACATTTGGGGGGATAAGATGCCCCGAATACGGTACATACCCTGCCTCAACCAATTTTACCCAATCTTCGCGACTGAGCCATCTTCGGAGCGTTCGGGTGCTTACGTTGTACTCACGTGCAAGCTCTGGCCATGATTTTGTCTCAACTACAGGGTCATTGTTTTGAGGTTGGGTAGGCATAGTAATCGGGGTCATAGGGGTCTATTTTTGAGGTTTTGGCGCTTTTTTAGTAAACTTCTTAGTCTCTTTTAAAGGGAGCATCTTGGCCTCCTTTTTTTCTTCGACTTCTTCTGTCAATTGAAAGCCCATTGTTGCCTCCTCTTTCTCAACGGCAACATCTTCTTTATCTTTAAACAGCTCTTCCCAGTCTGTTCCGTCTTCATCTTCGTGACTTTCAATTTCTTGGGGGGCGTCTTTATTTTGTTTTTCGGCCATTTTCTTTTTTAGGTACTTTTCTAAGAAGTTCCCTGCAACGTAGCCTACACACATGAGCAACAAGGCCATTGTTAATCCTAAAATAACCCGTCCAATTCGTAGGCGGGGCTTTGCTTGGTATTCCATTATTGTGGTTGTTTAGCGTAAAAATTCTCTAAATTGTCGTACTTCTGAGATATGACCATCGTTGGGTGAAATGGTATAAACGCGGCTGTTTTTCAAATCAATCAGACGTTCGGCCCATCTTTGGTTATCGGGGTAATGGTCGTTTTCCTCCCGAATTTCCCGCTGGAGCATTGTCATAATGCCTTGGTAGGGCACTTTCTTTGGCAACGGCAGGTTATCTTCGGTTTCTTTCAGAACAACCATGTCCATTGCTAGGAGCAGTTTCGGGGGCGCTTGGTTAAAATGGTGCATCTGGTAAAAGATGTCACAATTGTTGTTTTTTGGCGTTCCCATAAAATCTACTTCCAATTCGGTGCAACTTGAATGGAACGCAGCGCCTGCATCATCGAGTACAAGTGCTGTGTTTCGTAGCTGCATGGCCAATTCCAGAAATTCGGAAAACCTTTTTCGCAGATAATCTTCGACTTGGAACTCCCGAACTTCTGGCCAATCTCCCGCTAAAAAGTCTGCAATATCAACTCGTTCACTTACGTACATTACCCGCTTTGACGGGTCGTTGTAAGAATCGTTTTGCGAATGGTTATAGACAATTAATCGGCGGTGTCGCGTCCCTTTTAAGGTAGTTCGGGCTATTGACATAGCCCGATGCGTTTTACCCGTGTTCTTCGCCCCAATTACTAGCCAATTCTTGCTTATCGTCGGTTCTTTCTTCATCGGTTACAATAGGGATTGGAATGTCAGTGGTATCTTTTACCGAAGGCTTGGGTATTGGTATTTTTTGCCCTATTGGTTTTTTTTTGCCAATCAAGTCCATGACCATATCTACGACAGAGTACCCCGAATCCGTCAAAGCCGACCCTACTTGAACCATCATGTAGTTCATTACAACGGTCATCACTGAGTCAGCTTGTAACTCCCCACGTTCATCTTGCTCTTTGTACTTGTGGTACAGCGCCTCGATGATGGCATCTTTGAACACTTCGTCCACATCAGGTTGCTCTTTGTCCAGCTTTTCCAACAGGTCGTTCTTTTTCTCAGCTTTTCGACCTTCATTCACAAGAGCGGTTTTGTCGGCAATCCCTAGTTCTTCCAGTTGTTGCTCAGTAGGTTGGAACTGATATACGCTGACGCCCTCGTCGTTGGCCATGTCCTTAAATCGCTCGAATCTCGCAATTGTCTCTTCATCGCTGGAGCGATTGATAAGGATACGGCTAATGAGCGCCTTGGCAATATCGCTGGCCGACTTCATCATTAGGAATTGAACGCCACCATTGGTTTTAGCCATGCGTAGCAATTCATCATCGGAACGCGACCGTGTGGAGCGAGAATAGTTAGCCTGAGCTTGGTAGGTGCTTCCTTCATCTTCATCTTCAAAATCTTGCTCGTTTCTTATAACAGGATTGTTGAACGGCTTGTCTTCTCGAACACCGACTACGTCATCAATCAACCGTGCGCCACGTTGTATGAAGCTGCTGGCATTTGAGGCCGCATTTGTGGCGTCTTTTATGGAATTGAATAGGCTCATGTGGTTAAATTTTGAGTTTTTAAGAAATCCACCCCGCTACGGACAGACAGAAAAAAGCGCTCTGTTTTTTCAGAGTTTAAATGGGCATCCTCCGACGTAAAAACAGCTTCTAAAGCGCCTATTATTGTCTCTAATTCGCCAATGTACAGCGGCTTATTACTGCTCAAAGTGTTAAGGATTCGGTCATATTCTTTAATTGAGAAACTTTCGGCCAACTTGCTTTCCATCATTCCTTTGATAAAATCTAAGGCTGATTTTACTATTGACATACCTGCCTTTTCCTTAGTTTGGTTAGCCATTAATTTTGCTTTTTCTAACGCGCCTTTCGCCTCGTTTTTCTGAGCTTCGTGCCGCTCTTTTATGGAATTGGTAATCATTCCCATTACTCTATCCCAGTTGCTTACCGCCAAAAACATGGCAATGTTCGTGTAACTTTGGGTGGTGTCGTTGGGATTTGCCGTGTCAACGTACAGCCGCTCCAACAAAAAGCGAATCCGTAGTAAGGCTGAATAGGCGGCGTCACGGACTGGATAGGTTGCAATGAGTTGATTCAGCTTTTCTTCAATTTCCTCGGGTGTGGCTTCTTCGTACGTTTTGATGGGCTGGCGTGGTAGGCAATGGCCATTTTCGTCCAATTGGACGGTAGCTAATACAGTTTTCATGGTGTAGGTTAGTGGCTAAGGCCATTTTTACGTAAAATTTCCGCAAAGCAATTTTCTACAGCGTCTCTACTCCATGACGTGAAGTTAAACAACCCTTTTTTTGCGTGACTTTCAACCGTAAATTCCAACATTTCTTCGATGGCTGCTTGTAGGCGTTGAGTCTTTTCTGCTTCTCGCTCATACGCTTCTTTGTATGGGTTAGGGGGAGCAGGCTGCTCTTGCGGAAAGTTTTGCATTGTCACAGGTGAAGCCGCTGGCAAAACAGGGGCAGAAACAGGGGTGGGATAGTTTTCCGTTTGCATGATTTTTTCTCGGTTATCAAAAATGTAAGTCGTGTACGATAGCAAGTTTTCAAACCCATGCGTTCGATATTCTTGCACCAGTTCAATGTGCTGTTCGCGCTTGATTCTAATTGTGGTATCGTTGCTTGAATTACCGTTTTTTGGAGGAGCGTTAGGGGTATCTTTCATTGTATGCAAAAAGTGTGTATATTTCGGTTACTTCGCTTATTTCGAGTATAAGGGCGGTTACTCGAAAAATCACTGTTTTGGAGAAGAATGGTGTGGATATATGCTTACGCCCTTATTTTCAATGAGATAAAGGTAATTCCTTCCCATTTTATACACAATATGCAGCTTATATACGCCAATGTATTACCAATGTAATGGCAATGTTATGGCAGTAGATTACCAATCTACACTGTATGCAACTCCAAAAAATTTGTAAAAATTTTGGACTTTTTCCCCTTCAAATTCTATGTCGAATAATCTCAAAAGAAACAAGCAATACGCCTGTTATTCGCGCACTCAAATTGCCCAGTTTTACAATAAGAATTACAAGACTTTTCAGAAGATGTTGCAAGAATCAGGGTTTGCCGAAAAGTACCCGGACTTTATGAAGCCCTGCGTCAAAATCTACTACAAAGACAAGCCCTGTTTTGAGGAGTTTTTTGGGCCATCAGCATGGGACGAGTACTTGAAACTTGCATAAGAAGAAAGCCCGTCAGTTTGTTGCTGACGGGCTTTCTTTTTATAAATAGCTTTATCGCTGATGTAGTGTAAAGTGGCCTATTTTATGACGATGTTCCACTCTGTTTGCTACGATGTAATGAATTGCTTCCACAATACACACATCTACGTCTTCACTTTCAAACTTTTTTAACTTATTACTGAGGTACAACACATTTGTCCGTCTTTTACTTGAATAGGTAATCGTAAAATTGGCTCCAATCGTTTCTAATTGAAGCTTTACTAGGGTGTCATAATGTTTCATTGTCTAAAACGCTTTAAAGGTTATTTAATAAAGTCTTTGAATCCCATTTTTGTGTAAATCTCGCTGTTGTAATCAAATGCTCCTTTGCAGCGATTATGAGCCTTCCTGTTTGGCCCCTCCGTTGAGTGACAAATTTGTTGTGCTTGAAACAACGTCTTTTGAATCACTTCATTGGCTACCTCTGGAAATTGCCAATGTCCTTTTTTATTGGGCTTAAATGGGCAACTTTGGCAGTGAGCTTTCATTACAGGAAGTGTACTGGCATCAATGTTTTTTTTCTCCATGTTACACCTCCTCTTGGTTATAAATCTCCCAACCTTCATCCCATTCTGCGCCACTTCGCCCATACCAAAGCATTTCTTCATTGAGATGTAACCCTTTTTCATCTAGCAATTGCCCATTACTAGGGCTTCTGTGCAAATACTCTTCGGGGGTAAAGAAACGATGAGTGATAGGCTTGCCATCGTTAAGGGCCTGTTTTGCCTCATATTTATTCATTTTGACTTTTATCAGGGTTGATTAATAAACTCTTGCCACACTTCAATAAAAGCATCATTTTTCAACGAAATCGCTTTGATTTGAATACACAATGATATGATTTTATCCAATTCATCATCAACGGTTAGTCCTCCATTCTCAACCATTTCTCGAACTAGCTCTTCCTTTTCTTTAAGCTCTTCGCTGTACTTTGAGAGTATTTTACGGGACTCTTGTCTCGTAATCGTGATTTTGTCTTTTGGCATCTTACTATTTTTTAAAACAATTGCAACTGTTTACTTCTTAAATCCTCTTCAATGGACAACCTGTTGACTTCTGACAAAAAACGGGCTTGGGCATTATTAAAATGATACTCGTTGTTCTCAAATCCATAATACTCAAAACCGTTTTTGTAACAGGCTATCTTCAAACTACCCGAACCCTCGTGGGTATCAAGGATAATTTGCCCCGTTGTTGCGTATTCTTTTAGCAGGTATTCGTACAGTTTTACAGGCTTTTGGCACTCATGGATTCTTTTCTCATTTAGCGCTTTGTTGCCTTCTTGCGTCAGGGCCATTCTGATGTCCTTAGAGCAGTACTTTCCTTGCATGAATCCGCTCCACAAGTAATAAACTACATCGGTTCTTTGGTTGAACGATTGGTAGGCTATCTCAACGCTAAATTGGTCTGTGTTACCATTGAGTTTGTCCCATACAATCATTCCTCCCGTCAGTTGTGGATAATAGTTGGCACCAAAAACGATTTGATTTTTGCTCACTCGAAACAATTCATCAAAGTACGCTTGAGGCTCTTTCTGAGTATCCCAATCAGAATGTTGATATTTGGCTCGTTTGATGGGCAAGTACTTCCCATTTGATTGTTTTACCTTGTCCATTTTCAGTGATGGCTTACTCGCTCCGATACCGTAACGAATATCACAAATGGCAAGGTCAAAGAATTTATCAGGAAAGAGCTGCATCCCTTCCACATTATCCATCAAAAGACTTTGGCATTTATCTGGCGTCATCATAATGGCAATTGCAATTGATTCTCGTTGTAGATTAAAGGCTCAATTGACTCAATGCCTTCCCAGTCGAAATCAGCGCCTGTTAATTCTTCACCTCTACTGATTTTCTCGAAAATTCCCATTTCCGCTTCTTCACAAACAAACTTTTTGCTTCTCAACAGGCAATTAATTAGGCTTATGGCATAGCCATAGGGCATTATGTAACTATTCCAATACTTTGAACCACTCCATCTAATTGCTCTGTAAACTTTAAAATAGATTTGTTCAAACAACACTACACGCCCACCTCCATACGTATTTTCAAAATAAAACTTTGTACTCCATTCCTTATCACACCAATCAATGCTTTTAAGGTTGAGATAATCATCTATCTCTAACCCCGCTATTGTGCCTGTTGGAGAACCGAACCTGTCATTTTCAAGTATATAAACTTTGACCATTTTAGTAGGTGTTGGACATGATGGGAATTTGTAAAATGAAGCCTGCACTATGCTCCCACAACACCGCTCGGTTGGGTTGCACATATTTCAAGTTTACGACTTCTTTGTTGGTATGGCTCAATATTGACGACAATACCGCTGCATGAAGGGCAAGGCTTATTTTTTCTTGGGCTTCGCTTTCCAAATCAACGACTTCACCAGCTTTGCACTCAAACCCAATATCCTCTGCCGTAATTTCAATAAAGCTATGATTTACATCTACTGTGACAAGCTTTGTCACCTCATTGACGAACAACAAAGCTCGGTCAACCGAATGCTTTAGCAGGTCACTGTCCACCTTGACGCTCTTCAATCCCCCTGGTACCGCATTTCTCCAATTTGGGTAATTTGCATCAATTTTACGGGCGCAAATTTCAATTTCGCCAACCTCAAACCACTGGTTTTTGTCATCACTGTACGCCTCCACGTCTTCGTCAGCGTTTAATCCTGATACAATCTTCATTGATTCGGCATTGACAATTTCACTTTTAGGTTCATACACTTCAAACGAATCTTTCAACTCGTAGTTTGAAAGGATACTTCCATCACTGGCCGTCATTTCAAGTTGTTTCCCTGCTTCTACATAAACTCCTTTCATTGCTGGCCGTGCATCATCATTCCCACAAGCAAACACGACACTTGAAACGGCCTCTTTGAACTTTGCATGACTACACTGAAACCACTCCGATTTGGCTTCCGAATCGGGAAATTTGGCGAAACCAACAGGGTCATGGCCTTTGATTTCATAAGTACCTTCTTTTGCTTTAATTTCCAACAGAAAATCGTTTTCGTCGTACTTCAGTTTTACTTTTTGGTCGGATAGCTGGCCCATTAATGCCACCATTTTTTTATACGGAAGGCACATTGAAAACGTTTCTGACGAATCAGCTTCAATTCTACTTCTGACGAAGTTGATGCCGTTTGTGGTCGTGAGCAACATCCGACTTTCTTCAACTTCAATAAGTACATTATTTGACAGTGGGAATAAGTCGGGCTTGTCTGAAATCGCTCCAATGTGTTTTTTGAGCGTTTTGGCAAATTCTGAGGGTGATACTGGAAGTTTGAAAGTTTTGATTGACATGATGGTTATGTATTTTTGATAGTTTCGGTGAATACGTCGATCGACTTTATTATTTGCATTGCCACATAGTGAACAATGGCATTACCGTAGGCTTTTATGGATTCGTTTCGGTGGTTTGAAACGGTAATTCCAACCAGTTTGGCGGGAAACCCATCATTTCGGCCACAAATCGGGGATTGAGTTGGGAAATCAACAAACCATTCTCGGGGTTCATTTCCATAATCTCCCCTACCAGTGTGTTCCTTCCCGCTTGGCTCGGGGGCAACATGGAGTTTTGTCCATCTTGTTCCGTTGGCGTCGCCATCATTGTTTTGACCACCCCGACTAAATCTTTTCCGTGTCCCCGCTCCGTTACTGCGGGGCTGTTGTAGTTGCTCCCTCCTTCGGATGCTGTTGGCGTCGGGAGCATTGACAGGGGTATGAACACGGCTTTCCCGTTTTGATTGATTTTTAGGCCGTCGGTTATTGGAGTCGGTAGCATTACTTGGTTGTGGGCTATTTGCTCCCGTAGATTTCCCGAACGTGTTCTGTTTTTTCGGCTTCCGTAATTTTTCGATTTCTCGTTTTCTTTGGGCGGAAGCATATCCATTGTGTTGGGGGTTGCCAACAAGTCCATTGATATAATCGCGTCTAAATCCAACAATCCAGTATCGGTATCTTTCGTGCGGCGCGTTTGTCGATGAAGCTGGAATACACAAAACGATTGGTGTTCCGTCTTCACATTCGGGCAGTACGTATCCTTCACTTTGAAGCTGTGTGAGAATAATTCCAAGCACTCGTTTTCTTTCTTCCACGATTGTAGAATCGTAACCCTCCTCAAATAAGAGAGGCGTTTGCCTTTCCATACGTGTGGTACACGTTGGCTCCAAAATACTTGCGAGTCCAGCAACGTTTTCAAGAATAATGACGTTGGGTTTGATTTGCTCAATTGCTCGGCGAGTTGCTGGCCACCCATAGCGGTCATCTTCGGTGCCTTTTCTATTGCCTGCAACGCTAAAGGGTTGGCAGGGGAATCCTGCGGTGAGTAAGTCGATGCTCCCTTCATATTCAGAAAAATCAGAAGTTGTTATGTCGCCAAAACTTTTGGCATTGGGAAAATGATATTTAAGGACTCTTTGGCAGAAGGTTGACCATTCGCACCAAGCTACTGTTTCGTAATCCAGCTTTTCGGCAGCTAGTGAAAACCCGCCAATGCCTTCATACAAGCCTATGTGTCGTTTTTTCATTGGGTTTTGATTCGTTCAATTACATGGCAGATAGATACATCGAGTAGTTGGGTATCCCAATTGATGTTTTTATTCTTATACATGGTTTTGATGATGGTATCAAATTCCTCTGCTTTCTCGTACCCAACATCCATCATCTTTATCCAAGGTTTGATTTTAGCCAGTGTTAGGGTCACTACTTCTATAATCACGATGTTTGAATGAAGCTGCTTTTTCAAGTACACGGTTTTCTTTGCCCCTGCGAAGTGTTTCTTGGGCTGATGGAGACGAACAGTTGTGAAAATGTTACACTCCAATTTGTTATTCCAGTTATGGCTAAAAAGTAGGCTTTCGTAAATAGTCATGGTTGGGTAGTAAGTGTTAGTTGTTCTATTCCTGCGATTTTACACGCTTTGAAAAGGGCTGGCATGAAGGTATTCCAAGACTCGGCCATCCAAGGATAAGCAAGGTGTAGCTTAATCCACCAGTCAGGCTCTCGAAGTCGGTCAGGATATATCCGCAATTGCCGTTTTGGGTTACGAATCTCTCCGTCTGGAAATACTTGCCAATCACCGTAGGTCGCTACGGCCTCTGATGGCTTAGGCATGAGTTCATTTTAGGCGGCTTGTTGGAGAGATTCGGGCGAATAAAGCGTATTGAACACCGTCTCATAATGTGCTTTGTATTCCTCCCACAGCTCAGGCGAATATTTTTGTAGATAATCCTTTTGGGTTTCTCGAAGTGGGATAACTCGATTTGAATCTTGCGAAGCGAACAAAGGCCCTGCTTTGGCGGTAGCGTCTTTGATTTCTTGCTCGGTTACTTCCTGTTTTTCAAGGATTTCGAGGTATTTGACGGCTATTTTCTTTTCTTCAAACCACTTTCTTTCGGTCATTTCTTGGAAAACGTGTTCTACCTCTCTGTCTTGGTAAGCGTACTGAGGATTCCCGAACAAATCTTGGCTTACTTCTACCCGAAACGTTTGCATACGTGTTGATGTAACACGGTAAGTATTCCAAGCCTCGGTGTAAGTCTTGAGGGCTATCATGTATGGACACGGCTTAGTTCCAGGCGCTTTCAAAATCTCTGCTGCGCCCCAAATACGCCCATGCAATTTTCTATTTTCAAATTGGGGTTGAAACTCTACTCTCTCTGGTATCTCAGAAGTGCCCCAAACGGGGTCATTTTGTACACGAATTGTCTCCAAATAGTACTTGCCAGCTTCGTTGATAACCTCCCATTTTACCAACTCTCCTTGCGTGTCTGGAGCTTCTATTGTCAATCGACCAGTGCTTTTATTCCTTGTCACTTTTTGGTCTTTGTGAACTACTGGAGCAACGAGTACAGGAGCTTTCGTGAAATATTTACACACATAGGCTGTCAATTTCTTGATATTCTGAATGGAATGAATATCAGTACTATTGGGGTCTGTCCAATCGTTTTCTACACCTTTACGGTGAGCTTCTTTCTGACGCTGATTTTCCTTGTTTTTAAGCTCTTTGATGGCTTTTGGATTGAGACGTTTTCCCTCGCTTTTGGCACGTTCTTTCTCTTTTTTGAGGCGTTTTTCCCACATTTCGTTACGAAATACAAATCCGTCTTCATAGATGTACTTTTGGATTCTACGATAACAATTGACATACTCGTAAGGCATTGAATTTAGGTGCTTGTTCCATATCTGACGAAGGCGAACGGCGGGGATACCTCTGTCCATCAAAACGTGAAAGTGTAGGTTCCCATTCTGTTGCGTTTCGGCGACCCATACGTAACACTTTACGCTCCAATTCCGAATCATTTCCTGCATGAATGGGGTGAAAATATCCCTCTTAATGTCGTTGTCACAGTGCATTTGCTTCGCAGGGAGCGTAAGGGTCACAAAAGTGGGATACACTTGGTTCAGTGGCTTTTCTTGGCCCTTTACGAAAGGGAAAGCCATCGTCGTGTTCAGTTCAATTGCCGTGAGTAGGTTCTCCAAAATCCCCTTCACATTTCTTCTCGTTGCATCGCTCATGTACCCGTTATAGCCGTTCTCATTGGCCTTCTCCAAATTGGCCAAGCTGTTAGTATTTGTTTGGGTTGGGCGAGTAGTCGAACTCACAAACTTCCCATAGGTCACAATTGCATGAGGCTTAAACTTAGCCATTCTCATAAACTGGAGAGAGGGTTCAGATTTCAATAGCTCTCTGCTTGTTTTTGCCGTGGTAGAAGTTGTCGTTTTCATTGTTGTAAGGAGAAGTTTTGAAAGGGGTTTTTTAGACCCTCATATTGTAAAAAGTGCGTTTCCAGCGTTTTAGAGGGGGTATTTTGCAGAACCGACGTTTAGATAAACCAATTTGGGCTTACGCCCGTGTTCCTTTTTTGGTTGATTTTAGATGGTTGCTCTTTGCTTTTTTTAGGGCTTTAAAGAAGTCTATTGTTTTCTTCACTAGCTCGGTGATTGGCTTTGGTTCTTCTTGGGTAGAAGATGGTATCTTGGGCGCGGCAAAGTAACTACCCCATTTTTGCATCAATTCATCAAAAGAGCATGATGTAACATAAAAGGAGTCGGAGTTTAAGTGAATATGGGCACGGGGTGGTTGCCCATCACTCATGTCAATTTGTTCTATCTTGACTATGTTATTGAGGTTGATGGCTACTTTGTAGTTTGGTAAGTCTCCATTGTATGTGCAAACACATTCAACCAGAAGGAAAGCTGGATATACGACCATTGTGTTAAAGGGGGATTGTGTAGATGTTGGATTGTGTTACTTGCCGTAGATGGCCCAAATGGGAGTGATTATGGCAAATACCTGCCATTCGTGGTGGTAGTTATTCCCTCTACTATCACTGACTTGAAATCCTCTGGCGTTCTCTCCATCGTGAATTGGTTTAGGCGTTGCTATTGTGGCCTTTTGAAGCCATCCCAATGCGAAAGAGATAGCATCTTAGAGGTTTAGCTCGTAAGGTAGTTTGGTCATTTGTTCTGACTCTGCCCAGTATAAGAGCAGACTTCCATCATCAACATTCCAACCAATAACTTTTTTATGGTAGCTAAATGCGAGTTTCATGGCGAGCTTAAAGTCATCTTCGGTGTCGCCTGCTACGGTTATTTTTCTGTTTGTCATTTTGTTAGGGGGTTTGCTCCTTTATTAGTGGTTCGTTTTCTTTAGAAAGTTTTCGCGCTTTAAACGCTTTTTGGTTACACCGACTTGAGCAGTATTTGCGCTGCTTAGTTAGGGGCGCAAATGCCCTGTTACATTGTGGGCAGATTCTTTTATTCATGGAACTATTTGGTTAGCTAGACATCTTAGAAACGTAACATTTTTGCCACATGGTCGAAAGTCGCAGCGGTTACATAGGTTTCTACAATGCCTGTTCCCTCAGATTTTAGGACAATGTAAGCCCTGTAGGTGTCTGTTTCTTTGTCGTCACGCCATCGGGTTATTTTACGAATCTCAGCTAAGTTGATGATAATCGGCGCAAAGCCTTTGTCAGTTAAGACATCAAGCAGTATGAAGTTTGGATTCATGGATTTGATGTTATAAGATTTCAATTACTTCGACTTTACGGAAGCCTGTCAAGGATTCTATAATCTCATCATATTGTGTCTGCGTGTGTATTTGTTTCTCCTGCCCATCACTGGAAATGGTGATGCACGTGCCATCATTAAGGGGGTTGGGTTCTATTCTGATAATATGGGCAACATTGATGGTCGTGTCAGTCAATATTCCGCCCATTGACGAGTTTTCGCGTTTTAGTTGTAAAAAGCAGTGCATTTTGGGTAGAAGTTTAATTGTCAATTAGAAGGATTATTCGAGGATTGATACTTAATAAGTCGGGGTTAGGGTGAGAGCCGTACCAAACTAGGAACCATATCCCACCTCTAAAGGCTTTCCACATTTTTCCCCTGTATTCAGCGGTTGGGTATGTTATACTGTATTCAGCCAATTTGTCAAAATCTTGTTTTGACATTACACAGTGTGTATCATCGATCAAGATGTTTTTAGGGTCAGGTTGAATCCAATTCCGTCCCATAGGGTTGGTTATTGGTGGAATTGTATTATTTTTCATTTAATGATGGTTGAATTTTAAACATTTTGACTTCTTCAAAGGCTGAGATATACTCCATTAAGTCCTCAAAGCGGACAATGAATATCATTTCTTGGGCGCCAAAGTGCCCCGACTTAAATGTGACTATTGTCCTGTTTTTGTCCATTGGTCGGATTCTTGACACAGAACTAAGGTTGATTGCCATCGGTGCGGATTTGTTAACCGATACAAATTCTTGAAGTTGTAAAAAGCAAATCATGGTTGAAGTCGGTTATTGTTTGGGAGAGATAGAAGCACGGTTAAGGTTCCCTTCGACATACTCCCAACAATAGTCGCAAGTGTCATAAGGCAGAATGATTTGTAAGTCAGCCGTTACAATTGCTGCAAACTCGAAGTTGTAACGACCTATTGAAGCGAACGGCGGCAATATCGCGTCATCTTTTGTGCATTTGCCATAACGTATGAGGCTTCCATCGTTAGGGGCTTGTTCAATAAAATAGTAGGTCTTCATTGTTAGAGAGTATTTGAAAGTGGTTAGAAGGAAATTGAACTCAAGTTGAATAGATTATTGGGGTCAGTTTTGAGGGCAAATACAGCGGGTGGCAAGGGTTTCCAGCTTTCGTTAGTTTTAGCGCTTTCCATTCCTTTTTGGGTAAAATAGGTGTGAAGTAGGGGAGACAAGGGTTTCCATAAGCAAGGACGAACAGTTCGCAATTATCAGCCATTTCCCTAATGTGACGACCATTCAAATCAGGGCGAGCCATTGTAATGTATTCTACATCACGTAATGTCTTGGGGTCTGTTGCTCGATATGGGAAAATGTTGCCCACGTACATACCACCGTATCCCCAAGCCTTGGCAAAATTGATGCAACGCCTAATGGTTGGGTCGTCGTTGTTCCCGTCTGCTGTACTTGGATTGTGCATGATAAATAGGACGTTTGGTTTGGATTCGTCCCAAATACGCCACAGTTGAAATCTGTACTTTTCACAGTTTGAAAGTATGGCTCCTCTCGTCATTGTAGGTTTGATTGCTTATCGTCCAATAAAGTTTTGAACTCGTGCAACGCTTCGTCGGGAGTAGCGCACACTTGGCCGCTAAAACAATATTCATCAGCCATATTGCTATGTGGGTACAGCTTGCATAAGTAGGCTGATTCGTCATCGGAGATACTAATAGCTACTTCTACGGTGTATTTCCACGGGAATACAAAGCCTTCTGCTATTTTCTTGGCTTTTTGGTGGAAGCTATCTGGTGCCATTTTGAGAATAGTTAATGGTTAAAAGGGTAGGTCGTCATCACCACCATCTGACACTGGAGCAGTTGATGGTGGTCGGTTTGTGGTTTGCGTTGAAGTTGCTGTTGTTTGTTCTGTTGTCCTCATGCGTGAGGGAACACCGTGTAGTTTGTGAAGTGTAGGGTTGATGGTGTCGCTGACCAACTTCTCAAAGAACTGCATCTGTTCTTTGTCATCCCAAACCTCTTTGCCTTGGTCGTTAAAGGTTTTAACCATTTGGGGTAAACCATTTGGGGTTTCTTTTGTAAAGGCTGACTTTAAGTATTTGTCCCGCTGCTTCACCAGTAGCGCCGTTCCCGTCGAGTCCTTTTCTCTGAAAACCTGAATACGGATGAAGTGATTTAAGTCGGCATTGGGCAAATAAGAAAGCAGGCGCTTTGACTCACGGCTTGAATAGCGAAGCTTTAGACAATATTTCTCAAGTCCATCTTGAAGCCAGAAATTCCATATCTTTTCATTCTGATTCTCGAACGTTTTAAGTTGGATGTCAATCAACATCCCTTCAATAAATCCATAACGGCGTTCGTGAATGTCTTGGTAAGTTTTGACTCCAGTGTCCGAAATCTTTTCAATTTTGCGGGTAATGCTTTTGTTGGTCGGGTAGTTTATACGCTCGCAAATTTTTGCGTCAAATACGTACATAAAAACAATGTCGTTAGATTCTTGAAGTGCCATGTTAGAGGGTAGTGTAATTGGATAGTTCGCGTTGGTTCTCGATTTCTTCCAGTCGCTCGATTACGGCTGGAATTAAGTGGCTAATGCTTTGGGTAGTTTTAGCGGCTGCTCTTTCCTCAATAATCCCTTGCAAGTACTGGATATGATTTTCGAGGAATACCAAGTAGTTGTTAATGTGGTGGAGTAGGTTTGTGTTTCGCGGGTCGTCGCTCAGGTGGTTGAAAGCCATTGAGGACAACTTTACGAGTTGTTCAATTTCTTTATCTCGGAGTCCCTCCATTTTATGATAATTTGGTTGACGTAGGTGTTCAAGTCTTGGATTCGATGTTCGTCGGTTTCTCTCATGCCAAATCCAACTGCCCACCATGTTTGAAGCTTCCGTGCAGAGTCCTCTATTTTCTCTTTTTCAGACAGAGGCGGTTTCTCTATTTTGTGTACCATTAGGGGAGAGAATTAAATGCCTCAGCTCTTCAATGCGGTATTCGATGGCCCGAAGGTCAAACAGTAGCCCATTTGTGAACCTGTATTTTGTTGTGCCAATTAGCCAAAACACCCAAGACGGGTACTTTTCAACTTGGATTATTTCGCTCTGGCGGTACGCTCTCAGTACAAGTAATTCCTCGAATTGTTGGCGGTAATTTTGCATGGTTTTAGGGGGATTTAGTGGTTTGCGGGGGCGGTATGTCCGCGCCCCTTGGTGGTGGCCGCGCTTGATGGACAGTTGCTGACATTATTTATTTTTATGGGGTGATTTGTATTCGTGATAGATATGGTGCCCAATAATTCCCACCATGATGAGCATTGAACTCAATAGGCAACTTAGCCCCAAAAAAGTATTCAACTCTTGCATTGCCTTAGCTCATTTTTAAGGTTTTCCAATGATTTGTACACACTATCAAATTCTTCCTTGATGCCCATAATGTGTCGGGTTTTAGGATGGTCATATAGTTGTACTATGATAGACTGATACGCAATACACGCTTTCTCGGCCAATTCTCGATGGACAGGATGTTGGAACGTTACCAAGGCAATGGCATTACGTTTGTTTCGGTCGGCTGCCGTGAGTGCAAATTGTACTTCCTTCCGTAATGGCGTTGATGCCTTGATGAAGGATACGTTTTGTACTTTACGCCACTTAGCCCACTTTTGTAGGCGGTTATGGAAAATGTACAATGCGGCTAAGTCTTCTCGTGTGAGTGACACTGTTACTGGTTGTTCTACAATCGCCTCGGTCGTGGGCAGTTGGTCAATTAGAAAAATGGAAGTCATATAAAAAGGTCGGTTTCAGGGTTCGGGTCGGGGCGTTGCTCGGTACTGGCCGCAGGTTGCTCGGTCGCGTGCTTCTTTTTCTTACGGAGCTTTGTGGCGGCGATAGCTCCCACAATCGCAAACCCTGCAACGGCTGCCACTTTGGTCGTCTTTTTCATTTTTTGAGGATTTTTCGGAACTTGTTAAGTCGAGTTTGCATGACGGCCAAATGGTACGTAAGCCCTCCAATGGCCAGAATACTGATAATGATTGTTGCTTCCATGATTGGTTAGGGATTAGAACCAGAAGAATAAAACCCAAACCGCAACAATCCACCAAGGCCATGCCCAAAAGAAGACCAAAGCCGCAGGAACGAAGAACAAAAGCATACCGAACGCAGGGTACGTCCAGTGACGTGTAGAAGACGATGAACTAGCTTTCATTGTACTGTATAAATTGATTGATTGGTTTTTCGGTAAGCGGCGATTTTACCAAGTCCAATCTTGAACTTTTGAAAGTCGCTGAGATTCAAATAATCGGGAACATTAAAGCCAAACTCCTCGGGTGTTGAGTTTGCTACTACTGCAAATACTTCTCTTATTTTGCGTGTAGTAGTCATTCCCCAAAGTGTCTCAATGCACCAATCTGCCTCCATTTCGGTCAATGGGCGCTTGCCATTCATTTTACTGTGTTGGCAGTAGTGAACGGAGGTTTGATGGTGAGCCGCATAGGCATCCAAGAACGCATCACGAAGGTGAGAGGCATCTTTGATGTAAGCGTATAGCTTTTCTGCCACTTCACGTTTTTGCTCAAGCGATAACACTTTCATTTGGAAGAAGTTTTAAAAGGTAGGGGTAATCCGTTATCGGCTGTTGGGTGATTTGAAAGAATACCTTCTCTAACCCAATTGGCTCCATGTGTGGAATTAGTGAGGCGATTAAGAAATTGGCCTCATCCGTAGTTAGTCTTTCGGGTTCACTCACCTTTCTGTATAGGGTGCGTTCCGAACCCCGTGTGTCAGCATACCTGGCCCGAACAGACCGACGAGCTTCGGAGGTATCTCCGAACGAGTTGAACAATGCGGCTGCTAGTTCTTTTTCTTGTGATTCGGTTAGAAAACTCATTATTGTATATAATTAATAATTTCTTTAGTTTAGCCAGCTTTTTGGGCTTTGGTTCGTAGGCTAATTACTGGAATCTAACTCCTGTATATTTTCTCCTACGAACCGAAAGCCATGAATTCAAAAGTGCAGCTATCTCTCATGGGTAGCCACGTTGAAGTTGTAGGCAAGGCAGCAATTGCAATCAAAGTAGCAATACTCGCAGTCGCTGTTTTTATGCTCTACAAATTCTGGAAGAAGGAAACCATCACGATAAAGGTCGTTTAGGTTTTCGGCACCGTTGTTTCACAACGACGGTGTTTTTTGAGGAGGTTTTAACTAACTTTGAGTGTTCAAATCATTGCTAGGCTATACACCCCCTCAGTATTTTATGGAATCGCCTGAAAAATCCCCAATTCTAGTAAAGCTTGACTCTAATAATGAGTCGATGCAAATACTGGCTCAAACTTTGATTCAAGGCGCAGGTGAAATCGCGCTAAAAATTGTATCAGAGAAAAACAAATCAGAAATTGAGATAGCCAAAATTGAGTCAGAAGACGAGAAACGCCGTTTAGAGCACGAAAAGCAACTCGTCGAAGCTGAATTGAAAACAGACCTTAGAAATAAAATAACAGCGGCTGTTGCCATTGGTATAGCTCTTGCGTGCTATATTCTTCTAAAAATCTTTGCTGATATTTCATCGGATATTGTTGCTATACTCTCCAGTATTATTGCCACTTCTATCGCTTCCGTTTACAAAATCTCGGGGAACTTCTACAAAAGGAGCAAGCCCCTTGATGAACATCTCTAACACCTCGCTGTTCGCTTCAATGTACCTTGGTGCTTTTTTTAATTCAGTAAGCATCTCATGGATGAGCTGCCTGTCTTGTTCACAGAAACTAGCTTCATACCTTACTAGATGATTCTTTGTTTTGTCGAGCCAATAGGACAAAACAAACAGAGCTAAACTTTGCAGGAGACCTACTAGAAGGAGGCAATACAGCAAGACTTCAATTGATTGCATTTTCATTGGAACTTCATTTGTTAACAGACATTAACCAAACATTTGCCTTACAAACTTGACAAATACTGCCTATTCTGTACTATATTTGTCAGGATTTGGCGCGGCTTTCTGCGTTTGTCTGTACAAATGTAAGTTTTAAAAACTTACAATGTCAAGTATTAACACTTATTTATTTTAACATGACTACAACAAATTTTCACATTGGATTGGCAATCAAGCTGTTAGCCGAAAAGAAAAAATGTAGTGCAGAAACACTTGCACAAAGAATTGGTATTGTAAGGCAGTCAGTATATGACACTTACGAACGTGAAACTGTAAGAAAGAGTACAGTTAGAAAATATGCTGATGCTTTAGGAGTCAGCGAAGACGAAATTTACAAGTTAGCAGGTTTTAAGGCTGACAATGTAAGCCATCAAGGCTTTACAGAGGATGTTAATTATTTACAAAGAAGGCTTTCTGACTTAGAAGAATTAGTGAATTTCTTAAAGAGCCAAGTTGTTGAAAAGGATAAACAAATCAATGTGCTATTGGGAAAGTCGGATAGTGTATTCTTAGCCAGATTTGTGATTAGCCCTCTTTTTTTTGGGGTTTTGGTCACAAGTTTGGATACACTACATTCAGCTACTTGCTGAAAATGGCTAATAATCAGTATCTTGAACAATAGCAGCGTTTGATTGTTGTCAGTTAAACCAACAATTTATCGGTGGAAGCGAGATTAGCGATGTGGAACATCCTGGAACGCCACGTTCCAACCCCTTCAGTAGCCTATTGTTACGACCTATGGGAACGGTATCAGTTTGATTTTGTGGTAACTCGCCCTCGACATACGCGTTTGGGTGATTTTACGGCAAAACCCAACCAACGTGAGCGAATTACAGTCAATAATAACCTCAATCCTTACAATTTCCTCATCACTTACCTTCACGAAATCGCCCACCTTGAAGTGTATCGTTCGTACAAACGCCGCCAACCTCCGCACGGAAAAGCATGGAAAACGCATTTTCGCGCTTTATTGCTGCCTACCCTGAACGAACAAACGTTTCCCGCGTCGATTTTGTCCCCGCTTACGCTATATTCCCATAATCCAACCGCATCTACGGGGACATTCTTACCACTCATGCAAGCCATCAAAAACGTGGATGCGCCGCATTCAGATTTGGTTATGGTAAGTGAGTTGTCGGAAGGGCAAGCGTTTCGATTACAGCAAAAAGTCTTTATCCGAGGCACGCAGCGCCGCACTCGCATCGTTTGTATAGAGAAAACCTCGCAAAAAAAATACTTGGTCGCAGCCCACGCTTGGGTAGAACGACTGTAGTTATCTTTGAGAAAGGATATACAAAAGCAGCATCTTATTCGTGAAACTTTTACGCACATATCGCTTTATTGGAAAGGTGCTAGGCTCCTCCTGTCGTCGGAGTGACAAGGGGAAAATTTGGAATAATAGCACTCGAAACTCCAAACCCAAAACTCCAAACTTCAAACCCCAAACCCTAAACCACCTCCTATTTTTACTTTTACTAGCTACTACCAGTTGGGGGCAAAATCAGAATTCGGTTCTTGCCACTGGAAAGTGGTTTAAAATTGGGGTGACACAAACAGGCGTGTATCGAATTGATGCACCGTTTCTCACAAAACTGGGGATTGCCACTAGCGATATTAACCCAAAAAATCTTCGCCTATTTGGAAATGGTGGCTATATGCTTCCACAATCAAATGCCCAAAATAGGGCCAATGATTTAACTGAAAATGCGGTTTATGTCAAAGGGGAAAACGATGGCAAATTTGACGAAGGTGATGCCCTTTGGTTTTGGGGGCAAAGCCCTCACGGAATTCGCTACAACACAGCCGAAAAACGCCTTGAACACCAACTCAATCTGTATAGCGACACTACCTTTTACTTTTTACAAATAGACGCTACCCAAGCAGGGCTTCGCCTTCCAACTTACCCTTCTGGAAATTCGGGAACAATACAAACAGCTTTTGACGATTATATTTTCCGAGAAAGTGAAATATACAACCGTGTACAGTCAGGGCGCGAATGGTGGGGCGAATACTTTGGCAACCAAACACGCCAAGATTTTTCGGCCGATGTAGAAGGTTTACTTCCCAACAGCCCCGTTAAAGTGACGATCGCCAGCGTAGCCGCCGCGCAAGTCACTACCAAATTTTTGGTGGGGGTCAATGGGCAAACCTTAGGTGAACAAACCATGGGAACTGTGACAACTTACCGTTATGATTCTAAAGGTTTGCGAACCCAAAAAACCTACGACGGCCAACTTTCCAACGCAACCACGCGAGTAACTACCTCCCTGACCTTCGACAAAGCAGGACAAGCCAATGCCGAAGGGTATTTAGATTTTTTTGGATTGCAAATTCAGCGTAGCCTTCGTTTATACACCCAACCCACTATTTTTCAAAACCTTACATCACTTACCCAAGATTCGGTTCGCTACCAAATCGGACAAGCCGCTGCCCAAATGCAACTTTGGGATGTTACCAACCCACAACGACCTGCGAATCAATCATTTCGCTTATCGGGGACAGAGGCATTGTTTGGGACTTCGGGGAGAGTACTTCGTCGGTTCGTGGCTTTTTCCGAAACTCAGTTATTGACACCCATTTCGAGTCAACCCATTCCAAATCAAAATCTTCATGCCGTCACTACCCCTAATTTGCTGATTATCACGTCGCCAATTTGGGTTAAACAGGCACAACGGCTTGCTACTTTTCGCCGCCAAAACGATGGTTTGGACGTCATCGTCGTCACCACAAATCAAGTCTATAACGAGTTTGCGTCAGGACAAGCTGACCCAACGGCCATTCGTGATTATACCAAATTTTTGAATAACCGCCAACCCAATACCCTCAAGTATTTGTTGCTTTTTGGCGATGCAACTTATGATTATAAAAACAACCTCAAGGCATTTTCTCCGCTTGAGATGACCTATTTTGTACCATCCTACGAAAGCCGAGAGTCGGGGCATCCTGTGCTAAGTTTTACGTCTGACGACTATTTTGGCTTTCTTAAACCTACTGATGGAGAATGGATTGAGGATTTTAGTGGAAATCATTTACTCGACATTGGCGTGGGTCGGTTGCCCGTCAAAACTACTGCCGAAGCCGAAACTGTGGTGAATAAATTGATCCGTTATGTAGCCAAACGCGGGCGTGGAAAGTGGCGGCAAAAAATTGCTTTTGTGGCCGACGACGGCGATGCCAATTTGCACCAACAAGACGCCGAAAACTTATCGACGCAAATTGCCTCGACGACGGCCTCTTACGAACTTCAAAAGGTCTATGTCGATGCTTTTCCCCAAATTGGCACGCCCATTCACGCCCCAGAAGCAAGCAAAACCATTGACCGATTGGTTGACGAAGGCGTTTTGATTATGAATTACACGGGTCACGGCGGCATTTCCATTTGGGCTGATGAACAGATAGTTACGCTTCAAAATATTCTAAACTGGCGAAATCTTGATAATTTACCGTTGATGATTACTGCCACTTGTGAATTTGGGCGGTATGATAACCCAGGAGAAGTTTCGGGAGCCGAATTGGCCGTTTTGAGTCCAAGAGGCGGCGCTATTGCCATGCTGACCACCGCACGACCAGTGTATGCCAGTACCAATTTTTTACTCAATGAAGCTTTTTACGAAAGTGCGCTCGAACGTACCAGCGGGGACGTGCCGCGCTTAGGTGATTTGATGCGAATGACCAAAAACAAAAGCTTTAGCGGGATTTTTAACCGAAATTTCACGCTTCTCGGCGACCCTTCTTTACGCCTCAATTACCCCGATTTTAACGTAGAAATTGCCACACAAGACACCTTAAAAGCAGGTGGAAAGGCGCGCATTAGCGGTCAGATTAAACTTGGGAATCTCCTCGTGAACGATTTCAATGGAATTGCAAGCATCAGTGTTTATGACAAAGAAAATCAACTCATGACACTCGGCAACGAAGACCCAAAAATGCCTTATAAGCAGTTTAAAAGTAAGATTTTTGAAGGAAAAGTAAGCGTTAAAAATGGCTTGTTTGTCGTCGATTTTATTGTTCCCAAAAACATTGATACCAAACTTGGGAATGGACTAATACAAGTATATGCCATCAAAGCCGACACTAGCGCTGATGCCTTGGGAGGTACCAACCAGGTGTGGGTTGGTGGCACTGCACTTTCTAACCCCGACACCAAGCCTCCCGTGGTTCAGCTTTACCTCAACGACCAAAATTTTGTGGAAGGCAGCCAAATAGATGATAGTCCATTGGTCATTGCTCACCTGACGGACGACAGCGGCATTAATCTACTTCAACCCATTAGTTTAACCCTAAATGATACATTGACGCTGCTTGTAAACGACTATTTCACGGCAAATCAAGACAGTTATCAAAGTGGCAGCATTAATTATTTACTCAAAAAACTCCCTGCGGGCGATTATGTACTTCGGCTAAAAGTTGCGGATATATATAATAATTGGAGTGAGGGTACGTTAAGTTTCAAGGTGGGCAAAGAATCGGCCATTGTGAAAAACGTCATTGCCTATCCTAATCCGTTTGTAGAACAAGCCACCCTACAAGTAGAGTTGGTCAATGAGGGAGAAGATGTCGAAGTAACAACAACAATTTTCGACATCAGTGGGAATTTGGTACGGAGCGAAACACAGACCATTTACAATTCGGACGCTATCCTAACCACCATGACTTGGAACGCCGCTACGCAACACCGCCAACCTGTACCCGCTGGCGTGTATGTGTATCGAATTGTTGTGAAATCTCTTACTCGCCAACAGACTCAAACCGTGGGTGGTAAGTTAATAAAACCAAAATAGATTTTGAAAATAGGAATTACTATCTTTGCGTGTTTTAAAATAAATGTACGTCTCTTGACACAGTCACATTTCTTCCATTTCCTTATGCTAAGAAAAACCTCTCCCGTCGTCACTTTGGTGGGTCTCTGTATTTCTTTCATTTCATCAGCTCAAGGTACAACAACCGCAGGCCAAGACAGCTCTGGTATCAATCCAGTAATTTCGTCGGTTCCCTTCGCTGCTTTTACCCCTGATGCTCGTAGCGCCGCGTTGGGAGATGCAGGTGCGGCACTAAGTCCAGATGCAAATGCTATGTACTGGGGTGCAGCTAAATTGGCTCAAGCAACCAAAAACTACGGAGTCTCTTTTTCATATACACCATGGCTTCGCAACGTAACTGAAGATATGTACTTTGCGTATCTGTCTGGCTTCAAAAAAATTGGTAAAAATCAAGCTGTAGGCGTTAGCCTTATGTATTTTGACCACGGCATGTTTCAAGCGCGTAACAGCTTTGGTACATTGCTTGGCAATTATTATTCCAACGAGTTTTTTGCTTCGGTAGCTTATTCACGCAAGCTTACTGATAAATTTTCGATGGGGTTGAACCTTAAATACATCAACTCGAACCTCGGAGGAGGTGTTCAGGTAATGGGTAACTCAGCCCTCAAGCCTGGTACAACCGCTGCGGGTGACTTGAGTGCCTTTTACCAAACTGAAAATATCGACGAAGGTACTGGTGCAGGCTGGGGGTATTCGTTCGGCTTGATGCTTCAGAATATTGGGGGTAAAGTAAACTATGGCGGTACTGACAGTGGCTTTATTCCTACCACATTTAAGTTTGGGGGTGCGGCAACTCGCCACATCGACCCTTACAACAAGATTACGTTTACCATGGATTTGAACAAGTTGATGATTCCAACCCCTCCAATTCGTGATGCGTCGGGTAAAATCACGGCTGGCAAAGACCCTAACCGTAGCAGTATTGCAGCCATGTTCAGTTCGTTTTCGGATGCCCCAGGTGGCGCAAGTGAAGAACTTCGTGAGTTCATGATTTCGGCAGGGGCTGAGTATTGGTACAACGAAGTTTTTGCCGTACGGGCAGGTTATTTCAATGAAGCTAGAACCAAAGGGAATCGTAAGTACTTCACAGTAGGTTTTGGTGCTCGTATCCAACAGCGTTACGGTATCGACTTCGCCTATTTGATGCCACAAACGCAAGGTAGTCCATTGGCAAATACCTTCCGCGTATCACTCATCGTAGATATGTTCAAAAAAGCCGCCGATATGGCGATTGATAACAACGAAAGCGAGAATTAATTATCCTCGTTTTTCATAAAAAAGCCGCTTGCGAAATCGTAAGCGGCTTTTTTATTTCGGGTTGTGAGCAACTTTCGGCGCAGAATTCGGGTTGTGAGCAACCCTCAACACGGATGGCACAGGTTGCTCACAACCCGCGCTCGGCGAGAATTTCTGTCTTGATGTAATGCTCCGAATGACTTATTACCCAACGTTTAGACGCTTCTTTCTTTCCGTAAAGACTAGAGTACCATCCATCTTCCTGTAAAATGGTCAATGGATTTCCTTGTTTATCAAAAGCCCTCAACTCAACGCTATTTTCGGCTACCTCCGACGGATGCCAAATTTGATACATGGAGAGGTCAGCAGGTGCATTTTCTAGCCAGTCTTCGACTACCCAAACCAATTCACCTTGCTTTTTGCCCACTTTTCTACGGTGAATAATGCCTTTCCCAACCTGCGCAAAAGCTTCAATTTGCCCCTCAAAAACCCACTTTTTTTCTTCTTGTTTCCAAGAGGCCGTGGCTTCTTTCACCCAGTCATACCACACAAAGCGAGGTCCTTTTTGCATTTGGTCGTAGGTTCCGAGCATCACGGTATTGTGGGAAGCCGTTCCAGCAAAATAACGCGTCCATTTTTCATCGGTATTGTACAAGTACGAGCCCGCATCGCGCAACAGGTTTTGACCGTTAACCCACACATCTAAGTGCAAGTTATCTGCTTGAAAAGGACGGTCTTTGTACGCTCCGCATCGAATAAACGTCACACTCTCATCCACATCGCGTATGACATAGTAGCCTCCTTTTTCAAATGAAAAAGTACCTGTAAATGTTTTTTGAGTGGGTTGAGAAATTGTAGTTATTCCAAACCAAAAACAGTCTTCCGTCATTTGAGTTGGAATGCCCAATGCTGCCTCCAGCGCCGACAATTGCGGGCGGTAGTCGCGGTAGTGCGCCGAATTGAAAGGAAAAAACAACGCGCCATCGTTGTTGCCATAATTGGGCAACCAGCCCGTTTGGGCATCTTGGCACACTTGTAGAAACTGCAACGACGCTTTGGCACGGTGATATACCCGTTCCGAAAAAGATTCTCCATTAAGTTCACTCAAACGAACTGCCCACGTAAGCAACTGAATCACAACGCGATGGTAGTTCATCGAAAACTGTAGAAACGTACCATCTTCGTAGATTTGGTAAGTGATTTCTTCTTCAAACCATTTTTTTCCACGTTGTTTCCAGCGCGGAGCTTCGGGAAAAAACGGGTACAAAAGCCCCACAAGGTACAAAGTCAAGGTTTCGGTAATGGCGTGGTTATTACGTACAGCAATGCGCGAAAAATTGATATTTTCTTCTACATGCCGCAGTTGCCAGTACAGCACGTGCATGAGTTTATCAAAACGAGCTTCCGTCAGTGCCGATGAATTTTTATAATAATGCAGCGCGAAAGTCCAGTTCAGAACCCGCAGCGAAATCTCTTGGCTGCAACGCCAATTGGGGCCACAGTTGATAGGATTTGCGTCTATCCAGCTTTCTATTTCTTGAAAAACCGTTTCGGCATTGTTTTCTCCCAAATAAAAATCGCCGCGAATCAACGGATACAAAAACGCGAATCGTGATTTTTCCCACACGTATTTAATGTCTCCCGCCACGGGCGATAAATCAGGAATCTCTGTCCAGTGTTTAGTGGCGTCGTAGCGGTAGCCGTTAGAAGGGTTGGTGAGCCAATCGGTCACTTCGTAATACGTGGCGCTAAACATCAAAAGGCGACCTTGTCGGTATTCGTTGAGTTGGTCAATCAATTTCTGTCGTTCTTCCTCCGAAAGCCTCATGCTCTCCGTTAAGCTTTCTTTCGCCTCAAAAAAGAACCGCACGTCCAATTTTTTCCAAGCAGCTAATGACGAGTGCGTTTTCGATGGGGGCTGCGTAGGGAAAGACGCTTTGAGTAGGCCCATTCGGCGGCGGGCTTCGTACCACAGACGAAAGGCCACGTATCGCGGCCCCATGTTGGTTAATATATTGAGTACTTTTTTCATAAAAATTCCTCAAAAGAAAAAGCCGTGATGGATGTCACGGCTTCTACGTTTTTTCTCAAGTCGCTTACTTAGCTTCTTCTTCGGCTGTTTCGACGGCTGGTTGTTCTTCGGCTGCTTGCTCAAACACTTGAGGTAATTGAACCAATAGAATGTTGTACCAAGAAATAATTTTACGAACATCCGACAAATACACACGCTCCGTGTCATACCCTGGCAATACCGACGTCATAAAGTCCACCAATTGGTAATCTGACATGGCTTTAGGGTCAAGACTTTCGCCTTGGTATTTGCTGTGAATATTTTCAAAAACAGTAGCAAGTGGCGTCGCTTGGTCTGTATCTGCCATAAAGATGGAAATATCTTTCAAAACAGAAACACGCGCTGAAGCACCAATCATTGATTTTTCACGCTTTGCGTCCAAACTTTCTACGATTACCCCTCCGCGTCCTGGTTTAAGGATGCGATACAACCCTGACTTACCCGAGAAATTGGCAATCTCTTTCAACAATTCCATATCTTACAAATGATTTTTGCGTAGTTATTTTTCAGAATTAGGGCACAAAAGTAATGCTTTTTCATGGAACTTTTGTTTGGGGGTTTAACATTTGTTACTATAATTCCATCATTATGCTCACTCCCGAAGAACTAAGGCGTTACAGCCGACATTTGCTCATTCCTGACCTCGGAATAGAAGGCCAACAAAAGCTAAAAGCGGCCCGCGTTCTGGTCATCGGGTGCGGTGGGCTGGGAAGTCCCATTTTACTGTACTTGGCGGCGGCAGGCGTAGGTACGATTGGGGTTGTGGACGGCGACCGAGTGGATGATAGCAACCTGCAACGCCAAATCATGTACGGCAGCGAGTCGGTAGGAAAACCCAAAGTGGAAGAAACCCAAAGGCGGTTACAGTCGCTCAATTCGTTTGTGCAAGTCAATCCATATTTTGAAAACCTTACTGCCCAAAATGCGCTTTCCATCATTGAGTCGTACGATTTTGTGGTGGATGGTTCTGATAATTTCCCTACGCGGTATCTGGTCAACGATGCCTGTTTACTGCTTAACAAACCCTTGATTTACGGTGCTATTTACCGTTTTGAAGGACAAGTAGCCGTTTTTAATTACCAGAATGGCCCCAATTATCGCGATTTATTCCCGACCCCTCCCCCACCCGAACTAGCCCCCAATTGCGCAGAAGCAGGGGTTTTGGGCGTGTTGCCTGGCATTATCGGCTGCCTGCAAGCCAACGAAGCCTTGAAGTTAATCACGGGAATTGGAGACGTTCTTTCGGGAAAATTATTCGTCATGGATGCCCTCTCGATGATTAGTCGCACGATTCGGGTTCCCAAACTTCCCGAACGGCCAATCGTTACGCAACTGATTGATTACGAAGCTTTTTGTGGAATTGCAAACGATATAGAAAGCGATATTTCCCCTGAAGAATTTCAGGAATTGATTAATAAAAACATTGATTTTCAATTGATTGATGTCCGTGAACCCCACGAATATGAACTAGACAACCTCGGTGGTGCGCTTATGCCACTTTCTCGACTGGAAGAATTTATACCGTTGATTCAGCGCAACAAGCGGGTCATTGTGCATTGTCAAAGTGGAATAAGAAGCCAGAAAGCAATCGCTTTACTGAAAGAAAAATTCGGTTTCACTCAGCTTTCCAACCTAACTGGAGGAATTGTTGCCTATCGAAAATTGTAATTGATTTTAATGTATTCGATTTCTGTAACCCATGCCCACTCAACTTGTCCTTACACGCGATGGCTCGCATACCCTACACAACGAAGCCTTGCATGTTTATTACCACTCCATCAACGGAGCGCTGCAAGAGTCTCTTCATATCTTTATCAATTTAGGACTAAAAGAAATCATTCGCCAACGGCGCGAAACCAGCTCAGAAGCTCCTATTTACCTTTTTGAAATGGGATTTGGCACTGGACTCAACGCTTCACTTACGTGGCTCGAAGCCGACAAAAACCTGCTCCCTGTGCATTATGTAACGATTGACGCCTTTCCCATAGCCCCCGAACAGGCTCTTCAGCTCAATTATGATGGCTTACTAAACACCCAGCAGCTCTCCCAATTACACCATGCTCCTTGGGGCGAAACAACCGAACTGTCACCTTATTTTCGCCTAGAAAAGCACAAGATTACGCTCCAAGAATTTGAAACGTCGCACCAATTTGACGCTATTTATTATGATGCCTTCGCTCCTACAGCCCAGCCTGAGCTTTGGACAGAAGATATTTTTCGGAAGTTGGCAGGGTTGCTTAAAGTCGGCGGAAATCTAACCACCTATTGTTCAAAAAGTTACATTCAGCGAAACATAAAAGCAGCAGGTTTACGCATTGAAAAACACCCTGGTCCAAAATACAAACGTGAAGTGATTAGGGCTGTGAAATAGCCCTAAAATAAAACCTCCCGAAAGTTTTGAAACTTTCGGGAGGTTGGTGCATCTTACGCTTTGCCCGTCAGGATTCGATTCCAATACAACCACGGTAATACGTATTTTTTCAGCACCCACATACTCCATCTCGGTACTGTTTGGTCAAAAGGGAAGGTCATTTTGGGGGTATTCGTATAATCAAATTCTGCCAACATCAGTTTGCCATATTGCGTCGGAATCGGACAGGCGCTGTAGCCATCATATTGCTCTTTGAGGCTTTGCTGTTTGAGATACGAAAGCAAATTGCTTACCACCACAGGTACTTGCTTACGTATCGCCGCCCCCGTTTTACTGCAAGGTGCATTGGTGCAGTCACCACACGCAAAAATATTAGCATAACGACTATGCTGCATCGTATTTTTATTTATCTCTACGTAGCCAAAAGCATTTTTGGGGTCGGCAAGTGGACTATTTTTGATAAAATCGGGTGCCGATTGTGGCGGCACGGTATGGCACAAATCAAACTTTATTTCCTTACGAACCGTTTCGCCTTGTTCGTTTTTGGTTTCATAATATAGCGTTTGATTATTTCCGTCAACCTCCACCGTATTACTCAAAAAATGGGGCTTAATATTGTTACGATTTACGATACCCGTCAGGGTTGCGGCGTATTCCTTAACGGCAAAAATAGCCCCTACACCCGAGATATAATGGACATCACATTTGTCCAAAATCCCTTTTTTACGCCAATAATCACAGGCTAAGTACATAATTTTGTGAGGAGCACCACCGCACTTGATGGGACTCGACGGGTTGGTAAAAACGGCCGTTCCACCCTCAAAATTTTTGATTAACTCCCACGTATAAGGCGCAGAATCGAATGAGTAGTTACACGAAACGTTGTTCTTCCCGAGGGTTTCTTTTAAGCCTTTGATTTTGTCCCAATCCACCTGAATACCTGGTGCCACAATCATGGTATCATAGGTATATTTTGCACCACTTCGGCAGGTAACTTGGTTTATATCAGGCTCAAAAGTCGCCACAGCATCTTTGAGCCACGTAGTTCCTTTTGGGATAAAGTCGGCTTCGTCTTTTTCGGTATCCTTAATATCAAACTCTCCCGCCCCCACAAGCGTCCAGGCAGGTTGATAATAATGTTTTTCGGATGGTTCGATAATGCCAATTTGCAGCGACGGGTTTTTGATTAACAACTGAGAAGCTGCTGATAATCCTGCATTGCCGCCACCAACGATAAGGGTTTGGAAGTGTGTAGTAGTCATGGGAAAAAGAGGAAGGTTGTTATTGAGCTCAAAAATCCCTTTTTCTTTCTCTTTTCTTTGTAACAAATATCACACAAGCAAGAAATTTCATTTATTTTTCAAGAAAAAAGCCTCATTCGGGTTGTGAGTAACCCTCAGCACGATGCGGAGATTTGTACTTCACAAAAATATTTATCCAAATTCGCCGCCCTATCCGAAAATACAAGGGCATCAAAAAGATAAGCCCTGGAATCAAAAAGGCTAAAAGCCTCAGCTCATCTCCACCGAGTAATACCACGTAGCCCAAAAATGACGTCACAATCGTCGCCACATATAACCCATAGCTGGTGTACATAGCTCCGAAATAAAAACCTGGCTCCCGCTCAAAATCTTCGTCACAGTGCGAGCAACGTTTGTGCATTTTGTCAAAATTTTTGAGGTCGTAAGCGGTTTTTGTCACAAAAAAATCCCCTTCGTGGCAGCGTGGGCACTTGTTGAAGAGAATACTGTATAGTTTGGTTCCTTTTAGCATAATTGTACTAATAGTTTTTGGAGTATTCATTAGGGTGTGAGCACCCTAATACATCAGGGTATGAGTACCCTGATGCACTGATGAGTACCATGATGTACAGATGAGCAACCTGATGCACGTTTAGTTCGGCAATCTGTCTTTTAAAAGCCCGTACGTCCAAGTTCCTGCAATCGCACTGAGGAGGGTTACAATAACTGCCACATATCCGCTTCCAATTTGGGCAAACAATGGCCCTGGGCACGCCCCCGTAATTCCCCAACCTAAGCCAAAAAGCAAGCCACCGTAAATCTGTCCCCGCATAAATTTCTTAGGGTGAAATTGTACAGTTTCGCCCGAAAGGGTTTTGATGTTGAATTTTTTAATCAAAAAAACCGAAATCATCCCTACTACTACCGCCGAGCCAATCACGCCATACATGTGGAAGCTATGAAGACGAAACATTTCTTGAATACGAAACCACGAAATGATTTCGGCTTTGACGAACACAATGCCAAACATCACTCCAACCACCAAATACTTGAGGTTGCCGAGGGTGCTTTCGCGCTTTACCATGTCGTTGGGCGCATCACAGACCAAATGTTCTGGGAAGGATACTGTATTTGAATTTGTTTGATTCGTTGCCATGAGATTCGTTGATAAAGAGTTAGAAAAGTTTGAAAATGAACGGAAGAAGGACTTGCACCATCACAAAACCTCCAACCATAAAACAACAAGTGGCAATCAGCGACGGGAGTTGCAGAGTTGACAATCCCATAATCGCGTGCCCCGACGTACATCCGCCAGCCCAACGCGTTCCAAAACCTACCAAGAAACCACCAAAAACGAAGAAAATGAAGCCTTTAAGCGATACAACATTCTCAAGGGCAAACAAATCGGCGGGCATCAAACCAGCAAAATCACGAATACCTAGTTCTTGCAAAGCCGCAATGGTTTTTTCCGAAATCACAATTTGATTGGGATTTTCGAGAAATTGGGTTGCTAAAAAACCGCCGATCAATACTCCTGCTACAAAAAAGAGATTCCAGACTTCTTTTTTCCAATCATATTTGAAAAAGGAAATGTTGGCAGGAAAACACGCCGCACAGATATGGCGCAACGACGACGAAATCCCGAATGATTTATTGCCAATGAGCAACAATGTCGGTACTGTTAGACCAATCAACGGCCCTGCTACATACCACGGCCACGGTTTTTTGATGAGTTCGATTAATTCCATAAGTCAGAGAATGAGTTACGTAGGTGTATAAATGATGATTAGATTAATAATGATAATTGAGGATAAAATTGAAATGAGACATGTTTACTTTATTAAACACATAGCGGTCGTTGTCGTACGTTGCTCCGATGTTGTCTTTCCGAACAACCAAAAGTTGCGCATCCAGTCCTTCAAAAAAACCTTTAAATTGATAACTCATGCCTGCATTTAGCTGCGTATAAGCTGGCATTCCGTACTTATTTAAAAACACATTTTTTACATCAGAAAGTTTATAGTAGCCCCAACTTACTTCCCATTTCAACTGAGTTCGAGGTTTATAAAACGCATTGACCGAAAACGCATTGACGTCCCCCATCCCTTCGTTGCGTTCGCGCGGCATAAAAGTATAAAACGGCTCTCTTCCCCACTCTCTCGGCATCAAATAGCGCCCTTCGGCGGTGATGCGCGTCGCGTTTATGTTGACATCGTATTTGGGAGAACGATACCCAATTCTTCCCGAAAAAACGGCCGAACGACTATCGGGCGCCATATAGGCTTTGGTAACGTCATGATTTCCTCCCTCTCCGACCGATTGCTGACGAACGGCTTGGAAACCTGCTACCCAAGCGTGTTTATTTTTAAATTTTGACTTCCAATCAACTTGCACAAAAGCAGTGTTAAAGACATTTTCGACGTAAGTATCCCACGCCTGAACCGTCACGGGGCCAAGGGTATGGGTGATTCCGCCCACCAGTATTCCCTTCGATTCTATGTTGTTGGCGTAAGCCGAAGGTTTTCCCTCTAACCCTACTCCAACGGGATAAATTCCGATGCTTTCACCTACCCGAAACCACTCAACAGTCGAACGAGGGGAAATCCGAAACACGTATTCCAGTTGAACTTTGGTATTTTTCCATTCATTAAGTTCTACCACCGCTGCTTCCGTCAGTGTGGGGCGCATTCGTCCATCTTGGGGATTGATAAAAGGCATTTTAGGGACTTGACGGCCAACGGTTATTTTTGATTTTTTCCCAAAATGGTATCGAAGGTATAATTCTTCCAAACGGTCTAAATCTTCGTGGTCATTGGGTCGGCGAATATCAAATAGCCCTACTTCATAACGATTAAATTGCCCCGTTTTAGGGTCGGGCTTGGCGAGGTCAGATGACAAAAGATTGAACATAAAAAAGCCACTCAACCCAAATTGAAAACGCTTCAGAATACGCGGCGTTTCGTAGCCAATGCCAGCCCCTACCCCCAACGCATAAAAATCGGTAAGACTTCCCGCATTATCGGTTGCCATGAAATACGAACGCGCGTGACCGTGAAAATGACCTTTGGCAAAAAAATGGTTTAAGTCATTAATCGAGTCTGCGGAAGTCGATTTGTGTTTGTATTGCTGATCGCTATGGACTTGAGCTTCTGCCTGATGAAAGACATAAAAAAGGCTCACCAACGGCAGTAAAAAAGGTACTTTCATACAGATTGCGAGAATTTTATACAAAAGTACCGCCCCCGACTCGTCTGTTCCGTGACAATTGTTACACGCCTATAAAAATTGATAATCGACGCCGTGGACTTGCGATAAGAGCGTTTGAGGGGCTTAAACCTATTTTTTTGACCGTGAATGCTTACGAAAGCATCTTCTTAGTACAAATTATGCTAAATTTGCTATTAAACATCCTTTTTATGGCGTTTCTTAGTAAAAAAGAGCTGGCACAATTACTGCCATCATGTATAGACAAATTTGAATCTGAACGCATTGCAGAAGCTGCGTATGAACTTTGTTTAGGTAATGAAGTTTATTTAACTGATTCGACTAGTGGAAAAAAGGAGCTGTTGGATGAGAAAAACTCACAGGTAGTAATCAAATCGGGGCAATTTGCTTTGCTACTTACCCAAGAAAACGTAAAGATACCTCTCGATAAGATTGCTTTCATTTCCATTAAGTTTAGCCAAAAAATTAAAGGGCTTGTCAATATTTCTGGGTTTCATGTTGACCCTGGGTTTGACGGAAAAATTATTTTTTCCGTATATAATGCAGGCCCAACAACAATTATTTTGGACAAAGGGAAGCCCTATTTTATGATTTGGTTCAGTGAACTATCTAGCCAAGCAAATCCGTATGCAGGAAAACATCAAAAACAAAAGACCATAAGTGCAGAACAAATAAGCCAATTAAACGGCACTTTAGCATCCCCCAATTCGTTATTGAAACAAATTCAAGATTTAGAAAAAAAAGTAGACATTAAAGTAGAGGAGCTAAAAGGTAAGAAAGATTATAACAAGTGGGTTTTACAAGCAATTATTGCAGTACTTTTGGGGTTATTTGTTAAACAGTGGATGGATAAGAATCTAGCCCGCTAAAAAGTTGGACACAAATTAGGGTATAACTTTTAAATTTGTGATTCAATGGGAAAGCATCAAAAATCATGGAGCCAGG
>NZ_AXVJ01000057.1 GCF_000482465.1 Runella limosa DSM 17973
ATTCTTTTTCAGCGATTATCTCTTTATAAGCTTGAATCTCTCGCTGAAGGCGAAGAATCTCTTTGTCTTTATCAGAGTTACTAACGCTGGATGGGCTTGAAAAACCTCCTTTTTCGTACTGGGAAACCCAGTTATAAATGTTTGCACTCGAGACGTTAAACTCCTTAGATGTCTTAGCAGCTCCGTGTTCTTTGTAGTAATTCACTATGGTCAGTTTTTCCTCCTGGCTCCATGATTTTTGATGCTTTCCCATTGAATCACAAATTTAAAAGTTATACCCTAATTTGTGTCCAACTTTTTAGCGGGCTAGATTCAATCCTAATTAACTTCCACGTTCTAAACATTTTCAACAATGGTCAAAAAACATTTGTGAACGAATACTTTCGTGCATTGCCTGATTCGTAGAGAATAACTTCTATGGTTTCTATTGTGCCCAATTCTATGTATCTATGTGGTAAGAAAAAATTTAAACACATAGATACATAGGATTTACACATAGGGTCACATAGCCCAAAAATTACTCAATCCAACTCTGATAATACTTCCCATCATCGAGTTTTAACGCCTCATCCGTGAGGGCCAATGGACGGAAAGTATCAATCATGACGGCCAATTCTTCCGTAGAGGTTTTGCCAATACTCCGCTCATAAGCTCCAGGCGCTGGCCCGTGCGGAATACCCCCAGGGTGAAGCGTCAAATGCCCCTTTTCGATATTGTTCCGACTCATAAAATCCCCGTCCACGTAATATAAAAGCTCATCGGAGTCGATGTTGGAATGGTTGTAGGGGGCAGGAATGCCCTCAGGATGATAGTCGTACAACCGTGGGCAGAACGAACAAACCACAAACGCCTTCGTCTCAAACGTTTGATGCACTGGCGGGGGCTGGTGGATGCGTCCCGTAATGGGTTCAAAATTATGAATCGAAAACCCGTAAGGGAAATTATACCCATCCCAACCGACCACGTCAAAAGGGTGGGTAGGGTAGAGGAGCTCGTACAAAACGCCCTGTTTTTTTATTTTAATGACAAAATCCCCCTTTTCATCGTGCGTTTCGAGGTCTTGGGGGAGTTTGTAATCACGTTCGCAGAAAGGAGAATGTTCGAGTAACTGTCCAAACCAATTTCGGTACCGTTTGGGTGTATAAATGGGATGAAACGACTCCGCAAAAAGCAGCCTATTGTTGTCTCCGTCGAAATCAATTTGATAAATCATCCCCCGAGGAATGACCAAATAATCGCCATACTCAAATGGAATATTTCCGAGTTGCGTCCTTAAAGTCCCCGTGCCTTGATGAACAAAAATGAGTTCGTCAGCATCGGCGTTTTTGTAAAAATAGGAACGCAGCGACTGACGAGGGGCTGCCAATCCAATATGAATATCGCTATTGGCCAATATTACTTTTCTGCTCGCTAAAAAATCGTCTTCCGCAGGGAGGTCAAACCCCTTCAATAAACGAGGTTTAATACTTTTAGCGACGCTAATGTTGGGGCTAACATCCGTTTCGGAAAGTACTTCACGAATCATCGTTGGGCGATGGACGTGGTACATCAAAGACGACATTCCATCAAAACCGATGGTGCCGAAAAGCTGTTCGTAATGCAACCCGCCCTCGTCCTTACGAAACTGCGTATGGCGCTTGGGGGGAATATTTCCGAGTTTGTGATAAATAGGCATGTTATGATGAAGTTGGAATACAGTTCTGAACAATCATTTCCAGCATTTCTTGGGCTGCTGAAACCGACGCTGGCTCAATTCCTTCAAGGGCTTTTTGGCGAATTTTGGGCACTAATTCCGTCAATTTTTCGATGGTTTCAAGCCCTTTTTCGGTAATGGTGAGTTGAAACATCCGCCGATTGGTAGGATGAATATCACGCAGCAAAAAACCATTTTGAACCAACAATTCAATGATTCGAGTAACGGATGCTTTATCTTTAAATACTTTCTCCGCTATATCGTTTTGGGTACAATCGGGATATTCGGCGACTGTATTTAAAATCAACCATTGGTCAAGAGTAATATCAAACCCGTTGATTTTGAATTGGTTTTGAAAAAACTGACGATATATTTTGACGGTTTTTTCTAAATTGTAGAAAAATGAGGTCGTTAATTTTTTCATTGATTTTAAATTGTTGTGACAAATATATTTAAAATCAATAGTTGATATATCAATTATTGGCAAAAATATTTTAAAAATTTGCTTCAAAATTTTTCTTTGAATGAATTGTGTTATTTTTAGGTTCATTAGCAAACAATTTAGCCATAAGACGATGAAAAAGATGTTTATCAGCCTGCTTTTCATTGGGTATTGTTTACACGCTTTCACCCAAGATAAAAAAGCGTACAGCTACTTTTTGCCTGAAACCAAAATGACCGATCAAGATGCACGTATCGAAGTGAACCAAAAAGGAGATACCGTTTTGGTAGCTTTCTATCGAGCATTAGAGGCAGTTAATAAGACCAATAATACCTTTACAAAGGTGTATAAAGGAACACCCTTCTTTAAAAACGGTTGGTTCAAGGGGAAAACGGTTGAGAAAAATGGGCACGAGGCCGAGTATTTGATGGCTTATAACCAACAAAAAGGCGTGCTTCACGTCATGGCTAATCCACTTTTGGAGGCGGTTACGATGAAGCCAACCGAGTTTGTGCTTCAAAACCACCGTTTTGTACTACTCAAAAATCAATACTACGAGCCTATTTATGAGGGGAAAACGATGATTTTGAAAGAACACCAATGTTTGCTACATTCAAAAAGTAGTGCCCAAAACACGGGTTATGAGGCATCGGGGAGTGAGAGCGAATATGAAGGAGAATTTATCAAAACGACGAAATATTACTGGTACGAAGATGGTAAACTTTCGGGCATTCCAACAGGAAAACGCTTTTTTAAACTGTTTGGAAATCAGGCAAAAGAAATGGAAATGTTTGCCAAAGAACGCCAACTTACGCCGACTACCGAAAAGGGCATGATTGAAATCGTTAAAAATTTTAACCCACTTTGACAACTTTCTCACAGAAGTTCCGTTTCTTAGTAGTTCAACCTAATCATTTATTCTTACAAATATTCTTACAAACAACAAATGAAAAATTTATTCGCAACTCTGTTTTGTATGCTTGTTGCATTGACATTTGCCTACAGCCAAAATCCTCCAGCGAGCCCACGCGTAACCGCTGAAAATGGTAACATCAAAATCGTATATGGCCAACCCTCTAAAAAAGGTCGCGTGATTTTTGGGGCTGAAGGAAGCCAAAGCTTAGAAAAGTACGGTAAAGTATGGCGTACAGGTGCCAACGAAGCGACCGTTATTACGTTCAAAAAAGACGGAAAGTTAGGTGGCAAAGACGTGAAAGCAGGAGATTATGCTTTCTTTACAATTCCTGGTGAGAAAGAATGGGTAATCATTTTGAACAGTGAAGTAAAACAATGGGGTGCTTACAACTACAAGCAAGACAAAGACGTACTTCGCGTGACCGTACCTGCTACCACCTCAGCAAGTCCAGTTGAAAAACTTACCATCGAAGCCAAAGACAACGCAATTGTATTGGGATGGGACACCGCAGGTTTCTCGGTTCCAGTGAAATTCTAATAACGCTAATAATACATTTAGAAGCCCAGCCATTTGGTTGGGCTTTTTTTGTGTTTTAATGCAGTATGGTATTGATAATTAAGCCTTTGTCCAGTATCGTCAAAAACAAACCTTCCTTAACTTTACCAATGATGAAACGATTTTTATATGCTTTCTTATTTCTAGTCTTGATAGTTTGCTTGGCAGGATTATCCTTGGCGTATTGGCCAAACAAATGGCGTATTGATAATAAAGGTATTACCCCAGAACAAGCTACGTCTTTACGTCAAAACTACGAAGGATCACATCATTTGATGAAAACTTCGGATGGTGAAACCCTCTTCCTACGTCGATGGAATCCCGATTCATTAACTCCTGCTAGAAAGGACATTGCCGTACTTATTTTTCACGGTTTTACGGCCTATAGTGGTCCTTACAGCATGGCGGCCATTCCATTTTCGAAGGGCGGCTATACCACATTTGGCCTTGATTACCGAGGCCACGGGCTCTCGGGTGGAAACCGTGGCGATAGCCCAAACAAAGAGAGATGGATTGCCGACTTGGCGGAAGCAATCGTTTACCTCAAGAAATTGGGATTCTCAAAAGTGGTAGTGATGGGACATAGCTTAGGGGTGGCTTCAACGATTTGCGCGGCCAATGCTGTTCCTAACGAAGTGGCAGGGTTGGTACTTCTTTCGGGTGCATACGAGAGTCGGCCTGGGCTGAACAAGCCAATGAACCCGTTTGTAAAAGCCAAAATCATCGCAAGTGCGGTCTTTCGCCCTTCGTTCCAGTCGGTGGAGTATTATCGGGAAGGGATGACTGTTACGCCTGATACGTTGTTTACTTTTCATTATACCCCAAGATTTGTGACAATGTTGGATGTAAAACAACTTCGGCTTCCTGCGCAGTTGAATATACCCGTTTTGGTGGGAGTAGGGGACAAAGACGAATTATTTGCAATTGATAAGGTCAAAGAGTTTTATAATTTAGTGCCAGGCAACAAGAAAGAATTTTACGTAATGAAAGACGCCACCCACGCCAAAATCCCCGTAGAAAGCTGGGAGGGAATTGCGAAATGGCTTGACAAAACGTATGTGTTACAGCAATAAATTGCCTTCTAAATCATCTTCGAGTACTACTATCTCAAAAGAAAGTTTTCAAGACAACAATAAATTTGGGTCGTTTTTGGCTTTTAAGCAGATAAACCCATGTTTTTATGCAAATTACCCGTCGTCAGACTTTGTCTTTACTCACCGCTACCACAGGAATGAGTATGTTGCCAGAAACCTCGCAAGCCGTTGAGCCTGCCAAATCAGCCTCTTTTGTGCCTTGCCTCAATATGAGCACCATTCGAGGGCAAAAATTAGGATACGTCAAAGAACTAGAAACGGCTTCTAAAGCAGGGTTTCGTTCGGTTGAAATTTGGATGGATACCCTCCAAGAATTTATAAAAAATGGGAATACCCCCGCTCAAGCCCGAAAAGTGGCAGCGGATTTTGGTATAAAGCTCGAAAATGCCATCGGTTTTGCGGCTTGGATTGTTGACGATGAATCAGCAAGAGCCAAAGGCGTGGATCAACTCAAACGGGAAATGGAGCTGTTGGCAGAAGTTGGCTGTATGCGCGTAGCGACCCCGCCAGTTGGAGCACAAGCCCCTCAAGCCCCTCGCATCGACCTTCAAAAAGCGGCCGACCGTTACCGTACTATTCTTGAAATAAGCGACCAAACCAAAGTAATTCCGCAATTGGAACTGTGGGGCTTTTCCAAAAACCTCAATAAACTCAGTGAAGTAATGTACGTGGCGGTGGAGAGTGGCCACCCGTCGGCGCGGTTGCTATTGGATGTATATCATTTGTTCAAAGGCGGCTCAAGCCTAGATACCCTCAAGTTGGTGGGTAAACCTGGCGTTGAAATATTCCACATCAATGATTATCCTGCAAATTTTCCGAAAGAAACCATCGTAGATGCTGACCGCGTGTATCCAGGTGATGGAATTGCGCCCATTGGCCAAATTTTGAAGACCATCAAAAACCCAGAGCGGCCCATTGTGCTTTCGTTGGAGGTATTCAATAAGACCTATTATGCCCAAGATGCCCTTGAAGTTGCCAAAATGGGCTTGGCAAAAATCAATAAAGTCATCGCGGGGATTTGATTTTCGTACAGAATCTAAACGCTTTGCACGATATTTGCGTTTAGAGTTCTAACGACTACCGATAACACCAAACCTGAATGCAATTTCTTTTTCCGACCTTTTTGTGGAGTTTACTGGCAGTGGGGATTCCAATTGCCATTCACTTGTTCAATTTTCGCCGCACCCGCCGTATTTACTTTTCCAACGTCTCGTTGTTGAAAAACGTAGAGATGGAAACAAGTTCGTTTCGACGTTTGAAACAGTACTTGATATTGGCAACCCGGGTACTTGCCATTGCGGCCTTGGCGTTGGCATTTGCCCAGCCCTATCTTCCAAGCGAAAACAAATCTGGAACCAATGCCCAAAGCGTGACGAGTGTTTATTTGGACAATTCGTTCTCGATGCAAAACGAAGATAATAACCAACGTTTTTTTGACATTGCCACAGGAAAGCTCGATCAATTGTTGACGCTGTTCAGGAATGCCACCCGTTTGCAGTTGATTACCAATGACTTTGATGCCCAAGAGCAACAGCTCACAACGACCGACCGCATCAAAGACCGCTTGACTACCCTCAAGCTTTCACACACGCCACGGTCGCTACCAAGTATTTACAAACGTCAGGTGAATTTGATGTCGCGGTACGCAGGAAGTGGTAAAAATCAGTTTTTTTGGTTTTCCGACTTTCAAAAAAGTACCGTTGGTGACGTAGCAAGCCTTAAAGTTGATTCTACCAATCGGTTGTTTATTGTGCCTGTGCAAGCCGTTGCGAATCAAAATGTGTATGTTGATTCGGTGTGGTTGAATACACCTTTTGTACGGGAATTTCAGAACAATATCTTGTACGTTCGGGTCAGTAACTCAGGGAATGATGACGTTCAAAATATGGTTGTCAAATTGTTTTTGGACGATGTTCAGGTTTCGACCGCGCCCGTCAACCTTTCTCCCAAAGGGTCGGCGACGGCTTCTTTCAATTTTAATGTTCGCGGGAAAGGTTTCAAACGGGGTCGAGTTGTATTTGACGATTTGCCCATTACGTTTGACAACGAATACTTTTTTGTGCTAAACGCTTCGCCCGTCATCCGCGTCTTGCATTTGTACGGACAAGCAAACCCCAACCGTTCGATTGAAAATGTGTTTGCTAACGACAGCCTGTTTGCCATGCGTAGCCTCAACGCTAATAATGCCGACATTGGCTTATTGAAGCAGACCGATTTGGTCGTTATAGAAAGTGTAGAACGGGTAGAAGGAGCGATGCGCACCGAATTAGAAAATTTCGTCCGTAAAGGAGGAAGCATTTTGGTTGTTCCCCCATCAAACCCCGATATAGCTTCTTACGGAGGGTTTTTAAGCGCCCTTGGTGTAAATTCATTGAGTGAACGCACTTCTAACGAACCCATTCCATTGACCAACCCTGAGCGGAAAAGTCCGTTTTTTAGTGATGTTTTTGAGCAATCCATTCGCCAAGAGAACCTTGAATTACCAGTTTCAAAGCCCGTTTGGCAATGGCAAGCAGGTGGGGCAAAGTTGTTGAGTTTGCGGAGTGGGGACGTTTTCTTGAGTCAGTCGGCGGTTCAGCGGGGCAAGGTTTATGTCTTGGCAAATCCGCTTACGGAAGCTTTTGGAAGCTTTGCTCAAAATGCACTTTTTGTGCCAGTGATGTACAAAATTGCCGCGCAAAGCGTACGTGAACAGCGGACAGCCTATTCGTTTGATGAAAATAATATCGCACTGACTGTGCCAGATTTGCCACAAAATACGATTTTTAAACTCAAAAAAGGTAAAATAGAGTTGATTCCAGTTCAACGCTTGAATGGAAATCAATTGACGCTCGAATTACCGAAAAGCAACCAATTAACCACCGAACAAGACATGGAGTCGGGCTATTATGAGTTGCAAAAAGACGGACAAACCGTTCAATTGCTGGCCCTGAATCACGACAATCAAGAATCGCAATTAGATTATTACACGCCCGATGAACTTCGGAAACTATTCGCCAATCAGCCCAACGTACAAGTGTTTGATCACGTGGCAGACGGTGATTTTGTGAAAGAGTTTCAAAAACAAAACATTGGTGTCAGCCTTTGGAAATATTTCTTGTGGGCGGCGTTGGCGTTTTTGCTTTTAGAAATCTTAGTCATTCGTTTGATAAAATAAAGGGGTTTCCGTACCGCTGGTTTTGAGAAACCAGCAACACCTGTGCCGCTGGTTTCTCAAAACCAGCGCAAGCGCAGAGTGTGCAAAAGGTTTCTCGAAAATGTGCTACTGGTTTCTCAAAACCAGTTCAAACGCAGAGTGTGCAAAAGGTTTCTCGAAAATGTGCTACTGGTTTCTCAAAACCAGTTCAAACGCAGAGTGTGCAAAAGGTTTCTCAAAACCTTGCCCAAGAATGAAACGCAAGTTTTTTTTGCCCCAATTTGAGGAAAAGTTTTCCCGTTTTGTAAAATATACGTTTGGTTCAAATTTTTGATAACTTGCAACAAACGACTCTAAACTTTATAGACATGAATGACTTAATACGGGGATTATTAGCAGGCTACGGCGCAAAAAAATTAGGAGGAGGCTGTGTAAGCACAGTTGTTATATTTTTAGTCCTTTGGTATGTTTTAGGACAATGTAGCTAAACGACTAAATACAAAAAACGCCGTCAATTTTCACTGACGGCGTTTTTTATTGGTATAAACTCTACCAGACTAACTCATGATTTTACCCAATGAGTTGTCGTATAAATCTTTAGCTTCGGCTCCTGAAATAACCGTTTGCTTATCCACCACAAAACCTTCTTTCGTTACTTTACCAAGCAACGCGTGCGTGATTTTAAGGTCAGCACCAAGCACTTTTTGGAATTCAGCTTGCTTGTCAGGGCTTACACTTACCAACACGCGGCTTTGTGCCTCGCCAAACAAGAATGCATCGGCGCGGTACGGGCTTTGGGTTGCAACTTCAAAACCAAATCCGCGAGGTAATGCCGACTCAGCCAAAGCGACCATCAAACCACCGTCTGAAACATCGTGAACTGACTCAACCAATTGATTAGAAATCAATTGTGCTACTGCTTGTTGTAATTCAAATTCCTCGTCGAGGTCGAACGCAGGAGCAGGAGAGGCTTTTACACCACGGTATGAGTACAAGTATTCCGACGAAGCGATGTCGTTTTTAGGTTGACCTACCAAGAAAATCAAATCACCTTCGTTTTTGAAATCAAGTGTCATTTGGCTTTCAGGTTTTTCCATCAAACCAATCATGCCAATCGTTGGGGTTGGGAACACTGGGCCGTCGTCCGATGATTGGTTGTAGAAACTCACGTTACCACCCGTCACAGGTGTACTAAATTTGCGACAGGCTTCACCCATTCCTTTAACGGCATGAACAAATTGCCAATAAACTTCAGGAACGTACGGGTTGCCAAAGTTGAGGTTGTTGGTAATCGCCAATGGTTCAGCACCTGTACAAACGAGGTTACGAGCCGCTTCCGAAACGGCAATTTGTGCACCAATAAACGGATCTGCATTGACGTAACGAGCGTTACAGTCAACCGTCATGGCAATGCCTTTTTGGTAGTTCGGGCGTTCTACGTCGCGAATACGAACCACTGCCGAGTCCGAAGGACGGTTGGTCGAGCGGTTGGCCGTGCCTACCATCGAGTCGTATTGCTCATACACCCACTTCTTAGAAGCGATGTTTGGATGCGACAGAAGGTGACGCGTTACAGCCGCAATTTCAGCTGCTGAATTTACGTCAGCTACCGAATTAATATCGAATTTCTTAAATTCTTGGAAATAAGCAGGCTCGCGGTATTCGCGGTGATTTTGTGGTGCGCCGCCACCTAGCACAAGGTCGTGAGCAGGAACATCGGCAATCAATTCGCCGTGTTGGAAGAAATGCAAACGTCCGCCTTCAACCACTTCGCCGATTTGAGCGCAATGCAAATCCCATTTATCAAAAATATCTTTGATGACATCTTCTTTGCCTTTTTCAACCACCACCAACATACGTTCTTGTGATTCAGAAAGCAAAATTTCCCAACCTTTCATGTTGGCTTGGCGCGTTGGTACTTTATCGAGGTCGATAATCATTCCGTGTTCGCCTTTGGCACTCATTTCAGAGGTTGAGCAGATGATACCCGCTGCCCCCATGTCTTGAATCCCCACAACATAACCCGTACGAATGATTTCAAGCGAGGCTTCCAGAAGCAATTTTTCCATGAAAGGGTCACCCACCTGAACGGCTGGCAACTTTTCAGTTGACTTTTCAGAAATATCTTCCGAAGCAAAACTTGCCCCACCGATACCGTCTTTGCCCGTGGCCGAACCTACAATAAATACGGGATTCCCAACGCCGTAACTGATGGCGCGAGCTACTTCACCCGCTTTTACAATCCCTGCCGAAAACGCATTGACAAGCGGGTTGGTGTTATAACAATCATCAAAGAAAACTTCACCACCTACCGTCGGGATACCGAACGCATTACCATAGTCGCCGATTCCTTTTACTACCCCTTTCACTAGCCATTTTGTTTTGGCCAATTCGGGATTTCCGAAGCGGAGAGAGTTTAATTGAGCAATGGGACGCGCACCCATTGTAAAAATATCACGGTTGATACCGCCTACACCCGTTGCCGCACCTTGGTAAGGTTCAAGGGCTGAAGGGTGATTGTGAGATTCAATTTTAAAGCTACACGCAAGGCCGTCGCCAATGTCAACCAGACCAGCGTTTTCTTCACCTGCTTTGGCAAGCATACGCTCTGAGTCACGGGGGAGGGTTTTAAGCCAAACGATTGAGTTTTTGTACGAGCAGTGCTCCGACCACATCACCGAGAATATGCTCAACTCAGTGAAGTTGGGCGTGCGGCCTAGTATTTGTTTGATTTGTTCAAATTCTTCGGGAAGAATACCTAGTTTTTTGGCGGTTTCGACGGTTGGTAGTTGTTCTACGTGTTCCACGAGCGGAGGAGTTGGGGGATTGGTGATTTGTACTAAAGGCGCAAAGTTAACTTTGACGGCACCTATTTTCTAACATTATTTTATATTTTCTTCCTTGCGTGCCTATTTGAACGTCTTTTTTCAGGAAATACTCACTTCATTTTACAAAGAATACTCATGTAAACTGGTCGAAAAAGTCGAAAAACTGGGCTTGATTGCAAAAATGTAAAAACAGAGTCTCGATAGGCAACTCTAATTGATGAATTGTTAATGAAAATGAGTTTTTTTTGAAAAATATCTTATGAAACTAGATATTATTGCGAAAATATGAAATATTAATCTTTGGTGTTATGAAATTGTAAAATTCCAAGATAATTTGATATATTCTCAATATTTTAAAAATACAGGTACAATATTTGGCAAAAAGGTTGTTGTACCAAATAAATTTTTGTGTAACTTGCGTGAGATTAAAGTTCCGTAGAAGTACTTAGGCAACAAAGTGACGAATCGGAAGTCAACCAACCCCCAATATACAACAAAACCATGTTAGAATCTGCCCAACAGGGGTTATATCGCCCCGAGTTTGAACATGACGCATGCGGTATTGGTTTCCGCGCCAATATGAAGGGTCGCAAGTCTCACCAGATGGTCGCTGATGCGATTACGATGCTCGAACGTATGGATCACCGCGGTGCTTGCGGTTGCGATCCTAACACGGGTGACGGTGCTGGAATTCTTATTCAAATCCCTCATGAGTTTTTTGTGGAAGAGTGTACCAAATTAGCCATTACCCTCCCTGCTGCGGGTGAGTACGGTGTTGGTATGATTTTCTTCCCTAAAGATGAAAAGCTTCGCAGTGAATGCCGCGATATACTCAACCGAAAAATCAAAATGTTGGGTATGGAATTGCTAGGCTACCGCCTCGTTCCAACACTCAATGATGTTTTGGGGGAAGGCTCCTTGTCGGTAGAACCACAAGTAGAACAACTATTCATCAAACGTCCTGATTCGGTTACGGATGAACTGGGTTTTGAGCGTAAACTGTTTGTACTTCGTCAATACGCCACTCGTATAATTAACGATACTGTAGTGGGTGCCAAAGCACATTTTTATTTCTCGTCGCTTTCGTGCCGCACTATCTCCTATAAAGGTCAGTTGACAACAGGTCAATTGAACTATTACTTCCCAGACTTGCACAGTGAATCGGTCGTTTCGGCCTTTGCCATTATTCACTCGCGCTTTTCTACCAATACTTTTCCTTCTTGGAAACTGGCACAGCCCTTCCGTTACGTGGCTCACAACGGTGAAATTAATACCGTACGTGGAAACGTCAACTGGATTCGTGCTGGCGAGAAGTCGTTCTGGACAGAGCACTTCACCAAAGAAGAAATGGATATGTTGTTGCCAATCTGTGATTTAACCAACTCAGATACGGCCAACTTAGACAACGCCATCGAACTTCTGTACTTGTCGGGCCGCTCATTGCCGCACGTAATGATGATGGTGGTACCAGAGGCTTGGGACGGAAACGAGGCCATGGATCCAGAACGTAAGGCTTTCTACGAATACCACGCGGCGATTCAAGAACCTTGGGATGGGCCAGCGTCGATTTCATTTACGGATGGTAAAATCATCGGTGCTACCCTCGACCGTAACGGTTTGCGTCCTTCGCGTTATTGGGTGTTGGACGACGATACCATTATTATGGCCTCGGAAGCAGGGGTACTCGACATCGACCCTGCGCGCGTAGTAACCAAAGGTCGTTTGCAGTCGGGTAAAATGTTTGTGGTGGATATGGAGCAAGGCCGTATCATTCCCGACGAAGAGCTCAAAGCCGATATTTGTTCACGTCAGCCGTATCAAAAATGGTTGGATGAAAATAAAATCAAAATTTCTGACCTCGAACCTTCACAACGTCCGTTTGCTCCGTATGACGATAAACTTTTACTAAAACGTCAAATCGCGTTTGGCTTTACTTCAGAAGACCTACGGATGGTGATTGGGCCGATGGCCGAGACTGGCTATGAGGCGATTGGTTCGATGGGAGTCGATGTACCATTAGCAGTATTATCGGATCAAAGTCAGCACCTTGCTAATTACTTTAAGCAACTTTTTGCGCAAGTAACCAACCCGCCGATTGACTCTATTCGGGAGCGTTCGATTATGTCATTGATTTCGTTTGTAGGTTCTACCGAAAATCTATTGACTGAATCGCCGCTGCATTGTCGTCAGATTGAATTAGAACAACCTGTTTTGACCATCGAAGAATTTGATAAACTTCGTTGGGTAGATAAAGACCATTTCCAAGCCAAAACTATCAATACCTATTTCCGTGCCGACCAAGGTGGAAAAGGGCTGGCGCGTGCGTTGGAACGTATTTGTACTTACGCCGAAGATGCGATTGAAGATGGTTTTGAGATTATTATCCTATCTGACCGTGCCATTGACTCTGACCACGCACCGATTCCGTCGCTGTTGGCCATGTCAACCGTACACCATCACTTAATCCGTAAAGGGTTACGTGGTAAAGTAGGTATTCTTGTAGAAGCAGGGGATGTGTTTGAAACGCACCACGTAGCAACACTCATTGGTTATGGTGCTGCGGGGGTATGTCCGTACATGGCATTCCAAACCATTGCCTACATGAATCGCCAAAAGATGATTAATGGAGAGTTTGAAAATGCAAAACTCTACGCTAACTACATCAAGGCGATTGACAAAGAATTGCTCAAAATCTTCTCCAAAATGGGAATTTCGACGCTTCAGTCGTACCAAGGAGCGCAGATTTTTGAGTGTTTGGGTATCAACAAAGACGTGATTGACAAGTACTTTACTGGAACCATCTCGCGTATTGGCGGCATGGGTATTGAAGAAATCGCCCGTGAAGTATTGGTTCGCCATAAAGTAGCCTATCCAGAAACACCAATGGTAAATCCGCACCTAGAAGTGGGTGGTTTTTATCAGTGGAAACAACGCGGAGAAGCACACATTTTTAACCCGCAAACAATTCACCTTTTGCAACAATCGACTCGCACAGGTGGCGAACAGGGTTATCAGGTATTTAAGAAATTCTCGAAACTTATTGATGATCAGACCCAAAAAGCCCTTACGCTTCGCGGTTTGATGCGTTTCAAGAAAGGAAAAGCAATTTCAATCGACGAAGTAGAGCCTTTAGAAGAAATCTTCAAACGTTTTGCGACGGGAGCGATGTCATTTGGTTCAATTTCGTGGGAAGCACACACAACGCTTGCCATTGCCATGAACCGCATCGGGGGTAAATCAAACTCTGGTGAAGGAGGAGAAGATGAGATTCGTTATCAACCGCTTCCCAACGGTGACTTTATGTCGTCCGCTATTAAGCAAGTGGCATCGGGACGTTTTGGGGTGACGAGTCATTATTTATCAAATGCCCAAGAACTTCAGATTAAGATGGCCCAAGGGGCGAAACCAGGTGAAGGAGGGCAGTTACCAGGCCATAAAGTTGATGATTGGATTGGGCGTACGCGTCACTCTACGCCAGGTGTAGGTTTGATTTCGCCGCCACCTCACCACGATATTTATTCAATTGAGGACTTAGCGCAGTTGATTTATGACCTTAAAAACGCCAACCGTGCCGCACGTATCAGCGTGAAATTGGTATCAGAGGCGGGTGTAGGAACGGTTGCCACAGGGGTTGCCAAAGCGCACGCTGACCATATCCTTATTGCAGGTCACGATGGAGGAACGGGGGCGTCTCCGTTGAGCTCAGTTCGCCACGCAGGTCTTCCTTGGGAGCTTGGTTTGGCCGAAACGCACCAAACGTTGGTGAAAAATAAACTTCGCGGACGAGTGACTGTGCAGGCCGATGGCCAAATGCGTACAGGTCGTGACTTAGCCATTGCGGCGTTGTTAGGGGCCGAAGAATTTGGCGTAGCCACCGCTGCACTCGTTGCAACGGGCTGTATTATGATGCGTAAGTGCCACTTGAATACTTGTCCAGTAGGAGTTGCAACACAACGCAAAGAATTGCGTGCACTTTTCACTGGAAAACCAGAACACGTAGTGAACATGTTTACGTACATGGCACAGGAGTTGCGCGAAATTATGGCGCAGTTGGGCTTCCGTACCATCAACGAAATGGTGGGACAAGCACAATACCTCGAAATGCGTGATGATATTAAACACTGGAAATACAAAGCATTGAATTTCAATGCGATGTTGTTCAAAGAGCCAGTAAGCCTTGATGTTGCGCAATTTAAACAAGAGGAACAAGACCACGGAATTGCAGAAGTAATCGACTGGCAATTGATGGAAGCCGCCAAACCAGCCCTCGAAAAAGGAGAAGAGGTTTACGGAGAATATCCTATCAATAACCTCAACCGTTCGGTAGGAAATATGCTTTCCAACGAAATATCAAAAGTATATGGCGGCGTTGGGTTACCAAACGGAACCATTCACTTCAAATTCAGAGGAACGGCAGGACAGAGTTTTGGGGCTTTTAATACCTCAGGAGTACGTCTTGAGCTAGAAGGCGATGCCAACGATTATTTTGGAAAAGGACTTTGTGGAGCTGAACTCGTGGTTTATCCAGACCGTGAAGCAACGTTCATTCCAGAAGAAAATATCATCATCGGTAACGTAGCTTTTTACGGAGCAACTTCGGGAGAAGCGTATATTCGCGGAACTGCTGGAGAGCGTTTCTGTGTACGTAACTCTGGAGCAAAAGTAGTCGTAGAAGGGGTAGGAGATCACGGTCTTGAGTACATGACAGGTGGTGTTGCGATTATCCTCGGAGAAGTTGGACGAAACTTCGCCGCGGGTATGTCGGGTGGAGTTGCTTATGTTTGGGATAAAAACGCCGACTTTGCGCCGAAAGTAAATCCTGAAATGGTAAGTGTAGATGCCTTGACCGACGAAGATAAAACGATTGTGAAAGGTTTTGTAGAGAAACATTTCCAATATACCACCAGTAATGTGGCATTTATGATGACCCAAGACTGGGATACGTACTTGAGTCAGTTTGTGAAGGTATTGCCAAACGACTTCAAGAAAGCCTTGGCAAGCCGTGGAATCAGTCTTTCGCAACAGATTGCTGATAAAAACGTCGTCTATCAAGACATCGTTGTTGATGTAGCCCAATAATTAGCCCATCCCTTAATATTCGGCCTTGCAGGCAGGTTTTCCTGCCTGTAGGGTTTTGAAAAACAAAGCAAATAAGCTAAGAAAAGCACATCTGGATTCATTTCTCAATCGCTCATTTAATCTTTTATTCAGTACTAAAATGGGAAAACCCACTGGATTCATTGAATTTGGCCGTGAGTTGCCAAGTAAGCGTAGTGTAGAAGAACGCCGCTTAGATTATAAAGAAATTGAATTGCTAGGGACAACGGATGATGCCAAAAAACAAGCAGCTCGCTGCATGGATTGCGGTATTCCCTTTTGCCATAATGGCTGTCCACTAGGAAATATTATCCCAGAATTTAACGACGCTGTTTACGAAGAAAACTGGGAATATGCTTACCAATTATTGACCAGTACCAACAACTTCCCAGAGTTCACGGGGCGTATCTGTCCTGCACCTTGCGAAGCATCGTGTGTGTTGGGTATCAACAAACCACCCGTTGCGATTGAGTACGTGGAGAAATCTATCATCGAAACGGCCTTTGCCAAAGGGTACGTTAAACCACGCATTCCTGCCAAACGCACAGGCAAGAAAGTAGCAGTCATTGGTTCAGGGCCAGCAGGTTTGGCGGCAGCAGCACAGCTAAACTACGCAGGGCACTTGGTGACGCTTTTTGAGCGTGCCGATGAGGTCGGAGGATTGCTTCGTTACGGTATCCCTGATTTTAAATTGGAAAAAACGGTCGTGGCACGCCGCGCAGCAGTGATGGCCGAAGAAGGCGTTGAGTTCAAAACGGGCGTAAACATTGGCGTGGATATTCAAGCGGAAGAGATTCTTCGTGAATTTGATGCTGTTGTCTTAGCCATTGGTTCAACCGAGCCTCGTGATATTCGCATTCCTGGTTGGGACAAATACATTGGAAAAGGTATTCACCCCGCGATGGAGTTTTTGAGCCAACAAAACAAACGAGTGTCTGATATTGCGCGCGTGGTTGACCACCGTGGCGATAAATATGTGAATGGTGAAATTTTGGCAACTGACAAACACGTCGTGGTAATCGGTGGGGGAGATACAGGTTCTGACTGCGTTGGAACGTCAAACCGCCACAAAGCGGCGACTATTACGCAAGTGGAAGTAATGCCAGCGCCAAAATACGACGATAAGTTACAACCGTTTTATAAAGTTCGTGACGAAAAAACCCCTTGGCCGCAGTGGCCATTGACCAAACGGACGTCAACCTCACACGAAGAAGGTTGTGACCGTTTTTGGGCGATTGCCGTGCAAGAATTTGTGGGTGATGGCGAAAAATTGACAGGGTTACGCATTGCCGACATTACGGGTGAACGTACGTTGGAAGACGGACGCAAAGCGCCTGTTACCGAAAACGAACGCGTAGTCAACTGCGATTTGGCGCTCATTGCGGCGGGTTTTGTGCATCCTCAGCAGTATTTAATCGAACAATTTGGTATCGAAACTGACATGCGTAAAAACATCAAAGCTTCGGAAGGTAATTATGTTACTTCGATAGACAAAGTCTTTGCCGCAGGTGACTGCCGTCGTGGACAATCGTTGGTTGTTTGGGCGATTTCAGAAGGTCGCGAAGCGGCTCGTAAAGTAGATGAGTTCTTGATGGGCGAGTCGATGCTGGAAGCCAAAGAGGTAGGAATGTTTAATCCTGTCTTCTCGCACGCTTAGTTTGTAATAAAAAAAGCCCGTAATCGGGCTTAAAAATAGACTCCTTCTTGATGCTTCAAGAAGGAGTTTTTTATTGGGTACTAACTAAAGTTGTTGAAGTGATATGCGACTTTTTGCAGCAAAATTATCGGTTGGCGATTGCGCCTATGGTCAATGCTTGCGTGCCAGTCCCGCCTACTCGACCACGTAAAACGATGGTGTAAAAACGCCCTTTGATGGGAGCAAGGGTAAAAGTAGTCGGAGCAAGGTTGGTGGTGGTACCATTCACCCGCACTTGAACGGGTAAGGCAGCACCGCCCGTTGGAGTAGGCGTGATGGCCACAAAATCAGAGGCTTTTTTGTAGCCAATGTTGGTCATGGCTGGCGCATAAGTGCCATTGTAACCTACGTCGTAGCCCGTCGTTGCATTAACAATCGTATTGACAACCCGAAAATAAGCTTTAGAAGTATCTGCTGGCGTAAGTTTGTCTTCTACCACCAATGGTTCTAGCGTAGCAGTAGCTGCAGAACCCACCGCAAAAACCGAGTAATATTTGTTGGCTTCTAGCGGAACAGTCCCTGTTAGAAGTGAAACTTGTTGGTTACTTCCACTGGCAGGAACCACTACCTCAACCTTGGCACTACCCGCATCAATTGTTGCGTAGTCGATGGCAGGATAAATGTTGCCGTACGTGATCACACCTGGCAAGGCAGGCGCGACGGTAAGAACCCCCGAAAACTGACGGTCGTTTACCAAAATACTCACACCTGGGCCGTCCGAAACCATGTGGTGGAATTTTACGCGTGCTCCCGAAGCAGGAGTAACAATCGTTAATTGATCGCTAGATTCTCCTACACACGCAAAAAGCCCAGCGGAAAGTACGCCTGCGAGCAAAATGCTTTTTGTTATGGATTGAAATTTCTTCATTGTTTGTTTCTTTTGGATTCGTAATCGGTTGAATGACCTACGATTAAGGTTGCATAAACCAAATTTCTTTGGTGTGATAATCAGCATTTAACGCGCCAATTTTGTCCAATGCTGCTCGGTTCCAAACGTATTCGGAGTTATAGCGTGGACGCAAACGATACGCCAATTTTCCGTTATTATCAGGGAACAAAGTAGAGCCTGTTGGCGCGACAAATCCTTTGAAAATATCAGGACTGTACTTGTAACGACGCATATCAACCCAGCTTTCCATGTGGCCATGCACAAACATTGAAATGTATTTTTGGGTCATAATGTCACTGAGTGTCAATGTTGCCGAAGTTTGGGCAACGGCACTACTTTTGAGGTAAGCAGCCCGTTCTGTATTAAAATTAGCGCGACCCGCCGCGTCGGTTGAAGACATAAGTGAAAACACCCAATCCAAGTGTGCATTGATGCCTTTGTTGTACGCATCGAAGGCCATGGCTTTGTCTCCTTTGGTAAAAGCTGCTTCGGCTTTCACAAACTGCATTTCCCAGTAAGTAATAAGTGGGTGGGCGGTGCCATTATCGAAAATAGATTTTCCAGTGGCAGGCGTGGTGGCAGTAGGCTGTGATTGTCCCCAGAAGTTGGCCACCCGATTGGTACGTCCTGCTACGTTGTTTGCATCACCAAAACCAACATTTACGCCTCTATACACTTTGTCGTCGCTTGCGGTTAGCATTGCAGCCATGCGTGGGTCGATGGCGCCAGGGTACAATGTACCATTGAATAAGTTGACCAAATAGTTACTTTGGCGAAACCCATTCATGTTGTTGCGAAGTGGACCCCAGAAGTTAGCGTCGGCAGTGTTGGTGCCACCGTGTGGGATATAAAAGTTGTCGGCATTGCTACTGAAGGAAGCATCGACAAACTTAATAACGGCGTCAGGATTGTACGTTTTTTTGTTGCTGATGTGATTGGCATTACGTGCCAAAATCGCATTCACAAACTTAATCCACTTCGTACGGTCGCCTTTGTAAACCAGGTCGCCACGGCCAAGGGAAGCGACAGATACACCACCATCGGTACGGGAAAGGTCGGCGAGGGCTTCCGTTCCAAGTCGAACTACCTCTTTATAAACATCTTCTTGCGAATCGTACTCAAATACGTAACGGTTTGGCTCCCAAGCTTGCTTTAAAATCATCTCACCGTTGGCGTCGGTGGTACTTTGCCAGCCCCAAGTGCGAAGAGCTTTGGCCACACCTAAGTAGTCCCACTGTTGTTTGGCGGTAGCATCCTCGATGACCAAGTCCACGTTTTTTCCAATTGACCAATAGTGAGAACGCCACATTTCGCCGCCGTTATCGCTTCCTGCGACGTAGCCGTGGCGATCCCAGGCATTTCCAGAGGCCGTTGCGAGCCAGTATTGACAATATTGCCCCGTAAAACGGCCGTCGAAGGTTTCGGCACGGGCCATTTGGCCAAGCATGGGAGGAAGCAACGCAAAACCTTCGGATACTTGGGGAAAACTAGGGTCAAAATTTACATCTAAGTATTTTTCACAACTTGTCAGTCCCACCCCTAGCAGGGTAACAAGTGATAGAAGTTTTATCTTTTTCATTTTAAAGTCTTTTAAAAAAATCTCAATCAATCTTACTAGAAAGAAAAATTCAAGCCTGCGGTAATGGTGCGTGGCAAGGCCAACGTTCCATAGTCAAAACCACGCGCTCCGATACCCAACGTACCAGCACTTGTTCCGTTTACATCGGGGTCAGCTCCTGTATAATTGGTCAAGAGGAACAGCTCGTTTCCAGAAACAAAGACGCTTCCTGAGCGGAATATTTTCTGCTTGTCTAAAATAGACTGAGGGAAGCTGTAACGGAGCGTTACATCCCGCAAGCGAACCCAGTTGATGTCTTTTTCAACAAAACTTTCTTCTGTGAAAGCTCCATAAAAATCGGAGCGGAATTGAGGAGTAACCTGAATGGTGTTAGGCGTTGGCGAATCGGTTTCCTCGCGGCCATCGCGCAATACACCTTTGAAAACGTAAGGATTGCTTCGGTCAAGAACGCGGGTAGAAAGACCATTACGGAACATATACATTTCGTTTCCGTTGAAAACATCACCGCCTTTACGGATGTCTAACAAAACAGAAAGCGACCAGTCTTTATAACGAACCGTATTTTGGAAACCTAGCATAAAGTCGGGGTTACGGTCTCCGATAGGTAAGAACACAGGGTTTGAAATAGGCAAACCTGTGCTTGGGCTAACAAGAATATCCCCGCGTTTGTTACGCAAGTAACTGTAACCTGCCAATGCGGTGGTTTTACCTTCTCCACGGGTATTTACGTAAGACAAATTAGGGTAGAAAGAGCTTTGGTTGGGTGCCATGGCACTTGCCCGAACGTTTCCATACAACCATGTGTCGGAGTTGTAATATTCAGCCACTTCGCCAGGAAGGCTCACTACTTCATTCACAAGACGTGTAAAATTGAGGTTCATGTCCCACTGAACGTTCTTAGCTTTGATGGGCGTAATGTTCAATTGGGCTTCAAGTCCACTGTTGCGAATTTCACCACCGTTCAACAAACCAAAAATGAATCCAGTACCGTAGCTCAAACGCTGGGTCGTGATTTGGTCAAAATTGCTCTTGTTGAAGTATGTTACATCCAAACCTACGCGATTTTTGAAGAAACGTAGCTCTAGGCCAGTTTCAAAACTCCGACCACGCTCTGGGCGTAAGTTTTCGTTGCCGCCGTAGAAGTCATACAAAAAGCCACCTCCCGTTGAGGTTTGTGGAACAAGGCGAGGGCGTGTACGGTAAGGTGTTGCGTCGTTACCAACTTCGGCATAAGCAAAGCGAACTTTTCCATAACTCAAAATTTGTTGCTGTTCAAACGCAGGAAGTTCGGTGAAAACAAACCCTAAACTAACCGATGGATAGAAGAAGGAGTTGTTCTGAACAGGCAAGGTCGATGACCAGTCATTACGCCCTGTTACGGTTAAGTACAACATGTCGGCGTAACTCAAGTTGAGTGAACCTAACACACTGACCAGACGGCGTTGAAGGAGCGTGGCCTTGCTACGCTGGGTGCTATTCAAGGTGTTGTTGATGCTATTAAAGTCGGGCAAATAAAGTTGCTCCCCATAAATAGCAGTTGTTTCATAACGGCGATCATCGATTGTGGTACCCACCATGAGCGACGTTTTTAGCTTGCCAAAGTCTTTTTTCGCAGTAGCGCGGAAGTTACCGTTGAGCAATTGACTGTTTTCTGTGGCATTTTCCACAAACCCTTTGGCAGTAATACCAGCATTGGATTCTGGATGTTGGAAGCGGTTGTAACGCGTCGAGAAAATATCGGCCCCTAAGATTCCCGCTAAGGTAAGCCAAGGTGTTACGTTATAGTCCAACTGAATGTTACCAACAGTACGGTTGATTCGGTTGCTGTTGATGTTCTTATACACGTTGAAGAACGGGTTGTCCAAGTCGTTGGCATCTTCGCCAAAAGTACGGAAACGGCGGCCGTCTGCTGTAAGGTATTGTTGGGCATCCAAATAAAAAGGGAAAGCCAACATCCCAATCAGAAATCCTTGGGCACTACGAAGTGGTTGGAAATTGTTGGTGCCGATATAGTTGAACGATGTCGTAGCCCGCAAATTCTTGGTGATTTGTCCCACGCCTGTCAAACGGATGTTGATTTGATCCATTTTATTGGTAGGTACCACTCCTTTGTCCGAAATATACGAAGTCGATAAGCGATAGGTCGCTTTTTCACTGCCACCTTCCACCGTTACGTTATGTGACTGACGGAGTCCTTGTTGGAAAAAATTACCAACGTTGTCATAGACTTTGCCGCCACCTTCGCCGATTTGGGACACTTCACCCCCAAAATAAGAAAAGTTGTTTGGGTTAAAGACGCCGTTGAAGCCACGTCCGTAAGTGGTTTGGCCTTCAGGGAAACGATACACATCACGAACACTCAATGAACCATTGTAGGTGATTTTTCCGCGACCTGTGCCTCCTTTTTTGGTTGTGATAACAATCGCACCGTTGGCGGCTTCGATACCGTACAAGGCAGCGGCTTCTGGCCCTTTTAGGATGGTGACTGTCTCAATGTCGTTAGGGTTAATATCTGCCGCACGGTTTTGGTAGTCCATGTCGCGGTTGGGGCGGTCAGAAACCAATGCCCCTTGGGCAAAGGTGTTGTTTGAAATAGGCAAACCATCAACGACATAAAGCGGTTGGTTGCTATTTCCGATAGAACCCGCACCGCGCAACTGAATAACGGCCGATCCACCCGCAGTACCACTGGTTGGGGTCATTTGAAGACCTGCTACCCGTCCTTGAAGTCCCATCATGAAGTTGTCCCGCTGAGAGTCCAACAAATCTTGACCTTTTACTTCTTGCACAGCATACCCCAGCGCACGTTTCTCTTGTTTTACCCCAAGGGCAGTTACCACGACTTCATTTAAGATGTTTTCGTCGTTTTCTAGCGAAACATTGATGGTATTGTTGCTCCCAACTTTAACTTCTTGGCGAAGATAGCCAATGTAGCTAAAAATAAGGGTGGCATTGTTAGGCGCATTTACCTTAAATTCTCCGTTGGCATCCGTGGTTGTACCTTTGGAGGTTCCTTTGACAACGATGCTTACACCTGGAAGCACGCTGTTGTCGGCCGAACTGGTGACTTTTCCTGTGATGAGTCGGTCTTGTGCCCATGTCGTAAGACATACGCCAAAAACAACTAGAAAAGTCATACTTCGATGAAGAAGTTTTTTCATAGTTAGTGAATTTGGTTGTTAGAAATGATAAGTTGAGGTGAACTAAATTCGGATTTACTTCAAAAAAAATCAAAAACGTTCGGATTTGCAATGTTTTTCCGAATAAAATTGCATGAGTATGCGGTTTAAGGGCGTAAATGATGCGGATTTGTGCGGATTTTTGCACGGATGAAAGTAGGGGTGTAAATTCGCGGTAAATGTATATCCTTTTTGGTTTTAAAATTCCGAACTTACTATGTCTGTAACCATTGCCCCGATTCAGGAGAGCCTCCCTGCGTATCTTTCAGCGCATCAGTACTCCAAAGTTGTCGTTATTGCTGATACAAATACAAAAAAGCACTGCTACGCAAAGGTAAAGCCTCATTTGCCCAAACATGACCTTATCGTCGTGCCAGCGGGAGAGCAGCACAAGACCCTTGCAACCTGTGAAAAGATTTGGGGCGAAATGACCAAAGCCCAACTCGACCGTCATGCGGTTGTTTTTAACTTGGGTGGCGGAGTGATTGGGGACATGGGCGGGTTTTGTGCCGCTACGTACAAAAGAGGGATTGACTTTGTGCAAATTCCGACAACGCTGCTTTCTCAAGTGGATGCCAGCGTGGGTGGAAAATTAGGAATCGACTTCCAAGGTTTTAAAAATCATTTGGGCGTTTTTACCCAGCCAAAAAATGTTTTGATTGACGCATCCTTTTTGTCAACCCTTCCGTATATAGAATTGCGCTCTGGATTTGCCGAAATTGTGAAACATTGTTTGATTGCGGATGCGGCCAAGTGGGAAGAAATTCGTAAAAAAGACTTTGAACAACAAAATTGGACAGACTTGATTGCACACTCAGTTGAAATCAAGAAAAAAGTTGTGGCCACTGACCCAACGGAAAAAGGGCTTCGCAAAATCTTGAACTTTGGCCATACCATTGGACACGCCGTTGAAACCTACTTTTTGGGAAAACCACCTAAGGAGCGTTTGTTACACGGGGAAGCAATTGCGGCAGGGATGGTTATGGAAACTTATTTGGCCTACCGCAAAAAAATGGTGGATTTGCAAACACTTGAGCAGGTTGAGGAGTTTATATTTTCAGTGTTTGGTAAAGCCGATGTCCAGCTTTCGGATGCGCCAACGGTGATTGCACTGGCGCAGCAAGATAAAAAGAACCGAGGAGGAGAGTTGCGTTTTTCACTGCTAGATGGCATCGGAACTTGTGCGTATGATGTGAAAGTGACACCAGCTGAAATCCAACAAGCTATCGCTTATTACGTAGGTTAATTTGGGTGATAGTAAGTTTTGCAGTAAAAAATTTGCTTTTGTAGAAAATTTCGTATTTTTAATCAAATATTCTCTCAAACACCCCAAACCACGAACTATCTATGAAGCTTGTCAAACTTTTACTGCTTGGATGTGCTGTTGTTATTGTGGCAGCAAGTTGCAACACGAGTCAGAAAATTTTTGTTGAACACGATTACAGTTACGAAACCAATTTCAAAGCCTACAGCACGTACGCTTTCTTGGAATGTGAACGTGATACGGGTAATGTGTGTACAGAAGTCTATAATGCCATCCACCGACAGATGCAGGCGCGTGGATACCGACTTACCACTAATAAACCTTCGTTGTTGGTAAATTATGGTATTTTCTACGATAACTTGCGCTATCAGGGATATATGCAACCCGTGATTAAAAACTGGGTGGATACTGAAGATGATTCGTTTAAATATGAACCCATTCGTTATTCGCTCGACAAAGGGACAATTATTGTATCGCTCATTGATGCAGATACCGACCAGGTTGTTTGGCGCGGATATGCGGCGGGTATTTTTAAGAATCCCAATGCTGCCAATAATTATTATCGTAACGTAGTGCGTACAATTTTTGACCAATATCCGCTGTTTGCTTCTGGTTATGATCCACGAGGTGGCGGTGGTCAATCCAATGGGCGCTAGTTGCGGAGATACATAAAAAAAGGACGCTGTTGGGCGTCCTTTTTTTATGCTAAAGTTTTCTCGCAAGCTGACTAATAGATAGTTCCTACAATAGAAAACGATTTTTTATCGGTTAAAGACAGGTGCTGAAAACCAGAAATTTCGTACGTTTTGATTAACCAAACCCCTTCTGGTCGCATTCCACAAGTGAGACGAAGCTTTTTCTCAGAATCATACAGTTTATTTTCTTCCTTTAACGAAACCTCGATGATTGAAGGCATCTGGGTTTTGTCATCGAAGGTCACTTTCAACGACTGAACGGGCTGATTTTCGCCTTTTTTGAGGGAATAAAGGTTGGTTTTGGGCATTGGCTGCGTAATCTCGTAGCTCGATTGATACGCCTGTTTATTAATATCTGCTTGGATAAACAGGTCTAATTCTTTGGCCCAATTAATTTCATTTGTTTGCTTTGATTCGCTTTCCCCATCCAGCGACATTTTTTTATCAACCGTCGGTTTGCGTTTTTCTAATTCACGAAGCTGTGATTCGATAAAGCCTTTTAAATCAAAATAAGACTTAACTTGGTTGGTTTCGGTTTGGGGCTGGCAGGCAGCAAGGAAAACGAGCGCGACGAAAATACAAAAAAGTGGTTTCATGGCTCAATAACCCTCACTGCCTGCAAAAAGTTCGGTATTACAACAAGCTTACTCCCGTCATTTCGGCTGGTTGAGCAACGCCCAAAAGCGCTAAAATGGTGGGTGCGATGTCAGCTAATTTTCCATCTTTAGGTTGCCCAGTGTATTCGTTGCCTACAAAAATGCAAGGAACTAGGTTGGTACTGTGGGCGGTGTTTGGCGTTCCATCGTCGTTACGCATGTAATCAGAGTTGCCGTGGTCAGCAATAATGATGGAAGTATAGCCGTGTGCCAGACCCGCAGTTGCAACGGCTTCGGTACATTGGTCAACGGTTTCACAAGCTTTGATAACGGCCTCAAAAACACCCGTGTGGCCTACCATGTCAGGGTTGGCAAAGTTGAGACAAATAAAATCGGCGGTTTCTGCTTCGATTTCGGGAAGAATGGCATTGCGAATGTCGAAAGCGGCCATTTCTGGCTTTAAGTCATACGTTTTTACATCCTTGGGCGAAGGGCACAAAAGCCGTTTTTCGCCTTCAAATGGCACTTCACGGCCTCCTGAGAAGAAGAAAGTTACGTGCGGGTATTTTTCGGTTTCCGCAATGCGAATTTGGGTTTTACCTGCTCCTTCAATTACTTCTCCGAGGGTATTTTTGAGATTGTCTTTGTCATAAATCACTTTCACCCCAACAAACGCATCGTCGTAGTTGGTCATGGTGAGGTAGTACAAATTCAATTTAGTTGTTCCTTGTTCGGGGAAATCTTGTTGGGTAAGCATTTCAGTAATTTCGCGCCCACGGTCGGTACGGAAATTGAAACACAATACGACGTCTCCTTCTTCGATTTTGGCAACAGGAGCACCTGTTTCGTCCACAACCACGATGGGTTCAATAAATTCGTCGGTTACGCCTGCTGCGTAAGAAGCCTCAACCGCCGCTACAATTTGACTATCGACAACTGACTCCTGACCCACGCCATTGACCATCACGTTATAGGCTTTTGCCACGCGTTCCCAACGTTTGTCGCGGTCCATGGCATAAAAACGCCCCGTTACGCTGGCAATTTTGCCCGTTGTGGTTGCCAATGAAGCCTGCAAATCGGTCAAAAAGCCTGCGCCGCTTTTAGGGTCACAGTCACGGCCATCGGTAAAAGCATGAACATATACGTCATTAAGTCCTGCTTCCTGCGCGGCTTTACAAAGCCCTTTGACGTGGTTGATGTGAGAGTGAACCCCGCCATCGGACACCAAACCTATGAAGTGAACTTTCTTTTGGTTGTCTTTTGCGTATTCAAAAGCTTCAACAAGCGTTGGCTCTTGGGCGATAGAGCCAGATTCGACCGCCAAGTTAATTTTGACAAGGTCTTGATACACAATCCGTCCCGCGCCAAGGTTGGTATGACCTACCTCCGAATTACCCATTTGTCCGTCGGGAAGTCCAACGGCTAATCCGCTTGCTTCGAGTTTGCTGTGTGGGTATTGTTGGAGGATACGGTCGTAAAAAGGCGTGTTGGCAGCGATAACGGCAGAGCGGTTTTCTTCGCCATTTTTAGCGATGCCCCAACCATCCATGATGATAAGAATTACTTTTTGACTCATTGTGGGTTTTATTTTTTACACTAAATTATGTTCCTTTATTAAGTATTCCAAGAAATTTTCCCCGCACCGACTTACGATTTGAAAGACATCTTCAAAGGCTGACATGTCATCGTAGTAAGGGTCGGGTACATTGGGTGAATCAGCCTGTTCGTCAAAATCACGGTAAAGAAGCACGCGTCCTTCTTCGGGATAAAAACCAGTGGAGCGATAGCTTTGGGTTTGGATGTTTTCTAGGTTAGATTCATCCATGGCGACGATGTAGTCAAAGTTGGCAAAATCGTCGCTTGAAAGTTTTCGGGCGTGATGGGTGAGGGTAATGCCATAATCAGCCGCAACGCGGCGAGAGCGACGGTCGGGGAGGGCACCAATATGATAACCATGCGTACCCGCAGAGTCGCAAGAAATAGTGTCTGATAGCCCTTTTTGGGCAACAAGCTCACGAAAAGTGCCTTCTGCAAGGGGAGAGCGGCAGATATTGCCGAGGCAGACGAAGAGTACTTGAAGTTTCACGAATGTTGAAAATGGGCCAATTTGAAAATGAAAATTAGCACACCTCGTCATTTTCAACTGACCAAATGAACGAATTATTTTTCAAATGGTTCTCCATTTTTGTCCACCAACACAAACACTTCCTCACTGTCTTTTTTCATGAAATACTTTTCACGGGCATATTTCTCAAGAAGTTTGTCAGTACCAAGGGTGGATGCTTGTTCTTTTTTGAGCAAGACGATTTGTTCCTCGTAATATTCTTTCTGGGACTTCAATTCTTGAAGTTTCAACCAATTCCCAACTTGGTCAGGAATACTATTCAGTTCAAAAAAAGTCAGCCAAATTAGCAAACCTAGCGCACTTGCTTTGTAGAAATCTTTTAGAAAACGGAAGCGATTGAGGAACTGCATGTAGATATTGAGGGTTAGATGCAGAAAAAATGTCGAATGAAGCAAAAATGTCGAGTGTCGAATGCAGAATGTCGAATGAATATGTTTATTCGACATTCTGCACTCTGCACTCGACACTAATTAAAATTTCTTACCAGGGAAGTAAGCTGTTTCGCCCAATTCTTCCTCAATACGGAGCAATTGGTTGTATTTAGCCATACGGTCTGAACGAGAAGCTGAACCAGTTTTGATTTGGCCAGTGTTCAACGCCACTGCCAAGTCAGCGATGGTCGAATCTTCCGTTTCACCTGAGCGGTGGCTCATGATGTTTTTGTAGCTATTGCGTTTTGCCAAACTAACAGTGTCGATAGTTTCGGTCAATGAACCGATTTGGTTCACTTTAATCAAAACGGCATTACCAACTCCTTGCTCAATACCCATTTCAAGGCGTTTCACGTTGGTTACGAAAAGGTCATCACCTACGAGTTGGCATTTAGAACCAATCGCGTCTGTGTGCAATTTCCAACCAGCCCAATCGTCTTCGGCCATACCGTCTTCGATTGAAATGATAGGATATTTATTCACCCATTCTGTCCAGAAATCAGCCATTTGAGCAGAAGTCAACTCTTCTTTGCTTGATTTCTTGAAGATATAGCGTTGTTTTTCTTCGTTCCAAAGTTCAGAAACCGCAGCATCCATGGCGATTGAAATATCTTCACCTGGGCGGTAACCCGCTTTCTCGATAGCGATAAGGATTGTTTCGAGGGCTTCAACGTTTGACTGGATGTTTGGAGCAAAACCACCTTCATCACCTACGTTTGTTGAATAACCTTTTGATTTTAAAACACCTTTCAACGCGTGGAAAACTTCAGTACCCATGCGAAGTGCTTGAGAGAAAGAAGTAGCGTTGGTAGGCATTACCATAAACTCTTGGAAATCAATCGCGTTGTCGGCGTGTGCGCCACCGTTCATGATGTTCATCATTGGCACAGGAAGAGTATTAGCATTTACTCCACCTACGTAACGGAACAATGAAAGACCTGCTTCTTGGGCTGCGGCTTTGGCAATGGCCAAAGAAACCCCCAAAATAGCATTTGCGCCCAACTTGCCTTTGTTGGCAGTACCGTCGAGCTCAATCATGATTTTGTCAATCAGATTTTGATCATATACAGAAAGTCCCAAAAGTTCAGGATAGATGATTTCGTTTACGTTCTGAACGGCTTTCAATACACCTTTTCCGAGATATACGCTCTTGTCATCATCACGTAGTTCGACTGCTTCGTGAATACCTGTAGAGGCGCCAGATGGCACGGCTGCACGGCCAAGGAAGCCGTTTTCGGTGCGAACATCTACTTCTACTGTTGGATTACCGCGAGAGTCAAGGATTTGACGGGCGTGTACCGATTGGATTGTACTCATCTTTGTTAGGTAGGTTTTGTTAATAATAAAACGTTGCCTGTTAAATAGTTTAGCATACAAAGTAACACAAAAAAAGCGTGAGGGAAAAAGAATCAGTACTATAAATGAATTTTGAGGGTGATTTTATTGGCGAAAGTAGGTTCATTCCCAACGATTTAACGTGGCAATTGTATTTTGCCAAGAGCTTGTTGTTTTAAGCAAATAAAATTCTAAAAAAGTAGAATATAGGTATTGATTGTATTGTCAAAGTTGCTATATTTGATATAATAGTTGGTCGATTACACACAACACACACGCACATTATTAGTTACATGAAGAAAATTTTACTGAGCCTTGGCTTGGCATGGATGGTATTGCTTTCCGTGGAAGCCCGACCAAAGGATAATTGGTCAAGAGGAGAAATCAAGCTCGCAACAGGCGAACGAATGAAAGGGGAGCTGCTGTATGCTCCCGAAGTGGAGGTGGTATCAATAAAACTTGACGATGGCCGCCACCGCGCCTACGGAAGTCGGCAAGTTGAGTCGTTTTCGTTTTGGGATGCAAGAAAACAACAAACTCGTTATTTTGTTAAAAGTCACCTGCCCCACGGAGGGCGAGAGATTGTTTTTGAAAACATTGCGGATGGTGCCCTAAAAATTCAACGTTTCCTCAAGCCTTATTCGCGTAAAAGGCTTCTTCCTTTTACTTCAGTTATTACGGATGAAATTCCCGAAACAGCCCAGGAACATGGCCGTTATCAGTATTATGTGCAAGAAGGGGAGCATTTGATGACCATTGAGCACTTCTTACGGAGAAGGTTTTCGACATCAACCAAAAGATGGCAAAAAGAATTGGAAGAATACCGTTACTACAACGAACTAGATAACGGCATTGCGAGCTGGCTCAAGGTACTTTTGTACTATAATGTGTTGGAGGCGGAGCATAATCCCAAAACATACGAAAGTCGCCCAAATGTTGATGCGTCTTTTATTTTGATGGGAAATTTGAACTAGGCAACACTTTTGTGGGGAAGGTTGCTCACAACCTTCCCTTATTTTATTTATGCTTTCAAACGCTCAATGGCTTGCCAAATTCGTTCGGCTGGCATACAAAGAGAAACCCGAATGTAGCGTTGGCCTTTAGGACCAAAAATAAACCCTGGGGCAATGAAAATATGTTTTTGGTATAACAAATCGTCCACAAGTTGCTCCGCAGAGGCAACTTCTTCGGGGAGTTTTGCCCACAGAAACATACCTTCTTGCGTCGAATCGAAGGTGCAGTTTAGGGTTGTTAAGAAGGTTTTGGCGGCATCCAATCGACTGTGATACACGGCATTTTGGGCGGCGTGCCATTCTTCCGAATTTTGAAGAGCGGCTACGGCGGCTTGTTGAATGCCTAAAAACATACCAGAGTCCACATTGCTTTTTATGGTAAGTACTGCATCCACGTATTCTTTAGCCCCTGATAACCACCCTATTCGCCAGCCCGCCATGTTGTGTGACTTAGACATGGAGTTTAGCTCAATGGCCACCTCCTTTGCTCCTTCAATTGAAAGTAAGCTGATGGGAGGTTTCTGGTTGAGTATCAGGCTATAAGGGTTGTCGTGACATAATAAAATGCCATGCTCTTTGGCAAAGCGAACCGCATTTTCAAAAAGCGCACGCGTGGCGGGTGCGCCCGTAGGCATGTGTGGATAGTTGAGCCACAAAATTTTTGTTTTGGAGCTTACTATACCCTTCATAGCTTCCCAGTCGGGCTGCCATTGGTTATTTTCTTGAAGGGGATATTCAATAACTGTTGCCCCCACCATTTCGCTTACCGCGCGATAGGCAGGATAGCCAAGCTCGGGAACGAGGACTTCATCTCCTTCGTCTAAAAAAGTCAAACTGATGTGCGTAATGCCTTCTTTTGAACCAATTAAGGGCAAGATTTCATGTTCTGGATCAAGCTGTACGCCATACACACGCTCATACCATTTTGATATACCTTGACGAAGGGCAGGAATGCCTTTATACGATTGATAACCGTGGGTATTGGTAAGTGAAGCTGTATTCTTTAATGCTTCAATGGTTGCTTCTGAGGGGGCTTGGTCAGGGTTTCCAATCCCCATATTGATGACATCATGTCCTGCGGCAAGTAGCTTTCGAACTTCGGCGAGCTTCACCGAGAAGTAATATTCCTGCGCTTGAGTAGCGCGTTTTGCAAGAGAAATAACCATGGATGGGTGCAACGTTGCGTCGAAATGTTTCTACAACGTCGTTTATTTTACAATACAACGAAAGGTTTTGGACTAAAACAGAGTACAAAGATAATCAAAGCTAACCAACCCACGACTTTTCGGGAGTTACTTAGCGGGGCAATGTCGTCCGTTGAGGGATGATACACGCCTAAAACACGACCAATCAAGAACCCGAACGCTAAAAATCCTGAGTAACCTTCTACGGTTGGAAATAGGAGAGAAAGTCCAAGTTGAATAGTGACCGTTAAAAGGGCTAACATCCACTTAGTGAGCGCATTATTCTCGTCGATTCTACTATAACATAGTTGAAGAAAAATAATGTAAATCCCTAGTGAGGCGAGTTGCTCCCAAAATAAATTTTCATTGGCAATGGCAAACTCGTCGGCGCGGTAAGTGCCAAGTCCCGCGTAAGTAATAAAGACAAAAAACAAAATGGGAGAAACTATACGGTAGTTTTTGTTGCCAATAAGCCCGTACAACACATGTCCCCCGTCAAGTTGTCCAATGGGAATAAGGTTGAGCGACGTGAAAAATAGCGCCAAATAGCCCGCTAAAAGCAGCGGATAGTGCATGATTTCTTGGGGAGGAGGAAGGCGAGTGGGGTCGGCAACGTAGGTTTTGAAAAACGTAAAAAGCAGATTATCGCCCAATAAGATATTTCCAGCTTGGTTTTTGGCATAGACAACGCGTGCAAAGCCCATCCCATATTTTTGGTATTCGGGGTGAATTTTGAAGATGTAATCAAGGGTAGGAAGGGTAGCAAAACCATACCAAAGAACGCCGATGGCAACAACAAAGCCAGCGAGTGGCCCTGCTATTCCAATATCAAAGTATTTTTCACGCGAGCGGATAAACTCTTTGATACGAATAAATGCCCCAAGTGTACCGATGGTTTGGCCAATTCCAAGCCAGAGCGGAATGTAATAGGGAAGAGTAACTTTGACTTTGTGGTATTTGGCCGCAAAATAATGCCCGAACTCGTGAACAGTCAAAATCCCCAGAAAAGGAATCGAGAATCGGAAACCTTGCCAAAAATGTTCCCAGCCTAATGGATTTTCAATCTGGTAAAATGGAAGGTCAAAAGGCCGCCCAAACATCCATTCGGCGCCTGCTAAGGACGTACTTATGAGGGTGAGTACAAACAGTAGGAGCTGGAGGAGTAGGGTGCGGGTAGAGTTCACTTAAAAATCTTTTAGGTATTCGACAATCGAGGTTGGTTTTTGAACGTGAATGGTCTGAATACCAACTTCGCCTGCGGCTCTGATGTTATCGGCATTGTCGTCCAAAAACAAAGACTCATGCGGTAAAATTCCAGCGTCTGCTAATACACCATGGTAAATGTCGTGGTGAGGTTTCATCACGCCCATTTCGTACGAAAGAAAAAGCTTTTCAAACAACGCATCTAGTTTTGGAATGCCAGTCGTACGGTGGAGAATGCGATTTACTTCCTCAACGTGAATAGAGCTAGTATTGCTCAAAAGAAAAAGCCGATAGCCTTTTTGGGCTAAAGCGACGATTGTTTCAACCCGTTGGGGGGGAATATCGAGTAGGAGTGAATTCCAAGCTTCGTCAATTTGGGCGTCTGTCCATTCAGGATGTGCAAGGAGCTCACGAATGTAGTTTCTAAAATCAGGGGCAGATAACTGCCCCGTCTCAAACTTCTTAAAAACCTCATTGTGCTGAATAAGCCGTTGAACATCTTCCAGTGGAAGCTGACTTAGCTCCGCAAAAGATTGCGCTGCCCGTGGAACATCAATGTTGATGATGACGTCTCCGAGGTCAAAAATGATGTTTTTTATTGCTTTCATTCCGTAAAGACCCCCATCGAACAGAACTTGTCAATCCGCTGATTGATTCTTTCTTCGGGCGTTAGCTTTTGGAGTTCGTTGATACTGCCTAAAATGACATTTTTCAGGATGTTAGCCATGGCTTGATGGTCTAAGTGAGCGCCACCGAGTGGTTCTTCTACAATTCCATCAATCAATTTTGCCATTGTCATATCCGAAGCCGTTAAGCGGAGTGCTTCGGCGGCTTGTTCTTTAAAATTCCAGCTACGCCAGAGAATAGATGAACAAGATTCTGGCGAAATTACTGAGTACCAAGTATTTTCGAGCATGAGAACACGGTCGCCGATGGCAATTCCCAACGCTCCCCCTGAGGCACCTTCACCGATAATAATACAGATGACGGGCACTTTAAGCATAAACATTTCCTTAAGATTCCGCGCAATGGCTTCACCTTGACCACGTTCTTCTGCTTCTAGGCCAGGAAATGCGCCTGGGGTGTCAATAAGTGCAACGATAGGCTTGTTGAACTTTTCGGCTAATTTCATCATGCGTAGCGCTTTGCGGTAGCCTTCGGGGTTAGCCATCCCGAAGTTGCGGTGTTGGCGTTGCTTGGTATTACGGCCTTTTTGTTGACCAATGATGAGCATACTTTGGCCATCAATGTTACAAAATCCACCGACCATGGCAGGGTCGTCGCGTACGGTACGGTCACCGTGAAGTTCGATAAACTCCTCACACATAAGTTCGATGTAATCGAGGGTATAAGGGCGATCAGGGTGGCGAGAAAGCTGCACCCGTTGCCATCTAGTGAGGTTTTGAGCCGTATCTTTCCGTAGTTGTATAATGCTGTCTTCGAGTCTAATAACAGCTTCCGAAACGTCAACTTGTGTCGTGTCGGCGAGTTTTTTTAACTCGGCAAGCTTGGATTCGAGCTCTGCCACAGGTTTTTCAAAATCTAAATAAGTTGGCATAAAGTTGGTTGCTTACAATTCAAAAGTTTGTCCCTTTGTGGGGATCTCGATATTTTCGTAACCGACTGATTGTAAAGTGCTTTTAAAGTGGTCCATACTTGGCTTTTCCCCGTGGACAAGGAAGATTTTTTTTAACTCGGCAGGTGCCTGTTGCTGAACAAACGTCAGAAGGTCTTCTTTGTCTCCGTGGCCGCTAAATACGTCAATTTTTTCGATATTGGCCAATACTTGCTCGTCTTTCCCTCGAATGCGTAAGGTTGTTTGGCCATTGAGAAGTCTCCATCCGAGCGTTCCTTCGGCACAATACCCGATGAGCAATATGGTGCAGTAAGGGTTGCTAATGTTCTGAGCCACATGGTATTCGACGCGCCCACCCTGCACCATTCCAGAGGAAGAAATGATGATACAAGGCTCTACATGGTTTGAAATGGCGCGGCTGGCGTCTGTACTTTCGAGGTAGATTAAATTTTCAAAGTCAAACAACGATTCATTCTCTTCGTTAAACTCACGGGCCTCGCGGTTTAGCATCCGAACGTTCCGCTGATAGACCCGCGAGCTTTCAAAAGCAAGCGGACTGTCGGCAAAAACTTTGATGGGAGGAAGCTGATGGTTATTATATAATTTATTTAAGGTATATAATAAAGCCTGGGTTCGGCCCACGCTAAAAGACGGAATAATAAGCCGCCCTGGAATGTCAACGCAGGTACGTTTGATAACATCTGCCAAAGCCAAATCAGGCGAAACGCCTTTTTCATGCAAACGATTGCCGTAGGTTGTTTCACATACCAAGAAATCAACCTGGGGCAAAGTAGCGGGGTCAATAAGAAGTGGATAGCCTTTACGGCCCACATCACCCGAGAATCCAATGGTTTTTTTCTGTCCGTTTTCCCAAACTTCAACTACGATATGTGCTGCACCCAATAAATGCCCTGCGGGGATAAAAGTAATAATGACGTTGTCGGATACCCTAAAACGGCGATTAAAGGCAAGAGGAACAAAGTTTTCGAGTGCTTGACGTACTTGTTTTTCGAGGTATAAATCTTTAGGAAGTTCTTTTTTTCTACCTTTTTTTCGTTTACGCTGCGAATCCGCACTGTTCAATTCATTGATTCGCTTCTGATTCAGCATTGCTGCATCTTTTAGTAATATACTGGTTAGAGCAAAAGTAGAATCGGTACACAGTACTTGTCCTTCGTATCCATCTCGATACAAGTTTGGGATATTTCCAGAGTGATCAATATGGGCGTGAGTCAGTAATACTACGTTAATTGACGGAGCTTCAAAAGGGAAAAGTGCGTTGGGAAATGGGGGTGGGGTATCGTTGAGCGCGCGTCTTCGGTCGCCGCTTTCAAAGTCAGAACCACAGTCAATCAAAATACGGTAATCGTCTTCCAATTCTAGGAGGTACATGCTACCAGTAACCTGTTGTGAAGCCCCCCAAAAAGTTAATTTCATATGAAGTCAGTTATTCCTCTTATGTACTCAATGCGGAACACGAGGAGAGTTCGTTACGTTTCCTTCAAAGGTTTAATCACCATAATGCGAATAAACGATTGAAGAAGGGTTTCTGCAAAAGTATCAAAAACAGCTTAAAAAAACATTATTCTGCTAACGGAATAGGACGGGCGATTCGTTCCTCTAAGGAGATAAATGTTTCGGTTCGTTGAATACCACCTACTTTTTGAATTTTATCGTGAAGAACTTGTCGCAGATGTTCTGTATCACGACAAACAATTTTAGCAAAAATGCTGTAAATACCCGTAGTGTAATGAATATTAACTACTTCTGGAATACGTTCGAGCTCAATAGCGACTTCTTCGTAGAGCGAACTTTTATCTAAATATATACCTAAAAAAGCGCTAATATCCCAGCCTAATTTAGTTTGATCAACCAATAATTGCGCCCCTTTAACAATTCCAAGCTGCTCAAGTTTTTTCATTCGCACATGAACTGTTCCTCCTGAAACATGAACACGTTTGCCAATTTCGGTGTAAGCTAGGTGTGCATCTTCTAAAAGAAGTGCCAAAATTTTTAAGTCAGTAGCGTCAATTTTATCAATTTCTAAATTTCGTTCCATGATGAAGTGGTAAAATTAGATTTCATTTAACAAAAGTGCTGTTTTGTTGAATGAAATCAAAATTTTTAAAAATATTTATGGAAAATTTGCAACAAAAAATAATATCCATTAGTTTTGCATTGTCAATTAATCAAAAAGGCACTAGACCACAAGTAAATTAGTTGACTTCAGTTCTTTATACTGTAGGATGATGAAACTTGGCAGCCATGCCCTCCTGTCTCGGGGGTGGTGAGTTCAGGATAAACACGATATAATGCCGGCACTCTAGTCGACTGGGGTAGACCACCAAACTTTGTATCGCGGCTAACTGCACCGTGGGCGGTTCGAATCCCCCTCCTACAGCATTAATGTGAATGGTAAAACAATTACCCTCACAACCCTAAGGATAGCTTGTTTAAATGATTCATTTCAACAAGTTATCCTTTTAAAATATAAAATGAAGTGTCCAATTGACACTTGTTTAAAAGAAAAACTATTTGGTTTTTAGTTTGTTGATGAAGTGTAATTGCGACACGCAGGCTCAGCTTTGAGGCCTGTGTGTTTTTTTTGTGCCCATGCCTAGGTATTATCAAAAGAATGGTTTAATTGCCAACTTTTCGATTTTTAACTTGACATATGTTGCTTCTCACCGTTTTTACCTCTGATGCCGTCGTTCTGGGCTTACTTTTTGTCATTTTGGCGGGTGTTTTTTACACGGCTAATTTAGAGCACCCACTTTGGGCAAAGTTTTACGCAATTTTTCCTCCCTTACTTCTTTGTTATTTTATTCCAGGAGTTTTAAATTCATTTAAAATCATTTCGGGAGAGGAGTCAAAACTATATTCAGTGGTTTCTCAATATTTTTTACCAGCGTGTCTGGTTTATTTTACCCTTGGGATGGACTTTAAAGCGGTAGTACGTTTAGGCCCCAAAGCGCTTCTTGTATTTTTGGCAGGAACGTTGGGAGTGATGCTTGGGGGGCCAATTGCAGTAGCGATCGTTAAAACGTTTGCACCTGAGGTAGTTGGCGGCTCAGGCGCTGATGCCGTTTGGAGGGGGCTATCTACCATTGCGGGAAGTTGGATTGGGGGAGGAGCAAATCAAACAGCGTTAAAAGAGGTTTTTCAACCAAGTGATCGTCTTTTTTCACAGGTGATTGCGGTAGATGTTATTATTGCTGAAATTTGGATGGCCGTGCTGATTTATGGTGCAGGAAAAGCGACTAAAATTGATCATTATTTTAAAGCAGATGCTACTGCTATTGATGAATTAAAAACAAAGCTTGAACTAGAACACAAAACATCTCAGCGAATTCCAACGCTCAATGATTTGATGATGATTGCCGCGGTTGGTTTTGGCGCTACGGCTTTTGCTCATTTTGTGGCAGATTTGGTTGCTCCTTGGCTCAAACTTAATTATCCTGCTCTTGAAAGGTTTAGCTTAACTTCATCGTTTTTCTGGGTTGTTTCGGTCGTTACATTTTTGGGAATTTTGCTCTCTTTTACCCGATTGCGCCAACTTGAATTTGCGGGAGCCTCAAAAATTGGTAGTTTGTTCCTCTATGTACTTGTGGCAACCATTGGCATGAAAATGGATATTTTTGCCGTGGCCGAAAACCCTGGGTTATTTCTCGTAGGGATTCTATGGATGACCATACACGTAATGGTTACCTTGTTGGTTGCCAAATGGTTAAGAGCACCTTTCTTTTTTACAGCAGTGGGTTCACAAGCCAATGTAGGAGGTGCTGCTTCGGCACCAGTGGTTGCCGCTGCTTTCCACCCCTCGCTGGCATCGGTAGGTGTGTTACTGGCAATATTGGGGTATGCACTAGGAACGTACGGAGGGTATTTGACTGGCTTGATGATGCAATGGGTGGCAGAATAAATTAGCGTTCGAGTAAAATTGCCCCTCTGAACTCAGTAATTGACTCACTATTTTGAATCTTATATTGTAAAAGGTAAACATAAGATCCATTGGGAGCGGCGGCATCTTTAAATGTCCCGTTCCATTGGGGATTATTACTTTGTTCAAAATAAACAGGATGTCCCCAGCGGTTATAAACTGTAAGGCTAACGATTTCACCCCCTACCATGATCGCTTTGAAAGTGTCGTTGACTCCGTCACCGTTGGGGGTAAAAATATCTGGAACATAAAATCGGGGATTACATGGCCCTGAAACGGTAATAGTTCGTGTTAAAATACAACCAAACTGATTAGTTACTTTCACCCGATAAATACCGTCGGGCTGCGCTTGTATCGACCGTGTCGTCTCTCCTGAATCCCATAAATAGGCCAAATCGCTATCATCATTTTCAGAAGCAAAAAGCGGTTTTTCATTGCAAGTAGTAGCTTCACTCGCTACATTAGGTGATGGATGGTTTCGAACAATGATGGTGTCGCGGCCAGAACAAGGCCCCTGTGTCGCTGTTAAAATATATTGACCACTTTGTGACACCTTTGTTTCGATACCAGTGCCGCCGTTTGACCAACTATAATTAATGTTTCCCCCAGAAGCGTTGACGTTTGGACGTAAGGTAATAGCTTCGCCTTCACAAGTAATTTTGTCAAGCCCTAAATCAACTTGTGGAGTGGGCAATACGGTAATGGTTCTGCTTGTAACACATCCGCCACCTAATGTACTCACCTTTACGGCGTATGTTCCAGGTTGGAAAATAGTTAACTGAGGGTTGGTTGTATTAGAAGAGGCCCAAAAATACGAATAAGTATTGGTTCCTAATGCTCCTGCATCTAACACCATTGAAGGAGATGAAAAACAAAGGGTTTCATTTGGTTTTAATTCAGGTGGTTTGCCAACGACAACGGTAGTAGAAAATGATTTAGAACAAGCACCGTTTGAAACGGTTATGGCATAGGTTCCTGTTTTTGCCACGTTGATTTTTGGAGTAGTCTCTCCTGTCGTCCATTTGTAAGAAACTGGGAGGTTGTTTGGGGTGATAGTTGGTGATAGCTCTACGATATTTCCCTCGCAGAATTCGTTGGCCGCATTAAAAGTGACTTGCGGCAAACCGATTACACTCAAATTCAAGGTTCGGGTGCTATCGCAGCCAAGGGCGGTTTTGAAAGTATCTTTGTAGGTTCCACTGGACGAATATCCCTCGTACGTTTCGCCTTGACAAATGGTTTTATTAGTAGTGGCGTCTTGTACTTTGGGCGGCACATTAACAACTTTGAGGGCGATAGAAGTACATTTATTAGCGTCTGTTGCAGTTACGGAGTAAACCCCACTTTCTTCGAAGGTATTGGTTGCGTTTGTGGGTGTTTTTCCGCCAGACCACCTATAAGAAATACCACCACTTGCAGTTAAAACAGTACTTCCGCATGATTTTGAGTCTTCGGTAATTTTAACAGGAAAGATAGGAGGTTGAAGCCCCCAGGTGATATTTGTATAATACTCGGGTGTATCTGAGAAGATGGTTAAACAGGTAAAAGTGCCAGGAAATAATAATATGGCATAACCCTCTTCCCCAGTAATTGAATAACTACTGACATTTTTGATTCCAGAACCCTTGTAGTCAATTACAAAAGGCTCAGAGAAGCGAAGAGTCACTGAACTATTATTACTGCTACCAGGTGAAAAAAAACTACCTAGGGAGGAGATAAGCAACAGTGGGTTAGTGACAGGTTCAGAGAAGCACATGGTTGTTTGTCCGCCTGCACCAACCGCCCATTCTGTTTTGGGAACAGTTGTGTTTGGAATGGCCGCTACCCCGCTATACCCTCCAAAATTGACAAAGTCAAATATTTTATCAGTAGAACCAAACTCGTAATTGGCACTCATGGTGACATTAACAGGGCGGCCATTTACTTGGATAGTGCCAGTGGCTTCTCTTCCTTTAAAGTTACTCCATGCTGCCCAAGAATAGTCTTGCTTACACTGGGAAAAACAGTGCAAATGAATAAAATACGTGAGAAATAAAACTAGTGTAAATTTCCAATACATCTTCAAACGGTTCATAATCAGCACAATTCAGAAAGGAATTAATTACGACTAGCCATAAATGTACTTCAGCACGTTGTTTGATGAACAGTAGATGTTCTAATTCTGAGAAGCATATTTATGGATTATTGGCCGTAAAAATAGTTAATCTTACGACGCTTTGCATCCTTTGAAAGTAACATTTTATTTTACGGAAGCGCCCACTAAATATTAAACCAAAATGAAAACTTCACCGCAAAGGGCGTGACATTAGGATTTTGGCGATAGGTGAGGCGATGAACAGCGTCAACTCTTAGTACCTTAAAAATATTGTCAATGGCATATCCAACCTCTACGTAAGGCGTGTTTCCTAAGCTATTAAACCCAGGTACTGCTTGGCCTTGTGCGTTGCTGGGAGCAAGCAGATTCATGTTGGAAGGGTGAATACTGCCGTACAAAACCTTGGCATTGGCTAAGAACCGCCATTTGAGCCGTTTGATAGCGGGGAGGCGATTGAAAAGAAGTCCCTCAAAATTGTGCTCGTACCGTAACTGAAGGTAACGGTCGCTCACAAATTCAAAGTAATTCATCAGGTTAAAGGCATTGTCAACGTAGAAAACGGACTCGTTTCCAAGTGGGGTATATAGTAAAGGATAGGGGAGGGTGGATGGAATATATCCCATCGTTATGTTATAATTGGAACGCCCCCAAATACCGACCCTAAAGCTTTGTTTTATGTTGAGAGACAAGCGATGGTAGCTAAAATCACTGTTGAGAAACCTGCGCAAGCCAAGTTGATAACGAAGTACTACCAAAGGCCACTTTTGAGTACCTAGAGTTAGACGCTCATTTTCGTTATAAATGAAAATCTCATCTTTTCCCCAACGGGTTTCAAAAAATAATTCAGCCGTTTCGTAATTACTCTGAATGGGTGAGCGATCGCCGAGAGAAGGGGCTGTTTTGAACGCGAAAGGGTAAATGGGCTGAAAAGTTCGGTGACGTAATCCGACTGTTTGGGTTAGCCCTCTCAATAGTTCTCGTTTGAGGTAAGCAGAGGTAATCCCCTCAAAATATCCCCGCCGTACATTTCCCCACTTGGTTAGTGCGCCAAACAAGACGTTATTGCCAATCGCTTCAGAGGACAAACCTACGCGTTCGAGGTCATAACTATGGCTAATACCTCCAATGGTCCACGGTTTTCTACTGAAAATATAATCAACATTAAAATTGTATTTCCACTCTTTGTCGAGGGTACCATAGGCCGCCGAACCGCTCAAAACCCATTTTCGACTGAAATCTGGGTTGGTTTTGGCGCCAATGCGAAAACGGTGCCCTTCAATGGCATTGTTTGAGTATAAATACAAAAACGGCCCAACGTCTATGTTTACCTTAGGAATGCGTTTATAACCATTGACAAACATGTTAAATACTTCGATGTACGTACGCATGATTGGCACTTGCTTCACGGAGTCAATGAGCCTATACGCCGTTTGTTCGCCAGCCGTTAGGGGTTCGTGGCGTGCTTTGTCCCAATAATCAGCGGGGTATTCTTTGTAGCTTTCTGATAATTCTATGGGATAATCATAAAACTTTGGAGGATGTGGTTTATTGGAAATAATGTTCCGATTTGAGGTGTAAAATTTAACCAACATGCCTGCGGTGGAGTCGGTCAGTTCGGCTACATCAATGAGTACCCGAGATTTCACGGGCATCCACGTACTATCGCCAATTTGCTCGTATTCTTGTTGAAGTTTTATTTTTTCTACAAAGTTAATATTCGCACTTTTCCCTACCGATGCATCTATTTGTACCAAAGCGTGACTGAGGGTATCAACCCAAAAAGAGCCACTAAAGGCCAAGTCTTGCGGCCGTTTGGGTTCATAATCAATGTGATAACACCAGTACCCTGCCACAAATGTGGTATCTATCAGATAATAGTCGTAGGTGTTTTTCCAGCCGTCTGCAATGGGAGAATGAAAATCTTTATCAAGAACACTGAGCCAATTTTGGTAAAAATTATACTGCTGAAACGACGAACCAATCATTTGCGAAATCAAGCTGCCGTCTGTCACAGCAATGCCAGATATCTTGGTTTTGAGAATATGTTCTTTCTTTTTTCGGGGGTCTTCGCGGAAATAATAGTTAGAAATGGATTCTGACAAATATATAGGAATAACAGGGCGCCCATCTTCACCTGCAATTTTATCAAACTGCTCAACAGCTCCTGTGATTTGCTTCATCGCTCTCCGTTTCTTAAAACGTTCTGAGAGATTGTCAACATCAACTTCTATTTTACTGTAACTTTCGTATTCGTACGCTTGGAGTCGGTTGGGATTGTGCAATGGTTTTTGCTTAACAACTCTCCTCAGAATGTTGTAGGCTGGGTTTTCGCCTGCGTAAACTTTTACTTCTTGAAGTTTAAATTCCGAGCCCTCAAGTTGAAAATCAATGGTTTGCGTGAGTTGATTTGGTATAATTGCTTTCGCCCGTTTTCGATACGACATGGACGAAACCACCAATGAATCACCAATTTGGGTTGTTTTGAGGCTATAAAAACCTTCAAAGTTGGTCGTCACTCCTACGGTTTTCCCTTTGATAGCGACCGCAGCAAAAGGCACAGCTTCGCCCGTTTGGGCGTCGGTGATTCTGCCCGAAATGGTATAGGTGGTTTGACCAAAACCTTCATTCCAACATAGTAAAATGGAGATGAGTAAGGGAAGTGCTTTGTTGATGAATAGATGTTTAATCACTGGTGGGTATGGTTGTTCATGGTCTGGTTTTCTTACAAGGACTCGTTAAAAATAAAAAAGTTTTAACGAATTGGCAATTTTTTGATAGCTCCACCTCTTTTTACGACAAATGGAGGGGGGAGCGTTGCAATTTTCAAAGTTGAATAACGAAAAATCCCTTCGCCGTATTGAGAAGCGAAGGGATTTTTCGTAGCGTGAGTAAAGCTACATCAAACTTTAATCTTGGCTTTCGTTGTATTCTACGTGCCATGTATGATCGGCGAGCATGGTGACTTTGGCAATAAAACGGCTAAACTTATAGGCACGTCCCCATTCATTTGGTGCAACCATCGACAAAACATCTTTTCCATCTTCCTTTTCATACACATAGTAAGTTTCGTTCAAGACGGGTTCAAAATTCATTTGGGCACCGTAGATTCTTTCTGATACATCAACACGTTGACGAAGTTCTTTGGCTTGCTGTGCTAAAGTCGCCATTTGCTGATAAATTTGGTTAAGTTGGCGCTCGATTTGTTGGCGCATGGCCAGTACAGCCTTCCCTTTTGCTTTGCCCATGTCAACGGGCTTAATGACTGCCCCACCAACAGAGTGAGCGTAGGCCATGAGCCCAGGGTTTTCGGCTACTTTATCAGGATTTATTGGATTTTGCTCCATTGGAAAAGAAATTATATTGACTTGTTCTTTAACGTAACAAAATTACATATTGTTTAAAATTGCCAGAGAATTAATGGCCTTTGGTCTGAAAAATAAATAATAAAAGTCCTATTAATGAATGTATTTTAGATATTTTATGTATATTTTGTTTTATATAAAGATAAAATATGTTGTTTGTGAATACATAAATGATGAGTATATTATTTGACTAATTTCTCTCATTTAAAACCATATTGGCATCACGATTGCATACTTTTAGTCCGTAGAAAACGTTACATTTACGGTTGAAAATCTAACAGTTTAAGAGCAAGCTCTTGAAAGTGAGTTATTTGATGAAAATTAGAAATCGCCTCTTTCCTTCTCAGTATTACCTTCCCCTTGTTATTTTTGGGGTCTCTGCACTATTTTTTGGCTGTTCTCAGTACAGCACAAGCGGTTTGAGCGTAGGGTATCATAACCTTACGGCCAAATACAATGCCTATGTCATCGCCCGTGATAAGATGAAGGAGGCGGACATTGCCTTGAAAAAAAATAGAAAAGAAAATTATAACCAGCTCCTTCCTATTTTGTACCCGTTGGACTCGATGGAGGCAAAAAGTGTGGATGCTCTTTTGCAAGATGTCATTAAAAAGGGGTCATTGATTCCCGACCGTCACCAAAATAGCCGTTGGGTGGACAATGCCCTTGTTTTGATTGGCCGCGCGCGGTTATACAAAGGACAGTTTACCGATGGGATTGAGACATTGCGTTATGTCAATGCCAAAGGAAAAGATGATGATGATAAACATGAGGGCTTGATTTGGCTGATGCGTGCGTACGTTGAAACCAAAGACTACAACAGCGCCCTAAGTGTAGCCGAACACCTCAGAAGCTTGCCTTTGAACGAAAATAATACCCGTGATTTTTATTTAGTAAAAGCCTATTTGCACCAACAAAAGCAAGAGATTCCGCTGGCACTTGGGATTTTGGAGGAAACGTTTCCGTTGCTTTCTAAAAACGAAGAAACGGCCCGTATTCATTATGCCGCAGCCCAAATGTATGACCTTATTGAGAAGCCTTTGGCCGCCAATATTCACTACAAAGCTGTTTCCAAAAATAGACCTTCATACGATTTGGAGTTTTTTGCCAAAATGAACTCACTTCAAAATGAAGCCCTGACCAACTCCTCGATTTCTACCGAAGATGGCTTCAAGAAACTCTTGAACGACCGTAAAAACAACGACTTGATAGACCGCCTGTATTACTCGATGGGGGTGATTGAGACTCGCAAAAAAAATTACAAAAAAGGACTTGAGTTTTTTGGCAAGTCGGTTCGTGAAACAACTACCAATACCACGCAAGTTCCTTTTACCTATTTGGAAATGGCGAAAGTGTATTATGATAAGCTCCAAAACTATGAGTTAGCGAAAGCTTATTTTGATAGTGCGCTTGTATTGTTGCCAGTTGCGTCGCCGCAGCGCCAAAAAGTAGCGGAACGTAAGGAGGTTTTGGACGAGTTTGTAAAGCACATTACCACGATTCGGACGGAAGATAGCCTACAACGACTTTCGCAGATGAATCCAGCAACGTTGGATAAATACTTAGATAAGGTAATTGAAGACGAAATCGCGGAATACAAACGAAAAGTAAAAGAGGCCGAAATACTGGTTTCACAAGCGCAGAGTTTGAGTGCCAATGCGTCCAATTTTGATGGAAATCCTGCCGAACGTTTCCCGTTGTATGATTTGACATTGGTCAATACGGGGAAAGTTGAGTTTAGACAGCGTTGGGGAAATCGAACGTTGGAAGATGATTGGCGCCGAAGTGCCAAAATAGCTACTTTAATGACCCCCGCTGATAATAATATTACGGCAGTACCAACAACCCCAGGCCAAGGGGCTACTATTCAGATTGCGGGAGATGATTTGGTGAAATTGACCAAAGACTCACCCGAATGGAAAGCTAAAAAAGATGCGCTCTACCGTAATATTCCCCTGAAAAAGCAGGAGTTAGATGCCTCAAATCAGCGATTAGAAGATGCACATTATAAATTAGGAAAGATTTATAAGTTTAGCCTAGAAGAACCTGACAATGCAGTAAAAACGTTTGAAACTACTTTGTCCCGTTTTCCAAATACAAATTATAAACCAGAAATTTATTACCTGCTTTTCCTAACATCGGCCAAAAATAGCCAATCATGGAAAGATAAGTTGCTGGCCGAATTTCCAAATTCTTCCTTTACTCGCCTTCTGACCAAAAATGGCGGCGCTGTCGCAGCTTCAGGAAATATTGAGCTAGAAGCAATGAAGGACTACGAAAAAATCTTGACACTGTATCAGTCTAATAATTTCTCAGAAGCATACGCCCAGCTCGAAATGGCAATGGTCACCTATTCGGGTAGTAAAATTGAGGACAAGTACGCGTTGCTTCGGATTTATTTACTAGGAAAATTACAAGGAAAAGAGGCGTATTTGAAGGCGCTGAACAGTTTTGTGAAAGATTATCCTTCTAGTGCGCTCTTACCGCGCGTTCGGGAAGTGCTAGAGTCTCAGCAATCGACATCAAGTAAGAAAAATGGTTGATTTTTAAAACAAAATCGCCTATCTTTGCAGGCGTTTTTGTTTTTTATATTTTTCACGTTTAAACAATCTGAGGTTACAATCATGTATTTAACATCGGAAGTAAAAAAAGACTTGTTCAAAAAATTTGGCAAGTCTGAAAGCGACACTGGTTCTTCAGAATCGCAGATCGCACTTTTCACTCACCGTATCAACTATTTGACGGAGCACTTGAAGCAGCACAAGCATGACAATGCTACGCGTCTTGGCCTTTTAAAGTTGGTAGGTAAGCGCAGACGCTTGTTGAACTATCTTCTCAAGAATGACATCAGCCGTTATCGTGCTGTCATCGCTGAACTGAATATCAGAAAGTAATGCGATACTTCAAACAGGGAACGTCAGGTAACTGGCTTCCCTGTTTGTTATTTATCTTCACCTAAGTAAGTAAATAATTTCTTTTTGCGGTTTTATAAATAATAACCTATCGTGTTCGCTGAAGGATAGGTTTTCAAGCGGTTTTTTAATTCTTCTTTCATGTTTAACATCATCACAAAGACGATCAACCTGCCCGATGGTCGTATCATTACAATTGAAACAGGAAAGCTTGCTCGTCAAGCCCACGGTTCAGTCGTGGTTCGCATGGGTAATGCCATGCTCCTAGCTACAGTTGTATCTAATCCCGAGGTAAGACCTGGTACAGATTTTTTACCACTATCGGTTGATTACCAAGAAAAATTTGCTTCGGCTGGTCGCATCCCTGGAAGTTTCCAGAAGCGCGAAGGCCGTTTGTCAGATCATGAAGTTTTAGTGAGTCGTTTGGTGGATCGCGCTTTGCGTCCTATATTTCCAGATGACTTTTATGCAGATACGCAAGTCAACGTTTTCTTAATCTCAGCAGATTCAGAGGTTTTACCCGATGCGCTTGCTGCGTTGGCTGCTTCTTCAGCATTGATGCTTACGGATGTACCTTTTAATGGACCAATTTCAGAGGTACGTGTCGCCAAAATCAATGGTGAATACATCATCAACCCGCCTACGTCACAGCTAAAAAACGCTACTTTGGATCTCATCGTTGCGGCTTCTGAAAAAGACATCTGTATGGTGGAAGGTGAAATGAACGAAGCCTCAGAAGAGGAAATGGTAGAAGCTTTGAAGGCCGCACACGAAGTGATTAAAATCCAGTGTGCAGTTCAAAAAGAATTTGAAGCAGAGGCAGGAAAAACGGAAAAACGCTCTTTTGAATACGTAGTACACGACGAGGAGCTTCGTGCCAAAGTACGGGAGGCTTGCTATGATAAAATTTATGCCGTAGCGCGCCAAGGTAGTGCCAATAAGCAAGTTCGTAAAGATGGTTTCAAAGCCGTTATTACTGAGTTTTTGGCCAACTACAAAGAAGAGAATCCAGAAACGTACGACGAAAAAGTAGGTCTTATCAAACGTTATTACCACGATTTGGAGTGGGAAGCGTCGCGCCGTTTGGTGTTGGATGAGCGTACTCGTCTCGACGGCCGTGCCTTGGATCAAATCCGCCCAATTATGGGCGAAGTTGATTTCTTGCCTACGCCGCATGGGTCAGCCTTGTTCACACGTGGTGAAACACAATCGTTGACTACGGTGACGTTGGGTACAAAACTCGATGAACAAATCATTGATACGGCAATGTTTTATGGATATGGCCGTTTCTTGTTGCATTATAACTTTCCAGGCTTTTCAACGGGTGAGGTAAAACCAAACCGCGGCCCTGGTCGTCGCGAGGTTGGCCACGGTAACTTGGCGCACCGTTCGTTGAAAAAAGTATTGCCTCCAGATGAAGAAAATCCATATACGATTCGTATCGTTTCGGATATTTTGGAGTCGAATGGCTCGTCGTCAATGGCGACTGTGTGCGCAGGTACGCTTGCCTTGATGGACGCTGGGATAAAAATCAAAGCGCCAGTGGCAGGTATTGCCATGGGCTTGATTACTGACGAACAAGGAAAATACGCCGTACTTTCGGATATTTTGGGCGATGAAGATCACCTTGGTGACATGGACTTCAAAGTGACGGGTACTGAAAAAGGTATCACTGCTTGCCAAATGGACTTGAAAGTAAACGGACTTCCTTACGAAGTGTTAATAGAAGCACTTGATCAAGCTCGCCGTGGACGTTTGCACATCTTGGGCGAAATGAAGAAAGCGATTACTGAAGTTCGTCCTGAGCTAAAACCACAGACGCCTCGCGCGGTTGTTATCCAGATTGCGCAAGACCAAATCGGTGGTGTCATTGGGCCAGGTGGTAAAGTGGTTCAAGAAATTCAACGTGTCTCTGGTGCAACTGTTACCATCGAAGAGCGTGACAGCATGGGTTACGTAAGCATTTTTGCCAACAACGCCGATAGCATGGACATTGCCGTAAAACGCATCAAAGGCATTGTGGCAATTCCAGAAGTAGGTGAAGTTTATACTGGAACAGTGAAGACGCTTCAACCTTTCGGGGCCTTTGTAGAGTTTATGCCAGGTAAGGATGGGTTATTGCACATTTCCGAGATTACGTGGGAGCGTTTAGAAACCATGGATGGCGTTCTTAATGTAGGTGATGAGGTGCAAGTGAAACTTGTGGAGCACGATAAGAAAACGGGTAAATTCCGCTTATCACGCAAGGTTTTACTACCAAAACCCGAAGGATTCGTTGAAAGACCACCCCGCGAAGACCGTGGTGATCGCAACGATAGAGGCGGAGATCGTCGTCGTGATGACAATCGTCGTCGCGATAAGTAGATTTTTGTTTTTTTAACTTAAATTAGAAAGTAAAAAATCAACTTTTGATTCGCTTTTTACGTTACACTCTTGTAATAGTACAAAGCACCAAAGTAAAGATAGATGAGACAGCTTAAAATTAGTAAGCAGATAACCAACCGCGAAAGCCAGTCACTTGACAAGTATTTACAAGAGATTGGTAAGGTGGATTTGCTAACTCCTGATGAGGAGGTGACTTTGGCGCAGCGAATTCGAGAGGGAGACCAACAAGCTTTGGAACGACTTACCAAAGCTAACCTTCGATTTGTGGTATCTGTAGCAAAACAATACCAAAATCAAGGTCTTTCGCTTGGTGATCTTATCAATGAAGGAAACCTAGGTTTGATTAAAGCCGCTCAACGCTTTGACGAAACCCGTGGTTTTAAATTCATCTCGTACGCTGTATGGTGGATTCGTCAGTCCATTTTGCAAGCGTTGGCCGAACAATCTCGTATTGTCCGCCTTCCACTCAACCGTGTTGGGTCATTAAATAAAATATCGAAGACATTCTCAGATCTTGAACAAAAATTTGAGCGTGAACCATCACCCGAAGAATTGGCCGAAGTATTGGATATTTCAGCCAATGAGGTTGTGGACACACTCAAAATTTCTGGCCGCCACGTTTCGATGGATGCGCCTTTTGTACAAGGAGAAGAAAATAGCCTCCTCGACGTTCTTGAAAACGACATGGAAGAAAAGCCTGATCAAGGGCTTATCAATGATTCTCTTCGGAAAGAAGTTGCTCGCGCACTGTCAACGCTCACGCAGCGTGAGTCGGATGTGATTGCGCTTTACTTCGGATTGAACGGAGAACATCCCATGACGTTGGAAGAAATCGGAGAGAAATTTAATTTGACCCGCGAACGCGTTCGCCAAATCAAAGAGAAAGCAATTCGTCGCCTACGCCATACTTCACGCAGCAAAGCGTTGAAGACGTACCTCGGTTAAGAAGCGCGTAAATACATTTCTACAAAAAAAGCCACTGTACAGTGGCTTTTTTTGTACCTTGTTCCAACCTTTTACCGCAAAAAAAAGTCATACTAAAAAAAATATGGCTATGAAAAAGACAATGATTGCATTAATAGTTGGCTGTTTGGTCGCAGTTCTGGGAGCTTGCGAAAGCCAAAACGTAGAACAACAAGCCCAAAAGTTAGAAAACAATGAACTTGCAGGGACTTGGGTGTTGAAAAGTATCCTACTGGGCGATATGATGGATTTGCCATGCGGCATCCCCAATGAAGGAAAGTTTGAGCCAATTACGCTGGAATTGACTACAACCAAAGACGAAACGGGATCGGTTCTGTTATTAAATGGCCGCTCGTCGGTGAACCAGTATTCTGGTAGTTATGCGTTAGAATCATACAATGAAACTACCAAAACAGGCAAACTTAAAATGTCTCCAATTGGAAGTACAAAAATGGGTGGTTCGCCAGAGTTGATGCAATGCGAATCCCGCTATTTTTTATTATTAGGGCAATCAGCAGATTTTCAGTTGAGCATCATCAATGGAAAACAGCAGCTCGAATTGGGCGTTTTGAGTACGCAAAAATCAGCCGCGACCATCGGAGGAAAAGGAAATTTTTTGATTTTTGAAAAACAATCCAAATAGGTGAAACAAGAAGCTTGACTTTGTTCTTTTGCTAGGTCAGGCTTCTTTATGAACTTAAACATACGATTTGAGTACTTTGGAGTGCAGTTCGTGGATTACCCATTTTGAAATGTAGGAGAGAAGGTAGTTTTGTAAGGTAATTTTAATTTTAAACGCCTTATGAAACGAATTACAACCCTTTCAATTGCTTCTTTGCTAACCCTGTTCGTTGCTTCTTGCGAACAAAAAAACATTCTTGAGCCTGTTTCCAGTATCCTTGACCAAGCGCACGCAAGTACGCGCACTGATATTCTTACCAAAAAAGAATTGGAAGAGCGGATGGCAGCTATTGCCTTCAAAAACAATGACGAATTTGATTGGCGTTTGGCAGATGATGTCATGATTTATTCTGGGCTTAAACACGCTAAAGATGGAAATGTGTTGATGATTGGGTATAAATTGCCAACAATCAGAGGTGAATACGAGTGGGATTTGAACCAAAGTGCCAACAAAGATTGGTTGATGGTTCGAGAAAAATTACTCAACATTGCTTTTGAAGAAGAACAAAAATCCAATCCTAAGTTGAAGAGCCCCAGCGAAATTCTAGTAGCTGCCAGTAAAGAAATGCCGAATTTTGATTTGCGCATAACGGAGTTGAGCACCATTCAAAAATTGCGAGAAACGGGGCTTATCCGCTATATGGAACCTACGTTTGTTCCTGATGATTATATTGGTTCGGAAAAAGGACAAGCCAAGAGTGGAGGTGGTTTCGGCTGTGGTGATAATACAGGAGTTCATGGACTCCGGGTGGACGAAGACTATTTTTTATCGATTCAGGGGACACAGCACAAAGTCTCTTGGCAGCTACGTGATCATAATACGCAATTTGCATGGTTTTTAAATGCCAACGGCTATTCTCAAACAGCCAACAAACGATTCACTATTGCTTATATAGATACGGGTTTGTCGTCGATACAGCCTATTATGAACCAAAACTTTGACGATGGTGACTCACAAGGCCGATTTGTTGCAAGCTTCAGTACAGTGCCCAACGGACGCGGAGGTGTAATTTCCCCCGAAGATGTGTGCGGGCATGGCACGGCCTCGGCGTCGATTGGTACGTCGCCTTCTTACGATAATAAATTGATAGGCGTAGCTTATAAAGCCAACTTGGTTTCGGTAAAAGCCGCTAACGATGTGTTATTGTCTGAATGGTCGGAGTACCGAGGAGTAGCTGATGCTTTCTCTGGGCTTGCACGCACGACAACGGATGTCATTAGTATGTCGATGGGGACGGTATTGATTGCGCGTTCATTGGCCAATAATCAAGTGTATCGGATGGCCGTTAATTCCATTCGGGATGGCGTTATGCTTGCGAAATTTAATAACAAAATTATCTTTTGTGCGGCAGGGACTATACCACCAGTGGTAGGAACGGCAATGGAGCAATTACCTAGTTATTTGCAATCGCTCGATATTCGTCACCGAATCATTTTTCCCGCCTCTATGAATGAAGCAGTATATGCAGTAACGGGAGTGAAACGCCAAGTGGACAACAACAACTATCCGATTGGGCTTAAACAATATAGTAATATAACAACCTGTACCTCATGTTGTTATCACAATGATGTTGACTTTGGCGTAGTGATGCAAAAAAGAACGGGTGCTTCCAACGTAATTTTGTCTCTTCAAAATTCTCAAAGTGATATTCCGTCCAACTTTGGTGGGTCTTCGTCGGCTACGGCTACCATGTCGGCGATGGTGACGGCGGTTTGGTCCAAATACCCGACCCTAAATAGTACCGAAATAATGAATCACATTCGCTTTTACAGCAGCCGATATGGTGCGGTACATCCTAAAATTGGTTATGGGATGTTGGATATGTTTGAAGCGACGCGCTATTCGCAACCCGCCCGATAAAAAGCCGAAAAAGATTTTCTGAAACTTCTATCTGTAAAAAGGTAGAAGTTTTTACTTTTAAGGAAAATCAACTTCCATGGCTTTGAACATACCTACACGTCTGATTAAGAATATTTTACAAATACTATTTTGGGGAATCATTTGGATACAATATGGTTGTACGCGGCCCTCGCCTCCTGTGTATGCAGGTGCTAAAATGAAAGGCGTTAATCTGGTTGCGCCGCCAGAACCAATTGATTCGGCGGCTTTTGTGCCAATAAGTACACTAAAAGCGGAATGGGTGGCGGTGGTTCCCTACGGTTTTTGTCGAGAGAATGAGCCTCATTTTTACTTTAATTCCAACAAAATGTGGTGGGGAGAATCCGTCGAAGGAATTGTAAAAACGATTGAGCTGGCCCATAAAAATGGCCTAAAAGTAATGCTCAAACCCCACGTGTGGGTGGGCAGAGGTATGTACACGGGCGATTTTGACTTAAAAACAGAGGCTGATTGGCAAATCTTTGAAAAAGACTTTGGTAATTACATTTTGACCAATGCGCGAATTGCGGATTCTTTAAAAGTGGAACTGTTCTGCATCGGTACCGAAATGGACAATTTTACCCAAAAACGGCCTGCTTTTTGGAAAAATCTAATCAAAGATATTCGTAAGATATACCAAGGACAGCTCACTTACGCCGATAATTGGAACCATTATCCCAAAAACCCGTTTTGGAATGAGCTAGATTTTATCGGAATAGACGCTTATTTTCCCTTATCTTCTGAAAAACACCCGAGCCTGGCAACTTTGCAAAAAGGTTGGAAGTCACATTTGAATGAAATAGAAAACTTTGCGGGAAAATACCAAAAACCTATTTTATTTACTGAAATTGGCTACAGAAGTGTAGATTTTGCCACTGAAAAGCCGTGGGAATCGCACGACGAAAAACCCGAAAATTTAGCATTGCAAGCCGATGCCTACCAAGCGTTTTTTAATGAAGTGTGGCCCAGAAAATGGCTCGCAGGGGCTTTTGCTTGGAAATGGTTTTTACAACAACCCAAGCGTCAATTTCACCGTGATGCCTTTTCTCCACAGTTTAAACCTGCCGAAAAGGTACTTCAAAATGCTTTTGGAGGACGGTAATTTATGAGGGTATTTTTCGGTCTTTCACGACCAAATATTGCTCATTTTCGAGAGGTAAATAGCCATATTCATACACAAAAACGTACGTAGCACCTTTTTGGGTGGTGCGGGTACTGGTAAAATAAGCAAAGTCAAAACCTTCTCTCAGCAACGCACTTTTGGAGATTTTTCCCTTGTCATCTTCTTTGCAGGCTTCCTCCAAGATTCGGCGATTTTTACGAAGAGTATTATTGATGTTCCGAACAAAATTGTTAGAGTCCGAATTTAGTTTGTTGTTATAGGCATTTCGGCACGCATCCGAACAAAACTTTTTGTCGGATCGTCCCATTATTTTTTCTCCACATTCTAAGCAGGCTTTCATTGCTTTCGTTGTTGTTTCTTCTGCAATATACACATACTTATCCGTTTGTAAACGGTTACAAACGTTTTTATCCAACTAGAAACGCGTACGAACCGAATCGAGTAGTGGCCAGGCTGCACCTTTGTATCGTCGATTGAGAGACAGTTGACAAAACAAAATCAAATCACTCAAATACAAATTTTTAGGAACATGAACAAGGTAACATTAACAGGCAACGTAGGTAAAGATTTGAACGTACGTACATTTGAAAACGGTAAGTTGGCGTCTTTCACAATGGTCACCAAAGAAACTTACAAAAACCGTAAAAATGAAGAAGTAGAAAGCAAAACGTGGCACAACCTCGTAGCGTTTGGCAAAGTGGCGGAGGTATGCGAACGCTTGATTACGAAAGGGAAAAAAGTGTCGGTAGAAGGAAAACTGAATTACCGCTCGTACAAAAACAAAGAAGATAAAACCGTCTATGTGACCGAAATTCAGGTCTATAAAGTGAACGAAGTAGAATAAATGGAAATGTCGAGTGCAGAGTGCAGAGTGCAGAATGTCGAATAAAAAATTGACCATTCGACACTCTGCATTCTGCACCGCGCGGGCGGCCCCCTCGACACTCAAATTACGACACTCAAATTAATGGGCTTTTTCCACGGCGTGGCCGCCGAATTCGTTGCGAAGTGCTGCCACAACTTTGCCCGTAAAGGTATCGTCTTGTTGTGAGCGATAACGCATCAACAATGAAAGCGCAATCACTGGCGTTGGAACACCCATGTCGAGCGCCGTTTCCAACGTCCATTTTCCTTCACCCGATGAGTGCATCACCCCTTTGATGGCGTCTAATTTAGGGTCTTTTGAAAAAGCCTTTTCGGTCAGTTCCATCAACCAGCTGCGAACCACTGAGCCGTGGTTGAATACGCGCGCAACCTGTTTTAAATCAAGGTTGTAGTTTGATTGCTCCATCACCTCAAAACCTTCTGCAATAGCCTGCATCATGCCATACTCGATGCCATTGTGAACCATTTTGACAAAGTGGCCACTTCCTGGGCCGCCTGCATGAAGCCAACCGTTGGGAAGTGAAATATCGTTAAAAACAGAAGCGCAATAGTTGAAAACTTCATCTTCCCCGCCAATCATGGTACAGGCACCATTTAAGGCACCATCCACACCGCCGCTAGTGCCGCAGTCCAAATAATCAATTCCTTTGGCTTTAAGGTACTTATATCGACGTATTGAGTCGTTGAAATTAGAATTGCCGCCGTCAATAATGATATCACTGGTAGATAAAAATGGAATCAACGTCTCAATGCAGTCATCAACGGGCTTTCCCGCAGGAACCATCAGCCATATTACCTTTCTGCCATTGAGCTGTTGACAAAGTTCTTCTAAACTAAAGGCAGGAGATATACCTTCAAGAAGAATATTTTTGACGTTTTCGGTTGCTACATCGTACGCAACTACTTCATAACCGTGACGATGCAGGTTAAGGGCCAAGTTGTAACCCATTTTGCCAAGACCAACAAATCCAATTTGCATTAAAGATGACGTTTATAAGTGGATAGATGAGTGGGAAAAGGCAAAAATAGGAGTATCGTTACTCAATCCCCACTCTCCAATGCTTAAAATTATTTATCCCACCAAACTTTTGTGTCCAAATCGTCAGCTCCTTGGCGAGCAATGGCCTCTTTCACGTGAACCGTATTGGCCGAAATCTCCGAGTTAGGATAGGTCAAGCGATTAATGAAATTACCTTTGATGCTCTTCCCAGGGAAAGGGTTAGGCGTAAGTTTAGGAAAACCGCTCCGACGGAAGTTCGCAAACGCTTCGGGGCCATTTAAGAAAGATGCTACCCAATATTGCGTATTAATTTGTTCTAAAGCAGTGGCTGCCACATACGGATTTGCTTTTAAATACGCGTCAATATCTGCCGTTGCTACCGCTGAGTTAGCGTCGTACAATGCCATTTGTTCCATGTGCAGGCGCACACCACGGTTGTAATACGTTTCGGCGCTGGTACCTGTTACCCAACCTCTTTGTGCTGCTTCGGCCAACAAAAGTTGCGTTTGCGCGGCTGTTACTAAAAACGATGGTGCGGTCATTTTAACCATACGGGTACGGTCAACTTGCGTAAAATCGTAGAAACTAGCCAATTTGTTTTTCGTTACTTCGGCCGAAATGGTGTTGTTGTCAAATCCTAATGGCATTCCAATTTGGACGGTTGGGTCGGTTGAAGCGCGCGAAGCTACTTGTTCTGGCCCAGATTTAGCACCCACATAGCGTACTGCAATGGACTTGAGGCGCGGGTCGTTGGTTTTTTTGAGGTAATCCACAAACGGTGCGGCAAGGTAAACGTTGGCAGCCTCCGTTGCATTCAACAGGTTACCAATACCGTTTACGTAGTTGGCGTCGTGTTTGATGATGGCATTGTCGGCATTGGTTTCCATTAATCCTCCCTGAACCGCCTTGGCAACTACCTGTTGTGCCTGAGCTGCATCGACTTTACTCAACCGCATTCCTGCACGGAGCAAAAGCGAATTACCGTACTTTTTCCAGAGGGCGATGTTACCAGTATAGAGAACATCGGCAGATTCAGTGGCCTTAGTAGCATCTAGGGCAGCGGTAGCTTCCGTCAATTCCTTGATAATACCCGCATAAACAGCTTGTTGGGTATCGTATTTGGGCAAAAATATTTGATTGGTGTAACCTTTCTCTGCATCCGAATAAGGAATTTCGCCGTAAGAGTCCGTCAAAATCATGTACGCATTGGCTTGAATAATTCTGGCCATATTGTACAAGTTGCTACGACTCGCCACCGACTGCGTTTGATTGATAACATCTTGCGAGTTACGAATCACGTTGCGGTAGTATTTCTGCCAGTTTTGAACGGTATTGTCGCGGCTGTCTTGGTTAAAGTTAGCGCCTGTGAGTACCCCAGAGTTGGGAGAAATCATTTGTTGTACAATACCAATTTCGTAGAAAACCGAACCTGTTGTAAAAGCTGAATTGACGGTCGCATTGTTCAAAATAAATACGGGGTTGACCGAAAGTGCGGCGGTTTTGTTGATGTTGAGTTCGTCAAAACCTTGGTCGCAACTTACCATTCCGACAACAGTTGCTGCCCAAAGTGGGAGTAAAAGGGCTGATTTTTTTAATATGCGTTTCATTGTTCGTTTCTTTTTTAGTGTTTCCGAAAGCTTGTTGATAAGACCCTTCGGGGATATTAAAACTTCGCATTAAGGTTAAAACCAATACTGCGGGTTGTTGGTAAACCTGTTGATTCCATTCCGACGAGGTTGTCTGACGAATATCCAAATGAGTCTGGATCAATGTTGTCAACCCACTTCTTAATCAGGAATACGTTGTTGGCAACTGCACTAAGCTTTAGGGTTTTAACTGGGAAGTTTTTCGGCAAAAAGCGGGTAAAATCGTAACCAGCAGTGATTTGGCGAACTTTCCAGAATCCTCCATCGTAGATAACTGGTTCGATAAGCGCAAGCGAACGTACTACTGACCAATAATCTTGAACAGGTGCTTTTACGGTATTGGTCTCACCTTTGGCGTTTACACCCACTCCCAATACACCACCTTCGCGGCCTACTAGGGTCATTTTGTGCAATCCGTGGCGTACTGCGTTGAAGTTGGTACCTGAAAGCATCATGTTCCCAAGTTTGAAATCAACCAAGAACGATAGGTTAATACCTTTGTAATTGAAGGAGTTATTGATACCACCATTCCATTTTGGTAAGGCAGAGCCGTACGAAATGAGGTCGTCGGTGCGAAGCGGGATACCGTTGCCACCAAACATCATTTGTCCGCTGGCATCGCGCTTAAAGCCGAAGCCATAAATCTGACCCATTTCTTGACCAACCACTTGACGAAGCTCGCCGTTGAATACGTGGGTACCTACAGTGATACGTTCGCCTGGCGTGTCAGTCAAAAGGCTTAATACTTTGGTTTTGTTATAAGAACCATTTAAAGTCAAATCCCATTGGAAATTAGGCGTTTTTACGGGAACAAGATTCAACAGCATTTCAAAACCACGGTTTTGGCTTTTTCCACTGTTGATAAGGGTTGTAATAAAGCCCGAGGCATCCGAAATTTGTGCCGAAACGATTTGATCATTGGTGATTTTGTTATAAATCGCCGCATCCAACGAAACGCGACTATCAAACAATTTGAGCTCTAACCCAAGTTCTGTTTCTGCCGTACGCATAGGGCGGAGGTTGGCATTTGGAAGGGTAGTTGTTCCTGAAGAACCGCCCACAGGCTGCCCGCCGAAGAGGTTGGCATTGATACCGTAAAACAAGTTGTTGGAGTAAGGGGATACGTCGGTATCGCTTCCCACTTCAGCATAAGCAGCGCGGAGTTTTCCAAAGGTGAGCCAAGTAGGAACACTGTTGAAGGCTTGTGAAAATACAAAACTTCCCGAAACTGACGGATATAAAATGCTTCGGTTGGCGGGAGAAAGGGTTGAAAACCAGTCATTACGCACTGTAGCGTTGACAAACAAAACATTTTTGTAAGAAAATTCGGCCGAACCATACACCGAGTTAACGGCACGCTCCGAAAGCCCATAAATAGGGTCTTTTACCCGCCCGTTCATCACTGTGTATAAACCTCTTACGACAAAGTCTTGTACTTGTACGCTGTTTAAATCCGAACGGCGGTACATTTTGTTTCCACCCACGTTGAAATCAAACCCAAAATCACCAAACTTTTGTGTCCCAGAAATCAAGATGTCCGTGTTAATCTCTCTAAACCGTCTTGACTCTTGGGTATATGTCCCATTCACAAAACCAGCTGGCGCGGCGGCAATAGAAGCTTGACCTGTTGGGAAGTTGTTGTAATCCTGATCGCGCGACCAGTAATCTTGCCCCACACGACCTTGTACAAACAACCAAGGAAGTAGGTTGTATTTTACCGAAATGTTGCCAAAAATACGGTCGCGGACAATGTTCTGAAACTGTTCAGAAAGGGTAAAGTAAGGGTTGGTACGGTTTTGGAAACGCGAATAAATATACTCATTGCCCGCCGCGTTGAATTTCTTCGCTTCCAACAAGTCCAAAGGCATGGAGTTGGCTAAGTTGTAGATGGCGGTAGGGATAGAGTTATCTTGGTTGGCAATGTTCGGTGGGTTTTTGTTGTACTCGTGCGAATAGTTGATGTTTCCTGAAAAACTCAATTTTTTTGATAACTCGTAAGAATACCCAAGGTTGATGGTTTTGCGATTGAACGTGTTGTTTGGCACAATTCCTTTGCTGTCCATGTTGGCAAACGAAAGGTTAAAACCACCCTTATCACTGGCTGATGACAGGCTTACGGTGTTGGTGAAGTTTGAACCGTTGCGGAAAAATTTACGAATACGGTTATAAACAGGCTCATAAGGTACAGTGACGTTGTCAAACAAGACTTGCGTCATGCCTGGTTGGAATTTTTCCCCAAACGACCACTGACCTGAGGTTGGGTTGGGAGTCGTTGGACGAACGCCGTTTTCACCTTGGCCGTATTCGTATTGATAATCCGTAAAATCAAGCGGTGTTTCGTTGGTATAGTTACTGTTAAAACTCACGCCAATCCCTTTGCCACTTCCCTTTGTTTTGGTCGTGATCATAAGTACCCCGTCTTTGGCCCGTGAACCGTACAAAGCAGCAGCAGTAGCACCTTTAAGGACAGTCATACTTTCGATGTCATCGGGGTTAATGGACGACAAACCATCACCACCGTCTGAGGTATTTCCCCCGCCTCTTACGCCAATCGAGTTGTCAGCGGCAGCATTTCCTGGGTTTGTACCAAAGTTAGTGTTGTCGATTGGGATACCATTGACGACAATGAGCGGGTTATTTTGCCCAGAAATAGAAGACTGTCCACGGATACGAATCTTTGAAGTACCCGCTGGCCCCGTACCTAGTCCCGAAATATTTACCCCCGCAATTTTTCCTTGTAATGAGTTTATAAAATTGGGCGTACGGTTTTCAGTAAGCGCGTCGGCGTTGATAGTGGCGGTTGCATAACCAAGTTTTTTCGCTTCTTTTTTGATACCCAAGGCCGTCACTACGACTTCGTTGAGGGCTTCGGCACTTTCGGCCAGCGAAATGTCAATGCGCGTTTGGTTTCCTACCGAAATTTCCTTTGAACCATAACCAATAAAGCTAAATACAAGGGTTGCGTTATTGGGAACAGAAAGGTTATAATTTCCGCTGCCGTCGGTAGATGTTCCTGTGGTACTTCCTTTTACAACAACCGAAACTCCTGCGAGGGGAGATTTGTCGGCGGAATTTGTGACCGTTCCGCTAATTCGATTTTGGGCCCAAAGTGTGGTTGTGAGTGCCAGAAAAGTCATCATTACTAAAATGACTTTGGGCAAGAGTAGAAATTTTCTCATCTTCATGTTAAATTGTTGGTAAATTAAAAGGGTATGTTGAACAGTACTGATAGGATAAAGAACTGAGTGCAAAAAAATAGCAGAGTAGTGCAAAAAACTTCTACGAATGGACGATGTTGGATTTTGTAATATTTTGATGATTTATTTAAAAAATTTAATAAATAGGTTTTCTGTAAATGAATAAAACCACACTGACCCACCTTCCTTCTTCCGAGTTTTCCCACATCAGGGAATTGGTTCGTGTTAAAAATCAGACAGTTAAGCTGAATGATTGGCCTGTGCAAGTGAGAGGTGGAATCTATATTTTGTGTGTATTAGAAGGGAAATATGAGTGGATAATTGAGCACCAACGCTACGTTTTATACCCCAATGATGTGGTTGTTTTATGTCCTTGGCAGCAGCTTGGGAGCCCCACAAATACATTAGAAATTGGAAGTTTTGTTTGGCTAAAACTAGAACCAGCCATTTTTGAGCCTACAAAAGAGCTACAATTAGGCAGTTGGTCGGCGATTCACGAGAACGAACAAAAGCTAATGGGGCGCCTCATGGGTACGCACGCCCCGATGGTGCTGAACCAGCTAAAACAGGTCAATGAACTGATTACAAAAATTGAGCAAGAGCTCAAACAGCTAGAGTTTGCTTATCAAACCCGCGTGAATCAACTGCTGGATGAGCTATTAGTAACGATTGTACGGCAGCAAAGCCAGCAACAAAATCAACGGCGCGATTTTTCGCAGGCATTTGAGCAGCTCGAAAAAATGCTTCGACAAAGCTTGGATCACCCTTGGACAGTGGAAGAAATGGCGACTGTCGTAGGGTTGGGAAGTACTGCTTTTACCGAAAAAGTAAAGGCGTATTCGGGCTTTTCTCCGCTTAACTATTTGATAAACATTCGTATTGCAGAGGCAATGCGCCAACTCCGCCAAACCGATAAAAGCCTGACCGATATTGCCCTCGATACTGGCTTTTATTCATCTCAACACTTTTCTACGACTTTTAAGAAACTAACAGGCTATACCCCTGGGCATTATCGAAAGCGCCAAACGGGGGACAACTAATTTTATTTATTTATATCATAAATCTATATGGAGTGTGTCATAACAATTGATATTGGTACTACAAAAGTCAAAGCATCGGCGTTTGATTTTTCAAATAATTTGATTGGGGCGCGGCAAGGGTCGTACCCAACGTTTCATCCGCAGCCTGATTATAGCGAGCAAGATCCCGAACAAATATTTTTGACCGTTTTGTACGCGTTAAAAGGACTAATTAACGAAGAACTTTCCAAAAAATATCGTCCAGTAGCCGTAGTTTTTAGTGCTTCGATGCACAGTGTATTACCCATCGACAAACACGGCGTGCCGCTTCGTAACGCAGTCATTTGGGCTGATAACCGAGGTCGTGATGAAGCAACTACCCTTAAAAATTCTGAGCTAGGGGCGAAGTTATACGAACAAACAGGCACACCGATTCACCCCATGTCGCCTTTGGTCAAAATTCGATGGTTTGGGACAAATACCCCTGCTGTTTGGTTTGAAAAGGTTTATAAATTTATTTCCATCAAGGAATATATTGTGTATCAATTGACGGGGCAGCTGGTCGTTGATCATAGCTTGGCGTCTTCCACAGGCTTATTTAATATACATCATTTGGCTTGGGAAGCATCGGCGCTTGATTATATAGGAATAAAAACCCAGCAGTTGTCAGAACCAGTAGCCATTGATTTTGACGAACTTAAACTTAAAAAAGAATACCTGCGGCTCTTCCGTTTGCCCAATACCCTAAAAGTAATTGCGGGGGCGAGCGACGGCTGTTTGGCAACGCTTGGGGCAGGCGTAGTTACGGAAGGAGACGCTACCATTACCATTGGGTCGAGTGGTGCTGTGCGGGTGGCGGCTAAACAGGTGTTGGTGGACGAAAAGCAGCGTTTTTTCAATTACATCCTCACCGAAGGAACCTACATTTCGGGCGGGCCGACCAACAACGGCGGGGTGGTTTTTGAATGGTTTGTGCAGCAATTTGGCACCTCAGGACTCCATTTTGACATGGACTATGCCGTCCAGCAATTGTTGATGGAAGCCGAACGCGTTCCAGCAGGAGCGGGGGGGCTGTTGTTTTTGCCGTATTTGTTGGGCGAACGCGCTCCCTTGTGGAATGCCAACGCCCGAGGTGCTTATATGGGCGTAAATATTACGCACGAACGTCGGCACTTTATTCGGGCAACCGTCGAAGGTATTGTATATGAGGTATATAGCATTGGTAAGTTGCTGCAACAATACCGCTCGATTGAAAATCTGTACATCAACGGGGCTTATGCTACCCTGCCGTTGTTTGCCCAAATTCTGTCGGATGTATTTGGGAAAACGGTCTATATCAATGACAAACACGACAGCGCAAGTGCAGGTGCAGCGCTGCTGGCTTTGACAAAACTTGGGAAATATGAAGACTTAGTTGCTGCTGCTCAAACCATCAAATCGGTAGAGACGTATTCGGCAAATGATAAAAACCACCAGCGTTATGGGCAATTTTCTGAAATTTTTGACCGATTGAGCCATAAATTGGCCGACGATTTTGACGCATTGGTGGCTTTACAAGGGTAATTGTGAGTTGGCATGATTTATGATAGATATTAGCGAGTGTTTATGTCTAACCATGCCAACCTCAACGACCCATGAAAAAATTAATCATCTCTTTTTTGATTGTAATCGCTACCATCATTGCCGTTTGGGGGCAAGATTCGGCCTCGGTTTTGCCAAAAGCTGAGTGGCGCGTGTCAACCAATGGTAAAATTGAACGCCTGGTCAATGAAAATTGGGAAGCTGCTTCGGTTCCTACTTCGCAAACATTTTCCTCTTTGTACCTGCTTTCAGCGGATTTTGGCTGGGCTGTGGGCAAAAACTCCACGATACTGCGTTGGGATGGCGAACAGTGGAGCGAAGTATTGGTTTTTGCGAACGAAGATTTGAACTCAGTATTTTTATTGAGTCGTGAAGAAGGTTGGGCTGTTGGTAACAAAGGCACCATTCTTCGCTGGAACGGCGTAAGTTGGGAAGAAGAAGTCGCGCCAATTACCGAAAATTTAGTCCGAGTGGAGGCAATTTCGACGGGTGGTGTGCAAATTTTCGCCGAAAGTGGAGCAGTTCTTCATCGTTTTGGGAAAAATTGGCAAATCCAACCCTCCGCCGCTCCTCTGAGTTCCGTAAAATTGTCTGCTTCAGCCAAGCACGTTGAATAAGGCGTTATTTTAAGAAATTTTTAGCTTCTTTAAGCGTGCCTTTGTATTCTGCCAAATCACTTACGATTTTGTAGTACTCGGTTGCTTTTCTTTTATCTCCTGCTCGAATGGCAATTCGTGCCAAACCCGCATAGGCAAAGGCTTGGTACTCTTTGGTATATTCTTCATCGCGTGGCTGGCGAATGGCCGTCAAGTACAATCGTTGAGCAGCTTGGTCGTTGCGTGCATGTTTTTCGAGGTACATTCCCTCTAATGTGTGAGAAACGAGTGAAAAGAAAGGTTCGTTTCGTTTTTTAAGTTTTTCAATAAAAGGTGCTGCGTCATCGTATTTTCCCAAGAGCAACAACGCTTCGGTGTGTTTCATCAAAAAAATGGGGTTGTTGGGATATTTTTCTACGAGATTCTCCAAGTAACTACTGGCTTTGTCGTAACGCTGCTCGTGTTTGAGATAAATACGGGAAAGATAGAAAGCAGATTCCGTTCGGGTAAACATCCCTTTTTTGGACGCAATGTCCATTTGTCGAAGCCCTTCCTCGCGGTTGCCGTCTTTGAAAAACAGCACAACGGGTTTTACAATTGGGTGGTCTTCGGGGTAGCGAATCATGTAGTAATTATACAAGCCAGAGGAAAAGTAAAACTCAGGATTGTGATTCATGTATTTGAATCCTGCCATGACATAATCGTAGGCTTTTTTTGCTTCACTTGCCGCCTTCATTTTCTCGTCATTGTAGTTGTGAATCAACGCAATATAGCCATGACCCGCCATTGAGAAAAACGCAGCTTCGGGGCGCGTCTTTTCATTTTTTTCTAACACTTTTGCCTTGGCAATACACTCCTCAAGGAGTTTTGCGTACTGCCCACTCATGGCTTTATTGTCCTTCACGGGCAAATATTGCCACTGCATTTGCATGGCTTTGAGCATGGCATTCACGGGGTGGTTGGGGTATTTGGCCCGTATTTGACGAGCAACGGGTTCTACCGCCGCAAATTCATAATTGTAAATGTGGTCGATGGCTTCTAGTACCAATTCTTGCGTGGGCGTATCGTATAAAATTTGTGCGCGGACAGGAAGTGGAGGAAAAGATAGTACGATGAATAAAAAAACAAACAATTGAGTCACTACTAAGAACATTCGTTTCATGGAGCTGTACCTGCGAAATAGATAGAAAATGCTATTTTTGGGCGTTGGGTTAGAAACCTTTCGCTTTGGTTCTAACGTTAGACAACCAACAAAGAGTTTATTAACTTCTGTTTTTTTGATAGATAATTATTTTCAATGATTCACTACGACCATTTTACCCTTGACAACGGGCTCAAAGTATTTGTCCACGAAGATCATACAACTGCTTTGGCCGCTGTAAATATTCTCTACAATGTGGGTTCTCGCGATGAAGAGGAAAAACGAACTGGTTTTGCCCATTTGTTTGAACATTTAATGTTTGGGGGGTCGAAAAATATTCCGTCCTACGACGAACCTCTTCAAATGGTGGGCGGCGAAAACAACGCGTTCACCTCTGCTGATATTACCAATTATTACATCACCCTACCCGCTGTCAATCTTGAAACCGCTTTTTGGTTGGAATCTGACCGAATGATGAGTTTATCTTTTGATCCAAAAGTACTCGAAATTCAACAAAAAGTGGTGGTGGAAGAGTTTAAACAGCGTTATTTGAACCAACCTTACGGGGATGTATGGCTGAAACTTCGGCCGTTGGCTTACCAAGTGCATCCGTATCGTTGGGCTACGATTGGCAAAGAAATTAGCCACATCGAAGATGCTACGATGGACGATGTCAAAGCGTTTTTCTACAAATATTATTTGCCAAACAATGCCATCATGGTTGTGGCAGGGGATGTCACTGTTCCACAAGTGAAAGCATTGACCGAAAAATGGTTTGGTTCTATTCCTGCGGGTGAGCAATACGTACGCAATTTACCCTTGGAACCCGTTCAAACGGCTCCTAGGTTTCTGGAAACCGAAGCCAAAGTGCCTCTAAATGCGCTGTATAAAACGTACCACATTCCAGGGCGTTTTGAGGACGACTTTTACACGGCAGATTTATTAAGTGATATTTTAGGAAGAGGAAAATCGGCGCGTTTGTACCAAAAACTACTGAAAGAAAGACAGGTATTTTCAAATATCAACGCCTACAATACCTCGTCAGTTGACCCAGGTTTGTTAGTAATTCAAGGTAATCTCAACACTGGAGTGACTTTGGACGAAGCCAATGCCGCCGTGGAGGAAGTGTTGCAGGAGTTGGTGGAGGTTGCGTTGGATGAGAAAGAATTGGCAAAAGTGAAAAACCAAGCGGAGTCAACGTTGGCGTTTTCGGAAGTTGAATTACTCAACCGTGCCATGAACTTGGCCTATGCCGCCAGCGCTGGGAATCCTGATTTAGTCAATCAAGAAGCGGCTAAAATTCAGGCAGTAACGGCCAAAGACATTCAAGAAATGGCCCAGAAAGTGCTTTCTAAAAACAATTGTTCAACGATGTATTACCGCGCAGTAAACTAAAAAAACGTATGAAATATAGAATTGGACAAGGCTACGACGTGCATCAATTGGAAGAAGGGCGTGATTTTTGGTTGGGTGGTATTAAAATTTCCCATACTCACGGAGCCAAAGGTCACTCAGATGCCGACGTAGTTTGTCACGTACTTTGCGATGCCCTGCTTGGTGCAGCCAATATGCGCAATATTGGTTACCATTTCTCAGACAAAGATCCCCAATGGAAAGGCGTAGATAGCAAGCTGTTGCTGGCGAAAGTCATGGAAATGATTCGGGAAAAAGGCTACGAAGTTGGAAATGTTGACGTGACCGTTGTACTTCAAGAACCCAAACTCAATCCGCACATTCCGACGATGAAGGAATGTCTTTCGAAGGTAATGGCCATTGACATCGAGGATATTTCCATCAAAGCCACGACTTCTGAGCATTTGGGTTTTGTTGGCAAAAAAGAAGGCATCGCGGCTCATTGTGTTGCATTGATTTATAAGCAATAATTGTTTAAATCCTTTAATTTAACATGAAAAAACACTTCACCTTTCTGTATTTATTGGGATCACTTACCGCCGTGGCTCAAACCAACGGAGGACAGATTGAGCAACCTCTGGGCTTTGAAGAGTACGACCCCGTCTCGACGCTGAAAGTATCAGAACATAAGCTTACCCGCTCTAAATACCCTTTTATCGACATTCACAACCACCAATACAGCATGTCAAACCAAGATTTGTCAAAATTGGTGGCAGATATGGATGCGTTGAATATGGGCGTAATGGTCAATTTGAGCGGGCGTGGATGGTCGCAGCAATGGGAAGAAGGGACAACGACCATCAAGGGGATGCTTGACAACGTAAAAAAGAACTATCCCAAGCGTTTTATGGTGTTCACTAACCCCGAACTAAAAGGCGTGGGTTCGCCTGGCTACGGTGAGAGAGCTGCCAAACAAGTTGAGGAAGATGTGAAAGCGGGAGCGGTTGGGATGAAAGTATATAAAAGTTTGGGTTTCAGTGGAATAAAAGATACCGATGGAAAACGCGTTGCGGTAAGTGACCCACGACTAGACCCTATATGGGCAAAGTGCGGTGAACTTGGTATCCCCGTCATTATTCACACAGCCGACCCCAAATCGTTTTGGGATCCCCTCGATCGTTATAACGAACGTTGGTTGGAGCTTAAAACCCACGCAGGACGCAAGCGTGGTAACAATGACCCCGTTCCGTTTGATTCATTGATGAAAGAACAACATGCTGTTTTTGCTCGTCACCCCAAAACCAAGTTTATCAACGCCCACATGGGTTGGTATCCTAATGATTTGCGAAAACTAGATAGCTTGATGACTCGTTTTCCCAATATGTACGTTGAAATTGGTGCTGTTATCGCCGAATTAGGGCGTCAACCCCGTGCAGCCAAGCAGTTTTTTGTGAAATGGCAGGATAAAATTCTTTTTGGAAAAGACAGCTGGGTACCATCTGAGTATGCTACTTATTTCCGAGTGTTAGAAACAGAAGATGAATATTTTCCTTACCACAAAAAATACCATGCTTTTTGGCGGATGTACGGAATGGGGCTGCCCGACGAAGTGCTGAAAAAGGTGTATTACAAAAATGCCATCAAACTCATCCCTGCGATAGATAAATCTCAGTTCCCTGACTAAAATTCGATACTCTGCACTCAAAAATTCGACACTCGACCATGTCCCAAACCCTTGCCTCCGTCCAGACTTTGCTCCAATCTCGGGGATATATTGCGGATGAATACGTCGCAATGTCGGTATATTTAGCCATGAAACTCCGCAAACCTTTACTGATTGAAGGGCCAGCGGGGGTCGGCAAAACGGAGATTGCGAAGGTGATGGCGCAGGCACTGGAAACAGAACTGATTCGTTTACAATGTTACGAAGGACTAGATGCAAACCATGCTATTTACGAGTGGAATTACCAACATCAGTTGTTGTATTTGAAAATGGGGGAGCAGTCCACCGTTCAGAGTCCGTTGACCACCGAATCTATTGAGCAAACTATTTTTAGTGAAAAATTTTTGTTGAAACGTCCCTTGCTAAAAGCGCTGACGCAACCGAAAGCACCTGTACTTTTGATTGATGAAGTAGATCGAGCCGACGAAGAATTTGAAAGTTTTTTACTCGAAATGCTGTCGGATTGGCAAATTACCATTCCTGAAATTGGTACAATAAAGGCGACGCATATTCCGCACGTGATTTTGACAGGAAACCGTACCCGCGAACTTTCGGAGGCACTTCGGCGTCGGTGTTTGTATTTGTGGATTGATTACCCACCGTTTGAAAAAGAACTGGCCATTGTTAAATCAAAGGTAGAGCAGATTGACGCAACGCTTGCACGTCAGATAATCGCGTTTATGCAAGAACTTCGTCAGCAGCGACTTAACAAAGTGCCAGGCATTGCCGAAACCCTCGATTGGGCCGAAGCATTAGCAGGAATGCACATCCAACACCTCGAAAAATCGTTGGTGGAGTCAACCCTTGGCGTAGTGCTAAAAGATTGGCAAGATATTCGTCAGACCCAGTTAAGTTTGTCGGAGCTTTTTGAGAAAGTAGGAATCAAGTCGAAGTGGGAGGATGCTTAGGTGTTGTTTAACCCGATAAAATCGCCCATTTTTGTGCGTAAAATTTGCGATTGTCATGCAACTTTCATTAAAGTTTTACCCGCAGATTGGCGCCGATTGAGAGCCGCAGATAACGCAGACTAATGGGTTTATGAAGTCCTTCTCAGCGTTAATCTGCGTTTTGATTATTCTGCGGACTTCTGCGGGTGAAACAAATGAAATTATTTACTTAACAATGTACTGAATCAATTATAAAAAATGCAAAAGAAAATCGTTCGCGTAGGCGATATTGAGTGCGGAACCGACGAGTTGTTCTTGATTTCGGGGCCATGTGTCATTGAAGACGAGAAAATTATGATGACCGTGGCGGAACGTTTGAAAGAAATTTCGGAACGTTTGGGAATCAAAATCATTTACAAGTCTTCGTTTATGAAAGACAACCGCAGTAGCCTAGACTACTACATGGGGCCAGGACTGGAGGAAGGTATGCGTATTTTGGCAAAAGTGAAGGAGCAATTTGGCTTCACGCTTTTGACTGACGTACACTATCCCGAACAATGTGCTCCAGTGGCCGAAGTGGTTGATGTACTTCAAATCCCTGCGTATTTGTGTATGCAAACGACCCTCGTGGTGGCTGCTGCCAAAACAGGTAAAGTGGTGAATTTGAAGCATGGTCAGTTCTTAGCACCTGAGAACATGAAACACCCCGTTAAAAAAATCGAAGATAGCGGCAATGACCAAATTATCTTGACGGAACGTGGTTATACGTTTGGTTACAACGATTTGATTGTTGACCCTCGCAGTTTCTACCACATGAATAAAACGGGTTACCCAGTGGTTTTTGACGTCACCCACGCCATTCGTAAATATGGTATTCCGTCGAAAGACAGCAAAGGAGGCGCGCGTGAGTATTTACCCGTATTGGCACGTGCAGGCGTGGCCGCAGGGGTAGATGGTCTTTTTGTAGAAGCACATACTTGCCCATCGGAAGCACTTTGCGATGCTGCTAGTCAATTGGATATTAACTATTTAGAGGAATTTTTGAAGCCGCTTATTGAGCTTCACAACGTAGAAGTAAAATACCGTGCTTCAGCCCAAGAATTAGGCTAATAAAGCCAAACCTCACAGGTAGCTATGTCAGGTAGAAACCTGTGAGGTTGAATAAACCACCTAATCGGCGGTGATGCTGTCCATCGGGATAGTTTGGTTTCTATCCCACAACGCCGTGACATTCACAATTTTCCATTTTCCGTCTTGTTTTTCCATAATACGGGTTTCGGTGCTGTGAATAAAATGCTTCATTTTCTTGTCGGCATTGTACTGGTGCCAAATTAAATAAGCGACATTGTCGCCGAAAAACTTTACAATCATTCCTTTGCGAATCACTTTCGGGTTATTGCTCCCGCCTTGGCCTACTTTATTGTCTTCAATATATCGCCCGATTTTATCGTCCACTTCATTCCAGCCGATTTTGGGGTCAAAAGCACCGCTTGCATCACTCCAAACTTGAAAGGCATAATTGGCTTGAATGAAATTTTCTTTCCAACAATTGTAGTCACCGTTAAAAAAACAGTTCGTTTCGTTTTCAATCGTTTGCATAATCGCTTTTTTCTCTTTTTCCTCGTCTAGGTTTGAAGTAGCCTTGCTATCGGCAGTTTGACATGAAGAAAAAGCACACAAAAACAGGAGGAGAGCGTACATGACAGTTTTCATAATTTTGGAAGAGTTTAGATGAAAGAAAATGAATTTACCTTCGCTTCTAACAGGGTGTGTACGAAAACTTTACCGTCAATTGATAGGTTGAACTTCTGTTTAATTATTCATTTTTCCTAATAAAATACAATATATTTTTGAAATAGTTATTTTTTAGAAAAGACTCACTCGCTCTGATGCTCTTTCGGAGGCCAAACGAAGCTGAAATTGTTTGGGTGTTTCACCCACTTCTTTCTTAAATAGCCGAACAAAATAGGAGTAATCTTCATAGCCTAAATAATCGGCAACGGCATTCACTGAAGTGTCGCTGTGGACCAGCATTCGTTTGGCTTCGATAATAATGCGGGTCAAAATCAATTTTCCTGTACTTTGATTGAGGCTTTGCTGACAGATCCTATTTAGGTGGCGGGTGGTCATGTTCATGGCATCCGCGTATTCTTTTGGAAGTTTTAAAGTCCTGAAATTTTCTTCAATCAATTTTTCCAATTTTTTGATTTGAACGTAATTGTGAGAATAATAATCGCCTACAGGGCGATTGTCAGTATAAAACCGCGCCAATTCGATGTAAAGTACGTCTATCAGCGAAATAAGTTTTTGGGATTTGAACGGACGTTCGTGCTGTGATTCCTCATAAATCCATTGAAAAATAGGGGAGAGGATAGCTTGCTCTACCGATGAAAGATAGACAACGGGATAGTTGGTTTGCAGGTAAAAAAAAGGGAAATCGCTTATTTTTCGGGTTAAAAAAGCATTGTTATAAAAATCTTCGGTATGAAAAACGACAAACCCGTCGGCATCATCTGACAAATTCCAACAATGCACTTGGCCAGGAGTTAGTAAAAACAAGCTGCCAGGTTGTACGGGATAGGTTTGGAAATCAATTTCGTGCGTGCCTTCGCCAGAAGTAAAAAAAACGGTTATGTACGTGCTGTGTTTGTGGGGGTGATTGACAAATTGGTGGGTAGCTAGGTGTTTTTTTAGGTTATTGACATACAACACCTTTGAGAGGTCTGCTTCGGTAAATTCGGTGATGCCATAAATAGGAATATCTTTCATGTTTATTTCAATGATGTCTGTATTGTCCTATTTTTTGCTACAAAAGTAAACCAAATATTTCTGCCTTTGACCGTATTTTTGTATTTCAAAAAACAAATACAACCATGTCACTCATTCACGTCGTTCAAAATAAGTGCCCCAAATGCCACCAAGGTCAGGTTTTTTCAACCAACAACTTACTTACATTTCGCCCTGCAACGATGAAAGAAAGTTGTGCGCATTGCGGGCATAACTTCAGTAAAGAACCTGGGTTTTATTGGGGTGCTATGTACGTTAGTTATGCCCTTGCTACCTTCGAAATGGCCGTCGTTTATGCCATTTGCATCCTGATATTTAAGTTTGATGCCTTGGCCATTTCCAACCTAATAGCGAGTATCGTTGTCGTTTTGGGGTTATTTCCGTTCAATTTCAGAATGGCGCGCTTACTCTGGCTTTATTTGTTTTCGGGTGTTGTGGAATAAAGGGCTATTGATTGGCGTATTTGTCCCATTTTTCCAGCACTGTCCTAAAATCCTCTGGCAATTCGGACTCAAACTGTAACCATTGTTTGGTACGAGGATGGACAAAGCCCAGCGATTTGGCGTGAAGCGCCTGACGAGGCAAAATTTGCAGACAATTATCGACAAAAGCTCGGTAGCTTCCGCTCGTTGTTCCGCGCAAGATTTTATCGCCGCCATAAACAGGATCACCGAAAAGTGGATGGCCCAAAAATTGAAAATGCGCCCTGATTTGGTGCGTTCGCCCCGTTTCTAATTTGCATTTGATGAGCGATACATATTTATAGGTAGCAAGTACTTCGTAGTGGGTAACGGCGTGTTTGCCCTGACTTCCATCGGTATAAACGGCCATTACTTTTCGATCGCGGGCACTTCGGCCAATGTGCCCCACAATTGTCCCTTTATCTTCTTTGGGAATCCCCCAAATGATGGCATAATACGTACGCTCGGTGGTGTGTTCAAAAAACTGTCGGGCCACGTGAGCCATCGCATATTCGGTTTTGGCAATGACCAACAGCCCCGACGTGTCTTTGTCGATTCGGTGGATCAGGCCAGGACGCGCTTCTCCGTTTCGCCCCGTAGGCAAATTTTCAAAGTGATATAAAAGTGCATTGACCACTGTGCCGTTCCAATTGCCGTAAGCAGGATGTACGACCATCCCTGCTGGTTTGTTAAGTACCAGTACTTCGGGGTCTTCGTAAGTGATTGAGAGGGGAATATTCTCAGCCAAAATCTCCGTAATTCTCGGTGGATGCGGCATCGCAACCGTTATAATATCAAACGGTTTTACTTTATAGCTTGACTTTACAGGTTTATCATTAACTTTGACCGATTCAGTCTCAATCGCATTTTGAAGCTTAGTCCGTGTGACTCCCGAAAGATGATGTTTGAGGTAGTGGTCGATGCGCATCAAGGTCTGACCTTTATCGGCCACAATGCGGTGATGTTCGTAATATTCTTCTTCCTCGTCTTCGTTGGGGGGGAGCTGATTTTCTGACATTGAATTTTTTGTTATTTTTCGCAATAAATTCCCAAGGCTCACGTTTCTTGGGCGGTAACTACTCTAACTAATTAACAAACATTATGGACTACAATCAAGGACAAAAGAATGACCGCAAAAGCCTGCTCCTTGCTGCACTAGCGATTTTAGCGCTGCTCAACGTGGTGTTAATTTATTTTTTCTACAAAGAACGGGAAAAGAATAAAGAACAAGAAACGGTGATTGCGGCAAAAACGGAAGAAGTCGTGGCTACCAAAATGAAACTTGACTCAATTTCAGCTCAACTAGACCTGAAAATTGCTGAAATTCAGCAGTTAGGAGGACAAGTGGATTCATTGATTACGTTGAAACAACAACTTGACCGCGATCGGGCTGCGTTGAAAAATTCGGCAACAGCGGCCTCGGTAGATGTGTCAAAATACAAACAAAAAATTGCCAACTACGAAGCAATTTTGGCCCAAAAAGACCAAGATATTGCCAAGTTGAAAGAAGAGTTGGGTATTGTAACCGCTCAGAATCAGGAACTTTCGACCAAAGTGTCGGGGCTTGAGGGCGAAAAAGCAAACTTACAACGTACGTTTGAAGATTCGGTGGGTAATTTGAGTACCAAAAACAAAGAACTCGCTGATAAAGTAACGATTGCCTCTGCGTTGAAAGCCGAAAAAATAGAAGTAAACGCGGTTTCTTCAAAAGGCAAAGAACGCGACGGTGGAAGCTACCGCGCAAAACGTATCGACAAGTTGAAAGTAGATTTTGATTTGGCGGGTAACCCAATTGCGAAAAACGGAAACCGTGACGTTTATTTGAGAATCCTTGATCCTGAAGGAGCAGTTATGGCAGACATGGCGACGGGTTCGGGTACGTTTTTGTACAGCGGCCGCGAGACTGTATATACCGCAAAACAAGCACTAAACTACAGCAATGATGGTTCACAAGGGTCTATCATTTACTCAAGAGCAGGCGTTCCGTTGAAAAAAGGCGAACACACGATTGAGTTGTACTGTGAAGGTTTTCGCATCGGTACTACGACTTTCAAAGTCAAATAAGCTGGAAGTTTCGCAAGAAATTTTAACTTTGCACTAAATTTTAAACTTTTTTCACCAAATTTTTGTAGAAAATTCAACTATTCGTTAGTTTTCGCATCAAACACAAGATTACCATAATTTAATTATTGAATGGCTCAACAACAACGCAGACCTTTTCGCCCAGTAAGACAAGAAGAACCGTACCGTATTAATGAACGTATCCGTGTACCACAAGTGCGGATGGTTGGAGAAAATGTTCCACAAGGAATTTTTGACATCCAACAAGCACTTAAAATGGCGGAGGAACAAAACTTAGACTTGGTAGAAATTTCGCCTAATGCTGTTCCACCTGTTTGTAAGGTCATTGATTACTCAAAATTCAAGTACGAGCAAAAGAAAAAGCAAAAGGAAATCAAAGCCAATGCTCAGAAAGTTGTGATTAAAGAAATTCGCTTTAGTCCAACGACTGATGATCATGATTACGATTTTAAATTGAAACATGCCCTTAACTTCCTCAAAGAAGGAGCCAAAGTAAAAGCGTATGTGCAATTCTCTGGTCGTGAGATTGTATTTAAAGACCAAGGATATAAACTCCTTGAGCGCTTTGCCAAGGCATTGGAAGAGGTGGGGAAAGTAGAACTTGAACCAAAATTGGAAGGTAAACGCATGAGTATGATTTTGACACCGAAGGCGTTGAAAAAGTAGTTGCGTATCATCTATAACTTTAAAAAGCGTGAGTCCATTTCGGTCTCACGCTTTTTTTATAACTGATCAAAAATGGCTTCGTACAGCACACTTCATCAATGGGCTCGTAAGGCTTGCTGGTTATGCCTTGCCTTGACTGCTCTGGGTACTGCAATGGCCCAACCCAATGCTCAAAAACTCGCTACCCTCGACTCCTCTTTCACCTTACTCCATCAACGTGGCATGTTGAATGGTACATTTTTGGTGGCTAAAGAAGGAAAAACGGTGTATAAAAAAGCGTTTGGAACAGTAGCGGCCAATGCTACTCAATCCTTAACAACGGCCTCCGCCTTCAACCTAGCTTCGGTGTCAAAGCAGTTTACGAGCATGATGGTGATGATACTCAAAGAAGAAGGAAAGCTCCAATACGATGATAAGGTAAAACAGCACCTGCCTGATTTTCCCTACGATACCATCACGATTCGGCATTTGTTGAACCACACCCACGGGTTGCCCGAGTACTTTGATTTGGCAACGCAGTACAATACCACACTTGATACTTTAACAAATGAAGGTGTGTTAAAATTGCTCAAAAACCACCGTCCGCCGTTGCAATTTCAACCCAATTCCCAATTTTCGTACTGCAATACGGGGTATATTTTGTTGGCCAGCTTAATTGAAAAGTTGACTGCAGAACCCATTCAGCGCTATTTTGAACGGAAAATTGTGCAACCTTTGGGATTAAAAAATACTTACATCTACACCCTTACCATGCCCCAATCACCCGAAAATAGGGTGTATGGCTCCAAACGAGTAAATGGGAAATATGTGGCAAATGATTTGATACGTTTAGACGGAGTTTGGGGGGATGGAAATGTGTATTCTTCTGTCGAAGATTTGTTGATTTGGGATCAGGCATTATTGACCGAAAAACTGATTAAAAAAGCTACGCTGCAAGATGCTTTTAAGCCTGCCAAACTTAACGATGGCTCGTTTTCGTGGTATGGCTTTGGGTGGGGGCTGGATAAAGATGGGACGAAAGTTTCCCATACGGGAGGCTGGGTTGGTTTTCAAACGATTATTGAACGGCACCTAGCGCAGCAATGGACGTTTATTGCCCTCACGAGTTCGGAAGATGGAACGGCGATTCGGGTAGCACAACAGGTTTTAGAAGGAAAAGCTGCCAAACTTCCTACGACCGAACTTATTACCAACGCCAAAATAGTAGATGGAACGGGTATCGCTTCTTATGCGGGTGCCGTTCGTATCAAAAATAACCGTATTTGGGAAATCGGTGATTTGCAGCCTTTTGTGGGAGAGAAAGTGGTCAATGCCAACGGATTGGTGTTAGCGCCTGGGTTTATCGACGCCCACAGCCACCATTTTGGAGGATTGGAAAACCGCCCTGATGCCGAAGCCTTGGTGAGCCAGGGAATTACGACCATTGTGATTGGACAAGACGGAAGTAGCTACCCGATTGACACCCTGCAAAAACGAATGAAGCAACAGCCCGTGGCTGTCAACGTGGCAACATATACAGGACACTCGACCCTACGGGCCAAAGCGATGGGGGCGAAAAGCTTGTTCCGAACCGCTAAAACAGACGAAATTGAAAAAATGAAGCTCGACCTCAAAGCCGAAATGGAAAAAGGTTCGTTGGGGTTGGCGACGGGCTTGGAATATGAATCTGCATTTTTCTCCAACCGTGATGAGGTGCTGCAATTGGCCAAAGTTGCTGCCAAAGCGGGCGGAAGATACATGAGCCACATTCGCAGCGAAGACATTGGGTTTGATGAGGCGTTGGACGAAATCATTGATATTGGACGGCAAACCAAAATGCCCGTCCAGATTTCTCACATCAAAATAGCCAAACGCGACCAGTGGGGGCGTTCGCGGGAAGTATTGGGGACATTGCAAAAAGCGCGAGCGCAAGGAATTAATATCACAGCCGACTGTTATCCCTACGATTTTTGGAATTCGACCTTGCGGGTGTTGTTTCCAAAACGAGACTATACCAACGCCGAAAGTGCCGAATTTGCCGTTAACCAATTGTTTGACCCCTCTGGTTCAGTATTGGTGAGGTATGCCCCCAACGCCGCGTACGTGGGTAAAACGATTTCAGAAATTGCCGCCATCCGAAAAGAAACAACATCTAAAACGCTCATGGGGCTGATTGCGGAAGCGGCAGATTTCGATGAAAAAAATCCTGATTTTAAGGGAAGTACCGAAACGATAATGGGTAAGTCAATGAGCGAGAGCGACGTGGCTAATTTCCTCGCTTGGCCGTTTACGGCGATTTGTTCTGACGGTGGTTGGGGTGGACACCCGCGCGGATACGGGGCGTTTACTCGGGTGTTGGGAAATTATGTTCGTGACAAAAAACTCATGCCCCTAGAAACGGCGATTCAGAAAATGACTTCCTTGACGGCAGAAAATCTAGGACTTCGGCAAAGAGGACTCATTCAGCCTGCTTTTTATGCCGACTTGGTATTGTTTGACCCAAATCGAGTCAATGGCAATGCGTCCATTCAAAACCCAACGGCGTTGTCTTCGGGCATCGAACGGGTTTGGGTAAATGGAGAAGAAGTGTATCACGCCCAAAAATCGACGGGTAAGCGGTCGGGGGTGTTTGTTGGGAGGTAACTAATTTTACCTCGCTTTTGAACATGCTTTAGTAGTAACCAGCCCAACCCAACCAAAGATGAAATCAAGAAAAGAACAGACTACTAATAAAAATATATTTTCTTTAACATTTTACTTTAACTTGCTAGTCGTACTACTGGTTATCCTATTTACTTTTTAGTAAAGAGTGGTATAAGAAGGTATCAATTATCAAACGAAAGTAAACTAATAAAGGCTGTCATTATAAATGAAGAAAACTATGTAGGACATAGCCCTGTTGAGCATCGTTTTTATTATTCCTATGAATTTTTCATTGACGGTAAATCATACAGGGGTAACTCTAAAATCACACGCTATAAAGTTGGGGATAGTGTTGATGTCAGATATTCTGTTTCAAACCCTTCTTTCAACGAAATAATAAAAAGTACTGAATAGGGATAGATATTGGGCTTTTACAAGATTTAATACTACCTAGAGAACCATCTTGACAACACCTGCGTAGTAATGAATGGTTAGTAGAACTACTACAGCGGAATAATTATTACGGGTTTGGGTTAGCCACTGGTGCCGTAGATAGGCATTAATTGGCCCGCTGGCTGATAAATATCAGCATGTCACACCATAGCTTATGTCTTTAATAATCCAAATATTTTGTGATGCAAAATACGGTAATAATAAAATGAGAAAAGTTGCCAAATTGTCAAACAACCGATACAAAAATATTTCTATCATTGTATCGGTCATTTAGTGTATCAATCTATCTAAGTTATTAAAAACCAGTTGATAAGGTGGAATCTAGCCCGCTAAAAAGTTGGACACAAATTAGGGTATAACTTTTAAATTTGTGATTCAATGGGAAAGCATCAAAAATCATGGAGCCAGGAGGAAAAACTGACCATAGTGAATTACTACAAAGAACACGGAGCTGCTAAGACATCTAAGGAGTTTAACGTCTCGAGTGCAAACATTTATAACTGGGTTTCCCAGTACGAAAAAGGAGGTTTTTCAAGCCCATCCAGCGTTAGTAACTCTGATAAAGACAAAGAGATTCTTCGCCTTCAGCGAGAGATTCAAGCTTATAAAGAGATAATCGCTGAAAAAGAATTGTCACTTAGAATC
>NZ_AXVJ01000058.1 GCF_000482465.1 Runella limosa DSM 17973
CTGTGAAACTTGAGGTCGGACTGCTGGCATCACCAAACGTGCCTCCCGTACCACTCACCACAGTCCACAGACCCGTTCCTACCGTTGGCGTATTGGCTGCTAAAGTTACCTGCGTCGTTCCACATGCGGGCGTTTGGTCTGAACCTGCAGCAGCTGTCGTTGGGCAAGGTAAAGCTACCGTTATCACCACATCATTCCCCGAACCTCCTACATAAGTAATGGTCGCACTTAATCCACTTCCCCTGAAATTAGGAATCGTTGCTCCTTCCAATAAGTCCGTAAATGTTCCTACTATGGCGTCACTACCGTCATTGTCCAAAATGGTAAAGGTTTCACCACCAGTAGGTACGTATGAACCCGTCAAAAGCAAATTTACCCCCGAGAGATTAACAGCTCCCGTTACTTTGAGTTGGGTATAAGTACTGCCCGTACCGTTACCTAAAGTGGTTCCATTCATAGCAATGCTTAAATCACCAACAAAAGACAACGTACTGGCCGTTACGTCTGTACCGTTGAAGGTGGGTTTCACTGCCGCTGGCGAAGTACCTGGGTCGAGTAACATCGTACCACCACCCGTATCGAAGCCCCCATTGCTGATGAGCACATCACCACCGCTAATCAGTTGTACGTTGGTACTGGTTGGGCGGGTGATAGCATCGGAAACATTAATGTTTCCACTGTTGGCATGACCGATAACAAGCGTACCTGTCGTAATTTGGTCGAGTTCAGTATCACTGAGACCCAAGGGGCCGCCTGTCGTATTTGTCGCCGTACCTAGGTTGATGGCGACATTGTTGGTATAGGGTCGCAACGTGGTGCTACCCCCTGGTACTTGGGTACTGACCGTACCTGCAAAATTCATACTGTTGGCTATCAGTGTTATATTACCTCCATTGGTAGCCGTTGTGATGGCGGCTGGAGAAAAGTGGTAAATACCAAAGCTATTTGAGCCCGCCCCTTCAATACCTGTGATGGTGATATCGCCTCCACCTGATGTGATTTGACTGCTAGAAGCGAATGTTTGTACACCATAATTATTACCCCCACTACCTCCCCCACCTTGGCCAATAATAGTTACCGTTCCCATACCACCAGCACTAATCTGCCCACCGAAAGCTATACTGGCACCATAACTAGATGGAGCAGCCCCTCCACCTGTGGCGTTGATTGTCACATTTCCGCCAGAAGAGGTGATTAAGCTACTCGCGCCTTCTACATAGAGGCCATAATTGCTGTGCCCTGTCGCCCCTGCACTACCATTTGCTTGTATTATTACGTGGCCGCTACCAGTTGACGATACCTGAGCACTGCTAAGGATAGCCAGCCCCATATTGCTCTGTGATGTGCCTGAACCTCCGCCTTGTGCAGTGATGTTGAGGTTGCCGTTAAAACTTCTTATACGTGCACCAGATCCACTGACATATACCCCGTAATTTCTATTTCCACTTGTATTTGCTCCAGTACCATTTACCGTTACACTACCACTTCCACTACTAGCAGCAATTAAGCCATTAGAATCAACAAAAACGCCAATGTTATCTTCGCCTGTTGAGGTGCCACCACCACCTTGCCCGGTTACACTGATTGCGCCACCTGAGGAAGTAATCTGCGCAAGACCCGAACTTACATATACTCCATAATTATCACCTCCCGTTGTATTGCCTCCAGTACCATTTACCGTTACCAAACCGCTCCCACCTGCTGTAATCGTACCGCCTAACTCCTGCCAAACTCCATAATTATTATTGCCAGAGCCACTACCACCACCTGTACCAGTAACTGTCACATTTCCTCCAGAGGAAGTAATCATAGTGCTTGTATTACCCGCTACATAGACTCCTGCATTGTAATTACCACTACCTGCGCCACCCGTACCACTCACACTTACATTCCCACTACCACCCGCAGTGATTGTTCCATTGGTACCTACAGCTACACCTCGGCAAGTAGAACTGGCACTTGCACTGTTATTCAAACCGATGACGGACACATTTCCCCCCAAAGAGGTGATACGTGCATTTGTACCCGTTACATATACACCAATGTTACTATTGGCCGATCCAGCCCCCGCTGAACCTTCTATGGTAGCTGTGGCGCTGGTGCCCCCACTAATCACACCTCCATTTTGGACAACTACTCCAAATTGATTGATGGCTGAATCGGTGCCACTTTTGCCCTTGACGCTGAGTGTACCTGTACCGTTGACCCGTACCGTAGCACCATTGACCGATACGCCCACGAAGTTGCCCGTGCTGGCCGTAGCTTGCTGGTTGGCTTCCAAGGTCAAGTTGCCGTTGGTGGTTTCGAGAGAAGCAGTACCATTGCTAAAGGCGATGTTGCGACTCGCTTTTATCACCGCAGCACCAGTGCCAGAAAGCACTAAATTGGCGCTGTTGGTAAAAGATACCTGATCAGTACCAGGGGTAGCATTATCGTTTTGCAAATCCACGTCTAGGTTGGCATCAGTAGAAAAAGTAATATCACCGTTAAAATTCACTTGATCGTCTCCAATACCTCCGTTAATGGTTAAGCTGGGGAGTAGATTGGCAGAAGAAAATCCACCTACGTTGATAATATCGTTCCCTACATCAGTATTGACCACAATGCTAGAAACCCCCGAAAGTGCTACGTTGGCAGGCGTGCTGAAAGCCGTTATTGTGCCGCCATTGAGGGAGTAAGTTCGGGTAGCAGGTACAGTGGCAAAGCGAATATTAGCACCACTTTCTGAAATGTTGAGTGTTTCGCCATTGCCCGCTAAGTCGGTGATAGTAATGACACCGCCTGTCGTGCTGATGGTATAGTCGGGTGAACAAATGCCACCTTCGTCTGTGGAGCCGTTACAGTTGTTGTCAATACCATCACAGATTTCGGTAGCTCCAGGTTTGATGGCATTGTTGTTGTCGTTGCAATCTCCACTGGTGGCTAACAATTCAGTCGCTACTTTATAGCCTATCGGGCGCTCGCACTGCGTCATGGTAGCTGCCCCCGTTTGGGCGTAGCCATCATTATCAGTATCTTTGTACCATACTTGATTTGGTCTTTCCAAAATATTATTATCGTTGCAATCCGTATTATTGGCCACATAACCCACTGGCTGACTACACGCTTGTTGACTCACGGCTGCATTCCCAAAACCGTCGCCATCCGCATCGGCGTAATAGGTCGTAGGTGCGTTACCCGTTTGTGCTTCATAAGCCCCCATATCATAGCCCCCCAACGCAGGGCGGGCGTTATTGTCCAAGTCTGTGCTAGGAGCACCGCTTGAAGTGCCTGAGTTTCGCGCAGGTGAACAGTTCTGTAACCGCAAGTTCACTGCATCCACAAACAATGGATCGGTGTTAAAAAGTGTGCCAACAGTCGAGATGACCCCAGAAGGAGCACTGGTGCTATTGATAAGACTATACGAAAGCGTCATTAAAGCATTGCCCTCCAGCAGAATCTCGTTGGGGTTTTGCCATAAAATACAATTACGGAGCAACATGGAAGTGTGACTAACGCTTGTTGTATAAGCGATTGCCCCGCCACCGTTAGTCGCTTCATTATCATAAAAAGTGCAATTGGTAAATACCGTAGTGATCCGTCCACTAGACGCACCATTGGCATAATAAGCGCCACCTTTACCCGCACTGGTGTTGTTCCTAAACACACAATTGGTAAAGGTATGATTGATATTACCCGAATTAAGCCCATTGGCGTGGACTGCCGCTCCATTTGTGGTCGTGCTGTTATTGTCGCTAAAAATACAGTTTGAAAAAGTAGCCGTGCCGTTCCCGCTTGGGGCATGTTCATGATAAGCCCCAGTATAACTACTTCCGGTGGAGGTATTATTGGAAAAAGTACAATTATTGACTGTGGTACTCGTCATTCCTCCGTTTGAGTTACAATCGATACCTGGCGCCTCAAAATTATCCGTATTGCCAGAGATGCTGGAATTTTCTACCAACAAAGTAGCCTTCCCCGCAGAGAAAAAACTAAGATTACCTCTATTCAATATGGCCGAACCCGTATTGCCCTGAATTTTACAGTTGCGAATCGTAGCGCTGGAGCCAAAAGGGTAGCCAGTTCCTTCGTTAAAAATGCCATTGTCAGCCCCAGCACCCACTGTAAATCCATCTACCGTCACTCCATTGGCTACATTCTGGATATGAACAACAATTTTGGCATTTGATCCCTGTACATCAGTCGAAACGACTGCAGGGCTTGCGCCATCGTTGTTATCAATATCACCACTCAACACAGTTACATTCGAGCTAACGTTTCTGGCTGAAAGCGCATTTTCTCCGCCCGCAAAGCCTCCATAGATGGCTACAGGGAAGTCCACGTAAAAGGTCTTATTGGTCACAGTAGTGGGGCTGGCATTACCCGTTTTGTCTTTAGAAGGTTTATAAGTGCCCGAAGCCACCCAAATTTCCTGAATATTGCTACAGCCACGCGCATAATCAATGGCACTTTGCAGACTGGTGTAGGCGTTCGCCCAAGAAGTACCGTTGTTGCTACCGCTGGCATTGTGTTTGACATACAAACGGGTGGCAGCACCGCATGAAGTGGTAGCGGCCTGGGTAAAGATGTTGAAATCTAGGATATCTCCGTTTGTTCCAAATGGAGAATTATTAGTATATCCTTGGCCACCCGCGTAGAAACTGGTCTCATTGCGAAAAACAGTAACAGAACTGGACGTAGAGGTCGAAACCCGAAAGGTGTACTGACTTCCTCCAGTGAAAGCTCTAGATTCGCTAGCGCCTGCAATATTGATAAAAATGTGACCACCACCTATATCAGTAAGCGTGATACCGGTCTGGGTATATAATAAAGTTCCTCCAAACCCGTTCCCTTGGAAAATTTCCAATGTCCAAACAGCACCACCAGCATTGGTAACGGAGCCTAAATCAACCACCAGTCCAGCAAAAACACCCGAACAGCCAGCGCCCATTGTAAGGCTTTGCGCGAAACTAGAGGTAATAACTCCAGGTGAGCCACCTGTGGGTGAATCCGTGCCTACGCAAAATGTCTGGCTAAACGCGGTTGTCGCACCGCAAAGAAAAATCAATAGCGAACGTAGCAAAGATGTAAAGAGTTTTTTCATGAGTAGCGTATGTTTAAAGCACAAAGCTATGGGACTAAACAATGCAAGTGTTATCTCAAAATGAACAATCTTTAACTCATTTTGAACAATTTTTAGCTCATTTTTGACAAAACACCGTTTAATGGCTAATTTTTGGGAATGTATATGATAAAAAGGGGGCAATAAGTTTGCCCCCTTTTTATCGTTGTATTTCAGAAGCAAATTAGTCCACCTTTACCACTTTCAAAGTAGCTTGTTTTTCGGAAGTCGATACCTTCAAGAAGTACATTCCCGTAGGTAACTCGCTCACTCCAAACTCCTCTTGGTGGGTGTTGGTTTCGGGTACAAATTGGCGACGCAAGACTTCACGTCCTGTTGCATCGTTCAAAGTAGTTTGTACTACTTGTCCCTTGCTGTTTTGTACTTGGAGGCGGAGGATGTTGGTGACTGGGTTGGGGAGGACAGCCAGCCCCCTGCCCCGCGCGGCGGACCGTCCCAATGGGGGAACTAATACCCCTTTCTCTTCGCTACCGCTCTCCGCTGTACGTGCTGCTCCTACGCCGACACCGTCTTTCGATTGAATACGGAACCAGTATTCTTGGTAAGCCAACACATTCCCTTGCGGCTTGCGCGTTGAAGGATAAATACTGCCCCAGCCTTTCATGTCCCAATAACGAATACCTAGTTTGTATAAACCTTTGGGTAACCCTGCATCATATACGTTGCCGCCCGCACCGTTGTCTTGGTAAAATCCGTAGGCAGGGTGGTTTTGGGCATAAAGCTCCGTCCAGCCTTCGCGGTTGGCATACATGAAGTAAGGTGCATTGTTCTCGTGCGTGTTGAACGAGCGAATCACACCCATTTCTGGTGTCGCCAACATATCAAAAGTTAATGAACCGTCCGTACTCAAGCCGCAGGCTTCTACGTTGATTGTCCAATAACGGGGCGCTATTTTGTTGGCGTTTTCAACAAAATACAGCGTCGGGTTTACTTGCGTACTTTGCTCCAACTCTGGCCCGCCATCGCGCGTGATGAACTGGCTACTCCACAACGATTTGTCATTCGCAGGTTTCACCGACGATTTGGTTTCACCTACGTTGATCAACGTCACCACAAAAGCATTCCAATAAATATCCTTCCGAACACTTTCTGAACTTTGACAACCGCCTTCAAATAGACACTTCGCCCAGTACGTTTGCTTGGTGACGTTATTAAATGCTACCTGAAAACTTGGCGCAGTTACGCCCGTGTTCCAGAACGTTTGGCTACCTGCGGGGCAGTTGGCCGAAATGGTGACCGTCGTTCCTGTGCAAACAATCTCTTGCGAAGCCGTAATTACAGGCGCTACTTGCGTTGGTGTCAAAGTAAACGTCACGACATTGCTCTTTTCACTCACGCAGCCATTTTCGGTCTGACAACGAGCGTAGTATGACGTCGTGGCACTTGGAACGGTAGAAGGCAAACTTGGTAAAGCCACATTCGTAGTTGCATTGTACCAAACTGTTCGCAAACTTCCGCATGATGATTGTCCACTGAAACTAGCCGTCGCATCACAACTGCTTGTCGATGACAACGACACCATCGGAGCCGATGGAATAGTCACTAATTTTAAGCGCATTACCCCTGATTCAGATTCTATGCAAGATGGCGTTCCGTCCGATTTGCGGCAGCGAACGCGGTAATTGTGATACTGATTATCCACCAAGCCCGTTGGCACACCCGATGAATATTCACCACCATCCAATGAGTAAAGTACGATTTCACCCGCTGCGCAATTGGCATTAAACGTCAGCGGAATTGTAACCAAACTACACACTTCTTTGGTCTCACCCACGGCTACCGTCACACCGTCCACCAACAGCGATACATTTTGAGGTGTAGATGCGCGGTAATTAATCGTCAACTCAATCGGTGAAGTATAAGTACTCGGGCAACTCGCATCGCAGGCCGCTTGGTAGCGGTGGGGTTGGTTATTGGAGGGTTGGGAAACTGGGGCAGTTGCTGACCACGCACTCCATGCGCCACTGCCTACCTGCACGCGCCAAACAGGCGAACCCACCACACACAAACCCGAAACCGTAAACTGCAAACCGTTAACAGGATTCGCATCTGTATCACAGAGAACAGGGTTATTGCCTTCCACCAATGTTTGCGTCAAAGCCGTCAGGGTAATTGTTGGTTTGCTGACGACCGTTAGACTGGCTGGGTCAGAATTGGTATTACTTATTGCGCCGATGGCTACGCAACGAAACTGATACCCATTCAAGCCCGTCACATCGCTGATAGCAAGCGTGCCCGTGGTGGTATTGGCATAAGGAGCCGATGCAGGCACATTGCTCCAGCCACCGCCCGTACTCAACTGCCATTGATAGCCCGTGGCATTGGTAGCGACGGCCGTAAAACTCGCCGAACTACCCGCGCAACGGGTGACTGCCGTGGGCTGGGTTGTAAACACGGGAGCAAGTGCTGTATTATTGAACGTAAATGACACCACAAAACTACACGCGCTCCCTTGAGGCGTGATTTTGGCGTACAACGTTTGCGAACCTGCGGGCAAACCCGAAGGCACAAACGTATTGGGAGCCGTAAACGCTCCTGCCGAAACCGTAGCGTTGGCATCGGTAAAAATCCCGTTGATCACACCATTATAACTGCCTCCGTACGTAAAAATAGGTGTAGGGGTGTTGTTGACGATGAGTGATGAGTTAGTGGCGTTGGTTACAGTACCCGTGAGCGTACCGTATTTTAATACGCCGTTGTTGGTGAAAGTACCAATATTTTCAAGGTTATTGGCGATTTGGACGAGACCCGCATTGGTGAAACTTCCTGAGGCATCATTCAATACTGTACCGCTGGCAACGATAACTTGGCCACAGGCGTTGTTATTGAACGCAGTTACGTTACCCAACCCCGAAGTGCTACCCAAACTGGCCAATGCTCCGATGGTGATTTTACCCGCGTTGTTAAATGAGGAACCAGAATTAAATAACGCATCCAACGTAGTTCTATCAATCGTAATTTCTCCACCCGTAGTATTATCAAAAGTACCTCCAATGAGTAGGCCACTTTGACTTCCGCTTGTAGCCCCGATGGTAATTTTGGCTGAATTAGTAAACGTCACACCACTTTCCAACGCAACTTTTGAGGCTTTATCAATCTTAATATCACCACCTGCATTGTTGCTAAAAATGTTATAATTGACAATCCCTCTTTCTCCAGTACTTTCAACACCACCGATGGTAAGTTTTGCGGCGTTGTTGAATGTGCCGTTTTGGTTAAAAATCCCTATTTGGGTTGGCCTATCAATCGTTAGTTCTCCTGCGTTGTTATGGAAAGCCCCATCGTTCACGATGCCTTGAATACCCACATTGGCAGTAGCTCCGATGAAGAGTTTAGCGGCATTCGTAAAGGTAGCACCAGTAAGATTGTATAAACCAACTTGCGTAGAATTATCTATCTTGATTTCTCCGCCTGTATTGTTATTGAAAGTAGCGAGGTTGTTGATACCTGTTGCTCCGACACTCCCTGTATTTCCAAGTACAAGCTGCCCGTTGTTCTGTACCGTTCCTGCATTATAAAACCCAGCCTCACCGCCTCCAGACACCCTTGACCCATTAATTATCAAGCTCCTAGTAGCATTAATGGTCAGCACCGCGCTCGCTTGCACCTCCACCGATTTAGCTACCGCAGCGGTGTTGATGGTGGGTTTGTTGGTCGTATTCGGAATCACTACGTCGTTGGTAGCGGTAGGTACGCTGGCGGGTGACCAGTTGCAGGCCGTGTTCCAATCAGTACTTACTGCGCCCGTCCAAGTGAGTAGGCCCGTGGGACTGGTCGTTGAAACAACTTCGATGTTTTGATTGGCCGAATACGGGCAACTTGGGTCGTTGTTGTACGCATAACTAACGACAATCGTGCCAACTCCCGTGGCCGTGAGCAAACTTCCAGCCAGTGTTCCTGGCCCTGTAATGCTAAAAGTACCTCCCGAGGGAGTCGCAGTGAGCGTACGGGTATTTGCGCACAACGACATAGACGCGCTGCTGCTGGTAATGCTGATTATAGCACCGCTATTGGTGCCCGTTACGTTAAAAGCGTCGGTGTCTTCGTTGATAATTTTGCCCGAGTTGCTACTAATCGTACTAACTGCCACAACGTTATCTTTTCGTTTTTTGATAATTCCAGCGTTGCTAAAAGTACCCGCCGCGTTGAGAATCGCAGGAAGAGACTCGATATAAGCGCAACTTTGGTTGGTGATGGTTCCGCCCTGATTGGTAATACCCGAGCCTTCGGCACTTTGCAGAAACACTTGGCTATTGGTGGTATTGGTAAACGTACCTGTATTGTACAACCCATGCTGTTTGATTTTACCTAGGCCGCCAATGCGCATGAGTTTGTTGTTTTGAAACGTCCCTGCATTCGTGACTCCCGAGAGCGCAATGGTATCGGTTTGAGCAATCATAATTTCACCATTGTTGACAAAACCACCAGCGGTATTGTTAATACCATTACCAAACACAAAATCAATGTTTATTTGTCCCGTGGCGGTATTCGTAAAACTGCTACCGCTACCTTGCTGTAAGATGGCATCTCTAAAGACCGAATCGATCTCCATCACGCCCGAGTTTTCCATCGTGCCACCGTTGTTGAGAATACTTTTGTCGCTGTTGCCAGTTTCAAAGCGCCCTTTGTTGACAAACGTCCCCGAGTTATCAATCCCATAACCTCCAAAACGGTTAAAATTGGCACGGCCTTCGTTGGTCAGGTTTCCTGTATTGATGATGGGCGTACCCATGTCGGTGCCGATAAGCGTTGATTGGCTGCCTAACACCATTTTGCCCGCATTCTCGATTATGGACGTGGCAGAACTGATTGTAAAATCAGCTTGTGAATGGACATAGCCTGTGCTTGTATTGGTCAGTGGCGTACCGTGTTTTGAAGGAAGGTTGGTTGTAACGGTTGTCTGAGGCCCTAAAATCAACGTATCACTATTGACAAACCATTTTCCAATCTCCCCCGTCGAAATAAAGGGCACATTGACCTCCGCATAAGCTGAATTTTGCAGAATGATATTCAAAACCCCGCCCGTAAAACTCCCCGCCGTATGGGTGTATCGTCCTTGATTGATAACTGGATTCCCTGAGCTTCCAAAAGTTGTAGCACACTTATTTACAAACACCGCATTTGGCAGGTTCAGAAGTAGGTCGTTGGCTGAAGTGTGAGTAATTACACACCCGGCACTACTCAAAAACGTACCACCATTTTTAAATGCTATACCACCCATTCCCTCTGAATTTAAAGTTCCTGCCGAGCCGTGGGTAAATTTACCCAAGTTGAGAATCCCCCCATCGACACCACTCATCCTAAAAGTAGCATTGTTTTCGATTTCCCCCGTTGGTAAATTGTAGAAACAAGTATCTTCTGCACTACCAGACAAGCTAAATACATGGTTATTTTCGAGTAAGCCTTCATTCCGAAATAGGAGTTTTGGAGCTCCCGACACATCAAATGCGCCCCCCGTCTTGTTTCGTAAGGTTGCCCCTAGTCGGTTGACAAAGCCCCTATCAAACGTTCCATTTACATTAAAACTCCCTTCATTTTCGAGTAGTTTTTGGTTATCAAACAGAAGTGCATCATGGTTACGTACATTCATGGTAGCTCCCGGGCGATTCTTTACCGTTTCTTGGTTGATAAATAACGTTCCCGAAACACCCCCAGTCATCGTAAACTGCCCCGAGTTATCGACTGTACCTTGGTTTAGTATGCCACCCGTCAATCCTCCACTCACCCGAAAAGTAGAACTATTGGTTATCGTGGCCGCTGGGTGGTTGAGAATGGCTATCCCAAGCCCTCCGCCGATGGTGAATGTGCCGCTGTTGTTGAGGCTACCGTAGTTTTCGAAACGGTTACCCGTGCCCATCCGCACCGTAAACGCGTTGGTGTTGATGAGTGAAGCACCCGTTTGGTTGACAAAACCGTCGTTATAAGAAGAGTCGATGAGCACCGTTCCGTTGTTGGTGAACGTCCCTGCGTTGGTAACGCCGTCGGTATCGCTTGCTTCGATTCGTAAGCTACCTGCATTCTTAACCGTCAAACTAGCATTGGCAGCGATGGTCACTTTACGCGCACCTTCCGTGGTAGTTACCTCGGGATAACGCCCACTACCCACCACAGGAATCTCCACTGGGTTTCCTTCGAGGGAGCCAAACTTGGGCAAAACGGTTGGAATATTTCCATCCACCAGCCAGTTGTTTACGTTATTCCATTGGACACTGGCCGCTCCCGTCCACACGTAAGGTCTGCCCGTATTTCTAATTGCCACAGACGTGGTAGTTACAAAATCAGGGCATCCGCCCGAAGAAGCTACCCTGTAAGTTACGGTATAAGCACCGAGGGTGGAAGTCGCTAAGTTAATTTCTCCCGTTGATAGGTTAAGCGACAGTCCTGATGGCAGTGCGCTAAAACTCCCCCCCGCAGTACCCGTAAAAGTGACCGTAGCCGTACCTACATTCAAATACGGCGACCCTGCGTAGGCGATGGTGGCACTTGAGCCCGTCACTACGGTCAGCAAGGCACCATTGGAAGCAATAGCTCCTGGGCTACCTACGCATCGGTAATATTTTCCATTCACACCTGCATTGTGGGCAACGGTCAGGCTGCTTGCATCGGTGGTAGAGCTGACGGTATAAATCCCGCCCGTAGAAATAGTGGTAGGAGACGTAAAAGCCGCATCGGCCGACTCTTGCCATTGAAAGCTCGTAAATCCCGTACTTGTCACCGAGAATACGGCATTTGTCCCAGGACATATTGACTGAGGAGCGGGCTGCGTAAGAAACCCAGGCAAATCAATCGAAAAAGGAACAACTTGCGGGCAAGTCCCCCCTGGGCGCGTAATTTTGGCGTAGAGTGTTTGGACTCCTCCTGGCACTCCTACGGGGGAGAAGGTATTGGTAGCTTGGTTGTAACTTCCTGCCGAGGTCGTAGCCGCATCGTTTTTATAGATTCCCTCCACCGTTAAATTATTGCCTGTTCCAAATTCAAAAATACTCGTCGTTGTGGCGTTATTGAAAATTCTAATGGCATTGTTGGTATAAGAAGGCGGGCCTCCGCCAATGTAAATAATGCCATTATTGATAAAATCGGCCGCAAGTCCATTGAGGTTAGCGGCAGCGCTGAAAAAGCCTTCGTTGAGGAGTGAGCCAGTATTATAGACTTCGCCCCTAGTAAGGGTAACAACCCCGCAAGGATAATTGTGAAAGGTATCAGTGGATTTTTCGATTTGGCCTGCCAAGGTCATTTTTCCGTAGTTTTTCACCATTTCGGTGGGGGTATTCGCTCCGCTCATATATATAGAACCCGAATTTCCCTCGATAATAGCAGTAGCTCCCGTTTGGTTCGTCAATACCCCCGAATTGAAAATCTTAACACCGTAATTACCCGTGGATATAACCGATAGGGTTGCGCCAGTGTTGTTGTTAAGTTGGCCATTACCCTGCAAATAAACAGCATCCGAGGTAGCAGTGATAGCAATAGTGCCGTTGTTTTGGATAGTACCAGTCAGATCAATACTATAACCCGCTCCTGCACCCGAGATTGTTAGTGTAATGCCCGCATTGATTGTCAACAAAGAACCACTTTGCACGGCGAGCGATTTGATGGAAGTTGTACTGTTCAACACAGGATAACGCGCCAAACTTCCTGGCACAAACACGTTATCGGCAGCTGCGGGTGCCACATTGGTTGACCAGTTGGATGCAGTATTCCAATCAGTGTCGGTTGCTCCTGTCCAAGTAATGGTTTGGGAAAAAACTTGCTGACTCAGCAAGAGTACCCAAAAGAGATGTAATAGCTGTTTCATAAAAAATTAGAGTTTTTTGATAAAAAGGGAATTGGAGTGTCTGTTTTTTTAGATGCAACAAAGCAGTAATAAGACCCCCAAAATGACGACGATGGAGAGTTTTGTCATGGTTGAGAAAAGGGTAATAGTGTATTGATTTAGACCGCGATTGTGCGCTCACAAACATACATCTGCGTTCTCAAATTGTGTTAACTCTAATGTTCCAATCCTTTGCTCTAATGTTCCATTTTCCCAATTTTCTTTTGCTCTAATGTTCCAATCTTTTGCTCTAATGTTCCACTCGCTGATTATCAGGCAGTTACAAAAAGTCATTTTTCGACCGTTTTTACAAAAAAGAGAGCCTCCAAAGATTGGAGGCCCTCTAAGCACTACGATATTAAAGCTACTACATTTTAATTTACTTTGAGCACATTCAGCACCGTTTCTTCATGCGTGCTGGGTCAGGCTTCCTAAGTTTTATAGACTTAAAGAGCTTATGCTGAATTAGGAATTTTTCTCTACAAAAAAACTTGATTGGATAGTACGTTAAATTTGAAGTCACAAATAAATAGCGAAAAAAAATAAAAAAAATAAGGGTTAACCCTTATTTTTTGGATACTTTTATGGTTTTTTAAGGAGAATATATGCCATTAAAAATAAAAATCACATTTCAGTATAAATATTTTTCTGACTTTTACCCTTCCCCCCCTCTCCAGAAAGGAGAAGGGGGGGGGTGAGGTTAGGCAAGATGATAACAAAGTAGGGTAATTGTATGTACAACACAAAGATCTGCTAAAAAAAACAAAAAAAAATAAGGGTTAACCCTTATTTTTTGGAATATCAGCAGTAAAGTATTACACTTGTTTTCGGATCGAATGTTATGAAAATCATCTACTTCTGTTTATTTTGGTTGATAGCTTTGCATCGGGTGGAGGGACAAGAAGCACCGAGTCCGCTGCCCAGTTCGTCAATAAATAAGCTAGGACTTGAGGTTTATGTACTCAATAACGCATTTCGATACGACTCGTCGATTGTCCTCCTTCGCCGCTTGATTGATGCCCCCACGACCTCCAACGAAGACCGTTTCTACGCTTTTTTGTACCTTTCGCACACCTACAAACGGCTCTTTGACTACACCTCCACGTTGGAGCAGCTAGACTCGGCCTTGGTATATGGCCGCAAAACCACCCACCGCGCCTACTTTGAAGCCAACATTTCTTGCCAAAAAGCATACGTTTTATTTGATACCCATCGCTACGAGGAAGCCGACCAGCGAATGCAGCAACTTGCCCGCACCAACTACCAGTATTTGGACGAAGAACAACGGGCAAAAATCAACATGCAGGAAGCCTATTTGCTGTATTTGAAAAAACGCTACCCCAGCGCCGAACGACGCTACTATGAGGCACTTACGCACCTGCAACGCAGCAGCACCTGCGACGTACCGATGATTTATACCAAGCTCATTCAGCTCTACGAAAAAATGGGTAACGAAGCAGGAATGCGAAAAGCCGCCGCCCAGTCGCTCAAAGCCGCCGACTCCTGCAAAATCACCAAATACGGGCTTTATACCTACGAAGAGCTGTACAGATCCTACGAACGCTTAGGCAATATTTCGGCGGCTTTCAACGCCCTCAAAATCTACGATTCGCTCAATACCGTTTATAAACAAGAAGAACATCTGTCGGCACTCAAAGACCGTGAATTGAAATACCAACAAGAAAAAAGCAAAATCAACGAAAAACTCTACCAGTCAAGTTTAAAAAATGAACAACAAAAAAACCTTATCCTGATAGGCATTTTGGTTACACTTTCGGGTTTTGTGGCGTATTTTATTTTGTGGCAACGAAAAAAACAATTGCAGACCGAAAAAGAAAGAAACTTACATTATACCAAACAACTTTTAGAAAAAACGGAAGAAGAACGCAAGCGAATTGCAGGAGATTTACACGACAGTATTAATTATGAACTGTTGTCGCTCAAAAAAAGTGATAAACAAGACCCCGAGGTGATAAATACGAAGATTGACCAAATCATCAACGATGTTCGAATCATTAGTAGGAACTTGCACCCCGTGATGTTTGACAAAATTGGATTAGAGCCCAACATTGAACAACTGACAGAGCGGTTTCAAGCACAACATAACCTGATGGTTAGCACCGAGTTTGACTACCAAGGCTCGCTGAGTTCGGAGGCCGAATTGCAGCTATACCGCATCACCCAAGAAGCATTGACCAACATCATCAAGTATGCCAAAGCGCACGCGGCTAAAATTACCCTGACCGAATCTGCCGAAAAAATCCACTTACAAATTCGCGACAACGGCGTCGGTTTTGACGTGGCAAAAACCCTGTCGAGTACCCAAGCATTTGGACTTCATAACATCATAGAACGTAGCCGAATCATCGGCGGAACCACACAACTCCAGTCATCGTCCGAAGGTTCGGTGATTGACATAGAAATAGCTAAGTAAATGAAAAACTGCGCATTAGACAAAAATTCGATGACCATATTAATTGCCGATGACCATCCCCTTACGCTCTACGGCACCCAGGCGTTTGTTACATCGCTGGGGTACAAGGTAGTACACATCTGCACCGATGGACAAGAAGCATTTGAGTGGATTGTAATGCACCAACCAAAGATGGCGATTTTGGACATCAGTATGCCCCAAATGGATGGCCTAGAGGTGCTTGAAAAGCTACATCAGCGGGGCATTTCTACGCGTATAATCTTGTTTACAATGCACAAAGAAGCCACGATTTACAAACGTGCTAAAAACATGGGTTTGTCAGGTTATTTGCTCAAAGAAGGTTCAGAAGATGAATTAAAACTGTGTTTAGAAACCGTTGCTCAAGGTGGCAAATACATGAGTAAATTGATTTTAAAAGAAGTCAATAAACACCAAACCAGCGAAAGTGAAGAGTTGACTTTTGCCGAAAAAAAAGTACTAGAACTTATCGCCCAACAAAAAACATCTAAGCAAATTGGTGATTTACTATTTATTTCAGAAAAAACGGTAGAGAAGCACCGTTCAAACATCATTCAAAAACTCAATCTACCCAAAGAAAAAAACATCCTTCTCCACTGGGCAATGAAGCATTTTATAGACAAATAAATAATTATTACAAACCACAAAACAATCTTATTGTAGGAAAAGAGCAAAAGTAGTCGTCCTCTGAGGAAACATTACGAAGGAATAAAAATGGGTCTATTCACCCATCATTTCAAGCCACTTTTCTAGGCTTTCTTCTTCTGTAAGCTGCACTTTTTTACGTAAACGCGACCAAGTAGAGCGCACACTTACGGGAGAGACTCCCAACATAGTGGCCATTTCTTTGGTGGACAATTGAAGTTTTGCCAAAGCTATAAACCGAATTTCGGCGGGCGTAAGACTCGGAAATTTCTCCTTCGTACGGCGCAAATACCCACCATGAACTTTCTCAAAAAGCGCACGAAAATCCTCCCATTGCTCATCGGTCAGAATGGTCGCTCCTTGTAACTGCTCAATGAATTCGTTTTTCTCCAACACGCGCTGCGTAAAATGTTGTAGTTGTTGCTTGGCCAATCCTAGCTCCTGTTCTTTTATTTGCAGTTGCTGCACCGAAATCAATTGTTCTTGAAGGTATTTTTTTCGTTGACTTTGATAAACGTAAACCGCCAACCCAAAGCCAATCAGCAACAACAGCAACACGCCGTTGCGCTCTTGTTCTTTTGACGTGCGTTGGCTTTTTATATCGGTCATTTCTGCCCGATGTTGCCGCAATTGATTGGCCTGTACCGCCCGCAAAATTTTACGCGCACTAAATTGTCGTTGCAAGCTATCTTTTACCCAAGCCGCCGAATCGGAATACATCACTGCCAATCGCGGCTGCTCAGTTTGTACGTATAATTTTAATAGCCAAGGATATAGCAGGTTATAAAGTTCGAGCTGTTGCTGACCATCGGCATATTTTTTGGCTTCTGCCAAAAGCGGTTCAGCTTCCTTTACTTTCCCTTTTAAAAGCGCAATCGCTCCCAGTGTTGTAAGCACTTTTACCATGGTTGTCCATTCTTTTCGGGGCCTAATAATCGCAAGGGATTGATTTAGCAAAGGAATTGCTTGGGTAAAATACTCCCTTTTAAACGCATTGTATCCAAGTTCGCCGTAATTAATCCCTTGCCAGAGCGTATCACGCTGATTAAGTGATATTTGCAACGACTCTTTGAAGTAATAATCCGAAGAATCCAACTGATTTTGTTTTCGAAAACAAATACCCACCAACCCGTAGTTTTTGCATAAATGCGCCGTTTCGTTTACTTCCACCTCGCTTTGAATAGACGCTTTGGCCAACTCAATGGTTTTGGAATAGTCTTCAAAATAATAATATGCATAAGCTAACTCTTTGAGGCAATTAGTCTTATCGGGAAAGGTGCGTTTACTCACGTTTTTGACCAGTTCATACATTCGCAAAAAATGTTCAAACGCCAATTCGTAGTTTTTTATCCGATGAAAATATATCACGCCGAAATGCTTTTCGACGGAAGCTTCCTGCAGTAATCTTTTTTGTTGGGCAATCTTTAGCGTACGGTTTAAAACGTTGAACGCTACTTGTTCGGAATATTTTTTTCGGTACAAAAAAAAGCCCAACTCCGACATATAGGTATCCATTTCTAGCCCTTCGTCTTTATGGGCTATCGCCGTTCGACGAATCTCCAAAAGTTCTTTAAAAAATAGCACCGAATCGTATTGGGTGTTGACAGATTTTTCGGTCCAAAAATTCCCCCATTCTTTGGCCCTTCCTTGGTAGTCTTTGTGTAAAAAACGCTCATATTGCGCATTTACCAACAAACTACCCAGTAAAAAGAGCAAACTAACGTTTAATAGGGTTTTGTGCTTCATTTCTACAACCTTGCGTACACGCACAAAGATATACCATATTCCTTTTAGGTGCTATTTCTCCGTTTTATTTACAAAAAAGGGAATCCAAACTGAATTGGATCCCCTGCAAATGGCTTTAGTAAGCAATAACTATTCTACCTTCACGACTTTCAAAGTAGCTTGTTGCATCTCTGTCATCACCTTCAAGAAATACATTCCCGTCGGCAATTCACTCACCCCAAACTCCTCCTGGTGGGTGTTTGTTTCGGGCACAAATTTTCGACGCAAAACTTCCCGACCCGAAGCATCGCTCAAAGTAGTTTGTACTGTTTGCCCCTTGCTGTCTGCTACTTGGAGGCGGAGAACACTCAATACAGGGTTTGGCATCACTTGCGCAAAAACGTTATTAGTGGATTTTAGATCCCTCCGGGATGACAAAGTAGTTGCCCCTTCCGCTGTTCTCGCTGCACCTACGCCGACACCGTCTTTCGATTGGATTCTGAACCAGTATTCTTGGTAGGCCAGCACGTTGCCTTGTGGTTGGCGCGTTGATGGATAAATACTGCCCCAGCCTTTCATATCCCAATAACGAATACCTAATTTGTACAAACCTTTCGGTAAACCTGCGTCATAGACGTTACCGCCCGCGCCGTTGTCTTGGTAGAAACCGTAGGCGGGGTGGTTTTGGGCATAAAGCTCAGTCCAGCCTTCGCGGTTGGCGTACATAAAGTAAGGTGCATTGTTCTCGTGGGTGTTGAATGAGCGAATCACACCCATCTCTGGCGTTGCCAACATGTCAAATGTTAACGAACCATCGGTGCTTAATCCGCAGGCTTCTACGTTGATTGTCCAGTAACGAGGGGCTATTTTGTTGGCATTTTCTACGTAATACAAAGTCGGGTTTTGCTGTGTACTTTGTTCCAACTCTGGGCCGCCATCACGCGTGATGAATTGACTACTCCACAACGATTTGTCGTTCGCTGGTTTCACCGCTGATTTGGTTTCACCTACGTTGATCAACGTCACCACAAAAGCATTCCAGTAAATATCTTTACGAATACTTTCGGCACTTTGGCAACCACCTTCAAATAGACACTTCGCCCAATACGTTTGCTTGGTGACGTTATTAAATGCTACCTGAAAACTTGGCGCAGTCACACCTGTATTCCAGAACGTTTGGCTACCTGCGGGGCAATTCGCCGAAATGGTGACCGTTGTACCTGTACATACTATCTCTTGCGAAGCCGTAATCACTGGCGCTACTTGCGTTGGTGTCAAAGTAAACGTCACCACATTACTCTTTTCACTCACACAACCATTTTCCGTCTGACAACGAGCGTAATAAGACGTCGTCTGGCCTGGTACGGTCGAAGGCAAGCTTGGTAAAGCCACATTCGTAGTTGCGTTGTACCAAACTGTTCGCAAACTTCCGCAAGATGATTGTCCACTGAAACTAGCCGATGGGTTACAACTGCTTGTCGATGACAACGAGACCGTTGGCGCACTTGGAATAGTCACCAATTTTAATCGCATCACACCCGATTCAGATTCTACGCAAGATGGCGTTCCGTCTGATTTGCGGCAGCGAACGCGGTAATTGTGATACTGATTGTCCACCAAGCCCGTTGGCACACCCGATGAATATTCACCCCCATCGACTGAGTATAGTGTTATTTCACCCGCTGCGCAATTGGCATTAAACGTCAGCGGAATTGTAACCAAACTACACACTTCTCTGGTCTCGCCTACGGCAACTGTTACGCCATCTACCACCAACGACACGTTTTGGGGAACAGTGGCGCGGTTATTAATCGTCAACTCAATCACACCCGAGTAAGTAGAAGCACAACTCGCATCACAAGCCGCTTGGTAGCGATGGGTTTGGTTATTAGATGGTTGGAAAACTGGAGCAGTTGCTGACCACGCACTCCACGCGCCGTTACCCACTTGCACGCGCCAAACAGGATTACCAGAAACACACAAACCCGAAACATTAAACTGTAAACTATTCACAGGATTCGCATCTGTGTCACACAAAACAGGGTTGTTGCCTTCGTTGAGCGTTTGTTGGAGCGTTGTCAACGAAATAGTCGGTGGACCTACTACTGTCACACTTCCCGTAATATTCCCAGAAACACACCCGCTGGCATTGCCGACGGTCAAGGTGTAAGAAATAGCGTTTCCTGTAGCTGGACCACTCAAATTCACCACAATTGGGTTTGTTAAAACGCCGTTGCTAACGGTCGTAATGCCTGCTCCCGAAACTGAGTAGGTGGTTGGAGTACCCATCACGACCGTATAAGGGATTGTAAAAGACGTAACGCCCGCGCAAATCGGCGAACTCGTTCCTGTCGCGATGTTTAACGCACTTGGAACTGCATTCACCGTCAACAATAAACCCGATGAGATACAACCCGTCGTCGTGTTCTTGGCAGTTACTGTGTATGGGCCTGAGTCCAATCCGCTAAACGTTCCCGATGTTTGGTAAGGACCGCCAATGCTGTATTGAATATCCCCGTCCACAGGCGCAGTGACCACAATTGTACCCGTTGGCGTCGTACACGTTGGCTGTACCGTCACCGAAGCCGTGGGTATCGCGGGGGCATTAGGAACTGTATTCACCGTCAAAGACAAGCCCGATGAGATACAACCCGTCGTCGTATTCTTCGCTGTTACTGTGTATGGGCCTGGGTTCAAGCCACTAAACGTTCCCAATGTTTGGTAAAGACCGCCGATGCTGTACTCAATCCCTGTTCCCGAAGGCGCGGTGACTACAATCGTTCCCGTCGGTGTCGTACACGTCGGCTGTACCGTCACCGAAGCCGTGGGTATCGCGGGGGCATTAGGAACTGCATTCACCGTCAATGACAAACCCGATGAAATACAACCCGTTGTCGTATTCTTCGCCGTTACTGTGTATGGGCCTGGGTTCAACCCGCTAAACGTTCCTAATGTTTGGTAAGGACCACCAATACTGTATTGAATATCCCCGTCCACAGGCGCGGTGACTACAATCGTTCCCGTCGGTGTCGTACACGTCGGCTGTACCGTCACCGAAGCCGTGGGCGTTGCTGGCGCGCTTGGAACGGCATTCACCGTCAATGACAAACCCGATGAAATACAACCCGTTGTCGTATTCTTCGCCGTTACTGTGTATGGGCCTGGGTTCAAACCGCTAAACGTTCCCGAAATTTGGTAAGGACCGCCAATGCTGTATTGAATATCCCCGTCCACAGGCGCGGTGACTACAATCGTGCCCTTTGAAATCGTACACGTCGGCTGTACCGTCACCGAAGCCGTGGGTATCGCGGGGGCATTAGGAACTGCATTCACTGTCAACGACAAACCCGATGAAATACAGCCCGTTGTCGTGTTCTTCGCCGTTACTGTGTATGGACCTGGGTTCAAGCCACTAAACGTTCCCGAAGTTTGGTAAAGACCGCCGATGCTGTACTCAATCCCTGTTCCCAAAGGCGCAGTGACTTCAATCGTTCCCGTCGGTGTCGTACACGTTGGCTGTACCGTCACCGAGGCTGTTGGCGTAGCGGGGGCACTTGGAACTGCATTCACTGTCAACGACAAACCCGATGAAATACAGCCCGTTGTCGTGTTCTTGGCCGTTACTGTGTATGGGCCTGAGTCCAAACCGCTAAACGTTCCCGAAATTTGGTAAGGACCACCAATACTGTATTGAATATCTCCGTCCACAGGCGCGGTGACTACAATCGTTCCCGTTGAAGTCGTACACGTCGGCTGAACCGTCACCGAAGCCGTGGGTATCGCGGGGGCATTAGGAACTGCATTCACCGTCAACGATAAACCTGATGAAATACAACCCGTTGTCGTGTTCTTGGCAGTTACCGTGTATGGGCCTGAGTCCAACCCGCTAAACGTTCCCGAAATTTGGTAAGGGCCGCCAATGCTGTATTGAATATCCCCGTCCACAGGCGCAGTGACCACAATCGTACCCTTTGGCGTCGTACACGTCGGCTGTAACGTCACCGAAGCCGTGGGTGTTGCTGGCGCGCTTGGAACGGCATTCACCGTCAATGACAAACCCGATGAAATACAACCCGTTGTCGTATTCTTCGCCGTTACTGTGTATGGGCCTGGGTTCAACCCGCTAAACGTTCCCGAAATTTGGTAAGGACCACCAATACTGTATTGAATATCTCCGTCCACAGGCTCAGTGACCACAATCGTTCCCGTTGAAGTCGTACACGTCGGCTGAACCGTCACCGAAGCCGTAGGCGTTGCTGGAATGACGCTTATATCTCCCGTGATAGTCCAGCCTTTGGTGGTTGTCAGCGTGTTGCGGGCTGATTGGGCAGCGCAGTATTTGAGTGGTGAGGCATCGCCCAGGTTTTTATTGGTATAGCCACCGTTATTCCAGCCTATGAGCGTGGCATCGTAATTGTCCACCGATAGGCCTGAGTTTCTGAGCATATCGGTCATGTCAGTTACTAAACTGATGTTCAAAGACCCTAAATTTTGGTTAAAAGCCCTTGCACCAGCAAACATTTCTGACATATTAGTCACGGCAGCGGTGCTCCAAGTGCCTATATTTTGGTTAAAAGCCCTTGCACTGGCAAACATGGCACTCATACTGGTTACGGCAGCGGTAGTGAAACTGTTGGGCAGGGCTTGGTTGTAGTTACTGCAACCAGAAAACATCGCACTCATATCGGTTACGGCAGCGGTGTTGAAACTGCTTGGCAGGGCTTGGTTATAGTCCAAACAATTCCGAAACATGGAGCTCATGTCGGTTACGGCAGCGGTGTTGAAACTGCTCGGTAAGGCTTGGTTGTAGGTGATACAAGCATCAAACATACCTCTCATATTCGTAACGGACACCGTGTTAAAACTTAGCGGTAAGACCTGATTGTAAGCCCTGCAGTCAGCAAACATATCAATCATGTCGGTTACGGCAGCGGTGTTGAAACTGCTCGGCAAGACGTGATTGTAGTTGACGCAACCATCAAACATACCTCTCATATTGGTTACAGCCGCAGTGTTGAAACTGATTGGTAAGGCTTTGTTGTAGGCACTGCAACCCTCAAACATACTTCTCATATTGGTTACAGCAGCGGTATTAAAACTGCTCGGTAAGGTCTGGTTATAGTCGATACAACGATAAAATAGATAACTCATATCGGTGACAGAAGCTGTACTGAAACTGTTGGGTAAGGCTTTGTTATAGTCACCGCAATCAGAAAACATATTATTCATCTTGGTTACCTGGGCCGTATTGAAAGTGCTGGGCAGGGCTTGGTTATAGATAGTGCACCCACTAAACATATAACTCATATCGGTGACAGCTGTGGTATTGAATCCTACGGGTAAAGCTTGATTGAAGCTACGGCAATTGGCAAACATAAAACTCATATCCGTAACGGCGGCGGTATTGGGCACATCGGTGGCGTTGAGTACCATGTTCTCACAGCCCCAGAAAGCCTTTTCCATACTTGTCCACACAATGCTGCCCCACTGTTGGATGGACACTAGTTTACGCCTGTCGCCTTCAATGTTAAAGTATATTCTGGGAAAATCGCCTCGGATGGCTACCGTATAAGTACCCGCCGTACCGTAGTTGTGCGTAACGTTACCCGTCAAACCAAACTCATCAAACGTACCATCGTTGTTCCAGTCCACGTCGTAGTTGTAGCCACTGCCCGTGGTCGGAATTGTGATGGAAGTACTGTTGGATGTACCTACATTGTCGGTTTTCCAAGTGGTGACAAAAGGCGTTCCTCCGTAGCCTTCGATGGCGAAGGTATAAGGATTCTCATCTGGGTCATTGTTTGGAATACTAATCGTAGCCGTGCGTTTACCCGCTACAGTCGGGTCGAATGTGACCGTAAATGTAGTAGAACTACCCACAGGAATGGTTGTGAGGCTAGGCTGAGTAATAACAAAATCAGTTGTACCTCCCGTAATTGTCCCCAAAACCAAGGCAGCTGTTGCCGTATTGGGATTTTCAATGGTAAACGTACGGGTCACCGAGCCGCTCGGCACTGATACGGCCCCAAAATCGGTATGGTCAGTAATGATTGGGGTATTATCTCCACTGACGATGTTTTGACTGTTACCTTTCACGTTAATCTCAGCCACCGCTGCCGAAGCTACCGTTATCACCACATCGTTGTTGTCCGAACCTCCCGTGTAGGAAATCGTTGCATTTAATCCACTTCCTCTAAAATTAGGAATCGTCGCTCCTTGCGCTAGATTATTGAACGTACCCACGATGGCATCCGTGCCGTCGTTGTTGACAATGGTGAAAGTATTTCCAGCAACAGGGACGTAGCTACCCGAAAGTACCAAGTTCAACCCTGTTAAATCAATCGCTCCCTGTATATTCAATTCGTCATACTCTGTATTGACCGTTGTGCCACCGATGGCGATATTAAGGTTATTGCCAGAAGTAAACGAAATAGTATTGCCGCTCAAATCCACGGTTGTAGCCTTAGGATTTATCCCGCCAGCAGCATTAATGGTAATATTACCAGTACCTGCCCCAAATGACTGATTCAGGTTGAGTGCTTGCCCAGTAATTAAATAAATATTGCCAGCAGCGTGGGTAATGGCTTGATTTACATTGATGGCGCCTGTATTGGCATTTCCGAAATGAATAGCTCCTCCTGTAACATTATCAAATTCAAAATCAGAGATAAGGATTGGGTTTGAGGCTACTTCGCTGGTAGAAACAAAATTAATTTCAGTCCCATTAGTCAATGGCAAAAACGTAATTTTATTAGAAGGGTGGCCTGTTATTAAAGCCTGATTATCCAAGACTGAGGCAAAACTATTGGTAGTCACTGTTATATCCCCACCATTGATAGATGTCTTGATTTCACCATTTACGCCGTTTATGTCCGTATTTTCTACGAAAACCCCATGAGAACTGTTACTACCACCTTCTTTCCCTGTAACAGTTATGTTCCCTCCATTACTCGTAATTGCAGCACTTACTCTAACGCCAAGGTTTCCTGTTCCAGTACCTGGGCCACCTTCTCCATAAAGCGTTAACGTACCCATTCCCCCAGGTGAAACTGAGCTAGAGGCAATAACGACTCCCGCACAAAAACGGGCGTTTCCTGAGCCTCCTCCATACCCATTGAAAAGTATATTTCCTCCCGCAGTAGTTACTGTTCCACTTAATATATAAACCCCACCTGACCCTTCCTCAGTATAGTTTAGGCTTCCTCGCCCTGTTATTGTAATATTGCCCGAACCGCCTGCTGCAATCGCCCCACGAACAAATACGCCATGGTACCCTAAACCAATACCCCCGCTGTTGAATCCAGTTCCATCTCCAGTACCATTCATAACAATGTTTCCATCCGTCGAACTCACTTCGCTGTTTTCAAGTACAGATACTCCGTAACTTCTATAACCACTCGTAGGCCCACCGATACCTTCTAATGTTACGGTGTTGGTTCCGCCTAGTATTTTTGCGCTACTACTTAAATAAATGCCTTGGTTGTCATTTCCTGTATTTCCTCCTTTCCCTTTTACGGTGAGTAAACCACTGCCCGTCACCTGAAACAACGCATTTAGACCGTTTAATCGTACACCTACAAAATTACCACTTGTAGGCGTACTTTGCTGGTTAGCTTCAACCACGAGATTGCCGTTGGCGGTCGTTAGCCCTCCTCCTGTGTTTACCAAAACATTCTGGCTTACCTTTATCGTAGCATTACCCGTTCCAGTCAAAGCCACATTTGCACCAGTGGCAATATTCACAACATCCCTACCAGGAGAAGCATCATCATTCTGTAAGTCTAAATCCAGGTTGGCATTTGCCGCAAAAGTTATGTTACCATTCATATTCACAATGTCATCGCCAACACCCGCGTTGATTGTCAGACTGGGCAATGCGGAGGTAAACGCTCCGACATTGATAATATCATGGCCTGCATTTGTATTGATGACAATGCCTGTATTACCAGAAATGGGTATATCAGCAGGCGTTGTAAATGGCGTAACAGCACCCCCGTCAATGCTGTACGTTCTGCCTGATACAAAGAAGCGGATAGTTGAATTGCTTTCACTTATGTCTATGGTTTCACCATTACCACCGACATCGTTGATAGTCACCGTATTATTGGCGGTAGAAATCGTATAGTCAGCCGAGGACGATAGAACCGTGCCTACCCCCTCAATAGCAAACGTATAAGGTCTTTCGTCTTCATCATCATTGGCAATGGTCAGGAGTGCGGTTCGTACCCCGTTTCCCGAAGGATTAAATGTTATTTGGAACGTGGTAGATCCAAAACGTGGTACGGGTGACGACGGTGCCGCAGTTAACGTAAAATCTGACGCATGGGTACCAGTAATCGCTACTTTTGTTGGCGTACCCGTAAGATTAAGCGCGGCACTTTCATTGTTTTCAATCGTAAAAGTGCGAACTATCGAGCCTGCTGTTACAAATTCTGCCCCAAAATGGGTATGATTATTCGTAATGGGCGTTGAGCTACCGCTCGCAATTGGGTATCCGTTTCCGAAAACATCCATTTCGGGCTCAATGCCAAATCCTAAAAAATTGAGCCTAAAAGGACTTTCGTCTGAGTCATTGCTGGTGATAGTAACTGTTGCTGTTCTTCTACCTGCAACGGAAGGATTAAAGGTAATTCTTAAGGTAGTAGTAGCATTAGGAGCAAGTGTAGTGCTGGGTGAATTGCCGACTGTAAAATCGCCCGCCTCTGTTCCAGTGATTTCAATCGATGAAATGGTAAGTGTACCAGTCCCCCTGTTTTCAATGGTAAAGTCGCTACTCAACGTTCCATTACTCAAGGGAATTGAGCTAAAAAGCGTCCCATTGTTATTACTTACCCCAGCATTATTTGGAACATTAGTAGAACCGTATTTGACACTAATATCGGGGGTTTGGGCTAATGAGCTAAAACTGGCTATGGTAATAACCCAAAATGCCAGTATCGTAAAAAGATTTTTCATGGGTAGAAACGTTTGAATGAGTTTAACATGAGTCGGTAGTAGAAAAAGGAGGTAGAAACATTTCGTCAAATGCCCCCAGACACCTCCTTCCCTTTCTACCATGAAAGATTATGAGTAGGGTATTGAAAAACTATTGGTTATTGCATCATCATTAGGTCATCGAGGCTTACCACGATGTCGTCGCCCACTTGCTTGATGCTGTATTTCATCGGATAGTAGCCCGCCTTTGCAAACTTGGTCGGCAGCGGCATTGATTTGGTCAAGTTCGGCTTGCTACTCAAAAACTCGTGACTTACCATTGGTTCGACAAACGTCATTTTGCCATCGTACGAACCATAAATAAGCGTTTCGGTAAACTTGCCCTTTCCTGATAATTCTGGAGACGCAGGATCAGCCCAGTGAACGCCCATTTCGGGAACACCCGCAGGGAGGCGGATGTAGCTGGTAGGAATGTAGCCCGCCGCAGGGAGGTTGTCAAATTTGGCAGGAGCTACTGGATAGGCAGGTATCGCTTTCCGCTCTGCAAGCGCCTGAATATAAAAGTGCATGTCAAAATGGGCTACGTCGTAGGTGCCTGGCGGCTCGTGACCCGTGTGCAGATAGTCGAGCATGATGTGGTCAAAAGGCACTTGACCGATGGCTTCGTTGGGCAGGCTCAACACCAGCGCAATTCCTCCGTGCGGTAGGTTGTCGAGCGCGCCTTTGGTCATGGTAAAGCCCAGAGAAGAAGGCTTGTTGTCGGTCGTGAATTTAATCCAAGAATACGCCTTACCGTTTCCGATGTTTTGGGACGCGCCCGTGTAGGTAGGTGCTACGTTTTCGTCTTTGCTGCATCCGAACATCATCGCTGTAGCGAATAATAATACAAGTAGTTTTTTCATGATTGGAATGAGTTAAAAGTGATACCCAAAATTGGTGGTTTGCTGGATGCAAGTGTTATCACAAAATGGACTTTCTTTAACTCATTTTGAACAATAAAAAAAGCCCCTCAGCGGAGCTTTCAATTTTTATTAACTCATTTTTGACTTTCTTTAACTCATTTTGAACAAAATACCGTTTATGACCAATCAGAAGGACTTTTTTCGTATTTTTCAAAAAACATTTTTGAAAAATACGACAGGCTTTCAAAGCCCACTTTGTAGGCAACTTCCGACACAGTTTCGGTCTTATTGGCGAGCATTTCGGCGGCTTTTTCAAGTCTAAAATTTCGCAAATATTCAATCACTCCCTGTCCCGTACTGGCTTTCAGCTTGCGGCGAAGCTGCACCGCAGAAACGTTCATCGCCTCCGCAAAACGCTCCACATCAAAGCCGCTTTCTCCCAAATGCTGCATGAGTACTTCGTGGCAGTGTTGCATAAATTGCTCATCGTTGATGCGATTTTTAAGCGCTGTTTCTTCCTCCACTTGGCTTTTCTGAGCCAGTTCGGACGCCTTGTTTTTCGTATATTTTTGAAGTAAAACCTGACGTTGTTTTATCAAATTCCGAACCCTCACCTGCAACTCTTCCCGATCAAAGGGCTTTGACAAATAATCGTCAGCGCCAAGTTCCAAGCCTTCCAAGCGGTCGGTTAGGGTCGCTTTGGCCGTCAGCATTATTATCGGAATATGGTTGGTGAGCTCATTATTTTTCATGGCTTTGCAAAAACCAAAACCGTCGAGTCGGGGCATCATCAAATCACAGATGACAACATCGGGAAGTTCTTCAATCGCTTTTTCCAGCCCTTCTTGTCCGTCGCTTGCCTCTAATAAATCGTAATGGGGGGCAAAAATTTCCCGTATGTACGCCCGCAGTTCGGGGTTATCTTCCACAATCAACAGCACCTCTTTGCCATCATTGATGGGGTTTTCCATTGGCAATTCTTCTACCAAAAGCGCTTGTTCCTTTGGCATATTTATGGGTACAACCACCTGACCTTTGGGTGCTTCACTCTCTTCCAACATGGGCAACATCACCGTAAAAATAGAGCCTTCGCCTACTTTACTTTCTACATTGATGCTTCCTTTCATCACTTGTACCAACTCTTTCACCAACGCCAGCCCAATGCCCGTTCCTTCGTACGTACGGTTATCGCCACTGTCGGCTTGGTAAAAACGGTCGAATATGCGTGGCAAACGCTGTGGGTCAATCCCGATACCAAAGTCTTGTACTTTCAGGAGTAGCTGCGTTTTTTGGTAATCAACCCGTACCTGTACTCGTCCATTAGGAGGCGTGAACTTAAACGCGTTCGAGAGGAGGTTGGTCACAACTTTTTCAATCTTATCTTGGTCAAAATCAGCTACATAATTCAACTGACTTTGCTCGTACTGAAAAAGAATTTTCTTGTTTTGCCCAAGCGATTCAAAGGAAGCAAACAAATAGTTTAGGAACTGGGCTAGGTCGCTTCTTTGCAACTGCATGTCCATTTTTCCAGCCTCCAGTTTGCTCAAATCCAACAATTGATTGATAAGCGCTAACAATCGTTCGGCGTTTTGCTGCATTACGCGAAAAATATCCCGCTCTGGAAACTCTCGCCGCAGGTCTTTGAGGGGCGACAAAATCAGCGTCAGGGGCGTCCGAAATTCGTGGGAAATGTTGGCGAAGAAGCTGGTTTTGAGGTTGTCTAGTTCCTTCAAACGGCTGTTTTGCTCGATGCTGAAATTGAGTTTTTGCTCCGCAGAACGAAAAATCCCGCCTAAGAAAATGACAAAAACGAAAATTTCTCCCAAAAACAACAAATACGCAATCGAATACACGGGTTCGTATTCAATCCAGCCCAACAACCGAATGTAAAGCAGGGCGTAGCTGATCATCCCCAAAATAAAAGGAATGGCGTAGTATTTTTCAATAGCGATTTTCTTAACGATGGAATAGAGGTACAAACCAGAAAAATACGTTGCCGAAATGATGATGCTATACACCCCCAACTTGAGCCAATACCACTGATAATCAACGAAAACAATGATACTCTCGAAGATGGTCAGCAAAATAATGGTCATGGCAATGATGGTATGAATTTTTGAAAACTTCCCCCTGACTTGGGTAAAATAGACAAAAATCCCGCCGCCTAAAGTCACGGAATTATAGAACAAAAAATCAATTTTTTTAGCAACGTCGGGGTCGTCCGTAAACCATGGGCCAGCGATATTGAGATACCCCCAAAAGGCAAATGTTTTGATGACGGTATGTAGCGAATATAGCCTAAAGGCAAAATTGTTGATGATGAACAAACTAAGCGTAAGTACCAAAAACAAACGAAAAATAACCAAACCGTTGAAGAAACTTTGCCCTGCAAAACTCTCCAGTTTTGACTTATAGTATGTTTTTTCTGAATGTAGCCGCAAAGTCATGTAGTGACCGCGTTTGCTGGTTACTTTGACATAGATGTTTTTGCGTTGGTTGGGGCTAAGGTCAACGGTAAAGGTTGGGTCTTGGTCGATGAGTTTTTTCTCTTTCTCAACCGTTAAAATTTTCTGTCGTTTGTGCGAAAATTTTTGCCCCGTCGTATCCGAAATATAAATATCCAACTGCTCCACCAAAGGGTTTGTCCATACCAAAATCCAGTCTTTATTGGCGGCATTGGTATTTTTTAGGGAAAATCGCACCCAGAATACATCATCAGAATAGGGAAAAACAATGTGGTCTTTGGGCGACTTCTTGAAGTTCATCGCGGCCACTTGTTCCAACGTCAGTTTGCCCGTCGAATCCTTTAAAATTTCAATGGAAGAAGTAATGTTTTTAGGAATCTTTTGGTCTTCCGACAAAACAATTTCTTGAGAAACTCCCTGCTTAGGAAAGCCATAAAACGCAATTACAAAGAAGAAAAGTAGCTTTATATAGTTTTTCATTTTCATCTCACCTCATTTGAGAAAAGAATCAAATATACCTAAATCTACCTAAAACCAATCTTATAGCAAATAAAAGTAGCCCTAAATATGTCTTATTACAATAAGTGGTTTAGGTTTTAGATACGAACCCAAAACCACCTATTGTAAAACTTTTACTACTTTTTCAGCGCTACGACCGAATAAAACGCAGGTTTGGGCTGGTTATTACGGTCAAAAAGCAACGGGTAATTGGTACGACCACGCACAGGCCAACCGTTGAGCCAGCTGTTTGCGTCGTTAACACCCCACAATGTCACGCGGGTTACTTTGTCTTTATGCTTCAAAAACAATTTGAATAGCGCTTCATAATCGGCGGCTAACTGCTTCTGAACTTCGTCGGGCAAACCAGCCGTGTAAGGATTTAGACTGGGATTGCTGGCCATGCGCTGGCTGACATCGGCTCCCTGAAAGTTGCGGGGAAGCACTTCAATGTCCAGTTCGGTAAACATCACTTTCAGCCCCAGCGCCGAATACTGCAAAATGCTTTCTTCGATGTCTTTAAACGGTACTCGCCCTACGTGCCAGTGTCCCTGAATCCCCACGCCGTCGATGCGCGCACCCGAAGCTTGTACTTTCTTGATAAGCTCAATACAGCCCGCGCGTTTGGCAGGTTGTTCGTTGTTGTAGTCGTTGTAGTACAACTCCACGTTTGGCGCGGCCTGCTGCGTGAGGCGGAAAGCTTCGGCAATGTAGCCTTCACCCAGATAATCTAGGAAAACAGTTTTGCGCAAAGTTCCGTCTTCGTTCAAGGCTTCGTTCACCACATCCCACGAAAAGATATTGTCTTTGTAGCGACCTGCCACGGTTTTGATGTGGTCGTTAAAAAACGTTTGAATGGAGTCTTTGCTGTGAATACCACGAATAAACGACGGCAGCTGACTGTGCCAAACCAAGGTATGACCGTTGATTTTGATGTTGTGTTTTTTTCCAAAAGCAACCAGTTTATCGGGCACGACAAAATCGTAGGTATCCCATTTGGGATGAATTAGCGCCGATTTCATGACGTTTTCGGGGGTTGCCATGTTAAACTGACTCACAATCAATTGGGTCATCGCAGGGTCACGCTCCTCAATCTGGCCGTTGTTCAAGGCCGTCCCGATGCCAAAATCGTTTTTAAAGGTATCTTTCAACGACGGTATGGATTGGGCAAAACCAGTGGTCGCTCCCGCCATCAGAATGGCCGTACTTACAGCCTTCGCGCTTTTTTTTGAAAACATTTGATTATTGGGTTAATGAATAAATATCTACTGCTTGGCAAGCTTCATCTCACCGCGCTCACTTTTTACGACCAGCTCTTTTTCAGAAACCAACTCGCCTGTGTAGCTCATCTTGCGGTCGTTGAATGAGATGGAATAAGAGATTTTTTTGCCTTCTACTTTGCCTTCTTCAATTTTGGCTTCGCCAAATTGCGTTTTCCACGTGCCAGTCAATTTATCACCTTCTACCTTGAAGGTATAGTTGACTTCAAACGTACCGTTGGGCGTTTCGCGGCTACCTTTCCAGTTGCCGTCAATCGGGTTTTGCGCCATGGCTACAAAGCTGGCGATTGATAAAATCAGAGAAAAAAACAAGGTTTTCATTGTACTGATTGGGGGTTTTGAATGAAACATTTATTTGAGATAATTAAGTAAAATTAGATTGGATTAAAGAGCTACTGTTCTAACCCCATGCCTTTAGGCTGGGGGCTATAAATAATCAAAACTAATGTGGGGCTTTAGCCCTGAATACATTGTTAATTAACTAGTTTCAATTTTTACCCGCAGAAGCCCGCAGAACAAAACAAACGCAGATTTTCGCAGAAAAGGGCTTTATATTGTCATTAATTAGCGTCATCTGCGACTTTCAATCAGCGTCAATCTGCGGGTAAAACTTAAAAAACTTAGCTAACAGTGTACTGAATTTTAGCACTTTGCTATATAAAATTCAGGGCTAAAGCCCTACTAATTCTTCTTGTTCACTCCCCCCAGCCTAAAGGCATGGGGTTAAAGTGTCAATGCTATTAATATTAGACCTATCACAATCTTGATCATCTACTTAAACAACAACTGAGAAAATCCGAACAGATCATGCCGCCACACGGGCCACGTATGCCCACCCGCGTATTCGCTGTACTGGTACTTGATACCCATGTCATCAAACTTCTTCATCATAATCTGGCAGTTGGCGTGGGCAATGTCTTCTTTACCTCCTTGCGAAATCCAGAATTGTTTGATGTTAGCGTTGATTTTGTCCTTATTGGCTTGCATGAATTCGTACTGAGGATCAGACAGTTTAGCATTATTTGACCACCAGCCTGAGCTAAATACACCGAGGTACCCAAACAAGTCGGAGTTGCGAACCCCAGCGTGAAGCGTTTGCAAACCACCCATTGACAGACCAGCTAATGCGCGGTTTTTAGCGTCGGTCAAGGTGCGGAAATTAGCTTCCACAAACGGGATTACCGCGTTTTTGAGCTCGTTTTCAAACTGGTTTAGCTGCTGCATCCCAAAGCCTGCCACGCCGCCGCCGTTGCCGTAAAAGTTGCCGTCCACCATCACAATCAGCATAGGTTTGGCTTTATTTTCGGCGATGAGGTTGTCCAAAATAACGTCCGTACGCCCCTGCGTTGCCCAGCCGCGCTGGTCTTCGCCACCACCATGGAGGAGGTACATAACGGGGTATTTTTCAAAAGACTTGTCGTAACCTGGAGGCGCATACACGTACATTTCCCGCAACGAATTGGTAACTTTAGAATAGTACTTTTTGACCCGAATATCGCCGTGCGGCACATCTTTGAGCGTATAAAATCCGCTGCCTTCGTACGGAATTTCGATGCCGCTCGCCATGCGTCCCATGCCGTAAAAGGTTTCGCTGGCGGGGTCAGCAAGGGCCACACCGTCGATGATGAGCGAGTAATAATGAAACCCACGGCTGATGACATCGGTGGTTACGTTCCAAAAGCCTGCGGTGTCTTTTACCATGTCATACTTTTTACCCAAATCCACCTGAACTTTCTGCGCCTGAGGAGCTTTTACGCGAAAAACAACGCGGTTATCGGGCAGAATCTGCGGGTATTTCCCGTTGCGGATGTTGGTAGCCGCAGGCGTTCCCAGCACCGAATACGAAGGAAACGACGCCGCATCGACAGGTTTGAACAGAAACTGTGAGAACATAAACAACCCGTTTTTCCACACCTTAAAATCGTGGCCGCCCGCTTCGAGGTAGTAGATGTGCGGCACGCTGTTCTGGTATAAATAATCGTGGGTACGTTTGCTGAACGTAATCAACCCGTCAGCATCGCCGCACGAAATCCAGAGCAACTTCAGTTTTTGCTTGGCGTCTTCAGGATTCGGGACTAATTCTTGCGGAACTTTGGTGTTGGGCGCTGAGGAAAACCCGCCCACCCAAGCGAATTTGTCCAGATTACCCAACCCAAAGTTCAGCGATTGCCCCCCTCCCATCGACAAGCCCGCAATGGCACGGTTTTCGCGGTCGGTAAGTGTCGGATATTTCTTTTCGACAAACGGAATCAGGTCGTTGAGCAGGTCTTTTTCAAAGGTCGCAAAGGCTTCTACCTTGTCTTTGTCAAAGATATTGCCCACCGCGCGGTCGTCTTTCATGGCACGGCCATTGGGCATCACCACAATCATGGGCGCGAGTTTGCCATCGGCATACAGGTTGTCCAGAATCACCTGCGGATTGCCGCCTTTGAGCCATTCTTTTTCGTCCCCGCCAATGCCGTGCAACAGGTACAACACGGGATACTTTGTTTTTTTGTTAAAATTGGGCGGCGTGTAAATGAGCGTTTTACGGGTACTACCAACCGTTTTGGATTCGTATTTTACGGTGTCCAGTTTACCCATGGCAATGCCCGTTCTGACCTGATCAAAACCTTTGGGCATTTCCTTGTCGGTGGGTTGGGCTTGCAAACTGCCCACAAAGCCAAAAAGTGAAAAAATAAAATACGATAAATGCTTCATAATGAACACATTGTTAAGTAAACAATTTTCTTTTTTCGCCCGCAGAAGACCGTTGAACAATACAAACGCAGATTTTCGCTGAAAAGGATTTTAATGGTGCTATCTGCGCTTGTCTGCGGCTCTCAATCTGCGCCAATCTGCGGGTAAAATTTTAAACGAACTTAGCAGGATTTAATCATTCGTAGTATTTACAATCGCCCCAATAGCGACAGGCCCAGGCTATCCACGTACTCCAGTTGGGACCAGTACTGTGTCCGCCTGCGTGTTGACGGAAGGCTATTTCTCCGTCAATCAGCGGAGTACCGAGGCGGGGAAATTCGGAAGTGCCAAGGTCTTTTTTACCAAATAGTTTGTAAACAGGCCCCGCATGGACACCCGCCAGAAACATTCCTTTGGCATCGACCCACTGCCCTTCCACCTGCGGTGAGCCCGAACTGATAAAAACAGGGCGCGGCGCACACAAGGCCACGAGCGAGTGACCATCGACGGGCATATCCTGCGGGGTGAGCGGTCCTGCATACTTCACGAAATTACCGCAAAACCAATGGTATTCGCCCGAACCAGCCAGGTTTTCGGCTTGCTCGCCAAAGATTCGGCGTAAGATTTTGGCACCGCCCGCCCCTGATGAGCCGATAAACGCCAGCGAGAAACGGGGCTCAAAAGCCATAGCGACGGCAGTAGCTTTTCCGTAGCGCGACAGGCCTTCAATCGCAATCCGTTTGGTGTCAACATCTTTGTCTGTTTCGAAATAGTCAACGGCACGGCTTGCTCCCCACGCCCATGCCCGTAATGCTCCCCAATCGTCTGGTTTGCGGAATTGCCCTTTGTTGCATAAACCAATGATACCTTCCGTCAGACCCGCACCATTGTCGGCCTGAATGCTGGAGGGAACAATAATGGCGTACCCCCATCCTCGGGAAATCAGCTGCTCTTTCCACGTCGGTTCGCCCGCCGATCCTAATCCGATGGGTTGAACGGGCGCATTGTTGCCGAACGGAGAACGGATAAAACCAAATTCCATCACCACGGGTACGGGTCCCGATGCAGTTTTGGGGGTTGCCAGCACCAGTTCAATATTGACACTAATGGATGGATAGGCAGAATTGTCCACCACACCCCGCAGCGTTTTTTCTTTAATGCGTTGATTGCCCACGGTGGTGTCTTTCACCGAAACCACCTGCCAGCTTACTTTCGGAAGAGTGGCGGGCAATCGACCGTACATTTCCCGTTCAAAATCTTCCACTAATTCAGGACGTTTGACAGCGACCCACTCTTTGGCCGACTTTACTTTTTTGCCGTTTTTGAGCACTAAGGGATCGGGCAATGTATAAGGCGGCACCTTCGATTCATCACGATTGGCGGCATTGGGCGCCGACGGATTACCCGACGGCCCAGGCCGCAATGCACTGATTCCAAGTTGCTTCAACATTTGTTGATGGTCCGCCGTAGTCTTTCGCTGCATCCGCGCCATCAGGCTATCCTGTTCGGGTGTGCGGCGTGGTTGCTGCGCAATGGCCACAAAGGATAGCCCAGCCAGCAATAGCGTTAGGAAAGGTAATTTTATCATGAGGCAGAGGTATTTTATTTAAAGAGTAACGGTGCCAATTGATACAAACTCCGACGCCACGTCTGAAATTCATGAGCGGTGCCTTCTGACACGTAACCCACAGCGTTGAACCCTGCCGCCTTGAGTTCTTCGGTCGATTTTTTGACACCTTCTGGGCGCTCTTTGCTGCCACAGCTCAGGAAGATAAGCTTCACTTTCGACTTGTCTTTGATGTCGGCGGGGGCGTACAAACCGCCACTCAGCAGGCCATAATACGCAAACACCTCGGGGTTATTGAGGGTAATGGTTTTGGTTTCCATGCCTCCCATCGACAAGCCTGCCATGGCGCGTTTGTCTTTGTTGGCCAACGTGCGAAAATTGGCATCCACGTACGGAATCAACTCATTAATCAGCACAGTTTGAAAAGGTTCAATCTTAAACTCACGGATTTTGCCAAACTTCACTTCATTAGTCATACCGTAGGTGTTGACAATGATAAACGGCTTGATTTTTCCTTCCGCAATCAGATTGTCCATGATTAAATTGGCTCGTCCCTGATTCATCCACGCCGTTTCGTCTTCGCCCCAGCCGTGCTGCAAATACAACACAGGGTATTTGCCTTTCCCTTTTTCATAGCCCGGAGGTGTATAGACAAAAGCCCGACGGGAAGTGCCTGTGCTAGGCGACGGGAAAAGGATTTGTTGCACATTGCCATGGGGTACGTTTTTGAGGGAATAAAAATCCTGATCCTTGGCAGGAATCTCAATGCCGCTTTCCCAACGCACCGAACCGTAGAAGTTGAGTGTGCCCGGGTCGTTGAATTTCCCGCCGTCAATTTTGACGTTGTAGTAGTGAAAGCCCTCGTCCATCGGGCCTTCGGTGGTGCCCATCCACGAGCCATCTTCGGTTTTGGCGAGTTTTGTACCACCCTTACCGCCCAGCCCCAGACTTACCCGAACGCTGTCGGCGGCAGGAGCTACGATTTTGAAACGGGCATAGCCCTGAGAATTAACCATCGGATATTCCTGACCCGGTTGGTTGAGGCTGGACGGTTTGAAATCTTCGGCAATTTGGGCATGGCAGAGTCCGATGGACAGCGCCGAAGCCATGAAGGTTGATAAAATGCGGTTTTTCACCATCATAAGGGTTGAGATAGGCTTTATTTGAACAAAACAGGCAATGTCTCGTTGAGGTACTTCTTCACATTCATCCACGTGTGACCGCCGTCGGTGACGTAACTTTTGAAGTTTATCTTCTTGGTTTTCAGGTAATCTTCAAACTCGACCGTGCCTTTGTACAAGAAGTCGTCGGTTCCGATGCCTGACCAAAGCAGCTTGAAATCCTTGTTGGTTTTGGCAGGATTTGAGGTAATGTTGGTAAAGCTTTTGTCCATTTCGGCGGGTGCAATGTAAGAGGCATAACTGCACACGTACGCAAATTTATCGACGTTGTTGAACGCCGTCCGCAATGTCTGTCCGCCCCCGCGTGAGAAGCCGCCAATGGCGCGGTTGTCACGATTGTTAATGGTTCGGTAGTTCTTTTCAATATACGGAATGACGTGCGAAACCAAGTCGGTTTCAAACAGTTTCATGCGGCGCAGGGCATCGTCTCCGTCGCGGGACATCACATCGGCGGGTTTGTCTTTGCCCGTTTGTTCGGCAATTTTCGCCAGCGGATTCCCGTAAGGCATCACCACAATCATGGGTTTGGCTGTGCCCGCCGCAATCATATTGTCCAGCATCAGGTTGACTTTACCCACTTTCCAGAAGGTTTCTTCGGTATCGGTCGTGCCACTGATAAGGTAATAGACGGGGTATTTTTTGGCGGTTTCTTTGGTGTAGCCCGCTGGGGTATAGACGACTACCGTCCCCGTTGAGCCTTCGACCGAGGGGTAATATTCATAAGTAATGGAGCCATGCGGTACATTTTTGAGTGCATAAATGGCAGGTTCATCCGACGGGATTTCGACCAGACTGGCCTTGAAACGCTCATTGGGAAAGAAAGCAACGTTGGCAGGATCCATCACGGTCACGCCATCGACTTTAAAGCTGTACGGGTAAATATCAGGTTTGACGGGGCCAACCGTGACTGACCAAACCCCTTCGGCATTTTTGGTCAACGGTACATCAGCTTGCCCGAACTGACTTCCGCCCAACAGCACCGTTTTGGCGTTTGGTGCTAAGTACGAAAACGTGACGGTTTTGTCAGGGTTTACTTTGGGGGAAATCACAAACGGGCCGCGCGGGGGCTGGGCCAACCCTGCAAACGGGATAAGAATCAGCAGTAGCAAGCCAATTTTTGTAAAGAATGTAAGGGGTTTCATTGTTTATCTGATTGGTTAAGGGTAGTTAGGTTTTATTTTGAGATTTGTAGCAAAACCTCAGCGTAGCGCTTACCAAAAATGCGGATGCCTTCACTGCTGAAATGCAGTTTATCAGGCACGGCGGGTAGTCCTTTGGACGAAACCACAAGAGCTTTCGGAATCACCTGCGGCAAGGTCGCAATGATGGGGTTCATGCTGGCACATTTACCTCCCTGATCGGCATTGACCAGTTCGCCCGCCAGCAACGGCACTGAGTTGGCGGGTAAATTCAGGTCGGTCAGCAAATCATCGTAGATTTTTTTGACCTTCATCGGCCATTCTTTATCGCCCGTGTTGGATTCACCCTGATGCAGCAAAATGCCTTTGATAACGCCCGCTTTTTGCGCCAAACGCGCCATTTCGACCAATCGTTCGTACGGATTGCCGCCGTATTGGTTGGCCATATTAATCATCCACGGCCTTTCTTTGGCCGAGGTATCGAGGTACATTTTATAGTCTTTTTTATCAAAAATCTCAATTTTACTCCCTGCCACGGCCACGTGTACCAAACCTACTTTGACGTTTTGCGGCAGATTGGCCACCATTGTTCTCCCAAAATAATCAGCGGGCGAAAGGCGGGTATTACAGCGGCAAAGCGGCGGTTTGGCGGTGTACCAGTTGCCTTTGATGCGCCCCAGTTCAGGGCAATCGATGGCGGCCAGTAAGCGCAGTCGGCTATCCACGGTGGTGTCCTGAGGTTCAATGCGGGCCGGGCCTTCCATGTTCGACTGCCCGATGCAGAGGTAAATGTGGAAGTTGGGGTCCTGGGCGTGGGCGCGAATGAATCCAACGACAGAAAAGGTTAAAAACAAAAGTAAGCGTTTCATTATTAGTAAGTTATAGGGGTTTAACCACAAAGAACTCAAAGGATGGCACGATGAACACGAAGGTTACTATTTCGGAGAAATTTTGTCCTCCATTCGGAAATAATCAAAATCGGCAAAACCGCCCGTGGTTTGGGTGGCGTAGTTGAACAGTCCGAAACGGTAGCCCATAAAATGCGGAATCGTGTACGGCATTTTCAGCGGCTCCCCGGTTTTGGTCCACGTTTTACCGTCGAGGCTGTAAAAGAAATGGGCAATGTCGGCGCGGTTTTTGAAATCGCATTCGGCCTTGAGATACACCGTCGTTTTGGCCAACGGAACGCGCTCGATTTCAATGGGTTTGCCCGTATTGGCACTGACCATCACAATGGATTTGCTGCCATTGGCCACCTTCACCCCCACCAAACCAAAGTTCTTTTGTAACAAACCCAGTCCCGCAAAATCGCCCTCCTTCATGTTGGAGACATCCAGCGCAGCCGACCCCGCCGACTCAGGGCCGAAAGTGCGCTGCGTCAGGGTATTGCGGGCGAGTACAAACGACGTATCAATCCGTCCCGTTTTTAACCGTAAAAAACCCTTACGCTCGGTCACCGACCAAAGGGCATTGTCGGGGTTGTGGTTCCACTGCCAAACCAACGGCAAGGCCGCTTCACCTTTTTTGCGGGTAAAGTCGTCGGAAGCAACAATGTTGGGAATCAATGACTTATTGGCAGGCAAATCAAGCGTTTCGGGGACTTTGCCGTTTTCGCCCAGCACAGGCCAGCCGTCTTCCCATTTCACAGGTACCCAATACGGAATCCGTCCGACACCGCCAAAGTCGCGGAAGAGATAGGCAAACCAACGGCCGTCGGGGGTATCAATCAGGCCGCCCTGCGCCACGCCCAAGTCCTGCAACCCGACACGCCCTTCCCACGGCCCCGTGATTTTATCAGCGCGGTGGATAATCACGGTCCGCATCCCGCCCCGTGGCCAGCAGATATTGAAGAGGTAGTATTTGCCATTGTGTTTAAACAACTGTGAGCCTTCCGCCCCCAGCATGATGTTGTTGCCCGCAGGCAGACTTGCATTTTCAATCACCACCGTTTCGGTAGTCCCTTCCCGAACCCCCGTAAGGTCGTCGTTCAGTTCAACCAGCTTGAGTTTTCCCGCGCCGTAGATTAAATACGCCTTATCGTTTTCGTCAAAAAACAGCGTATGGTCGTGGTAGGAAGGTTTAAACGAAGCCATTTTCCACGGCCCTTTTTCGATATTTTTCGTTGACCAGATATAGGTTTTACCCGTCGTCTGGGCAAAGGTTGTGACATAGTAGGTGCCTTTGTGATAGCGCAAACTACTTGCCCACGAGCCGCGTCCGTACGTCCCTTTGCCATCGGTAAGGTTCAGGGAAGGGACATTGGCCAGCGTGTCATACACATAGCCAACCATCTGCCAGTTGACCAAATCGTTCGATTTCATGATGGGCAGCCCCGGACTCATGTGCATGGTGGTGCTGCTCATGTAGTAGGTATTCCCGACCCGAATCATGGCCAAATCTGGCACATCGGCATAGATGATGGGGTTGCGGGCTTTCTGAGCAAATGCCTGTGTGGTCAGCAAAAGCCCGAGAATTACCTTAAAAAGACTATAAAAATTACATTTTAACATACGCTTATAACAATAGTCCGTGTTAATGTGACACAATTTAGTTTACGATTTATCTCGTTATTTTTTTGCTATTTATAGCTTGTTACAGCTTGTCCCAAATTCAGATTCGGGACATTAAATACACTGTAAGCTAAGTTACTTTAACTATTACCCGCAGATTGACGCCGATTGAAAGTCGCAGATGGCGCAGATTAATGACACTATAAAACCCTTTTTCAGCGAAAATCAGCGTTTTTAATTCTGCGGCTTTCTGCGGGTAAAAAAATAAAGCTATTTAGTTTACACTGTATTAAAAGGTAGTGCGTCTCAGACGCAAACTACAACCTCTACTTCACCAATCTAATCTGAAAAAACCGTGGCGTCGGCCTGCCGTTTTCGGACGTAATTTTTAGCTTAACAAGCTCTTTATCATCGGTTTTTACTGTAATCACTTTGTCTTTTACTGCGAGTACTTCCGCCGCTTGATCATTGATAAAAATACCCACATCCTCCATTTTCAGATTTCCCGAAAAATGAATGTCGAGCGTTTTGCCCGCCAATCCTTTGTTCTGTAATTGATAGGAAATGTACGAACGGGTATTGCGCCAGAAACGGCCGTCGTCGTCGTAGCCCGAGTCGCTTTTTTCGCCTTTGTACGCATGATCCACTTCAGGTTGTTGTTCGCCGCAATTCACCTTGTCAACAGTGCGGGCTTCGAGGGCAAGCGCCTCCGCTTCCTGCTGACGTCGGGTTGCTTTTTGAGCGTCAAAATCGGCCTGCGTAAAGGTCTGGAAATACATTTGGTAACGCGCATCGTGGATTTCGTAGAACGGTTGCAGCGTCAGCGAGTCGAGGGTAAAGGTCAGATTACCAGATGGTTTTATCTTTGAAAGATAAGAATCGGTATTGCCAATCAACGTATATGCTTTGTCGATAGGGTACAGTTTTCCTTTGGTTTCGTGCCCCATGCGGCTGTCGTCGGCAAAAAGGCCCACCAAATCGGCGGTGGAGGTTTTGGCCGCGAGCACAATCGGGCCATGCACAAACGCCGCCCAGTTGGACTGGTCGGGCAGGTATTCCAGATGCGTGGAAGTCGTAAAACGCACCGCTACTCTATCACCCGTTTTCCATTTTCGCTGGATACCGATGTAATGCGAGGGCTGGGTGTTAACAGGATGCGGTTGCCCATTGACCAAAACCTCAACATTTTTCGCCCATTTCGGAGAACGGATTTGCAAGGTAAACGTCTGTGATTTAGCGATTTTCAGTACCAGTTCTGTCTGGTTTTTGTACGGAAACTCCGTACTTTGGGTTAGCTGAATGTTCTTTTCTTTCCAGTTTAACGTGGAAGGAATAAACAGGTTAACAAACAGGTCATTGGCCGAATGGCTGTAAATCAGTTCGCCGTATTTTGTATGATTTTCGATACCCGAACCTACGCAACACCACATGCTGGTTTCGGGCTGCGAATAGACGCGGTAGTGATTGGGACGAATGGGCGTAAAATACACAAAACCACCCTTTTGCGGATGTTGACTCGACAGGATATGGTTGTAGAGCATCCGTTCGTAAAAGTCAAGATAAGTCGGGTCGTTTTTATCCAGAAACAGGGCTTTACTCAGTCGCAGCATGTTAAACGAATTGCAGGTTTCGGGGCCCTGATTCGATTTTAGCATCGAGCTGAAATCCGTGGTTGGGTTGAAATGCTCGCGCACGCTGTTTCCGCCAAAGGCAACGCTGCGGGTTTGGGAAACATTCTGCCAGAAAAAACGCGCCGCTTCCGACCAGTCTGCATTCCCCGTCAATTGCGCAATCTTCTCAAAACCAATCACTTTCGGAATCTGCGTGTTGGCGTGCAGCCCCGTCAGTTTATCCTGTTTTTGTAGTAGTGGATTCAGAATCGCGCGGTGCGAAATCCGCTGGGCCGTTTCAAGGTATTTTTTCTCTTTTGTCAGGATATACAAGTCGGCAAAAACTTCGTTCATCCCCCCGTGTTCGGTGCGGAGAATTTGTTGAATCTGGTCGTCCGAAAGCGGCTGTATGAGTTCGACAAACCAATTCCCCAAACCAACCAATACCTGTTTAGCCTGCTGATTTCCTGCAAATTCGTAGGAATCCCGTAAGCCTGCAAACAGCTTATGAATGTTGTAGAGCGGCACCCATGTGTTGTTCAATCCAAAACTGCTACCGTCGATATCACCTTTGTGAATCCGCTCCCAAAATACTTTTCCCTGCGGAATCCCACCTACGTACCCATTCCCGTTTTTCGCCTGGCACTGAGCCAATTGGTCGATCATGTAGTCGAGTCGCTTTTTCAGTTCGGCATTGCCTGTCGAAGCGTACATCATGGCCAGTGCCGACAGGTAGTGCCCGCCGATGTGACCGTCCAGTCCTGAGCTTTCCCAGTTGCCGTAGCGTTCGGCTTTCAGGGGCAAGCCCGCGTCGATGAGGTACGGTGCCAGCAGTTTGTCAGGGTTCAGCGACAGAATGTACCTGAGGTCAACGTCCTGCGCGTTTTTGAAGGCACCGCTGGTCACCTTTACCTCCTGAAGGGTAAACGGTTGCATCTGCGCCAGCGCTGAAACGCTGCATAGAAAAAGGGCGGCAATATGGGCAAGGAAAGGTTTCAAAACAGAAGCTTTATTAGAATCCTTGGAAAGGTTTGAGACCTTTCTAAGGGTCACAGATTTATTTCAATACGGCATCATTCCGCTGTATTTAATCCTTGGAAAGGTTTTGAACCTTTCCAAGGGTCACAGATTTATTTCAAGACAGCATCATTGCCGCTGTATTTCAGGAATTTAAACGAGGCTGAGTTGTCTGATTTTTCGCCCGACGACGTAGCATACAACCCATACACACAACCAATAAAACTGTTGGCCACTTTCGTACTCAGGAACTTACCGTCCACCTGATCTTTTACCAGTTTCCAGTTCTTTCCGTCGGTCGAGTAGTAAAAACTGTAAAGCGCGCCTTCTGACTGAATTTTGAAAAACACCTTGGCCACAGAAGCCTCCAAGGGTAGTTCGGTCACTAACTCAACCGTCTTGTCTTTGCTCTTAAAAAGCTGCACAACCGCTTTGCCGTTGCTTATTGATTTGGCCAAAAAGTAGAAATGGCGTTCGTCCTGAAACGTAACCAGTCCCGCTTTTTCATTGTCGGTTTTGGGTGAAAAACTTACTTCCGTTTCGGCAGTACTCGTCAAATGCTGCTGGCGTTTTCCGACAAACGACGGGTTACCTGCTTCCGAAATGGTTTCAGGTTTGAGTTTGAAGGTCAAGCCATTAGCCTTAGACGTCTTGAACGAACTGCTGTCCACCGTTCTCAGGAAAAGCATCGATAAATCCAGCCCTTTGTCAAAGGTCATGGTGTAGGCAAAATTGCCGTTTTGCGGTAACGCGCCTTTCTGTTTTACCTCTTTAATGTTGGTAGCGTATTTGTATTCAATGGCTTTTTCGCCGTGCTCAATCATCGGCCAATCGTTCACCCACGTGAGCGGAGCAATGAACATTTCGCGGCCTGTGTTGTAAAAATCACCTTCGTACGGACGAACCGCGAGAAAAATGGAGTACCAGTTGCCATCAGGGCCTTCGATAAACTGCGCGTGCCCCGCCGACGTAATCGGATTCGGACGGTCGGCAGGTAAACCGCGCTGCGTCAGGACAGGGTTGCCCTCAAACGGCACGTACGGCCCCCAAACGTCGCGGCTACGCAAAGCCACCTGCGAGTGATTGACGGACGTTCCGCCCTCGGCACAGTAAAGAATATACCAATCGTTGCGTTTCAAAATGTGCGGGCCTTCAATCCAAACTGGTTTTTTGGAAATGTCCACCCCACCGTTTATCAATTGTTTTTGTTCTCCGACGGTTTTTAAATTTTTGTAATCAAACTCATACATTCGCACGGTGCGATGACCCGGATAAAGCGGCTTATTATCAGGCGCATCGCTGTTGTAAACGATATAGGCTTTATCGGTAGCTTCGTCAAAATAAATGGATGGGTCGATGCCCCTGACTTGCGGAAGTTTCACGGGGTTGCTGTACGGCCCCGCTGGATTGGTGGCCGTCACGACAAAGTTGCCATCGTGGTCAATATCCGTACAGGTGACGTAATAAACGCCTTTGTAATAAGCAATGGCAGGGGCAAACAACCCGCGCGTCATGCGCTCACCCATAAAGTCCATTTGCGACGGACGGCTGATGACATTGCCGATTTGTTTCCAGTTTTTCAGGTCGCGGCTGTGCATGATGGGCAGCCCCGGAAAGTACGAAAACGTGGAATGAACCGAGTAATAATTAGGCCCGACCTTGACGATGCTCGGGTCGGGATAAAAACCCGTCAAAATGGGATTATTCAGGGTAACTTTCTGAGCCTGAGCTACAAAACCAAAAGCTACCAAACAAGCAATACAAAAGGTGGTAAGTGCGGTTTTCAACATAGTATAGTTAAGATATTCTGTTAATCAGCTTATTGCGCCACAAAAACGTACGTTTTTCCTGCCTGCGTCGGCAGATCATACAGCACTGTTTCTTTCAACGAAAGCGGGGTCAAACTGGCTTTCGCTGAAAGGACAGGTGCGGGTGTTTTTTGGGTTAGATAGAACATATTCGGATTCTCACCAGCGGCAGGCTTGAGCCCACTTCCGTTGGTGAGTTTGAGGGCGTTTGGTGTACGAACGCGCAGGTTGCCGCCCAGTGCCGATTTTATGGTTAGTTTGACGAGTTTGCCGTCTTTCCACTGCATGTCTGTCACCTCAAAACCGCCGATAGCCCGCAAACCGCCCACGCTACCCGTAGGCCAGACATCAGGCAGGGCAGGCAGCAGGTGTACTGCTCCGTCGGTGCTTTGCATGAACATTTCGGTAATGCCCGACGTACAGCCAAAATTCCCGTCAATCTGAAACGGCGGGTGTGCATCAAACAGGTTATTATAGGTTCCGCCGCCGTCTTTGGTGACGCCTAGCGGGGTTAACTGATTCTGAATGAGGGCATAGGCATGGTTACCATCCTGCAACTTTGCCCACCAGTTTACTTTCCAGCCCATGCTCCAGCCCGTTGACACGTCGCCACGGTGAATAAGCGTTGTGCGAGAGGCATTGAACAACTCGGGCGTGCGGTAAGCAGAAATCTGGTTGGATGGAAACAAACCGTACAGATGCGATACGTGGCGGTGGTGATCGTTCGGGTCATCCACGTCGTCGAGCCACTCCTGCAACTGACCGTACTGACCTACGTGCATTGGTGCCAGTCGCCCGCGCAATTGTTTAAGGGTATCGGCAAAAGCGGCGTCTTTTTTCAGGATTTCCGTCGCCCGAATCACCGTACTGAAGGCATCAAACACAATCTGGTTGTCCATCGTCGTACCCGCATCCAGCGACGAACCATCGTGGGCTTTCGGGGCATTTTCGGGCGAACTACCTGGGTTGATTACGAGCCATTTGTATTTGGGATGTTCAATCAGAAAATCAGCGTAGAAAAGCGCCGCCCCTTTCAGAATGGGGTAGATTTTTGTCAGATAGGTTTTATCACCGCTGTATAGATAATGTTCCCACAAATGCTGGGCAGTCCATCCGCCGCCACCGAGCCACATTCCCCAGAAAGCGCCGTCGATAGCACCCGTTGCCCGCCAGATGTCGGTATTGTGGTGCGCCATCCAGCCACGGGTATGGTACATTTCGCGCGCCGTTTGCTGACCTGTTTCGGACAACTCCGTTACCATTTTCAAAAACGGTTCGTGCAGCTCCGACAGGTTGGTTTTCTCGGCAGGCCAGTAGTTCATCTGGGCATTGATGTTGATGGTATATTTACTGTCCCACGGCGGACGCATTTTGTGATTCCAGATGCCCTGCAAGTTGGCAGGCTGCCCCGATTCGCCGTTGCCCGATGGCTGTGAAGACGAAATCAACAGGTAGCGACCGTATTGGTAATACAGCGTAACCAATTGAGGGTCATTAACTGAACGGAAATTTCTAAGCCGTTCATCGGTCGGGAGCTTTGCGGCTTCCGTGGTGCTGAGGTCAAGTTTTACCCGATTAAAATAACGCTGGTAGGCCGCAACGTGCTGGGCCAACAAACTAGCGTAAGGTTTGGGATAGGCTTTGTTTAAATAACTGTACGCACGGGCTTTCTCATCGCCCGAAACGTCTTTATAGTTGACGAAATTGGTCGCAATCGAAATATAAATCGTAACCGACGTAGCGCCTTTTACAGTCAAGCTGGTATCGTTGGCCGCTACTGTACCGCCGTTGGTTTTGAGCTTTGCAATACCCATGTACTTCACCAAACCTTTTACCCCTTCGTGGTCAGAGGTAGGGCCCGCGATGGTCAGCTCGTTGCCATTGGCGCTGATAACGGGTTTGGCCTGCGGCGTTGTGTACGAGGCGCGGAACGAAAGCGCATTGGGCTGGCTCGTTGTCAGCTGCACAACCAACACACGGTCGGGCAATGACGCAAATAGTTCGCGCGTGTAGGTAACGCCGTTGACCGAGTAACTGGTTTTAGCCACCGCCCGCTCAATATCGAGGTCGCGGTAGTAGTTGGTGTAGTTATCGTGGCCGTCGAACGTAAGGTGCAGGCTACCAACGGGCTGAAACATCTGCCCGTGCGATTTTTTGGTAATGATGGTTTTGTTGGCCAACTGCTCGGCCGCTTTTTGTTTACCGTCAAAAATCAGCTGGCGGATTTCGGGCAGCGAAGCCCACGCGTCAAGGTTATCGTTACGGTTAGGGCTTCCCGACCAAACGGTGTGCTCATTCAGCTGAATTGTTTCGCGGCCAACGTTCCCATAGACCATTCCCCCCAAACGCCCGTTACCAATAGGCAAGGCATTTTCCCAAATCGTCCCCGAGGGTTTGTTGTACCAGAGTTTGAGGGTTTTCGCTTCCTGAGAGAAGCCCCAATAGGGCAAAAACAGCAAATAAATTACAAATAACTTTCTCATTAACAATCAATTATCCACAAAAAATTAATATTATCTATTCCAACCTATTATCACTTTTGCATAAACGTGTCATTTTTACACATTTTTAAACAAAAAAAGAGGCAAAAGGTAGAATTACCTTATAACTACTAAAGACAAAATGCTATATTTTTCTAATAAAAAACACAGAAAATAATTGACATTAAAAGATGTAAGCGGCAAATGCCACTTACATCTCAGTCGTTCCATCTATCTATTATCCTATTTCTCTACTTTTATTTTAGCACAAATACCTACAAAAAGTCAGGGCTAAAGCCCCGCATCACTGTTTTAGTCGATAACCCCAGCCTAAAGGCTGGAGTTAGAACATTTTAAGCAACTATTGGATAGCGGCTAACATTGCTTTGACCTAATAACCAGGATTTTGCGGAAATTTAGGCCCTTCCACCGTACGGTCTATTTGCGATTGAGGTATTGGCCGTAAAACATGAAAATCTTTTACATACGGCCCCGCCTCACTATTCCAAGCTTTTATACGTCTTACCAAGGTTTTGGTTCGAACTAAGTCGTGGTATCTCATCCATTCACCAAAAAACTCTCTGCTTCTTTCATCCAAGATAAAGTCAATTGTGACATCATCGGCAGCAATCGCCATGGCAGTTGCTGCCGCCGTATTTTGCGCCGCCGTGTTGGTCTTTCGATAAGCAGCTCTTTGACGAACGACATTGAGCAATTCAGCCGCTTTGGCTTTATTACCCGACATCAAATACGCTTCCGCGCCAATCAGATATACTTCAGAAAATCGAGTAATGACAACTGGGCGAGTGGATGGGTCGTTGAAATTAGTGCCACGGCTCGGATCCATGTGTTTCTTAATAGCAGGATACAAATTGGCATTCCACGTACTCGGAGGAGCTATGATTCCTTTAAAGGGTCTTGTTCCGTTAAATTGCGGAGCACCTACCACTTCATAATCTGTAATCCACACAGCGGTATCAATACCGACTTGCATGGTATAGCCAATACCACGTTTGTTATTAGCGGCTGTCGCTGTATTTGTTACCGCAGTATTAGAAATGTACGTCGTGTAGAATGTATTGGCAAATCTTGAGTCAACATCTCTTTTGACAAATGCTTGGTCAAGAAAATAATTTTTGCCTGTGCTTTCTCCCGCTGTTTGTTTCACACTGTTTGGGCGAATACGGGCGTATGGGCGGCCATAGTATGAATCACGGATCATGCCTGAGGTGCCAGAGTTTACCAATACTCCAGAAGCATTTACAAAAGAATTGAGTCCGCTGTTGTTCGGATAATTCCAGTTGGTAAACCAAGGCGTAAGGTTTTGAGCATCCCCACCACTGGCTCCACCTCCTACGGTATAATAACCAAACTTAGCATCATTTGAGTGATCGCTAACAAACATTGTTTCTTTCCCATAGTCGTTTGCAGGCACAAAAGCATCGCCAAAATCCTGCCAAAGGTCTAAACCATAGGTTCCCTTCGCGGCAATAAGATCATTCGAAATTTTTGCTGCTTCCGCAAAATCTGCCTGCGAATTTGTCAGCCAACCACGGGTCAGGTAGGCTTTTGCCAAGAAAAATAAAGCCACAGGTTTGGTCGCAGCCTTTCCTAAGAATGGAGCGGTTGGCTTATCGGGCAAAGCAGCAGCGGCCTCGGTTAAGTCTTGAATAATCAACTTATATACCTCTGTTGCGGGGTCTCTTTTGGCACTTTGTGATGGAACCGTAATAAATTCAGTACTCAACGGAACATCTCCCCATGTTTGCACCAAATAAAAATACCAGAAAGCTCTCAAAAACTTGGCCTGTGCTAAATATTGTTTTTTTGTTGCTTCTGGCAGGTCAATACTCTGTCCATATTTCAATACACCGTTGATGGTATTGATTGCCACAAAAGACGTCCCCCAAGCCGAGCCGAAATTGGTACTATTGAGACCGTTGTAGGTATGTATCGGACCGCCACCACTGCTGGCACCCTGAATAAATTCGTCGGTACCAGCCTGCATTTCGGAAGAAAACCCTTCGGTGCCCCATTGGTTTCGGATTAGATTATATACGCCAGCAATCCCACCCAGTACCCCAGCAGAACTATTAAAGTAAGAGGGGACAATTTGCGATTGCGGATGCTCTTCCAATATTTTCCCGCAACTCAAGCAGAATAGTAAGGTAAAAGCAAGGATTGAACTATGTATCTTTTTCATCTTGAATTAAAATTTAAGATTTAAACCCATCGTATATTGACGAACTGGAGGATTGTTTAAGTTGACCGTCACAAAGCGGTTGAAATTGCCTCCTTGAATGGTATTCCCATAACCGTTTCCTTCAGGGTCAACCGCCAATTTGGCTTTTACCAGTGGCGAGTAAATGATGAAAGGGTTCGTAGCGTTTAGGTAAATGCGAGCAGAAGAAATCCCCAATCTGGTGAGGGCTTTTCCACTGACAGTATAACCTAAGTTGATACTTCTCATTTTGATGAAAGAACCGTCTTGGTACGAAGTAGTAGAAGTAAAGTTACGCACACCACCCCCTGCATCTGGTCGAGGGAAAGCATTGGTTGGGTTTTCTGGGGTCCAGTAATCCATCACCAATTGGTTAGAACGTCCTTGGTTAAGGAATCCAAATCCAGAACCACCACCCGAAGTGCCTGATAAATACGGCACTACTACTTTCATTCCCATGCGGGCGAAGGTAACGATAGATAAGTCAAAACCTTTGTAGTTGAATCTGTTGGTTAGGCCACCTTCCCATTTTGGTTGAAAATTGCCAATAATCTTGCGGTCATTGGCATCAATCACCCCATTGTTATCAACGTCTTCTACTCTGATTTCACCTGGAATCTGTACTGGCGACGTTTGTTTTTTCAACGTGCCATTATCCAAATCCGCTTGTTGCCAGATACCAATCTTATTGTAGTCGTAAATGACGGTCAGCGGTTGTCCAACAAACCAGAAGTTTCCTTTGTTGTCTAACTCGGTCGGTGTGGTAAGCTGCGTGATTTTTTCACGGTTAAAGAAATAGGTCACATCAGCGCTCCAATTAAACCCACCCTTATTTCTGAAAATATCAAACGTTAACGAAGATTCAAACCCCTTTCCTTCGGTTCTTCCTAAGTTTTTCAGGGTAGAGTTGGCACCGTTACTTTCTGGCAGGTTGACCGAAAGCAAAATGTCTTTCGTTTTTTGGAAATACACGTCAAATGTGCCCGTTATGCGGTTGTTAAACAAACCAATTTCTAAACCAACATCTGTCTGAGCCGTCGATTGCCAACCCAAATTAGCCGCTGGAAGACTGGTAACGGTATAAGCAAGCACTTGACCTGCGGTTGTTGTTCCAAAGTTGTAGTAACCCGTTGAAAGTGCTCCTAACGTAGCATAAGCACCCACGTTACGGTTGCCCGAAATACCCCAACCACCTCTCAATTTTAAGTTAGAGAAAACGGCTAAATCCTTCATAAATGGCTCTTCGATGACATTCCAGCTTAAACCAATGGCGGGGTAATTGAAGTATTGATTAGCGGGAGACAAGGTCGATGAACCATCTCTACGGAACGTTGCCGTCAAGGTGTATTTATCATTGAACGTATAGTTCAATCGGGCCATGTAAGAAAGCAGACCCGTTTCTGAAAAGGAATTGCCGAAGTCTGTAGGTGCAACGGGCGTTCCAGAAGCCAGCGCAAAATTGGCAGTTTTAATGTAATCAGCAGGAACTCCCCTTACCGTGAATCGACTACCCAGCGAGTGATTTTTGGTATATTCATAGAGCCCAGTCAAGCCTATTCTATGTTTTCCAATGGTTTTATCATAATACAGCAAATGCTGCATATTTACGTCCCAATACTCCGTATTTCTAATTTCGGCGCTTGACACACTTTGGTCAACGCCTGTATTGACGAATGTATTTGGCGGGCCGTAGCCATTAAAACCAGTCTGGCTGTAGTTCAAACCAACGTTGAACCGATACCGAAGGCCATCCAAAATGTTGACTTCGGCGTACAAACTATTGAATGTTCTGATGGCACGCTCTCTCGAAAGAATATCGTTGCCGCGAGAAATGAGGGTAAGTGGGCTTACTGCCTGTGCCTCAATGGTTCCGCGTTTAGGGTTCAGAAGTACTGTGCCGTCATCATTGTAGGGTTTGATGAGTGGCGATAAACGCACCAACTCCGTCGGAACGCCCCCACCCGCAGGATCATTTCGGTACGTAAGGGTGTTGAGCGTATTTAAACCTATTTTCACTCGCTTGCCAATTTTTTGATCTATGGTAGCACGGATATTCATACGCTGAAAATTTTGATTCGGCATAATACCCGTTTCATTAAAATAACCAAGGCCCAAGCTGTATTGGGTATTTTCTACGCCACCCTGCAAGCCAAGTTGGTGACTTGTGTTAAAGCCCTGTTTGTACAATAAGTCTTGCCAATTGGTAGAAACGCCTGCGGCGAGGTTGGCCTTTTCTTCTTCTGTAAGTGGATAGGCCGTTGTCCCTGCACCTTGGGTGTTCAGTGCCGCCGATTGCTCTTTGAATTTGGCGTACTGCTCGCCGTTCATGACGTTGTATTTGCCCATGATGTTTGTCACGCCGTGGTAACCATCATACGTCAACACTGGCTTGCCCGTTTTCCCTCTTTTTGTAGTAACCAAGATTACCCCTCCAGCTCCTCTTGAGCCATAAATAGCCGTTGCCGATGCGTCTTTCAAGATTTCAAGATTAGCAATATCGTCTGGATTAATGTCATTCAATCCTCCAAACGGAATCCCATCTACTACTACCAGTGGGCCATCAAGTCCGTCACCGTTACCCGTCGTAAGGGAGCGGTTTCCGCGAATACGAATCGTTGCCTGACTACCAGGCGTAGAGCCGTTACTCACAATAGAAACCCCCGCGGCACGGCCTTTGAGCTGGTTCAAAAGGTTGGGAGCAGGTACTTCTTTCAAGGTTGCTTCGTTTACGGACACCACCGAGCCAGTAATGTCTCTTTTGCGCTGCGTTCCGTAACCTACTACCACCACTTCATTGAGGGTCTTGTTGTCGGCCTCTAAACGAATGTTGATGATTTTTTGCGCACCTACTGCTACCTCTTTGCTAACATAGCCGACGTACGAAAAAACCAACACCACGCCGTTGGCATCAGAAAGTGACAGTTTATAGTCGCCGTTGGCATCGGTACTGGTTCCTTTCACCGTCCCTTTTACCTGAATGCTTACGCCTGGTAATCCTTGACCATCGTCTCCTGTGACACGCCCTGCAATGTCAATTAGCTTGATGTCGGAGACACTCGCTGCTTCCGCAGATTTTTCTTGGGCGGGTGTGGACGGCGCAGGCAGCCGTTTGATCAAAATTTGTTGTCCTACTACTTCGTAAGTAAGGTTGAGCGGGGTCAAAATGTGCTCTAATACGCCAAAAAGCTCTTCATTATTGGCTTGATAAGTGATTTTACGCTTCGATTGTACAACTTCTCGACTAAACAGAAATTGCACTTTTGCTAGTTTCTCAATGCGTTTGATAATCACTTCAGCATCTTGATTCTGGGCCGAAAAACTAATGCGGCGGTTCAAAAACTCTTGCGCTTTGCTATCGTGGGCAAAACTTATTTTGAAAAATAAGAGCACAAGCAAGAACTGAAGACCTGAAATTTTCATAATCCTAATCCAAACGTTGTGTTTAAATAAATGGGAATCCATACATTTGTTCGTTTTGTTGTTTTTTGGTAGAAATGACAAAAACAATTGCTCGCCTTAACGGCTAAATGTGTCTGGTAAACACATTTCAGAGTAGTACTAGCGATAGTGTTGGGAGCACTATCGCTTTTCTTTTTTGGGGAAAAGGAAAGTGATAGAATCTAACTCATACGTTTTAATAGATAGGTTAAAGAAAGAACAACAACTAATTACAGCCTTGGCTGTGAATAGTCACTTTATCATCAACGACTTCATAGGTTGCTTCAATGGTAAGACAGATTAATCGGATTTTTTCAAGAAATGGTACATCATTAAGTTGCCCCGTAAACGTACATGATCGTAGTTTTTCGTGGTCGTACTGAATCGGAAGGTGATATGCTTCTTGCAATTGGCTAAAAATTTCCGAAACGGGCGCAAACTCATACGTAAACTGTTGATTGACGATGGCTGCGGGGTTTTCGGCTACATTATCGCTCGTTTTTTGAATGACTTCATTGGTTTTGGTGACAATACTGAGTTCTTGGTGTTCAATCAGATAAGTTGGTTTATTGGGTGCTGCTACCGACGTAACCGCCACTTTCCCCGATTTTACTTTTACCAACGCCACGGTTTCTCCTTCAAAAGAACGCACTTGAAAACTCGTCCCCAATACTTTGGTAGTGAGACTATTGGTATAAACAAAAAATGGTTTTTGGGCATCTTTGGCTACTTCAAAAAAGCCTTCGCCTTGCAAAAACACTTCTCGTTTGGTTTTACTTATTACTTTCCGAAAACGAACACTACTTCCCTGCGACAATACGACCGACGAATTATCGGGCAATAAAACCACCATTGGCTGCTGACTCGTATTATTTACCAACGTCCACTTTCCTTCCTCCAATGCCTTTTCTTCACTTCTGGACGTTAAGGTAACCTCTTGCGGCTTAGGCAGGAATTGGTACCAAGTGGCTAGTCCAATAACAATCGCCGCCGCTACCCAGCGTACCCAGGTCCAGCCCAGTAATGGTTTGATATTATCCAAAGATTCATCGGGAATTGAGGCCAAAATTTGGTCTGCCTTTAGGGCAACTTCGTCGTCTGTGAGATTATCCTCTTTACCTTCAATCAGTAAGAAAGCTGCAACGGCCTGTTCGTACAAATCTCTTTTTTCGGGATACACTTGAAGCCATTCTTCCCAAAACCAACGGTCTTCCCGACGTCTCTCCTTCATCCATCGTTGGAAGACCTCATCGTCGAGCAGCTCGGTAACAGAATGGGGATTGGGAAATGATTTCATTTGGTACTTTTCTACTATTTTTAATGATAGTATGAAGATACCCAAACGAGATACCCTAATGAAGGTTAAATTTTTTTAGAGGAAAAGACAAATGAGCCAATAAAGGGGAGCAACCAACCAACGGCTACGCAATTTGGTCAGTGCTTTTTGTAGAAAATTAGAAACCGACTGACGGTTGACATTCATCGTTTCGGCAATTTCTGCCACCGACAGGTTTTCGTAGTACTTTAAATATAGCGCTTCGCGTTCGCGGGCGGGGAGCGTATCTAATTGTCTTTTGAGTTCATTGATTTGAAACAAAGCCACTTCTTCCTGAATAAGAAGCGTTTCAACATCTATTTCTTTTGGCAAAGCCGTGTCCCAATCGGGTTCTTGGTGGGTAAAATGTTTTTCAATCCGTAAAAACTGAATAATGTGGCTCCGCAACGATTTCAGCAGATAATGTTTGACCGAACAGGTGTCATTGATTTGAAGCCGATTTTGCCACAGTTGCAAAAATAAATCCTGAATACAATCCTCGACCGCCGCTTCATCAATCATAAACTTTAGACCATAGCGCCGCAACGTACGATAATAACGCTCGACAATCATGCCAAGCGCCTGCTTATCGCCTTCTCGATATGATTTCCATAGAACATGGTCTTGAACTGAAGAAGTCATAGTGAAATCGAGCTAATATAACCAAACAAAGATTTTTTGTGAATAGTCTAACAAAAGTAATAAAGTTTTATTATCTTATGGTAATTTTTACAATAAGTTGTAATTTATTTTTTTGAGGCTAAAAAAAATTACCAATATATTATAGTAAAAAATACCATAACCCCACTTATGCTTCCAATTAACCTTTAACGGACACTACCAATGAATTCCAGTAATCAGCAACTTTCGGTCATTGAAAAAATCGGTTACAGTCTCGGAGATTTGGCTGCCAATCTCATTTTTCAGACTTTAATGACCTTTTTGGCGTATTTCTACACCGATGTTTACAAAATCCCTGCGGGTACGGCCAGTATCATCATTTTTGTGGGAGGTTTGTTGGGGGCATTTTTTAATGTCTTGATGGGCCTCATTGCTGACCGTACCAACACGCGCTGGGGGAAATTTCGCCCTTGGATTATCTGGACTTCCTTACCTTTTGGAATCATTTCTTTGTTGGCTTTCTCTACACCCAATTTTGGTGACACGGGCAAGGTTATTTACGCCCTCACCACCTACCTCCTACTCGTGATTGTGTATTCGGCCAATAACTTGCCGTATTCGGCACTGAGTGGCGTCATTACGGGCGACATGAAAGAGCGAAATAGCCTTTCGTCCTATCGTTTTGTGGCCGTGATGGTTGCCCAATTTATCATCCAATCGCTACTTCTTCCTTTGGCGCTGTCGTTGGGGCACGGAAACAAAGCCGTTGGGTTTGAAAAAGTGATGCTCTTTTTTGCCATTGTAGGCGTGATTTGTTTTTGGATTACTTTTTTAACTACCAAAGAGCGTATAGTACCGCCCGTTGAAGAGAAAAATTCCATTAAGCAAGATTTGACTGACCTTATTAAGAACAAGCCTTGGGTTATTATGCTCTTGGTGACCATTCTCATTTTTGTCACCTTAGCCCTCAAAGGCGGTATGTACATTTATTATTTTAACTACTACCTCGACCACGCTGCCCAAGCAGCTTACCTCGATTCCATTGGTTTTAACGACTTTATTCGGGGCTTAAATGCCACCATCACGGGTTTAGGCTTAGGGAAGTTTGAGTGGCCCGAAGATGCCCCCACCTCGGCCAACAGCGTTTTTAATGCGGGTGGAATTATTTTTATGATTGTCGGAATCATGTTCTCTAAACCACTGGCCGACCGTTTTGGAAAAAGAAACATCTTCGGAATCTTCTTGGCGCTGTCGGCGCTGTGTTTATTGATGTTTAATTTTTATTCCAAAGACAGCATTGGCCTCGTTTTTTTCACTCAAATCCTCCACGGCTTTACCTACGGCGTGACCATTCCGTTGCTTTGGGCCATGATTGCCGACGTTGCGGATTATTCAGAATGGAAAAACAACCGCCGCGCTACCGCTATTATCTTTTCTGCCATGATTTTTGGCCTGAAAGCGGGACTCAGTATTGGGGGATCAATCGGGGCAGGAATTTTATCAAATTATGGATATGTAGCCGAACAAACCAAACAAACGGCAGGTGCTGTCAATGGTATTAAAATGGCCGTGAGTATTTACCCTGGATTGATTTTTCTCGTAAGCGTCGCTTTGTTGTTTTGGTACGAAATTAACAAAACAATGGAAGTGCAAATTGAGGCTGATTTGAAGGAAAAACGTCAGCGGTGAGGTGTTGGGCTTCTCCGAAAATAGACTTCTCCTTCGTCGAAGTGACAAAAGTTTCGTCGAAGTGACAAAGGTTGATTATAGCAATTAATAAAAAATAAAAAAATGCCAGAAGATAGCATCGAGCACATTGATTTTGAGAAACTTAACGAACGAGCAATTTCGCAACCGTTGGTTTCGCATTTGTTTACGGCCGACCCATCCGCACACGTTTTTGACGGGAAAATTTACATTTATCCTTCCCACGACATCGACGCGGGCATTCCGTTTAATGACAACGGCGACCATTTTGGCATGGAAGATTACCACGTTTTTTCGATGGAATCAGTGAATAGTGAAGTGGTTGACCACGGGGTGGCGCTGCACGTAAACGATGTTCCGTGGGCAGAACGGCAGTTGTGGGCGCCCGATGCCGCGCACAAAGACGGACGCTATTACCTTTTTTTCCCTGCCAAAAACCACGAAGGAATTTTTCAAATTGGGGTGGCCATTTCAAACTCTCCGACGGGACCTTTTGTGGCCGAAAAATCACCAATAAAAGGCAGTTACAGCATTGACCCTGCGGTATTTGAAGACACCGATGGAAGTTATTATTTGTACTTTGGGGGGATTTGGGGAGGACAATTACAAAAGTACCGCGACAACGTCTATGACGCTCAAAATCAAGAACCATTAGCCCACGAAACGGCACTTTGTCCAAAAATTGCCAAGCTAACCGATGATTTATTGGAATTGGCCGAAAGCCCGCTCGATGTTCAAATTTTAGATGAAGCAGGAAATTTGTTGTTGGCTGGCGACAATGACCGTCGCTTTTTTGAAGCGCCTTGGCTACACCGCTACAATGGCAAGTATTATTTCTCGTATTCGACGGGCGATTCGCACTACATCTGCTATGCTACGGGTGATTCGCCTTACGGACCTTTTACGTACCAAGGCCAAATTCTTCAGCCCGTAGTTGGATGGACAACGCACCACTCGATTTGTGAAGTAGCAGGAAAATGGTATCTTTTTTACCATGATTCGAGCCTCTCAGAAGGCGTTACGCACCTCCGAAGCATCAAAATGACGGAGATTTTTTACGATGCCGAGGGAAAAATTCAACCGATTGAACCCTACATCGTCTGACGATGACTCAACAGTCAAACACGGTGGTTCTCAAGAGTTTGGTTTTCGGTCTGACTACCGTCTGACCGTGTACTAAGTCAGACGGTAGTCAGACGATATGCCCGCAAGGTTTTCGGTCTGACTATCGTCTGACCAAGGGCTATACTTCAAACGTAAATCCTTTTTCTAGGAGTTTATTATACACATTTTCGTCGAACCGATACAAGGTGGCGGCGCGGTGCGATACGTCTTGTTGGCGTTCTTGGGTGTCCACCAATAGGTTCATTTTCAGAAATTTCTTTCTAAAATTCGATTTATCTAGTTTTTGTCCTAGAATCGCCTCGTAGAGTTCGAGCAATTGTAAAAGCGTAAATTTTGTGGGGAGCAAATTGAATCCGATGGGTTCGTGCTGGATTTTATGTTTCAAAAAAGCGAGGCAATCTTCAAAAATTCTGTTGTGGTCAAAAGGCATGGTCGGTACTTCTTGGATGTTAAACCAAGACACATCAGCTTCGGTGGGACCTGGATGAAGCTCAAATTTTTCGATATTGACTAAAGCATAATAGCAAATTGTTATGACCCTTCGGGTTGGAAATCGACGAACCTCTCCAAAGGTTTTAAATTGCTCTAAATAGATATTCTCCACGGAAGTCTGCGACGATAAGATTCGGCCTGCGGCCTCGTCGATACTTTCATTGTATTTTATCCAACTTCCTGGCAAAGCCCATTGACCCAAAGTCGGACCGATTCCGTGTTTGACCAAAAGAATGGAAAGTTGGGCATCCTTAAATCCAAAAATAAGGCAATCAATAGACAGGGCGTCTATAATCTCGTCGGTGAAATTCAAGAGGAATGACGGTTTGATGAAACAACTTCATTAATGAGAGTAAAGATAGTACGGCTAATTGATAACATTCCCTTAATTTCCCTTGTTTTATTTTTGGCACAAATAAAAACGTGCTCAATAGGACACTTTCACTTTTAAAACGTATTAAATCCACATTCGTAATTTCTTGTCTAACTTAACCATTTATATGAAAAACAGATTTATTTCCCTGTCTGCCGTTCTTTTATTTATCATCTCTGCCGTTCAGGCCCAAGAATTAAAATTCCGCTCCGACAGCACTTTCCGCATTGTACAATTTACCGATTTGCACTACAAAGCGGGGGCAGAACCTTCCAAAAAATCCATTTCGATGATGCGCACCACGCTCGACGAGCAAAAGCCTGATTTGGTGGTTTTTACGGGCGACGTGGTGGTCAGCGCTCCTACCAAACAAGGATGGGACGAAGTGCTGGAAGTTGTGATTTCGCGCAAGATACCTTACATCGTTACGTTGGGAAATCACGATGACGAAAGCGAAATGAAGCGAGCTGAAGTAGCTGCTTACGTAGCCACAAAACCTTATCTTTTGAATAAAATCCCGTCGATTCCAGGGGTAGATGGTTACTTGAATGCAGCGATTACTGTCAAGGGAAAATCGGGAGCCAACGCGGCGATTCTTTACGCGATGGATTCGCACGCTTATTCAAAAATAAAGAAAGTGGATGGCTACGGCTGGTTTAATCATAATCAAGTTGATTGGTTTCAAAAAACCAGTGCCAAGTTCAAAGAAACCCAGAAAGATACCCTGCCCGCTTTGGCCTTTTTTCATATTCCGTTGCCCGAATACCGAATGGCGTTTGATAACATCAAAAATCGTCGCCGTGGTGTCCGTTACGAAAATGAGTGTCCGCCCAGTATCAATTCGGGGATGTTTGCGGCAATGGTACAATCGGGAGACGTGTTAGGGACGTTTGTAGGGCACGACCACGTAAACGACTATTTGGTAGAGTATTACGGAATCGCCTTGACGTACGGTTGTTTCTCAGGAAGTGAAAACACCTATTTACGCACCAAAAATGGCGCTCGCATCATTGAATTAAAAGAAGGTAAAAAGCAGTTTTCGACCTATATTCGGGAGTTTGACGGGGCTATTTTGTACCCCGTTACGTTTCCATTTGCGACCAAAAAATAAAGAAGATAAAGTGATGGGGTACGAATGGGGCTGTCTCAAAAGCCTAGTATCACCAAATTATCTTCGGCCTCTGTTCAACCTCACCCCCTAAATCCCCCTCTCCTTTCTGGAGATGGGGACTTTTAAAACCCTTCTCCAGAAAGGAGAAGGGTTGGGATGAGGTTAAAACCAGCGAATATTTTGTAACCTATTACTGTTGAGACACCCCATTTTTATTATTTGGCCTTGCGCGAGAAGCCTACTACTTGATAAAGTTTCCCGTCGGCTTTGGTAAAAACATACATTTCGTTGTCTAAACCAACCCCAATGTGTGGGTCAGGCTTGGCGGGAGAAAGCAGTTGAAAAAAGTCGGCGAGTCGGCCGTCAATCAACAGCTCAATTTCTTGAATATGAGCACTTTTCCCTTGGGCAAACTGGGCGTTTTCTGCCAAAAACACCCGTCCATTATTGATGTCCGTAAACACGTATTTGCCTTGTAAATCAGGATTAGCTTTGCCCTGATATACAAACCCTCCCCCAATGGCTTTCCCTTCGTCGTGGTCGTACTGCATGATGGGATAGGTATATCTTTGAGCAGGTTCGTTGGCAGGCAACCGAAACACTTTGTCCATTCGTCCGCGCGGATTAATCACGAACGTACCTTCGCGGTCGGGCCAGCCGTAATCTGCCCCTGCTTTTCCAAGGTTCAACTCTTCGATGTTGGTTTGTCCAATGTCAGTAATGAGCATTTTTCCATCAGGACTCCACGTGATACGGTTGGGATTGCGAAACCCTCGGCAAAATACTTCCTTGACGGTAGTTGGTGAGGTGGCATTGGCAAATGGGTTACTTTCAGGAATACCATAACGACCATTTCGGCTATTTTTTCCGAGCGGGTCGATGCGCAACACCGAACTCCACGCTCCGTTGGTACTATTACAAATGTGAGGAAAACCATTTTCAGAAGCGCCGCCGTCACCAATCCCGATGTACATCAAACCATATTCTTTATCCCCTGCTTTGGCAAGCGGGTTAAAAGTAATCTCTTGCATTCCGTGAATGGGCGAAACCATGTTAATACGAAACAACTCACGCCCTTTTACCGAAAAAGGAATCGTGCCCGAATTGGCGATTTTCCACTCCGTAACCACCCATTGCAAAGTAACTTTGATGGAATCAGCATAACGAAAATCGGCCAAAGCGCTGTTTGCTTTTTCGGTGTGCGTGGTGTATAACAGACCATTTTGGGAAAAATCAGGATGAAAAGCAAAACTTCCCAAGCCCGTAGCTAGCCCAGGAGACGAAATAAACTGAGGCCGCTCTTTACGAATATCTAACGCAACATTCCACTGATTATTAACCAGTTCGTATAAAATTCCTTGTAAGTCCGAAACAAAAACGCGGTCTTTCTGGCCTTTCAAAACAAGCATTTTATTGATACGTGCCAATGGTGCTTTGGGGCCTGTGGCAGGAGCGGTTGAGAGGTAGCGAAGTTGCATTTGCCAACCTTTCTTTTTAATCTTTTCGGGCAGTGGATCTAACACTGCTCCTACCGCTTCTTTGTCGCGGGCTAGTTGTTTTTGATTTTTATGAATAAAAGCCAAAATAGCTTCAATTTCCCCTCCTTTGAGTTGCGTGAAAGGAGGCATCACTTGTTTGTATTCTTCAAAAAGCTTGGTTAGGCGAGCATCTCCACTGGCAAGCACTTCGGGGGCATTGTGAACGACTTTTTTCAGCCAATCGGCGGGTAATTCGGTGGTGGCTCGTTCCAAACTTGGCCCTATTCCTTTTTGAAGGAAATTATGACAAGTGGAGCAATTAGCCTGAAAAAGTTGCTGCCCTTTGGCCAGTGTTTTGGCATCAGTTGTGTATGAAGTTTGGGCAAAAACATTCCATTGGCTCAAGGAAATGGCAAAAAATAGCCAATAAGAACTCTTTTTAAAAAAGGGTGTGAGGGGTTTTTGAAACATATTATGAACAGATTTCTTTAAAAAGGAAGCAGAAGCAGGTGCATACTCAACTGGATTGAATGGGCTTCGTTTTCTGTAAAAATCCAGGTTAAACTCATTAAAATATAGAGTGGCTGTTCATTGCTCCAGAGGAGCTAAATCTTCGTAGAAAAATGCATCAAAGCCCCATCGGGGCGGCCGACGCTCGGTGAAAGATGTCACCCCGATGGGGCTTTTGGGGGGCCTTCACCCCTCTTTTTCTACTAAGATTTAGCCTCCCTGAGGCTACTTTTTTAATACGTTTAACCTGATAAAAATTTAATTTGCCAGAAATATTGAGGAGACTCTACTTAGCGGTAAAAACTTACTTCTTCCTACTTATAGGGATATGAAACCTATTCTGTATGTACTTGCTTTGTTTTGCTGGCTAACGAGTTATGGCCAAAAAGAAAAACCCCTGGATTTGGCTGTTCAAATCGTCATAAATCCCAGTGTTACGTACCAAACCATCGAGCATTTTGGGGCATCCGATGCCTGGTCTTGTCAGTTTGTAGGACAGTGGCCCGATGCCAAACGCAATGCCATCGCCGATTTGCTATTTAGCCGAGAAATGTCGCCCAACGGACAGCCAAAAGGCATTGGGCTTTCGCTTTGGCGCTTCAACCTTGGGGCTGGAACAACCGAACAAGGCGCCAACAGCGGAATCAAAGACGAATGGCGGCGGGCTGAGTCTTTTTTACGACCCGATGGCACCTACGATTGGGACAAACAGGCGGGGCAACGCTGGTTTTTAGAAGCAGCTAAACAGCGAGGCGTGTCTTATTTTTTGGCTTTCCCCAACAGTCCTCCCGTTTCATTGACAACCAATGGCAAAGGTTTTGCTACCAATAAAACCCCTAACCTTAGCCCCGAACGATACGACGATTTTGCGGATTTTATGGCCCAAAGCTTAAAAGGAATTCAAGCCAAAACGGGGGTAAGTTTCAACTACATCAGCCCTGTCAACGAACCACAGTGGGATTGGAGCGATGGAGGCCAAGAAGGAACACCCTTTTACAACCAGCAGATAGCGGGTATTTCTCGTGCCTTAAACAAAGCCTTGGTAAACGCTAAGTTATCGACCCAAATCAACGTTGCGGAAGCAGGTCAACTTGAATTTTTATATTCTGAGCACGGTCGGGCAGGCAAAGGCAATCAAATTCAGGCATTTTTTGACAAAAACTCTCCCGATTATCTTGGCGATTTGTCACAACTGACGCGGGCTATTTCGGGGCATAGCTACTTTACATCTTCGCCCTATGACAAGGCGGTCAACGTTCGTAAACAAGTAATAACCGAACTGAACAAGCAGCAAGCGTTACGCTACTGGATGTCGGAATATTGCATTTTAGGGGACAACGGTGGCGAAATTAATGGCTCAGGAAAAGACCTTGGCATGAATCCTGCGTTGTACGTGGCAAAATTGATTCACAACGACCTGACCCATGCCAACGCGACGGCCTGGCATTGGTGGCTGGCCATTTCACCCTACAATTACAAAGATGGCTTGATTTACATCGACAAAAACAAAACTGATGGCCATTTTCAGCCTTCCAAAATGCTGTGGGCGTTGGGGAATTACAGCCGATTTATCCGTCCAGGAGCCGTTCGAGTAGATGTGACGTTAAGCCAAACCAACCAAGCGTTGTACGTATCATCTTATAAAAATACCGATGGGCGATTGGTAACCGTACTTGTCAATGCGAGTGATATTCCAGTCGCTATACAACCTAACGTAACTTCCAAAAAACGAACCCGCTGGGAAGCATTTACGACTTCCGAAAGCGAAGACCTTCACCCAACATCTATTTCTTCAAAACCATTGATAATCAAAGAAAAAAGCATTGTTACGTTGGTGGAAAAGTAGTCTTTAAGCCAATAACAAAGCCCTCAACAAGTTACTCGAGGGCTTTATTATCATCTAAGAGCGCTACAATTTCACCACTTTCAACAAAGCACTTTTCTCAGGCGTTGTCACCTTCATAAAATACATTCCCGTCGGCAATTCACTTACTCCAAACTCCTCTTGGTGCGTGTTGGTTTCGGGCACAAACGTCCGACTTAGCACTTGACGGCCCGCAGCATCCAACAACGTAGTTTGCACAACTTGCGCTTTGCTATCGGGGACTTGGAGACGGAGGATATTGGTGACAGGGTTAGGCATAACTTGTGCAAAAACGTTATCAGTGGATTTTAGATCCCTCTGGGATGACAAATTTGTTGCCATTTCTCTCGCAGCTCCCACACCTACCCCATCTTTTGACTGGATTCTGAACCAGTATTCTTGGTAGGCCAGCACGTTGCCTTGTGGCTTACGAGTAGATGGATAAATACTGCCCCAACCTTTTTGATCCCAGTAGCGAACGCCCAATTTATATAAACCTTTGGGCAACCCTGCATCATAAACATTACCTCCTGCGCCATTGTTTTCGTAGAAACCATAGGCGGGGTGGTTTTGCGCGTACAATTCCGTCCAACCCTCGCGGTTGGCGTACATAAAGTACGGAGCATTGTTCTCATGCGTGTTGAATGAGCGTGGAAGACCCGTCTCAGGGGTAGCCAGCATATCAAACGTTAACGAACCATCTGTGCCCAACGCACAAGCATCTACGTTAATTGTCCAATAACGTGGGGCTATCTTGTTAACATTTTCTGTAAAAAATAGCGTCGGATTTTGTTGGGTACTTTGTTCCAACTCAGAGCCACCATCTCGTGTGATGAACTGGCTAACCCAAGCAGCACGGTCGTTGGCTTTTACCGATGATTTTGACTCCCCGATATTAATTAACGTCACAACATAAGCTTTCCAATAAACATCTTTGGTCGCACTCACACCACTTTGGCAACCATTCGATGATACACATCGAACAGAATAACTTTGTTTAGTTATATTGGCAAACGCTACTTTAAAGCTCGGCTCTGTGACACCAGTATTCCAAAGTGCACTGGTTCCTGCAGGGCAGTTAGTTGATATCGTCACTTCTGTTCCTGTACATGCTACATCCGAGCTCACCATGACTACTGGCGGAGTATTAACAGGCGATACCGTATAAGTTACTACATTACTTTTCCCGCTCAAACAACCACCATCAGCTTGACAGCGAACATAGTAGGAGGCTGTTTCACTTGGCGTTTGTGATGGAAGGCTAGGCAATGCAGTATTCGTCGTTGCATTGTACCAGATAGACGTCATTGCTCCGCAGTTTGTAGTACCTGTAAATGCTACTGAGTTACCACAACCATTCGTCACATTCAAACTAACTACGGGTGTCATTGAATTCATAATTAATCGTAGTCTCATTACTCCTGACTCCGTTTCTACGCACGAACTTGTTCCATCTGATTTGCGGCAACGTACACGGTAATTGTGGTATTGGCCATCAACCAATTGGACTGGGACTGTTGTACCATACTCCCCCCCATCAACTGAGTAAATTAAAACCTCCCCAGCGGCGCATGTGGCATTAAATGTCAGTTCATTTCCTTCTACATTACATACATCTTTTGTCTCACCAGCAGCAACGGTCACACCATCCGCCACCATAGATACGGACTGTGGTACCGACGAACGGTAGTTAATCTGCAACTCAATTGCACCAGTATAAGTCGTTGGACAATTAGCATCACATGCTGCTTGGTAGCGGTGGAGTTGGTTATTGGAGGATTGGGAAACTGGTGCTGTCGCCGACCAAGCACTCCATGCACCACTACCTACTTGAACACGCCAAATAGGCGCCCCAGAACCACAAGTACCCGAAACGTTAAACTGTAAACTATTTATAGGATTAGCATCTATGTCACAGATTATTTGGCTATTGCCTTCGTTTAAGGTTTGTTGAAGTACTGAGAGCGTTAATACTGGCTTAGTCTGAACAGCAATAGTCCCCGATTCACTAGCAGTTGTACAAGCATTACCCGTGGTGGTGATAGAATAACTAAATGGGTTACCTGCAATTGTCGTAGGCGCACCTGAAATTGTAAGACCCCCTCCGTTGATTGCACTCGTGACACCTGTTGGCAGCCCTGTCACTGTAGCGCCTGTTGCACCTCCACTCAAGACATACGTTATCGGAACAATAGCAGAATTAATACAAGCAATCTGCATTTCTGTCGTTGGAGAAGAAGTTAATACAATGCTATGGGCTGCATTTACTGTTAATGTACCCGTTTTGGTGGTAGGTGTACAAACACTACCAGTAGTAGTAATAGTGTAGCCAAATGGGCTACCAGTAGCCGTAGTAGGCGAACCACTAATTGTAAGTACCCCCGCATTGACAGTGCTTGTCACACCTAACGGCAAGCCGACAACAGTAGCTCCCGTAGCTCCTCCCCCAAGTGTATATACGATTGAGGTAATGGCCGTATTTACACATAACGTCTGAGCCTCCGTCGCACTAGGAGAGGTAAGGGTAATTGTTTGAGCGTTTCCGACCGTAATAGTCCCCGACTCAGTAGCTACCGTACATGTATTGCCTGTGGTAGTAATATTATAATTAAATGGACTGCCTACTGCCGTGGTAGGTGAGCCGCTTATCGTCAATACACCTGCATTCACTGAATATGTAACTCCGCTAGGTAAACCCGTTACAGTGGCGTTTGTCGCGCCACCTCCCAACGAATATGTAATGGGAGTAATAGCTGTATTAATACAAACTGCTTGGGTTTCAGTTGAAGCTACCGACGTTAACGTTATGCTGTGCGTTGGAGTAATCGTAAATGTTACTGGTGTTCGACATTCTGGAAACAACGGACTCGCAGCATAAAAAGTTGTGACGCCTGCACTCGCAGTGTTGACAATTCCAGAACCCGACACACCTACTGGATTAAAAACATTTCCTGTTGCCAATGGTGCCCCCCCTGAAGCGTTCAAATACCACTGAGTAGGCCCTGTAGAAAATACAGCTGGTGTTGACTGTAATGTAAATACTCCCGCATCCAAGTCATACCACGCAGCAACTACTAATACGTACGTAGTTCCAGCAGTGAGGGTATGCGTAAATTGTGACCGTAAATTTCCTCCATTAAAATTGATATCATCATCTCCTCGTAGAAAATTAGTAGCAGGAGACGCAGGATTAAATGACCCCTCATACAATGATAGATAGGTATCACTTCGGTAAAGCGCTGCCGAAGTAACCTCAAAGGTGACTGCCTCGGTATTAGGTGCGACAAAAGTAATCGTTTTATAGTGGGACTGCACCCCTACCTCAGCAGAATATACTGTCGTATTTTCGCCCTTGCTTCTCACATAGGTATCCGTTATAGAAAGTACACCGCTAACGCTATTGATTAAAACAGCAGGACTAGCTAATCCTTCTCCTGATGGAACAGACGCATTTTGGCAAACACTGTAAGCAGGTACTGTCGCCGCTACAGAAGGAGTCACTATCACATTCACATCTTGGGTAATAACATTGCCTGGACAAGTCGTGGGAGTTAATGCATAACGATAAGTGACCGTTACTGGCAAGGAAGTGGTGTTGACCAAGGTTTCACTCACAGCCGCAGAACTACCTGACCCAGCAGTATTGCTAATGCCAGCCACCGCAGCACGTGTCCAGTTAAATGTAGTTCCACTTGTGGCGGTGGTGGCGGTATAATTAAACGCTTGATTAGAACAAACATTAAGTGCAACGGGGGAATTTAGTGATGCTCCTGAGATTGGTGTAAAATCTTCAGTCACGGCTCGGTCGTTGGTAGATACACCCGTAGAAGCCAATGCACCTAAGCCACGACGTGCAAATGCTCTCCCAATCGCACAGCGATAACGCCCGCCAAACAATAGCCCATCGGCAGCCAGAATAGCATCACGCGCTTGCACAAAACTAGGGCTACAAGGCTGTAAACGCAATCCTTCATTTACCAATTTAAGCGCAGCAATATTCCCTTTCATATCCATTATATTGGATGGCGTCGAATAAATATTGTTCACTATTTGAGCATCTTGGAGGATAATCTCCCACGTCATATCCCAAAGCATGGTGGCCCAAATCGAGCCAATACCGTGAGGTATAGGAAATGTGGCACTATTACCCACGCCTGCGTATGTTACAGCGCTGTTGATTGTATTGGAATTTTGGTTAAAGTAGGCATATCGATAAGGACGAATACCTGCTCCGTTTGTAGCTTGTTTAAGAGCGTAGGTACCAATACCACGGGGAATGTTTCCGCTTGCTTCAGTCGGTGTTAGTGATGCCCAGTCGGTCGTCAGCATCAACGTTAAATAATCACTCCAGCCTTCTCCTCCTTGCTCTGCATTTTGAAGGCAATACGAATTATTGGGTCCTCCCGTAAGACGATTTGACCATCCATGTCCATACTCGTGGGCAATGATTCCATTATCAAAGTCTCCATCTGGCTGATAACTTCCCGCATTAGTCCACAGGTACATCTGCATTCGGCCATTCATTCCGTCAATAGGCGTAAAAAAGTTGGCATTGTTGGTTCCTCCTCCATCTTGCGCGTCGGCAAAAACATAATCATTTCCGACCCCACCTCGCCCTTGGTTGGTATTTTGGAAGTTACCACTAGGTTCGTCAAAACCATACTTCCAAAGAACATCGTGAATAAGGTTATTCCAATAAAATAAATTGGTAATAGCGGCATCTCTGTTAACGGCTGCTGTACTTAGTCCTTGTGTATAAGGATAGTCAAAATCTAATGTAGATGATGTTGGACTATATCCAGTACCATCATTATTGTTAGCATCCTCTTGGGCCCATACGTTATTCCCTCTGGTTGTTGTATAATTTGTAGTTCCATCAAAGTGCCAACCATTGGTTGCGCCAGGGCCAGTTCCTGAAGGTACAAACTTGTTGTATGGAGCAGCTACAAGGCTTCGGCCTCCAAAAGTAGGTGCCTCTAATGGGTAATCAAAAACATTATAGGTATTATCAGGTGCCAGTGTTGCTTTGGGAGCAAGAACAGCATTGGTTCCTACAGAAGATCCGTGTTCTAAAGAACAATCGTGAGGAGCACCCGAGCGATGTACCATCCCAAAACTACAGTGAATCACTTCATCTACTTTTCGGATGATTTCGCCTGTATGAGCATCAATGTGCATGCTCCAACCATTCTGCTGGTCTTTGGTCAAAAACTGCACATTCCACGTTAACGCTACCTTTATACGTGGTTTTCCATCTTCAAGTACTTCGTAGGGAAGCCAGTATTTTTTTACGACAATGTTCTCGTCTGAAATACTTTCAGCTTGATAGACTACTTTCCCTGGCGTACCATCAGCAAGTGGCGTATTACTAATTTCCCTGATTTGGATTGGGGTATTTATAGGTAAATTGGCCTCTAAGGCTGCCTTCTGCAACGCTTGTATCGGAGATACTGAAATTGGAGCTTGGTTAACCAATGCTTCTATGTTAGGAACAAAACTGCCCGTCGTATGTTGGACTTGTCCATCCTTAACAACCAAACTCAACAAACTATTATAAATCTCAACCGATTCAAAGGTTTGGTTAAAATAGATATGATACCAACCAGTCGTAGGCGATAAATAGGCACTCGACACGGTCATTCTGTCAATATCTTGCTTTAATAGCTTGTGTTTTGTAGCATTTTCAGTGAGATACTGAGTAGCCGTTTGTATTTCATTTTGAGCTTGTATAGCCCAAGATATACAAGTAAAAAGGACTAAAAAAAACAGTTTAGGCAAGAAAACTTGCACTTTTTGGAAGAAAATATGTTGCATACAAGACTAGTTGAGTTGTTTATGTATAGTTTTTCATGAAACCAAGAACAATAACAACATTTTAGTCTAAGAAAACAAAATCAAATACCATTACTGCAAAATTATTTATCATTTTGGTATTTCATTCTGCTTTTTTGAATAAAATCCTACTTAAATTGATTGATTAGCCATCAATCCACAAGCCAATAACAAAGCCCTCAGCAAGTTAGTCGAGGGCTTTGTTATCATCTAAGAGCGCTACAATTTCACTACTTTCAACAAAGCACTTTTCTCAGGCGTTGTCACCTTCATGAAATACATACCTGTCGGTAGCTCACTTACCCCAAACTCCTCTTGGTGCGTGTTGGTTTCGGGCACAAACGTCCGACTTAGCACTTGACGGCCCGCAGCATCCAACAACGTAGTTTGCACAACTTGCTCTTTGCTGTTTGGCACTTGAAGGCGAAGAACATTAGTGACAGGGTTAGGCATAACTTGTGCAAAAACGTTATCAGTGGATTTTAGATCCCTCTGGGATGACAAATTTGTTGCCATTTCCCTCGCAGCTCCCACACCTACCCCATCTTTCGACTGGATTCTGAACCAGTATTCGTGGTAGGCCAAGACATTTCCTTGCGGTTTGCGCGTTGCGGGATAAAGGCCAAGCCCTTTTTGATCCCAGTAGCGAACGCTCAATTTATACAGTCCTTTGGGCAATCCTGCATCATATACATTGCCTCCTGCCCCATTGTCTAGGTAAAAACCAAAAGCTGGGTGGTTGGGGGAATACAATTCCGTCCAGCCCTCGCGGTTGGCATACATAAAATACGGCGCGGTATTTTCGTGGGTGTTATACGACTGAATGACGCCTGTTTCGGGTGTCGTTGACAGGTCAAAAGTCAAAGAACCTTCCGTGCCTAATGCACAAGCGTCGGCGTTGACCGTCCAATAACGTGGGGCCGTTTTGTTGGGGTTTTCGACAAAATATAAAGTTGGATTTTGCTGCGTACTCGCTACCAAGTCGGGGCCACCGTCGCGGGTTAAAAACTGCAATTCCCACTCACTGCGGTTGTTGGTTGGCTTAGTAGCCGACTTGCTTTGGCCTACATTGATTAATGTCACTACAAACGCATCCCAATAGATGTTTTTGTGAATACTCTCCGCACTCTGACAACCACCTTCAAAAAGGCACTTCGCCCAGTAGGTTTGTTTGGTTATGTTGTTGAACGACACCTCAAAACTTGGCGTGGTTACGCCTGTGTTCCAAAATGTGGTACTTCCTGCGGGGCAGTTGGCCGAAACTTTCACCGTTGTTCCTGTACATACAATCTCCTGACTCGCACTAACCACGGGGGCTACGTGCGTGGGAATGAGCGTAAACGTTACGACATTGCTCTTTTCGCTCACGCAGCCATTATCCGTCTGACAACGGGCGTAGTAAGAGGTTGTCTGACTTGGAACGGTTGATGGCAAATTGGGCAAAGCCACGTTCGTAGTGGCATTGTACCAAATCGTCCGTAAACTTCCGCAAGTCGATTGTCCACTAAAACTTGCAGCGGGGTTACAGCTTCGTTCTGGCGACAAACTGACCGTAGGAGCCGAAGGAATGGCTACTAATTTTAGACGCATCACCCCCGACTCGCTCTCTATACAGGAAGGAGTTCCGTCAGATTTTCGGCAACGCACGCGGTAATTATGAAACTGATTGTCAACCAAGGCTACGGGACTGCCTGCACTATATTCACCCCCATCCACCGAATGTAGCGCTATTTCTCCCACAACACAGGTTGCATTAAATGTCAACGGAGCGCCCGCCAAGCTACATACTTCTTTGGTTTCACCCACCGCCACATTGACGCCATCCACCGACAAAGACACGTTTTGGGGAACAGAAGCACGATAGTTTACCGTCACTTTCGCACTACCACTTTGAAGTTGGCTACACCCATTTCCGTCTGAGACCGATTCTAATGTATAGGTAAACACTCCTGCCACCTGCGTAGAAGGAGCGAGTGTGGCAACGGCACTCGTACTTTCAAGGTACAACACATTTCCACCATTGATGCGATAACCAAAACGATAAGGTGCGCTACCATTGGTGGCGGTAAAGGTCAGTAGTGGCGCCGAACTTTGTTGGCAAACCTCACTTCCCCCCGCCAAAGTCGCCGTAGGAGGGGTTTGGGCTGTAATGACTTTAGATGACATAGCTGAGGCTGTACAACCCAATGAGGTAATCGAAAAGTTGCTGTACGTACCCGCCAATAACCCTCCTAGCGAAAAAGCGCCACCCGCCACTTTCACAGGTTGGGGACTTGTGGTTGCTCCCGCACTTGACGTAAAGTTTAACGTATAATCACCATCCGACAGATTGGTCGTAAAAGCAATGCTTCCCACTGGACTTGTGCAGGTCGTTGGGTTAGTCACGGCTCCTGCCGTTAGGGTGGACGCACAGCCTTCGACCGTTAAAGTAAAACTTGTTTCGGTATATTCTTCGCAATTGTCATATATGCCCACTACGATGGTGTGTGTGCCTAAGGGAGCGGCGTTGCTCACCGAAAGCGCCGCTGTTATGGGGTCAATTGAAATGTTCCCCGTAAAAGCCCCTTTGCCTTCAATTGACATCCCCCCATACTCGCCATTGTCAGTGGGGCCTGTGGCAGGAGTTATCGTTGTTGAACCTGCTACATTAACAGTACTATTGGAATAACTCAACGTCGGGGGCGTATTTGCGGTGATATTGACCGTAAAGTTCGCGGTAGCAGTACCTCCATCCCCATCTGTGACGGTCAATTCTACCGTATTTTCTCCAATATTGGTATAACATCCCACCGATACTGCCGCGTTGATGACCCCATTTGTGTTGGTGATGTTCGATACCGAAATACCAGCTGGAACGCTTGTAGCCGTTACGGTCAAGCTTCCTTTTGCGGTCTCGGCATCATCAACATTGGCAATCGTCGATACTGTTTCGGCACTGCCCTGCTGGCGACTAATCAATACCCCTGAAATAGTAGGGTTGGTGTTGGGAGCTGTTAATTCCAGCGTATTGACTTTTGATGCTTTTACAGGAGACGCAACCACGCTTCCTATTTCCAAAATGAAGAGCACTATCCATCCCAAAATGGTGCTTTTTTGTACAAAGTTTTTCATATGTTTCAATTTGCGAGTAAAAGTATATTTTTTCTAAAAAACAGGCTTAACACATATTCGGCATTTATTAACACATATTCAGCATTTGGCTTTAAAAAGGCCCAAAATGGCCTTTTTGCCTTACATACTTCCTAAAAAGCTATCTTACTTACCCTTCCTGGGTCAAAAACTCACTGGGAAGTTTTCCGTATTTTTCTTTAAACATTTTGGTAAAATAAGACAGATTCGTAAACCCTACTTCATATACTATTTCCGAAACTGTTGCTTCGTTTTGGGCAATTAACCTCGCCGCCCGCTGCAAACGAAAATCGCGGATATATTCGTTGATAGTCTGGTTGGTCAGCGCTTTCAGTTTTCTTAGCAGCTGACTTTGACTCATTCCCATTTCTTTGGCACAGAGCTCGGCCGTAAACTCGGAATCACTCATTCGTTGTTCTACAAGTGAGTAAAGTTTAAGTAAAAAACCTCGTTCTTTTGAGGCTTCCTCGGTTTCCGTTGTAGGCTTTTCTACTCCAACCACCGCGCTAAAATACGTTCTCAGGCGGGCTTGTTTTTCCAATAACGTTTGAACCCGCACCCGCACTTCTTCCGATTGAAACGGCTTCAACAAATAATCGTCGGCGCCTAATTCCCAACTTTCAATTCTACTTTCGGGATTGGCCTTGGCTGATAGCATAATGATGGGAATATGGCTCGTTTTATCGTCCGATTTAAGCCGTTTACAAAACTCAAAGCCGTCCATTTCGGGCATCATCAAATCGCTGACAATGATGTCTGGGGTCATTTCAAAGGCTTTTTCAATGCCTATTTTTCCGTTTTCAGCCTCCACAACCCAATAATCTTTCTCAAAAATCGACCGAATGTATTGGCGAATATCGGCGTTGTCATCCACTACCAGCAGGCGCAAATCTACGTCACGCTTGGAGCTTGTTTTTGCTATTTTATTTTCAACACTAGACCACTCCAATGGCGATTGTGGGTGCTCCGCGTCGATAGAAACATCATCCCTATACGTAACGGGAAGTTCAACCCTAAACGTAGAGCCTTCTCCTTCTTTACTTTGCACTTGTATGGTTCCGTTCAGGGCATTAACCAATTCTTTTACCAACGCCAGCCCAACGCCCGTCCCTTCGTATTTGGCGTGATTTGGGCGCTCCACTTGATAAAAGCGATTAAAAATTTGCGCTAATTTGTCATTGGGAATACCCACCCCTTCGTCTTTTACCCTAACAATCAAACGATTATTCAACACGGCATAATCCACACCTACTTCCACTTTTTTTCCAGCTTCGGTAAATTTAAAGGCATTGGAAAGAAGGTTTGTGACAATTTTTTCCAGTTTATCTTGGTCCACTTCTCCCACAACTTCCTCCTGACTTTGGTGAAATGTAAATCTAATTTTCTTGCTTTCGGCCAACGACTGGTAAGCACTGAGCAGCGTTTTTAGGTATGTATCTAACCGTAGTGGCCTGAGCGTAACCTGGAGCTGTCCCGCTTCAAGTTTGCTCAAATCAAGCAGTTGATTGATAAGCACAAGAAGGCGCTGGGCATTGCGACTCACAATTTCATACACCTGATTTTGAGGACTTTGACGCCGCAAATCTTCCATGTATCCACCAATGAGGGTCAATGGAGTACGAAGTTCATGCGAGATATTGACAAAAAAATTGGTTTTAAGCTCGTCAAGTTCTTGGAGCTGATTGGTTTGGATTTTTTTAAAGTACAACTCTTTTTTAATGGTAAGCTGTTCCTCTTCGTAAGTCCGAATAATTCGCCCCAAATAAAGTCCAAAAAACAACAATTCTAGCACAAAAAATAACAATGCCACCTCAAAAAGTCCCGCCCATTGTAATCCCCCCAATAGGCGCGTCAGAACGAGAGAATAGCTCGCCACACCCAGTAAAAGTGGCACTCCATACGACCAATTGATTCGGTAGCGGCGATAACATGCCACGGCGATAATCCCCAACAGCATATACTGACTACCCAGGTTTAAAAACACCGCCCCTTTTAGCCAATACCACTGATAATCAAGTAGAATCAACAAAGCAAACACTACCGTTAAGCCCAAAACAATGCGAAGAAGATAGACTACGTACGACGAAAACAAACGAATATCGACTACGGAGCGAATGGCAAATGTGTAGCCAATAGGAGACAGAAATATGGCTACGTTGTTGGCAATAGTCGCCCAATAGGGGTAGGTTGTCAGCCACCCACCAAGCACCCCTATCATGCCCCAGTAGGAAAACGTACGAATAAAAATAAAAGCCGAATAACGCTTAAACGACAGGTCTTTAATGACAAACAAGGCCAAAATAAAGGTGTAAATAAGCCGAATTAGCAAGCTTCCGTCGAGTATGCTCCACCGCTGAATGGAACTGTATTTGGTGCGTTCGAGGGCATTGACGGGTAAAATCACAAGGCGCGAAAAAATACCCCGTTTATTAACTACTTTGAGGTAAAGTGTCTGGGTTTGATGCGGTGCAAAAGAAAGCGTAAGAGAAGGCGTATTTTCAAAGATATAACTGTGATGTTTTTCACGAAAACTTCCTTTTTCAAAACGGGAAAACTTTCCATTTGGCGTTTCTTGAACGTAAAAATCAATGCGTTCGGTCAACGGGTTTTCCCATCTTACGACCCACTTTTGCGGTTCGGCCGTCGCATTTTTCAACTTACATTTTATCCAAAAAGTATGATTAGAAAAAGGGATTAAAATATGCTCACTCTTATTTTGGATAAATACACGTTCTTGGATTTGTTCAAACGACTCGCTCGATAACTTATCTTCTACAATCCCGACACGAGAACTGGCATCTATTTCGTCATTTTTGGGGTCAAGAAGCACTTCTTGGGCATTTGCCAACAGCCCAATCAAGAATAAATAACAAAAAATTAAGCCTTTCATTCCGCAATTTTAACCTTTGGCCCCAATTGTATTCGTTCAAAAATCCACTAAAAATACAACAAAAAAGGGCAAGAACGACGCCGTCTTGCCCTTTTCAAAAATACAGAAATTGTACTTACTTTATTTTCACTACTTTAAGTACCTGTTGTTTTGACTCTGAACGCACGTTTAGGAAATAAGCACCATTGGGTAAATCGCTTATTTCGTATTCTTCCAAGTGGCTTTGGGTTTCTGCTACAAACGTCCGACGCAACACCCGCCGCCCCGTAGCGTCCAAAAGTTCCGCTTGTACCTCTTGCCCTTTGCTGTCTTGTACTTGCAAGCGAAGCGTGTTGGTGACAGGGTTAGGCATCACTTGCGCAAAAACGCTATCAGTGGATTTTAGATCCCTCGCATCGGCGAACCGTCGGGCTGACAAAGTAGTTGCCATTTCCCGCGCTGCGCCTACGCCTACCCCATCTTTCGACTGGATTCTGAACCAGTATTCTTGGTAGGCCAACACATTCCCTTGCGGCTGGCGCGTTGAAGGATAAATACTGCCCCAACCCTTCATGTCCCAATAACGAATGCCGAGTTTGTACAAACCTTTCGGTAAACCTGCGTCATAGACGTTACCGCCCGCGCCGTTGTCTTGGTAGAAACCGTAGGCAGGGTGGTTTTGGGCATAAAGCTCCGTCCAGCCTTCGCGGTTGGCGTACATGAAGTACGGTGCATTGTTCTCGTGCGTGTTGAACGAGCGAATCACACCCATTTCTGGTGTCGCCAACATATCAAATGTTAACGAACCATCGGTGCTTAGTCCACAGGCTTCTACGTTGATTGTCCAGTAACGAGGGGCTATTTTGTTGGCGTTTTCAACGTAAAATAACGTCGGATTCACTTGCGTACTTTGTTCCAATTCAGGGCCACCGTCGCGCGTGATGAATTGGCTACTCCACAACGATTTGTCATTCGCAGGTTTCACCGACGATTTGGTTTCACCTACGTTGATCAACGTCACCACAAAAGCATTCCAATAAATATCCTTCCGAACACTTTCTGAACTTTGACAACCGCCTTCAAATAGACACTTCGCCCAGTACGTTTGCTTGGTGACGTTATTAAATGCTACCTGAAAACTTGACGCAGTTACGCCCGTGTTCCAGAACGTCTGGCTTCCCGCAGGACAGTTGGCCGAAACCGTTACCGTCGTTCCTGTGCAAACTATCTCTTGCGAAGCCGTGATTACTGGCGCTACTTGCGTTGGTGTTAGCGTAAAGGTCACCACATTACTCTTTTCACTCACACAACCGTTTTCTGTTTGACAACGAGCGTAGTATGACGTCGTGGCACTTGGAACGGTTGATGGCAAATTGGGCAAGGCCACATTCGTAGTGGCATTGTACCAAACCGTCCGCAGACTTCCACAAGTTGACAATCCGCTGAAACTAGCCGTCGCATCACAACTGCTAGTTGATGACAACGACACCGTCGGAGTCGTTGGAATAGTCACTAATTTTAACCGCATCACACCCGATTCAGATTCTACGCAAGAAGGCGTTCCGTCTGATTTACGACAACGTATGCGGTAATTGTGATACTGATTATCCACCAAGCCCGTTGGCACACCCGATGAATATTCACCACCATCCACTGAGTAAAGTACGATTTCACCCGCTGCGCAATTGGTATTGAACGTCAGCGGAATTGTAACCAAACTACACACTTCTTTGCTCTCGCCCACGGCAACTGTTACGCCATCTACCACCAACGACACATTTTGGGGAACAGTGGCACGGTTATTAATCGTCAATTCAATCACACCCGAGTAAGTCGAAGCACAATTGGCATCGCAGGCCGCTTGGTAGCGGTGGGGTTGGTTATTGGAGGATTGGGAAACTGGGGCAGTTGCTGACCACGCACTCCACGCGCCGTTACCCACTTGAACCCGCCAAACAGGATTACCAGAAACACACAAACCCGAAACCGTAAACTGTAAACCGTTAACAGGATTGGCATCTGTGTCACACAAAACAGGGTTGTTGCCTTCGTTGAGCGTTTGTTGGAGCGTATTAAGGGTAATCGTAGGTTTGCCTTGAATAGCAACAACCGTCGTCGCATTTACCCCTGCGCAACCGCCTGACGACGCGATCGAATACGTAACCGTGTAAGTACCCGCCGTGGATGTACTTGGATTAATTGCGCCCGTCGTCCCGTCAATACTCAAGCCCGAAGTTGAGCTAAATGTCCCACCGCTGCTGCCAGTCAAAGTGACTACTGCGCTTGTCAACGTTTTGCAGAAAGGTGTACCCGCATAACTTATCGTTGCACTTAGGCTATTAATAATCGCTGCATTGTTATCGTTGCAATCTCCTGTCGTTGAAGTCAACTCGCTCGCGGCTTTGTAATTCGTTGGACGTAAACATTGCGTCAAGGTCGCTCCGCTCGAATATCCATCGTTATCCAAGTCCGCGTACCACACCTGACCAGGCTTTTCCAAAGCATCGCTGTCATCGCAATCCGTATTGTTGCTTACATAGCCCGTGGGCTGACTGCAAGCTTGTTGGCTCACCGAAGCATTCCCAAAACCGTCATTGTCCGAATCCGCATAATAAGTCGTTAAGACCCCTTCATCCACCAAACCATCACAAT
>NZ_KI519434.1:0-64718 GCF_000482465.1 Runella limosa DSM 17973
CAATGAAGTCCAACAATATTTTCGAGATAAACAAGTCAAACAAGAATTCACAAAACCTGCAACACCCCAACAAGATGCGCACATCGAAGCCTACCATTCCATCATGGAAAGCTCTGTATGTCAGAGGTTTGAATTTGACGATTTGAAGCAAGCTCGAGAAACATTGGAGGAATTTAGAAGTTTTTATAATTTCGAGAGAATACATGGAGGAATCAACTTTCAAAGCCCTTACAAGTATTTGCTCAAACATAACATTGACATGAAAAATTTAACTCAAAATAAGACAAAAATCTGTGCTTGAAGTCTCTAACTTTCTATCATTTACGTGTCCAATAATTAGCGGTTAGCACAGAATCCCTGCATATACTACTTAATTTTTGAATGATAGCTTCTGCACTCTGTTGAGTCACTCCAACCAAATTTGCTGTTTTATCCTCCAATCCAAAAACCATGTACCCTCCCCCTGGCTGATTTGCAAAGGCAGAAAGATGTTGGCTGAGTTTTTTATTGTTAGGTGATAAATTTTCTTTCCAATCCAATTCGTTTATTTCATGAGGCATAGGATTAAGAGTGTATTCCAATAGTTCAAATGCCTTTGTTATCCAATTTTTTATCATTGTCTTTTTTCTAATTAAGCAAAAACCAGCTGATTATCAATATTTTAACAAAATGTCTCTTATTTCAATTAAGCAAAACACAAGTACTCTTACGTAATGTACGATACATCAATAAAAAGTCAAATATTTCGTTTCATCACCTCCACGCACCTCACTAATTCTTCTTCGCTCGACGAAGCAAACCCCAAACGCGTCCCGTTGAGGGTCGGATGTAGATGTTTGCCGTTAGAAAAAAATAGGTCGTGTTTGAGACAACGTTCGGCCAGCCTTTCTAAATCAACGCTTTTATCAAACAGCGCCCAAATCGCCATGCCACCGTCGGGAAGTTGGAACTTCAGATATTTACTCAGTTCATTTTGAAGCAACTCAGCAAAAACATCCCGTCGCCGTCGGTATTCTTTCAGCGATTTCCGAAGGTGTCGTTCAATTACACCGCTTTGTAGAAGCTCGGCCACGGTATTTTCCAACATCAAATCCCCCTGTCGGTCGATAATGCGCCGCAAGCGTGCCAAATGTGAAATGACGTCTTCGGGTCCCACCAAATACCCCACCCGAAAGGCGGGCGAAATGGCTTTGGTAAACGACCCACAATAAAGCACCATCCCTGACCTGTCGGCACTTGCCAGCGGCAGCAATGGTTTGCTTAAATAGTGAAAATCGTAATCATAATCATCTTCAAAAACAATAAAACCGTATTTTTCGGCTAATTTCAACAAACTAAGTCGGCGGTCGGCGCGCAGGGTGACGGTCGTTGGGTAATCGTGGTGGGAGGTCACATAAACTAGGCGAACCGTTTTTCGTTGACATAATTTTTCAAGTTCTTCGACTACGAGGCCGTATTCATCTACTTCAATTTGCTCAATGTTCGCCCCTGCTTGTACAAAATTGGTCGTGGCCGTTCCCCAGCTCATTTTTCCCGTCACGACCACATCGCCACGCTGTACCAAACCCGTACTCGCAAGGTGAATGCCCATCACCGTTCCACGGGTAATTAGTATATTTTCAGGCGTAATTTTTAGGCCACGGGTTTCATTGAGGTAACTCGACAATTCTTGCCGAAGCCAGCCCGAGCCCTTGGTATCGCCGTAACCCAATTTGACGTACTGGTTTCCCAGCAACAACTGACTGCGATAGACGCGGCTAAGTTCCGAAAGAGGCGCTAACCGAGGATCAGGAAACCCATCGTCTAAATGCAAAGCGTAGCCTGAAGTCAGCACGTCGCGGCGCAAATGCGGCGGTTGAATAAAAGTGAACCCTGCTTTTTTGGCAGGATTCACCTTTTCGAGCGTCTGTTTGCTCAGTTTTTGAGGTTCAACTTCGGGCAAAGTGTCTGCCACATAGGTGCCACTCCCTGTTTTACTTTCTAACCAACCTTGCACCAACAATTCGTCGTAGGCTTGCACAACCGTTTTGCGATGAATATCAAGCAGTTCTGCCAATGAGCGAGTACCTATCAATTTTTGTCCCGCCCGTAACTCCCCCGTCCGAATCAACTGAATCAGCTGATTGGCCAATTGCAAATACGCTGGCTGCTTGGCGTTTTTGTCGATGGATAATTGTAACTGATAAGCAAGCATCGTGGTTAGTCTCGATAATTAAGGGCTGGTTTTCGGTCTCCGACCAAGGCTTTATAGGTAAAATCAGCCCCACGGCGTTTTTCAAATTCGGCTTTGGCTTCCGAGATAATTTTCTCGTTTTGGAACAAATCAATGGCGGTCGTTGCCAATGCTTTGGCCGCAATCACCATTCCTTTTCGCCCAATACTCGTGCCGCCCGCCGCTACCGCTTGCCAACTGTGGGCAGGTGTACCTGGCACCCACGTAGCCGTGCGTAAACCAACGGTTGGAACCGCCCAACTCACGTCACCTACATCTGTCGAAGCGCTACTCAAGCCCTCGTTGGCCAATGGCTCAATCGTTTCTACTGAACTCAACTCACGAATGCCCATCCCCTGCGTTTTGCTGATTTCTTCAGCATATTTCAATTCCTCGGGCGTATATTTCATTCCCCCAATACCCTTTAAATTTTCGTGCATCAATTGCGACAACACATCGTTGGGCAAAATTTCGTGTACACCGCCAATGATTTCCTCCTCTACCGTTGTGCCCGTTGCCAATGCCGCGCCTTGGGCCGCTTTTTGTACGCGCTCCCAAATCGAGGCCACGTATTGGCGACTTGGATGACGAACATAGTAATACACTTCGGCAAAATCTGGAACAACGTTGGGCGCTTTGCCTCCATTCGTAATCACGTAGTGGATTCGGGTAGCGGACGGAATATGCTCACGCATCATATTGACGGCATAGTTCATCACCTCTACGCCATCCAAAGCCGAACGACCACGGTCTGGCGCAGCAGCAGCGTGCGAAGAAATTCCCTTGAAACGAAACTTTGCCGATTTATTGGCCAACGACGACGACGAACTTGCGCTATTGCTATCGCCTGGGTGCCAGTGTAGCACTACATCCACGTCTTTAAACAAACCATCGCGCACCATATATACTTTTCCCGAACCACCTTCTTCGGCGGGTGTGCCGTAAAAACGAATCGTTCCTTTGTGCCCTGATTGAACCAGCCAATTTTTAACGGCAATCACCGACGCCAACGACCCTACGCCAAACAAGTGGTGACCACAGGCATGACCTGCAATGCCTCCAATTGATTTTTTGACGGGAATAGAGTCTTGCGAAAGCCCAGGGAGCGCATCAAATTCACCCAGAATACCAATCACAGGTTTGCCTTCCCCAAAACTAGCCACAAAGGCCGTGGGCATATCTGCCACCGCCGACTGCACCTTAAAGCCTTCTTTGCGAAGCTGATCTTGTAAGATGGCCGAGCTTCTAACTTCTTGGTAGCCGACCTCCGCCAATGTCCAAATTTGCTTAGAAAGTACGCCGTACTGCTTTTCTTTTTGGTTAATTTCTTTGATAACACTTTCGTGAGCTTTGTTGGGAGCTTGGGCAAAAGCCGTAGTCATTCCCGCTAAAAACACCCATAGGTTTTTGGTTTTCATCGTTTGTTTAGGTTAAAAAGTGGACTACTTACTTTATTAAAAGTGGATACGTATAGCAATCCAGTAAAGATATACTTTTGTCAAAAAAAAACCAATCAACCCATGCAGCCAACTCCACGCACCACCCCGAGCCGTTTAGCCAAACGCGCTCAGTACGACGAAGAAACCGTTTATTCGATTTTGGACGAATCGATGTTTTGTACCGTAAGTTTTAACATTGATGGCCAGCCCTTTGCCCTCCCCACGGCATTTGCTCGCTACGAAGACCGTATTTACCTTCACGGATCGGTGGGGAGTCATTTTATTCGTGAACTCGAAAAAGGGAATCCCGTTTGTATTTCGGTCATGTTGACTGATGCTTTGGTGGTGGCCAAATCCGCCTTTCATCATTCGGTCAATTATCGTTCGGTGGTTATTTTTTCCAGCGCCGAAAAAGTAGAAGATTCTACCCTTAAATGGGACGCACTCCGCTGGATTACGGAGAAAATCGTCCCCAATAGCTGGGACTATTTGCGCCCCATGACGGAGAGCGAAGTGCGCAAAACAACAGTTTTGTCATTCCCCATCGTAGAAGCTTCGGCCAAATCGCGTACAGGAATGCCCAAAGACGACGAAGAAGACCAAGAACTGCCAATTTGGTCGGGGCTGATTCCTCTTCGTACCATTCGTGAGACACCTTTGGGGGATGAATTCAGTAAAAATGTATCTTTACCCGAACATTTAACTCACCTACCTTCATGAAACGTTCTGACATCCAACACATGCCTCAGTTTTTTGATCGTTACATTTTACTGGTTGACGACATTGACATCATCGACGGTCTAGAAGCTACGGCTCACCTTTATCACACGCCCGAAATCAAAGAAAAACTGGAAGCACTCGGCGACCAAGTCTATGCACCTGGCAAGTGGAGTGCCAAGGACATCATTCAACATTTGATTGATAACGAGCGCATTATGTCTTATCGAGCCATGCGTTTTGCCCGAAACGACAAAACCAGCCTTCCAGGATACGACGAAGAGTTGTTTGGGGCTAACACCACCGCCAACCAACGCACGTTGGATGAATTATTGGATGAATTTGCCGTAGTTCGTCAATCCACCATAGCGCTTTTTAAAAGTTTTAGCGACGAAATGTTTCATCGTTCGGGAGTTAGTTTTAACCAGCAAATTTCGCCTTTGGCGCTCGGGTTCGTATTGATTGGCCATCCCATTCACCACTTGCGGGTGTTGCAAGAGCGTTATTTTCCTTTGATTTAAGCCTAATTTGATTCACGACTTTTCTGTTTTCAATAAAATTCGGGCAGGTTAAAGGCATAAAAAAAAGTAGCCTCAGAGAGGCTAAATCTTAGTAGAAAAAAGGGGGTAAAGGCCATCCCAAAGCCCCATCGGGGTGACATCTTTCACCGAACGTCGGCCGCCCCGATGGGGCTTTGGGGGTGGATTTGATTCATTTTTCTACTAAGATGCAGCTCCTCTGGAGCAATCAATAGCTGCTCTATATTTTAATGCGTTCAACCTGAAATTCGGGAGACTTTTCCACTTGGACACTTTTTTTTAAAAACTTTGAAAAAAAATAAAAAAAAATTGTGACCTTGTATTCGACCTATAGTCTAAGCTATAGAGTTTTTCATAACGTTGAGTAAAGGTTAAAAATCCGAGTGGGCTTCCCGCTCGGATTTTTTTTTGCCCTACAAACTGGTATTATTGCTTTATCAAAAGCATTTTTCATCCCAAACTGGATTCTCAAGCAAACTACAAGCACTCTTCTACTATGAAAATTTTTCGTCTAGCTCTGCTATTTTCGATTGTTCACTTCACCCTTTTCGCCCAAAAATACACCTTTACCCACGACGATACACTGCGGGGTAGTATTACCAAAGAACGTGCTTGGTGGGATTTGCAATTTTATCACCTCAACACCCGTATCAATCCCGCTGATAGTACCATTGGCGGCCATGTGGTTGTCCGTTATAAAGTATTACAGCCCGCCCAAATGCTTCAAATCGACCTCCAACGCCCTCTGACGATTTCAAAAATCACCCAAGACGGCCAAGAACTTTCATTCAGACGCGACGGTGACGCTTTTTTTGTTTCATTGGTAAAACCCCAAAAAACCGATGCACAAGAAGAAATCACGGTACATTATGGTGGCCGACCTCGCATCGCTAAACGCGCCCCTTGGGATGGTGGTTTTTCTTGGAAACGTGACCAAAACGGCCAGCCTTTCGTCGCGACCTCTTGCCAAGGTTTGGGAGCGAGTGTGTGGTGGCCTTGCAAAGACCACATGTACGATGAGCCCGACAGCATGAAAATCAGTATTACGGTGCCGCCAGGTCTGACGGATGTTTCCAACGGACGTTTAAGTAGTATTTCTAACAACGCCGACGGGTGGCGTACTTTTCATTGGTATGTTCAAAACCCTATCAATAACTACGGCGTAAACGTAAACATCGGCAACTACGTCAGCTGGACTGAAACCTTTGAAGGCGAAAAAGGCAAGCTCGACCTATCGTTTTATGCACTACCCGAAAACGCAGAAAAAGCCAAAGCACAGTTTCAACAAGTCAGACCCATGCTCAAAGCCTTCGAACATTGGTTTGGGCCGTATCCCTTTTACGAAGATGGGTTTAAGTTGGTAGAAGTACCTTATTTGGGCATGGAGCACCAAAGCTCAGTGACGTACGGCAACGGCTACCAAAACGGCTACCTTGGCCGCGATCTTTCGGCTACGGGTTGGGGATTAAAATGGGACTTTATCATCATTCACGAGTCGGGGCACGAGTGGTTTGCCAATAATATCACCTACAAAGACGTTGCCGACATGTGGATTCATGAAAGTTTCACAAATTATTCAGAAAACTTATACACTGAGTATCACCACGGTAAGCAAGCAGGAGCAGAATATGTGATTGGTTGTCGAAAATTAATTCGCAACGACAAACCGATTATCGGCGTATATGGTGTTAACCACAGTGGCTCGGGCGATATGTACTACAAAGGCGGAAATATGCTCCATACCATTCGACAAATTGTGAACGACGACGAGAAGTGGCGCGGCATCTTGCGCGGATTGAATAAGACGTTTTACCACCAGACCGTTACGTCACCACAAATTGAAGATTATATGAGCGCACAAGCGGGCGTAAACCTGTCAAAAGTGTTTGACCAGTACCTCCGCGATGTGCGCATTCCAACGTTAGAGTACAAACTCGAAGGTAAACAGCTTTCGTATCGCTGGAGCAATTGCGTAGCAGGTTTTGAGATGCCAGTAAAATTAAAAATTGGCGACAATTGGAAGACACTACAGCCGACTTCTGATTGGAAAACACTCAAAGTCTCTAAGGCAAGCGCTGTGATGATAGACCCTAATTTTTACGTAGAAATAAGAAAATTAGAATAAATCATTACACCATTCTTACGACGTATGCACATCCATTATGAACAACACTCGGATGGGGAAAAACCACTTTTCTCCATCCTCATTCCTACTTGGAATAATCTTTCACTGGTCAAACTTTGCGTTGAGAGCATCCGCAAAAACTCCACTTACAACCACCAGATTATTCTCCACATCAACGACGGCTCCGATGGCACTGTGGCCTGGGCCAAACAGCAACAGCTTGACTTCACCCATACGGCCGAAAATGTCGGAATTTGCGTTGCTTGCAATGCTGCTTTTACGCTTTCCAAAGCCGATTACATCGTTTATATCAACGACGATATGTACGTGTGCCCCGAATGGGATAAGCGGCTTTTTCGGGCAGTGACGGATTATGGAAGCGATGATTTTTACTTTTCATCGACCATGATTGAACGGGTAGCGGCCAACAGCGGCAATGTATCGTCGCCGCACAACTATGGCGATAGCGTCGAAAATTTCAAGGAAGAACAATTGCTAAAAGAATGGTCGAGTTTGATTATTCCCGACTGGCAGGGTGCCAATTACCCACCTAGCATCATGCACCGACGGATGTGGAATTTGATTGGCGGCTTTAGCGTCGAATTTAGTCCTGGGATGTATTCTGACCCTGATATTTGTAGAAAATTGTGGGCCGTAGGCGTTCGTAACTTTAGAGGAATTGGCGATAGCCTCGTGTATCACTTTATGTCGAAAAGCGTTTCTCGCATCAAAAAAAACGATGGTAGCAAGCAATTTTACCAAAAGTGGCGAATTTCCGCCCGTACCTTTTTTGATTATTATCTTCAATTTCAAAGGTCAACCCAAAACGCTTATTACAAAGGTATTCTAAGCGAACCCGCCGAAAGTACCGCGCTTCGTTTTAAACGTACCCGCGACAAAATAAAGTACTGGTTTTAGTGCAACGGGGTACTCATACCCCGATGGATAACCTGCGTGGATTATGTGCATCGGGGTACTTATACCCCGATGGATAATCGTATGTAAATAGGTCGTCGGGGTATGAGTACCCCGACGCACAGTTGAGTACCCCGACTCACACTATACCCTGACGCACGCACTAAAAACTAGGCGTTTTATCGTTGAGGAGCGTTGTATCCACCACGCTTCCAGTACGGGGCGCGCCCGCTTCGATCCACCGCCGCACAAACTCAATTTGTCCTTTATAAAGCGCCTTGCCATTGAGCGGCATGGGATTTCCGTAGCTCAATCCACTGTGGTGACCACCATCGCCCCAAACCAGTTTATGATAAAAAAGACTTTGCAGCGAAAAATAAGGCGTCACTAGCTTTAATTTATCAGTACGGGCATTGGCGTTCTTAGGGTCTTTGTTTACCAAAAAATCATACGTTTTCCCTTTGGCCAATACCAAACCGTGCTGTGCAAACGTGCTTTCTTGCTCCGACGCATGACAGCCCGCAGTGGCGCAAGTGGGCGTCAAAATACGGTCTTGAAGCAAATCAAACGACGCTGCTTGAGGTACGGAAACGGGCGTTTCTTTGGGCGTGCAGCCCTCCAGCGCGATTCCTAACGCCAACATACTTCCTGCCCAGTACAACTGTTGTATTAAATTTTTCATGGTTAACTCAAAATTGGCACTGCATCAAAGTTAAACAATTCTCCATTCCCACGCTATTTTACTATTTTTGCAGCCTCAAATTTGATTTATTATCCCATGAGTAAGAAATACACCGTTACGGCGGCCCTCATTTACGCCAACGGCCCTATCCATATTGGTCACTTGGCAGGTTGTTATGTCCCTGCCGATATTTACGTGCGTTACTTACGTGCCAAAGGTGCCAACGTAGCTTTTGTAAGCGGCACCGACGAACACGGCGTACCCATCACCATCCGTGCAAAAAAAGAGGGAATTACGCCCCAAGAAGTAGTCGATAAGTATTATGCCCAAATCAAGCAGTCGTTTGCTGATTTTGGGATTTCGTTCGATGTTTACTCTCGCACGAGCCTGCCTGTTCACCACAGCACGTCGCAAGAGTTTTTTAAGACCATTTACGACAAAGACGGTTTCGTTGAAGAGACCAGCGAGCAGTATTACGACGAAGTAGCGCAGCAGTTTTTGGCCGACCGATACATCGTTGGAACTTGTCCCGTTTGTGCCAATCCCAACGCCTACGGCGACCAATGCGAGCGCTGCGGAACGGCCCTCAGTCCGATGGAGTTAAAAGAACCACATTCGACACTTTCGGGCTCAAAACCTGTCTTAAAATCGACCAAAAACTGGTACTTACCTTTGGACAAAATGCAACCCGACGTGGAAAAATACGTCGGTAGCCATACCGAATGGAAAACCAACGTGTTTGGTCAGTGTCAGTCGTGGTTGAAAGAAGGGCTTCGGCCGCGCGCCATGACCCGCGACTTAGACTGGGGCATCAAAGTACCCATTGCCGATACCGACGGAAAAGTGCTTTACGTGTGGTTTGAAGCGCCAATTGGGTACATTTCAGCCACCAAAGATTGGTTGATTCAGCAGAACGGCACCGACGCTGGCTGGGAGTCGTGGTGGAAAAAGTCGGACAACGAAGATACTAAGCTGATTCACTTTATTGGCAAAGATAACATCGTGTTTCACTGCATCATTTTCCCCGCTACGCTCATGGCGATGGGAGGAGAGTATTTGTTGCCCGACAATGTTCCTGCCAATGAATTTATGAATTTGGAAGGTGATAAAATCTCGACGTCTCGTAACTGGGCAGTTTGGTTGCATGAATATTTAGAAGAACTTCCTGACAAACAAGACGTGCTTCGCTACGTGTTGACGGCCAATGCGCCCGAAACCAAAGACAGCGAGTTTACGTGGAAAGACTTCCAAACCCGCAACAATAGCGAGTTGGTAGCGATTTATGGCAATTTTGTCAACCGTGCCGTTGTCTTAACCCACAAATACTGCAACGGTAGCGTTCCTGCCTTGGGTGAGTTAACGGATTTTGACCGCGATACCCTCGCTTCTTTGGCCGAACTCCCCGTTAAAATTGGGGAAGCACTCGAAAACTATCGTTTCCGCGAAGGCTTGGCGTTGTTGATGGATTTGGCGCGTTTGGGCAACAAATATTTGGCCGAAACCCAGCCTTGGCAGGTCATTAAAACCGATGCCGAACGCGTAAACACCATCATGCACATTGCGCTTCAGATTGCCGCCAACTTGGCCATCGTGAGCGAGCCATTCTTGCCATTTACGGCCCAAAAACTACGTAATCAGCTATCGCTCACCCATCAGCAATGGTCCGATGCAGGCAGAAGCGACCTTCTGTCGGTAGGACAAGCCATTGGGGAAGCTTTCTTATTGTTTGAAAAAATCGAAGACTCGGTCATCGAAAAACAAGTTCAAAAACTGCACGACGCCAAGAAAATGAACGAATTAGCCACTAAAACTGTCCCTGAACTCAAGCCAACGATTCAGTTCGACGATTTTGCCAAATTAGACCTTCGCATTGGTACAATTTTGGAAGCCGAGCGCGTTCCAAAAAGTGATAAATTATTGAAGTTTTTGGTGGACGATGGCTTTGAAAAACGCACGATTTTGAGCGGCATCGCCAAACATTTTTCACCCGAAGAAATGATTGGTCGTCAGGTGACTTTTATCGCCAACCTTGCCCCGCGCAAAATCATGGGACAAGAATCTAACGGGATGATTCTCATGGCCGAAGACCGCGACGGCAGCCTGTCACTGCTCCAACCGCACAAAGAAGTCTGGGCGGGCGCATCGATTTCGTAACTTGCTTGGAACCTGATTATAAAAAGTGAGCGGATGTCCCAAAAGGGCATCCGCTCGACTATAATTCCAAAAGAAAAAGGTTTGGTGAGCATTCACCGCTAGGATTACTACACGCCCAAGCCACTCACGAAGGGTTAGTTTTGTACGCTACAATTTATTGATTTCGCTTTCAGAAAGTCCTGTAAGCTTCATTATGTCTCCTATCGAAAGTCCAATTTTCTTGGCAGATTTAGCAACCTCAATATTTCTTTCTAGTTTTCCTTCTAGTTTTCCCTCGTCAAAAGCAGTGTCTATAACACCTTTTAAGTCTCGGTAAACTTTCAAACTATTTTCATAATTATCCAAATCCTCCTGTCCGTATTTTGCCAATTCCGCTTTTTCAAAAGCTTGGGTAAATACTTCGTCTCTAAATATTGTCGGGATTGTTTGAAAGTCTTCCAGATGTTTGATGAAATACAACCATTTGTCCAAACGGGTTGCCAAGTCTGATTCGTTCAGATTAAAATTTGGCATTTCAAGATAAATGTAAGTCAGTTTCTCATAAAAAACTTTGCCATTTTGGTTTTTAAGTTTGATACTATGAACAAATTCACTCTTTTCGGATTCGCTCTCATAGTCGCCAAACCTAAAATCTAAAATTCCAACGCAATAAACTGCTTTCAAATTATAGTTCCACTCTCCTTTTTCGGCTTGTTCACGAATAGGAAAAGTCGAATAGTAAATAGTCCTTTCTTTGAAATAATTTTGTTTAGCTTTCTGAAGTTCTACAATAAATTTTTCACCATTTTCATTTTCACAATAGATGTCATAAATAGCTTTTCGGTCGGAATCGGTTTGCCCTAATTGCTCAGTATTTTTAAAATTTAAGTCAACAATTTTGTTGGTTTGAGGTAAAAGTGCATTTAAGAAGTCAATAAGCAAAGGCTTACTGGCTTCCTCCCCAAAGATTTTTTTAAATCCAAAGTCTGTAAAGGGGTTTATGTATTTTGCTTTCATCGTTTTGTCTAAATGCGCTAGACAAATTTAAACAAATTTAGGTTTCTCAAGCACAAAACTACTTCACAACCTCCTAAAAATTAGCCAAAAAAATCGAGGCTATCCTTCTGGGACAGCCTCGATTTTTATAAACACCAATCAACGTTACGCCAAAGGAAAACCTTCGAGTTCTTTCAAGCCCGATTTCAATTCGTCGTCGGTCAGGAAGTGGTCAGAGAGTTTGCCATCGAAGTAATCCATGTAAGCCTGCATATCCAAGAAACCGTGACCGCAAAGGTTAAACAAAATTGTTTCTGATTTTCCTTCTTCTTTGCAACGCTGCGCTTCTCTAAATACCTGCGCGATGCCGTGCGTCGCTTCGGGCGCGGGAATAATTCCTTCTGCTTTGGCGAAAGCGACACCCGCTTCAAAACACTCTAATTGCTGAATCGCATTGGCTTCGATGAGGCCGTCTTTCAACAACTGCGAACACAATACCGACGCCCCATGGTAACGCAAACCTCCCGCGTGAATGGCCGCAGGACGGAAATTGTGCCCTAGCGTGTACATCGGCAACAACGGCGTAAACCCAACCGAGTCACCAAAATCATAGCGAAATTCGCCCTTCGTAAGTTTAGGACACGAAGCTGGTTCTACGGCAATGGCGCGTACGTTTTTGCCTTCGGTAATGTTTTTGTGTAAGAATGGGAAAGAAATCCCTGCGAAGTTGGAACCTCCCCCGAGCGGTGCAATGACAATGTCAGGATAATCACCTGCTTTTTCCATCTGTACCAAACACTCCTGACCGATAATCGTCTGGTGCATCAGTACGTGGTTAAGTACACTTCCGAGGGCATATTTGCAGTTTTCGTCTTGAACGGCACACTCAATTGCCTCCGAAATCGCAATTCCTAAGCTCCCTGGCGTATCGGGATATTGTTCCAAAATCTTACGTCCCGACTGCGTCAATTCTGAAGGGGATGGGAAAATTTTAGCGCCAAACGATTCGATAAGGGCTTTACGGTACGGCTTTTGGTTGTAGCTGATACGCACCTGAAACACTTCACACTCAATGTCAAACATTTGGCACGCAATGGCCAAGGCCGTTCCCCATTGTCCCGCTCCCGTTTCGGTAGTGATGCGTTTCACCCCTTCCATTTTATTGTAGTACGCCTGTGCTACCGCAGTGTTGGTTTTATGGCTACCCGATGGGCTTACGCCTTCGTACTTGTAGTAGATTTTGGCGGGGGTATCCAACATCTTTTCTAAACGGTGCGCGCGAAACATCGGGGTTGGACGCCACAGTTTATAAATCTCCCGTACTTCTTCTGGAATTTCGATGTATCTTTCTTGAGATACTTCTTGCTTAATCAGCTCCATCGGGAACAACGGCGCCAAGTCGCCAGGGCCTACGGGCTGCTTGGTAGCAGGGTGCAAAGGCGGCAGCGGCTTGTTGGGCATATCTGCCTGAATGTTATACCAATGTCTTGGAATTTCGTCTTCCGTGAGTAAGATTTTGTGTTGTTTTTCCGACATGATTTAAGGAATTAACGTGATTAGGAATATTTGCCTTTAAACTTAAAAAGGATTTTCCCGACCTGCAATGACCTTTGTCGAAAAGTTTTTTTATAAGCCTCCCGAAAGTTTCCAACTTTCGGGAGGCTTATGTTTTACTTCTTCAAATTCGTCAAATACTCGACCAAATCGCGAATTTCGCGTTTTGACAGAATGCTACCCATCGGCGGCATCCCCGATGGTATGTTTTCGCGCTTGCCGATACGTGCCACAGGAATCACCAACGGCTCGGCGTCAGAGGTATTGATAGTGAGTGTTTCGGCCGTTTCTTTGGCCAACGTTCCGTTTACCACTTGACCGTCTTTCAGCGTGAGCGATACCATGCCAAACCCAGGTGCCAAACGGGCACTTGGTTCTACAAGCGCCTGCAACAATTGCTCGCGGGTAAGTTCATCACCAATGTGCGTCAATGATGGCCCAACGGCTCCTCCTGTACCACCAACGGCGTGACAACGTACGCACTGCGCCGCTGAGTTGTTGTTGAATATGTTGCGACCCGAAAAGCGATTTCCGCCAAAAAGTGCCTCCGCATATTCATCCACAAGCGAAGCACCTGGCTTCACCGTTGCCATTTTTTCTTTCAACTCCGCTACACCCGAGGCTTCTACGGCTTCTTTCAATTCCAATGACAAATTGGGAGACAGTTTTTTATCCTTCAACTGGTCTATCAAGCCACCCAAGATTACCTGCGTTTTGTCGGCGTCCATTTTCCCCAACACTTCAAGCATTTTTTGTTGCTCCCGCGTTGTGCCTTTGGTAAAGATAGAATTGACAATCAATGGCAAACTTGCTTTGGTGACATTATTATTATTCAATAGCCCCAATGCCACCGTACGCACACTTTCTTCTTTGTCGTCCATCCCTTTCTTCACAATGGCATCAATCTGCGCATAACCCAACTGATTGAGGGTAGTCAAAATAGCACTTTTCACCCGAGGACTTTCGCTGGCGTCAAAAATCGAAACCAGTTGTTCGTTGGCTTCGGTGATTTTTACATCTGCAATCAAGCCCACAATGGCCGCCAGAGGTTCGGCATTTTTCTCCTTCAAAAACTCATTGATGTAGGGCAACACTTTGGCTTTTACTGCCGCAGGGTCACGCTCAATCTTGCCACGATAACGGCCATCAACACGGTCGGTATAGGACGGATTTGCCCACGTTCCGAGGGCGGCTAATGCTTCTGCTTTTATGTCTTCTTTGAGGTCGGTGCGGCGGGCAAAATCAAGTAACAATTGTAGTTCTTTGTCGCCGCCCACGCGCAATGCCGCGTTGATGGCACGGCGTACAATCACCTCCGACGTAAAGCGGTTTTCTTTCAAAGTAGCAGCCAAGGCAGGCAAGGCTCCCACAATCGACAGGTCGTCGTTGATAGCGCGGGCTGCTTCGGCTACAATGTATTCGTCTTTGTCATTCAAGAAAACGGCAACATTTTCATTGCGTAAACGTCTCAATACCACCACCGCTGCTGTCCGCAAAGCTTTGCTTGGATTGTTGACCAAGGCTACCATTGGTTCTACTTTTCCAATCCGCGACAAGGCCAAAACGCCCGCGTGACGCAGGTAAAGATCTTCGTCGTTGTTGGCACCAATCATTTCAATCAGCGGCGTTACGGCATCTGCATAAGCAATACGCCCCAATGCTTCGGCAGCGTAAAAACGAACACGTGGGTTGGTGTTTTTCAACAAAGGCACCAGCGCACTTCCTGCATTGGCAATGCGTGCATCTCCGAGCATTTTGGCCGCTTGGGTCATAATCTCAGGATCTTTGTCATTCAACAACGACATTAACGTTCCAGCGTTGGCTTGGTCGATGCGCGTCAACTGTCCAATTCCCCAAATTCCGTGAATACGCGCCAATTGGTTCTGCGTTTGGTCCGCTGCTTTTATCAACTGCGGAAGTCCTTTTTTGCCGCGATTCACCAACTCGAATTGGGCTTTTTGACGAACCCGCATATCGCCGTACGAAAGCAGGGAATACAGTTTTTCTTCGGTTTGCGCAGGGTAACTCAACTGAATCATCCGCTTGGTTTCTTCGCGTACGGCGGCTAAATCATTTTTATCTTTGGTAACGTCCAATTTCCAGACGCGACCGTAATTTTTGGTTCCCCAGCCATTGATCCAGTCAGCCACATAGAGCGCGCCATCAGGGCCAAATTTGATACCCGTTGGCAAAATCCCACTTACTATGTCTTTTTCACCGTCGAGGTCAAACGTCGCTCCTTTTGGTTTAAGCCCAAATGACCAAATGTGTGACCGTGAGGGTGTTCCGACAAATTCTACCAAGAAAAACTTGTTTTTCCACTCCGACCCTAGCGCCGTACCTGGGTTGTATTCCATCCCCGTTGGGCCGTTGTGGTAGTTCATGATTGGAGGCAAAATATAGGCCGCTTGCCCCTCCCAACGTGGTTTAAACAATTTCTCGTTCATCCACACATTGTATTTATTGTTGCGCGGATCGGTATATTTTCCGTATTGCCAGTTCGAGCGCCAGCCTGCATCATGCCCTTGTACCACGTGTACCAAACGCTCACTTTCGCCTGGATGGTCGCCATCGTTGTCGGACGAAATGAGGTTGCCATATTCATCAAAAACAAACTCGTGGGTATTACGAAGTCCCGAGGCAAAAATCTCAAAATCAGAGCCATCTGGATTAGAACGAGCAATAATTCCTGAATTAGGGTTTTCCCATTTTTTGCCGTCGGGCGCGGTAATGTTGGCTCCAATGTCTCCAATATTCCAATAAATACGTCCGTCAGGGCCTTCGGTTACGCCCGACATACCGTGTCCGCTAAACCCAATGTGTACGCCGTAACCGTGGCTGATGGATGTTTTTTTATCCATGATACCGTCGCCGTTGGTGTCTTTCAAACGCCAAAGGTCAGGAGCAATTGCCACAAAAATTTCGCCCGCCCGCACGAGCATTCCACCCGCTACGTCGGTTACTTCATCGAAAAAGTCTTCTAGCACCCGCAGCGAAACGTCGGCGATACCGTCGTTGTTGGTATCTTCTAACCGCCAAATTTCGTCTTTTTCGACGGCCAAGTCTTTCCAGTCATGCACACCATCTTCGTTGAGGTCGCGCAACCACTCGTTGGCTTTACTTTTCTCAGCGGAAAATGTTTTGCGCAAAAACGCCCGACGGTCTTCCACCGTTTGTAGTCCAATCGACTCTGTCATCCAATCGCGGTGCCCGCGAATATCAAATTCTGAGTTTTTTTGGCGATGGGTACGGTTGATATAGACCCGCCCTTGGTCGTCGATGGCCATAGCCACGGGGTCGGGAGCAAGTGAATCCGACGCCCAAAGGGTCATTTGTAGCCCTTCGGCAAGCTTTACGGGCGTCTTTTCACGGATTTCCTTAGCCCTAGCAATGGCCTTGGTAGGATCTTCTTTGATGACAACGGGCTGGCTAGTACGTGGTGTTTTCATACACGACACCACCAAACAAGCCGTCCCGATTGCCGCCGAAAGTTGCAATTTTGACTGTCTTTTAAAACGCATGGGTTAATCAAACTTTTGTGAGAGAGATACTTAAAACTAAATAAAACGACCAAGTTCTGCTTTTTACTTATTTTATCCTTGTTTTTTAGAAACGAATCTATTTTCCAGGTTGAAAGCATTAAAATATAGAGTGGCGGTTCATTGCTCCAGAGGCTACTTTTTTTAATGTGTTTAACCTGTCTATCCTCCCCTTTATCTTTCAACCCAAAAAGTCATTTTCTACCATAAAATCTTAGACAAAGTAGTGTTGAAGAGGTACAAAAACCTCCTTTTTTATGTCAAATTAAAAAAGAAACTATGGGAGAATTAAAATGAAAAAAGGATTAAAATCGCTTCACAAGGGTTGCTTACATGACTACCCAATCAAGTCGGTGTATATATTTGCAGCAACAGCATTACTCCTAAAGGGGTGAAAACGAACACTTTCACACATCAGCAACCCACATCGTTTGTATGAAAATCTTATTAGTTGAAGACGAGGATAGACTCGCCTCTTTTATTCGTAAAGGGATTTCGGCCGAAGGCTATGAAGTAGAAGTTGCCTACGACGGGCGCATGGGCCTGTCGCTATTTCGCAAAAACAGTTATGACATCATTTTATTGGATGTCAACCTTCCCCACATCAATGGCTTTGAATTATGTCAATTAATTCGGGCTGACAATGAAACTGTTCCCGTACTAATGCTTACCGCCCTCGATAGCCTCGCCGACAAGGCCGATGGCTTCAACGCGGGCGCTGATGATTATCTAGCCAAACCTTTTGAATTTCAAGAACTTCTGCTGCGCCTTCGGGCTTTGACGCGACGAAACGGCACTAAGCCAAAACAAGTGTTGCAATTGGCGGATTTAGAACTAAACCTCGACCACAAAACCGTGACTCGTGCTGGCCAACGCATCGACCTAACGACCCGCGAATACTCTTTGATGGAATATTTGATGCTCAACAAAGGGAAAATTATTTCGCGGGTGGACATTAGCGAACGCGTTTGGAGTTTGGATTTTGACAGCAGCACCAACGTCATCGACGTCTATATCAGCTATTTGCGCAAAAAAATAGACAAAGGCTTTTCTACCAAATTGTTACACACCATCGTTGGGATGGGCTATGTGCTGCGCGAAGGATAATCGTTTTCCCAATATGCTCATTCGTAATCGACTTACCATTATTTTTACCCTGCTTGCCACGGCCATTCAGGTGACGTTGTCATTGTTGGTTTGGTATTTTTATTCGCTATACCGCCAAGAAGAATTTTATAGCCGATTGGAGGGGAAAGCGCGAGTCGCAGGAAGGGTATTGATTTCGAGACGGCATTTACACGATGATTTTTTCAAAAACATGGTACGTACCGATTTACTCACCATTGTGGAGGAACAAATCAGTATTTTTGACCAACAACATAAGTTGGTTTTTACCAACCGTACCCTCAAAGAATCGGATTATTACAAAGAAAAAATCCCGCATCTCCCCTCTTCTGACGCTATTTTTGAGTTTCGTACGGGGCACCTTGAATCCATTTTAATTCCTTTCAATGACCAAGGGCAGCGCTTTTTCATTTTCGCCTCGGGCTACGACCGCATAGGTTTTGCCAAACTTGGCACGTTACAACAAATCCTACTGTTAGCCAACATGTTGGGCTTTGCGTTAATTGTACTGGCGGGTTGGTATTTTTCGGGAAGGGTGTTGAAACCCATTTCGCAAATTGTGGACGAAGTCGAGCAAATTACGGCCAAAGACTTGCACAAACGCGTCAATGAAGGCAACCGCCGCGACGAGATTGCCCAACTCGCCATGACCTTCAATCAAATGCTCTTTCGGCTCGAAGATGCGTTTGTCTCCCAACGGAGTTTTGTGGCCCACGCCTCTCACGAGCTTCGTACTCCGCTCACCAATACCTTGGGTACTTTGGAAACTTCGCTCCGCTACGACCAAAACCCCAACGACTGGCGCGACAGCATGGAAGTAGCCGTGGAAGAATTAAAAAAGGTCATTTCGCTCACCAATAGCTTGCTAGGATTGGCGCGCGTCACCGATGGTGCTCTTACCCTCCAAAGTGTACAAGTGGACGATTGTTTACTTACGGCTTTGGGACAAATTCATGCCAAATATCCGCACCGAAGTTTGCCCATTCAGTTTGCAACCAACGACGACCACTCGCTGACCGTCAAAGGCAACGCAACGCTGCTGACCACGGCCTTTTTGAACATTATTGACAACGCTTGTAAGTACTCCTCCGAAGCGGTTTCGGTACAGCTCCAAACCACTGCCGACAAAATTATTGTCGTTGTCTCTGACCACGGACGGGGCATTTCGGAGGCTGATGTGGCCCACATTTTTGACCCGCTCTACCGTGGCAAAAACGTAGATGGCGTTCCTGGGTTTGGCATTGGCTTGGCCATGACGCAAAAAATCATTGAGCTGCACCAAGGTTTTCTTCATTTGAATTCTAAAATCAACGAAGGCACCACCGTGTCGGTTTCTTTCTCTAATGTTTTCTAATTTCCTTCTCACATCGTTTTAATGTATTGGTGGTTGCTTTGTTTCGTCAAACTACAAAGACGATGCGACGCCATTATTTTCCATCCATTTTGCTTTACGGTCTGGGGCTCACATTGGCGCTCTCTCTGGCCTTCAATGGCTTTCTGCTTTATCAACAAACCCGCCCACGACGACTCTATGAATTTGAGTTATCCAATGCTGCTACCAACATGGACGCCATGAGTTGTCAGCAGCAACTTTCGGAATGTATTCGTAACAATCAACAAAAAGATAGCCTATTACAAAAATATGAATAAGACCCTCATGCTCGCAAGTTTCTGTGCTTTGTTGTGGTGTACAAGTTGCTCAGAAAAAGAAGAAGAGAAGGAAGAAATTACCAAGTTTTTGGTAACTACCCCTCTCAAAAAAGACACTACCATTACGAAAGACTACGTCTGCCAGATTCACGCTTTTCGTCATATTGAGCTGCGCGCCCAGCAGCGAGGCTACCTCCAAAACATCTACGTGGACGAAGGGCAGTTTATCAAAGAAGGCCAAATGATGTTTCAAATCATGCCCAAACTGTACGAAGCCGAGGTACAAAAAGCCGAAGCCGAAGCTAAGTTTGTCAGCATCGAATACCGAAACACCAAACGCCTCGCCGATAGCAACATCGTAGCCCCCAACGAATTAGCAATGGTCAATGCCAAATGGGACAAAGCCAAAGCCGAACTTGCCTTGGCCCAAGTACACTTAGGGTTTACCAAAATCAAAGCGCCATTTTCGGGCATCATGGACCATTTTCAAGTACGTCCAGGAAGTTTGGTGGACGAAGGTGATTTGCTCACTACGCTCTCAGACAACAGCAAAATGTGGGTATATTTCAACGTACCCGAAGCCGAATACCTCGATTTTAAAAGCAAGGCACAAGACGGCAAAAAGATGTCGGTTAACTTGGTAATGGCTAACAATCAGCTTTTTGGCCATTCGGGCATTGTTGAAACGATTGAAGCCGACTTCAACAACGAAACGGGTAACATTGCCTTTCGGGCTACTTTCCCTAACCCTAAAGGGCTGCTTCGTCACGGTGAAACGGGCAATATTCAGATGGTCGTACCGCTTCGCAACGCCATCATCATTCCTCAAAAAGCCACATTCGAGATTCTTGAGAAAAAGTACGTTTATGTGGTAGGTAAAGACAACGTCGTGCGATCACGTGAGATTAATATTGCGGCCGAAATGCCCGATTTGTACGTGGTAAAAGATGGTTTGGCCGCCGACGAACGCATTCTACTCGAAGGTATCCGTAAAGTACACGACAACGAGAAAATTCACTTTGACTACCAAGATCCGCACAAAGTGTTGGCCAATCTTAAAGTATATACTGAGTAATAGCTGTTCTCCCCAAAACATCGCACGAATATGTTTAGTAAATTCATACATCGGCCAGTACTTGCTATCGTCATCTCGCTGGTCATCATTTTTATGGGGATATTGGCTATCACTAGCTTACCCATTTCACAGTTTCCCGAAATTTCGCCCCCAATGGTTATCGTAAGGGCTTCGTACCCTGGAGCCAGTGCCAAGGTACTTACTGAATCGGTGCTGATTCCGATGGAACAGGCCATCAACGGGGTGCCAGGCATGAAATACATGACTTCTGACGCCACCAGTGCGGGGGAAGCCAACATTCAGATTGTCTTTAACCTCGGTACTGACCCCGACCAAGCCGTCGTCAACGTCAATACGCGTATTGCGCAGGTTCTCAACCGTTTGCCCATCTTAGTACAGCGCGAAGGGGTCATCGTAAACCGTATCGTTCCTAACATGTTGATGTACGTCAACTTGTACAGCAAAGACCCCAAAGCCAACATGAAGTTCCTCTTCAACTTTGCGGGGGTAAACATGCTACCTGAACTTCAGCGGATTACGGGGATTGGGCAGGCCAGCATCTTGGGTAGCCGCCAGTATGCCATGCGGATTTGGCTCAAACCCGACCGTATGCGGGCCTACAACATCTCCGCCGACGAAGTCATGGAAGCGTTGAACGACCAAAGTGTGATTGGGTCGCCTGGACGGATTGGCCGAAGCGACGGAAAACGCGCCGAAGCCTTGGAATATGTACTGACTTACCAAGGGCGTTTCAACGACGTTGAACAGTATAAAAATGTAATTGTAAAGGCCAACTCTAACGGTGAGTTGCTCAAACTGAAAGACATTGCTGAGGTTGAGCTCGGAAGCGAATATTATGACATTTATTCCAACCTCAACGGCTATCCCTCGGCGGCGATTATGCTCAAGCAGACGTACGGAAGTAACGCCAGCGATGTTATCAAGAGCGTAAAAGCCAAACTGGACGAAATGAAGAAAACGTCGTTTCCTCCAGGGATGGACTATGAAATTAGCTACGACGTTTCGCACTTCTTGGATGCCTCCATCGAAAACGTAATTCACACCCTGCGCGATGCCTTTATTTTGGTGGCCTTGGTGGTGTTTATCTTCTTGGGCGACTGGCGCTCTACGCTTATCCCTACGCTGGCGGTGCCTGTTTCGCTGATTGGGGCGTTCATTTTCATGCAGTTGTTTGGGCTAACCATCAACATGATTACGCTCTTTGCGTTGGTACTTGCGATTGGTATCGTGGTGGATGACGCCATTGTGGTCGTCGAGGCCGTCCATGCCAAAATGGAAGAAGAGCCTCACCTCACGCCTTACAAAGCCGTCAAGAAAGTACTTCGCGAAATCAGCGGTGCCGTTATTGCCATTACGTTGTTGATGACCGCCGTGTTTGTGCCTGTGGCCTTTATGACAGGCCCCGTGGGGATTTTCTACCGCCAGTTTTCCATCACAATGGCTACGTCTATTGTCATTTCGGGGCTGGTCGCACTTACCCTAACTCCCGTACTTTGTGCGATGATTTTGAAAAATCACCACGGCCACAAACGCAAGAAAACCATCATCGACCGCTTCATTGATGCCTTCAACCGAGGTTTTGAAAAACTAACGGGTCGGTACGTGGGGCTTTTGCGCCTTATCGTCAACCGCCGCGTGGTGACTTGGGGAATCTTGTTGGCTTTTGGCGTCGGAATTTTCGGAATTACGGCCAAACTCCCTTCGGGCTTTATTCCAAGTGAAGACCAAGGGATGATTTACGCCATCGTACAAACGCCTCCAGGCTCGACCTTGGAACGTACCAACGACATTACCCGCAAGCTCCAAGCAATTGCCGAAAAAGTAGAGGGTATTCAGTCGGTTTCAGCCCTTGCGGGGTACGAAGTACTTACCGAAGGGCGGGGTTCAAACGCAGGTACGTGTTTGATTAACCTTAAACCTTGGGACGAACGTAAACACACCGTCAACGAGATTATTTATGAATTAGAAGAAAGAGCCAAAGTTATCCCAGGGGCAACCATCGAATTTTTTGACCCACCAGCCGTACCAGGGTACGGAGCTGCGGGTGGTTTCGCGCTGCAATTGTTGGACAAAACCAACACGGGTGATTACAAACAACTCGAAAAAGTCAGCTCTGATTTTATGAATGAACTCAAAAAACGGAAAGAACTGACGGGTTTATTTACCTTTTACAGTGCCAATTACCCCCAATACGAACTCGAAATCGACAATAAATTGGCCATGCAAAAGGGTGTTTCAATCGGCAACGCCATGAATACACTCTCAATTTTGATTGGTAGTACGTACGAACTCGGTTTTATTAAGTTCCAGCGATTCTTTAAGGTGTTTGTGCAAGCATCGCCCGAATACCGCCGACTTCCTGATGACGTCATGAACTTGTACGTCAAGAACAAGTACGACGAAATGGTGCCTTTCTCGGCCTTTATGCGCATCAAAAAATCGCAGGGCGCCAACGAAATCAACCGCTATAACATGTACACCACCGCGGCTTTCCGTGGGGCACCTGCCAAAGGGTACAGTAGTGGGGAAGCCATCAAGGTGATCCAAGAAGTAGCCAAGAAAACGCTCCCAAGAGGCTACGACATCGACTGGGGCGGGTTATCGAAAGACGAAGTAATGCGCGGCAACGAAGCCCTTTACATCTTCCTCATTGTATTGGCCTTTGTGTATTTTGTGCTTGCTGCCCAGTACGAGAGCTTTATTCTACCGTTGGCGGTGGTGTTCTCGCTGCCTGCGGGGGTCTTTGGTTCGTTCTTACTCATCAAAGTGATGGGCTTGGCCAACGACATTTATGCCCAAGTCGGGTTAGTCATGTTGGTCGGGTTGCTGGGGAAAAACGCCGTTTTGATTGTGGAATTTGCCGTTCAGAAACACAAAGAAGGCTTCACCGTTTTAAACGCGGCCATCGAAGGGGCCAAGGTACGTTTCCGCCCTATCCTCATGACATCTTTTGCCTTCATTGCGGGGTTGATTCCGCTCGTACTTGCCACAGGCGCAGGAGCCATTGGCAACCGTACGATTGGTTCGTCGGCTTTAGGAGGAATGCTTTTCGGGACTGTATTCGGAGTCATTATCGTCCCAGGGCTGTACTTTATTTTCGGAAAAATCGCCGAAGGTCGTCAGTTGATTAAAGGTGAAAAAGAGAATCCGTTAACCGAAGAAATTGAGCACTAATGTTTAAGAAAATCATCACACTCGGTATAGGAGTCGTGGGGTTAACGCTAGCCATTTCGGGCTGTAAAACCCCTGCGTTGGTCACCAAAACCGAAAGAAATACGTTACCTGCGAGTTTTAATAACTCGCAGGACTCGACCAACAGCGCCACGATTCGATGGAAGGAGTTTTTCACAGACCCCTACCTAACAGCCTTGATTGACAGCGCCTTGCAAAACAATCAGGAGCTAAACATTACGATGCAAGAAATCGAAATCTCGCGCAACGAAATCATGGCTCGCCAAGGGGAATACAAACCTTTTGTGGGTGTCCGTGGAAGTGCTGGCGTGGACAAAGTGGGGCGTTATACCAACATCGGCGCCAGCGAAGCGACCACCGATATCAAACCTGGCCGAGAAACCCCCGAACCGCTCCCCAATTTTTTGGGCGGCCTGTTTGCTACGTGGGAAATCGACATTTGGCATAAACTCCGCAATGCCAAAGATGCCGCCGTGCATCGGTATTTGGCGAGTGGTGAAGGTAGAAATTTCATGGTGACCAACTTAATTGCCGAAATTGCTACTTCGTACTATGAGTTATTGGCCCTTGACAATCAATTGGCGATTATTCACCAAAACATTGATATTCAGAATAATGCTCTTCGGATTGTTCGCCTTCAAAAGGAAGCTACCAAAGTGACCGAATTGGCCGTACGGCGGTTTGAAGCTCAGGTATTGAACACCCAAAGTTTGCAGTATAACATTCAGCAACGGATCATTGAGATCGAAAACCGCATCAATTTTTTGGTGGGACGCTATCCCCAAACCGTGGCTCGTAGTTCGCAAGATTTTGGTAATTTAGTCCCAGCCAACATTCATACGGGCTTACCTTCACAGTTGCTGGCCAATCGCCCCGACATCCGTCAGGCAGAGCAGGAGTTGGCCGCCAACAAACTAGACGTACAAGTTGCCAAAGCCCGTTTTTACCCTTCTCTTGGCATTTCGGCAGGTTTGGGCTATCAGGCTTTCAATCCTTTGTATTTGTTAAAAACCCCTCAATCGCTCATTCTTTCGTTGGCGGGAGATTTGACGGCACCGTTGGTCAACAAAAACGCCATCAAGGCTTCTTATTTCAATGCCAATGCCAAGCAGATTCAGGCGGTGTACAATTACGAACGAACGTTGTTGAATGCCTACATCGAGGTGGCAAACCAAATGGCCAAAATCGGTAATTTGGAAAAAACGTACGACACCAAATCGAAGGAAGTTCAAGCCCTTACGCAGTCGATTACGATTTCTAATAACCTGTTTAGTTCGGCCCGTGCCGACTACATGGAGGTGTTGTTGACCCAACGCGACGCCATCGAAGCGCGGTTCGACCTTGTCGAAACCAAAATGCAACAGATGAATGCCGTTGTCAATATTTACCGCGCCCTGGGTGGGGGTTGGAATTAATTTATTTTCCGTGGTCAGTATGAAAAGGTTTTTTTTGCCATCTATAATCAAAAGACCAATGAAACACCTTTTCACAACCCTCTTAATCGGTTGGGCAGCCATCGCCAGCGCCCAACCGACCCAACGAAATCTCCTCGGCAACGCCTATTCGCTTGATGCCGTTCGGCAGGTGCTCATTCCCCAAGCGCAGTTTAAACCTTACCCCAAAACCGCCGTCGAATGGCAGTCCCAACTGCCCGATAGCGTGATGACACGGGTCATAAAAGCAGGAGAAGCCGTGTTGAACTACAAATTTGAAGCCATTGCAGGCAGCGTTTCGATGGATTTTGTACGCTCAGGCGACCGCGAACGCCACGGTAAACTTTCGTACGGAAAGCGAAACGCACTCATTGATCTTATTTTGGCCGAAAGCGTGGAGGACAAAGGCCGTTTTACGGAAGCCATTTTCAACGGAGTTTGGTCGATTTGTGAGGAAAGTTTTTGGGGCGTTCCTGCCCACATTAGCGGTACAGGTCTGCCCAACGTCGAAGACCCCGTCGTGGATTTGTTTGCCGCCGAAACCGCTGCCGTACTTTCTTTTGCCGACTATTTTGTGGGCGAAAAATTAGATAAAATCAACAAACTCATCCGCAAGCGAATTTACTTTGAAACCAATCGTCGGTTGTTTGTTCCAATGATTCAAAACCCCGACCGCTACGGTTGGATGAGTAAAAAAAATGCGGTCAACAACTGGAATCCGTGGATTATGTCCAACTGGATGACGGCGACGCTTTTGCTGGAAAAAGACGAAAAACGTCGCGCAGAGCAACTACACGCCGCTATGCTCGGTTTGGATTTGTACCTCAACGGACTGGGAGAAGATGGTGGCTGCGACGAAGGGCCGAGCTACTGGTTTGCGGCAGGGGCGTGCGTATTTGATTGTTTGGAATTGCTAGAAGCTGCTACTCAAAACAAAGTAAGTGCTTACCAGCAGCCGCTCATTCAAAAAATGGCTTCGTATGTTTTTAAAACCCACATTGCGGACGATTACTTTGTCAATTTTGCCGATGCCGACCCCAAACTCAAGCCCGACGGTATTATGCTGTATCGTTTTGGCAAAAAAATCAACGATGCCCAACTCATGCAATTTGGGTTATGGGCAACCGAAAAATATCCCTTGGCGGTGTCCAACAACGGCTTCCACCGCATGCGTCGCATTCAGAACTTACTCACCATCCAAGAATTACCTTCCACCAAAGCCACGTACCAACCCGTAAAAGACGCTTGGCTCGGCGATATTCAAGTACTAACGGCTCGGAGTAGCAATGGTTTGTACTTGGCTACCCACGGCGGGCACAACGCCGAAAGCCACAATCACAACGACGTAGGCGATTTTCTACTTTATGCCAACGGTGAGCCTGTTATCATCGACGCAGGTCGCGGCAACTACACCGCCCGTACTTTTTCATCTAAGCGGTACGAGCTTTGGTTTACCCAATCTCAATACCATAATTTGCCAATTGTCAACGGATTAGGACAACTTGCGGGACGAACCTACGAGGCGCATAACGTCAAAAGTATCATCAATGAAAAAGAAGCAATGTTGTCGATGGACATTGCGCCTAGCTACGCCAAAGAAGCGGGAATTCAAGCATGGAATCGTTCGGTGAAGCTCAATCGCGTAAAAAATAGTGTCGAAATAAACGATGATTTTACGTTGACTCAAAAACCCACTTCGCTCCAGCAAATTTTTATGACTGTTTGCGATACGGATTTAACCACTCTTGGCAAAATCAAATTGACTACTCCCAAAGGCCAAACCTTTGTTATTCAATACGATAGCAAACTCTGGAATGTATCAACTGACCTTCCTTCTACCGACGGGATGGAATACGTTAGTTTCAAAACCAAATGGGACAATCGCCCCGTGCGGCGGCTTATTCTTTCGCACAAAGCATTGCCACAGAAAGGGAAATCGACATTTTTAATTATGCCGAATTAGGCACATTGTTTGTTACGTTTCTTTAAGTTTTACCCGCGGATTAACGCAGATTAAGAGCCGCAGATATTCGCTGATGAAAATAGCTTCATTAAGTCAGTTATCAGCGAATATCTGCGTTTGTATTATTCTGCGCGCTTCTGCGGGTAAAAAATGAAATTATGTATTAAGCTAGTATTTTCCCTTTTTTCATCTTCGATGTAGCTAAATAGGCGCTAAAGTCAAAACTTAGCGTTAACTTTACTTACACATTCTACACCAAAAGGCCAAAACAGCTGTTTTTGACGCCTTATTGCTCATTTTTTTCCCTCAAGTGGCTAATCATGGCATGGTTCGTGTAAATGAAATTAAGTTAGTTACATTGACGATTGGTATGGAGATGCTGACTTTTAGGTTTACTTTACTCCTTTTTATAGTTGAATTTGTACTTGGCACACGGTCTCAAGCGTGCGTGGTAGATTCTTCTAATACGGGGTCGTCAGCGCCTTCAACCAAGAAAATTGCGATAGCTCCCCCCAAAAAAAACGTTCCTCAAAACCCCAAGCGGTTTCCTCAACTCAACAACGGTGGCATTCAGTACGCTTACAATCAGCGGTACCAAAGTGCGCAGTCGATGTTTCTGCAAGCCCAAGAATACGATGCCAACAACGATACCCTACTGTATAATCTCTCGCTTGTCACGGGTGTATTGAAAGAATACGATACCGCCCTACAACTCCTGACTCAGACAGGAGCTGGGCAGCGTTATTTGCACAATAAGGGCGTTTGGGAAGCTCAAAAGGGCGATATTCAGCAGGGCTTGGCCACGTGGGAACACGCCCCTCCTAGCGATACACTCATTTTTAACATCGCTTTGGCCCATTACAAATTAGGTGATTTGCAGCAGTCGCAAGATTGGGGCAAACGAATTGGGTTTGCCAAAGCGGCCGAGTTTCACGAATTGGCCGCCAATGTTCATTTTAAATTGGGAGATTTTAAGCAAGCCGAACGCCTCTACGAAAAAGCCGACAAACTCGCAACGCGCGTGGGCAAGCACCCAAGCGGGCCACGCTTTTTGGTACAACGCGGAAACAGCTCGCTGGCCTTGGCCGAATATACAGCGGCGGAGGCGCTTTACCGCGAATACCTTGCCACCAAAGACCCTTATTATCGCTTTGCGGCGAGGCTGGGTTTGGGGCACGCACTTTATCGGCAACGCAAGTACCAAGAGGCCGTTTTGGAGTACGACGCGGCTTGTCGGCTCAACGATTTTTCGGCCGAAGCGTGGCTAAGTTTGGGCAATGCGTACGTCGGTACCAGCGGTCAGCGCCAAGCCCAAAAAGCGTACGAGCGGGCGTTGGATTTAGATTCTACCCAAAAACACGCGTGGCTTGGCTTGGGCATTATTTATTATAGGCTTCAAAACTACGGGGAAGCGGTATGCTGCTTTGACCAAGCGGGTGAAATTTTGAATGCCAAAAACCCGCATCATGCCGATTTTTTTGCCGCACGGGCTTTTTGTAGGCTTTATTCTCACCAAACCGCGCTGGCAAAAGATGACGTTCAAACAGCGGTGCAGCTTTCGGGAAAAGGTTTATTACCGTGCTTGGCCATGAGCGAGTATTGCCGCATCGAAGGGTATTTTTTAACCTCCCTAAAATGGTTGGAAAGGGCCATTCGGGCCAACCCCGAAATCAGCGTTCGGATGCTTGTCAATCGAGGAAATATTTATATCAAATGCAACGAGTACCAGCAAGCTCTCGACGACTTCACCCAAGCCCACGCCCTCGACCCGAGCAATATCAACGCGAGCAATGGCTTAGGCGTTTCGTACCTCAACATCGACGACATCGACCGCGCGAAGGTACTCTACGATAGCCTTTTGCGTAAAAAGCAATTGCCGATGCTGTACAACAACCGTGGGATTGTTCAGTCGTATATGTCATTGCGTGAACGCCACAACCGCGACCAAGCCGAAGAAGCCAAGTTTTCCGACTTATCGCTCAAAGATTTTGAAAAAGGCTTAGAAGTTGATTCTACCAAAAAGGCGTACAATGTCAACATTGGGAATGTCTTCAAAAACCGCCACGAAGAAACGGCAGCCATTGAGCATTATCAATTGTATTTAAGCAAAAACGCCATCAATAACATGGGCGTTTTGTTTGCCAAAGACACCCGCAAAGACTTTTCGAAGCACTACATCGACATTGCGATTACCTACGACTCGTCAAACACGATTTATTTGTACAATCGCGCCAAACTTCACCACGATCATTTTAAAGACCAGTTTTTTCGCCGAGCCGATTTACAACAGGCGTTTAAACTGAAACCTACCCAAGACATCAGCCTCAAGTACAGCCCCGATGGGTTTATTACAATTTTCTTGTTTGACTACGAATTTGAGACGTACCATTTTCCTGGCGACCCGCTGTTCGACATTCATCCTCAGCCGATTAATGACTTTGCATTTTTGCCGTCGTTGGATTTTATTCCGATGAAAGAAGGAGGAGAAATTAGGACACGAAACGGAAAAGGAGGGTATTTGGTCACAAAAAATCAACTTCAGTTTCGTCCCGCTTCGCGCAAACAACGTGGGCAAACAAAGTGCCCTAAGATACGGTAATACCTTCCCGAAAGTTTAGAACTTTCGGGAAGGTGAACTCACACTTATATACGATAATAATCTTCCCAGCCCTTGCGCGGCGGGATACCCGTGAGCATGGCGTTGGCAAAAGGATGGTTGGTGATGGTTTTTGTCGTACGGTCAAACAACAATTTGGTGTTCAAACGTTGCGCCATCACGCCCAATGCAAATACCTGACACAACGGGCCTGCAATGTCAAACGGTGAACGCGTTTTTTCTTCTCCTTGGCACGCCAACAAGAAGTTTTTGAAGTGGTTGGACGGGCTAGCAGGCACCACTGGTAGTTTCGACTGCATCTCCAATGCTTTTTCCTTTGGAATAATACTCAACGTACTTCCGTGCGAACCGCCCTTGAAAATGAGGTCTTTCGAGTAAATAATCTTGCCAGGATTCAGCGTCGCTGCCTTGATTTTCTGGCCTGCTACCACGGGGATATTGGGGTCAAGTTCTGACAAACCGTATCCATCTGGCAGCGGTGGCTGGTTGTTTACTCCGTCGTACCACGTAATGTCCACGGCTGGCATTCCTTTTCTCTCTGGGAAACGGAACAAAAGCGTCGATGACATCGGGAAGAAGAAGTCATTGTGTCCATCCAACTTCACCGCAGTCACTTCGTTTGGCAACCCGAGGTCGAGGAATTGGTGGGCCGTATCCAAGATGTGCGCGCCCCAGTCGCCCAAAGCACCCATGCCGAAATCGTACCAGCAGCGCCAGTTGCCGTAGTGGTATTTTTCGTTGAAATCGTGGTACATGGTATTCAAGTGCCACGTCTCCCAATCCAACGTTGATGGAATGGGTTGGGCCTCTGGGTATTTTGAAATCTTGGGATCCCAACCGTGCCATCTGCGGGCCGAGTTCATGTGGGCCGTAATTTTGGTTACGTCTTTGATAATACCCGCATCTTTCCACGCTTTAAATTGGAAGTAGTTAGCCTCTGAGTGCCCTTGGTTTCCCATTTGGGTCACCACTTTTGGGTTTTTCTTCGCTAATTTCATCAACAACTCCGACTCGTGAAACGTACGAGCCATTGGTTTTTCGACATACACGTGCTTACCCAACGACATCGCATGGACGGCCACTACGTAGTGAGCAAAATCTGGGATACCGATAGAAACCGCCTCAATCTGATTTCCCATGCTGTCAAACATCTTACGGAAATCTTGGAACTGTTTGGCATTGGGGAACATCGCCGCAATTTCTTGCGTGTGCTTCGCTCCCATGTCAATGTCACAAAGCGCCACAATCTCGGCCAAGCCCGTTTTGTTGAGTTCTTTGATAATTTCACTTCCACGGAAACCAATCCCAATACACGCCAATTTGACTTTTTCGCCTTTTCGTGCTGGATTTGTCATAATGCTTGGACTCAACTGCCCCAAAGCTAGGCCCGAACCCGCAACCCCCGCTTTTTTTATAAAATCCCTTCTAGTTGTCATTTGGTAACGATTATGTTAAAACTTTAAAAATCTTGCTTTACTGTTTATCTTCGAGAGCGGTCGGGTTGTGAGCAACCCGACGCACCATATTACCCCCAACACCATATAACGATTATTTTTTTTCTAAAATCTTGATGTTTTTAAACCACACTTCGTCTCCGTGGTCTTGGAGTAAAATGGGCGCTTCGGTCGCATTGCCAAAATCGGCGTACTTTTTGTATTTACTGTAGTTGACCAACGCCCGCCACATCTGGTTGTTGCGGTCGTATTCTACTATTTTCACACCATTGAGCCAGTGTTCTACGCGGTTGTTATTTACCACAATCATGGCCGTATTGAAGTCGTCCTTTTTAAGTGGTTTTTTGGGATCAGCCGTAATCAAATCATAAAGCGACCCTAGCGTTCGGTTTCCTTCAACGCCCGCTTTCGCGTCGGGATGTTTGTCGTCGTCCAACACTTGATACTCACAGCCAATTCCCGACGAATTTACGAAGTACTTGATGCCGCTGTTGGCACCTTCGGTCAGTTTGAAGTCTATTTTTAGGACAAAGTTTTTGTACTTAGTCGTTGTAATAATATCTCCCCCGCGAGCACTTTTCAAGACTTTCAACACGCCGCCTTCCGTTGACCAACCTGTGGCGGGAAAACCGTCGGCTTTTGTGCTTTTCCAGCCAGCGTTGGTTTTTCCGTCCCAAAGGAGTTTCCATCCTTCGGTTTTTTCCTTTTTCGTCAGGGTATTGTCTTCAGATTGGGCGTACGAGAGTGAAGTACAGAACAATAAAGAAGCCAACAAACATTTTACTTTCATGCTTTCTTAGATTAATATTTACCATAAGAAGGCATTTTTGGCCAAATGATACTGCAATCAGAGCGGAATTTTAAGTTCCACGCGCGTGCCTCGGGGGTTTCCTTGCTCGTCCATCAAGTCGATGGTAATGGCACTAACGGCCTGGGTACGGTTGGCATTGAGGAGGCGAATGCGGCTATCGGTAAAGGAAGTGCCGCGCGAAATATGCGAGCGACGACGGTGGGAGTTGATGTACGCAGCAGCCTCGCGGCCAATACCGTTGTCTTCAATGACGCACAACAAATCTTCAAACTGTCTCAGAATAACCACTTTAAGCTGCCCTCCACCTTCTTCTTTCGGACGAAGCCCGTGTAAGATGGCGTTTTCGATGTAGGGTTGGAGCAACATCGGCGGAATCTCCGTCCGCTCGGCATCAATGGTTTCATCAATGTCGATGTGGTACTCAAATTTATTCTCAAATCGAAGTCGCTCTAAATCAATATAATACGATAATGCCCGCGTTTCGTCGGCCAGCGATACGCGATCGTTCACCGAGTTTTCCAGCATCTGACGAATCAGTTTTGAGAATTTTGCTAAATAATTCAGCGACTCTTTGGTCTCTTGTTTGAGGATAAAATGTTGAATCGATCCCAGCGCATTGAACAAAAAATGCGGATCCATTTGGGCTTTCAATGCCTGCAAACGCAGGTCGTGGTTGATATGCTCAATGTCCAAACGTTGACGCTCAATTTCCTCGTTTTGTTGGCGAAGCAACGCATTGGTATCATCCAAAACTGCTCGCTGACGATCGGTTTCATCCAAAGCCTTTGTCAACTTTTGCTGATTACCACGGTTGACCAGTTGAAGGTAAATAAAGGCCACCGTCAGCAGAATCATACCCCGAATGATGCTCATGTGCGCTACCTGCGGGTTGTCGTAGTGGGCGTCATTGGCAATCCAGGCCGACCGAGGGATTAAGTCTGTCACGTAGTCAAACGACAGCACCGTCAGAAATATCCATCCAAGCCCAAGCAACATTTGCAGCCACTCGGTGATTTGAAAAAGCAAAATAGGCAGGATAATCATGGCCATAAACGAAATTTTGGCCGCCGAAGCAGGCCCTTCGGTTAGCAATCCAGCACCTATCAAATTGAACACAGGCGGCGTGAGCACAAACCACCACCGCGCCGTCGAGTACCACCCCAAGCGGTTGATAAAAATGGGTATCAAATAGCTCAGAATCGCTAAAAAATGCAGAATGAAGACATCAAGTACTTGAACGTAGTTGAACAATGGCGCGATGAGCATCAAACTAACTGTTACCGCCAGGCGGTTGGTCAGTTTCACTTTGTTTCTACGTTCTTCGGAAAGCGTGTCGGTAATGCCTTGTCTCGACACCCAACTCCATAAGGGTCGAACCCAACGGACCAAGGTCTGTGAGAAGGCATTTTTCTTGGCATTTAACGATTCCGAAAGCGCTTTCAACATACGTTATGATTTTAAAACACGATAACGGATTTCGTAACGGTTAGGGACAGACGTCGAAACCGTAATCGTACCTGCTTGGGCTGCGTTGTAAAGCTCCATCCGTTGCCACATCAGGTTCAATGAGGCATTGTCCGTCTCTGATTTATTATTGATTCCCAATAAAGGCTCTCCCGTTGGCGCATTTACTTCAATGCTCCCCACAATGTACCCATTCTTATAATCAAACCCAACTTGCAGAAAACCATCGGTGTCTTTTCTAACCAAAATACCTCGGTGCAAGGCAGTTTCAATCAACGGGTATATCAACAACGTCGGAATCTGCCAATCTTTGACGGCTTGGTCATACTGCACTTCAAAGCCAAATTTGTCAGCATAACGGATTTTTTCCAATTGCAAACACTGCGTTAACAACTGGCATTCGTCCTCTACCGTACAAAAAGTTGTTTCGGACTGTTGCAACAAACTATTCATACATTCCGACAGCGCCGTCAGGTACGCAAGCGTACTTTTTCGTTCGTTGAGACTTACAAAATACCGAAATGTGTGCAGTGCATTGAAAACAAAATAAGGGGTTGTTTGCGACTGCAACACCCGTAGCTGCAAATCCCGATTGATGCGTTCTATCTCACTTTTTTGGGCCAAAATCAATTCATTTTGCGTTCTCAACACTTCCGAATATTGCTTTTTGCTGCGATAACGAAGGTAAAAAACCAACATCAATACCAACGCAAACACACCCGTCAGCAGAAGAATATTCCGAACGTCACGCTGAAACTCCGACTCTTGAGCGGCTTCGATGACGCGTGCCGCAAACAAGTCTTTCTCAATTTGTAATAACTCCAAGTCGTTTTGATTTCGCATCGAATCGTTCATCACGTTCAGAAATACCAATTTCCACATGTGCGCGCCCAAATACTTACGGGCGATTTGCTCAAAATCACGCTGAAAATCAGCACTTTCAAAATACGCATCGACGGGTACTTTCCAATCGCTTTTCTGAGGATAAATCCCCGCAAAACCTGGGCGTTTGATGGCCCAAACGGGCTGGCGTTTGACTTTGAGGCCACGCTGAAGCGCCACAATATATATCGACAATGGCAGATACCCAAACGCTTTCTCATCTTGGGAAATCGCCTCGGCAATCTCATAATCATTGTTTTTAAACGTTGTCGCCACCTGAGGAATCCGCGACCGAAGTTTGGCAAGGTCTTCGGCCATGGTGGTATTGTCCATCGCAAAGCTGTGCATCTTTTTGGCACCGTCTAAAAACGCTTCGGGCGATTTGTACAATGCTTGGTTGGCGTGTGTCACTAGCACGTTGAGGTCGGGCATGTAGGGCGGGGTAAATTGAAGAAACTTGGCCCGCTCGGCGGTGATTGACACGTACCCCCACGCAAAAACCCCTGCTTGTTTGCTGTTTTTGATGGCCGCTATCATCTGCTGAAAATCGGGGTTTTCCACCCAGTTGACAGCCAACTTTACCCCGTATTTTTTTTCGGTAAAACGCACAAATGCTTCCATCACTTCGTACTCCACGCCCATCAGCCGCCCATCTGAAGCCTTGAACACAAACGGGTCGATGCCGTTCCAAAGCGACGTGACTGTTCCTTGTTTATTGCGCAGTACTTCTTTCCACGAATCACCCTGATACGAGGCTGCTGCCTGCGCAAAAACACTTAGTTTCCACAACACAGCCAGCCCTATCAGTAGCACTTTTTTCATTGATTTCTGTTCGCGATTTTGGAGTTTTATCTTAACCTCCAAAAATACCAAAACCCAGCGAAACCATTGGCATATATATACGTAAAATGCCCCGAAACGGGGCATCCACTTATTTAGCGTAACAAATACGTATTTTTCCAAAAAAATAGTCCCCTAAAAATACTTGATGAATAGCTCAATGAGCTTTTTGACTTTGTTGGTATAAGGCGGGTAGATAAACTTCATCGTTCCAAATTGTCGTTTAGTAACTCCCCTCAGATTGCTCATTTCTTGAAATCCGAAAAAACCATTCGACTTTCCAATTCCGCTGTTGTTTACGCCCCCAAAAGGCACTTCGGCGTTGCTAAACTGCAACATCATGTCGTTGATGACCGTATCACCCGCCGTGGTATTGTTCAGAAAATAATCAATACTCCGTTGGCTATTACTGTGAATGTACAAAGCCAGCGGTTTTTCTTTACTGTTAACGTACCCAATCACCTCCTCTTTGTCGCGGTAGGTCAACACAGGTAGCACAGGCCCAAAAATTTCCTCTTGCATCACTTTCATGCTATCGTTGACATGGGTAAGGAGCGTTGGTTCAATGAAATTTTGGTCAGCAATGGTAGCCCCACCCACTTCAATTTTAGCACCCCTTTCTACGGCGTCGTTCAGGTACCCTTTGATGCGCTGAAAATGACGTTGGTTCACAATGCGGGCATAACTATCTGACGTTTCTACTTTTGTGCCATCTGAGGCGTACATTTTTTTGACAACCTCGCGGTAGGCATTGACAAACGCGTCTTTTTTCGACTCGTGAATCATGACATAATCAGCCGCAATACACGTTTGTCCGTTGTTCAAACATTTACTCCAAGCTGTCATCTCAGCTGCTTTTTGAATATCTGCCGTTTCGTCAATGATATTAGGCGACTTCCCTCCTAGCTCCAGCGTTACCGATGCCAAATGCTCCGCCGCCGCCCGCATCACCACTTTGCCGATGGAAGGCGCTCCCGTAAAAAAGATATGGTTAAACGGCAGTTTCAATAGCTCCGTAGCCACTGTGGCATCGCCTTCTACCACCGCCACTTCGTTTTCATCAAACAATTCACCAATCATTTTTTTGATAAATCCCGAGGTATTAGGCGTCATTTCTGAAGGTTTGATGATGGCGACATTTCCCGCCGCAATCGCCGAAACCAAGGGCTTAATGGCCAACGAAAGCGGGTAGTTCCAAGGCGAAATAATCAGGACATTTCCCTTGGGTTCGTGTTTGATGTAGCTTACGGTACCTATCATCCCCATGGGCGTCGAAAGCCGTTGCGGAGCTATCCAACGTTTCAGGTTTTTGCAAGCAAATTTTATCTCCGAAGTAATGCTATAAACTTCCCCTAAAAGCACTTCAGAAGCTGGTTTTCGGAAGTCATCGTACATGACTTTTTCCACTTCTGCTTGGTGTTCCATCAAATACGCCTGAATCTTTTGGAGTTTTACTTTCCGCTCATTGGCGTCAGTAAGGGCAATGTAGGCTGCTTTGCGCCGCTGTTTTTCAAAAATACGCTTACAGTCCGCATGGACCGTTGGTTCTTGTACTATCATAGGTTTTGGTCAAAAAGGTTAGGTTAAGTCAGCGTTGGGTAAGTACAAAAATACAATTTTTCAGCAGGATAGTTACATATTTTTAGTAAAACAGAAATTTATCTACTTTTACTAAAATTTTTATCAAAATCGCCATGAGCATTGTCAGCGACAACATGAAATACTTGCGGAAATTGCACGGAATGACGCAAGACCAATTTGCCCGCCGAATTGGCATAAAACGGGCTTCTGTGGGCGCTTACGAGGAACAACGCGCCAATCCCAACATCGACGTTTTGAAGGTAATGTCGAAGTTGTTCAATGTTTCTGTTGACGATTTGCTAAAAAAAGACCTTCGGAAAATCCGCGAAACACCGAGTCTTATTCCCATCGACAAACCGACGGTTTCATCGTTGGTATCAGAGCCTCAAGAAAAAGAACCACAGACACTTTCGAGCATTTTTGACCAGTTTTATGTGCCGCCTACATCCACACAGCCACGCCCACAGCCTGTGCCTGTGAGCTCGCCCGTTGCCGTAGCGCCACCTGTCATTGAGCCTCCCAAACCACCGAGCCCGCCCAGTTATTCGGCGCCCGTTACACCGCCGCCTGTGGTACCGACTTATGCCCCAGCGACGACGTTTAACAACAATTATGACGGGGGTTCGGCTACCATTGTCCAAACACCGAGTGCGTACGACAAGCCAAATCCACAGGCGATTCCTTACGTTCGGCAATCGCAAATGAAGGAGTACATTGACAAGTTTTCGCAGAACGATTACGTCAAACGTCTTCCTTCCTTTGAATTTCCACTTTTGCCCAACGGCAGTTACCGCGCCTTTGAAGCAGGCGACGATTTTTCGTACGTCAATTCTTTTTTGGTGGGTCAACAAATCAGCAATTGGTACGACATCGCCGATGGGAAAATGTACGTTTTGGTAGCGCGCAATTTGGGGGTGGTTTGCCGAAGAGTTTATAACCAAGTAAAAATCAAAGGAACACTTTTGTTGAGTTCAGATAAAGTAAACATTCCTACCTTTGAGGTGCCCATCAAGGATGTACTGGAAGTGTGGGAAATCAAGGCATTTTTTAGCACAGTTTTGCCCGAGCCTACCGTTTCGCTTGACCATCTTCGGTATTTAGTGAATCAAATGCACGAAGAACTGAACCAAATTAAGAAATAGATGGGTTGTTAATACATGTCTAAAGTTATTCTCATTACTGGAGCTTCGACGGGGATAGGTCGCACTACCGCCGAGTACTTAACAAAACTAGGGCATCGCGTATATGGCACCAGTCGCAAACCCTTCAACGAGGTCGTTTCTTTTCAAACGGTTGTGATGGACGTCACCGACGATACTTCGGTGCAAAACGCCATTGCCCACGTTCTTCAACGGGAACAGCAAATCGACATTCTCATCAACAATGCAGGTTTGGGAATTATTGGTGCCCTTGAAGAGGTTCCCGAGGAGATGATTCAACGGGTTTTTGACACCAACGTATGGGGACTTTTGCGGGTATGTCGCGCCGTGTTGCCTGCCATGCGCCAACGCCGCAGTGGGCTTATCATCAACGTGGGCTCGATTGCAGGCCGCATGGGTTTACCTTTTCGGGGCATTTACAGCGCCAGCAAAGCCTCGGTAGAAATCCTGACCGAAACCCTCAGCATTGAACTCAAACCTTTTGGAATTGAGGCATGTAGCGTATTACCTGGCGATGTCCGCACCAACATCAACGCCAACCGTTTGGTGGCGCACAGCTCTTCCAATTCGCCTTACCGCGCTTACGTGGACGACATGAATGCCAAGGTAAATGCCGAAGTAAGCGAAGCCGCCGAACCAATGTACATTGCCAAAACGATTGAAAAAGTAATCAACGCGAAGTCGCCCAATATTTATTACGTAGCAGGGCCGTTTCTCCAGCGTGCTTCACTGTTACTCAAGCGCTTCTTACCTAGTCGAGTTTTTGAATATTTACTTCGGGAAAATTATGGGATGAAGTGACGATAGGCATTTTTGAGGGTTTTTGAAAGGGGACTAATAACGACTAAATTGCCCCCTATTCGACATTCTGCACTAGAAATTCGACACTTCCTCTACCTTTTTTTCATATAAAACTTCACCTCGTGTTGGCGAAGAAACTCTTTGATAATGTCGGCGCTGATGCAAACACCTACGTGTAAAAACGGATGATTAGAAATCTTGGCGCGGTGGGTTCCCCCTACCCAAACGTCGTGATTGACCATGTCAAACCCCATGTGCAAGTGCCGAGTCGATTGTTGCATTCCGTAAACTGTGCCTTCGGTATCAAACAACGGGCCACCACTTTGTCCTACCAATCCTGGGGTACTCATTTCAATAGCAAAGGGAGTTCCTGACTCATCGGCAATATATCGAGTGACAATTCCATCAATGGGAAACGAAGGTGTTACTTGGTTGTTGGTTCGAACCCACTCAATGTCGTCCAAATCTGAATTGTAGCGAAAGTTGGTATATTCGGCAAACGGATACCCCAAACGGCACAATGACTTTCCAGGTTTGGCACTAGCTCCATCGGCGACAAATTCGGCAGGACGTTGAAAAAACTTTTGTCCCGTTCCTTCAAAACGCAAAAGTGCTAAATCGTATTTTGGGTGGTACGTGACGTGGATTTGGGATAGACTTTCAAAGCAATTGATAAAATCGAATTTTTGCCCAATAACCGTCCCCAACTTCATATTAAATTGTTCTTCCAATCGTTGCCGCAAATAGTCGTGCTGAGGCTCGCGTAAAATTTTACGGTACTCAGCCATAAAACGTGCGTAGTGCTGCTGGATAGCTCCCACGTTGACAATCAAATCGGCTACGTGCTTGCAAGTGATGGCATCGCCGTTTTCATTGATAAAAAACAAGGTCGCAGCGCCAGGTCTGATTTCGGCTTGGTTGTATAAACGAGTGATAATATGAATAGGTCGAGTAAACTCACTAACGCGTTCGATGGCTTTTACAAACATTTTGTCTCTTAGGTATAAAGTTATTGCAATACTATAGTACAATTCTCGTACCACAAAAAAGCCCTCAGCGGAATTTCTGAGGGCTTGGGGAATTAAAAAAGAGAAAGAAAATCGTTAGACCAACGGCGCACCCGCTAAAATTTGCGGACTTGCGTAATCGCTGTATTTAGCAAAGTTGCTGCGGAACAAATCGGCCAGGTGCAAAGCTGCGTAGTCATAAGCTTCGGCATCGTTCCAAGTCGCACGTGGGTTAAGCAATTCGCTAGGCACATTTGGGCACGTTTCTGGCATTTCAAAGCCAAAAATCGGGTGTTTCACGTAGTTTACCTCTTCCAAATCGCCTTTTAATACCGCCGTTATCATCGCCCGCGTATAGGCCAGTTTCATGCGCTCACCCTCGCCATAGCCACCACCCGTCCAGCCCGTGTTGATAAGCCAAACGTTTACTTGGTGTTGGTTAATTTTTTTACCCAACAAATCAGCATATCGCGTTGGGTGAAGTGGTAAAAATGCCGCGCCAAAACAAGCCGAAAAAGTAGCTTGCGGTTCTTTGATGCCCATTTCGGTGCCTGCTATTTTGGCAGTATATCCCGAAATAAAATGATACATGGCCTGACCTGTCGTCAGTTTTGAAATCGGTGGCAGTACGCCAAACGAATCTGTGGCCAAGAAAAAGATGTTCTTAGGCGCGTCTCCCCGCGACGGCTGCATGATGTTCGGAATGTAGTCAATGGGGTAGGCAGTGCGGGTATTTTGAGTCACCGAGCTATTGGTATAATCAACGGTGCGCGTTCCTTCGTAAAAGCGGGTATTTTCGACAATCGTCCCAAAACGAATCGCGTTAAGAATCTCAGGTTCGCGCTCGTGGGTTAAGTTAATGACTTTGGCATAACACCCTCCTTCAAAATTAAACACTGTGTCGCCCGTCCAGCCGTGTTCGTCGTCCCCAATTAGCGAGCGGTTGGGGTCAGCCGATAAGGTGGTTTTTCCCGTCCCCGACAAGCCAAAGAAAACGGCCGTATCGCCTTCTTTGCCGACATTGGCCGAGCAGTGCATCGACAATGTGCCGCGTTCGTGGGGCAATTTGTAGTTTAGTACCGAAAACACCCCTTTTTTCATTTCGCCTGCGTAGCCCGTTCCCCCAATCAAAATCACATTTTTGGTCAGGTTTAGAATGGCAAAATTTTCGCTGCGGGTTCCGTCAACGAACGGATCAGCTTTAAATTCGGGGATATTGATAATGGTAAACTCTGACTCAAACTGGCTCAATTCTGTTTCAGAAGGGCGCAAAAACATGTTATGACAAAACAAATTGTGCCACGCCCAAGTGTTGACCACGGTCAGATTGAGGCGATAATCGGGGTGGTCGCACACGTAGCCTTGACGAACATACACCGTTTTATCTTCCAAAAAGTCCAGCATTTTTTTGTGCAAAGCATCAAATTTTAGGGTGTCAAACGGGGTATTGATTTCGCTCCACCAAACCGAGTGCAATGTTTTCTCGTCGTTGACAATGTAGCGGTCTTGCGGTGAGCGTCCCGTAAATTCGCCCGTATCGGCCATCAATGCCCCTGTGTCAGTCAGGTGACCTTCGCCGTTGAGGAGCGCGTGTTCGACCAACGTCGCTGGCGGTAAATTGAAATGAAATTTGTTGACCCGTTGTAGTCCTAACGAGTCGCGAACCTCTTCGGTATCGACGAGGACGCGTTCCAAAATTGCAGTCATGCTAGTATGTTGTGTTGATGAAGTGGAAGGGGTTAAACTAACCACTACAAAAGTACACAGCAAGCGTAATTATAAAAATAACCGCTGGTGTTTTTTATAATTTTTGACAATTATTTCATCAGCGATTTAAAATTTTCTTCAGCTCCTTCACATTACCAATAATAATTAGACGATCTCCTGGCCGCAGTTCGGTTTCGGCATCAATATCTAGGTTGAGCTTTTTAATTTTTCGGGTATTTCCCCAGAGGCTTTTTTCATTTTTAACCTGCACATACGCTACTACTTTTAGCTCTTTGGCCTGCGCCAGCTCCGTTTCAGATAATTTTTGGTAGTAAAACTTTTGGGGAATCGACAATTCCATCATCGACGAATTATCACAAATCTGCACAGAATTATCAACCAAAGGCAGGGTTAGCTTATTGGCGACTCGTTCGGCGGCATCTTCTTCGGGAAAAAGAATTTCGTCCACGCCCAAGGCTTCAATCACCGTTCGATGCACATCGTTGAAAGCTCGACTTATGAGTTTTTTTACATTTTGTTGTTTCAGCAACGCCGTAATCAGTACCGAAGCCGCAAAGTCTTCACCAATGGCCACCACTACCACATCCATTTCTTTCAGGGGGACAGTGTGGAGGTTGGTCGCGTCTGTACAGTCCATACAAACGGTATGCGTAATTCTATTTTTGAGGGATTCGACTTTATTGAGGCTAATATCGGCCCCAATCACCTCATGCCCCATGTCGGTAAGCCGAATGCTGAGGGTAGAGCCAAAATTTCCAAGACCTACTACAAAAAACTTCATGATTTTCTAGTTTATGAAAACGTTTTCGTTGGGGTACTGATAGTTCAGCGCTTTAACCCGTCGCACAAAAGCCACAAACAAAGTAAAAGTACCAATCCGTCCAACAAACATAAGAACAACTAATACCAGCTTGGTGACATCTCCCAAAAATGGCGTAAGGTTTAGAGTCATTCCTGCCGTTCCAAAAGCAGAAAAGCACTCGAACGCCAAACCAATCAAAGGTTTTTCAGGCTCTAAAATGGTGATAATGAGAATGGCAGGACCAATAATCAACAAAGACAACGTAATAACCGCAAACGCCCTTCTGACAGATTCAGAAGGAATTCGGCGCTTCATTACCTCTACCCTGTCCTTGCCTTGCGCCAAACTCAGAACGTTGAGCAACGCCACCGCAAAGGTGGTAACTTTTATCCCTCCTCCCGTTGAGCCTGGTGCCGCCCCAATCCACATCAACAACAAGAAAATCAGGACAGTTGCAGGGTATATTTGCCCAATGTCAAAGGTTGTAAACCCCGCTGACCTTGGCGCGGTTGAGGCAAAAAATGCCATTGTAATTTTTCCAAATGTACTGGTTTCATTGGCCAACGCACCGTTGGATTCGCTCCACCAAAATGCAAGCGTACCGACCAGAAGCAGCAAGGCGGTCATCACCATCACCAAACGGGTATTGATACTGACCGACCGAGACATGTGCTGCACTTTGAGACCGTAGCGTATCCACAAATAAAGCTGTCGGCCGTAGTGTTTGAGGTATAGGTAAAAGTCATTGATAATACTGAAACCAATTCCCCCCATGATGACAAGCACAATAAGCACCCAATGCAAACTGGTATTTTGACGCAGATACTCATTGTAAAGGCCATTAGGAACGGAAGAAAAACCCGCATTGCAGAAAGCAGAAATGCTGTGAAAAACGGCAAACCGAAGCCGCTGACCATTGGTGGCAAAAAGATCTGTGGTATCAAGTGTCAAATAAATAAACAACGCCCCTACCAGTTCGATAAACAGGGTAATAAAGATGATTTTGAACAAAGATCTAAAGACATCGCCTATTCGGTCGGAAGTGGCAATATCTTTTAGAAACAACTGATTTTCAATCGAAAAACCACCTTGGTATAAATACCCAAAAAAACTGGTAAATGACAACATCCCCAGCCCACCCAATTGAATCAATATTAGCAAGATAATCTTACCCAAACGGGTAAATTCTACGGCCACATCCACCGTCGATAAGCCTGTCACACATACCGCACTTACCGACGTAAACAACGCATCGACAAAGCTAAGGCCATGAACCGTAGCCCGAGGCAACATCAGTAACCCCGCCCCTATCAACGCCAGCAATAAAAAGCTAAGAATGAATGAAAGTGCAGGATTGAAGCGTTGGGAGTAAAGCGAAAGCACTTTACGCGAAATATCAAAAAGTAACAAAAAGCCGCAAATGGCCAAACTGCCCACGTTCATCCACGAATGTGGTGCAAACGCATGTTTGAGGTGATTAAATTTATAGCCACAAACAAATAACAGCACGATAATCAAGAGCAGCCGCAACGCATTACTCAGGTTACTTTTACTTGGAAACAGCAACGTACGCAGGGCAAAAGCCACGGTAAAAGTGCTCAAAAAAAGCAAATAGACACTCGAAAAAAAAACGGGCTTAGAGACGTGCCGAAACCCCAAGTCATAGGCCATTACAACGGCTGTTACAAGCCCTACATACAGAGAAAATTGCTCAAAAAAATTGTGTAATGAATGGAGCAATTTTATCTTGAAGCGCTGATAACGGTGATAAAGACGACGTAAAGCCATTGAATCCCAAATAGGTTGTAATACGATTTTAAAGAAACGAATTAGTTACATTTTGGTGAGAATATCAAACTTTCAGCAGTTTTTCGGCCTTTTCTATACCTTTGCCAAAAAATACGCACTTCACACATGAAACGCCTGCTGTTCCTATTCTTTCTAGCTTTTTTATTGGTTCAAACCAGTTTCGCCCAACAAACTACCCCACCTTTTCTCCAAAACCCAAATCAACGTTGGGTTGACTCTGTATTTAATAGCCTTACCGCCGACGAGCGCATTGCCCAACTCATCATGGTCGCAGCGCACGGATACCCCAACAACCCAAGTCGTGTGATCATTGATACGACTTTTACCAACCCGCGTGTGGTAGCAAAGTATATTAGAGATTACAAAGTAGGCGGCGTAATTTTTTTCCAAGGCGGCCCAGTTCAGCAAGCACAGTTGACAAACTATTATCAGTCGATTTCCAAAGTACCATTATTGGTCGCCATGGACTCGGAATGGGGGCTCGCCATGCGCCTCGACAGTTCAGTACGTTTTCCATACCAAATGACGATGGGGGCGATTCAGGGCAACGACGAGCTGATTTATAAAATGGGAAAACTCCTTGCCGCCCAAAAACGCCGTTTGGGGGTACACATCAATTTTGCACCTTCGGTCGATGTCAACAACAACGCCAACAACCCTGTCATTAACTTCCGTTCGTTTGGCGAAAACCCCCAGAAAGTTTACGAAAAAAGCTACGCCTACATGAAAGGAATGCAAGATGGAGGCATTTTGAGTTCGCTCAAGCACTTTCCTGGTCACGGCGATACGGGTGTGGACTCGCACTACGACCTGCCCGTTATTCCGCATAACCGCGCCCGCCTCGACTCGGTGGAGCTATATCCATTCCGTAAATTGATTGAACAAGGTGCCGACGGAATCATGATGGCACACTTGGCCATTCCAGTGTTGGATACGGCCAAAAACGTACCTTCTACGCTTTCAAAACCCATCGTAACGGGGCTGCTCCGCGACCAGCTCAAATTCAACGGCCTGATTTACTCGGACGCCATGAACATGAAAGGGCTTACGAAATATTTCCCCAACGGTTTGGGCGATGCCAAAGGATTAGAAGCGGGCATGGACGTGTTAGAGTTTAGTCCCAATGTACCTGCGGCCATTGCCGAAATCAAAAAAGCCGTGGCCGAAGGACGCATCTCGCAAGCGGAAATTGACGCACGGGTCAAAAAAGTATTGGCGGCAAAAGCGTGGGTAGGGCTCGACAAATTTGCGCCCATTAAAACCCAAAACCTGATTGAAGACATCAACGATAAACAATCAGAACTTATCAATCGTCAGTTGACCGAAAATGCGCTGACCGTCCTCAAAAACAACGACAACATCCTCCCCATCAAGGATTTAGACAAAGTAAGCATTGCCTCTATTTCATTGACCGACGCTCCTGCCATTACCACCGTCACCAAAGATGGGGTCATTGCCCTTGGCACCCGCAACGAAACTGCTTTTACGGGAGAACTGACCACATTCCAAAAAACACTATCACTTTACACCAATATCGACCATTACGTTATTCACCCAAAAACACCTGACAGCCTTCAAGGTAGCATTCGAGCAGCCCTCAAAAGCTACGACATTGTACTGGTAGGAGCGCATTTGAATAACATTCGCCCAGGTACCAACTACGGCATTACGCCCACCACCGCAGCTTGGGTAAAAGAACTTGCCGCCAACGGAAATTCGGTCATTACGGTATTTGGAAACGCCTACGCACTCAACAAACTACAGGACATTGGCAAGGCCAAAGGTTTAATCATGGCCTATCAGTTAACGCCATTTACGGAAGAATTGTCGGCCCAATTGATATTCGGCGCCATTCCTGCCAAAGGCAAACTTCCCGTATCGGTCAATCCCCAATTCCCATACGGAGCAGGCATCGAAACTCCCGCCCTCGGTCGATTAAAATACACCATTCCCGAAGAAGTGGGCTTGGATAGCAAGTGGCTTTCTTTCAAAATTGACTCCATTGCCAACAATGCCATCGCGTTGAAGGCGGCACCAAGTATGGTGGTACAATTGGCCAAAGACGGTAAAGTATTTTATCGAAAAAGTTATGGCTCCTTAATCCCCAATGAGGGAGCTACCAATTTGTCCACATCGGGGATTGGGGGGCTCTATGATTTTGCTTCTGTTACCAAAATTGCCGCTTCTACGCTTGCCTTGGCCAAATTGCACAGCGAAGGTAAGTTCAACTTAGACGGGACGATGAAAGATTATTTGCCGTTCTTGAAAAAATCGAACAAAGCCAATTTGGTTTGGCGCCAAGTGCTTACCCACCAAGCAGGTCTGAAAGCATTTATTAACTTCTGGCGCGATTGCCGCAAGCCAAATGGCCAATGGAAGCCTCGTACGTTCCGCTGGGGTAAAGAAGCTCACGGCGCTTATACGGTGCAGATTACGGATAGCCTTTGGTTGCACAAAAAATACCATCATAAACTGTTTGCTTCGCTCAAAAACTCAGCCCTCAACGAAAAAAAGGAGTACGTGTATTCCGACTTGTCGTTTATGCTTTATCCGCAAGTAGTAAAGAACCTCACGAGCGTCGAATTTGAAGATTATTTGAAGTCGAACGTTTATCGAAAAATCGGGGCCAATAGCCTTACTTTCAACCCGCTTCGCTTCAACAAACTAAGTCAAATCGCTCCTACGGAACGGGATACTTTTTTCCGCCAAACGCTGGTTCACGGGCGCGTACACGACGAAGCAGCGGCCATGCTCAATGGCGTAAGTGGTCACGCAGGCTTGTTTGGCAATGCCAATGATTTGATGAAAGTAACGCAATTGTTCCTCCAAAAAGGCAGCTACGGCGGCGAATTGTTCATTTCGGAAAAGACAATGAATGAATTTACGCGCTATCAATTCCCAGAGTCACGCCGAGGAATTGGTTTTGACAAACCTAGCCGCGTTTACAACGGCAATGCGCCCAAAAGCGCCAGTCCACAAAGCTACGGACACACGGGTTTTACGGGCATTATGATTTGGAACGACCCTGCGTACAACCTCAATTACGTATTTTTGTCAAACCGCGTTTATCCCACCCGCGACAACAATAAGCTTTCATCTCTCAATGTCCGCACGGCCATTATGCAAGTGGTGTATGATGGATTGGGAATTAAGTAAAGTTGGTATATTTATCAGGTTAAAGGCACTGTTAAGCATTTAATCAAAAGTTTTTGAGGAATTCAAAATAGCCTCGGTAGAGGCGAAACCTTTGTAAAAACAAAGATTATCTGCCAAAAAAAGCCCCATCGGGGTGACACACACTCCGTGGAAGATGTCACCCCGATGGGGCTTTTTTTCAGATTTGCTTAATTCTTCCTACTAAGATGTAACTCCTCTGGAGCAATAATTTGCTCCTCTAAGCACTGTTGCCTCATTTCCCCGCCAAATACGTCTGAATATTTTCTGCGACTTTATCCATCAATCGAATTCGCGCTTCAATACTCGACCAAGCTACGTGAGGAGCGAGCAGCAGTTTTTCGGGGTTTTTAAGTTGTAAATAAGGATGGCTCGCGGGAATAGGCTCCTGCGTAAATACATCAATAGCTGCACCCGCAATCAAATCGTCATCGAGTGCCCGTACCAAATCTGCTTCATTTACAATACCTCCCCGACTTGTATTGAGCAACAAAGCCGTAGGTTTCATTTGGGCTATACGCTCGTAAGTGAGTAAATTATCGGTATGTTCGTTGAGCGGTGCGTGGATTGAAATGACATCACAAGTTGCCAAAAACTCGTCCAACGGAAGTGAAGCATAAGGGACGTCATACGTTTGTCCCGAAGCCGAATAATACACCACTTCACAACCAAAAGCGGAGGCAATCTGCGCCACTTGACGGCCAATTTCGCCCAGCCCCAAAATTCCAAAACGTTTTCCTCGAAGCTCCCAATAAGGACGACCAAGGTGCGTAAACATTCGTTCTTTCGAATATTCTCCCGATTTAACGTACACATCGTAATAGGCTGTCGAGTTGAGCAATGCCAACAACAACGCCATGGTTTCTTGGGCTACGCTATCGGTTGAGTATCCTTTTACGTTCTTTACTTGTATCCCCAACTCCTTGGCTGCGGCCAAATCGACGTTGTTCATTCCCGTAGCTGCCACACAAATGAGCTTCAACGACGGCGAGTTCTCCATCGTTTGACGAACCACTTTGACTTTGTTGGTAATCACAACTTCAGCCCCCTCTATCCGCGAGGCGACTTCATCGAGTTGGGTATCGGGGTAAAAAACAACTTCGCCTAGCTCAGACAATTTAACAAGGTTAGGAATATCTCCTAGTGTGCGGGCATCTAAAAAAACGATTTTCACAGGGTGTAGTTATGGTTAGCGTTTTGCTTTAAAAACATTGCGTATCTATTAAAGCATTTACCGAAGCTTACATAACCTCAATTCAACAAAAAATCCCTGTTGGTAAACAGGGATTTTAAGCAATGTTATTCACCGAATTGATCAACGCTTGGTGAAAGATATCACCCCGATGGGGCTTCGTTTCTGAACTGATTCATTGTTTCTACTAAGATGTAGCTCATCTGGAGCAATAAATAAGGACTGCTTATTATTTTACCTAGCAACAAAAAAATCCCTGCTAGAAGGCAGGGATTTTCGGGAATTAGTTTATTATCTAAACCTTGACTACTGAGCCAATTTCTCAGCAATCAGTCCTTCGAGGTATTCTTTGATCGCTCCAATTTTGATTTGGCTGATGACATCTTCACAGAAAGCATACATCAACAACGTCTGTGCTTCCGCTTTTGGAATCCCGCGTGAGCGCATGTAAAACAAAGCTTCGTCGTTAAGTTTCCCCGTTGTCGTTCCGTGCGAACACTTTACGTCATCGTTAAAAATTTCCAACTGTGGCTTGGTATTCATGATAGCCTCATCCGAAAGCACTACGTTACGGCACGATTGGTACGCGTTGGTTTTACTTGCTCCATCGCGTACAAAAATCTTCCCGTTGAACACACCCGTTGATTTATCTTTCAAAATCCCTTTGTACAACTCATTACTGTACGAATTTGGCTGTGCATGGTCCACCAACGTATGGTTATCTACGTGTTGTTTTCCGTTCGGGAAATACAAACCGTACATAAACGCCTCACAATTTTGACCATCCAACACAATGTTGAGGTTGTTTCTGACAAACCCTCCATTGATAGTTACCGTTACGGCATAGAAATGGCTATTTTGCTTTTGGCATACTTGCGTAGTACCCACGTGATACGACTTTTCGGTATCGTTCTGTACTTTGTAGTATTGAACGTTGGCATTTTCTTCCACCACAATTTCGGTCACGGTGTTTGTAAATGCGCCATTATCTCCCAGCGTACGGAACGCTTCGGCGATTTTCACTTCGGCATTTTTACCAACCACCACCAAGTTACGGGGTTGTGAAGCCACGTTGATACTGCGGGCATCGGTGATAAAACGCAAGATAATGGGCTGTTCTACTACTTTCCCCGCAGGCACGTTGATGACAACGCCGTCGTGGGCAAAGGCGGTATTGAGGGCCGTAAAAGCTTCATTTTGGTAATTGGCGTATTGGGCAAAATACGTTTCCAACAAAGTCGGATTTTCTTTTACCGCTTGGCCAAAGTTCAAAATTTGCAGTTGGCTCTCAGGCGAAACAATGTTCGACAGTTCCGCATTATAAATGCCGTTGATAAAGTACAAAACGTTTCCTTCCAAATTAGGAATTGAAAGGGTAGCAAGTTCATTTTCCCCGAACTCCGTTTTGACGTTAAAGTCAAACGCCTGCTTTACTAAATTGCTGACGTTGCTATATTTCCACTCCTCGTGCTTGATAGTTGGGAAGCCCAACGTCTCAAAATTTTGCATAGCCGCACGACGCGTCTGATGCACCGCCGATTTGGTTTCGCCGTTAAGGCGTCCTTCGGTCGCTTGAAAATTGGCAACGAGTTGTTCTTTTAAATCTATGTTTTTTGACAAATCCATGTTTGAATTTTTACAACTCAATAATGAAACTTACAGCTGATGATAATTATCTCATCGTTGGTAACTTGATATACTAAACGATGTTCATCATCTATCCTTCTCGACCAACACCCTTTAAGATTGTGTTTAAGAGGTTCTGGTTTACCAGTTCCTTCGAAAGGATTTCTTTGAATTTCTTCCAGTAATTTAATGATACGATCCTGTATTTTTTTGTTTATACTCCTCCAATCATTAAACTGGCCGAAAGCCGTAGGAGTAAATGCAATATTTCTCATTTACTCAATTCACCTAATTCTATGACAATTTTTTCTCCTTTTCTCGCTTCTTCCAATGACTTTTCAAGAGCATTGCGATTGGCTGGAGTTGAAAGCAGATAATCTGTTTCGTCCATTTCACTATCAATAGTCAAACGAATCTTACGATTTTTATACATCGACTTCAGCCCTTTAAAAAACTGATAATCAAGCTCTTCTGCTCTCAATTCTATGGTAGTAGTCATAAGAATTATTTTTAAATTTTAAGGCTACATCGTTGCCGCTACTTCTGCCTTAATCCAGTCGTATCCTTTTTCTTCTAACTCAAGCGCCAATTCTTTTGGTCCTGATTTTACGATACGGCCTTTGTACAACACGTGTACATAATCAGGCACAATGTAGTCGAGCAAACGCTGGTAGTGCGTCACTACGATTACTGCGTTTTCTGGCGAGCGCAACTTGTTTACACCTTCGGCCACGATACGAAGCGCGTCGATGTCCAATCCTGAATCGGTCTCATCCAAAATCGCTAATTTTGGCTCCAACATCGCCATTTGGAAAATCTCATTGCGTTTTTTCTCACCACCTGAGAAACCTTCGTTCAACGAACGTTTCAACAATGAGTCGTCGATGTTTACTAATTTGGCTTTTTCACGCATCAATTTCAAGAACTGCGCTGCATCCAATGACTCTTCTCCGCGCGATTTGCGGATTTCGTTGAGGGCCGTTTTCAGGAAGTTGATAGTCGTTACCCCTGGAATTTCTACAGGATATTGGAAGGCCAAGAAAATACCCGCGGCCGCTCTTTCTTCGGGCGACATTTCGAGCAAATCTTCTCCGTCAAAATCAACGCTACCGCCTGTTACTTCATATTCTTCCCGCCCCGCCAAAACCGAAGCTAAGGTACTTTTACCAGAGCCGTTTGGCCCCATTATCGCATGGACTTCGCCAGCTTTGATTTCCAAATTGATTCCTTTCAAAATCGCCTTGTCGTCAACCGACGCTTGTAAATCCGTGATTGTAAGCATAATAAGTGTTTGTTATCTAGGTAAGGACGAGAATGATTCTCGTAATACATCCGAAAAAGTCTGCAAAATTACAACAAAGAGTCCATAAACCCTTGTGTTTGAGTAACAATTCTAATGAAGGAAAAGTTGGACTAACCCATAAAAAGTTTCAAACGTTAAAAGGGGGAAGATTTAGTTTAAATATTAACACTCGTATCTCGAAAGGATAGCGCTTCCTAAGTGCTATTTAACTGCGTTTTAATCTAACTTTTAAACTCCTTTAATAACACCCTCCGACATTTGTATCGTCAACTTATTAACAGCCTAACCGCTCTATTTTTCATTTACATTTTATCTAGCTATGCGTATTGTTCCATTGCTTTTTGCCATCACGATGGTGACTTTAAGCGCACGCCCCGTTCACGCCCAATCCGACTCGTTGCGGCTTTCTTTGCCCCAAGCGGAGCAACAGTTTATCCAAAAAAACTTTGTTTTGTTGGCTCAAAAATACAACGTCAACGTAGCCGAAGCTGCCAAAGAACAAGCCAAACTCTGGTACAATCCCAACTTATTTGTAGAAACTAACCTCTACAACGGGTACAGCAACAAACTGCTTCCTTATGGTCATAATGCTGATTTGTACAACCCAACGGGCGGTGTCGTCAATGTTCAGGTGCAGCAAATTGTCAGTTTGGTAAAACTCAGAAGTAAACTCGTTCAGTTGGCCGAAACCAACGTGGCGCTACAGCAATCTGCTTTTCAAGACCTTATGCGAAACGTTCGTTTTCAGTTGGCACAGGCATTCGGGAATTTGGCTACCAACCAACAAAAACTAACCATGCTCCAATTGCAAGGCAAGCAACTAGCATCGTTGTTGGAAGCGTTTCGGGCGCAACTAAAACTCGGTGTCATTGCTCCTTACGAAGTAACACGTCTTGAATTGGAACAGAAAAATTGGGAAAGCGACCTCACTGACTTAAACGCCCAAATCAGCCAAGACGAAGCGACGTTGCGCACTTTGCTATCCATCAACGGTACAACGTATATTACTCCCGTCAATGAAGTTTCTACCCCTAAAACTGCGGGGTCGTTGAACGATTTGGTCAGCCAAGCCCTTACTTTACGCCCCGATTTGCGTTTGGCCGACCAACAAATTAGCTATAATCAACAAAACCTTACCTACCAAAAGGCACTTGCCACTCCTAACCTTACGTTGGGTGCTGATTATCAACGGGTAGGTGCTGCTTTTCCGCACTACTTGGGAGTACAAGCTTTGATAGACTTACCCATTCGGAACAAAAACCAAGGAAATATTCAGGCTGCCCGCTGGGGAATTGACCAAGCAAAAGAAGGACGCAATGCGGTGGGGATTCAAGTGGAACAAGAAGTCGTAAATGCTTACCAACAATATACGCAAGCAACTCAGTTACAGGCCAAAATAACGCCCGAGTATCTCCAAAGTATCCAAGATATTTCTAAAAATGCCACCGAAGATTATACCCGTCGGGTGATTGATTTGGTGAGTTTTATTGATAAAATCAGGGCTTATAAAGATGCCCAAATGACGCTCATCGACAGCGCCAATCGCCTGTATCAAGCCCAACAACAACTTAACTACGTCACCAACGCGAAGGTGTTTTAACTCTCAATTCTGCCATCCAATGAAAACCAAGTTACTATTGTGGGTACTCTGCCTACCCGCTATCGTTCTCGTCTCGTGCCAAAGCGAACAAAAAAACGAAGAGCCCAAGACCAAAGATATGGGTTCGGCGTTTCGCACCGATACCGTTCAACTCCGTAACTACGAACAGGAGTTGCAGTTTACGGGTCAAGTATCGTTTGACCAAAAACAAGTGGACCGCGTCTATCCGATGGTTAGCGGTAATGTACTGGATGTCAATGCCGAACTAGGAGCTTTTGTCAAAAAAGGACAAGTGTTGGCCAAACTCCAAAGCGCCGATGTTAGCCAATTTGTAAAGGATTACAACACGGCCAAATCGAACTATGACATCGCCAAACGCAACGCTGACAACGTAGAGCAGTTGTATAAAACCAAATTTTCGTCTGAAAACGATTTGGTGAACGCCCGCAAACAGCTTGAAATCGCGTCGTCAGAACTCGAACGTTCTAGCCAAGTGCTAAAAATGTACGGCGGAACTTCGGCCAATAGCCAGCCTATTTTTACCGTTTCGGCACCCGTAAGTGGCTACATCGTAGAGCGGAACATTAACCCCAATATGCAAATCCGCCCCGACAACGGAAACAGCTTGTTTACGATTTCAAACCTTTCAGACGTATGGGTGCTTATCAATATTTATGAGTCTGACATTCAAGCCGTTAAAATAGGACAAGAAGTCAACATCAACACCCTTGCCTATCCCGACCGCGTGTTCCAAGGCCGCATCGACAACATCAGTCAGGTCATCGACAACGATAGCAAAGTATTGCAAGCGCGCGTAGTGCTTCAGAACCCAGGGGGCTTGCTCAAGCCCGATATGTTTTGTACGGTAAAACTTCACATCGAAAAGCCCGAAAAATTGTTGGCGGTCAACCCTAAATCGGTCATTTTTAGCGAAGATCGCTACTTCGTCATTCTCGATAAAGGCAAAGGAAATTACCAATCGGTTCCCGTAGAAGTCATTAAAAGTACTTCCAAATACAGCTATATCAAAGCCAATCTCCGCGACGGCGACCAAGTCGTGACTGAAGGTGCGCTCTTGTTATTCAATGAATTAACCGACTAAGTCATGAATAAATTCATCAAAAATATCATTGGCTTTTCACTCAAAAACAAGGGAATCGTCTTTTTTGTCACCTTGTTGGTAGTGATCGCAGGGGCCGTAAGTTTTTACAATACCCCCGTTGAAGCCTATCCCGACGTTACCAATACCGAAGTGGTCATTATCTCTCAATGGCCTGGTCGGAGTGCCGAAGAAGTAGAACGTTTCATTTCGATTCCGATTGAAACCGAAATGAACTCCATCAGCCGCCGTACCGCGATTCGTAGCGTCAATTTGTTTGGGTTGTCGTTTATCAAAATCATCTTTGAAGACGGTGTTGACAACTTCAACGCCCGCATGGAAGCGAGTCAGAAATTGTCTAACGTTGACCTTCCAGAAGGTGTAAATGCCGAAATTCAGCCTCCAGCAGGCCCTACGGGCGAGATTTACCGCTACACGCTTACGTCGCCGACCAAATCGGTGACTGAGCTTAAAACCATCCAAGATTGGGTGATTCAGAAAAACATCAAAGCCGTTCAAGGCGTAGCTGACGTAGTGAGTTTTGGTGGACGGGTTCGCACTTTTGAAGTAAGTGTTAACCCCAATTTGCTCACCAAATACAACCTCACCGCACTCGACGTCTATGGTGCGCTCCAACGCGCCAACGTAAACGTAGGAGGTGACATCGTACGAGAAGGTCAGCAAGCCTTTGTAGTGCGTGGGATTGGAATCGTAAAAGACGTACCTGACATCGAAAAAATCATCGTCAAAAACATCAACGGTGTTCCCGTTCGGATTTCAAACATCAGTACCGTTCGTCCCTCTAACCTTCCTCAGCTAGGCATCGTTGGCCGCGATTTTCACGACGACGTCGTCGAGGGAATTGTGTTGATGCGGAAAGGTGAAAACCCAGGCGAGGTGTTACCCAAATTGAAAGAAAAAGTAGCTTACCTCAACTCAACGGTATTGCCGCAAGACGTTAAAATCAAGGTTTTTTACGACCGTACCGAACTCAACAACCACACCATGCACACCGTAGGCGAAAACGTAGCCTTGGGGATTACGCTGGTGACGGTCATCTTGTTGATATTCTTGGCCGATTGGCGTACAACGGTTACGGTAGCCCTCATCATTCCGTTGGCGTTGTTGTTCGCCTTTATTTTGATGCGGGTCAAAGGTATGACGGCCAACCTACTTTCCATTGGCGCGATTGACTTCGGGATTATCATCGACGGAGCCGTGGTGATGGTCGAAGGACTGTTTGTAATGCTGGCGCATTGGGCGGAAAAAGAGGGAATGGAGCGCTTTAACAAACGCGCCAAACTCAGCCGAATCCTCAAAACAGCGGTAGAAATGGGAAAATCTATTTTTACGTCTAAGCTCATCATTATCACCGCTTTGCTGCCTATTTTTTCGTTCCAAAAAGTAGAAGGGAAGCTGTTCAGTCCCTTGGCATTTACGATTGGCTTTGCCTTGTTGGGAGCGTTGTTATTGGCTCTTACGTTTGTGCCTGTATTGAGTAGTATTTTGTTGAATAAAAACGTTCGTGAACGCCACAACCCTGTGATTAAAGGACTCAACAAAGCGTATGCGCCTCTACTTGATGCCGTTATGAGTCACCCCAAACGTGCTATGGTGGCAGGAGTAACGGCACTTGGTTTGGCTCTTGGCGCGTTTCATTTTGTAGGTTCGGAGTTTTTACCCCAGCTCAACGAAGGCTCCATTTACGTTCGTGCGAGTATGCCCCTTAGTATCAGCCTCGAAGATAGCTACCACTATACGCGTAAGTTTCGTCAGGTGTTTGAGCAATTCCCAGAAGTACGGGGAGTAATCAGTCAGACAGGTCGCCCCAACGACGGTACTGACCCCACGGGCTTTTTCAACCAAGAGTTTTTTGTGGATTTGTACCCTGCTGACGAATGGAAACGCGATATCACCAAAGACCAATTGGTGGCCGAGATGCAGGCGAAATTGGCAGGCTTCAAAGGAGTGGACTTCGGATTTTCACAACCTATTTCGGACAACGTCGCCGAGGCAGTTTCGGGGGTAAAAGGCTCTATTGCCGTAAAAGTGCAGGGGGATGACCTTAATATATTAGACAAGAAAATTACGCAAGTTTTCAATGTCCTCAAAAAAGTACAGGGAGTAGAAGATCTGGGCGTGTTTCGTAACTTGGGACAACCCGAACTTCGCATTACGCTCAATCCTGATAAAATGGCCCAGTATGGCATTGATGCTGCCGACGCCAATGCCGTCATTGAAATGGCCATTGGCGGGAAGGCCGTGAGTCAAGTCTATGAAGGTGAAAAGAAATTTGACTTGCGTCTCCGCTACGACCAGCCGTTCCGCTCGTCGATTGAGCAAATTGGTCAGCTCCAAGTACCTACCCTCAACGGTGGCAAAATACCTTTGAAACAAATTGCAAGCATTGAAAACGTGTCGGGGCCCGCGTTTATCTACCGCGAAGACAACGCCCGTTTTATCGCCGTGAAGTTTTCGGTACGTGGTCGCGACTTAGGTAGCACCATTGCCGAAGCCCAAAAGAAAGTAAACGCCGCTGTAAAATTGCCAAAAGGCTACGAAATGAAGTGGAATGGGGAGTTTGAAAACCAACAACGCGCCCAAAACCGCTTGGCCTTGGTGGTACCCATCAGCTTAATCCTGATTTTCTTTATCTTGTTTGTTTCCTTTGGTAACGCCCTCGACTCTATTTTGGTGCTGCTCAACGTGCCTTTTGCCCTCATTGGGGGAATTGCCGCACTGTTGCTGACGGGAGTCAACTTTAGTATCTCGGCGGGGGTAGGCTTTATCGCCCTGTTTGGGATTGCGACCCAAAACGGGGTTATTCTTATCAACAATTACCACAAAAATCTGAAAGCAGGAATGCCACTAATTGAGGCGATTAAAGATGGTTCGAAAGCCATGCTCCGCCCCATTGTAATGACGGCTTTAATGGCGTCGCTTGGTTTGTTACCTGCCGCTATATCGACGGGGATTGGCTCTGAGACGCAAAAGCCATTGGCAATTGTGGTCATCGGAGGGCTTATCACGGCTACCTTATTATCACTGCTCATCCTTCCTACGGTCTATGAATGGATTTACAGCAGCCGCGAAAAGCGTAAACAATTATTGAAATAATAGTAAGTTTCGTATTCTTACACCTATAAGGTTTTTGAAACCTTATAGGTGTGTTTGCTTATTTATTAGCTAAACTTCTTCTTCAAATACTCAATTGAGTGCTTGTAAGCATCAGCCGTAGCCGTTGCATCGTGCTTAGGATTGCTTGGGTTGGCAAAACCGTGTACTGCATCGTACATTTTCACGGTTACTTGTTTGCCCGCAGCTTTCATATTTTGCTCAAACTGCTCTACCATTTCAGGCGAAGGAGCCTTATCTTGTTTTCCAAAAACACCCAATACGTCCACATTCAACGTTTTAAGTTTTTCAACATCCTGCTCTGGACGACCGTAATACATCACACAGCCCACCGCTTGCTTTCCTTCCAACAATGCCGACTGCAACGACAACATACCGCCGAAGCACCAACCTACACTCGCAATTTTGGCTTTTTTACCAACGTGCGCCAAGGCTCCTTGCATGATGGCCGTCAAACGCTCTTTCGGTACCGATTGCATGATTTTACCAGCTTCTTGCGGCGTTGTACCCACTTGGCCGTCGTACATATCCAAGGCCAATACGTTTACGTCGCCCAAATCGTTGTAAAACGTTTCGGCTTCGTGCTTGATATGGTCATTAAGTCCCCACCATTCTTGGTAAACAAAAAGCCACTTATCTGATTTCTTAGGGGCTTTGATCAAAAACCCTGACGCATCTTTTCCATCAGGCGTCGAAAACTTAATGGTTTCTCCTTTGCCCGCGTAGTGATATGCTTCGGGCGCATCGTGCATCGCCATAAAATTGGCATCAGCCGCCCACGCAGCCATGTCGTGCGAGGTTTGACACAATGGAATGGGAGTTTCCGCTGGGCGTTGAATAAATGCCTGCATGGCGAACATCGCCCCGACGAGGATCAATTTTTTCATTGGTGAATGAGTTAAACAGTGATATAGGTTGATACACATATTGTCAAACCAAAATTGCAAAAAATGGTTTAAAAAAGCACGTTAAAAAAATCCTACAAAAATAGTTTGCAAACTACAAATATAGGACTACATTTGTAACATGGAAAAATTAACAAACAAAGAAGAAGAAATTATGCACGCGCTTTGGAAAGTAGAACGTGCTTTTGTGAAAGACCTTATGCCGTTTTTCACCAACCCACCATTGCACTATAATACCGTGTCAACCATTATTCGAAATCTCGAAGAAAAAGGCTACATCGGGCATCGAACTTATGGAAACACCTACGAATATTATCCGCTGGTGTCAAAAGAGTCTTACCAAAACCAATTCGTTATCAGCAAGTTGGTGGACAATTATTTTGATAATTCGTACAAGAACCTAGTCTCGTATTTTGCCCAGAACGACAAGGTGTCGGCCGATGAGCTACGAGAAATTTTACGCATGATTGAAGGAGGGAGCGATACCTAAATCTCCCTTTCACGTTGACTATTCATCCTTTAACCTCGACTAAACCGTGAACTTCGAACTCCTCTCCTATCTACTGAAAGCCAGTTTGGTGATGGCTATTTTGACGGGCGCCTACGCTTGGCTCGTCAAACGCGAAACTTTTTTGCAGGTGAATCGATGGTTGTTGTGGCTCAATGTTGCCGCGACCTTGGTGCTGCCCATCGTCCCCGTCCCCGATTGGGAATGGGTACCCGACACGCCCGCTCAAATCGTCAACCAAGCGGCTTCTTGGACCAAGGAAAAAGCGCCCAAACAACCCTTCGCAACGACTCAGGCGTCGTCACCGCGCACTGCTGCAACAATAGTGAAGGAAGAAAGCCTGTCCAAGGCAGTCAGTACTGTGGTATCCTCACAAAAAACGTGGACACTCTTTTCTTGGATTGCGTTGGTCTATTGGCTAGGTGTGGGGATATTGGCGGCAAAATTTTTGGTACAATTGGCTTCCCTCTGGCGGCTCAAGCAAAAAAGCACGCTTTATGCCACCGATTTTAACGTAGTATTGGTAGAAAATCCAACCCTTACAGCCCCTTTTTCATTTTTTCACTGGATTTTTTACAACCCTCACCAACACACCACCGACGAATGGGAACAGGTATGGACGCACGAGTGCATCCACGCCCAGCAGTACCACAGCCTCGATATGCTCAGTTCTGAACTGCTAAAGTGTGTTTTTTGGTTCAATCCTTTTGCGTGGTGGCACCAGCGATTGGTGCAAGAAACCCTCGAATACATCACCGACCGCGCCGTGCTTGACACGGGTGTTGAAAAGAAATCGTATCAATTTCATTTGTTACGAAGTACCCTCAACACCTCCCAACAAACCTTCGCTAATCACTTCAACCAAGCGCTACTAAAAAGTCGGATTAAGATGATGAACAAACGCAAATCCAGCTGGAAAGCCGTGGGAAAATATGGGCTGTTTATTGCCTCGATTTGGGTATGCGCGGCGTTTACGAAGCCTTATCGGGAAATAGTAAAAGCGACTCTTGTAAAAAAGATGCCTGAGCTTCAACCCGTTTTGCAGGTCTCAGCCAGCATTCCCAAAGAAAATTTACGAGATTTTGAATGGAAAAGCCCCGCTCCTATCACCCTTTTAGACTCTCATTCCATCTCTACTGAGCCCAAATTTGTTTCTACTTCACAACCTGTCGCCTCTACTAAATACTTGATTTATAGAGATAGTACAGTCTATTGGCTAGTTACTTCAAAATCAAAGCTTTCAGATCTAAATGCCATTCAGCAAGAGCTTAATAAATATGGGCTCGAATTTGAAACTACCGAATTTAAACTTGATCCGCTACGGTTGTTTAACCAACGTATCGGCGTGATATGTCTGAAAAAAGGCTCAGGAAGTACCTCCTCGGCCATTGGGGACGCAGAGTTGTTCGTACCTTGTCAATCCATTTCAGGTTTTGCGACGATTAATAAAAAGGGAATGATGGGAATTAGTGAACTAGAGCCTTCTTTACCCGAATTCAAAAAACTGGCAGAGGACGATTACCGCGCATCTCTTGAGGATTTACGCGCCCATCACCTCGACTACCTTGTTATCGAAACAGACAGAAAAGTAGGAGGAGGAGGTAATCGTGATTATTCCAAAGCATCTTTGGAGTATTTAAAATCCCAAAATAAAACTTCTACTAGAATCAATTTATCAAGTGACAACTATATCAGGATTGGAGAAGAGTACCGCAGCAACATAGTGTATTTGAATGGCAGAGTTTCGAGCATTGAAGAAATTGAAAAAATCTCATTTCAAGATTTGTACTTAGCCCGTTTCAAGGATGCCTTCAAAGATAAGAAAGCTCATATTTTAATCTTTACTTACCACTAAAGCCATGAAAATCCTCACCTCCCCCGAACATTTTACGTTTACCAACCACTTCAACCAATCGCTGCTCAAAAACCGCATTAAAATGATGAACAAACGCAAGTCTAGCTGGAAAGCCTTTGGTAAATATGGACTGTTTATTGCCTCAATTTGGGTATGCGCGGCGTTTACGAAGCCTTATCGGGCAAAAGTCGCAGCACAAATCGTTAAGAATGTTCCTGAATTAGAGACAGTTCTGACTCCAAAAGCAAAAAATGAAACTATCTTCAATGATTTTATTTTTGAAGCTCCTGTTCTCTCCTCTTTGGACTCAGCATCATTACCAGCTCTTCAAAACCCAGTTGTTGTCAACACCGATACTCAAAAATACATTTCGGCAACAAAATATATCATTTATAAAAATGATGCGCTTTATTGGCTAATTACCCCTAAAACAACAATGGAAGATTTGGTAGATATGAAGAAAGAATTTGTCAAACATAACCAAACTTTTGAAGTATCAGGCTTCCAGTTAGATCCACTTAATTCGTTCATTATTTCAGTTGCGGCAAAGGGGAATGGTTGTGGTTATAAATCGTTTATCCCTGACAATTACGACAAACCCGTAAGTTCACATGGAGGCTATGTTTCTTTAACCAAAAAAAGTTGTGGTACAATTGATAGTCAAAAAATGCCAGATGAACTAAAGGTTATAGCACAAAAAGACGACCAATTAGCTCAGGCACTACAGCAAAAAAACAGAATCAGCTATTTGGAAATAAAAACTAGCGAGAGTTTAGGCCCAGGAGGAAGCACGTCAATTACAAAAGAAACCTTACTAAAACTGGCCAAGCCAACTCCTCAAAATTCCCTTGTAAAACAATCAAAATATCTCAATCTAACAGAAAACGATTTTCTCAACATTGCCCAACCACGGCGTAACGACATTATTTTATTAAATGGTAATCCATCAACACTTGAGGAGGTAGAAAAAATACATATTAAAGACTTTTACTCGGCCATTTTTAAAGAAACTTGGCAAGAAAATAAACTCTTAAGGCAACATTATATTTTGGTTTTTACCGAACACCTATAAAGCCATGAAAACCTTCACCTCCCCCGAACATTTTACGTTTACCAACCACTTCAATCAATCGCTGCTCAAAAGTCGGATTAAGATGATGAATCGAACCCCAACGTGGCGAAGCAGCTGGCGATATGCCTCGTTTGTGGTGGCCATAGGTGTTATTTTAATGTGTTTGCAATCCTACTCACCCGCCCAACGTACGTCGTTGAGCTCCTCCGAGTTCGGAACCCGTTATTTGGTCGCCAAAAAGGGAAAACTTTATGGCGTTATTACCCCATACGCCACTGATAAAGACATTGCTGCCATTCACAAAGCACTAAAAAAACACGGGGTTGCTTTTGAACTTCAAGGCATCGAACGTGACGCGGAAGGGCGCATTTCAGACATCAAAAACGTAATTTTGGGCGACTATGGCAGCGAGACCATGAAGATTATCAAACGAAGAGACGAGACATCAGAAGGATACAAAATGGCTTTTTTTGATTTTTGTTACGACCCAGAAGTGGGTTGTTATCCCAACATTCCCCCGTCTGACTACCCCAATGTGCTTTCTCAGGTCTTAACGCAAGAAGGTTTGTTTACCCACAACAGCACCTTAAAACAATCTTTATACGACATTTCTTTCAAAGATAAAGTGAGAGGAGTTCAAACCAATCCCGCCGAAACTCGCGAAAAAATGGAAAGAACTTGGTCGGGCAACATGAATCAATTGTTGGAAGCAAGTTTCTTCAAACGACAGGGCACGATGGTCTATGTCCGACCCGACAAATACTTAGACATCTATCCAAAATACCAAGACAACGTCACCCTGTTTGTTGATGGCAAAGAAATGACGCTCCAAGAACTTCATAAAGTGCATATTCGACAAGTAGCCAAGGTCTATGCGCATAAACGTCAGGCGAAGGAAGATTTTTCAGGTATTGTCAACCGACTAAAAGGCCAAACCGACTATGTAGTTTGGATAGAACGCGCCCCCAATCGCTTGCAGCGCGACTCTAGCCATTATATTGTTAGTCCATTTTACACGGGCGACTTCTAAAAACAAAGACACCTAGGCTCAAACCGAACCTAGGTGTGCTATAAACAACCCATTCTCGCAAGATTATATTTAATGCTTTGTCAGCATCTAAATGTCAATTAATTCGGACAATTCTAAGTGGCACACCAGCACTGGAATATGCGTAGCAAGTACCATTTTTTTTGACACGCTCGGGTTGATAATCCCTGACAACCAATCGCGTTTGCGCGTTGCCATCACGATCAAGTCCGCGTGTTGTTCGTCGGCGTATTTCTGTAATCCTCCTACGACCGAGTCAGATTCTATCACTTGTAAGGTGTACTTTTTATTGCCTAATACCTCCGCAATATCCTGCACAAACTGCGCATCGTCAAAGACATCTACCTCAAAAGGTGCTCTTACTTTTACCAAATCCAATTCCGCTTTAAAGTGCTCGGCTAGGTTGAATGCAAACCCAAGGGCATTTTCTTCGGGGCGTTCGAGTTCGGTCGCATACACTATTTTCCGAATCGTACGAGTCTCTGTTTGGGGCGGTAAAACCAACACAGGGCAACTTGCTTTTCCTGCTACGCCAGCCGCTACACTCCCAATAATTTTATCCAACCAACCCCCTTTTCCTGTTCTTCCCATCACCACTAAAATTGGCTTTTGGGCTTTAATTTCGTCCAAAACTACTTCCGCAGCGGCGCCGTAAATGAGTTTACTTTGGCACGCAAAACCATCTGCTCGACAGTCACTTTCCCACTTCAAGAGTGTTTCTTGGTTGAGTTTTTCGGTTTGTTCGGCCAGCGCTACCAGCGTTTCAGCAGGCAGGTTGGGATCCACAACGGGCGGATGAAAAGCGTGAACCAACGATATCCCTGCGTCGTAACGTTCGGCTATTTCCTGCGCAAACTCCAACGCTCGCTGTGAATTTTCGGAAAAATCTATCGGAACTAATATAGCTCTCATCGTCGTGTGTGGTTGAATTGAACGATGTAAAATTCTCTCTATAAAACTGAAAAATGTATGACAAAAATCAGTTATCTTTCTGATTAACATCAATTAGGGCAGTAGATGCTTACTTTTTGCGAATTTTAACCCTAAAAACCACATTTATGAAGCATTTTTTTTCTACCAGTATGCTTGTATGCCTTCTATTCGCAGGTCCACTTTTTGCCCAGAAAAACCCTGCGGCGGTTGGATTTGACGAAGCAGGCTCTGACCCCAAAGCCATTGAACTTGCCGATAAAGCGATGGACGCAATGGGCGGGCGGAAAAATTGGGACAAAACCCGTTTTATTGCATGGAACTTCTTCGGAAACCGAAAATTGATTTGGGACAAATGGACTGGGAATGTTCGGGTGGACAACGTAAATAATGACCAAACCATTTTATTAAACATCAACGACGGCAAAGGGCGGGTTTTCAAATATGGACAAGAACAAACCCATCCTGACTCATTGACGAAGTATTTAAAACAAGGGAAAGGCGCTTGGATTAATGATGGGTATTGGCTCACGATGCCCTTCAAACTCAAAGACTCAGGCGTTACTTTAAAATACCTCGGGGAAGAAAAAACGCAGGACGGCGCCGAAGCAGATGTGATTCAATTGACGTTCAAAAATGTAGGAAACACCCCCGATAATAAGTACAAACTTTGGGTCAACAAAAGCAATCATTTGGTGTGGCAGTGGGCGTATTATCCCAAATTTGACGCCGAGAAACCTGGTTTTGTCCGCCCGTGGACTGACTACAAAAAACACGGAAAAATTTTACTTTCGGGTGAGCGTGGCGACCGCGACCTAACTGATATTATGGTATTTGACCAACTTCCAGAAAGTATATTTACGGATTTCAAACGCCCTGATTTGAGCCAATACGCTACAAAATAATTTCAACCTCCCAGCTTTCAACCGATTTCGTTGCCGTTGAAAAATTGACGCCCACTGCCACCAACTCTTTCCCCAGTGGTTTGTAGGGCGTCAAATAGCC
>NZ_KI519434.1:66468-75202 GCF_000482465.1 Runella limosa DSM 17973
AAACTAATGGCCGATACCTCCTGGCCCTCTATCTGATAAATCCCTTGGCTACGCAACAAGCCAATTAACCACGTCGGTGTTCCTGTACTGAACCAATAATTTTGAAAACTACCGTTGTCCGCAAAAAAGTTAAGCAACGAAAAGGGATTATAAACACTGACCTTGCCCCCCCAAGAATAACCGTTATACCAATGCTTGATTTGACCTAAAAATACCTCTTCCGTAATCCCTCTTTCTTTGGATAAGTCTGAGATTTCTGCCTTAAAATTCAAGGCAAGTTCTTCTTGATTAATACCAACCAAATCCGAAAATTGTGGGTTAAGGGTAAGGTCTCGCAAATTATTCAAATCCGAAAACACACTCACTTTTGCAAACTTGCTCACGCCCGTCAGCAACACAAACTCCAAATGTTCGTCTGAAGGTTTCAGTATCCCATAAAACGATTTCAACAATTGACGGTTCAGATGCGCAATCGGTAGTTCCTCCAAATAATCCACTATCGGTTTGTCGTATTCATCCACCAACACCACCACTTTACGACCCGTCTTGACGTGAAGTTTCTCAATTAACTCCTGAAACATAAAGCCTACCCCTTCACTCTCCAAAATTAACTCATGGCGGCGGGCTTCATTGCGTAACGTCGTTATCAGCGATTGCTCCAAACCCACATCCCGCAAACTCATCTGATTAAAATAAATCACAAGCGTGGGGTTCGTCTGACTAAAATCCCATTTATCAAAAATATACAAACCTTCAAAAAGCTCCTGCTTACCTTCGTACAACGCCTGCAACGTACTCACCAGCAATGACTTCCCAAAACGGCGAGGGCGAGACAGAAAATAGTATTTCCCCCTACTCACCAAGCGGTAAATCAACGCTGTTTTATCAACATAGAGATACCCCCTCGTGATAAGCTCTTGAAAATTCTGGATTCCTATCGGATATTTTTGCATCGTTTCTCGCTTTCTTTAAACAAAGATAGACAGAAATTAATGATGACCGACTTACCCATCCCTCAAAAACCCACCCTCCTAGCCGCCATCGACGCCGATGCCGCAGCTATCAGCTTTGGACAACCTTCCGACGACCTCACTGGGGCATTTCTTCGGACGTTTGTGGCCAGCAAACCCGCAGGAAACTTTCTTGAACTTGGTACGGGCGCAGGACGAGCAACGGCTTGGATGCTCGAAGGTATGACACCCGACGCTCACCTCATTTCGGTAGAATCGGACGAGGCACTCATCCAAATTGCCCAAAAACATCTTGGTTCGGATTCAAGGCTAGAACTCATTCACAGTTTAGGGGAGGACGTCATTGTAAAACTCCCGCAGAATCATTTTGACCTGATTTTTGCCGATACCTGGCCTGGGAAATACAACCACTTGGAAGAAACTTTGGCTTTGATTAAAGAAGGCGGTTTTTATATCATCGACGATATGTTACCGCAGCCTAATTGGCCCGAAGGCCACGATAAAAAAGCAGCGAATCTCATCCAAACACTCGAAAATGACTCCCGTTTTCAAATGGTTAAAATGACGTGGGCGTCGGGCGTTATTGTATTGGTGAAGCAGGCATAATCAATTTTAAAACCCAATTTTACCATTTCTTTGCCCTCAAGCGGCTCAGGGTTTCGGAGGTAATTCCCAAATACGACGCGATGTACTTGAGCGGTATTCGCTTGCTAATATCTGGAAAGGACGTAATCAGCTGACGGTATCGCTCGTCGGCTGTTTTTTTACGTAGGTTTTGCGTTCGCTGCTCGCTCAATACATAATACCGCTCCGTCAGCAGCCTCCCTACTTGGTTAAATCCTGGGTGCTGGAGATACAACTGGTGAAGTCGTTGGTATGAAATAGACCACAAAACACAATTTTCAAGCGTCTCAATTAGTTCTTCGGAGGGTTGTTGGGTATAAAAACTGACAATAGAAATGACAAAATCGTCCTCTTTCATAAACCACGAGTTTACTTCAGCACCTTCCTTTAAATAATACCCCCGCAAGCAGCCCTTTTCGACAAAATACATCTTTTTGGCCACTTGCCCTTCTTGTAGAATCACCGTTTTTTTAGGAATTTCTTCTCTGACGACCGCCTCTCGCAGCGCAACTTCAAAATCGGGCGTAACAGTTGGCCAAAAATGTTTGATAAGTGCAGTTAGTGATTCCATAGCGATGAGTGAAAACAAAAGAGGTCGCCATTGTGTGGCGACCTCCTAATCTAAGCAATAAATGTATGTGATTAGCTCAACGCGTTCACAATTTCTTTGAACTGCTCTACGTCAATTGTTTTTGCCTCAACCGCCACTTGGCCGCTCAAGTACTCAAACACTTTATCGTCAAACACCAAGTTGAACATCTTCGAGTAGTTGTTCTCTTTTTCGGTCGTTAGGTAGTTCATCGCAATTTTGCGGATGGTTTCTTCCATCTGGTCGCCCAATGAATCACCGTAGATACCAAATTGTTCACGAACCATGTCCTCAGCACGCGCAATCACTTCTGATTGCTCTACTTTGATTTCGGTTTGCTCGGCCAATTTGTTTTTAATCAACGACAACTTCAACGATTTTGTGAATTGTGGATAGTCAGCGTCGATTTGTTCTGTGGTAAATTTACCTTCGTTTAATTGGAACAACCAATCTTTCAAAAACGCTTCTGGAAGGTCGATTTGGATGTTGTCCAACAACAACTGGTCGATGTCGCGGCGCAACAATGAATCTGCTTCGCGTGCGTAGTTGCGTTGGATGATTTCGGCCACTTGTGAGCGGAACGACTCCTCGTCTTCTGCTTTACCTACACCCAACACCTTATCAAAAAACTCTTGGTTGATTTCTGAAGGCGCTTGGCGCGTGATGTCTTCTACCACAAAGGCGTATTCACCCGCAAATTCAGCGATTTCCTCTTCTTTTTTACCCGTCAAAAGCGCAATGGCTTTGTCGTCCACAAACGTATCGCGAATATCAAACGTCACTTCGCTTCCTTTCGTCAAACCAACGAATTTAGCTTGTGCTTCTTCTTTGATTTGCTTAGAAGGAATGGCCGTTTTAGTAGAAAATTCGCCACCGACTTGCTTCAATTCACCGTAAAGCATATCGCCAGCTTCCGACGTTTCAGGGTTGATTTGACCCGTAAACTGCGTACGAAGGTTTTCGATGGTATCGTTAAGTTCCTTTTCTCCTGCCTCAATCGTGTAAGAAGAAACCGCAGGCAATGCACCGATATTTACCTCAAAATCAGAGGCTAAACCTAATTCGTAGCTAAATTCAAATTCCGTTTGTTTGTCCCAATTAACCGCATCTGTTTTTTCGCGATCAATTTGCGGGTCGCCCACTACGGCAAGTTTGTTATCACGGATATAGTTACTTACGGTTTCAGAAAGCAAGTTATTCACTTCGTCGATAACAATGCTTTTACCGTACATTCTTTGGATTACATTAGCAGGTACTTTTCCAGGACGGAAACCTTTCAAAGCTACGCGCTTGCTATAATCTTTGATTGTTTTATCTACTTTTGGTTGATAATCCTCTTTCGCTAATTTGATGGTTAGCGTGGCATTGGTGGGTGTGCTTTTTTCTAACAGAACCTCCATGATATATGTTTAAATTTCTGAATTGGGGATTTTGAAAATATGCTATAAAAAAAATGAGTGAATTAGGTTAGCGAAAAAGTGGGTAAGAAATCACTAAATCACTAAGTCACTAAATCACTCATTTATAAAACCAGATAGTGCGGGCGGAGGGACTCGAACCCCCATGCCTTGCGGCGCCAGATCCTAAGTCTGGTATGTCTACCAATTTCACCACGCCCGCAGCGTGTGTGTTTGGGGATGCAAAACTACCTTTTGTAAACACAAGATGCAAGCTTTTTTTTATTTTTTTTATCTTTCTTAAAAACAGAAAGCTATCTCTTTTGGCCTATACTTGCTATAAATCAATAATTTACCCTCAAAAAAAACGCCTATTTTTTTTTACTACATCATAAAAAACTTGTTAAAAACACAACGATTGATTACCTTAGTCGTATTGAGTACAACAAATTTCGGATGACCGAACACCAATAACATGCCCATCGAAGTAGAAATTGATTTGGAATTGGAGCGCTTAGAAATTCTTAAAAGGTACCGAAAACTATTACGCGCCGCCAAACCCTTCTTAAAAGATGATGACGCCAAAAAAATTAAGAAAGCGTTCAATCTATCGGTAGAAGCTCACAAAGACATGCGCCGCAAGTCGGGAGAGCCGTATATCTACCACCCCATTGCCGTTGCTCAAATATGCGTTGAGGAAATTGGCCTCGGTACTACTTCTATTATATGTGCGTTGCTCCACGACGTAGTAGAAGATACAGATTACACCCTCAAAGACATCGAGCATCAGTTTGGGCCTAAGGTTGCCCAAATCATCGACGGCCTAACCAAAATTTCGGGACAGTTTGAGTTTGGGACGTCGCAACAAGCCGAAAACTTCCGTAAGATGCTCCTTACGCTCTCGGACGACATTCGGGTCATTATGATTAAGCTCGCCGACCGCCTCCACAACATGCGCACCCTCGATAGCATGGCGCGTGACAAGCAGCTAAAAATTGCGTCCGAGACTATCTTTATCTATGCCCCACTCGCCCACCGTTTGGGATTGCACTCGATAAAAACCGACCTTGAAGACCTCTACCTCAAATATACCGAGCCCGAAAGCTACGAGGAAATCAAGAACAAACTGCGTGCGACCAAAACCTCCCGCGATAGGTTTATTAATAAGTTTATCGAACCTATTGACATCGACCTCAGAGAACAAGGCTATGACTTTGTAATAAAAGGACGCCCCAAGTCGATTTATTCGATTTGGAACAAAATGAGGAAACAAAAAAAGCCGTTTGAAGAAATCTACGATTTGTTTGCCGTACGGATTATTATGAATTCGGTGGACATTAAGGCGGAGAAATCAGATTGCTGGCACGCCTACTCCATCGTTACCGACCACTACACGCCCAATATCGACCGCCTCAAGGATTGGTTGGCCACGCCCCGTGCCAACGGCTACGAGTCGTTGCACATCACAGTAATGTATCGCCCCGAAGGTGCCGATAAAGGACAGTGGGTGGAAGTACAAGTTCGTTCAAAACGAATGGATGAAATTGCCGAAAAAGGGGTAGCTGCTCACTGGAAATACAAAGGCAACGACACCCGCACGGGCCAAGGAATCGACCAGTGGATTAACCAAGTCCGCGAAATGCTCGAAGCAACCAAAGACAGCAAATCGGCGGCATTGGAGTTTTTGGATGATTTCCGCAGCAACTTGTTTGCCGAAGAAGTATTTGTCTTTACCCCAAAAGGTGAGCTTCGGGTACTACAACGCGGTGCTACAGCCCTCGATTTTGCTTTTGACATTCACTCTGAAGTTGGCGCACGCTGCATCGCGGCAAAAGTTAATAATACGTTGGTGCCCATTAGTCAGCCACTAAACAACGGCGACCAAGTAGAAATCATCACGGCCAAACGTCAAAAACCCAGCGAAGATTGGCTCAAGTTTGTGGTGACCTCCAAGGCCAAAGCCCGTATCAAAGAACTTATCAAGGAGGAAAACAAACAATATATCAGCGACGGCCGTAGTATTATTGAGAAAAAGTGTAAAATCTTACACCTTGACGTTACCCTTGAACTGATCAATCAGCTGAGGGCGTATTTTAACTGCAAAACCCCCAGCGACCTGTATTATCGTTTTGGAAAAGCCTACATTCAACCTGACGAAATCAAGAAATTTAAACAGGAAAAGGAGGCAAAACAGAACATACAAGCCAAAATCAATACAGACGACCTCCAAGACGGCAAGCAGTTTACCAAAGAGCTCAAAAAAATGCACGGCGAGCGCACCGACGCCGACGCGCTGCTCATTGGCGAAGACATGGACAAGATTGACTACATCTTGGCCCAATGCTGCAATCCTATTCCTGGCGATGACGTATTTGGGTTTGTGACGGTCAACGAAGGCATCAAAATTCACCGAACTACCTGTCCCAATGCCCCAGAGCTTTTGTCGAACCACGGCAACCGCGTCATTAAAGCAAAGTGGACGTCACAACAAAAAATTGCTTTTTTGGCAGGACTCCGCATTGACGGCACCGACCGCGTGGGATTGGTCAATGATTTGACTCGGATTATATCCAATGAGCTCCACATTAATATTCGTTCTATTTCGGTAGAAACCGAAGAAGGGCTCTTTGAAGGACTCATCAAACTGTATGTTTATGACACTCGGCACTTAGAACAACTCATCCACAAAATCGAAAAAGTAGATGGTGTATTTAAAGTAGCGCGGTTTGATTGAAAATTAGTACTTTTGCTATTCTAATTTGAAAATTTGCCAATGCACCCAACTTGAAAACCAAGGTTCATTTTCAAATTTTCAAATTTTCAAATTTTCTTATTGTAATCATGCCACAGGCCAAGCACGAAAATTTAGAAGCTGCGAAGCGCATTCTGACTGCCTACTTAGAGCGCAAAGGGCTTCGCAAAACCCCTGAGCGATTTGCGATATTGGAAGAAATATACACCCGTGAAGACCACTTCGACGTGGATGAGCTGTATATTTCGATGAAAAACAAAAAGTATCGGGTAAGTAGGGCAACTGTTTATAATACATTGGATGTACTCGTTGACTGTGATTTGGTTACGAAACACCAGTTTGGCAAAAATTTAGCCCAATACGAAAAAGCTTACGGCTCTCGCCAACACGACCACCTTATTTGTATGGATTGCCACCAAGTAATGGAGTTTTGTGACCCTCGCGTCCAAAATATTCAAAACATGGTGGGCGAACTTCTTAAATTTAACGTACTTCATCACTCGTTAATTTTTTACGGTAATTGCCAACGGGCAAACTGTGAAAATAAAACCAAGGCCATCGCCGAACGGCCCAAAAGAATAGAAGTTGAATAGTGCAGAAAGGGGGCTACTTGCCCAACATGCACCGTGCCCTACCCCAACCCTATGGGCATGTATCACATCCAATAAAATCCCCTTCAGGGTTAGGGGTTATAATTTCTAATGAAAGTTGATGTATTACTCGGCCTCCAATGGGGCGACGAAGGAAAAGGGAAAATAGTGGACGTCTTGGCGCCACAATACCAAGTGGTGGCACGCTTCCAAGGTGGGCCTAATGCGGGGCATACACTCGAATTTGACGGTTTTAAGCACGTTTTGCACCAAATTCCGTCGGGAATTTTCCGTCCTGAAATCAAAAACGTTATCGGAAACGGGCTTGTACTTGACCCCATCGTCCTCAAAAAAGAAATTGATGGCTTGGCTAAGTTCAATCTCCCACTTGATAAAAACTTGTTTATCTCAAAAAAAGCGGCGGTCATTATTCCAACCCACCGTTTGCTTGATGCCGCCTACGAACAATCCAAAGGTGCTGCCAAAATTGGCTCTACATTGCGTGGTATTGGTCCTACTTACCAAGACAAAGTAGCGCGGATGGGGTTACGAATGGGTGACATTCTTTCTCCAAATTTCAAACAAAAGTACCGCCACCTAGTGGATCAGCACAAGGTCATCCTCAAGTTTTATAACTATGAGTTTGAAACCTCACTCGCCGAAGCTGAACAAGCTTTCTTTGAAGCAATCGAATTCCTCAAACAATTCCAATTTGTTGACAGCGAATACGTAGTGAACGAATCACTCGAAGCAGGTCAAACGGTATTGGCAGAAGGTGCCCAAGGCTCATTGTTGGACATTGACTTTGGTTCGTATCCTTTTGTAACCAGTTCTACCACCACCGTTGCGGGGGCTTGTACTGGCTTGGGGGTTGCTCCAAAGCACATCGGCGAAGTATTTGGGATTTTCAAAGCTTACTGCACACGCGTAGGAAGCGGCCCATTCCCTACCGAATTGTTGGATGAAGTCGGAGAACGTATCCGTCAAGAAGGACGTGAGTTTGGTTCAACCACGGGACGCCCGCGTCGCTGTGGATGGATTGATCTTCCTGCCCTCAAATACGCCATTATGATCAATGGCGTCACGCAGTTGGTCATGATGAAAGTCGATGTTTTGAATATCTTTGATGAAATTCAAATCTGTACGCACTACCAATTGCCCGATGGTACCACTACTGACCAGCTTCCTTACGACCTTTGCGACGAAGAAGTAACGCCTATTTACAAAACGTTGAAGGGCTGGGCTACATCACTAGAAAACCTTCATTCGTACAATGAGATTCCAGCAGAACTTGCTGCTTACATTGAGTTTTTAGAAGCCGAATTGAAACTTCCAATTAGCTTTATCTCGACTGGCCCTGACCGCGAAGCCATCATTCACCGCGAAGCACAGACAGCTTAATCAGCCGTCAGTTGATAGAGAATAGAAATCACAAAAATGCCGTCGCCCAAAAGTGACGGCATTTTTAGGCTTCCCTTGGAAATTACTTTTTCAAAAAATATTTTCAAAAAATCCACTCCAAGTTGAGTGGATTTTTTGGTTAAAAACTGTTGAATTATAAAAATAATACTATTTATGTCAACTAATATGAATCTTTTCTACGTTTTTCTAACGTATTAACACAGTTTAATAACCATCCTATTTTAAATAGAGCGGGTAATTTCTTGACGTTTCCTTTATTTTATGCAGCTAATAGAAATGTACTCTTTCCCTTTTTCCTTCTCTTTGCAACCTTAACGGCATTGGCAGTGTGAATTCCGAAAAATAGCCAAACTTCTTCAGTCTGAGGATTTTTAGCTTTTATCTTATCA
>NZ_AXVJ01000061.1 GCF_000482465.1 Runella limosa DSM 17973
TCCTTGATTCTAAGTGACAATTCTTTTTCAGCGATTATCTCTTTATAAGCTTGAATCTCTCGCTGAAGGCGAAGAATCTCTTTGTCTTTATCAGAGTTACTAACGCTGGATGGGCTTGAAAAACCTCCTTTTTCGTACTGGGAAACCCAGTTATAAATGTTTGCACTCGAGACGTTAAACTCCTTAGATGTCTTAGCAGCTCCGTGTTCTTTGTAGTAATTCACTATGGTCAGTTTTTCCTCCTGGCTCCATGATTTTTGATGCTTTCCCATTGAATCACAAATTTAAAAGTTATACCCTAATTTGTGTCCAACTTTTTAGCGGGCTAGATTCAACTAGACGAAGCAAAAAATCAATTGTTGGAAAAAAAGTGGACAATTTCAGAAATAGCGTCGCAGTTGGGCTATACCAGTACGGCCAATTTTGACAAGGCTTTCAAAAAAAGGTTTATGGTCAACCCGTCAACGATGCTACGAAACGCAAGCTAACCTATATTTCATAATCAACCCATTTTCAAAAGTTAATCAAACACACCCATTTTCAATTTTACATCATCATGACAATGAACTTTATGCCAGTAAGGCGCTACAACGAGCTTGAGGCCGACGAACAAGGTCTTAGGAGACTAACGGGGCTTAAAAACGAAGAGTTTTTGGCTTTATACTATGCTTTTCGCGAAGAATGGCAATTGTATTTTTACTTTTTCACATTTACGGGGCAGCAGCGCCAAAGAAAGCAAATTTCTGTCCGTAAAAACAGCATTTTCAGTGATTCGAGAGATGCACTTTTGTTCGTGTTGACGTACCTCAAAGGAGGTGTTTTGCAAGAGGAATTGGCCGAAACCTTTGGGATGGACCAACCCAAAGTGAGTCGATATTTGACGATTACGCAAAAATTATTGTTGCAAGTGATTTTCAAAAACCCGAACATTATTCCCAAATGGAAGCAAAAGAAACTAAGAGATGCTATATTTTCACGCACAAGTACCTACGAAGAAGGAATGGAAGAGTAGAAAAATAAAGCATCTAATACTTTAAAACGCGAACGAATCTAGCTGATTTGTTCGCGTTTTTTCTTGTATTTTTGGCAACAATCTCGCACTTCATTTTACAAACTACTATATGTCTTCCAAAAATACCATCACCACTTCGCTGTTCGATTTATTTAAAGTGGGCCCTGGGCCATCTAGCTCACACACCATTGGCCCAATGAAAGCTGCGTATCGTTTTTTACAAGACCTAGCCTTGTTGCCCACCGAAATATCGGTGCGTGCTACCTCGCTCGAAATCCATTTGTACGGCTCCCTAAGCGCTACGGGTAAAGGCCACGGTACCGATCGAGCCATTGTAGGAGGTCTTTTGGGCTGGCAACCGCATACCTGCGACCCAAAAAATCTGAGCGGTCTGATGAAAAACGAAGACGAACAGTATTACGTCACTTTTCAGGGAGTAGAAGTGCCCATTTCGGCGCAGAGCATCATTTATCATAAAGGTAAAGCCAACTTCCCGCACCCAAATACCATGATTTTGCGGTTGTGTAGCGCTGAAGGAGAGGTGTTGTTGGAAGGGGAATATTACTCGGTAGGAGGGGGATTTATCCAACAAAAAGGGCAATTGCCCGAAGGAGCATCACAAGGTGAGCCCACGTACCCCTACAGTACGATGGATGAATTAAAAAAACATTTGAAAACACATCAACTGACGCTGGCGCAGTTGATGATTCAAAACGAACAAGCCATTACGGGGGTATCAGAAAAAGAAATAATACGAAAAATTGATCAGATTTTAGAGTTTATGCACAAGGCTGTCAAGCGGGGAATTCGAGCTAAAGGGCTGTTGCCTGGCAGTATTCGCTTGCAGCGGAAAGCAGCTCTATTATACGAAAAAGCCAAACTCCATGCCGCTACAACTGATAGCTTTTTGATGTTTTTAAACGCCTATTGTTTGGCGGCTTCGGAAGAAAATGCCGCTGGAAGTATTGTCGTGACGGCGCCGACTTCGGGGGCATCTGGGGTATTTCCAGGGTTGACGTATTTGATGAAGAACCATTTTCATTACTCGCCTCAAAAGATGCGAGAAGGAATGCTGGCGGCGGCGGCCATTGGTTTTTTGGTCAAACACAATGCCAGTATTTCGGGAGCAGAAATGGGATGCATGGGAGAAATCGGGACGGCATCGGCCATGGGGGCGGCGATGTTGATGTATGCGTATGGCGGAACGATGGGACAAGTAGAAGCAGCGGCGGAGATTGGCATCGAGCACCACCTCGGAATGACTTGTGACCCCATTGGTGGCTATGTACAAATCCCATGCATCGAACGCAACGCCATGGGTGCTGCCAAAGCCTATAATGCTTATTTATTGGCCATGACGATTGACCCCGAAATGCAGAAAATATCGTTTGATAGTGTCATTAAAGTTATGCGCGCCACGGGGCGTGATATGTCCAAAAAATACAAAGAAACCTCGGAAGCGGGCTTGGCCCTAAGTATGACGGAGTGCTAGGTGCGTCAGGTTTTTACGCCGTGCGTCAGGTTGCTCACAACCTGACGATTACTGCGAATAAGCTGAGTTTAATTGCGTATTATTTTGACGAGTTCGCCGATTTGCGCTGATAGATTCCTTTCCATTGGGTGGGTTGGTACAACTCGCCCAACTCAGGAAGACGTTTGAATAAAACGGGCAAAAGCTTTTCTTTGTCGATGACGTAGGTAGGTGGGTCGGCTTGGAAATTATCAAAAATGCTGATAACGCTTTCGTAGCTGTCTAAGTTATCAAAATCGTAGCGGGCAAGCTCCCAGTTGAGGTACGCCGTTGCAGGAAAATTGTCTTTGTATTCGCCTTCATCTTCACCAATCACCAAAATTTTTTGCTGACGAATTTGTTCAGGCAACAATGACGGCTGAATTTTTAGATTTTCCAAACGTGTAGATTCGTTGATGCTGAATGCGTTATCAAGGAATGTTGACTGATAGCGAAAGAAAAAGAGTACCACAAAAAGACCCAAAAAAAGAACCTCTGCCATCCAGCGACGTTTCATCAGCATAAAAAAGTTGACCGAAAACATGACCAAAGGCGGTATAAACACACAAAACTGCATCGGAGCGATAAACGGCATCAAGCCAATCGAAATCACGGCAGTGATTGTCCACAACATCATGATTTGGTGAATACGCGTTTGATAGTTGATGAACCGAGGGTAGCTTAATGTTTGAAAAAATCCCAAACCAGCCATCAAAAACACCCCTCCCAACACGCCAAGCACACCAATAAAATCGTTGAAATTATAACGCCGTGTCCGAAAAGCCGAAGTAAGCAGATTCTGGCTTAAATCATCCAGTGCATTACGGAAGAAATAAAAGAGTAATATAAGGGCAAAAGGAAAAACGTAGCCAAAGAATGCCAAAGTATGCCGCCGAAATGTAGCCCCCGTATATAAAAGCATGGAAGCAAATGTCCAAAGTGCAAAAAGCCCCATGGGCAAATAAAAGAGGGTGGCTACACTCAGATAAAAGCCCATTTCAAAAACCTCGTCGGTTACCCCTTCGCGCTGCATTTGGCGGATGAGCGTGCCAAAAGCCAGCAAAATAAAGGTCGTACCCATCAGGGCGGGCGACAACGTACTACAATCGAAAGAGACGTTTAAAAATAAAATGTAGAGAACTCCAGGAACGTAGTTGCGTTCGGTAAAAAGCTGTCGTTCGCTGGAAATGTAATTGAAATAGACCGCTTGAAAAAGAATGAGGATATTGGCAACCGTTCGATGTGCCAAGGGAGAGCGGCCAAAGAGTTCATCCATTCCCCAATAAACGGCTGCCGACAATGGGCTCAAATTGTCCCACACATCGCGATAAAGCATAAATCCTTGTGACATTTTTTCGCCGACAAGCATCCATTGTAGTTCTGGAATCAGCAAATCGGGCGAACTGATGTACAAAGGAACTTGTAGTATCATCAATACAACGATGAAACTCAAGATTTGATAAGGAGCATTAACGCGGAAGAAACTTAACATTGGAGTCGATGGTCGATAGTCGATGGACGATAGTCTATAGTTTAAAACCATGGACTATCGACCATGGACTTCATACTTTATTCCCACTCAATCGTTGCGGGTGGTTTTGACGAAATATCGTAAACGACGCGGTTAACGCCTTTGACACGATTGATGATTTCGTTGGAAATATCTGCCAAAAAATCGTACGGTAAGTGTGCCCAGTCGGCGGTCATGCCATCGACTGACGTAACGGCCCGAAGCGCCACTACGCGCTCGTAAGTGCGTTCATCGCCCATGACACCCACGCTTTGTACGGGTAGGAGCATGGCGCCTGCCTGCCAAACTTGGTCGTAGAGGCCGCGTGTTTTGAGACCATTGATAAAGATGGCATCAACTTCTTGCAAAATGGCTACTTTTTCGGGAGTAATATCCCCCAGAATACGAATCGCAAGACCAGGGCCAGGGAACGGGTGGCGCTTGAGAATGTTGTCAGAGATTCCAAGAGCTCGCCCAACGTTACGAACTTCGTCTTTGAAGAGCGTATTGAGCGGCTCCACGATTTTAAGTTTCATAAAATCGGGCAAACCACCCACGTTATGGTGCGACTTGATGGTTGCCGAAGGGCCTTTGACCGAAACTGACTCAATGACGTCGGGGTAAATCGTTCCTTGACCAAGCCATTTTACATCTTCGATGAGGTGGGCTTCTTGGTCAAAAATATCAATAAATGCTTTTCCAATCGCCTTACGCTTGGCTTCAGGGTCGGTCAAACCTTCTAGCAGACCGTAAAAATGGTCTTTCGAGTTAACCCCCTTGATGTTGAGCCCCATGTCTTGGTACGAGTGTAATACACTTTCAAACTCGTCTTTGCGCAAAAGCCCGTTGTCCACAAAAATACAGTAGAGGTTTTTGCCGATGGCATGGTGAACCAACGACGCTGCCACCGTAGAGTCAACCCCGCCCGACAAAGCCATTACTACTTTGTCATCGCCGAGTTTTTCTTTTAGGTCACGGATGGTACTTTCTACAAACGACTCAGATGTCCAGTTTTGTGTACAACCGCAGATGTCCACCACGAAATTTTTCAAAATCGTTTTGCCTTCGGTAGAGTGCGTTACTTCTGGGTGAAACTGAATGCCGTAGGTTTGTTCGCCCGTAAGTTTGAACGCAGCTACTTTTACCGAATCGGTAGAGCCAATCAATTCAAAATTATCAGGGATTTTGGTAATAGTATCTCCGTGCGACATCCAAACTTGGGTCGTGGGTGATACCGAATCCAACAAAAGCGAGTGTTCGGGATGGTTGAGAATGGCACGGCCGTATTCGCGGTGCTTAGAGGCATTTACTTCGCCTCCAAGGGTATGCGCCATGAGCTGGGCACCGTAGCAAACGCCCAACAACGGTAGCTTATTCCGAAATAAATCCAAATCAACGCGTGGCGAATCGGCGTCGCGCACGGAGCATGGACTACCAGAAAGAATGACTCCCTTGATAGCAGGCGTAATTTCGGGGATTTTGTTGAAGGGGTGAATTTCACAGTAAATGTTTAGTTCGCGGACGCGTCGAGCGATGAGTTGGGTATATTGCGAACCAAAATCAAGAATTAGGATCTGTTCGGTCATAGACGTGTTTCTAAGGTGCAAAGGTACAAAACCCTTCTGAAATACAGTATTCGTAACCAAAAAACGTTTCTGCTATAGCGATATTCAACTCTTGAAAGGTTAAAATGAGGCTTTTAATGCCTCTATAAGGCTTATTTCCTTAGAGTAAAATAAATTTTTCAAAAGTACTTTGAAATACAAAGTAAATTAATTTACCTTTGTACATCAAAATATTTAAACCAATTGGCAGCCATGAAACAGAAATTAGGTAAAATCGGAGGATTTATCGTTGGGCTTTCGAGCTTCTTGTTTTCTTTCAAAGTGTTTGTACTACCTAGTATTCCACCAAACGATGAAATTGCGCCTGGAGCGGTGCTCATTGCGGCAATTTTAAATGGGTTTTTGTTCGGATTTATTGGGTCTTTACTTCAAAAATACCTCCAACGCAACCGCGTTTAGTATCGACTCAAACTTTGAAACTGCTCCACGAGCCAATCTCGTTTTTGTTTTGTTACGGGTACCTGAGAGCCATCGCTCATCAGTAAGTATCCGCCTTCTTGTTTGACAATTTTCTTTAAAAACTGAGGATTGATGAGGTGCGACTGATGAACCCGTACAAAACTATTGGCTTCTAAGGCTTGCTCTACCTCTTTCAACGTCCGACAAATCATCACTTTTTGGCCATCATTCATGTAAAAATGCGTGTAACTGGCATCGGCCATGCAGCGAATGATGTTGGCAATTTCGATGATTTCGTGCCCTTCGTTGGTCGGGAGGGCTATTTTTTGCGGTGCTTGTTTGGGCGCTGAATGTTCGTGAAAAAGCTGTATTTGAGGTGGTTGAAGTTGTTTGATGCGTTTTTGCTGCCAACGCCCCAAGGTTTCACGCAAGTCGTGTTCTTCAATGGGTTTTAATAAATAGCTCAACGCACTGACCCGAAAAGCCCGAATGGCGTATTGGTCGTAAGCGGTGGTAAAGATGACATCAAAATGAAAATCAGCAAACTGCGCGAGCAAGTCGAAGCCATTGAGGCGGGGCATTTCAATGTCGAGGAAAAGCACGTCAAATGGTGTCATCCGAATAAACTCCACGGCAGCTTCGGGCTGGTTAAATTTGGCAACGACCTGCACGCCCATGTTGAGTCGTTTGAGTTTTAGCTCCAACAATTCCGTTGCGGGTTTTTCGTCGTCAATAAGAATGGCGCGTATCATGGTTGAGGGACTTGAAAGTGCATTGAATTTTTGACCGCATAGAGTGGAAAAACCATAATAAAGGGAAGGCTTGAAAAATTTTCGAGGGAAAAGCGAATACCGTAACGACTTTGCTTTTCTTTTATAAAAATATACATACTTTGCATACTTCCGCGTGAGCCAGCCTTCACTTCAACAGGTATAATATCGCTGTGTTTTTGGATTAAAAAATCTATTTCTGCTTGGCTATTTTTAGCGTCTCTATGCCAATAATACAGCTGTGGTTGTTGGTAAGGTGAATAACTCTTAACCAGTTCAAGTGCTACGTGTTGCTCGGCAATAGCTCCTTTATTAATGACTTCCAACGTATCTTCAAGTAATAAATCGCCAATGGATAATCCCAAAATACGTTGCATTATACCAGTATCAAAAAGCATCCATTTGCGCTTTTTGGGGTTGATTTCAGCACCGATAGGAAGCCCGTTGGCTGCTGAGTGAGTAACCGCATGAACAAGTCCTGCTCGCAGTAAAAGGTCAAGAGCTTCTCTAATTTGAACATTAGTAAGGGTAGCTTGTGGGTATGAATAGGTAAACTGTGTCCCTGTTTGCCTGACAACAGCATTGAAAACTTCTCGAATACGTGCTACAGGTACACGATTTTTGTATTTGGCAAAATCACTTTCAAATGATACAATCAAATCATCTATTACCCGTTGGGTCTCAAGAATATCATTATTCTGTACGTAGTTTCGTACGACTTCGGGCATTCCACCTACTACTAAGAAACGTCTAAAATAGTGTTTGAGTTTGTCGTGTAAAAGGTCAGATAATGGTTTTTCGGGCGATGCATTACGGAGTGTTTTGAGTAGGATTTTTTCATCGAAAGCACCTAAAAATTCTTCGAAATCAAGCGGATACATAAAAAGAGACCGAATGCGTCCCACGCCAAAAGAGGGAATTTCGGACAAAACAAACTCTAATAACGACCCTGCCGCAATCACATGTAGGTCGGGAGATTTTTCGTAAAAATACCGTAACGACGAAATAGCGGGAACACAAGCTTGGATTTCGTCTAAAAACAGGAGTGTCTTGCCTGCTACTAACGGAGTGTTTGTAGTGGCTTCTATTAACTCGATAATTTCGTTAATGCTGAGATTTTGTTCAAAAATACGCTTGTAACGTGGGTTTTCGTCAAAATTAAGTTCAATAAAATAATCAAATTGGAGCGCACAATGTCTGACTGCCGCTGACTTTCCAATTTGTCGCGCACCACGCAAAAGTATTGGCTTTCGTTGTTTAGATACTCGCCAATTTTCAAGTTCTGAATCTATGTTACGGGGAATGTACATTAGTTGTCTTATAAAATTCCAAATCAAATATTGTCTTAATTTTATAAAATTCCAAATCAAAAAAATGGTCTATTTAATAAAAAAACAAATCAAATGGCTGCACTAGGCCATAAATTATACCCAATCTTCACTAACGTTCCAGTGTGTGTATTTTTTCTCAAATCAACTACTTCGATGGCGAGTTGGTTTGGGTAATTTCGGTTAAACAACTCAATGCGGCGTTGCGTGATTTCCATCCCGTGCGACTTCCGACGCATCGTAGAACGGTTTCGGATTTCGGTCGCTTTTTTTAGGCCAATGCCGTTGTCTTCAATTTCAAACTCAAGCAGTTGTTCGTTTTTTTGGGTAATCCGAATCGCCAATTTTTTCTCAGGTTCGTCGCTGGGCATAAGCCCGTGCCAAATGGCATTTTCAACAAATGGCTGTAACAACAACGGTGGAATCATCACCGAGGCCGTGTCGATGCTGGAGGCGACTTCCAGGCGATATGTAAAATCTTCTCCCAAGCGGGTGGCTTCAATTTCTAAATAATAACTGAGTGCATTCAATTCTTCTTCGAGTGAAATGGCTTCTTCCCGCGAGTGCGACAAAATCATCCGAAGTAGTTTGGAAAATTTAGAAAGGTATTGGGTGGCTTTTTGCTCGTCGTTGGCCACAATCAGGTATTCTAAGGAGTTGAGGCTATTGAACAAAAAATGGGGGTTCATTTGCGAACGTAAGGCCAGCATTTCGGTTTCAGCAATGCGTTTTTCGTTGGCAGCCTTGGTTTGAAGTTCTTGAAAATAAGCCCGTTGGCTTTCGGTTTTTTCTTTTTCGTTTAATCGAAAACGATGCGCAATGGCCAACGAAAGTACCAAGATTTCCATAACGACGGCAAACGAAAGCGTCAACAAATCATCGACGTTGGCGGGCAGTTTGACTCCTTCCAAAATAACGCGCCCCGCCCGCAACCACGCTAACAAACCAAAAAAGCCCAAAACGACATTGGCCCAAATCACGTACGGAACCATGGGTGAGCGAACACTTCGGCGAATCCAAAAAAGGGTAAGGATATAAATGGGAAAAGCGACAAAACGCCCGCCCCAAAACGAAAATTGCTGAAAACCAAGGTCGTTGGTAAGCAACATCACTATCAAATATAGCCCCCCGTATCCCATCAAGACAAAAGCCAGCCGCAAAAACCACTTTTTCATGTTGGGGTGGTTTTTGGACAAGTCAAGTAATTCCGTCATGAAAAAGAGGTACGCTCCGATTCCCCACCACAGCAATGATTCCATTAAGTGGGTTTTGAGCAACGGCCACTCGCCAAGCGACTGACCCAGAGGGGTGTAGGCGCGGGTTTTAAGTAAAGAAAATATGAAACTACACAAGACGTATGCCCCGTAATAGGCATAAATTCGGTGGCGGTATTGATAATAAAGTAAGGCTAAAAAAAGCGTAACCAACGCCAATGCGCCCTGAATCCAGCTTCGGTATTGAAACTCAGGCATATTGCGGCGGTACTCATCGAGGATGCGCTCGGCATGGTATTCGGGTTTTTGGAGTTGCAGTCCCCAAGAGGGTTTGGGGGTGACAAAATGAGTCCAAAAAGGCAACGCACCTTGTTCGTGGGCGATTCGGGGCACTATGGTAAAGGTAGCGCGAGCAGGAATTTTGAACGAAACATAGTTGTCAGAATAAGGCACCGCCCACGCCGAAGTGGGAATCAAAGTGCCACTGGTAATAGAACGCCACTGGCCATGTTGGGCGTAAAAGAGCGTCACCCGTTGATTGGCATTGGTGAGATAAACGTAAAACGTCTGCGTGGTGTCGGTATCGTTGGTCAAAAAAAAGCGAAGCCAATGCGAGCGTTGGGCAAAGCTGGGAGTTTTAGCCGTAAGCCGTTGCCAACGTTGAGGCTGTTGTAGCAAAAGTTGAAGAGAATCTTTGTCGCTGTTGAGCGCACTGGTCGTGCAGTAGGCGATGTCATACAGCATCGTACGGTCAGCGATGTGGCTGACATAGAGGGTGTCGGATTTGCCCCAAAGTGGCAAACCCACAACAAACAACACCCAAAATACAAACCGACGATACATAGTGGCAGAGCGAATCAATTGATACCCTCAAAGAAAGACAAATTTTCTCCAATCTCCTTTTATCACTCTATGTAGGTAGGTTTTGAATTGATTAAGCCTCGGTCTGAATCAATGGGCGTTGAAAACGGAAATTATTGATTGAAATGGCGGTTTGATGGAGCGAAAATCGTGATGTATGAAATGAAGCTAAATGGTATAGAAGAGATTGCCCAACTTTGAGCTCATCAGATTTCTATTCAAACACATACACACTATGGTAATCAACGTAGCTTTCAAGGTTCGAGGAATTGGACTAAGTAGTTTTTTTGGAGCCATGTTGGCGGTTTCAGCCACGGCGCAAATTCGGGTCGAAGACCCCAAAAAAACGGCTGAACGAAGCGTAGAAGGACGAGTAAATAGCCGTATTGACCAAGGGATTAACAAAGGTCTCGATAAAGTTGAAGAAGGGATTGGGAATATCTTTAAAAAGAAAAATAAAGGAGAAAAAGAGCAAAAAACCAAAGGAAAGACCTCAAAAGGTAACGACGAGCAGCAGCAGGAAGACAGCAACGACGCACAAGTAAACGAAACGTCGTCGAGTAAATCTGGTTCAACAAAAGCAAATTCTCAAGGGGGAGCGGTAGCGGCCAAAGACGAGCCAAAGAGTATGAAGGCATATTCTAAATTTGATTTTGTTCCAGGCGAAAAAATTGTCGCTACTGAAGATTTTTCTCAAGATGCCGTGGGCGACTTTCCTGCCAAATGGAATACCAATGCCAGTGGAGAGGTAGTAACGATGGAAGGGACGAAATTTTTGCAATTTGCCAAAAATGGCGTTTACTATCCCGAATTTGTCAAAGAACTCCCTGAGAACTTCACAATGGAGTTTGATATGTTGGCTTCTGAAGACTTGAGCGTCAATATGTCTGGCCTGAAAGTTTTCTTCCCCGTGTTAAATGAACGAAAATTGACCTTCGACCAAAATTTTAACTCATCTGCCCAAGCAGGGATTGATATTCACCCTACTGCCGATGGGGAAAGCAGCAGCAGTAGTGTTTGGGTATTCGACAAAAACAGTGAGAAAGTTGTAGAAAATACCAATCGGTTGACTTGGAACAGTAACGTGACCAACCGCGTGTCTATTTGGAAACAAAAAACCCGCTTGCGCATTTACGTAAACGAAACCAAGATTTGGGACTTACCCAAAGCCTTTGACGCTTCCCTCAAGTACTCAATGCTTTTTGCGACCAGCATTTTTGAAGGTACGGTTTATTTAAGCAACCTACGCGTGGCAGTAGGTGCGCCCGACACCCGCTCCAAGCTCATCACCGAAGGTAAGTTTAGCACGACAGGTATATTGTTTGACGTCAATTCGGATAAAATCAAGCCCGAATCGTACGGTGTTTTAAAAGAATTAGGAACGGTGTTGAAAGAAAATGCCACGGTCAAAGTCCGCATCATTGGGCATACTGATGCTGACGGAGAAGATGCCAAAAACCTAGACTTGTCGAAACGCCGAGCAGCTTCGGTGAAAAATACCCTTCAAAGCGAGTTTGGTATTGAGGCGTCGCGCATGGAAACCGATGGAAAAGGTGAGGCGCAGCCCGTAGCCCCAAACACAACTGCTGAAGGAAAAGCGAACAACCGCCGCGTGGAGTTTGTCAAACTGTAACCAACCTATCCCATGAACACATTCCAAAAAATAGCCCTATTGTTTGCCTTTCCTTTAGGGATGCAACTTCATGCGCAAGTAACAATTGGGTATTGCAAGTTGGGAGGAGGTTGTAAATTTTACCAAACCCAATACACCTATGCCCAACTCGACGGGATGTTTAACTACTTGGGTACTTTTGAGAAGGACAAAGGCACGTTGGTTTTTTTCAAAAATAAGCAAAATCAAGACGTGCATTATCCCGATACAAAACGTAATCTGAAGGAATTACACACGTATTTTGGAGGGAAGGGCGAGCCCAGTGTTTCCAAAGGAGGAACCATTTCATTTGAGGCGCTGATTCAACCTGAAGACGGAAACTGGGTAGCCATTACTGCTCCTCCCATTACCAAAAACTGCTCTCCCCAACTCGCGACTCAGCTAAAAAGTATCGCAGGGCTAAAAAGTGGCAATAAAACGTTTAAAAAACCTTTTACGCCAGAAGACTTGCTGCCACCCAAAACGCCTTGGCTTACCACTGCTCCCAATAGATACAAGGCCATTGTTTTGCCAGAAACGAAGCCAACGATTAAAAGTGTGTACGATTTTGAGGTAGTCTCTACCAAAGAAATAAAAGGAACGCTCCAAGTGTCGTTTCAAATACCAACCCAAGCTACCTGCGAAGTCACGACAAACTTTACGTTTGAGCGTAAGTAAATAGGGTAAAGCCAATGAAAAATGTAAACAAAAATAGTGTTGCTTCGTTAGTAATGCGCTTTCTTTTAGTGAGTTGTGTGTATGGTTTTGCAGGCGCAACAGCAGTGGCTCAAAGTGTGGTCATTAGTCCTTCCAACAGCACGTTTTTACAAAATAGCCTTACTGATTCGGTCGTCATTCGTGGAAAAAGCTCCGTGCCTTTGACTTTACAAAGTGATCAGAGCTTTATCATGTTACCACTTTTTACCAAAAACAACACGTTTGTTGGAGGGATGTATGGGCAAGATAAATTGTTGAAAATTTGGGGATACCAAGGCTTAGAGTTTCAACTTGACGATATTCCAGCCGCTCACTTTGAATTTGGTCGCTTCTTTGTGGGAGAATCTGGTAAAGCCAAAGCCGCACTGGACGTCGAGGGTACCAATGGTATCGGGACAATCCGTTCCAGAGAATTGGATTTTAACCAAACAACTGACAGCGAACGGCGGCCTGTTTTTGCGGATAAAGATGGTATTTTGAGGGTTTCCAATACGTCAAATTACTACCAAAGTTACAATTTTAGCAGCGTTCAGGCGCAAGATTGGGACGACCAGCTTCGCAAGGGGAGTGGCTATGCGTGGTTTAATTCGACTGCTTCGGGTAAAACCATGTATTTGCCACTAAACCTCCCCGATGGCGTGGTGGTTACCAACGTGAGAATGTACGTTTGGGACAATTCGGCCTCTAATATCTCTTTTGTATTTAATAAAAACACGCATACGACCAACGTGTTTACGACCATCGCCTCGGCCCAGACTTCTACAAATGTGGCCTCGATAGGAAGCGTAACCGCATCGGTGACAGAAACGGTGGACAACCAGAATAACTCCTATTATGTCAATATCTCGTCGGTTGGAAACTGGACGGGGGAGACCCTCAAGTTTCACAGCTTTGTAGTGACTTATCAGCACCGATAAACCATTTCTAAAACCATGAAAAAGACAATTATTCTGCCTGTTATTGTGGCTTTTGCCATGACAGCCTGCAACAATACGACGGCTAACAATACCGAAAAAAGTGCCAGTGAAGCGCCAAACACTGAGGCCGTTTCTACTGCTGGAAATGCTGATTGCCTCAAATCACACGCTGATAAAGGGACGCTCGATCAACTCCTTCCGCTTGATGTCATTAAAAAACATCACAATGTTCCTGCGCAGGCAAAGAAAACGTATAGCTACCGTGCCGAGGCAAAAAAGCACGACAAAGATACCTACGAATACACTTGGGATAGTGATAGGGTTCGTAAAATGAAAATAGCGGGCAGAGAAGTGGAATATCCTTCCTCCAATCGAATAGGACTCAGATGGGTAGGTAGTGACTTATTTACAATCATGGGAAAACCGACTTCTTTGGAAAATTTTAAGGCTTTTTATCGAAATACGACCGCCGCCGAAAAAGAAGCTGCTTTCAAAAAAGCAGGCGAGTCGATGAAAGAAAAAGGCTATGATGCCAAAACCACCGAAACTGCGACCAATATGGCCAAAGACTTGTCGGGCGACGAGATTACGTTTAAGGACATCACTGGAGTAGGCGATGCGGCCTCTTGGCGTATCAAAGAAAAAGAACTCACGGTCTTGGTCGGTAAAATTACTTTTCAAGTGAGTGTAGAAGTGAGCAGTAATGACGACGAAAACATCGAGTTAGCCAAAAAACTGGCCGCCGAAGTGCTGGCTAAGTGTAAATGATTTTTGAAAAATCGTATCTAACAACCACACAAAATGAAAACAAATCTTAAATCTATTGTTTCACTGGTAGCCCTAGTGGTGCTGGTAAGTGCTTGTAAATTAGGAACGTCAAAAGAAGACGACCCAACGCCATCGGGTGGCTCTAACTCTTTTGCCGCAACAGTGGATGGTAAAAGTTGGAAAGCCAATACCGCCAGCGGAGGCGTGGCCATCGTCGGAGGGCTGTTGACGATTGTAGGAAAAATAGACGATGCCAACGAAATCTCCATTCAGATGGTGGGGAAAGACATCCAAACGGGAGTAGATTATTTGTTTGAAATCCCCGCTAATGAAACCAACAAAAATGCCAATCTGCTTTACAAAAGACAGAATAATCCGCTGTTTGCTAAAAGTGGGAAAGTACGCTTCTCGACCTTTACCAACAAAAAAATTGAAGGAACATTTGACGCCCAAGTGAGTGATTTTATCAATGCCAACGCCGAGATACAGTCGGGGACGTTTGTGATTAATTTATAATTCAAACTCGGATAAGCCATGAATGCAAAGCAGCTCGTTTGGTTATTGGTCGTGTTTTTGGGATTGTATGTTGAGGCTTTGGCGCAACAAAAACCGTCAAAGCAACAACAGGCCGAACTTGATAAAGCGGTAAAGGAAGCCGAAGCCGAAATGGCCAAGCTCAAAGATCCTGCTTATATCAATAAAATGTTCGATGACCAAATCAAAGAACTCAAAGCGAAGGGACAAGCCACGCCTGAGTTGTTGAGGGAATTTGAAAAAGCGCGGGCTGAAATGCTTAAAATGGCCAAAGGGGGTGGTGTATCTACCCCTTCTCAACCCGAAGAACCAAGCGAACCAGAAACTGTTTCTCCTGCACCAAAGCCCGTAGAACAGCCCGTACCTACCAACTTTGACGAAGTGGAAAGCCCGTATTCAAAAGTCCCTTCGTCGTTTCAGTTTTATCGGGAAAGCGAAGTGACGGTTGCAACCTTTGCGGAATTTATGCAAAAAAAGTACGGCGTTCAGTTACAAAAAAGGGAAACGACCGCGCTACCAACGGGCTCAAAAATTACGACATTTCAGCAGTTTGTGGGAGAATACCCCGTTTTTGGGGCTTATTTTAAAGTAAGACATGAGCCAAACGGCAAAGCCCTTGCGGCTTCAGGCGATGCCTTTGATGGAGAAATGATTTCGAAAGTTATGCTGAAACCTTCGTTCAGTAAAGAAAAAAGCATACAAGTGGTTGGCTCAAAAGTAGCTACCGCAGCCATCGTACCTAAGTATGAGCAACTCATTATCATTCCTGATCGCTTGACGCCGTCATTGCGTAAACTGCGACTTGTTCATCAAGTTTCGCACGATGACATTCTTTATTTTGTCGATGCTCAGTCAGGGCAAATTGTGCATCGGCTCAATCATCGGAGTTTTTGCTGGCATTCAAAAGGCGCCGACGAGCACAAAGCCGTTGCGCAGATTAACACCAATTACTATGGATTTCAGAAAATAAAAACGTTTTATGATAGCGATACGAAAACGTATTTACTTTCGTCGCACGATACGCCTTATGTTGTTGTCATTGATACCAATCAAAAAGTGCCTACTCGACCCGATAATGAGTGGAATCGGGGCGAGTATCGGGTCAAAGGTATTTTAGATGCTGCTTTTTCTGGTCAGAAAGTAGTGGAATTTTATCAAAGCCAATTGGGACAATCGAGTTTTGATAATAAAGGAACGCAAGTCGGTATCAGGCGGGTCCCAAGGGAATGGAAGGAACACTACAAAAACGCGTTTTGGTCAAAAGAGCACAATCTTATTTATTTTGGTTACATCAATGGCAACCCTTTGGCAACAGTTGATATTGTAGGTCATGAGTTTACGCACGGATTGGTTAGCTATACCGCCAATCTTTTAGGCCAAAGTGAGTCGGGCGCGCTCAATGAAGGTATTGCCGACATGTTAGGGACTGCCGTAGAGCATTGGGCACAGGTGAAAACTCCCGATTGGCTAATCGCCTCAGAAGTAATTTTGGGAGGGATTCGAAACATGAAATCACCAAAAACACTCACCGATACGGAGCGTAAAGGGCCTAATACCTACGAAGGTGAGTTTTGGATAGATACCAATGGGTGTGTGCCAAGTGAGGATAACGATGATTGTGGCGAACACATCAACAGCACGGTAGCGTCGCACTGGTTTTATCTGTTGTCGGAAGGTGGAAAAGGAACCAACGACCACAAACAGCCTTACAACATCGAAAAAGGAATTGGCATTCAAAAAGCGGCCAAATTGGTCTATCAAACCCTTTTTAGCTTGACTCCCTACACCAATTTTGAGCGTTTTGCGGAAGCCACCGTCAAAACAGCCGAGCAGATGTTTGGCAAATGCGCTACCGAAACGCACAGCGTCAAGCACGCATGGTATGCCGTGGGCGTGTTTGAGGATGCACCTGCCCGTTGCATGGATTTGACATTTGACTGGACCTACGACCCCGAACCCAACAAAGCCATTCGGTTTTATGTAAAAGGCGACAGCATCGTATCGGTGGTGCGTACAGAAGACGGTTGGGTGAAGACGTACAGTGAGCGAAATAGCGCATTTATGCACATTGTTTCTAAAGACGAAGAGGGAATAAAAAACATTACAGTACCCAAAAATTGGGCAGGAACGATTTATAACAAGATGGAGGAAATCGAACCGCAGATGGAACAAATGAGGGAAGAGGCACTTGAGAAAGCAAAAGCCGAGCTTCGTGACCCAGCGACATCGTCCGAACGGAAAGCGGAGTTAAAAGAAACAATTCCACTGGTGGAAAAACACCTAGCAGAAGGCCGCAAAACGGCCAACGAAACCAAGAAAAATCTCAAAGAATTGAGCGATGGAACGCACCTGACCAGCGAAAAGGCATTTTGGGGAGGGCGAAAAGGAAAGCGAGAATTTGACAAGGAAAATATCAAAGGTAGTTATTTATACCAAGGGAAATATTTGGCAAAACGCTATGTACTCAAAGGAGGGATTAGCTGGGAGTCAACCACCGAAATTCCGCTTCATTATTCAGATTTGGGGCTATTTGTGCCGCTCAGTACGGGACAATTGCGAATGGGAGTCGATCATTTCATGCGAGGTTTTCCGCTAAAAATGTTTGGCGGAATCAGTGTCCGAAACATCAAAGAATCTATTCCGTCCAACTTTAACGCCCTTTTTTCTTCAAGCCCTGTTTTTAACTGATGAAAACCACTCATCGTTCAACGCTCATCACTCAGCTCTTCGTCGCATTTTGGAATGTAGCACCAAAAAGGGTTAATTTTGGGGCTTCATTTATCCAAGAATATGAAAAAAGACATTGATTTTACGCCAGTTGAAGGGGTTGTGGTGACTATTGCCCGCCGTATCAACGAACTGACCGAAGCCGAGTGGGGCGTTTATTTGATTAATCAGAATGAAACTACCATCACCAACGTTTTTGTAACTTCCAGAGGGTATTCGGGCGACGATGCCAAATCGAAAGCAGATCAAGAACGCACTTCTACCTTACGCCACTTTTTTACTGAAATAGAGGCGGGGCAATGGGTGCAAGTCGAAACCATCATGCCCGATGTATTCCACCTCAACAACGAATATTGGGTGAGTTTTTACGTAGAGAGTAAGATTTTTGACAAGAAATTCATCTTCGTTCCCGACAGTATTGTAGAGGAAAACTTGCAACCGATTCCCGAATTGGGACTCGACGGGGTGTTACACGTATAAAACCTTCGGGAAGCTCCAAGCTTCCCGAAGGTTGGCTTATTTTCTGCGTATTTTCTCAAATTCCTTGGCCAAGTTTCCCGCTACGATATTGATGTCGTAAAGCTCCCATACCATTTCTTTGGCGTTTTTGGCTAGTATTTGACAATATTTAGGGGTTTGGAGCATTGTTTCCAATCCGTAATAAACATCTTCGACGGTCAGTGGAGCTTCGTGGGCGGCATTGTATTTTGAGACGGTTCCATCAAATCCAATGCGGTCAGAAACAAGCGACGGCACCCCCGCCGTCATGGCTTCGAGGGCTGCAATAGAAAAACCTTCGGAGTAGGAGGGAAGTGTAAAAATATCGGCATCGGCCAAAGCTGCTTTTTTGGTTTCTCCCGTCAACATACCCACCATAATCATTTTATCTTGCAGTTGATGTTCGGCAATAAACCGCTCCGTTTCGGCTTGGTAGCCGTCGTCGGGGCCTGCCAAAATTAGCAAGGCATCATTATGCTTTTCGGTATATTTTTTAAACGCAGGTAGTAACAAATCCAAGCCTTTTTTGATGTTCAAGCGTCCCATAAACAAAACCAGTTTTTTATCGGCTGGTAAGTTAAATTGGCTTCGGAACGTTCCCTTTGGGGGCAATTGTGCCAATTCATCCAACTGCATACCGTTGGGGATAATGGCAACGTTGGGATGCTGAAAACCTAAAAACTGGTGCAGGTCGTTGAGTTCGTCGTGGTTATTGATTTGAATCAATTGCGCTTTTTTCAAAAAACGTTTTTGGAACAAAATTCCAAACAACTTCTTTTTCCAATAACCGTGATTTATCGCCCATTTGTCAAGCAAGCCGTGAATGGTAATGGCCTTTGGGGTATTATTTTTAAACAAAAACGGCGCGACACTTCCAAAATGCCAAATGCCGTGGCAATGAACCACGTCGTATTCGTGAATGTGTTGGCGGAGGTAATCCCAAGCTTCAAGGGAAAATTCGGGGAAAAAGCGGCTTATGGGTGCGGTGCGCTTGCAGACAATGACGCGGGCACCTTCGGGGGCAGGATACACCTTGTCGCCTGGGGTAATCGGACTCAAAATATCCACCTCGTGCCCAAGTTTGAGAACAACGGTTGTATGGTCGTAAATGATTCGGGCAGGGCCACCAATCGCCCAGGTATAAGCGCAAATATTCAAGATTCTCATGGGGACAAAGATACAAACGAATCGCGGAGTTTTTTGGCACGCTCTTTGTGAAGGATTTTTATATACCAGATTAAGACCCATTATTTTGATGAAAAAGTTACTTCTAGTATTAGGGTGTGTATTGAGCATTGCTACTCAAGCCCAAGATTTAATGCTGTACGGAATTTCGCCCAGTTATTCTCAGGCAGGGAAATTCACCAAAAAGCTAGGGTACAATGTAAACGCGTCTTCGGTGATGAATGCTTTTAGCCAAACAGTCGATGGGAAACGTTTTCCGAGTGGGCATACGCACCTTGTTTTACATGGTTTGGCTACTTACCAGCTTTCAAAACCGCTCACAATTGCCGCAGGGTATGCGTATGGGCGACATAATATTTTTGGACTCCGTGAAAACGAACATCGTCTGGTAGCGCAAGCAACGTATCAACACAAACTTGGGAACTTTATCATTACCCACCGTGGTCGCTACGAGTGGCGTCAACCGACTAACTTACAGACCCGTATCACTTCTCAGGCATCCATTGGTCGTTATCAAGTTTGGGCAACTTTGCCTTTATATGATACCAAAAAAGAAAAACAAGGGTTTTTCGTGTCGGCCTCCAATGAAGCATTTTTATACTTCAAAGGAGCAACAAATGGTCCAGTGAGCTCGCGCAACGGGTCCTTAATTTCGGAAAACTGGATGCACCTTGCGGGAGGATATAATTTTGGGCTTACTCGGGCCGAATTGGGATATTGTTTTCAAGCTTTGGTACGTAATAAAGCCCAAGACTATCGTTTCTTTAATCTGCTTCAACTTAATATTTATCACACAATAAATTGGAACGATATTCAATATTGGTGGTATTTGTGAGAAGTTAGGCACGAAAATTGTTTTTAACTTTACATAGTATTTTAAAGTTTTCAATACCTTTGAGGCAAAATTTCATTATTCCTTGAAAAAATTAACTGCAATCGGACTACTACTGCTACTGCTCTACAATATGTTTGGGCTGACAGTTACCGTGTTGCTTTTTGACAAGGATTTTAGTACAGCTTCGCCGACCGTCGCAAACGACGAGTGGCAGACCCTCAAAATGCACTTACCTACACTTCCTTATAATAGTACGTGGAAAAATACCGAAGGGCAAGAAGGGCTAATCAGACACGGGGATGAGTTTTATAACGTGACCGAACAGCGCCACGAAAACGATACTTTGTATGTAACCATGAAAACCAACCAAACAGCGCGCGATCGCTTTTTTGAGTTGGCCGATCAAATTCAAGAGATGACCGACCAAGAGGCCCAGTTGCCCGATAGCCCCATGGGGAAAGCGGTAAAGCTCTTGTCCGATTTGTTGAAAAATTATCTCCCCACTTCTATCACTATCATGGAATGGCCTACTGCTCAAGCGACCGAATCGTTGAGTCAGGAAAACTACGCCACTCCTTCGCATTCATTACTTCAAGTGATTCTATCGCTTCATTGTCCGCCTCCAGAGCAAGTTTAATGAAATGTATGAGTGACCTGCCCCAAGGGTAGTTCATTCAAATAGGCTATTTGTCGCCTATTGACAACCATTTTTCATTAAGCCAAGCTCACTATGAAAATTCTTATAGGAGTACTTTTATTGTCGGTTACGGCGCTTATGACGTGTAGCGATACGCAAGCAGCCAGAAAGTGGACAAGTAAAAGCGCAAAATTGTGTACAACTGTGGGAGAAATTCCCAAACCAGCACTTTCAGGAATCAATGGAACATCTGTCAAGGATATTCCACCCGTAGGCTGTGCCTTGCCAATGGCGCAGTTGGAGGAAGTTGTACACCAAGCTCCCTAAGAAACGTATCGTATGTGATGATTTTGGTTGAAAACAAACTATGTTCAACAACCCCTTCCAACCATGGAAGTTTAAAATTATCATGCCTAAATGAAACGAATTCTATACTCTCTAATCGGTTTATTTTTAGCCAATGAAGGCTTTTCGCAGGGCTGTGTAGCTGTGCGTCACATGAGTTGTACTGCGGCCAATACCGCGTCTTCTGAGTTTTTTCAGCAAAAGAATGGACAATGGCAGGTAAGCATGGGCTACCGCTATTTTCGGTCATTCCGCCACTATAAAGGCGATGCCGAACAGCACGAACGTTTGGAGCAAAATACCGAAGTTATCAACCTCTCTCATGCCCTAGATTTGGGGATTAGCTACCAGCCAAGTGCGCGTTTGTCGTTTGGTATCAATTTGCCTATCCAATACAACGACCGCTCGTCGCTTTATGAACACTATGGCAATGCGGTTTCGGCTAACCCTGACCAGAAGCGTTTTCATACATATTCGCAAGGTATCGGTGATATGCGCCTGACAGCGAGTTATTGGATGCTCAATCCGTATAAGTTACCTAAGTTTAATTTTGCCTTGGGCGCAGGCCTTAAACTTCCTACTGGAAATCCAGGCGTAACGGGCGATTTTCATAAACTAAACAAAGAAAAACAAGACTACGTTATCAATAAGCCCGTTGACCAATCGATTCAATTGGGAGACGGAGGAGTTGGATTTAGCCTCGAACTACAAGGCTACGCCCAGCTTACTAAATCGACTACTGCCTATTTTAATGGCTATTATTTGTTCAACCCCAAAGAAACTAACAACGTACTCCGTAGCCCAGAAGCAACCACGATTGACTTGGTAACGGGCTATTTTTCGGTCTCTGACCAATTTGCGGGACGTGCTGGGATAAGCCAATCCATCGGAAAAGGACTTTCGGTGATGTTGGGAGGACGCGTAGAAGGTGTGCCAGCCATTGATGTCATCGGTGGGAGCAAAGGATTCCGCCGTCCAGGTTATATTGTGTCGGTAGAGCCAGGTGTTGCTTATATGAAAGGTAAGTTTTCGGCAGCGCTGAATGTTCCTTATGCACTTTATCGTAACCGTACCAAAAGTTACTCTGATCGCCTAGACCCGCTCGGCGTACGTCACGGTGATGCTGCCTTTGCAGACTACTCGGTTTCGGTCAATTTAACACGTTGGTTCTAAGCCATCTTACCCCCAATCGGGGTGTTTTTACACCGTAATAATTACAAAAATGAAGAAGATAAATTTACTTAAAACTCTTTTAACGGCAGCCTTTATGGGCTCTTTTGGAGGATGGGAGCTGCTTGCCCAGATGCCGTCAGACGCGATTTATATGTCTAAAGGGCAAGTGTGTGTCGCCACCATGTACACCAATAGTTCGTGGAATGAATATTGGGAAAACACCCTCAAGCGCGAAAACTTTAACATCGGTACGCATACGACCCAAAGTGTGATGGTGATGCCCGCCATTGGAATTACTAATCGCCTAAATGTACTACTGTCGCTTCCGTATGTTTGGACCAAAACATCGGCGGGGAACTTGATGGGTCAGAAAGGGCTGCAAGATTTGTCAGGCTGGCTCAAGTGGAAAGCCGTAGAAGTAAAAGGGTTTTCAATCAATGGTTTGTTGGGTGCTTCTATTCCTGTGAGTAAGTACGTTCCCGACTTTTTACCTATGTCGATTGGGCTTCAGTGTAAAACGGTATCAGCTCGTATTTTGCCTAGTTATCAGCACAAATCAGGAGTGTATGTGACGGGGCATTGGACGTACTCATGGCGCAGCAATATAAACGTAGATCGTGATGCCTACCAAGCCGACGACCGTGTGTATAATACCAATGAAGTAAGTGTTCCTAATGCCACCGACTGGGGTGCGCGCGTAGGGATTTTGAAAAGAAAATGGCAAACGGAAGTATTTGTAGAGAATTTTTCATGCGTAAATGGCGATAACATTCGCCGCAATGATATGCCTTTCCCAACCAACAACATGGAAGCAACGACGGTTGGTTGGTATGGTAAATTTCAGCCTAAAGCGTTGGGAATGAATGCCCGCGTAGGCTATGTAACAAGCGGCCTTAACATGGGGCAGAGCACCAGTGTGATGGTGGGAGTGTTGTATTTGTTCAATTTTAAAAAGTAAGGATATCCATGAAAAAGTATGTACCATACCTGAAGTATAGCGGCATTACGCTGGCAATTTTAGTGGGTGTGTTTGCCTGTGATAAAACCATCGAAGAGCCACAACGAGTAGGTTATACACCTGCTAGTGTGGACGAAAAAGCAGGGACTTGGAAGACCTATTCATTGGCTTCTCCAGAAGAAATTAGTGTACCTGCTCCAACAGCAGTGACGTCGTCAGAATACGTGGCTGAGTTGGCTACCTTGAAGGGTTTAGCCAGCAACTTGAGCCAAGAACAAAAAGAGGCAGTTGTGTACTGGGGAGCTGGGGCAGTGTATCGTTGGAACGAAATCGCCCGTGAATTGGCCGCTCGTTACAACATTCCACCTGCTTCCAATGCAGATGGGAAATATCCTGTACCCGATGCTGCTAACCCTTTGGCAGACCCTAAGTTCCCGTTTGCAAACCCACCATACACAGCCCGTGCGTTGGCGTATTTGTCGGTAGCACAGTTTGATGCCTTGGTGTCGGCTTGGAGTTATAAGTACAAGTTCAAGCGTGCAGCACCTTCTAAAGTAGATGCCAGTATTCCAGTAGCGTTACCTGTATCGACTTTGCCAAGCTATCCTTCAGAAGATGCGGTGGTAGCGGCCGCTTCGGTGACAATATTGAAAGCCATGTTTCCTGGTGAAGTAACTTATTTGGATGAGAAATTAAAAGAACATTTGGCCAGCCGCCAATGGGCAGGTATGAATGTAACCTCTGATTTGTCGGCAGGAACTACCCTCGGTGGGGCCATTGCGGCCAAAGTGATGGGGCGTGCTAGAACGGATGGTATGGGTGCTGCCAACAACCAGGCACTGACGGCGGGGATGATAGAAGCCGCTAAGAGCCGTGGTATCAAAGAGCCGTGGGTGAGCCAAGAAGCGCCTTTGCGTCCGCCGATGTTGCCTAATTATGGTGCAGTGGCTACGTGGAATTTTGACAAAGCAACTTTAGGCCAAATCCGCCCTGTGATTCCTTACGTGGTAGGTTCGGCAGAATGGCAAAAAGAGCTGGATGAGTTGAAGAGCATCCAAAACAACCAAACGCGCGAACAAGCTCGCATCGCCAACTACTGGGCCGACGGAGCAGGTAGCTACACGCCTCCAGGACACTGGCACCGTGCTGCTGCCAATGCCGCGCACGAAGCACGATTCAGTGAAGTGAAAATGGCACGGGCGTTGGCCTTGGTCGGAACCGCCGAAATGGATGCAGGGATTGCGTGCTGGGAAACCAAGTATTATTACTACACACCTCGTCCTCAGCAGTTTGGATTGAAAACATCGGTAGGTTTGCCTAACTTCCCTTCTTATACTTCGGGGCACTCTACGTTTTCGGCAGCGGCGGCTACGGTATTGAGTTACATTTTTCCTGACCAAGCTACAAAATTCGACGCACAAGCCAAGGAGGCTTCAGAGTCGCGTATTTATGGCCTGATTCACTACCGCATAGACTGTGAACTAGGTTTAGTTCATGGACGAAAAATCGGTGAATATGCCATTGCTCGCGGTAAAGCAGACGGCTCAGGTCTATAAAAACATTGACATCTTTACGCAATATCCACCTATGAGGTTTTACTAGACCTTGTAGGTGGAAAATAAAAAAACAATGAAACTACTTATTACTTTATTCTTGGCAGTGGCTAGTTATACCATGGTAGCTGCCCAAACCACACCGTCTGAAATAGCACAGCAAGTAACCAACTGGCACAATGGGTTAGTAAAAGGAGACCTAGAGGGAGTATCTGCCATGTATGCCAGCGACGCTGTGTTTTTTCCAACCTTTATTAATAGTGCCAACACACCAGAAACCCGTAAGGCTTTTTTGACAACCTTGATTGCCAAGAAACCCGTAGCAACGCTTAACAACGACCAGCGAGTACGTATCTTTGGTGATATAGCGACTTGCTCAGGTTCGTGGGTGTTTGACGTAAATGCCGCCGATGGCAGCCGTGAAAAAAAGCCCGTTCGTTATTTGTTTGTATATGAAAAAAGAGGAGGGAAATGGTTGATTATTGAACAACACGTATCGGCCTTTCCTGAAAAAAAATAACTCAATAAAGTTCCCCTAACAAAGTGAAAAGGTTTGTCTCCATACTACTTTTTGCGCTGTTGCTCTACAACATGGTAGGCTACTCGGTAGTCTATTGGTTGGGGGGCAATGTCGCGTTTGAAGTATCCAAAGACGAACCTCTTTCTACCTTAAAAGAAGGTGACTTTGTAACGGTAAAAGTACCCGTTTCGCTTCCCTACCAAACCGACTGGACAGCTCCTGAGCCTGTTCAAGGAACGATTCAGGCGGGAGATGAATTTTACGAAATGGTAGAGCAAATCATGCTCAATGATACACTTTTCATCAAATGTAAACCAAACCGTGACGCCCGCGCTAATTTTGAAGCGCTGTCTGATCACATTGACCAACACATTAAAAACCAAGCTACTGAACATCCAAAGCCGTCAAAGTCTTGGGCAGGACAGTGGTTAAAAGAATACGTTTCGTTTCAACGTTTACACGTATTTTACGTAGTAGAATGGCTGACCGACTCCTCACCGTTAGAAAACAACACTTCTTCTCTAATGACCCGCGCCCTGCGGGTGATTGTGCCGCCTCCTAAAGCTCTTTTTTAAGGTGAATGCTCCGTCTCGCGGTAGCTATTTATTGACAAAAGATTTGTTTCAATAGCATGACTTCTTTCAGAGGTGAAAGAATACAGGTATGCTTTGTGACAACTCATTTCCTTAAAAATTTGAGAAAAATAAAAACAGATATTTTCTGGTTGTTATGCCACATATTCCATTGCCAGCACACCTGCCAGGTATTACGGGCTTGCTCGAATACCGCTTGGATACCGCTTTGCCAATCCGCGATTTGACGCAAATTTTGTTGCGCGGAGAGTCTAGCCTCACACAGGGCGAACGTGAGCTGATAGCTACGTTGGTTTCTTCCCGCAATTGCACCAATTTCTGCGAAGCAGCGCATACCAAAGCCGCCGATTTGCTCTTGGGCGAGTCAGAAACGGCGCGGTTGGTAAAGCAGGACTTTGAAACGGCACCCGTGAGCGACAAAATGAAAGCGTTGCTGAATATCGCAGCGCTGACGCAAGTGAGCGGAAAAGCCGTGACTGCCGAGGCAATCGAGCGCGCTAAACAAGCAGGAGCCACCGACCTTGAGATTCATGATACGGTGTTGATTACGGCTTTGTTTTGCCTTTACAACAAGTACGTGGACGGATTGGCGACGGTAGCTCCTTCTGATCCTTCGTTTTACCAGACATTAGGTGAACGTATTGTAGGGCGCGGATATACCCGCCCGCCAGGGGGATTTGTAGCGCCTAAATAGGGAGTACTAGGTTTATTTTTCTCGTAAGTAAAGCACAGTTTTACCATCGTTTGACCCTTTTCGGACGATAAAGTACCCACTTTGTCAAAATTGTTATAAACAATGAAAAAATATATATCTCTTTTAATTTTCTTCGGTTGCATTTGTTGGATGAGTAGTACACTACAAGCGCAACAGACGCGCTTGTCAGGAATAATCACTGACCCCGAAACAAAACAGCCTTTGCAGGGAGTTTCGGTGGCGGTGAAAGGAAAAGTTATCGGTACAGTGACCGACGCGAAAGGTCGTTTCGAGTTGGCTACGGCTACGCCAGTTACTTTGGTGATTTCGATGGTAGGCTACGAACGCCAAGAAGTAAGCGCCAGCAATGATCAACCTCTGACGATTTCGTTGAAGGCCGATGTGGCGGAACTTAATCAGGTGATTGTCTCGGCCTCGCGGATTGAAGAAAGCAGTTTAAGAACGCCCGTTACCATCGAAAAAATGGAAGCGCGCGCCATTCAACAAGCGCCCGCTGCGACGGCTTTTGAAGCCTTAAACAGCCTGAAAGGAGTGGATATGGTGACGAGTGGTTTGACACTTCGCCAGATCAATACGCGCGGGTTTAACAACATTGGAAATAGCCGTTTTTTGCAATTAACCGACGGCGTCGATAACCAATCGGCGGGTTTGGGCTTTGCGGCGGGTAGTTTTTTCGGCGTTTCTGACTTGGATGTAGAGTCGATTGAGCTCATTCCTGGAGCAGCTTCGGCGCTATATGGCCCGACGGCATTTAACGGGTTGTTGATGACAAAAACCAAAAGTCCGTTTGATTTTCAAGGGTTGACAGTTCAGCAAAAAGTAGGTATTAACCACGTCAATGACCCCAATGGGGGAGGTGTAAAGCCTTTTTCTGAAACGGCAATCCGTTATGCAAAAGCTTTTAACAACCGTTTTGCCTTTAAACTAAACGCGTCATACATCAAAGGAACTGATTGGTACGCAACAGATTATACCGATATTGACCCTAATACACCCGTTGAAAATAGGGGAAATAACAATCCTGGAAAAAATAGTTTGAACATCTACGGGGACGAAGTCGCTTCGACCTTGCCAGGGATTGGGCGGGTGTCTCGTACGGGTTATTTGGAAAAAGACGTAACCACTTACGATGTATATAGCCTAAAAGCCAATGCGGCTTTGCATTACCGTATTTCGGATAAAATTGAGGCGATTTACCAAATCAATGTCAACCAAGGAACGGCCAATTATACCAGTAGTAGCCGTAACATGTTGCGCGATTTTCGTTTTACGCAACAGCGCCTGGAGTTGAAAGGAGCCAATTTCTTTATCCGTGCGTATTCGGTGGCCGAAAACTCGCAAAATGCGTACAATACCCGTTCATTAGGGCAGTTTATCAACCGCACTTGGGTAAAAGATTTGAGTGGTAATGTAGTGCCTATCGGCAAAGCAGATGCCACTTGGTTTGAACGCTACGGGGCAGCCTACAACGGGAAGGTTAACGGTATCACATCTCAAAACCATACCGCTGCACGGGCATTTGCCGATGAGGGTAGAATTTTGCCTGGGACGTCAGCGTTTGACGCGGCCAAAGACAAGTACAGCCACTTGTACGGTTTGGAAGGCGCAGGTGTATTGAGTTTGTGCAAAATGTACCACGTAGAAGGCTTGTACGATTTTACTCCTCATTTTGAGTGGTTGAGCATTCAGGCGGGTGGAAACTTGCGCTACTACGACATGAATACCAACGGGACGCTGTTTGACGATAAAACCAATAAAGTTCGCGTCAAAGAATACGGTGCGTTTGTACAAGCGTCAAAAACGCTTTTTGCAGATAAGTTAAAGCTAACGGTTTCAGGTCGTTATGATAAAAACCAAAGCTTTGCAGGAAACTTTACGCCAAGAGCTTCGGCGGTGTTTTCGCCCAATACCAACCACAATTTTCGGGTAAGTTACCAAACGGGTTTTCGTAACCCGACGGTCGTTGACCAATACATTAAACTTAATGTCGGTCCTCTGATTTTGTTGGGTGGTGCTCCGTCAAATTCAGCAGGTTTGAATGCCTACGAAAATTCATTTACGGCGGCTTCGGTAGGAGCGTTTGGAGCGGCATTTGGACAAGAAACGGCGGCGGGGACATCGTTTGCCCAAGCCATTGCGAAGCACAAAGACAAGTTGGTGAAATCGGCTGTTCCCTACATTCGTCCTGAGCAAATGCAGGCGTTTGAAATTGGTTACAAAGGTGCCATTAACAACCGCTTGTTGTTTGATGTAAGTTATTATCACGGAAAATTCACCAACTTCTTAATCAACCAAGTGGTGATTCGCCCCAACTCGGCGGCGGTGTTAGCGGCCGATGGAAGCATCAATCCCGCAGCGGCACAAGAGATTTTGAGCACAACTACGCGTCAGACCTTCCAATTATATACCAATGCCGCCGATAAAGTATCGACCGACGGTGCCAGCGGAGGAGTGACGGTGTTGTTGGACAAAGGCTATCGCTTGGCCGCCAACGCAACTTGGGCACAGTTCAATATTTTGGATGCCAACCCCAACAACGTTCCCGCCTTTAATACGCCAAAATGGAAAACCAACGTCACGTTTAGCAATGCTCGCTTGACCGATAAAGTCGGTTTTAGCGTTGCGTGGCACTGGCAAGACGCCTTTTTGTGGTACGGTACATTTACCGAAAACCGCCCAGGACCTGTTCCTGCTTACAACTTGATTGACGCGCAAGTTTCGTACAAATTGACGAAGCTAAAAACGATGCTCAAGTTGGGCGCTTCCAACTTAGGGAACAACTACGTGGTGCAGGCATACGGTTCACCAGCCGTAGGAGGTTTGTATTATGTGAGTTTGACGTTTGATGAGTTGTTGAGATAAAATACGGTACTCTTCCTAACCCTTTGTAACAATGCACAACTATAGTCATAAAAAATTGCCCTTAACACTATCCCCAATGGGGGTAGGGTGGAGCAGTTGCATCATAATCGTATCGTTATTCCTTTTTGCTTGTAGCAGGGACCATGATGATAATGAGATGGTGGACGTATTAGCAAAAATACATAAAGCCAATTTTAACAAGGAAAATACCTTTTGCCCCGAAGCAGAATTGGTCTTTTTTGATTCGATGCTTGTGGTCAGCCAAGGCAATCCGTATCGGTCTTTGGTGGTAAATTATTACAAATCAATGTCTTTGTTAAAGTTTGGGGATGAAAAAAAAGCCATTGATTTACTAGAAGATGTACTGCCCCAGGTGGTTGAGTCTAAAAAGAATGTGTATCAAACCTTGGCAACGTTGGGAATGGCCAACGTGCGGCTTGCCGAACGCCAAAATTGCGTCAAAAATCATTCGGTAGAATCGTGCATTTTACCCATTGCCAATACGGGCATACACAAAATCCAAACGGGTTCGCGGAGGGCAGTTCAGGTATATGAGAAAATGCTAGAAATGAACCCGACCGATTATGAAACTCGTTGGTTGCTCAATATTGCCTACATGACGCTGGGAGAATATCCCAGCCGAGTTCCAGCACAATACCTTATTGCGGGCTTAGACAAAGACCCCTCAAATATCAGCATTAAACCGTTTGTGGATGTAGCACCAAATGTAGGTCTTGATATTCAAAACAAGGCAGGTGGAGCAATTGTCGATGATTTTGATAATGATGGGTATCTGGATGTCATTACCTCAGATTGGGGGCTTGACGGAGCCATGCACTATTTCAAAAATAATGGCGATGGGTCGTTGGTAGATGTATCTGAAAAGGCAGGCTTATCAAAATTTAAAGGTGGTTTAAACATCCTTCAAGCCGACTATAACAACGATGGTTTTTTGGATATTTTGGTTCTGCGCGGCGCTTGGATGGCAGGTCCATTTGGAAAACAACCCAATTCACTGCTCCGTAACAATGGCGATGGAACATTTAATGATGTGACGATGCAAAGCGGCTTGTATTCATTGCACCCTACACAAGCAGGAGTATGGCGAGATTTTAATAACGATGGCTGGCTAGATTTATTTATCGGCAACGAATCAGTTCAGAATGGCGAACGGCATGGTTGTGAGTTGTTTATGAGCAATCGAAATGGCAAGTTTACCAACGTGGCGGTAGAAGCTGGGTGTAATATAAATGCCTTTGTGAAAGGAGTCACCGCAGGAGATTATGATAACGATGGCTGGCAAGACCTTTTTCTTTCTACTACGAATGGCCCCAAAATCCTTCTGAAAAACAAAGGGGTGGTGCAGGGGAAAATATATTTTGAAGATGTGACAGAAAAAGCAGGTTTAGATCAATTATTGGTTTCGACATTTCCTACGTGGTTTTGGGATTATGATAACGACGGCTGGGAGGACCTCTTTGTCAGCGGTTATCAATTTGACCGAACACTTGCTTACTCCGTGGCAACAGATGTGATGAAGATACCCAATACCGCCGCACGTATGTATCTTTTTCGTAATAACCACGATGGCACTTTTAAGGATGTTTCGGTTGAAACAGGTCTTAGCCGCTGTGTTTTTGCGATGGGTTCCAATTTTGGTGACATTGACAATGACGGTTATCCTGATATGTATCTCGGTACGGGAAATCCAGACTACCAGTCGCTGGTACCAAACAGACTCTATAAAAATGTAGGTGGAAAAGCATTTGCTGACGTGACGGTGTCGGGCAGGGTTGGCAATTTACAGAAAGGCCACGGTGTGGCGATGTCTGACATTGACAATGATGGCGACCAAGATATTTTTATTGAAGTAGGGGGGGCTTACCCTGGCGATTCTTACAATAACTCTTTGTACCTCAATCCTGGTCAAAACGATAACCGTTGGATTTACTTGACGCTGAAAGGGCAACAAAATAACCGCTCGGCAATTGGTACTAAAGTCGAAGTTAGTTTTAGAGAAAATGGGGTAAAGCGAGTAGTGCATCAAGTGGTAAGCTCAGGAGGGAGTTTTGGTTCGTCGGCTTTACGTCGCGAAATAGGCATCGGCCAAGCAACGGTTATTGATGAAATCAAAGTGACTTGGGGGGGAGGCCGTGCTGCTCACCAACAGGTATTTAAAAATGTTAAACCCAATCAATTTCTGAAAATTCAGGAGAATAGCGAAAAGTTGGAAGTTGTAAACTTGAAAAAACTAAATTTTGAGCGAAGCAAAGGGGCGATTCCTGTGTGTGTTACACCTACCCCTATCTAACTTAACGGGTCAATAAACCAATTAATTTGTAAAAACACAATGAATACCTCTCGTCTAGAAAGTGCGGCTACGATCAACGTTTCAACCGAAGCTGTGCAACATAATTGGGTCGCTTTTGGCCTTTGTATGTTGAGTTATTTGTTTGGTGGTACGGCGGCTACGCTTATGTCAGTGTATTTACCCGTGGCGATTCCAGAATTACTGGGTGAAACAAGTATTTCTGAGGCACGTTTGGGAGAGATTGGAGCGTACGTCGGAGCTGCTTTCCTATACGGCTGGGGTCTTGGTGGGTTACTTTTCGGTTGGTTGAGTGATCGTATTGGCCGTACAAAATCACTGATTTTGGTGACTGGTTTGTACGGTACTGCTACGTTGCTAACGGCTTTTGCACCTAATTGGTACTTATTGATGGCTTGCCGTTTTGCGACAGGAATGGGCATCGGAGGCGTTCTACTGATTTCGACAGTTTATTTGTCGGAAGTTTGGCCTGTTCGCACTCGCCCTATTGCATTGGGAATATTGGCCGTAGCTTTTCCCATTGGTATTGTAGCCACGGGAGGGATGAACGTATTTTTTGCTGATTGGCGTCAAGCTTTTTGGCTAGGAGTCATTCCTATGGCTACGGCGCTTGCTATGTTGCAATGGCTACCTGAATCGAAGGCTTGGCATCAATCAAAAATAGAAAAAAATGGAGTAGATGCACAATTGTGGAGTGCTTCAAATCGCTCCAATCTCCTGATAGGCATGGTCATTTTTGGGTCTGTGTTGATTGGGCTTTGGGGTATTTTTTCTTGGATTCCGACTTGGGTTCAATCTTTATTGCCAGCAGGTCAAAGTGGCCAAAAAGAACGTGGTGTGACCATGATGTTGTTGGGTTCGGGTGGTATTGTTGGAGGGATACTCTCAGGCTTTTTGATTAAACAGATAGGTGTTCGTAGAACTCTGATTATTACGTTTTTAGGGTGTGCTATGCTGTCGTTGATTTTGTTTTTGACCAACCAGCAGTTTAGCTCAATTGTCTATGTAGAAATGGCTTGTCTATCGCTCTTTTTCGGCATTAGCCAAGGAACGCTTTCGAGCTATATACCCTTACTTTTTCCTATTTCGATTCGAGCAACGGCCACGGGCTTTTGTTTTAATATTGGCCGCTTTTTTACGGCCACTTCGGTGTTTTTTGTTGGCGCTATGGTCGCATTTTTTGGTGGCCTAAGCAATGCGCTACTTACATTTTCTGTAGCATTTCTGATTGCCTTAGGGATGGCTTTTTTCAGCAAAGAGAATGGCAATTGATGACTGATAATATAACCCGTAAATAATTGAAACACTTTAATTTTTAAAAAATTTAAATGTAATCAATTATGAAAAAATTAATTAACCAAGGCGTGCTAGGGCTGTTGATGCTCTTAGCTATAGCATGTAATAAGAATCAAGACGTTACTCCACAAAAAGAATTGAAAGATTACGATGCAAAAGTAGTCTTGAAATGGGGAGAGTTGTTTTTAGAACTCGACCGCTACGCGCCAGGGTATCGCCCGCCCGTAGCAGCGAGAGCCTTTGCTTACATTGGTCTTGCGGCCTACGAAACCGTGGTTTCGGGGACAAAAGACTACCAGTCGCTTGCGCCTTATTTGTCAGGAATAACTATTCCAAAAGCTGAAGCTGGAAAAGCGTATCATTGGCCAACGGCGGTAAATGCCTCGTACCTGTCGATGATGTTGAAGTTTTTTCCGCACGTAAGCGCTGACCAAAAGGCAAAAATGAACCAGTTGGGCGAATCTTTCTTTAAAGAGTTTCAGGCAGAAACCGATGCGGAGACGTTTGCACGTTCGCGCGCATTGGGTGAAAGTGTGGCTTCGGTGATGTTTGAGTATTCAAAAACGGATAAAAATGGGCATGAGGCGTATCTGAACCCACACCCTACTGACTATGTACCACCAGTGGGAGTAGGAAAATGGCAGCCAACAAAACCTGATTTTACCCGTGCCTTGTTGCCTTACTGGGGGCGTACGCGCACTTTTGCCATCTCGGCAGAGGATAAAGTAGCGAAGCCACCCATTGAATACAGTTCGCAAATTACGTCACAGTTTTTTGCACAAGCGCTAGAAGTATGCTCATTTCCAGATAATTATGAGAATAGATGGATTGGCGAGTTTTGGAGTGATGATATTTTTGAACAGACGTTTGAACCAGCGGCTCGTTGGATTGCGATTGCCAATCAAGTGATGGTGCAAGAAAAAGCCCACCTCGAAACCGCCGTTTATACCTATGCCAAGCTGGGAATGGGATTGAGCGATGCAGGGGTGGCGTGTTGGAATTCTAAGTTTTTGTACAACGTTGAGCGCCCGATTTCATACATCAATCGTTCGATTAACCCTAAATGGATCACATTGTTGGACAATACCGTCAAAAAAGTAAAAGGAGTGACGCCTCCGTTTCCAGCGTATCCATCGGGGCATTCTACATTTGGGGCGGTTGCCGCAGAAATTTTGTCAAACATCTTTGGCTATAAGTATCAAATGACCGACCGAAGCCATGAGTTTCGGGTGGAGTTTATTGGTAAACCTCGGAGTTATCACGATTTCAATGAGATGGCTTACGAAAATGCGATTTCAAGAATTTTGCTAGGAGTGCATTACCGAATGGATTGCGACGAAGGCTTACGTATGGGATACAATGTAGGTCGAAAAGTAAATGCAATGAAATGGAAACCAGCGAATTAGAAGTGAAAAGTGATATAAAATAATTGATAGGTAATTGATGACTTAAACAGGCTTATCGTCTGATAAGCCTGTTTTTTATCAAAACCTAATGGTTCTAAAGCAATAGCAAAAAAAGGCGTGGAATATGATGAAAACAACAAGCATAAAAGGGTGGTTGAGGATTGGTGTTTTCTTTGTTGGAATATCAATGCTGCAAGCCCAGCAAAACGATAAGAGCCAAGGAAAAGATGCCTCGGTACCTATCGCTTGGGCTAAAATGACAGTGCAGGTGATGTCGCAAGCACCTAATAATACTCCGACCTATGGGTCGAGGGCTTTGGCGTACATTGGACTTACAATGTATGAGGCTACGGTACCTATTTCGCCCAAACATCGCTCAATCATCAAGTCGCTCTGTGATACCTTATCAATACCAAAGCCTAACAAAAAATATGCCTGGGAACTGGCTTTGAACGCAGGTCAAGCCCAGATTTTAAAGGCTTTTTATGGCTATACAAATAAAACAAATCCAATAGACTCACTGGAAAAAGTGATTTATCAACGTTATTCTCAAAATCTTTCACCTGCGGTAGCTACAGCTTCGGTTGACTATGGGAGGATGTTGGCATACCGTATTTTCGAGTGGGCAAAACTAGATGGCGGCCATGAAGGTCATTTGAGAAACTTTCCTAAAGATTATGTGCGACCTCAAGGGGAAGGACTGTGGGTACCTCCTAGCATTGGCCAATCAAATTCTAAAATTCCGATGCACCCAACTTGGGGACAAAATCGGACATTCTCAGCCCAAAATGCTTTACTGCCATTGCCTAAGCCGCTGGTGTATTCTACTGATACAACCACCGAGTATTACAAACAATATAAAGAGGTAGCTGATCGCAAGAAGACATTGACCAACGAAGAGCGGGCGATTGTGATGTGGTGGGGAGATGACCCAACCGAAACGTGTTCGCCGCCAGGTCATTCATATAATTTGGCCACCATCGCTGTTCTAAACAGCAACGCTGACGCCATTAAAGCTGCTGAGACTTATGCCCGCGTAGGCATGGCCGTGGCAGATGCGTTTATTTGCTGCTGGAAGGCAAAGTTTGCCTACATGGTTCAGCGGCCGTCGTCATTTATTAGGCAAAATTTTAGACACAAAGAGGTTTTTCCAGGTGAAATGATTAATTGGTTGCCGTTTTTTTTGGAGCCTCCTTTTCCATCTTTTTATTCAGGCCATGCTGTGCAATCGGCGGCTACTGCCACTGTTTTGACAGAAATGTACGGCGATAATTTTTCTTTTACGGACGCGACTCACGCGGGGCGGGGCCCCAAACGCTATTATGTAGTGAAGCCATTGCCTGCCAAATATGATGCCGTATTTCTAGGGGACTACATTCCTGAATACTTAGAAAAAGAGGTGGTTTTTGTACCTCGTCACTACCGTTCATTCTGGGAGTCTGCCAAAGAATGTGCCGAGTCGCGATTGATGGGCGGAATACACACGCGCCATGACAATGACATTGGACTGGAAGAAGGTACCAAAATTGGAAAAAATATCAACGCATTGCACTGGCGGAAATAAGCGTGGAAAGTTATTGAAAAAACAACCCTTTTTAATTTAAAATACATCTATGCCACATATTTCATTACCCGAAGGTTTTCCTGGAATCCGTAGTTTGGCGGCTTATCGTCCTGACACGGGGGCGGCTTTGTACGCGTTGGCGGAGGCACTTTTGAGAGGCGATTCGGCCTTTTCGCAGGCTGATGCGGAGTTGATTGCCACCTTTACTTCATCGCTCAATCAGTGTACATTTTGTACTTGTAGCCACGCCGCCGCTGCCCGTTTTCTCTTTGAAAACAACCAAGATGTCGTCGATGCTGTCATTGCGGATTATCAAACGGCACCGATTTCGGATAAAATGAAAGCGTTGCTGACCATTGCGAAATGCGTTCAAGAAGACGCTCGTACCGTTTCGGAAGAAATAGTGGCCAATGCCCGCCTGCTCGGGGCTACCGACCGCGAAATTCATGATACAGTGCTGATTGCGGCGACGTTTTGTATGTTCAATCGCTACGTGGATGGCTTGGCCACCGTGACGCCTACCGATGTCGCTGATTATATCCCTATGGGTGAACGTATGGGCACGCTGGGGTATGTACCGCCGAAGCCACAAGCATAGACCTTATAGGTTTCAAAAACCTATAAGGTTTAAAAAAACTCGACACTCTGAACTCTAAAATTCGACATTTTACCATGCCACATATACAATTTCAAAACGACTTACCAGGGATTTTAGGCCCGATGAATTTTAGCCCTCATACGGCTGAACCGATGAATGCACTGGCCAATGCGCTTTTGCAAACTGACGAAGGACTGAGCCGTGGCGAACGTGAACTGATAGCCACCTACGTTTCATCCCAAAACGACTGCTTTTTCTGCCAAACCATTCACGGAGCGGTGGCAAGTGAGTACTTGGGAGATGAAGATTGGTCGTTTGTAAAAGCCGTTAAATGCGATTACGAACAAACCGCGCTTTCCGAAAAAATGAAGTCATTGTTGACGATTGCGGGTAGTGTGCAAAAAGGAGGAAAACACGTTACGACCGAACAAGTGGAGGCCGCAAAAATACAAGGTGCTACCGACCGTGAAATCCACGACACGGTACTCATTGCGGCAGCTTTTTGCATGTTTAATCGGTACGTGGATGGTTTAGCGACGATTGCGCCTCAAAACCCTGAGGTATATCGCGCTAGAGCTGCCAGGGTTGTTGAAAAAGGATACTCAGCAGAAGGAAAATACACTTCTGAAAAGATAATATAATATCATAGGTTGGAGTGACCAAAAAGCCCCAATTAACTTGATTGGGGCTTTTTAAAATCTTTCAGTAAATCTCCTAAACTAGCAACCCAAATTGAAATGAAGTACCTTATACCTCTATTGGTTATTCTCTGTTTGCTAAATGCCTGTCATAAAGCAGAAAATTGGCAAACACCCGTGAAAGAAATGACCGATGAACAATATCCCGACAATCCTAATTTAACCTCCAGACACCCCAAGGCGCAACAGATTTTGTATAAAACGATTGCCATTCAACAACAAGTTGACGACAAGTTTGACTTTGAGCTACTTCCCCAAAAAAACGAAACGCCAACCATCAAAATCAAAGGCATACCGCTCTTAGAATGGATGCCGACGGCGGTGGATTGGATTAAAAAAGATGATTATTTGACGTACATCGGCCTCATAAACCAAGAGTGGAATCGTCAGCAAGTACAATTTAATGCAGGGCAATTTGAGGTAACTGCGGGGACAGAAGTCCAAATTTCGCGCGTGGATTTGGCCCGTAACTGCCTTAATGCCTATCTCTGGGAAATGTTGGTTTATGCCAAAGATACGGACGGTAAAGATAAATTATATTGGCAATGCTGGTTTGATTTTCCGAAAGATTTGTACGAAGAACTCTTTGTAAAACGCAATAAACTAAGCATGGATCCTTACCGTGCAGGATTAGAAAATTGGGTTGACCCGCCTTCAAAAAAAATCAATCTGGGCTTGTTACGTGAAGTGAAATCCGAAAAAGTAGTTCCGTTTGTGTCAAGTAATGATGAAATGTATGCGTTGAAGGGTGAATTGGAACGCAAACGTAAAAATATTATCTATCCTAAAAAAGTGACAAAAATGGGCGATTTGTTGAGCGATAGCACACGGTTTGCGACGTTTGCTCAACCAGGTTTTTATGATACCAAAGACCCTCGTGTTACTTATTTAAGTCGGTTTGGTAAACTTACTAAAGTGATAGAAAGACAAATCACCACACCTACCAAGGAAACAGCCCTAGAAATAGAGTATGTTTTTGTGAGTAATCAAGATGCCAAGACTATTACGCGTTTGGTTGTGGGCGGTCTTAAACCAGCATCACTGCCTGTTCTTTCGCTTACAAATGCCAGCGACGGTGCACGTGCTTCTATGGGGATTTCCAATCATTCCTTCTATGAAACCTTTGATTATCAGCAACAACACCTCACGAAAGACAATCCGTTTTATTCTTTTTTGCTTGATGAGAAAGGTAACTTTTTAGATAATCACAAAATTGGGATTGATGGAACAGTCTTTCACTTGGATGAAGAAGACAATACTAAATTACATCTCTGGATTTTGGCATTTGAACGCCACGCGTTTGTGAGCCACTGTATTATAAAATTATCAAATCGCTAAGTATGAGACATTTTTTTACCCAAAAAATAACCTGCCTTTTTCTGATGCTTTTATGGGTTGGCTGTGCATTGGCACAGGATACAACTTTAAAAGGGATTGTTACAGATGCCCAAAGCGGAAATCCATTGGTGAGTGCGACTGTACAACTAAAAAATGGAAAAGACTTTGTGCTGACTAATGAAAAAGGGGAGTTTACATGGCCTAAGGCACCAAAATTACCTTTTACCTTATTGGTGAGCTCTGTCGGTTTTGAAACCAAAGAAGTTGTGGTCAACTCGTTGGCGTTTAACGCTATTGTGCTCAAAGAATCGGTGACGAGCCTGAGCGAAGTGGTCGTTTCGAGTGGTTATACGATTCAAAACCGCAATGAGTTTTCTGGCGCTGTGTCGAGTGTAGCAGCCAAACAGCTACAAAATCGCCCTGCTGTCAGTTTCGATCAGTTATTGAACGGACAAGCAGCGGGTATTGATTTGATTCAGCCCACAAATATTCTCAATGCCACTCCTGTGTTGCGTATTCGTGGTATCAACACCATTACGTCAGGTTTGTTTCCATTGGTGGTAGTGGACGGGGTAACGGTTTTTGTGGGGGCGATTGGTGGAGGCATTGGCAACAACCCCTTGGCCGATATAAATCCCAATGATATTGAAACGATTGATGTTCTCAAAGACGCATCGGCCGCAGCTATTTATGGCTCGCGAGCGGCCAATGGTGTAATGGTGATTACAACCAAAAAAGGCCGTAAAGGAAAACCAAAAGTCAGTTATGATAATTGGGTGAGCCGCAGCACGCCTTACAATATGCCCAAAATGCTGGGAGCGGAAGAATACACGATGATTAAAAATGAGGCAATGGTCAACTCGGGACGTGCGCCTGGCTATGCCCTCATGAAAAACGGCGATGGAAGTACGGTAGATACGGATTGGTACGACGTGGCGTTTCGTCCAGGAATTTCTCACAACCACAACATCAGCGTGTCAGGTGCCAACGATGCAACGAGCTACTTCTTCTCGACGGGATATACGCACCAAAACAGTTTTATCAAAAACAACACTTTTGAGCGGTTGGCAGCGCGGTTGAATTTTAGCCATGAACTGAATAAATCCATCACATTTGGTGCCAATATTACTTATAGCAATGGCACCAACATAGGCCCTAATACGGGTGCAGTGCCCAGCAACTCGATGTCGTCGTCGGCTTACAACTCACAGTATATCACCAACGAACCCCTCGCCCGTATGACCTACGTGTTGCCGCCCAACGTACCTGTTTACCGTTCGGATGGCTCATATAGCATCCAAAACGGCATCAGTGTGGGCTATGGTGCCAATAATCCGAGTACGATTGGAACCATAAATGCCTATAACTTGGCCATGGTACAAACGCTGGATTTAAGCTCGTCGGAAAACAATACCCTCATTGGGAATGTCTATGGAGAATGGAAAATACTGAAAAACCTCAAATTTAGAACTAGCTACGGGCTTAATAACCTACAAGTGACCAATAAGGCATTTCTTAATCCCACTCACGGAGGAGGGGCTGCTTCCAATGGTGCCGCAACCAACAATTTTACGAAGTTCTATCGGAGCGATTGGGTCAATACGTTGTTGTATAGCACCAGCATTAACGAAAAACACAACATCACAGTTTTGCTCGGCCATGAAGCGATTAAAACGACTACCGATGGTTGGGGAGCACAACAAACCAACGTGACGGACCCTTCCTATTCCAATTTTCAGGGTGGTTTTAGTAACATTGCTCCCAGTGGTAACATCTTGATGGAGAATGCGTTGTTGTCTTATTTTTCAAATATTACCTATGACTACAAGAAAAAATACTTGTTGAGTCTCAATTTTCGCCGCGATGGACTTTCGGCCTTAGCGACGGGTAATAAATACGGGAATTTTGGTGGAGGCTCGGTAGGTTGGAATATTTTTGAGGAAGATTTTTATAAAAATAGCGGACTGGCGCGCGTCATTAATAACCTCAAAATCAGGGGCAGTTATGGGGTGGTAGGCAATAGTGAAATTGGGGACTATCCTGCGATTGGAACTTACAATTCAAACACTTATGGTGGAATGCCCACGTTGGCATTTTCGCAAGCGGCTAACCCCAACCTTCGCTGGGAAACCTCGAAAAAATTAGACATTGGCCTCAACTTTTCGATGTTCAACGACCGTCTTACGTTTGAGTTTGATTACTACAACAACGAGGTGGATGGCCTGATTCTGAAAGCCCCGCAGGCATTGTCGGCGGGCATCCCAGGCAACGTCATTAATGCCAACGTAGGAAGTCTTTATAATCGTGGTATTGAGCTAGGAATCAGTGCCATTGTGACCAACTATCGCGATTTTAGATGGAATACAGGTTTTAACCTCTCAACCCTCAAAAACGAGGTTACTTCGCTCGTGAGTGATGTGTATGTGCCGAGTGTTTTTGGCGTTCAAAACATGACGCGGGTGGGCTACTCTATCGGTTCAATTTTTGCCGTTCCAACGGTAGGGGTAAACCCCGATAATGGTTTGATGGTGTTTGTCAACAGTGAAGGCCGTGAAGTTCAGTACAATCACATTGGCTCGCCACGGTGGACATACAAAGACGGTACGGCAGCCCCAGCCATTGATAACCTTAAAGATGGGGTGATTCAAGGGCCTTCGTTGCCACGCTTGTTTGGTGGGCTCAACAATAGTTTTAGCTATAAAAACTTTGATTTGAACTTGATTTTTAACTTTGTCGCTGGTAATAAGCTCTACAATGGTACACGTGCTACCAACTCTGATCAGCGGTATTTTAATAATGGTACCTTCATTTTGAGTCGTTGGCAAAAGCCAGGTGATGTGACTGAGATTCAGAAGCTACAGTATGGCGACAATGTATCGGCGGGTTTCTCATTTGCAGCTACTTCAAAGGTAGAGAACGGTTCGTATCTCAAACTCCGTAATATTTCTTTGGGGTATAACATTCCTGTTCAGAAAAGCAATCTACTGCGCGGTAGGGTAGCTTCCGCGCGGGTATATGCGCAAGCGGCCAATGTCTTTACAATCACCAAGTACCGTGGTTCAGATCCCGAAGTATCTATCAATGGTAACTCGATTCACTCTGGCAAAGACCAAAACGTTCCGCCCAACGCCCAAGTGCTTTCAGTAGGTTTGAATGTTGGATTTTAAAGCCTTTTGTCATCCCGATAAAAGAGGGGACTAAATCCACTCTCTACAACACAAACATTGAACAAAATGAAATCAAAAATACTTATATTCTCGCTTGCAACGGTCTGTTTGACAGCTTGTAATGATGGTTTTCTCAATACAGTCCCTAAAACTACTGTAGCCGAAGAGGCCGCATACAGCACCCCTGCCAAAATACTGGCGCAGGTCAATAATCTTTATGGGCAACTCCAAAATGCGACATTTTATGGAGGTCGCTATATTATTTTCAACGAGCAGCGCGGTGATGAGTTTGGACAAAACGATGGCAACGCCGCTACAGGTTCAGCGGTTTGGAACCAAAACGTAGCTTCTACCAACGAGTTTATCAACAACGTATGGGGAGCAGCCTATTCGGCTATTAATGCTTCAAACGTACTCATGGAGCGGCTTAATGGCACCACTGTGGTGTCGGTGGCTGATGCCAAGCTGTACGTGGCGGAAGCTAAATTTGTACGGGCATTGTCATACTTGGCATTGGTACAAACCTACGCTAAACCTTATAATGTGGACAAAAACGCATTGGGTGTGCCGTTGCGCCTCAAAGCTATCACAACTGAAGGTAACAATGACTTGGCGCGTAGTTCGGTTGCGGATGTTTATGCGCAGATTATCAAAGACTTAAATGAAGCAGAGGTCGATTTGCCAGCATCCTATACAACGCCTTTGTTGAACACCGCACGTGCTAAGAAAAGTACGGCGATTGCGCTCAAAACAAGGGTGTATTTGCAACAAAACGAATTTCAGAAAGTAGTTGAAGAAGCGGCCAAACTGGTATCAAAAACCGCTCCTTTTCAATACACGACTGGTTCGCTAACGCATCGTTTGGAAACCAATATTGCTGCCATTTTTGGAGGCAGTTACACGGGGAGTGAAGCTATTTTTTCGATTCCATTTGCCAATACTACCACCGAAACCCCCCCGTCGCAGAGCTCGTTGGCTTTTACGTATGTATCTCAGCCAATTTTGTTTTTGGCAACGGGCGGAATTGTGAGCGACCCCGCCCTCACCAATGTTGCCGACGCACGCACGGGCTTGATTGGTACCAACAGTGCTGGTCAGAAAGTATTGCGCAAATTCAACATCACTACCGCGCCGTTTCGCGATTACGTACCTGTGATTCGTTATGCCGAAGTGATGCTCAACTACGCAGAGGCCGCCGCCCAAACAAACGACTTGTCGATGGCAGCTGCTTTGCTTAAAGCTGTAAGAAATCGGTCAAATCCGAATCATATTTTTGCAGAAACAGAGCTTACTTCTAAAACGACTTTACTCAACCTTATTTTTAACGAAAGACGCATCGAATTGCTGGGCGAAGGTTTCCGACTGCATGATTTACAACGTCGCGGGCTGACCTTGCCCGCTAAAACGGGAAGCATCGGGACAGCCCCATTGGTGTTGCCCACGGCCAGCAACTACATTTGGCCTATTCCGAGCGGTGAGATTTCGGCAAACAAATTGATGGTGCCTAATCCTTAGAATCTTTATGAAAAAACTTTTTTACATCGGTATTATTGGCCTGATTCTTTTTGAAATCGCCAACGTGTATTTCATCATGCCCATGCCAGGTAGCCAACGAATGAACAGCATTGACGCTGCCTATTTTTTACATACGTGGCGGTGGGCATTTCGTGCGGTGTTTGGGGCAATGGCTTTGGTAGGGGCTTTTGTAGTTTTCCGAGGGAAAAAATGGGAGCCGTACGTAGCTGGTATTTGTATCCTTGCGGTCGCAGCAGTTACCTACGCTGCCAATTTCACAATGGCGGCCGATTCGATGTTTTATCAGCCTTCGGTACTGACGCTGAAAAATAGAATGGACAATAAAGTAGCCAAAGAACGTCTTGTGATTGGCGTGGAAGTGAATGGACAAGCGCGGGCGTATCCGATTCAATACATTGGTTATCACCACCAAGTACAAGATACGTTGGGAGGAAAACCTATCATCGTGACTTACTGCACCGTTTGCCGCACGGGTAGGGTGTTTGAGCCAATCGTGGGAGGGCAAAAGGAAGCTTTCCGATTGGTGGGGATGGATCATTTCAACGCCATGTTTGAAGACAAAACGACGGGTAGTTGGTGGCGACAAGCCAACGGGGAAGCGATAGCGGGCGAGCTGAAAGGGAAGTTTTTGCCCGAAATTCCTGTTATGCAAGTTACTTTGGCGAAATGGATGGATTTACACCCAACGACTTTGGTGATGCAACCCGATGCAAAATTTCAAGAAAAATACGATTCATTGAGCAAATACGAAACGGGAAAACGGACGGGAGAGTTGACCAAACGTGATACAGCTTCGTGGAGTGATAAATCGTGGGTGGTGGGTGTAGAGGTAAATGGAGGGGTCAAAGCGTATGATTGGAATCAATTGCAAAAAGAAAAAATCATCAATGATATGATTGGATATTTGCCCGTTACGGTGGTATTAGCGTCTGATAAACAGAGTTTTGTGGCACTTTATCGTGCTACGCCTGGGCAAAAGTTGAGTATGAAAAATGATTCTCTCTATGATGAAGGTGGGTGTGCGTATGATTTGGCTGGAAAATCGCACCGAAAGGGCATTCCCGATTTAGAAAGAGCCAATGCGTATCAAGAGTATTGGCACAGTTGGAAAACGTTTCATCCCAATACAAAAAGGTATAAATAATTTTTGGCATGATAATTGGTAGCTTAATTTTGTACCCTTTATTGTGCCAATTTCATTGAAGAAACTTATATCCACCGGTCTATTAATCGTACTGCTCTACCACATGTTTGGGCTGTCGGTGGCATTGCTGTGTTTTGAAGATGAATACCAAAACGCTTCTCCCGTCACCAAAAATGACCAATGGGATATAATTAAGATACCTCTTCAAGAATTGCCTTACGTTTCTTACCAAGAAATACCTGCCGAACAAGAGGGCTTAATTCGTAAAGACGGCGACTTTTATAACATTGTGAAGCAGTATCATAAAGACGATACACTTTACATTGTTCTCAAAACCAACCGCGATGCCCGCGAGCGTTTTACCGAACTTTCCAATCAAATTCAGGAGTCGTTGGATGCTACTTCTGAAGCGCCACTGAATCCTGTGAAAAAAACGATTGCGTTATTTTTAGGGTTATCCAAGTCGTACGTATCCAACGCAGAGTTGGTTTGGCCTCCGTTGCTATTGGCAGGTTTTTTACCTAAATCCGTCTATTACCTTTCTTCACAAATACCTTCTGACTCCTTTTTTTATCTTTTGTCGCCCCCTCCCGAGTTCGGTAAACTTGCGTAATTTATTGGCTTTGTAGCCAAATGAAAAAGTTTACTAACCAATTATTAGGGAGCTATTGAATGATAAAAAATACATCATTCCTGTTGCTGGGGTTATGCCTTGGCCTACAGGGTTATTCTCAAAAAACAAAGCCAGACACCACTCAAAACTTAAAAGAAGTAGAGGTTGTTGGGCTGCGAGAACGAATCCAAATCGAACGCTTACCTGATGTGCATCAAATGCTGATTGCCGCAGGAAAAAAAAGCGAAGTGATTCATTTGTTGGGACTAAATGCGAACATCGCCGAACGTAATCCTCGTCAACTTTTTGCCAAAATCCCTGGGATATTTGTCTATGACATGGACGGTTCGGGCAACCAAATAAACATTGCCACGCGGGGGCTTGACCCGCACCGAAGCTGGGAGTTTAATGTCCGTTACAATGGCGTCATTGGCAATACCGATATGTATGGCTACCCTGCCAGTCACTACAACCCGCCCGCCGAATCGTTTGAGCGGATTGAGGTTGTGCGCGGCACGGGCTCACTCCAATACGGAGCGCAGTTTGGCGGAATGGTCAATTATGTGAGCAAACAAGCCGATACTACCCGTAAGTTTGGGTTTGAGAATATCAGTTCGTTGGGCTCTTTTGGCTTGTTAAGTTCTTACAACGCCATTGGTGGGAAAGTAGGAAAGCTGACGTACTATGCGTATTACCACCGTCGTAAGTCGGATGGGTACCGCCAGAATAGTCGCTCGGAATCGGAGTCGCAGTACGTTAGTTTGCAATACGATTTTACGCCAAAATTATCCTTAAAGGCAGAAGTAGGACATACCGATTATGTGTATCAAATTCCTGGACCATTGACCGATAGTATGTTTTTGGCTAACCCACGGATGTCCACTCGTTCGCGTAATTATTACGAACCAGACATTTACTTGCCTTCACTTACGTTGCGTTGGGAAATTACGCCCCGCACGCGTTTGCAATGGGTAAACTCGATGGTGCTGGGTGCGAGAAACAGCGTGATGATTGATGCCTTTGCCACGGTCAAAGATGCCATCGAGCCAAGTACGTTGCAGTACAAAAATCGCCAAGTCGATGTTGATAAGTTCAACAGTTTTACGTCTGAACTAAAGCTGTCGCACGACTACCAAATCGGTAACATGAGCTCGGTGCTGGTTGCGGGAGTACAGGTGATGAACAACGACTTGAACCGCAGACAAATGGGCAAAGGAACCACAGGCAGTGATTATGACCTGACGCTCGTAGGTACCGACGGCTGGGGACGTGACATGCACTTTAAAACGAAGAACGTGGCAGTATTTGCCGAAAACTTATTGTATTTGACCCGCCGCTGGACGGTTTCCCCAAGCTTCCGTTTGGAGAGTGGTCAAACCGACTTTTCGGGATACATCCGCTACCTCAAACCTGAGGTTGTGCCTAATAGTATCCCGCACCGATTTCCGTTGTTTGGCGTCAGTACGCAGTATCGTCTAAACGAGCAAAATCGCATTTATGCGGGCTGGTCGCAAGCGTATCGCCCCGTGATTTTGAAGGATATTATCCCAAGCTCCGTGTTGGAGCGGGCCGATAAAAACCTAAAAGATGCCCAAGGGTACAACCTGGAAGTAGGAATGAGCGGACGTACTGGAAAGCTACATTACGACATCACTGGTTTTGTACTAAGCTACAAAAATCGCCTTGGTAGCTTGATTTTGAGTGACCCAGATGGTACGTCGTATATTTTCCGTACCAACATCGGCGACAACCTCAATAAGGGAGTAGAGATGTATGTGGAATACGAATTTTTACGTACTCGCCGAACTCGTTTATCGGTATTTACATCTACCGCCTACATTGATGCTCGCTACGTAAAAGGCCAAGTGAGCAATGGAAAAGAAAACCAAAACATTGTGGGCAATCGAGTAGAGTCGGTACCCCAGTGGACGAGCCGCAATGGGATAGAGTTCAACCACCGCTGGTTAAGCACTACGTTGTTGGGGAGCTATGTGTCAAAAACCTTTGCAGATGCCCTCAATACCGTTCAGCCGTCGGCCAACGGAGCGAAAGGAGTGGTTCCAAGTTATACCATTATTGACTGGAATTCCACCGTTCGAATCGGCGAACGATATACTGTACGGTTGAGTGTCAATAACCTATTAAATGAGTCATACTTCACAAAACGTCCAACCTTTTACCCAGGGCCAGGTATTTGGCCTTCGGATGGTCGGAGTGTGGCGCTGTCGGTGGGGGTGAAATTGTAAAGAGACAAGAATTAAACTGAGAAGACCTACCAAGTTTCTAAAACTTGGTAGGTCTAACAAGAACTTTAACTTAAAATAGATTTGCGAACTACACCAAATCCTTCTTTGTATTGATTATGAAACGTTTACTATGCTTTGCGCTTTTTGTGGCTTTGTTGGCAGGATGTACAACTACGCCAGAGGTGGTAGAACCCGCCAAAACAAACAACGTGTCGGACTATTCGGCTGATTTTCTGCGTGAGTGGATGAAATTGGAGTGTCGAATTGTCAAAGAGACTGGGGGCTTTTTACCTCCGCAAGCGTCTCGGGCTTTTGGCTATGTGGGCATTACGGCCTACGAAGCTGTGTACAGTGGAATCCCAAACGCGAAACCTCTGGCTGGTCAAATCAATCGCTTGATGCCAGCAACGATGCCCGTGCCTCTTCCGCTCAATGTGCGTTATCATTGGGGTGCGGTTGTCAATGCCGCCGTGGCTGACATGATGCGTAAAATGTTTGACAAAAAGCTGAGTGCCGACAACCTAGCAAAAATCAATCAGATGGAAGCCGATAACCTAGCCGCGTTTCTGAAAACAACTTCAAAGCTGCTGGTCGATGAGTCGGTAAAGCATGGGCGAGCCGTTTCGCAAGCTATTTATGAATATTCACTCACCGATGGTGGACACGATTCGTACCTTAATCCCTTTTCAAGACCTTTTACGCCCGTAACTGGTGTTGACAAATGGGTGCCTACAGATGCCAATAATGCGACTCCTCTTGCTCCGTATTGGCAAAAATGCCGCCCGATTTTGGCTTCTGACATGACTTATGCCAATCCAGTAAAACCCATACCGTTTTCTACGGATAAGGGTTCGACATTTTATAATGAAGCACTGGCCGTGTATAATCAAGTGAAAAATAATACGGCTGAACAAGTGGAAATTACGAAGTTTTGGGCTGATGACCCGTTTGTCACTTGTACTCCAACGGGGCATACATTCAATATTTTAACCCAGTTGCTAGAAGAAACAAATGCGACCCTTGAAAAAGCAGTGGTAGGCTATGCCATGTTGGGTATTGCCGAAATTGATGCCTTCATCGCTTGTTGGAAAGCCAAATATGATTATTCATTGATTCGCCCTGTATCCTACATTCAAAAGTACATTGACCCCGCTTTTAAAACGGTGATTGGAACACCTGCCTTTCCTGCTTATACCTCTGGACACGCCACGGAAATTGGGGTTGGAGAGCGTATTTTTGTGAAGTTGTTTACCAGTGGTGATGGCAATTATAACTTTACTGACCGTTCTCAAGTGCAGCATGGTTTTCAGCCACGTAAATTCACAAACTTTGCTGCGATGTCCCAAGAATGTGCCAATTCGCGTTTGTACGGCGGTATTCACTACGCAATGGACAACGAAAATGGTTTGTTGATGGGGCGTGGTATTGGTAACAACGTACTTAGTGCTATCCAATGGCCACAAAATGTTAAATAATATTTTATGCCTAATGAAGATGAAGAGACCGATAGGAGTGGGGGTAATGTTGGGTAGTATGTTGATGCTAGGTTGCCAAAAAAATAACCAAGCCCAACTGGAGAACGATGCTCAACTTATGGCCCAATTGGAGTGCCAAGCCCGCCAATTAAAAGAAGAACGCTTTAAAGCAGCCAACGATATTCGCTTTATGGAAGACTCGTTGGCAAAATATAAACTTCGACTGTCGCCCCAAAAAAGCGCAGAGATTGATTCGGTGAAAGAAAGCTATACCATTCGGACGGGAGAATTGGCCGATAAAATCACGAAAACAATGGACAGCCTTTTTGCAACCACTTACCGTAGCCAAGAAGAACGTGAGCAACTTGACGAGGCGACGGAAAAAGTGTTGCAAAAGATTTGCCAGTAATGAGATTATCTTTTTAGGAGGGGTAAAGTTCATAATATCGTTAGCTTTACCCCTCCACCTTGCTTTTTCTTTGTAATTAGGAATTAACTTGGAAAATGCTTTAAATTGCAAAGTGTTGTGAAATTTAAAGAAAAAATCACTGTGAATAAATACCTATATTTTGCTTGCTTTTTACTTTTGATAGCCTGTCAGAGTTGCCTTACTTTAGAAGAAAAAGTGGATTTTTATACTCCAACGAGTGGGCGAATGACACTTCAATTTGGTTTTTTTGAAGGAATAGAAAACCTTGATGGAGCTTTAGGTTCTAAGAAAGATAGTACAGCTTCTACGGGAAATACTATATCTAATGAAATAGATAAAACGGATGACTCATTCATTAGTAAAGTTAAAAAGAGCCTATATAAATACTCGATTGAATGTGCGAAAATAGATGGAATCAGTGAAATAAAAATAGATACAACAGAACTTAGATACAGAATAGGAATGGATTTTGAAAATATAAATGCTCTAAACCTTTCAATGAATAAGTTTATAGTAATAGCAGATGATATTTTTGATTTTGATGATACATTAAAAGGGAGTAAACCTCAAGAAATAATAAAATTTTATAAAGTTGGTAACCAAATGACATACCGTTCGACAGAATCATTGTTGTCGTTCTTGATTGATAGTAAAAAAATAAAGGAATCATCATTGTCTATGGGGGATGTTCTAATGAAAGATTCAAAATATACTGTTATGTTAAATTTTCCAGAGAAAATAAGTTCTGTAAAAAATAAACATTCAAAAATTTTATATGACTTTAAAGGAGTTTCTTGGGAAATAGGCTTGTTAGATGTGTTTAGACAAAAATCTGATATGTCTAATGAAATATATTATTAAAACCGTACAAATAGTTTTACATATATTGATAAAAATGAAAAAAAGAACTTTCAGTCTATTATTTATAGTATTTGGGTTGGCTCTTCAACGCTGTGCCGTCACGAAACAAATTTCGGAAGTAAAAACCCTTGGCGACTGCAAATACACTGTTGCGTCGGCCGATAACATTACGCTGGCAGGCGTGGATGTTAGAAGCCTACAAAATCTTGACTTGTCGCAGTCGCCAAGAATTGGGTTAGCGATATTGACAAAAGACGTCCCGCTCAACCTTCGCCTTAATCTTGATATTACGAACCCAACCAAAAATTTGGCAGGTATCAACCAGTTTGAATACAAGGTGTTTTTGTCAGAAAATGAGTTGTTTACTGGGCTATACGACCAACGTATTGAAGTACAACCCAAAGGCGGAACCACCCGCGTTCCGATGCAATTGACCACCAACGCGTATCGGTTTATTACCGACAGCAAAGCCCGCGAAGCCATCGTCAATATGATGCAAAATTTGTCGGGAAAAGCCAACACGACTCCTTCTAAGTTGACCATCAAACTACGCCCTACCTTGGGGATTGGTAACTCACAAATCAATTATCCAGGCTATATCACCATCGAAAAAGAAGTAAATGCCAAAATGCTTTCGGTAGAATAGTTTTGACTGTTCAGACTTTCCAAGTTTAAAAACTTGGAAAGTCTTACATGCGTCGCTCGTCCCGACATCATGTCGGGACGGCTACGGCCTAAAGTCTCTTCTACTCGTTGGCGGCGTTTGTAAATAATTCTCTCTTTGTCTTCATGGAAACAAAACCTTAATTTTGTGTAAAACAGAATCTCATGGAAAATTTATTGAAAAGAATTACCATTAATGAAAATATTTGCAATGGTAAACCAATAATAAGAGGGTATCGAATAACCGTAAAAACAATTTTGGAATATATCGCAGCAGGTGAAACGGTAGAAAATCTTTTAATGGCATATCCATTTCTTGAAAAGGAGGATATAGACGCTTGCTTGCAGTATGCAGTACGGGCAGTTGACAATGAAACTCACTTTTTTAAATGTCGCTCGTCCCGACATCATGTCGGGACTGCTACGGCCTAAAGTCTCTGACTTTGTTATGGAGTATATGGTTGATTATCAGGTTCTACATATCGGCAAACAGCCCTTGCTTTTCGCTCCAGCGTTGTGCCATGCCAATAAACCGTTTTAAATAATCTTCGCTAATAAAAAGGTTGCACCAGTCGTCGTAGCGCTGACATTGGATCCCTAAGTAAAACAACCAAATACAAACTGCAAGTGGCGGAATCAACGCTTTTTCTTCGTCAGATACAGGCTGTATCGCTTCATAACCCGCCCAAAAACGAGCTAGTTTTTCTTCGTAGCGATAGGTGTCAGGTTCAGTATTAAACAGTTGAATATTGTAGTAAGCCAAGTCGAGGCATTGCCAGCCATTTCCCGAAAAATCAAAATCAAAGAATGTCGCTTTCCCATCGGGAGCAATGTTCAAGTTATCAAACCAAATATCAAGGTGAACTACCCCCGCACGAATCGAAGCTGTGTCGGTTGAATCCAATACATCGGTTAGCAAAGGCACAATTCGCTCAATGTACTTCATAGTTTCCGAATCGGGAGAAAAATACGTTCGGATTCGTTCCAATGACTGTTTGAGCAATGTTTCGGAAGTGTAAGTAGGGCGTTGTAAGTCAAAGTTCTGTGTTGCTTTGTGAAAACGTGCCATTGCTTGTCCGATGGTGTAGCTGTGGTTGGGGCTAAAAAAACGAACCTTCTCACCTGCGGCAAACGAAAAAAGGACGCCGAAACGTAACCCTTCGTGAGCCTCAATTTCTTGGAGATATACCCCATTTTTGTCGGCAATCGGGTAGGAAACAGGCACCTCCGATGCTTTTAAATGAAGTAACAAGCGAACTTCTTCCTCAATCTCCAACCGACTGCGCCACTGATAAAAGTATAACCGAAAAATGTACGAGTCAGTCGTTGTACGAAGTAAGTACGTATGATTGATACCCGTTTTGAGAATGCGCGCTTCGACTATGTCTAAAAATGGATACAAGGTTTGAAGGTACTCGGCCAATGGTGCGGCTTTCAATCGAGTATCGTAAACGGGTAAATGGGGCATGGCTAAATTTTTTTAAATTTGAGCAATAGACAACCAAGGAGGTTTTAAACAAGGAAAATAACAACATGCTTTCACTTCAAAACATTCACCATGTAGCCATTATTTGTTCAAATTACGGGCGTTCAAAGTATTTTTATACCCAATTATTGGGGTTAAGGGTGGTCGCCGAAGTGTATCGTGCCGAACGAGATTCGTACAAACTTGATTTGGCCATCAATGACCACTACCAAATTGAATTGTTTTCATTTCCAAATCCTCCCGCGCGGGTTTCTCGCCCCGAAGCCGCTGGACTGCGGCATTTGGCTTTTAGTGTGGCAGATGTCTCGCAAGCACATGGCTATCTGACCGATAAAGGTGTTGAATGTGAAGCGATTCGGGTGGATGAGTTTACCCACAAGCGCTTTTTCTTTATCGCCGACCCTGATGACCTTCCGATTGAGTTCTATGAAAACTAATTTGGTCAAAACAAACAAATCCCGACGTCATTGGTGAGTTATTTGTAATTTTGCACTATGAAAATCAAAACTGCCGTTTTTGTCAAAAGCTCTTCGCAGCACGAACAGTGTCCTAAGCCCGACCGCCCTGAATACGCGTTTATCGGTCGGTCGAATGTGGGTAAATCGTCGCTTATCAACGCGCTTACCAACCACGGAAACCTGGCTAAAATCTCAGGAAAGCCAGGTAAGACGCAGGTAATCAATCATTTCATGATAAACGATGCTTGGTATTTGGTCGATTTGCCTGGCTACGGATACGCCCAAGTATCGCAAACCGAACGCCAAAAGTGGTCGATAATGATAGACGATTATCTTTTCAATCGTGAAAGCCTTACGTGTACTTTTGTTCTTATTGACTCCCGTATTGAGCCCCAAAAAATAGACCTTGAGTTTATGCAAAAGCTGGGAGAAAAAGGAGTGCCGTTCTGTTTGGTGTTTACAAAAGCAGATAAACTGACTGCAAACCAGTTGCAAACTCGACTTGAAAACTACAAAAAGACCCTGTTAGAAACTTGGGTAGAGTTGCCGCTCATTTTTGTCACTTCTTCAGAAAAACGAGTGGGGCAACAAGATATTTTGGCTCAAATTGAAGAGTGGAATAAGGCATCCAAATAAGTCTATTATCTTAAAATAACGACCAGACACACGATGAAAATAGTCACCCTAACCGTCAACCCTGCGGTAGATAAAAGCACCCATATCGATCGACTGATTCCAGAACAAAAACTGCGTTGTGATACGCCACGTTTTGATGCGGGAGGGGGAGGTATCAACGTTTCCAAAGCCATCAAGCGATTGGGAGGAAAAAGTACCGCTATTTTTACGACGGGCGGGCCAGCTGGACAAGTCCTTCGTGATTTGGTGTCTCAAGAAGGGATTGATTGTGAGGTGATTCAGACCGAACAGTGGACGCGGGAAAACTTTATTGTTGCCGAAACTTCTACCAACGCCCAATACCGTTTCGGGATGCCAGGGACGGCCTTGAGTGAAGCCGAAACCGAGGCTGTTTTGGAAACATTACGACAGTCAAAAGCCGAGTACGTTGTAGCAAGTGGCAGTTTGCCTCCACAGATGGATGTCAATTTTTACGAAAAAGTAGCATCTATCAGCAAAGAAATAGGAGCAAGGCTGGTCTTAGATACTTCGGGAGAACCACTTCGGGCTGCTTGTGATGAAGGCGTGTTTTTGTTGAAACCCAACATCGGAGAATTAGAAGCGTTGGTTGGCGCGAAAGATTTACAAATCGACGACGTGGATGACGCCGCTCGAATGCTTATTGGGGACGGAAAATGTGAAGTGGTGATTGTGTCGATGGGACCCAAAGGAGCTATTTTGGTGACGAAAGACTTGTGTGAGCACGTACCTGCTCCACCCGTTCAGAAACGCAGCACGGTAGGTGCAGGCGATAGCATGGTGGCAGGGATGACGTGGGCACTGACGCAAGGACTGACTTACTCAGAAATGATTCGCTGGGGTGTGGCTTGCGGTTCGGCTGCGACCATGAACGAAGGAACGCAACTTTTTCTCCGCGCTGATGTTGAAAGATTACTCGATTGGTTGAAACGATTTGGGAAGAGCTAAAAAAGAAAAAATCTTTTGAAAACATATTTTGAACATATCAACGACGGTATTCGTACCACACTAGGAGGCTTAAAGCTTACCTTTAGACACCTTTGGCAAGCCCGAAATCGGCGAAGTAATCATAATGTCGGTTCAAGTGGCTATTTCAATGAACAGGATGGAATGGTGACGTTACAGTATCCGCTTGAAGTAATGCCTATTCCCGACAATGGCCGTTATCGCTTACACAATGAAATGGATGATTGCATTGTTTGTGATAAATGTGCAAAGGTTTGTCCCGTCGATTGTATTGATATTGAGCCGATTAAAGCAACGGGTGAAGTTGGGAAAGCATCTGATGGCTCACCCATTCGTTTGTATGCGGCCAAGTTCGATATTGACATGGCTAAATGCTGCTATTGTGGCCTGTGCACGACAGTATGCCCAACGGAGTGTTTAACGATGACCAAGACTTTCGATTACAGTGAGTTTGATGTACGTGATATGAACTACCATTACTCTAATCTTACGCCCGAACAGGCCGATGAGAAGAAGTCGTTGTATGAACAGTTTGTTCGTGAGAAAGAAGAGTTGAAAAAGCAAAAGGCTGTAATTTCAGCGTCCGCGGTCGATAGTCCACAGACAACGGAAGAAAAATCGAACGCAACTGCCCCCATTGGGGGAACGGGGGCTAGACCTAAACCAGCTTTCGCGCCTAAAAAGCCAGTGGTGCAGCCGTCAGCTGAGAGCGTTGAGCAGTCAGTCGATAGTCCACAGACAACGGAAGAAAAATCTGACGAATCAGCCCCCATTGGGGGAACGGGGGCCAGACCTAAGCCTGTTTTTGCTCCTAAAAAGCCAATTTCAAGTCCACAGTCCACGGTCGATAGTCCACAGACAACGGAAGAAAAATCTGACGAATCAGCCCCCATTGGGGGAACGGGGGCCAGACCTAAGCCTGTTTTCGCGCCTAAAAAGCCAATTTCAAATACTGAGTCCACAGTTGATAGTCCACAGACGACGGAAGAAAAACCTGAAACAACTGCCCCCATTGGGGGAACGGGGGCCAGACCGAAGCCTGTTTTTGCTCCTAAAAAGCCAGCGGCGCAGCTGCCAGTGGAGAGCGTTGAGCAGTCAGCTTCAACTCCTGCGCCCACGGTCGATAGTCCACAGGCGACGGAAGAAAAATCTGACGAATCAGCCCCCATTGGGGGAACGGGGGCACGACCGAAGCCTGTTTTTGTGCCTAAGAAGCCAGCGGCGCAGCCGCCAGTGGAGAGCGTTGAGCAGTCAGCTTCAACTCCCTCGCCCACGGTCGATAGTCCACAGGCGACAGAAGAAAAATCTGACGCAACTGCCCCCATTGGGGGAACGGGGGCACGACCGAAGCCTGTTTTTGTTCCGAAGAAACCAAAACAAGAATAAAAAGGGTAACAATAAACAAAAGCCTCCCAGAGAGTTCGATGCTATGCACGGTCTTTGGGAGGCTTTTTTGTTGCATTTTACGGTCTGACTGCCGTCTGACCTTTGTTGTGTGTTACGGTCTGACTGCCGTCTGACCTTTGTCGCGGTCAGACGATGGTCAGACCGCCTTCAAGAAATCAATGAGAAACTTAGCTTTCGGCTAATGTATCCGATTCTTTTGGTTTCGGAGCAGCAGGAGCTTTTTTCGGAGCGGGGCGTTTGGTGGGAGCTGCGGGTTTAGCCGCCGCAGGTTTGGATGCTGCTTTGGGAGTCACTGGCGCAACTTCAGGGGCAACAGTTTTTACGGATTCCTCCACTTTTGGCGTAATTACTTTTGGCTCCTTTTTCTTCTTAGTCTCTTTTTTAGCCTTTTTAGCTTCCTTTTCGGCTGCTTTCTTCGCTTTTTTTGCTGCTTCTTTTTCGGCTGCTTCTTGAGCTTTTTTCGCCTCTTTGCTGATTTTTAGGAGCTTTTTAGCCAATTTCTCAGAAGCTTTTTCAATAGCTTTGGCTATTTTCTTCGATACATTTTCGGTTGTAAGGGCAGCCGATATTTTCTGCGCAATATCGGTCACTGCTTTTTTCTTGTCTGATTTCATTGGGATAACAGAGGATATAGTTTGAAAGAAAAGATTTTACAAATAGATACAACAAATGTCGTTAAAACAAAAACTTTTGTCAGGGATTTTTACCAAAGTAACCATTCAAGATATGATTTATGACCTAAACGACAAAAATGGAATGGACCATCTATCGGTATTTTTCGATTACCTTTTTTGCTTGTTTGTTATTGGGGTTAAGTTCAAGAGATTTTTTATACGCTTTTACGGCTTCAGGTATTTGTTTTAACTTTAGTAAGCACTCGCCATAGCTATCAAATGTATTATACCCCTTAGGGTAAAGTTCGGTGTTTAATTTGAAAATCTTGAGCGCTTCATCATTTTTGTTTTCATTCATTAAACTATATCCAAAAGCATTAATGGCATTTTCTGAAACATTGTAGGTGCCGTTAGTCCCTTTTTCATAATTAATTTTGATGACTTTGATCACTTCATCCAAAGAGTTTGTCTTTAAATAGACCTCTGAAATAGGAAGGCTATTAAGCTCATACTCTTTTATTTTTTGCTCAGTAAGGGTTTCAACGCCATAATATGTTCGTTCTTTATCCGATACTTGGGTGGTATCAATCGTGTATCTTTCCCATTTCGCATTTTCGCCTTTTCGGATGTATTGCGTACCGTAAATTTGGGGCTTGTCGCGTCGCATCAAGTCGCGGTCAATGGCGGCAGCTAAAAGCCATTTGTTCACCGTACTATCTATTTCAATCGCTCTCCTCATTTGTTTGACGGCCATACTTGAGGCAAGCGTATCTGTGCCATGTTGAAAAATCATGGCTGAATGGTAGTAGTCTTTGCCAGTCTTAATCTTACCTTCTTTGATAAATTCATTCACTCGTTTTTGCCTAATACTGTCTTGCTTATTTAGGACTTCCCAGTCGATATTAGGCGATTTACGCGCATTTTGGTCATCTTCGTACATTTTTTGCAGTTCTTGATTATCCTTGGTTTGCGCGGCGACCACCCGTGGACAAAATAGACAAAATAGAACCCCCAACGAATACCAATAGAGCTTACTTTTCATAGGTTGATTAGTTGTTTTTTACTCCAATCCAACCCCTCTCGCAGCCTTTCTTCGCTAATCAGCCATCCAGAAGGAGAAGGTTTGTCGGTTCGGAGCAATGTTAGAGACACAACGGAATCAAGGGTAGATTTATTGACCGCGTAGCCCGCTGTTTCTTCAGTAAATACCTCTTCAAATTGATAGCCATATTTTACTTTCGCAACTCGAAAGCCGCCGACGTACTGATCTGATAAGTCAAATAGCAAGAATACTGTTTGCCCTTTTGACATGGATAAAATACGGCTTTCCCAATACTCGATAAGCCGTAAGGCACCATAGGTTATCGGAGTCATTTGCTTTTGTTTTACCGCTTTTATTTCTTTTTGACTTATTTCCAAAAAATCAAAAAGGTAATAACTGTCAGCAATTTTGATTTGACTTGGCATCACGTCGATTTTTAAGAAAAGGTCATGGTGCCCGTTGCCTAATGGGTCAATGATGAGGCGCATAAATTTTTATACATTTAGACACATAATCCCAAGCCACAATCCCTGCGGTGACAGAGACATTGAGCGAATGTTTAGTCCCAAATTGAGGAATTTCTAAACAAATATCGCTTTGATTCACAACGTCTTCGTTGACCCCAAAAACTTCATTTCCCAAAATAAACGCGTACGACTGGTTGGCGACTGGTTTAAACTCGTGCAAGAGCGTACTCCCTTCGGCTTGTTCAATAGAAACGACGGTAAATCCTTCGGTTTTCAATTGGGTGATAAGGGCTAAAACATCCTCCACGTGCTCCCATTCGACAGATTCGTCGGCGCCGAGGGCAGTTTTGGTAATGTCGCGGTGAGGTGGGGTGCCCGTTAGCCCACATAAATAAATTTTCGATGCTTTAAAGGCATCGGCGGTGCGAAAAACCGAACCCACGTTGTTGAGGCTACGAATATCATCGAGGATAAATACAAAGGAATGTTTGGCGGCGGACTTGAATTCTTCGACCGACAGGCGGTTGAGTTCGTCCATGGAAAGTTTTTGAAATGCCATACGGTTTATTAAATTGTAACCTTTCCAAAAGTTTTAAAACTTTCGGAAAGGGGCTGATTAAACCTCAAAACAACGCAGAAAACTGCAAAATCTCAAGGAATAGCAGGCTTTAAGGTACGTTGACGAAACCCACATCCACCAAAAACTGTTACCTTTGTAGAAGTGATAATCGCAAAGAATGGAAGAATACCGCTTACACACCTTGCCCAATGGCATTCGTGTTGTACACAAACAAGTACCACATACCCAAATCGCTCACTGGGGAATTATGCTCGACATTGGTAGTCGAGACGAGCAACCACACCAGCAGGGCCTCGCGCACTTTTGGGAGCACATGGCTTTCAAAGGAACTCAAAAACGTAAATCGTATCACATCATCAACCGCCTCGAAACAGTCGGAGGGGAGTTGAATGCCTATACGACCAAAGAAAAAGTGTGTTTTCACGCGTCATTGTTGGCATCGCACAGCGACAAAGCCATTGAATTGTTGTCCGACATTACTTTTCATTCCGTTTTTCCCGAAAAACAAATTGAAAAAGAACGGGGGGTAATTTTGGAAGAAATGGCCATGTACCACGATTCTCCAGAGGACGCCATCCAAGATGATTTTGACGAATTGGTTTTTCAAAACCACCAATTGGGAAAGAATATCCTCGGAACTGCCGAAAGCGTTCGGTCGTTTGGTCGTAACGATTTACAAACTTTTATTGCAGATAACCTTGATACCGAACGCATTGTGGTGTCGTTGGTGAGCAATTTGCCTTTCAACAAGGCGGTAAAGCAAGCCGAAAAATACCTGTATGACCTCCCTCATTCAACCAGCCAACGGATTCGTACGTCGCCGAGTATTTATGTACCGCAAACGTTGCGGGTAGCCCGTGGTATGACCCAGACCCAAGTGGCGATGGGGCGGCCAGCGTATGCAATGATGGATGAAAAACGTTTGCCGTTTTTTATGCTAATTAACCTGCTCGGTGGCCCTGGCATGAATTCCCGTTTTAACATGACGCTTCGGGAAAAATATGGCCTGGTTTATTCAATCGAAGCTACGTACGCGCCCTTTTTGGATACAGGCTTTTTGGGGGTATTTTTTGGAACAGAACCCAAAAACCTTGATCGTGCTATGCAATTGGTACATCGCGAACTGCGTCAAGTACGTGAAAAACCGTTGACGACGATTCAGCTTCGTAATTTGAAAGTGCAGCTTATGGGGCAATTGGCCATGTCAGAAGAAGGTAATCAAAGCTTTATGTTGATGATGGCTAAAAGTATTTTAGATACTGGAAAAATAGATTCGCTGGAAGAAATTTTTCGGGAAATTGAAGCCGTAACTGCCTCACAACTCCAAGATATCGCCCAAGAAATGCTCGACGAAAGCCAATGGAGTAGCTTGTGCTTTGTGCCTGAGGACGACTCTAAGTAATCGGGTTGTGAGTAATCCTCCTCACGTCGTTTGTTGTGAAAAAAGGCCATTTTATATACTTTTAGGCGTTTTTCCGTTTATATTTGTTAAACAACCTACACTAAATGGAGTTTTTGTCAGAGGCCATAGAGGGATATTCGCAGGCGCATACCTCGCCCGAAAGTACGCTGTTGGCCCTTCTCAATCGAGAAACGCACGCAAAGGTTTTACAGCCTCGTATGTTGTCGGGGCACGTGCAAGGCCGTTTGCTGGCACTTTTTTCTACCATGATGCGCCCGCGTAGGGTTCTCGAAATAGGTACCTATACGGGGTATTCGGCCTTGTGTTTGGCCGAAGGATTAACCGAAGACGGGCTTCTGATAACCATTGATGTCAATGAAGAGTTAGAGGATTTTACGAGGTCGTTTTTTGACAAATCGCCGTATAAAAACAAGATTGACTACCGAATTGCGAATGCGGTAGAATTGATTCCTACCTTGCCCGATACGTTTGATTTGGTATTTATTGATGCCGACAAACTTAACTACGCGCTTTATTACGATTTGGTCATTGACAAAGTGCGCCCAGGTGGCGTTATTATTGCTGATAATGTGCTTTGGAGCGGAAAAGTTGTACAAACAGATAAAAAAATAGATAAGGATACGCAGAACCTTTTAGACTTTAATCAAAAAGTACACAACGACCCACGGGTAAGCAACCTACTTTTGCCTATTCGTGACGGCTTGATGATTGCATATAAAAATTAGTTATGAAGCGAACCGAAACCACAATGAAACGTATTGTAGCCCTAACCACTCTTTTTTCATTCTTTTTGGTAGGATTTGTCGTAGCGCAAGCCCCTGCCGTGCCTACTGTACCGCGTAGCGTTGGCTTTGCTGGGATGAACGTGCAGCTTGATGAAGATGCGCGGGCCGTAGTTCAAACAGATGTAAAGGCTCTGATGGGCAACAAAAAATTTTGGGAAGCGAAATTGGATCGGTGCCTGCTGTTTTTTCCCATCGTTGAAGGGATTTTGATTGACGAAGATGTCCCAGTTGATTTTAAATATTTAGCAGTACAAGAAAGCAACCTACAGCCTGATGCAGTCTCGGCGTCAAATGCGGTAGGGTTCTGGCAGTTCAAGAAAGAAACGGCTTTGGATTATGGTTTGCGGGTGGACGACCAGATAGACGAGCGTAAAAATATTACTTCGTCAACGCGGGCGGCGGCTAAGTACCTTAAAAAAAGCAATACGCAGTTTAATAATTGGGTAGCGTCGTTGTATTCTTATTATTTGGGAGCGGGTGGAATTAGTAAAACGATACCCGCAGAATGGGGCTATGCCCGCGAAATTAAATTAGATGGCAAATCTGACCGTTATATTTTGCGCTTTTTGGCACATAAAATTGCCATTGAGTCGGCTATCGAACGCTATCAGTCGCCTAATCAGTTTGTGTTGTTGGAGTATCCACAAGCAGGCGGTCGCTCGCTGGAAGGAATTGCCAAAGAATTTGCAGTTGATGAAACAAACCTTCGCGCTCAAAACCGCTGGCTAACAACCAACGACATTCCGTCTGATAGAGCATATTCTTTGTTATTGCCAGTTACTAACGACCAGTATGAAACAGTACGTTCGCGTTTGTCAGTTTTTAAAAAGCCCAACCAACGTGACAATTTTACCCAAAAAGACATTGGTTTTCCAGTGCTTGTGCGGGCAGAAGGTTACAATAACGACCTGTTGTTGTATGAAATCAACGGTTTGCCAGGAATTATGGCGGGCAACAACGACAACGTGGAAACACTGTCCAGAAAAGCCCGCGTGAGCTTTAGTAGCTTTTTGCGTTACAACGACATGTCGGAACGTGGCCCAGTGGTGCCAGGTGAAGTGTATTATTTGGCCAAGAAAAACAAACGTGCCGTGGTGCCTTTTCATACCGTGCGTGAAGGAGAATCGCTTTGGAAAGTTTCGCAGATTTATGGTGTTCGCTTGAAATTTTTGGTGCGTTACAACCGCATTGATAATCGAAACACGCGCCTTCAAACGGGACGTGTGCTTTGGTTGACCAAAAAACGCCCAAGAAGCAAACCCGTAGAAATCATTGAAACCCCGCAAGATGAATGGAAGCCAGGAATGGATAAGTCGCAACCTCGCCCAGCGGTTCAAGAGCCTGTGCGTACTGAACAAACGGCGGGAGCGAATACGACAACCAATAAAGTTCCACAAAATGCGTCGGAGCGTAAGGTTTATACCCCAAAAATGGCGGACACCCCTGCGGCAACAACCTCTACACCAGCCCAAACTCAGCCCCAAACAACGACTGATTCCAAAGATGGAGGAGTAGAGTTTACGGACTCGGGTACATCGGCAGAGCCTAAACCAAGCAAACAACCAAGTTCGTCTAATTCAACGACTAAGCCAAACCGTCGCGCGCCATCGTTTAACCCAGGGGATGATGATCGCGTGGTCATTATCAATGATGAATCGACGACTCCTAGTTCAAAGCCTAAATCGTCAACTACTAAAAATACGACTCCGTCATCGTCGTCAACAACGCCAACTACGAAACCTACAACCAACGATACCCCTCAGAAGCAGACGACTGTTACTCCTACTCCAAAACAGGATAAAGTTGCTACTAAGCCTACAAACGAAGAACCCGCTCCCACAACGCCTAAAAATACGGCACCAGCAACTGCGACGACTGGCAAGGCAATTGTACACGTAGTAGGAGCAGGGCAGACGTTTTACAGTATTTCGAAAATGTATGATGTAACGGTCAACGACATTTTGTATTGGAATAACCTACCGCAAGATGCGAAGTTGTTGAGCGGACAAAAGTTGAACATTCGCCCCGTAGGAAATACCCTTGACCAGCAACCTAAGGCAACTGAGTTTGTCACGCACACCGTAGCACAAGGCGAAACGATGTTTAGTATTTCGCAGAAATATGGCGTAAAAGTGGATCAAATCAAGGAATGGAACGAACTGCCTGATACGGGAGTAAAGATTGGGCAACAAATTAAGATTAAGAAACAATGATAGTCATTGATAATACCGTCATCAGCGACGACATTGCTGACCAGTATTTTGTTTGTGAATTGACAAAATGTAAAGGTGCTTGTTGTATCGAAGGTGATATGGGAGCACCTCTCAGCGAAGACGAACTGGAAAAATTAGAAGAGGTTTTCCCTAAAGTGAAGCCTTATTTGAATAAAAAAGGGCTTGATGCCATTGAAAAAACGGGCTTGTACGAACAAGATGCGGATGGTGATTACGTTACCCCAACCGTCAATGGACGGGAGTGTGCATACGCTATTTATGACCAAAAAGGGATTTTGAAATGCGGGATTGAGCAGGCGTTTTTGGATAAAAAAATTACATTCCGTAAACCAATTTCCTGCTATTTGTACCCCATTCGCATTACCAAATACGACCATTTTGATGCGCTCAATTACGACCGCTGGCACATTTGCCGTCCTGCTTGTGACAATGGGCGTGAGCTGGGCGTGCCTTTGTATAAGTTCTTGAAAGACCCACTGATTACCAAATACGGGGAAAAGTGGTACGGTGAGTTGGTCAATAAAATCGAAAAGCCTTAGGAGAATTTGGAACCATATAAGACATATAAGGGCATATAAGTTTTCTTATAATTTCTTATATGTCTTATATGGTTTAACAAGAACCATGGAATCAAAAAACTTCTTCGATGACGTGTATGACGTCGTTCGACAAATACCCGAAGGGCGCGCAACTTCTTACGGGTCAATCGCTACTTTTTTAGGAACAAAATTGACGGCCCGCATGGTCGGGTGGGCCATGAATGCCTGCCACGGAATGCCCGACGTCCCTGCGCATCGGGTGGTAAATCGTGACGGAATGCTCACGGGTAAACACTTTTTTGGAACGCCTACGGCCATGCAAGAACTTCTGGAGCAGGAAGGCGTGAAAGTGAAAAATGATAAAATCGTGGATTTTAAAAAAGTCTTTTGGAATCCTTCGGACGAATTGTTGTAATTGGCACGATAAATGTGCAGCTACCTAAAAAAACTTGTAATCATGCGTTTTTTTTCGTTTTTTGTACTGTTTATTGTCAGCTATGTGCTTCATTCACAAGAGGTTCAGTGGGCTTCAAAGGTCATCGGTGTATCTTCGGAATATGCGCAAGGAAACGGGGCGCAGTACCGTCCTTCCCAACTTTTAGGCAAACCTAATAAACTTCCTCAAGGAGAAAGTGGCGCGTCGGCTTGGCGGTCGGCACAGCCTGACGCGGGCGAAGAATGGATAAAAGTGGGATTTGAAACGCCCGCACAGATTCGCCAGATTGTCATTGCCGAAAACTACGGCGCTGGCTGCGTGACGAGCGTTGTGGGGTATGATACCGACAACAAAGAATATACTTTTTACAAGGCCAAGCCCGAAGCTAGTAAACGCGGCGCGGGAATGCACCGTATTTGGCTGCCGCAACTGACGGCGTTTAAAGTAACATCCCTTAAAGTAACCCTCAACACGCAGTTGGTAGAAGGATGGAACGAAATTGATGCCATTGGTATATCAGCCTCAGAAAAGCCCGTGGAAGCGACGATTAACCTCGCCAAGAATGTTCCGAAAGAGTTGAAGAAAGAAAATCTTGGCCCTAATGTCAACTCCAAAGCCAATGAAGTAGCGCCTGTGATTTCTCCCGACGGGCGCACCATTTATTTTACCCGCTTCGATCACCCCGAAAATATTCGCACATCCGAAGATTACGATGTTTGGTACGCCGAGGAAAAAAATGGGGTGTGGCAAAAAGCGCAAAACATGGGGAAACCTATCAACAATGCCCAAGAAAATTCTATTTGCTATATCTCTCCCGACGACCGTACAGCGCTCTTAATGAACATTTATCACCCCGACGGAAGCTTATCGAAAGGCGTATCAGTAAGCCGTAAAAACCGCACAGGCTGGACGGCACCGCAGGAGCTACGCCTTCAAAGTTATGTCAACGAACATTCTTTCTCGGGATTTTACATTGGCCCTAACGGAAAAGTAATGGTGTTGTCGTTGCAAGATGGAAATACCAAAGGAGGAGCAGATTTGTACGTCTCTTTCCAACAAGCTGACGGTACTTGGTCGCCCGCTAAAAACATGGGTGCTGATTTGAACACGGCCGATGATGAGTTTACGCCTTTTTTGGCGACTGACAATCAAACGATTTATTTTACCTCCAGTGGTCGCAGCGGATACGGTGAAATGGATATTTATGTAAGTCGTCGTTTGGACGAAACTTGGACGCGTTGGTCGGAGCCAGAAAACCTCGGCCCTGCTTTCAATACGTCCGATTTTGAAGCACATTTTACCATTCCTGCCTCGGGGGCGTACGCGTATTTTTGCTCGTCTGAAAATTCATTGGGCGAATTTGATATTTTCAGAATGAAGCTTCCAGAGCAGATTCGCCCCGTTCCGACGGTGATGTTGAAAGGCGTAGTGCTCGACCAAACCACCAAACAACCCGTGGCAGCCGAGGTAATTGTGGAAGATTTAGACCAAAAACAAACCCCGCAACGTATCGACTACGATCCTGCCGTGGGTGATTTCAAAGTGGTCTTAGATACCCAAAAACAATACGGCCTGACGGCGCAACGAAAAGGGTATCAGTCGGGAGGAATGGTGATTGATTTAACCAAAGAAACCCAATACCGTGAACTTCGCCGCGAACTTCTTTTGTCTCCCATTGAGATTGGCCGAAAAGTGACACTGAATACGATTGGGTTTGCCCAGAGTAAGTTTGATTTGTTGCCTGCGTCGTTGCCAGAGTTAGACCGAATCGCGCAAATGATGACTGAAAACGGGACGATGGAAGTGCTCATCGAAGGACATACGGACAACGTCGGGGATTTTGATGCCAACTTACAATTGTCAAAAGATAGGGTAGAGGAGGTGAAGCGTTATTTGGGTACAAAAGGAATTGTGGGAGATAGAATCCAGACCAAAGGTTATGGCCCTACACGCCCTGTTTCCCCCAATACGACGGAGGAAAATCGCAAGAAAAACCGCCGCGTAGAGTTTACGATTTTGAAGAAATAATTTTTTAAACCATATAAGAAATTATAAAAAAAGCTTAGATGCTCTTATATGGTTCAAAACTAGAAAAAATCATATTTTGATAAAATTGAACCGAAGGAAGTATGAAAATATTTTCTTCGGTTCTTTTGTTTAAAAAGATATTTTCTTGATATTTGTTTAAGTAAATATCTCACTTCAAAGAGACCTTGTTCTTTCTTTTGTCTATTTCAGAGCCTAACGTAGCTTACCCTACAATGCTACCGCTCATCAATCAACCTACAAATTAAAACCCCTCTAACGAGGAAGCCCTACCGAAAATCATTCGGTACAAGAATCCATTGTTTTATTCGTTTTTGCTTTTCAATAAAGCCCTACTTCAATCACTACTGCTATGAACCGTTTTTCAATTTTATATTTGTTCAAAGGAAGTTTTTATCACCTAACTTACACCACACGCCCCGAAGCGGAAGCTGCGATTAAAAACTTTTCTCAAATCTCAAAAGGATTGCCTTTAGGGATTTATGATGCTAAAACAGAGTTGTTTATCTGGGAAACCGCACGCGAAAAAGAATACAATCAGCTTGCGATTGAGGAGCAAGGTCGGCGTGGAAATGAGATTATTTCCATTATCGAAAAACTGAGAGCCTCGGGCCTCGAAATTGCTCCCGTAGAAGAAGAACCAGAACGCCCATTGACGATGCCTGAGGATGAAGCCAAGGAAATGCCTTCAAAAGGAAGGCGTTTGGCAAAAGCGATAACGGAAAAATAGAGAAAAGAAAAGCGTCGGTGGGAAATTTCCCTGCCGACGCTTTGTCATTGATTCTAAAGTATTTTGTTAAAACTAGGATTACCCAATTTCGATTGTGCCTCGCAAATAGAGTTTTACTTGGCCTGCTATTTCTACGCGGTCGCCGATAAGTTTGATTTTTAAGACACCTCCACGGGCAGAAACTTGCAGGGCTTCCATCTCGGTTTTGCCCAATTTTGCAGCCCAATAAGGTGCCAATGTTGTGTGTGCTGAACCCGTGACTGGGTCTTCGGCAATGCCTGACTGAGGCGCAAAAAAGCGAGACACAAAGTCAACCGAATCGCCTGGGGCTGTCATGATTACACCACGCGCAGGCAAAGTCGATAAAACGATAATATCGGGCTGAAGCGTGCGTACTTGTTCTTCGGATTCTAATACCGCCATAAAGTCGGTTTTTCCGCGTAAAATTTCAACGGGACTGATGTCGCCCAACGCTTCCAATAAAGCAGGAGGCGAAAGCAATTGCTTGTGAATGCTGTCAGCGGGGAAGTTAAGAACGAGCCAATCACCTTCTTTGCGAACGTTTAAAATACCGCTTCGAGAATCGAAATTTATTTCGTCGTGAGCATAATTTTCGAGGGAAAACAATACGTAGGCGGTGGCCAATGTGGCGTGGCCGCAGAGGTCCACTTCGACCGTAGGGGTGAACCAACGAATGTGAAAACCTGCTTCCGTTGGGACGTAAAAAGCCGTTTCGGCCAAGTTGTTTTCAGCGGCGACGGCCTGCATGGTCTCGTCAGGAAGCCATGAGGTAAGAGGAACGACAGCGGCAGGATTACCGCCAAAAACTTTGTCGGTAAACGCGTCGAGTTGATAAAGTGATAATTGCATAAGAGTAATTAGAAGAACTAAAATACCCCGTTATTGTGCTTTGGCGGGATATTTAGTAGGGTAAGTCTTTTGTTGAAACTGGTCAAAAGGCTCTTTTTGGTGATTATTGTCGCCAAAATATGCGAGCACTTGGTGGAACATACGCGGCTCCAAATAACCAGCAATCGGTTGGATGAGGTTCATTTTTTCATCCATGAAAACCGTGGTTGGATAGCCCGTCACTTTGCCATTGATCAGGCTACGGAAGGACACTTTTCCAAACATTACGTCGGCATCTTTTTCTGGATTGTATTTTACGGCGTAGAATTTCTTGTTCGTAAATTGAACCACTTCCGCATTTTTGAAGGTATTTTTATCCATTACTTTGCACCATCCACACCACTCTGTGTATAAATCAATCCAAATTTTGCGTGGTTGTTTTTGGTTAAGTTTGTAGGCTTCTTCCAACGTCACCCACTGAATTTTGGCTTCTTCAGTTTTGGGTTCAACGGATTTAAAAGCCATAAGGCTTACCATTACAGTAGTGATGACGGCGGCGATTCCAATCTTTTTCATGGTTTGGCGTATTATTTTAAGATGATTGTTTAACGTTTAAAGTTTTCAATTTGTTCCAATACAAATACCAAGCCACTTTTGTAGTTACCTCACAACCATCGCTTTGACAAATTCGCGTTGCACTTTTTGATAGACTTTGGTCTGCGAAGGGTCGGGGTGATAAGTATCGGCAAATCGAACGTATTGATGGACGCCTTCTTCCAAACTTTCAAGTTTCCCCAACGATTTCATTGCTAGCAAAGTCGCTCCAAGGCAGCCGCTTTCGTTGCTTTCATTGACCCGAACGGGCGTATTAAATATATCGGTCAACAATTGAACCCAAAATTTTGAACGCGTAAAACCGCCGTTGGCGTGCAAGATGCGGGTTTTATTGAGTTGGGAGTCGATAATCTGCCGAATTTGATTGAGGTTCATCAGCACTCCTTCTAAGGTCGCGCGGGCCATGTGGGCTTGGGTGTGCTGCCATTGCAAACGTTGATAGCTCCCGTAAGCGTGGGCATCCCAAACGGGAGCCCGCTCACCCAAAAGGTAAGGCACAAACAACAAACCCTCGGCGCCCGTCCCGACGCTTTCGGCCATGGCGAGCAGTTCGCTGGTGTCTTTTAAAAGCAAGTGTTTAGAAAGCCATTCGAGGACGTTACCGCCATTGTTGGTAGGGCCACCCGATACGTAATGGGTTTCGTCCAAAACGTAGGTGAACAAACGCTGCTGAGGGTCGCGAGCGGGAGTAGCGGCGGTTTGGCGAACGGCACCGCTGGTGCCAATGGTGAGGGTAGTGACGCCTGTATCCAAGGCTCCTGAGCCTAAATTAGCCAAACAAGCATCGCCTGCGCCAATGACAAAAGGGGTACCAACAGGAATGCCTAGCTGTTTGGCAAGGCTGCGTTGGGTGAGTTTTTCTTGGTGATAAGTTGGAACTAGGTCGGACAGTTGGGAGGTGTTAATACCCGCGTAGTCCATGGCCAACGAACTCCACCGAAAACGGCGATTATCGAGCAGGGCCGTTCCCGAAGCCATCGAATAGTCGATTTGAAACTTTCCAAAAAGTCGGTACCAGATGTATTCTTTTTGGGAAACAAAACGGCTGATTTTACTAAAAACGGAAGGTTTTTGTTCGCGAAACCACACCATTTTGGTCAATGGCGCGTACGGATGGGCAGGTATGCCTACTTGTGGGTATAGTTTTGCGAGGATGGGGTGCGTTTTAAGGGCATCGGCTTGGGCTTCGCTGCGGTTGTCGGCCCAAAGTAGAGAGCGAGTTAGGCGACGATTTCGGGCGTCGATGGGAATGACGCTGTGCATGGCCGAACACAAGCCAATGGCTTCGATGCTGGCGTTTTTGTGGCGCAATTGCTCCGAAACTTGCTGAATCACGCGGACAAAAAGCCCGTAAATTTCGTCGGGATTTTGTTCAACGTAGCGTGGCCGTGGGTGATAGGTGACGCAAGCGGCCGAGGCTTGTGCGACGATGTCGCCAGATTCATCAATGGCGGTGGCCTTCACGTTGGTTGTGCCAATATCAACACCTATCCATGTTTTCATTGTTCTAAGGGTATTTTGGGTTACTGATGGAGGGGGGGGACGGGGTTATGAACTGTGTTAAAAAACAAAGCACAAGGCAACTATTATTTTGCGAGCGCAATTTTGCTAGCCTGAAAGTCATTTTGAAATACAGCATTGTTTTTGACGATAGCGAAAGCCTGTCTAATCAATTTGTGGGCAACAGCCATTTTAGCGGCTTTTTTGGATTTCCCTTTAGCCAGTAGTCTTGTATAAAGTTCTTTACAATCCAAGTTAAATTTGGCTGCTGATTGAGCTGCACAAAAGAGAATAGACCTGAGTTGTTTGCAAGCAGTGTTAACTAATCTGCCTCTACTTTTTAGGGAAGTTCCTGACTGCTTGGTTGTTGGCACAAGT
>NZ_AXVJ01000062.1 GCF_000482465.1 Runella limosa DSM 17973
CCCAGTTGTGCGTAGTGTTCGATAGAACACTGCGTACTAAGAATAGATGGCAGTTTTTAACTGCCCGACCAACTTGGAATATCAACCAAATAACCGTAAAAATCAATGGTATTTGCAGGCTCGAAATATCATAAAATTAAGCTATTTGGAGAGTTTATCAGGCTTGGAAGGGCCGTTACAAACGGCCTCTTATGTTCAGTACGCAGTGTTCTGCCGAACACTACGCACAACCTTGGATTTGGTAAAGGAAAATCAGGGTATGCGAAATGCTAGCCCTTACCAAACCGCAGCAACGGCCTTTGTGATACGCACCCTACATAACCCCAACAGTATTAGCACCGTTACGGGTTTTGAAACACTGATTGAAACCATCAATGACGGCGGCGAAATCAATACAGCCTTTGCAGATATTATTCAAGAGGGTGATAAAATAGTGGAATGTAAAAGCTGGGAACTCAACGGTATAGCTTTTCAAAAATTTGTAGAGGGTACATCGGGCAGTGTGCAGCAGTTTAAAACGTATCTCTCCGACCAAACCCGCGTAACCTCCATGGACAAACTCGAATACTGGTTTGACTCCAAAAAGGGCGTAAATGCACCCCAAGTGAAAGAAAAGTTTAAGCTGATGATGTATAACAATGGAGCAGAACCTGGTCTAACTCCACAAGGACTGCAAGTTTTTGACTCTATTTGGGGAAATCTTGCTTTGAGAAGTAGTATTTGGAATAATATCCCAGTAAATCCAAATAAGGCTGATTATCAATCAAGATTTGCTGCTATTGCCGCGGACAGCAATAATTCATTTTATAATTTCATTAAAGTCAAATGATATGTATCGTATAGCCAACCAAATTTACAATACTTCTGACTTTTCAGTCTTTGGAGAATATTTGAGTTATTCTAATAAAGACAATAATCTGTACTTAAATTTGGAAAAAGTAAATACTAATAGTTCATCCTGTGGCCACTTTTTTTCAAATGATTACTTCTATTTCAGCGATAGTTTTGAAGACTATACTAATTCTGTTTTTGTGTACAAACAATACATAATGGAACTAAATACAGGTGAAATTATTGACTTAAAAAATATTAATCCACAATTTTTAACCAAAAAAGAAGGCGAATTTATTGGATTTGAAAAAAAGTATAATAAAAGCAGCTTAGTGATTTACAATGTAAATACATCTGAAAAAACTATTGTTTCAGAAGATTTTGAATTTGGAATCAAGCTATTCAATAACAATAATCTCGTAATAAATGATGGTTGGATATTAGTTAAATCCCTCTCCCTTCTCACAGGCGAATACGAATGGGAAGTAGATTTGAGTGAATACGGTCAAATCCGCTCGGTACTAACGGCAGTAGAGGATAACTTGTGGGTGTTGGCCAATGATTATAAAAATAATCGCCATAGCCTGCTTCGTCTTGATGCCAATTCGGGGCGACTAATGCAGGTTTTGGGAGAGGACTTAAAACTTTCAGATGCACATGTGAAATACATTGAGGAAAAACAAACCTTATTGAGTTTTAAGAGCAGTATCAGTTCTGTTCCTTCGCCAAGTACGCTTATTGAAATAGATGCAAAAACGGGAAAAATACTCCGCAACGTAACGGTGGAAAGTATGTTAGAACCCAATCTAAAAGTAGGTCTGTGGCAGTATCAAGATAACCAACTGTTTTTTACAGCTAATACGACTATGATGACCACCACCCATATTGGCGTATTGGATTATAATACCTTAGCACTTTTGTGGTATATCGAAGTACCAGGCCGAAAAGGTTTATTAAAAGATATACAGGTCAGCACAGGCAAAATATATGTTTTAGACCAAGTAGGCACTTTACACATTTTTGAAAAAGAAAACGACTAAGATACCTTTATGAAAACCCGAATCATCCTTTTAGCAGGGGCTGCCGCCGTCTATGTAGGCTACCGTCTATTCCAAAACTACCGTACCAAATCGGGTACGCAAAACTTAATCAAGCAGCTTAAAGATGCCTCCGCTGTCGGCATGACAGACGTTGCAGAGGCATTTGCCGAGGAACTTTCTATCACGGTGGCCAAGCAAGCCATTTCCAATCCCAACTGGCAACAAACATTTCAACCTTACTTGGAGGGGCAACAAACGCGGCTTGGAGATTTTGTGATACAACACGCCCAAACCCTCGCCGATGGGAGTTGCCTTTTGGTCACCACGGCCGATTACCGCGAAAACTCCCAAGCCAGCCGAGGCGTGGCAATCAACGACGTACATAATCTCAACTTTGTCCTAAAAACCACCGATACCCAACATATCCTCTACTCCGACCTCCACACCGATTTAGTGGATAAAACCTTACGCAGTGATTTTGCCAAAACGCTTTTTCAACACATTCAATAATTCATTTCATTTAACCATTTATTTATGTTCAAACACCTTGCTGCTTTTTTCATTATTGCTGTTTTATTTATCGGCTGTAGCTCCAAATCCGAGGAGTGCGTTGCCCCCACCATTGAAAAAAATCTGGTAGGTACGTGGAAAGCCGTCATAGTGGAAGATGGAAAAGCCACCGACACTGGAGAGCTTACGAAATAACAATCATTCATCTGTAGTTCAGTCGTTAGGTAGTTTTTATTTACTATTACGATGGAACTACTAGAAAAATAACCCACTTGTTTTTCTCCCTTAATTATCCCCACTCAAAAGTAAGGCAGGCTACCAAGATTGGGGAGGGTGGGGTTGAAAAAGACCAAGTATCTTTGCAAATTACCTACTGGAAATCAACCGATGCTTCCATGCGCCTGTTTGCTTTGTTTTTTATTTTTTCGCTTTCGTTGGCAGCACAGCCCGTGCTGACCATTACTGATGCCTCCAAAGCCAACGCGATTGCTCCCTATGTTTATGTGTATAGAGACGCCACGCACAAGCTGACAGTTGACCAAATAGCAAAGTTCCCGTTGGACTCGTTCAACATGCTGAATCAAAAAGAAGTGGTTCAGTTTGGCTATTTCTACGATAAAATCTGGCTACGGGTTGACGTAAAGAATAAAACAAGCGAAGAACTATACCTCACTCACAGCTATCGAGGGTTTCGTCGGATGGAGGCCGTTATTTTTGACGAAAACGGTCAGAAACAGGCGTTTCAGGCAGGAGAGTCAACGCCTGCATTATACCAACAAGTACACCAAAAGCCTCCCGTTTTTCCAATCGGCCGTACACCTTCCCTTGTTTATCTTTCTATTGTTTCAGGAAATGCCCACGGAGATTTTGTACATATCGGTGGTTTGGAACAAGCGCTTACGTATCAACGAACAAACACCACCTGGCAAAGTTTTTCATTAGGCATTTATGTGCTCGTGTTTTTATATGCCTTTATTTTCGCGGTTCGTCTTCGTGATCCCCTGATTGGCTGGTATGCCCTGTTGATGTTGAGCATTATCTTGTTTTACCTCGACTTTTACAGCTTTTTAAAAATAAATACCTATTTCAATACGGCGTTCGCCTACTTGCTTTGCTGGTCGCTTTTTCATGTTCATCTTCTCAATCTACGTTTTTACTCAAAAAGCCTGTATTGGGCTATATTAGGTTTCAACGGGTTATACTACGCAAATGCAGCCGTAACGCAACTGACCCAACTGGTTGAGCCCTCGTTTATCTCGCCCCTTTTTCGGCTTCTCCTTTGGCTCAAATTAGATTGGGGAGGATTTATTTTACTGGTATTATTTCTTTTATTAATCAGCCTGATTTATGTAGCTATCAAAAACCTAAAACAAGTCTGGCTGTATGCCATTGCGTTTAGCATTAGCCTTTCGGCCATGATTATCAGCATGTTTGCGTTATACAACATCGAGTGGCTGCCATATACTCCCTACAATAATTTCTTTGTTCCGGGCACGTTAATCGAAATCATTCTTCTCGGTTTTATTCTCGCCGAACGAACCAACCAACACCGCAAAGACCAGACCCGCACCCAACAACAACTCATTGTGCAGCTTCAGGAAAACCTGCGGCAGCAAAACAAACTCCTGCAACTTCGGGATGAAATCGCCCGTGATTTACATGATGAAGTGGGGGCTACGCTTACAGGAATAGCCACGTCGGCCAAAGTGATTGAGAAAAAAATGGGGCATGAGCAGGAGGAGGTCAAAGCCGTATTAGGCCAAATGACCACCGACTCGCAGGAGGCCATTCATACCATTCGGGACACGATATGGGCGCTCAATCCTGACAACGATGCACCCGACAAGTTGGTGGAAAAGATGAAATCGGTGGGTTTTAAACTGCTTATGCCCCACGGCATTGCGTTTGTTTTTGAGAATGAAGTGCCCGTTTCGCAGTTACCCGTTTTTTCGATGGAACAGCGGCGAAACCTGTATCTGGTCTATAAAGAAGCCTTGCACAACATCGCCAAACACAGTCAGGCTGCTAATGCTCAGGTTCGCATTTTTCAGCAAAAGGCTGATTTACACGTCCGTATCTCAGACGATGGAAAGGGCTTCGATGTTGCTCAGACTCAGGATGGAAACGGCCTGAAAAATTTTCAGAAGCGGGCTAAAGAAGGGGGATTTGAGGTGAAAGTCAAGTCGTCGGAAGTGGGAACAGAAGTAGAAATTATCATTCTATTTAACCACAAAGTTCACCATGAATAGCACAAAGAACACAAATCCATACAAAACTGATAATCAACATGATTAGCCTCGTCATTTTTGAAGATAACAAAGCCCTGCGCCAAAGTCTTTCCCTGTATTTTAACCACACAGAAGGCGTTTATCTGGCGGGTGCTTATCAGGATGCCAACGATGCCGTTGCCAAAATTCGTAAACACCGTCCAGATGTGGTGTTGATGGATATTCAAATGCCAGGGTTATCGGGAATCGAAGCGATGCAGCGCATCAAAGCGGCCTATCCTGATACCAAAGTACTGATACACACTATTTTTGAAGACGACCACCGCATTTTTTCGGCGGTTTGTGGCGGGGCGTCGGGCTACGTCCTCAAAAGCCCTGACCCGGATGAAGTTCTTGAGGCCATTCAGGATGTGTACAGGGGCGGCGCTCACATGTCGCCCGCCATTGCGCTCAGGGTGATGCAGATGTTTCAGAGCCAGTTTGTACAAGCCGAAGCTACGTATATCGAACTCACGGAGCGGGAAAAAGAAGTGTTGACCTGCATGGTTAAAGGCATGAGTTACAAAATGATAGCGGATGCTTGTTCGCTAAGTTTTCATACGGTTCACTACCACATCAAACACATTTACGAAAAACTCCACGTCAATTCTGCGCCCGAAGCCGTAGTCAAAGCCATTGAGCAAAGGCTGGTATAAACTACCAAAATTGGGGATGCGCCAGCGCGTAAACAACCAGTAATTTTGGTGAAACAAAACCAAACATTACTATTATGAAAAAAGCACTCCTTACCCTTGTTGTATTGTCGGGGCTTATTGTTCCCAGCTTTGCCCAGTCCAACTCCACTGCCGAAGTCGAAACGGCCTTACAAGAGTTTTTGGGTGAATACTCTGTTTCGGCCTATAATTTTTTCAAAAACCGCCTTACCGACGATTTTCGGTACAGCAATGGTAGTGGATTCAGTACGCGTGAGAGTGTTTTAAAGAATAATGAAGGCGGTAAAGGTGTACAGAGTAGCGTGTCTGATTTGAAGATTTTTCGTTCGGGTGATTTGGCTGTCGTCAGTGGCATTCATCACTACGGTACAGCACAGATTTACTTTACCTATACCATGCTGAAACAGGTTGTCAATGGCTCACCCAAATGGATGTTTGCCGCCTCTCAGCATACTGCTCAAAAAGCGCAGAAATAGTCCTCTTAAATCATTTTATAGAGTTGGTATCCCTTCGACCTTCAAATACCCGCCCGTCGCATTGGGTGGAGTGATGACTTGAGGAATGCCATTAACAACGTCGAGGGTTGGCTTGTGCGTATGTCCAGCCAAAATACCAAGCAAATTGGGACAAGAGAACACTTCTTTGTGAAATTGCATGGTAGTCTGCGAATGACCCGTTTCGGGCCAGCGCTCGCGGCGTTCGAGTTGGTAATTCTTGTCGTTTTGGGCGTTCCATTTTGGGTGTCCACAGCCAAACCCCAAGGAACGCTCAGGGGCATAAAGTGGGATGTGTACCATGAGCACAAGCGGCTGTTGGGTGGTGGCCTCTTTTCGGAAAAAAGCCAACTGCTCAGGCGTAATTTGGTAAGTGGAGTTGTCGAGGGCTAGAAAACGAACGCCGTTGATTTCACGAACGGTCATTAAAGGATGATCGTTTTGGTACATTGGGCGAAGCCTTTTTTGTGTCCAAGTGTCTCTCAACGAATGACTTGAACCTTCCATGCCTTCGTAATGCCAATCGTGGTTTCCTGTCACGTAGAGGTGGGGCAGTTGCGCTTCTTTTAATTGAGACGCTACCCATTCCACGGCAGCCTCCGAAGGAAAACTGAAAATGTCACCAATTAAAGCGACCAATTTAGATTGATCTTGTTTTGCTATTTCAAGTGTTTTCCGAAAACTCTCCTCTGGGTTTGTAGCCGCTCCCGTTTGAAAATGAATGGTTTGATTGTAAGCTTTGGCCATTCTTCCGCTAAATTGCTGAAAAGGAACGCCGCGTTCATCGTCTTTAAACAGGTGCGTATCTGCTAACATCGTGATGTTAAAACGTTCTTTGATGGCGGGGTGGTAAAAGCGTATTACGTTTCCATCGAGCGCAAAACTTCCCCGATTTTGCTCGGCAACAACATTTGAATTTTTCAATCCAGCTGCTCCCACGAAGGCTATTCCGCTTTTTAGTATGTTTCTTCTGTTCATTCTGGTATGTTATTTACGGGGTTTTGCGTCGGGTTGTGAGCAACCCTCAACACGAGTTTAGTCTTTGTTGATGGCTAAATAAAGCCTTTTGGCTTCCTCCAGCGCTTTGAAAATTTTTGTCCGTTCAGCCGATAGCGACTCCATTAAACTTGGTTTTTGGCGAAATAAGCGCAGGGCTTGCCAAAGGTGAGTAAGTCGAGTAAGACGATCCCAATACCAAAGCACAAAATAGCCTAAAAAGGGCAACGACACCGCAAAAAGAAGTGTCAACCACGTATTTTTGAATAAAAGCTGGGCAAGGTAAATTTCTACGCCGTAAAAAATGGGGAAGAATACGATGCCTACTGTCATCATGATTGGGGCGCGGTAACTGATGTCGGACGAAATTAGGCGAGCAATTTTTGAAGGCAAAATATACGGTATGTAGTTGGTGATGAGGCCAATTAAATACAAAGGAAGCCCCAGTAAAAGTGTTAAAAGTGTGCTGCTCAGGTGATTATATAACCGTTTGGTTTGGGTGAAAATTCGGTCAGAAAGGTGAAGCTTTTGAAGCGACTCCAAATAATTTGTCATCCTCACTTGCAGTGATTTTAGTCTGTCAGGATGCTGCGTTTCAAAGTATCGAACGGCCGTAATTAGCTGTTTAATGAGCCCAAATTCGTCTTTTTTTACTTTTTGGTTGAGTTGAAGCTCATCAAAAAGCTGGTTTTTGTACAGTTTTTCTACCTGCAATACCAAACTATCCTCTTCGGCATCTTCGGTGATAATGACGGTTTCGGTAAGTCGTTGCTGAATCAAATCGGTTAGGGTTTCAACGGCTTCAAACGAATCGGGGCGATAACTTTCCTTAAAGTCACGGACGTGAATGGGCTCGCCTACGTTGACAAAAACCTCCGACCGAAAGTGCGTTGGATCAGAATAATTGAGGCCAATGGGTAAAATTTGAACCCCTAAATTAAACCCGTGCTCGGCTTCGGCACCAAGGGCAATGCGGGCCGTTCCTGTTTTTATCTCTCGCAAACGCCGCTCAATTTCGCTCGTACCCTCGGGAAAAATTAGAATGGTACCTTTGGTTTCTAAATAATCATAACAGCGCTGAAAAGTTTGCTTGTTGAGCTCGGCGGGAGAGAGTGAGCTTGCGGCAGTATCTTTTTTGCGATAAACGGGAATCACATGAAAGTACTTAAAAATGGGCCGAGTAAACCGATTGAAGATGCTGCCATTGGCAATAAAGGCGACCCGTTGCCTCACCAAGGTAGCGATAATGAGCGGATCCATAAACGTATTTGGGTGGTTTACGGCCAAAATGAGCGGTCCTTTCGCCCGATGCAATTTATCAAGTCCATCCACCTGAAACCGTCGAAAAAATACCCTAAGGGCAATTTTGAGGATAAATTTCAATAACGTGTAAAAAAGCATAAAGGCTAGGGGATTAGTTTTTTGCTCAAAAAAACACTATTCATTTCTAGGCACGAATGCCGTCCCAAATCACGCTGAAAGTCATTTCCCAATCGGCACTTGAAACAGGCTTTTGGGTATAAATTGTTTGTTTAGCGAGTTCATGTAACATGCCCGATACCAACGTTACCAAAAGTTCGGGATTAGCCTCTTTGATTAAACTTTGGCGTTGCCCTTCGAGTACAAGTTGGTAAATAGGCTGTAACGCTTGGTCTTCTTCTTTGCGGGTTGTATCGTCTTCTTGAAAATAAGGCGAACGAAAATATTGTTCTAAAAAAGCACCGTATTCTGGGTTTTGAATGTTGTTTTCCAGAAAATTACGGGCCATTTTTTTGATTTTTATTTTCAAAGGCTCGTCGCCCGTGAGTTCTTGGGTAAGGTCATTGGTATTTTCGTGCATTAAGTACAAATACAACTCCCGAATCAACTGATTTTTGTCTTCAAAATAGATATAAACAGTTCCCGTCGCCACCCCTGCTTCTTTCGCTAAATCCGACATTTTGAGGCCAGCCAAGCCCACCCGAGCAATCATCTTTAGGGCCGTTTTTAGAATCAATTGTACCTTACTTTCGTCTTTGGTTCTCATGGCAGCTTATTTTTCACTTTTGGAAGCATTGATTAATTCATACGCACGCTCAACGTCCAAATCGCGGGCTTTTCTGACATCTTCAAAACGGTATTCAATCGGGAAGTTGGGTTGAACTCCGTGGCCTATGTCGGCGCCTGGAATGTTTAGTACCAACTTAAATACGGGAATGCGCACTTTTGCTTGCGTATGCGGCAGGGTCAGGTAGGGAGAAATAAACGCATTGCAGCCGTGGCGCCCGCCGCCTGTTTCGCGGCCTATCACTACCGCCCGAGGGTTATACTGTTGAATCATGGAGGGAAATATGGCTGCAGCAGAAAACGACCCGCCATTGGTGAGCAAATACACCTGTCCTTTGAAACCATAGCGACGGGTAGGTTTTTGAACGCGCTGGGCAGAACGACTGCTTCGGCGACCGTCAGGAAGTTTTTTTGACCAAAAATAACGCGTAAAAAAGCGTGGAAATTTGTGCCCGTAATAGTGTTGGTACGAAGGACGAAGGGTGATGGCCGCCGCCGTGTCATAGACAGTATAATCGGAATCGAGGAGGTACGACATCAAATTAATGCTCGCGTCTGATTTTCCCCCACCATTGGCCCGCAGGTCAATGATTAAGTGTTTGATATTCTGGGTTTTTAATGCCTTGAAAGAACGGCGATAAAATCGGCGATAACGGTCGTCACTAAAGGTGTTGATGTCCAAAATAGCCACTGTACTGTCTTTTTCAGATTGCTTCAATGTGCGCAATTTTGGGTTGGTCTTGACCATCAACTTGGGCGTTGCTACGGGTGTTTTTGGTGGTTGATTGCTGGTAGGTTTGGCAGGAACGCTGGCTTTTTTTGTGGGTTTGGGTGGTTTATTAAAACTAAGTTTAAGCCCCCGTTTTTTTCCTAATGAATCTTGTACGGTGATTTCAAATGTTTCTTTATTTCCGTACAAATAGCGATAAAAGCCGCCAAAATTGCCGTTGATTACCGTCGTTTTAAACGTTTGATTATAACCGTCGGAAGGAACAAGTTGGCGCATTTTCGCAACAATATCAGCCGCAGGTTGCCCATCAATGGAGACCACTTCGGTGCCAACGACCAAGGTAGTGTCGTCCGTTCGATTTTGGAGAATACGAAGCTTGTTTTCAACGTAATACAACCCCAAAGGAAACTCTTTTGGTTTGTTTTTTTTGATGTATTTTGAATACCCTTTCGACGGATAAATGTCGGTATGACCACAACGGATGTACGAAAAGATGGGGTTGACCGTGCGCCGAAATTCCAGCTCCGTCATGGGATGGTCGAGCAACTTTTCGGTTTGTTCAAAAACCCAACGAATAGAATCAGGGGAGGTGTAACGATAAATACCTGGGTGAGATTCTTCCAAAGCATGGCGCATGAGCTTAAAATCTTGCTTGATTTGTTCGACACTGTAGGTAGTGTCAGGAACGTATTGGCGGCTACACGAACTGAGCAGAAGAAAAATACCAAACAGGAAGGTGGAGGGTACAAATTGTTTTTTTGGGGTCATGATTGATTGTAATATTCATTGACTGCTTTACAAAAAAATACATAAATTGCTTGAAAACAAAAAACCTAGACACTCGGTTTGATTTCTCATAAACCATAAATAAAAACGTATAAGGCTATGGCACGTCCTAATCTCGACCTCATTGTCGCTCTTCGTCGAACGGCTCGTAAGATTGAACAAGGCTCTCCGTACCAATGGGGACACATGGGGAGCTGTAATTGTGGAAATTTAGCGCAAGAAATTACGAAGCTTACCAAAGCCGAAATTCATGCCCATGCCCTAGCCAACGGCAGGGGAGATTGGAATGAACAATTGAATGAATATTGCCCTACGAGCGGGCTACCGATGGATTTGCTCATCAATGAGATGATAGACGCAGGTTTGGATTCGGACGATTTGAAGCATTTAGAACGACTTTCGGACCGACGAATTTTGAATCGTTTGCCCGAAAACAAACGCCATTTGCGTCATAATTATCGCGATGACGTGGTGCTGTATATTTCGGAATGGGCAAATATGCTGGAGGAACAACTTTTGAGTACCATAAAACTTCCTCAATTTACTTGGGAAACGGAAGCCGTTTATGTTTAGTAAAATAAAAAAAGGCAAACCAAAACTAGCTTGGTTTGCCTTAACATAAAATAGAAACAGTGGTTATTTCTTATCCCACCACACTTTAGAGGTATATGAGTTGCCGTTGGCAAGACGCTTAACGGCTTCGTCATAATTGGTTTTGTTTAGCAAAGTCTCACGCGACGAATAAATGGCTCGGCGTGGAATTTGGCCGTTGGTCGAGCCCAAATTTGGCCCTGCTTTTAAGGCAGGATAACCCATTCTACGCCATTCGATAAAAGCTTCGTACGAACGACCAAATAGCTGAATCCATTTTTGGGTACCGATTTTTTCCAACTTTTCGTCTTTACTCAAACCCGTAAATGAGAGTTCCTTTTGAAAATCAGCAGGTACTGTGGTGATATTGTATGGGTTTTGCGCCAAAGCAGCCCTTACCCCATCCTGATAAAACTTCTCCGCTTGGTCAGGCGTCGCACCCCAGCTTTCGAGGGCCGCTTCTGCTTTGTAAAAACAAACATCTGAGTACGACATGGCCAAACATGCAATGGCGGGACTGTAAGCTTTGTTGAAAAATGTGGTTTGTGAGGCAGTTGAATAGTCATCTTTGATGATGGTTTTCAAAAGCTCATCCGTAAGGGCCACACCAATACCTTTATAGGCAGGTGCGCCAGCCTTCACCGAATTGACCGTGGGTTGCACAAGGCGAGCAAGGCGCGGGTCTTTAGAGTTTACCAATTGCGCTACCAAGGGGGCGGCCAAGTATTTGAGGTCGGGGCTACCCGCCAGCCAATGGTTCAATACTGGGTGTACGTTGGCGTTGGTAGCGTCGTTAAACGTTGGTACGGCTGCATTGTCGGTATTGCTTTCAAGTAGGGGTTGACTCATGGCCTCGGTAACGGTTTTTTGAGCCAAAGCCGCGTCTGCGTAACGGATACGCATCCCAAGGCGCAACTTGAGTGAGTTGCCGTATTTTTTCCACTGCGTAATATTGCCTTTGAAATAATAGTCAGCTGTCCCGTAGCTATCGTCGGTAGGCGTAATTTGAGAGAGCGCAGCGTCCAAGTCTTGTATCAACTTTTTATAAATAGCATCTTGCGTATCAAACTTGGGTTGATTATTGACTGCATCTACGCCCAAGGCAGTTTCGGAGAAAGGAACGTCGCCAAACAAATCTGTCAAACGTTGCCAAATCGAAATCTCTACAATCCTTGCAATGGCTAGTTTGGTACGTGCTTTGGGGTCATTTTCGCGCCCTTTGAGCAATTGAGTTCTGATTTGTGAAATATTCCGAATCAAGGCATAATGGTCATTCCAAAGGTTATCATCGGTTTGTTGGATGTACCTAGAACTCGAAATAAGCACGCCACCTGCCCAGTGCTGTATCCACGAGCCAAATTGGTTATTGGGGTATTCGTAGCCTTCCGAAAAGGCCGCATCTTTTTGAGCTTTGGACAAAATAAGTCCTGGGTCGATGGTGGAGAGGGTGGTGGGAGGCGTATTGATTTTTTCAAAATCTTCGGTACAGCCTTGCGCTACAAAAAGCGCCCCTACCATCACAAGCGATTTGATTTTTATAGATTTCATGAGTTGAAAGTCGTTAGAGGAAAGTGGTGGTTAGAGTTCTAAATTCAAGCTAAAGCCAAAATAACGTAACAATGGCAACGAGGTGGACTCAAGACCTAGCGACGAATTGTTGACGTTGAACGACGAGGCTTCGGGGGCGTAGCCGTCGGTTTTGCGTTGTAAGTAGAACAAATTGCGTCCGTAAACTCCCGCACGAATGTTGCGGAAAGGCGTTTTGCTGATGATTTTAGACGGCAATTGATAGTTGAACGTAAGTTCTCTGAACATGATATAACTGGCGTCGTTGAGCATTTCTTCCGACACAACGTTGTCTTTGTCAGGAGCAATGACGTTCCAGTAGTCTTGGGCTCTTACTTGTTTGGTATTGGCTTGGCCTGTGCTTGTCCAAGTACCGTCAGCATTTTTTTGTGCCACCACACCATCCGCTACGTATGAGCCATCGCGCCCAGGAAGGGTCTTTTTGTTGGTTCCGAATACCAATTCTTCCCGCAAACTTTGTGAAAATATTTTTCCACCTTGGCTTACGTCCATCAAGCCAGACAAGCTGAAGCCTTTGTAGCGGAAGGTATTGTTAAAACCACCAATCCAGTTGGGTAACGCGCTGCCAATTTCGTACAACGACTTCGCATTGGTTTTGAGCGGTAAACCCGTCGTTGGGTCAATCAAACGGTTGCCTTTGTCGTCGCGCAGCCATTGAAAACCGTTACCGATGATGGTTCCGAATGGCTTGCCTGGGGTAGCGATAACTTGTACGTTGCGGTCGTCGCCCAACAAGAAAGTCGAAACTCCCTCGGCCAATTCAACGACTTGGTTGCGGTTGCGAGAGAAGTTGAAAGTGGCATCCCACGAGAAGCCTGTTTCGGTCCGCACGGGCGTACCTGTAATGGACAATTCAATGCCGTGGTTACGAATTTCGCCCGCGTTGATGCGGCGTGACGTGAAAGTACTCGACGGAGGCAATGGAATATTGAGAATTTGGTTTTTGGTACTTGCATCGTAGTATGCAAACGTCAATCCCAAACGGTTTTTGAAAAAACGTGCTTCAAGCCCCAATTCAAGCGACGTTGTTAGCTCGTTTTTGAGGTTAGGGTCTGGAATAATTGAGGTAAACGACCCCAAAGGCTGCCCGCCGTGTGGTGTTTGGTCGAGCGCATAGTTCCCCGTCAACTGGTACGGGCTTCCTGAACTTCCCGCTTGTGCCCACGAGGCACGAACTTTTAAGAAGCTGAGGGTCGAGTTTTGGAGATTTAAGGCATCGGTTACGACCAAACTACCGCTGACAGCAGGGTAGAAAAAGGAGTTGTTGGCGGGAGAAAGTGTAGAAGACCAGTCGTTTCGTGCTGAGAAATCAACAAACAAATAGTCCCGAAAACCTACCGAACCTGCGGCATAAACGGAATTGATGGATGATTCTGAGAGGTTGAAAACGTAGGAATTGATGAGGGTGTTGTTGATGGAATACAAATTAGGCGCAATAAACTCCGTACCCGTATTTCCTGTGGTACGGGCGTAAAATTTCTGGTGGTTGGCACCGAGGTTGAGCGACAATGAAAAATCTTTTGACAACTCAGGCGTCAACGACAGCAATACGTCGCTGTTGTCTTCGCGAACGCGCGTCACTTCTTCGATAATATCCCCGTTGCGATTTTGGCTTTGGTAAGTGCCTTTTTCGCGGTAGCGAAGGCGCTGGTCAGTATAAAAGTCGGTACCTGTTTTGGCAGTCAAACGAATCCAGTCATTAAACTGATAACTCAATTTTATCAAACCAATCAAACGCTGACGGTCGTCGGAGTTGCGGGTATGGTCGCGCGTCCAATAAGGGTTGGCCGTTGAAGAGTTGGTGGCGTACGTTTTTTCCAAACCAATAAACGGGGTGGTGCCGTAGCCTAGTTGTTTGCTTACATCTTCCGCCGTCCAGGTCGAGTTTTCCAAAATGCTCATCGGAATGGAGCGCGGTTGGCTGATCCAAAGATAGGCAGGGTTGTCGGCGGCATCCGAAACCGTCGGGCGATTGTTGCCCCGTTGACCGATGTAATTGGCTTTTACGTCAAGGTCAAGCTTGGGAGTAAGTTTGGCCATTGTACGGAGGCTAATGTTATTACGGTTGAGGGTATTTCCTGGGGTATAACCGTCGATTTTGGTATTTCCAAACGATAAGCGATAGTTGACATTGTCGTTTCCACCTTCAAGGCTAATGTTATTGGCCATCTGTCTTTCTTTGTTGAAAAACGTTTGGAAAGTGTTGGGTTGAGGGGTTAGGCTCAATACATTTCCCCATTGGTCTTCGTACTGTTGTCCTTCCATTTTTGCTCCCCAACTGGCACGGGTAAAGCGGTCGCGTCCGCCACTCATTTTGGGAATGCCTTGAATATTAGCGGCTTTTGCGGCTGCCCACGTGTAAATTTTGCCATCGTTGCCACGGAAATGGGTAAATGTTCCGTCAAGTCCTTGGCCGTATTCATCTTGAAAATCAGGCAAAACTAGCGCGTCTCCAATCGAATAATCAATGCCGTATTTGATGCCTACACCCTTGCGTGATTTGCCCGATTTGGTCGTAATCAAGATGACCCCGTTGCTTCCGCGCTGACCGTATAGGGCGGCGGCGTTTGGCCCTTTCAACACCGACATGCTTTCAATGTCTTCTGGATTGATGTTTGAAATACCATCGCCGTAGTCGATTCCTCCCCAGCGGCTTGGTGAATTTACGTTGCTGTTATCCATCGGAATCCCGTCGATGACGTACAAAGGCTGGCTATTTCCCACCAATGAGTTGGCACCGCGAATCACGACCCGCGACGAACCGCCTGCCCCGTTGCCTGCGCGCGTCACTTGTACACCCGCAATTTTCCCTGCCAATGAGGTAGCTACGTTGGCTTCTTTGGCTTGAGCAAGGCTTTCTCCGTTGATTTCCTGAATCGAATAACCCAAGGCGCGTTTGTCGCGTTTGATACCCAAAGCCGTGACAACCACCTCACCGAGGGTTTGGGTGTCTTCGTTTAAAACAAGGTTGATTTCTGTCTGATTGCCAACCACCATTTCTTTCTTGATGTAGCCAACAAACGAGAAAACCAGGGTTTCGGACGGTTGGGCGACGAGGCTATATTTCCCTTCGCCGTTGGTAGAAGTTCCGCGATTGGTTCCTTTGACCAATACACTTACCCCCGCCAAAATTTCCCCTTTGGCATCGGTGATGGTTCCCGTGATAGGTTGTTCAACCGCGAAGGGTTCATGGCTAGCGGACGCTTTTTTCTCGACGGGTTGAGGTAAGGTCTCTTGCTTTAAAATAACTTGTTTTCCCGCCACTTCGTACGAAACTTGCAGCGGACTAAGCAGCGATTCAAGTACTTTGCTGAGGGGTTCGTTAACGGCATTTAGGTTGACCTTGCGCTCCGACTTAATGAGGCTAGGGCTGTACAAAAACTTGACCGATGTAAGCTTTTCGATTTTTGTTAAAACCGATTTTACCGATTGTTCGTCGGCTTTAAGGGTAATGCGTTGCTGAAGCAACTCTTGGGCGAATGTTTCGCGGGCGTAAGATACGCCAATCAGCAATACTGACAGTAGGAGCAGGGTACAGGTTACACAAACCGTCCGCATCGCCAAACTGCGTAGTCGTAAAGGATTTCTCATAGAAGAGGGATGATTAGGTATTAAAAAATGAATATAAAGAGTGGAACTAATGGCAACCTTTGGAGTAAATAACAATTTGAGCATCAATGGTTTCTGAGGTAGCGTCTATTGCCTGGCAAATCAATTTGATTTTTTGGGCGAGGGATTCTTCCGAAAGCGAAGCCGTGAGGGTGCAAGAGGAGAGAAGCTCGGCATCATAGACAATATTGACGCCATAGGCTTTTTCAATGAGCTCTAACACCTGCGGAACGGGCGCTTCTTCAAACTCGAATGCAGGCAGGGGTATAGGCTGGGCCAAGAGCTGGGGCTCGGGTACCAAGGCCCGCGCCAGTCGAAGTTCTTGCCGATTGAGCGTAATTTGTTGGTTAGGAGTCAATACAATTCCTTCTAATTCGCGGTTGCTCAATTTTTGGGCTTTTGAGGGGTCGTTTTGGGTAAATACCGATACTTTCCCCGTCTTTACTTGGACTTCAACTTGCTTGTCGTTGGGGTAGGCTTGTACCACAAAACTGGTGCCTAAGACTTTGGTGACAAGCTCGTTGGCATACACAAAAAATGGCGAATTTGGCTGTTTTTTGACCTCAAAAAAGGCTTTCCCCGACAAATAAACGCTGCGATTCTTTTTTCCAAAAAAATTATCAAAACTCAAACGACTTTTGGCAAAAAGGGTGACTTGCGAGCCGTCAGGAAGCTGAAAATGAAGAGGTTTGTCGCCTTGGTTTACCTTCTCAATTTTTGATTCATCGAGGGTCGCCACGTAGGCTTGGTAGGGTTGAGTGCGGCGTTGAAATGACTGCTGTCCCCACCAGCCGATACCTATCAAACTTATCACACTGGCTGCTGCCACGTACCGAATCCACGGCTGATTCCAGAGCGAGCGAATGGGCGCTTCCTCTTCGTCATGCAGTCGGTTGGTAGCCTGAATGCGCGACAACAACATCGCTTCTGTTTCGGGGGTGAGGTAGGTACGGGTATAGTCATTCAATCCCAAACGCACGGCTTCGAGCAACCGCACTGCTTTGTTCCATTCTTCTTGTTGGGACGGGTTTTCAGAAAGCCAGCGATTCCACCAGTCGATTGAAGCAGGGGTGGGGGTAAGTTGGTGCTTTAAAAAAGCATCGTCGATGACAAAATCTGCTGCCGAGTAAAAAGCGTATTGGTTTGGCACAGTGTTTAGGATTTTTGTCCGTAGATGACCAATCTCTCGCTTCTATACTCACTTACTGCTAAAAAAATCTTGAAAAAGATAAAAAAGGGAGGGAAGTAGCCAACTTCTTAATTTTTCGACAGCTCTAAAGACCAGATTTTGAGCAGATTGCCGATTCATGGAGAGGAGTTCGGCGATTTGGGTGTATTCCATGTTTTCTACAAAACGTAGTCGTATGGCTTCCTGCTGGCGCGGGGGGAGCTGGCTAACAAGGCGTTTGATTAACTGTTCCCGATCAAAAGACTCCTCTTCTTGCATCAGGAGTTCATCGCTCGAAGGTTCGGCCCAGAGGTCATCAAAATCGGGTTGAGAAACAAACAAATGCGGGCGCTCGTGGCGTTTGAGAAGGTGTAATATGCGGGTTTTGAGGGATTTGAGCAGGTAGTACCGTACGTTTTCTGGAACCGTAAGGCGTGTTTTTTTTGCCCAAATTTCGGCAAATACATCGTGAATACAATCCAAGACAAAAGCTTCAGAAACAGGCACTAAACTAAGTCCATAACGGTACATGGCTCTGACGTGGAGGCGATAAAGCTGGGTGTATGCGTCGTCGTCACCTTGCTGAAAATCCTGCCAAAGTTGTTGCTCGTCGATGGGGGTATCCATGTTAATTCTTTGGGTAAGGAAATGGACTAGCCGCTGAGGTACGGGTTTTAATCGTCGTCTCAGTGGCTAGTCAATCCTGTCATTGGGTTACTTTTTTCCCAACGAAATCATATTGGCAAACAAACGATAAGCACCAGGTACGCCCGCGGGTAATTCGCGGAAAAATACGATGCCTGTGTAAATGAAGTGGCCTTTTCCGTATTGGGTATAAATCAAACTTCCCTCTTTGGCTGCTTCGCCTGTGTCATTGGCCGAGAAAAGTGGTACGTAGTTTTTGTCCCACTCTACGGCAAAATAAATTCCGCGTTCTTGTATCCAGCCTTCAAAATCTTTGGTTGTTATTTTATTAGGTGTATTCAAAATCGGGTGAGCAGGCTGTAAAATCCGCATTTCGGCATCTTCTTCCGTCACGCGGTCGCGGCCAACTTTGAAGGGATACGGTCCCATTTCTTGTACTTTCAGCGTATTCCCAAAACCACCCGCCGTCACGTATTGAACCACCATTGTACCACCATTTTTGACGTATTCCATCAGTTTTGGTTGAAAATACTTGATGCGCTCTTCGGTGTTGTAAGCTCGTACCCCTACGACGATGGCATCATACACTGACAAGTTTTTGTTGAGTGCTCCTTCATCGAGCAACGTCACTTGGCAGCCCATTTGGCGGAGCGCCGCAGGAACTTCGTCGCCAGCCCCCGCAATGTACCCAATGTTTTTTGCCTTGTTTTTGATGTCCAATTTTACCAAAGCGGTTGTAGCACTTGGATAAATGGTTTGGGTAGGAATGTGCTTGTATTCGACCGAACGAAGGCTGTACGAATTTTCGCCGTTGTCAGTCTTGGTAATTACTTTGAGCTTGACGTCACTTTGCTGCGCCGATGGAAACACTTTGACCGAAACCGTTTGCTCTTGGTATTTGTCGCGGATTTCAAACGGCAATTGCATGGGTTCTACGCGCCAGCCCGTGGGTACGTCAAACGTCAACGTGCCTTTGACATTGGCGCGGTGGGCTTTTACTACGATGTCCACCGTTTTGGGTTGATTGTCAGCAAAAACATAGACTTTTTCCGAAACGTTTGCGGTGGCTTCGGGGCGAATTTCAAACGGTCGATAGACTTCGCCGTCCACGGGATCGGTTGATTTAAAGACCCACGGTTTGGTAAAGGTGAATTTTTGCCCACTGATTTCAAAGGTAAAGGCCGTTTGAAGCGTAGGAATGTTTTCGGGGGTTGATAATTTCGATTGGTCGTCGATTTGGAATGCCCCGTTTTTGATGGGTTTGACCAACCAATAAGGCTGGCTTATGGGTGTGTTGGCAGGTACAGTAGGCGCAAATGAAAATACCGAAAGCTCATTGTTTTTCATTTCCAACGTCATGGTTGTGTCTTTTGATGCCCCAACAAACTGCAAACGCGTTAGTTTGATGGGAAAATCGCTGCGCTTCACCACGCTAACTTTCAGCGGTGCGCGGTCGCCCACGGCTACAGCATAATCCGTCGGATTTGTTTCAAACCAAAGGCCAAGGCAATTTTGAAGCAATACTTCCACTTCGGCCTTTTTTTGCTGTACATACAGGTTTTTGGCGTCGAGTTTGCCCAATTCTTCGTAAATTTTCACCAAAACAGGCACCGACGACGCGGGGTAACTCACGTTGTAATTGCGGATGGCTTGGTCAATGAGCTGGGCTACTTGCTCGCTGCCTTTGACGCGGCTCCAAGTAAGATCAACGCCATCAAATACGTCTTTTTCGGCAGGGACGCCATCTTTGTGAAGCATAAAATCGACGCGGGCATTGCGGTTGGCGCCCGAACCAAACCCTTGGCTTTTGTGCGAACTGCGGCTTTCTGCGGCAATTTCGGCGTGCGATTTTCCAATAAGTGGGTTATAACCGCCAATGTCCACCGTGATGAATGAGCCTTTGTCGGTAGGTTTTTGGTTGTTAAAGCCTGGAGAAAACGAGTTCCAAACGATGCGCTTGGGTTGCCAAGTTTGTACTTCTTTGAGCTGCTCAGGGAATTTGGTGGGGTCGTTAGCCATTTTAAAGGCGATTTCGGCCAAAAATGCCGAAGAGTTGTGGTGACCGTGTCCCGCGCGGGCATCAGGTGGAAAGCGCGTAATAAGTACGTCGGGCTGGTTTTTACGAATGTGATATACGACATCCGACAGCACGTTGTTTTCACCCCAAAACTTCAGGGTTTCTTCGCGGGTTTTGGAAAATCCAAAATCGTATGCGCGCGAGAAAAGCTGCTCTGCGCCGTCAATCCGACGGGCGGCCAACAGCTCTTGCGTACGAATAATACCGATGTACTCGCCTTGTTCGGGGCCGATGAGGTTTTGGCCACCATCGCCACGGGTGAGGGCAAGGTACTGCGTTTTAACAAGCCTTTCTTTGGATAAATAGGTGAGTAAGAGGGTGTTTTCGTCGTCGGGGTGGGCAGCAATGTGCATGGCACTGCCTACGACGTTCAGTTTTTTTAGGTTCAGTAAAATTTCACTCGATGTGAGGGGCTTTACTTGGGCGTGGATGAAGTGACAAATTGTGGTAAGCAACAAGCAATGAAAAAGAAATAGGGGTTTTCTCATGGTTTAGACGGTTTGCGAGTATTTTGACAAAACTACAAAATCTAAAGAAAATGTAACAATGTGGCGGATGAGTTTTGCGCTGCGGCTGCGCGTAGGGTTTTCTAATGCTGTTCTAATTTGGTTGTAACATTATTCTAAGGCACAAACCTTACATTTGTCTTCTAACAAAAAGATACAACGGTATGGAAGCACTATCACCACTATTATATTCAGGACTTGGATGTATTATCTACGCACTCATTAAGGTGGATGGACGTATTCAGTCGGAAGAGTCATTAAATGCCCGTTTGATTTTGTTGGATCAGGGGCCTTTGGGGGTTCAAGCGGTTCATTCTTTTCAACTTTGTGAGCATTACCGAAAATCAGTTGATGAGGCGTATCGTTCGGCAATGAATTATTTTGTTTCACATAAAAAAGAGCTGAACCATGAGGTGAAGCAGTACTTTATTGGTGTGATGAAAAAAATTGTTAAATCGGATAACCGAGTGACGAAGGAAGAAATTGAATTTTTGAAGAAATTTAGGGAAGATTTGCACAATATTTAAGCAAACAAATAAGGGGTCAAATTTGTATGTAAGGTTATGGATATTAAACCACACCTTCTCTTGGTAGAAGATGAAGCAAAAGTTGCGGCTTTTATTAAGAAAGGACTTGAAAAACACAGTTTTGCCGTCGAAATAGCGGAAGACGGCCGCGCGGGTCAGCAGTTTTTTGACCAAAGTAGCTACGATTTGCTCATTTTGGATGTGAATTTGCCCCACATGGATGGGGTAGAATTGGCGACGTATGTGCGCACAAAAAATCCAGATGTCCCGATTCTCATGCTGACAGCGCTTGATACCACCGCCGATAAACTGGCAGGGTTTGACGCGGGGGTAGATGACTATCTTGTAAAACCATTTGATTTCATGGAGCTCGTCGCGCGGTTGCGGGCTTTGCTCAAACGTTCTCAGAAATCAAACGAACAACCGACAAATCGACTAAAAGTTGCTGATTTAGAGTTGGATTTGGATCAAAAACTGGCACTTCGCGGAGGAAATACGATTGAACTTACCGCCAAAGAATTTGCTTTGTTGGAGTATTTGATGCGAAACCGTGGGCGGGTTGTTTCAAAAATGGACATTGCCGAGCAGGTTTGGGACATTGATTTTGATACAGGGACTAACTTTATCGAAGTGTATATCAATTATTTACGCAAAAAAATTGACAAAGAATCTCCCACTAAACTCATTCATACCGTCGTAGGAATGGGTTATACTTTGAAAGAAAAATGACCATCCGTGGGCGTCTGACGCTTCTCTTTACGGCCGTAGTTTCTGCGCTGTTGTTGGTGTTTTGTGTGGTTATTTATTTGTTGTCGGAGCGGCATCGCAGCAATGAGTTTTACGAACGACTCAAGGTCGAAGCTACCACGTCGGCTCAATTACTCTTTGGGACGGAAACGGTTAGTTTAGAGCTTTTTAAGCTATTGGATAAAAACCATTTAACCGTTTTGACGGAGGAGGAAATTATCATTTACAACGACCGAGATTCGCTGGTGTACGAAAGTGGCACCGATTATTTGCAGGTGACAAAAGCGCTTTTGCAGCAGGTTCGGGAAGAAAAAGAGGTTCGTTGGGTGCAAAAGGGGCGTGAAGTGGTTGGGGTTTTGTTTGTAGATCGACATAACCACCTTGTCGTGCTTGCTTCGGGCATTGATATTTATGGGTTTAGCAAAAACCGTAATTTGCTTTTGGTGCTTGGGCTGGGCTGGTTGTTGGCAAGTTTTGTGGTGTTTTTTGTGGGTTGGGTATATGCTTATCGTGCCTTGCTACCGCTAAAAAAACTCATCGGAAGGGTAGATCAAATTTCGGCCAATCGGCTGGATTTACGGGTAGATGTGGCCAATAAACAAGATGAGATTGGGCAATTGGCCGTGCGTTTTAATCGGATGTTGGATCGGTTGGAAGAGGGTTTTAAACTGCAACGGGCTTTTGTATCGAATGCCTCCCACGAGCTTAGAACGCCCCTGACGGCAATTACGGGGCAGATAGAAGTGGCGCTGATGGACGAAGACCCCAAGGAATGGCAAGAGACGTTGATGTCGGTATTGGAAGATGTGCGTCAGCTCAACCAACTTTCCAATGGGTTGTTAGCGTTGGCCAAAGTGAGCATGGAGGAATCGGTGGTGAAATTTGAAAAAGTACCGATTGATGAGATATTTTGGCAGGTTCGTAGTGAGTTGTTGAAGGTCTATCCGCATTATACGGTGAAAGTGGACTTGAGCGAATTTTCAGAAACAAACTCCCATTTTGTGGTTGAAGGTAACGAAGCCTTGCTCAAAATTGCGTTGGTCAATTTGGTAGAAAATGGGTGTAAATTTTCCCCAAATCATACCGTTTCAGTTCGTTTTCAGGCACTAAGAAATACAATTGAATTGCATTTTCATAACATTGGCCCACCCATTACCCAAACCGAATTGCCTACTATTTTTAAGCCTTTTCGGCGGGGAATCAATGCCCGAAATATCAATGGACACGGTATTGGTTTGCCGCTGACTGAGCGGATTGTTTTGCTTCACTACGGTCACTTGCAGGTATATTCTACCCTTGAGGAGGGGACAACGTTTATTATGACGCTGCCGTTTCGGGCGGGCTAGTTTTTCTTATATATATAGCTACTAGGTTAAACGCATCAAAAAAGTAGCCTCAGCGAGGCTACTTTTTTGATGCGTTTAACCTGTATGGTTGCAAAGTGGTTGCAGTATTACCCTACTTTCACCAATTCCGTCTCAAAAATGAGCGTAGCTTTGGCGGGGATTGGCCCGTAACCATTTTTACCGTAGCCAAGTTGGTAAGGAATCAAAAGCGTATATTTGGCGCCTTCCTTCATCAAGGCAATACCTTCGTCCCAACCTTTGATGACGCGGCCTTCGCCCAAACGAAAATCAATGGGTTGACGGCGTGAATGCGACGAGTCAAACACTTGGCCGTTTTGGAAAGAGCCTGTGTAGTGTACCGAAACGTTTTTACCAGCTACAGCTTCTTTTCCCGTTCCCTCATTGTTTACGACGTATCCAAGACCAGAGGCGGTAAATTGTGCCGTTGGGTAGTTGGCCAATGCCCATTGCTTGAAGGTTTCTACTTCTGCTTTTTCTGCTTCTTTTTGTTTTTCCGCAAGTTGGCCAATGTGGGCATCAAGTGCAGCTTTGTCGGCCTTAAAAGCTTGGGCTTTTTCGCCTTGACGAACAATTTTTACGGCATTGATGGCATCGTTGGTTTTCATTTGATTGACCACTTCTTGTCCATCAAGTACGAAACCAAAAACGGTATGTTTGCCGTCGAGCCAAGGAGTTGGCACGTGCGTGATAAAAAACTGACTACCGTTGGTGCCTGGGCCAGCGTTTGCCATCGACAATACGCCTGGACGGTCGTGGCGTAATGTGGCATCAATTTCGTCGGGAAAACGGTAGCCTGGGCCGCCAGAGCCAGTGCCTTGTGGATCGCCACCTTGAACCATAAAATCGGAGCTATCGCCGTTGATTTTACTGATAACACGGTGAAATTTAAGCCCGTCGTAAAATGGCTGTCCCAACGGTTTGGCGCTGTTTTCCATTGTTCCCTCGGCCAATCCTACAAAATTGGCTACCGTCATGGGGCATTTTTCGTACAATAACTCTACGGTAATTTCGCCCTTTGCGGTGTCGAATATGGCGTAGATTCCTTCTTTTTCAGTCATTTATTTAATCGAAAAGTTAATAATGTCAAAAGCAAGAATTGCGGGGCAAAGTTCCGAAAAATGCGCATTTATACCTAGTTTAACTTCTCAAGCAAGCTTTGTCCGATCAATTTTGCCGAAGTACGAACGGCAATGGTAAAGCCAAAGAACGGCCCAAAATCCTGCCCAGCCATTAAACTGGTGAAATAAAGGCCAGGGATATTGCTTTGAAAATGAGCATCTAAACACGGAAAACCGTTGGTGCAATGAAGCGACGCCAGCAGGTTGGGGTGTAGAAAAGGCAATTGGCTTGTTTCTACTTTGTAGCCCGTTGCCGTAATTACGTGGTCAACCTCGATTTCTTCGCCCGAACTTAATTGGATTTTTAACGAATTTTGTGGCGTAACTTCTGTACTAATCAGTTGTGTTTGAGGGTGTAATGTTACGTTGTCTTGATGAATCCGTGCATCGAGCCAAGGTTCTAACTTTAATCGACCTTCTGCCCACAAACGATACCGATATTCTTCTTTGCCTTCGGGAGAAAGTTCTCGAAACCACGTTGGGTGATTGCCAATGGTGTTGACAACGTCCATTACCCAGCCCCAGTGTGCTTCGGAAAATTTGGGGGTTTCGTGGCGGTAACTGACGTGAACTTGGGCAGTTCCTTTTTCACGAAGGAGGGCTGTCCACTCAAACGCACTTTGTCGTCCGCCAATAATTAATACCCGTTTTCCTGAAAATGCCGCTAGGTCAACTGCGTAGCAGGTGTGTGAAAAAGACCCTTGGGGCAGCAGTTGTGCGATTTCGGTGGGAGTGAATGGGAAATAATAAAAACCGACAGCGACAACTACATGTTGGGCTTCTAGGACGTTTCCGTCGTCTAGTTTTACCAAAAAATAACCTTCTTTTTGTTGTAAATCAGTGACATACGCTTGGCGAATGGGGAGCGCAGTTTGCTGCATAAACCACCGCACATATTCCAAATAGAAATCAAGAGCGATGGGCTCTACCTCCGCTACGGTCAGGCCACGTTTTTGTAGAAAAGCCTCCATCGTATGCTCGCCTTCAACATCGAGGTGCCAATCGCAACCTGAGCGTAAGAACATTCCTTCGGGCATGTTTTTCTCCCAAAATTCCATCGGCTTGCCGACTATCACGTGAGAAACCCCTTGTTTTTTGAGGTGTGCAGAAAGGGTGAGGCCAAAAGGCCCCGCACCAATGATGAGCGTATGTAACATTTGAGTACGAAGGTTTATCCCAAAAAGTACAAACTAACGCGCAGCTACTTTCTCCAAAACTTCAAAAACGCCTTTTTCATCGTTTGATTTTGCCTGAAAACGAGCGGCTTCCTTGATGGCAGGATGGGCGTTTTCCATGGCATACGAATGGTGCGCTTGTTGCATCATTTCGAGGTCGTTGAGGTAATCACCAAAGGCCATGGTTTGCTCGGGTGTGATGCCGTATCGGTCTTGTAATACTTTGAGTGCCTGACCTTTGTTTGCCAATTTGTGCGAAATATCAAGCCATTTTCCTCCCGAAACCTTGACCTGTAATTCTTGTTCCCACGGTTGAAAGTACGGGTAGCTATTATTGGCAGAACCGTCAAAATCGCACAAGCTAACCTTGAGGCATTGGTCATCCTCAATGGTGGTTAAATCATCAACAAGTTGGTATTGTTCAAAATGCCTAGTTACTTGGTCCCAAAATTTGGGAACATTACTTTCAACGTACGCTTTTTTCTTTCCACATAAAATAATGTAGGTATTAGGAATCGTACGGGCAATTTCGATCATTTGACGCGCAATCGAAAGTTCCAGCGATTGAACGTACACTTCTTCGTCGCGGTGCATGACATAGCTACCGTTTTCAGCCACAAAAAACATATCATCCTTGATGGCATCGAAGTACTTCGCTAAGTTGTAGTACTGTCGCCCGCTGGCAGCGGCAAACAGAATTCCTTGCGCTCGGAGCTGAGAAAAGAGGGTAAAAAATGAAGCGTCGAGTTCGCTTTTGGAATTGAGCAACGTACCGTCCATGTCCGTTGCGATGAGCCTAATATCGGTCATTGAGTGCGAATAATGGTGAAAATAGGCTCAAAATTGCACAAATTCTTCTAATTTTTCACTACTAAGGCTCAACCCTAAACCAATCAAAATCAGCGTAACCAGCATCGTTGATTTGGGTCGTACGCGTACAGAAAATGCCCACTTTGGCGCCAATCCACCCGCCGACTTCGGCCTTAAACTCACTGCCAGTTTCGGTAAAGTTTTGACCATCAGTGCTATAGCTGAACTGGCATTTTCCACCTTTTGAAACTTTTACCCTCAAAAAAACGGGTTTTCCTTTTTCAAACTTGCCAATGACGGTTTCTTCTTCGGGGGCTTTGTCAGACGCTTTTTTACAAACGGTATAAACGAGCGAAACTTCACCATTTTTGGATGATTTTAGCCCAACGTTGGCGTAACTTTTCCCCATGACGACAAGTCCGACTTTTTCGTTTTCTAATTTGGGGTTGGGAGAAAAGGTCAATTTGGTCGTTGCCGTAAAACTTTCAGTTGGAAACTTTTGCATCAAAATGTTTGGAACGTCCCAATAATTTTTAGCATCGTCGGGGATTTTGTCGGAATATAGCCTCAGAAAACCAAGATTGCTCGTTGTGTGCCAAGTACCTTTTGGATTGGCCTGCCACTGCCATTGAAGCCCAAGCTTTATCGAATCAAATTCGTCAGACTCCGCAGGGGTTTCGATGGGGTAGGTTTTCCCAACATTTGGTTTTTTGTACGAAAGAACGGGGTCACCGTTGCCATCGCCGTCGTTGTCGGTTCCAATCACAGGCCAATTGTTAATCCATTTCATCGGTTGAAGGTGAACTACGCGACCATACACGCCTTTATCCTGAAAATGTAAAAACCAATCTTCGCCCGTGGGAGTATCCACCCATGCACCTTGGTGTGGGCCGTTGATGGGCGTGTTTCCTTGCGCCATGACCACTTTTCGCTCGTAAGGGCCATAGACATTTTTGGAGCGAAGCACCAGCTGCCAACCCGTAGCAACGCCCCCCGCTGGGGCAAAAAGATAATAGTAGCCGTTGCGTTTGTAGAGTTTAGGCCCTTCGATGGTCGGGTCTTTTTCGTGGCCGTCATAGACTATTACCCCTTCGTCGAGAACAGCCGTTCCTTCAGGGTTCATTTTTTTGATGGTCAAAATACTTTTTATTCCAGCTCTACTCCCTGCCCATCCGTGCGCTAAGTAAGCCTGTCCGTCTTCGTCCCAAAAAGGGCAAGGGTCAATCAAGCCTTTGCCACCTTCCACCAAAATAGGTGCTGACCACGGCCCCGTTGCCTGTTTTGCTTTGGTGAGATAAATGCCAAAATCGGGATCAGGATAGTAAATCAAAAACTCGCCCTTGTGGTAGCGAATGGCAGGTGCCCAGACGCCATTTCCGTGTTGGGTTTTGGAAAAATGGTCGAACGGGGGCTGGCGCTTGAGGGCATGACCAATGAGTTTCCAGTTGACCAAATCGTTGGAATGAAGAATGGGTAAACCTGGGACGGCATCAAAACTGGAGGCAACCATGTAAAAATCATTGCCCACCCGACATGCATCTGGGTCGGAATAATCGGCGTCAATTACGGGGTTTTTGTAACTTCCGTTGCCGAGGTCGGATACCCATACTTTGGAGATGTTGGGTTTCTGGGCCTGAGCGTGACAAAGAAAGATGGTTGAACTGAGCAAAAGGCTCAAGGTATTTTTAAAGTTCATATTGCTTATTTTTTTAATGACAGTGGAGGTTTTGAGAAACCTCCAACACCGCTAGGTTGTGAGCAACCAAGCGTTTGGGTTTTGAGAAACCCAAACACACCAGCACTACCACCATTTTCCTGTGGAATCGTTGCCTGAAAGTATTTTATCTAAGGTATATTTTTTGAGATCTTTGGTTGAGAGCTGCTTACTCCACTTGACTCGGTTCTCGGTTTTTCCACCTTCACCAGTTGACGCATATTCGGCGTACAATGTCGTTTTTTCATTGTCGGGATTTCGCCAATTGTCCCAGCCTTCGGGTAAAATATGGTTGCTCATGTTCGTTCTGATAAAAATGGTTTGAGAATGCGGACGCCATGGACGTCCCAAAAAGACTTTTTTGGCTTCGGGGGCGGCAGTGAGTTTACAATCAAAAAAGACAAATCCGTAGGGCTGATAACTGGGCGTAGCTGCCGCAGTAATATACGAATTGGTCAGGCTGTGAATGGTACAGTTTTCAAAAACGGAAATGGATTTTCCAAAAATAAAGTCGGTTGTGCCTTCAATGTAGCAGTTTTGGTAATACTGACGACTACCTTCTCGGGCGGCGAAAAGGGTGTCTTGGTTTCCTATTAACTTACAGTTTTTACACACAAAACGGTCGCCCTCAACGTGTAAGGCCACCGCCTGTCCCACCCGACCAGCGGTATTTTGAATGGTGAGGTTTTCGATGACAATGTCGGGGGCGTCCACAAGCACAACGAATGAGGTGTAAGTGCTGAACTTATCTTTTCCAGTGGCGTCTTTAGCGCCATTGGGATATGGCTTTCCCGAGAAGTCGTCGCCCGTGATGATGACGCCTTCTTTGCTTTCGCCTACGAGGTGGATGTTTGGTTTCCAAGCTGGAATGACCAGTTTTTCGTGATAAACGCCATTTTTAACGTAAAGCGTTACGCGTACTTGCGAGTGGTCACGGAAATTATTGACGGCCTCTTGAATGGTTTTGTAATCGCCGCTACCGTCTTGGGCTACCACAAATTTAGACGGGTACGTGGGCGGAGGTGGGGTAGTAGATTGGGCAAAAATGACCTGAATCCCTAAATAAAGACAAAAAAGGAAGTATCGTAACATGATTAAAAGAAAGAGAACAGAACATCCCGAAAGTTCAAAACTTTCGGGATGTTTATTGGCTATTTATTGGTAAAAATCAGTTCTTTTTCAGAAGCACCTTCTAAAAATTCTGCTTTGGTCTTAGCGTTTTTAAATTCCGTGTTTTTAACACTGATGTTTTGGGTGCGGCTGCCATTGATGGAAAATAATACGTCAGCGTTTTGAGTATATTGAATCCCATCAAATGATAATAAACTGCTATTTAAGACCGAAATGACAGGCTTAGTTTTGGTCGATTGGAGTTGGGCGTTTTTGATAGAAACTCCCTTGGTATCCACCAATTCAGCCCCAATGTCGGTTTGTAGCATCAGGTTTTCCATTTGGATATTTTCAATGGGCATTTCGGGCAAACCCCGTACAAAAATCCCTTTGTTTGCGCCGTGACAAACGATGTTTTCAAACTTCATGTTTCGGAAAATGGGCGTACCTTCATTGACCACAGGCCGTTCGTCGCGCGGGCTGTCAGTGGCAAATTTTACGAAATAGTACATATCGAAGAAAATGGCCTCTTGGGCAATGTTTTTCATGTAAATGTTTTTGGCGTAAATGTGTTCTACCACGCCGCCACGACCGCGTACCGACTTGAAACGTAGTCCTTTATCGGTGCCCATAAACGTACAATCATGCACAAACAAGTTGCGTGCGCCGCCGCTCATTTCGCTGCCTACCACAAACCCTCCGTGGCCGTTATAGACAGTATTGTAGCGAATAATGCCGTTTTCGGTAGGAATCCCCCGTTTGCGTCCTTCTTCGTCTTTGCCTGATTTGATACAAATCGCATCGTCACCTACGTCGAGGGTGCAGCCTTCGATGAGGAAGTTTTTACAAGATTCAATGTCCATTCCGTCGCCGTTGTGTGCGTACTCAGGGTTTTTGACGAACAAATTACGCAAGGTCAAGTCCTGACACATCAGCGGATGCAAGCACCAAGTCGCTGAGTTTTGGAAAGTAATGCCGTCGAGCAACACCTTCTTGCAGTTTGTGAAAACGACCAAGTTCGGGCGTAAAAAGTCTTTGATGTCTTTGTAGTCATCGAGCGATTTTCCTGGTACGAGCAACATACTTTTGTTATCAACGCTGGCTTGTTTAAACTGCTCGCTCGGATACCATGTTTTACCGTCATCTTTTAATACACCTCCCGATGCTATTTTTTCTTTCCACTGGCTTTCAGTGAGTTGGCTTTTGTTGACGGCGCGCCATACATCGCCATTGCCGTCTACAATACCGTGCCCAGTGATGGCGACATTTTCGAGGTTTTTACCCGAAATCGGGGATTGGTTGCGCGCGGCACTTTTGCCTTCATACACGCCTTCAACGATGGCATACTGTGTTTTATCGGTCGTAAAAAGCAACGTTGCCGACTTTTTTAAATGCAAATTAACGTTGCTTTTGAGCACAACAGGGCCCGTCAGCCAAAGGCCAGGCGGAACCAGCACCACGCCGCCGCCTTTTTTGCTACATTCCTCAATGGCGGTATTGATGGCCTGCGTATTTAGCGTGATTCCGTCGGGTTTTGCTCCAAAACGGGTGATGTTGATGGTATCTTTGCGAAAGGTAGGCTGGACAACTTTGGGTAGATTTTTCCAACTATAGGGGGTGTTGGATTGGGCTAAAAGTGTGCAAGAAGGGAAGGCTAACAAGGTAGCGACAGCAAGAAAATGGAATCGTTTCATTCGGTGGGGGAAAAATGCAGGTACCGACGGTGGGTCGATACCTGCGTGGGTTTGTTATTGGTAACCTTTATTTTGTGCAAACTCTGTTTTGTTCGTAACGGCGTCTAACTGAGTTTGTGGAATGGGACGGGCTACGTGGTGCTCTTGCAAGTTTATGGCGTTGTCGGGTGCGTAAGCTTTGATACGCTCAAGCAATTTGCCCGTTCGTTTCAAATCAAACCAACGGATTTGTTCGCCTGCCAATTCCCGCGCTCTTTCGTCTAAGATAAAATCAAGGGTTACTTGGGCAGGGGTGATTTGCATGACGGCTGTTTTGCCTGCTTTGGCAGCGCGCGTACGCACGATGTTGACCAAATCAGCCGCAGCTTTGGTGTCTCCCAGTTTCATTTGGGCTTCGGCGGCAATCAAATACACTTCGGCCAGGCGAATTACAAAAACGTCGCGGGCGCTTTGGGCTTCGTTGAGGCTGGCCCGCGTCGCATCCATAAATTTGGAGAGTGTAGGGTAGCGTAAATTATCTTTTACTAAGCCATTGGCGTTGTAAATTTTGCTGCGGTCGTACGTTTGGTATTTGCGGGTTTTTTCAAAAGCATCCGAAACTTCTTTGCGGGTACAAACTACGGCCGTATCACCAATGGCCATGCCCGCAGGGCGGGAGGTAGAATTGGCAAACCACACTTCCATGAACGAACCCTCGTAGCGGGCATCGTTGTCGCTGTACAAATCCAACAAAAACTGAGTCGGCATGTAGCGATTAAACGGACGGCCGTTGGTGACATCACGTATCATGCCTGCGCGGTCGTCGTATTTCATCAAGAAAAGCAAATGCCCATTGTTGCTGCCACGTCCATGCCCGTAAGGGTTAGAAGTGGAGTTGGCTAAATCGTTGATGGCCAAATTGGTGGAGTAGTCGATGGCATAAATGACTTCCTTGTTTTTTAGGTTAGTCATTTTCCACAAATCGGCATAGTTTGCTTCCAATTTGTAGGTGTTAGAACTAATCACCGCTTGCGACATTTCGAGGGCTTCTTTGTTCATGCCGCGTGTCAAATACATCCGAGCCAAAAACGCCTGCGCAGCACCCTTGGTAGCACGGCCGTATTGTGCTTGCGTCGTGGGTAAATTAGCGACGGCAAATTTTAAGTCCTCAAAAATAAGGGCATAAAATTTGTCCACAGGTGTACGGTTGGCGGTGGCGACAATGCCATTGGTTTCTTCGGTTGATAAATGTACATCGCCCCAGGTTTCGACAATGTGCCAGTAGTAAAATGCCCTCAAAAAACGAAGCTCTCCTTCTCTCACAGGGCGAAGGGCTGTGGATAAACCTGCTTTGTTGATGCGATTAATCCCGCCGTTACAAAGATTTACTGCCGCATATAGCTCCCGCCAAAGGTTACTCAGTGCGGCATTGTTGCCTTGGAGGTTGAGGTACTGCGTCAAATCGCGATAGACTTCACCCGCGCCCGAGGTCCAAATATCGGTGCCTGTTTCGGCGATGTTGTATCCTTCTTCTTTGCCATACCACCAGCGTTGGTACGAGTAAGCGGCGTTGACCAAGGTTTCAAACCCTTCGGGCGTCGTAAATACAGTTTCTGCGGTTTGGCCGCTGGGGTTATATTCTTCGAGAATGGATTCGCAGGAAGCAAACGTGAGCAAAAATGCCCCTAGAATACCTGTTCTTTTGATGTATGATTTCATGATGATAAGTGTCAGTGGGTTTTAGAAATTAGCGTTAAGACCGATGATGTACAGCTTGGTCATTGGGAAGTTTTCCGAACCACCACGCTCGGGGTCGTAGTCTAACTTCGTAAAAGTGTAGAGGTTTTTGCCCGTGGCATACAAGCGAATACCCTTGATGATTTTGCCTTTGAATACATTGGCGGGAAGGTTGTATCCCAACGATACGTTACGAATGCGCGCAAATGAGCCGTTTTGGTAACCCAAAGTAGAAAGGTATTTTAGCCCTCCGTTTTTGTTGGGTCTTGGGTAGGCATTGGTTGGATTTTCGGGTGTCCAGTAGTCCAAGCCAGCTGTACTGTTACCAACTCCCTGCGCATCAAAACGGGCGTAGCGGTCGGCGTTAATCATTTGGCCAATCCGTGCAAAAATGAAGAAGTTCAAATCAAAGTTTTTGAATTTGAGCGTATTATCAAGTCCGCCGCTCCAGCGTGGACGAGGGCTTCCCAAAATCACGCGGTCGTTGACGGCATCAATTTTTCCATCGCCATTTTGGTCTTTCACCTTGATTTCGCCTGGGAGCTGCGTTGGCGACATTTTTGCGGCTTGGTCGGCCTCGGATGATTGCCAAATCCCCGTTTTTTCGTAGTCATAATAGACGTTGATGGGGTATCCAATAAACCAGCCGTTGCCAATGTCGTTACCGCCAGTGACCAATTCGATGATTTCTTCCTTGTTTCTAGAGAAAGTAATGTTGCTATTCCACGTAAAATTATCGGTACGGATATTGGTTGTTCCAATGGCCAATTCTACGCCACGGTTACGGGTTTTTCCAATGTTTTGCTTAACGGTCGTTACGCCAGTGGTAGGTGGCAAACCTCTATTTAGCAATAAATCGGTGGTGCGGGTGTCGTAAAAATCAACCGAAGCTTGAACTCGACCGTTGAACAAGCCCACATCAAGCCCTACGTTTTTGGTGTCCGACAACTCCCACGCCAATTCGGTATTTCCGACAACTCGGGAGAAAGTATAGGCAGGAACGGCAATGTCGTTGAAGCCAAAAGCTACGCGGGCGAGTGTTGTTTGAGTAGCATAAGGGCCAGAGGGGTCGTTTCCTGCGATACCATAACTTACCCGAAGCTTCAAATCGCTCAACCCCTTGACGCGCTGCATAAATGACTCTTCAATGATGCGCCATGCAAATGCCGCCGAAGGGAAAAACGTCCATTTGTTGCCAGGAGCCAACTTCGACGAACCATCTTTACGGGCCGTAAGGGTCAATAAATAACGGTCGCGGAAGCCATAGTTGAGGCGACCTGCGTACGAGAGCAAGTTGTTTTTTGAATACTCTGAATTGATTTTGATTTCTTCCGAAGCACTTCCCAGTGAATAAAATAATTGGGTCGATAATAGCTGGTTGACGCCCGATGCCGAGACATTGTCTGACGAATTGCCTAAATAACTCGCCACTCCTGTAACGGTGAGGGCATGTTGGCCAGAGGTACGCTGGTAGGTAACAACGTTTTCCCAGTTGACGGTTTTTCCATTGCTGGAGTTATAGCTTGCGAGCGATTTCCCCGTGAGTGAGCGGTCAATGGACTGAGGCGAAGCATAGGAACCATTGCGGCTGAAGCCCAAATTGACGCCTAAAGTGCTTCTGATGGTCAAACCTTTGATGGGGGTAAATTCCAAAAAACCGTTGGTTAATGAGCGCGTTGTGAGTACCGAGTTGGTGAAAACGTTGGGTTGTTCGTCCGCCAACGGATTGGCTGTTTGGCCGTCGAGCATGAGGAAGTTGAAATTGCCATTGCTGTCGTACAATGACCCCAACGGGCTAATTTTGTTGGCTTGGTTGAGGGGATCGCGGCGTACACTTTGGTCATAATAAGTCAATTGGCTTTGAAGACCAATTTTCATCCAATCGTTGATGGTATAGTCCACGTTGAGACGGCCTGTATAACGTTTGATTTCGTCGAGTTTCAAGATGCCTTTTTCGTTAAAAAAGTCCACCGAGATGTACGATTTCAAGCGGTCGTTGCCTGCCCGTACTCCTAGCTGGTAGTTTTGCTGAAGACCTTTATGAATCAAAGCATCTTGGTAGTCGGTCCAGATGCCTTTTTGAAGGGCTTCATATTCGGCAACGTTGGTAAAAATGGCAGGGTCGTCGGTGGGGCTATTCCAAACGCCTGCTGCACGCCATGCTTCTCTTTTTAGGTCACGAAAACCGTTGATGTCCATCGCTTTGGGGTACATCGTTACTTGCGAAATCCCCGAATAGGTATTAAACGAAATATCAGGTTTGCCCGATTTTCCTTTTTTAGTGGTAATCAAAATGACCCCGTTGGCCCCGCGCGAACCATAGATGGCAATCGAAGAGGCATCTTTTAGTACATCCATCGTTTCGATGTCGTTGGCGTTGATGTCTTCGAGGTTTCCGTATTGGACACCATCCACGATGATAAGTGGTGCGTTGTTGCCACCAATCGAACGGTTTCCGCGAATACGAATGCTAACACCCGCGCCTGCTTGTCCGCTGTTACGCGTAATATCAGCACCCGCAATTTTACCTTGGGCAGCTTCCAACACGTTGGCCGTGGGTACTTCTTTGAGTTGCTCGCTTTTGAGCTGAACCACCGAGCCGGTAAGGTCACGTTTTTTGACAGCTCCGTACCCGATGACGACTACTTCCTCCAGGGCGTTGACGTCTGGCGACAGCGACACAGTAAGGGCGGTTTTATTGCCAACGGCCACGTCCTGACTTTGATACCCAACAAAAGAAAAGGTGAGCACCACGTTGTTGCCTTCGGGCAAAGCGAGTTGAAATGCCCCTTTTGCATCGGTCGAAGTACCACGGATTGTTCCTTTAATAACCACATTAACGCCTGGGAGTGGCACATTCTTTTCATCTGTTACTAGCCCCGACACACTACGTTCGAGCTGAGTGGCCGACAGCGAAGCTACTGTAACGACCTCGGCTGGTTCAATGACAACTTGGCCATTGAGGTAGCGGTAACTGAGATGCAAGGGCTTGAGAAGCTCTTGGAGCGATTCTTCAAGGGTTTTGTGCGTGAGCGAAATGGTGACATTGCGTTCAGAACCAATCACTTTGGAGCTATACACAAAACGAGCATTGGTTTGTTTCTCGATTTGGGTTAGCACATGTTTAAGTTTTTGTTCTTCAACTTTTAGCGTCACCGAACGATGCATCATTTCTTGGGTGTAGCCGTCATAAGCGAAGCTCATACCTACACACGAAAGCATCAAAAAGAAGGGAATAAGGGAAAGTTTCATAAGCCGCAAAAACGTTTTAGTGCGCCAGCGTTGCGAATGGCTTATTGGAGATAAATCATTTTTTTTCATACCTTTAAGGTGTTTTGTTGGTTGGAAAATCGACAAAATACACTTCCTAACGGGATAGGATTCGCGGTCTGGCCCCGTAGGAAATGCGTTTCAAAAGCACCAGTTTGTGTTGGAAGCACGGCTGGTGTTTTTTATGGGAGATGGTTATTCGATTTGTAGAAATAGAAACATAGCCGTAGAAAAAATTAGGAGGTTTGAAATGTAGTTATGTGTTGAAAATGGATTAGTTACAGCCTTTACCACTTAAAAGAATGGTGGTGCCTTGGATTTCATATTTGGCTTTCAACGCCGCACAAATCAGGTCGAGCTGATTATAGAGTGGTTGGTTGGACAAATCAGCAGTAAGCAAACAATTATTTTGTTGTTCGTTTTCTACTTCGATGTCGATGCCGTAGGCCAGTTCCAATCGCCTAATGACTTCCGACAGGGGCGTGTCGTCAAACTGAAAGGTTAATTCTTGTTTTCTAGTCTCTGGCGTTTCAAGTAGGGCAGGTTTTTCTACCAGCCCCGTCACAAAGTGTTTTTGGTCGTCGTAGTAGGTGGCTGCTTGGTTGGGACTAAGCACAACGCCATTGGCAACGGGGCTACGTTTTTCGGCTGATTGCCCATAGACAGCCACGCGGCCTGTTACAACCTCTACGCGGACGTGTTTGGTATCGGCATCGGTACGAACAAAGAAACTCGTTCCGAGTACTTTGGCAATGACCCGGTCGGTATGTACATAAAAAGGCCGTAATGGTGATTTCTGAATGTCAAAAAAAGCATCGCCGCTGAGGTAAACGGTTCGGTTATGTTCTTCAAAATGTTGAGGAAAACGTAAGGTGCTTTTGGGCGATAGTTTTACTTTGCTCCCGTCCTCCAAGCGAATGAGTAGGGGTGAAGTAGTGGTGTTGGTACGCTGCAACCAATCGCTGGCAATTACGCTGTCGGTCGGCGTTTTTTTGTTCCATAAAGCAACAAACCACCAAGTAGCCACCAGCAATAGCGATGCTGCAAGACCAAGCCAACCAAATGGGAGGCGTTTGCGCAGCGGTTGGGCGTCGTCAGTCGATTCCTCTACCGCCATTTTTGACTGAATTTGCTCCCACAGGCGCTCCTCCAGCTCGTCGGTATCCATGTTTTTTTCTAACTCGCCCGTTTCGGCCTCAAGTAGCCCGTACCAGTGCTCAACAAACGACTTTTCTTCGGCGGTACACTCTCCTTGGAGGTATTTCTGTAAGAGTTGCCTAAAACTCTTTCGGCTCATAAATGTAGTGCTGTGGTTTCAATCTATAAGTCAATGAAAGCACCACGAGACCGCAAATGTTTTTATTAATTCTATGATAAATACAATTTTATTTCAGAAAAGAGGAAAATATTCTTGATAAAATACTACAAGAACAAACTCAATGAAAGGAGCGTTGGAAGGTAGTCGCGCAAGTAATGGCGTAAAGACTTGAGGGCTTGGCTGAGGTGGTATTCGACTGTTCGCTCGGGTACTTTCAACTTGCTCGAAATCTCTTTCACTGATTGGTACTCCAAGCGGTTCATTTGAAAAATTCGGCGTGTTTTTTCGGGTAAGTCGTTGAGTTGCTGTTCAACCACTTGAATCAATTCGTCCAATTCAAGTTGCTCTTCCGTCACCGAACAGGCGTCTGAGTAATGGTGTTGGGCATAATTGGCATACTTTTCTTGCACCAAATTGGACTTGATGTGGTTGATGACCGCGTAGCGAACAGACGAAAAAAGGTACGCATCCAGACGTTCGACTTGCAGACCTGCTCGCCGTTCCCAGAGTTTTAGAAAAATATCTTGAATGAGTTCTTCTACAATATTGGCTTCTTCAATTTTTCGGACTGCGGTGAAGAAAAGTTTTTTCCAATAACGCTGATAAATCTCACGAAAAGCCTTTTCATCTCCAGTTCGGAGGTAGAGGAGAAGCATTTCGTCGGAGAGAGATTTATAATTCACAGTAAGTAAAATTCGTCGGCTTTTGTGCGGTAAACAAGCGGAAATATGATTTTTCCTCGTCGAAGTTTTACTTATTTGTTGAATATTACAAATAAAATATTGGCTTTTTTAATGCAATCGTTATCGGGAACGTTGCCAATAAATGTTTATCAATCCAGTTACATCCATCCCCTTCGACGAAAATAAATCAATAGCCCAACGGCCAATACGGCCATCCCGCCAAGGGTGTAGAAGTAGCCATTGGGTTGGCGAAGTTCGGGCATGTTATCGAAATTCATGCCATATATACCCGCGAGGAACGAGAGTGGCATAAATACCGCCGAATAAATGGTCAAGGTCTTCATCACGCTGTTCATCCGCGAACTGAGGGTTGAATAATGAATGTCAATCAGCCCAGTCAGAAGTTCGCGATTGGATTCAATGGAATCAATGGCGTTTGTAATGTGGTCGTGGACATCCCGAAAGTAAGGAATGGTGCTTTTCTGAATGAGTTTTGAATTTTCGCGCAAACCCTGACTCAGCATATCGCGCAGTGGCCACACGTACTTTCGCATGAGGGTGAGTTGGCGTTTGAGGTTGTACAATTGGCCGATGGGATCTTTGTGTTTACTTTCTAAAATTAGTCCTTCCAACTCTTCCAGCTGCTCGCTCATTTTTTCCAAGATTTCGAGGTAATTATCGACGATAAGGTCAACGAGCGAAAACAGCAAATAATCGGCGCCGTTTCGTCGAGTTTTACCTACGGAAGCCTTTATTCGTTCCAAAACAGGATGAAAGATGTCATTGGTACGTTTTTCCTGAAACGAAATCAGGTAATTGGAGCCAAGCAAAAAGCTGACGTGCTCGGCGTCGATGCTCAGTTCTTTGTCGTCCCAATACAGCATTTTTAGAGAAATAAACACATAAGCGTCGTTATAAAACTCTATTTTCGGCTTCTGACGGGTGTTCATAACGCGTTCCAACAACAGCGGATGGATATGGTGGATTTGCCCGACGGCTTCAATCACCTCGGGCTCGTGTATTCCGTCCACGTCGAGCCAACTGATGTAGGAGGCATCGGCGGCAATCTGACAATCGGCCACTTCTTCAATGGTACGCTCCTTGTGGTATTTTTCATTGTATTCAACCATCGTAATGGTCGTATCCTTGACGACCGTAGGGCCGACGTATATCAATGTTCCAGGTGAAAGACCAAAAGTAGAGGAGTTAGATGAAGGAGGCGGTGTCATAATCAAAAAGAATCATTCATTGGTTTAGACAAAAATAGCAAGCCTTATCTTACATCAAGTATTTATTTTTGTCGGAAGCCTATCAAAAAAGGCTATTTGACAAATCAATTGCTTGCCAAATAGCCCCCAAAATCAGAGTCAGCCGAAAACTAATACGTATTCTTTGTTTCCGTATAGGTCAACCCCTTATATAATTCATGAGGAAAGACATCCAAAATAAAATGCCTCTTCATACCTTGTTTTAAACCGTATCCATAGTCAAATGTCCCCATAGTTGTCGGAGGATTGGTTAAAATCTTAGTAACATGATCATATGTACATTGAAACCCACGTTCACTTCGAAATGTCAATTGCCCTCCATGATACATTTTAGAGACAACATCAAAATCTTTATCCCACACAGAACCCTTATTATCAATATAATCTCCAAACATACCTTTTGATTGAGGGGCTACCTTGGGGCATCGATTATAATAGTTTCGATTCAGGTGCTGCGACTTAGTCATTTTTATTACGCTTACAGAAAAAAAACCACTATTATTTTCGGGCTGTAAATCGTTTATTTCAAACTCAAGCACTCCCGATTTTGGTGCTAAGAATATCCATCCTTTCAAATCACTTAAATCCGCTCCTAAAAACCAATCCTCTTTCATTGACATTCTTTGATACCAAGTAGTGTGTTGTGCAAATACTTTAGTACAAGGATGAACCCAATTATCAATCCAACACATTAACGTTCCATGCGGGAAGTCCCGAAAGTTAGGTTTGTCAAATTTGTCCAACGCATGAGGATCAGGATTCTCCTGAAATCCATCTGCGGGGACATAACTCACAAAGAAATAACCTACTCTAACCTCTCCCAAAGCCTCAATGTAAAGATAATCCCCCTCATTAATATTCAAATTCGTAGTAAAGCGCCCTCTATGGCCTCCAGGTATTTTAAATACTTTGGGCTCAAAAGTGGGTATTATTTGGGACATTGAATTTTCTGCTGCTAGTAATAGCAGCAGAAAATAAAGAAGTTTCTTTTTCATATCTCTGAATATATCTCTTTAGTTAAACTGGTAGTTGTCGTAAAAAAACCTTTAAAAACTAAATTGTTTTTGTTGGAGTACTTAGACCAAAAACTATCTGTTTTTTGGAGCATAATCGGGGAATAAGACTTTCCTTGATTGCCCATAAAGAAGAGCAGTTCTGTTTGAGGGATAGATGAAAAATCTATAGAAGGGTTAATTTTGTCGACAAGTTTGTTCCAATCACCGTTTCCCTTCATTTGCACACCTCTAGCTTCATGTAAACCATCACTAAGAATCACAATTTGACAGCGATTTTCAGGACTAAAATATTGTTTTGCAACAGCCAGGGCTCCGACTATGTCAGTTGAGTCACCATAAATCTTAGAGTTGTTTACTGCCAGTGCAAACTTATTTCTAAAATTCACTTTAATTGAATCCATAAACACCTTGCGACGTGCCTCATACTTGGATTGTTGTTCGCTGAGAGCATCAGTCGGATCCATAAATTTTGAATCTTGCTCTTCAGTATAATGAAATTGAAAAATCTCACTATTTGTAGTTTGTGACCCACCATGAACCCCTGTAAAATAAATCTTATATCCGGGTCGTATCTGACCCAAAATATGGATAGCTGTTTCAAGGTAAACAGCTTCCGTCTCAGAGGAGCTTAAGCTAAGATCAATAGGGACGACTATTGTATTTTCGCGTTGGTCATTGAATATCGAAGAGCAAGATATCATTCCCAAACTAACCATTAGCAGAAGCCCTAAAATCGCTTTATTCAAGTTGTTCAGAAGCTTATGGCCGTAGCTTTTAGTGGCTTCTTCATGAGCTTCCATTAAATCGTTTTTTTCGGACGATTTGCGAAATTTCGTCTCATTCAATTCCTTGAGTTTGCTTTCTAACATGCTTGATTTCTTCAATTGAAATCTAAAGGACGCATCTCTTTTTATAGCATAGGCAAATAGTTCAAAACGCAGTCCGACTACGTTCTCAAATCGCTTAAAAAAATCTTCATTAATAACAGGGTTCTTTCTAAGTTCTTCTTCCAGCTCACATGCAAACTGCTCGTGTTCATCATCAAATCGTCGCCCTAATACTTCAAAAGTATCCAAAACCAGCTGGTAGCTTCCTGATATTGTGACGGCGATTCGGTCGTTAAAGTAACTTAAGTGACGGGTTGCTTCAATAAGAAGACTGCTTCTTTGGCGTTCGTACCGAATCATTGAGCGATAAATGCTGACAATCAATAAGCTATCCCTTAATATATGCTTCAGATAAGCAAGCAAAACAGGGGCTCCTACAGTAGCTGAGATGACTACAACATTCAATGCTCGATATACACCCACCTTCTTCGGGTCGGTACCCATCGCAAAGAAATGTTCCCTCGCGATACCAGCATAAAGTGCCATAAGAGTAGCAAAAACAATCATCAAAATTCCTAAAGTTAGCCAAACTCCATCCCGCATGACCTCATAAATCGTCTCTTCGCCTTTTTTATAAGCCTTGAAGGTGTCGATAAACCCAAATACTGTTTTTAATCCCGAATGGATCAAAAACGCCCCTATAGATGCGAGAAACAATGCGACAACAGGCTGAAGGTCTTTTACTTTAGGGTCATTTGGTAGTAGAAAGCCAGCAAGAAGTACATACAAAAAGGTCTCTGCAGCTATTAGAAATAAAATAACTGCGGGATAAAACCACGTCTGTAGTAGTGCATGTTGATATTCTTCTTTTGTAACAAAAGGATATTCCTTCTCGGCCAAATGAGAACGCTCTTTTGTTCTCAAAATTCGCTGCCAATCTGACTTGTCCAAGTCAGATATCTTCGCTAAATTTGTCTCTACTTTCGGCAGGAAGTGGTTTGCGCACTCTATTATGGAGTTGAGTGCTCCTGTCATCAGTTGATGAACTCGAAGCCAAACGGAAAAGGGCAATTTTCGATGGCGCCAAAAAGTTACGAAATTGCGCCAGCTGAGGAAAAAAATCCTCACGATTGTGTCAAATAAATTTTTCATAAATCAATTTTTTTTGGTTTCTACAAATTTCATAAGTTTAAAAATCCAGAAAAATATGCAGTTTGTCCTTTTTTGTCCTTTCCTGTCCTTTGTTTTTATTTTTTGTCCTTACTTGTCCTAGTTTATCATTATTGTACAAAAAAATGAGCAATTACCATTTTTATCATACATGCCTTTTTAATGCATTAGTGCAACATGCTTTAACCGAAAGCTATGTAGTTGGAACAAATCCAACCAAAGGTGACTTCAAAAAAAAGGCTATAGAAGTGAATAAAAAAACAGGATATGCTTGGGGCAAACAACCGTCGAATAAAGATGAAAATAGTTTTGCAGATCAACTAGCTGACACTATGCGCAAAGCTGTTGGAAGAGAATCTAGCGAAGGTTTGTTAGATAGGTTTTGCAAAGCTTTATTTAGAGATGATTCTCTGCCTTATTATTATGAAGACTGGAAAGATTTTAAGAACAAAGAACCAATCCCAAAAAATATTTTACAAATAGACGATAAAAGCAAAATAAAAAAGGCTGTAGAAAGTGCCATTCTTAGAATTATTAATTCAGTCAGCGATGCCGAGCCTTTACCTCTTGGACAAGAGCCTTTTACAAATATCATTACGACAGGATTCGAAAATCAATTTTATAATAACGATAATCGCTTTATTCGTAAAATATTAAATAAAATAAATCATAATCAAGTTTTTTGTCTTATTGGCGCACCCGGGCAAGGTAAATCTTACTTAGCAAAGAAGATAGCAATAGAAAGTATGCGCTATTACTATGTTATAGGATTGATTAATGCTTCAGAAGATGCCATTGGAGAGTCCTTAAGATTATTCGCTAAAAAATTTAGAGACCATGAAATTGAGAAGGGCAATATTCAGACGGGTGATCAGAGGTACTTCATTCCAGAAAAAACAGATGATGTGCTTAGTCTCTTAAAAAATCAACTTCTAGAGGGTAAATCTTTCCTACTCATTTTTGAAAACGCTGCAGATACAATAGAAGATTTAGAAGGTTTTAAAAAATATATTTCTTTTGCAGGTAATAATACAGATAGTAAGCAACGGATCTTAATTACGAGTCGAAATCGTCGTTGGAAGCATTTTTTATCTCCGAATTGTGTCGATGAAATTCCACCTTGGAATGAAGAAAAAATACAGTCATACTTAGAATATAACACAGATTATAAAATTATTATTAATGACAGGGAGCAATTGAAAATTTTGGAAGGACTTCCCTTGATTTCTTCTATTGCTAAAAGTTTTTTAATTGATACAAAAAAGCCTTTTAGCTATTTCTACAATTATTGGATAAATGACAAATCAGAAATACTTGATTCTAAAGACAAGGCAAAACAATATGATTATGCTTCAGAAAAAGTATCATTATTAAAAGCTATTAAAATTTCATATAATAACATTCATGCTACTGAAGAGAACCGAATTAAATTACAATCTTTGCTACGGCTTTTGTCTTATCTTACCCCTGACAAAGTCCCTTATATGGAATTATATATTGAAAATCAATCACTTTTCAATACTTGGTTTGGAGTAAATAATAGATGGCAATTTGAAGACTTAGTTTTGAAATTATATAACTTTTCTCTAATTTCAGACTTGATAGATGATTTATCTTCTATGCATAGGTTTGTGCAAGAATGTGTACTATTGATTTCAAAAGAACACAATACTATTCAGTCTGATTACGAAAAAGTAATATTTTTTTTAAGTTCTACAAAACAATTAGATATATCATTACAAGTAAATCACTTGGCTAAAAACGCTGAATTAACCATTATCAATAAAATGAATAATCAAGCAAAAGAGCAGGCTTTTCAATTGTTTTCCACTGCAGGCGATATTAATTTTAAAATTGGAGACAATAGTAATGCAAAATCCAACTATGAAAAAGCATTAGAAATTATCGAAAATGAAGGTTCTCCAAGAGAGGCTGAGCTTAATAAAAAGTTAGCAAACGTTTTATTTTTAGAAGGAAAGACTGGATTTAGAAAAGCTGAAGAAAGGGCAAAAAAAGCTCTTGATTTCTATGAAAAAGAAGCTATTTATAAAATGATTGTAGAAGTTAAAAATGATGTAATCAATAAAATATATCAGCGTCAATGTCGCTTTGAAGAGTGCGAAAAAGAATTAGAAGAAGCCCAAAGAATAGCCTTAGATAACTCATTTAAAGATAAACTATCAGGCATTTACCACAACTTTGGTTCTCTTTACTGGACATGGGGGAGAGAAAAAGAAGAAGATTATAAAAAAGCGGATAGCTTTTTTATGAAAGCTTATCAAGTAACAGAAGAAAGTATAAAACTTAAAGATAATGACAAAGAAGTTTCTCATACTGAGAAAGAAAAATACAAAGACAATAAAATCTTTTATGTGAATGTTAGCAAGATGATACATGGTGCAATTCTTGGCTTACTCGGTCGATATGGAGATCAAGAAAAGACGCATGAAGAAGCTTTCGAATTTTTTGAAAAAGTAGGAGAACAACGTCGTTATACTTACACGGCCTACTATCAATTAATTTATGGATGGGATAAAGAAAAAATAACAGGCTCCCTACCAGCTAATTTTACTCAAGAGGGTCTTATTAAAAAAGTAAGAAAGTACGAATCTACTTTAATAGATGTAGATGAAAAATATCAGGTTATCGAAAAAACCGTACGACTTAGATTAGCTGTTAGGGAAGGACAAGCAGAAGTAGCTTCTAAAGCCTATTCTGAGCTCTGGGCTCAACTAGAAGGAATGATGTATAAGGAACGGAATAGGTATTATGATGTAGATTGTTGTTCAGTAAGCGGACTGGTAGATTATTCTGATTATTTAAAGAATCTTGATAAAGAGAAATCAAAAGAAGTTGCTAAAAATGCCCTCATGATGATTCAAGATATACAATATCCCAGGCGAGAAGAACTTAATAAACTTGCAGAATAAAACGTCTATTAAAATTAAATATGCTTGGCTCAATGTAAGCCAAGCATATTTAAAATCATGCCAATATCTTCTATTGTATCTATACAATGACTTTCATATTTAGTGAGTGCCATTTTAATTTTATAACCATTCTGTACCCAACGCAATTGTTCTAATGATTCAGCAATTTCTAAATCTGACACAGGAAGCTGAGTGATTTTTTCTAAAATGTCAGCACGATAAGCATACATGCCTACTTGTCGATAATAGGTATGGTGTTTGTACCATTCTTCTTGAGGAATTCCTTTGAAATATGGTAGCACATGACGACTAAAATAAATAGCTTCCTGATTAGTATTTACTATGACTTTCGCTTCCCTTTCATCAAACAAAATAGCATTGTCACTACAAGGAATAATTTGGGAAGCAATTTCTACTTTTCCATCCAAAATAGCCCCTAATTCATCCACTTGTTCAGCAACTAAAAAAGGCTCATCCCCTTGTATATTAATTATATATACCTGCTGAGAATCTGTCAATTCTAATTCAGATTTTTTTATTAATTCGTAAGCCTCAAAACATCTTTCTGTGCCACTAAAATGGTTTGTACTTGTCATAATAGCCTGACCACCAAACGATTCTACGTGGTCAACTATTCTTTTGTCTTCAGTAGCTACTATTACTTTAGAAAGGCATTTTGCTTGCGAGGCCTGCTCATATACACGCTGAATCATAGTTTTTCCTAAAATATCAGCGAGGGGTTTTCCAGGGAAGCGCGTTGAAGCGTAACGGGAAGGGATAATTCCTATAATCATTAATTAACTATTTTGTGTTTTAAAAAGTATTCTGTCGAAAATTAACAATGTTTTTGGTCAAAAATTACTCAAAAACGCTCAAATCTAGCTCAAAATCCAATAATACATCCTCGCCAGAGATTTTTGGGGCAGTAAAAGCTACGCGTGAAATCGTCCCGTTTTGTCGATATACCCATACTTCTTTGCCCGCAAGGTCGATAAGCCAGCCCAATCGGACACCATTCTCAATGTACGATTCCATTTTAAGCTGTAGTTTTTTTAGGCTATCTGTTTTAGAACGGAGCTCCGCCACAAAATCAGGAGCAATGTGTGCAAACTGATTTTTTTCACTATCGGGCAAGGCGTCGAACCGTTCTTTGAGGATAAATGACGCATCTGGCGCGCGCATCGAGCCGTCTTTGAATGTAAAGCCTGCGGAGGAGCTAAAGGTGTATCCTAGCTTTGCGGTATGATTCCACAGCTCAAGAACAAAAAGCAATTTATTCTCGTAAAATCCTGATAACGTATTGGTAGGTGACATAACAATAATGTTTCCTTGGGCGTCTCTTTCGATATTGAGTTCGTCGTTCATGCGGCAAAAGGCCAAAAACGCGGCATCATCCCAACGAATTTCGTCAGGCAACTTCAATACATATTCATTCAAGGCAACCATAATTCTAATTGCGTTTTTTTACCAAAAATAACAATTTCAGTCCCAAACCCCAAAAGTCATCAAAAACCTGTAATTTTGCGGCCTATTTTGTAACCGTTATCTGTTGAATTGTTCATAGTCATTCGTTGAAGCTATCATCAATCGCCAAATAACGGATAACTGATATACTGATAACAGAAAAAAATGGAATACAATCACCGCGAAATTGAAAAAAAATGGCAGAAGTTTTGGGAAGAAAACCAAACTTACAAGACCGAAATCGACCCAAGTAAGCCTAAATATTATGTGCTCGACATGTTTCCGTATCCTTCGGGAGCGGGGTTACACGTAGGCCACCCGCTGGGCTACATTGCTTCTGACATTATTTCGCGCTATAAAAGACTCAAAGGGTTTAATGTTTTACACCCAATGGGCTTTGATAGTTTTGGTTTGCCAGCGGAGCAGTACGCGATCCAAACGGGTCAACACCCAGCCATTACGACCGAGCAAAATATCAATACGTTTATTTCGCAGCTTAAAAACATTGGTTTTAGCTACGATTGGAGTCGTGAAATTCGTACATCTGATCCTAACTATTATAAGTGGACGCAGTGGATTTTCATGCAGTTGTTTAACCACTACTACGACCGTACGGCCGACAAAGCATTGCCAATCAGTCATTTGGTTGAACAATTTGCGCAAGGTGGGTCGGCAGCGGTGAATGCCGTTTGTGATGAAGACGTGGCTGAGTTTAGCGCAGAAGAGTGGAACGCCATGAGCGAAAAAGAACAACAATTGGTGTTGTTGAAATACCGCTTCACGTTCCCCGAAGAGTCGTTTGTGAACTGGTGCCCAGGCTTGGGAACGGTACTTTCAAACGACGAAGTGAAAGACGGCGTATCGGAGCGTGGTGGATTTCCTGTGGAGCGTAAGTTGATGAAACAGTGGTCGATGCGTATCACTGCGTATGCCGACCGTTTGTTGAGTGGTTTGGATACAATCGACTGGCCAGAGCCATTGAAAGAGCAACAACGCAACTGGATTGGCCGCTCACAAGGAGCTTCCGTAAAGTTTGCTGTTGACGGTCAAGATAAATTGATTGAAGTATTTACCACCCGCGTCGATACTATCTACGGGGTGAGTTTCATGGTGTTAGCCCCTGAGCACGAGTGGGCAGCTGAACTTACCACTACTAACCAAAAGTCGGATGTAGAAGCTTACATTAAGTGGGCAGCGAGCCGCAGCGAGGTAGATCGTATGGCCGAGAAAAAAGTCTCTGGGGTATTTACGGGAAGTTATTGCATTAACCCATTCAACGGAGAAAAAGTACCAATTTACTTGGCCGACTACGTATTGGCGGGCTACGGTACAGGTGCCGTTATGGGCGTACCTTCGGGCGATCAGCGTGATTGGAACTTTGCTACGCATTTTAATTTGCCAATTATTCCAATTTTGGATTCCCAAAAAGATACCGATCAACAAGCCGATAATACCAAAGAAGGGCATTACATCAATTCGGGTATTATCAACGGAATGACGTACCAAGAGGCAACCGAAACCCTTATCAAGTGGTTGGAAGAACGTAAATTGGGCAAAGGGAAAGTTCAATACCGTTTGCGTAATGCGGTGTTTAGCCGTCAGCGCTATTGGGGAGAGCCCGTGCCTGCTTATTTCAAAGATGGCGTGCCGTACTTGATTGATGAGGCTGATTTACCGTTAGCATTACCTAAAATTGACAAATACTTGCCCACCGAAACAGGTGAACCGCCATTAGGTCGCGCCGAAGGTTGGAAATACAAAGGAGAATACGATTACGAATTGAGCACGATGCCAGGTTGGGCGGGCTCGTCGTGGTATTGGTACCGCTACATGGATCCTCAAAACAATGAGGCATTTGCTTCCAAGGAAGCCATCGACTACTGGCAACGGATTGATTTCTACCTAGGCGGCTCTGAACACGCTACGGGACACTTGTTGTACAGTCGTTTTTGGAATAAATTCTTGAAAGACTTAGGCTTAGTTCCTCACGAAGAATTTGCCGCTAAGTTGGTGAACCAAGGCATGATTCAGGGACGAAGCAACTTTGTGTATCGAGTTAAAAGCCCCCTAGCCCCCAATGGGGGAACTGTAACTCATCCAGTTTTTGTAAGTTATGGCTTGAAAGACCAGTATGAGACGACCAAATTGCACGTTGATGTCAATATGGTAGAAAATGATGTTTTGGATACCCAAGCCTTCAAAAACTGGCGAGAAGACTTTGCCAATGCAGAGTTTATCTTGGAAGATGGTAAATACATCTGCGGTTGGGAGGTAGAGAAAATGTCAAAATCGAAGTACAACGTCGTAAACCCTGATACTATTGTTGACAAATATGGTGCTGATACCTTGCGGATGTACGAAATGTTCTTGGGGCCACTGACGGATGCTAAACCTTGGAACACCAACGGCATCAGCGGAACGTCGAACTTCTTGCGCAAGTTTTGGCGGTTGTTTTTTGAGGATCAAACGGGCAAATCGAAATTAGTAGATGCCGAGCCTACAGCCGACGAATTGAAGGTGTTGCACCGTACCATCAAGCGCGTGGAGGAAGACATTGAGCGTTATTCGTTCAATACCGTTGTTTCGACCTTCATGATTGGGGTCAACGAATTGAGCGATTTGAAGTGCCACAAAAAAGCGATTTTGAAAGAAATGGTTATTTTGTTGTCGCCGTATGCGCCGCACATTACCGAAGAACTTTGGACAGCATTGGGCAACGAAGCGGGTACACTTACGACGGCTCCTTTCCCAGTATTTGAGCCTAGTTATTTGGTAGAAAGCTCGTTTGAGTATCCTATCCAAATCAATGGTAAAGTTCGTGCCAACCTCGCTTTCCCAGTCGATATGTCAAAAGAAGACATCGAACAAAGTGTATTGGCCAACGATACCGTTCAAAAATGGTTGGAAGGAAAAGCCCCTAAGAAGGTGGTAGTGGTTCCGAAACGGATTGTAAACGTAGTATTGTAGGAAATAGAAAGCCCTTCCAAGGTTCAAAACCTTGGAAGGGCTACTTTAAGCACTCACTGAGTTTGCTTTGGCCTTACATTCGCCCCACTGTCAGAGGAAAAGAAACAAACCCGTGGAATAATTACCATGTCTATCCGCGCTTGCTGTTCGCCTTCGATTCGAGCAGTAGTGACATCAAAGCTAATAAGTGTACGAGCCATTTTGAAAAGTTTATAATAAAGCTACAAATAACGTTTTTACACTTCTAGTGTAACTAGAAGTGTAAAACAGCAAGGCTAGACTTGTACTGCCGTGAATCCAGCTTTTTCAATCGTTTCGAGAATAATTTCGCTCGATAACTCTTCGCCGTTGATGGTCAAAATTTTATCGGGGTTAGCGGTATCAACGCGCCAATCTTCAATTTCTTCGACTTGATTTAAGAACGGCGTCACTTTGGCAATGCAGCCTCCGCAGTTGATGTTGGTTTTGAATTGTAATGTTTCCATATTTTATGAATTGTAGATGAAATTTTTCCATTTAAGTCTAAGGCTATTTGCTACTACCGACACTGAGCTGAGTGCCATCGCCGCCCCCGCAATCATGGGGTTAAGTAAAAAGCCGTTTATCGGATACAACACTCCTGCTGCCAGTGGAATTCCAATGAGGTTGTAAATAAATGCCCAAAAAAGGTTTTGGCGAATGGCCGCCACTGTCCATTTTGACAGTCGGATGGCTTGGGGGATTTTTTGTAAATCGCTGGAAATAAGCGTCATTTTCGCAACATCCATGGCAATGTCGGAACCTTTCCCCATTGCAATACTTACGTCGGCTTGGGCTAAGGCATGAGAATCATTGATGCCGTCGCCGACCATCGCAACGATTTTTCCTGCTTGCTGAAGTTGTTCAACAAAAGCAGCTTTGTCTGCTGGAAGTACGTGTCCTTTAAAGTGGCTAATTCCAACTTCTTGGGCTACTTTTTGGGCCGTAAATGCGTTGTCACCCGTCAGCATATATACTTCTACTCCTTCACGTTGAAGGTCAGCAACGGCCTGCGCTGAGGTGGGTTTGACGGGGTCTGTGATGGCCCACGCCGCCAAAACTTCGGTGTTATTGGCAAAAACCACCACTGTTTTGGCCGATTCTTGCCAGGAATTAATTGGAAAATTGGCCAAAGATAACCCGCGTTCCTCTATCCAAGATACGCTTCCAATCACGTATTCATTTCCTTCAAATAAAGCCTTGACGCCCTTTCCAGCCACATTTTCAAATTGTAACATCGGAACACTTTTGGCACCATCGACTTTGAGAGTTTGCACAATGGGTGCGGCCAAAGGGTGCGACGATTGGCTTTCTAGTGCCAAGGCAATGGATTTGAACGCGGGTTCGCTGGAAGCCCAGTAAGTATCGGTTACCGTCGGTTTGCCTTCGGTGATTGTGCCTGTTTTATCTAGTACAACCGCGTTGATACGGTGTGCCAACTCAAGGCTTTGGGCATCTTTGATTAAAATGCCGTTTTCTGCTCCTTTCCCGACTCCTACCATGATGGCAGTGGGTGTAGCCAAACCCAGCGCACAGGGACAAGCAATGACGAGGACAGTTACGGCGGCTAACAGTCCTTGGGTGAGGGCATTTTCTCCGCCAAAACTCGCCCAAATCACAAACGTCAGCACTGAAATGGCCATGACGATGGGTACAAATACTGTTGCAATCTTGTCAGCTAGTTGTTGAATGGGAGCTTTGCTGCCTTGGGCTTGTTGAACCATCCGAATGATTTGGGCCAAAAGCGTAGTATCTCCCACTTTTTCGGCCAAAAAACGAAAACTCCCTTGTTGATTAACCGTTCCTGCAAACACTTTACTGCCTTTGTTTTTTTCAACGGGGACAGGTTCTCCCGAAATCATACTTTCATCGATGTACGAAGTACCCGAAAGCACTTTCCCATCGACCGCAATTTTATCGCCAGGTTTTACCACAATTCGGTCGCCTACCCGTACTGCTGAAATTTCAATTTCTTTTTCTTCCCCATTGTCAATAATCCAAACCGTTCGCGGCTGTAATCCCATCAATTTTTGGATGGCAGTTGAGGTGTTGGCTTTGGCTTTTTCTTCCAACCATTTGCCTACCATAATAAACACAATAACCACCGCTGATGCTTCATAATATACGTGCGGATGAAGTCCACGGTGGTGCCAAAATTCGGGATAGACGGTATTGAAAAGGCTAAATAAAAAGGCGATTCCCGTACTTAATGCCACCAGCGTATCCATATTGGCCTGACCATATTTGGCCTGTTTCCACGCATGAATAAAAAAATCACGACCAAAAATAGCCAACACGGGCGTTGTCAGTGCCAACATAACCCAGTTGACGTAAGGAAGTTCCATAAAAAACATGCCCAATACCACGACAGGGAAGGTCAGTATGGCTGCCCAAAATAGACGTTTTTGAAGCGTAAGTAGCTGATTCACTTTTTGTTCAGCTTGTTGTGCTTGGGCGTTTTCAGGATGGAGCAATAAATCATATCCTACCGCTTGAAGGGCGTGTTTTAGAGCCTCAGGATTGGTTTGGGTGTTGTCAAAAGAAATGCTGACTGATTCATTGGCAAAATTGACCGCACATTCCAGCACACCTTCTTGTTTTTTGAGTATATTTTCAACACTCACGGCACAAGCCGCACAGGTCATCCCCGTGACGGGTACCAAAAGTTGTTGATCATCAGTTTTAAGCTCGGTTTCCATTGCGCTATTGATTTGTCGTTACAAAAGTAGTGGCTTAAATCGGGAAGCTAGTTACACGATTTTCAAAAAGGATTACAGGATTTTCGTCAGTCTGGAAACTTTTGTATTATCGTTGGTCTTTACCATTTAAAAGAACATTTTATGCCAAACCGCCTCATCGAAGAAACATCGCCTTATTTGCTTCAACACGCTCACAACCCAGTAGAATGGTATCCTTGGGGAGAAGAAGCCCTTACCAAAGCCCGTACCGAAGACAAACCCATCATTGTAAGTATTGGTTATTCGGCTTGCCATTGGTGTCACGTAATGGAACGGGAAAGTTTTGAAAATGAACAAGTTGCGGCGGTTATGAACGCAGGCTATGTTTGCATAAAAGTGGACCGTGAAGAACGCCCCGATGTGGACTCGATATATATGGATGCCCTTCATGCCATGGGTGGGAGAGGTGGCTGGCCGTTGAACGTATTTTTGACGCCCGAGGCCAAGCCATTTTACGGTATGACTTACATGGCACCACGGAATTGGGTAAACCTACTCAATAGCGTGCAAAATGCTTTTCTGAATCATCGGGATGAATTGGAAAAATCGGCAGCAGGTTTTGTTGAAAATATGCTAATGAAAGAGTCCAATAAATACCATTTGGACGGTTCAACGACGGAATTTCGTCAGGAGGATTTGGATGAAATGTTTGAGCATATCAAACAAAGTTTTGACTTGGAAAAAGGAGGGATGGAGCGTGCTCCCAAATTCCCGATGCCTTCTATTTATAAGTTTTTATTGCGGTATTATGCCCTTTCGCAAAACCCCGAAGCATTGCGCCAAATTGAGTTAAGCCTAAATCGGATTGCGCTGGGAGGTATCTACGACCACGTAGGTGGCGGATGGGCTCGGTATTCGGTAGATGAAGACTGGTTTATTCCTCACTTTGAAAAAATGCTCTACGACAATGGACAACTTTTGAGTATGTATTCGGAAGCTTATACGTTGACCAAAAATGAGTTGTACAAACGTCGGGTGTATGAAACTGTTGACTGGCTGCGTCGGGAAATGCTAAGTCCTGACGGTGGGTTTTATTCAGCCTTAGATGCTGATAGTGAGGGCGTAGAAGGAAAGTTTTATATATGGACGCAGGCAGAATTGCAATCAATATTAGGTGACGATTTTGAATGGTTTTCAAAATTATATTCCACTCGCGCCGCAGGAAACTGGGAGCATGGTTACAATCATTTGCATTTGACTCCTCAGGCAGATTGGAACCTAGTTTTTACTGAAAAGTACCGAACAGCGTTGGACAAACTTTTTGAAGTTCGAGAAAAACGGGTGCGTCCTGGATTGGACGATAAAATTCTGGCTTCGTGGAATGGCTTGACATTGAAGGGGTTGACGGATGCGTATCGTGCCTTTGGGGATGAACAGTTTAGAGAATTGGCGTTGCAAAATGCGAACTTTCTCAAAACAAAAATGACCAACGAAAATCACCGCCTTTGGCACAGTTATAAAGCAGGGAAAGCCACAATCGTTGGATTTTTGGAAGATTATGCCTCAGTGATTGATGCCTACATTGGGGTGTACCAAATTACGTTTGAGGAAGAATGGCTCGACGAAGCCCTCAAATTGACTGCTTATACGATCGAACATTTGTACGACGAAGAAGACGAACTTTTTTACTTTACAGATAGCTCATCTGACGACTTGATTGCCCGTAAAAAGGAAATTTTTGACAATGTTATTCCTGCCTCTAACTCACTAATGGCGCATAATCTATATACTTTGGGGATGCTTGTGAGCTATGATGAGTATATTGAATTGGCCGATTGGATGTTGTCAAAATTGAAACGTTCGATGATGACCGATGTGCAATGGGTGACAAACTGGGCGGCACTGTACGTGATGCGGGCGCAACCTACCGCCGAAGTAGTATTGGTAGGGCCTGAAATTGACGCGTTCAGAAAAGAAATGGAGACAACTTTTTGGCCAAATAAAATTATTGTTGGTGCCAAAACTACCTCAGACTTACCACTTTTGGAAGGACGGTTGTCTTCGACTGATACCACAACGGTATATGTTTGTTTTAACAAAACGTGTCAATTACCTGTTCATTCTGTGGCAGAAGCCCTACAGCAACTAGCGGTTGGTGTTTAAATGGGCCAAGAAGTAAATTGGCTAAGGGCGCGCTCCAAAATAAAAACTCACAACCCCAAACTGTAAACCCAAAATTCGTTCTTGACATGCCCACTTCAAACACGTTCGAGCAGAAAAAACAGTTTTTATTCCTGTTTTTATGTGGATTATTTTTAACCAATGCACTCATTGCCGAGATTATTGGAGTAAAGATTTTTTCAGTAGAGACATTGTTGGGGACAAGCCCCGCTCAACTTGACATTTTTGGCACAAAACTCGATTTTAACATGTCGGCAGGAGTCGTGAATTGGCCCATCGTTTTTATCACTTCTGACATTATTAATGAGTATTTTGGAAAAAAAGGTGTGAGACGTATATCGTACCTTACGGCAGGATTCATTGCCTACATGTACATTGTGATTTATGCAACTACGTCGCTTCCACCTGCCCAGTTTTGGTTAGAAGTAAACAGCCAAGATAGCCACGGAAACGCCATGAATATCGACGGAGCATTCAACCAAATATTCCGCCAAGGGTTGGGCATTATGTTGGGGTCTATTGTTGCGTTTCTTATTGGTCAGGTGCTGGATGTGACGGTTTTTTCTTGGTTACGGCGTCGTACGGGAGGAAGATACATTTGGCTGCGGGCAACGGGCTCTACCCTTTTCTCACAGCTTGTTGATAGCTTCGTTGTGATTTTTATTGCTTTCTATCTTTTTGGAAATTGGTCCGTGACCCAAATCCTCCAAGTAGGGACTATCAATTACATCTATAAAGGCTGTATCGCACTTTTGACAACGCCTGTATTATACGGCGCCCATTATTTAATTGATCAGTATTTAGGAAAAGAGAATGCCCATCAGTTGGCCAACGAAGCTGCTGCATCGAGTTTCACCCCCATGTAAAACAGAGGTAGTCAATGAGTAAAATGAAGGAATGTATAGCGAAAAAGTGGTAACTTAGCCGAAAATCCCTATTTTATTCATAAGACAAAACTCTACATGGAATCCATTGTTACGTTCATCAATGACATTATTTGGAGTAATGCCCTCATCTTACTTTGTTTAGGTGCGGGCATTTACTTTTCGGTTACTACCCGTTTTTTGCAAGTTCGATACGTTCGAGAAATGGTAACACTGCTTTTTGGAGGAAAAACCTCTGACAAGGGTGTGACTTCGTTTCAAGCTTTTGCGATTGCCATTTCGGGTAGAGTAGGGACTGGAAACATCGCAGGGGTGGCTACGGCCATCGCGATGGGAGGCCCAGGAGCCGTATTTTGGATGTGGGCCATCGCGTTTTTGGGCGCTGCTTCGGCCTTTATTGAAGCAACCTTAGGCCAAATCTACAAGCAAGTTCAAGATGGCCAATACCGTGGAGGGCCTGCTTTTTACATCGAAAAAGGACTCGGAATGCGCTGGTACGCCTTGCTTTTTGCGGGGGCTACCATTTTGAGTACCGCGCTGTTTTTGCCTGGTGTTCAGAGTAATAGCATTGCACTTAGCGCAAAATCTGCTTTTGATATTCCTGTGGAAATAACGGGAGCAGCGGTGACAGCTCTGTTGGCACTGATTATTTTTGGGGGGGTCAAACGCATCGGCCAAGTGGCAGAAGTGGTGGTGCCATTTATGGCGGGCGCTTATATCTTGATGGCCTTGGTCGTTATCGCCCTAAATATTACCCAAGTACCCGCCGTACTTGGTCTAATCATTCGTTCGGCTTTCGACATCGAGCCAGCCTTTGCGGGAATTTTTGGCATGGCCGTTTCGTGGGGGGTAAAACGTGGTATTTACTCCAATGAAGCAGGCCAAGGAACGGCTCCGCACGCTGCGGCCGCTGCCGAAACCAGCCACCCTGTAAAACAAGGATTGGTGCAGGCTTTTTCAGTATATGTCGATACTTTGTTTGTCTGTACTGCTACTGCCTTAATGGTTCTTTTTACGGGACAGTACAACGTTGTCAACCCAGCAGGAGGGTTTATTGTCGAAAATGTACCTGGTCTTGCCATTGGTTCAGAATTTACCCAAGCGGCTATCAACACGCATTTTCCGTCGTTAGGTAGTGGCTTTGTAGCCATTGCGCTGCTATTTTTTGCCTTTACGACTATCATGGCGTATTACTACATTGCTGAAACAAATTTGAGTTACCTTTTATCAAATAGCAATAACAAGTGGCTAGTACAAGCGCTACGGGTGATGATCATGGCCGCTACTTTTTACGGTTCTATCAAAACGGCAGCGTTGGCTTGGACAATCGGAGATATTGGGGTAGGAGTGATGGCTTGGTTGAACATTATCGCCATTTTCTTGCTACGAAAACCAGCATTCAAAGCATTTAAAGATTACGAAGAACAACGTAAAGCAGGGCTTGACCCTGTGTTCCATCCTAAGAAGTTGGGCATCGAAAATACCGACGAATGGGAAGGATAGAAAAGTACTGGTGAAATGATGAAAAGGTGGTTGTGGAGTTAATCCCGCAACCACTTTTTTTAGGCTTCTAAAATGGCTAAAGCAGCCGTACAGTCGTCGTCGATGGCTTTTTTGAGCGCTTCAAGACCATCAAATTTTAACTCAGGACGGATGAACGCAACGTTCTCAACGGTCATCTTTTCCCCGTAAATATTCTCCTGAAAATCAAAGATATACACCTCTTGGGTTCGGCCAATACCGTTGACGGTGGGCCGAAATCCAATGCTCATAACGCCCTTGAGCCATTGACCACGCACATGTACCCGAACGACATAAACGCCATCCGCAGGAATCAGCTTGTAGGATTCAAGCACTTGTACGTTGGCCGTTGGGTAACCAATCGTACGCCCCAGTTGGCGGCCTTTCACAATCACGCCCGTAAAAGTGTAGATACGCCCAAGAAGCTCGTTGGCCACCGAGGTGTTTCCTTCCACCAGTGATTGCCGAATTTTGGTGGAACTTACCGTTAAATGGTCAATTTCTTGGCGCGGAATTTCTTCAATTTCAAAGCCAAATCGGTGGGCATTTTTTTGTAAATACTCAAAGCTTCCCTCTCGATTTTTTCCAAAATGATGGTCATAGCCAATGACCAATTTTTTGGTACCGATGGTGTCAATCAAAATTTGTTGAATAAATTCATCGGACGTTAGCTCGCTAAATTCGCGGGTAAAAGGAACGACTACGAGGTGCTGAACCCCATTTTGACGAAGCAATTCAATCTTTTCGTCAATCGTGGAAAGCAACCGAAGGTTTTGGCTGTCGTTAGAAACCACCATGCGAGGATGGGGCCAAAAGGTAATCACCACCGTTTCGCCACCCGAGGCTTGGGCAGCTTCACGAAGGCGACTCAGAATTTTTTGGTGCCCCAAATGAACACCATCAAACGTCCCGCTGGTCACAACGGCGTTACTCAACGGACGAAAATCTGCTATATCGTGGTAAACTTGCATTAACTACGTCTTAACTGAACTTGTTATGATGAAAGACCTAATTCGGCTCTTTTTCGAGCAACGTATCCTTCAATCTCTTCTGCATCTTTTAACCAAAATTTGCCGATTCGGGTTCGGCATAGTTCGCTCATGTAGGCGCCCGATTCGACCAATATCCCCACATCTCGCACCAAACTGCGTATGTAAGTGCCTTTAGAACACACAACTCGGAAGTATATCTCAGGAAAATGAGAGTCATCTATCTCAAAAAGTGACACCGTCACCGTACGGGGCTTTATTTCGACGGCTTCGCCTCGGCGGGCTTTTTTGTAAAGGCGTTCGCCCCCTATTTTTACGGCCGAATAAATAGGGGGAAACTGCTCAATGGTACCCGTAAGTTGCTGAACCGCTTTCATTAAGGCTTCGTGTGTAATATGGTCAGTGGGGTATTCAGCATCAAAAGCCGTTTCAAGGTCAATCGAAGGGGTGGTTTTCCCAAGCACCATTTTTCCCGTGTACTCTTTTTCGGCTCCTTGGTACGAGTCGATTTCCTTGGTTTTTTTGCCAGTGCAAAGAATCAACAAACCTGTGGCGAGGGGGTCGAGGGTACCTGCATGGCCAATTTTTTTGACCTGACACGATTTTTTGATTTTGTTGACGGCATCGAATGATGTCCACGTCAGGGGCTTATTTAATAAGATTACCTCTCCTTCTTCGGGAGAGGTGGGTGTAATGTCTGTCATGTACGAAATGAAAGGTGCAAATAGCAACCAGTGTTTAAACTATTTGTAAGTTATATCCTGCCAAAAGCAAAGCTAGGATAATTCCGCCTACAATAATGCGGTACCAACCAAACAAACGGAAGCCGTATTTGGTCAGAAAATCAATAAAGAATTTGATGGCCAACATGGCGACAATAAACGCCACTACGTTTCCGATGGCCAAAAGTTTGATTTGTTCTTCATTGAGGACGAAGCCCAATTTATAATAATCGTACGCCTTTTTGGCGGTGGCGGCAAACATGGTAGGAACCGCCAAGAAAAACGAAAATTCGGCGGCGGCTTTGCGAGAGAGTCGTTGCGACATCCCACCTACAATCGTTGCTCCCGAACGAGATACGCCAGGAACCATAGCGATACATTGGAAAAAACCAATTTTGAGGGCAGTTAGGTAGTCAACTTCGTCGGTATCAACAATATAAGCTTTGGTAAACCATTTGTCAACAAACAAAAGAATGATACCGCCGACCAGCAACGAAATGGCTACTCCGAGCGGGCTTTCGAGCAGGGCATCGATGGCATCGCTAAATAAAATCCCAAAAATGGCACTTGGAATGAAGGCAATGAATAGTTTGATGTAGAAGTCAATGCTTTTAAAAAAACGCTTGAAATACAAAACTACAACCGACAAAATAGCACCTAATTGAATAGCCACTGTGAAAAATTTCACGAAAGGATCCGAAGCAATCCCCATGAAAGAGGAGCCTAAAATCATGTGGCCAGTGGATGAAATAGGTAAATATTCGGTGATGCCCTCAATGATGGCTAAAATAAGTACGTGAAGAAGGTTCATTTACTAAATGGTAATAAAGACGAGATAAAAAGCCGATTAGGGCTTACGTAAAATGGCAAAAAACTCGACAATAAAGCCAGACACGACCACGAGTGGGCCTACGGTAAGTCCAAGCGTTCCAAAACCAAATTCGGCAGAGTCCATACTCATCAGGACAAAACCACCTAATACAAGGACGATGCCCACAATCATGAGTGTGAGGTTATTCTTTCCAAAAGGTAATGCGTTCTTTTTCATGTTATGTTATTTAAAATCAAATGTGGTAGTTTAGTATAAATCATCCAAGGCCATGCGCAAATAACGGGCCAATGCTTGGAAAGTGCTTGCTGTGCCAATCAAAGCGCCCAAAATGATAACCCCAGCGAGCAAAAAACTAAGTTTGTCATATTCTTGAAGCAGATGAAGTCCTTCGATTTGGTGAAGGGCAAGTTGCTGAAGTGCTACGATTAAACCTGCGGCAATCAACCCGCTGATGAGCCCTTGAACAGCACCGTTTTTCAGAAATGGGCGCTGAATAAAGCCGTTTGTAGCACCTACCAATTGCATACTCCGTATCAAAAATCGCTGAGAATAGAGCGCCAAGCGAATGGTGTTATTCATGAGCAAGATGATGATAACGAGCATGATGATGGCAAACGTGGCCAGAATCAAATAAATTTTGGTGAGGTTTTTGTTGATTTGGTCTGCCAAATTTTCTTGGTAAACAACTTCAAAAACGCCATCATTTTTTTCAAGCTCGGCCTTGATTTGTTTGAGCTTGGTGTCCTCAAAATAATCTTCTTGTAAACGTACACGATAACTGTCGTGCAGCGGATTGTCGCCTAGTAACGTAGAAAAATCTTCTTTGGTGTCAGCGATAAATTCCTTGGCCGCCTCGTCTTTGGAGAAAAAAGTAACTTGTGGTTTGCCATCTATCGAAAGCACAAATGGCCGAGCAACGATGCTTTTATAGACCTTCGTTACTTGATTTGAATCCAAACCTTTGTCGAGCATTACCCTTACTTCGATGTTTTGTTTGATGATGGAAATGAGCTTTTTGGACTGCATTACCAATAACCCGCAAAAACCAATCAAAAACAACGCCGCCGTCAAACTGGCGATGATCATTGCGTTTGGATAGCTACCGACTTTTTTCTTTTTTAAAGGCATACTTAATGACAGTACGGTTTGTGTTTATTGAACGGAACGTCGCAAAAATAGCTATTTATTTCGATAACGAACCAAGGAAGAAAGCGAGTGAGGCTTTTTTAAAGAATTTTAACCAAATTTTGGTTTAATTTGGCAAAACCATTTTGAACCTAGATGTTACCTTCACTTCAATTCAACTTACCGCCCGACGTTCACTTCATCAACTGCGCCACTCGTGGCCCTTTTTCTAAAGCGGTAGAACAAGCGGGCATCGACGCTATTTCCACTTTTACACCATCCATTCATCAAATCCGACCCGATGATTTTTTTGAAGGAGTATGGGGAGTCAGAGCACTTTTTTCTCAACTTGTTAATGCCCAAGACCGCGAACGGATTGCCATCATCCCGTCAGTTTCGTACGGAATGGGCATCGTTGCCAGAAACCTACACCGAAAGAAAGGGCTGCGGGCTGGTCAACACATTTTACTCGTGGGAGACGAATTTCCGAGTGATGTCTATCCTTGGCAACGCGTCTGCGAGGAGTTAGGATTGGTCATAAAAACAATCCCAATGCCCAATGTTGGGAAGGTGGGACAAGTGTGGAACGAACAAATTTTGGCAACTATTTCTGAACAAACCGCCTTGGTTATTGTGCCACAGGTACATTGGCAATACGGAATAAAGTTTGATTTGGTCTCTATTTCCCAAAAAGCAAAATCGTTTGGGGCGCTTTTGGCGATTGATGCCACGCAGTCGTTGGGTGCGTTGGCGTTTGATGTGCAAGCCGTAAAACCAGATGCCCTGATTGCAGTAGCTTACAAGTGGCTGATGGGCCCCTATTCGATGGGATTGGCGTATTTTGGGGAATTTTTTGACGAGGGTGTGCCTCTGGAAGAAACGTGGATGGCCCGACAGCAGAGCAATTTATTCAACCAACTGACGGATTACCAAGACGAATACCGCCCCAAGGCATTTCGTTATAATGTGGGCGAACATTCACACTTTATACAAATGCCGATGCTGGAAGTAGCCCTTAGGGAAAAATTGGAATGGACAACCGAGCGTATTCAAGCGCACTGCCAATCGCTATGGCAAACCTCAACGCCTGCACTGGAGGAGTTGGGGGTATTGTTTGAACCCGAGGCCGAAAGAGCGCACCATTTGATGGGACTGCGACTACCTGCGGGAATTGATGTGATGAAAGTGCAACAGGCGTTGGCAGCTCGAAAAGTGATTGTAGCCGCCCGAGGGCAGGGGATTCGGGTATCGCCTCATTTGTATAATACGGAGGAGGACATGGCGGCTTTGGTGGCGGCGCTTCGCGGTACGTTGAGGTAAAGAAACCTTCCCGAAAGTTCAAAACTTTCGGGAAGGTGAACGATAACTAGATAATGTTTGCCGTTCGGGAGACCTTCCAAGTTTTCAAAACTTGGAAGGTCTAGCAACTGGTCTAACAACTAGATAATATTCGCCGTTTGCTCCTTGATTTTTTCCAATTCATCCTTCATCTGAACCACTACGTGCTGAATGGAAGAATCGTTGGCTTTTGAACCAATGGTATTGATTTCACGACCAATTTCTTGGGCAATGAAGTTTAATTTTTTGCCGTTGCTTTCGCGGCTTTCCATGGTTTCGATAAAGTAGGAAAGGTGGTTTTTGAGGCGTACTTTCTCTTCCGAAATGTCAAATTTTTCGATAAAATAGACCAATTCCTGCTCAAAACGGTTTTCGTCAAACGCTTCGTCTTGAATCAAATCACGGACGTTTTTCCGTAGTCTTTCCCGAACCGAAGGAATACGCGTTTTATCAAGTTCTTCTACATCTAAAAGCAAGTCAGCAATTTTTTGAATGGAAGTGCGAAAAACTTTTGCCAATGCACGTCCTTCCTGTTGGCGGAATTCGTTACATTTTTTAAGTGCTTCGAGCGCTGCTTGTTGGATTTGGATACTTTCAGCCGCTTGCTGGTCTTCGGTAGGGGCGTCAGCCAAATAGACATTGGGCATTTGAAGCGCCATCCGCAATAATTCAGTAGGCGTTGGGGCAAAGCCAAGTTCTTCGGCCGTTTGGTGCAAATCTTTAAAATAAGCTTTAACCAATGCCCGGTTGACAACCGTTCCTGCGCTGTTGTCGCCAATGGGAGTGACTGTCATGGTGAACTCCACCTTACCGCGTTCCAACGACTGCGTAATGAGGTTGCGGATTTCGATTTCACGCTCCGAATAATTTCTTGGAATGCGACAAAATATATCCAAAAACTTAGAATTCAATGATTTGACTTCGGCAGTAACCGAAAGCGTATCAGATTCGATGGTGGCTTTCCCAAAGCCCGTCATTGATTTGAGCATCTTATTTAATTTGAAAATTTGGGAATTAGCTAATTTGAAAATGGCCTTGGCCGCCTTTTTATTCGCTAATTCAAAACTATTTCTCTTCCTGCGAAGTCATTTTTTCTACTACAGGATTCTTTTTCAAGGCATTCTTTTCTAGTTCGGCTTGTTCTTTGCGTTGACGGACGACATCAATCGCCGTAAAAATTGCCTGCCGCATTGATGTTTCGTCGGCTATGTTTTTTCCCGCAATATCGTAAGCCGTACCGTGGTCGGGCGAGGTACGAACGATGGGCAAACCTGCCGTAAAATTGACGCCATCGTTGAAAGCAATCGTTTTGAAGGGCGTTAAGCCTTGGTCGTGATACATGGCCAACACGGCATCGTACTTACGGTACGACTGCGCCGCAAAAAAACCATCGGCGGGATAGGGGCCGTAAACCAACTGCCCTTTGGCGCGTATTTCTTTGATGAGGGGTTCAATAATCTCGTTTTCTTCGCTGCCAAGCAAACCGCCCTCACCCGCGTGGGGATTGAGCCCAAGCACCGCAATGCGGGGTTTGCGGATGCCAAAATCCACCCGCAGCGATTTTAACATGGCTTGCAGGCGTACCATAATTTTTTCCTTGGTAATATTTTCGGCGATTTTGCCCAGAGGAATATGCCCAGTAACAACGCCCACCCGCAAAATATCACTCACCATAAACATTAAAGGCTCTTTTACGCCAAACGCTTCGGCAAGGTACTCGGTATGCCCAGGGAAGTTAAATTCGTCGTTTTGGATATTATTTTTGTTGATAGGCGCCGTGACAATCGCGTCGAGGTGGCCTTCTTTCATGTCTTCAACGGCGCGTTTGAGCGACTCATAGGCTCCTTTGCCCGCTTCGGGAGTTACTTTCCCAGGCTGAATATCCTCTTGTGGATCTTGCCAACACGTAATCACGTTGGTCATTTTGGGGTTTATCAGGTCGATTTTTTGCGCCCCAAATAGGTTCCAATCCTTCATTTCGAGTTGATTACGATAACGATTCAAGATGCGCATCGAACCATATACGACAGGCGTACAAATACGATTAAGTTGGTTGCCATGTAATACTTTAAGAATGACTTCGGGGCCAATACCATTGTAGTCTCCTAACGTAATTCCAATGACAGGTTTATCAGAAAGTAATTCACTCATGATTCAAAATAATAAATGAGATTTGTGCAATGTGCCGCAATTTACGAATAAAGCGCACTATTTTTGTAACCAGACTCACGCTGACATTTTGATATGACGATTTTAATTGCCGACGACATTCATCCGTCCCTCTTCGATATGCTCAATACGCTTGGCGTATCTTTTTGTTATGAACCTACTTTCAAACGCGCCGACATTCTCGAAAACCTTGCCAAATACGAAGGGTTAGTCATTAGAAGTAAAACATACATCGACGAAGAAATTTTAGAAAAAGCATCCAAATTGCGTTTTATCGCAAGGGCAGGGGCGGGGCTTGACCTAATTGATTTGGATGCTGCCGCAAGGCGGAATATTCAGGTTTTTGCGGCGAATGAAGGTAATCGTGATGCCGTAGCCGAACACGCACTTGGAATGCTGTTGGGGTTGTTTGCCAATGTGGTAAAAGCCGACCGCGAGGTGCGCCAGGGGATTTGGGACCGAGAAGGAAACCGTGGGATTGAACTGATGGGAAAAACCGTGGGCTTGATTGGTTTTGGTTTCAACGGCACTGCTACGGCCCAGCGGTTAAGCGGATTTGGCTGTCGTGTGCTGGCTTACGATAAGTATTTGACCAACTACGGCAACGACCACGCGCAAGAAGCAACCCTCAACGAGATTATGAACCAAGCCGACGTAATTAGCTTTCACGTACCGCTGACGGAAGAAACTAGGCACTGGGTAAACGACGAATTTATCGCAAGCGTAGCCCGCCCGTTTTTTTTAATGAATGTGGCACGGGGCGAAATCGTGGATACCGAAGCCGTTGTGAGAGGCTTGGAAAGTGGAAAAATTCGGGGGGCTTGTTTGGACGTATTAGAAAATGAAAAATTGAAAACGTTTACCCCTGCCCAACAGACCGCCTTTGATTATTTACGGGCTTCTAATCGTGTCATTCTTACGCCACACGTGGCAGGCTGGACACAAGAAAGCTACATAAAAATCAATGAAGCATTGATGAAGCAAATTCAGAATATTTAATAAGTATTTGTGCAATAATAGACTTTCCAAGTTTTAGGCTCATACTATTGATAATCAGAAGAGTTATAAACTTGGAAAGTCTCGACTAATTCTGCTTAATTACTTACAATTAATTCACCTGTTTAGTGTGACCAAAGTACGAGACCAAGGGCGATAAGTGCGGGCAAACCTTGCACAAACCATATTTTTTTGCTGGCACTGAAGGCCCCGTAGGCACCTGCTACAATGACACACGACAGGAAGAAAATGGCGATTTTGCTGCTCCATTCGGGCTCCGAAACGGTTAGGCTCCACAAAAGCCCTGCGGCTAAAAAACCGTTGTAAAGCCCTTGGTTGGCGGCTAGCGTTTTGGTAGGTTTGAAGAGTTCGTCGGGCAATGAACCTTTGAAGGTCTTTTTGCCGAGGGTTTCCCAAGCAAACATTTCAAGATATAGAATGTAAAGGTGCTCTACTGCAACAAGAACGATGGCGATTTTGGCAAGAATTTGCATGAACATATTGTTTTTGCTTCTCACAAATCTAAACAGATTTAGTTGTAAAGTTGCTGCGTGTGCTCAATTTGTTTGATAATTAGCTCCTCCAATACATCTAAGTTGACATCGCTGAGTCTTTTGATATAAATGCAGCCTTTTTCGGTTTTGTATTTGCCAAGCTGAGATAAAAGCTCTTCGCGCTGGTCAAAAGATGAAGAAAAATAGACCGTAAGCGCAGCAGCCCGTGGAGAAAAAGCGACCAAAGGGGCTTCTCCTTCACGTCCACTTTCGTATTTGTAATGATAACTACCAAAACCAACGATGCTTGGCCCCCAAAGTTTGGCAGGTGAGCCCGTAATTGATTCAAACAGTCCGACGAGTTTAAAGCTATCGGTGCGTTTGGTTTCGTCTTTTACTGCGTTTAAAAAGTCGCCAACACTGGCGTTGGTTTCGGTAGTTTTGTTTTGGGCCATGGGAGTAAAAAAAGTTAGTGCTTATTCAATTTTAAAACGAGTACTTGGTTTGGTACTTTCGGTAATGGTAGCAATAAGCCTGCCATTTTTAGTGACAATGGTGACGCCAGGTTTGACAACGATTCCTGTAATGAATTTGCTGCCAATGCGTTGCAGCATTTTACTCATTCCATTGACAGTGTAATATACATCCTCCGAAGTTAAGTTTTGCAATTCAATTCTAATTGTTTTTTCAACAGCTTTTGCGGGTTTATCTTTGTTTGTGCTCGTGCTTTTGCTGTTTCCACTGAATGAGGGCGCATTGGCAGCATCGATTTCAGGGAATGCTTCTTTTTGCCCATCAATTTGTAAATCATACCGTTTTTGAAATGCCTTTTGATGGGTAACGAGTAGGTCATACAACTGCTCGTCGGTTAAGCTTTTGGCTTTGCTTTCTTTTTCTTTGGTATATAGTACCGCCACGGGGTCTAGTTTTTCTTTGGCAATATCCTCGGGGGTACGTCCTCCTTTTGGTATGTAATAAAGCCCACTTCCATTCGTCATCAACAAGACTCCAGGCTCAATAAGCACGATGTGCATGACCGAGCAATCGCGCAATGTTTCTTTGGTATCTTTGACTACTGTCCCGTTTTCCACCAAAGTGTGTTTGGCATAGAATCCATAATAGGTGCCATGGCTGAGTGCTGCGTCAAAACGGGGTTGTTTAATGGCAGAACTGACCTTCAACACTAAGTCAGCAGGATAGTCGTTTCTACCCAATACCAGACTAGAAACCCCTTCGGCTTCATAGCTTGGCGTGAGCTTGAGCTTTACGGCGTTGGTTTCTTTTTCAAAAGTGACCAAAAATTTCCCAATAGCTTTGTCAAGATTGTTGGTTTCACTACCACAAACAAATAGCTCTCGCGTGTAATAAATGCCACCGAGGCCGTAGGGGTCTTTGGTGATGGTTTTTCCTTCTAGTATAGTTTTAGCGGCGTCGGCTTGTTGTTTTTCGTACAGAGCTTTGGTTGGACGAGACGACGATGAGCCATTCAAACTTTCGGTCGCAGCTTGCGCCTTTTCTTTGATTTTTTGTAAAAATTTTTGGGCAAAGACAGTTTGGGAGTTTAGCAAACCAGCCGACAGAGCAAGCGTAGTGGTTATGAGAAGCTTTTTCATTTGCATACTTTTTTTTCAGCAAAACTATAGGCTTTGAAGAAGAAGGATGACCTGACTTTATCAGTTGTTACGTAAGGGAATCGAAATGTTGTTTTGGCTCTACAAACGGGAAGGCGGGGCATGTGAACTCTACCCTCAGTGGTGTGGTGTACCTTGCATCATGTACTATCTCGAAATCTTTTGAATGGTGCAAGTTTTGTCCCAAACCTAAAAGAATTGTTATATTGGGGCGAACAAAACAGCCATAAATTTAATTTTAGGGGTGAAGAAAACGGCATTATGATGTTAGCTCTTAAAGACAATATTGGACATCATAGTGGTCAAATAAAACTTAGTTGTCTATGAAATTTTATAAAATTGTAAACGGTATTTGTCGAGACAATGATCCAAAACGCAAAGTATTTCCAGGGGCTTATTTACCCAAAGGAATGGTAGGCGCGGAATACATGGCGTATGGTTCAAACGAAGGTGACGTGAATTACATTCCTATTGAAAAAACAATACAGGATTATCATATTGTTGAGAACACTCCTGTTTTTGATTATTTTATATTAGGTGATGGCTATTCCCGTAAAAAGTTTGATTGGATACGATTAGACATGTATGGTGTCTTTGCGCTTGGAGGGGGTTTTTTGGTATCCGAAAGATTTAAAGAAACAATATCAATTTTCAATCTTCCTCGGCATAAGTTTTACCCTGCTAAACTGATGTACAAAGGCGAAAAATTTGATTACTATGTTTTTCAGTTGGGCGAAGAAACCAAAATAGCTTTTGAAAAATGCGCTTATGCTGATAGGAACAGTGGCATCGTACAAACAGCAGCCGAACTTGGTATTCATAGTGAAGAGGACTACTTTGATAAAAGGGTAATTTTTTTTGATAAGGGTTCTGTATTAGATATTCACGATTTTGTTTTGGATAGATACCACGATTATTTCATCAGTCGGGAATTATTCAAAGTAGTGAGCGAACCGCTCAAAGAAGCATTAGAAGCCGCAGGGCTTACCGAGGGATGGAAGTTTGAAGACATCAGCCCGCGCACCATTACATTTTTAAACTCCTAATTTATGAAAACCCGAATTTTACTTTTAGCAGGGGCTGCTGCCGTCTATGTAGGCTACCGTCCGAGGCGTGTATTAAGAGTCTTCCAGCCTAGCTAAGTCAACAAAAAGGCTAGAAGCCTTTCGATAATTATCAGGAGGCAGAGCCTCGCGCTATCGGTAACACCTGCCACTGGCGTAAATGGTAATCCTCTCAATTTATTAACTATCAATTGCCAATGAAATTTTATAAATTAAGTTCTGAAATAAGACCTGGGCAAAAAATTTATCCTTCTGCCTATTTATCCCCCGAAATGCAAGGCGCAGAGTTTATCCCTGATGGCGGTGATACGAAGAATTTTTTTAAGCAGTCCATCGAAAAATCCACCAACTATAGATCTCTTATTGACGATGTACCTGTCTTTGATTATTTTGTGTTGAAGGAATTGTATGGCGAACGAAAAAAAAAATTCGATTGGATAAAACTCAATGCCTATGATTTTGTTGTCGGTCATTACACAATAAGTTCTTGCTTTTTAGTATCAGAACAGTTCAAAGAAACTATCGCTGCTTTCAATCTCCCTCGGCATAGGTTTTACCCTGCCAAGCTGATGTACAAAGGCCAAAAATTGGATTATTACATTTTTCAGTTGGGCGAAGAAATACCAATTCTCTACGAAAAGTGTAATTATCAAATAGAAGGTGAAAGTATGACAATTACTGCACAAGAATTACAAATACATGAGAAAGAAAGTTTTAATTTTAGATGGATTGCACTAAATAAAGACAGAAAACGGCTGAATATCAAAAACTTTGTATTTTCTAAACATTACGATTATTTCATTTGTGGCGAACTATTCAAAGTAATAAGTGAACCGCTCAAAGAAGCGTTGGAGACCGCAGGTCTTACCGAGGGTTGGAAGTTTGAAGACATTAGCCCGCGTACCATTACATTTTTAAACTCCTAATTTATGAAAACCCGAATTTTCCCCAGTTGTGCGTAGTGTTCTATGAACACTGCGTACCCCAAATAAATAGCCGTCTGTGACGGCCCGACCAAAGTAGAATATCAACCAAATAACCGTAAAAATCAATGGCATTTGCGCGTAGAATACAAAATCCAGAAGGGCTATATTTCATAACTTTTGCGACAGTCCAATGGGCGGATGTGTTTACTCGAAGCACCTACGTCGATATTGTTTTAGAGAGCCTTCGGTATTGCCAAAAAGAAAAAGGCTTGCGAATTCATGCTTGGTGTATTATGAACTGTGTTAAAAAACAAAGCACAAGGCAACTATTATTTTGCGAGCGCAATTTTGCTAGCCTGAAAGTCATTTTGAAATACAGCATTGTTTTTGACGATAGCGAAAGCCTGTCTAATCAATTTGTGGGCAACAGCCATTTTAGCGGCTTTTTTGGATTTCCCTTTAGCCAGTAGTCTTGTATAAAGTTCTTTACAATCCAAGTTAAATTTGGCTGCTGATTGAGCTGCACAAAAGAGAATAGACCTGAGTTGTTTGCAAGCAGTGTTAACTAATCTGCCTCTACTTTTTAGGGAAG
>NZ_AXVJ01000063.1 GCF_000482465.1 Runella limosa DSM 17973
TAACCCCGCTAGTTAACTTATCCCCCTCTTCCTATCTCCTCGTTTCGGGTTGCAAAGGTCTGACTTTCTTTTCTAATTTCCAAAAAAATTTTGAACTTTTTTTTCAACCTTCAAAATCCTCTCTTCTTTATCAGCTCCCCTTCGTTTCTTTCGGGTTGCAAAAGTCTCACTTTTTATTTTAACTTCCAAATTTATTTTTGATTTTTTTTGTTTCTCAAAATTTTATTTGGACTTTCAACCCCGCCCTCGTTGTTTGGGGTTGCAAAAGTCCCACTTTTATCATCACTTTCCAAATATTTACACAACTATTTTTAAAAATAATTCGCAATTACCTATCAACCACTCACTTATAGCTACAAAAAAATACCCAGTTCCTCACCAAAATAACGCAAAACGTGCTCACGCTACCTTCTTTTCGTGATTTTAGGGCTAAAAGCCATTTTTCATCTTCTCCGAAATCTGCAAGTTATTCTTGGATAAGGTTTATAAATGGGGCAGATACTTTTATTCGATTCTGCCCCATTTTGATTTTATTCTGTTTTTAAGCTCTTCACTGGGTCTGCTAAGGCTGCTTTTATGGCCTGATAGCTGATTGTAAGTAGTGCAATAAACATTGCTGACCCTCCCGCGACCAAAAAAATCCACCATTCTATTGTAATATGGTACGCAAATTCTTGCAACCACAGCCCCGTAACCCACCACGCTAGGGGAAATGCAATACCGTTGGCAATTAATACCAACTTTAAAAAGTCTTTGGAAAGTAAGGCTGTGAGATTAACGACGCTTGCTCCAAGCACCTTTCGGACCCCAATTTCCTTGATTCGTTGCTCGGCGGTATAGGTAGCCAAACCAAACAACCCTAAGCAGGCGATAAAAATAGTAGCAAGGGCTGCCCAAATCAGCATGGTTTCGCGGCGGTGGTCATCGGCATAGAAGCGCGCCAATTGTTCGTCCAAAAAATGATACTCCAATAAATGCGCAGGATCAATTTTTGTCAAGGCGTCATTGATCTTGGCCAAAGTCGTTGGAATATCATTGCCCGTAACTCTTGACGTGAAGTAGTCAATCGAATGCACGGGGTTGTTTTGATAAGCCAAAACCATAGGCGCTATTTTTTCGCGCAGCGACTGAAAATGGAAGTCCTTTACTATACCTATTACGCGCGCGCGAAAGGTTTCTCTTGAATTAAGAAGATTGTAGCTTCCTCCCATCGAGCGTTCGGGGATTTCTACCAATTGCCCCACGGCTTCTTTTATGTTCAACATGTTGGCAGCAGTCTCATTTAAAATAATCGAAGTGGAATCGTTTGCCCCCATGAAATTGCGCCCGTTCACAACCTTTACTTCAAACGTAGTGGCAAAATCTTCATCCACTCCTAACAAATACGAAATTTTATGTTCGTCGTTATCTCCTTCTGGGCGGATCTTAACGGTTGGGATGTTTTTCCATTCCCCTGGCACCCGCGACATCACCGAGGTATTTTTTACCGTCGCAATCTTACTGATTTCATTTTTGATGGTTTGGGCATTTTTTCGGACATCACCCGAATTTATATCCACCACCAACAGTAATTCTTTTGTAAACCCTAAATCTTTGTTGCTCACGTATTGGATTTGTCGAAACAAGACAATTGTTCCAATAATCATTACGACAGAAATGGTAAACTGAAAAACCACCAATCCTTTCCGCAGCGACAAATCGCCTTTGTTTTGTAACTTGAGCGATTTCAAAAGTGCAAGCGGGCTGAAACGTGACAGCAAAAACGCTGGATAACTCCCCGAAATCAAACCCGTTAGCACCACCGCGACAATCGTGCATAGCCAAATACGGTAATCGGAATGGAAACCGAGCGAAAGCTGTTTTTCGGTAAAAGCATTGAAATACGGCAAAAGAAGATTGACAAGCCCAATCGACAATGCGAAGGAAAGTAACGTTACGAGCAACGACTCAAACAAAAACTGGTTGATCAAATGGCTGCGAAAAGCACCGTTGGCCTTGCGAACGCCAATTTCTTTAGAACGATTGGACGCGCGCGCAGTCGTCAGGTTCATATAATTGATGCAGGCTATCAACAGGACAAACAGCGCTACTACTCCAAAAATTTTGATGTACAACATACTGCCTTTTCCCGAACCTAAGCTGGTAGAACCTCTAGCAATATGGTCAGAATGCAAGCGCATATCGGTAAGGGGCTGCAACGAATAATCGGTCGTTGTTCCTACTTCAGGTTTATAATTGGCTGCCACCAAGGCATTCATTTTAGTACCCACGGCTTGCGGCTCGGTATTTTCTTTCAGCAAAGCATACACCGTATAATCGTGAGATGACCAGTCAGACGCATTCGATTTCTGAAACTCGGCATCGTCGTTGAAAGTACTTTCGGATAATAAAGACTCAAAATCGAAACTTGAATTGCTCGGATGGTTTTTAATGACGGCCGTGATTTTGAAGGGCTTTTCCGTAAAATCAAATCGAAGGGTTTTGCCAACAACATCGGTGCTATTAAATAGCTTTTTGGCAATATCCTCCACGATTACAATTGAATTAGGCTCTTTGAGGGCCGTTTGCTTTTCTCCCGAAATCAACTCAAAATCAAATACCTTCATAAAATTTTCATCGGCCAAGTTGATGGTCAAGTGATACTTGTTTTTGGTTTCAGGATTCGACAGATTATCACGCCCAAAACTGGTCATGCGCGCCGTTGTTTCGATTTCTGGAATACTTTTCTTTGATTCTTCGGCTAATTTATAACTTACGGCTGCCACCGTAAGGTCATCGGTTTTGGTCTTTTTGTGTTCGAGCACTCGGTAAATACGCGACGCATTGCGGTGCTGTTGGTCAAAAGTTAACTCATCAAACAAATACAAGCCAATAATCAAAAAACAAGTGATTCCGAAAGTCAGGCCAGCCACATTGAGGGCTGTGTACAATTTGTGACGAGTAAGGGTACGAAATGCGATTTTTAGGTAGTTGCGTAACATAGTTGGGCTGTATAAATAGGTTGTTGGATACGGATTGGGCTTTCGTTTGATGTTTGACCATCGAACATACGTCAGGGCATCGCGCCAATAGCGTTGACGGGCGTTTGGCTCACCCAAACGTTGGCTACGGCGTTGATAACGTTCATTCAAATCGCCCATCACTTCCTCCCGCAAATGTGGTGCGAGCAGGCGACTAAGCCATTTGTCAATCCAAGCAGGCGGTTGATATTTCATGTTCTATTCCGTCTTCAGTGATTTTATAGGATTCATCAGCGCAGCCCTGATGGCTTGGTAACTGACCGTCAGCAAGGCAATTGCGATAGCCCCCAAACCCGCCGCTACAAATACCCACCAAGATAATTCGGTGCGGTATTCGTAATGTTGTAGCCAATCGTTGAGCAAATAGTAGGAAATTGGCGCCGAGATGAAGCACGCAATCAACACCAGTAAGGCAAAATCTTTGGAAAGCATTTGCCAAAGCCCAGCCACACTAGCCCCCAACACTTTTCGGATGCCGATTTCTTTGATACGTTGCTCGGCAATAAACGAGGCCAACCCAAACAACCCTAAACACGAAATTAGTATCGCCAAAAGGGCAAAGAAGGCCGCTAGTTTGCCAATTCGTTCTTCGTCGCTGAACTTCCGACCATAGACTTCATCCACAAAACTATACTCAAACGGCGCTTCGGGATTGTATTTTTTGAATACGCCAGCCACTTTGTCCAATGCCTTGCTTGTCCCCAATTGAGGAGCAAGTTTGAAGCTAATCGTATTGACTGCGTTGTAATTAATGGTATAAAAAGCAGCGTTAACAGGCTCAAAAGGCGATTGTCGAATCATGTTTTTAATGACCCCGATTACTTTATATTCCTTCCCACTTCGGACGATTTCGCCGATGGGGTTTTTGAAACCCATTAGCTTCAATGCCGCTTCGTTGATGATCATAGCCGAAGAATCCGTGGAGAACTTTCTTGAAAAATCACGACCCTCTATCACTTTCCACCCTACCGTTTTGCCAAAATCATGGGTAACTTGATTTCCCATGAACAACGGTTGGGTATTAGGCGTTTTTCCTTTCCAAGAAATATTGGTGGTTCCGCCATACTGATTTGTAATAGAACCACCCGACTCCGCAAATTCGACTACTGCACCCGTATTCAGCAAATCATTCCGCAAGGCTTCATAGTGAGCGTAGAGTTCGGGCGTGTTCATGTTGATTTCTACCAAGCTACTACGCTCATAACCCGAAGGGCGGTCTTTGGCGTGTTGGATCTGCCGAAAAACGGTAATGATGCCAATGATTAAAGTAACTGAAACCGTAAACTGAAAAACCACCAACACTTTGCGAGGAACAGAAGTAAATCTCGATGCTTTGAAAGTGCCTTTCAATACCTTAATCGGCTGAAAGGAAGATAGATAAAGCGCTGGATAACTGCCCGCAATCAACCCCGTAAGCAAGCTAAAACCTAACCCAAACAGCCAAAACCAAGGGTTAGCCCATAAAATAGAAACTCGCTTATCTGCGATTTCATTGAAAAAAGGAAGAGTAAGTTGGGCAAAAAGCAACGCCAACACAAATGCAATCAGGGTAATGACAAACGACTCACTCAAAAATTGAAAAATCAATTGTCCACGTACCGAACCAACCGACTTACGAATGCCCACCTCTTTGGCTCGTTTTTCGGAACGGGCGGTGCTTAGGTTCATAAAATTGATGCAGGCCAACAGCAAAACAAACACCCCAATGGCGCCAAAAAGCCAAACAAAGTAAACAATGCCACCCGCGTTTTTTCCGTCTTTAAAGTCGGTGTATAAATGCCATTGCTCCATCGGATGTAGGAAAAAGGCAGGTTTGTAGCCTGGCGGGTCTTTGCGTTTCATGCGAATATCCTTGATTTTGGCCGAAACCGCCTCCGCACTTGGCCCTTCTTTCAATTGCGCAAATACCTGAAAGGAATTCTCATCCCATTCGTCCAACACTCTTTTGACATAAGCATCGTTGGCCACAAACAACTCCCAAGGAGCTAGGAAGAGTACGTCGCGAAAGGCGCTGTTATACGGCAAATCTTCATACACCCCTGTCACTTTTACGTCGGTTTTGTTGCCCATCCTGATGATTTTATTCAGCGGATTTTCGGTACCGAAAAATGCTTTTGCCACCGACTCAGAAAGAAAAATAGTATGGACGTCTTTCAATCCGTCGGCGCTACCCGCCAACATCTTGAAAGACATCATATCGACAAAGGCTGGCTGTACATAATTACCACTTTTGGTTAATTTTTTATCACCTGCCGCTAGAATCACGTCGCGGGTATAAGTGGAAAGGCTCGTCGCCTGAAAATCAGGGTACTTGCTGCGCAGTTCTTCCGCCATTGGAATAGGGACAGAGTTGTACGAAGAAATCGTCCCGTCAAAATTCACAAACTGCCATACTTGAGCGATTCGGTCGTAGTTTTTGTGGCTTTTATTGAACGATAGTTCGTCCCAAACCCACAGGCCAATCAGCATCGCCACGGCCATCCCCGTAGCGAGTCCAAAAATATTGACAAAGGAGTAACCTTTGTGTTTCAACAGGTTACGAAAAGCGATTTTAAAATAGTTACGTAACATGGTAGGGCTGTATATATAGGTTGTTGGATACGGATTCGGCTTCCGTTTGATGTTTGACCATCGAACGTACGTCAGGGCATCGCGCCAATAGCGTTGGCGGGCGTTTGGCTCACCCAAACGCTGCGTACGGCGTTGATACCGTTCGTGCAAATCACCCATGATTTCCTCCCGAAGGTGCGGAGCCACCAAGCGATGCAGAAACTCATCGAGCCTCGGAAAAGGGCTTTTATTTTTTAGTGTTTTCATTGTGGCCAAAGAATTAGCTCCATTTTAAAGTCACTTGCGGCACAATGCGCTCCCAAAGTCGGTTTCGGACTTGGCGTACGTCGTTCAGGACTCTTCCACCCAAGGCCGTCACGGTAAATAAGCGTTTACGCCGCCCGCCGCGTTCAGCAGTAGCTTCACCCAAAAGGGAAGTCACGTAGCCTTTTTGTTCGAGCCGCTGCAAAGCGGCATGAACCGCTCCAGTGCTGACGGTTTGTCCCGTTTCTTGTTCCAATTCTTCGGCAATAGACACCGAGTAGGCATGGGGGGCAAGAACCGCTACGGTCAATAGTACCACCTCTTCAAATTCACCTAAATCACTTCTTCGCATGAGTAATTTTTATTTCATCTATTTCTGTATGTAAAATACCTTGCCAATCATAGAAAAAGCTATCTCAAAAGCCTAGTATCACCAAATTATCTTCGGCACTTATTCAACCTCACCCCCTAAATCCCCCTCTCCTTTCTGGAGAGGGGGATTTTTAAAGCCCTTCTCCTTCCATGAGAAGGGTTGGGATGAGGTTAAAACGAAAGATAATTTGGTAATTCCCTACTTCAAAAAAGCTCCTTTATTCTTTATCAATTGTCCAAAAGCGGACAAATTTTAGTACGCCTTCGGACAGTCAGTTTTGGGTTTACGGTTTTGGGTTTAGCGTTTTTCGGTTTGCCCCTTGCATATTTCCCCCCTTGCCAGGTTGAACGCATTAAAATATAGAGTGGCTATTCATTGCTCCAGAGGAGCTACCTCTTAGTAGAAAAATGAATCAAATTCCCACCAAAGCCCCTTCGCGGCAGCCGACGCTCGTGAAAGATGTCACCCCGATGGGGCTTTGGGACAGCCTTCACCCTTTTTTTCTACTAAGATTTAGCCTCCCTGAGGCTAGTTTTTTTAATGCGTTTAACCTGCCCCCCTACCTTTTTCTACTCTACTTTCAGTGCTTCTACTGGGTCAGACAAGGCGGCTTTGGTACTGCGAAAACAGAGGGTAAGGAACGCAATTACCACCGTCAAGAGTCCTGCCAAGGTCGGGATAAGCCAGTCCACTTCGATGCGATAGACAAAATCGGCCAACCACTGATTCATGAGGTACCAAGCCGCAGGCGTAGCCAGTACAATAGCTACCAAAATAGGTTTTAAGAAGTCGATAGAAAGGAGCCTTACAATGCTTGCGACCGAGGCACCGAGTACTTTCCGCACGCCAATTTCTTTGGTGCGTCGAGCCACGACCAGCAAAACGAGCCCGTACAACCCCAAACACCCAATAAGAATGGCAACTACCGAAAAAACACTCGCCAGCCGAACCGTCAGCTGTTCGGTTTCGTAAAATTTTGCCAATTGTTCATCAAGGTATTCGTAGCTAAACACCTCATTCGGATAAATTTTTTGCCACGTTTGCCGAACGTGATTAAGGGTTTTGGAGGGAGAAGCTGCCGCAACCCGTACGCCTACTTTTCGATAACGGGCAGTTTGGGTAGAAATCACACAAGGCTCAATTTGCTCACGTAATGAGCGTAAATGAAAATCTTTGACCACTCCCACCACGGGCGCAGCTACGGGCGACAGGTAAGTTTCTATTTTATGTCCTAATATGTCGTTGGGGTTTTTGATGTTGAGTTTTTTGAGCAACGCTTCGTTGACCACGTATTCCCGAATGGTATCCGACGCCAAGGCGTTCCTTCCTGCTACTAATTCCAGCCCGTAGGTTTTGAGGTAATCGGCATCCCCCAATCGTTCTCGTATCGGAAAAGCTTCCCATTGGGCACGGTTGTCAAATTTGAACGAGCCACCGTTCATTACCGAAGCCGACGGTGGGCGATACGCCGCACTTACCGACTGTATTTCGGGGTATTGAAGCAAGGTGTTTTTAAACGCTGTGAGGGCCGTTGGGGAAGGATCGGGTAGGTTGACAACCAATACGTTGTCTTTTTTAAAACCCAAATCCGACTGCTCCACGTACTTCATTTGCCTCGTTACGACCATTGTACCAATAAGTAAAGCTTGACAAATGGCAAATTGCACCACTATCATCGACTGCCGCAGGGAAAAACCTCCTCTTTTGGGCAGAACTCCTTTTCCTTTCAATGCCTGCCAAGGGCTAAAGCCCGACATCATAAACGCGGGGTACCCACCCGCCAGTCCGATGATGACTACCAAAAGTACCATCAAAAATAGCGTCGCTTGGGCATCGAGGATAAATGACAAATTCAATCCTAGCCATTGATTAACAAAAGGTAAAATAAGCACTACTAGAAGCCCTGCCCCGATTGCCGCCGTTGTCACAATCAGTGCAGTTTCCAACAAAAATTGGCGCATTACTTGCCATTTGCTACTTCCCAACGTTTTGCGAATACCAATTTCTTTGGCCCGACTCAACGACTGCGCCGTAGCTAAGTTGATAAAATTGAGGCAAGCAATTAGAATCAAAAACGCGCCAATCCACCCCAGCGACCACAGCAACGAGTGCTGAATCAATGCCCCACCCGTTCGTTTTACGTCGAAGTGTACGTCCGACAAAGGTTGAATGTGAAACTGAAAAATCGAGGCATCTTTACCATAATATTTTTGAGCAAGCGCAGGGAAGGCCGCTGCCACCTGAGCCACCGAACTTAGGTTTTTGAGCGTAAGATAAACGCGGTCGGTAGAGTTGAGTGCCCACCAATCGTTTAGGTTTTGGTCGGGGAGTAGATGTGAGAACGTGCCCATCGAAATAAACAACTGCACATCGTTATTGGTCGTGCGCGGTGGATCCGCCAAGACCCCTGTCACTTTTACTTTTGTCAAGTGATTCAAGTCCAGCACTTTACCGATTGGCTCTTCGTTGCCGAAGTATTTTTTTGCCCACGTTTCGGTAAGTACTACCGTATTTGGTTCGCTAAGAGATGTCTTGGGGTTTCCTTTAAGCCATTGATAATCAAAAACATCAAACCATTCTGATTCGATGAGCGCACCCGTATTTTGTTCTAAAAAACGTTGCGAACTCCCGTTTTTAGAGCTGGGAAGGCTCACGGTCAGCTCACGCAATGTTTTCAACGAAGCAGCTTGCTCTACTTGCGAAAACCCCTCGCGAAGCACCTTTGACATGGGAAGAGGAGCCTCGGGGTACGTTTCTACGGAACCGTCTTCCAAATGCAAATCCAACACAATGCGAAAAATGCGATCGAATTTTTGGTGGTGACGGTCGGTACTGAAGTGATACGAAATAAAGAGAAAAATCAGGATTCCTCCCGCCATTCCGACGGTGAGTCCTAATACGTTGAGGGCGGTGTACGTCCGATAATGACGTAGATTTCGCAGCGCAATGGTGAGGTAATTTTTGAACATAAAATGGCAGTAGCGTTATTTTATGTCGAAGATACTCACAACCTTCCACTGGCGACCGTTAAAAAATGTTAAGTGTTTGTAGAAGTCCTTCCAAGTTTGAAAACGGGGACGCCCAGTCGGGGACGCCCAGTCTTGGAAGGACAATCTTTTATTACTCTGCTTTCAGCGACTTTACTGGATTGCCCAAGGCCGCTTTGATGGATTGAAAACTGACGGTGCAAAAGGCGATTAGAATCGACAATGCCGCCGCAATCACAAACGTCCAAATGCTGATGTCGATGCGGTAAGGATAATTTTCGAGCCACTGTTTGATGGCATAATAGGCCACAGGAAAGGCAAAAACGAACGATAAACTGACCAATTTCAGAAAATCAGCCGAAAGTAGCGTCGTGATACTTGCTACCGACGCGCCCAAAACTTTGCGGATACCGATTTCTTTGGTACGACGTTCGGCCGAAAGGGTCGCCAGTCCAAACAGGCCAATGCACGAAATAAATATCGTCAGAATCGCGCCAAAAAGCATGATTTGCTTCCATTTGGCTTCTGATTCGTAACGTTTTTCGTTTTCTTCATCCATAAACTTGTACTCGTACGGATTTGTCGGAAAGAGTTTTTTGTACGTTTTGGCAAGGTGGCTCAGGCTCGCCGTTTCGCTTCCTTCTTTGATTTTGATGAATACTTTTCCGTACTGATTCCCTGGCTTCATCGTAAACAACTGTGGGCTTATTTTGGCGTTAAGTGACTCAAAATGATAGTCTTTAATAACTCCAATCACCTTGTATTTTTCGCCTTCATTGTACCAGAAATCTACCACTTGCCCCAACGGGTTTGTCCAACCTGCTTTTTTCACAAAAGACTCATTGACCAACACCGACGAAGTCGAATCAGAATTAAACTCCGCCGAAAAATTACGCCCTTTGATAATCGGGATTTGTAACAATGAAAAGTAGGTGGCATCGACCGTCTCAAATGCAAAATTAATTTCGGTTTGACCGTTTACTTTGGCAATTGTGTACCAACCTCCGCCATTTTTGGGAGCAACTTCTAATATATTCTGATTTTTCAATAATTCATCTTTGAAGACCTTCGCTTCATTGCGACTCAATCCCGACTTACCAACGGTTATTACTCCTTTATCGTTATAGCCTAAGTCTTTGTTGGTCAAGTAGTTGAATTGAGAATAAATAGTCAACGTTGCAATGATTAAAAACGAAGCCAACGCAAACTGCAACACGACCAAACCTTTTTGAAGGTAGTTTTTGCCCGAAAGGTTGAATCGGCTATAAAGCGTTTGAACGGGATTATAATTAGACAAGACCAACGCAGGATAAAAGCCCGCCAAAAGACCCGTAGCAGCAAACAAAGCGAAATAACCTGCAATCAAGTTAGCATCAAACAAATACGAAAATGCCAATGCTTTATTAGAAAGCTCATTGAAAGTCGGCAACACCATTTGTACCAACAACAAAGCAAACCCAAACGCCAAAAAGCACAGAATAAACGACTCACCCAAAAACTGTATCATCAATTGTCCACGCCCACCACCAACAACTTTACGAACGCCAATTTCTTTGGCCCGTTTAAGCGAGCGCGCTACGGTTAAGTTCACAAAATTGATACAAGCAATCAATAAAATAAACAGCGCAATGCCCGAAAGGATGTACGAAAACATGGGATTACTGCCGTCCACTAAGCCATTTTGGGCGGGCATGTCTTTATTTAGGTGCATATCGGTAAAAGCTTGCAGCATATATTCTGTTTTGCTTTGAGGCCCAAATCGTTTTACCTCTTCTTCCAACGCTTGTTTTGCATCCTTTTGAAAAACGCGGTTCATGGTTGCCTCTACTTTTTTGAGGTTGGCATTGGGTTGAAGCACGACGAACGTATTTTGGAAGAAACTAAACCAGTTGCCCCCGTTTGCCATGTCTTCTTTGCTTACTACGTATGGAAAAAGGAAGTCAAACTTAATGGAAGAATTTTGGGGGCATTTTTTAGCAATTCCCGTCACGGTATAGGGTTCAAACTCTTTTGAATCTCCGTTAGAATTTCGCACCAAGAGGGTTTTACCTAAAGCGTTGGTGGTTCCAAACTGCTTTTCGGCCATTTCTTCCGAAAGCACTACTGATTTGGGTTCTTTTAACGCCGTAGCAGGGTTTCCGCTGACAAGCGGGAACGAAAACAGCGCGAAGAAACTGCTATCGGCATGAAATGATTCAAAACTTTTGACTTCTGTTCCCACTTTTATATCACTTCGATCGCTTTGGTAACGCACCGACATTTTGATTTCGGGAACACCCGCCGCAAATTTAGGCCCTTGCAAATACCCCGTATGGGTGTTGTACGACTGAAAAACTCCCGCAGGCGTAAACTGTTTGCTCGTAATGCGATAGATGTGGGGGTTGTTGGCGTGAAACCGATCAAAACTCACTTCGTCTTTGGTATAAAGCATAATCAACATGGCCGCTGCCAAGCCAATACTCAACCCAATGACGTTGATGGACGAATACACCTTGTTGTGCGCCAAGGTACGAAAGGCGATGGTGAAGTAATTACGTAACATAGATGGCTGAATTAAAAAAGGGTTATTGTAAGCTTGTTTTCTTTCACGACGGCGGACAAAAGGAGGCAATACCGATGCAACATTGAGCAGATACCGCCACGTGGCTTGGCGTTTTCCTGCACGCTCATGCCAGTAAGCATAAAGCTCCTCCAAATCCCCTTCCACTTCTTCGAGGGTATCTTCAGGATGCAACCACCTCAACAGTCGGTTAGCCCACTGAGGCGGATGAAGTTCGTTGGTTTTCATAGGCTGTTCAATTGCAATTTAGTCGGTGGTAGGAGTTGCCAAAGTTGTTGGCGGAGTTGTTGTATTTCTTGCAAAGCACGATTTCCAAGAGCAGTTACGTGAAAAAGGCGCTTGCGTCGGCCGCCGCGTTCGTTGGTAGCGCCACCGAGTTCGGAACCGACAAAGCCTTTTTCTTCCAATCGAATGAGCGTATTGTGCACCGTTCCAAACGTCACCACCCGCCCCGTGTGCTCTTCCAACGCCTGACTGACCGTGACGCCATACGCCTCTCCATCGAGAATGGCTACCATCAGCAAAACGACTTCCTCAAATTCGCCTAAATAGGTTCGACGCATGGGTATTATGATTAGTTTATATTTTATCGTACAAATCCGTGCCAGAAAATAAAAAGGAACTGTTTCAAAAGTCTTTATTACCAAATTTCCTTTGTTTTTAACCTCATCCCAACCCTTCTCCTTTCTGGAGAAGGGCTTTAAAAGTCCCCCTCTACTGAAAGGAGAGGGGGATTTAGGGGGTGAGGTTGAACAGAGGCCGAAGATAATTTGGTAATAAAGACTTTTGAAACAGCTTCTTTTTAAAAACCTTAGAAATTAAAACGTGTCCGCAAACGGACAACCGTTGTCCTGCGGTGGACAATGAATTTATTCCGATTTCAACGATTTCACAGGATTGGCCAATGCCGCACGAATGGCCTGAAAAGCAACCGATATAAGGGCAATGGCCAAGGCAAAAAACGAAGCCAGCCCCAAGTACCACCACTGTAACTCTACTCGGTAAGCAAAAGATTGGAGCAGTTTTTTTCCCAACCAGTACGAGATGGGCAGCGCAATCAACAAGGAAATAACGACCAATTTCATAAAATCGGCCGAGAGCAAGGCGGTGATGTTAGCCACACTCGCCCCTAAGGTTTTGCGGATACCGATTTCCTTGGTACGTTGTTTGGCCACCAACGAAATCAACCCAAAAATCCCCGCACAGGCCGTCAAAATGGCAATCAACGTAACAAAACCCGTCATTTGCAAAATATTACTAATTGATTCATAGACTTTATTTACTTCCTCATCGAGGTAAAAATGGTCTAAACCGCGTCGGGCAGGAATCTTTTTAAAACGTGCTTCGAGTTGGCTCACGAGTTCTTTGCCTTTTGCTTCGTCGGTCAAGCGCACCGTCAGATAGCTCGAAAGTTGTTGTTTTCCACCGTACCAATGCAGCAATGGCTCTACTTCATCTTTCAGGCTTTGGTAGTGGAAATCTTTTGTTACCCCAATCACCGTATAAACCGCATTATTGTTGTTTTGACGAATGCGTTTCCCCACGGCCGTCTGCCAGCCAAACGCTTTCATGGCGGCTTCGTTGATGACCACTGCGTTATTGGCTGAGTCAGCCGAGTTGTCGCGAAAACCGCGCCCTTCAATCATCGGGATTTTAAGGGTTTCAAAATACTTTTCTCCCCCACTTACGTGCCGAAGGCCAATTTTTTTGGCGTCATTTCCTTCGGGGTAATAGCTGTTGAAGTTTTGCCAATACCGCATCGGTACCACTTCCGAAGTTGTAAATGAAAGCACATTGGGGTTTTGGCGTAATTGGTCCAAAATCACCCGCCCTTCTGACACCGCCGTGGTTTCATTTTTATACGACAAGTCGGTTTGGAACACCAATACATTTTTTCGGTCAAAACCAAGGTCAGCGTTTTTCATAAAACTCACCTGCTGACGAAGCCCAATTGTTCCGACAATAAGCACCACCGCCAACGCAAATTGAAGTACAATGAGACTGTTTTGGCGCAAACGACCTTGGCGCGGGTCGGCCGATAGCTTTCCTTTGACGGCCTCGGTGGTGTTGAGGCTCATCAAATAACGTGCAGGATACGTACCTGCAATAAACGTCACCAACATGGTAATGCCAACAATGGTCAAAACCGTCGGATAGTCCGTCCAAGAAATGTGTAATTGCATGTTTTGTTTACGCAAGTCATTGAACGACGGAATCAAATAATATACCGCAAATCCACTCGCCAACACCAGAGAAAGCAACATCACGAGGCCAGATTCTGTCCAAAACTGCCGCAACACGATGCCCCTACTCGCTCCTACCACTTGTCGCACGGCCACTTCTTTGACCCGAGGCAAGGCCGCCGCCATGTTGAGGTTAATGAGATTAATACTGATAATGAGCAATAGAAAAACGGCGATGCCCAGCGCACCATAAATCAAGTTTTTAAACGTTGGATTTTGATCGTGAATGTAGTGGGTAAACGCACTTAGGTGTAAGGTTTGTTTTTGGGAATCGGGCGAGAAATGGGTTTTGACCAAGGTCGGTAGCTTCGCTTCTAAAGCCGCTTTATTTGCCCCTTTTTTGAGTACCACAAACACATTGGCAAACGTATTGTACCAATCAGCGCTTTCTTTAAACGAAGATTGTTGTTCCAAAATCGCTATCGGTAGCAACGCTTCAAATTGCTGCGACGAATTGGCAGGAAGTTCGGCCAATACGCCCGACACTTTCATGGAAAGGGTATCATCGAGCACGATGGTTTTTCCAACGGGATTGCTCTCTCCAAAAAGATACAAAGCCGTTTTTTCACCAATCACCAACGAATTCCTATCACGAAGGGCAGTAGCAGGATTTCCGTATTTGAGTGGAAAGCTAAAGACGTCAAAAAAGGTAGAATCCACAAACAGCGAGCGCGGCTGTACGTCTTTGGTGGCGTGGTGCATCCACGGCCAATACCACGACTGAACGTGGGTTCCTGTTTCGATTTCGGGATAGTCTTTCAGCAATTGCCCCAAAATAGGATAGACGGTGTTGGTGTGCGTTTTACCTCCCGATTCTGTTTGAACATAGAAAAGACGGTCGGATTTTTCGTGAAAAGCATCGAACATGAGGCTTTTTTGGGCAAACAATACCAACACCACTACACAAGCCATACCGATGGACATTCCGAGTAAATTAATACCCGTAAAAAGGCGGTTTTTCCAAAGATTCCGCAAGGCGATTTTTAGGTGATTGCGTAGCATAAGCCCCCTGTCCCCCAAAGGGGGAATTTAAACGTTATAAAAAATACCTCCGAACTTTGGTTTTAAGCCCCCATCGGGGGTTTGGGGGCTGTTTTTATTCAGATTTTAAACTCTTTATAGGATTCGCCATCGCGGCCCTAATTGACTGATAACTAACCGTCAACAGGGTGATAGCCAACGCTCCTAGCGTAGCCATCACAAAAATCCACCACGAAATTTCGGTATGGTATTTATAATCTTGCAGCCAGTCACTCAAGAAATAATAAGCAATCGGAATGGCAATCAGGCACGAAATAATCACCAATACAACAAAGTCTTTGGAAAGCATTCCCCACAGGTTGAATACCGAAGCGCCAAGCACTTTGCGAACACCAATTTCTTTGGTGCGCTGCTCCGCCACAAACGACGCCAATCCAAACAACCCTAAACACGAGATAAAAACGGCCAACAAAGCAAAAATGGCGGCAAGTTTACCAATGCGTTCTTCCGATTGGAATTTTTTGCCAAACTCTTGGTCGGCAAATTTATAATCGAACGGAGCGGCGGGAAGGTGTTTTTTGAACGTGGCTTCAATCATCGCCACCGACTCGGAGGCACTACGCGCTGGATTGAGTTTCATCGTCATCCAATTCACGTTTTCGTAGTTCATCAAGTAAATGGTTTGCTTCACTGGTTCATACGGCGACTCCATGAGCATGTCTTTGATAATACCCACGATGGTAAAATGCCCTGCGTCTTTCCCTTGTCCCCATTGAACGACCGTTCCCAAAGGATTTTTCAATCCCATAAATTTTACAGCGGCTTCGTTGATGACAATCGCTGCCGTATCGGTGGAAAAACTCCGAGAGAAATCGCGACCTTCTTTGAATTTCCACCCTACTGTTTTACCAAAATCATGCGTGACCCAAATCGTGGCAAACTCCGCTTGTAGGCTCGGATCTTTGCCTTTCCACTCAAACCCGCCGTTGTTTGACCAAACCCCCGTCAGTGGGCTTGATGATTCGGCCATTTCGACAATTGCCCCTTTGTTTTTCAGCTCCGTACGAAGCAAATCAAACTTCCCATAAAAATCGGGCGACATCATTTGCATCATAATCAGGCCGTTGTTGTCGTACCCCATAGGGCGGTCTTTGGTATGCTGAATCTGACGATAGACAATCATAGTTCCGATAATCAGCGTAATGGACACCGTAAACTGAACTACCACCAACACCTGACGCGGCACCGAGGCAAAGCGCCCCGCCCTAAAAGTACCTTTGAGCACTTTCACGGGTTGAAACGACGACAAATACAGCGCGGGATAACTTCCTGCCAACACCCCCGTGAGGACAATAAAACCTACGCTTAAGAGCCAAAATACAGGTTCGGCCCACGGGAAGACCATTTTTTTATCAGTAATTTCGTTGAACAACGGCAAAACAGCCAACGTCAGCAGCACCGCTCCTAGAAAGGCAAAAATTACCACCAAAAACGATTCGCTGAAAAACTGATTGATTAGCTGCGCGCGAATCGAGCCTACTGCTTTACGAATTCCTACTTCTTTGGCCCGTTTTTCGGAGCGGGCGGTGCTTAGGTTCATAAAATTGATACAGGCCAGCAACAACACAAACAGCCCAACAATGGCAAACAACCATACATACTGAATAAAACCACCCGTTTGTACCCCTTCTTCCCAATTAGAGCGCAAATGCCAATCGCTCATGGGATGCAGAAAAATCTCCGCCTTAAATTTCTTTTCCTCCTTGTCAACTTTGTCCAACTTCGCATTTTTGATTTTCGCACTTAGATTGCCCATGTCAGCATAGTCGGTAATTTGGGCAAACAACTGAAACGAATTATTGCCCCACTGCCCTTCGTCGAGCGCGCGTTGTACCCATTTTTGCGAAGAAACGTAGAGTTTCCACGGGGCAATAAACGTAAGGTCGCGGAATTGGCTATTGTGCGGCAGGTCTTCATACACTCCCGTAACTTTGACGTCCAACTTGTTATCAATCCGCATCAGTTTGCCCATCGGATCAGCGGTTCCAAAAAGAGACTTGGCCGTTGAAGCCGACAAAAGCACCGAATTCAATTCTTTCAATCCTTCATTATTGCCTTTAAGCATTTTCAACGAAAGCATTCGAGGCATATCCACATCCATGTAGTTGCCCGAGCGCGTAATCTTGGTTTCGCCATACGTCAGAATACGGTCTCCTTGCCAAGTAGCCATGGCCAAATGCTTAAAATCAGTACCGTATTTTGCGCGCAACTCTGGCTCCAATGGCATTGGGATAGCACTTTGTGTCCCTTTTCGGCCATTGAAGGTCTGTTTTTGCATCACCTGCGCAAGGCGACTATAGTTTTGATGGTACTTATCGTACGACAATTCGTCGTAAATCCAAAGACCAATCATCATGGCCACGGCCATGCCGACGGCCAATCCACCAATATTGATGGCCGAATACCCCGCATTTTTAGTGAGGTTTCGAAGAGCGACTTTTAAATAATTACGTAACATAGAAGGGCTGTATAAAAAGGTGAATGGATAAGGTGATGGTTTACGTTTCAAAGCAAAGGGACGGATAAAACTCAGGACGTTCAGCACATACTGACGGCGCGCTATTTTTATCCCGAATAGCCCGACCTGGCGCTGAAAACGCTCATGCAGGTCTCCCTGTACCTCTTCCAGTAGGTGAGGCGCACAGAAAAATTCGAGCAGGCGGTCGGCCCAGCGAGGCGGGTGGTTTTGCATATAATTTATTCCGATTTCAACGTGGTCACAGGATTTACCAACGCTGCTTTTAGGGTCTGATAGCTAACCGTAAACAAGGAAATAGTCACAATCGCAATGCCCGCAACGGCAAAACTTTCCCAACCCACCTCGGTGCGATACACAAAACCTTCAAGCCATTTATTCATGGCATAATACGACAGCGGAGAGGCGATGATGAGCGCAATCAAAACGGGTTTTAGAAACTCTTTGGAAAGCAACGTCGTGATACTGACCACACTGGCACCTAGCACTTTCCGAACGCCGATTTCTTTGGTACGCTGCTCGGCGGTAAACATGGCCAGCCCAAACAACCCCAAACAACTGAGAAGAATGGCAATCAGCGTAAACGAATTGATAATTTTACGGAGCGTTTTTTCCTCTGAATACTGCTTCTGAAGGTCTTCGTCCAAAAACGAATATTGCAACGGTACGGTCGGGATGAGTTTTTTCCAGATTTTTTCCACGTTGGCAAACAGGCTTTCATAATTCTCGGCTTGCACATCAAGCACCATGTACTCAGGTTGAGCACTGTAATGCGTCATCACGGGTGTCATTTCGTCCTTGAGCGAATTGTTGATATACGCTTTATGTACCCCAATGACGTTATAGGCTTCGATATTATCTCCCGTCCCCGTGAATACCTGCGTACCCACGGCCGTCTCCACCGTCAAATTCAAGTCTTTTACACTTTTTTCGCTCAAAATCACTTGGTTATTGGTATCAGCTGGCGTGAAGTTTCTCCCTGCAATGAGCTTGATACCAAGGGTTTTGAAAAAGCCTTCGTCAACGACGTTGTTTTTAATTAAAACGCCCTTGTCCATCGTTCCCCCCGATTTGAAAACCAACATATCCTGCAAAAACTGCTGCGAAGGATAATACCGTACTCCTCCAATATTTTTAATCTGATGTTGGGTCAATAATTCATTTTTCAGCGCCGTAAAATGCTTTTGGGCATTTTCGTTGGACAAAGACACCACAACTTTCTGTTTTTTGTCAAAACCCAAATCTTTGTTTTGCATAAAGTCCAACTGCTTCGAAATCACCAACACGCCGATAATGAGCACAATGGCAATCGAAAACTGAAACACCACCAAGCCTTTGCGAAGAACCACCGAAGCGGGATTGAACTTAAACGTTCCCTTCAACACACTTACAGGTTTGAAACTTGATAAATAAATGGCAGGGTAAATGCCCGCTAACAAGCCCGTCGCCAACGCCACCAACACCGTTATGAATAAAATATCAAGATTTTGGGTAATATTAAGCGCTAACGTACTGTCCGTAAGCGAGTTTAGAAATGGCAAAAGGAGCTTAACAATTGGCAAAGCCAAGAAAATAGAAATAAAAGCAATCAGCATCGACTCGCCCAAAAACTGCCCAATCAACACCGACCTAAAGGCACCAACGGCTTTTCTAACACCCACTTCTTTGGCACGACGCACCGAACGTGCCGTGGTCAGGTTGACAAAATTGATGCAAGCAATCAGTTGAATAAAAGCAGCGATGGTCAATAAAATATACAAAAAGGAAATGTCTGAGACCTTACCCGCTTGATTGGTGATGCCTTTGGAATACAGGTGAATATCCGCCATTTTTTGCAGAACAACGCTTTTTTTCATCCCCAATTCTGCCAGTCTTTTTCCGCCATATCGCTGCAAAAGCGCAGGCATTTTGGCATTCACGCTTTCGGGATTGACGTTGGGCTTGAGCTTTACGTACGAATAAATAAAGTTATTGCCGCCCCATTCGGTGTTATTTCGGGCAAACTCCCCAAGCCCACCGCTGTTTAGGCTTACCAAAAAGCTGGGTCGAAGGTGCGATTTGCCAAAACTATCGTCATACACCCCCGTCACGGTGAGGGTAGTGGTATTGAGATTGTTACCAACTTTTATGCGTTTGTTGATGGCTTTTTCTTGGCCAAAAAGCTTTTCAGCAATCGTCTTTGAAAGCACCACGGTATAGGGCGCATCCAACGAGTGTTCTGGCGCACCTTCTACGAATTGGTAAGTGAAGACATTGAAAAACGTAGAATCCACCAAAAAGCCTTTGTCGTCAATAAACGTTTCGGTTTTTCCTTCTACCCCCAAAAGATTATTTTTTGCGGTAAAGAAATTGAGCACCCGCGTATATTCCACCACTTCGGGAAAATCCTTTTTCATGGTAGGCGCGATGATGGGCGAACTCGTGCCGCTGTTGAACATGGGCTGATCGCCACCGTTGTGTAAAATGTTTGTTTGGAGTCGGTAAATGTTCTCGGCGTCTTTGTGGTGATTATCGTAGCCAAATTGGTCTTTGACGTACAACAAAATATACAAACAGCACACCGTCCCGACGGTCAGGCCGAGAATATTGAGCGAACTGAACATCTTGTGGCGAACAAGATTCCGAAAAGCGATTTTTAAATAATTGAGTATCATAATTGGGCTGTATATAAAAGGGATTGAATACGAAGTTGATTTACGTTTTAAGGCAAAAGGACGAATAAAACTCAGGACATTCCATACATACTGACGGCGCGCGATTTTCGCCCCAAACAGGGCTAGTTGCCGCTGATAACGCTCGTGTAAGTCACCCTGCACTTCTTCCAAAAGGTGAGGCGCGCAAAAGAATTCGAGCAGGCGTTCGGCCCAGCGGGGTGGGTGGTTTTGCATAAATTATCAGGTTATATTCCCAATGCAGGTAAAGTCTGGGGTGAAATGGAATCCCACAAACGATTTCGTTGTTCGCGCACTTCCTGCAAGGTTTTACTCCCCAGCACAGTCACACTAAACAGGCGCTTGCGGCGCCCGCCACGTTCGGCGGTTGCATCCCCCATTTTCGACGATAGCATTCCTTTTTCTTCAAGCCGATGCAAGGCCGCGTGTACCGCACTAATGCTCACATTTCGTCCCGTTTGTCGGTCTAACTCGTCGGTAATTGCTATCCCGTAGGCTCCTTCACCGAGAATAGCCACGGTCAAGAGTACCACTTCTTCAAACTCGCCTAAATACGTTCGTTTCATAGTTGAATATTATTTATTCCCAAAGGAGGTGGCGTATTACTTCAACTTTTGTAGAATTAATACTTTCAAGAAAGGCTCAACCTCAAAAACAAAGGTTGAGCCTTCTTCAAACACCCAAGGCTATTTTTTCAAGCCCAATTCTTGTTCTATTTTTTCAATAATTTTTTTGCGTTCTTTTTCCGATTTATCAGCGGCATTGATTGTCCGCTCATAAATCACTTCTTCACCCTCTTTATTAAAACGGTAGCGCATAAAAAGCTCGCCCGTTTCCGAGTTATATTTTACTTCTTTTTCAAACCCACCTTTCAACGGTTTGGGAATGGTGTGGCCACTTCCGTGAAACCCATCTGAGAACTCGACTCCACTTGGGGGCGTTGGCGGAGTGGGTGGGGTCGGAGGAGTTGGGGGTACGGGTGGCGTAGGTGGAGTTGGAGGTGTAGGCGGAGTCGGCGGTGTGGGAGGTACAGGAGGCGTGGGGGATTGAATTCCCAACGAATCCAGCACATGATCACGCAACTCTTTACGTTCGGTTTTGCTCAAATGAGCGACGTCGAAGGTGCGGTTATACTGAATCGCCCGACCGTCTATTGTTCCTTTGACCCGTATTGACATCGTTTGGCCATTGTCATCAATACTGCTACTAATAGAGCGGTGTTGTTGGGCCATGGCCATTGAACTCACAAATAATAAACCAATGATTGATAAAGTTTTCATAGCAGGAAAGGGTTAATCGGTTTTCAATGATTTTACAGGATTCATCAAAGCGGCACGAATGGCCTGAGAACTCACGGTTAGCAGGGCGATAAAAACCGCCACAATGGCCGCCAAAGCAAAATACCACCATTCGATTTCGATGCGATAGGCGTATTTTTCGAGCCACCCTTTTAAGAAATACCACGCAATAGGAAAGGCAATGAACGTCGCCACCAACACCAATTTTATAAACTCCGCCGACAGCATACCTACCAAGTTGGTCACGCTAGCGCCGAGCACTTTTCGCACGCCAATCTCTTTGGTGCGTTGTTCAGCCGTAAACGCTGCCAAGCCAAACAGCCCTAAACACGAAATAAAAATGGCCAAAAAAGCAAAGAAATTCGACAGTTGATTGACCACCTGCTCGCTTTTGTATTGTTTGGCGTATTCTTGGTCGGTAAACGAGTACTTAAACGGGAAACTCGGATTAAACTTCTTGAATGTTTTCTCAAGGTTCGCCAACGCATCCTTGGTTTTGCCAGCCTCTGCCCTCACAATCACTACCCCCCAATTTTCAGTTTTGGGTTGTAGGCGTAAAATCAGGGGTTCGATGGTTGAGTGTAACGAGTTGTAGTGGAAATCTTTCATCAAGCCTACGATGGTTCCCTTGCGTCCCCACATGGTCATTTCTTTGCCAACGGGGTCTTTATACCCCATTTTTTTGGCACTTGCTTCGTTGATGATGTAGTTGGTCGTATCCATGCCATATTGCTCGCCAAAATCACGTCCACCTACCAGCCGAATGCCCATGGTTTGGATGTAATCGTACGAAATGGCATTTTGGGCAAACAGCAATAGCTGCGTTGTGTCTTTGCCTGGCCACGTTACCCCTTGGGTCGATGAGCCGACTTCCAACGGATTGGCCTGCGAAAGCGTAACGTGCTTAATGCCTGGCTGACGTTGAAGTTCTTGTTTGAACGAAGAGAAATTGGTCTGTAAGTCGCCCTCCAACGGCATATACACCAAGTTCTCGCGGTCGTATCCCGAATTTTTGGTTTGAAGATAATCCAGTTGTTCGTGTACAATCACCATGCCCACAATGAGCATAATCGACAACGCAAACTGAAACACCACCAAGCCTTTACGGAAATAAGTAGCGCTCGGTTTAAACTTCAATGAACCTTTGAGCACCACCACGGGGTTGAGCGAAGACATAAAAAGCGCAGGGTAACTACCCGCGACTAAGCCCGTAAACACGGTCAAGCCCAACAAAGTGGCTAGAATGCGCGGGTCGGTGAAGTTGAGCGTCAGTTCTTTTTCGGTAAGGAGGTTGAATGTTGGCAATAACAAAAAGACCAACACAATCGAAATCAGCAGCGACAACGACGTAATCAGGATGGCTTCTCCCATAAACTGTCCCACCAAAACACCCTTGACAGCACCAATTACTTTCCGAACGCCTACTTCTTTGGCACGTTTGACGGAGCGTGCCGTCGCCAAATTCATAAAATTGATGCAGGCAATGAGCAAAATAACGATGGCTACAATCGAGAAAATCCGCACGTATTCGATGCGCCCTCCGTCTTGCTTTCCCGAATCCCATTTTGAATACAAGTATGATTCTGGAAAAGATTGCAAGAACAACTCTACGTTGCTGTCTTTATTTTTGGTTTTGATGTAGCCCTTGATTTTGGCATTTACTTTCGCCAAAGAAGCATTTTTGGCCAACAATACATAACAACGCGGGCCGTTATTCCCCCACTCTTTCGACCACGCGTTGGTTTTTTGCCAACGGTCGTAGCTCATCAAAAAATCAAACTGTATCGAGTTATTTTTAGGAAGTTCTTTGAGCACTCCCGTTACCATCACCGCATCTTTGTTGTCCACCTTGATGATTTTGCCGATGGGGTCTTGGTTGGGAAAATACTTTTGGGCTAATTTTTTTGAAATCACCACGCCATCAGGACGTTTGAGGGCTGTTTTAGCGTCGCCTTTTTCCAGGGGAAAACTAAACAAACGCAAAAAATCGCCTTGGACATAACGCCCTTTTTCCTTGTCAAAGGTATTTCCCACGGTAAAAAGCGGCTGTTCTTCCCACAAAAACTGGCTTGCCATTTCTATTTCGGGGATATCTTTGGTGATGTTTTCAGCCAAAATTCCTGGCGTGGACGCGTACGTTTCAATTTTTCCTGAATAGTATTGGTTTTCCATCACTCGATAAAGGCGAGCGCCGTTGGCGTGAAAACCATCCATGTTTATTTCATCTTGCACCCAAAGCATAATCATCAGGCTGCAAGCCATACCAAGGGCCAACCCCATGATATTAATAAACGAATAAACCTTGTTTTTGAGCAGGTTGCGGAATGCAATCGTGAAGTAGTTTCTGATCATAGCTGTATGGGTAAAAGGCAATAGAAAGGGCAAAGAATTGTAGAAACTCTGTGCCCTTTACTCAAAAATATAATGGATAGGAATACGTGATTAAACGCGCATTTTTTCGGTAACTACCTTACCATCAAACAAGTTGACGATACGGTGTGCAAATCCAGCATCGTACGGGGAGTGCGTTACCATGACGATACTCGTTCCTTCGTCGTTGAGTTGGATGAGGAGTTTCATTACCTCTTCGCCGTTGGCAGAGTCGAGGTTACCCGTAGGCTCATCGGCCAAGATTAGTTTGGGTTTGGCAACGACCGCGCGGGCAATCGCCGTACGTTGTTGTTGCCCCCCCGATAGTTGTTGAGGGAAGTGATTGCGACGGTGCATGATGTTCATGCGGGTCAATACGGTTTCGACCATTTCTTTGCGTTCGTTGGCAGGTACTTTCAAGTAAAGCAACGGAAGCTCGACGTTTTCATACACCGTAAGTTCGTCGATAAGGTTAAAGCTTTGGAACACAAATCCGATGTTTCCTTTGCGTAGTTGTGCCCGTTGGCGCTCCGACAAAGTAGCCACTTCGGTTCCGTGGAAGTCATAGCTCCCTCCCGAAGGATTGTCGAGCAAGCCCACTATATTTAGTAACGTAGATTTTCCACAGCCTGATGGCCCCATGATGGCCACAAACTCGCCATCTTTTACTTCCAAGTCTATTCCATTCAGGGCTGTAGTTTCAACTTCTTCAGTTGAGAAGATTTTTTGAAGGTTGGTTATTTTGATCATGTTAGGCCCTTTACTCCCCAATGGAGAAACGCCAGGGTAGCGTTTTTGTGTGTTTATTTGCCCCGAGACTTGGCTGTTGAAGCCCCCATCGGGGGTTTGGGGGCTTAGTTATTTCATTTCTAATACTTCTTTGTCTCCAAAGTTAGCATACGAACTGGTGATTACTTTCTCGCCTGGCTGCAACCCTTCGAGTACTTCGTAATACTCTGGGTTTTTGCGACCAAGGGTAATGTTGCGTTTGCTTGCACGCTTGCCGCTGTTGTCTAAGACATACACCCAGTTTCCACCCGTATCGGAGAAGAACCCACCAACTGGTAACAACATCGCTTTTTCGGCCTTACCCAAGTCCAAACGAATCGGGGTCGATTGCCCACGCTTGATGCCTTCTGGTGCTCCTTTTGGGAAGCTCATATCTACTTCAAAACGGCCATTGCGTACTTCTGGATAAATGCGCGTGATTTGGAGGTTATGCTCTTTACCGTTGAAATCAAAATGCCCCATTAACCCCACAAAAATCCGTGAAATATAGTGTTCGTCAATCGCTACGCGCATTTTAAAACCGTCCAAGTCATCAATTTGGCCAATATTTTGCCCTTGACTGATGTTTGACCCTACTTCCACATCAATCGACGACAACATCCCGCTCACGGGTGCTTTTACGACCAAGTTATCGAGGGTTTGACGCCACAACTCTACGTTTTTCTGCGTACGCACCAAAGTTCCCTCCAACTGCGTAATCTGCATTTTAGCGTTTTCTTCTTGGTAGTTTTGCGACTCCGTTTCAATGTCACGTTGCTTTACCAACAATTCATAATCGCGTTTCGACTTCAAAAAGTCAGATTCGGGAATGACCTTGTCTTTGAACAACTTTTGGTTACGGTCGTAAATATCTTTGGCTTGGTCAATTTTGAAATCAAGTTCATTGAGCGTACGACGCATGTTGAATCGGTTGACGCGCAACTGTTGACGCGTATTCTGAAGGTCGTTCACCAATCGGCTCGCTTCGGTTTCCGATTGCAAGAAGTTGAGCTTCAAGTTTTGGTTTTCAAGGCGCAAAAGCACTTGGCCTTGGCTTACCATGCTACCACCTTCTACTATTTTTTCTTTCACGTATCCGCCCACAATCGCGTCAAGGCGAATCGTTTTGAGCGGCTGAATTACCCCCGTTACCACAATAAACTCATCAAACGAACCCGTTGAAACGCTTGATACTGTCAGTTTATCTGCTTCTACGTTGAGTTTTGAACGTTTATCTGAAAAGAATACTTGGTATCCGATAAAGGCGATGATGGCGCCGCCGCCTACCACCAAAATGATACGCTGTGTATTCCAAAATTTCTTTTTCCGAACGCGGTCCATTGATCCTTGTGTGCTGTTGTTTGAAGTTTGGTTGCTAAGTGGATGTTTGACTTCCATGGGTGCATTTGTTAATTCTGATGAATTTAATTTTTTTAAACAATGATGGCTGTTAAAAACAACGCCTTGTCTGGCTCACGGTTCTCTAACCTAAACTAAAATCCTTCAATTGTATGTGTTCTTATGGCTGTATGAGTACTGTACCTCTCTTTATCCAATACCCGTGCCAGAACCATAAGTGATTGAATTTTAGACAATTATTCAAAAATGCCATTTCTAATTTTGTCCGTTTTCGGACAAGCATTGTACGGCGGTGGACAGGATTAAAAAGTACGTATTTTCTTACTGATTGATTATGAGGGATTTTGTAACTTGGCACTCTTATTGGGTAAACTCCGTTAGAGTTTGAAACCCTCTGTAAACAACAATCGTATAAATAGCCCATGCTTTCAGCCAAAATCCTCATTGTTGACGACGACGTAGATGTGCTTAGTGCTGCTAAACTGATGCTCAAACGCCATTTTAGCCAAATTGATATTGAAAAAAATCCGCAACGAATCCCTTTTTTGGTCACCAACGGCGACTATGACGCGATTTTGCTGGACATGAACTTCACCCGCGACGTTATCAGTGGTAAAGAAGGGTTTGATTGGCTCGACCGTATTTTAGACATTGACCCGTTGGCGGTTGTGGTTCTTTTTACGGCTTTCGGAAACGTAGAAATGGCCGTTCGGGCGATGAAATCGGGAGCGTTGGATTTTGTTTTAAAGCCATGGGAAAACGACAAATTGCTGGCTACGCTGCAAGCTGCCGTCCAAAAACGGGCAGAAAATAAAGCACACGCCAACGTGCAACCTACTTCCGCGACTCCGACCGCTCCCCCCAAAACCGCCAACAAACCAGCGCAGTCCAGTTTTTTGGCGACCAGCCCCATCATGCAGCAGCTGTATGCTACCGTTGAGCGCGTAGCATCGACGGACGCAACAGTTTTAATTTTAGGAGAAAACGGGACGGGAAAAAGTGATTTGGCCCAACTTCTTCACCAAAAATCAAACCGCATCGACAAGCCCTTCGTCACCGTTGACTTAGGAGCAATTCCTGAAAGTTTGTTTGAAAGTGAGCTCTTTGGAAGTGTCAAAGGGGCGTTTACGGACGCCAAAGAAGACCGCGCAGGACGGTTTGAAGAAGCTCACGGCGGAACGTTGTTTTTGGACGAAATCGGAAATTTATCGCTTCCCATGCAAGCCAAATTGCTTTCGGTCTTGCAAAGCCGCCTCGTGACGCGCGTCGGCTCAAATAAGCCCAAGCAAATCGACGTCCGAGTGATTTGTGCCACCAATCAGCCGCTCGCCCAAATGGTAGCCGAGCGCACTTTCCGTCAAGATTTGTTGTACCGTATCAACACCATTGAGCTTCGCCTGCCTCCGCTTCGCGAGCGCCCCGAAGACATTGTTCCGTTGGCCGAATTGTTCTTAAAACAATACCGTCATCAGTACAAACGAGTGGTGACAGCGTTCAGTGCGGCACTCGTCAAACAGCTCCAACGCTACAATTGGCCTGGAAATGTGCGCGAATTGCGAAGTGCGGTAGAGCGGGCCATTATTTTGACCCAAAACTCCACCCTCCAACCCGAAGATTTCTTCCAAAATGCCTTTACCGAAGCGTCGCAGTTCAATGAAACGTTTCAGTTGGAAGAAATGGAAAAACAACTGATTGTGAAGGCCATGAAGAAATACAACGGCAATATCACAGAAGTAGCGCGCGAATTGGGTCTTTCACGGCAAGCGTTGTATCGGCGCATGGAAAAATACGGACTATGAGACATTTCTCTATTGGTATTCTTTGGCGCATCGTCCTACTTGTGTTTTTTGTAGGCTTGGCAGTGTATTTTGGCAACAAAGAACAGTGGACGGCCGTATCGCTACTTGGGGCATTGGGCGCTGCTGCCATGTTTAACTTGTACCACTATGTCACGAACATCAACCGAAAACTTTCCCGTTTTTTTGAATCGGTTCGTTACTCTGATTTTGCGGTAAAGTTTCGTTCTGACGACAAAATGGGGGCTAGTTTTCAGGAAATTAATCAACAGTTCAACGAAGTACTCGAAGCCTTCCGCATCGCTCGGGCCGAAAAGGAAGCCAATTTACAGTACCTCAACACCATCGTTCAACAAATCAATACGGGTTTGATAAGTTTTGGCAGCGACGGCCGCGTCGAACTGGTCAACAGTGCTGCGTTGAAGATGCTGAGTATTTATCGACTTCGCCAACTTGAAGATTTACAAGAACCTCACCCTCAGCTTTTTTCGCTTATAGCAAACATCAAAACGGGGGTAAAACAACTCTACGAAACCCCCGACGATGAATCGCTTTCGGTACAAGCAACCCAAATTCAGCTACGGGGCAAAGTCCTCAGGATTGTGGTTCTTCAAAACATTCAGTCCGAACTCCAACAGAAAGAAGTAGAGGCTTGGCAAAACCTGACGCGCGTGCTTCGGCACGAAATTATGAATTCGTTGGCGCCGATTTTGTCGTTGGTTGGCACCATGAAAGAGATTGTCCAGCTAGACATACAACCAGAAATCCCCGAAAATGAAGGACTTCAAGATTTGACCGAAGCACTTCAAACCATTGAAAAGCGCAGTACAGGGATTATTCAGTTTGTGAATGCGTACCGCGACTTTACGGCCTTGCCCAAACCTACTTTTGCCGAAATTTCGGTCAAGGAGCTTCTTCAACGGGTGGTTCAGTTATTCCAAAAAAGCTTACAAGAATCGTCGGTACAATTAAAAGTGAGCGTCGTTCCCGACACCCTTCTTCTCAATGCCGATGCTGATCAGATTGAGCAAGTTATTATCAACCTCATTAAAAACGCCATCGAGGCTTTGCAGGGAAATCCTGAACCTCTGATTACCGTCAAAGCCCATTCGGACATCAACCAACGAACCTACATTGAAGTCGCCGATAATGGTTCGGGCATCGAGCCTGAGGCATTGGAGCGTATTTTTATTCCGTTTTATACCACAAAAAAAACAGGCTCAGGGATTGGTCTGAGCCTATCAAGGCAAATTTTGCAGCAACATGGCGGCTCACTGACAGCTACCTCAGAAGTTGGCGAGGGCACCACGTTTGTGATGGTGCTGTGAGAGTATTTACCTTATCCAAACAATCGCACAGGTTCAAACGCTTGGCCGAGAACCAATCGAGAATCCGCTTTGAGCCAGTCGTCGAGCAGGCTTGAATATATTTGACGAAAATCTATTTTGTATTTTAAATCTCCGTTATCCAAATCTGTCAAATCAGGCGCTTCTGACAATACTGGCTTCGTGCGGTGTGGCCCGCCAATCACAAATACGTTGTTGGCCGTACCATGGTCGGTACCGTTGGAAGCATTTTGTTTCACGCGACGCCCGAACTCGCTGAACGTCATAACCATCACATCATCCAAGCGATTATTCGACTTTAGGTCATCCACAAATACACCCACGGCTTCGGCGTACTGACGCAACAGGCGGTCTTGTTGGTCGTTTTGACGAATGTGCGTATCAAAACCCGACAACGATACATAATACACCCGCGTGCTTACGCCCGAGGTAATCAGCTCCGCAATGGTTTTAAGGCTTTTTCCCAACTCTGTTGTCGGATACAACTTACTAGATTTATGTATTTGGGCTTTGTTGTAAACATACTCGGCCGACGAAACAGTTTCTGCCAAGGTTTTGTACAGATACGCCACATTTTCGTAGTCGTCGGCAGGGGTTAGTTTTGAATTAGCTTTTACAAAACCGTTTTGGGTTTGGGAAAACAACTTTTCGGGGTTTTGAAGTGCTAATCCATTCAAATTTTTCCCCTTCAACGCCAAACTTAACGTATCGTCGATTTCGAGGGCTTGGTGCGGAGCGATTTTGGCACTTTGACCCGCACATTGTGCATCTAAATAACGTCCAATCCAACCCGTTGACAGATACTCGCTGGCGCTGCTTCCCGTTTGCCAAATATCCATCGAGCGAAAATGCGAGCGGTCAGGATTGGGATAGCCTACATTGTTGATAATCGACACCAACCCGTTGTCGTACAATTCTTTAATTTTTTCAAGGGCGGGATTCAGCCCAATGTCATCGTTCAAGCGCAGTACGTTCGTTGATTTTATGGCAATCGACGGCCGTTCACGGTAATAAATATCATTCCGAAACGGCACCACTGTATTGAGTCCGTCATTTCCACCCGATAATTGGATGATGACGACTACTTTTTCGTTGAGCGTAGAAGGTGCAGAATACTGCGTTTCGTAGGCTTTCAAAAACTGAGGGACTAATAACGAGCCAGCGGTCGTAAAAGTCGTATTTCTTAAAAATTCGCGGCGTTTCATGGTGGTAGTGGTAGTTAGATAGTGTGTTTAACATACTTGATACTCAGGAATGGACATCAACGCCACCGTCAATTGTTTGACACGCTCGACTCGGCCTGAGGCATTTCCTTGTTTATCAATTTGTTTTAATAAAGAGCTGTTAATAGGTACTTGTATCAAATGTGATGCCAGCGCTTCGGTAAGGTCTTGTTCAGAAAAAGTCTCAAAAAAGGAGGCAAACTTTTCCCAATTCATCGTTACCTCAAATTTATTTTTCCGTTTCACCGTTTCTTCGTTGGCATCCCCGCTTTCTTTTACGCTTGCCGCCAGCATTTCGTTGCGAAAAAGTACTTTTGGCAGCTGCATTCGGGTCAGCAAACTTGAGCTATCAATCCAAGCCGTTCCCGATGGCCAGCCCGCCACGTTGGGGGGATTGAACAACGTTTGTCCCAATAGCTTTTGGGCATACAAGACGGGCGTTTTATCCACAAAATCCATCTGAAGCGTCCGCTGCATTCCCGCTAGTAACTCTACGGGCGACTTGATTTGCGCCCCAATATTGGCAGAGTCGTAAAACCAGTCCTGTGTAAATACATACTCCATGACCTCCAAAATGTCACCATCAGTGCGTAAAAAGCGATTTTTCAATGCTTCAACGTGCTCGGGATTTACTTTTTGATTGACAAAATAGCGGTACAGTTTCGTAGAAATAAACTGAGCCGTTTTGGGATTGGCCAGTAGCATATCCACGACATCCTCTCCCGTGAAGTTACCTGTTTTCCCAAATATCGTTTTGGAACCTTCATCGTGGAATAGTGGCCGAAATACAAACTCGCCTGAGCCGTTAAATCCCCAGCCCGTAAACGCCCTTGCCGCCTCTTTCACATCGTTTTCGGTGTAATTTCCGCGTCCCAGCGTAAACAATTCCATCACCTCACGGGCGAAATTTTCGTTGGGACTTTTTTTACGATTTTGCTGATTGTTCAAAAATTGAAGCATGGCCGCATCTTTGGAAATAGCCATCAGCAAATCGCTAAATTTGCCAAGGGCATGGCGGCGCAACGTATTGTTTTGCTGCTGAACAAACAACGCCATCCTGCTGCGGCAAGCGAAGTGGTTATGCCAAAAGAAAGTCATTTTTTCGCGAAAAGCCCCCGTTCCTTGCCCCATCCGAGCCACCCACGCATCGTTTAAATTTCCGATGCTTTCTCGACGCTCTTCGGCTACGGCCTTTAACTTGTCCTTGATTCCGTCAAGTTCTTGGGTCGGACTAGCTTTCATGTCGCGTTTATCGTTCCGCAATGAAAAATAGGGCATTGGCTCAACGACATTGAAGTCATGAACCTCTTTGCTATCTCGAATAAAATCCTTGATAACCCGCTGCCTCGGGGCCGAGAGCGCGGCTTTTATCTCGTCGGGAGAAGCCCCAAATCCTGCCCTCCAAAAAAAATGTTGAAGCTGACGCTGGTGTGAATTTGCTTCCATAGTGTTTCCTTGAACTGTTTTTTTCTTAGAACCACTCGGAAGGAATAGGTTTAATATACCCACATTAAAAAAATCCCCTGCTAGCCAGTCTAGCAGGGGATTTTTAGAAAAAACGAATTATTGATTTACCAGAACACCGTGTAAAGAATAGCGACAACAACTACTACAATCGCTGCTCCAACGGCAAATGTGCCTTTCACGCGGAACATTGACGCATCAATTTCAAGCCCTTTGTCGCTTGGTTTCCAAAGTCCGAGGGCAATCATTACTGCCACACAGATAAGGAACACGATTCCCATACGGTCAAGGAACGGCACGGTTGACCAATCTGCGCCTGGAAGCCAGTTGTTGTGCATCGAAAAGGCCAACAAGAAACCACCCACAATCGCAAACATAGCGCCCGCCGAATTGGTTTTTTTCCAGAAAAACCCTAACAAGAAGGCCGCAAATAACCCTGGAGAAACCAATCCCGTCATTTCTTGAATAAACTGAAACCCTCCTTTGTCTATCCCCATATAAGGTGATATTATAATCGCCAAAATCATCGCTACCACAATTGTCACCCGACCAACCCACACCAACTTCTTCTCGTCGGCTTCGGGAGCAACGTATTTTTTGTAAATATCTAACGTAAAAATTGTTGAGATACTATTAGCTTTACCCGCAAGTGACGCCACAATCGCTGCCGTCAATGCCGCAAACGAAAGACCTTTCAAACCCACTGGCAACAAGTTGAGTAATACAGGGTAAGCTCTATCTGGTTTGAGTACTCCGCTATTCATCATTTCTGCCTGAAACAACCCTTTTTGATACAAGGTATAAGCCGCAATCCCTGGCAATACCACAATAACAGGCATCAAAAGTTTCAAAAATGCCGCGAATAAAATCCCTTCACGGGCAGTTTTTAAGTCCGCCCCGAGCGCACGTTGCGTAATGTATTGGTTACATCCCCAATAGTTAAGATTTACAATCCACATCCCCCCAATCAATACCGTCAATCCTGGCAAATACATGTAAGCATCTTTGGTACCTCCTTCTCCATCTGGGTATGATAACTGTCCTGGACTAAAAATCATGTGAAAGTGATCTCCCGAATTTTCAAAAATTGTATTCAAAGCACCTGAGATACCAGAAACACCAAATTCTTGAGAAACTAAATCTAGCGCCAAATAGGTAGTTGCCAAACCTCCCAAAATCAAGAAGAACACCTGAATTACATCGGTATAGCCAATTACTTTCATACCACCTACAGTAATAAAAATGGCAAATACTGACAAGCCAATCATACAAACCGTAAAGTCAATCCCTGAGATAGTTGATACAGCCAATGCTCCTAAAAATAGAATAGAGGTCAAATTGACTAAGACATACAACAACAGCCAAAATATTGCCATCGTTAAGCTAACAGTTTGATTATACCGTTTATTCAAAAACTGAGGCATCGTAAAAATGTGGTTTTTGAGGTAAATAGGCATGAAGAAAATACCTACTACTAGCAAGGTTGCCGCTGCCATCCACTCATACGTTGCAATAGCTAATCCGACTTTAAAACCATCGCCTGACATTCCAATAAACTGCTCGGCCGAGATGTTGGAGGCAATGAGAGAAGCACCAATCGCCCACCAAGTCAGTGAACCTTCGGCGAGGAAGAAGTCGGTTGTACTTGCTTCAGCTGATTTTTTTCGTTGGTAAATCCAGTAACCGTAGCCTGCGACTACGACAAAATACACTAGAAAGACTAAGTAGTCTAGGGTTTGGAGTTTTTGCATTTTAATTGCTGGGAGGTTAGTTGTTATTAGGGTCAAATACGTCGCAAGATACGGAAACGTCTATAAAAAAGTAGAAAAAATACTGTTTTAATGCTATTTTACAAAATAATAGTTCGGTTGCCATGAATAAACACACGGTCATTGAATACCAGTTTTAACGCCTTCGACAACACCGATTTTTCGGTATCTTTTCCAAGCGTTGCCATGTCAAATGCCGTCAAACGGTGATCTACCTCTTTGACATCTTGGGCAATGATAGGCCCTTCATCCAAATTATCGTTGACAAAGTGCGCCGTAGCCCCAATGATTTTTACTCCTCTGTCGTACGCTTGTCGGTACGGATTAGCCCCAATAAAGGCAGGTAAAAACGAATGGTGAATGTTGACAATTCGATTGGGATAGTGTTTCACAAAATCCGAAGTAAGCACGCGCATGTATTTGGCTAACACCAGATATTCAGGCTGATAGATGTCGAGCGTGCGTAAAATAGCCTCTTCGTGTTCTTCACGGGTTTTGTGTTCGTGGGAAATAAAATGGAACGGAATCCCAAACTTACTGACTAGCGGTTGAAGGACGTTGTAGTTGCTAATCACCGCCTGAATCGTTGCGTCAAGTTCATCAAAAGCGTACCGTATCAACAATTCACCAAGGCAATGGTGTTCTTTCGTCACAAACAACACCACATCTTTCTTTTTCTTGGGATTCAATCGCAGGTTAAGTCCCGCAGGAAGCGTCGCCGTTAAATCATCCAATATACTTTTCGGATTTCCCTCTCCCTCAAATTCAGTACGCATAAAAAACTGTCCCGACGGGCTCACGTATTCGTCCTGACTAATAATATTTTGGTTGTGATTATACAGCACATGCGTAACTTGGTAGATGAGCCCTTTGTGGTCTGGCCCATCCATGAGGAGAATCTGCTTCATTTGAAGGTAAAAGTTGATTTGGTATTTTTATTCAAATGTACGAATTACGGCTATTTTACCCATTTTTTGGCCAAATATCATTCCTTCTCGCAACCATTGGTGTAAATCCCCCCCTTTGGGTGAACGTCCTCAATAAGCATAGGCGGTAGTTTTGGCTTACCAAACTCATACAGCTATGTTTCGTTTTACACTACTTTTATTGCTTTGCGGGGCTACACACGCCCTTTTTGCCCAAACCATCTCTGGACGCGTTACGGATGAAGTCGGAAAAGGCGTTGAATTTGCCACCGTTACACTCCTAAAAGCCAATGATTCTACCCTCGTCAAAGGCGAAATAACAGATGCTCAAGGGGATTTTTCGTTTGAAAAAATCGCTTTTGGCCGTTTTTTTGTTCGGGTCAGTCAACTTAGCTATGCTACTTTCAGCAGCCCCGTTTTTGTACTCAACTCCGAAACACCTTCTATTCATTTGCGTTCGCTTGCTCTAACCCAAGCCGCGCAAAACCTCAACGAAGTCACGGTACGCAGCACCAAACCCTTTATCGAACGGCAACTTGATAAAACAATTGTCAATGTCGAAAACAGCATCGTCAGCGCAGGTAGCAATGCCCTCGAAGTGCTTGAACGCTCGCCTGGAGTGGTTATTGACCAAAATGACAACCTCAGCCTCAAAGGCAAGCAGGGTGTTGTAGTGATGATAAATGGTAAACCATCCGTTATTTCTAACCAAGACCTTGCCAATTACCTGAGAGGCTTACCAGCCAATACCCTCGAAAAAATTGAAATCATCACCAATCCATCGGCCAAATACGACGCCGCTGGCAACGCGGGTATTCTCAACTTAGTCCTCAAAAAAGACCAAAGCCTAGGCACAAACGGCACACTGAGCTTGTCGTACGGGCAAGGCGTATATGCAAAAACGACCGAAGGCGTGACATTCAACCACCGCAACAAAAAACTCAACCTCTACGGAAATTATAATTACTCCTACCGAAAAGGCTTCAGCCACCTCCGCCTCGACCGTCAATTTTACAAAAACTCAACTTTAGAAGGTGTTTTTGACCAAGATAATTTCATTCGTTTTCCCTTCAAAACGCACACGGCCCGCCTTGGTCTTGACTATGCTATTTCGTCCAAAACGATTATGGGAGCGCTCGTTACAGGCTTGGACAATCGCTTTAATCCCGTCGGGAATACCACGACACGTGTCTTGGATGGTCAACGAAATTTCCTCCGAAACGACTTGAATACCAATGATTCTAAAGACAAATTGCAAAACTACGCGGCCAACCTCAACCTCAAGCATAGTTTCGATACCAAAGGCCATGAGTTAAGCATAGACGCCGACTATGTGCATTACCAAAACACCTCTGACCAACGTTTTGACACCGATTTTTTGGATGGCTTGGGGCAAAAAGTGCTACCAACCGCTATTTTAACGGGCGACATCGCGGGTTCTTTAGACATCAAATCGCTCAAATTTGATTACACCCGTCCACTCAAACAAAAAGCAAAATTAGAATTGGGAGCGAAAAGCAGCTTTGTTCGCGCCGACAATGACCTCAAATACTACAACCTTAGCGACGGGAAACCTGTGTTTGACCCTAGGCAAAGCAATCATTTTATTTACAACGAAAACATCAACGCTGGCTACGTCAACTTTGCCAAAGAGCTGAATAAAATCAATTTTCAGTTGGGTTTACGAGTCGAACAAACCCGCCTAAATGGACATCAAATTGCTACTCAAGCGCAGTTTGATACGTCTTATACGCGGCTCTTTCCCAGTGCTTTTATCAACTATAAACACTCCAAAACCCACCATTGGGGACTTTCACTGAGTCGTCGTATCGACCGCCCAAGCTACAAGCAGCTCAATCCGTTTAAGTTTTTTATCAATAACAGCACCTACAGCGAAGGAAACCCCTACTTACAACCTCAGTTTACGTACTCTCTCGAACTGTCGCACACCTACAAAGACCAAATCACGACGACTCTTTCGTACAGCAAGACGTTCAATAACATCACTGAGGTTATCGTCCCTGCTGATGGAGAAGAAAAAATCACCATTCAAACCAACCGAAATCTAACCGAGTTTGAGTTTTGGGGAATCAACGTTTCGGCGCCTATCCAAGTAACCAAGTGGTGGAATAGTGTCAACAACATCAATACTTATTACGGAAAATACACAGGTTTTACGGCCAATACACCGCTGCAAAATGGAAACTTCAACATTAACATCAACAGCAACAACAGCTTTACGCTTGGCAAAAAAGGCTACGTAGCAGAACTTACCGTCGTGTATCGTGCCCGCGAGATTTATGGATACATGGACGTGCTACCAACGGGACAAGTCTCTGTTGGAATTCAAAAAACTTTCTGGCAACGTAAAGGGACTTTAAAACTCAACGCCACCGACTTGCTTTACACCCAAATCGGGCGCGCTACAGTGACGTTCAATGATTACGTAGAAATATTTCGAGTAAACCGTGATACGCGCGTGGCCACGTTGTCTTTTTCGTATCGTTTTGGTAACAACAAAGTGACCCAGTCGCGCCGTAGAAATTCGGGCGTAGAGGACGAAAAACGCCGAGTAGGAGTTAGTTAACCCCCATTTAACATACTTTAACGAATCGGGTAAGCGTTCATTGATTCAAAATTCTGATGTTTGCACAAGGTTTCCAAACACCTATTAGCAGCCTTATTTTATCAAGATTTTTAAATGAAATAGCCCATTCATGCAACGTTCCCCTGGCATTTTGCATCTTATTACAAAATGAGCAGCATTATGACGGGGGAGCGATTTCATTTTGGGCATTTGTTCAGGCGCGTTTCGCTGGGATTTCTCAGAGAACGCACCCAAGAACGTCCCAGTCAGCTCGTTCATCGGCTCTTTTTTTTATTGAATCAAGAAAAGCTCTACCTCTCTCCGCATTTTTCGCTCGACTCGCTGGCCCTTCGCCTCAACGTTACTCCGTCGCTGTTGTCCAAAGCGCTTCGCGAAACCATCGAACAAGATTTTTTGGAACTTATCAATTATTACCGCGTTCAGGAAGCCAAGAAAATTCTTGCCAATCCCAATAACATCGAAATCTGTCTTGAAAATATTTCGTCACACTTGGGGTATCTTTCGCACAGCAACTTCCTCAAAACCTTCTACCAACATACCCTTCTCACACCCGACGAATACCGCCAACAAATGAACTTGGTGTGCGGGCCGTTGGATTCTTAGCTACTTGAAGTGGTTGTCAGAGATATTTTTTAAAAATATTATGCTTGCATACTATTTTTTTCTACTTTTGGTTCACCAAAAATATCTCATTCAACACATACTGATTTAGATACAATGAACCGTAGCATTAAGAAAGTAGCCGTGTTAGGCTCAGGCATCATGGGGTCGCGTATTGCGTGCCACTTTGCCAACATCGGCGTAGAAGTATTGTTGTTAGACATTGTTCCCAAAGAACTCAACGCGGCCGAGCAAGCCAAAGGTTTGACGCTCGAACACCCTGCGGTTCGTAACCGTATTGTGAACGACGCGTTCCAAAATACTCTCAAAGCAAGCCCTGCGGCCTTGTACAGTGCCAAATTTGCGAGTCGGGTCAAACTTGGTAATTTTGACGATAACCTCGCCGAAATCAAAAACTACGACTGGGTATTGGAAGCGATTGTGGAACGTTTGGACATAAAGCGGTCGTTGTTTGAAAAAGTAGATGCGCTTCGCAAACCTGGAACACTCATTACGTCAAACACATCGGGGATTCCGATTCATTTGATGTCGGAAGGCCGCAGCGATGATTTTCAGAAGCATTTTTGCGGAACGCACTTTTTTAACCCTCCTCGTTACCTCAAATTGTTTGAGGTGATTCCAGGCCCCCAAACCGACAAGTCTATCCTCGATTTCTTGATGCACTACGGAGACTTGTATTTGGGCAAAACTACCGTACTGTGTAAAGATACCCCTGGCTTTATTGCCAACCGTCTCGGGATTCATGCCCTTGTAGAAACGATTCGCGTGGCGGCCGAAATGGGCCTCACGGTCGAAGAAGTCGATAAATTGACGGGTCCCGTGGTAGGTCGCCCCAAATCAGGTACGTTCCGTTTGTCGGATGTGGTAGGTTTGGATACGACCGTCAACGTTTGTAATAACCTCGTCCAGATGCAACACGACGAGTCGAGAGCCGCCTTTGAACTTCCGCCGATTATGGCAAAGCTGATGGAAAACAAGTGGTTGGGCGATAAAACTGGCCAAGGTTTCTACAAAAAATCAAAAGACGAAAAAGGAAAAACGCTCATTTTGGCGCTTGACTTAAACACGTTGGAATACAAGCCATCGGTGAAAGTGAAGTTTGAAACCCTTGAAAAGACCAAGGCCATCGACGACCTCAAAAAACGTTTTGGCATTTTACTCAAAGGCACCGACAAAGCGGGTGAGTTTTACCGTCGTACGTTTGCCAGTGGCTTCCGCTATGCTTCTAACCGCATTCCCGAAATTTCGGATGAGCTTTACCGCATCGACCAAGCCATTTGCGCGGGTTTTGGCTGGGAAATGGGACTTTTTACAACTTGGGATGCCATTGGAGTTAAAAACATGGTAGGCATCATGGAGTCGCTTCAGCTCAATCCTGCCCCGTGGGTATATGAAATGCTGGAAGCAGGGAATGAAACGTTCTATAAAGTTCAGGATGGAAAAAAATTGTACTACGACATTCCTTCCAAATCGTACAAAATCATTCCAGGCCAAGAGTCGTTTATCATTCTTGAAAATAAATCACAGAATATCATCTGGAAAAACGCTGGAGCGTCGATTTACGACCTCGGCGACGGCATTGCAGGCGTAGAATTCCATTCAAAAATGAACACCTTCGGTGCCGAGGTAGTCGAAGGGCTTAATCGCGCGTATGCCATTGCCGAAAAAGATTTCCGTGGCTTGGTCGTCGGAAATGACTCTAACGAAGCTTTCTCAGCAGGAGCCAACTTGGCCATGTTGTTTATGTTTGCGATTGAGCAAGAATACGACGAAATCAACCTCATGATTGCGCAATTCCAACAAACAATGATGCGCGCACGCTACTCGTCGATTCCTGTCGTAACGGCGGCTCACTCGTTGGCGCTCGGAGGTGGTTGCGAATTAAACCTACATTCCGACAAAGTCGTGGCTCACGCCGAAACGTATATGGGATTGGTAGAACTCGGCGTAGGATTGATTCCTGCAGGAGGTGGTACCAAAGAAATGGCGCTCCGTTGCTCAGACTTGTACCAAACAGGCGACCCTGAATTGAATATTCTCCAAACTGCTTTTATGAACATCGCACAAGCGAAGGTTTCGACCTCGGCGCAAGAGGCAGTGGAAATGAATTACATCAAAGCCGACCGCGACCAAATTGTGCTTAACCGAAGCCGCTTAATTGCCGAAGCCAAACAAGCAGCGGTAGATTTGGCGGAAAACGGTTACACGCAACCAAAACACCGCACCGACATCAAAGTACAGGGAAAAACAGGCTTGGCTTTGTTTAAAGCGGGAATTGGAAGTATGCGCATGGCGAATTACATCTCAGACCACGACGCCAAAATCGCCGATAAATTGGCCTACGTCATTTGCGGAGGCGACTTAAGTTATCCTCAAAACGTCACCGAGCAATACCTCCTCGACTTAGAGCGCGAAGCTTTCTTGTCATTAACAGGTGAGAAGAAAACGTTAGAACGTATTCAAGGACTACTTACGGGTGGAAAACCTCCTCGGAATTAGTCGCTATATAGTCCTTGCCAACAAAAAGACCTTCCAAGTTTTTGAAACTTGGAAGGTCTATAAGACGAATTTTATTCTTGCTTATCGGAGGTCAATCACCTCTACTCCTTTGTATTTTGAAGCGTCAAAGGCAAACGACTTGTCATCCACTTTTACGTTAGGAACAAAACTATCTACCTTAAAACCAAGGCGTTGTCCGCTGCGTTGAAAGATTTTCCAGCTTTTTACTGACTTGTCTTTTTTATCTACTTTGATGTGTAGCTTGGCTACTTTCGAATCCTTCTTATCAGGCGTAAGCTCCACTACTTCATAGACCTTCCCTGCTTCAGTTACTTCTTCCAAGAAGGTGTATTTGTACCCTTTTTTGTAAATCGTATATACCTTCGTTGGGTCAATGTCCCCCGCTTCTTTCGGGTCGTAGTTATTAACAGTTGCTTCGTTGCTTTCTTTGATGTAGGTAGTCATGATTTTTCCATCGTTGAAAATCTCTTGACCCGCCATTTTCAAACGAAACTTTGTTCCCTTCACGGTCGCATCCCCTTTTAGGGTTTCTTTCGTTCCCTCATTGATGTATGTAAACGCAACTTTGAACGATGTCATCGTCTTGTACTTATTGCTCATTGCATCCAAAATGGTCGCAGCGCGTTTGTCATTTTGAGCATTTGCGAAAAGGCTCCCCAAAAGAGCCATTGCAACTAGGGCTTTTCTCATTTAATATCTGTTTTTGTTAAAGATGCTATATAGATGGCTTTCCAACGAAAACGTTTAAAACACACGCCTATATAACCAAACTTGATTGAGCAAAGTTACAACAAGTACCGAAGTGTTCAATATTTGTTGGTCGATAGAAGCCTAGCATCCGTCGAGACAAAAAGGCACTACCCCATGTTTTTGAGCATTTGTTCAAGCGTGGCGATGTCGGTTATCAACACCTCACGGGCTTTGCTGCCTTCAAATGGCCCTACAATTCCTGCGGCTTCGAGTTGATCCATGATACGACCTGCGCGGTTATATCCTAGCTTCAGTTTTCGTTGAATCAGCGACGTACTTCCTTGTTGGCTTACGACAATCACGCGTGCAGCATCATCGAACATCGGGTCGCGGTCGGCCAAATCAATCGTTTCTTTGCCTCCTTCATCGTCATCGCCGCTAAACTCTGGTAAATGATAGGCCGAAGGATAGCCACGTTGGCTACCAATAAATTCACATACCTCATCAATCTCATCGGTATCGGCAAAGGCACACTGAAGACGAATCATGTCTGAGCCCGTTGAAAGCAGCATATCCCCCATCCCGACGAGCTGTTCGGCACCTCCCGTATCCAAAATTGTTCGTGAGTCAATTTTTGACGTAACCCTAAACGAAAGGCGAGCGGGAAAGTTGGCCTTAATCAACCCCGTAATGACGTTGACCGATGGGCGCTGCGTCGCCACCACCAAGTGAATACCGATGGCACGCGCCAACTGCGCCAAACGGGCAATTGGTTGTTCTACTTCTTTGCCCGCCGTCATCATCAAATCGGCTAACTCATCAATTACCAATACGATATAAGGCAAAAAACGGTGGCCTCGCTCAGGGCTCAACTGTCGCTGGATAAACTTAGCATTGTATTCTTTGATATTTCTCACACCCCCTTCTTTCAGCAAATTGTAACGGGTATCCATTTCAATACAAAGCGAGTTGAGGGTATAAACCACCTTTTTGGTATCCGTAATAATCGCCTCTTCGCTGTTGGGGAGTTTGGCCAAAAAGTGGCGTTCGATTTTATTGAACAGCGTCAATTCTACCTTTTTAGGATCCACTAGCACAAACTTGAGCAAAGCAGGATGTTTTTTGTAAATCAACGAGGCCAAAAGCACGTTCAACCCCACTGATTTTCCTTGCCCCGTTGCCCCTGCCATCAGCAAGTGAGGCATTTTGGCCAAATCGGTGATAAAAAACTCGTTGGAGATTGTTTTCCCCAAAGCTACTGGCAAATCAAACGTACTTTCTTGGAATTTCTTACTCGCCAGCACCGACCGAATCGACACCATCTCGCGATTTTTGTTAGGCACTTCAATCCCAATCGTTCCTTTACCTGGCATAGGCGCAATGATACGAATCCCCAACGCCGCCAAACTCAGCGCAATATCGTCTTCAAGGCTTTTGATTTTAGAAATACGCACCCCCGCTTCTGGAATAATTTCGTACAAAGTCACCGTCGGCCCGATGGTCGCTTTGATACTTGCGATGCTGATTCCGTAATTAGCCAACGTTTCAACGATGCGGTCTTTGTTGGCTTCCAATTCCTCTGCCGTCACCTTTGATTGTCCTTCGCCACGGTTATGGAGCAAATCAAGCGTAGGATATTTATAATTGGCCAAGTCGAGGGTAGGGTCATACGGCCCGTGTAACTCCACCAATTCATCCGCTGCTTTGTCAGCATCGGAAAAAGGCACTACTGGAATCTTGGTCGTCGTACCCGAAATTGGCGTATCATCTGTACTATCTTCTTTGGCTGCCACCACTTCGTCGGCATTTTCGACAATAAGGGTCAAGTTAGGGGCTGCTTTGGGCGTTTTAGAGGCTGAACCATTTGCCGTAAAATCAACCGTTTGCGCTTTTTCTTCAGGCTCATCTGCTGGTTTTGTTTCCACTTTCGGCGGAGTTGCAGGGGCAGGGCGTTCTTTTGGTACAGCGGCTTCCTCTTTCTCCTCCAACACTACCTCAAGGTCCACGGGTTGCACACGCTTTTTGATGGGGGTTTCAACCATTTCGGCAAATTCATCAAAAGAAGAAATACCGTGAAAATAAATCATGATAATCCCTAACAAACCCAAAACAACAAACAAACCACCAAAACCAATGTATTTGTTGAGCAAGGCATTGATTTCGTAGCCTATGCCACCGCACAAAAAACTAAGCGAACCAGCCGTATCGGTCTGAAACACGAAGAAGCCAAAAAACAACCCAAGCCACATCAGGTAAATCAATACCAACTGGGTAGTGCGCTGCAAAGGCAATAATTCACGTCCAAACGCGATTTTTACCCCTATTAAAAATAGGAGAAACGGTAATCCCAAAGCGGCGATTCCAAACCAGCGAAAAATAAAGAAGTGTGAAAGCAAGAGCCCAAAAAAGCCCATGATGTTTTCTGTTTCTTTGACCGATACCCGCATTTTGGTGGTAAAAGCCGAATCGACCACACTCTGGTCGGCCGCGCCTGTGAATAGGTACCAAATAAAAGCGCCAAAAATATAAAGCGATAAAAATAGCAATACCCAACCCCAAACTTTACGGCTACGGGGGCTTGGATTAAACGGAATTGTCATTTGTTTGCCTCGTCCGCTGGGTGGGTTAGGCGGGGGTGGCGTCGTCCTGCGATCTTGCTTCGACGAATTGGGAGGAATAACGTTTTTGGCCATTAGATACTCGTTGTAGGGTTTCGTTACTAATTCTTTTCGAGTTACTACTTTATCAAAAAATGCTAACGAAGAATAGACACAGTTATTGAGACCGTAGAACAAAAGCGTTTTACAGTACACAACTCACTCAGTATGAAGGTGTGCTGACGCACAAATGGGGTATGTGAAGCACTAAACGAGGGATTGACAGATGCGCTTTGCCAAGGCGGGACCTTCGTAAATGAAGCCCGTATAAATTTGGACAAGACTCGCTCCTGCCTCCAATTTTGCTTTTGCGTCTTCGGGAGAAGAAATCCCTCCTACTCCGATGACAGGAAAAGCCCGATTGGATTTTTCACAAAGATAACGAATTACCTCAGTAGAACGATGCGTTAGGGGAGCACCACTTAGCCCGCCAGCCCCAATTTTTTTCACTAACTCGTCGTCTGTTTTCAAATCGGCGCGGCTAATGGTCGTGTTGGTGGCAATCACACCCGCTATTTGGGTCGTGGTGACTATTTCAATAATATCATCCAACTGGCTATCGGTCAAATCAGGCGCGATTTTCAACAGAATGGGCTTCGTCGTCAGTGATGAGTGATGAGTGATGAGTGATGAGGTGTGCGCAAGTTCGTTGGCTCTTTGTTTGAGTGCCGCCAAGATTTTCATCAACGGTTCTTTTTCTTGCAAATCACGCAAGCCTGGGGTATTGGGCGAACTCACGTTGACGACGAAATAATCAACGGTATCATATAGCGCATCAAAACTCTTCAAATAATCGTCGAGCGCGTTTTCGTTGGGGGTAAGTTTATTTTTACCGATATTTCCTCCAATCAAAATATTCGTTTTTCGCTTCCGAAGCCGCTGGGCAGCAGCGGCAGCGCCGTGGTTGTTGAAACCCATGCGATTGATGATAGCGTGGTCGGGTTTGAGGCGAAACAAACGGGGTTTATCGTTGCCATCTTGCGGTTTTGGGGTCACCGTCCCGATTTCCACAAAGCCAAAGCCCAAGCAGGCCAATTCATCCACCAATTCTGCATTTTTATCAAAACCCGCCGCCAGTCCTACAGGATTTTTAAACTTCAACCCAAACACTTCTCGCTCTAGCGAAGGATGTTCAAAATTGAATAATTGCCTTGAAATAAACGGAACGCCAGGAATTTGAAAGAAAAACTTGAGGGTTCCACAGATAAAATGATGCACTTTTTCGGCATCAAAACGGAAGAGAATCGGAAGAATGAGCCACTTATACATGGCGACAAAGGTAATGAAAATCGACGTCTTGAAAGAAAAAAGTCTGCCCTTCATATAATTGAAAGACAGACTTTTTAAAAATTATCAAAAGAAAAGACTAAAAAATCCCGATGTAGTGGTTGCCCGCTTTGTTTAGCAATTTTGCGCCTTTGGTCACCGCTCCTGTTTTGCTATTGAAGATATAGATATTTCCGTCTTTACCCGTTGGCGTTACTGCGACATAAACCTCATCGCCACTCACCAAAATCCCTTGGTATTGGCCAAAGTTCAGGTCAGCATCGTATTCTATGTTTACTTTTGTTGCAGTTTTGGCAGTCAAATCCACCCGAGCGATGTAGCCTTGGGTAGTACCTTCGTGCGTATAAAGTACGTACGCAATGCCATTTCCCGCATACTTCCAACTATCCACGTACGAGCCTTTTACACCCAATGCAGCATCCAAACTAAACACGTACGAATTGTCATACTCGTTGTTTTGGTTAATCCGCAAAATATGCGACCCTTTGCTGTCACGTTGGGTTGCTTGGTAAATATTGCCATCTTCCGACACAAACGCATTGGGACTGCGGTAGCCGCTGTTGTCACCGTTGCTTACGGTCGAAGTAATCACTTTAGGATTTTCCAAAGAAGGGTAATCAACGACCACCGACTTACTTCCCAAGCGATCAAATGTGCTTTCAATAGCACCCGTAGCGGGGTTGTACTTACGCATCCACGTACCGATGATGAGTTTGTTTTGTGCCTTGTTAAGTACTGGCGCATCTAAACGGAAAATGGTATGACCTTTCAACTCCTCTTCGGCCGACAACGGAATTTCGTATTGCTTATACCCATTGATAAGTACTTTTTGTAAGTCAAGCGCCAATACCGTGGCAGTACCTCGGTAGTAGGCAAATGGCTTGGTTTTATCAGTGGCATTGTTGGCTACAATGCTGGCTACGTTGACTGCGATTCCCGTTTTGTCACCGTCAAACAATTTAGACCAACGGGGTGTGGTGGTAGCATACTGAGAAATATTTACCGTCACATCTTCTTGGGTATAACTTCCTGAACCATTGACTTTATACCGAGCAAACTCCCCTCCATTATCTCCCGAATAGGCGATGTTAAACAACGTTGTGCCATCTTCCGAGGCTTGCAAACGGGCTGTTCTGGTTGATTTTACAGGAAAACCATTGTCATACACCCCAATAGATATATTCGGATTTTTAGCATCTGCTTTGCTTACTGAATAGACCATTGTTCCGCCGTTTCCGTCGCCTGCGGTTGTTCCCATGAGCGCCCCCGCCACGGTTATCCAACGTTCTTTGGAGGTTTCGTCGGGTTCGACCGTACCGCTTCCTGCATTCTCACAACTCGTAATGGTAAATGCCGCGATAACCGACGTACAAACTAACACGTTTCTTAGCTGTCGTTTCATTGTGGATAAATTAAATGTTAGAAATTATTAATCAGATAGTTAAGTTTCAAATAAAATGCCCGTCCTGGTTTTTGCACCGCAAAATTGTCGTAGGCTTGTTGGTCAAATACATTTTTGACATCGGCACTCACGACAAATTTGTTTTGAGGAAAAGCATAGCTCACACCCAAATCTTGGATGTACTGGCGTGGCGTCCGAAAGTCTTCCAAAATCAACCAAGTGGTGTAGAAACGTTCCACAAAACGAAAGCCGTAATAGAGGTTCAGCGCTGATTTCTTTTTGAACAAATCCTTTATGGTGTATTGAACATTGGCGTTGGTCGTCCAGTAGGGTTCGTTGGGAAGCTGTCGGTTGTAATAATCATACTCTCGGCCGTTGGCGTCGTAACGAACGTTAAATACCGAATTAAACTTCGACATGTTCACGTCCACCCGCAGGTTATTATCAAAAGAATAGTGAAGGTCGGCTTCAAAACCAATCGCCTTGTTTTTGCCTAAGTTTTCAAAAGGATTGGTTTGCAGGGCATCATTTACCCTTGGGTTGATGCGCTGCACAATTTTATCGCGGGTATCGCGGATAAAACCCGAAACGGTAAAAGAGTAACGGTGCTTTCCCGCATAAAAATTACCTGCATTTAGGCCAAAATTGTAGTTGTAGCTTACCTCTGGACGAATCCCAAAATTCTCAATAATGTTTTCACCTGGGCTCCCAAACACTTCACTTTCCGACGGCAAACGCACGGCTTTTTCGGCCGATGTCAACAAAATAAATTTCGGATTGAGCGTATATGACATGGCCAAACCATAACCTGTGTGCTTTTTACTGCTGTTTGCACGGTTTTCTTGACGCACATTTTGCCCATCTACCACGCGTAAAACAGGGTCTATGCGGTCTATACTTTGCTCATAAAACTTGGCAAAAAGGTTACTTTTCAGCCGATTTTCGAGCAACTTAGCTTCATAAGCAACCGAAGTGATGTTTTTTTGGAGATTACGCGTTCCAATAAACGCTCGTTCCAACTCCGACCGCATAAAATCTTGTTCCCGACGGTCGATGCCGTAATAAATATGATTGACTACCAAGCGATGGTTTTTGCTCAAATCATAGTTTAACCCTGCTCGAAAAGTGCTGACATTTCGGTCGATGTGCATGATAGTCGGGGCGGCTTGCTGGGCACCCGTTGGGCGCATAATGGGGTTTCCGTTCAATCCGACGCTGATCTGACCGTACCAATTGTAGTTCCATTTCACGGTATCTACCACCACTTGGCCGCGTTGGCTATACATAGCATTGACGTTAAATTCCAGCCCTCGGGTCAAGAAGTTTTTCTTCACGTAGTTTAGGCTCAACACATTAGCTTGCGATTCGGTGAAGCGCCCCATGTAAGGAATGGACATATAGGTACCGTGTTGTACTTCTTTGAAATCGTCTGAGCCATTGTAGCCAATCAAAAATTGGTCGGCCCATTTCACATTCATAAAACCCAGCTGAATTTGCCCACCCGTAGAACGATACGCGTCATTGAACCGTCTAGCCCTTACATATTCGTAGCGTCCATTGGGCAGGATGTTTCGCACAAACTTTCCCCACACCTCGTAGTCATTGTCTGAGTAATTATGAAAAGCGGAAGCTTTGACCGTAAAGCCCGTTTTTTCGTTGCGGTACGTACCGTTGAAGTTGGTTTGAAACGTATTGAAAGACCCGTAAGAAACAGAGGCAGACAGGTTATTCATTGCTCCCTTTTTTAGAATAACGTTGATAGCTCCCCCCAAGGCATCATCGGCCAAATGCGCAGGAATCACCCCTTTATACACTTCTACGCGTTCAATCAGGGCAGGTGGAATGCTATTTAAGCTAAAAGACTCTCCATAGGTAGAAATCGGGATACCGTCGATGAACACCCGTACCGAATTTCCTGACATACCGTTTAGGTTATAATTTACAGCCGAGCCTAACCCGCCATTCTGCCGAACCCGTATCCCCACGGTTCGGTCTAGCAACTCGTTGGTTTGAATATTGCGTTGGGCTACTTCCTTCGTTTCAACGACATTCACCGCAAACCCCAACGTTTCGATTTCTTTTTTCTCTGATTTTTGAACAACCCGTACTTCGTTCAATTCAAAATTTTTAGGTTTGGCCGTAATAGGTAGATTTATCTGAGGCTTATTAATGGTCACTTTGAGTTGTATCGGCTCTATTTCAACCGAGGTAACCATCACTTCATGCTGCCCATAAGGAACATTTTTTAGCATAAAATACCCGTTTTCATCGGCCGCAACCACCGCATTGCTTTGCATCAACTTCACATTGGCGTGGGCTACTCCACCCTGCTCTTTGGTATAAATACGGCCTTTCAGCGTGGCCGTTTGTGCAAAGACGCTCACAGAAAACAAAAGCAACAGCAATAACAGAAACGGTATTTTCATAGATGATGTACAACTGTGCGTGTGCAGTTATTTTAATGGCTATTTAACTCTATTTTAATTTGGATTTAATCTAATTTAGTCAACAAAACTAGATTTGTTCTAAATAAGAACCAAAAAATATTCCATGACTTGGGTGTTTTTCTTTACAAAATCATATAACTGCCTCGTAAAAACACATTTTAAAGCTTCTTTGTCCTTGGCTTGAAGTGCTGAGGTGAGATAAATGCCGAAAGCATTTGCCTTTTCAATTGGTATGCGCTTTATTTGCACACAATTTAAAATTAGTCTAAATACACCATGCTAAAATTACTAATTCCAATTTCGTTGATGTTCGTAAGTCTTTTTTGGAAAACGAACCCAGCCGATAACGCCCCCATCCCCTTGGATCCAACCAAGTCTTACACCTTACCCACTTTGGCCAAAAACAACAAGGGAGAGGTTGTGTTATACTGGACAGAAAAAGACCCTCAAAACACCGTTTCGTTGTACTTTTCTACCTCAAAAGATGGCAAAACGTTTGGGGAAAAGAAATTAGTCTTTGCCGATGCAGGCTTAGGAAATGGTCGTTTGATGCGTCCCAAATTGTTATTTAAAAAAAATGGCGACATCGTAGCAGTGTTTTCTTACCGAGCAGGTGGCGCAACTCCACCAAGAGAACAGCGCCCCGCAGCCGCCAGTCATGACCATGGCAATCACGGTGCGCAGGCCGCCCCGCAACAAGCCCCGCAAGCAAGACCAAAACGTAGCTCAGAAATCAGGTTTTCGGTTTCTAAAGACGGCGGAAGTTCGTGGACGTCCCCAACGTCGGTTGATGCCGATACCAGCAAACTCATCCGTGGCTTTTTCGATGCGGTTGTGTTGCCTAATGATGAAATTGCAGTGGCTTATTTGAAAGACGTAAAAGGAAGTACCAAGCACGAAGAACGTGATTTGCGCTTGGCGGTATCAAAAAATGGTGTTTTTCAAGCAGAAAGACTAATCGACCCCGTGGTTTGTGATTGCTGCAATATTAGCATGGTTGTGGATGAGTCGGGGGCTTTACACATGGTTTACCGCGACAACAACAACGACGTACGTGACATGGCGCATATCGTGTCAAAAGACAATGGTATGACGTTTTCTGCGCCCAAAATTTTGTACAACGATAAGTGGGAAATCAAAGGTTGCCCGCACTCAGGTGCAACTTCAGCCGCTACAAAAACCGAACAATACATCACTTGGTTTTCGGGAACACGCAACGGACAATCGGGCATTCGTTTGACCAACTCATCGGGTAATTTATTGAGAGTATTGGATGCCAGTGCTAAAAATGCTTCGATTGCCGCCGATGCGAAAACTGCCGTTTGGGTGTGGGAACAAACGTCAGAAGCTGGCACAACTAGCGTATTTTACAGCAAAGTTATTAATGGAAAACTATTTGATATTCAGTCCGTTAAAAACTCTATCAATGGTCAAAACGCTAGTAGTTTGGCCCATAATGGCGAGGTATTCATCGCCTATGAAGTTGTCACTGCTGATAAAAAAACAGCCCTAGCGCTCCAAACTGTTGACTAAAACTTATGTACGATTTACAAAAAAAGCAAGGCTTTCAGCCTTGCTTTTTTGTGAGCGAATTTATTTCCAGCCCCCACCCAAGGCACGGTACAGATTAACCGTCGTTTGTTGTTGCTGTTTTTGGGTATTGATAAGCGTCAACTTCGCCTGCAGCGCATTTTGTTGGGCAAAAAGTACTTCTAAATAAGACGCCCTCCCCGTGCGATACAGTTTACTAGACGTTTCTATTGAGCGAGTTAGCAACAGCGCTTCCCGATTTTTGAGGTCAAACATCTGGGCCAAGTTTCGTAGATTGGCCAGTTGGTTGTTGACTTCGATATACCCATCTAAAATCGTCTTTTGGTAATTATACAACGCTTCAATTTGCACGGCTTGCGCCCCATTGAACTGTGCTATAATGGCCGAACGATTGATAAGCGGGCCTGCCAAATTTCCTACGACCGAATAAGCCAACGACTGAGGCGTACTCACCAAAAATTTCGGATTAAATGCCTGTAATCCCAACATTCCCGTCAAACTAAACGACGGAAAGAAGGCCGCTCTTGCTGCCACCAAGTCGGCTTTGGTTGCTATAAGTTCCAATTCGGCCGCTCGAATATCGGGACGGTTTTTGAGTAAGTCTGACGGCATCCCCGTTTGAATCTGCGCGGCAATTGCTCGCGAGAGTTGGTTTTTATCCCGAACAATTGGCTGTGGAAACCGTCCTAGAAGCCCATGAATAACATTTTCGGTCTCAGTAATTGCTTGCATAATAGCCACTTCAGCGTGTTGGCTATTCAGAAGTTGGGCTTCAAACTGTTCTACAGCCAGTTCGTTGGCCGCTCCTGCTTGTTTTTGCACTTTTACAATTTTGAGGGCTTCTTCCTGTAAACCAATGGTTTGCCGAACAATTTCTCGCTCGTTGTCAAGTGCCAACAAACCATAATAGGCATTGGCAACGCCCGCTACCAAATTGGTCGTAATCCAATTTTTCGCTTCGACACTGGCCAAATAACGCGCCAAAGCCGCTTCTCGCTGCGTACGAAGTTTTTTCCAAATATCAACTTCCCACGAAGCCGTCAAGCCCACAAAAAAATCAGGAAGGTGGGTCGGAACAACTTTCCCCTCCACAATGTCGGTGGTGGCATTTCCTGCTCCGTCCATGGTATAAAGGCCAAATCGGCGCAGCGCCGTTGTTCCTCCTCCCCAAACCGTTGGTTTCAGCAGTCCTTCCGTTGCTCTCACGTTGGAACGCGCCATCTCAATCCGTTGAATGGCCGTCAGGGCATCAAAATTATTGACCAAAGCTGTTTCAATCAGCGCCGTCAAGGTACTGTCTTGAAAATAGTCTCTCCACTGAATCTGGGCGCTGTTTGCGGTATCTGCTCTATTTTCAAACGTCGCAGGAAGTGGTTCAAATTCGCGTTGGGTGGCAATGGGTGGCACTTTACATCCCGCAATAACTCCTCCCAACAGCAAGATGATTAGCAGTTTTATTGGTTTTATATCCATTTTTTTAGGCGCTCTTCGGTAAGTGGTTTTTCTTCTTTTTTGGAGTTCTTTTTTAATTTTTCGGCCAATGTGCCAAAAATGACGTACAGTCCAGGGATGACAATCACGCCAAAAACAGTCCCAAACAACATTCCTCCTGCGGCTGCCGTACCAATGGTGCGGTTGCCAATGGCTCCTGCCCCCGTCGCAAACATCAGTGGTAGCAATCCCGCAATAAACGCAAAGGATGTCATCAAAATGGGTCGAAGGCGGACTTTGGCGCTCTCAATCGCAGCCTCAACCACGGTCGCTCCTTCACGGTGGCGAAGCGTGGCAAATTCCACAATCAGAATGGCATTTTTTCCCAACAACCCAATGAGCATCACCATTGCGATTTGGGCGTAAATATTGTTTTCTAACCCCAAAAAGTGCAGAAATAAGAACGTTCCAAAAATCCCCGTTGGGAGCGAAAACACGACAGGTAGCGGCAATAAGAAGCTTTCGTACTGAGCCGACAACAACAAATACACGAACAACAAACAAATGGCGAAGATGTAAACGGCTTGGTTACCCGTTTCTACTTCGTCGCGGCTAATACCTGCCCAGTCAATGTCATAACCCGTTGGGAGTTTTTCGCGCGCCGTTGCCTGCACGGCTTCAATGGCGCTGCCACTACTGTATCCCTCGGCGGGTTCGCCATTCAGCTCCGCCGAAGGGTACATGTTATAGCGGGTTACTTGATCCACCCCATATACCCGTTCGATACGCACAAAGGCCGACAAAGGCACCATTTCTCCTTTGTTATTCTTCACGTACAGGTTTAGGATGTCTTCGGGCTTGGCACGATACTGCGGCAATGCCTGTACCATTACTTTATACATTTGGCCGTACTTGATGAAGTTGGTAGCGTATTCACTCCCCAGCAGGGTCTGCAATGCGCCCATCGCTTTGTTGATGGTTACTTCTTTTTGCGCGGCTTTGTCTTCGTCAATGTGCAACAGGTACTGTGGAAAGCTCGCATCAAAAATGGTAAATGCCGAAGCAATTTCGGGGCGAGCTTTGAGGTCTTTGATAAACTGCGTAACCACCGCTTCCATCGCTTTGAAGTCGCCACTCCCCGTTTTGTCTAACAATCGTAATTCAAACCCACTCGCATTGCCATAACCTGGGACGGCGGGCGGCGGAAAGTACTCAAGGCGGGCATCTTTGATGTGTTTGGTTCGCTCGGTGACTTGTTCGATGACTTCATCCACCGTTTCTTTTCGATTTTCCCAATCTTTAAGATTAATTAAGCACGTACCGTAGGTAGCTCCTGTCCCGTCCGAAAGGATATTGGTACCCGCCAACGTAGAAATAGACTCGACCGATTCGAGACTTTGACAGGCTCGCTGCACTTCATCGACTACGGCCTTGGTACGTTCGAGGGTTGAACCCGACGGCGTGGTAATGCTCACGTAAAAAGTACCTTGGTCTTCGTTGGGGATAAAACCTGACGGAATTAATTTCCCCAAAATACCCGTCCCAGCGCAAAATGCCAGTAGCATTCCCAACGTCACCACTCGGCGGTTGACGATGACTGAAAGCAAGCGTTGGTATCGCCCTGAAAGCCCTTCGTACCAACGGTTGAACCCCGCAAAAAAACGAGCTAAGAGTCCATGACTACGATGTTCGGCGTGGGTATTTTTCAAAAACAAGCCACACAACGCAGGCGTCAGCGTCAAGGCACTAACTCCTGAGAGCACAATCGCGATGGCCATCGTTAGAGAAAATTGTTTGTAGAAAATCCCCACGGGGCCCGTCATAAACGAAGTGGGTACAAACACTGCCGACATAACCAACGTAATCGCAATAATAGCCCCACTGATTTCTTTCATGGCTTTTTCGGTGGCTTTTCGGGGAGAATATTTTCCCGTTTCTAGCTTTGCATGAACTGCCTCAACGACCACGATGGCGTCGTCAATCACAATTCCGATGGCCAACACCAGCGCAAACAGCGTGATGAGGTTGAGCGAAAACCCAAACAACTGCATGAAGAAAAACGTCCCAACCAACGACACAGGCACCGTAACGGTAGGAATGAGCGTAGAGCGAACGTCTTGCAAAAACAAAAACACCACCAACGCCACCAAAATAAAGGCTTCAATCAGGGTTTTGACTACTTCATGAACAGACGCATCCAAAAAGCGAGACACATCGTAGCTAAGTTCGTACTCCATTCCTTTCAAGAAAACCCGTTCTTTGATGGTCGCCATTCGTTCTTTTACTTGGGCAATCACCTCACTGGCATTCGAGCCTGGAAGCTGTTTGAGCATGATAGCCGCCGTGGGGCGACCGTTGATTTTGGCTTCTACGTCAAAATACGTCGTTCCAAACTCCACATCAGCGACGTCTTTGATGCGCAAAATCTGCCCATCAGCATTGGACTTGATGGGAATGTTCTCGTACTTTTCGGGTGTATTGTACTTTCCGCCGTACTTGATGACATACTGCAACGCCTGCGGAGTTTTGTCGTTGCTCTCCCCCACTTTTCCTGGAGCAGCTTCCACGTTTTGTTCTTCCAATGCCTCTAGTACGTCTTCCGTAGAAATGGCATAATTGAGCATTTTGTCGGGTTTGAGCCAAATACGCATGGCGTACTCGCGCGCTCCCAAAATGTCGGCGTACCCTACGCCTTTTACCCGCTTGAGTTCGGCCAAGACGTTGATGTCCGCAAAATTGTAGAGGAATTTTTCCTCCATCGTACTATCTCGGCTGTAGATGTTGAGGTACATCAACATGGCATTTTCCTCTTTGGCTATTTTTACCCCGTTCCGAATCACCTCCGCAGGAAGTTCCCCCATAACGGCAGCTACGCGGTTTTGGACGTTGACTGCCGCCACGTCGGGGTCAGTGCCTACTTCAAAAATGACTTGTACTACGCCCACCCCATCGTTTCCTGCATCCGATGACATGTATTTCATTCCTGGTACGCCATTGATAGCCCGTTCAATCGGGACAAGGGCGGCTTTTGTGACTGTTTCAGCGTTGGCTCCCGTATATTCGACAGTTACGTTTACTTCGGGGGGAGCAATGCTCGGGAACTGCGTCATGGGCAGTCGGGTGAGCATCAATAAACCCAGTAGTGTGATAATCATGGCGATGACTACCGACAGTACGGGTCGATGTATGAATTGATTAAACATGGATTTTTTCAGTTTGAATTGTGCGCTATTTCTGTCCCATACCTGCCATTACCTGACGCATTGGCATCAACTTCGGCGAGACAGAATCGCCATCGACCACTCGCTGAATGCCCTCGTACAAAATCGTATCGGACGTACCTAGCCCCGAGGCTATCACATAAAGTTGCGGCAATCGCTGTAAGATTTGTACGTTGCGGAGGCTGACTTTGTTTCCTGCATCAAGCACATAGACACAGTTTCTATCTTGCACTTCAAACACCGATTTTTGTGGTACAATCAGCGCATTTTTAAGCGTGCTGGTCAGTTGGACTTTTCCGCTCGCCCCGTTTTTTAACACCTGTTTAGGGTTCGGAAATTTGGCACGAAAAGCAATCGTCCCCGTACTTTTATCAAATTGGCTATCAACGGTTTCGATAACGCCCGTTTGAGAATACGGCTGACCGTTGGCCAACAGTAGCTTCACTGGCCTACGTTGACCCACCTCGTTTTGCTCCGTAAAATCCAAGTATTCTTTTTCGGTGACGTTGAAATAGGCAAATACATCTTGGTTGTTAGACAGGGTAGTAAGCAGCGTTCCTTCGTCCACCAAACTCCCCGTTTTGTTAGGAATACGCCCAATGACGCCGCTAAAGGGAGCTTTGATTTCGGTAAGCGACAGTTGGAGTTGGGCGTTGGCCACGTCCGATTCCGTTTCTTCGATTTTGGCTTTGAGGGTTTCGAGCTTCGACTCCACAATGTCCAATTCGGATTTCGACACCACGTTTTGTTCTACGAGGAGGCGGGTGTTTTTGATTTCAAGCACCAGCGTTTTTGCTTCCGCTTGGGAGCTTCTGAGAATCGCTTGTGCTTTGTTAAGTTCTTGGCGGTACGCTTGGCTTCCTAGTCGAAATAGCGTTTGACCCGCCCGTACAGGTTTGCCTTCGTCCACCAATACTGCTTCGATGTACCCGCCGATTTTGCTTCTTACTTCCACATTTTGGAGCGACGCAATGGAGGCTACGTACTCTTGGGTGTAAGTCGTGTCAATGATAATGGGTTGAGTAACAGGCAATATTTCTTGGGTAGCTTGTGCGATTTTTGTCTCTTTGGCGCACGACCAAAGCATTATTAGGCAGGCAGAAATACCCGCCAACACTACGAATGGTTTCATAATAGTTGGATAAAAAGTACAACCAAGCGTAGCTTTTGGAGCTATGCTTTTGTGTTATTAAAAATTAAGAAAATGAGCTAACGCAGTCGAATGACTGGTTTTAGGCCAAAAGCCTTATGAAGCCATTTCTTTGGGTGGGGGGGGAACAATTTCGGCGTGAAACTGGGACGCGTAGGTATCGCGGTAGTGAATTGGGCGCTCGGCCGAAGGCAGTACGGCTTCGGTCGTAGTCAGTGAAAAAATACTGAAGGGCTGACAGTAAAAAAGGATTTTGGCGATGGAGATACTCCCACCGTCTTCGGTATCGTGTTCGTCTTGTTCAGGAATGATGTTGTCGAATCCCATGATTTGCTCGATAATCAACTCGGCCACACTTTCGATGTCGTTGTAGCTGAGGTTTTCGGGAACATAATCAGGCTGGGCGTCAGGAGAGTCAATACTACAGTTAAGAATGTGCAATGCCATAAACACCCAAACGATTCGAAAAACGATATGTTTACGGAGAATGGACATCGGTATTTTTAATAGTGGATTGTTAAAGCAAGCGTGTTTTTACAAAAAAAGTTCGCCTGTAAATTAGAACACCTGTTGGCGGTAGGGTAAATTTAATCGAAAACCAAAGGTGGCTAAGTTGGTTTTGAGGTTTACCGAAGCCGCTGGGCTTACTTGATTACGAAACAAGAGCCGTCCATCAATAAAGAAATTGTGTTTGAGCATATACGACGCTCTTAAGTCTGTAAATGATACATCGACGGGCGTGCCTTGCGTCAAAAAATTATTAGTATCACCTGGGCGACCATCTTGATAGCTTCGATAAACACTCCCTCCCCAGTTTCGACCATCAATGTCAATTCCTTTGCGCGAGCGCAGAAACGTTCCATAAAGGGTTAACCTACGACTTGGCTGATAGCGAGCAAGTCCTACGACTTCCCAAAAATTTGCTCCAAGTGGGTGCGCCAAGGGCACGTCATAATGGACATAATTGGTGTATCCCGATTTGTGCGCATACGTGTAAGGGCGAGCAAGATTTAATTCCGCTTGTAAATCCAAATTCGGAATCTTGAAAGCATCTACGTATTTAAGCCCTGCTTGAAAACCGAACTTTTTCCCCCACGAGCCTTTTTTACCAAAATATTCCGAAGTTTTAAATTCATCCAACATAAATTGGCTATAAAAACTAAACTTCTTCAAAAAATTCCAGCGAAAATCAACCCCCAACATGGCATTATCAGAACTTCCTAAGTAGGTTTCTAGATAACGATAAAAAATAATTGGATTGAAGTAATTGGCGTCTAGTTTCCCATTGGTTCGACCGTACATTTCGGCTTCAAAAATCCCTAAGCTAACGTTTTTACTCAAATTAATACTCAAGTGGTGAATAGCCGCATATTTCTTCTCAATAGGCTCTTCTGGTTTACGATTGGGTTGATTGTACAACATATTACACCAAAGGTTGGTGTATTGAAAACGCCCCAGTTGCGCAGTCACTTTCAAGAACAAGTAAGGAGCACTCCAGTTGGAAAGAAGCATCGAACGGTATCCACTTCCTATGAAATTTTGATCATGACCAAACTGAATATTGATTTGCTTAATTGGGTTAAAAGTAAGATACCCACGAGCCGAAATAAAATCCACACCGTTGGTCCTCAAACTTTTTACTAGGCTTTCACCTGGCACAACATACAATGGATACCCCAAATAAATTTCACGCACGTTTAATGTATAATTTCTTACGTATTGAGGAAACATCCCTTGGGTATCAGTCACGTAACTATAAAACCCCAATTTTTTACCAATGTTACCTCGGAGTTCTACCCCGCGTGCTGTGAGCCAGAGGTAGTCTTTTGAATTATTTTCTCCTCCCAAAATCAGCTGCGTGACAGGGCTAAGGTGTAGGTCGAAGTTTTTGTTCTGAACGTAGTAAAAATCAGAAGGTTTGCGGTAAAAACGCTTCCACAACGTTTTTTTGCTCATGGGCGTTTGATCCGACGACCACTCCCAGCTGTCTTGGCGTAAATAATCTAAGTTAAAAAAATCAGTATCGTTGAGTGGCATGGTGCGGTCGGCCTTGATACTGTCCAAGAAACTCACCACCGCCGAACGCTGAAAAGGTTTTACCCCAATGTGAAAGTCTTCATTCAATCGTCCACGGCGAATTTCGTACCGATCTATCAGATGGTAGTAATCGTCATTCAGCGGGACATATTGTGATTGGGCTACCGCATTTTGCAGGAAAAAACACCAACAAACAATCAACGTATAAATTCTAAATTGCATAGCGTTAGTTATCACTTGGGCAAATTAAGCTAATTTTGCCGTTCTGAGCGTAGTATTGTTACACTCAAAAACCAAAAAAGATTATCCTCTTGAGCAAAGTTTCCACTTCAGTCTATTTTCCTAACCTCAACGGGGTTCGTTTTATTGCCGCCTTTTCGGTTTTGATTCACCACATTGAACAAGTGAAAGAGGTTTTCAAAGTTCCGAATTTTTACGACAATCACCTCATTAAGAGCATGGGGAAATTGGGTGTCGATTTATTTTTCGTACTTAGTGGCTTCCTTATCACCTATTTGCTGCTACACGAAAAAGGCCGATTTGGGTTCATCAATACCCGTAACTTCTACATAAGACGGATTTTACGGATTTGGCCACTTTATTTTCTGATTGTGTTGCTTTCGTTTTTTGTCTTTCCCCACATTTCGCTTTTTGTAGCGCCCAACAACGAGGTGTCGTTTATGACACAAAACGTTTTTCGGCGGTTATCGCTTTTCTTACTCGTTTTACCCAACATTGGTTTTATCCTCTACAACGCGCCCTACCTAGCGGCTCAAACCTGGTCCATCGGTGTCGAGGAGCAGTTTTACTACCTTTGGCCTTGGATTGTCAAAGATTTTAGCTGGAAACGACTCATTATCACTGTCTTTATCTTTTGTTTCGGGACCTTCGCCGTCTTTTACATTTATTACAATTGGGTTGGTCATACGCAGTATGCAAACAACGTGCCTGAAATTGCGCGTTTCTTCTTCAGTCAATTTCGAATCATTACTTTGATGACGGGCGGACTCTGTGCGGCGTTGGTCTATTACCAAAAAGAAAAGCTGCTGCAACTGCTTTTTCGTAAAGATGTGCAGCTTGTGGTGTATGCTATTTTATTGGTTTGCCTCATCGCGGGCGTGCATGTGAGCAGCCTTAATTTAGAGTTTTACGGGCTGTTTTTTGGCTATTTTATCCTCAATGTATCGAGCAATCCCGCCTCCATTGTCAACCTAGAATACAACTGGATTTCGTATTTGGGCAAGATTTCGTACGGGATTTATATTTACCAAACGGCTTTTATCGTCGCCAGTATCCACCTCATTCAGTGGACGTTTGGGGATACGCTGTCCGTGCTTACCTTCAACCTGATTCTGTATCCTCTTTCTGCCTTGCTTACCATTGGCGTATCAGCATTGTCGTACCGCTATTTCGAAACGCCATTCCTAGCGTTTAAGAATCGTTTTAGTAAACATTGAGAGATAGCTGCTAGCTGCGTTTATTTAAAGTTTTACCCGCAGATTGGCACAGATTTAAAGCCGCAGATGAACACAGATTAATCGCTTAAGACTCGTGCGTTGGGTTGCTCACAACCCAACTTAGGTTTGCATTACTTCACTTCGCTCACAATAGAGCTGCTGAGGCGGAGGAGTTCGATTTCGGCGAGTTTGACGTTGAAAGCGGCTTCAATCAAGCGTGATTCCGTGGCAACGGCGTTACGTTGTGCTTCGCGAAATTCAATGGCCGTCGAATTTCCAAACTTGTAACGTTCAAAGGCCAAGTCCACGTTTTGACGGGCTATTTTTAGGTTTTTTTCCTCAAAACCAAACAGTTGCAAACTATTTTGATAACTGTTGTAAGTCCTTTCTAAAGCCGATAACAGCTGGTTTTTCAAATCTGCTTCTTGGTATTCAGTAATGATGGTGTTGACTTTAGCGTTTTGCTCACGGCGGCGTTGGTTGTAACCGTCATAAATCGGAACGTTCAGGCGAAGGCCGTAGTTTAACACCCGCGACTGCCCTTTTTGGGCTCCAAAACCCGCTTCGTTATTGAACGAAGTATAATTATAACCCGTCACCAAATCCACCTGCGGGTATTTGGTTGATTTAACTTCTTTTTCGTTGATTTTTGCCAAGGTACGGCTTTGAGCTGCCGCCAGCAAGTTGGGGTTTTCGGTCAGTTTTTGTTTCAAATCAGCCAACGACAAATCATTACGAAAAACGATGGTATCCATGACCGAAAACTTGGTTTCAAAATCACGAAAAAGCAAGGCATTCAGGTTTACATTGGCATTTTGAATCACCTGCTGCTGCGCCAACACCGCCGCTTGGTCTTGGTTGTAGTCCACCTGCGCGGCCAAGTATTCCGATTTTGACGTTGTTCCTACTTCATAATTTGCCTTGGCAAGCTCTTGGCGCGTCGCCGAAATATCCAACGCATTTTGGAGTGCTTTAAGGCGTTGTTTTTGGCGAATGATTTCATAATACGCATTTGCCACCTGCGAAACTGTGTTTTGAACCGCAATTTGGACGTTGGTTTTCCCCAACTTTTCAAACTCTTTCAAACGGTCGGCGGCGGCAAACATCCCCATTCCGTCGTAAAGCGTCCACACCATGGTCACCCCCGCGTTGTTGTTGCGGTTGTCAATCCCACTCTGCACCAGCGGCTCACGGATATTATTAAAAAACGATTGGTTAATGCTATTATGGGTAAAGTTTTGGAGGGCCGTTCCCGATACCACGGGCAGCATACCCGCATTTCCTCGGGTGTTGTCATTATGGGCAATGGCCTCACGGCTTTGGACAACTTTAATGGAATAACTTTTTTCGAGTGCGGTAGAAACGGCGTTTTCGAGCGTCATTAGCTCTTGGGAAGACGAATCCAACGATAAACAAAAAACGATGGGGAACGCAAGAAAAAAGTATTTCATACCAGCAAAAACGAAATTAGTGGGCTTTATATGTAGGGCAAACTGCCATTCTTTCGATAACAGAAATGGCCGAAAGTTCGTTTAATGGATTGCGATAAAACTTTCGCACTGCTTCAAAAATAGCTTTTTAAAGCGTAGCTTTAGGCACAGTTTAACCCTGACACGATGAAAAACTACTTTTACGCGCTCTGTGCCGCCTTTTTAGCGGCATGTTCAGGCCAAAAGAAAGCCGACCTAATTGTTTATAATGCAGCGGTCTATACCGTCGATTCGACCTTCTCCAAAGCCTCCGCTTTTGCCGTTAAAGATGGCAAATTTGTGGCCGTGGGAGATTCGGCCACGGTCTTTTCTCAATTCCAGTCCGACTCCCTCGTCGATGCCCAAGGCAAACCCGTTTACCCTGGCCTATACGACGCCCACGCCCACTTCTACGGCCTCGGCCAAATGCTCGACCAAGCCGATTTGGTGGACACGCAGTCGCCCGAAGAAATTGTCGAACACCTCAAAAAATACCAAGCCGATCACCCTGAAGCCGTGTGGATTATTGGCCGTGGCTGGGATCAAAACGATTGGCCTGTGAAGGAATTTCCGACCAAAGACATCCTAGACAAAGCATTCCCCAACAACCCTGTCTATTTGACGCGCATCGACGGGCACGCGGGTTGGGTCAACTCTAAAGCTTTACAATTGGCCAAAATCACCGCCGAAACAAAGGCAGAAGGTGGCTTGGTGGTTCTAAAAAATGGACAACCGACGGGCGTGCTCATCGACCGTGCCCAGCAGCTTGTGCGTGCGCTCAACCCCACCCCCACCAAAGAAGATATTACGTCGAAACTCTTGAAAGCGCAGGCGATGTGTTTTCAATACGGCCTCACCAACGTCGGCGACGCGGGGTTATCGCCTGATATTATCGACCACATTGATAGCCTTCAAAAAGCTGGAACGCTCAAAATTAGATTGTATCCGATGGTGAGCGTGAGTCAAGAAAACATCGAAAAGATGCTCAAAAAGGGCATTTATGTCTCCGACCGACTGAACGTTCGTTCGTTTAAGATTTATGCCGATGGCGCGTTGGGATCGCGCGGAGCTTGTTTGCTCAAACCTTACAGCGACGCCCCCGAAACAACGGGTTTTCTGCTTTTTAGTCCTACCGAGCTTGAAAAATGGATTTCTCAATTGGCCAATAGCGAGTTTCAGGCCAATACACACTGCATCGGGGATTCATCTAACCGCTTGATGCTAAACCTCTACGCTAAATATTTGAAAGGCAAAAACAACCGCCGTTGGCGGATTGAACACGCCCAAATCGTGGACGCGGCCGATGTGGCGAAATTTGCCGATTATTCGATTTTACCTTCTGCCCAACCTACGCACGCTACCTCCGACATGTACTGGGCAGGGCAGCGTTTGGGCAAAGACCGCGAAAAAAATGGGTATATTTTCAAAACTTTGATGGAACAAAATCAGAAAATTGCGTTGGGCACCGACTTTCCCGTGGAAGCCGTGTCGCCTTTTTATACCTTCCATTCGGCCGTGTATCGGCAAGATGCCAAGGGCTTTCCTGCGGGAGGCTATCAAGCAGAAAATGCACTGACGCGTGAGCAAACGCTGCGCGGTATGACGATTTGGTCGGCCTACGGTAATTTTGAAGAAAATCGCCTCGGCAGCATCGAAAAAGGCAAAGCTGCTGACTTTGTTATCCTTGAAAAAGACTTGATGACCGCCCCCGCCAACGAGCTCCGTGAGCTAAAAGTGAACAAAACCTACGTAGCGGGCGAAAAGGTTTTTGAACGAAAATAACAAGCTGAAAACCTAAAAATAAGCGGCACGAGGCAAGACCTTGTGCCGCTTATTTGTTTTATTTTATATTAAAATATTGCAATTACAACTACAAACTAAGATATTTGGATTGTCATTTTCAACGTTATCTCAACACTATTCCCATTTATTTTTTATCAAAATCTACTACTTCAAACCATGAAAACGTTCCAAAAAAAATCACGCCACTGCAAGCCGTTTGCAGTGACAGCTCCTAACATTGTACCGTTGTACAACGACGGCCACCGCCCAAACGCCCACAAGCAAGTAGGCACCACTAAAACCACCATTTCTTTTTTGAAAAACACTATTTTCTTCCTTTCATTTTTAATCCTTGGGTTTGGGAGTGAACTCAGGGCACAGGAGTCTGTAGATAAAGAAATTAAGCCTCACGATTGGGAAATTGGGTTGGATATTTTGCCATTAATAAAATCAACCTCCTTATACAGTTTAATGGTAAAAAAAACATTAGGTACAACTAACAGTGCACTCCGCTTTCGTGGAGCCTCTGAGTTATATAGTACTATCCATAATTCGTCATTTCGGAGTGGTAAAGGGGACGGAGTTAACCTTATCAGCACCGCCTTTGATATTGGCTTAGAAAAGCGCAATCAATATGGTAAATTTTCATTCTACTATGGTGGCGATGTAAAGTTCGGGTATGAGTTAGTATCAACAAATGTTGGTGTAGCTGTAGGAGTTAATACTCCCTCCGTTCTTTCAAAGAATCGCGATAGATTCGCTACACTTGGTATCGGAGCTTTTATAGGGGGTAAATATTTCTTGAACCACAGAATCTCTATATCTGCTGAAAGTTGTTTATCAGCTATTTATGGATGGCGGAAGCGAGAATCTGGGCAAGTGGATACAAATTTAAAGCCAATCAACCTTTTTGTTGAAAAAAGCTCAGGATTAGCTACTCACTTAAATGGTATTTCAATTTTAATGATTAGTTATCACTTTTAAATTTTACTCAAATGAAAATAATCTCAAACCAAACGCTTAAAAATAGGGTAAAGATATTATTATTAAGTCTCGCACTACTGCTCTGTTCAATCATAACAATCGCTCAAGATTCGGCAAAATTTCACGGCGCAACATCCTCATTTTCGGACAAACCAGCTCGCTTAAAAATAGGATTAGGTCTGGGATATGGCTATACCAATGTACGTTCTGGGGGTTATAAGCCCCTTCTTCGGCCAAGCGCCTCCCTTCGATTAAATCAAATGCTTTCACCCAAAAATCAACTATCATACAAACTCAGCTATCGTTCTTTCGGTGACAAATATTCTCCCACTATATTCAATGGACAGACTTATCAAGCTTACGCCCAATTAGACTTTATCGGCGTATCTTTGACGTATTTACGTCCTATAAAACTACAGCTTCCCTTATTTTTCGGGGCAGGTATTTCGACAGAGCGATTGCTGAAAGATAGAATCGTTACCACTTATCCTAATGGCGAAAGTATCTCCGTTTCAAGTTATCAAACTTACAAAAAAATGAATGTTGGCGGGCAATTCGTAGGACAATACCGACCCAAACTTTCCAAGCGCTTAGAAACGATTATCGAATTAGAGTATGCTTTCGGACTTCTCAATTATTTTAAACCCATTGCCACTCAAACAACAGGGCGAAAAACTTATTTGAACGGGCTTTTTGTAACTGTTGGCGCATTTTTTTAAGTAGTTATTCGCAATAGTGGGCATCATTCTCGATAGCGCGAGCATCCTGCTCGTGCTCACCATTCACAGGCTTCTAGCCATCTTCACATGACAGGCTGGAAGCCTACGAATAAGCGGCACGAGGCAAAACCTCGCGCCATCAGGCATAATCCATTCATTCTTTATCTAAATCTACCATTTCAAACCATGAAAACGCTCCCAAAAAAATCACGCCACTGCAAGCCGTTTGCAGTGACAGCTCCTAACATTTTGAAAAACACTATTTTCTTTCTTTCGTTTTTAATCCTTGGGTTTGGGAGTGAACTTAAGGCGCAGGAGTCTGTAGATAAAGAAATTAAGCTTCACGATTGGGAAATTGGGTTAGATATCAGGCCTTTTTTTGATACACCTATCAAAGTTGGTGTAATGGTAAAAAAAAGTTTGAAAGATAAAACTAAAGCCATTCGTTTTCGAACAGCACCAGAGTTTTACAACACGAAAAATAAAACTTTTCCAAATATTGGAGGTACTAATCGTTTAAATGCCTCCTTTGATTTAGGAATAGAAAAGCGAAGACAGTTTGGTAAATTTCTGTTTTATTACGGAAGTGACTTCAGATTTATTTATGAACTTGGTGGTACTAACATAGGCTTAGGTATTAACCAATCAAATCCTACCCTTGTACGAAACTATTACCGACACATTGCGGCAGGTGTCGCAGGGGTAATCGGAGGTAAATTCTTTTTAAATCATCGACTCTCTTTGTCTGCTGAAAGTTCGTTGTCTTTAACATATGGTTTGACACGGCGCGAGACGGGAGAAGTAGATTACAATCTACAACCCGTTAACCTCTTTATTGAAGAATCCTCAGGGGTAGCACTTAAACTAAATGGAATAGCAGCATTTATGATTAGTTATCACTTTTAAATTTTACTCAAATGAAAAACATATTGAAACTTAGTCCCGATAGCGCGAACATCCTGCTTACCATTCACAGGCTTCTAGCCATCTTCACATAACAGGCTGGAAGCCTACGAATAAACGGCACGAGGCACAACCTCGCGCCATCTTTCGTCAAATAGACAGCACAAGATGCAACTTCTTGTTATTTTTGTGGAAAAACTGCGCTAACCGTGACTTTCCGCAAACGAGTTTACAATACCCTTGAGTTTTCTGCTAGTGGGCGACGCGGGCTGAACTTGTACATCAACATCGGTTTGGTGTCGGTCATTGTGCTCAATTCCCTGGCCATTGTCCTGCACACCGTCCCAGAAATCCGCCACAATCGCCTCTACGAACAACTTTTTCAGTATTTCGAGATTTTTTCCGTTGGTATTTTCACCATCGAATACTTCCTGCGAATTTGGTCGTGCGTCGAAAATCCTCGGTACCGAAGCGATTGGCGGGGGCGTTTGCAGTTTATTTTTTCGTTTTGGGCCATTGTCGATTTTCTAGGGATTTTTCCCTTTTATTTCACCCTCCTTACCTCCGACTTTGGCATCATTCGTATTTTACGCGTCTTTCGGTTATTCCGATTGTTTCGGGTATCGCGTTATTCTCGTGCCCTCAAAATGATTCGAAACGTCTTCTACGAAACCAAAGAAGAACTGCTGATTTGTTTGTCGTTCATTGTTTTTACCCTCGTCATTTCGTCGAGTGTGATGTATTACTTGGAACACAACGCCCAACCCGAACGCTTCAAAAGCATTCCTGCCACCCTTTGGTGGGGCGTAATTACGATGACCACCACGGGTTATGGCGACATGTACCCCGTTACGGCCGCAGGAAAATTATTTGGGGGTGTTGTCCTAATGCTTGGTATCGCGCTTTTTGCCCTGCCGACGGGTATTGTTGCTTCGGGTTTTATGGAACAAATTCGCCGCGACAAAGGCCGCAAATATGCCCGCTGCCCCCACTGCAATGAGCTTATCGACTTGCAGGAAGTACCTCATATTCACAAACCAGACCCCAAAAAACACTGATGCGGATTGGATTTGATGCCAAAAGGGCGTTTAATAACCGAACGGGCTTGGGCAATTACAGTCGCTTTGTGCTCAATGCACTGCGCACTTTTGCCCCTACGCACACCTACACGGCCTATACGCCCAAAATAAAATCGGGACTGTTCGACGAATTTCCCACGTCGCTCATCCGCACGCCTGCGTCGTCCAATGCCCTGTACGGCGCTTGGTGGCGAAGTTATGGGGTGGTGTCTGATGTACAACGAGATAACATTCAACTTTTTCACGGACTCAGCAATGAGCTTCCTCAGGGGTTAGGCAACATCAAATCTGTCGTTACAATTCACGACCTGATTTTTTTACGTTACCCGCATTTATACCCCGCCATCGACCGTTTTTTTTACCAACGTAAGTTCAAAAAAGCCTGCGCCGAAGCCGACTGCATTGTAGCCGTGAGTGAACAAACCAAACGAGACATCGTCGATTTTTACGGTACTTCGCCCGATAAAATCAAGGTCATTTACCAAGATTGTCACGATGTTTTTCACGCTAACAACTCCATTTCGGCCTCGTCTTACAACGAAGTTCAACAAAAATACAACCTAACTCGCCCATTTGTCTTGTGCGTCGGCACGATTGAAACCCGCAAAAACCAAGGTCAATTGGTCAAGGCATTTGCCGAAGCTTCCCTGGAGGGTTCAGAATTGATTTTGGTTGGAGGTAAAACGGCGTACCAAGCCGAAATTGAACGCTACCTAACGCAGCACCAACTCTCGACCCAGGTACGAATCTTTAACAACGTTCCGTTTTCTGACTTACCCGTTCTGTATCGCTTGGCTCGGATATTTGCGTACCCTTCAGTATTTGAAGGTTTTGGTATTCCCATCGTCGAAGCGCTTCACAGCGGTGTGCCCGTGGTAGCAGCTACGGGTTCGTGTCTAGAAGAAGCAGGTGGCAAAGGCGCTTTGTACGCTGCCCCCGACGACGTTACCGAACTGGCCGCTCACCTTCAACGCCTCTGGAACGATGAGCCTCTGCGCGCCCAACTTGTGGCCGACGGTCAAACACACTTAAAACAATTTTCCGCCCCAACCATTGCAGCCCAACTTTCGGCACTTTATGAGGAGGTGAGTAAACAATAAACCGTTTTATCGTAAAATATGCAACTTCCCGTTCCATTTATACAACAACTACAAGCCCAACTTGGTAACGATTATACTGCGTTTGAAACCGCTTTACAAGCAGCGCCGCCCGTCAGTATTCGCTACAATCCTAGAAAAGCCACCGCTCCTGCGTCCCAAACTACACCTATTCCTTGGTGTTTGGAAGGAAGGTATTTGGAACAACGTCCTGTTTTTACGCTCGACCCACTTTTTCACGCGGGGGCATATTACGTACAAGAAGCCTCGTCGATGTTGATTGGACACGTACTGCCCCAAGTGGCTAACGTGGCCAAACCGCTTCGTGTGCTGGATTTATGTGCGGCCCCTGGCGGAAAAACCACCCTATTGACCTCTTTACTTCATCCCGATAGTTTGGTGCTGGCCAACGAAGTGATAAAAAGTAGGGTGATGATTTTGAAAGAAAACGTGCAAAAATGGGGTTCACCCAACGTCCACGTGAGTAACCATGACCCCGAAGATTTAGGAAAATTAGAGTCGTTTTTTGACGTTATTTTAATAGATGCCCCTTGTTCTGGAGAAGGTCTTTTTCGCAAAGACCCTGCGGCCATCAACGAGTGGTCGGAAGGAAGTGTACAAGTATGTGCGGGTCGCCAGAAACGAATCGTGGACGCAGCCTTGCCTTTGCTTACTCCTGGCGGGATTTTGTTGTACTGTACCTGTACCTACAACGACGACGAAAACCAAGGCACAGGCCAATGGCTACGGGAAAAGGGCATGGAAGAAGTCAAAATTAACGTACCCGCTGAGTGGGGAGTAGTAGAAAAACCCATTGGATACCAATGTTATCCGCATCGAGTCAAAGGAGAAGGTTTCTTTTTTTCGGTGTTTGAAAAGCCTCATGCGTATCGTTCGGCCCAGCGCTATGATACTTTGCCCAGAAGAGGTAAAGAAGAAGGATTTCGATCGTGCAAACGTTTGACCGCAAAACAACTTCCTGAAGCCCGTAAATGGCTCGAACAACCCGATAATTTTCATTTGTTTGTCAAACCCAACGGGGAAGTAATCGCGTTTTTGGACAGCCAATTAAACGACATTCGGATTTTGGACAATACCCTTTCGGCCAAAGGATTGGGACTTGAAATGGGCGAGTTTAAGGGAAATGATTTTATTCCGTCGCACGCCCTCGCGTTAAGCACGGCTTTGTCATCAGATATTTCTCGACTTGAGCTAACCGAAAACGAAGCATTGGTGTTTTTAAAGAAGGAAAATTTGTCGGTGGATGCTCCCCGTGGTTGGGTACTTGTGACTTACCAAGGTCAAGGATTAGGCTGGGTGAAGGGTTTAGGTAATCGGGTGAACAATTACTTACCCAAAGATTGGCGGATTCGGATGGAGATTCCTGAATGATAAACGTTCTAAAAAGCAAAAAGCCTCCCAGTATTGGAAGGCTTTTTGTCGGGATGGCAAGATTCGAACTTGCGACCTCCTGGTCCCAAACCAGGCGCGATGACCGGACTACGCTACATCCCGAAAAAGACTGCCCCCGAGTAACTCGGAGGCAGGTTTATAATATTGTGGCGGCTACCTACTTTCCCACATTTTATTGCAGTATCATCGGCGGAGTGGGGCTTAACTTCTCTGTTCGGAATGGGAAGAGGTGAACACCCACCCTGTAACCACCATCAAGGCTTTCTGATTCGGATTTACAAGAGGTGAAGTCGTTCGCGACTCCGAACCCAACCTGTAACCTTCATCAATATCTTTAGCTATTTTCGTCTTTCCAATAAGCAATTGACATTGGCAGAGAATTATTCATAAAAACTGTATTTACAAAGAAGCTATTGGGCAATTAGTACTGCTCAGCTTTGATGTCACCACCTTTACACTTGCAGCCTATCAACGTCGTCGTCTACAACGTCCCTTATGTGG
>NZ_AXVJ01000064.1:0-31144 GCF_000482465.1 Runella limosa DSM 17973
CTTTTTTTTAACAAAGCATCCTTGATTCTAAGTGACAATTCTTTTTCAGCGATTATCTCTTTATAAGCTTGAATCTCTCGCTGAAGGCGAAGAATCTCTTTGTCTTTATCAGAGTTACTAACGCTGGATGGGCTTGAAAAACCTCCTTTTTCGTACTGGGAAACCCAGTTATAAATGTTTGCACTCGAGACGTTAAACTCCTTAGATGTCTTAGCAGCTCCGTGTTCTTTGTAGTAATTCACTATGGTCAGTTTTTCCTCCTGGCTCCATGATTTTTGATGCTTTCCCATTGAATCACAAATTTAAAAGTTATACCCTAATTTGTGTCCAACTTTTTAGCGGGCTAGATTCTTAGCGTAAAAACTATATTACCAATTGTCTAATCTCTAAAATTAAGAGCTTTTTACCTCTTCCTGAAAGTTACTGTCACTTTTAGGAGAGGAAATGCCAAATAACGAGTATTGTTTTAACCCCAACGTACCAATTTGACCATCAGGAAATTACCAGTCGTTACCTTTTATTTAATACGTTCAACCTGATTCCCTCGGAAAGTTAAACATATTTCAGAAAGAGAACAAGCATTAACACAAATCACTCACTACCAAAGCATTACTCCATTTTAAAAACCTATTTCTCAATAAAAAGCCTTATGAATTTTCAAAAAATTTATGCTAATACAGCCCAATTCACCGAATTGGCTTCGTCTTTATTCTACTCCTCCAATGTATTCAACACATTACAATGTCACAGAATCAGGGTAATTCCTAAAAAAGTACTGGTTTCTTAGGCGTTGAGGCAAACCCTCACAGCAAAACGGCGAATTTTTCAACCTCAATATAGCATAAACGCCGATTTCTGCGTTAGGGAATTAACAGCCATTACCTAACCAGCCATCGTTTTGAGAACTATTTTATCTATTCTATTCTGCCTTTTTGTTGTTGTACCAGCCTTTTCCCAAGAGTTTTACCAGCTACGCGGGTTTGTGTACTCCGAATCCAACGAGCCTATCCCTGGCGTCACGGTGCGGGTGGTCAATGCAGGTACGGGAACCATTACCGACAAAGATGGGCGCTACCAAATCAAATTATTAGAGGGTCTCAACCGTATTTCGGTGTCGTCGATGGGCTACCAGACCGAAGTGTTTGAAGTAGTAGCGGCCAAGAATCTGGTCAAAAATGTTTTCCTCAAAATTGACCAAAAACAGCTCGACGAAGTGGTGGTCAAGGTCAAGAAAAAAGATTATTCGTATGAGGTTATTAAGCATGTTCTCCAACGCAAAGACTCGCTACTGAATCAATATCAAAACTACCGTACCAAAGCCTATATCAAGAGCGTTGAACGGCTTGAAACCAAAAAAGTTGCTCCAAAAAAAGACGATGATACGCCCGCCAAAGTAGAAGACGCACTCAAAAAACCAGTGCTTACCGACAGCATTCCCAAATTGAATCTCTTTGAATGTCAACTCATTCGACACCAAAGTCGGACAGGGCAACAAAAAGAGGAACGCGAAGCCGTAAAACGGATTGGTGACCAAAGCACGTTATTTTTCAAATCGGTGACCGATGGGGAGTTTAATCTTTACCAAAACCACCAAAAAATCGCGAAAATTGGCGACAACGAAATTACCTCTCCACTGAGCGACCTGACGTTTTTGAGCTACCGTTTTCAACTGTTGAAATACTACATCGACGGCCCGCATAAAATCTACCAAATCAAAGTCATCCCCCGTGAATTAGGCAATGCGTTGTACGAAGGCACCATCGAAGTCATTGAGGATGAATGGGTTTTGCGCAACGTTGACCTACAAATCACCAAACGCGGGCTACTACGCTATGATGAATTTGGCGTAAAACAGCAATTTGAACTTGTGCAAGGGCGGTGGATACCGACGCGGGTTACGTACCATTGGAAAGTAAAAGAAGGCAACACCAAGAAAGCGGGAAAAACCGAAGTGCTACACTCCGATTACGCTTTTGATTTGACGCTACCCAAACGTTTTTTTGGGGACGAAGTAGGCGTCACGACCGCCGAGGCATACAAACGCGACACAACTTTTTGGGAACAGATTCGCCCGCAACCTTTGACCAAAGATGAACAAAAATTTATCAAAGAACGAGAACGATTAGAAGCCTTGGTAAATTCTAAAGCGTATTTAGATTCGATTGATAAGATCTTCAACCGCATTACGTTTCCCAAAGTGGTGTATTTGGGCATTGGGCACATCAACCGCGAAAAAAAGATGACTTGGCACTTCGACCCCGTACTTGGGCTGGTTGACCCCTTGGCCATTGGTGGGTGGCGGGTGCGATACGGGGCGGGTTTTTACAAACGCCAAGAAAATCGAAAACAGTTGTGGCTCAATAGTAACTTGGGCTATGGGTTCAAAAACAAGGATGTCATTGGTTTTGTGAATGTTAGCTACTTTTACAATCCCCTCAAAGTATCCAACATTAGTCTGTCGATGGGCTCGGGATTCAATGTCATCAACGGCGCAGCGACGATTAGCGACATTGCCCGACGTAGCAATTTTTACCGAAATCAGTACATCAACCTCACCCACCGAACGGAGCTTTTCAACGGCTTTTATTTCAGCGCCCAAGCCTATTACGAAACCCGCCGCGACTTGTCTAATTTCCAGTTTAGCTCGCTCGGCGACCGCATTTTTAGCAATAATGCCCCCCAACCTTTCCCGACCACACATATTTACCGAACCGTTTTCGGTATCGAATATACGCCGCGCCAACTCTACCTACGTGAGCCCAACGAAAAAGTAATTCTGGGTTCCAACTACCCTACTTTTGGTTTGAACATCGACCGTGCTTGGCCTGTTTCGGGCAAAAATACCAACGTTTACACCAAACTCTCCGCCTCTATTCGGCAGACGTTCAACGTCGGAATCATCGGTACGTCGGAGTATCGCATCAGTGCGGGTAAGTTTTTGGATACCACGAGCCTAGCCGTGATGGACTACTCCTACATGCGGGGCGGCGACCGCTACTTTTTCTCCCCCGCCATGTACACCTACCAGCTTATCCCACAGACATTTCCCGTGTTCAACTGGCATTTGGAGACGCATTATGTACATCAGTTCAACGGTTTTCTGACCAGTAAAATCCCACTTTTAAATAAGACCAAAATCCGCGAAATGGCAGGAGGCGGCTTTTTGTACGTCCCCGAACGGAAATTCCAGTATTCGGAATTGTATTTTGGGTTAAATCGCATCTTCAAAATCGGTCGGGAGCGAATACGCTTAGGTGCGTATTATGTCATCGGCCAGTCCAATACCTTTGGGGTGAGCAACGGCGTCAAATTCTCGATTGAGCCTTACAATGCCGCTAAAAATACGTGGAGTTTCTAAAACAAGGCTTTATTGGAAACACATAGTTCACTTAGAATTTTCACATAGGATACATAGGCTCGTGCTCTATGTGAAAATTCTAATATGTCCTATGTGTTAAAAAAATATTTTACATACAAATAATGAATTTATCAAGCCTATTTTACATACATTTACAAAATAAATAGAAACAGTCAATGAAAGGGACAAATTTGGGGGAGTTTGAGGAATTGGTTTTACTCACGATTGCCGCCTTAGCCAGCGAAGCCTACAGCGTAGCGATTTGCGACGAATTGGAAAAACATACAGGACGAGCGGCCAAACTAGGAGTTGTTCATGCAGTACTCAATCGTCTCGAAGAAAAGGGGTTAGCTAAAAGTTTTTTGGGTGAAGCCACCAACGCACGCGGGGGAAAACGCAAACGCTACTACGAAGTAACCCAAGCGGGAAAAATTGCGTTAACAAACGCCCGTGAAGTTCGCGAAGGACTTTGGCGAATCATCCCCGACCTTAACCTTGGCGGCGCAGTATGAGTCTCCATCCCCAACCTCCCCGCAGGGCACAGCAACTTTTGAAGTGGTATTGTCGCCCCGAGCTCGCCGAAGATTTACAAGGCGACCTCTACGAATTTTTTGAGCGTAATCTTCAACGCCGTGGCCTTCGCTACGCCCGTTTTATTTATTGGATAGACGTCCTGAAGTTTATCCGACTTTACACCCTACGTGCGCCCAATTTTTATTCATTTTTTACTTATACCATCATGTTTAACAGCTATTTTAAAACATCACGACGCAGTTTGGTTCGCAACAAACTCTTTTCAGCCATCAACATTATCGGACTTTCCATTAGTATGTCGGTGGGATTATTGATGATTTCTTTTTTGAGCGATTTGCTTTCTTACGATGATTTTCACGAAAAAAAGAGCCGTATTTACCGCATCAACACCTCACTCCAACCCACGGGACAACCCTCCATTGAACTCGCCTCGGGGTCGGTGTTGGCGGGCAAAAAAATTCAGGAAACTTTCCCCAACGTGGAGCAAGTCACGTTATTACGGCGTGGCTTCGGCGGGGATGCCAAAGTCAATGAAACCACGCTTCCTCTTGGTGGTTTATGGGCCGATGCGTCCTTTTTTAAAGTATTTACCTTTCCGTTACTTTCTGGAAATCCTGCCACCGCGTTAAAAAATCCATACACGATTGTTTTGCCCGAAAAAACCGCCCAAAAACTATTTGGCGACACCGATGTACTGGGCAAAAGCGTTCGGTTTGATACCACCGAATATACCATCACGGGCGTCATGAAAGACATTCCCAAACTGTCTCACTTACGTTTTGAGGCACTGGTTTCTTTCGCCAGTATCGAACTCCAAAAACCCGATTTTGACGGTGGTTTTATGGGTTGGGGTAACGTTTTTTCAAATTATACTTACATAGTACTGCCCGAAAACAGCTCACTTGAAACCCTGCAAGCAAACCTCGATAAGCTTTGTTTATCGGAAAACAAACAACTTAAAAATCAACAAATTCAGTTGAGTCCCCAATCCTTAAACAGCATTACGATTGGCAACCGCTTAGAAAATACCCCTGGCCCCACCATGAACCAAATAACCATCTGGGTACTAGCAGGCTTGGTGTTGGTTGTCATTTTATCGGCCTGTTTCAATTACACCAATCTCTCCATCGCGCGGTCGCTTCGTCGAGCACGGGAGGTGGGCGTGCGCAAAATTATTGGGGCATTTAAGGAACACGTACTGCTCCAATTTATTACCGAATCAGTACTAATTTCTTTGATGGCGCTGCTATTGGCATTTTTACTTTTTTTGGTACTACGGGCACAGTTTTTGGGTCTAGCGCCTCAGCTTACCGAAATTGTTTCACTAGAGCTTTCGCCCAAAATCATATTATATTTTATCGGTTTATCGGCCTTGGTTGGCATTGCTGCGGGTTTCTTACCTGCGCTATTTTTTGCCCGTATCAAGGCCATTCAGGTATTAAAAGACGCTTCCTCGGTGCCCCTTTTCCGCCGCGTTAACCTCCGCAAAGCGCTTATCGTTGTTCAATATACGTTTTCCCTGATTTTCATCACGACCACCATTCTCGGTTATAATCAATACAAACATTTTATCGTTTTTGACCTTGGATTTTCTACCGAAAACATCCTGAATATCAACCTGCAAGGCAACAAAAGTGAAATTCTTCGGAAAGAATTGGCCGAAATCCCAAGCTTGACCGACATTTCCACGTCTCGGCTCGTCACAAGCCTAGGGAGCGTGTATGGCACCATGATTAAGTACCAACAGCCTGATGATTCTTCCAACATCGCCCAAAACTACGTGGACGAACGCTATTTGCCCTTACACGGGCATCGACTGCTTGCGGGACAACATTTTAGGCCACGGGCTAAAAGCGAAGAAAGTTCGGAAGTTATTGTCAATGAGCAAGTCATAAAACGATTCAACATCGGCGGCGGTCATCCGACCAAGGCCATCGGAGAACAAATCAAGACCCTGGACGGGAAAAAGTTTACTATTGTTGGGGTAGTCAAGGACTTTCATTACCGAACGGTAGAACACCGCATTGAGCCTTTTGTGTTTTTTTATTCCCCCAACGAAGGCAACCTTAACCTCAAAATCAACGCCAAAGACTTGCCCGCCACCATGGCGCAGATTGAAGCCGTGTGGAAGCACATTGACAAGGTTCACCCTTTGGATGCCCATTTTTACGATGACCAAATCGAAGAAGCCTACCGCCAATTTTCGGTTATCGTGAAAGTCATTGGATTTCTGGCCTTTTTAGCCGTTTGCATTGCTTCGTTAGGCTTGTTTGGGATGGTCGTGTTTACAACCGAAACCAAACTCAAAGAAATCAGCATTCGTAAAGTGTTGGGGGCCAATGAACCTTCGTTGGTTTATTTTCTTAGCAAGGGATTTTTGGGGTTGTTGGTACTTTCGGCGGCCATTGCCCTGCCTAGCACGTATTTGTTGTTTGATAAATTGGTACTTACCCAATTTGCCTACCACCAGCCCATCCATTTTTGGGAATTAACGGTCGGTTTTTGGGCTATTTTGCTCCTTGCTTTTGTGCTTATTGGCTCTCAAACCCTAAAAGCTGCCCGCACCAATCCTGCGAATGTGTTGAAGAATGAGTAATAACCTGTGTGTTGTGCTCGAAGGCTTTGCTTTCGAGCACAACACACACACTGTATCTAACCCAAGGTTTTTATTTGTTTAAAATCACAAACTCAATTCGGCGATTTCGGTACTGGTCGTTTTTACCGTTTTCTGGATACACCATCGGTTGCTTCATACCGTATCCTGCATACGATAGGCGGGTTTTATCCGAACCATTTGCAACCAAAAATTCATACACTTCTTTGGCACGATTGATAGAAAGATCGTACTGACTTGTTTGTTTGTCATATACATCTTGCCCCAAATCGCCACAACAAACGTGCCCACGAATTTCCAATTTAAGTTCAGGATGGGTTTTAAGCGCAGTTGCCACCGCTTCCAATGCTGCCAGGTTGGTGGTGGGCATGAGGTGGTAGCCAAACTCAAAACTCAGCCGTCGAATGATGATCGCATCGCCCACTTCACTGTTTTGCAAGCTGTCTAAAAAAGCCCGAGCAATAGCCGCTCCCTTGGTTTTTTCAGGGATTTCTTTCACTCCTTTGGTGTAAAAAACGTGGGTAGTATCATTGGCTACATAAATTTTACGGGTGATGAACAGGGTCGTTTTTACCTGCGACATCGTCGTATCAATGTGCAGCGTATCGCCCTTTAGCGGTTTTCGGTTGCCCACCAAATAGGCCGAAGGAAAAGGGGGCAGTAGTTGAATGAGGGTATCTCTGATTGAAACCGTTTTAATGGCAGGTTTGGGCGGAAGCGAGTCACGATATACAATCACCGTTTTTATTTTTTTTGTGGTGTCTTCTTTCGCGTAAACCGTAATCCATACAACGCGATTTTCAGCATCAATATAAGGTTGCGTTCGTTCGACAGGATTGCGACGACCATAGCCAATGATGCCATGAATGTTTTCGCGAGCAAAGCCGTTAGCCATTAAGAAAGTCTTTACTGCCAATGCGCGTTTGAGCGACAGGCTGTCGTTGAGGGCATCGGAGCCGTGGCGGTCACCGCGCCCCGCAATGTTGATGTGTGACTGGTTTTTGTGCTGCACGGCAAAGTCTTTAAGCAACGTTTTAGCCGCAGGACTCAGCCCAAATTTCCCCTCCGAAAAATAGATTTTGAGCAAAAGACTGTCTTTTTGGGCATGGACTTGCTGGATGCTCAGGAGGACGAAGAGCAGAAGGTTTAGAGATTTTAAGTAGTTGCGCATAAATTTTAGTGTATTAGTAATTTATTTTGCTTCGGCGAAGCAAAACCTTTGTAGAATAAGAAATCCGTCCATAAAGTTAGAATCCTTTTGCTTCGGACAGGGCCGCCTGTGCGGAAGCATAACCTATTGCATTGTTATGCTTCCGCTCGGGCGGCCCCGTCCGAAGCAAAAATTAAAAAATATCCTTCTGCTACTACAAATGTTGCGCCTCTACCGAGGCTACTTTGAATTACCCTAGAACTTTTGCTCAACTACTTAAGAAATGATTATTTTTCATTTTAGTGGCTTTGAAGGTAAAAAATAATCTACACGAACACTTAATCTATTAGAGTCGTTGTCTGCTTTATTTATTTTTAAACTTAAAATCTGCCACCGTTTTCATTTTACCTTTTTTAAAAGTGGCGACATAATGAATTTCAACGTTTGTACCTTTTGGAGTGTAAGACATTTTTACTCCATTCTGAAATGCTGGATCATCCAAATCTTCCATAATTATTTTTCCTAATTTTGGATTAGCTTTTATATCTACCATAGCTTGTATTTCGGCATCACCATTTGGCATATCGGCAGGCCTACTATTTGTTTTAACCCCAGCAGTGGAAGGACGGTCTTTAGAAACATCACGAATTTTTCCTTTGTTATTCGCTTTTTTTACTGCCTTTTTTTCTCCAGGCATTACCCATCCCCCACCGTTACCACTCAGTCCATCGGGGTCTGTTAGTATGATGGGTCGTTGATATACATACCCATATACTTCTATATTGCGGGGATTAAAGACGCCCCCATTACGATTACCGCCCAGATACTCCCCAAAAATCGGCGGGTCAACTGATAACCACATTGAACTTGTAGCATCATAATACCTTGCCCCATAATAATACAATCCCGTTTCGGCATCTCTTTCTTTGGCATTGTACAAATAGGGAGTCGCATCGGAACTGTTACGTTCTTCAAAAAACGTTTCTCCAAACGCCGAATACTCCACGTGCTGAACAGCTTCTCCTAGCACGTTGCTTACGTAGGAAGTGCTTCCTAAATGGTCTCCGTGGTAAAAATATTGGTTGAGCTCTGCAATGTGCCCCGTTCCTCGAAACCCATACCCTGCCTTTACGGAGTCATTACTCGGAATCGGGCTGACATAAATGGGTGGGCCGTTGGTTGGTTTGGTGGTATTGCCTGGCCACCCAGCAGGAATGTTCCCTGCGGTACTGTCCACCAACACGGGCGGTGCAATACCACTGTTTTGGGGTTCGGCATAAAACAATTTTTGGGTCGGTGGGCCAGGGCTAACACCCAAAGTAGCGTAGTAATTGACACGGTCTTGTTTCAACTGCGCGGCTCGCTGAATGTAATTGACTCCCCCTGCCGTCAGTGCCGATTGAGGAAAAGAAATATTGGTAAAATTTCCCGTACCAATTTTGGAAACAATCCGCTCAGTTTCGACGTAAATGTGCTTGGTAAAACCCGTCCTTCTACATACCAAATACGGACTTACGTAAACCGTATAATTGTCGCGGTGGTTGATGGTGCCCGCCGCAGCGCCGTTGAGCCAAGTACCTTGAACTCCGCCACTGCTTTTTATCGCCCTCTCGCCCGCCGCATCGTAGGTGTATTCGCTGAATAGGCCACTGTCGAGGATGGCCATTAAGCGATTGTCTTCGTCCCAAAAATACTCGGCACTACCGAAAGCCGTGAGGTTTCCGTTGAGGTCGTAACGACTTTTTTTGCTGCCAATCTGGGTGGGTTGGTGGGGAGCAGCGCCACCGTATTGGTAGTTATATTCGTAATTCCCCGACGTGTCGCGTTTTGTTAATTTTTTGCTGAGGATGTTCGACAAATTATCGTAGGCCATTCCCAACGTATAGGACGCCGTGTCTTTGCTGCCCTCGTACTGTCCCGTGGCGGCGACTAGTCGGTACAAATTGTCGTAGTTGTATTTTTGACTGGCTTTGCCTCCGAGTTTTCCTTGTTGTGGCAAGCTGTTGTTAATAATCCCTGTAATGTTACTGACGGCATCGTAGGTATAGCTGTTGTTCAGCATCGAACGACCACTTGCTGCCGTAGTTTGCAAGCCTTTAAGGCGGCGACGCTGCTCATCAAAGGTATAATTCATTTCGGTGCCATTGCCATACTTAATGTACACTTTGGCTTCGTATTCATCGTAGCCTATTTTGCTGACATACGAATACGCATTCCCCGTCTTTTGTCCATCGATACTGTACAAGCTACCTGCCCGATTGTAGTGATAATTAACCACTTCACCGTCGGGGTAAATCATTTTTTTGAGGCGATTCCAAGTGTCATATTCTTGCTCACTGACATAGGTAGTATAAAAAACTTCATTGACCAACACCGTCCGAATCTCTTTGGTGACTTCGCCTAATTTTCCATAGAAAAGCTCTCGCCCACCACTTGCGTCTTTTACCAATGTCAGCCGCCCCGCCCGATTGCCCGAGTTGGGAGCGCCGTAGCTATAACTTACTTTGTTTTGGTAATAAATGGGATAATCGATGTCCACAAGGCGTTCGTAATCGTAACCGTACTTGATAGCCCCTCCTTTTGCAATTGCTTTTCGAAGTTGGGCGCTTGTTTTTTGTACCAAGTTCCCCGCCAAATCGTAGCTAAATTCGGTTAAACCCGCATCAGGATGCAAAGTGCTAAGACGACGTCCGAGGTTGTCATAAGTATTAACAATATTGTTTTTAAGGTGGTCTTCTACCCGCAACAATTCACTCAGGGCATTGTAGAAATAATTGGTAACAATCGTCCCATCGGGGCCTCCATACTGCCTTACTTGGACTTGACGCCCTCTTATATCGTCCAATGTTTCAATTTTATTCCCCAGCCCATCCTTGCTTTCGGTAATGAGCTGATTATTAAGCGCCGAGTAGCTCATGGTTTCAACCGTACCATCGGCCAATTCTCGCCGCACCACTCGGTCGGTGATGTCATAACTGACTGATTCGAGGAGGTTCCCAACCGTCGTTGATAACTTAGTATTTTCAGTCCCCAGTACCTCCGTTGTAGGGTAATACTTTTTGACAACCCGTCCGAAAGCATCGTATATATCACCCCCGGATACAATCATTTTTAATTCATCAGCGAGGTTTTTACCTTTAAAAAGCGCCCCCAATTTTTTGGTCTCAATTTCTCTCCCTAAACCATCCATAAAAGTCACGATGTCGATGGTACTGTCGTATTCAGGGTCGTAGTGACGGGTAATGGCGTACGGGGTGCTGGCCTCGGGATGGTACTCAAAGGCCAAAGTATATGCTTTGCCCGCGGCCAATTCATAAGGCCCCGTAATGGTGCTAATACGACCTCGGTTGTCGATTCCAAATCGAATTGGTTGATTTTGAATACTGTTGCTTTGTATTCTATTGCCAAAACGGTATTCATACTCTGCCGTACTGCTATAGCCATAAGCATCAGTGGTTTTTACGGGGTAGCTGTGCGTCACGTTGTCGTAGGCATATTGATAAAACATGCGTTGCCCTCGGTAATTGGCGGGACGTAAAAGTTTACTCAAATTACCGTATTCGTCGTATTCAAGGTCATAATTGGCCGAAATTCCATCGGCTAAAAACGTTCGCACTTGGGTGAGATGCCCTTTGCTATCTATGGCGGTAATACGTCTTCTTTTGGTTCCTTCAGCCGTTGTCACAATTACTTCCGCAGGAATGTTTTTGAGGTAAGCAACCTCGTTGTTATGGTACGAAACTTTGGCAGTAAGTAAGTCTTGGGGCGTGCCATTACCTGCATCAATGAGCTTACTAATGTTTCCAAAAGCATCATAATCGTACTGCATATACGTACTCGCACCCGCCAAAGCTTTTCCTTCGTATATCCACCTATCGTTTCGAATCAGGGCAGGGAAAAACACGCTGTCGCGCACGGCTCTTAACTCATAGGTGTTACTACTTTCATTGAATTTATTACCCGCAGCGTCGCGCAAGATTTCGTTTTTGAGCAACCCTTTTAGGTAATAGTTTTGGTTCAAAAAAACTTCTTCCGAAGTGCGGTACACGGCATTGTTGTTGGCGGTATTTAGCTCTTCAGTAACGACATTTGCAAAACCGTAAAACTCTCTTTCACGGCGATCATAACGTCCGTTGGCATAACGAAACCGACTACGCAGGGTATCTATCCCGTCGCCCGCTACACCATCGTACACTTCTAGGCTATTCAACGCCCACACGCTTTGGGACGACATTTCGTAGGTATTGCCCAAGCGTTCGTAATTCATTGAAAAATAAGAACCTAAAGGCCGTTGAACGCGCCGTAGCATATTGGTACGCCCAATGGTAGAACTACGCACCGACAAATCTCCTTCATTTTCGGAATGTACCACGTCGAGGTAACCATCGCCATTAACGTCCAGCAACTGATCCATTTGTCCCGAAACACCGTGACCAACGTTAAAAGAAGGGTTAATACAAATTTTTATGATGATAATGTTGATGGCAATGGTCAGAGCGGCGTTGATGGACTCCCCAACGGAAACGGTTTTATTGAGACTTGTCGCTCCTTTCCACAGCAGCGGGGGGGCAAAGCGGTTGCCCATATTCAATTGAACCGTCAGTGGATTGGTCAAGGTGATTCGGTCGGGTAAGCCATCGCCGTTGATGTCTTGGAAGGTCAGTTGGGTATTATCGTCACTGCGCGACATTCCAATGCCCGCTTCAATGGTTCCCGAAAAGAGGTTTACCCCAATTCCCGCTCCAAAGCTAGTGGATTTACTTTCTTCGATATTTTCAAAATTCCAGCGCTCGGGAGTCGCAAACGAATACCCAAGGTTTAGGGCTACTTCGCCATTTTTATACACTTTATCGGGCAAACCATCGCCATTCATATCAATCCAAGCCGCCGTTCCTGATTGTTCGTTGTAGCCCACACTTCCCGAAAGACCAATGGAAGCATTTGCGGAACTGTGTTCACTTCGGGAATTGGAGGCCGTTTTATTATTTTTAGCACCGCTTCCACTACGTTTGTTGGAAGCCGAGGCTTTGGGAAACTTTCCGCCCAAACTAAGCCCAAATGAGTTGGCGGAGGTGTTGGTGGGCAACAGTGCATTGGGTCGTCCCTTGGATTCTAACCCTCCATTTGGCAAAGTAAACTGTACATCATTGACGTGCAAAACATCGGGATAATCGTCCCCGTTCATGTCCATCATGTCGAGCAAATTGGTCGTTGAGGCATTAGAATAGCTACCCGAAATCACAAATCCCCCCGAAAGGCTATTGACATCACTTCGTTCGATTTTGGAAACCGCCGTCAACGACGCCCCAGTGCCCAACATCAGGCTATCGACGGCCACATCGTGCTTCCACAAACGGGAGCTGCTCATGGTCGTTTTTGACACAAATACCGAACTATCGCGCCCTATCCACGCGTTTTTTGTCGCATTGCCGTACAGCGGGCCAAAATCCGAATTGGTAGGGCTTTGCACACTTTTAAGGGAATTGGGGTCTTTTCGGTAGCTGGCGGTGTCGGCGAGTATTTTTTTGTAATCAATATTTTTGAGTTCGTTGAAATTCAATTTTGACTCATCCAAAGGGCCATTGCCTTTGTCGCCCGCGAACGAAAACTGTCCCCATCCGCGAAAAAGCGGGCTTAACTCATCGTCCGAATTGGTATATATTCCCGCTGGCAGCACCTTATGCAGTACTTTGCGGTGTTTTCCTGTAGAGTCACTAACGAGCGTATCTATTTTGCTACCATAGCCAATTTGTTGCATGGCTTTGGCAAAACCCACGTTGGGTACGTGATATTCAACAAAAATGGGGGTTTGGGCGGGTAAAATAAGTGATAGCGTATCAACAGCACCCACAATTTTTCCATTCTTCACCTCAATGATTCGCTTGGCTATCAAAGAATTAGGGCTTTTGATGGTAAACACAACGGTTCCACTACTGTCGGCCTTGAGGGAAACCAACGGATACAAACGAACTGTATCCGAGGTATTTTTTTCGACAACGGGGGTAGGTGAAAACCAAGTGGTATAATTGTTATTTTCTGGCACTATCCCCCCTTTTTGTGTCACAGGCTGGCGCGTCGAAACATCCACAAACGTTAGTTCATAGTTTGGCGACCAGCGCACTGCCGTTCGGTCAATGTACGAATCGGCATATATTTCAAACCGTAACAAGTCTTTGGCCGTTACATTTAGCACCGTATCTTTCAGCGGGCCACTGGCGTTGGTATTTCCTGCAAATACTTTCTGAAAAGGGATAGAAATTCCCCCCAGCGAATCCTTCCGAACGATTCGAACAATGACAGTATCCGAGGTAATTGACTTGAAAAAATCGCCCGAAATTTTTAAAGTTCCCGATGCAGGAATCCCTAGCGGCTGAATGGCACTGAGGATAAAGTCTTCGGAGGCTTGGTAGTGCCGCGTATCTTTTTTGTTGACATCCAGCACGGGTGAAACCGCACTCACGTAGTCAATGATGGGATCCCACGCCACTTCGTCGTTTTCCCCATTATATACCGACTGTACCCTAAAATAAACCCGATCGCCTTTTTTTACCCTTACATTATTCACTCCTGTCGGAATTTTGGGGGTAAAGTTTCCCGCGCCAATGGCATCGCTCCACACGATTCCGTCTCGTACCTGAATACTCACCCTTACCCCATCTTCTTTTTTTGACCGAAGGCTATCCGCTGCTTTCAGCAATTGAATGGGGCCTGAAATACGAACCGCTCCGTCGAAAGGTGCCGTCCAAAAACGTATGATATCCTGTAAGGGAAACTCTTTTTCTTGGCGGTGTTGCAAGGCCGTATCTGGGGCAAAAAAAGTTTTATCCACCGTTCCCCCCAAAAAAAGTGGATTGGGAGTACGGGTACTCGTTCGTTCAAAGATAGGTTCTCCCTGCGGGTCGAGGTGATTGAAAAAAACTTGCCCGTTAGAAGCAATGTCTATCAAACCATCTCCGTTAAAATCAGACAGATAGGTGGTGGTCGTGGTGGTAGTATTGGTATAATTATACCCAAAAAAGCCCAAAGGCGGCACAATCTGTAAACCCAGCGAAAACGAAAGCGCGTTACTGGCACTAAAATCATTGACGCCACTGATGGGCTTCAAGTTTCCAAAAGCGTTGGCATTTTTTAGATTGGCCCGATAAAACAGCCGATTCCCTAATTTGATGATTTTGTCGGGAAGGCCATCACCATTGATGTCCGTCATGCTTACCACCCCTTCGTTGCCCGTATAGTCAAACTCAAAACTTCCTCCCACCGTAAACTGCTTGGTCCAGCCATCGCCTATAAACCCCACGGTGAGGGCCAACCCTGCCCCAAAGCTGTTGGATTTTTCGGTACTCAACACCGAACTCTGGTCATTAAACCCTGGAATGGGATTGATGATACCACCTTTCGCACCATCATTCTCTACTTTCCACTTTGTCAATTCGCCCAACGGAGCGTAACCTGAGGACGCAAGAACATCGTCATAATAATCGAAACGATGCGTATAAAATTCCTTTCCTGCATCATCTAATTCGGTCACGCTTTCCAACAATGTTTTGTAAAAAGCCCCTTCTTTGTATTTCAAATCGTAGGTACAAACCAGCTGATTTGTAAATGTTACGGTAACTTTTCGGAGCAAATCGGCCGTGACCATTTTAAAACCATAACGGGCATCAATACTAACATCTTTTCGCTGTGACTCCGTCAATTGTCGGTCTCTCGTAAACGTCACCGTATAAGGCCCTTCGGTGGAAGCTTTGTTCGTATAATTAATTTTATCAATGTACAGTTGTTGGCCCAGCCTACCACCTACTATCCCTGGGTTTTTTACGTTGGCGTAGGTATATTGTACTCGGTTATCGTCCAAATCGCGCGTTTGTACCAACGCCCAATGGGCTATGTTTCCTAGCGTATCTTTGAGAACGGCCGCGTCCACCACCCCTTTCTCAGGCAAACCGCCATAAAAATTTTTGACTCCGTTCTTGTTAGTAACTTCCCACCAATAATTCGACGGCTGCGAACCATGACGAACGATTCTATCAAATTTCCCCTCGACGCGTGGGAAAAATTCTTTTTCAATGCCGCGTTTTTCCAACGTAGCGCGGTGAGCCGTGGGGGCCAATTGCTCCCCTTCCAACTGATACGTTTCGGTCTCCCATTGGGCATCGTACCTCGGCACTCCCCAACGAGTGTCTAGGTTTATGGAAGGAACAGACAAGTCCCAGCCTAACCCCAACCAGCCATTGCCCCCACCGTTGTTGTAGCGGATGCTTAGTTCTGGCTGCATTCCTTGCCGCCCCACAGGGAGTTTTAGACCAAAATCCAACGCCGCATTGCCCATGTTATTTGCCGTGGGCGGCGCTATCATTGCAATACCCTTCGAAGGGTCGGCAGGTTTAAAATCTTTGATGGTCGTAGGCGCATAGCCTTGCGTTTCGGGGGATTCGGGCACTTTTATAATCCCGTTAATCATGTCCGTAAAATGCAGTGTATGAGACAAAACTACGTTTGAGAGCATCGCCACCGAATCTAACGGTAGAACAAGCCACTTGCGGGTTTGCTCATCAAAATAATAAGTGCGAATGTCGCTGGCCGTGTAGCCTTCAGGAATGAGCGTGCTATCGTAAGGAATACTCAATTGGGCGGCTTTACTAAATTGACTTCCGTGCGGCAAGAAACGATACCCTGCCGCCCCCGCTGTTACGTTGACCATGTCTTCGTTCAACGCAGGCAAGTCGATTGCGCGTAGGGCCGTGATTGAAATTATTTTACTTTGGGGCAAAGCAAAAGCAGGGAGTTGAATCGACACGCTATTTGAAATCGCGGTCGTAGCCAAGGTTAAATCCAGCCCTTTCTCCCAGTCAAAACGCCCCAAACTTTCCCCCTGCCTCACCTCAGACTTGTAAACTTGATCGGCTTTCTCAGAGCGAATAAAGAAAATGTCTTTGGTAACGACTTCACCATTGGGAAAGGTGGCTTTCAACGATGACCTAAACGGTGTCTTGCCAGGGTTGGCAAGCAAGGCTTCAAATTCACCACGATATACAGGGATGCGTTGGTCACCGCAAGTCAACAAAACAGGTTCTTTCGAGCTCCCTTTTTTCGACTGAGGAAGGCGGATTATTCCTTTGATATATGCGTTTTGTCCATAAAAAACGCTGTCGGGTTGGTTGAGAACAATCGCTCCCTCTCCCTTCGGCTGGTGCTTAAAAACGATGCGTACTTGTTTAACTTCGTAATGATAATTTGCCCCCAAAGGCAACGAAAAACGAATGACATTGTCGCCAGAATGCAAAAGTGCCAAGGGGATGGTCTCTTGTTGGCTACTCCACGCCTTATTGAGCTGAACAAAATGCGCCCCAATCGCCTGCGATTCATTGATGCTTCGTGCAACAGACTCGTGGGTGCTTACACCGTACAGTTCATACGCCAAAAATGCTTGAAAGTCAGTACCAGGCAACTCAGGAATTTGTACGTGAAATACATTATCGAAAGGACTATCAATTGATTTTTTGTCCGTCGTCCCAATGCAACCATAGGCAATATCTGCATCGAATCCATATCTTACTGGCTTTGAAACAGGTACACTTACCACCGAAAGCGTTTTAGTAGTGGAGGGTGCTTCGGTTGCAAAAACGTTGGTTGTTTTAATTTTTGAACTATAAAACGCAAACAAAACAACAAGCGAGGCAACGCCCCCCACTCCTTTGGCAAAAACAGACACCCATCGAATGGGTCTTAGGGTTTTCAAAAGGTGGATTAATTGGTTCGCATTTTTCATTTTATCGAACGATAAATAGTTTATGGGTTGTCACTGACCTGCCCGACTGCAACACAATTAGATAAAGGCCGTGCGTGGTTAGCTGTTCACTAAACAGGTACTGGTCAGCCCCGAAAGCCTCATCGGTAAGTACTTGCTTTCCTTCTGCCGAGAAAATAGACACATGAACGGGAGCAGGTTGATGCAACCTCACTTTGATTGTAAACCTGCCGCTGGAAGGATTAGGATACACTATTTCCGAATGAAATGCGCTGATTTGTGGGCCATCTACTTGGATTTCTCGGGTTGAACTACAGCCATTTTGAGTCGTAATAAGTGTATAAATACCTTGTTGATTCAATTCAATTTCAGGCGATTGCGACTCTATCTTATCGGGACTTCTCCAGCGATACGTTATCCCAGCGGGCATATTTTCAGCTGCGTTTACTCGAACGGGCGCAGCACCTTCCACCAAATAGTAGGTATCAGACAAACCCAGCGGTAACGGCGCTTCGGCGGGATTGACCCAAAACGAATCAACGTACATTTGCTGCAACGCGTCCGTTACATTGAGGACATAATGGCCCGCAAAAAGACCGCCGAATTGTGCAGTCGAAAGCGTTTCTGACTGCTGACGATGAGCCACAAATCCAGTCGATTTATTAAAAATTGTGAGAGAATAAGGTGGCTGCCCCCCCAAAATACGCACCTGAAACTGCCCCAAATCGGGTTGTGAACAGCTCGGAGTTGTTACTTTAGTGGTTACGAGCAGGTCTTGCGCTACGACAAAAGAAAAGTGATTTTTTTGCAACTTATTCATTTTCCAGGTCGTATTAAAATAAGCCAAACCGTGCTTATCAAGGTTTTTCATTTTAAAAAAACAGGTTGTCAAAGGCGCAAACTCGCCCGTTGCTGTGGTATCTACCGCCAACCAAAACACAGGATTTGGGGGAATGGCAGCAAACACCTGTTTCGTATCCCATACGACCTCCGTCTCCCACAGGTTCTTGCCCAAAGAAGATACAAGCCCTTTTCTTTTCAAAAACGTTGGCATTCCTATCGTTTTGGGAGCAGAAACGAAGGCTTGGTCATTGTCTCCCCACAACAAATACTGGTGATTGTCGAGGGAAGAAGGCGTCGAAATGGTGAGCAAATTGGGAGAATGACTACTACTGGCGATTTTCTGCCACCAGCCCGAGGCATCGTCACGACCAATACCCGCAATGTTGTGGTGAAAAATGGGGGATTCTTCCCCATTCCAAAGGGTTTTGCCTAAACTATTCACGTACTTCCCGCTCGATTCAGTGAGCGTAATTCCGTATTTTAGTGCCAGATAAGACGCTACTTTTAATCGTTCTTCACGGTCAAGAACTCGGTTAAAAGCAATCAGTTCAGGCACCAGGCCATTAAAAACGCTGACGGGCAACTCAGGGTAAGTAGGTAGATTGCCGATGTTCCATGTCTGCTCGGCTACCTCACTACTATCGACGGATTTTAATTGCCCATAAATAGCAATTTTCGGCATAGTAGGCGCCAAATCCGTAAAATTCATGTATCTCATCGCTTCCAAATCAGCCATGCGTTCGTTGGTCAGAACAAGGCTTGTTTTCTGATTTTTATCAATGCTCCAAATCAGTTGGTCTTTTTGTCGTTCTTTTGTCTGATATACCGTAAAAAAAGTGGTGCTTGGCAATTTAGCCTTCCCTAATGGGATTGAAAGGCCATTGGAGGTAGTAAGCCGCCTAGCAGGGTGGAAATTGAGCCGCTCGGCGTTAGTGCTGTCTGCCATCCACCATCGAATGGCTCCAGCTACACCTCCAGGCGAAGGCGTTAGCCGATTTTGGGAAAACGACGTTGAGGCTCCCCAACAAAAGACAACGACAAAAAAGGCTTTAATAGAAGCTGAGTTCATAGGAGTAATGGTTACGATTTTGACAGAATCGACGCTACTAGCTTCTTGGTTTCTTGATGAGAAGAACTCGCTTTTTGGGATAGCTACTCAAAAACTCCCAGCCCAAAGTAAATTGAATTGTATTGTTGGTATTTTTATTTTCGATAAAATTATACGCGTTGGCTTCGGTATGAACCATGTCCGTCAAGCCATAATGATAACGTGCTTCAAGGTTGAGTCCCCACCCCACAAATTCATACCCAAGCTGAAAATTTAGCCCAAAATTGTTTTTTCCTTTCAGTACATTTCGAAGTTGCTGTTGTTGTTCGAGGTCGCTACCAAAAGCGGGCAATTTTCCTGTCCCGCCCGATGTGTAATTGATTTTTTCGGGGGTTAAATTTAGCCCTAATTGGGGACCCACTCCCACATTAAACCCATGCAATCCATCGTGTACTTTTTCAAACGGATACAGCTTCAACATCAGCGGAAAGTTAAGGTAACGGTAGTTGAATTGCAGGGTATAGTTGAAGTCTTTCTCCAAATTGTTGAAAGCCAATTCAGTACCTTGCTGGGAATATAAAACGTCCAAATTGAGCGAGGCAATGGTATTTTTCAATTCCCAATTGATGCCAAATCCACCCGTAAACCCCCATTTTTGGTTATTATTCAAGGTATAATTTGTAAAAAATGGCTCACTCAATATGGTTGTTTGTAAGGCACCAATGCCCGAATAAACCACTCCTCCTTTAAGCCCAACTCGTAAACCGTCCACTGTTTGAGCTTTAGAAAACTGTACAAAAAACCCGCAAAAGAGGAGAAAAAAACAGCATGTAGTTTTCGCTGCCGTTGAGTAACAGCGTAACGGATAAGAAGTACTAATTAGAGCTTTCATTGTTGAGAGTAGTTTTTTCAAACACAGACAATTGGTTTTTTCTATTTCCCGCCACTCCGACAATGCTTTTTTTGAGCAGTCGTCAAAGTTCTATGTTGATTTTTGGCGTTGATAGCTCCCGTATAGGATATACGTTTAGCTCGTATATCTTGGAATTGAATCGTGCCAGCTACAAAACTTACCACTATTACGGTAGAAAGTGCCGATAATGAACATAAAACATCCGACGGTAATAAGGGCAAAACTGCGAAGAGGCTTATTTTTCCATTTAGCTAGGGTATCGTAAAACAAGGTAAAAAAGAAAACTGAAATAACCTACTGAAAATCAGTATATTTTTCACCTAAAGAGTTGTTATTTTTTTTGCATTTCATCCCCCCCTATTTTACCCGAAAATACCCATCCAGCATTGTTTCTTCTGGTTGGTCATATCTTTCTCATAATACCCCACATACTTGTTTCCCGTCTTGTCAAAACGATACGTCAGAATTTGTCACCCACTCTACATACTTCTCCACTTGCGAAAGCGCGAAATATGGCAAATTGAGCAACTGAAACAGCTTCCCTTGACGGGTGGTGACAGTTTCGATGTTTACCTCATTTCTTAAAAATCGAATGGCCAAGGTGTGGTCGGTCATATCCATAAATTCATGAAGTGAACGTAAACTTCCTTTGGCTCCCGATTTCACTTCAATGGGTAACAGGTATTTTTGCCATTTGAGGGTCAAATCTACTTCGGCATTAGAAGCCGCATTTTCTTTTACCCAGAATTGAGGCTTAAAAAACACTTCATTATGCTGGGCAATCAGTTCTTGTGTAATGCAGTGATTGACCACAAAGCCCTTATGGTAATCGTTAAGGTCGTCTAATTGCAGTAGTTCCGCCTGAATCTCGGAGGCATAATTGAGCAAACCTGTATCCAAAAACTGTAACCGAGGCTTGCGTGAAATTTCGGGCAGTTGAGGTGGAGCAGTCTGAGTAGTAGGATAAATTAAATAAATGACTTTGGCCAAATCCAAGGCCCTAAACGCTTCACCTACTTCTCTCGAACGATAATTAGACCCTCCAAAACCTGCAAAACTGATACGATCGCGCACCAAAGGGGCCGACTCTATGACAAATCGCATTATTTTTGCCTCATTCGTATTGTGCGCGTATTTGACCACGTCTGACTTATACGTTTCCCAAATAGACGCATAAATGCCTTTCAAACCCGTCAACTTTCCACCAGATGCCACATATTGTCGGATAATTTCGGGCATACCACCGATGATTACATACTTTTTAAATAAATCGAACAATTTGTCGTAAGCAAACGAAGGCAGGGGAATTTGTCGTAACACTTTTAGCCCATTTTCTTCTCCAGTAGCCATCAAAAACTCCTCAAAATCAAATGGATGCAACACCATTTCTTCGACGCGTCCTACGGGAAATGAACCCACATCACCCAAAGCAAATTCAAGCAATGAACCCGCTGCAATGACATGAAGCTGCGGAATTTCTTCATAAAAATACCTCAACTGCTTAATAACGTGTGGAATCTCCTGAATTTCATCAATAAAAAGAAGTGTATTTTGCGGTTTATCAGGAATCTCCTTCTCAAAAATAAGTTGTTGCCATATATCAGTTACCTCCCGTTCTTTCTGAAAAAAACGCCTGTCACTGGGCTTTTCTAAATTCAACTGTATAAAATAGTCATAATTTCTACCCAACTCCCTCACAAGAGTAGATTTACCAACCTGCCTTGCACCCCTCAAAATCAGTGGCTTACGATTCTCCTTCGCCTTCCAATCAAGAAGTTTTTGTTCTAATTTTCTTTGAAAATTACGCATAACTGTAACAGATGATAGGCAAATTTATATTTTTTTGTTACAAATAATGGGCAAATTTTAAGAAATTTTGTAACAGATGAGGGGCAATTTTTACACCTATAAGGTTTTTGAAACCTTATAGGTGTTGATGTAAGAAGATTAACGCTTACCGCAAAGCATTCCAGTTCAAAATGGCATTCCACAAAAGTGGGGCGTCGTGGTGGTTGAGGTAGCGATGAAGTGGATCAAACGTGAATGCTACCACTTGGCCTTTGCCTACGGGTACGTTGAAAATTGCACCGTGACCGATGATGGTTTGCTCGTTGCGCACCATCCCCGACAGCACATACGGTGGTTCTGGTTTGGGCGTGGCGGGTTTGGGGTCTTTTACCTCCTTTTTATCAGGCATTCCCATAATCAGCCCCTTGTATTCTTCTTCTTCCTTGAGTGGCTTGGTGCCGTATTGCATCAACATCATGTCGCGGTCGCGCTTTTCCGTTTGCAACAATGCCCCTTGTCCTTTGAAAATAGGGAACGTTTCGGGATAACCGTACATGATTGGATGCGATGGCTTACGGTTTTTCACCTGTATGATAGAACCTGGGTGGAACAAGGTCGGCGATTCGTACCGTTTCAATTCGCGCACAATGCCCAAGTCCGACATAATGCTCGACGAGTTGTCGAGGGTAATCAACACCCCACCTTCATCGACAAACTTTTTCAATTCCGCGACCCCTTCAAACCCTGGGCCGCCCGTCATGTCATCGGTGCTACTTGGCGTGCCATGCGACGGAAACTCGGCCGTTTTAGTATAAGGCATTGGGCCAAATTTGGAATCTACTTCGTGCAAGAAGTTCGCACCCGTACCACCCACACGAGGTACCAAAATCACATCAAACTGCGACCGCAAGTTGCCTTTTTTCAGATGGTCTTTGTGAATCGATGTGTAAGGAATACCGCGTTGCTCAAATGTATAGCGCGACCAGCCTTCATCTTGCGTTTGGTACCACGTATGGTAAATCGCCACGCGCGGCAAACTCACCTCGTGCTGTTTCACCGACGGCAGGGTTTTGGTCGAAATTAAGTCCACGCTAAACTTCTCGGCCAATTGCTTCGCTTGGTCGGCCGTTAAGCCCGAAAATACCACGGCTCCCTGTGCCAACGTGTCTTTGCGGCCTTCCAAGGTCGTTTTGGCATCCAAAACAATGGTTTTGACGTTCTGAGATTTTGCCCAATAGGCGGCAGGTAATACCGTATTTTGTGCTTTGTAATTGACCACATAGTACGTTCCTTCTCCCTCGATTTTCCCATCGTACTTCACATCGGACGTGAGCAATTTCAAGTCCGACAATTCGTATTTTAGGGTGTCTTGTTGCGCTACATTTACCCCGTTGAGGTATTGCAACGTCCACGCAATCGCGTCGTAAGGAGGAAATTTCGCTTCTTTCGGGTAGTTTTGTTTGGTCAACAGCGAGTAGGCATAGTTACGGTAAGGTTGATTCAACAACACTACGTAATCTCCTTGATTTTTGCCCGATTCTGCTTTGTGTACTTCTATTCCTTGGGTACGTAGTTGGTTCACCAAATAGGCGGCCATCGCAGGGTCGCGCTGCTGCTTGCCAATCACAAATGCCTTTGGCGTGTCCTTGGCTGCTTTGTTGAGGTTGTTTAGGCTTTTTTGGTAAAAATTCTTCAACAATAACTTACCATTCGCCGCCGCATACCCCAACGACGCCAATACGCCTGCTTGCATGTAGTTGATGTTGTTCCGAAACGACCAATACACTTTTTCAGTGGCAGGATAGGGTCGGTACCACTCGCGGCTTGTTACGTTATCGCCCGCAAATTTGGCACTGGCCAAATCACGCATGAACGTATTTGCGCCCGCATTGCCGTAGGTTTCGTAAAAACGCCCAACAGAGTTGTGATTGTTGGCTACCCAAATTCCGTAGCCAGGGTACCAGCCGTCATAAAACGCCCAGTTGAATACCCCTGGCAATCCCTGAGCGGCCAACGTCGTCATGTCATGGTCGGCCATGATTTGCCATTCGCCAATGGCCACAGGATCCACGGCTTCGCTGTATGGACCCGTTCCTGTTGAAATGTACAACAACGGCACCGACTCGTGCAAGTCGAGCATCACCGTAGGATGCCAGTCAAAATAAGCTTTAAAAATACTTTTTGTGATGGCTTGCGATACCTGCAAGCCGTCGCGGTTGTTGTCGTGATAGACATACTTTCCCCAATACGGTGGTGAAGCAGGCATTCCGTCCTCAAAATCTTTGCGTTTTTTAGTGTAACGGTTGTACCAATCCACCATTTTGTCCCAACCATCGGGCTCAGACACGGGGTTAATAATCACAATCAGGTTATCACGAATGGCCTTGATTTCATCCGACTGTCCCGTTACTAAACGATAGGCCAATTCCATCAGCATTTCGGGCGAACCCGTCTCGGAAGCGTGCATTCCCCCGTTCAAAAAATAGACCACTTTGCTATCGCCCAAGATTTTTTGCACGTCGGCAGCATTTACTTTACGCGGGTCAGCAAGGAGTGCCAGTTGTTTTTTATAATGGTCGAGACGCTTGATGGTGGCAGGATTGGCAATAACGGACATTTGAATGGGACGATTTTCTTCGGTCGTACCAATCTGTTCGTTGACAATGTTGGGCGACGTTTGGGCTAATTTTTGAAAATAGCCGTAAATATCCGCCGTTCGGTGCAGCACGCCTGGAGCTCCGATGATTTGCCCAAATTGCTTCAACGGCGACGGGATTTTAGGGTCGTTGACCAAATCCAGCACCGACGATGGCAAAAAGCGCTGGTCGGTCGTAAACTCTTTAATTTTTTGGTTGTAAGACTCGTCGATTTGCTGGGACTGTGCCGTCAGCGCAAGGGCACTCGCACACGCTCCCAACAACAAAAAACGATATAGTGATTTCATAAAGATTAGGCTTTGTTTTACAGATGATTCCAGTTAATCAGCGTATTCCAAATCATCGGTGCATCGTGAAGGTTGATATAACGATGCAGAGGATTAAACGTAAACGCCACCAAACGGCCTGCCCCTACGGGAACGTTGAAAATTCCGCCGTGACCCACAATGGTCTGCTCGTTTCTTACCATTCCTGAAAGCACATAAGGTTCTTCCTTCTTAGGTTTCGCAGGCGTCATTTCTTTAGCTGTTTTTCTATCAGGCAATCCCATGATTGGGCCGCTGTATTCTTCATCTTCTTTCAATGATTTAGTACCATATTGAAGCACCATCATGTCACGATTGTACTTTTTGGTCTGCAACAACGGTGAAATACCTTTGAAAATCGGGAATACTTCAGGAAATCCATACACAATTGGGCTATCCGATTTGCGTACTTTCACGTTCACAATTGAGCCTGGATGGTAGAGACCTGGCGTTTCTACTTTATCCAAGTCGCGGGTAATTCCTGTTTCAGCAATCATTGCAGAGGTATTGTCCAAAGTCACCAATACTCCCCCTGCTTCCACAAACATTCTGAGTTGGTTCATACCATCAAAGCCAGGCCCACCCGTCATGTCAGGAGTGGAATCAGGAAACCCGTGCGAAGGGAATTCGGGGGTTTTGGTATAAGGCAACGGCCCAAATTTTTTATCAATCTCGTGGATAAAATCGCTGCCCGTACCACGCATTTTAGGAATCACAATGACATCATATTTACTACGTAGGTCGCCCGCCTTCAAATCATCTTTTTCGATGGAAGTGTAAGGAATACCGCGTTGATCAAACGTAAAACGCACCCAACCTTCGTCTTGGGTATTGAACCAACTGTGGTAAATGGCGGTTCGTGGGAGGCTCACTTCGTGTTGTTTCACGTTGGCCGTCGCTTTCGTCGCGGTCAGGTCAAGCCCAAACTGCGTTGTAATGTTTTTAGCCTGCTCAGACGTAATTCCCTGCAATACCACCGACCCTGCCGCCAAGGTATCTTTTACGCCACTCAGGGTAGTTTTAGCATCCAGCACCATCGCCTTGCTCGATTTATTCTGCGCTTTTAGCCAATACAAGGCCGACAACACCGTGTTTTGCGCTTTGTAATTGAGGACATAATCCGTTCCTTCACCTTCCACTTTACCCGTGTATTTCACTTCCTGATTCACGAGGGTAAGGTCGTTTGAAGCATACGGCACATTGTCAAGGGCTTTTACCTCTACCCCATTCAAATACCCAAGTGTCCATGCAATATCGTCATACGATGGGTACTTGGTGTCTTTGGGATAGTTTTGTTTGGTCAGCAACGACACGGCCAAATTACGGTAAGGCTGCTCCAACAACACGACATAATCACCCGAAGATGCTTTGTGAACCTCAATTCCTTGCCCACGTAGCTGATTAACCAAATAGGCCGCCATGGTAGGGTCATTTTGTTTTTGGGGAATGGAAAACGCTCGTGGCGATTCGGTTTTTCCTTTTTGGATAGCATTTACTGCTTTTTGGTAAAAATTGGTCAACAACAACCGTCGATTATTGGCCGCATAGGTCAAGCCCGCCAATACACCTGCTTGCATATAATTGATGTTGTTTCGGTACGACCAGTTTACTTTTTCAGTAGCGGGATTGGGCCGATACCATTCTTTGCTCGTTACGGGGTCGCCTGAATATTTTTGATTCGACAAATCACGCACATAGGTAGTGGCACCCGCGTTGCCAAAAGTCTCATAAAAACGTCCTATCGAGTTGTGATTGTTGGCAATAAAAAACGCGTAGCCTGGATTCCATCCGTCATAAAAAGCCCACGTAAAAACGCCTGGCAATCCCTGAGAGGCTAACGCTGTCATTTCGTGATTGGCCATGGTCTGCCATTCGCCGATGGTAATTGGGTCGATGGCATCGTTGTACGGCCCTGTTCCCGTAGAAATATAAAGCAACGGCACCGACTCGTGCAAATCGAGCATCACCGTTGGGTGCCAATCGTAGTAAATTTTGTACATGGCTTTGGTCAACGCCTGCGACGACTGTAACCCATCGCGGTTGTTGTCGTGATAGGTATATTTTCCCCAATACGGCACGCGTGGGAAGCCATCTTCGTAGTTTTTGCGGTCTTTGGTATAGCGATTGTACCAATCCACTTGTTTGTCCCAGCCATCAGGTTCAGAAACTGGGTTGATGAGGACAATGATATTATCACGTACGGCTTTAATATCAGGCGTTTGGGCGGTGATTAAACGGTACGCCAACTCCATCACCATCTCGGGCGAACCCATCTCAGGCGAGTGAAGTCCGCAGTTGATGTAATACACCAATTTGGTATCGCCCAACACCTTTTCTAGCTCCGACGCGGGCAATTTACGCGGGTCGGCCAACAGCGAAAGTTGTTTTTGGTAGTGTGCCACGCGTTTCATGGCATCTTCGTTGCCGATGGCTACCAAGTGAATCGGGCGACCTTCTTCGCTTGTACCCACTTGCTGCATGGTCAGGTAGGGCGAGCTCTGCGACAGTTTTTGGAAATACCCATAAATAGCCGTGGTGTTGTGCAAAATACCTGGCGCGCCCACAATCTCCCCAAAATGTTTGCGCGGCGACGGAACCTTCGGGTCATCGGTTAGATTGAGCACCGACGATGGCAAAAAGCGGGAATCTGTGGTGTATTCTTTGATTTTTTGGTTGTACACCTCGTCGATTTTCTGGGCGTACGTGGCTGCCGAACAAAAAGCAATGGTAGAAACGGCAAGCGGTCTAAGCAGACGTTTGAAGTACATGTGAGTTAGTTTGGTTAGGACGGATGAAGTAATGCAGGCATTAACAGCCTTTAAAGATGGCATTATATCTTGCCTATTTCAAGTAGGCTCAAGATTTAATTTTCTATACCAAAGGATTCGCTATTTTTGGCATTCTAATTAAATTTCTTTCTACAACTCTCGTATAGCCATGTTTAAAACCCTATTGTGGGCCAGCCTTTTCTCTGCCAGCGCAGCCATTGCCCAATCGGGTGTGCATTTCGCCACCCACCCTACCCTCAGTCCTGACGCCAAAACGGCTATTTTTGCCTACGAATCTGACCTGTGGAAAACCGACCTTACCTCGGGCATTACCTCCCGCCTCACAGCCATGCAAGGCAATGAGTCAAATCCACGGATTTCGCCCGATGGAAAATGGTTGGCATTTACGGGTACTGAAAATGGAAATGCCGATGTGTTTGTAATGCCTCTCGAAGGCGGTACGATTCGACAACTTACCTACCACAGCACCTACGATTTTGTAGAAGCTTGGTCATGGGATTCACAAACAATTTATTTTGAATCGGGAGTACAAAACGGTGGCACAACGTACACCATCTCGGTACTTGGAGGAACGCCCAAACGCGTTTTTAAACATTATTTCAACCGTACGCACAACGTCGCCGAAAGCCCAACGGGAGAAGTGTTTTTCAACGATACGTGGGAAAGCGATAACCAAGCCATGCGCAAGCGCTACAAAGGCGACTTCAACCCTGATATTCAGTCGTATAATCTAAAAACCAACACCTACAAGCGCTATACCGACTACCGTGGAAAAGACATGTGGGCGACGATTGACAAAAAAGGGACAATTTATTTTGTGTCGGACGAAACCAACGGTGAATACAATTTATACACCTTCGTAAACGGACAAAAAACCGCCCTCACTTCGTTCAAAGAGTCCATCAAACGACCTCAGGTAAGTGCCGATGGCAGCAAGGTTATTTTTGAAAAAGACTACCAACCTTGGGTGTATGACGTTGCGACCAAAGCTGCTACTCCGCTCAAAATCAACCTAGTCAGAAATTTTACACTAACCAAGTGGCAAGATTTTAAAGTAAGTGGGTCAATCTCGGCCTTTGATGTCGCGCCTGATAATAAAAAACTGGCCTTTATTTCGCGGGGAGAATTGTTTGTGTCGGACATTGAAGGAAAGTATATTAAACAACTCAAAACCACAACCAACGAGCGGGTTCAGGAAGTAAAATGGTTGGCCGATACCCTCACCTTGTTGATAGGTCAAACGGTGGGTGGCTACCAAAACTGGTTTACCCTCAAAGCCGACGGCAAAGGAACACTCAAACAACTTACCACGGACACTCAAAACAACCGCCAGATTGTTTTTAACAAAGACCGCAGCTCAGGAGTATATCTCAGTGGACGCAACGAAGTCCGCTTACTCGACCTCAAAACCTTTGAAAATAAGACGATTGTCAAAGACGAACTTTGGGGTTTTTACAACGACAACGTCTATTTTTCTCCCAACGGTGAGTACGTGATGTTTACGGCCTATCGTGATTTTGAGAAAGACATTTTCCTTCACCACCTCAGCAAAAACGAAACCATCAACCTGACGAATACAGGTATTTCGGAATCAGCCCCTGTGTGGTCACCCGATAGCAAATACATTTACTTTGAGTCCGATCGTATTAACCCAAGTTATCCGTTTGGGCCGCGCAATCTGAAAGTGTATCGTTTGGCGCTGACCAAAATCGAAACGCCTTTCCGTTCCGATAAATGGGAAGATTTGTTTAAAGTAACCAAAAAAGATTCGACTGCGACGGCGGCCAAAACGCCCGAAAAATCGAGCAAGAAAAAGAAAGCTACGCCTGCCGAGCCTAAAAAAGAAACCAAGAAAGAAATCAAACCCATCGAGATTGATTTGGCCGACATTTGGGAGCGCATGGAGCAAGTAGGGCCGTCGTTTGGCCAACAAGGCTCGCCCGCTGTTTTTCAAAAAGATGACAAAACGTACGTCATTTATGTATCTGACCACAGCGAGGGCGAAAACAAACTTTGGCGCACGACGTATGAGCCTTTCAAAGCCCCCAAAACCGAGAAAGTAGAAGACGGTGTTCGTGGCTACGATTGGGTACAGGTAGGCGATAAATCGTATTTACTTATCAACGGTAAACTCAAAAAATTCACCCCAGAATCGGGTAAAGCAGAAGATATTACGATTGACTTTACCTTCCGTCGCAATTTGGAAGAAGAGTTTCGTCAGATGTACTACGAGGCTTGGGCGAGTGTGGAAGAAAACTTCTACAACGAAACTTTTCACGGTGCCGACTGGAAAGCCCTGCGCGACCGCTACGCGAAGTTTTTGCCTTACCTCAACCAACGCGACGATTTTCGGACGTTGTTCAACGACATGCTTGGCGAACTAAACGCCTCTCACCTAGGATTTTATAGCAACGGAAAAGAAGAAGAGGTTTTCTACAAATCGCGCACGATGGAAACGGGGATTCTTTTCGACAACCAGCGTCCTTACATGGTTGACCGCATCCTCAAGCGTAGTGCAGCCGATAAACACGGCAAAAAAATTGGCAAAGGTGACATACTTACCCACGTCAACGGCGACGCCATAGACACGCTCCAAAACCGCGATGTGTATTTTACCAAACCTTCGTCTGACACCGAAATTACCTTAACGTTCCGTCGCAGCAACGTCGATTCTAGCTATACGGTGAGGGTGCATCCACGAGGATCATTATCTGGAAATTTTTACGATGAATGGATGGATTGGAACCAAAATTACGTGGATGAAAAAAGTAAAAAACGGATTGCGTACGTTCACATGAAGGACATGGGCTTGGACGAATACGAGCGTTTTGTCCATGATATGACCCGCGATTGGTACAAAAAAGATGCCTTAATTCTGGATTTACGTTACAATACAGGCGGAAACGTCCACGATTTGGTACTTAATTTCTTGTCGCAAAAACCGTACTTGCAGTGGAAATACCGCGAAGGAAAACCCACGCCTCAGCCTAACTTTGGTGTATCGGCCAAGCCCATCGTTTTGCTCATCAACGAGCAATCGTTATCGGATGCAGAAATGACAGCTACGGGTTTCAAAGCCCTTAAATTGGGTAAAATTATTGGCACCGAAACCTACCGTTGGATTATCTTTACGTCGGGTAAAGGGTTGGTCGATGGATCGTTTTATCGTTTACCTTCGTGGGGCTGTTTTACGCTCGACGGCAAAAACATTGAGCAAGAAGGTGTCACGCCTGACATTTATATCAAGCAAACATTCACCGATAGGCTCACCGACAAAGACCCTCAACTCGACCGCGCCATCGAAGAGATTTTAAAAGACCTCAAGTAGAATTTCTGTTATCTTTGGCGTCCTTTTTTGGAAACTGGAAACTGGAAACTGGAAACTGGAAACTGGAAA
>NZ_AXVJ01000064.1:31154-64412 GCF_000482465.1 Runella limosa DSM 17973
TGGAAACTGGAAACTGGAAACTGGAAACTGGAAACTGGAAATACCGAAAACTTTAAACTGTAAAATATGCCCAGCTGGTACTTAGGAAAAATCAAATACCAACAAGAACAAGAAAACGGCGCGCTCAAGACAATCTCGGAAGCGTACCTGGTGGACGCGGTTTCATATACCGATGCCGAAGCACGAATTTATCGCATAGTAGCCGACAACACCCCTGATTTTCAAGTAAGTAGCCTTACCAAAATGAAACTCTCAGATGTATTTCATTTTGAGGACGAAGGCGGGGAAAAATGGTTTAAATGCAAGACCTTTTATGTCTCTATCGACGATAGCAAAGGCGCTGCCAAAGAGAAAAAAATCATCAGCTACATGCTCGTCAATGCCGATAGCCCCAAACAAGCCATCGAACGCATTGAAAAAAGTTTGGCGACGATGTTGATTCCCTACGAAATCACGGATGTGAACCTAACGCCTATTTTGGAAGTGTATCCTTATTCACCCGAAGACGAAGCACAACAAGTGCCTGCGGGTTTTCGCCCCCTCGCCGAAGTGATGGCAGAGCGCGGAGCTGAGTAAAATAAAATGAACGAGGCTGTCCAGAAAGGGCAGCCTCATTTTGTTATCTTCTTCGTAATGTTTGCAAAGGCGGCATTACGGGCGTAGCAAAAGGCTGTACCTGCTTGCGGTACGCACCCGCAAAATCGAGGGCTAAGTTGGAGAGATAGACCATTCCTCGTTTAAAAACCAGATTGACGACCACAATATCATCATGGGGTACTTTGTCAAAGTGAGCGGGTAGCCATTTGGGCATGTCTTTGATAATTTCCGCAATTCGGGTCAACGTTATTTTCTCGCTTTTGCTAAACTGGTGCAAAACCGCCACGCTGTCTGCCTGTACTAGCAACTCAAAGGTAAACATCGACATCTCCGAACCTACGTGTATATCTTTGAGTTTCGACCGCAAATACGCCTGAAATGCGTAATCTCCGCCTGGAAAACTAGCGACGTCCGAAAACGGGTAAAAATCTATTTTTTCTCCATTTTCATTGTAACAATGTTTTTCCTTCCGCAAACCCGCCCAATGCGTTTCGCGGCGCTTGAGCTCGCCGTTTTCGTGATAAACGCGCATTTCGCCCCAAAGGTCATTGTTACGATAATCCGCAATCCAGTACAATTGCCCCGTCGGATAATACCCCTTTGAAAACCCTTGGCGAATACCTGCTTGGTAGTCTTTAAAGTTGGTTTCGGTTAACAAAACTCCTTCTTTGTTGTAGGTTTTAAGGGTGGCGAAGCGTTTTTTACGGTCGTGAAATGTCAGTTCTTCGTCGTGGTCAACAAATTCCCGACGAATGACTGCCCGCTGCAACGAATCGGGAAAAGATGCCTGAATTGCTTGAAGCGTTATTCCCCACAAAACCACCAACAATAGACTGACTTTCTTGCCCATAACTTGCTAGTTTTCAAGACACAATCAAAGATAAATACTTTTGTTTACATTAACGTAAAGCAGGAAGATATACCCTACCATTTTGAAAAAGAAGCGAAATTGGTACAATTTCCCCTTGAGGTTTTTTGTCGTAGCGAGCAGGCTTCCATTTAGGCATGTCTTTGAGAATATCCGTCAGTCTATTGATTGTCATAAGGTCGCTATTGGTAAACTTGTGTAAAACGGCTTTCCCATCTTCTTCTATGTAAACCTCAAACGTATAGAGTTGCGCAGTATTACTACTAATGACCTCGCTTAGTTTGGTTTGCAAATATGCTTGCAGCGCCCGATCTCCGCCTGGGAAACTGGCATTTTCTACCAATTCATAATACTGGATTTCATTGCCCTCTCTATCGTAGCAATGTTTTTTCTTTTGAAACCCCGAACGATACGTTTCTCGACGTTTTAAACCTCCGTCTTCATAATATACCCTCAGCTCTCCGTGAAGTTTATTGTCGCGGTAATCTGCGAGCCAATAGAGATTTCCGCTTGGATAATACCCCTTCGAAAACCCTTGACGAATGCCCTCGGCGTAGTCTTTGAAGTTGGTTTCAACCAGTAAAGTCCCGTTTTTGCTAAAGTGTTTTAGCGTGGCAAAACGTTTTTTACGGTCATGAAACACGAGTTCTTCATCATAGTCGGAAAACGCACGGTGGCGTATTGTACGCCACAGCGAATCGGGCGAGAAAGCTTCTACTTCTTGAGAAGCGATGCTCCACATACAAACCAACAAAACACTGATTTTCTTTAACATAGCTGTTCACCTTGACAATTTAATCAAAATTAACTGCTTTTTTTTCAATATCAATACCCATCGACCACAGGCGACTGTATTTCTGAGGCTGCCAGTCCAAGTCGTTTTTTGGCTTCTTCAAGCATCACAACGGTGGCGGTAGCGCCAATACGGGTAGCACCGAGCGCTTTCATTTTAAGCAGTTCGTCCAGTGTTCTTATTCCCCCTGCGGCTTTTACTTGCACTTCGGGAGTGCAGTTTTTGCGCATCAAACGGATATCTGCTTCCGTCGCACCTTTGTAATTGTAACTACCGTCGGCTTGTTTGGTATAGCCGTACCCCGTCGAAGTTTTCACAAACTCCACGCCCAGGGTACTGCAAATTTTACAGAGCTTAACTTTGTATTTGTCTTTGGGAAGAAAATCGTTTTCGAAGATTACCTTCAAAATTGCCTCGTGTTTGTGGCATTCTTTCAGAATCGCGTAGATTTCTTTTTTAACGTAGCGCCAATCTTCACTTAGCACTTTTCCTACGTTTACCACCATGTCGATTTCGGTAGCACCGTCTTTGCAAGCCTGTCGGGTTTCGGCTACTTTCATCGTGATGGTATTGCCACCATGAGGAAACCCTACCACGGTACAGACACCAACGTTACTTCCTTTTAGAAGTTCGGCGGCGCGTGTTACGTAGTAGGGTTTGATACAAACTGTTGCGACGTCATATTGTAACGCCAACGCACAACCTGCTTCCAATTCGGCATCGGTCAGGTGCGGTTGCAACAACGAATGGTCTATCATTTTGGCCAGTTCTGAGAGAGAAGTAAACATAGCATAAACTTGTTATGGTCTTTTCTCATAAGAACGTGGCAAAGCTATCCTACTTAGAGCAAAGCTGACTAATCACGTTGTAGGCTTCCACGAAACCATATTCTCCCGACTTACTAAAGTCGTAGCAGGCTTCGTTTTTGTCGAGCAATGAAAATTTAATGACTCCTCTCAAGAAAAAGGCTTCGGCGTGGCGTGGGGCTAGTTTGATCGCACTGCTGCAATCCACCAACGCTCCTTTTTGGTCGCCTAAAGAAGATTTTACCACCGCCCGAATGAAATAGCTATCGGCATTGGTAGGTTCAATCTCAATGGCCTTGTCTAAATCAGCAATTGCAGATTTTCCTTCACCGATTGTATTTTTGGCAATTCCTCTTGACAAATAAACTTCTGGGCGGCCTGGTGATAGGTCTTTAGGTTGGGTGTATTTTGTGACAATTACATCCAACAACTTGATGGTATTTTCCGTAATCAAAGTGTTATAATAAGGCAACGTATTGGCCGAAGCACCGTTGATTTCGATGGCTAAGTTATAATCAGCCACGGCATCTTTGGGTTGCCCAAGTTTTACTTTACAAACCCCTCTCCCGTAGTAGGCCATATAATTTTGTGGGTTGATTCGCACCGATTCGTTAAAATCGGTCAGTGCTTCCGCAAACTTACCCATTTTGCTACGCGCTAATCCACGGTAATAAAACGACTCTGAATCGTTGGCGTTCATTTGAATGGCTTTGGACAAATCAGTGACAGCACCGTTCAAATCGTTCATATTGGTACGCGCATTTCCCCGACCTGCATAGGCCGCGTTGTACCCCAAATCAATGGCTTTGGTAAAATCTGCAATACTTCCCTTGTAATCTTTTACTCCAATTTTGCACTGCCCGCGACTGTACCACGCTTGGGCGTTATTCGGCTCCAATGCCAGCCCTTTGTCAAAGTCTTGCATAGCACGGCGTTGGTCTTCCATTCTAAACCAAATTTGGCCGCGTTGAAGCAATGCTTTTGCCTCGTTGGGATTGAGTTCAATGGCCGAGTTAAAATCGCGCAGCGCCCCCCCCAAATCTTCCTGAATGACGCGACACATTCCTCGGTATAAAAAGGCTTTGGCATCTTTGGAAGTAATACCGATGGCTTCGTCATAATCACGCATAGCGCCACGGTAATCTTTGAGGGAAACTTTTAGGGAGCCTCGTTGATAATAACTAGGCGCGTGATCAGGATTGGTCTGAATAGCAGAGGTATAGGCCAACATCGCCCCTGCTACGTCGCCTTTGGTCTGCTTCGTAAGCCCTTCTTCGTAATAGGTTTCCGCAGAATTTTGCGCAAAAGTGATATGAAACGAGAATAATATACCTAAAATAGGCAGTAGAGTTTTTCTCATAATTTAGCGGTTAGGATAGAAAGTACAATAATACGTCAATCAAGGTATTTTTTGCAACATAACCGACATAAATATTATCAGTTTATGTCAGTTACTATTTTCGCAGGTAGGTTTTGAGTACGTCGGAGTTTGGGCTATTGTTTCGGAATAAAAATTGCAAAAATGGTAAATGGGTCGTTGTACGGACAACGATGTCTTCCAACGGCACTTCTGGAACTCCCAATAAATCAGCCACTTCCTTACCCAACAAGAAACGCATCTGGGCTATCGGAAAGTTCTGTAGTTGCTTTGAAGGTGCCTGATTTTGAAGCACTTTCGTGAGGGATTGGGTCAGCCCTTTCCCCGCCGCTGATGGCTGAAATTGACGGCGATAAATGGCCCTGTCTAGGTGGTATGCCTCGCGTAAATCGACGGGTAAAAGGCGCTCATTCACTCCAAGTAGGCACCCAATTATATCCCAAAAGTACAAATACGATTCTTCGTCATTTGTTTGCGTCTTTACGTTCATTTTTCGCAAACCGCGGATAACAATATACGAAAAGGCGAGGTTTGTCCCTGCCATATCTTCTTGGTTAATGGGAAGCCCCCAAGCGGTATTCCACTGGGCATGGTGGCTGGTAAAATACCGAACAACGGCGTGCATCAACCTAATTTTTAGTACTTTTATCAGGTTACGACCATTGCGCCAATCACGCTCTTGCATGATTTCAAACACAAATTCGCCCGTTTCTTCTAGCCGTTTGTAGGTGTCTTTTTTGATTCGTTCAGTCAGCCAAAGTACTTGGGCACCGTTGGCAGCGGCATAGCAATACGGGAGTGAATAGCAGCCCAATAATAACGCTATCTCGGTTTCGTACTTCCAAAAGAAAGCCATGCCTTTCGCCATTTTTTGGGGGTCTGTCCAAGGAGGTAAATGACCCTGCTGTTCAAAAAAATGAACGACTTCGGGAAGCTGCTCGGCGAGCGAAACGTTTTTTAAGTCGCCCAAGAAACGCATAAAAACAGTTAACCCCTCTCGGCCTGTTTGCTGGGCTACTGCCACTACCAGTGCATCGGCTGCGGGGTCGCCCAGTTGGCGAAAAGGGGTCAACAAAGTATCGTCAAAAATTCGCGTTTGTGCAGGTCTCATGACCTTGAAACCATTTAAACAATAAAAGGTTTGATAACGCGCGCATTTTGTTTTTTAAGTTCGATAAAAAGGCGATTGAGCATTTCTTCGTCGCGGTAAATTCCAATTATCGAGCCACCCGAACCCGTAAACGACGCCGACGCGCCACAACTACGCGCCGTATCAATGAGGGCTTGATTTCGATCGGTGATGGTCATGATTTGGGCGCGATAGTCGAAATTTTGGTTAATCAATTCGCCCAAACGTTTAAAATCTTGGTTTTTAATGACATCACAGCCTTGTTCAGCTACCCCAGCAATGTTTTGCAACGTTCCGACCACGTGCGGGTCGCCTTGCTCCCACCGCTCACGGATGGTATTCAGTACTTTTCCCGACACTTTGCTAAGGTCAGTTTTATAGGCAATGTACAATTTGGGCAACATTCGAGGGTCAAGCGGTTCGTAATAGCCATAACCCTGCTTTTCAATCAAATCGCGTGAAAAATCCATATAGACGCAGCCTTCGTAGCACTGAATGACTCGGTCTTGTAAACCTGCCGTAATGCCCAATTCTTCCACTTCCGATTTGAGGGCCAAGGTCGGCAACATCGGCTGCGGAATTTCGACTTTGTAAAACTGCATCAACGCCCGAAGCGTAGCCACCACAATGGCGCTAGAACCCGCCAAACCGACTTGGCGCGGGATGGTCGTGCGGTAGCGAACAGTAAAGTTTTTATTGGAAAGTTTAATCCCTTCTTTGTCGCAATACTCAACAAACTTCTTGATGGACGCTTTCACCAATGGAACACCTCCGTGGTAGCCAAGCGTGCTTATCGTATCGCGCAGGTGGAAGATGTTTTTGTAAATGTGGGTATCCTGAACTTGGGGTTCAATCTGTAGCTCTGGCGATTCGTACAGCGTAATAGAAGCGCCAAAATTGCGTACCGAAATTGAAATTGTTTTCCCAAAATATCCATCGGAAGGGTTTCCTAGAAGCCCAGCACGGGCATAAGCACGAGTTTCAATCATTTTTTGTGTGTCTGTCACGCCGTAAGCGACTTTCGCTTTCAGCAACCGCAAATTAACAACAAAAAAGCGAAGGCTGCTACCTTCGCTTTCTCATCTTGTGTGTAGAATTAATCAGTTTTTCTTTTTTGTGGTAATAATAACCACCCCATTCTTCCCTTTGTCACCATACGTCGCCGTTGCCGACTCGTTTTTCAACACCGAAATATTGTCAATTTCACTGGGATTGATCTTCTTTTCAAGTTCTTCATGAGTTATTTCTTTACCATCAAGTATGTAAAGCGGTTGCTCCTTAAAAGGGCTTCCCTTTCCATTAAAAATAATTTTTATGGGACCGTCAGTAAATGTTGGATTAGCAGCCACTTTCTCCAACTCAAATCCAATCGGTAATTGATACGACATTGCGACGGGTTTACCGTTTTGCTTCGCTGGCGTCCAGTTGGGCATGACACCCATGATACGCATCGCTTCTTCGTCACACCCAAAACCTATTCCCTTCGCAACACGCGGCTCTTTTACCACCCCATTTTCATCAATCGTAAATTCTATAAATACTTTTCCTGACACATAAGCACGCCGCGCGGCCGCTGGGTATTTTAGATTATTTGCTAAAAACTCGCTCAAACCTCTCGTTCCTCCTGGAAACTCAGGCTGTTGTTCTGCCACTGTAAATATCGTCCCCTCTTTCGACATCGTAGGAGCAGTACGGCCACTTTCGACGCTTCGCCCGCCTCCATTCTTGGCTGGAATCGGCTCACCTATTACCGTAATACCCTTTAGTTCAGCTACTTCTGGTATCATAACTACATTTTGCTCACCTTGCAAAGCATCTATCACCTGCATTTTGAATCCGATAAAAGAAAAAGCCAACTGTCGTCCACGGGCAATATTTATCATGTAATTCCCCTGAGCATCAGTAGTAGTGCCCCTTTGTAAATTTACCACAACGACATTGACGCCAGGCAGTCCTTTACCATCAGCTGTTACTACTTTTCCTTTGACCACCATATCTTCACCTGTACTTACCAACGTTTGTACTGGAGTAGCGCTACGAGCCGCCACCAATACCACCAAACCAATCACAACGGGCACAACCATTAAATAACGGCCCAATACCCATTTTGAACTACGTTTTTTTGTCAACATGGCAATTCTGCTTTTTAATTGTTTTACGTCAAAAAAATTATTTGTTAATGTCTGTGGCGATACCCCCAGTGCGTAGCCAGCTAAGGTATAAGCATAGCTTAAACGATCACCGTTAGTCGCGTTTTCATCGGCTATAAATTCGTGGATTTCTTTCAGCGAGCGCTTATAAAAAATCAAAATTGGATTAAACCATAAAAGCGCTTGAACCACTTCGACCCATAGCAAATCCCAACTATGGCGCTGTTGTATATGCACAAGCTCATGGTTTACAACCACTTGCCCGTAAGCGCTGGCATCTTTTTGGTTTAATACTAAGTAATTAAAGAAAGAAAAAGAGCTCATTGACGAGTCATCGACTGTCACAAGTACACAGTTTCCGAAAGGTTGGTGCTCGCCTGCGCGAACCACCTTAAAAATTTGAGACAGTCGCCAACTCAATCGGCCTAACATGAACAAAACACCGACTAAATATAGCATTGCAATGCCCTCTTCGAGGGTAAATAGAGGCGGTTTTTCAACCTGAACAACACTTCCGGTTACGGTTCCTAGCGCCATTACCTGCATCGGTACTTGCTCGTGCGCTGCTTCGGGAAGCACCACCCAAGGCGCGAGACAAGAGAGCCCCATTACCAGTAACAAGTAGATACGGTTTGCGGTGAAATAGGTGTGCTTGCGCAGCAAACCCCAATATAAGGCATAGAACAACACTAGCCCAAAGCTGACTTTGAGGAGATAATGAAAGAATAACATGGCTTAGGTTAAGTTAGAAATAGTATGGTGTTTTGAACTTCCCGAAAGTTTTACCTTTCGGGAAGTTACGAGCTTGAAGCGACGCGATGCCGCCAACAGAAGAAGGCTTACGCCTTTGAAATGCGATTACTTACCGCCTTCCTGAAGCAACTTAATAATTTCGTCAGCATCCTGAACACTTAGGTCTTTGTCTTGAACAAAATACGACACTAAGTCTTTCACAGACCCACTGAAATAATTGGTCATCAACTTATTAGCTTCATAAGTACGATAATCTTCCTTTGAAATAATTGGAAAATACTCGTACGTTTTTCCGCTAATTGGGCGGTGCGCAATGAAACCCTTTTGTTCCAAAATTCGGATAAAGGTAGAGATGGTATTGTACGCTGGTTTTGGCGTCGGAAAACGCTCCAGTACATTCCATACTACGCCTTTGCCCAAATCCCATAGGATTTGCATTACTTGTTCTTCGGCTTTGGTCAACTCTCTCATGGTTCTCAAAAAGTAGGTTAAAAAATAAAATAATAGACAAATATAAACTATCCGTGTAGTTTTTGCAATTAAAATTTTATTAAATTTTTAGGTTTTGCAAAAAACATTCATTTTGGCGCATTTATTTACGTTTTTGGCCTCTGAGGGCCACAACTGCAATTTCGACACTTGCTCCACCTGGGAGGTTGTTTACTCCAACAGTGGTGCGGGCTGGGAAATTTCCATTAAAATATTTCCCATAGATGTCATTTATTTTTTGAAAATAGGAAACGTCTTTTAAATAAATAGTCGTATTGACAATGTCATCCATTGTCAAACCTGCCGCCAACAGTATCGCTTTGATATTTTCCATGACCTGGGTTGCCTCTGCTTCGAAGCCTCCTGAGACCAACTGGCGAGTTTGTGGGTTCAATCCTATCTGTCCTGCAACAAAAATTAGCCCGTTGGCTTCTACAGCTTGACTATAGGGTGCAATGGGAACAGGAGCTTGATCGGTCTTAATAATTTTTTTCTGAGCAAAAATGCTCAAACTACTCAAAAATAAAGCAAAAATAAGGACAAAGGGTTTCATAGAATTGGATTTATAACACATTCTGTCGATAATATACGCCAGACTACTAATTTTGCTTTCCAAATTCTGTTTTTTTTTACTAAAAACCAATTTTATGAGCTTACAAACTCTTACTGAGAAAGTAAAAACACTCGTTGGCACCAACAGTGGCCTTGATGCGAGCTTCAAATTCGTCACCGACGAGGGTGTTGTGTTTGTTGACACCAAGCAAGTTCCGAACATTGTCTCAAACGAAGACTTGGAAACCGACTGTGCCATGGAAATCACTACTAAAAACGCCTTAGACCTCATTAATGGCGACCTTAATCCGATGATGGGTTACATGATGGGTAAGTTCAAAATTAAAGGCGATATGGCGGTAGCAATGAAAATTGCACAAACTTTTGGTAGCTAAACTAAAAAAGCGGGCTTGGTATGCCAAGCCCGCTTTTAGGAGTTAGATTAAAAAACTACTCTTTGTCATTCTTACTGTTCTGTACTTCAGAACGTATTGTTTGGGCTAAATTCTTCAACTCCTGCATTCCTTTGCGGACGCGTGTTCCAGCTGCTTGGTTACCCTTGCTGTAGAATTTATCAAAGTCAGCTTCAAGGCTTAACACGAGATTCTTGACTTCATCAAATCTTGCCATAATAATTTACGGTTTTTGGTTTTATAAAGTGTCCTAAACGCCTAAAACAGCGTGTTTTGGCCGAAATTTAGTAATTCTAACCTGAAACGCAACAGAAAAAATGAAAAAACTAATAAAAATAATGCAATTTTTTGACCAAAACAAAACACAATACACATAACCAACTCAAAAACAGACAGTTACGCAGTATTATAAATTTACTTAATTTTGAACCTTTTTCATCAAAAACGCCCTAATTTGCTCAAAAAGGCACATTTCTGAAATTAACGCGGGAAAGATGATTCTTGTTTTACACGCATCGCTTGGTTGAGGTGGCGTTGGTGGTGTGCCACCACAAACAGAAAAACATCACCCAGACGAAACTTGAGCAAAGCTGTAAAAGGAGAAATAATTTTTTGATTCCAATCGACACCTTCGGAGCTTTGAATGGCGTTTTCTAAATCCTGAAGAATCATAAAGTACCTTTCCAAAACTTTTGGCGCATCCAAATGATACGGTTTTGGTTTGAACATCCCAGGTGAAGGGATTTTGCGCGGCGAAGCAGGATCTACAAAACCAAGCATCATTTTGCCGTTGAAACTCATCTCAAAGTCCGTAGCAGAAGAGCGGATTGGAGTTTGTGAAAATTTAAGTTTCAATTGGTTTGTATAGTATTGACTAGCCGCATTGAGATGTACCAAACATTCCAAAATTCCCCAACGCTCGGGGGCTGGTTTCCACAGCAGTTGCGCCTCTGAAAGCGCTTTAAACTCCAGCGAAACGGTTTGACGAATATGCTGAATATCCTCTAAAAGTTGTTGTCTTGTCTCCGCAATGTTCATTTTAGCTCAATTGTTCACGCGTTTTTTTGGGCAACGACGCCACTACAAGTTCGTATGAATGATCAATCCAATCACGTATGATAGCATCTTTGACCGAGCCATCCACAACCACGGTATTCCAGTGTTTTTTATTCATGTGAAAACCTGGGCGCACACAATCGTACTCTTCACGAAGCTGCAGGGCGCGTTCTGGATCACATTTGAGATTAATGCTAAAAGGGTTGGAGTCGAGCGAGGTTAATGCGAATATCTTCCCTGCTACTTTATAAACCAAGGTTTCTTCTCCAAACGGAAACTCCTCCGTCACGCCAGCTTTCGACAAACAATACGCTTGTAAGGTCTCTATGTTCATTCCTAACCTATCTTGTAAAAAAGCGATACAACATCACGCCAAGGCACAACAAAAACATGACGATAGAAATACGGTTGATGCCGTGCATCACGCGGAGGGAGGCCGTAGTGGGCTTCGATGGGTCTGGTTTCTGAAATACCCGCAGAAAGTATCCGAATACTTCTCCCAACTGCAAAAATTCAACAATTTTTTTCATTTTAATGCTGTATTAAGTCTTTTACTGCTCAATTAACTTATCGTAATCTGCATGAGAACCAATCCAAAACCAAACTACATCTTTCTCTACTCCCACTCCTAAAGCTCGAAAATGTATTCCTACCCTTACAGACCACAATTGTCCTATTTTTTTAAAATGTAGAGATGGGTGTTTAGCATCTTGTTTAAGTAGCTCGTAGTTTTTATCGGCTAATTCTCGAATATTTTTGGGAAGTTTATCATAACAATCCCAAAACTCATCCGTAGCAAAATGCTTCATATCTCCCTAAGTTGACGGCTCGAATGAGCTTTAAGGGCTTTTTGCATCATATTATCTAACCGACCAGAAGCCGTATCTCTTTCGATTCTTTCATCCCAAAGTTTAAAGCGATATTCGTCAAACCAGGCGGCCAACTCTTTTAATTGCTCAGGTTTAAGTTGCTGAATTTCGTTTTCTATTTCTTGTACATTCATTTTTCCAACAGTTTTATATGGACTCCAACGCTTCGGGTTCAAACCATTTTGCATCTTCTTTGATTAAATTAATCAATTCATCGACTGCCGCCGCCGCAGTCACCGATTTCTTGACAACTTGTTGTCCACGGTACAAGGCAATTTTATCTTTTCCAATACCTACGTATCCATAATCAGCATCGGCCATTTCTCCTGGGCCGTTGACGATACAGCCCATGATACCAATTTTCACTCCTTTGAGGTGATCGGTACGTTTACGAATCATGGCCGTTGTTTCTTGCAAATCAAACAAAGTTCGTCCGCACGACGGACACGAAATGTATTCCGTTTTTGACATCCGAGTACGAGCGGCTTGAAGAATGCCAAAACCAATGCTGTTTTGTTGTTTTGCTAGTGCCAAATCCGTTTGCACGGCACTGAGCATGATTCCGTCCCCGGTTCCATCCACCAACAATCCTCCGCAGTCGGTTGCGGCAAAAAGCGACAGTTCGTCAAAATCGTTTCCTGAATAAGTCCGTTGTATAATGACAGGAATAGTCACGTTCTTATCCATTAAATCAATCATGAAGCGACGCATTTCGGGCATGACGTGCGCATTTTGACTTTCTAGTACCAAAACAACTGGCTTATTACCGAGCGTTTCGGATGGCAATGACGTACTTGTATCCACCTTCACAAAATTCAAGATGGAACTTTGTTCTTCGGCGACAATAAACTCATTAAGCGTAAACAGAGGGAACTTATGTTCTCGGTCGGACTGGGTTTTCCACGTTTCGTAATCCATGATTTCTTTCAATCCCATGGGCAACATAAACGGCACGGGGCGCGCACCTGAGTAGATAAAATCAGCGCCGATGTCGTTCATTTTCCACTTATCGGGAACAGGCAAATAGAAATGACCGATACTACGCAAATCTTCGTATTGTTCAACCGCAATTTGTGAAAAATCGGCAATCACCCGTGGCACGTTTCCACCCCCGAAATTATAGACTTCCTGCGTTTTGCGGCGGCTGTATTGAAAAGGATTGATGGGTGAAACGGCCAAAGGCGCGATAGGTTTGCTCACTTGCGCCCGTTGCGTATATCGGTCAATGAGCGATTTTGCCACAGGGGCTTCAAATTCGGGGTCTTCAGTCAAAGAAACTCGAACGGTATCCCCTAGCCCATCTTCGAGCAGCGTACCAATACCAACGGCTGATTTTATACGACCATCTTCACCCTCACCTGCTTCAGTCACGCCCAAATGTAACGGATACGGTTTTAAACCTTCGGCATCAAGTCGGTGGACAAGCAAACGGTACGCTTCTACCATCACCAAAGGATTGCTCGACTTCATCGAAAGTACCACTTGGTCGTAGTTAAATTCCTCACAAATCCGCAAAAACTCCAAAGCCGACTCCACCATTCCCAACGGTGAATCTCCGTAGCGGCTCATGATACGATCAGACAACGAACCGTGATTCGTACCAATCCGCATGGCCGTTCCGTACTCTTTGCAAATATTTATTAATGGTATAAATTTTTCACGAATACGCTCAAGTTCACGCTGGTATTCATCTTCGGTATAGTCGATGATTTCAAAGCGTTTTTTATCGGCGTAGTTTCCTGGATTGATGCGCACTTTTTCGACAATCCGCGCCGCTAGTTCGGCAGCATTGGGCGTAAAGTGAATATCAGCAACGAGTGGCACTTCGTAGCCGCGCGCGCGCAAACCTTTGCGAATATTTTCTAAGTTTTGGGCTTCCTTCACGCTTGGCGCCGTGATACGGACATATTCACAACCCGACTCCACCATCCGAATCACCTGCTCAATCGACCCTTCAGTGTTCATGGTATCGACAGTAGTCATGGACTGAACCCGAATCGGGTAATCAGAGCCCATGGGCACGCCCCCAATGTTGACAGTGATGGTTTTACGGCGAGAATACTCGGTCAACGAGTTAGCGTATTGATACGACTTAATCGCGTCTTGAAGCGATACAGTGTCGTTGATGATTGTCATAAGCAAGAGTACATTTTGCAGTGAGCGATAATCCTCACCCGTTTAACGCGACAAAATTACTGATAAAACCCCAAAGAAGCAGGGATTGTTTTTACCCCAACACCGAAAGCATCGTTTGGCATTTCATTTCGGTTTCTTGCCATTCTTTTTCGGGCTCCGAATCTTCCGTGATTCCGCCGCCTGCGTAGAGCGTCGCCACGTTGTTTTGAATTTTCATACAACGCAAATTCACAAAAAGATGGGTTTCGTTTCCTACGTTTACTGGGCCCAAATACCCGCTGTAAAACTCGCGGTCGTAGCCCTCGTGTTGTTGGATGAAAGAAAGTGCTTCCATCTTGGGCATTCCGCATACTGCCGAGGTTGGGTGTAAAAGCTCCAGCATCACAGTGCCTAATTCGGGGAAATTTATCGCCTTAGTATCCACCAGATAGTCGCTTCGAAGGTGCATCAAATCCCCCGCCACTACCGTCTTCGGCCCTTCTTCCAAATACTCCCTCACACGAATTTTTTTGAAACACGAAATAATATAACGCCCTACCAAAGCCTGTTCTTCAATCTCTTTTTGGGTCCAAGCTGCTTTTTTGACCGAAATAGGCGCTCCCGAAGCATCAAAAGCCGACTGCGTACCCGCCAACGATACTGTCCGAAAAATGCCTTCTTTATCGACACTCACCAAGGTTTCGGGCGTAGCACCCAACCAAACCTGGTCGAGCTGCGGCAAATAGACCATTGACACGAATGCCGTAGGGTATTTTTCACACAGACGCTCAAATACTTCTGAAAAAGTAAAATCAGTCGCTAGTTCGACCTGCTTTACTCGGGAAAAAACAACTTTTTTGAATTCCCCTGCCTCAATCGCCTCCACCGCTTTTTGAACCGCACCCAAATACGCAATATTCGGCAATTCGGGTTGACGTGGACTGGCAGATTGTATCACCGACGAAGAAGCATTCGTTGGTCGATTTCGATAATAATTATACCATTTTTCACGGTTGGAAGCAGGCACATGGGCACTTTCTTGCTCCAGTGCCACTTCGCCATGTTCGTCGAAACGAAAATACAAATCGGCTTCAATAAAGAGCGAATTATCTCCCTCAATGTTTAGAAACGGGCTCATTGCAAAGCCCGCAGGCAGCTCATCAAGGGTCATTCGCATACGAGGGAGCGCTGACCCAAAATTAACAATGAGGTGCTTGTCTTTCTGGTGTGGGAGCCGCCACAGCGCCGCCGCAAAGCCCAACTCACGGGTGCTTTGCCACGCAGAAAGGGGATGTAAGCTGTGATCAAAAAGGGAGGAAGCCCCTGTTATTTCTAGTTTGTCTGACATCATACTCACCTAACACTTTTTACCGTAAAAGTGTGCCGTTTTTTGGGCAAAACATTTACTACTAAAAGTACAAAGGAGCACAATTTGTTTCACAAAAGGATACTTTTTGTGGCAAAGTTTGGGGACATCTTTCATTAATTACCACAAAAAGACCGATCTACGTACGTTTTATTGCCATTTGAGTTGATGTAATAGCAGCCTCCCCTCGGCCCCACCAACAAGGGCTTTCCGTTGTAAGTTCTAACAGTCGCTTCTACGTCAAAACCTGCATTTGCAACATCAAACTTTTTGTTTTTTAGCACAGTCTGCAAGGGCATAGGAAGGCTACTTAGGAAATCTACCCCCGCGACTGACGACTCAATATCCTTAATGGTAGTGACGTATTTTAACCAGCTGACGTCTTGATTTGCTTCGTTTGTGTTGGGAAAATTAGCCGCAATGACCGTCGAATTTGTGGTTATTGACCCCTGTTCAGGATAAAAAACCACAATTTTATACAGTTTTGAAGGTACATTAATTTTCCCATTGATACGCTGCATTGAGCCGTTTGTTCCTGCTCCGCCAGAGCCGTCCATACCTGCGATAATCACTGCTTTGTAACCCGTTTTGACCACATTTCGGCAATACTCTTCCAAGTAAGCCCAAGGTTCGCGGTTGAGTACAGGGGCTTGAGGCGCAATGTTGGTCATCAAAAACGTAGCCGAATTATCTTCCTCTGACTTGGTTCTATCGGCCGAAGGGCAAAGGTGCCCTCGATCAAAACCGCTATTGGTATAATCGGAGGTCACAACACGGTACCAGCCTTGTTTTAAAGTGGAGTCGGGACGAAAATCATTTTGACGGTCAGAGGTTCCCAACCACGAAGTAGAAAGCTCCCAACTGACCCAATTGGCGTGACGTTTGGTGTTGTTATAACTTAACACAAATTGCGGCTTAACCATCAACAAATCCGTTGTGTCATTTGGTTTGGTTGGTTGTCCTAAATATAGATTGGGGCTAATTGGTGCGGAAGCTTCCGCTAAGAATGTTCCTAAAATTTCGATGCTTGCCCCCTTCTCAACCTCCAAGTTGCGGCACAAATAGCCACTGTCAGTTTTAACGGTATGCCCTGTTTTGATAATCACATTATCATTTTTAGTGGGGACACAATTACAAGACCAAGTTGAAGCGGCGTCCCAATTCCCAGACGTTATGCTTTTGATTTGGGCTTGGGCAAAATTGCAAAAAACACTAACAAAAAACGCAAATAAGAATAACTGGGCTTTCATAATTAATCTTAACCTGTAACTACGCTGAGTAATTTTTTTGCAAGTTAAGAGAAATAAATAAACCAATAGCAAAATAAGAATAAATAGACCTAATAGTATATTTTATACACAGCCAATATACTATTAGATAACTTACTATTACAAAGGCAAGCGAAAAGAGTAAGTCAGTCCAGCAAGAGAACGCAACCCACCTTTCAGACACTGTTGAGTACTACATAACATAGAAACGGAATGGTGGAACTAGGTAGCCAAGTGACGATTTCTTGATTGACTAGCGAATCCAATCGTGCGATTTTGCCTCCAAAAAATTAATTTAACGCCGCTAAAGCCCTAAAAATAAAGGCTTTAATCGCATTAATTCGAAAAAGGACTACTTCAACGCATAACAAATAGTTGGATAGGTAAGGGTAGTGGCTTATAAGCAAAAAGACCTGCCATTTTGGGGGCAGGTCAGTCAATTTTAGGTACTTTGTGGAGTCGGAGGAGTCAAATTTGCATCCAGAACAAGGAAACAGTACGCCTTGTGCGTGCTTAGTTTTGAACTTTGGTGCGTGTTAATAGCTAATCATCATAATGTCCCATCAACGACAGAATCACAATTTTATCAGCGGTTACTTCGTATATCATTCGGTTTCCGTCGTCGATTCTACGTGACCAACAACCACTTAAATTACCTCGTAAGGGTTCTGGTTTTCCTATCCCCTCAAAAGGTGTACGCCTTACTTCATTAATCAGCCTCACAATACGTTGGTAGGCTTTACGGTCTTGGACTACCCAATGAGATAACTCTTCAAATGACTCTTGTTTGAATTCAACACTTCTCATTCTTTAACCTTCTTATATTTTTCTATATCAGTAGGTTCTTCTTTGAGAAGTTTACTTGCTATATCATCAAAACTATCTCCTTCAAATAGATACGATATGGAGCTATGTTGACGCTCTTGAATCTTTTTCTCAAATTCAGTTTCGGTCATTTTACTCAACGATTCAGCTTTTAAATTTAACGTAAGTCGCTTTCCTTTAAAGGTGGCTTTGATAGATTTAAAAAACTTATAGTCAAATTCGCTTTCGTCTAAATGATAAGTCGCTTCCATACGAAATCAATTTTAATCAAACAATAGCACCAAGTATATTGATAGTCTATTAAAAAAGCCGCTAAATCAAAATGGTTTGCCATTGCAATGATTTAGCGGCTTTTGTGGAGTCGGCGGGAGTCGAACCCGCGTCCAGAACAAGGAAACCGTACGCCTTCTACACGCTTAGTTTTGATTTGGTTTTCGAGCTTCGGTAAGGTTCAAAACAGACCTGAGCCAATGCCTTATTTGCTGGTGTCTTACCGCGTGTTAGCAACGTTAGCGCGGCCAGTCTCGCGGTTCGACGCCCCTTGACCCAACCAGCAAGACGGAAGTTGGAGGAACGATGGCTAATGGTTAATCACTCCGGATTAAGCAGCCATAGCGTAGCTATAATTGCCAGCTATTGTTTATGCGTGTTTTTAACAGGACTCGCGCACACGTCCCGACGTGCTTATACGTATTGCTTCAACTCGCTGTCAAAACCAAGGCGACCCCTTCGAGTTGGTTTTAGGCTAACAGAAATGCTTGTTAAAAAAGTTCAAGCTTTCTGTTTTTCTTTTGGATTTCCTCCAATGCTCTATTGAGACAATTCTACAGTTGGTCAGCAACCCTTCTCCCTTTCGATTAAAGTCAGAGACTTTGAGCCGTAGAAGTCCCGATTACAAATCGGGACTAGCCGCTCCTATTGCTGAAGGCCGCTTACACCCGAAAAATAGGTTTTGGCCGAACTACTCAATACAGCCGCCGATGAATATACCGCTCCTCCCGTTTGAAATTCCCATTTTTTAGCACCCGACTGGACGTCAACGGCAAAAAAGCGCCCGTCAGTCCCTCCTACATAAGCCAGACTATCCGTCACTACGGGTGAAGCTTGGATGCGATTGGTGGACCATGTCTCCCACTTCTTAGCGCCTGTTTTGGCATCTACTGCGTACATCTTGTGATCGTTGCTCGCCACATATACCACGCCATTACTCACCGACGGCGAAGACAAAACAGGCCCGTCCGTTCTAAACTCCCACAATTTTGCCCCCGTTTGGCTATTTACTGCGTATAGTTTTCGGTCAAAACTACCAATATACAGACTTCCGCCCGATACCGTAGGTGACGAACTTACTTCTCCTCCCGTCGAGAAGTTCCACTTTTTGGCTCCCGTTTCGGCATCAAGTGCATACACGTTGTAATCATTGCTGCCGACATACACTACCCCATCGACCACCGACGGCGACGAATCTACGCCTGCGCCTGTGCCAAATTCCCACAGTTTTGTTCCCTTCTTGGCATCTAAGGCATACAAATTATTGAAACCACCTACATAAACCTTTCCATTGACCACCGTCGGTGACGAAATACTGATTCCATCGGCAGTAAATTCCCACTGCTTTGCGCCAGTCACGACATCGAGCGCGTATAGTTTTGAGGTAAAATTCGACGTTCCTCCCATGCCAACATATACCGTGTTTCCCGAAACCGTGGGTGCGGATGAAATACCCATATCCAGCGCAAACTCCCAGACTTTGGCACCCGTTTTTAAGTCCACCGCGTAAATATTTTGGTCTGAACTGCCGACAATTGCCATCCCAATGGCCAAGGTTGGCGAAGAGTGAACCGTACCTTTGGTGGCAAACTCCCACAGTTTAGCCCCCGTTTTGGAATTGAGTGCGTACAATTTATTATCACTGCTTCCGACAAATACCGCATCAATCCCCTTCGGCATGGGGTCTTCTTTTTTGGAACAATGAGTGAAAATTTGAAAAGCGGCAAAGGTTGCTGCTGCAAAAAATGAACGATTGGCTATTGATTTTTTCATGAACAAAAAGATAGACGAGACGTTTTGTTGTCTAACGACTTTGCAGGTCAATTAGTATGATTTGGGTTTGGGCGTAGTGGCCATAAAATCTTTCAAATAAAAGGGTTCAAAAGCAGCCACCTCCTCAAATTGCTGGTCTTGAAAGCGTTTCCAAGCCAGTTCTCCTACCGTTTTGGCCAAAGGGAAAATCGCGGCTGACGGGAAATGAGCATTTGGATTTTGCCCCAATATCCGCTGGCATTTTTCGGCACCATCACCAAAGAAAACCACCGAACGCTCCGTAAGTAATTCATTAAAAGATTGTTCATCCATAATTTTGGCCTGGGTCGCTTCTACAAAATGAAGTTCGGCGTCCAGCACCGCGCAATATACTTCCATACGGCGAGCATCAAGCATCGGGCAAAACAAGTAATTGGCAGGAAAAAACGACTTTAACTGTAGCGTCATGGCCTCTAGGGTATTGACACTTATCAAAGGTTTATCTAACGCAAAACACAACCCTTTGGCCGTCGAGACAGCTATTCGCAGCCCCGTATAAGAGCCTGGACCTTTTGCTACGGCAAAGGCATCGACATCAACAAGCTGAAATCCAGCGTGTTCAACGGCATTGTAAATCAAAGTCGTAAGCATTCCAGACGACGACTTTTCGGCTAGAAGGTCGTAGTTGGACAGCAATTGGCCGTCTTGGTGGAGCGCCACCGAACAGCCGCGGGTCGAAGTATCTATGCTAAGTAATAGGGGCACTTTACAGATTAACGTTTGAAGTTTACAGTTTACAGTTATTTTTGCAAACTTAATTATTCGCCCTTCAAAATGAGTCAAAAAGTTCACTTTATCGCCATCGGTGGTAGCGTAATGCACAATTTAGCCATTGCCCTCCACCGTCAAGGTTATCAAATTACGGGTTCGGACGACGAAATCTATGACCCAGCGTCTTCAAGACTCCAAAAATTAGGTTTGCTTCCTGCCGAAATTGGCTGGTTTCCCGAAAAAATTCACCAAGGACTTGATGCCGTCATTCTGGGAATGCACGCCCGAAAAGATAATCCCGAACTCGCACGTGCCCAAGAATTAGGAATACCCATTTATTCTTATCCAGAATATATTTACCAACAGAGTAAAAACAAACAACGCGTGGTGATTGCGGGTAGTCACGGCAAAACGACCATCACATCCATCATACTCCACGCTTTGCGCGTCAACAACCGTCAGTTCGATTACTTGGTTGGCGCTCAATTGGACGGCTTCGAAACGATGGTCAAATTGACCAAGTCGGCGCCTTTAATCGTCGTTGAAGGAGATGAATACCCCGCTTCCCCCACCGACCTTGCCCCTAAGTTTTTGCACTATCATCCGCACATTGCGCTCATTAGCGGTATTGCTTGGGACCATTACAACGTATTCCCTACGTGGGAAGGTTATGTACAACAATTTGAACAATTGGCTGATTCGTTGTCAAAATCTGGAGTATTGGTTTTTGACGAAACCGACGATATGCTTGATGTTATTGGCAAAAATGAGCGCGCGGACGTGCGGTCAGTTCCGTACAATATTCACCCGCACAAGATTGTCAACGGCCAAACGTTTTTGACAACCCAGGCCTACGGGGATGTTCCTTTGTTGATTTTTGGGGAACACAACATGAAAAATATCAGCGGGGCTTTGGCCGTATGCGAAGAAGTAGGACTCACACAAGCGCAATTCTACCGCGCCATCCAGACGTTTAAAGGAGCGGCAAATCGGATGGAAACTTTGGCAAAAAGCGACAATTCAGCCGCTTTTAAGGACTTTGCCCACGCTCCTTCTAAGGTAGAAGCGACGACCAAAGCCGCCAAATCGCAGTTTCCAACGCGCCAATTGGTTGCCTGCGTAGAATTGCATACATTTAGTAGTTTGAATAAAAACTTTTTGGGACAATATGCCCATAAACTCGACGCTGCCGATGTAGCAGTCGTTTATTACAACCCCCATACACTCGCCCACAAGCGCCTTGAACCCATTACACCCGAAGAGGTAAAAGCCGCTTTTCAGCGCCCATCGCTTGAAGTATTTACCGATAAAGACGCTTTGCAAGCTTTCCTGACCTCGTTGTCATGGAAAAATAAAAACTTACTCATGATGAGTTCGGGTACGTTTGGAGGATTAGAATTGAAGGGATTAGCATCACAGATTATTACCTGAATATAAAGCAACGCCATGCGTTTTGTAGATTACCCGTCCATAATCAGATCTGCTTGGAACGATTTCGATTCGACCAGGCCCATTGAATTAATTGAAGACATTAGCGCCCGCGTTTCCACCAATCACGTATTCCGCGTGACTCTTGAAGGTGGAGGCAACGTTATTGCCAAACTTTCGTACTTCGGGAAGTTTGAGCATTTTAAAGAAGACCACCGCCTGATTCACACCTTGGCCAACAACCTGCTGTATCCGTTTGAAAACGTATTGGCAAAGTCGTTAGTCAAAAGCAATCAGGTGTTTGTGTATCGGTTCCAAGAAGAAGGACTTGATGTGTGGGTGGTTTTTTACAACCCCATTCGAGTGGCCGAAAAAATGCCGCGCCGTTTGGAAGAACACCATATCCGCACGCTGGGATCGCAAATCGCGAAGTTTCATAAAGCCTGCGCCAGCGTGAGTACTGTCATGCCCAAGTCGTCGAAAACGCTACGTTCCGACGTCCAAGATTTGCTCAGTATGCTCAACACCGAAACAGGACGTTATGAGCATCGAATGCACATCGAAACTTTGCGCCGTCAGTGCAATCTTTTTCTAAAACACCGCAAAGAGATGGTCGCTAACGCGGTCGAAACGATGCCTGTGTTTTTGGATTGGAACATTGGTAACTTCTCAGTGACAGACAAACTAGAACTTTTTTCTCGCTGGGATTACGACTGGTTCCGCATTAGTTATCGGGTCATGGACTTTTACTTTTTCAGTAGGGTATGCTCCGACGCTGGTGACCGAACGGTCTTTTCGTACCTGATTGAACCCTTGGCCGAAGAACGTTTTGGGTGGTTTTTGGAAGAATACCACAAGATTTATCCGCTGACCGAACGCGAAGTTCGTTTTTTACCCGAAGCATATCGCTTTTTTATCCTCAACTACGTCATCAAATACGGTCGGTATTTTTTCCATCGTACCTACGCCACAAAATTGCAGCGGGAAGCGTACGAAACCTATTTCCCGTCGATTGATACGTTCTCGGTTGACCCTATTTTAAAACGATTAGGACTTTAATAATAAATTTCCTAGACCTATAAGGTTTTGAAAACCTTATAGGTCTGGCTTTATACTCACCTACCCATGCTTACGATTGAATCTTTTGCCGATGTAGCCGCCCGCTACCAAGTTTTTTTCTTTGATGCGTTTGGGGTACTCAAAAACTCCCACGGGCTTATTCCTGGGATTCCCGATACGTTTGCGTATTTGAGAGAGAACCAAAAGCAGTTTTACATTTTGACCAACGACGCTTCGCGTAGCCCCCAACAGCTCGCCGAATCGTATTGGCGAATGGGACTGATGGACATCACCCCCGACAACATTATTTCGTCAGGAATGTTGGCAAGAGAGTATTTGGAATTAAAAGTAAATCAGGGAACGGTGGCGTATTTGGGAACAGAGGATTCTGCCCATTACATCGAATCTTCGGAACGCAAAGCCCTATCCATCAGCGAACTAAACCTAGATGCCATTGGTGATATAAACGCCCTTGTGATGCTCGACGATGAAGGTTTTGATTGGAACACCGACCTCAACAAAGCTACTAATTTGCTCCGACGACGCAATATCCCCGTGATTGTGGCCAATACTGACGCTACTTATCCTACGTCCAAAACCCAAGTCGCGATTGCCATCGGTGGCGTAGCCGATATGCTTGAGAGCATCGTTGGCAAGCAGTTTATTCGTTTTGGAAAACCTGATGCTCAAATGTTTATGTTTGCCTACGAGCGGGTGATGGAGCAAAATCCTGCGCTCGGTAAAAAGGACATCGTAATGATTGGCGATACACTCCGCACCGACATTTCTGGAGGGAATAAATTTGGGCTTGATACGGTGCTGGTACTAACAGGAAACATCCCCGCCGAAGACGCCGAAATCCGCATTCGCAGTACAGGTATCATTCCTACTTACGTGTGTGAATCAGCCGTTATTGGTTAAATTCCGTTTCGCCTTAGTTCTCGTTCAATGGTTTCTTTGTACAAATAAAAATCGACCTGAAACGTATGCCTAGGCGAAGCGTTGTAACGATGCTTCATCTGCTGCGTATCGCGTTCGATGTCTTTTGTCATGGAAGAAACATCAGGCAAACGGCAAGTGCCTTTTATCAATTTAGCGATCCATTTGGCTTGAATTTCGGCCAAGGGCATGATGGCGCCCAATGGCTGAATTAATCCCACAAAAAATAGGTTAGGCCAGTCGGGATGTATTACTTTTTTGTACAACCGAAATTCGTTGTTCGCACTCACTTCAAATGCCTTGTCTTTCAAAAACGGGAACGTCGCTTTGTAGCCCGTTGCATATACAATCAAGTCATACGTTTCGGAAGTCCCGTCTTCAAAAACAACTTCTTTTCCCCGAAACTCCTTGATATTAGGCTTATAATCAATCAAACCTCGCCCACTCAGATTGAGCAACTCCTGCGACACCGTCGGGTGTTCTTGCAAGGGTGGGCGCTTAGGAAGCGGTACGCCGTACGCCTCTTGGCGACCTCGGGCAAGCAAAAGGGATACTTTGAGCAAATACCGCTGCACTGATAACGGTAATTTGGCCGTTAGGGGATTGGCCAAACTATCGAAGGGTTTGCTCAAAATCCAGTTCGGCAAAATGTACGCCCCGCTTCGCGTTGAAATCGTCACCCGACCCGAATGGAGCTTGGCAGCCTCACAAGCGATGTCCACGGCGGAGTTTCCAATACCCACAATCAGTATATTTTTGTACATGATTTGCTCAGGCACGCGGTAATGGTGCACGTGCAGAACCTCGCCCGTAAAGCTTCCCGCAAAAGGTGGATCGGGAAAACGCGGGTTCCAATGGTGACCGTTGGCGACAATGACGTGGGCGTATTCTTTTACCGCTCCTTGGTCAGTTGTAACTTTAAATAAGCCATTGGAAGTCCGTTCAACTTCGGCAATCCCTGTATTGAAAGTAATTGAATTTCGCAGGCCAAAATGGTCAGCATATTCTTCAAAATACTTAATAATCTGAGAATGGTGCGGAAACATGGGCAAATCACGCGTGAGGGGATAATCGCTGTACGCCATGATTTCGCGGTTGGTGTTGATGTGCAACGACCGATACGCCGACGACATTTGGTTGTCGTTGTTGTACCGCCAATTTCCGCCAATATCAGAGCCTTTTTCAAAACAATCATAGCTAATTCCAAGGTCTTTGAGGGCCTTCGCCGCTGCCATTCCTGAGGAACCTGCCCCGATGATACACGCTTGCTTTTGCATAATTATTCCGATTTTTTTAACCAACTTTCAACCAAAGAGGCAATCATTGCCGCTCCTCGGGTATTAAAATGCAAGTTATCTTGGCTCAAATCCATGCCGTGCGACAGGCAGATTTTATCCCAATCTTGGCCTAGAATCTCGTGTTTAACCACGCTCATATAGACCAATTTTAGGGTATCGTCGTAGGTGTATTGGAGTTTTTTGGGGTGCTGTTCCAAAAATGCTTTCATTCGTTCCCGAACGGGCAAATACGTCAACTTTTCGCGCTCCGCCGTTTGTTTAATAAATTCACTGTAACGATCGGCTTTCGCATTGGCTTCGTTTTGAAGGTCTTCACCCATAATAGGCAATGAGATTAGGGCAATTTGGGCGTTGGTTTCGGTCGTTAAGCGCCGCACAATTTCGTTGTAGTTCCGCTGATAGCCCTCAAAATCAGGGGTTACATTTTTGGCTATTTTTTTGAACTGATAATAACTGTTTAAGGCCGCTTTGCTCATGGTAGCATTGACATCGTTGGTACCAATTAGCAGCGTTACGTAATCGGGCTTTGTTGCAATGATTTCGTCCAAACGCTCCAAAAGAGTATAAGATAGATCGGAATTTACCCCCGCATTGTAAAAAAAATAGGGTTCGCCCAGCCAACGTTCGAGCATATCAACGTAGTTGACGCTGACATTTCCGTGCGTTATGCTATCGCCCACGCACACCACCCCTTTTTTACCCGCAGCTTCTGTCAGTGGAACTTGTCCTTTTTTAGGAAAATGGTCAGGACGGTGGTAGCGAATTTTACGTTCGAGGTATTTATAAATCAGAAAAATAAGCAGTAATAAACTACCAACAACAACCAAGAATACGCTCATAAAAACAAATTAATACATTGACAATGATAAAGTTACACAAACTTTTTAATTGGCACATCCTTTTCCGACAACGGCTTTAAAGTTGCTATTTTTTTCGGCGGTAAAACCTGGCTGTAGCGTAATTGAGTTTTTGGCATCGTAGGTAATAGTAGCGCCTGCTTTTACCGTGTTCACGCCTGTAATGGCGTTGGAAGCTTTCACCTCCCCTACTGTTCCTGCATTAAAAGTAGTCGCTACGGTCACATTCTGTGCGCAGACAGTTACTTGGTATGAACTCGAAATCGAAGCGCAACTTCCAATGCTACAGGTAGCTGAATAAGTTGTGGTTTGTGATGGATGCTGAACAATGCTATTGCCTATCAAACCTGCCGACCATGACACGGTTCCTGCACATCCCTGAGAGAACAAAGTCACTTCTTGCCCAGCAGATACTGTAGATGCCGTTGACGTAATGGTCGGGGGTTGGGGAGGCAATGCTGGAACGGTGACCATTTGGCTCAAGATAATATTACCAGAAGCATCTTTCAAATACACCCGATAGTTTCCACTTCCAACGTTCACCGTCTGACTGGATGAAAAAGAAGTCGAAATAGCCCCATTTCCATTGACCCAAAAATACTGGTAACCACTTGGAGCAGTAATCGAATACGTGTTATTCAAACAACTGAGGGTCAGCGAGGGGGGCGTTGTAGCGCTGTAGGGAGTCGCGTTGGTAAAAAACGAATTATCCAACGCACTATTCCACCGCGATGCCAGCTCAGAGACAGCTTGTTGGCCATTGGTCAAATTTTCAAGGTGGGCGCCATCAGGGCGAGGCGTCTGTAGATTATCGGTTTCGGGGCCTGCAAAAATTTTATCTCCAGGGTTTATTGTAAGATTTTGGCCTGAAATGATGTTGGCATCCGCTACACTAAAGTAAGAAGCCCTTGATACTACCCAAGGAAGCATAATTTTACCCGAATGATTACGCGAGCGACTGATTACATATTGTAGGCTATCGCGGTATTCATTGGCCGAAGTATTATCGTTGGGGTCGGCATTGTTATTTTTGTGCGTATCTGACTCACCCTGGTGCCACAGCACTGCTCTCACTCCAAACATTGACCCATAATAATTTAAAGCTTTTCGCAAATAATTATACGGAAAATTAGGATTTCCCGCGTACAAAATCCCCACATGGACATTCACCGAAGGAAGTCCATCTGCACTTCGGCTCCAATTCCCTACCGAAGAACCATTGGCGGCAGCATTAAAAAACATAACGGGCACATTATATCGCGCTATGATTGCATCTCCGAGTTCTCCCCAAGCCCAAGGAGATATTCCGTTAGGGGCAATTGCCAACCCTGCCCCTGCGTTGTTCAAAGTCGAAATCACGGGAAAAGGTGGATCCACATTCTGGCAAGTTCCGCTGGGGCACGGCAATGTCCAATTGACGTACTTTACACGGCCTTGTCCATCTGAGGAGGCTTTTGCCCCATGATTATCGACACCTTGGGCATTGGACTGCCCCGCAACTACAAACACCTCACCTACCCCTACCCTCGACAATGTGGCCGTTTGAACCACATTATTAAATAAAATCGAGCGCACTTCGAGGGTGTACCAGCCGCCCAACACACTAAACAAACTTCCCGAAAAAATTCCACCAGAAGGATTAATATGGATAGCTGTCCAATCAATATTTTGACCACCACTAACGGCAACGAGTCGAGCCTCTATGCGATCGACCGCGCCCGTGTAACTCCCTCCTACGTGAATCGTTGCTAGGTTAGACGCATTCCGTTGAAAAATAGCACCGTCAAACGGAAAAGAAATAGATAATTGTGCCCATAAATGCAGCGAACTGCCGCACAGCAGACAAAGACAGAAAACGACCTTTTTCCAAGGGTTCTCACAGTAGAAGAAAAACATTTTAAAAGGTATTTGTAGGGTTTATGGTGCTGTTTGTCTTATACTCAACATACCGTTGCAAATTGCTTTTTTTTAACGAAAAACCTATAACTAACTTCTCAAATTCTTTTCTCACATATTTTTGCACCTCACAAAACCTATGTTGCACGATGCAAGCATTTCTTTTCGACCTCGACGGGGTCATTGTAGATACCGCCCACTTTCACTACCAAGCTTGGCGGCGGTTGGCCAACGAAAAATTGGGGTTTGATATTTCAGAAGAGTTCAATGAAAGCCTCAAAGGAATCAGTCGTACCGAATCGCTCGACCGCATTCTTGCTCACGGCGGTGTCTCCCTCGACGATGTGACCAAAGAAGCCTACGCCACCCTCAAAAATCAGTGGTACGTAGAACTTGTTAACCAAATGACCCCTGCCGATATCCTTCCTGGAATCATTGAATTTTTGGCACAAACACGAGCTGATGGGATAAAAATTGCCCTTGGCTCGGTGAGTAAAAATGCCAAACCCATTTTGGAACATATTGGTATTTTATCCGCTTTTGATGCCATTATCGACGGTACCAAAATCTCCAAAGGAAAGCCCGATCCCGAAGTTTTTTTAAAAGGAGCCGAAGAGCTCGGAATCTCGCCTAGCGAGTGCGTAGTGTTTGAAGATGCCGTTGCGGGGATTGAAGCAGGACTACGTGCAGGTATGAAAACAGTCGGAATAGGGCAAGCTGAGGTACTTACCAAAGCCGATATAGTCCGTTCTGACCTGAACAACTTCACTCCCAATGAGTTAAAAAAAATCTTGTTCTCCGAACAATAAATCCAAAAATAGCACCCAAAAAAAAGACAGGATTTTTTTTGGATTAAATTGTTTTCTATCTATATTTGCACAACTAATAATGGTGTGGATATAGTCGGAAAGCTGTTCGAGGATTTCGAACAGCTTTTTTATTTTTCATTTTGCTTCGTCTACTGAATAACATAAAAAAAGCGGGGATTTGCCCCGCTTTTGATTAACCTGCCGTTACTTTAAATTCTGATGTGGTATGGAATTGAATGTCGGGATTATTGTCTCGATTCATCCGAACCATCCATTCCGAATCAGCTAAAAACACTGGGTTGTCGTCTTTGTCGTACCCAATTTGGGTTCCTTTCAAACGGATATATTCTTGTATTTTCTTAGGGTCTTCGCTGGTAATCCAACATGCCCGCGAGGTGTTCATCGGTATCCAACGGCATTTGGCACCATACTCGTGTTCAAGGCGGTACTGGATTACTTCAAATTGAAGCTCTCCCACTGTACCTACTACTTTCCGATTTCCAGGTTGTACCGTAAACAACTGCGCCACCCCTTCGTCGGTCAACTGCTGAATGCCTTTTTCCAACTGCTTCGATTTCATAGGGTCAAGGTTGATCAACTCTTTGAAAATCTCGGGTGAAAAACTGGGAATCCCCGCGTATTGTAGGTCTTCTCCTTCCGTCAACGTATCTCCAATCTTAAATGTCCCTGTGTCGTACAAACCAATCACGTCGCCAGGAAATCCTTCCTCTACAACTTCTTTAGCAGAAGCCATAAAGCTATAAGGGTTAGAAAAACGCACCGATTTGTCTAAGCGCGTATGGTGGTAAAATTTGCCTCGCTCAAAAATCCCTGAACATACCCTTAAAAACGCAATACGATCACGGTGACGCGGGTCAATGTTGGCGTGAATTTTAAACACAAAACCCGTAAATTTCTTTTCGAGTGGATCGACCGAACGCACGTTCGTTAGGCGCGCCGCAGGAAGTGGAGAAATTTGGCAAAATGCCTCCAAAAGCTCACGTACACCAAAATTGTTGACCGCACTTCCAAAAAACACGGGCGCTACTTTACCCGACAAATACGTATCTCGGTTAAAGGTATCATACACGCCTTCGATAAGCTCTACATCTTCGCGCAGTTGATTGGCATCGCGCTCACCTACTTTTTGGTCAAGCTCCGACGAATCTAATTCCAACAAAGCCACGTCATCTTCCACCTTCGTTTTGTTGACTTTGAAGAAATACATTTGTTTCTCCAACAAGTGATACACTCCTTTGAAGGTAGCTCCCCCATTGACGGGCCACGTCAATGGGCGCACTTTGAGGTTGAGTTTTTGTTCCAATTCATCCAATAAATCAAACGGGTTTTGTCCTTCGCGGTCCATTTTATTGATGAATATAATCACTGGGGTATCTCGCATCCGACACACTTCCATGAGGCGTTCAGTTTGTTCCTCTACCCCTTTTACGCAGTCAATCACCAAAATTACCGAATCCACAGCCGTCAGGGTACGGTAGGTATCTTCGGCAAAGTCTTTGTGACCTGGCGTATCTAGGATATTGATAAGCAGGTCATTATATTCAAACGTCATTACCGACGTAGCTACCGAGATACCACGTTGTTTCTCGATTTCCATAAAGTCGGAAGTGGCCGTTTTCTTAATTTTATTGGATTTAACAGCACCCGCCGTTTGGATTGCTCCCCCAAAAAGTAGCAACTTTTCGGTAAGCGTCGTTTTCCCAGCATCGGGGTGACTAATGATCGCAAACGTGCGCCGTTTGGCGATTTCTTGTTCTATTTTTGACATAATGAATGAGTGCATTCGATAAAAAGTCCGCAAAGTTACGGCTTATTTCCCGTAATTTTTTACCACTAATTTTTCTGAAGTATAGACAATTCGATTTTGGCCATTTTCGTGGTACAGTAGCCCCAAACGATAAGTACCTGCAGGAACATTATCCTGAAAAATCCAGGCTTCAAACCCTTCACGGAAATAATGACGTGTTTTCAAAAATGCCTTACGGTCGCGACTTGGTGTCAAACGAGCCGCCGAAATATAGGAAGTGGTGTCGTTGGTAAGCAAAACAAACAGGGCATTGTCAGCTTGGCTTTGGTCGATAGACACCGACGAATTTACTATTTTTTTTATCAAAATTCCACCGTAAGCAGGCAGCGTATCGGATTGAAATGTGAAAGGAACTACGCTCAATTTGGTTGTGTCTGCACTCGTGGCTGGAATTGTCAACGAAGAATCAAGGGGTAAAACGTACATTTTTCGTTGAACCGACTCATCAAAATATTTTTTGGTCACGCTGTTGGTCATTGTTTCTAGTTTCCCGCTCACCCGACCATGTGCCCGCAACGACAGCGCATCGGCCACCAGCGAATTTCGGAAGTTAACCACTTCAGGCGCGGCAAACAGGTAGGTTCCTAAGAAAAAAAGCCCACCAAAAAGTGTCATTCCAGCAGCCACAAACTTGCGTACCTTTTGAGGAACCAAAATAAGGAGCGTAGAATACAAGGCCACCATTGCCATAACCGAATAAATCATGTAGCGCGCGGGGGTTTCTAAAGCTTGGCCAGCGCGGGCAGTTGCTACCCCTAAGCCCGTAATCAGCAACCACGCCAACAATGCCAACAAAGATAAATTTTCGGATTTTTGAGTAAAGACGGTCAGGATTTTGGGGGAAGAAAAAGGGAACAACTCTTTACTCCTCTGACGAATAATAGAAACCACAAACGCACCTCCTACCCAAGAAGCCAGTGTGAGCAACGCCAAAGTGATAGCTCCCCCCAACACGGCAACTTCGGGCAAGCGCCCACGTAGGTAGGACGCCCCAGCGCCAAAAAAAGACAGTAGGGTAAGCAGTGAATTTTTGAAACTTTTATCTTGATTTAATGACCCAAAGCCAAAAGGATAGTACCAATAAAAAGCAACAGTTGTGAGAACACAGGCCAGCAACCACACCAACGCAGCACGGTAACGATACTGAAGTAAAGGAATCAACAGCCCAACATACATACCAAATAATCCGTTTCCATTGGTATAGGTTAGCAAATAGCCTCCTACGATTGCTCCTGCCAAAGTACCCCACCTAGGTACAGCAAGTAAATAATAGGTGACAATACCCACCACAAAAGAAGCCGTATATTGCCAAAGTGCGGCTGCCCAAAAAATATTCTCGTGGTAAGCAGGCGTAAAAAGAAACAGCCCCACTGGAAACACAAGACAAAACGGTATTTTATTGACAGACAGCACTTTCCAGAAATAACCAAACAAAATAGCCACCAATAAACTACCCGCCAAAATCAACGTTCGGTAGTTGACTTGCCCCGTCAATAAGTAATCAATCCAAAAAGCAAGCTTTGCCGTAATCACCCCGTGGCCATTGTGCTTAAACTCCAATGCCTGAAGAAATGCCTGAAATGTAGGGGCATCCGTAAACTTAATGATATATTCCAAATAGGCATAATCATCAAAATAAGGAACATTGACTGCATTCTGAAATACGAAGCGATAAAAAACAAATGCAATGCTAAATAGCAGGAATGCAGCGAGATAATTAAAAAATTTCATGCGGACGACACTTGGCGAGCCAGCAAAGATAGCCTATTTTTGCCAAAAACATTTCATCAATGACACGCTACTTATATATTGTTCGGCACGCAACCGCAGAGGACTCTATTTCTTTCTTTAAAGATTTTGAACGTGAACTTTCTGCCTATGGTAAATCTGAAGCTACTCGAATGGGCCGTTTTTTGCATAGTAAAGGGCTTGTCCCCGACTTGCTCATCAGCAGTTCGGCTCCCCGTGCGTTCCAAACTGCCCAACTTTTGGGCGAACAATTAGGCTACAGCAAAGAAAAAATCCAAAGCACCCGTAATTTGTACGATGGAGGCCCAAGATCTTACATCAACACCGTCAATAATGCTCCAGAAAATTGTACACACTTGATGATTATCGGGCATAACCCTGACGCAAGTTACTTTTCAGATTATCTGGCCAACACCGACATAGATTCTATGGTAAAAGGTGGCGTGATTACCATTGCCTTTGAAAACCTTCAATGGAGTGAAGTTTCTGCCGAAACAGGAAAGTTTATTAGTTATGATACCCCACCCAACTTTTAAATTAATGAACCGAAATCGAAAAATATTTATCATTGTTAGCATCGTTTTTATTGCCATTTTTGTAGGCATTGCCGTTGATATGGCAAGCCGTACTACCGCTCCTTGGAACAAGAAAAAACAGCTTGTCAGGGCATTTGATGTCACCAGCGACGCCGACTCTATTGGAATTGATACCACTACTGTCAACGTTAAATAATAAAGGCGGCCTGTGGGCCGCCTTTATTATTTACTCTATTTTTATTTTCGTTTCTTCTTCACCGTAAACGGCACGCAAATATCCACAGGACAGCAATTCGTCCCCGCTTCGATGATCACTGGACAACAGCCATTGGCTGGACACGTCTGGTTCGTCGCAGTGAACGTATAGACTCCCACTTCTGAGAATAACACCACATTCCCCGTCGCTACCGCCGTCGAACCACCGTTCTTGAACCATTGTACATTCGTCAAGTTTGCAGGTACACTCACTTCCAGTTTTTGGGTTGGACATAGGTCAAACGGTACTGTGAAGCATTGTTGGTCAATGTCATCTTCGCCACCTTTGCCGTTGCCTGGTGTACTGTCTCGGTCCTTCTCGTTGGTCTTGCTGATTTCCGCTGTGTTCAAATGTACTCCTGGCGTCGTCGCCCGAACTTGGTA
>NZ_AXVJ01000065.1 GCF_000482465.1 Runella limosa DSM 17973
GTCCAACAATATTTTCGAGATAAACAAGTCAAACAAGAATTCACAAAACCTGCAACACCCCAACAAGATGCGCACATCGAAGCCTACCATTCCATCATGGAAAGCTCTGTATGTCAGAGGTTTGAATTTGACGATTTGAAGCAAGCTCGAGAAACATTGGAGGAATTTAGAAGTTTTTATAATTTCGAGAGAATACATGGAGGAATCAACTTTCAAAGCCCTTACAAGTATTTGCTCAAACATAACATTGACATGAAAAATTTAACTCAAAATAAGACAAAAATCTGTGCTTGAAGTCTCTAACTTTCTATCATTTACGTGTCCAATAATTAGCGGTTAGCACAGTCTCACCCAGTTGCCAATTCAGACCTTTCAAGTTTTTAAGTAGTAAAGCAAAAGTTCTAGAGTAATTCAAAGTAGCCTCGGTAGAGGCACAACATTTGTAGTAGCAGCAAGCCTTTTTTTTAATTTTTGCTTCGGAGAAGCATAACAAAGCAACAGGTTATGCTTCCGCACAGGCGGCCCTGTCCGAAGCAAAAAAGATTCAAACTTTATGAACGAATTTTTCTACTACAAAGGTTACGCTTCGCCGAAGCGATATAAACCACTAATACACTAAAGTTTACGCACAATTACTTACTTCGTAGCTAACCAAACTTGGAAGGTCTAGTGTCCCAAACTTTTTATTCCTCGAAGCATTTCATGGGCAACTTTTTGGGGTTCAAAATCAGCTACTATTTGCCTTGATTTTTCTCCCATTTGGGTCAAATTTTCAACATTATCCACAAAAAGGCGTAACTTATTCACAAAATCAGGCAACACATGTGGGTTAAACACCCAGCCATTTGTGCCCACTTGTACCAAATCGTCCACGCAACCCGAAGGCTCCGACACCAATACGGGCAGGCCGCATATCATGGCTTCATTGACCACCAGCCCCCAAGGCTCCGACTCGCTTGGCAGCACCAACACATCGGCCAAGGCTAGGTATTCGGCTACTTCGTACCAAGGTACGCCCGCCTCAAATCGAACGTTGGAAATTGTCGCGGCCATCGTTTGTAGTTCCGCTTTTTGTTCCCCTTCTCCCAACAGAACCAGTCCCCAGTCAGGCGCATTTTTCTGTACTTCGGCAAAAGCTTGCAGCAGCAGTGGCAGGTTTTTGGGCGGAATCAATCGACCCACAAAAATGAAGTTATAAGATGCCCAATTTCGAGCGCTTTTACGGCTTTCTCGTTCGGCAAAAGCTCGGTGGTAATGTTCTAAAATGACGTCATTGTCCACAATAGCAGCTCTTTGCGTCACTATTTGAGCAGATTTTACGCCCAATTTTTCCAAGTACGCGGCTGAAGATTTCCCAAAACAGAAAAAGACATCGGCCTGACTCAACAAAAATTGCTTAAATCGCTCTTTGAGTCCCATCCGAACGTGGTCGCGAACGTTCGATTCGTTAGAAATCACTACTTTAATACCCCGCAGTTTGGCATAAAAAAGCAACACCCACTGCGCAGGATCATACCAACCTGTGAGGTTCAGCACATCAGGACGATAAGCATGAACTTTCGCCAGCAGGGCTTTGGTTCGAGCCCAAAGGCTCACTTGGTCGAGGGATGTTTTAAAAAGTACTTCGTAGTCGTAATCGTACCGAAAAGCCTCCGCCTCACCCATATTGGCCCGACTTTTTTCAGAAAGTGCAATTTGCACCACCTTAATTTCAAGCCCATACTGGGGAGCAAAACGATGTAGTTCGCTGAATAACTTGGACTTGTAGTGTGCCCAAAGTTGGTTATGGACGATGAGAACGCGCATGTTGGGCAAAATAAGCGTCGAGGTATTGTTTCAAAACAGGGTACAAATGTTTGGCCATAAACGCTTGTCCCTTGGCATTATAGTGAATACTGTCAAAATCAGGATTACGGAAAAGGTCTTTGGGCGGATGCAATTTAAGTTCATCAATCACAGGAATGTGATTTTTGCGGGCAAACGCCAAAATTTCCTCTCCTTGACTATCGTAACGATTTTGAGCAATTTCGGGTAGCTCAGGGTGCAAGTACATAAGAAATGGAATCCCCATGGCTTTGGTCGTATCGGCCAATTGTTGGTAACCCGTATTAAAGGTCGTTCCAAATTTATGAATCACGTCGTTGGGCGCGTGTTGGGTAGCAGGTGCCAACCACTCTTTCAACGGCGCCTCGATGTAATGATAAATAAACAACGTGTAAATGTAGCGGTGCCAAAACTCGTACAAGGCTACTTTGTATTGTTTATTGGGATAATTCGGATTTTCACCCACCAACTTATGATGGCTCATGTTGTCGTAAGCATCGTGGCTACTTGTCACCAAACCGATGACATCAGCTCCAAAGAATCCGTTCTTTTTCAAAAACGCAAAAGCATTGTCAGGCCCCCACGATCCCGCCGAAACGTTCAGCACGCGAACGGGCTGGTGATAGTGTTCCGTAAATTGTTTTTCTAACAATGTAGAAGCTAACTCCTCGTGGCTGGTAGGATTTCCACCATTGATAACCGAGTCGCCAATCAGCAACACGACCGTTGTGTCGGTAGGATTTATTGGCTCACTTCGCATCGAAAACTCGTTTGTTTTTACCACGTTTCGGAAACGAAATCGGTACTGATTTGGGACAAAAACGTACTCAAAATCAGGATCTTCGATGTAAAGTGGTGCATTGCAAAAGCCAAAACCTAAGCGCAAAATCAACTCAGACAGCCCCAACAAAGCCACCAAAATTAATCCATACTTGCGCCAATTTTTCTTCATTGTAGTGTATTTAAACGAGCCTTTTACAGCCCTTCGTAAATCTTAAATCGTTTCGTTTGTTTCACCAAACGGAATGTATAACCAGGAAACTGAGCTTTGAGCGACGGGTTGGTGGGAAGCTGTTCGTACGCTTCGTGAACAAACGCATAGATATTACCCGCTTTGCCTTCGTATTTGTCAAAAATAAAGCCACATCCCCGCGCAAATTTGTAATCAATGCTTCCTACCAATTTGCGGGCATGAATCGCATCGACATTCATAGAACCCGAAGTAAAATACAGAATATTCCCTGGTTTATCGACCGAATGAATAAAGGCAAGATCTTCGTTGGAAGCATGGCGTAGAGCAAATCCTGACGTTCCAGTCGCCGATTCATGCGTAATTTCTATTTTCTTCAACACAAACGTACTGAGGCCGTAGCCCGTATTCAGAATCAATAATAACCATAAAACGCCAGCTCGGTATGAAGTAGCAATCGGTTGTTGGAGCGCAGCCACCAGCAAAGGCAAAAATAGATACGCCACGACTTTGGTATGGCGATATTCGATAGATATATCGGCGCCTTTGTTGTACAACAATAAAAAAACGCCGCAATACACGACATAAAACCCCACAAATACCGCTCTAGCCGCCACATGGCGCGTCTCCAAAGTAATTCGAATCATTGCCACAAAACCTACCAATAGCAGCACATAATACAACCCATGCCCCCAAAGCGGAAAACTCGTGCGCTGAAGTAATTGAGGATAGATTTCGGCAATACTAAACCAGTGGGTCAGCGGATAGGTAAGCGTTTCAAAAGAAGCCCAAACCATTTTAAACGGTTGGCTTGTACTCGTAATCGGGCTAGTGCCTAAAGCGACAAACCCAAACTGAGTAATTCCTAAATAGCAAACGATGCACAGCCCTACAACCAATACACTCACCAAACTCGGGGTAAGTAATTTTCGGGTTTTGGCAAGGTCTGCCAAAAAAGCAAGTCCTGCACACCCACCCAGCGCGGCAAAGCCAATGGTATAAGCTGACTTTAAGAAAAAGCTAACCAACGAAAGCAACAACAGCCCCACAAAGAGCTTCAGCGGAGCGGAGCGGTATTTAAGATAATACCAAATAGTCCAAGATTGGCTCCCAAATAGCAGCAACTCACCACCCGTATAATTTAGAAAATTGATGGTAAAAAGACGTGAGGTGGCAATCAAAAACAAGCAAAGTCCAATCACAAGTTCGTCGAAACCCAATTCCCGATAGACAAAATACCAGCCGACCAATCCTACTATCGAAAACAAAAGCGTTACCCAAATACTGGCCGTACCCGTAGAAATGCCCAACAACTGACTCACTACGCCTGGAACAGCGTATTGTCCTGGACTCCACCACGTTAGGAACAACTCTTTATGCTGTGCAATGTCAGTAGGCGAAGGAATGGCCAATTGATTCAATGGCCCTCCGTTGGTCATGTCGTTCCATACCGATAAGCCAAATCCTGGGTCTTCTCCCAATACCAATGCAACCCAAAAACCACTTATCGTAAATGCAATCAGCAATACCCCAAGCAGCCATCGACTGGCCAATATTTTGTTGAAAAGAACCATGTAAAACAAAACGCTACCTTAGGCAGGTTGGGGTTGAAGAGGTTTGATGGAAGAATCGCTTGAATAAATTCCGAAGAATCGGATGTAAAAAACATAGACTAACCACATACTCAAGTCGATGGGGCGAGCTCCCGAAAATAGCGCGATTAGGACGATGATGGAAAAATAGGCCATAAACAACGAGAGGTCATTGGCAGGTTTAAAGAATTGCTGTACCGCAATAATCCCCATGACAAAGAAGAAGCTATTGAAGAGAATAAACCCCAAAACTCCTTGATTCACAAGCGCTTCCAGTGCAGGGACGTCAAAGAATTGCGATTTATAACCTTCCCCAAATAAAATAAGCCCGAGTGAACCTTCCCCCAAAAATTCTTCAAAAACGTACCTAAAACTATACACACGGTTGACGGAAGAATAATCAATTTCGGCGGATGCCTGATCAACTTCAACCCCAGTCACGGTATAGATTACCTTCCCAAAACGCGTAATAAACGCCTGTAAATACACTTCGAGGGCATACGACGCGAAGGCAAATTGCGACAGCAAAAATGCCACAATTCCGTAAACTGCGGCAACTAAGCCTAACGTACGCATCTGAAATACCGATTTTACTACGCTTTTCCCGTGAAAGGTCAGATAAATGACAGCCATGACACCAAGGGCAATCAAACTGGTATTGGTACGTGCCAAAATCAATACCCCCACCGAAAAAATAGCTACTAAATAATAGAATATTTTAACCAAGACGCTCTTCATACGAGCAGCCACAATAAACGATGCCAGAATACCACAGAGGGCATTGTTGGCGTAGGCGTGCGGGTTACTATTTTGGGTGTTTGCGGCAAACTTAATGGCAGCCCGTTCGCCAAAAGTCCAGTGCGGGTCACGCGTGAGGCTGTACAAAAGCCCCGTACTTGCCAACAACGAATAAAAGACCATGACAATCAGAATGATATGGACTTTATTATTGGGATAGTACATGGAGGCAAACAAAAAAAGCAGCGGGATAATGTACGTCAATGTTTCACGAAGTCGTTCGGGCTCGCCATTGATACTTGGATAGTATTTCCAATACAACCACCCCAATACAATAAATCCAAACCAACATGCAAATAACATTCGGTTTGGGAGATAGATGGTACGAAAGATATTGATAGGCATCAGTAGCAATAAGCCCAGCCCCCAATATAAAATGGTAAAGGTACTTCCACTAGGCCCTACCCCAAACCCATCGCGCAAGATAAATACGATGGGGTAAGAGTTCCAGAGCATGTTCACTCCTAGTGCCTGACGGTAGTATTTAAAATCGTCTAACATAGCTGTTGTTATTTAAACAAGCCGTATCTTAAAATACAGTAAATAGCCCTGAAGCCATCTTTCCAGTTAATTTTTTTGCCTTCGGCGTACGTTCTTCCGTAATACGAAACGCCCACTTCATAAATACGGATGTTCGGAATGCGCGAAATCTTGGCCGTGACTTCAGGTTCAAAACCAAAGCGTTTTTCCTCTAAAGATAACCCTTGAATCATATCGGTACGGAACAACTTGTAGCAAGTTTCCATATCGGTCAAGTTGAGGTTGCTAAACATATTGCTTCCAAACGTCAGAATTTTGTTTCCGATGGAATGCCAGAAAAACAAAATTCGGTGCGCTTTCCCCCCCATAAAACGCGACCCAAAGACCACATCTGCATGACCGTCCACTATGGGTTGTAACAAAATATTAAACTCCTGAGGGTCATACTCTAAGTCCGCATCTTGAATCACCAAGTACGTTCCAGTAGCTCGACGAATTCCTGTATGCAGCGCCGCGCCTTTTCCTTGGTTTACTTCGTGTTTGAAGTAGGCCAATTCTACCTGTGGATTGTTGGCCTTAAACGCCAAAATCTGGGCTTCGGTACCGTCTTTTGAACAGTCATTGACCACAATTATTTCTTTTTCAAAACCTCCAATCAACTCTACAGATGCAACAGCCTTCAATACCGTTTGAATCGTTTTTTCTTCGTTGTAGGCTGGAATGATGACACTAAGCTTTTGATTCACAAGTAACTACTATTAAAGTGTTTGATACAATGCCTTTCTGTTTTTGTACCACACACGTAAGTACTGTAACGAAGGCTTTTCAATAAAATAGGTAATGGCCGTAGCCAACACGAACGCTGCGGCCAAAGCTACGGTGCTCGCTTGCACAAACGACCACCCAAATTTATCTTTTAATACTGTGATTACCCCTACCGTAAAATAATGGTGAATCACGTACAGACTGTATGAGATTGTTCCTAAATAAAGCGTGACGCGGTTATTAATCCACTCTAACTTATGACTCACAAACAAGAAAAAGAGTACAAAATAAACCGTGGTAGTACCACTATATTCCCAAAAACTCAGAAATAGATTGCTACGTCCCGTTTTATCGTACAAATATAGTGTAACTCCGTAGGCAATTGCTATTCCGACTAACCTCCATCTGTCATATCCTTGGGTGAACATTTTGTAAAACAAGATACCTGCCCAAAACAGCTGAAAATGGTTCATTAACGGAAACCCTTTCAATATCACTTCATACACGCTAGGAGCTGCCACCCGCACCCATCCGTGGAGGACAATTTGTACCACCACCAGCCCCAATCCATACCATTCCAGTCGCCCTATTTGGTTGAGCCAAAGACCTAAAAGCATGACGCCATAAAAAAGCATTTCGACAATTAATGTCCAGTACGACCCGTCTAAGTCCCTGATACCGAAGTAATATTGGAACATCGTCATGTTGGCAATGTACTCCCCCAAACTGATTTGGCTGTACCCTAACCAGCTCCCAATGGCCATAAAAAGTGCCGTGAGGGTCACTGCTGCCCAATACACAGGGTACAATCGTGAAAACCGAGCTACTACAAAGTCAAGCACACTTTGGGTTTTGTTGAGGGTCAAAAAAATGACAAAACCACTGATAATAAAAAACAAATCGACGCCCGTTGCGCCCCAATTCAAGTGAAAAGGAGCATCGTACTGGTGCAATGTCAGGTGAAAAAGCACGACTGCCAGTGCTGCCACTCCCCTAAATGTATCCAGTGTTGCTAGTCGTTGATGCATGGTTCTTATATCGTCCTTTTTCACTTTGTGTTACAAAGTAAAATCATTCACTTTGTATTTCAAAGTGAAATTTTGGTTTTTAATTCATTGATTCACCGCCATCGGAATCAACTGCTCTTTGGACAAATACTGAACAATCAACGTCGCAAACTCACTTCCTCCTTTTTCAGTCAAATGGCACAAATCACAATAATAGTCCTTTTGACGGGGTAAAAGCTGATCCATATCCACAAAAAAGGTACCATACTGGGCTGCCAACTTCCGCAAAATGGCATTGTGCGCTTTGACCCCCGTATCGACATTTACAGGGTCGCCCCAAAGCCACAAGGGCGATGGATAAGGGCACTTGGCAAAATCGCGGTAGTCGGTATATCCACCGTTTCCTATCACGCTTGGTGGCACGTACAAAGCATAGGTCATCAACACCAGTTTTTCGCTTCTTTTGCGTGCTTCCAAGATAAGTTGCTCAATATTAGCTTGATAAGGCTTCCCCGTTTTTATCTCTTTGCCGTATTGAACCAAATCTGGATTAACCGTATTTAATTCTAAAAATTTCTTTCCTTTTAACTTATCTACCAACAAGTTAAACCCTTTATGGGTAATAAACGGTAACACCGTCCAGTTGACCTCGGGGTGTTGTTTGATAAGCGCCAAGTCGTAATACCACATCACGTGCCGATAATCGTCCGAAAAAAGCTGGCTCGGAATATTATTCGCACGGGTTTCGTTGATGGCCTCGTAGTAAATCACCAAATCGAACCGCTGTTTACCCAACATTCGGTACTTATTGAGGTTATCCAACGAGGTATGGGCTGGAGTCGCGGCATTGAAAATGCGAACTTTTTGACCGTTTGCTGTCTGTTTCAACAACGAATCCAGTGTTTTATTAATAGGTAGTCCAAACTCTAAACTCACCGCCGAACCACCCAAAATCAACAAGTCGAACGTATCGTCTTGTTGCGAAATGTTTTCTTTCTGAATCTTGACCAGTTCGGGATAGAACTTATCGGTAGGTTTCCAGAAAGGATACTTCATCACCACGGCGAGGGCCACGCGGCCCGTCAGCTCCAACACAACCCACAGCAACACCAGCGAGGCCGTTGCCAGAAGGAAAACATTCCTTTTTGTTTTCATTAAAATAATAACTTCTGACAGAAAACCTCCGCAGAATGGTCTTGCAGATAGGGCTTACCGTCTATGTCAATCTGATTTAGGTGTAAATAACGATGCATCGCCTCCCCTATGGCTTCGGGGCGATGCGGAGGAACAGTCACCCCCAGTTTATAATGTGTCACCAAACCTTCCATAACCCCCAAATTGGAGGCAATCAAAGGTTTACTGTACTTAGCTGCTAATCCTAAAATATTACTCGAACTATAAAAATTGATGTAAGGTACTAAGACCACATCCACGATTTTAAACACTTCGTTGGTACTGTGTGGATCAAAAAACCGAAAATGCTTTAGAAATTGAATTTCGGGGTAGTTTTTTTCGGCTTCATGGATGGCTGTAAACAAGGTATTCTCATACCCTTTTTCTGGCTCACCACATATCAAAAAACACATTTTTTGACGCTCTTCGGTAGGAATTTGCTTCAGCCCTTCAAGAATGTGCGGTACATTTTTTCGGGCAGATAAATGCCCATAAATTAAAAACACGCGGCGAGCAGCCTCCACTCCGTACTCGTTTTTAAGGATTTCGACCGATTTCTCCGCCATTTGCCCCACTTCAATGGGATCAGGTAAAAAATCGAAACGTTGCCCAAAACGTCGGTTGTATTCTTTTACGCCCTGTTTGTCATTGAGAAAAAAGATTTTCTCCAAATTCGGATTACGCAACATCCAGTTGATTTGCAATCCTTTTCGTAACCCACGCAAGTCACGGCGTACTTTTGCTTTGAATGTCGAACCATCTTCGTAGTCCTTACGAAAAGGCAAAAACAGCAAGCCTGACAACTTAACCCCTAATCGCCGAATTGCCCCACGCCCGACCTCGTACTGAAAGGCATCGATGTGCATAAAAATAATGCGATTGGCTTTGTATTCGTTGACCAAACCCGTCAGGTAATTCATTTCGGCAGAAGCACGGCGCAATACACTTGTTAGCGCCATGAATGCCTCTAATTGTTTCTCTGGAATATAACGAAACTGGACGTACTTCTCGTCTTTACCAAATCGCGCTTTTGCTCCTTCGTGGAGCACAAATACAAATTGGCTACGAACAGTTTCGGGCATTTTTTTGAGGTATTCTACCAAAAACTGCAAATAGTCCAAATGGTGCCCGCTGATGTCTCGGTCGTAAATAAGCGTACGTTCGGGAATTTTCATCATGCGTTATACCAATGCTTTATATACTTCTAATGTTTTCTGGGCGGTGGTTTCAGCCCTGAACAACGGAACACGTTCGTAGCCTCGCTGACGCATGGTTTGCTGGAGGGTTTCATCATAGACCACCTTTTCTACCGCTGCCCGTATCGACTCCTTGTTTTCTGCTTCAAAATAGACAGCCGCATCTTGGGCAATTTCATCAAACGATGTCCCTGTGGTAGCAGCGACGGGACAACCGCAGCTCATCGCTTCCAAAATGGGAAGTCCAAACCCTTCCATCAACGACGGAAACACAAATACTTGCGCTTCTTCGTACAGCTGAATCAAGGTCATGTCGTCGATAATCGGTTGGTAAATCACGCGACTTTGCAACCCTTGCTCCGCAATCGCTTGTTTTTCTTCGGGAGAAAACCCTCCTCCTCCCGCACAAACCAAGTGCAAATCTTTGTCGTTTTTTAACAATGGCGCCACCGACTCAAAGAAGCGGTCGAAGTTTTTATAAAAATCGCGTTTACCTACAAAAAGTACAAAGCGGTCGGGCAAGGTCAGTGCCAGCGAATGATTGGCCGTGGGCCGTTCAAAATAATTCCCCAACGGTACAACTTTGACCTTGGCTTCGTCGATGCTGAAATACTCTAAAATACTACGCTTGGTCGCTTCCGAAACCGAAATAACCACATCCGCTCGCGTCAGCAATCGTTGTTTTAATTCGGTAAGCCCTTCACCAAGCACTGGAAATTGCCTTCCGTACTTTTCACTTAGTGCATCATGAAACGTAATAACGAGGGGCTTTTTCCCTATTTTATCCAAAAAATAGGAATGATAGTAGGTAGGGTGAAAAATATCAAAATCGCCCGCGTTTAGCTTGGTAGAACTACAAAGACGGTTAACCAGCGAGAAGGCTTGATTAGCCCTGAAATTATTTGCCAAACGTGCGTAGCCCCAAGGGTGAGCGTAGGGCACATTGCGTAAGTATTCGTTGTTAGAAAACTTCAAAGAGAGCTCAAAATCAACATCTTTTCGTTCCCAAAAAGCGTTCATTAACTCAAAGAAATACCGCGAAATACCTCCATACTGGGAGCCAGTGAAAGTCTGGTGGTCATATAAAATTTTCATGCAGTACGCATTACCGATAAAAAACGAACCGCATTTTGCGGAGATTTCCCGCAAAAGTACAAAAAAAGGGTTAACAGTTTGAGTTACTGGTCGATTTTATGGTAAAGTGGAAAGTACCGAATCGAATCAATCATGGATTGAATACTTTGTCGGAGCGATTGTTTCCACCCAGGCACCGTTGGACGAAGTTGAGTCCGCACCGAAAAAGGCGCCGCTGGCACTCCTCCGTGCGATTGAACGCGCTGAAGATACGCTTTTTGCAACGCCAATGCTCCTGCATACTGGTTGACAATGTTATTGGAAATACTTTCCTTGAAGTTAAAAAATGCCAATGGCGTTTCTTGGTTCACTCGCCAACCGCTGGGCGTCGAAGTAACGATACGTTCGTGCAGGTTGTGCAAAGCGACGTTCCAACCTAGGTTTTTGTTTAACTTAACCTTATCAAAATAAATGGGGATGTAGTTAAGCCACAGTTGGTCGTGGTTCATGCCATTGCACACATCGAAATAAGCACGGTCGGTCAGGCGTTCTTGCCACCATTTTAACAATTTCCGCGTGTTATCTGTCGCTTTCATGGCCCAAAAACCTGCATCGTACATGCCCGTGTTCAAAAACAGCTTTTCATCCCCGTACGAAGACTGACCAAAAGTACGCGTCAAACGCGGTGTCAAAATCACATCATAGTTTTGAAGCTGGGCTTCTATCTCTGACCAATCCCCTAACCACCAGATGGTTGGATCAAAATAAACAATTGCATCTGCTTGCTCTTTTTGCAAAAAATAGTCGGCAAAAAAAGGTTTACTCGCTGCGACAAGTGCCGTGGCATCATAGCGTTGTTGCATCGATGCCACTTCGCTATGTCCCAAGTCAGCGAATGAAACTCCCTTTTCTAACGTTCCTGCGACGGTTCCAATTTTAAAAGAAACACCAGCTGGTAGGCTTTCGGCCAATACTTTTACAAAAGGATATTGGTCGGGAGTACAAACAGTAAAAACAATCGTTTTCAATCGAACAGAGGAGTTTTGATTCAACAGGTATTTATTTTAAAACCTTCTTCGAGATTTCCCAAGTTTCTTTTTCTAGCGTAAGTTAAACTTGGAAAGTCTTTACAGAACCTTCCCGAAAGTTTTGAAACTTTCGGGAAGGTCAGACTGGAAAGTCTTAGCTCAACAATCGCAAAGCGGCTTCCAGCGGTTTAATCAGCAACTGACGAACGCGCTGGTATTTATAGACAGGTTCTTTTTTGATATAAAAACAAGGAAACTGGCGGTAGTAGGCATTGTGATTTCGGAGCAATTCTTCCCGATAGTAATCAAACAAAGGGTTCAAATCAGGACGTTTTTCAAAATCAAAACGGTCTTGGTATTTTGATACGACACTCGGCTTGGCAGGGTCATAACCACTGTAGTGAAAAAACACAACGGGCTGGTTATCATTCACCCAATGCTCACCTTTATTTTGGGAAAAACGCCGTTCGTGCATATTCCAGTAGGCGGCATTCCATCCTGGGTGCTTTTCGACGTGGATATTATTCCAAAAAACAGGAGCGAAGTTGACCCAATTTTGGTCAACAAACAGTCCGTTGCAAAGATCAATTTTACATTCATCGAAAAGCTTTTCTTCCCACCATTTCACAAACTCCATGGCTTCAATGCTTTTGTGTAAGGCGATAAAACCAAGGTTATACACGCCCGTATTGAGGTGATGAAGTTCGTTTGGCGTCAGTTGGTCGTCGATGGGAGTGGCAAGGTGAGGCGTCACCACAATATCATTGGCTTCGAGCAAATTTTCGAGCTGAGTCAAAGGCTGATAGACAATAATATCGGGGTCGAAATAAATCACATTTCGCACCTGCGGCACCTTTTCAAAAAAATAGCGGATAAAATAAGGCTTTACGGCCGTGTTAAGTTCGGTAATGTTATAATGCTCACACATCTGATCTAGGCCATCGACACCTATGCGATGCAACTCTAACAGCTCAAAATCAGGGAGTTTATCTTCTGGTACTTGGGCTACGTCCAAGCGATCGACCAATCCGATGATAAAACGAATATGAGGGTTGGTTCTTTTTAACGAATCGCCCAAGGTACGTGCCTGAGCCAAGTAGTTAATCGAACACAGCGTAAAAGCTAATGTCATTGTTTGGGTGCTATCGTGCTAATCAATGTGCAAATATCTGACCTACACGGGTAAATGCCAACTATTCCGTCGTCTAATCCACAAATGTTAGGGGTTTAAGCGGCGAATGGTTTCTACTACTTTGGCAACGCTGGCGTCGGTTTCGTGCCGTTCTAATACCTTTTCCTTACCTCGTTTCCCTTGCTGACGACGTAAATCTGGGTTCTCAATGAGCGTAATGACGGCTTTACTCATCGCAACTACGTCCAAATAGGGCACCACAAAGCCTGCATCTTCTTCTACCAATTCGGGGGCTCCACCGCTTTTTTCAAAACAAACAATGGGGCGTTCGGCCAAAGCCGTTTCTAATACCACCAACGGGTACGGGTCTTCGCGGGAGGTTAGCGTAAATACGTCGAATTGGCTCAAATACTGGAATACTTCCGACGTGAGTCCAACGTGAATGATGCGTTCTGATAACCCCATGCGTTCGGCGTCAAAGCGCTGCACTTCGTACAATTCCGAATCTTCGCGCATCCCTACCCACACAAAATACACAGGACGTTCACCAAAATGCTGAATAACTTGCTGGGCTACCATCATAAAGACGTCATTGCCTTTTCGCCATTCGGCATGGCCACACCCGCCTATAAGTACCGCGTTGGTAGGAACTCCCAATACTTTCCGAATGTCCGTTTTTCGGCCATCCTCTATTCTTTGAAGAATTAATGGAATGTCTATGATTTGAAACGTACTAATCTGAGCATCGGGGTACTGATAGGTAGCTTTGAAATAATTAGCAACGGCTTTCGACACGACAATCAGGTGATTGGTATTGGCCATCAAATGCGCCATGTCGTCGGGATGGCTATATTTTTTGATGGACATTTCCAATTCGTGTGCAAACAAGACGGTAGGCACAGATAAAAAACCCAGGTGTCGATAAGCTGCGGCCGCCGCAATGGTGTTGGCAAAAATCAATCCGAAACTTTGGGCTTCCATCTCGGCCCGAAACTGCGCCCAACGCTTGGCCAATACTCGATGCTTAATGCGTTCTTCCCAGCCAACCAAGCGTAACACTTTGGTCACTAAAGGCGAAAAATGAACATCCCCCAAACGAGGCAAGCGCGTAGTGGGTACTACTTCCCGAAACTCCTCTTCCAATGGGCCATCGCTACAAAGCAATAAGTGCATGGGAAGTCCCTGTTGCTTCAATTGTCGTAGCAACTGCAACAAGACAATCTGCCCCCCTGCTCGGTTTGCGTCGTGGCTTATGAAGAGAATTTTTTTCATTGTTTAGACCTGATACCTTCCCGAAAGTTTAAAACTTTCGGGAAGGTTTTAAAGTGTCGCAAAAAACTGTTTCCAATGCTCGAGCTGGTTATGAATATCGAACTCCATGGCTCGATTACGCAGCGCTTCTTTGTCAATCGAAAGTTTACCACTCATTACATCTTTCATAATTTGTGCTAACTTCTGGATGTCAAAAGCGGGAGCCACTTCGCCCATTCCTTTTTGCACAAACTCGCTAATTCCTCCTGAGTTAAACCCAACGACGGGTTTTTGCAGGTATGCTGACTCTATCATCACCAACGGAAAAGGGTCTTCGCGGGAAGTAAGCACAAAACCATCGCAGATATTGAGGTAGTCGTAATAATCTTGTCCTCCTTTTGAGCCTAAGGCCAGAAAATTTAAGCCTTCACGCTTCACGCGCTGTTCGAGGTAGTACGAAATGCCGTAGTCGCTCTTGCTTCCTAACCACACGATGTACGCATTTTTGGGCAATTGCGCCAAAATATCAGGAATCATGTCGTAGCCCTTACGCATACACATCGTCCCTGACATCAACCACACAAAGGCATCGCTTGGGAGTCCAAGTTCTTTTCTCAGTACAGCAGGGTCTTTTTTGAGGGTGATTTTTTCGGTATCAATAAATGAGTGTAACAATTTTACGTTGGGCGTACCCATTCGTTCCAATTGCTCTGCCACTACGCTAGAGCACCCAATCGACGCTTTGGCATAGGTAAGCATCTCCGAAAACGAATCAGCGCGCACCATGTCGTACGTCTCCCACAACTCGTGTACGTGTACTACGTAAGGCACGTTAAGCTTGCGCGCAAGTTTGGCAAACTGCGGCATGGTCATGGTGTTAAAATACCACAAATCAGGCTTAAACTCATTATGAATCCGTTTGATATAACTCTCCTCGGGGGTCAGTCCGACGATTTTGTGATATACCGCCTCTACAGAATAGTACGGCAGTCCACGGTGAAATTTATGGAGATAGGTAGCATCGGCAGGTGAGGATTTGGCAAACAATTCCCCCGCTTGGCGCGAGTAAACAGCGGTTTTGATGTCACTCCCCGAAAGGTGTTTAATCATGTACCAAAGAACCATCTCTGAACCCGTCCGCGCTCCTGTCGGTGTAAAAAATAAAATCTTCATGCCTTAGACGTGGCTCTTTGGGTCGAGCTTGTAGAAATAGGGTTTGTTACGAATGATTTTCCAAAAATAGGTAGAAAACAACCACACTTTACGGGTAAAGTCTTTTTGTTGCTCCAATTCTCCAAACGGATTGCGAAACTTAGAGACGTTGAGGGCTATTTTCCAACCAAAATAAATGGGAATCATCAAATAATAATTGAGCATTAGCCCCAAAAAACGGCCAATCCCAAACTCTTTACGTATCCACACCAAGTTGGAAAGCTGGATTTGGGGATAAAAACGATTGATAATCGTAATCAAGACCTCTTTCCGTTTGGGGTTGCTCCCCCATTCGTGGTGAATGTAACCGCAGTCTTCAAAGACTTTGAGCTTGCCTACGCGCCCAAGTCGGCAGTTCCACTCCACGTCTTCGCCGTACAAAAAAAAGTCTTCATCCAACAAACCCGCCTTGGCTACTACCTCCCGCTTGACCAACAGAAAAGCTGCAGGTACCCAGTCCACTTGGTCGGGGTCGTCGTAATGCGTTTCTGGAATGAGTTTTTCGAGAATACGTTGAAAAATACGCCCAGGAGGCATCACGTATAAAGTCCGCTTGAATATAGCTAGACTGCGGTAAAAAGGGCGTGGCGTACCATCTGAAAACATTTGTACCCCCCCGCAAGCGGCCGTTTCGGGCTGGCTATCGAGGCGCGTGACACACTTGGTCAGAATATCATCCAAAAACTCAGTATCGGAGTTCAGAAGTAAATAATAACGACCTTTAGAAGCTCTTATGCCTTTGTTATTAGCCCTTGAAAAACCTGCGTTGTAGCCCATTTGCAGCCACTGAACATCAGGAAATTCTTTGGTAATGATGGCATCTGCTCCGTCTTGGGAGTCGTTATCAACCACAATCACTTCAAAACTAACCCCTTTTGTATGCGTATAAATCGACCGAATGCAGTCGATGGTTAGTTTGAGCGTTTTATAATGAATAATGATTATCGAAACGTCCATATTCAGCAGGCAGTAGTCCGCTTTTTTTAATATACTTTAAAGCTTGGAATAGGTCTTTTTTCGGCGGGACTGCCCATATAAACGCCCCAAGCCTCGGTATTTTTGGTGATAGAAGCCGACATAGCGACTAGGGTGCCTTCGGCAATGGTCGTATAATCACGAATGGTCGCGTTTACTCCAAAAAACGAGTACGATTCTACCACACAGTGCCCCGAAAGCACGACGTGCGAAGTAAAAAATACGTGGTCTTTGATAATTCCGTGGTGCCCAATGTGGTTGCCACTCCAAAGCACGCAGTTGTTCCCTATTTTTGTAAAAGGCTGAATGGTATTATCTTCGAGGATAAAGCAATTTTCGCCGATTTCGTTGCCAAACCACGTCGCTTTTGAGCTGATGTAGGTAATAAACTCATATCCTTTGGCTTTGGCTTCGAGATAGACTTTTTCTCGGTTTTTGTTCATTTTTCGGCCCGTCATAGGCGCAAAAAACTTAAATTCCGACGGCGAGTAAAACGTTTCTACCTCCTCAAATGGCACAATAGGCAACCCCTTAAATTCGGTTTCTTTTAGGTATTCTTGATTGACCGTAAATGCCACCACTTCGTGGTCGGAATCGTGCGTTAAATAAAAATGAGCTAGTTCTGCGGTGTCAAGAACACCAAAGATGACCACTTTTGCCATAAGATTATACCAGTTCGTATTCGTTTAAAAACTGCTGAATGTCAACTACTTCATTGAACATTAGAATATCAATGATTGATAACCAAGGTACAAACTCATTTTTAAATTGAGCATACCCCACGGGTTTTGATTTTATAAAATTGAGCCGAATTCCTTTTTCTTCAAACACTGTTTTGTCGTAAAGCTCCATGCCACCAATCGGATTGATGTAATGCTGCGCTTTTTCCTGCAAACAAATATCCAAGATTCGTTCTTGCGCTTTCAGGTGTGTATTTTGGTAAATCGCCGAACTAGGGACAATTTCCGTTTTAATCGACAAATGGTCTGCCAAAAACCCAAAACCCGCCGCAATCCAGTCGCTCAATTTCTCAGCATCGAAATTGATAATTTTTTCCGTTACCTCAAAGGCCGTTAAATAAAATGGCGCTTTTTTATACCCTTGTTCGACAGTTTTCAACAATTTACCTTTCCATTTTGGGTCATTTGAAAGGTAAATCTCGTTGATAAGCTTATTTTGGCTGGCCTCTTTAAGCGGAATCGTAAACAAATACTCTTGCCCGTTGACCAAGATACGATTCCGATTTATCCAGCCTTTATTAATGTAGTTGACGTCATCGTACAGCACAAACTTATCTACGGCATTCATCAGTTGTAAGTACCCGATGTACGGCATAAAATAAGGTTGCATAATGGCAAGACGCATAGATTAATCGTTTTTAGAATGATAAATAAAAGAGGTACACAGGGGTAGAAAGAGAACTTCTCGAAAGTTTTGAACTTTCGAGAAGTTGGGCTATTTCAATTTTCTTAGGTAGTAATCTTCTCCTGGCACAATCAGGTCTTTCATGGTTGTGTCTGTCCCCAAACGAATATCAGTCGGAAGAGGAGGAATGACATTTTTTGAGAAAAACAGGTAATCGGCTTCCTTAGGAATGGGCTGAACGCCTTTTTCAAAAGGATTGATGGTAATCAAGCGACGAGTGAGGTGTTTTCCGTATAGCGGATATTCAAAATCATCGTTGATAGTACCCAAGGCCACCGTGGCAGAGTCGGGTACTATTTGGTCAAACTTTTGGTAGGCTTTGGTAATATCAGGACGAGCAAAGGTCATCAATTCAATCCGTTCGGTCTTAAATGCCGACTTATGCCCAAGTGCATCAAAGGGCAAACAGCGCACGTTCAAAAATACCGCTAACAAGGCCGAAATACAGCCCAATACCGTCACGATGCCTACGTACGTTTTAAGCGCCCACGAGTAGCCCGATTTTTCGAGGCTATATTTGTGGCTAAACAACAGCGTCAAAAATAGCACGCCCAGTACTCCTGTTTCCTGAAAATAACGTCCTTTCCAAGGGTCGTAAGGTGCCGAATAGGATAAAGCGGCAAAGTGCAACAGCAACGCAATCGCCAAAAACCAATGCGCAGGTGAACGCACTAGGCCAATCAGTACCAAAAATAGCAAAGGAAATACCAACGCGAAACCGAAGATGCCCCAATAAGGATTTCCGTTAATAAACTCAAAACGGCGTTCAAACGTAAAAGGAACAATCGAAAACTCCGTCGTTTCGTCCAAGCGCATCTTCAGTTTGTCTTCCAAATAAACGAGTGGCTTACGCATAACTCGGTTGGCTTTTTGGCCTATTTCCACATTGCGAATACCATCTAAATTGACAAAATCATAGGCATAGCGCACCGCATTGCGTGAACCTTGTTCAAATAAATTCCGAAGGCCTCCGTTGGAAGTAGCTCGTTCGATAGATTGGTGTTTGAGGGAAGTAGGTGGACCAATGGGGTGGCCAAATACTTCAATGTTTTTTAAATAGCCCGTTGGCAATGTCCAAATACAAAAACAGAGTGGAATCGCAATCGCCAACTTTCCGATGGCTGGCCAGTTAAAAAAGCCTTTTTTTAGCCCCTTTTTTTCTCCCCAAGCATTTTGTAAAAATACGGTATAAATCATCACCACAAATACCGAAGGTAGCAACAGCGTAAATGTTACTTTATGACCATAAACTACCCCAAACGCCAATGCTGCCAAGTATAAATAACGGTCTTCGCGCGTGATGCGGTAGGTGAACAAAAAATACAAAAGCGTACTAAAGTAAGCCGTCAAAACAATGTCGGTTTCGGTGGTGATGGCTTGCATTAAAAAATCCAAAAACATGGCAAAAGCAAAAGCGGCAAAGAAACTCGCATTCAAGCGATTTTTTCCAACGCGTTGCGCAATGCCAAACACGGCCACTACCGTCATCCAGTACGATAAATGATGGATAAGTTTAAAAGCGTTTTCAAAGCCCCCCGTCATCAAATAGGAATAAATTTGAATGGTGGTCACACTTTTAGGGTAGGTATCCATGTTCCAGTTGGTTCCACCAAAATGCGCCATCGTACCCCGTTGGATGTATTGCACAGCCCGATTGAGGTGGCCTGTCATGCTATCCCATTCGTTGGGTACAGTAAACAAGACAAGGATTAAGTTGGTGATACCAATTACTGCTAGGGTTACAATCATGACCCCGAATAAAAAACGAAGGTAAGCACCACCGCTCACGTACCAGCGTTGTGCTGCGTGCCACCGCTGCACTAGCATTGTCAGCGGTGCAAAGGGCGTTTTTTGGGGGGCTATTTTTGAAAAAACACCCCAAATCAACGTAGGAGGTACAAATACGCCCAGCGCCCAAGCCCATGTAGCACTGGTGAGGTGTAAAGGGGATAAACAAAAACCCGTGAGAATAATACTACTCGCAAAAAGGAGAAACGAAGTTAGTAGCCAGTCGATAAGCGACGGGCGACAAATTTGAGCGGCTGTCCGTCCGATGTATCCAACGAATACCCCGAAACATACTAAACTAAGCAATGCCATAGTTATAGATGTTGGTTTATCAACGTAGCTATTCGTCTGGCATCTTCGTGAGGTAGCTCGGCATGAAGCGGCAAACACACCACCCGCAACGAAATATCTTCTGACACGGGACAAGCTTCGGCTTCCTTTAAAAACGGAAGCTGATTGAGCGAAGGATAAAAATAACGACGTGGTACAATCTCGTGTTGTGCCAAAACGTCTCTCACCTGAAGTAGTTTTTCTTCTGACTCAAATACTACTGGATAGTATGAGTAGTTACGCTCTAGTCCATCAGCCCACTGAGGTGCTGACAAACGGCTCCAGTCGAGAAGCTCCGTATATACATCACAAACAGCCTTCCGTGCCTGAATCAATTGGGGAACCATTGGCAAATTGCAGAGCCCCATTGCGGCGTGTAGTTCCGAATTTTTGCCATTTACACCCATAAAGAAATAGTCATCTCCTCGGTGTCCAAAAGCGCGCATCAAGTGCATTTTTTCGTGCCGTTCGGAGGTATTGGTCACAATTGCCCCTCCTTCTACGGTATGGAACAATTTGGTGGCGTGGAAACTACACGTTGCAAAATCGCCGTAGGATAGCAGTGATTTCCCCAAATAATTAGCTCCAAAGGCATGAGCTCCGTCGTAAATGACAACGAGTTTATATTTTCGGGCTATTTTCTCGATGGCTTCCACGTCGCAGGCATTGCCATAGACGTGGGTGGCCAAAATCGCCCGTGTATTTTCGGTGATAGCCGCTTCAATCAAACTGGGATTGATGCAATAGGTAGCGGGGTCAATATCGACAAAAACGGGTTTGAGGTTTTCCCACAAAATAACGTTGGTAGTCGCTACGTACGAAAAAGGCGTAGTGATAATCTCCCCAGCGGGTTCAAGTAGCTTTAATGCCATTTGAAGCACGATGGTGCCGTTTCCGCAAAAAGACAAATACTCGACTCCAAGGTATTCTTTAAGTCCTTTTTCCAACTGCTGGGCCAAGGGGCCATTGTTGGTCAGCTGTGAATTGTCCCAGATTTGTTTTAAATAAGAAACATATTCATCAAAATCGGGAAGGTATGTTTTGGTAACGTTAATCATTCGCTTGGACAATCCAGCCGTTTAAACCAATACTTCTGATTGGCTGATTTGAAAGTTAAACTGAGGGCGTACATAACCAGGCCATTTGCCATACCACGTCACACCTTCACGGTGATCTTCGACTTCAAACGAAACCGCTTCGGCCAATTGGTATAAAACGGTAGAGGTATCTTTGACAACCATCACCGATATTACGTACGAACCATCATTAAGGAAGTTTCCAGGAATATCAAGCGTTGCCGATACTAAACCTTTGTCAAAAGACTGAGAGGTCGTCCCAACGTTAAAAATACACTCGCCCGTAAAGGCATAAAGGTGCAAGCTCAAGTTAAGGTCGGCGCGCTCGGCCATGTTCCAAAACTCAATGTGTACTTTTATGGGGGTCGTTACGTCGATGTACAATTTTCCACTGGCGTACGCAGGCTTCACCCGAATGCTACGGAAGCGAACTTCATCCGTTCCTGGGCCTTCTTCGGGCGTTTCCCAAGTGTGCTCAAGGGTAGTTTTTGCAACGTGGCTCAAGTAGTTGTTAACTACGTGTGTCGTATCTCCTTGTAATTTGAGACGGCCGTGTTCGAAATAGAAAGCACGATTACACAACGACTGCACTGCGGCTAGGTTGTGGCTCACAAACAAAATCGTGCGCCCACTTTCTGACACATCGCGCATTTTACCGAGGCATTTTTTCTGAAAATCAGCGTCTCCTACGGCCAATACTTCGTCGATAATAAGAATCTCAGGACTCAAATGCGCCGAAATGGCAAAGCCCAAACGAACGTACATTCCCGAAGAATAACGTTTTACGGGCGTATCCAAAAACTTATCGACTCCCGCAAAATCAACAATGCTATCAAACGCAGCCTTGATTTCGTGGCGTTTCATGCCTAAAATAGCCCCGTTTAAGAAGATATTCTCGCGCCCAGTAAGTTCGGGGTGGAACCCAGTTCCTACTTCAAGCAAACTAGCGACTCGTCCTTTGATGGTCACTCGACCGTTAGTAGGCTCCGTGATTTTACTCAAAATTTTCAGCAAAGTCGATTTGCCTGCACCGTTGTGACCAATGATACCAACGCGGTCGCCTTGGTTCACGCTAAAATTCACATCACGCAAGGCCCAAAACTCCTCGTGCTCAACTTCGTCTTCCTCTCCCTTGCCAAAAAAATGCTTAAACTTCTCCGAAAAAGTATCTCGTAGTGTAAAATTCTTACGAGCCTTTTTTTGGTGATCTATGATATATTTTTTGCTAATATCTTCCGCAACGATAACCTCCATTGGTCGTATAGGTATTGTTCTAGTTTCAAAAGTAATCAAATGTAGTCAACAAACGAATTTTCTTCTTTACGAAAATAGTAAATCGAAATACCCAATACAGCTACTGTGAAACCTATTGTACTGTACAAACTACTTACTTTAAAGAAGGCGCCGTCGCCCAAAAGACACCACTTAAACCCATCAATAATACTTACCATCGGGTTGAGATAATACAAGTCATACCACCAAGCTCCTTGGTTAGACTCTACCATACTACTACTATAAGCGATAGGGCAGGCATAAAACCCGATTTGAACAATAAAAGGAATCAACTGGGCAATGTCCCTGAAGCGCACATTCATCACGGCAAAAAATAATCCAAAAGCCAGCGAAGCCGCCAATGTCAAAAGCACAAAAGCGGGAAAAAGCAAAAGTTGCCAACTCGGAAAATGTTTGTACCAGATGGCAATGAGTACATAAAGAACAATCGAAATAATAAAATCGACAAACCCCACAACCACCGAACTTAATGGCATGATTAAACGCGGGAAATAGGTTTTGGTGACCAAGTTAGAATTCAACAAAATACTGTGGCTAATTTGGGTAAAGGTTGTCGAGAAGAAGTTCCAAATGGTGATTCCCGCCAAGACCATCAACGGATAAGGGATTCCTTCATCTCCTTTGAATTTGGCTACTTTATCAAACACAAAAACCATGACGAGCATGGTTGCAAAAGGCCGAATGACAGCCCAGCCAGCCCCAACTACCGTTTGTTTGTAGCGAACTGATAAATCGCGACGAGACAGAATCAACAACAATTCACGATTTTTCCACAAGTCACGCCAGTAGTTTTTTGCTCCGTGGCCAGCTTCAATGATTACTTCTTCCGAATGCGCCATTGTTTTTTACGTTCAGATTTTACGCCAAAAATAAAGCTTTGAGCAGGATTTCTCCCACCCAAAGCTTCTTTTCTGTTTTTAATTATTTATTTTTCATGTCTCTCAATGCTTCGCCGTACGTTTGTTTGGCGAGCACAAAGATAATAGCCACAATGAGTCCTAACATCGCCCCAAACTTGGTATTCTCACGGGTGAATAGTCGCGTTTCAAGTGGTAAAACTGCGGGTTCGATGATGGTAAATAACGGAGCCTCTTTGACAATCGACATCCGTAAGTTTTCCAAACTCCGCGAAGCCTCCAAATAGAGCGAAGAAACAAAAGTATTACTTCGAGTTAAGCGTCCTTCTTCCACTTTGGCCGTGGGAGCAACCGCATCGGTATTGATGACCACAGTCCGTGCTAAACTGCTCTCAGTACGGTTCAACACACGTCCTAATGAATCCACCCGACGCTGCATGATACCCATCATCTCGCGCGACTTACGGGTTTGGGTTTCTTGGTAAACTCTTTCGATAGTCGTCAACAACAACTCCGCAAATGTTTTTGATACCTGCTCATTTTCCATCGACACCGTCAGGTCATAAAAAGCCGTCTTGATGTCAGGTTGCAAAATTTTGATTTCTCGGTCTTTTACCCGATAAAGTACCCCATCAAACACCTGGCGCTCTACTTTAGTCATGGAGTCGCGACGATTATGCGTAATACGTACATTCATCCATTCGGGCAAAAAGCCCGCCCATTCGTCTTGACGCAAGTAGGTCGAATCGAGGTAATAGTTGACAAACTTCTCTTTTTTCCCATTACTCAAAGTCACCGTTGATAGCAACGCTCTTTCCAACACGGGGCGCGTTTTGATGACATAAAACAGGTTTTCTCCTCTAAACAATCCTGCATCACCGCCTTGTCCACCACCTGACATCCCCAGAAGGCTTCCAAAACCTCCCATGTCTTGTCCGCCAGACGCGCCACTGATGCTAAAAACAATTTTAGCTAAGTATTGAAGACGTTTATTTTTTTCCGCATCTATGTAGTATCCTATTCCCGTACCAATTGCTGTAATTAATATAATAATCCACCAATTTTTAAGAACTAGGTTTTTGGTAGCTATTATTTTTTGAAAAATCAGCTTGGGCGTGAGGGTTACTTGCTCTTGTTGTTCCATAAAAGCTTCTTAGTTAATTCTTTTTATTTTGCACCTAATACTCTGAAAGCCAACACTGTAGTAATCAATGTCATCAAGGTTGATGATATACCAATCACTGACTGCATCGCTCTTTGTGCCTCTGCAAGGTCTGATTGGGTACGTTGTGGAACGTGGATTTCAGAACCTGGTTCTACTTTTGGATACACATTGAAGAACAAGAACTTGCGCGTACGGTCAATCGAACCATTGGGATAAATCACGTACGATTTACGTTTGAGTGACATCCGCGTAAAGCCTCCTCCTTGCGAAATATAATCCATAAACGAATTACCATTGCGGTATTTTACGGTGGTTGGGAAAAGAAGCTCTCCTTGCAAGCGAACGGTTTCAAGGCGCTTCGGAATGTCAATCACATCGCCATCTTGAAGAATAATATCTTCACGTCCACCTGGGTTACGAAGAATACGTCCCAAATCAATGCCGATGGCTTCTTGCTTATCTTTTACAACTCCCTCGTCGTCAAAACGGCCTTTTTTAGCATCGTCCGAAATTTCAGATACTGCCCGGTTACGTTGTGCGATTTCTTCGTCCGAGAGTGTAATCTTACGCAACAAAGTCGCTCCATTTACATACGCTTGTGCTGTCAATCCTCCTGCACGCTTGAGTAAGTCCGACAATTTCTCATCCTTGGTCTTGATACCATATATCCCTGGACTTACGATTTCTCCTTTGAAAGTCACGAATGTTTGTGGCTGGTAGTTTGACGATGGACGCACTAATACTTCATCGTACGGCTCCAATATAAAACGACTGTCATTACCATCGAGTGTAAGATCACGATTAACGTCAAACAAGAATATATCGGCTACTTGCGCAGTGGCAGACTGTACGTTCACATCACGCTTGCGACGCACCACTTCGATTTGAGCAGTAGATGCGGATTCTTTAAAACCACCCGAACGAATAATCGCATCTTCAAGGGTAAAGTTAGCACTGTATGGCAAATTAACTTCTGGGCCTTGGTTTACTTCTCCAATCACTTTAATGAAAGTCCCTTCACGAAGCTCAAATTTAGAAGGGATAATCACTTGATCTTCACGCTGAAGGATTAGATCTTGGGTTTTTCCGTTTAGCATATCCGCTAAATTCAATGAAATATTTTCTACCGACAAGTCTTCCCGCGTACGAATCACATTCACACGCCCCGTAAAAGCCTCTCCTGTCAGACCTTCGGCACTTTTAATTAGCTGAAGCAAGGTTTTATTTTGGTCCAACGAATATTGTCCTGGACGAAACACAGGCCCTGAGATAACGACCATGTTTTCAAAACGCGCCAGCAACATATCAGCCGTAATCTCGTCTCCGTTTTTGGGGATATATGTACCATAGTCTGTTGAACGTACATCCACAATACGACGTTCTTTGGCCGTAAGTCCTAGTAGCTTCAAACGATCCGTATAAGCATTGTCCGTAAAACCGCCTGCGTAGTTTAGGACATTACTCATTGTTTCATTGTCAAGTAACTCATACAAGCCTGGGCGTTTTACATTGCCTTTTATCTCTACCCGTTTTTTGTAAACACCCACTTGAATGATGTCATTATCTTGCAAACGAATGTCCGAGTTCAATGTTCCGTTCATCAACAGTTCGTACAAATCGAGGGTTGCTACGGTTTTGTTCTTACGCACCACCTGAATCTGACGGAATGACCCTAATTCATTGGGGCCACCTGTAAGATAAAGAGCGTTCAACGCCGTCGAAAGCGACGAAACATTGTAAGTACCTGGCGTAGTAACTTCACCCAATACCGTCACCCGAATGGTACGAATCCGTCCCAAACGCAATTGAAGATAAGTACTTGCACTACTTCCTGGCGCCCCAAGATTATTGTAATAAGGCGAAAGGCGAGTGATTAATTCTTTTTGTGCCTGCTCAATCGAGCGGCCGCTCAACTGAACTGGGCCAACCGCCTTCACAAATGCAAATCCATCTGAGTTGACGGGCAGTTCTAACATCGACTGTGAGTAACCGTAAATGTACGCCATCAACTCATCCCCTGGCCCAATGGTATAGTCACGGGGGGTAGCGATGTTATCAGAAGGTGCAAATGAGACATTTGGATTATTAAAAAGCTGGTATCCAAAAATCTTGCGGCGCATCTTATTCAACTCTGCCTGACGATACGCTTCTTCTGTATCTTCGTTTTTTTCGGCGTCAGCAGCTGTTGTTTCTTTGTCATTTGCTTTTTCTACCTGATTGATAAGGGCTTTAGGGTCAGCGCTTTTCTTAGCATCTGTTCCTTTGTCGGCCGTGGTAGTAGTAGGCGACGTTGTCGTGGTAGGAGCCGTTGAGCCTGGCGTTGTAGAAGCAGGGGCTTGACCCTGCGCAGGCGCCGAACTTGAACTTGAGCTACTACTTCCTGGACCAGCAGGAGTTTGGGCGTTTACTAAAGTGGCTGTTAATAAACTAATCGAAAATAGGTGTAAGACTGCGCGTCCTGCGCTAAAATCTTTAAAGAACTTCTTCATGAAATGTGTTTCAGAGAAAAAAGGTAGATTCTGATTAACAATAAATTAACACGATAGACAAGCCAATATTTATACAGAATCAAATTGGCCGACAAAGTAACGTAACTTTTTTAGTTTTTTAAACTTTTTTCTTTTTTACGGCCATTTTCTGGGCTTATTGTATGATTTTTCCGATATTTTCATGGTTTTGTTACTACTTTGTTTTCCGCTCAGAGTTTTTAAACAAAATCAATAAAAAGAACTTTGTTTTACAAAGTAAGTACTTTAACCTCTAATGTGACAAGTATTTGGTCAGAAATATTTTGAGATAAGGCTGCACTTGTGCTTCAAGACTTAAAATTGTAAGTTTGTAAAATCATACCAAAGGCTATCTACAAGCCTGCTACAAATAATCTTTGAACTATTAATGGCAGAACAAGTAAAGTACGACGAAAGCAGTATTCGGTCACTCGATTGGAAAGAACACATTCGATTACGTCCTGGAATGTACATTGGCAAGCTCGGCGATGGCTCGGCTGCCGATGATGGTATCTATGTATTGGTCAAGGAGATTGCGGATAACTCCATTGACGAACATACCATGGGTTTCGGAAAGACGATTGATATAAAAATTTCAGAACACCGCGTCGAAGTTCGTGACTACGGACGGGGGATTCCGCTTGGGAAAGTGGTAGATTGCGTTTCTAAAATCAATACGGGGGGAAAATATGATTCGGGCGCTTTTCAAAAATCGGTAGGGCTCAACGGCGTCGGGACAAAGGCTGTCAATGCCCTTTCTTCTTACTTTAAAGTGCAGTCGTTCCGCGAAGGAAAAACCAAATGGGTCGAATTTCGCAAAGGTGAAATCGTGACAGAATCGAGCGAAGAAGATACCAATCAACGCAATGGTACCTTGATGATTTTTGAGCCTGACAATACCATCTTCAAAAATTACCACTACATCCCGCAGTTTTTGGATAACATGATTTGGAATTATTGTTATCTCAACGCTGGCCTTACCATCAATTATAACGGGCAAAAATTCGTTTCTCAAAACGGTTTGCTCGACTTACTACGGAATAAAACCGACGAAGATTCGATTCGCTATCCTATTATTCACCTCAAAGGTTCGGATATTGAGATTGCGATGACGCACGGCAACCAATACGGTGAAGAATATTACTCGTTCGTAAACGGTCAATATACCACCCAAGGAGGAACGCACTTGATGGCATTTCGGCAGTCGCTGGTTGATACCGTACGTGATCACTTCGGCAAAGACTATGCCGTAGAAGATATTCGAGCTTCTATCATAGCCGCCGTTAGCGTTCGGGTACAGGAACCTGTTTTCGAGTCACAAACCAAAACCAAACTAGGCTCAAGCAATATCTCTCCCGACCCCAATAGCCCCACCGTACGGACATTTGTCAACGACTTTCTCAAAGCAAAACTTGACAATTTCCTTCACATGAATCCAGCGGTTAAGGAAGCGTTGAAAAAACGGATTGAGCAATCAGAACGCGAGCGCAAGGAGTTGGCTGGTATCAAAAAATTGGCGAACGAACGGGCAAAAAAAGCAAGTTTGCACAACAAAAAACTGCGTGATTGCCGCATTCACCTTCCAGACGTAAAATCGGACGACCGTTACGAAACGACGTTATTTATCACCGAAGGTGACTCGGCAAGTGGTTCGATTACCAAATCCCGCAATGTACAAACCCAAGGGGTGTTTAGCTTACGAGGTAAACCACTGAATTGCTTTGGTTTAACCAAAAAAGTAGTATATGAAAACGAAGAGTTTAACTTACTTCAACACGCCTTAGATATTGAAGAAGGTTTGGAAAATTTACGTTTCAATCGCATCGTGATTGCTACCGATGCCGACGTGGACGGGATGCACATTCGTTTGTTGATGTTGACATTTTTCTTGCAATTTTTCCCTGATTTGGTCCGAAACGGGCATTTGTATATTCTACAAACACCGCTTTTCCGCGTCCGCAATCCCCGAAATCACAAAGAGACGATTTATTGTTACAGCGACGAAGAACGCCAAAAGGCGCTCAAAAAACTGGGAGGTAACAAAAAGGTAGAAATTACGCGTTTCAAAGGACTTGGGGAAATCTCCCCCGAAGAGTTTGGAAAGTTTATTGGGGAAAACATTCGCCTCGAACCCGTGATTTTGGAAAAAGAAACGACTATTCCCAAATTGTTGACATACTACATGGGCAAAAACACCCCCGAACGTCAGCGGTTTATCATTGATAATTTACGGGTCGAGAAAGACGTGGTTGAAGACCCCAACCTCGCGGCCTAGCTTGTTGTTCCCTGCGCGCCGTTGCAAACACGGTACGCAGGGAGCTTTGCTTTTAACTGCCGTATTGGCGTTTACGATTCCATTGCCACACCAAGCCCACCACACCAATCAATAACAAAGGGCCTATCAAGTTCAATAGTTGCCACTGCGTACGCTCTTCTTTAAGTCGCAGTTTATCCAATGGCCGCAGCGTCACTTGTTTATTTCGTGCCGTAATTAACCCTTCCGAATCTGCCAAGTAATCTACGGCGTAAAGCGCAAAGTCTCGGTTAGCAAAGGTATTGCCTGAAAGTCGGTCGTAGCCCAACGGCAAAGGAGCATTGCGCTTGTAATCAATGTCATTCACAATCAAATCGCCGTCGGATACCACAATCATTTGGGTAGGTTTGCTTTTCCCCACAAACGATTTTGTACGTGGGTCATTGGGCAACAAACGATTATTATAAAGAGAAGAAAACGACCCTTCCAAGAGTACCGCAATGGGCTTTTCACCTGCGTTGTACTCACGCGGGTCGGGTTGCTGACGTGCTTCGTTATAACCTACCAAAACGGGCGCTTTGCGTAGCTGTGTATAACGCGAGGTCAGAAGCAATGGTGTTTTCTTGATGCCATCCACCTGAATGGTGTCAATACTGCTGGGAAAACGGGTATAAAGGGCATCCAGATTGCGGACAATGGGGTGTTTTCCAAAATTGTTAATCAATGGAAAAAAGCGCCAAGGCATGGACTGAATCTGCGGTTTGTCGCCCATGTTACCCACGTTGAGGGGAATCATGGCACAACTCAAATCTTTGATTAAGTTCTGGTTGATTCGGCAGCCGTATTTGAACAACAAATCATCGAGATTGACATCCAAGGGTTGCGCAAACGTTCCCTCCAAACTTACACTGTCAACGCGCGCACCGTCGGCAAACATCAACAGTTTTCCTCCGCGCATGACAAACTGATCTAGGCGGTATTTTTCGTCTTCGCTAAAGGGGCTATCAGGTTTGGGAATCACCAACAAATCGCCTTTATCCCAATTGTCGGGGTTTTGAATGTCAAAGTAAAGGTCATAATTCTGCTGGAGGTTGGCCAAAAAATCCGAAAAACGTGGCGGGGGAACTTTGGTATGACCCACCAAAACCCCGATTCGCTTCCGGTCTTTTTGCGCCAATCGGCGTATCGCCGACGCCAACTCAAACTCTACCCCTTCGTACGATTGATTGAGTTGTTCTTCTGATGTAGCCGACTTATTCCCTTTGAGCAGTTGTACTGGATATTCTTTGCCTTCATATACCAAAACAGCGCCTGGAAACACCAAGCGTTCGGTACGTTTTCCTTCTTCGTTGGCAAACAGATTGGTCGGAATCAATCCTTTACCAATGAGTTCTTCCTGAAGTTTGGGGTCAGTAGGTTCAATAAAGCGATAAGCCACATTGCCTCCGCCATAATCAGCAAATGATTCCAGGGTTTCTTGAATGGCGCGTTCCAAACGTTCAAAACCAGCGGGAAAGTCGCCCGTCAGATAGACCTTAATCACTACTTGGTGCTCCAAGTTTTGGAGAAGTTTTTTAGTAGCGTCCGAGATAGTGTAGCGTTTTTCTTGGGTCAAATCCCAACGAAAAAAAACAAATGCTGCGATGACATTTATTCCGACTAAAATCCCAATAAAAAGTGCAATGCGTGCAAGGTTCGACTTCATACGTCCCAATTTTCGGCCAAAGATACACCAAAAACGAACAACGAAGCTTTATCGCATTTGCAGGGCGTTTTTTTGTTGTTATTCAACATTAGTCAGACGATAGTCAGACTAATGCTTCGACGATAGTCAGACCATTCTTGAATCGTCTGACTATCGACCATTTCTGCCGTCTGACTATCGTCTGACGGCGGGTTAGTTTTCTAGTTTTTTCAATTCTTCAATCAGCAATTCCACCTGCTCAAGCGACACCGCTGGGAAATTGGCAATGCGAATTTGACTATCTTTGAAAGGCCCATAACCGCTTCCAACCACCATATTAGACTTTTTCACTTCCGCAATGACCGCCGCCGATGACTTGCTGGTGTTGGCCACCACAACCGTCCGCGAACGGTGTCTTTCTTCGGCTACCGCTGGACTAAACACATTGCTCGTTTCTACGTATTTATTAAGAACCTTGTATTTTTCTTCAGTCTGCTTACGAACCACATCCGCTCCGATGGCATTGAGGTCTTCGGCGATTTTCCCTAGCAAATAGATTCCCAGCACGTTGGGAGTAGCAGGGGTTTCGTAGGTTTTAAAATTTTTCCAAAGCGCAGGCAGGTTATGGTGTGCCCCAATCGTGATGTCATCGTACTTATTCAACCGCTCCGACTTGGTAAGACATTTGTCGTTGGCAATCCACACCCCTAGTCCCGCAGGCAATCCAAACGCTTTTTGTACCGAGAAGAAAGCCGTATCAATCACGCCAAAGTCTAATTCAGGGTAAGGAGCCGACGAAACCATGTCAACCGCAATCAATTTCTTAGAATTGCTCCGCTTTAGCTTATGAATATCAGGTTCGCGCATCTGAACGCCCGAACTCGTTTCGTTTTGAGTCACACAAATAACTTCGGCATACTCAGGCACTTCTACTTCGCCGTAATCAAACCCCTCACCAAACGGCTTCTCTTGTTTGTGGGCAAATTTGCGCAAGGAAACTCCGTACTCGTAGAATTTCTTGGAAAACGAGCCATTGACCAAGTGAAAACTTTCGTGCTCTACGCAATTAAGTAATATCCGCTCCCATACTTCCGACGCCGAACCCGTAAAGAAAATCGCGTGCGATTCGGGAATGTTCATCAATGTACGGAGTTGCTCGACCGTGAACTTGTAAATGTCTCTGAATTTCTGGCTTCGGTGCGAAATGGAGCCAAGTTGGTTTTCGACAGCCGTACGTAAATGTTGCTCGAAGGTAGGATACATCTCTGCAGGTCCTGCCGTAAAATACACTTGTTTCATCGGTAAGTAGGTGGTCAAAATGAAAGTAGGCCACAAAAATACGCTAAATTGCTGACTACTTCGGACTATTTTTCTTCTGTTGGCTTTCAAAATACTTGCACAAATGCGTCAAATCGCATTTGCCGCATTGCGGACTGCGGGCAAGGCACACGTAGCGTCCGTGCAAAATAAGCCAATGGTGCGCCACAGGAATCACCGAATCGGGAATGTATTTGATGAGTTCTTTCTCAACAGCAAGCGGAGTTGTCGCTGTTTTAGGAACCAAGCCCAGTCGGTGCGATACCCGAAAAACGTGCGTATCAACGGCCATGGCGGGTTGATTATAAATAACGGAGGCAATCACATTAGCAGTTTTTCGCCCCACCCCTGGCATTTGCTGAAGTTCTTCGATGGAACTTGGCACTTCCCCGCCGAACTTATCCAAGAGCATTCGCGCCATTCCTACCAAATGTTTGGCTTTATTGTTGGGATACGAAATACTCCGAATGTACTGAAACACCTCATCAGAAGTGCTGTCGGCCAATGCTTGCGGGTCGGGATAACGCTCAAACAACGCTGGCGTCACCATGTTCACCCGCTTGTCGGTACACTGTGCCGACATAATAACCGCCACCAACAATTCGTACGGATTGGTATAGTGTAATTCGGTTTCAGCTTGCGGGAATTTTTGAGAGAAATGGTCAATTAATTGGCGATAACGTTCTTTTTTTAACATATACAAGTGCTTACGCACGTTTATTCATTGGTAGATTCTTGCTTTCAAAACAGCCCCCAAAGATACTTTTTTCCCTCAATATGGGTGATGTCATTCATGGATAAGATTTGGCTATCTTTGTCGAGTTTTATCAGTTCACCTATTCATCAATCGTACATGAGAAAAACCACTATTTCCCTTAAAAACTGGGGTGTTTCATTGGCTTTTTTAATCGCCACCCTAGCTAGTCCCTCGCAGGCACAAAAGAAAACCCTCGCCCTCAACGACATTTACGGCCCACAAGGCTCCGTTTTCACTCCTCGCACGGTGACGGGTGTCAATTGGATGCAAGCGGGAGGTTTTTACACCGCCCAACAAGCAGGTAAAGTGGTCAAATACAGCATTGCCACGGGCGAAGCCGTCGAAACGTTGTTTGACCAAACGACCGTAAAAGTTGAAGGTAGCAACCAAAGCATTCAGTTTGATAGCTACGAGTTGAGCGCAAACGAGCAAAAGCTGGTGCTTACTACGGGCATTGAGCGTATCTATCGCCGTTCGTTTAAAGCCGATTTTTACGTGTATGACCTGCAAACCAAAAAGCTGGTTCAGCTTTCTAAAAATGGCAAACAAATGCTCGCAACTCTTTCGCCCGATGGCTCGAAAGTAGCATTTGTACGCGATAATAATCTTTTCATCACCGACCTAGCCACCATGACCGAACGCGCCATTACGACCGATGGCCGCCGCAACGAAATCATCAACGGAGCATGCGATTGGGTATATGAAGAAGAATTTAGCTTTGCCAAAGCCTTCGAGTGGTCGCCCGACGGTACCAAACTTGCCTATTATCGTTTCGACGAAAGCCGCGTTCCTGAATACAACATGCAGATATGGGGCGATTTGTACCCCAAAGATTACCGCTATAAATACCCCAAAGCGGGTGAGGCAAATTCTGTTGTGCAGATTTGGATACATCATTTGGCCAATAACCAAAAAACCAAAATCGACGTTGGCCCCGAAACCGACCAGTACATCGCTCGCATCAAATGGACCCAAAACGCCAATGTGTTGTCAATCAAGCGTATGAACCGCCTTCAAAATCGCTTGGATATTTTACACGCCGATGCTACCACGGGGCAGTCGCAAACCGTGTGGAGCGAAGAAAGTAAAACCTACGTGGACTTGGAATTTACCGACGACCTCACCTACTTGGCCGACGGCAAATCGTTTATTCAAACCTCTGAACGCAGCGGGTACAAGCACCTGTATTTGTACGACATCAATGGCACGCTGGTCAAACAACTGACTTCGGGCAACTGGGAAGTGACTGATATTTTGGGGATTGACGAGAAAAAACAAGTGATTTATTTTACTTCGTCGATGGTGTCGCCCATGGAGCGCCACTTATACAGTTTGAGTTTTGCAACGCCAGTAGCCAAAAAATCCAAGAAAGCCGCGCCAGTAGTTGCACCACAGCCCGTCAAACTCACCGAAAAAGCAGGCAATAACGCCATCAATATGAGCCCCGATTGCAGCTACTACTTGGTGTATAATCAGTCGGCGCAAGAGCCTCTGACGGTGAGTTTACATCAAAGCACCGCCACCCAAGCCGTGCGGGTACTCGAAAACAACCAAAAGCTCCGCGAACGTTTGGCCGAGTACGACCTTCCCACCCAAAACTTTTTCAAGTTTACCACCACTCAAGGTTCCGAGCTAAACGGTTGGATGATTAAGCCGCTCAACTTCGATGCGGCTAAAAAATACCCCGTGTTGATGTACGTCTATGGCGGCCCAGGCTCGCAGACCGTCACCGATACATGGACCAATGCCCTCATTGGCTGGTTTAAAGTATTGGCATCCAAAGGCTACTTGATTGTATCGGTGGACGGACGCGGGACGGGAGCGCGCGGAAACGCGTTTCGTACCTGTACGTATGCGCAGCTGGGAAAGCTAGAAACCGAAGACCAAATCGAAGGAGCGAAGTACTTGGCAACCCTCCCGTACGTGGACGCGAGTCGTATTGGGATTCACGGCCACAGCTACGGTGGCTACATGACCTCGCTTTGTATGACCATTGGCGCCGACTATTTCAAAGCAGGAATTGCGGGAGCGCCCGTTACCACTTGGCGTTATTACGATACGATTTATACCGAGCGCTACCTCAAACGCCCTCAAGACAACGCCGCAGGCTACGACGACAACTCGCCAATTCAGCACGTTGGAAAACTCAAAGGGAAGTTTTTACTAATCCACGGCACAGGCGACGACAACGTGCATTTTCAAAACTCCGTTGATTTTGTCAACGCCCTCATCAAAGCAGGAAAGCAGTTTGATTCGTTTTATTATCCCAACCGCAACCATGGCATTGGCGGCGGAAATACCCTCATTCACCGCTACCAAATGATGACAGATTGGGTATTGAAGAATTTGTAAAAAAGCATAGTCCGATAGTGCGCTCAAAAAGCGTGTTATCGGACTATCCGCTAAAGTATTTATTTCTTCTATTTGTACTTTTCTAACAACCCTCTCTTTTCACCATTTTATTAAATATACTTATACACTATACCAATAGTATATAAGTAGTTTATTCCTTCATTTATTGCCCTCCGTGAAACATTTGAAAAAATGCAATTCTGTGTAGATTTCACGGGCTAAAAAGTAGGTTTCACGGTTTTTTGCCAAAAAACTAATGTTACGATTTGGTTTTTACGTGATTTTCTATTGAAATTCATCATAGCAATGTGCTTGATTGTCTCTAACCATTAATTGTATTTTTTTTAAACCAATAAAAAAATGCCCGCTAACTTTAAATTTCTTCTAATCGGTATCATGCTTGTTTTAGCAGGATGCTACTTGTTTGTTTCCTCGACTGCCGCTGCCTTTGGGTACACTCTACTAGGGCTTGGCATACTCGTTGAAATGGCGGCCATTTTGTACGCTGTAATTCCCCAAAAATGGCTTTCTAAATAGTCCCTTCAAACTCCAAGCGTAATGAGTCGATTTTTTCTAGTTTGCCAAGCACTTGATTCAGCATCGTTTTTCGGATTTCGAGTTGAAGACTACATTCGTTGTCAAAATGTTGCTGTTGGGGTACTAAGTCAAACGCCTTGATGACCTTCATTACGTCGTTCATTTGCTCATAAGGATAGACCAAGGTATAAACATCGCGCACATGCAATGTCACTACCTTTGCTACCTTGAGGGCTTCGTCGGTGGCTACTTTGTAAGCATTGATAAGGCCAGGGACGCCTAGCAGGGTTCCCCCAAAATACCGCACCACTACGACCAATACATTGGTGAGATCGTGGGCATAAATGGTATTCAAAATTGGTTTTCCCGCCGACCCCGAAGGCTCGCCGTCGTCGTTGGCGCGAAATTGAGTACGGTCTAACCCCAATCGGTAGGCGTAACAATGATGCACGGCTTTGGGGTGGAGTTCGTACAACTCGTTTAGGTGACCTTTGGCGTCATCTTCGGTCTTGATGGGGTATGCGTAGGCTAAAAATTTGCTACCTCGGTCGCGAAAAAAACCTTCAGTAGGAGCGTCTATGGTTTTATAGCTATCGTCAAATAACATGGAAAATTATTTCTTTTTAGAAAAAAAACTAATACATTCATTTTTGTGAAAATATTCAAAAGTAGTACAAACCTGATAGGTTTTTAGAAACCTATCAGGTTTTAATGAGCTAAACCTCGTTTCAGACCGTTTATCACAATAATTTATGAACACTTCCGTAAATAAGTTGTTTTACCTCCAAATCAATCCTCTAAATAGACTTCAAACATCTATGAAACAAGCCAGACTACTCTTTCTTACTGTAGCTTTCGGCTGGGCAGCCACAGCCAGTGCCCAAACCGATCTCAAGAAACCCATTCCGATGGACCCCAAAGTTCGCTACGGCAAACTTCCCAACGGTATGACCTACTACATTCGTAAAAACGAAGAACCCAAAAAACGCGCTGAATTGTACCTCATCAACAAAGTAGGGGCGATTCAGGAAGAAGACAAAGAAAACGGACTCGCCCACTTTACTGAGCACATGGCGTTTAACGGTACCAAAAACTTCCCCAAAAACGAGTTGGTGAGCTACCTCCAACGCGCAGGGGTGAAGTTTGGGGATGACCTCAACGCCTTCACGGGACAAGACCAAACGGTGTATCAATTACCTGTACCGACCGACTCAGCCGATATTTTCAACAAAGCGTTTGTGGTTTTGGAAGACTGGGCACACAACATCACGTTTGAAGGTGCTGAAATCGACAAAGAACGCGGCGTTATTTTGGAAGAACTCCGTGGTGGAAAAGGCGCACCACAACGGATGCGCGATAAGTGGCTTCCTATTTTGGTAGGAGACTCAAAATATGGTAAGCGAAACATCATTGGTACGGAAGATATTTTGAAAAATTTCAGCCATGAGACCATCCGTAATTTCTACAAAACATGGTATCGTCCCGATTTGCAAGCGATTGCAGCCGTGGGAGATTTTGACATCGACCAAGTAGAAAAAATGATCAAACAGCGCTTCGGAGCGATTCCTAAAGCGGCTAAACCTCGCCCATTGGGCAAGTTTCCCGTAGCCGATTTTAAAGGAACACGCGTTGCCATCGTAACTGACCCTGAGCAACCTTACATGGTGGCACAGATAATTACGAAGTTGCCAAAAGCAGAAGAAAAAACCCTGGGCGACTCCCGCGAAAGCATCAAGCGTAACTTGTTTAACCAGATGCTTCAGGCACGCTTACAAGAACAAACGCAGCAAGCCAACCCTCCTTTCTTGTACGGGGGCGCAGGTTACGGTGGTTTTATTGGTGATTATGATTCGTTTATCAACATCGCCGTAGCCAAAGATGGCAACCTAGAACGCGCCGTTAAGGCGGTGTTGGACGAAGGTGCCCGCGTGAAGAAATTTGGTTTTACGGCTACGGAACTAGACCGTACCAAAAAACAATTGCTCACTGCTACCGAAAAACGTTTCAAAGAAAGAGACAAAACCAAGTCAGCTTCGTACGTCAACGAATACATGGGAAATTTTCTTGAAGAATCACCTATTCCAGGTATCGAGTTTCAATTTGAGTTTGTGCAAGGACAGTTAGATGGCATCACCATTGCAGAAATCAATGCCCTTGCCAACAAGTACTTGATTGCTGATAACCGTACGGTTTTGGTACTTGCTTCTGAAAAAGACAAAGCAAAATTGCCTACCGAAGCGACGATTTTGGAGTGGATCAATACTGCGGGCAAAGACGTTACCGCTTACGAAGACAAGGTAGTCAACAAACCGCTTATCGAAAACCTTCCAGCTGCGGGTCGTACGGTTTCTACGAAGCAAATTCCAGAAATTGGGGTTACTGAGTTGACCTTGAGCAACGGCGTAAAAGTGGTATTGAAGCCAACTGACTTCAAAAACGACGAAATCTTGATTGGCGCTCGTAGCCAAGGCGGAACATCGCTCTACGATGAAAAAGACTATATGAGCGCAGGCATGGCTGATGCCGTGGTAGAAGAAAGTGGCATTGGCGAGTTCAACACGCCTGCTTTGAAAAAATACCTTACGGGTAAAGTAGCTAACGTGAGCCCATTTGTAGGGGAAAACGAAGAAGGATTCAGCGGAAACTGTAGTCCTAAAGACCTCGAAACGGCTTTGCAATTGGTGTATGGATACTTTACCAAACCTCGCAAAGACGACGACATCATCAAAGGTTTCTTAACGTCGCAGCGCTCGGCCATCAAAAACCGCAACGCTTCGCCTTCGCCTGAAGTGGTGTTCCAGGATTCGTTGAGCCGTATTTTGGGAAATAACAACTTCCGCCGTCAGCCTATTTCGGTAGAGCGTTGGGACATGATTAATCCCGACCGCGCTTACCAAATCTACAAAGAGCGCTTTGCCGATGCTTCTGACTTTACGTTCTTCTTCACGGGAAGTTTCAAGGTGGATGAAGTGAAGCCTTTGTTGGAAAAATACTTGGGCGCGCTTCCGTCGCAAAACAAAAAAGAAAACTTCCGCGACTTAGGTATCCGCACTCCGTCGGGACGTCTTGACAAGAAAGTCTATAAAGGAATTGAGCAAAAAAGCCAAGCTTCGTTGATTTTCAGTGGAGATTACGTCTATAACGAAGACAACAACTGGCAGCTCGACGCCCTCGAAGAAATCTTGAACATCAAGCTCATCGAGGTTATTCGTGAGAAAGAAAGCGGTGTATATGGTATCGGCGCGCGCGCTTCTTACAGCAAAACTCCTGCTCCTCGCTACACGCTTCGTATCGGATACGGCACAGGCCCTGAGCGCGTAGAAGAATTGGCGACTAAGACGTTGGCTGTTTTGGACGAAATCAAGAAAAACGGCGCAACCCAAGTCGATATTGACAAATTCAAAGCCGAAACCCGCCGCTCAATGGAAGTTCAGATGAAAGAAAATGGATTCTGGCAAAACCAATTGATTGGAGCGTATAGCATTGGCGAAAACCCAGTAGATATTTTGGGTTGGGAAAAACAATTGAATAAAGTAACCGTAGAGAGTACAAAGGCGACAGCCAACAAGTACCTCAACGACGCCAACTTCATCAAAGTAGTGTTACTTCCTGAGAAAAAATAACAACGGAGTCTTGCTCTTTTTGGGGCTGTCTAAAAGCAAAAGCTTTTGGGCAGCCCTTATTTTTTACGCCGCTCGAACATAATCTTCGCAAACGTTTTTTCGGGCTGAGTTTCGTTCAATAAAATCGCCTCTTGCAACACTTCTAAAAAGGCGTCCTCCCGCGCTTGAAAATCTTTTAGGTTTTGAAATGTCATACCACGAATGATTTTTCGGCCTTTCGATTCCAATATTCCCGCTTCGTCTTTGAGCAAAAACCCTTTTACAAAGCATATCTCAACGCCCTGGGTTTTGTAAATTTTACCAAAATAACAAACATAATCTTGGCACATAAAAAAGAGGGTGCTGCTGTACATAAACCGCTCCCTCATTTTGGGATGCGCCACCATCACTAACTGCCGAACGTACGACAACAAGTGCCGAATTTCGGGGGTTTGACTGGCCAAAAAATCGTCGGCGTCGGCGTATTGAACCATTTGTTAAGTGTCGAGTTTAGAGGGGAGAATGTCGAATGGCAGGTTTTTAAGACAACTTGTAATTTTTGTATTCTCCAATGTACCAACCCGTTAGACGTGCTACCCACATTTTGAGGCGGTACTTAAAACGGAGGTTTTTGTGCGAAATATCGTGGCTAAACTGCCAGTTTTGGCGCTCAATACGGGACAGCATCACGCGGGGGTGCTTTCCCGTAAATTTGGCCAATGAATCTATCTGCGAATAATCAAAGCCTTCGGCCGACACATCTACGTGTTTTTCTACCTCACCTCCGTGCCAGTATTGGTGAATATGCACGTATTTTTTCTGCATCACGCGCGGGTCTTTCACCCAGCCGTAGTGGTAAATTCGGGCATCTACGAGCTTCACACGCAGTTTTTCGTTGTCGTTTTTCCGAAACCCTTGCGCATCGCGGTACGAATAAATACGCTTGTTGTTGCGCACTACCCTGATTTCGTGGCGGTACCACGTGGGGGAGTCGCCGATGTAATCGTAGGAACCGTAAAAATGGGTATAATGAAACAACAGTCCGTCCACCTTACTATCATCTTTCCAGCGTTCCATGGCGGCTTTGATTTTGGGCAAATCGTCTTCGTGTACTACTTCATCACCCTGAATATAAAATGCCCAGTCACTTTGAGCCGAAATCGCTTGAAACGCTTTGTCGGTTTCTTTGGCATATACTACCCCTCCGTCTTTCAGCGACTCGTCCCAAACCGTTTCGATGATGCGGATTTTGTTGGGGTCAATCTGCCGAACGAGCTCCAGCGTCGCATCCTCGCTTTTGCCTACGGCCACCACAAATTCATCACAAATGGGTAGGATAGAAGTGATGGCTTCCACAATAGGGAAGTCGAACTTGACGGCATTGCGAATAAAGGTAAAACCCGTAACGTGCATTCTTTCAGTCTAATTTTTGGGTCAAAGTTATTGATTATCTCACCCATTCGGCAATCCAAATCCCTAAATACGTTCCGATGGCATTGCCTAAGACGCCAATCAGAACCGCAGGAAGCTGTAAGTCGGGGCGATGAAGGCTTTTGGCCAATGCTAATGCCGAACTTGCTCCCCCGATGTTTGCTTGAGAGGCAATCCCGAGCATGTCCCAATCTTGTTTCAATAAGGCACCAATTCCAAACACAATACTAGCGTGAATAAGGACCAAGACGGTTATCATTCCCAAAAGGGTAAAGGCCAACTTCCCATCGTGAATCAAGGCGGGGATGTCGCAATAGGCGCCGATGACTGCCAAAAATAAATAGACACATAACAATCCCAGCATCCGCGAGCCAGCCAACTGATGAATGGCGGGGATTTGGGCCAAACCTAACGCCAAGGTCGTTTGAATCAACACCACAGGGATAGAAGGAATCCAGTGGGCAATTTGCTGTGAGAGGTAAATGCTGAGAATACCCAGACCAACCAACAACGCTACGTTTTTGGGGCCTACGGTTTCGTTTTCACTCAACTCTTCTTCCAACTCCACCAACGAGACCGTTTCTTGGCGTTTTTGGCGAGGATACAAGCGATTCAAAAATTGAGGAATAGCTAGCGTTCCTACCATCCAAATGGCCGTGATGATATTGTCGGCCGCCGTGGTAGCCGCGTACAACGTCCCTGCTTTGGAAACCCCATAATGCAGCGCAACGGCGTTGAAATTGACACTTCCACCAATGTACGTCCCCGTAAACATGCCCGCAATGGCATAATGAAGTTCGCCCAACGAGCGGGGTACATCAAAAAGGTGTACGCTCACGATAACCCCCAAAATGGTTCCGATTGACCCCAATAAAAACAGCGAAAGCATGACACCACCCGCTTTTCGCAGGCTGCGCAAATTGGCTTTTAGCATCAAAAAAAAGATGGACAAAGGGGCTAAATACGAGAAAATGCCATCATAGACAGGCACTTCCCCGCTCGACGACGGAATCAGACCTAGGTTGGCCGTGATGGCCGTAGTGATAATGACCAGCAGCGCGGCACCCATCGAACGCAGGTAAGGGAACTTGGTCAGCCATTCGGCCAATACGACATTGGCACACAGCATGGTCAAGATGTAAAGAGAATTCATCGCGAGTTAAAGGTGGTTTTAGGGAAAAGGTTTTTGTAAAGATTGTGAGAATACGATTGGGGTCAGATAGTCGATTAAATCTGGTTTCAAATGACTTAGTACACTGTTAAGTTTTTACCCGCAGAATCCCGCAGAACAATACAAACAAACGCAGATTTTCGCTGATAAATGACTTAATGAAGCTAGTCTCATCAGCGAATATCTGCGGCTTTTAATCTGCGTCAATCTGCGGGTAAAACTTAAAAAACCTTAGCTAACACTGTAATTAGCATAAAACGCAATATACTTTTTAATTTATTCCTACTGCCCGTCGAGTTAAACGCATTAAAAAAATAACCTCTACCGAGCGTCGGCCGTCCCATCGGAGCTTTGGCGGAGACTTGGGTGGTTCTTTCTATTAAGACGTAGCTCTTCTGGAGCAATAAATAGTAAAGCTAGACTTTAATGCGCTCAAGCCGTTTGCCTAGAACACAGGCTTTTTACTAATAAAATTCCGTTTTCAATCGCTTTTCTTCCGCTTCATCAACCTTCATGGCTGACGTATGTCATGGATACTTTTGCTTTGTTGTGTGATTTTTACCAAATGTAATCACTACACCTCAGATACTGAAACTTCGAGCCGTATGAAGAAGCTCATTCTTGCCTGTGTTTCATCTTTTTTGTTTGTCTGCCTGGGGCGCAGTCAAACCACCATCGCCAACGTGGATGAAGCCATTGAATTGGCAAAAAAACAAAATGCCGACCTGCACATTTCGCGGCAAAATACCCAACTCCAATCGTGGAGCGTCACGGCAGCCAAAAGCACCCGCGTACCGCAATTAAAGTTTACCACCGCCCTCGATTACAATTTTGTACTACCTACGCAGCTAATTCCCGCTCAGTTTTTTGGGGGGAAAGAAGGGGAATACCGTGGGGTGCAGTTTGGGGTGCCGTTCAACCTCACGGCGGGTCTCGAAGCCAATGCTCCGCTGTGGAATGCAGGGCTTAAACAAGACGTACAACTTGCGCAACACAACCAAAAACTGACGGAGTTGCAAACCCTCGTTCTCACTGACGACCTAAGTACGCAAGTCGCTCGTCTGTATTTTGCTGCGGTATTTACACAACTCTACCTTGACATCACCCAACGAAATTTGGCCAATGCCGATAGCATCGTTCAGATAGCACGCGAACGCAAAGAAAAGGGGCTTATCGACCAGCTGGAATATAACCGCAGCCGCACCACGCGTCTTGCCATTGAAGATGTATTGAAACAAAACGAATTGGCATACGCGAAAAACACTAGCCAATTGCGGCTGCTGTTGGCAACGCCTGACCTAAAATTAGCTCCTTATCGCCCGCCTACTACCTTTCCATCCGTGGGAGAAGTGCCCAGCGATGGACTTGCTAAATTACAACTTCGGGCGCAGCAGTTGGTCATTGCGCAGGCGCAGCTCAAAAAGGAGAAACTGCTCCGCTTACCCACGCTGTCGGCTTTTGCCCGTTATCAAGAACAAGCCCAACGCGCTACGTTTAATTTCCTGAATTTCAATGAAAAATGGTACGGGATTGGCGTAGCAGGGCTGCGTTTTGAGGTGCCAATTTACACGGCGCGTATTCGTGAAAGTGCCATTGGGCGTGCGCAGGTCAACGCCGACATTGCACAGCTCCAACTCGAAAACGAAAAACGCAAAATAGACACCGAAACCGACGAGATAGTGCTCTCTTACCGACAAGCAATCAGTTCATTGAAAATCAACGAAGAAGCCTATCAACTCAGTGAAGAGAATTTGAAACTTGTGCGTATTAAGTACCAAGGGGGAGTGGTTAGCTATGACCAATACTTGAACGTTTTTAACGATGCACTTGCCGCCCAAAACAAATACCTCCGTACCCTTTCGGACGTAATGATTAATGGAAAGCTGCTGGAGCTGAGGCGTTAGCTCTGGTATTCAAATTGACTAATTCCCAAATTACATTCAATTGCTAAAGTAAAGACCTCTGAATCATGAAACGATATACCCAATCTGCGGCAGTTTTAGGGTTGTTATGGGCAGTAGCGGCTTGCTCGCCCGACGCCGAAACGACCACTCCCGCTTACAAAAATCTGACCGAAGCCGTGTATGCTTCGGGTAATGTTTTTCCCAAAAATGAATACAAAGTTGTCGCAAACGCCGACGGCTATTTACAACAGCAACTGGTGGCCGAAGGTGATGTGGTGAAGGGAGGGCAATTGCTATTTTCGCTGGAAAGCCTGTCGCAAGATGCCCGCGCCGAAGCCGCTGCTAATATTTATCGCCAATCGGAAGCCAATTTTTCGGACAACTCGCCCGTGTTGGCTGAGTTGGAAGTTTCCCTGCGCAATGCCCGTACCAAACTGGAAAACGACTCGGTCAATTATTTTCGGTACAAAGCCCTCTATGACCAAAACGCCACGGCCAAAGTCGAGGTAGAACGGGCAGAATTGGCCTATCGGACGTCCAAAAACGACGTAGCGGCCCGCCAAAAAACGTGGCAACGCACCAAAAATCAATTGTACGTTGACCTCCAAAATTCACGCTCCAACTTTCGGGTAAACGCCCGCGAAGGCGACAACTACCGCATCAAAAGCATCGAAGCTACTCGCATCTATGAAGTATATAAAAAGGTGGGAGAACTCGTACGCCGAGGAGAAGCCGTGGCTTTGCTGGGCAATCCAAACGAGGTGTATCTTCAGTTGGCGGTGGACGAAACTGATTTTTCAAAACTCCGCGTTGGGCAAGATATTGAGGTTAAAATGGATGCCTACGGCGACAAAGTGTTCAAAGCGCGCATTACGAAAATATACCCCAAGCTCAACAAAGTGGACCAATCGTTTCGGGTGGACGCCGATTTTGCTGGCGAAGTTCCGCAAGCTTATTATGGTCTGACGGTCGAAGCCAACATTGTTGTCTCCCAAACTCCGAAAGCGCTCACCATTCCAAAAGCCTATTTAATGGGCGACGATAGCGTGTGGGTACGGGCTGATAAAGACAAACAAAAAATCAAAATCACGAAGGGGGCGGAGAATTTTGAATTAGTAGAAGTTAAAAATGGCCTCACCGACAAAAGCGTCATTGTAAAACCATGAATCTCAAACTATCTTTCCAAATAGCCCAAACCCACTTGTTGGCAAAAAAACGCCAAACCCTCGTGGCCATGCTCGGTGTTACGTTTGGGATTGCGATGTTTATCGTCATGATTAGTTTTATGCAAGGCGTCAATCAATTTTTGGAAGATTCTGCCCTTGATGCGAGCCCCCACGTTCGGATTTACAACGAAGTAAACACGCAGCGTCCGAGCATTTTAGACCAGACCCATTCTGCCGATAGTGATGTAAATATCGTTCACCACCAAAAACCTAAACAACAACTGCCGCGCATCAAAAATGGGTTGCAAATGGTGCGACTCATCGAAAAAATGAAAGGCGTTTTGGGCGTCTCGCCCGAAGTAAGTTCCCAAGCATTTTTCAACAACGGCCCCATTCAGATTTCAGGAAGCATGGCAGGAATCGACTATCCGCGCGAAAATCGCCTATACAACCTCGATAGTAGGATTAAATCGGGGAGTTTTCAGGCATTGCTGACCAACCCCAAAGGCATCGTAGTGGGGGCTAATTTGGCCAAGAAACTAAACGTTAATGTAGGTGACAAGGTCAGCGTTACGACCCCAACGGGCGGGAACCTTACCCTGCGTGTAGTAGGTATTTTTGGTTTTGGCATTGGTACTATTGATAACATTCGCTGCTACACCAGCATCGGTACCGTGCAGGAGATTTTGGGAAAAGATGCCAGCTACATCACTGACATTCACCTCAAAATGACCGACCCTCTTTTAGCATTGGATTTTGCCCAAACCCTTCAAAAACAGTTTGACATCCACACCGAGGACTGGGGCACGGCCAACCAAGCGATTTTGGCGGGGAAGAAGATTCGTAACGTGATGACCTTCGTTATTTCAATGACTTTGCTTGTGGTGGCAGGCTTTGGGATTTACAACATCATGAACATGAACGTCATCAACAAGCTCAAAGACATTGCCATTTTGAAAGCTACGGGCTTTGGGAGCAAAGACGTCGTGGCGGTATTTTTATTACAGGCTGTTATTATTGGGATTTTGGGCGGATTTTTAGGGCTACTCATTGGTTTTGGTATCAGTTATGCCCTGTCAATTACCCCTTTCGAGACGGGAGATATGATTAGCCTCAAAACTTTTCCTGTGCTTTTTGAGGTACAGTATTACTTGATGGGGCTGGCGTTTGGGGTGATTACGACCGTTTTAGCGGGGTATTTCCCGTCGCGCAAAGCCGCCAAAATCGACCCTGTGGCTATATTGAGAGGATAAAAAAAGACAAAAAGATGACAGTTCTTAGCGCATCACACATCAATAAATACTTCTTTGAACCTGAAAAATTTCAGGTATTGCAAGACGTGAATTTCGACGTAAAACGGGGGGAGTTTCTTTCGATTATTGGGAAATCAGGCTGTGGTAAATCGACCCTTTTGTACATCCTTTCGACCATGGATACCGACTACGAAGGCTCGCTCGAAGTAAATGGCGAACGCCTCACGGGATTACCCCAAGACACGTTGGCCGCTTTTCGCAACGAACATTTGGGCTTTGTTTTTCAGTTTCACTTTTTGCTGCCCGAGTTTACGGTCTTGCAAAACGTGATGCTTCCCGCGTTGAAGTTGGGAAAATATTCCAACAAAGAGATTGAAGAAAGAGCTTACGAAAAACTGCGACTTGTCAATATGACCGAACACGCCCGCAAGCAGTCGTCCAAACTCTCGGGAGGGCAACAACAGCGGGTGGCCATTGCGCGCGCGCTCATCAATGACCCCACCATCATCATGGGCGACGAACCGACGGGCAACCTCGACAAAGCCAATTCGGGGCTTGTTTTTGATATTTTTCGCCGAATCGCTCACGAAAACGGACAAACCATCATTACCGTCACCCACGACCCTGACTTTGCCAACGGCAGCGACCGAATCATTGAAATGTCGGACGGGAGAATCATTCGTCATTAGTGCGTCAACAACCGAACGATTGCCTCATGTTGGGGAAATAACGTCAATAGTTGCGCTCGTTCGCCTAGCTCAAAGTCGGCAAAATCAAAACCTGGAGCTACCGTGCAGCCTACCAACGAATACGCACTGTCGGTCATGGGTTTAGAACCAAACCACGTTCCCGCAGGCACCACCGCCTGAAACACTTCGCCCACGTCGGGGTTGGCGCCTAGCTTGATGATTTCTAGTTTTCCATCGGGATAAATAACGAACACTTCGAGAGGGCCTCCTGCGTAAAAATGCCACATTTCGTCGGCCTCAATGCGGTGAAGGGTAGAGAAATGATGGTTTTCAAGCAAAAAATAAATACCCGTGCTAAAGCTCCTGTCACCTCCAAAACGGGCAGGCAACGCTGCTTGGGGAACCACCTCTGTCGAGCGATACGTTTCGGCAAAGTAACCACCTTCGGGATGCGGCAACATGTTGTATTTTTCGACCCAATAACTCGCTGGTTTCATAAATGTAGGTTTGTCGTAGAAAAATTGGCATAAAACTATCAAATCCGCGTTACACTTTTCGTATTTTGAGGGGTAAAATGGGGAACAAAAAAGTGTGATTACCCCCCAAGAAAAACTAATGAACAGCGACCTTCTACAACAATTATTTGGAGATGCACCATTGCCTCGGGAGGAAATGGAAGCGATTGTGGCTTTACTGGATATTCAAACTTTCCCTAAAAGCACGCACATTTTGCGGGAAGGTGAAATTTCTTCCAAATGCTTTTTCGTTCTCAAGGGCTGTGTCAGGCAGTATTTGCTGGACGATGGCATCGAAAAAACAACGTTCTTTTATACAGAAAGTCAGGCCGTTGTGCCATTTGATAGTTATCTTCAACAAAAGCCTTCAAGGCATTATTGTGTGTGCGTAGAAGACGTGACGGCTGTCGTGGGCAATCCAAGCGAGGAACAAGAAATGTACCAGAAGTTCCCAAAATTAGCATCGCTCACTCGAATGATGGTGGAGCAAGGTTTTGGTAAAACCCAAGAAGAGTTTGCCACGTTTATCACCTCTTCGCCCGAAGAACGGTACCTCAATTTGCAAACAAATCGACCCGATTTACTCCAACGCGTTCCTCAGCATCAAATTGCGAGTTATTTGGGCATCACCCCCGAATCGTTGAGCAGAATTAGGCGGCGGCTGGCGAAGAAGTAGCTGGAGAGTCTAAAAAGAAGTTATGACAACGTCAATAAAATCATGAAAAACCAACTGGTTGAGTATTTTTCCAAGATTTCGCCTCTTTCGCCCGACGAAGCCACGGCTATTGCTGACAGCGCAATCATCAAAACGTTTGAAAAAGGGACATTTCTGCTCCAAGAAGGACAAATGACCACTTCTACTTTTTTTGTATTTCAAGGACTTGTGCGCCAATACAGCCTCGTGGACGGCGAAGAAAAAACAACTGCTTTTTTCACGGAAGGCCAATGGATTATTTCACTCAGTAGTTTTGGTACGCCCAAACCTTCACCCCATTCTTGGGTGTGCGACGAAGATTGCGTTTTGCTCGTTGGCAACGACGCAGCCGCACAGTCGTTGTTTAAAGTACACCCGCGTCTTGAATTTATTGCGCGAAAAATTGTCGAAAATACCTTCGCCGAATTTCAAGCGACCGTCACTACCTATCTTACCGATACCCCCGAGCAACGCTATGTACGGCTGATGGAAACCCGACCTAGCCTTATCCAACGTATTCCGCAGTATCAGCTTGCCAGTTACATTGGTGTTAAGCCCGAATCATTGAGTAGGATTAGGCGGCGATTGGCGACGAAACCCTGAGCATTTTGAGCCATTGCAGGGCATATACAAAAACAAAAATCGTAGTCAAAATCTCAATCACCGCAAAAAAGAGGTAATAAATCGTAGGCGTCCCCATAAATAGCGTCGCCACCATGACAAGGGTTTTTACCAACGACGCGCTGATGTTTGCCCAAGCATTTGCCTTGTCGGGTAAGATTTTTGAAAGAAGAATCATCGAAATGGGAATTTCCATCAAAATACCCGCATACAACAAAAATTCCCTAGAAATAGTCATCCCTTCGACCCGCCCCGTCAAGTACTGCTTCAAGAGTGAGGCGTCCATGAGGCCAATGAGGTCGCAGTAGAGGTAATTGATGGAAACAAATACCCAAATCGTTGATAATACGTCTTTCTTATTCATTTTCTTGTTCGTTTTTTCAACCACAAAGGTCGAAGCCACCAACAAGAAAATGATTGACTTGGGTTAAGAACGTACGATGAAAGCTATTTTCCGTAGCCGTTGACCAATGTTTCAAACTGAGCCAGTAAGTTGAGTGTACGTGGGCCAGGTTTGCCGTCGCCTACTATCTGACGGCCAATTTGCACCACAGGCATTACCCATTTGGTCGTACTCGTCGTGAAAGCTTCGTCGGCTTCTTCCAATTCCGACACCAACATCGGACGAATCTCTACCTTAAATTCTTTTTCTGCGAGCTCTAACACAACTCTGCGGGTGATACCGTGGAGGATGTTTTTATCAGCAGTGATCAACGTGTCTCCTTTGAAAATGAAGAAGTTGCTTCGCGTCAACTCACTTACTTCGCCGTCTTTATAATACAACAAATCAGCTGCTCCTTGCGACTTCATTTCGGCCGCTAGACGAATCATGTGAAGGTAGTTCGTGCTTTTGAGCTCGGGCAAATCACGCACAAACTCAAAGGGCAGGACTTTGATGCCCCTTACCCGCCCCTCAGGGTTGTCTTTCGGTAAGTTTTCGGCAATAATCAACCAGTTAGGCTCCACCACACTCACGCTATCAGGCGAGTAGCCACCCGTTAGCACAAAGCGAAACGCAATATCGGGTTGACCTGATAAACGGTGCAATTCGGCCAAAATTTCGGCAGTTTTTTCTTGAGAAAGAGGCACACGGAGATGCAACACCTCTGCCGAGCGAACAAAGCGCGCCCAATACCAATCCCACTGAAAAGGGACACCGTTGTAGGTGCGGAAATAATCGAAAAGGCCATAGCCGCGCAAAAGCCCCAAGTCGTTGATGTTGACAGAAGCCTGTTCGACAGGCATGATTGCGCCATTGAAGTAACAATGCATGGTTTTTAGAGGATAAGATGAGTACTCACAAAGATAGGAGATTTGGCTTTAACCTTAATTAACATTCTTTCAACGGCCTTTAACCTACTTCTTCCTGACGCTGCTCTAGTTTTGTCCCATCAAAATCCTTACAGCCATGAATTTTAATGTCGAGTTGAGTGTCGAGTGCAAAATGCAGACGGGGTCGCCCGAGCGATGTCGAATCCGTGCTGAGGGTTGCTTACAACCCGAGTCCTCTAATGGAGTCGTCCATTCAACGGAGAGTGTCGAATTCGTGAGCTAACTTTTCCATATTCGGCATTTTGCATCGCTCGGCGGCTCGTCGTCGCTCGGGTTGTGAGCAACCCTCAATCCGTGCCGAGGGTTGCTCACAACCCGAGTACTCTAATGGAGTCGTCCATTCGACGGAGAGTGTCGAATTTGTGAGCTAACTGTTCCCTATTCGGCATTTTGCATCGCTCGGCGGCTCGTCGTCGCTCGGGTTGTGAGCAACCCTCAATCCGTGCCGAGGGTTGCTCACAGCCCGAGTACTCTAATAGAGTCGTCCATTCAACGGAGAGTGTCGAATTTGTGGGCTAACGTTACCTATTCGGCATTTTGCATCGCTCGGGGGCTCGTCGTCGCTCGGGTTGTGAGCAACCCTCGACACTTTACTCTGCACTCGACATTCTAAAATTAACCCAACAGCTATTTTATGAAGAACTATTTGTACGTTTTAGTATTTACGCTTGTTTCGAGCGGGGCTTTTGCCCAAAAAATCAGTATCAAAGGCGCCTTGCGCGACTCCGCCAACCGACCGCTGGAAGGAGCTACCATCATGCTGCTCGACGGAAAGGACACGTCGTTGGTTTCGTTTGCTCGCTCTCAAAGTTTAGGACTTTTTGAGTTTAAAAACCTTGCCAATGAGGCGTATTTTCTCAAAGCCACGTATGTAGGACTACAGCCTGTCCAACAGACCATTACTCCCTCAAAAACTGAGTTGGTTGACCTTGGCGTCATCAAAATGTTACCTGTCCCCAAAGATCTTAACGAGGTGGTTGTCAAGGGAGAGCGAGACCCCGTCAAAATTAAACAAGATACGATTGAGTACAACGCAGGTTCTTTTAAGGTACAACCCAACGCCGTGGTGGAGGACCTCCTCAAACGCCTCCCAGGCGTGGAAGTGGACCGCGACGGAACGGTAAAAGCCCAAGGCCAGCAAGTACGCCGCGTGATGGTGGACGGCAAGGAGTTTTTTGGCCGAGACCCCAAGATGGCTACCAAAAATCTCCCTGCGGATGCCGTGGACAAAGTACAAGTGTTTGATAGAAAATCAGACCAGTCGCAGTTTACGGGCATCGACGATGGCCAACGCGAAAAAACCATCAACCTGACACTGAAAGAAGAGAAGAAAAAAGGAATGTTTGGGATGGCTACGGCGGGTTTAGGCCCCGACAGCCGCTATTCGGTGAAGGCCAACCTCAACCGATTTAGTAAAAAACGTCAATTTTCATTTTTGGGAATGGCCAATAACGTCAACCAGCAAGGTTTTTCCATCGACGACTACATGAATTTTACGGGAGCCGCCCAAAGAATGATGGCAGGTAACGGAATACGCCTACAATTTAACTCCGATGACGACGCCATCATTCCCCTCAATTTTAACGGTCGTAACAACGGCTTTGTCAAGTCGGGTGGGGTAGGGATTAATTATAACGACCAACTCAGCAAAAAAACGGAACTTCAAAGCAGTTATTTCTACAACCAACTCGACCAACTCATTGACAGAGAGACCAATCGAGAGTCTTTTCTCCCTATGGGTAGTTTTATATCAAAACAGAATACCGCCCAAAATACCACTAACAACACCCACCGTGCCAGTTGGACAATAGACCATAAAATTGACTCACTTAACTCGCTCAAATGGACGAATAACGCCAACTACGCCCAAAACAGTGCCAATACGGGTAGCAGTGCCAGCACCACCAACGCCAATGGAGCGTTGGAAAACGAGGGGACACGCCAGTCTTTTTCCAAAGGAAATACCTTTCGTTTGAACTCAGAGTTGTTGTGGCGTCATAAGTTTGCCAAAAAAGGACGTACCCTTTCCACCAACTTCACCCTTGGGATAGAGCAAAGCGACCGCAACGGCAACCTCCAAGCTGTCAATTCGTTCTATGCGCCGTCGGGAGCGAAAAACCGCGTGGATACCCTGCGCCAAACCAATACGCAAACCAACGACCGCCAAAGCTATGGTCTTACGGCTTCTTACACGGAGCCCTTGGGAAAACGTCGCTTTTTAGAAGTAAATTATGCCCTCAATTTGACCCAAAACGACGTCAATCGTCAAGTGTATGATGTCAACGGCGACGGCCGCTCGCCTCGTTTCAACGCATTGTTGAGCAATCAATTCCGTAATGATTTTATCTATCAACGAGGCGGTTTCAACCTACGTTTCAACGGTCAAAAGTACAATTTCTCGACGGGTCTAAGCGTGCAGCAATCGACCTTGGACGGGGAGTTGATTTTACAAAATACCCAAATCAAACGCTCGTTTACAAACCTTTTGCCAAACCTCCGTTACCAATATAATTTCTCAACCAGTCGTAATCTCAGCCTTACCTACGATGCTGACGTGCGCGAGCCAAGTATTCAGCAACTTTCACCGATTGTTGACAACAGCGACCCGCTTAACATTGTCTTGGGAAACCCCAACTTGCGTCCCGAATACAATCATCGCGTAAATCTCAACTTTTTCAATTTCAACCAGTTGAACTTTAGCAATTTCTTTGCGTTTGCCAATTTTACCTACACGGCCAACCGCATTACTAACGCCCAACAAATAGACGCAAACTTGGTGCGAACCTACCGCCCCGTCAACGTCAAAGATGACTATACCCTCAACGCCAACTTGTCGAAAGGCTTCCGCATTAAGGCGCTCAACACGCGGGTGAATTTCAGTAGCAATTTGCTCCTCAACCGTGGCATCACTCCCGTCAATGACGTCGATAATCGCACGCGCCGCCTCGAGAGCCGCAACACCCTCCGTTTGGAATACCGCTATAAAGAGTTTTTTGACATTTCGAGCAGCGGAAGTATCACGTACAACCAAACGGCTTATTCGCTCAACAGTGCGCTAAATCAATCGTTTGTCAACCAGCGCTACGACGTAGAAGGTAACTTTAAACTCACCAAGTCGCTCAACCTAAGCTCGTCGCTCGACTATAGCATTTATAACTTTGCGGGTTCGTCGTTCAACCAAAAAGTGCCCATCTGGAACGCTTCTATCTCGCAGTTTTTCTTGAAAAACAAACGTGGAGAGTTGAAGTTTTCGGTGGTGGATATGCTTAATCGCAACGTGAGCATCAACCGAACAGCGCAGGCCAACTTCGTTCAAGATGAGCGCATTCGTTCACTTGGGCGCTACTACTTGCTCAGTTTCACTTATAGCCTCAAAAATCTGCTGGGTGGTGGTGCGCCTTCGGGAGGTATTCGAGTGATTCAACGAGGATAAAAGTAAATGTCGAATGCAGAGTGCAGAAGGTCGAATAATCCGTGCTGAGGGATGCTCACATCCCGAGTTTTCTGAGTATCGAGTACAGAATCCGTGCCGAGGGTTACTCACAACCCGAACACTCCAAATAAAGAATCAATTTTTGTAATCCGTGCTGAGGGATGCTCACATCCCGAGTTTTTTGAGTGTCGAGTACAGAATCCGTGCCGAGGGTTACTCACAACCCGAACACTCCAAATAAAGAATCAATTTTTGTAATCCGTGCTGAGGGATGCTCACATCCCGAGTTTTTTGAGTGTCGAGTACAGAATCCGTGCTGAGGGTTGCTCACAACCCAAACACTCCAAATGAAGAATCAATTTTTACTTTAACTTATAAACCAATGAAAAAACAACTCTTAGTATTTCTTTTGGCGGTGAGTCCTTTTGTGACTGTCATGGCCCAACAAAACGAAGGTGTGGTGTCGTACGACCAAAAAATCAACATGCACAAACGTATTCAAGATGAGTCGATGAAAGCAATGATGCCTGAGTTTCGTATTAATAAAATGCAACTTACCTTTAAGGGGAGTGAGTCATTGTATAAAGCGGCGGTGCAGCAGCAAAACGACGAGTCGGAAAGTACCGATGGTAACGGCGCAACTGTACGGATGGTGATTCGGGTGCCTCAAAATGAGACTTATCGCAATTATGATTTGCAAAAAAACGTTGAAATTCGTGAGTTGGCGGGACAAAAATTTTTGGTAGAAGATACCCTCAAACGGACACCGTGGAAATTGACGGGCGAAACCAAGAAAATCCAAAATTACGACTGCATGAAAGCCACGATGATTAATAAAGCCAACAATCAGCCGATTGTGGCGTGGTTTACGGAAGCGATACCCGTTCCAAGTGGTCCCGCTGGTTTTGGTGGACTTCCTGGCTTAATTTTGGAAGTCGATGTCAACGACGGCGACATGGTCTATCTGACCACCAAAATTGATTTCAAAAGCCTCACGGCCAACGACTTGAAAGCGCCATCGGGAGGCAAGAAAATCACCAATGCCGAGTTTAACAAGAAGCGCGACGAGTACATGAAAGAAATGGGTGCTTCGGGAGGAGGTTTTCGGATTATTCGGAATTAAAAAATTCCTGACCCAACCAGGGAAAATTGGAGAAAGATGAGCAAAGGCACGAAAAATACGTTATCGTCGGGGTCGTACGCTACCCGCACAGGAGGGCTGCTTATGGTCGCTAGTATGCTATTACTAGCGGCCTTTCTGGTATTTTGGTTGCGTAAAGAATACCAAGAGCAAAAAAGTATCCTCCAAAAAGAAACCGACATCCTCTTCCGAACCACCATCCAAACGATGGAAGACTCGGTGATTCAGCAAAAAATTTCTGCGCCGCTTGATACTATCAAAAACCCAAGTATAAAAACAGCTATCAAAAAAAAGCCTAATCTTAAAAAAACGGTAAGGCACGCTGCCCTAGCAAAAGATTTTACACCACCGATTCCCACTTACACCATTGTTCAATCTAACAAAACGTTTAAAGATACCAGCGCATCTGTTCATCGTTTCATGTCCCGCCTTAATGCTCCTCAACTTAAAGATAGTAGTATTTTTACAAAAGATAGATTTTACGAGGTTTTAATGAATACAAAACCCAAAGACATACGAGCCATTCGAGTAAATCAGGTTGGGAATATCACGATTACCACCATGACTATTCAAGATTCTTCCGCAACGGGGAAGTCGGACATCATGTTTGTGCGTTCTTTGCCCAAAACAGATACCCTTCAAGACATGGTAGGGAAAGTCGCGCGGGCATTTATTCGTCTAAATATTCCCAATGACAGTACTCGTCAGCCAGCCAAGTTTAAACAAATCGGGAACATCAAAATCTCCATTCGGAAAACAGACGATGAAAGCAAGAAACAAGAAGTAGGAATGACTACGACAAAAAGTAACGCTGCTTTGGAAAAGCAGTTCGTCATTCGCCTCGATCAAGATTCCCTTCAACTCAACGACATACAGAAAGTCTATGGGCGTCAAATAAAGCAAGCGCGCCTTCAGTTGCCCTTTAAAGTCATTCGTAAAAAGACAACTGATACCACTGCCAAAGCTGACTCATTGAGGGCATTAGCCACCTCGGCCGTGAAAACAGCCCTGCCAATGGGAAGCACCTATCGCGCTATTTTTGCTGATTATCAGGGATATTTGTTAAAAAAAATCATCCCGCAAAGTCTATTTTCCTTCCTTTTGTTAGCCATCACTGGCTTGGCTTTTGGGGCCATTTATCGAAACTTTCAGCAGCAACGCCGATTGACCGAACTGAAAAATGATTTTATCAGCAACATGACGCATGAGCTGAAAACGCCCATTGCCACGGTGAGTGTCGCCATCGAAGCACTGCAAAATTTTGGCGCGGCTCAAAACCCAAAATTAACCCAAGAATACCTAGAAATCTCTAAAAATGAGCTTAGTAGGTTGACTTTGCTGGTGGATAAAGTACTAAAAATGGCCACCTTTGAGCAACAAGGTTTACAGCTAAACCAAGAGGAGTTGGATGCCGCACAACTGGTCGAGCAAGTGCTTCAATCCATGAAAATTCAATTTGAAAAGTTTCGGGCCAACGTACAGTTTACGACCCAAGGCAGCGACTTTTTGCTCACCGCCGACCGCGTTCATTTGACCAACGTTATTTATAATTTATTAGACAACGCCCTGAAATACAGCGAAAGTACCCCTGAGATTGCGTTGCAACTGTCCGAAACACCGACCCAGCTGACCCTCATCGTCAGCGACCAGGGTATTGGCATCCCCGCCGAATACCAAACCCGTGTTTTCGATAAATTTTTCCGCGTACCCACGGGCGACACCCACAACGTCAAAGGCTACGGTTTGGGACTCAACTACGTCGCTTCGGTGGTACAACAGCACCACGGAACCATTACCGTAGAAAGCGAAGCGGGAAAAGGCAGTACCTTTACCATTACATTACCCAAAGCGTAAGCCATGTCAACCAAAATTCTCTACGTCGAAGACGAACCATTTTTAGGAAAAATTGTAAAAGAAAGCCTCGAAAGTCGCGGGTTTGAGGTCTGTATGGTTGCCGATGGAAGAGAGGTTATTGCTCAATTTAAGTCCTTTCAGCCCGTCGTTTGTGTGCTTGACATCATGCTTCCGTACCGCGACGGATACGCATTGGCCCAAGACATCCGTCAATTACAACCCGATATGCCCATCATTTTTTTGACGGCAAAAACCCAAACCGAAGACGTTTTGAAAGGTTTTCAAGTAGGCGGCAATGATTTTATCCGAAAACCTTTTAGTATGGAAGAACTCATTGTTCGGATTCAGAATTTGCTGCACCTTACCCAACAAAAAACCGCTACAACCGCCGCCATTTCCCCTAATCAAGCCATCGCGCTCGGTCAGTACCAATTTTTACCTCACCGCTACGAACTTCACCAAGCAGGAAACGTTCGGAAACTCTCCCACCGCGAAACCGAATTGCTTTCTATTTTGACCGAAAATCTCAACTTCACCGTACAACGTCGCGACATCCTTTTGCGCGTTTGGGGCGACGACTCCTTTTTTAATTCGCGCAACCTCGACGTCTATATCGCCCGCCTCCGCGACTACTTCCGCAACGACCCTGCCCTCGAAATCATTACCCTCAAAGGAGTTGGTTATCTTTTCAAAGCTTAACCACACGATTTGTCAACAAATTATTACCTTCCTTCAATGCCTTCGTAGTTTTTTATTCTTTTTTTCTTTAGTATTGTTGGAGGAGAAACTACTTTTTTGGAAGTAGCAAACTCGCCACAATTGTTAGTGAAACTCTAAATACTCTTTTTCAAAAAACCTGTTTTTGGGTTATTTCAAGCCATTACGCCCAAAAATCAGGGTATTTGTAGGACAATAGTTAGACGCGCTGAAGCAGGTCTATTTCTGCCAAATAGTGTTTAATTTTCGTAAAGCTACTTAGGAGATTCATTTTTTGGTGGAAGTCTAAATATCCATTATTATTGCAAAACACTATCTTGAAATAGTTCATTTTTTACTTTGAATTGTACATTAACCCGTACTTAACCGTGGAAAAAAAACCAAAAAAAAACCTCCTTTTTGAAATCGCTTGGGAAGTTTGCAACCAAGTAGGAGGGATTTATACAGTGATTAGAAGCAAGGTCCCTGCCATGGTTGACCAATGGGGCGACGAATATGTGTGCCTTGGCCCTTATTTTCCCCAACGCGCGCTCACCGAATACGAACCCATCACTTCGGACGACGGCTCGGGCCTTTACCAAGTTGTTCAAAAAATGCGCGAAGAAGGCTTGGCTGTAGAGTATGGTTATTGGCTCATCACGGGCAAACCCCGCGTGGTTTTGTTTGATATTCGTAGCATGATGCCGCGCCTAGATGCCATCAAATACGGTTTGTGGGAGCGCCATCAAATTTCGACGGTCAATGTTGAAGACCTTGTCAACCAAACCCTTTGCTTTGGCGAAATGGTGCGGAAGTTCTTGACTTACTACGCCCAAGATTACGCTCGAAAATTTGATATTACCGCCCACTTTCACGAGTGGATGGCGAGCTCAGGCTTACCTGATTTGCGCCGCGACGACGTGCGGGTAGCCACTGTGTTTACTACCCATGCCACCATGCTAGGGCGTTATATCGCTTCCAATGAGCGTGATTTTTACCACAAACTCCCTTATTTCGACTGGAAACACGAAGCTCGGCATTACGGTATTGAAGCGCAAGCGACGGTTGAGCGACTGGCGTACCTGAATGCCCACGTCAGCACGACAGTCAGCGATGTTACGGCCCGCGAATGTGAGGTGTTTCTTGGGAAAACGCCTGATTTGGTACTGCCAAACGGTCTTAATATTCAGCGCTTTGCGGCGGTCCACGAGTTCCAGAATCTTCACATGAAATACAAGGAGAATATCCACGATTTCGTGATGGGGCATTTCTTCCAAAGCTATTCTTTCAATCTTGATAAAACGCTCTACTTTTTCACATCGGGGCGGTATGAGTTTGTTAATAAAGGCTACGACATTACCCTCGAAGCCCTCGCCCGCTTAAACTGGAAAATGGTGCAGGCCAAAATGGACATGACGGTGGTGATGTTTATCGTTACCAAACAGCCGTATCATTCTATCAACCCTGACGTGTTGCAGTCACGGGCGGTATTGGGAGAAATTCAAGATACGTGTAATGCCATTGAAAAGCAATTGGGAGAAAAATTGTACATGGCATCGGCCGCTTCAAGCGACCACAACTTGCCTGATTTGAACCAGTTTGTGGACGAATACTGGCGCTTGCGTTTGCGTCGTACGATTCAGACGTGGAAAACAAAACGTTTGCCGCCTTACGTAACGCACGATTTAAAAACGCCTGATTCTATCACCGAATACTGCGAGCGTTCGGGACTCAAAAACCACGAACAAGACCGCGTGAAGATTGTCTATCACCCCGACTTTATTGCCTCGACCAATCCACTTTTCGGGTTAGACTATGGGCAGTTTGTGCGGGGATGCCACTTAGGGATTTTTCCAAGTTACTACGAACCGTGGGGCTATACGCCGCTTGAGTGCGTAGTACGTGGTATTCCGACCGTAACAAGCGATTTGTCTGGTTTTGGAGACTTTATCATGCAAATCATGCGTGACTTTGAAAACCGTGGTATTTACGTCATCAATCGCAATACGCAGGACTTTGACCAAGCCGCCGACCAGCTCGCCAACATTTTGTTCAAATTTGTAAAGATGAACCTCCGCGAACGTATTCAACAGCGGAATAAAGTGGAAAACATTGCCGAAGTATTCGATTGGAACAACCTCCGTTCGTACTACGACACCGCCCACGATTTGGCCGCCAAAAGAGCGCACAAAACAAGAGTTAGCTAACATAACAACAGCGGCGAAGGAAATCCTTCGCCGCTGTTGTTATTACATAGGCTTCCCTTGGAAATTACTTTTTCAAAAAATATTTTCAAAAAATCCACTCCAAGTTGAGTGGATTTTTTGGTTAAAAACTGTTGAATTATAAAAATAATACTATTTATGTCAACTAATATGAATCTTTTCTACGTTTTTCTAACGTATTAACACAGTTTAATAACCATCCTATTTTAAATAGAGCGGGTAATTTCTTGACGTTTCCTTTATTTTATGCAGCTAATAGAAATGTACTCTTTCCCTTTTTCCTTCTCTTTGCAACCTTAACGGCATTGGCAGTGTGAATTCCGAAAAATAGCCAAACTTCTTCAGTCTGAGGATTTTTAGCTTTTAT
>NZ_AXVJ01000066.1 GCF_000482465.1 Runella limosa DSM 17973
ATACTGATTTTAAATTTTGATTGCGTATTTATATTTTTGTTTTATGGACTACGCAACAGCAATATCAGAAAGCCCCGACACATTAAAAGAGTTGATGGGCAAACAAAAACTAACGATTCATCGGGATCGCTTGCAGTATCTCTATGCTCTGAAGACGCAAGAAGTAAAATCTCAAAAGTCAGCAGGAGCATTAATAGGTCTGAAAGAACGTCAGAGCCAAAATTTATGGCAATTATACAGACAAGGAGGGCTTACCCTTCTTCTGGATTTGAGTCGTCAAACCTATTTCGGCAAACTCAGTAGTGTTCAAATGAGTCTTTTACGAACTTATTTAAAGACTGACCAAGCCAATAGTTTAGCCGATATTCAAGAGTGGCTTGAAAATAACCTGCAAGTAACTTACACCCTTGGTGGTATCAGTTTACTGTGCAAAAGGCTCAAAATCAAACTAAAAACAGGTCGTCCTAGCAATGTCCGTCAAGACAAAGAAGGCATGGAAGCTTTTAAAAAAACTTCCATGAACTGACCAGTGATTATAAACAAGCCGTGTTTTTTGAGGACGAAATGCGATTTGGCACTCGTACCGAAAACAAACGAAAATGGACACCACAAGGGCATCGGCCGCAGGCCCCCGTGAAAATAGGTTATGAGTTTTCATATCTTTATTTAGCCCTCAAGCCATATACGGGAGAGGTTTTTGCGATGATTTTGCCTTACATGAACATGGAATGTTTTGCCCTATTTATCAAAGAATTTAACCAATGCCTTAACCGAACTACTTTGTTGATTGCTGACAGAGCAACAACCCATCAAAGCAAAGTAACAAAAGATACTTTAGTAGTTTTACAACACTTGCCTACGGCCTGTCCCGAGTTGAACCCTGTTGAAAGGTTTTTTCAAGAGATGAGAAAAGAACTTGCTAACAAAGTTTTTGACACTATCCAACAAGCACAAGAGCGTGTCTGTGAGGCCCTAATGAAGGTTGCTGACAACTTAGAAAATGTAATTAAACTTACTAAATACCCTTACATCAAAATACGCAATTAATCTTTAAAATTAGTATTATGTTTTTATTACCCATTTAATTAGTTATGAAGGCGGGGGAATTAGTATTCTTAATACTCATAGGTAAAATATTACTTCCCAAACAATCCTTTGAAAAAACTTTTTAAAGGTTCTATTTTACTATTTATTATACTGTTTTGTGTATTCAAATACTGTCTTAAACGCTGTCCACCTTGACGTGAGGCGTAGAGTGCTTGAGGGCATCCTTTAAGTTTTACCGTTTGCTCCCCATGGTCATACGTTTGTAAATAATCAAGATTGATACACAAGCTATTACTGATTGAAAAAAAGCGTGCATCGTTTTGAAGAATATCGACATACTGCCCTAGATTTCTGTTGGCCACTACAGCATGAGTATTTGAAGCCAACCAAAAGTTGGTCATACTCGCTTTCGCTTCCAAATAAAGTATATCCGAAAGCTCTATCATCTGAATCTTACCCCCAATGAGCGTAATTGCGATTCGTTCTGAGTTTTTTTGGGGGGAGTTGAGAAAATCTATTAAAAGACTTAATTGTTCATAATTTTGGATGGGCTCTTTCTGCTTTGCCACTTTTACCACTGCTGCTTGTAATTCTTTTGCGCTAAAAGGTTTTACTAAGAAATCAACCGCAGCATATTTAAAGGCCTGAGTGGCATTATTGAAGTCATAATGTCCAGTCATAAAAATAATACTTAGTGAATCTAGTTGGTTTTTATGACGCAATTGTTCCAACAATTGATAACATGAACCTCCCGTAATCTGCACATCTGTCAGTAATAAATCTGGATTTGTCTCAACGACTACCCTAATAGCTTCGTTCATCTCAGAAGCTACACCAACAACCTCTACATTAGGGCATAATTGTGTTAAAAACGATAAAACATTGTCTCGTTCAGCAGAATTATCTTCAACAATGACAGTTCGTAACATACGAAGTTCTTCCGAATTAGGGGACTCATTTAATAGTAACTCTATATTCATGAGTGGATGCTGTTTAGACATGATTTATACGAATAGTCACAATCGTGCCTGAACTTTTTATTGCATCTTCGGTATGTATTTCAATCTGATAGCCCAAAAGATTCAACAAATGTGCACGCTGCATAGTAAGTGTAGTAGAAACAGAGTTTTTTTGTTGAGGTTTAATCTTCTGAAGTTCAGCCGCCGCTTGACGGCCTATCCCATTATCCTCTACTTTGCAAATAATGGTTTCATCAGGAAGAGTAAAGAAATTAACTTTTAACATTCCCAAACGTGAACTGTTCAGAAGTCCATGAACAATGGCATTTTCGATATAGGGCTGGATTAGAAAAGGAGGCAAACGGTAATTATCTGTATTGACCGAACCTTCTATTTCAAATCGAGTTTCAAAACGTCCTTCGTACTGTAATTGCATTAGTTGGATGTACATTTTCAGCAATTCAATTTCTCGTGAAAGCGAAATTTCTTTTGCAAACGGGGTAGTTTCATCTTTGAAAAGTGAATCTTCTAGGTAAGCGCGTGTAAGCCTACCCATTTTTATTAAATTATCGCTTGCTTTTTCTGCATCATGGCTTAAGATCAACTTTTGAATGGCTGCAAGCGTGTTAGAAGTAAAATGTGGATTCATCTGCGATTGAATCGTCTGAGCTTGAAGCAATCGCATTTGTCGTTCCCGTTCTTCCACTTGTTTTTGTTTAATAAAAAGCTGATTCGATTTTCGAGTATCTCTCCACCATAATATGCCAAGTATAGCCGTCAAAAAAAGTCCAACCAAACTAGCGTACCAATAAAAATTGGGAGATTTCCAAAAATAAACCGAAGTTGTGAACTGAACGCTACTGATGCTTGATTGAGTTGACTCTAAAGTTCCTGTACACGAGCGAACTTGTAAGGTGTGCGTACCATTAGGTAGGTTTGTTAAATTGATTTCATCATTTTCTGTCCAGGGCGACCACGTTTCGTTTTCTCCCAGTAAACGATAGCTAAATCGCGAGCGGAAGGGCCTATCTTCCCCAATAGATTCCACTTTTACCCTTACATCGTTTTCACCAAAGGCAAGTTTGATAGGAGCATTATTTTGATTAAAAGAGACTCTCTCGTCGTTAACATGAGTAATGAACGTTCGTAAGGGTTTTATGGTTAAATCCAATTTTGTTGGATCAAAAAACGATAAAACAGAACTTGAGGTAATCCAAATACGTCCACGAGAATCTCGGTAACTACCCAGCTGACCTGGCTCTAAGCCCATAAACCCATTATGATGATTGAAGCATTTCATTATCACACGACCTTCTTGGTTAAATCGTTTTAAATCTAATACATATAAATTATACGCATCGGCTATCATCAAGTGGTCATTATCAATTTGTTCAATACATTGTATAAGTTTGGAAAAATACCCTTCTAGCACCAATTCAAAGGCATCGGTTTTGGGGTTATAACGGCAAACTTTACCTCGTCCCCCTAACCAAACTGTCCCTTGCCAATCCGTGTACAACACTCCACCGCCCTTTACAGGGAGCTTACTATTGGCTTTGGTGTACGCTTTAAACTCTTTCTTTTCAGGGTTATAACGCTCGACTCCTAACCCAGAAAACCAATAGTCCCCATCTGTAGAAACCGTTGAACTCATCACAAGGTCATCAAACAAGGGGGATTGTCCTCTAAGCGAATCCGTGCGGAAAGGGGGAGTCGTCTCTATCGTATATACATGTTTGTTACTTGCCGCAATTATCTTCCCTCGTTTTTTGTCCTCGCTAAGGCAAAATGCAATACTATTAATTTTACTTGGTCGAAAAAATAACCATTTTGTTCCGTCATACCGAAAAACTCCATTAGCTTCTGGCAACCACAAAGCACCCTTTTCATCCCTGATTGCCCGATAGTACCATTGGTTTTTGAAGTGAAAAAGAGATTGGTAAGGTTTGGGAAGAGTTTTTCGGTGTCGTTCTACAAGATTCATCAAAGGGGTAGAAGAAAGATTGACCAGTGTGTCTCCATCGTATTTTTGAATTCCTAATTCATAATTTAAAAAGAACAGGTTTTTCTGACCATCTTCTACTACACTCCAAGCATTGGGTACCTGCTGATTCGTAAAACTCCGAAACCCATTGATTGATATTAATTTCCACAACCCTTTCTCGGTAGGCAAATAATAGGGCACCGTGTTGTACTGATTAAGAAATGACAAATTATGAGCTAAAGGTGGGTTTTTCCCCATATTAAGTACCTGCTTACTGTTTGCTGGAATATAATACAGTGTTTCTTGGTGAGTAAAAAAATAAGGGAATTGAAGCGTGTTTTGAATGTTTATTCCTTTGGAATCGATTCGTAAAAAGGGAACAACTTTGTGCTGACTGTCCCAGTAACTATGGACTTGTTGATTAGTAGATTGATTAATAATAATGACTTGATTATTTAAAAGATCAAATGCTAGTGCCATTTCAGGCTTTGGCGTGAACTGATTAAGTTTTCCATGACGATATTGATATAAAATATTATTTATATCAAGTAGATAGCTCTGACTTTTAGAATGATACAACGCTCCTAATAATGATCCTTTGGGTAAATTAGGAAGTCTAACAGGGAGTATTGTATCACCTTCTACTTGATGTAATTGATGATTGATAACCATTTGTATCGCACCTTTAGGCCCTTTAATAATCGTCCCCAACCCATCTGAAGAAGGCAATAACCACTTCTTGAACGTTTTTCCGTCAAAACGTGCCAAATGTGTCCCTGCACTTACCCAAAGGTATCCTTTCTCATCTTCATCAATATCAAAAACAGGCCCATTCCAAAAACCTTCTTTCTCGGTGTAGTTTTCAAAAGTTTCGCCGTTGAACTTACTTAGTCCAAACCACGTACCACACCATATATACCCTCTACTGTCTTTGTGTAAGCACAAGACCTGATTTTGTAATAGACCTTCATGGGTAGTATATTTTACAATAGGGAAGTCTTGAGCGAGGCATTGCCCCACCCAAGTAAAACCTAACCCAAACATCCACAATAAATTAATGATAAATTTCATCTTTTTTGCCTATGTATAGCAAGAGTAAATATTTTTCGTTTAATCTTTAATTATGACCTTTATTTTGGTTTGTTTTTCGCATCATTTGTAGGGAATATCGTATTCAAAGTAATTAGTAGAGAACTGAAAATAACCTAAAATGTGCAGTTTATTCGAAATATCTGCCATCTGTCTGACAAAACCAATTTAGTACTTCTTTTACTTTGTATGTTTAGGTCGTTATTCTTTTTTGACCTATACAAGATGACTGCCCAGCCAGAAACTCGACCACTTTCTTCCGATACTTATCTACAGTTATGTAGGCTTTCTATAGCTATTACCCAAATTGTTTTTTTACGAGGATGTAAAAATTACACATTCTGTCATCTTATTGATGGTCAGATACTACTCTTAAGCAAAACTCTCAAGTACTATGAACAGTTACTGACTCATCAAGGTTTTGTACGACCCAACAAGTCATACCTGCTTAACACTAGATATGTTTTGGAATATACTCCCATTGAGATTGTTATGTGTACCCACGAGCGCGTGGGAATTTCGAGGCGAAAGCGTAATCGAAACAGTGATTTTTATACAGTACTACAAACAAAAATAGTCTAATGGTAAAAGAAGCAAATCCTATTGCAACAAACAAGCATAATTATGTCTTTTTACAACGATTTTTATAGCACCAAGAAAAGAGAAAAAACTAGCTATGTTAGCCCGTTCTATAAAATGCCAAGGAATTGGTTTCACGCAAATATTTGAGACAACAGGTCTCCAACCAGAAATTATTCAAAGTCTGTAAACACGTTAACTGCATGAATATGAGAATTTTATTTTTTGTACTAGTACTCTTTATGGGGAGCCTAAATGCAATGGGTCAGAACTCCTCTATTTGTGGAGTAAACGAATTTAGTAGGTTAGAAGCAAACGCGCGTAAGATGGCTGCTACTCAATTTTCTGCCGCCGACCCTAACACTGTATTTACTTTGCCCGTTGTATTTGTGGTATATCATTTAGGTGAATCAGTTGGTACGGGTTCTAATCTTTCAGATACCAAACTCAACGACGAACTGGCTAAACTCAACGATGCGTTTCGAGCAAGAGGGGCTTTTACAGGGCTGAACGATACCAAAATCCAGTTTGAACTCGCCAAATACGATGCTAATTGTAGTTCTACCTCTGGAATTGTGCGCGTTAATGCCAGTGGTGTAGCTGGGTATGCGGCCAATGGCTTGAATAACAGTGACAATACAACGCTCCAAGCTTTACGGGCGCTTCACTCTTGGAACAACCGCGATGAATACATCACTATTGAACTGGTGCATAAACTCAACGGCGCAGCAGCATACGCTGGGTATTTGAGCGGTTACTTAGTAATAGATGCCCAAGCCTATTGGTATGGGTTGACTGCACACGAAATGGGGCACTGTTTGAATCTAAGGCATACCTTTGAAGGAGACAACGGCGGGACTCAGTGTCCTCCCAATACCGACCCCGATACACAAGGGGATTTAATCAGCGATACCGACCCTCATAAATCAACAACCTTTTGTTTGAATGCTGCCAATTCCGAAACGAGCATCAACGAGTGCTCGGGCGTAGCATTCGGTAAACTATTGCGAAATTTTATGTCCTACAATGGTCCTTGCTGGGACCGATTCACACCTAAGCAGATAGAACGGATGCGTAATTCATTGGTGAGCTATCGCTCCCAATGGCTTGCCTCCAAAGCTTTAACGGGACTTACCTCGCCCCCTGTTGTTAATGCCGTGGAGCGCTGTGGGTCTGGAGTGGTTACATTTACCGCTTCTTCCTGTTCTGGTACTTACAATTGGTATTCGTCAGCAAGCGGGGGGAGTTCGTTGGGGACATCTGCCACTTATACGACTCCATCACTTACTACCACCACCAACTATTACGTCACTTGCACTACTACTACCTGCGGCGAAAGCCCGCGCCAAGCCGTAACGGCTACGATTCGCCCTGCTGTGGTAAGCCAAACCGCCTGCACACCCACGGCTACCAATGGATTGAGTGTTTACTTCGGAATTTCGGAGTTTTCGTTTGCGAGTCTCAATCGGACAGGTGGACAATCTACCAATGCGATTGGAAGTAATTACGGTGATTACACCTGTTCAGTAGCCGTAGTAAATCTACAAGCGGGAAACAGTTACCCGTTTACCATTAAATCTTTGTATAACAACACCGTACAAGCCCGTATTTACATTGACTTTAATAATAACGGCCTATTTACCGACGCGGGGGAATTGGTCTATAATGGTACTTCTTTTTTAGCAACTCATACAGGTAGTATTGTTATTCCTACCACTGCCACCACCAATACGGGCTTGAGAATGAGGGTAATGATTGACCAGGTGGGCATTTCTCCTTGTAGTCTTACGGGTTCTGTACAATACGGTTCAGGGAGAGCCGAAGATTTTGCCGTGCTGATTGCTCCGTCGTCTTGTACTCCACCTGCTGCGCCTACTATCAACTCGGTCAGTATCAACAGTGGCCAAACTGCTACACTGACGGCGAGCAATTGCAGTGGCAGTGTCAAGTGGTACGATGCCACCACGGGAGGAACACTGCTCTTCACAGGTAACCCCTATGTGACGGTAGCTTTGAGTACCTCCACCACACACTATGCAAGTTGTACGCTCAATAATTGCGAAAGTACGACACGCGGAATCTGTACGGTGACGGTTTCGACGGGTACTTGTACTACACCTACAGGAATGCAATGGAGCAATAGAACTACGCAATCCTTTCAGCCTCGTTGGCAGGGTATAGCAGGGTATAATTATGTAGTGCGTTATCGAATTCAGGGCAGTACCGCTTGGACAGAAACCGCCGTCATTCCCTGCACTTTTACAGGAGTTTTATCAACAACACTCCTCAACCTCGTTACAGGCAGTACCTACGAATGGCAAGTGAAGGCAATATGTAGTACTGGGAATGAAAGTGCTTATTCGGTTTCTACACTTTCAACCATTGATACCGCCAGCCCTCCTTGTGCATCTACCCTTACCCACAGCACTGCTACGCTTCCCGCAGGAGTTTATCAGGCATCACAAATTATTGCAAGCCAAGCCAATGTGGTGAATAATACGAAATACTTTGCAGGGCGGGCGGTCTTGTTACAACCTGGATTTAAAGTAAACAGCACTCAGCCTTTTACAATAACAATAGAAGGCTGCCCTAGTCAAGCCCCCGCATTACAGTTTACGGGGACATCGAATTTTACGGCCAATGGCCAAAACTATACCTCCTATGGTTTGAGTGTTTCCAATCATTCCGTTTTTCCTAATTCGTTGTTTGCTGCTGCGCCAAGTTTGCCCCTTTGCGGAACGGCTACCAATACCGCCCGAACTTGGGTGTATGTCTATGATGCGACTACAGGGCAGCAGTTGAGCTATTTCTGTACACTTTCAAACGCAGCCTCAATGACTGGTCTTGCTTTTTCAAGAGTTACTGGGATATCCGCCCCCGCATCCGTGTATGTTGACGTATATGATAGGCTATTAAATCTGCGCTATGTTTCTAATGCGGTGACGATTCCTTAGAGGGAGATAATTGAGATGGTCTAATAAATCGGCACAGTGAACTTGCTTAACTTGCAAGATCATGCAATCTAAAAGACAATCCCTCAAACGTCGTAAATACGACGCAGATTTTAAGGCAGAAGTCCTTAAAATGATTACCAACGGCCAGAGTGTGGCCTATGTATCTCAGGCTTTGGGTATAAGTGAAGCACTGATATACAAATGGAAACAACGTACCAAAGGGGAAGAAAAACAACTCCTGCTCGGACAGATTTCCGACACACTTCTGGAGAATCAACGTCTTCAACAACGTGTTCGGCAGTTAGAAGTTGAACGTGATATCTTAAAAAAAGCCTTGAGCATTTTCAGTCAACAGACTTGAGACAACGATATGAGCTGGTAAAATGTCTGGCTGGGGACTTCAGCGTTGAAACTCTTTGCTTAGTCTTGGGCTTAAGCCGCACAGCTTACTATCGGTATCTGCGGGGTGCCAGCTATCAATTAAATGCTGAAAAAGAAAACAATCAGCAACTGGTGGAACAAGTTTTTGCAAAGCATAAACGACGATATGGCAGTAGGCGAATTATAGCCGAGCTGAAAGACAAAGGGTACTTAATTGGCCGTTATCAAGTAAGGGTAATAATGAAACGGGTTGGTTTACAGGCTATTCAGCCAAAATCGTTTGTGCCGCGGACAACTGATAGCAGGCATGGAAAAGGTTACTGGCCAAATTTGCTTTTAGGGCAAACGTTGCCCACAGCTCCTAACTTGGTTTGGGTCAGTGACATCACTTATTTGCCACTGATTAACGGTTAGTGGGCATACTTAGCAACCTGGATGGATCTTTTTTCGCGCAAAGTAGTAGGATGGCGAGTGGGTCAAACCATGGAAGATGAACTGGTTATTACTCCGCTGCGCAGTGCTTTACAAATGCGACAGCCTTTAGCAGGATTAATCATTCATTCAGACCGAGGTGGGCAATATGTATCTACTGAGTTAAAAGAATTGATAAGTTTGTGGCATATTAGGCCCAGTATGAGCCGGGTCGACGATCCTTACGACAATGCTTTTGCCGAGTCGTTATGGAGCCGCTTAAAGGCGGAATTATTGGAGGGTGGAGCATTTTTAAGTGTCCATGATGCACACACAGAAATCTTCGACTACATGGAAATATACTATAATCGGATAAGAAAGCATTCCTCGCTGGGATACAAAAGCCCTGAACAATTTGAAAATGAGCATTATAAAAACCTGACAAATTCACTGTGCCGCTAAATTGAACCACCTCAGACATGAAAAATTTAACTCAAAATAAGACAAAAATCTGTGCTTGAAGTCTCTAACTTTCTATCATTTACGTGTCCAATAATTAGCGGTTAGCACAGTATTTGGCAAGTTGGCAATTCTATTAAGAAGCTTGAAGTGGCTCTCAAATGACAGAGACTGTGAAATCTAGTCCGCTAAAAAGTTATACCCTAATTTGTGTCCAACTTTTAGCGGGCTGGAAAGTTTCAAGATAACTCTGACAAAGCCTTTCGGATGTATGACGACAGAGGTTGTTATGTTTGGGCAAATCGACGAAAAGCAGTTCAAGTGCTATAAGAATAATTTTATTACTTATGATAAGGTTTAATTATCATAGATAATCTGTAATTTTGAAAAAAACTAAAAATTATGACCCGAGAAGAACTTGAAAAGCTTATCTATGTAAAACACCCCTCCTTGCAGATACGAGAGAATCAAATAGATTCCTTATTATCAAAGGGTGATGATAATTTCGATTTTTGGCTGCTGTCTATGAATTTCGGGAATGCTTGCTATCGTTATATGAGCCTTGCCAGGGGTGAAGAGACGATAGAAGATTTTGAAGAATGGCTTGAAGGGCTTCCCGAAAATATAAGAAAACATTTTGAAGAGCAAGGATTTGAAGCATCTAAATCCGCTTGGCCTTTTCGCCGTCATGTGATGGAACGGCGTGATATTGGGATGGATGAATATATCAAAGGCTTATTACATCCAGCAGATTGGGAAAAATGGAATGGGTACAAAAAAAGTGATGGTGATGAACAGTGAGGTATTGAAAACTGAGAAAGGCTTACCTTTGCACGTCGGGGAGGTGCTTTCCCAAAAAATGGCTGACTACGCCCGTAAGGGTTTAGAGGGGTCTGCCAACACCCAACGCGCATATCAATCTGATTTAAAGTATTTTAGGATATGGTGTTCGGAGAATGGTCAAGTTGAAATGCCTGCCTCTGCGGCTACCTTGGCCGCTTATGCGTCACATTTAGCTGATACTCATAAGTGGGCAAGTATCAACCGAAAATTGGCGGCAATTCGTAAACTTCATGAATTGAGCAACTATGATTTACCAACCAAAGACAGGGCTTTTCGAGCAGTAATGGAAGGAATCAAGCGAACGAATGGTGTGCGCCAGAAGCAAGCTCCTGCGTTTAAGATGAGAGAGCTCAAAAATATTTTACGCGAAATTGATACCACGACCAATGCAGGGCTACGGGATAAGTCCTTGATTTTGTTGGGATTTGCTGGGGCCTATCGACGTTCAGAGTTGGTAAGTCTGAATATTGAGGACATACATTTTAGTGACGATGGCGCGGTTATTTCTTTATCTAAAAGTAAAACGAATCAATATGGGGAGGCCGAAGAAAAAGCTTTTTTCTTTAGCCCAGAAGCCGATTTTTGCCCCATTCGAACGTTAAAAAACTGGATAAGTCGTTTAGAATACACAACTGGTCCTTTGTTTGTGAGGGTGCGTAAAGGCGATAAAATTACAGACAAACGTTTAAACGATATGACTGTTTATGAGACAGTTAAGAAGTATTTTGGAGAACGTTACTCTGCTCATTCGCTGCGAGCATCTTTTATCACGATTGCCAAAATCAACGGGGCAGATGATTCGGAAATCATGCGGCAAAGTAAACACAAAACGAGTTTGATGATTCAACGATACACCCGGATCGAAGACATAAAACAACACAATGCAGCAACGAAATTGGGACTTTAAAGGGAAAGCGAATTAGTTGAAAGCAGGAAAATTTAATTTAGACAGTTCTACATATATATCATCTTCAGTGTTAAATATGCCGCCTGTTTTGTTCTTTCGAATTCGGTAAATCTGGTCAACCTTCATCTTAATTTCATCAATTTGATAAAGATTGTCAGGATTTAATCTAACTCCCAAGCTGATACTGTCTTCATCAATAAACACATTGGCAACTGCATTTTTGTGAATATAGATGTTGGCTAAATACCAACGTTCGTTAGCTTTTTCTGTTGAGGTATGTTCATAATAATTGGCCATGAGCATATAATGATTTGATTCATCGCCCAAATCATTAAGCATCTTTTGGAGTATGGCTTGTAATTTTAAGTCAGTCATATTCAAAAAGCGAGCGCGTATCTTTTTTACAAAGTACGCAGATTTATTTCAACATGATGAACATTTTTTTATTTCTTCAATAATTTTCCCTTTAATTGCTCATTTTCAAGGACGTACCGTTGCAATTGTCCTTTCAGGTACGCATTTTCGGAAAGCAGAGCTGAAATTATCTTTTCGGTTTCGTCGTATGGAACGGCTTCTTCTGATTGTTTGGTTTGATTGGCATATCCCCGACAGGTACCGCAGCAATACTTAGCAGTAGAACAACTGGCAAAGTAAACACAAAACCAGTTTGATGATTCAACGTTATACCCGAATTGAGGACATCAAACAACACAATGCTGTAACAAAACTGGGGCTTTGAAGGCCTTCAGAATTGATTATTCAACTGGGACTCACGATTTAGCTTGTTTTATTGAATTCTCAGTGGCTTCTAAAGTCCACTCCGTAGCACGCTCAGAACTGCAAGATTATTTGCCATTCATCCCACTTTAGTATTAAACGTGTATAAAAAATGCTACTTTTTATACACGTTTGACAGTTCATGTATAAAAAAATCGTAAATTTATACATGAAATAAACAGGTTGAAATGAGCTATCGAATCAAAGAGCTGCCGAATATCGGAGAGATAGAAACAAAAAAGGTACTAAAAAAGTCGTTGCAAGCCAATAAAGCTTTGGCCGAGCTTAAGGGGATATTGGCTACCATTCCTGACCAAAATATACTAATCAACACCTTATCATTGCAGGAAGCCAAAGACAGTTCGGCCATCGAAAATGTCATAACCACTCATGACGAGCTCTTCAAAGCGTCACTTGATTTACAGGTTTCGGCTGCCGCCAAAGAAGTACAGTCCTATGCGTCCGCACTCAAAAGAGGCCATGATCTGGTGCGACAATACGGCTTTTTGAGCACCAAACATTTATTGCATATTTTGGATATTCTCGAACCGAACAACGGTGCTATCCGACGTTTGCCAGGAACAGTACTGAAAAACCAACAAACTGGTGAGGTAGTTTATATGCCTCCACAGGACTATGACGAAATCATTCGCCTCATGTCCAATTTAGAGCAATTTATAAATAATGATGAATTGGCTGATTGGGATTCTCTGGTTAAGATGGCCATTATTCATTTTCAATTTGAAAGCATCCACCCTTTTTATGATGGGAATGGTCGTACAGGACGGATTATCAACTTATTATATCTCGTGCTTAAAGACTTGTTAGATGTTCCAGTGCTATATCTCAGTCGTTATATTGTTCGCTATAAAGGGCAATATTATCAAAAACTCCAGGCTGTTCGAGATGATGACGACTGGGAAAGTTGGATATGTTTTATGTTGGAGGCGGTTGAAAATACGGCTCTTTATACCATTGATTTAATCAAAGCGATTCGGGTATTATTGGAAGAAACAAAAGTCTGGTGTCAGGAATCACATCCTAAAATTTACAGTAGAGAATTGCTGGATAATCTCTTCAAACATCCCTACACAAAAATTGAGTTTGTGATGCAGGATTGTCAGGTTACCAGACTTACAGCTGCCAAATATTTAGAGATTTTCGCGGAAAACAATTTACTGACGAAAGTAAAACTAGGCAAAACCAATTACTTCATTAATCAAAGGTTAGTAGAGTTATTAATGCAACAATAAAACAGTAAATGGTCATTTCAACGAATCACACATTTGTGGCTAAGATTGACTATTTATTTTTTGAAGCTGCTTTCTTAATTGGTCATTTTCAGTTACATACCTTTGGAGCTGACCTTTGAGATAGGCATTTTCAGAAAGCAAAGCGGAAATCATTTTTTCAGTCTCGTCATATGGAACAGCCTCTTCCGATTGTTTAGCTTGATTGGCATATCCCCTACAAGTTCCACAACAATATTTAGCCGTAGATCGACTAGCAAAAAAAGGTGTTCCACACCAAAGGCAGGTTTTCTCAAAAACTTTGGCGTTGTATTTGAAATCAGAGCGGTCTAGTTTTGGCATGAGATATAACGATTATATATATGTAAATATAAGATTGAATTTTTTGTTTTCAAAATTATATCGTTATAATTTCGTTATTAAATCAATATAATACAACAACTACAAATGATAACTTTCTCCTAAAATGAAAAAAATAAAGTGGTCGAATTTCTGATTTTCCCAATCACCTTTTTAGTAAAAATTGAAGAGACTACCGTTAGATAACTTTCATTACCGCTTAATAAATTATTATGTCTTTTTAGATAAATATCACTTAGCTTGAGGTTACATTTCATTTATACCCGCAAGCAATCATGAGTGAAAACCAAAAGCAGGGGGAAAGGCAAGAGAAGGCCAATGTAGTAAGTACGTTGTCACAAGAGCGTTCTACAAAGTCAAATGCCATAGAAATACCTCAGATAACGCTGCCCAAAGGCGGGGGAGCATTGAAAGGTATTGATGAGAAATTTCAGGTAAATGCGGCTAATGGAACGGCCTCTTTTGCCATTCCCTTGCCTTTGTCTCCTAATCGCAATGGTTTCACTCCGCAGCTTTCGCTGTCCTACAATTCGGGGGTAGGCAATGGCCTGTTTGGCATTGGTTGGGAGTTAGATTTGCCCTCCATCCAACGTCGAACCGATAAAAAGCTACCTCGTTATTTTGATAGTAATGATATACAAAAAATCGCAGCTGAAGATAGTTTTATGTTTTCGGGGGCAGAGGAATTAGTGCCTTTGCTGGAGTTAGATGGAGGGCAATGGAAAGTAAAACAATTTTCAGATGACACTACTAACTGTATTATTCGTCAATATCGCCCCCGAATTGAAGGCGGTTTTTCAAGGATTGAACGTATTTTTGAAAAGAACTCCAATACCTATTATTGGAAAGTAACTACCAAAGAAAACATCACTACCTTTTTGGGGCTAAGTACTGCTTGCCGCATTGCCGACCCCACTGATGAGTCAAGCGTCTTTCAGTGGCTACCAGAATTTGCTTACGATGATAAGGGCTCTTGGGTATGGTATGAATACAAAGAGGAGGATTTGGTAAATGTAGCAAACGAAGTGAATGAGAAAAACCGCTTTGAGGGCATTGCGAAGTTTACAAACCGCCACCTAAAGCGCGTAAAATACGGTAACACCGTTGCCAAATACGTGGAGGATTCTCCTTATAAACCTGCTCTGCCTGTAGGTGAAAGCTACTTTTTTGACTTAGTTTTTGATTATGGTGAACACAACGAAACTTTTCCTAAGGTAGAAGGGTCAGAAAAATGGGGTGCTCGGAACGATGCTTTTTCGTCATATCGGAGTGGTTTCGAGCTGCGTACCTATCGCTTATGTAAGCGGGTGCTCATGTTTCATCATTTTTCGGAATTAGGCAATGAACCTACATTGGTACGTTCTTTAGATTTGGAATACAAAAAGTCGCGTATTTATGGTGGCATAGCACAAGAAGAGACCGAAGTAACTTACCTCAAAGCCTTAGAACAGTGTGGGTACGTTAAAAATGGGGCAGCTACATACAGCAAAAAGTCATTGCCTAAACTGACATTTGACTACCAAGAACTGAACTGGAACAAGGACGTAAAAACCGTAAACGATGAAAGCCTGATTCACGCTCCAAGCGGCCTGTCGGGGAATTACCAATGGGTGGACCTGTACAACGAGGGAATCAATGGTCTATTGACCGAACAGGCCAATGCCTGGTTTTATAAGTCAAATTTGGGGATTGTCGAAACAGACGAATTGCATTTTTCGCAAGCTCAGTTGGTGATGTCTAAGCCTTCCTTTTTGGGTTTAGGCAATGGTTCGCTCCAACTACAAGACCTAAATGCTAATGGTGAAAAACAGCTGGTGGTGAACAGTGGCGGCATACAAGGCTATTTTGAACTGAAAAACGATGGCGAATGGCAACCGTTTCGTACTTTTTTGAAAAATCTAAATTTGGACTTAAAAAATCCCAATGTCAGAATGTTAGATGTCAATGGCGACGGCAAACCCGAAGTGGTTCTGTCTGACGAAGGCGCATTTTGGTTTTGGGAAAATGAAGGCAAAATCGGCTACGATGCCCCCGAATTAGCCACAAAGCCCTACGATGAAGAACAGGGTGCTGCTGTTGTCTTTGCCGACCAAGAACAGCGCATTTTTCTGGCCGATATGACGGGCGATGGTATGACCGATATCGTGCGTATTCGCAATGGCGAGGTGTGTTATTGGGCCAACAAGGGATATGGCCGTTTTGCTCCCAAAGTGACGATGCGCAATTCGCCTGTTTTTGATCATTCAGACTTATTCAACCCCGCTTACATTCAACTTGCGGATATTAGCGGAACAGGGGCGACGGATATTATTTATCAGGGGAAAAACACCTTTAAAGCATACTTGAATTGCAGTGGAAATGCTTGGACTAACGGCGAATCCATTGAGCCTTTTTTCCCGACCGAACAACCGAATCGGATAACCATCACGGATTTGCTGGGCAACGGAACAGCCTGTATTGTGTGGTCGTCGGAAATGCCTGCGTATGTCAATGCACCTATGCGCTACATGGACTTGATGGGGGGCAACAAACCACACCTCATGAAAAGTCATGCCAATGGCCTAGGCAAAACGACCACCGTAGCCTATAAAAGCTCTACCTTTTTTTATTTAAAAGATAAACTGAACGGCACTCCCTGGGCCACTAAACTGGCTTTCCCTGTGCAAGTGGTTGCCAAAACGATTGTAACGGATAGCGTTACGAATGTCCGCTTTTCTGCTGAATATTCGTATCATCATGGCTATTATGACCATGCCGAAAGAGAGTTTAGGGGGTTTGGTAGGGTAGAGCAGCGCGATACGGAGGAGTTTGAAGTAACCGACTTTACCAATTTAACGACAAGTGAGCATCATCAACCGCCTGTTTTGACAAAAACGTGGTTTCACACAGGAGCATTTGTAGATAGAGAGAGAATTTTAAACCAATTCAAACAGGAGTATTGGTATAAAAATGACGCATTGGCGTTGGCTGGCGTTCCAGAACATGAACTGCCCGATGCCGTTTTGTTGGCAGCCGATAATTTAGGAGGTTTTGGCATCAATACCATCAGTTCCGAGGAATGGCGCGAAGCCTTGCGTGCTTGCAAAGGCATGACACTGCGTCAAGAAGTGTTTGGTTTAGACGCTAAAAAACGCATTACAGACGAGCAAAAAGCCAAAAACTACATAGATGGCAACGCTGATTTTGAGATATTTAAAAAAGAGGCCGTCCAAAAAGAGTTAATTCCTTACCATGTAGCCACGCACAATTGTGAGATACAGTTGTTACAAGCACGAGGAAGAAGTCGCTACGCATCGTTTATTGTCAAAGAAAGTGAGGCCATTACGTTTACCTATGAGCGTGACCACGAAGACCCGCGCATTGCCCACACTTTGAACCTAGAAACGGATGAGCTGGGTAATTTGCTGGAAAGTGTAAGCATCGTTTATCCAAGAAAAAAAGAAGAACCACTTTTACAAAATGCACCAAGTGACAATGATGCCGCAAGACGTGCTAAACAGCACGGCAAAGACGGACAGAAAAAGACTTGGATTACGTTTGCTAAACATGATTTTACCAACGATATCATAGCACCTGCCAATTACTATCTTCGTAAAAATTGGCAAACACAGACCTACGAATTAACAGGAGTAAAGCCACAGGCGGTTTATTTTAAAATTGCTGATTTTAAGAACAAAGTCAACGGTTTTCAAGAGATTGAATATCAGCAAATTGCATTAGGAGCATTTCCTCAAAAACGTTTGATTGAACACATCAAAACCAAATTTTATGATGCAGATTTGAACCTACCTTTGGCCGATGGGCAAATGGCGACACGTGCCGTACCTTATGAAGCGTATCAGTTGGCTTTTACCCCCAATTTAATCAATGACATTTTTACGCCAAGTGCATCGTCAGCCCAATTTGAAGTAACAGAAACGGATTTGTTGGCGGCAAAATACTTGTCACTCGATGCGAAATGGTGGATACAATCAGGCACAGTCATTCATAAACGCAATGGAGAAAATCTTAACGATTTAAAAAATCGCTTTTTTGCTCCTGTGGGCTACATTGACCCTTTTGATAGCAAAACCGCCGTTGAGTACGATACCCGTCACCTTTTTATGCAAAGGTCTCTGGCGTACATTGATAAAACTACCAACATTTTCAATGAAATAAAGGTTTTACGTTTCAATTACCGCACGTTGTCGCCTGATGTTATGCAAGACATCAATGATAACATCAGTTCGGTCATCGTTGATGAACTCGGTTTGGTAAAAGCAACTGCCATAGAAGGCAAAGACACAAACAACGACCAACAAGGCGAAGAAGCAGACAACCTCAACGGCTTCAAAGAACATACCGACCAAACGGAAACGGATTTAATCAAAGCCTTCTTTGCGAAAGCAAAAGTTGCGCTACCCAATATTTGTGCTTACAATGACATGCAAGCGTTGGCGTGGCAATTACTCGGCTCGGCTTCGGCTCGTATGGTTTATGATTTTTCAGCGCAGCCTACGGTTGTGGCGAGTATTATCAGAGAGCAACATGCCAACGTTAATGTGCAAAGCCCTTTGCAAATCAGTTTTGAATACACCGATGGCATGGGCAAGGTGGCGATGAAAAAAGTACAAGCCGAGTCTGGTATCGTCAAGCTACCCAATGGCACAGAGATTAATACCGACAATCAACTTCGTTGGATTGGTAACGGGCGTACGGTATTGAACAACAAAGGAAATCCTATCAAACAATACGAACCGTATTTCTCGACGACACCTGCTTATGAAACTAACCCTCTACTGGTAGAGCAAGGCGTTTCGCCAATCTTATACTATGATGGGGCAGGGCGAAACGTAAGAACGGAGCTGCCCAACGGCACATTTACCAAAGTCGTTTTTGATGCGTGGAAACAATTGACTTACGATGCCAATGACACCATAGAGGAAAGCATTTGGAAAAATGACCCCAACAATGCCACAGCTTATGCCAAAAGCAAGAGTCATGCAAATACGCCTTCATGTATTATTTTGGATAGTTTGGGCAGACCAACGCTCGGAATTGGCCACAATAAGTGGCTTGACTCCAATGGGAATCCTAAAGAGGAAAAATACTTTACCTATTCTACTATTGACATAGAAGGCAATGCACTTTCGGTCACCGATGCACGGGACAATACGGTCATGGCATGGCGTTATGATATGCTGGGTCATAGAGTGATGCAAACAAGTATGGATGCAGGTAAGCGTTGGATGCTCAACGATGCGGCAGGGAAACCAATCCGTGCTTGGGACGAACGAGGACATCAGTTTATTTTTGAATACGACAATGCGCATCGCCCTACCAACCACTTTTTGGTAGAAAATGGCGTTACCAAACTCATTTCACAAACCGAATACGGCGAAAATGCCCTTGACAATAAGCGTCATAATTTACGAGGTACTGCTATCAAACATTGCGATGGCAGCGGCGAGACGCGCACCATTAGTTGTGATTTTAAGGGCAATGCTTTGAAGGCACAAAAACAAGTGCTACAAGAGGCTAAAACCAAAACAATAGACTGGAACACCGCTACGCTTGAATCAACGGTTTATACCCAAATCACCGAATACGACGCCCTCAACCGTATGCAGCGGCTATACAACTGGCATTACGACAGCCGAGTAACCGTGTATGAACCCACTTACAGCCCTCGTGGTGTGTTGCAGAGTGAAGATTTGATTGTAAATGCCTCAAAAAATACCTCAGGTTATACAGGAGGTACAAGGCAAACGGTGGTAAAAGACATCGTTTATGATGCCAAAGGGCAACGGATGCGAATGCGCTACGGCAATGGGACAACCACTGACTACAGCTACGAACCACTCACTTTTAGGTTGTCTAATCTAAAAACAGTAGCCCCTTCATTGGGGGCGGGGCTGCTTCAAGACCTTGCTTACACCTATGACCCCGTAGGCAATATTGCCGAAATACAAGATAATGCTTACAAACCCGTGTTTTTTAGCGGCGCGAAAGTACTGCCTCAAAACTCTTATACGTATGATGCGCTTTACCGACTAATAACGGCTACGGGTCGTGAACAGGCTAACTTGGGCTTACCACAACAAAAAGACTCAGTTTGGCAAGCCCGTACATTTGCCATTAGCGACAGCACCTTGCAAGGTTATGAACAACTTTATGAATACGACAGCGTAGGTAATATTTTGAAAATGAGGCACATTGCTGGCCTTGGCTCATGGACCCGCAACTACCAATATGCTCTTAATAGCAATCGTCTTTTGGCTACCGAAATGGGGAGCGCATTGAGGTACGACTCGTATGTAGATGTACCCACGCTTTCGGATAAATATGAGTATGACCCACACGGCAGCATCACAAAAATAGGCGGTGGGCTCGGCAACCGCATGACCTGGGATTATCGAGGCATGATACAACAGTATGACCTCATCGGCGGTGGTACTGCTTTTTATCAATACAGTGACCAAAAAGAACGTAGCCGAAAATTAATAGAAAACGGCAACATCATCGAAGAACGCCTCTACCTCGGAGGCATGGAACGCTACCGCCGTTGGCGCAGTGGTGCACTCGAAGAAGAGATAGAAACACTTCACGTTTTTGAAGGCCAACAGCGAATCTTGATCATAGAAAATGTATTGCAAACCAATAACAACCGCCTCAACACAGGCGTGTTAAAGAGATATCAATACAGCAATCATTTAGGCTCGGCTTCCTTAGAACTGAACGAGACAGCAGACATCGTTTCTTATGAAGAATACCATCCTTACGGCACTACTGCCTACCAAGTCAAAAACGCTGCTGTAAGGGCCGCCGCCAAACGCTACCGCTACACGGGCATGGAGCGGGATGAAGAAAGTGGCTTTTCGTACCATACGGCAAGGTATTATTTGCCGTGGCTGGGGAGGTGGGCAAGTGCTGACCCGATTGGAGTGGGCGATGGGGTGAATGTATATGGGTATTGCAAAAGCAATCCTGTTAATTACATTGATACAAATGGAAAGGACGGAATCAAACTAAGAACACCTATCGGATACAAAACAGTTAGAATTACTGAAGATGAATATACAAATGCAAGGTCGGCTGGAATTAATGAAAGAAAAAATCCAGACGGTTCATATTCCGCAGATATGCCTATATATGCCTCAGAGGATACCCCTTCTAAGCCAAAAATTCAGCCTAAGCCAAAAACAGAACCAAAGCAAGAAAAAAAAGAAGATACTTGTATGTTAGGCTGTTCAGTTACTTTGGATGAAGCTTTTAACCACTCTAAATCAAAAGAACTTTTAGAAGAGGTGTTTGAAGGAGATTTCTATGATGGAGAGCCTACCTTATTAGGGGTATTTGCAAATGTCGTGATTGGTTTAATACCATATGCTGGGCAAGTAGCAGATGCAAGAGATACCGCTGCTGCGACTAATAATGTTACAAAAACACCAAAATCGGGCGGGTCTTGGGCTATGTTAGGGGTTGCTGGTATTGCATGGGTACCTGGTATAGGAGATGCGGCAAAAGGTTCTAGTAAGTTAGCAAAATGGGCGGCTCATGTTGCGAAGTGGACTAGTAAATGGGGAGATGAGGGTGCTGAAATAATTGGGAAGGCAATAAAAGATAGAAGTAAATTAAGAGCTGCAATGAAAATTGGAAAAGGGGTTGAAAAAGAAGCTCATCATTTAATCCCAATTCAAGCACTCAAAGAAAGTGAGGTTGTTCAAGCCGCTCTACTAAAGGGATTTGACATAAATGGTGTTTTGAATGGTGTTGAATTAGCTAAAGATACACACTTGGCAGGGCATGGTGAATGGAACCAACTAGTAATACAACAATTGGATCATTGGGCAAAGGAACACCCAAACTTTACAGGAGAACAAGCAAAAGGATTTTTAGAGAACACTTTACTTCCAAGATTAAGACAAGAATGGAAAGACGTGAATAAACTTTAAAGGTATTTCGCCTTGCGTGGCATTCCCGTTGAAAGTAAATCTACTGCCTTGCGTTGGTGTTTGCTCGCACCAACACAAGGCATAACTAAAAAAATGGAATAACTATCAGAAAATATCAATCTCTCTATCTTAAAGATATTCAATACTTGATTACGACAGCAAATCTTAAACCCTCAACATCATGCCAAGTACATCAAACAACCCCTTGCCCCCTTTTTTGTGGCCGATTTGAAATCAGCCACAAAGAAGGGGGGCAGGCGTATCGGGCAAATTGGGAATTGCAGAATAAGACGGAGATAACACATGTATTCACTTATAATTTCCCGCAAGATGCTGAAATAGCATTTGTAGAAAAATATGAGGCATATCGAAAAGAACTGGAAATAGAAGGTTCACTTAACTGAAATCGAATTTAAAAACATTCAAAAAAGATAATTCATCATTCTTAAAACTAGACCATTATGCCTGAAAATCCAATCATCAAAGCTTTGCATATCAATATGCAGGGCGAAGAAGTTAAAAAAATGCAAAATGACTTAGCTAGGATAGCTAAGGTAACAATACCCACAGCGGAGAGTGACACGGGATTTTTTGGTATCGAGACTACTAAGGCCGTTTTAGAGTTTCAAAAAGTCCATAACTTAGCTACTACAGGAGTAGTAGATGCCATCACACAACAAAAAATAACTGAAGTAGCCAATGGCGATAACCTCAGAAAAGTAACAGGGGCTATTGCTTTGGGTGCAGGCGTAGCTACTCAAGGGCTAAAAGTAGTCGCTTACGATAAAAGCATCGGTGGGCAGGCTGTGCCTTTGGGCGAAGCAACTCTCAATCCCGACGGTACTTATATCCTCCCCTATACCGCAGACAAGTTAGGATCAGGCAAAACACAGGCAGATATTGAAATCAGGCTAGTAGATGTTGCCAATGCGGGCAACGTTTATGCCAGCTCGGGAATCTTGTACAACAGTGGCAAAGAGGCCGCCATAAATATGGCTATACCCAGCGCAAAACTCCCTCAATTATCAGAATACCAACAACTGACTCAGGAACTGCAGCAGCAACTCGGTGCGGCTTCGCTCAAAGATATGATAGAGGATGAGCAGCGTCAGGATATTTCTTACCTTGCCAACAAAACAGGCTGGGATGCTCGCATGGTAGCCATGGCGGTACAAGCTCAAAAAGAAAGTGCCGCTACGGGGCTTCCTGCCGAGTACTATTATGCAATGTACCGTACGGGTATCTCCTTAGACAGTGCTGCCTTACACCAAGTACAAAACAATAACGCAGAGGCCATTTGGAAAAAAGCCATAGATGCCAACATCATACAGGCCACTCCCGCAGAACTAATTAAAAGTAAAGAGACATTTAGCAATGCTTCAATAACGTATTATTTAGACAAAAACCCCACTATCGGTGTATCATCCTTCAAAGATATTTTAAAAACAACGGCGGTTTCGGAAGGAAAACAAGTAGAATTTGCCCAGTTTTATTACGAATATGGTACAGATAGAACCAAATTTTGGGACGATGCTAAAATGAAATTTGGAGACTTTTCCGATAAAATTCAGCTACATTCAAAACTGGCTTTTCTAACACTCAACAATGCTCCATTGATAGAACGCCTAAATACGGAAGTCCAAAATTTAGGCTCTCCAGTCGATTTAGTAAAAAATGGTTTTTATAAGCCCCAGAAATGGGAGAGCATCGTGGCCGACAACATACTCCCTAAAGACGTAAGCAAAGCAGACTATGCCAATATGATGGCAAACGAATTACGTTTGGCTTATCCCACGGCTGTTTTTGCCGAACAAATAAAGGAAGAAGTTTTTAACCTACGCAATAAAGCCAACAAACAAGCCACCTATCAGTTTTTATCGGACAACCATGAGAAATTTATCATAGGGGTAGATAGCGTAAAATCGTTTGAACAGGACCACGGTACGATAGCAGATGCAGAGGTAAGAAAAGAGTTAAAGCACTTGACTACCCTCTACCAAGTGAGCCCCAACGATAAGGTAATGGAGGTACTGGCAGCCCATAAGCTCAACTCTGCTCGCCTGATTGTCCAATACAGCAAAGCAGAGTTTGTAGCAAAATTTGCGGAGCCAATGGGAGGCAAAGCTATTGCCGAACTAACCCATAGCAAAGCCCAATCTATTACGAGCCTGCTGAGCAATGTACATACGACTATCTTGAAAGAGCAGGCGACCATACCATTAACGGCAACCACTGCACCATCTATGCTTTTTGAAGACCCGATTGCGAAGAGTATTCGAGAGAGTATTACGATGGAGGAATTATTTGGAAGCTTAGATTTTTGCGATTGCGAATCGTGTCAATCAATCTTTAGTCCTGCGGCTTATCTGGTAGATATTCTGAAATTTTTAGACTTAAAAAAAATAGATAGCGATGGAAACGAGGTCTTACCTCGCACTTACAATTTAGAAAACCCGATTGATGTATTATTGGAACGCCGCCCCGATATTGAACATTTAGAACTAACATGCGAAAATACCAATACAGTATTGCCTTACCTGGACATTGTAAACGAAATATTGGAGTATTGGGTAGCCAAGAATCACGATGTTCCCACTAATCAGGTCTTGACACATCTAAAAGATTTTAAGGGAAATAATACAGTAGAGGGTGAAACTATGGAAGAGCTTTTGGCAAAGCCCAAGTTTGTCGATAGTATGGTTTATGATACCATTCTTTCCAAGCCTGTATATCCAAGTCCATTGCCTTTTAATTTCCCTTTGGTAGCATTACGTCAATATTACGATAATTTCAAGATTCCCTTAGCCAAAGCAATGGAAGCTTTGCGTAAAGACGATTCTCCCACAACTTGGGAGGCTGTCTATACCGAACAACTTGGAATTTCGCCTGAAACCCATAAAATACTAACTGATCATAATGCCCATAAGCTTGGTGTTTTATTTGGTGAGGCAGAGGATATTACTATCGCCGAATTTAACGCCAAAATAGCCAATGCCCGTTCTTTTACCAGAAAAATGGGTATTTCTTTCAGCGATTTGGTTACTATACTCAAATCAACATTTATTAATCCCGCTGCAAAACTGATACCCCTCTTAGAAAAATTGGATATCAATTTTGAACAGATGAAGGCATTAAAAGAAGGGAGTATTACGTTCGGCACACTCAATATTACTGCCGATGTTACGCTATATGGTGGCGATATTGAGAAATGGCTAAAAGATAACTACGATGCCACTATGAGCTTGATACTTCTGACGGGTACAGACAAAGATTTTGGAAAATTAGAACTTAAATATGCGTTACCAGATACGACTAAAAACGCCTTGAAAGAAGATGACTATGTACGGTTGTATCGCTTCATCCGAGTTTGGAAAATAACAGGTTGGACGGTACAAGAGGCTGATGTGGTGTTTAGTGCATTTTATGACGCAACAAAGACATTGGATGAAGGCATAAAAGAAATCATTATTCACATTGCTCAAATCAAGAGATTGCAGGAACTATTGAAACTTAGAGGAAAAGCAGCCCTGAGCGAATTAGTAAAGCTATTGAGTCCTGATTCTGGTATTTTGGCAAAAAAAACGCTTTTAGCCAAACAACTCAAGCTAAAAGAAGAAGAGTTAGATACTTGGATAACTTTTACAGGCATCGATCCATTTGCCAAATTGGGAATTGTTACCCCTCCCATGGCTGACTTTGTAAACCTGCTACAGCTTTTCAAACAAAACAATATCAAATTAGACCTTTTAAAATACCTTCTGAAACATGAAGACACCGTAGGTAAATGGGGATTAAAGGCGGATAAAGTGGCCAGTATTTGTAGAGAGCTAAAGGGGACTCTATCAAAAATAGAATTAGAAAACACCTTGCGGGGCAATATTGATGAGAATCAATTTGTCGAAAGAATGAAGATTGCTTATGGCGATGTGCTTACCAACAGGTTTATTAATTTAATAAAAAATAAAAAACGTACATTTTCAACCGAATATGACCAAGCCGACGACAATTTAGTAGCTGGTTTAACGGGATTGTTGTATAATCCTGCTCAAAAAACGCTTAGCTGGGCGGGGTTCATGAGCAATGCTCAAAAAACTACACTCGACAATGCCGCCAATAGGGTTGTGGAGGCGGCACAGAAAACTAAACTTAAAGATGCAATCCAATTGCTCTTTGATTTATCAACAACAGAGCAAGCAGAATTTGAAAAAGAACAGACTGCTTTTGAAAAAGAAAATGCTTTCTTGAAAAGCGCATTGCAAAATATGCAAAATGCAGCCAAGCTTTTTGAACCCGACGATACAACAGCTACTTCAACCCTAGCAGCAATTAGTGTAGATATAAAAAAAGTGCTTAAAAAGAGAGCTATTCAGCAGTGGCTGATGACTTCATTGGGTATAGACGCTGAGATAGCAACCTTATTATTGGAAGATAAAGACATAGCAAACGCTGCTAATCAAACTGCCTTGGAGGTAGTTCAGTCCATAGAAAACCTTGAATTAGGAACAGCTAATGACCTTCTCGAATTTTATATGGAAGTACCCCAAAATGATAGTTATAATTTCTACATTAAAGGAGGGCAGGGCAAAATCATCATTAACCAACTAGAACACCTAACTGAAGACAGTGGTAATGGTTTTGTTTACAATAGTGATAAAATTGATTTGAAAGCGGGACAACTTTACCACTTTCAAGTAGCCGTAACCGCAGGGGAAAAAGCTAAACTTTTTTGGAGTAGTATGAACATGGCAAAGGTAGAGATCCCTGCAAATGCACTCTATGCCCCTTCAACTGTGGGCGCTATCGAAGCCATTTACACTAAGCTTTTTAAAGTCAATCGACTCATTAATACATTATCTCTTAGTGCCACCGAAGTTTCTTTCTTTGCCAAAGAGACCATTTATCTAGATAGCAATAAAAGTATTTTCAATGCTTTAGAAGATAAAGCATTAGCAACAGCTGTAATAAGTAAATACTTAAAAAATCTTAGAAAAGTAATTGTTTACCAAGAGATTAAAAGGGCTTGTAAAATCAATGATGATGAGTTGGTACGATTGATGAAACACCCTGATGAAACGGCTGAGAATAGCTCTGTGCCTTTACTTACTCAAAAAATGGCTTGGCTAAAATCAGAAAAAGATACCTTGTTGACCTATTTTGGGAAAGGGAATAATGACCTAAAAGATAGTATACTATGGTCCCAACTGCACCAAGTCATGCAGCTACAGAAAGAAAGCAGTATTTCCATTTCTAACCTGATAAGTTGGACAAAGACCAACCCTAAAGTAGCCGAAATAGATACCATAAGTGATACGTTGGAAAAAACCTATGAAGCAAATGATTGGTTAGACACGCTCAAGCCCATCAATGATGGGCTGCGGATGGCAAAACGAGATGCCTTGGTTGCGTTTATTTTACAAAAATTAAGCACAAGGCAGGAAACAAAACATATCAATAGTGCGAACAAACTATTTGAGTTTTTCTTGATTGATGTTGAAATGTCATCTTGTATGAAAACCTCTCGTTTGCGCCAAGCTATTTCCACAGTGCAATTGTTTGTGCAGCGTTGTTTGATGAATTTAGAAAAAAAAGTATCTCCAGATTCCATTAATACAAAACGCTGGGAATGGATGCGACGCTATCGCTTGTGGGAAGCCAATCGAAAAATTTACATCTATCCCGAAAATTGGCTCGAACCCGAACTACGCTTAGACAAATCATCTATATTCCGAGACTTGGAGGGTTCTTTACTACAAGCTGATATCAACGATGAAATGGCCGAAAAAGCACTTTATACCTACTTAGAAGAATTAGATCATATCGCTAAGTTGGAAATTGTAGGAATGTACATGGAGGAACAAGATCCTAATACTCAGAACGACGATATTATTCATGTCATTGGGCGTACCAATGGCGAGTCACGTAGATACTATTACCGCCGCTACGAATATGGATATTGGACTGCCTGGGAAATAATCAATCTAGATATTGAAAATACACCAGTGTTACCTGTTATTTGGCGAAATCGCTTATTCTTATTTTGGCTCAATGTTATCCCTAAAGGCGAAGATGGGAAGCCAGTAAAAGTAGATGGTGGTAAAGTAGATGGCTCTGTTATCCTTGAAGCAAAATCTACCATAGAAATAAACCTTTCATGGAGCGAATATTATAAAGGGAAATGGCAGCCTCGTAAAACGTCTAATCTTAATGAACCAATGAAAATCAAAGGAGTAAGCAGAGGTAGCTTTAATAGAGACGCTATTCAACTACGTTCCTCTTTGAGTTCGTCTTTTGAAACTAATGGACAGAGGCATCTAAACATTTCTCTAAATCTTGGTGATTTTGGTGGTGCTTTTGAATTATACAATACTCATACTAACCCAATAATACTTGAGAGTTTGAGTCAAACCTCTAACATCAATACATCTAAAACTTTGGAAGTCATTAATAGAGTCCTAAACAATTTTTCATATTCAAAAGAAACATTTGCCGAACAAGTATTTAAAAGTGGGTTATCAAAAGTAGCTATGCCCTTTTTTGTTGAAGACCGTCGGCACGTATTTTTTGTAGAACCTAATGAAAGGAAGTGGACTGTAAAAGAATGGGACGGATTAGGTTGGTACGTACCGCCAATAATATCTAAAGTACCTGATTTAAGCATATTTAAAGAAATTCCTAAATATGATAAAGGCAATATAGATCCAAGTCCTATCCAAGAAATCAGGCAATCTAGTATTTCTAAAATACTTCCAGCGGACAATATTATTGGAGAATTAGTGCAACCAAATGGAGTACGATTCGGAATTGAAGGATCTATGTTAGCTAAAAAAATCATTCAACTTTAAATTTAACATATCATGTCAAAATTAGATACGTTGAAAATTGGTTTTCACGAAATAGTAGACGCCCGAGTCTCGTATTCACGTTTTAAAGAAGTAGAATACCGCAAGACCTCCTATAAATTTTATAATCATTTTCACCCATTTACGGCTGAAATGATTGAACAATTAAACAAAAAATCCATTGCTGGACTTTTTGATGTCTATTTTCAAAGTGAATTAGAAAAAAGTTTAGGGGCGCAAGATTTTTTTGCCCAATATCAACCCCAAAACGTTACATCAGGTACCGACCAGATAGAGGTTCTTCAACCTTATCCAAAGAAAACGATCGACCTTAGCGAAGATGGCCCCTATTCTATTTACAATTGGGAATTGCTTTTCCATGCGCCTCTTACGCTTGCTAATCATTTGTACAAAAATCAACGCTATGACGAGGCAGAAAAATACTTGAAATTGATTTTTGACCCAACGACCAATGAAGTTCCAGACCCTGCAAATCCTGCTAAAAGATTTTGGAAATTTAGTGTGTTTAGAGAAGCCAAGATGCAGCCTCTACAAGTGCTTTTGGGACAATTAAGTGATAGCTCTGACAATGAAATTAAAATTCGTACACTTAAAAGTATAGAGGCTTGGAGAGATAAACCATTTCAACCCCATGTGGTGGCACGTACTCGTTTTTTATCCTACCAGTATAAAACAATCATGTTGTGGTTGGATATTTACATTACTAGGGGAGATAGTTTTTTTAGGCAATTTACGCCCGAAACGGTTGATATGGCATTAATTAACTACGTCCAAGCTTCAAGTCTTTTGGGTCAAAGGCCTCAAAAAACACCCCAAAATGGCAAGAAAAAACCTGAAACATTTCATTCACTCCGAAAGAAAATAGATGCCTTTGGTAATGCTATGATTGATTTAGAAGCGGATATTCCACTAAATCGACATACTCCCAACCTGTCGATTTCAGATGAAGAAGAAAGTAATACCCTATTCGGAGTTACCCAAACACCTTATTTCGGAATTCCGCAAAATGATAAACTACTCAAATATTGGGACGTAGTTGAAGACCGCTTATTCAAAATCCGTCATTGTATGAATATAGATGGTGTAGAACAATCATTGGCATTGTTTGACCCGCCTATCGACCCAGGTATGTTAGTGAAAGCTGTTGCAGCAGGCCTTGATATTGGAAGTATTATCAGTGGATTAAACCAACCCTTGTCAATTGTTAGGGCAGCTTTATTGACGCAAAAAGCCTTAGAGTTTTGCAACGAAGTAAAAGCGCTTGGAAGTGTGCTATTGTCGGCGATTGAGAAAAAAGAGGCAGAGAAACTGACACTTTTGCGACAAGGACACGAAATGCGCCTGCTACAATTAGCGCAAGATGTTAAATACATGCAATGGAATGAAGCCAAAATTAGCACCGATTCTCTATTGAAATCGCACAAAGCAGCATCTTTAAAGTACAATCATTATCAAAAATTACTAGGAAAGGCAATGATTGTAGTTGACCTTCAAAGTAAAATAGATAGTACAAGGGGAGAAAACCCAATCAATAAAGAAAGCTTTGACGCTTATTATCAAAAATTAGTTGAAGACTATACTGCAATTACGAAGGATATTACGGATGAACTATATCGGGAAGAGGAGACAGGGTCTGTAGAATCATTCAAACTAAATGCTCAAAATGTTATAGGAACGATTCCTTTTGGTAGTATTATTTTGCCCACTACTGCTGATGGGGCTAATTTAGGATTAAATTCAAGAGAAAACATAGAGTTGAATTATTTTATGCCTATTGCTCATGGACTAACAAGGGTATCAGGAATAATAGATACATTGGCAGGTGGTTTAGCATTAATTCCTGAGTTTGATGCACATGGAACTCCGTTAGGAGTGGGTGCTGCAACAGGTTTTGGGGGTAGAGAAATCTCTACAGCTGCGGCTTCCCATGCAAAGGTTATCCGTATTCTAGCAGATGAATTTAATTACATGAGCGGGCGAGCTTCTAAATTAGCGAGTTATCAGCGCCGAACAGAAGATTGGGTTTTACAGCGTAATCTTGCGGCTAATGAATTAGCCCAAGTAGGGAGGCAGATTATGTCATCATTATTAAGAGAACAAATCACGAAAAAAGAATACGAGAACCACATCGTCCAGGTTGAAAACTCCCAAGCAGTAAACGAATTTTATCAGAATAAGTTTACGCAAGAAGAGTTTTATAATTGGATGCAAAATGAAGTAGCCAGTATTTATTTTGATGCCTACAAGTTTGCTTTTGATACAGCTCGCAGGGCCGAGTTAACCATGAAACGGGAATTGATGCGTCCTGAACTAGACGAACAAGATTTTATCAAGTTTGGCTATTGGGACAGTACCCGTAAGGGATTATTGGCAGGAGAAAATCTTTATGCGGATATTAGACGTATGGAAATGGCATATCATGATAACAATCGTCGAGAATATGAAATAACCAAGCATATTTCTTTACTGCAATTGAATCCTTATGCCTTGCTTCAACTTAAAATAGATGGTAAATGCAATGTAGAAATACCTGAGTGGTTATTTGATTTAGATTCTCCAGGGCAATATATGCGGCGCATTAAAACGGCAAGTTTTTCAATTCCTTGTATCGCTGGTCCCTACACAAGTGTAAACTGTAAAATAGCACTGACTAAGAGCTCAATACGTACTTCAGCCCTGTTAAAAGATGATGAATACCTAAGAGATAAAAATGGTGATGATAGATTTGTAGACTATTATGGAGCTGCCCAAACCATTATAACAAGCAATGCTCAAAATGATAGTGGGCTCTTTGAAACTAATCTAAGGGATGAACGATATCTCCCATTTGAGGGAGCAGGAGTGATAAGCTCATGGACTTTAGAATTAAATAACGAAAACCGACAATTTGACTATAACACTATTTCTGATGTAGTATTTCATATTCGATATACTGCTCGGGAGGCAGGAAGGTTGAAGTTAAAGACCCAAGAAGAAATAACTGCTCTTTTTGCAGAAGAAAACAACAATACGCTCTTTCGATTATTTAGCCTAAGACACGAATTTCCAACCGAATGGCACAGACTTACTATACAAGGTAACGTTACCGATGGAGTTTTAGAATTAAGACAGGAGCATTTTCCTTATTTTACGAATACCTCCAATATACAAAGTATTAAAATCAATAAGAGCTTTGTTTTAACCAAGGGAAATGAACTGACATTAGCAAAATCAAACCTAAAGATTGATGAAATGGAGGTAACTATACCCGCTATTTTAGGTCAGGAAGGTTTTAAGGACGTATTGTTTATTGTGGAGTACACGGTAAATGAATGAGTTTTCTCGGGGTCTAAAAAAGCTATTGAAGCTTTCCTTTATGGAGACACAAATGTGCTTACTGACCGATGGAAACTAGACCAAAAAGGAGCCTTATTTAGAGAATGAGAACTCTGCAATTTGGCTCCTTTATGAATGAGCGATCCCTATGGTTTATGCAGCTCAACTTGAGGTTAGTGCGGGGCTAAAACGACCATCGCTCCAGCTTTTTGCTTGAGGCAGAAAGTGGGATTGTTTACTCCACTTTTATGATTGTGGCTTGCCGTCCAATCATAAACCAATGATTATTTGCCTGCTTCCAAATATTGGTAAAACGGCGGGTAACGGTCTTGCTAGCATGTTGTTGGACCCACTGCGGTTTGGTGATTTCCTCCCCCATAACCATCGCAATGTTGTCGTTGAAAGTAGTTTTTTCGATGTTTCGTACAAATGAGCTATATGCCAAATTACCAGTGCGTAGTTGCATTTTAGAACCCTCTACCGTTCCAAGACGATTCGCAGGAGTATTTACCACCATTTCGTTCGACCAAATTTTTCCGAATAAAGTTGCTGAATCTCCGCGTATAGTAGCTTCACGTTCGAGGTTTTCAAGACGGAGAAATTCGGCTTCGCGCAGGTCGATTTGGGCGTAAACAAACATAGTAAAAGCTATGAAAACGAAAGTTAAAAATATTTTTTTCATTATGACCGCTTAGGGTTTATTCAAAGGCTCAAATATGTATAAAAACAAAAATGGAAATAAACACAAGCCTGCTACCAACGGCCAATTATGCCAGCCAATAGTGTAAGCCATGTAAGGCTGGGAAAGCCAATTTTTGATACTTTGAAGCATCCGTTAGGGTCAGGGAACAAGTTTTCTTGCACTCAAAAATATTATTTGATAGCTAAAACCACAAGCTCTCTGTACCTGAATTGATTAAACGGCGCCACTAAATGAATTCCTGAGCTACTGTTAACCGCTCTTGTTTTGATAGACAGTTTTTTTGAAGAGAGCGTCCTTGACTCAAATTTCGAGTCGCAGCGACAGCCCGTTTCTTTTTCAGCGACCAGCTCACTTTCAAAAGTTGGTTCTCGCGTAAAAGATGATGGTATTCTGCTCGTCTGATGCCACTTTATACCTCTGTTTTAGGTTCGCCCGCCGTAATACCGTGTTGGCTGACAAGTCTTCTATCCTTCGTTTCAAAGAAGTGAATTTAAATTTTACACTAGCCCGCGCGGCTAAATCAGCACATCTCATACTAGCATTACCCGACCTGCCAACTTGCCAAATACTGATTAACCAAAAGCATTTGACGGCGTGCAACTTCCAACTCCACGCCATCAATCATTTGTATTTGTTTTATTCTTTTACACTTAGGTAATACAATATAACTACAGTTGATAATAAGCCCTTTTCGTATCTTCAAAAAATGAGACGGCAGAGTTGGTTCATAGAATGATAAAGTTTTTGAAGCCAGCACCTGAATGCTATTTTTGAGAATAAATGCTGTATAATTCCCTCTGCCCTCTACTCTTAAGATTTTATCAAATGGAATCACAGTCTTATTTCGGTTTAAGTAAATAGCGGACTCAGAACAAGGGCGTAATGATGTTTGCATATTTTGAGATGTTTAATTACAGACTTATACCCTCAATCCCTCTTTTTGTAATGTATGTTCTATATTTTTTATGCAGTAATGCAATATTTTAAATATTTTCGCCCTATACATGATAAATTACCCCACTAGAAGTATAATATGAGTACAAGTATTAAGCGAGGGCTTTCAGATGGTGATATTGTCGATGGAATTTTAGCAGGCGGAAGAAAACGAGACAAAGCGATTGAAGCTATTTATACACAAAATCGGAGTTTTCTAATCAAATTCCTGTCAAATCGCTCAAATACCAAAGACTATGTTAAACAGCCTGAAGATATTATTTGGGAAGCGGTAGAAGCTTTAGTGCATAATATTATTGAGGGACGTTATGTTCCTCAATCAAGTACATCTCTTTCGGCATATCTAACTACGATTTGTAAAAATTTATGGCATAAATTTCTAAGTCAGGAGTCTAACCGTGAAGACCGAGACGATAAATTTGCAAAAGAAATTTATGAGGACGAACCAGATATTAGTGTTTTACTAACTGAAAAAGAGAGGTGGGATAGGTACTTAGCCATTTTTGAAAAAGCAGGGAAACACTGTAAACAAATTTTTACACTGTGGTTAGTTGAAGGAATGAGTGGTAAAGAAATGTCAGACATACTCATATCGGAAGGAAAACTCAAAAGCGAACAGAGTGTTAGGAACGCAAAAAGCGACTGCCTCGAAAAAGTGACATCCCAGTTGATGTCCCGATAATTTACAAAGACAATGAAACGAACTGAAGCAGAAATTCAACTGATAAGTAGCTATCTTCTAAATCAACTTACGGAAGAACAGAAGATAGCGTTTGAAGAAAGAATAGCGTCTGACAGCATTCTACAAGACGATGTCACCAAATTAAAACTTCTAGCTCAAGTCACAGAACGGCAGCTACTAAGGGAAAAAATCCAACAAATTCAAATAGCTAAATTTGCAGAATGGGCCAACGAAGAAACCGAGGAAACAACGACTGAAGTAAAAGTTATACCACTAAGAAATAGGTGGTTATTCACTAGAAAGCTAAGTGCTGTAACTTCTGTAGCATCTATCGCATTCGTTATCAGTTATTTGTCATTTAGCGATGTAACTTATGAACCCATGGCTTTTTCAGAACGAAGTAATAATCATGTGATGAATGACCCTGTATTAGAGAAACTTAATAAAGCAGTCTCGTTAGTACAACACGGAAATTCTCATGAAGCCACCTTGCTTTTTGATCAAATCGAAAGGCTTCCCAATATACACCCTTATTACCGCGATGCGGCTGCATGGTATGAAGTCGTAGCTCTACAAAAAACAGGTAAAAACCAACAAGCAAAAGACTTATTAGAACAAATTGAATCCAACCCTAGATTCCAATTTAACATACCAACAATTGATAAATGGAAAGTAAAGTGGAAATTGTTGTTTTAATTTTTTTGTTTTCTCCACAAATAATACCCGCTTGCAAGCCCTATCAAAATACACAATACGACAAACCATTTCCAATGGCTCTTTGCTGTGGTTTCAATAGAATCTGTTCTACCGATGAGTATTAAATTTGCCCAGTAATAGGGATGGTCATACCTTCGAGCAAGGTGAGAACTCAAAAAGTCCAGCTTAGCCCTTTGTAATGCCTGATCAATCGTAAGCCCCTGATTAAGATAAACATGCAATTTTGTTGAAATATAAGCTGTTACGTCATCATTGGCGTTCCAAAGGGTCGTAACTACCGAACGGGTACCTGCATACGCAAAGGCCCTCGCAAGTGACATTACGCCTTCTCCTCTGTGTAACTTCCCTGCTCCTGTCTCGCAAGCACTCAAAACAACCAGTTGAGTATGGCTCAAATTCAAATCATACAATTCATTGGTAAAAAGACGGTATTCATTGCTGTCAGGATAGAAGGCTATAAATGAGCGCATAGGGTCATTATCATTGGTAAGCGCATGTGTGGCAAAATGAATAATACCGTGATTTCGATATTGCTCCAAGAAGTGTTTTTTGGTAGCTTCTTTGGCAAGATACACATCACCACCAATCTGTTTTACCTCCCCTTCAGACGCAGGAAGTGGTACAAGAGGATTATCTCTAAAAGCGCCTTTGTTGAGTGTTCTACCCACAAAAGGAGCAATTGATAACCTTGAAGAATAAGGCTTTGTTTTAAGAGAGTCCAATAAAAGGCTCACCGAATAAGCGTAACTAATCGCGTATTTTTTTAGTAAATAATCATCAGGTTTAACGGCTAATACTTCAAACGGCAAATAGTTCAACTCTGTATCTCGCACAATAATTAACCGCTTTTTGCTTGAAATCAAGGGTATAATGGGTGTAATCAGATTAGTATAAAGTTTTGCAGAAGATTGTTCCCCTTCATACATTTTGCTTCCTGGGTTTTGGCTTAACAATGTCCTAAATTGCAAAATTGATTTTCGGAAACTACTATCAACGCCTTGAACTATTACCTGTGAATGTTCACGTGTTAAAACCAATATATAAAGTTGAGTAGGTGTCAAAAAGTATTCAACTAAGGCCGCATCATTACTAAGAAGTTGCTGTTTGATGTAATTTTGGTTAAACGAATGTGTAGCGTATTTAAGCTGAAAATAGGCAGGAAATTCTCTCTCAAAGCGTTCAGTAAGTAGTTCTAATTCAAGTTCTTTATCTAGCAGCTGTACTTTATACTTCTTTGTATTGAGGCTATCAATTTGCTGAATTATGGCTTTTAAACTTGCTATCTGTTGAAATAATCTTTTCTCCTTGGCTAGTAACTTAGCAGGAATTGTTTTAGGCTTGAGATCGGCGTCTCTAGTAATATCTGAGAGGGTCGCAGCCCGACTTTTTTCATAAAAATCAAAAATAAGATTTTGGTAGTGAAGTTTATGAGTACGCTTATACATCTCATAAGCAACCTGAATAGCTTGTTCATAAACTGAGTAGTGATTTTCGGTAAAGAATAATTTCGCTTCTGGAGATTGATAACTAAGTCTCATTTTGTCGGCTAACTTTATAGCTAACTGATAAGTTTCCAAAGCTGCTTCTAAATCTTTTTCTTGGTGGGTTTGGCTGTGCAGTTGGCTGAAAGCACTGGCTTTACCTAGAAGGGATAGAAAAAATTCACGCTCGACTAAGATATTATTCAAATCTGGGTTTTGATAAAAATCCTCACTTACAAAGTATCTATGGCCTGCTTCTAGGGCTTTCTGGTAAAATGCTAATGCCTTTCTTGGTTGGCTTTGTATAGTGTATAATTGAGCCATTTGACCCAAAATATCAGCAGTTTCTAAGCCTTTGGGGTTATTTTTTTTACTTATTTGCAACGATAACTGGAAACTATCAAGTGCCTTTGGTAATTGTGAAATCGCTTTATAATATACACCTAAAGCACGCCAGTAACGTTGTTCAAACTGTAAATTTGCAGTGGTTTTACCCTCAATTTGGTTTAGTTGGTACTTTTTCCAGGAAACATTAATAGTTTTGAAAGCTGCTTGAAAATTTTGTAAGGCTAGATAGCACTCCGCTAAATTGAGCCATACCCGTTCCGCATTGCTATTAATACGGCTAGTTAAGGCCCGTTGGTAGTATTTTAACGAGGTATCGTATTTTTTTTGATAAAATAAGCTCAACGCCATGTTATTGTACAATACCCCTATATCAAAAGTTGAGACACGGTGTGATATTGAGAGTGTTTTTTGAAAATAAGTATCTGCCAGCTTAAAATCGTTCTGATGTAAAGCTCGCAGGCCTCGATTAAGAAAATGGTAAAGAGCTTCATCGCGGGTTTGAACCAGTTTACTTTTTTCAATAAGTGCTTCTGCTTTATCAGCAAAATAATCAGCCGAATCACGTTTATAAAGTCCATCATAAAAAATGGATAAATAACTCACAATACGAAACTCGATCGTATCATTTTGAAATTTTGGAAGTAAATTCAAAGCACTACGGCCTAATTGCACTGATTTTAAAGTATTACCCTTGGTCAATTCTAGGGCAGCTAAGTCGGTAAGGGCAAAAGCAACTTCTGCAAACTTTTTCTGTTGACGTCGTATTTCAACTACTTGGTGATACCATCTTTCTGCATCTTTGATATTCCCTTTTAAGAAACTAGAATCTGCTTTACGTTTATAATTAACAGCAACATTTTGTTGTGCTATAACCGCTAGGCTATAGCACAACAAAACAACCATTAATAATCTGTATTTAGTTTGCACGTCTATATTATTTAATTCCCTTCTTCTTTGTCATTTACTGACGGGTCTGGTGTATAGCCAACATTAACAGGGCAAACAGGGCATCCAAGCATGGTTTGGCCAGAGAAGTCTTTATTTGAACTAGGTATAAAAATCTGAATAGGCAAAGCAAATTTGGCACCTATGCCTTTAAGTTCGTACTTGATATAGTAAACCTGATTGCGTTTTGGTTTCACTTTGGCTGTTGCAGGCAAATCTACGAATCCTATCACTGGGTATCCTCCGATTGGGGCTGTTTTTTTACCAACTTTAATCTGCTGATAATCAGGCTTACCCATTCCCACTTTTATGACCGACGATGCCCCTTCTGTCCACACACGGCTTTGGAAAACAGTAGGAACTTTATTGTAATCCAAGTGTACTAAATAGGCTTTACGGAGCATAGGATCGCTTGCTTTGTAATGTCCTTCCAATATGGTATAAAAGTAATTCTTACTGATATTTGGTGCTACATAAATGAGGTCTGCGGTAATCATAGCTACTTGCTTCCCATTAATAGCTACTACCTTACGGTTATGTCCCCATAAGTCAATGTTCATCATACCATAAGAAGTAAGATTGTTGAGATTAAAAAACATATCCTCTTTAATCTTACTGTTAGTTTGGCCTTGTGCTGCCTCTACAGCAGCCATAAACTCATTGACATTAAAAGGCTTAGGCAATTCTTCCGTTATATACAACTTTATTTTATTTCCTTCAACAACATAGAAAGCATTGCCAGAATTGGCTTGTGCTAATTTTACGCTTTTGATGGGCTTTTGAAGCCAATCAGTTGTTGACTTAGCATCAATTTTTACGTTAACATATTTGATTGAAAGTTGTTGGTTTGGTTGTAACGATAAAAATCCTGTTACAAAAAGTGCAATAATTGCCAATAATGTTTTCATTCGATTGGTTTTTTTTTACTTATACGTTAGAATAGAAGTTATGTAACCAATTCTTGGTTATTTTTTTAATGCCACTTTTGGCGATACTCTAATGCGCCTCAAAAGATATTAAACAGTAGGCATTTTTTGGGGTAAGTAAAGGAGGCTATCCCTTTTAAGACAGCCTCTTTTACGCTCCTTTGGCATAAAAACACCTACTCTCTACAAGCTTTTCGGTATCGGCTCTCACAATCTTTAAACCCCTAGTAGGGGCATATCAGCCATTATCTTACTTCGTAAACTTTAATGGGGCAATAGGGATCTTATTAGCCTTCAAAAATTCATTAATGGCCAACACCATTCGTACCTTTTGCTTTTCGTCGGCTGTTTGATAGGCACTCATGAAATCATCATTGATACCAGTAGCAGGGTTCACTACTCTACCATATTGCATACTTTCCATAATTGGTGGCAAGTTGTAGAGTCCACCAGGATTGGCCAACGGAATCGCATAACTGTAATTATCCAAATCACCAATCTGATTAATAGCAGGGTTAAAAGAAGGCGTAAAATCATTTGGTAAAATAGTTCCTCGTTGCTCGGCAGTTAATAAAACGTTGGCATTAGTAGTGAGGTAATTTCCTGTCAACTTTGTGCTACTTCCGGTTGCCCCACTTCCAGCACTTAACTGAGGTTCTGATACACATGATTGGAAAATTTCAACGTATCCTCTTATTTCTAGGTTGGCGTTTTCTCTTATGGTATCATCAAGTACGTTCGGAAGCAATTGAAAAGACCCTGTTTGGTTTCTTTCTAGTTTTACGGTAATAAACCCTGCCTTGGCTACAATAAAATTGTTGATTTCGCTCCGAATTTCGATTGGTCCATTGAGCAGACCTGCTTGAATTGCACCAGTAGCTTGCCCGCCCGCAATATCATAGGCATACAGGTAGTTATTGCCCATGATAGGATTTGGAGCAAGTATCCCAGTTATTGGATTAAGTTCTCTATTGGCTACCAAATAGCCTGGATTACGGGTAGTAATTGTAGAGTCCGATAGGTCATCAGTACTAAAAACAACCCTTATCTTTAAGTACAGCCGTCGATTCGTTTGATTAGAGATAGTTAAAAAATAACCCTGAACGGCTCTACGAGCAATAGCATTTGTATCAATAAAATTAGGATTGGATAGAACTCTTGGGGCAATTCTCTTAATCAGCAATTCAAAATTTGATACTAACATAAAATTCTAATTGTTTTCGTTTTTTACCTACTCTACAAGCTTTTCGGCATCCGCTCCCATGGTCTTTATGCCGCTAATGGGGTCTTGCTTGAACAAAGCAGTAGCTAGCCCCTTGATTTTTGAAGGAGAACACGACTTTGGGTAATACTTTTTTATTAAAACTCTGGGTAGTTTTGCCGTTTCGTACAAAAACCGTCACTTGGAGATAGCTGGCTGATCAATTGTCTTTTCAATTTGTTTTCGATAGCGCTTTACACTCGACATACTGATGCCGGTTAAACTGACTGTTTCAGCTGCCGATAGCCCACGCTCCAGTGCTTTCTTAACTTTGGCAAACTTGTCGGCATCCAGTCCGGCAGGGCGACCAATGTGTTTGCCTTTGGCTTTTGCCAGCAGTTGCCCCGCTCTGGTTTTTTCCAGAATACTCTCCCTATCATACTCGGCCAGTGCTGCAAAGATTTGCAAAACCAACTTGCCCGCCGGCGTGCTGCTGTCAACACCAAGATCTAATGCCTTGAAGTGAATAC
>NZ_AXVJ01000067.1 GCF_000482465.1 Runella limosa DSM 17973
ACTGAGTTTTAGATAATGCTTAAGGAACATTAAGCCAAAATAGCCCTGTTTAGGAAGCCAAGAAGGAGCACCAACCATCGTTTTTTTTTCAGGAAGCAGTTCAACTAAAGATGCCCAATCAATAGTTTGATAAATAGCTCCTAAATCAGTACAATTCTTGAAAATGTACAATTGGGAAGAGTTTGCAGAATTAACGTCGAAAAGTGTATCTTGCACCTGTATTTCAGTTTTGTGGTAAAAACAAAATACACAAAAACCCCGAAAATTGCCAATTTTGGTTCTTTTTCGGGGTTAATTTATTTGCAAATAAACTGTATATCAACAAGTTAAGCCTATAAAGGGAAGCCTATTTGACATTCTGCACTCGATACTCGACACTTCAAAAATTATTTTTTCTTCTTCCCATATTGGCAAGTCGAATTGTCTTCTTTGACGTAGTACGACTTGAAATTGAGCGCTTTAGGGTCCATACAGCCTTTTAAGTTCAACAATTCAACTTTTCTAAATTCAACGGGGTGACTTTCACTTTGGAGCGAGATAGAGCCATGGTCGAGAAGTTTTCCGTTAACAAACAGATTAGGGTCGTGTCCGCTCACGTTGCCGCCTCCCCACTGAGGCTTATTGTATTCCAACACTTTTTCACCGTTGGCAAAATGCTGAATGAGCGAATCGCCGAGTACTAACACTTCAGCCCGCACCCATTGGTCGCCGTTGTAGGTTTGTGACGTAGAATTGATGCAGTGTTGGGTGATTAATTTGCCGTCCATTACTACGTTTGTCCCAGGAGTACACAAGTTACAGGTCGTACGTTTTTTTCCGTCACCGCCAAGCAATTGAACTTCGATAGACGCAGGAAAGTCTTGGTCTTTCCCCATCGAAGCGGCCGTTTGTCCGTGGACCATGATGCCGCTGTTGCGCCACGCCCAGCCTTCACCTTTGGGGGCTTGCTCACCTACAAAACGATACTCAACCGCAATGCGGTAGTAAGAAAAATCGCCTTTGTAGAATATATGACCGTATTTGCGTTTAAAATCGTCGTATTGGTCATAGCGAACGACCATTTTCCCGTCTTCAACCCGAAATGTTTGGCCAAAGTTGTCATTGAGGTCGTTTCCACGGATTTTAATGTCCCAACCATCAAGGTTTTTACCGTTGAAAAGTTGTTGCCATTCTTGTTTGTCGGCCTTTTTTTGTCCAAAAACAGACGTAATACAAAGGCTTAAAAAGACAATTACTGCGTATTTCATATCAAAAATAGTTTGAAAGGTAGGTTACTTTTGTTGTGACAAAAAGGTTAGCAATGAGGCAAATTCCTCGTAAGAGAGGGCATTAACCAACCCCGAAGGCATCATTGAGGTTTCCATTTCTTTGCGACTAACGATGTCAGCGGTTTTAATGGTATAAACTTGTCCAGCAATGTCTCTCAAAACGACGCGAGCCGACGATTCTTCAGTGATAAAACCTGAGTAAATTTTGTTGCGTTTAGCTGTGATAGTCACCGATGCAAAACCTTGAGAAATCGACGCATTTGGCTTTAAGATTGACTCTGCAATTTGCTCACGGTTCATAATCGAACCAATTTGTCCCATAAATGGCCCTTTCATGGTTTCGCTTTTTGATAAACTGTGGCAAGCGATACAACCTTGCTGTGTAAATAGTGTTTTGCCCAGAGCAGCATCTCCCTGAATTTTGGCCATGGCAAGCATCACATCTTCAATTGAGGCTTCACCTATTTGCCCTTTTTTATTACGAATTTTGTCCAAATCAATCTTTACCTCTTCCTTAACTGCGGCGACTTCTTCTACCCCAAAGTCTGGTATTTCCATGCGATGACGGCTGTTGAGGTCCACAAAGAAAGGTTTGTCGTTTAGCTTTTTCGATTCTTCAATCAAGAAATCTTTGATATTCGTCGAGGCTTCCCACGTAATACCTTTGTAATAAGGGCCGTGCGTGTCGGGGCGGGTGCTCCACCACCACGAACCGTCGTAATCGGCTTCTTTTTTGTACAAACGGGAAAGTGTAACAATGATTTGCTTTTTGAGGACAGCGTCGTTTGATTTTTGGTAGGCATTGATTAATCCTGAAACTGCTCTTGGGTCGTGCATGTAGCGAAGTGCCCAAAGTGCAAGGGTTGAGTTTTCAGTGCCAATGGCCTTTACACAAGCATCGACGGCGTTGAGAGCAATCAATGAACGTACTGCTACGTGCGGTAAAATAATCGCCGAGTTAGGCGTTGCATGAGGCCCTTCGGTGCCCATTGCTGGGGGGGCAAAACTCGCTGGTACTGGTGTTTTAAGAAGAGCTTGTGCCGCATCAGCCTTTCCAAGACGACCAAGTCCGACAGTAGCTGCCAAGCGTACGCGAGGAGAACCATCACTTAATGCCTGGATAAATGTACCAGTTGAAACGTTGGAATTGTAAATTTTACGGTCGGCCAAAGCCCGAAGCGCATACTCACGCATGGTTTCATCTGAGGTCAATTTAGCTAAATTTTCATTGGCATTCATACCAGCGGCTTGTGCATAAGTGTACATTGCTGCGATTCGTACTACCAAAGGAAATTTGGCATTGGTCACAAGTGCCCACACAGGCTTAGTTACTTTGTCAGCGGGGCGGGTGAGAAGCTCTTGCTGGGCAGCTAAACGAGCCACACCGCTTCCTGATTTAAGTAGGTCAACCAATTTTGAAATAGAAAGCTCTTGGGGGTTTTTGAACGATTTATACGTCCACTGTTTTGGAGTAGCTCTTACGACAAATCCTTTTTTGGGGTTTCCTGAATAACCTGCACCGTCCCAAGCTGAAAGGTAAGCACGGCCTGAGGCGTCCACGTCCACGTCAGTGATTTGGGCTAATTTTACAAAACTTTCTTCTTTTTGAGTAAAACTTGGGCCATCGGCTGTCACGCGGTGAATGTACAATTGGCTGCGTCCCCAATCGGCCATCATAGGTACTTGATTGTATTGGGCAGGCCAAGTGTCGTCGTCCATAAACAAAGCACCCGTTCCAGAGCCTCCGCCTACGTCGATAAGTGCAGGAATAATTTCGTCGGTAAAATGCTTGAATAATACAGGATAACCGTATTCGCCAGACTGGATTTGGTTGCTGAACCGAACGTTCCAGCCGCCACCATCGTTGGTATTTCCACGGGCAAAAATATTCATGTAAGGGTCAATAGCCACGTCGTAGATGTTACGAAGTCCGTGGGTATAAACTTCCATTTCGGTGCCGTCAGGACGAACGCGCACAACGCCGCCACCAAGCATGGTCATTTTTTTGCCACTTCGGTCGGTGGCGTTGTGGAAACCAAAATCGCCCACGGCAATGTATATCCAGCCATCTATCCCCATCCGAATTCCGTTGGTAGCGTGGTCGGTACCACGGCTTTGTAAAAATTTAGGCGAGCTAATGTGTTGAATCAACGGACTTGAAGGGCCATCAGCCACGCCATCGTGGTTTTTATCTTCAAATACGACCAAGTCCATGCCCGAGGCGATTCCTGTTTCTTTGGAAAAAACGGTATGTAAAACATAGACTTTATCGCCCATCGAAATGATACCACGGGGGTTGTCAACGGTGGCATAGACTGTGTGGGAATCCACTTTGCCGTCGTTGTTGGAGTCAACCAATCGAACGATGCGACCGTTGCCAGGTTTTTTCCCTAACGAACCAATCATATCGACACCTACATAGACTTCGCCCGTAGGTGCCACTGCCAAACAAGCGGGGCTAGGGGTAAGATCGGCTCCTGCAAAGTGACTAATGGCCAATTCGGCAGGCCAACTACTAGCATTGGGAAGCGAATCAGCAGGATTGACGGTGACGTTTGTTAAATTGTTGGAGTTTGTGTTCCAAAAAGAGGAGATGTTAAAAAGAAAAAGTAGAAAGACGGATAACGTCGCGAAGTAAATCTTGGACATTGTGGGTGTAAATTGAGTGGATTGGAAATGGATAAAATACAAAAAGGCGCAATTTACGCCTTTTTTACTTTAACTGTGCCTGAGGTTTTGCGAAACCACAGGCACAGTGTGAGGTGGTTTCTCAAAACCACCCGCGTCGGGAAATATTTGGTATTGAGTTTATTTACTGAGGTTTTGCGAAACCACAGGCACAGTGTGTGGTGGTTTCGCAAAATCACCCGCGTCGGGAAATATTTGGTATTCAAACAAATTATAAGCCCGTTGAAACGAATATACCAAAATGGAAAGATTGATTCGGGTTGACGGGGTCTTTGTCTAGTAAAAACGAATTTCTAAGCCCAATGCTGAGGGGTAAGATATTCAAAAAAGTATTGTCAAAAATAAGTTCAGCTCCTGCCGAACGGTAGGTCGTTTTGGTTTTCGCTGCAAGTCGTTCGGTCATGGCGTAATCGTAAAAAAGATTGGCCCTTACTCGCTTAAAATACGTAATCCCAAACAAACCCGCGTCGGGGTAAAAAAGTGGTAAGCCATAGTTGACCGCTAGACTTGTTACTTGGTCGTTGGCAGGGGCGTTGTAGCCGCGTGGATAGACAAAGGTATCGGAGAATTGGTAAGAATTACGCAAGAGTTCTTTCTGGAAAGCACCTCTGACTTGAATGGCGTGATTTTTACCAATGCCAGGAAGATACACCGCACTAGAAGCAACGGTTTTGGCATTGTCGTCGCCGTTTAAGGTAGAAATGCTGGCCAATTGGAGAGCAAAACCAAGTCTTGGCCCGACGTTTTGATAGGCCCTCCGACGAACGGTGCTAAAGGTTAGCCCCACATTACTACTCAAAAACGAGTTGTCGGGTCTGCTGGCTACGTTATCAATGTTAAAATTGGTCAAATTTCGTTGCGTGAGTGTGACATAAGGCATCAGCGACGTAGAGAAATTGCCTTTGAGCCAACGAAGCGGAATAGCTACCTGTACTGAAAGATCAAGTTCATTGAACTGCTGATTGACCACTTGGTTGTTTTGAAAAACGGCAGTGCTGCGTTGTCCATAAGTTGTCATCAGCGTAAGGTCAGGGTAGAAACGCGCAATCTTTAGCAGGGCGTTAAACGAGCTGCTTCCCTCTTCGTTTAGATTGATACTTCCCTCCAAATTCAATGAAACATCGTTGAGGAAATTGTTCATCTGCAGACCAACCGACGGAGTGCTTGGCGATGGAACGATGTTCCAACTGTGTAATTTTAAGCCTTTGAATAAACCCCGATAAGATTTTACGCCGTATGATTGCGTAGGTAGTTTTTCAAAAATAGAACCTCCTTCTTCGGGGAAATTAGAGGCTTTAAAAATGGGCAATTCAAAAGGTTCTTTCACCACAAATTCGGACGAGTTATTGACTTCAAGTGGTTGTTTTGAAATGACATAACCCATGTTGGTAAACTCTGTAAAATAGAGCGTTTTACCGTCTTTGCTTACTTCAGGCTCGAACGCTGCTACTGGAACAGAGGTTACTTTTGAGATTTTTTTGCTTCCCGCTAAATCAGTACAATAAATGTTGTCGATGGTCGAAAAGGAGGCATTAAAATAGACTTTATCATTGAAAACTACGGGTGCTTCAATCGTATGGTGCGTCCAAGAGGTTAAAAAGATGATGCCTTTTTCTTTGACATTTATTTTGGTAAGTGCCAGTTGGCTTTGGTGTTTGGCAATGCTAACCAGTGCGTCCCCGTTTTCGGTCCAGGCCAGTCGTGAAAAGAAATAATTGTCGGGCGTAGTGATGTTTTCTAATAGTTTTCCAGAAACAGCATCTAGCACGTGAATTTCATTTTTCAGCATCGGAGACACATATATCGCTGCTATTTTACGGCCATCAGGCGAGGCGATGGGGGAGAAATAACGGGTTTTGTGCGTAAGTTGTCTTTTTTGTTGGGACTGTAAATCAAATAGATAAATGTTGGTGAAATCTTGATAACCTCGACGTGGGTTGCGCGACAGTTCGGCCCATGCGACGATGTTTCCGTTCAGGCTAAAGAAGTCGTCGTTGTTATAACCGATGGTTGTCAGTACCTTTTCTTTGCCGTTTTCGAGCTGGACAAGTTGGTCGGTCTGTTGGTAACTGCTTTTGCGAGCAATGAGAACGTCATTTTTCCAAACCCTTGGATAGCGGTAATCTGTGACGGTTCGTTTGGTTTTTTTTGTGATGGCTTGCGTCGGAATCAACGTAGTAGCATCGAGGCGTTCTTGCCATGCTTGTTTATTTTCTTTCCAAGACAGTTTGTACAAATTGGTAGAATTATAGCCAAGGTTACGTTTGAGTGCTCTCGAAAATGGATACACAATTCCTTTGTAACGAGCGGCTTCGGCTTGGATTTTGGCTGTAATGTCGTTGCCTTTCAATTGACGCGCTTGCGTAAGCATCAAGTAGCCAAGTCGATAATGGTCAGGCACGAGGCTGCGATAAGAGCCATTTCGATTTTTTTGGTATGAATAATTGACCCCGACGTTTGCCAAGGCACGTTGCTCTAAAGTAAAAAAACTGGCTCTTCCTCGTCCACCTTTACTGAGGGCAGTCTCAGCAATAACGGCATCTCCTTCGCTATACCAATTAGGAATACTTAGGTTGCTCAGGAGAGCCCACAGCCCTTGGCCTTGCAAAATCGAACCAAGTTTGGTGATACCACGCCTTGAATTGAGGGTTTGGAGTACGTGACGGTATTCGTGTACAGATAACCCGTCTAACCAGTCTTGATTCCCTAAGAGAAGGTTAGAAGCGGGAGGAGTACAAAAGAACTCAGACCGAAAGGGCGCAAGACCTACATATCCGTTAGGATTGACGGTTTGGGTTTGTAAAACGATGTTTATTCTTCCTTTTTTGTCGCCAATGGAACGGCGGTTGTTGAGGTCAATAAAATTAACCACATTGGCTACACGCTGTGCTTGGGGTTCGATGCCTTTGGGGAAAATAATGTTGGCCGAGGGCGACGAAATGACTTGCCACTGCTGGCCTGTGATATGTCCGCCAAATTCGGTTTGGGCCTGAATATAAAACCCTATGGTGGACAACAGAAGTGTAAAATAGATCCGTTTACAATTCATAAAGGTAAAATTTGATATTAAAAGAGCATAAAACTTATTTTAATCCTTGACGATTTGCAGTTTGGGAAGTCACAGACTGGTATAATAGTATATTGAATCTAGTAATTTAGATTATTGGGCGGATAAAATCACCTATTTACGAATCCTAAAAAGGTGCTAGGTCTTTGTTTGGACGTTTTCTATTGGTAAGACATATACCAATAGAAAATCATTCCTAAGAATTAGGCAATGAAAGGAAAGCAAAAGCTGTAATGAAATGGCGGATTATTTTATCGTAATTATAGCTACAAAGACTAGCTATTAGTCATCTTTTTCGAGTTCTTTGAGCTGAATCGTGTATAAAACGGTACTTGCCCCAAAGCAAATCACCATTAAAATACGTGGAAAGTTCCATTCTATAAAAAAGCCAGCCAATAAGCTAACAAGTGTGGCAAAACCCATACCAATGGCTGCGATTTTAGACCATCTACGGCGTTTGTCTAATTCCATTTTTTAAGAAGTGAAGAAGTGTTGAAGTAAAAATGGTTGATTTCTCAAGGTTGGACAAATGCCCTGCATTTTTGATGCCAAAGGTAGCAGAATTGGGAATACGTTCGGCCATCACTTTCGCCATCCGATGAAACGTTTCCTCCTCTTTACTTCCTGTCAAAATAAGGGTTTGGGCTTGAATAATTGGAAGTAACTCAAGGGTGTGAGGGGGGCCAAAGTACGGATTGATGCGGGGATTGATGAGATGGTCTCCGTGGTAGTCGGCGGTCATTTCACTTAGCCGAATGATGGCGCGGTCTTCGGCCGCGTACAAACGCGTGAATGGTGAACGAAGCCAAAATTCTTGCTGCTCATCGTGCCAACCTTGTTGAGAAATAATGTCAACGGCTTTGTGAAGCGACGCCGATAATTCGGGGGTGTATTCCTCAAAACCATCAAGCTCGGTGTTAGTAGCAACGATTTTAAGGGTACGTTGAGGATAACGAGCCGCAAAATGAAGCGCAATGTTAGCACCCATTCCCGCCCCAACAAGGTGCGTTTGTGTTATACCCAAGGAGTCTAGCAATGCCTTGAGGTCGTCGGTGGGGTCGTGGGGGTCGCGTGCGCGGGCTGATTGTCCAAACCCACGCACGTCGTATCGAATAACTCGGTATCGTTTATTTAATTTTGACCATTGGCTATCCCACTGTCGGTTGTCGAGGGCAAATCCATGAATCAAGACTACTGTTTCGCCTTTTCCCGCCGCTTCGTAATACAGCCGAGTGTCATTGACTGCCAATCTACCCGAGATGGTTTTAGATTGGGCAAAGGCAACTACGCTGCTAAACAGCAGCCAACACAGCAAAGCCAACAAAGAATGTCGTGAATGATGGGTTGGATACATAATCGGCTAAGGCATATCGACTTAGTACATGTCATTGAAGTCTGTAATACCACCTGAGCGGTAATAATCGTCTTCGTCGTTACGGCTTTGTTTGCCCAAACCTTTGTAAGTAAGTGCTTTTTTGAGAATTGAGATTTGGCCCGCGTGGTACAAATCATGCTGTAAAATTCCGTGAAGCATGGTATAATAATCGTACTCCCGTCCTGGTACGATTTCCTCTAAAAATTCGTCATCTTCCCGCTTTTCAAGCTCCGCAATAAGCTCTTCTTGGCTCAAACTAAGTTCCATTTGGAGTGCTTCCCATTCAAATTCATCAAACATCGGGAACGTCTTCCAGTCGCGTGATTTTGTTACTTCATACTCACCGTCACCTTGTAATCGTTTGATGACAAAGATGCGCCAGGTGGTCATGTGGTAAAGAAGTTCGGCGATACAATGGGTATTCGGCATGATTTTTTCGGCAGCCATTTCCCACGATACATCGCTCAATACTTCTACTACCGATGGCCCATGCCATGCTCCTTCACTTTCGTAGATTAGATTAAATTGGTCAATAATGCGTAATAACTCTTCTTTTGCGTCCATTGTGATGTTATAAGACAATCTTTGTTGAACTCCAAAGGTACTCAATTCTTGTTTTGTTCGGTAAACTTGCGACTGTTTTCGTAGAAAAACCAAAGTGAACGTGTACTTTTGCACCGTAGATTCTATTGGCAGCCTCGTTCATTTGTTCAAATTGACTTATTATCATGTCTCGTAATTTTCAAATTGGCTTGTTTGTTACCGTTACGGTAATCATCACATCATTCTCCTTTTATTTTTGGCAATTGGCCAAAACGCCTAACTTTCAACAAGGGAAAGACAAAGATTTTGCCCTGTTGATTCCTGCAGGGGCTACCTACGAAACGGTGCTCGACTCGCTCAAAAAAAACGACGTATTAAATGACCAGATGTCGTTTCGTTTTTTGGCTAAATTGCTCAAACTGCCCGAAAAAGTAAAACCAGGACGGTACGTTCTAACCCGTAAAATGGGGAATTTAGAAGCCATCCAAAAACTTCGCAATGGCAGTCAAGATGCTGTTCGTTTGACCTTCAATAATATTCGGATCAAAGAGGATTTAGTGAAGCGAATTGGGGCGAAATTTGCGTTTGGGGCAGATACGTTGGGTCGATTGTTGAACGACCCTCAGGTATGTCAAAAGTACGGTTTTGATACCACAAACATCGTAAGTATGTTTTTGCCTAATACTTATGAAATATTTTGGACAACCAAAGTGGATAAGTTTTTGGGACGTATGCACGATGAGTATAACAAGTTTTGGACGCCCGAACGAATCGCCAAGGCCAAGGCGTTGGGGTATTCCAAAGCAGAGGTATCAGTAATGGCTTCGATTGTGGACGCCGAAACCAACCGAACTGACGAAATGCCGCGCATTGCGGGTGTGTATCTCAACCGTATCAAACAAAGTATGCCATTACAGGCCGACCCAACGGTGATTTTTGCGTGGCGTGATTTTAGCATTAAGCGAGTAACGGGTAAGTATTCGGCCCTCAATTCTCCTTACAATACGTACCGCGTTTTGGGGTTGCCTCCAGGCCCAATCAACATCCCAAGTACAGACGCCATCAACGCCGTTTTGAACGCCGAACAGCATGATTACTTGTATTTCTGCGTAAAAATCGACCCTGATGGCAAATTACTGGGTTACCACGACTTTGCGGTTACGTACGAAGATCACCTCAAAAACGCAAAAATATACCAAGAGGCGCTTAATAAATTAAACATCAAATAATCGCTGCCCATGTTTGTCTATGAGTACAAAGGTGTCCGTGTTCGCTACGCCGATACCGACCAAATGGGATACGTGTATTACGGTAACTATGGCCGTTTTTATGAGATTGGTCGGGTAGAAGCCTTGCGTAGTTTGGGTATGTCATACCGCGAGATGGAGGACAGTGGTATAATGATGCCTGTCTATGACAATTACGCTCGTTATCTTCAACCTGCGCGGTACGATGACGAACTTAGCATCAAAGTGACCATTCCAGAGCTACCCATGGCACGGATTGTCTTTGAGTACGAAATTCGGAACCAGGATGGCACATTGTTGAACACGGGAAAAACGACACTTTTGTTTTTAAGCCGAACAACCAACCGCCCAACGCGCGCTCCCAAAGAAATGATTGAGCGACTGCAAGGGTTTTACGAACCTAAATAGCATTACAAAAAGCGCAAGCCTCCGAATTGTTTCAACTCGGAGGCTTGCGCTTTTCTAGTCTTTTTCAGCAATAGAAACCGACCAAGTACGTTCAAACGTCTGGTTGCTTTCTAGGCAAATGATTCCTTCTTTTTGCGTCAATTCTTGCGTAGAATCGACACTGTCAGCAATTCCGCACCAAGGCTCAATGCAGACAAAGTCGGCGTCTTTGGCCGCCCAAATGCCCACGTAAGGAAAACCACTAAAGCCAAACGTAAGTGAATTTCTACCTTTTACTGAGCTTAAAGTAACAGCGGTAGCGTTGAGGTGTTTAAATACCAGTGCATCTTCGTAAAAAAGCGATTTGGTTAAAGCCAAGCTATTTGTTGTCGAAACCAACGTAGGTTGAGTTTCAATAAGTCCGTCAGGGGACAAAGGCCAACGCCATAATTCTTCTTCTTTATCGAAATTTAACGTATAGTCATTGTACGTTCTTTCTTTGTCAAAAGGTACATGAAAAGCAGGGTGGCCTCCCACTGAAAACCACAACTGATTCGCGGCAGGATTATGAACCTGATACGTAACGTTTAATTGATTTTGCACAATTTCGTAGATAAGCCTTAACTCAAATTCAAACGGATAATTAGCCAAAGTGCTTTCATCTTGGGTAAGTAAAAAAGTGGCTTTATTATCAGTATGTTCTTGGACTAAAAAGACTTTGTCTCTGGCAAATCCATGTATAGGTAACTGATAATCAACCTCTTGGTAACGGTAGGTGTTGTCCTTTAAGCTTCCAACAATAGGGAATAAAACTGGCGAATGCTTGGCCCAAACTGCTTGTGCATTCCAGAGATAGTCTGATTGTGAGGGTAAATGAAACAGTTGTTGAAGTTCTGCTCCTTTGGGATGAATCTGAACTTGGAGGTGGGTATTTTTAAGTTGTATCATTGTGCAGTTGAAGGTTTGTACAGATAAAATAACGAGGCTTAAAGTGAGTGAATCATGAATCAGTTTGCAAAAATTGACAATAAGGCATGGAAAAACAGGGTTTGCTAGAAATAAAACTCAAAAAAGTTGGGAGAGAACAGTAAAATACATAATTTCAGACTCTTACTCATGTTATAAGAACTCTATTTCAACTCTAGCCGTTTGATGGACTCACGTGCGCAATTTCAGTTGTCGTTACTTGGCGATAAAACTGCCCTCCTAAAAATAGGTAAAAGTACGCGCATTCTTCTATTTTCGTTGGTTGTTGTTGTCATCGTAACGGGCGTATTCTTCTCGCAAACATTGGGATTGTTTTTCTTTGGTTTAGGTTTTCTCAACTACATCTTGCTGTTAAGTTTTAGGGTAAGTAACAACTTCTATCGCCGAACAAAAAAAAGTATAACAGCCTCGATGATAGTGGAAGAATGGCCGAAGTTTTCGATTCTGGTACCCCTAAAGAACGAAGACGAAGTAATCCATGCGACCCTGCAAGCCATTGAAAATTTAGATTATCCCAGCGATCGAAAAGAAGTACTGATTGTTGTGGAAGATACCGATGTGGTTACTCAACGCAGCCTAGCTCAAATTGATTTGCCATTTTCGTTTCGGGTTATTCACATACCTGAGCTTCCTCCTTTTACCAAAGGGCGGGCGTTGTTGTACGCACTTAGCGAGGCTACGGGGACGTACCTGACGGTGTATGATGCAGAAAGTAGGCCAGAACCTAGCCAATTGAAAAAGGCTGCAACTGCTCTTTTACAGGCAAATAATGAAACATGTTTTCAGTCGAAAATTCGTATTTCAAACGCAGGTACAAACTGGCTCACCCGAAACTTTGCGGGGGAATATTACGAGTGGTACGAACGGCATTTGAGTGAGTTATCGGCGCAAGGTTTACCCTTTGGACTCGGAGGAAATTCGTTTTTTGTCTCCAAAAAAGCCCTTGAGGAAGCAGGTGCATGGGATCCTTTCAACGTGACGGAAGATGCCGATTTGAGTGTGCGACTATCAGAGAACGGAGTTAAACTACAAATCCTCGATTCTGTGACAACCGAAACCTGTCCAGATACCCCCAAAGGTTGGATAAACCAGCGTACGCGTTGGAACAAAGGACTGTTTATTACGCAATTGGTTCATTTGGGGCGTACGTTTATGAGTGATAGTTGGCGGGGAGAGGCATGGATAAGTTTTTGGTTACCCATGATTTCGGCGGCGCTGGTTCCTTTCTTTAATCTATATATTCCTATTTATATGACTTGGGGAAACCTTTCCCTTTGGAATGTCTATGTCATGAGCGTGGCGCTTTGGGGGCTCTTTTCGCTCAATCTGGTTTTTACCTGTGCCATCAATTACCTGACTTACCGCCGCATGGGCATCGTGGTTTCGCCGTTGCGTATTTTAAAAGATTGGTTTTTGTACTTAATCCTTCATATAGCATCGGGGATGAAGGCGTACGCTGAGTATTTTATCTCCCCCTTGTATTGGCACAAAACCGAACACCTTGAAGGAGAAAAATCCAGCCTTATAAGCTCAGAAAAAGAAGCTGTCACAACGTATTGAATTTACTCTATTATTAATTAATCCCTACATGTCAAATGTCTATTTCTAAACCACGTCTTCTGTTTTTGTTTGTCTTGCTGTGTTGGGCAGCTGGACAAGCATGGTCTGCCCCCAACAAATCGCGCCGAAAAGTTTCATTAAAGGAACAAAATGGTAACTTTTCTTTAAAAGGAAACGAAGTAAAAGTTTCTAAAAATGAGCCTTGGGCGTTGATTGCCCCTTCGGCAGGTGGTACGATTGTTTCCGAAACTTTCGGAGTTATTTCGGTCAAAAAAATGTCCAATCCACCCGTTCTAAGTGTCTATGTGTGGTCTGGGGCAATCAGTACCGATTGGCATACGGCAGGCAACTGGCTCGTGAATAGTGCCGTGGCTACGGGTACGCCAAATTTTGGTTTTTTGATAGGTAACCATGTTCAAATTCCCGTTGTCGGAAATGGCAGGTATCCAGTAGTTACAGTCAACGCAGGGGCACGTTCGCTGACGATTGCAGCGGGGGCGAGTGTGACGGTTGCCAGCGGCGGTAAGTTGCGGGTTTCGGGTAGTGATACCGACGGTGTCACCAACTCAGGAACCTTTACCAACAATGGCACAACGGAGCTGGATTCAGCCTTCCGTGATGGGTTTATTAACCAAGCAGGAGCTTCGTTGGTAAACACAGCTACTTTTTCGGTTGCAAAGGGTACAGGTAGTCGTCTTAAAAATTCGAGTACCATTACTAACTCAGGTACTTTCAATGTTTATGGAGGGCTATCGTTGGGCTTTTATAATTATCCAGGCGCTAAGTTACTTAACACAACCTCTGGATCAGTTTTTAATGTAGAGAGCGGAAACAACGGTGGTGTTTCTAATGAAGGTAAAATTGACAATGCAGGTACTCTGATTGTGAGGTCTGGAGATACGGGGCCGCAGTTTATCAATGCCGATTCAGTGATAAATAGGGTAGGGGCAACCTTTGAAATAAAAGAGCACCAAGATGAGATTTTGCTTGACAATAAAAAATACCTGCTTAACGAAGGCTCGTTTATAGTAAGTAACGGAGGGGAAAAGGGTGGCGTTTACAACCGAAACGGGGCTAAATTGCTTAACACGGCTACTGCTAGTTTCATAATTGCATCGACTTCCCGTACTAATTTAAGAAATGAGGGGTATGTTGAAAACAACAATGTTTTTGAGACTAAAAATAACGCCGATAGTTCTGTGGTAAATAAGATGACGGGTAGTATTGTTAACAATGGAACTTGGGTGGTTAGGGGGAATAGCTTTGCTATATTTAACCAAGGAGGTGTTTCATTAGGAAGTGCAGGTACTTTTGATATTTCAAGTACGGGTGGTTCAGCAATAAAAAATTTGAATAGTTTTTTGACGTCAACAGGCTGTACAATAAAAATAGAATCGGCAAATTCTTCCATTCTTAACGGGCCAGGAGCACTTTTTGTGAACAATTGTAGTACTACGTTTCAATATTTGGGAGGCCCTCTTATTTTAAATAAAGGTCGTTATACGCACCTGAATGGAAGTATATCGGCGAGTTATTTCACAAACTTTCTGAAAAACGAAAAATACATGAGTGTCAATGTTCCTTTGACTCTAACTGGTAATCAGACAACTGGGGATGGAGTATTTGATAATAGTGATACGCTTATTGTAGGGGCAGCTATGGCTAGGACATGGTCAGCAACGGAGTATTTCATTAAGAACTCAGGTTATATGACCATTGATGGCCAGCAGAAAATAACTAGGGTATATAAAGTAATCGATAATTCAGGGACACTGATATTGCCTTCTACATTCGGTATAACTTCATTTTATATCGGACAACCAATCGTCAATTCAGGTACTATACGAAACGATGCTTCATTAGTCTTTTCTGAATTTGGGAGTCCTTTGTTAGATAATACAGGAACGTTCCACAACAATGGCCGTATAGAGGGGGGGCGTAATAGTTTTGGTGTAAGAAATAACGGTGGAACTATCATCAATGCGGGGGTTATCGAAATAGATACCGTGGGTACCAAAGGAATTGAACAACTCGGGACAAGCCCATCTTTTACCAATACTGCCACGGGGAAAATCTTACTAGATATGATTTCAATCGATGGGATTGGAGTAAGCCCAGCTACGGTAGCTGGAAATGTATTAACAATTACGGGCGGCGGAGATATTACGGTGACAGCAACCTATGCACCTTCGCCTTCATGTACATTTACTGCAACACAAACCATAACGGGTAAAGCCCTGCCAAATGCAGGTACAATTTCGCCATTGTCAGTTTGTGTTGGTAATATCATAACACTCACTTCCAATGGTTTAGGCGGTGGAACGTGGAACGGGAATAATAACTCAGTAGCAACAGTTAACCCTACTACAGGCCAACTAATAGGCGTAAGTGCTGGTTTTGTTCAAGTAACCTACCAAGTAAGTAGTAATGGGTGTTCAAATTCAGTAACAGCTTCTGTTCAAGTTAAAGCATTACCTACACTCACAGTAACAGGTGGATTGGTACCTAGCAGCCGTTGCCCAGTAGTGGATCCTGTTTCTATGTATTCAACCGTAAGTTGTGGAACAGAGAAAACGGTAGTGTGGTATGACGCCCCAACTGGTGGTAGTATCGTGTTGGTACCAAACCAGACGCCTTTGGTTACGAAAGATTATTATGTAGCGTGCAAGGATGTTCTGACTGGTTGTGAAAGTGCCGAACGTGCAAAAATTACTTTCACTGCTTTACCCGTGGGAGGTACCCCAACCAATGTAAGTTTGACGGCCGATGGACAAACAGTACCAGTTGGACAATCGGCTAGTTTTTGTGATTTGGTAGGCGCAGAGATTACGTTTTCTAACGCTTGTCCAAGTGGCCAGCAGTTATTAATTTCGGTCGATGGTGCTGAATATTCGGCTGCAATTCCAACCCAAATGGTGGATGGAAACAATCACAATTATCGGGTGCGTTGCCAAGCGGGTGCAGGTATTGAGGCGTGTATAGGCCCAGAATCGGGGGCGATGACACTCCGAATTTACCCCGCGCTACCTAAACCAGCTGCTACAATCTCCCCTTTAAGTATTTGTAGTTCAAGCGCATCTGTGCCGTTTTTGTCGAATGCTAATTGTGGAAATAACCTGACAGTTTGGTACAACGCTGCAACTAATCAGCCCGTAACCTTACCAAGTCAAACGCCAACAACGACCTCCTCTTACTATGTTAAATGCCAAAGTGCTGGTGGGTGTATGAGCGAAGCCAGTGATGTGGTTACTTTTACTGTTTATCAAGCTGGAGTAGCTCCAGTGGTGTCGGTCATTGGAGATGATAACCTATGTGCAGGTCAAACGGCTCGTTTGACAACCAATTGCCCTGCTGGCTCAACAGTGGTTTGGAATACAAACGTGAACGGAGCTACCCTAGAAGTAAGTTCTGCTACTATCTCAACGGCGTCATACAGCGCCAAATGTGTTTTGACAGGTGGTTGTGAGACACCAATGAGTGCGCCAAAAGTAATTAACTGGAGGGCATTTAGCTTAACGGTTTATAACGTGGGTAGTTCACAGTCTGGGGTTAAGTCGGGGGCTGTGGTTACGAAATCGGATTGGAGTGCTAATTTTATCACACCAGATGCTGGGCCTAGTCTTGAAAAAAGTACTCAAAATAACCCAACGGTTTACTTTGTAGAAAGTGTAAATAAAATTGCTCCTCGCTACTGGACGATAGAAGTAGAAACCTGTAATTTAGGCACCGACGGTTCAATTACGTATAATATGTCGGCGGCTCCCGAGACGGGCGTGGTGCGTTCGTACAATACCCATGAAAACAACGCTCCCTATTTTATGTATGCTAACCGTGACGGTTTCCGTGAACTTTACGCACAAAACCACCCTGCTTATGGGTTCTATCTTGACAATGGTAGCGGCGGAAATGTCTATGATGTAGGCTTGCCCAAAGGTTCTTATAAACTTGGTATTCGCTACTGGGATATGAAAGGGTGGGGAAGTATTTACCCTTCTACTCGTCAGGCGCAAGGCAATGTGCTTGCCTATCAAGAATTCTGGTTTAGAATCCAATCGAAAGATGGCATTGGAGTAGGAGCTGCAAGAGAAGCGGCTGAAAGCTTGGCGACAGTAGAGCAAAATGAACTCGCCGAAATCGCTCCTAACCCTGTTTCACAGACTCTTTACTTGAAGGTAAAAAATGTGAAAGGTGTTTCGGTCAACTTAGATTTGATAGATATTTCTGGCCGAAAAGTGCTTGGACGCTCGTTTGTGCCTGAATCTAACCAACACCAAGAGGAGTTCGACGTGAGTCAAATGGTCAATGGAATGTATTTTCTACGAGTCAATGCTGGGGCTAAACAAACCACTTTGAAGGTGCTAAAAATGAGCAAGTAACATTGGTCGCTCCGCTATAATAAAACCCCGTTTAACCTACTAAAGTTAAACGGGGTTTTTGCGTTATTGGATGTTATTTGAGGCCAATCATCAACGAGAATTTGTCGTGTCCACGGGCACTTGAGGGTCGTGGTCACTTTCATCAAACGTTGGTAGCATATCCAACGTATCATTCACCACGCTAGTCGAGTCAGCTATGGTTTCAATCGGTGAGGATGGTGCACAATCACGGTAACTTTTCAGGATAGCGATGGTTGGTTTGGGGAATGGTCCACGAACATAGCCAATATTAGGGTCATCATAGACTTTTTCCAAGAACCGTCCTACCAATGGAAGGGCTGTTTTGGCTCCTTCGCCTAGGTTTGTACTGCGGAAGTGGATACTTCGGTCGTCGCCGCCTACCCATGCACCTACCACAAGGTCTTTGGTGACACCCATAAACCAGCCATCGGAGTTGTTGGAAGTGGTTCCTGTTTTACCACCAATTTCAAATCCTTTTTTGAACAAACTACCGAAAGTCCACATATTTTGCGAAGTTCCTCCTGGTTCTTCAATACCGCCTTTGAGCATGTGAACCATCAAAAACGCCGATTCTTCGCTAATGACTTGTTTGCTTTTTGGGGCAAAACTTGCAATTTCACTGCCATTGGAATCTAAAATACGGCTTACAACGATAGGGTCTGTGTGTTTACCGTGATTAGGAAAAACGCTGTAAGCAGTTACCATGTCGAAAAGTGAGACGTCAAAAGGACCAAGTCCAATAGACGCCACGGGCTTTAGCGCAGTGGTTATTCCTAGTTTTTGGGCATATTTAACAACGGCTTGTGCCCCAATCCGATTGGTCAAATGCGCCGTAACGGAGTTGATAGAGCGAGCCAATGCCCTACGAAGTGTTAGTTCTTGGTAAGTAAAACCACCCGTAGAGTTTTTGGGCCGCCAAATGCGGGTTGTGTCTTTTCCTTTGACTTTCTCCCGAACTTCAATCTCAAACGGTTCGTCTCTCATTTTATCACAAGGAGAAAGATTAAAAGCCGAACTGTCGATGGCTGCGCAGTAAACAAACGGTTTAAAGGTTGAACCTGGTTGGCGTTTTCCTTGCTGAACGGCATCGTACTTGAAAAACTTGTAATTTAAACCTCCCACCCAAGCCTTTACTTGACCTGTGTAAGGATCCATGGCCATCATGCCCGCTCGTAAAATACGTTTGTAGTAATTGAGCGAATCTATGGAGCTCATCACGACTTTTTTATCCCGCCCCGTTTTCCAATCATAAATGGTCATGGTATCTTTTTTATTCATATAATACCAGATGGAGTCCTGACGGACGGTCGAGTCTAATTTGGCAAAACGCTTGGAAAGGGCTTTGTAGCGGTCGGTACGTTTGGCTACATCAGTGAGAAAGTTGGGAATTTCTACGCCTTTTTCATCACGCCACGGATTTTGGTTTATCCAGTGATTTTCAAACGTTTGTTGGAGCGATTTCATGCGTTCAAACGTAGCTTCTACGGCGTATTTTTGCATCCGTGAATCAATCGTTGTGTAGATTTTAAGGCCGTCTTTGTAAGGGTCGTAATCGTTTTCTTCTCCCCATTTTTCCATAAAATCTTCTACACTTCCGTTGAAATACTGATAAATCGCGTATTCGTTATCTTCGTCGTTAAAGCGCTCGGGAGTAAGTTTGAGGTCAATCGGCGATTTAGATAGCGAATCGACGGTAGTCTGTTTTAAATACCCGTATTTCACCATCTGATTCATCACGGTATTCCGACGAATCAGCGAGCGGTCATAGTTTTTAACGGGGTTGTAGAGGGTGGTTCCTTTTTGAAGCCCAACCAAGACAGCGGCCTCTTGAATAGTCAGGTTGTATGGCCCTTTATCGAAATAAAAACGAGCGGCTGTTTTGATTCCGTAGGTATTGTTTCCGTAGTCAACGGTGTTAAAATACATCGTCAAAATTTCCTCTTTGGAGAAATTTCGTTCGAGCCGAATGGCCGTTAACCACTCTTTGGTTTTGTACAATACCGTTCTAATCAAAGGAATATTGCCAAGTAATCCCCGTGCCGACTTACGGCGCGTGCGAAAAAGTTTTTTGGCCAACTGTTGGGTAATGGTACTACCCCCTCCACGTTCTCCGCCTTTCAAAATCCCGACGGCAACCCCAAAAAGTGCGCGCGAATCAATGCCTGAGTGCTCATAAAAACGAGCATCTTCCGTCGCAATGAGTGCTTTAACAAGGTAGGGCGACAAACTATCGAAATCGACGGGCGTGCGATTTTCGGTATATAATTTCCCGATAAGTTTTCCGTCTGCCGAATAAATCTCCGAAGCCTGCGCTACTTTCGGGTTTTGTAGTTCTTCGACACTCGGCATACTTCCGCAGAGCCACAAGAAGTTTGTTTCTACACAAAAGATGTAAAATACAAAAGCGCCAAATCCGTAAACAAATGTTTTCCAGGCGGTTATGACGGGCTTGTAGTAGGGGGAATTAACATCAACGCGTGCGTAGTAGTAATCCCAGAGTCGTTTTGTAAGCTGTTGGTATTGGTTGGTCCATTCGTTGAGACGATCGGGTCCCACGATTTTGGCGAGCAGTTGGTACAGCAAAGCCCCGAGCCATTTCCCAAATTTTCGAAAAGGCGTGGTGATTTTCTGCCAAAGTACTCCTATTTTCTCCAAAAAATCCTGCATATCTGATATTCTGAATGAGTTTTGGGGTCAAAGATAGGGTTATTGGGATAAATCAAAAAATGATGTTTGACCCAATTATTTATCGACCTTTTGGAATGACGTCAACGGCTACCGATAATGTGTGCCGTCCCGAACTAAAAATAATACCTTTTAGGGGAGCAATGTCGCTGTAATCGCGACCATAGGCTGTCACAATGTGGCGTTCTTGCGGAATCATGTCGTTGGTAGGGTCAAATTCGCACCAGCCAAAAGGCGGAATATAGACCGATACCCAAGCATGGGAAGCATCCGAACCTTGAAGCTTCTTTTTGCCAGGAGGCGGTAGGGTTTCTAGATAACCACTCACATAACGCGCAGGAAAACCCATGCTTCGTAAACTGGCAATGGCCAAATGTGAAAAATCCTGACAAACGCCTCGTTTTTCTTTGAGCACCGTTTGCAGGGGCGTTTGAACGGTCGTAAAATTAGAATCAAACTTAAATTCTGTAAAAATAGCGTGACAAAGGTCTTTGACGCAGGCGTAAAGTGGTTTGTCAAACAGAAAAAAGCGTTGCGCAAAGTCAGTAATTTCGTCGTCCCAAGCAATGAAATGACTAGGAAGTAGGTATTGAAGCAAGTCCACCTTCAAGGCGCGCGTACCCCAAATGTGTTCTTTGGCTGCTTGGCAGGTCATCGAAAGGTGCTCGTTGACAGGTTCTTTGGCAAAACTTTCTACATCGCTTTCGGCAATCACAATCAATTCTTTGTGAGCAACGTCAATTGAAAAATAATGGAGCGTATTGCCAAAAAAGTCGGTTCGGGTGACTATCTCGGCTGGAGCAGGTGAAATCCGTAATTCAAAGTGGCGACAAATTTGCGCCTCAAGTTGGCGTGGTTGCAGGCATACCAAACTATGATAGGTAGAGACAGACCCAAAATAGTTGTACTTGGTTCGGTGGGTAAGTTTATACCTCATTAGTAGCGTCGTTTACAGATTTTTCTACCAAGACAGACTGAATAAAGGTATGGGTAAAATAGGTGTCGGTGAGGCTCACCGTGACGGAGGAGATGAGGTTGCCCACGCGCGACAACAGCTGGTCAAAATCTTTTCGGAAAGGCTTGTTGGGAGAACCCAAAACAAGCCGCGAAACATCCGCTAATTTCATTTGTGTTGCTGCTTCTAGCACGGCTTTCTCCGCTTTGTTTAAACGGATAGTTGGCGAAACTTTGGGTAGTTGGGCCAGACATTGTGCCAACAAATCGAGCTGGTAGGCAATCGAATACGGAATTTTGTCGTCCATCAACACCATATCAAGCATGGTTTCGAGGTTAAAACTACTTTTGTACAGCTGACGGTAATGTACCAATAAGTAATGATTTGTCAATACGGCTTCTATCAGTTCGTTCTCGGTATTAACGTCATTTTTGAAACTAAAACATGAACGTAATACACTGATTTTGGCCAGAAGTCGCTCCACCAATTTGCCTGCTTCAAAGAGGTGATAGGCATGGTCGCGGGGCATTGATTCAGATAGGGTTCCGTAAAACGTAAATACCCGGCCGTGGAGCTTGTCCAATAAATTTTGAACGGAATTGTGGTTATGAATGTCCAAACTCTTGGTTTTCTTCAAGCTATTTTCCAACAGCGTTATAACCCGACGTGTATCATGATTCCAGCGGTCGCTTACGGCCAAGGCACTATTTAAAAATGACTGGACGTTGGAGGCGACAGTTCCTGATTTTTGACTGTTTTTTACCAATTCCCCCAGTTCTTTGTAAGGATTTTCGCGAATTTGGTCGTTTTTCTCGTCCGTAAACCCTGGGTAGGAGAGGGTAAGGTGCGTGGTCGATTTGAGTAATATGTCGATGTATTCCAACTTAAACGACCCGCGAAAATCGACGTTCTCGTTGATGGCGCTGATAACAATCCGAAGGAACTTCGTGAGCGACATGGTTCGCTCGGCATAACGCCCTGCCCAAAATAAATTTTCGGCACTTCGGCTTGGCAATGTACTGTGTGGCGTGGCGGTATTTTTGACCGTGTTGGTCATCCGACTTGGCGTTTCGGCCACCGTATCCGAAACAATCCACGTATCTTTTGAAATACCTCCGTACTGATTAGAAATAACGTAGCGGTCTTTTTCGGCCGAACTACGCGTCAGGCCACCCTGCAACATGCAATAATCAGAGCCGTTGGAGACCATATAAGCCCGCAAAGACGCCAAGCGGGGTTCTATTTTTCCATTGACCAACGACGGCGTAGTGGACAGGCTTACCTCCTCCTGCGCAACGTATTCGTGGGGCGTTTTAAGGATTTCGAGCCGAAGCTGTGCTAATGCTTCTTTGGACAATGTTTTGCCATAAACCGACCGAAACTTTTGTTTTCGATTGGCTTTTTTGATGATAAGTCGGTGCAAATTGTCCAACACATACCCTAGTTCCTTTTGCTGCCCACACCACCAAGTCGCAATGGAGGGCATGAGCAGGTCTTGTTGCAAGAAAAACTTGGAACAAGATTGCATAAAGGACAATAAAGCGCTGTTTTCAAGCGCACTGACGCCAGGAGGGTTGATGACAGCGACTTTCCCTGAGCGAATAGAATGCAGCAAACCTGGCACTCCAAGTCGAGAATCTTCGCGGAGCTCGAGGGGGTCAGACCAATCATCATCAACCCGCCGAATGATAACATCCACTTTCTCCAGCCCTTCCAAAGATTTTAACCATACGTAGCCATCCCTCACCACCAAGTCATCACCTTGCGCCAAAGTATAGCCAAGGTAAGAGGCCAAATAGGCATGTTCAAAGTACGTTTCATTGTTTGGCCCAGGGGTAAGATACACCACATTGGGGTTCTCTTTGGTGTGAGGAGCGAGGCTGAGAATTGTTTGGTGAATGGTATTAAAAAAAGGAAACAAGCGCCCAACGTACATCCCTTCCGTGAGTTCGGGAAGAAGCTTGCTCATAATTCGGCGGTTTTCGAGGGCATACCCAGCCCCAGAAGGCGCTTGGGTACGGTTGTCAACCAACCACATACGACGGTCGGGGCCGCGCGCGACGTCGGCGGCGTAGAGTAATAGCTGGTTTTCAGAAGGAAGTTTTACGTCAAAACAAGGGCGGAAAAATCCTGTGTTGTCAAAAATGAGCTCGGGTGGAAGAATGCCTTCGCGGACAAGGCGTTGCGGGCCATATATGTCCCGCAGCACCAAGTCCAAGACCTGCGCCCGTTGTTTCAAACCTAGCGTAATTTGCTCCCATTCTTTTTGTTCAATTAAAAAAGGGATGGGGTCAAGCTGCCAAGGGTGATTGAGCCCATCGGCACTTTCATAGACATTGTACGTAACGCCATTTTCTCGTAACCTGTTGATTATTTCTTGGTTACGATAGTCAAGTTCTTTTAACCCTATTTTTTCTAAAGATGCGAAAAGTTTGTTCCAATGTGGCTTCACCAGCCCATCGGCCCCAATAACTTCATCATACGTACTTATTTCGCGTCGATACGATTGGAGGAGGCTAGTTTGGGTATCAGTCAGCATCAAATAGGGTATTTAGAAAAACGTTTTTACTAACGCGCTCGCCAAAAACGGCGTAAGTCGAGCGTCGTTGGGTATTCAGGATTGATAAGTTCAATAGGGGTGTCAATTTTGAGGTCTTTTTTATTCTCGGCCATAAAACGCGAAACCGAAGCGCCTTGGTTTGTGATGACTTCGATGGCGTCTTGCTTGGCAGAAGGCGTATGCCCAAAATCCCAGAAACGACTAATTCGCCGCGATTCGGCCTCATAACTATTGACAGGATAGGTATCGAAGCTACGGCCGCCAGGGTGAGTGACAAAATACGTACAACCTCCCAGCACGCGGTTATTCCAAGTATCCACAATGTCGAATACCAAGGGGGCGTCCACACCAACTGTAGGATGCAGCGCCGACGGAGGGTTCCAGGCTTTGTACCGAATACCCGAGACGTATTCTCCCTTCACGCCTGTGCTGCGCAACGGCACACGGCAGCCATTACAAATCAGGATGTGACGTTCTTCAACAAAACCACTTACTTTGACTTGAAGGCGTTCGAGCGACGAATCGACAAAACGAGCCGTGCCAGCGCTGGAAAGTTCTTCACCCAAGACGTGCCAAGGCTCAATGCCCAGTCGCAAATCGAGTTGGATATTCCCTACCGAAATATTACCATAATGCGGGAAACGGAACTCAAAGAAGGCATCAAACCACGAAATGTCGAAGTGATAGCCTGCGTCTTTTAAGTCATTTACGACATCCACCATGTCGAGGTAAGCAAAGTGAGGTAACAAGAAGCGGTCGTGTAGCTCGGTGCCCCAGCGAATGAGTTTTTTCTTGTAAGGTTGTTTCCAAAATTTGGCAATCAACGCCCGCACCAAGAGGTTTTGCACCAAGTTCATGTGCTTGTGGGGAGGCATATCAAATGCCCTAAATTCGAGAATCCCCAAGCGTCCCGTAGAAGAGTCGGGCGAGTACAGTTTATCAATGCAAAATTCGGTACGGTGGGTGTTGCCTGTGATGTCCACCAACAGGTTTCTAAATATCCTGTCCACCATCCAAAACGGAACATCTTCGTTTTCAGGGATTTGGTCGAATGCAATTTCAACTTCGTACAAACGCTCATCGCGGCCTTCGTCGAAACGTGGTGCTTGGCTGGTAGGGCCAATAAATGGCCCCGCAAACAAATAACTCAACGCGGGGTGATGCTGCCAGTAGGTAAGCAAACTACGCAGCAAATCTGGCCGACGAAGCACGGGGCTATCGGCAGGTTTGGCGCCACCAATGGTCACGTGGTTGCCACCGCCCGTGCCTGTATGACGGCCGTCCACCATAAATTTGTCGGTGCCAAGGCGTGCTAGAAAGGCTTCTTCGTAGAGGGCAGTTGTGTTGTCAACAAGTTCTTGCCAAGTTTTAGAGGGGTGAATATTCACTTCAATTACCCCTGGGTCAGGCGTAACCATCAATTTTTGGATACGGTAGTCCGAAGGCGGTGTATAGCCTTCAATTCGCACAGGCATTTGTAGTTTCTCGGCCGTTACTTCTACCGAAGCTACCAAATCGAGGTAGTGCTCCAAATAATCGGTTGGGGGTAAAAAAACGTAAATGATTCCATCTCTTTCTTCTACCGACAGGGCCGTTGTGAAAGTATTCAATTCAAAAAGAATGGATTTATCTTCTTCATCTTCCGACTCGTTTTTGGAAGAGGTAGGTAGTTGATAATCAGGTGCAATGGCTCCGTATCTTTTTTCAGCAGCGGCATGGTGTGTTCCTAAGTCATCCAATTCTTCAAATGGACTCCGTTCTACGATTGGCTCTTTTTTGCTTTTTGCAACCTTAGGCAAAGATTCTAAAGGCAAACGCAAACCAGCGGGAGAGTTTCCAGGAATTAAAAAGACATGTTTTCTTCTAAATTCCCACAGACAGCTCGTCCAAGCGTTGGTTTCATACAGCCATTTGAGGGGCAACACGTAACCAGTAGGGTTGTTTAAGCCTTTTTCAAAAATTTTAGCCATTGTTTGCCGCTGAAGTGAATCTTTTAGATTCACTTCAAGTGGGTCAAGATTGACGGGCAGTTTGCCTTCTTCTAACGCCCAATAAATCGGGTCTTCGTAAGTTGGTTTTAGATTTTGAGGGTTGATTCCCAGGTACTTTGTTAGCTCTTGGGCAAAAATATGGGCATCTTCAAACGTATAATTTGTTTCATTTTCTTTGGCTACTAGCGCATCATTTTTCCAGATTGGCAAGCCATCTTTCCGCCAGTAAAGTGCATATTGCCAGCGCGGAAATAATTCGCCTGGGTACCATTTTCCTTGTCCGAAATGTAACAAACCACCGTGGGCAAAGCGATTTTTTAAGCGCAAAGCCAAGTCGTACGCCAGTTTTCGCTTGAGCGGGCCGTCGGCCGCGGAATTCCATTCGGGCGATTCGTAATCGTCAATCGAAACAAAGGTAGGTTCTCCGCCCATTGTGAGCCGTACGTCGCCGTCTTGTAAGTCTTTTTCGACAACATTTCCGACTTGCATAATGGCTTCCCATTGCGCCTCGCTGTAGGGTTTAGTGACCCGAGGGTCTTCGTGAATCCGAAACACTTGGTTGTCAAATTCAAACGAAACCTCACAAACGTCAGTGGCCCCCGTCACTGGAGCGGCACTTGCAAAGTCTGGCGTACAGCAAAGCGGAATGTGTCCTTCACTGGCAAACAGCCCCGAAGTAGGGTCTAGCCCAATCCAGCCTGCCCCAGGAATGTAGGCTTCTACCCAAGCGTGCAAATCGGTAAAATCTTTTTCAGGTCCTGAAGGCCCATCCAGCGATTTGACATCAGAAGTCAGCTGCACCAAATAGCCAGATACAAACCTCGCTGCAATTCCTAAATGACGAAGCACTTGCACGAACAACCAAGCCGAATCGCGGCAAGAACCGCTGCGTTTGGTGAGGGTTTCTTCGCAAGTTTGCACGCCAGGCTCCATGCGTACATTGTAAAACAAGTCGCTAAAAATCCGCTGATTTAGGTGTACCAAATAGTCAACGGTGTTTATATCGGTCGTGATTTTGTTTTGCTCAATCCAATCGACCAGCAATGACCCTGACTCGCGCGCTTCTAAATAGGGGAGTAGTTCTTTGCTCAAAAGGTCGTCGTACTTAAATGGGAATTTTGTGGCGTACTCTTCCACAAAAAAATCGAAGGGGTTGATGACCTGCATTCGGGCAATGACCTCTACTTCGACGCTTAACTCAGTGGTTTTTTCGGGAAAAACAACCCGCGCTTGGTAGTTGCCAAAAGGGTCTTGTTGCCAATTGATAAAGTGGTTCTTTGGCGAAATTTTGAAAGAATACCCTTCGATGGGCGTCCGTGAATGGGGCGCTGGCCGTAACCGAAATACGTGAGGAGAAAGGCTTACGCTACGGTCGAAGATGTACTTGGTTTTGTGGGAAATAGCAACTTTTATTGACATAGCCAGCAACGAAAAGTTAAGAAGTTAACAGTGGGTTGACAAGAAACCGTCGAAAGACGTTCTATGTAAAAAAAGCAAAAAATGTTGGATAAAATAAGCCCAGACCTGAAAAATTATACTTTTCCTTCGAGGAGTAATAAGCGGTTGGAGGCCGTTCATTCAAAGTCCCAGACTTTTTAGAAATCCTTCGCGGTAACTACTACCAATGGGTACCTCATGGGACTGGATAAAAACGCGGTTTCCCTCGATGTGGGTGATTCTAGCTTTATTAATCAAAAACGAACGATGCACCCGTAAAAAATGCGTTGACGGAAGTAATTCCTCAAAACTTGAAAAAGTCATACTTGGAAGCAGCGTATGTTGCGTGGTGACAACCTTCGTGTAATTCCCCTGCGCTTCTGCAAACAGCAAGTCGTCGTGCATGATTTTGAAAATTTTGCCATCTGCTTTCAGAAATAAATAATCTTCTTGCCTGTCGTAAGAAAGGTTTCCCCCATTGGGAGGGGTGGTGCGCCACTGCGACGCCGTGCGGCTTAGGGGGCTTTTGTCCAATGCTTTGTCCACTGCCACAATAAAGCGTTCGAGTGAGAAAGGTTTTAGCAAATAGTCACAAGCGGCCAAATCGAACGCATCGACGGCATATTCTTTGTAGGCCGTCGTAAAAATGACTTGTGGTGGATTTTTTAAGGTTTTTAAAAATGAAATGCCATTTAAGACGGGCATATTGATGTCCAAAAACAGGAGGTCGATTTGTTGAGTTTGTAACATCGACTTTGCTTCCAAAGCATTGCCACAAGCTGCCACAACTGTCAAAAAGGGTAAGTGGCTGCAATATGCTTTGATGATTTCTCGCGCAATGGGCTCATCGTCAACAATTAGGCAGTTCATTTGGGGCATAGTTGAATTAGGAAGTAAAAATTAGGAGGTAAGAAATCGAAAATTACTCATATCTCCTAACTCATCGCTCATCATTTACTTCATCTTCAGTCGCAACATGATTTGATAAAAACCCTCTTCTTCTTCAATTCTTAACTCATGTTCGTTTGGGTAAAGCAATTCTAGTCGTTTTCTAATACTTGCCAGACCAAAACCGCTGTGTTTGTCAATCACATTTTCGCCTTCTTGCGGCAGACTAAATGAATTTTTTACGGAGAATAGAATTGAATCTGCCCAGGTTTTGAGGGTGATTTCTACAAAAATATGTTCTTCAGCAGTGTTTTTGGAGTGTTTAAAGGCATTTTCGATAAATACAATCAGCAACATGGGGGCGATTTTGATGTCGGGGCTAGGAAGTGACTCGAATGTGCTGGTGAGCATTAGCCGTTCGCCAATGCGTATTTTCTCAAAATCAATGTAATTGTTGATGTAGGTCAGTTCGTCTTTCAACGGGACAAATACTTCTTTGGTGTCATAGACCGAATACCGCAACAAATCGGCCAATTTTAATAAAAGTGGCGGGATTTTTTCGTGCTGGGTAATCGATAATCCGTACAAATTATTGAGTGTATTGAACAAAAAATGGGGACTTAGCTGCGATTGTAGTAGCTGCAATTCACTTTTACTGTGGGCGGCCGACGTTTGGGCTTCGCGCAATTGAAATTGAACATTGTGCCTAACTATTTTAATCAAACCACCCAAAAGCAACGGGATAAATACGAGCGGAATCCAAAATAAAAATTTGATGAGTCTATTTCCCTGAAAAGGAAGGACAAATACCGCGACAATACACCCAATAATCAACAAAATCATTGCAATAACGTATTCATTATCAATGGGTTTTTTGAAAGAAATCCAGAGTTGAGAAAGATGCCTTCCCGCAAATACGCCTATAATAAATAAAAAAGTAATGGCTGAGGCCGTGGCTTCATCTTCGTGAACTCCCACGTTTCTGACGTAGATTTCAATCATCAAAAATGAAGGAACGCTGAAAAGAAGCGATAGGTAAATATAGAGCTGTTTCCCGAAAAAAGAGGTTAGCCAGTGATTTTGTGGAGTACTCATGGGCGTACTGTTTACGTGTGTTGATTGAACTGGCAGCAAAGTTGAATAATTCGGGAAATGCAAGGTTATTTTCAGGACGAACACTTCCAAAACGCTGACGGAAACCTTGTGGAAGACCACCAACCAGTTCGACACCCAAAATCAGTATTCTGTCAGACTTTTGGCAAGATACGACAGGTTTTTTTTAGCGCGCAAAACTGCCAACGCAAATTTGCTTCGTCAAAATTGACCAACGCTTAAAAAACACCTACATGAAACCAGCAGCCATTTTGTTATTGACCTTTTTGTCATTTACGCTCTTCGCCCAAACGGCTTCCAGAAACATCAGTGGAACGGTAAAAGACACCCAGAATGAAACCATTCCTGGAGCTACGGTAAAACTTTTAAAAGCCTCGGATTCGACCATGATTTTGGGAGAAATTACCAATTCAGACGGTAAATTTCAGTTCAATAAACTACCCAATGGTGCTTACCTACTGGCCATTACGGCCATGGGGCAAAAGCTTTTTATGAGTACGATATTGACGCTGGACGATGCTCGAACTACCCTAGTATTGCCTATTATCGTGCTTTTACCCGCCAAAAACATCGAATTGAAAGAAGTAGTCGTCAAGGCCAAACGCCCGTTGATTGAACAAGATATTGACAAGACGATTGTCAACGTCGAATCCATGATTAGCAGCGCTACGAGCAACACTTTGGAAGTACTGGAAAAAACACCTGGGGTGACCATCGGGATGAACGGGGAGATTAGCCTCAACGGAAAAAGCGGCATTTTGGTGCTGATTGACGGTCGGGCTACGTATATGTCGGGGCAAGATTTGGCGGCGTACCTCAAATCACTGCCAGGAGGCTTGTTGGATAAAATTGAATTGATGGACAATCCGTCGTCAAAATATGATGCAGCGGGCAACGCCATCATTAATATTCGTTTGAAAAAGAACCGAGTAGGTGGGTTTATGGGAAGCGTTTCAATTGCTTCTAGCCAAGGAGTTTATGGAAGAAACAATGGCGCAATGAACCTGAACTACAATCATAAAAAGTTGAATGTGTTTGCCAATTTGGGAGCCAACCGTGAAAAAAACTATAACCTAGATGTATTTGACCGACGCTTTTACTCGGCAGTGGGGCAGCAACTTTCTAATGTTGAATTGCTTAACAATGCGGTTACGAATGCCAAAAGCCTGAATGCTATTTTGGGAGTAGATTATACCGCAAGTGCAAAAAATACCTACGGGTTTTTGTTGAACTTGAACGGTGGAAATCGAAGTTCAGTGACTGATTATCAAAGCAATAACTACAATGCTGCCCGCTTGCTGGACGCAGTAGGGAATGGGGTAACTGGAATTAACGACAAAAGAAAAAACGTGGGTGCTAACCTCAATTTTCAGCATAAATTTAACACCAAAGGCCGCGAATTGATGGCGGACTTGAACTATCTTAATTATCTTTCTAATGGCAACCAACGGGTTCGGAATTTTAGTTATTGGCCCGAAGGTACGTTGAACGATAGCGAAGAATTTCTGTACCTCGTACCCAGTAAAATCAAAATCTATACCGCGAAAGTGGATTATATCCATCCCTTCAAAAACAAAGGTAGTTGGGAAGCGGGTGTCAAATCGAGTGTGATTGATAACGACAATCGCTCGGATTATTTTGACGTCATTGGCCTAACCCAACGCATCGACAACACGAAATCGAATCATTTTAAGTACCGCGAAAACATCCATGCAGCCTACCTAAATACCCGAAAAGAGTGGAAACGGGTGGGAGTGCAGCTTGGGCTACGCGCCGAAACGACCCAAGCGTGGGGCAATCAATTAGGCAATGAAGCGGTGAAAGGAAGTACGTTTACCAAAAATTATACAAAGCTGTTTCCTGCGGTTTTTGTCAACTATAAACTGGATAGTTTGAACAGAAATTCGTTGAATTTGAGTTTTTCTCGTCGAATAAATCGCCCCGATTACCAGTCGTTTAATCCGTTTGTGTTTTTTAGAGACCAATATTCTTATACCGCTGGCAATCCGTTGCTATTGCCCCAGTACCAAAACCGCTTTGAGTTGAAATTTCAACACAAACATTGGCTACAAATGGGGTTGAGTTACAATCATTTTACCAATCTTATTTTTCAAACGACAGAGGCTGTGGACACGATTTTTATTACTCGCCCCAACAACGTTGCCAAGGGTTCTATGCTGTTGCTGAACACCACCGTGTCTGCTTCGCCAACCAAATGGTGGAATTTGATTTACACGTTGCGATTATCGAAACTGGGCCTCAATGGGATGAGTTATACCGAAAAATTGGATCTAACGGCTTACATCGCGCGGTTTGAGGTTTATAACCAATTTCGATTTGCCAAAGGATGGAGCGCCGATTTGTCGGGCTATTATGCAAGTTCAGACCTCAACGGGCAGGCATATACCGCTGGCATGTACCGAGTGTGGGTGGCAGTTCAGAAGAAAATTTGGAAAGATAAAGCCAGCCTTCGACTTACCGTTGATGATATATTTCACTCGTGGATACGTCACAACCGCTCGGTCGGTATCAAGCAAGCTCAGTTTTTTCAGACCAATGAATCAGACACCCAGCGAATAGGAGTTGCTTTTTCGTATCGCTTTGGAAAGGATGCTTTTGCCCGCAAGCGACGACACAACGATAATGCGGCCGACGATGAAAAAGGAAGGGTGCAATAAGTTAGAAGATTATCGAAAATTTATTATTATTTTCGATAATCTTCTTTTTTGTGTGTATAATTGCGTATTATTTCAAAAAAATACTGTTAAAAGATAATTTGATGCGCACTTTTATACTGCTTTTGTTTCTTTTTGGAACAAGCTTTTTTGGACTTGCATGGGCCCAGCCCAAAGAAAAGCCACGCATTATTGTCAGCACCGACATTGGTGGAACCGACCCTGACGACAATCAGTCGATGATTCACTTGATGATGTATTCTGATTTGTTCCAAATTGAAGGACTAATTTCATCGCCGTTTGGAAAAGGAAGAAAGAAAGATTTGTTGGATATGATTGACCTGTACGAAAAGGATTTTTCTCAATTGGTGGCTCACAATAAAAACTTAGCAACGCCCGACCAACTGCGTCAAGTTTGTAAGCAAGGAACCATTCCAGAAGCACCATACAAAGGCTATTCGAGTTCAACGGAAGGGTCGGAGTGGATTGTGAAATGTGCCAAAAAGAAAAGCAAACAACCGCTTTGGGTGCTGGTATGGGGTGGTTTAGAAGACCTTGCGCAAGCGCTGCACGACGCCCCCGAAATTGAACAGAAAATAAAGGTGTATTGGATTGGTGGCCCCAACAAAAAATGGAGTGTAAATGCGTATTCCTACATCGTGTCACACCATCCCAACCTGTGGATGATTGAGGCCAATGCGACCTACCGAGGTTGGTTTATGGAAGACGAAAAAGCCCCCAAAAATATGAGTGGGGGTGCTTATTATGAGTACTTTGTGAAAGGTCACGGGGCAATGGGTGCTGATTTTGTTAATCATTATAAAGGCCACGTTAAAATGGGAGATACACCTTCTTTGGCCTACTTAATGTTTGGAAACCCACTAAACCCTGAGGGGGAAAGTTGGGGAGGGAAATTTGTTCCCATTCGCCGAAGTTCAAGAGCTATTTTTGAACGAAATACCACCATTGCCGACACCATTCCAGCCTACGGAATTATAGAATGGCGCTTCAAAGGGCCTGCCTTGCCTATTGCTAAAGATTCAACTTGTTTTACGTTGGAAGCGCAGAATCAACAATGGCCTGGGTATTATTTAGGGAATGGCGTGTATGCAGTACGTTATTCGTCGAAAAAACCTGAAGTTGGAAATTACGTACTCCACAGCCCAATCAAGGAATTAGACGGACAAAAGGGGGCGTACGTCAGCACAGTGCCTTGGCCTGGCAAACCCAATAAACAGGATTATCCACTGGGTAAAAATTGGTACAGTGATTTACCAAACCCTGCCTTGTTTTTAGGGGAACAACAAGGGGCACGAACCATTTCCAAATACCGTGAAGCTTATCTATCAGATTGGGCAAAACGCTGGGCGTGGATAAAGTAAGTAGAGAAAATGAGCGAAATAATTCTTTAAGTAAAAGAAAGAAAAAATAACAAAAACAAAAAAATCGATGAGAAAAAACATCTTGCTCTTGTGTGTTATTTGTATTTGGGTGGCGAATATAGGTTTTGCCCAAACTTCCAAACCGCGTACCATCGTCACCACCGACGGAGAACTGGACGATGTGGATTCGTTTATCCGAATGTTGCTTTATTCCAATGAATATAAGGTGGAAGGTTTGATTGTCAGTAGTTCACAATGGCATTACAAAGGCGATGGCAAAGGGACGAAGTTTACGTCCGAAATGGAAATGACCAAAAAGATGTACGGCGAACGTACCGAACTCCGTTGGCCAGGCGAACAGTGGATTTATGATTTGGTGGACGCTTACGGCAAAGTATATCCAAACCTCATCAAACACTCGAAAGACTTTCCGACGCACCAATATTTAAGAGACAGAATCCGCATCGGAAACATTGATTTTGAGGGAGAAATGGCCAAAGACACCCCAGGGTCAGACTTTATTAAAGCTAAGTTGTTGGATGATGACACGACACCGCTTTACTTACAAGTATGGGGAGGGACAAACACCATTGCTCGCGCCTTAAAAAGCATTGAAGATACCTATAAAAATACCCCACAATGGAATAAAATTTATAGCAAAGTTTGCCAAAAAGCCATTCTTTACGCGATTCTTGACCAAGATGCCACGTACAAAAAATACATCGAACCAAATTGGAAAGACATCAAGGTGTATTATAATTCAAACCAATTTTGGAGTTTTGCCTACTTTTGGAAAAGAGCTGTGCCTGAGCAGCTTCACCCATATTTAGAGGGTAAGTTTATGGGCGACATTATCAATAACCACGGGCCATTGTTGAAAAAATATTATAGCTACGGCGATGGTAATCCTCCTTTGGGTGAAATTGAGGATATTTATAGTAGCATGGAAAAAGCCAAAAAGAACCAATGGGGAAGTTTTGGGCAGTATGATTTTATTTCGGAAGGCGATTCTCCAGCGTTTTTACACTTGGTAAATGTGGGTTTGAATAACCTCGAAAATCCACAAGATGGTGGTTGGGGCGGGCGTTTGGTGCAATCTACGGTTACGCCGAGCCGCTGGGAAGATGGAGATGCAGCCTCTGACTATAACCCATTCACCAAACAAATGGATAAGGCATTTGCCCAAACTCGTTGGATTCCAGCGATTCAAAACGACTTTGCCGCACGGGCTGATTGGTGTATCAAAGATTTCAAAAATGCCAATCATGCTCCGAAGGTGTCAGTTGCCAGTAAACAGTTATCAGTTACTCGTGGGCAGAAAATTGTGTTAAAACCAACTACTTTCGATCCCGATAGAAACAACGTTTCGCTTAAATTTTGGCAATACAAAGAAGTGGGCACTTGTAAAGAAGAAACTGTAATCACCCAAAATGGAAATAATGCTGAAATTACGATTCCAGCAGCGGCTAAAAAAGGGGAAACCATTCACATCATCGTCGAAGCAGAAGATAATGGTTTGCCAGCACTTACCCGTTACCAGCGAGTAGTTTTGACAGTCAAATAATACTGTAAGTTGATTGAGTAGGCCCCAAACTATGATTTGGGGCCAATAAGGTTTTGCGTCTCTGACGCTTACTGAGAAGACCTTCCAAGTTTCTAAAGCTCGGAAGGTCTGGTTTAAACAGCAGGCAGCACCGTATTTCTAACTTCTCCAAAATCCACCCGAATCCCGTCTTTTTCGGCATAACCACGAATAATGATGGTGTCATAGTCCTCCAAAAAGCGTCGTTCAGTGCCATCTGGTAAAAGAATGGGATTTTTGCCACCCCAGGTTAGTTCTAACAATGAGCCAAAACTTTCGGGTTCTTTGCCCGAAATCGTCCCCGATGCGAGTAAGTCGCCGACGTTCAAGTTACATCCATTGACCGTATGATGGGCAATCTGCTGGGACACGCTCCAATAGAGGTTTTTAAAGTTGGAATGACAAATTTTTGTCTCCGTTCCAGCGGCGGTTTGAAGATATACTTCCAACTCCACATCAAATAAATGGCGATTTTCCTCTTGCAAATAGGGCAACACGGTAGGCGTTTGGGGGGCGACTGGAACTTTAAAAGGTGCTAGGGCTTTGATGGGAATCACCCACGGAGAAACGGATGAAAAAAAGTTTTTGGCCAAAAAAGGGCCTAAAGGAACGTATTCCCATTTCTGAATATCACGGGCCGACCAGTCGTTAAACAGTTGAAATCCAAAGATATACTCTTCAGCTTCGTTCACATCGACAGACTCGCCCAATGAATTTGATTTGCCGATGACGGTTGCCATCTCCAGTTCAATGTCAAGCCGTTTAGTGGGCGAGAAAAAAGGAGGTTGGCTTTCGTCGGGACAAAGTTGTCCTTTGGGGCGATGAAAATTGGTGCCCGAAACGGCGATGGAACTAGCTCGGCCGTGGTACGCAACAGGAAGGTGTTTCCAATTGGGAAGCAGGGCATTTGCAGGGTCACGAAACATCATCCCAACGTTAGTGGCATGTTGTTCGGAGGAATAAAAATCAGTGTAATCTCCAATCTTGACGGGTAAGTGAAGTTGTACATCTGTTTCGTTGTAGAAAACAGAAGTAGGGAGTTGTTGAGGCTGCGCTAAAACTTCCTGAAGTCGAGTTCGTACGGCATTGGTTTTATTTTTTCCCAATGCGATAAACTCATTGAGGTATTCTTTGGTAAAAACAGATTTAGGGATTTTAAGGTCTTTAAAATATCCCAAATTTGCCAATGCTGCTATGTCAACTACCTGAGAGCCAATGATTGTTGCTACTTTTTTGCGACGATTTTTAACCGTGAAAATGCCAAAAGGGATTGTATCGATCGTAAACATGTTTTTGAATTCGTTTTAATCTATGATTTCTATTGTGACAACTTCTATGTTTCTATGTGGTAAAAAAATTTAAACACATAGGTACATAGGATTTACACATAGGGTCACATAGCAACTCCTATGATTTCTATTGTGACAACTTCTATGTTTCTATGTGGTAAGAAAAAATTTAAACACATAGATATATAGGATTTACACATAGGGCCACATAGCAACTTCTATGTTTCTATGTGGTAAAAAAATAAACATACAGCAATATTTATGTGACTATAAGGTAAAAGAATACTAAAATCATGTATCCAATAGTGCAAAACTCTGTCTATGTAGAAACATGAATACTAATGATAACAAAAAAGGCAATTAATGACCTATCCTACGAAATCATTGGAGCGGCAATTGAAGTTCATAAAGTCCTTGGCCCAGGCTTGTTAGAAAGTAATTATGAGAAAGCATTGATTCATGAACTTTCGCTTCGTGGTTTACGTACCAAAAGCCAACAGATAATTCAAGTACCTTACAAAGAAATTTTGCTCGATTGCGAGCTGAGGTACGATATTCTGGTCGAGGACTTGGTACTAGTAGAAAATAAGGCTGTTTTAGAAATTCACCCTATTTTTGAAGCAACTTTATTGACCTACATGAAACATCTAAAAATTCCCAAAGGAATCTGTGCTAACCGCTAATTATTGGACACGTAAATGATAGAAAGTTAGAGACTTCAAGCACAGATTTTTGTCTTATTTTGAGTTAAATTTTTCATGTCAATGTTATGTTTGAGCAAATACTTGTAAGGGCTTTGAAAGTTGATTCCTCCATGTATTCTCTCGAAATTATAAAAACTTCTAAATTCCTCCAATGTTTCTCGAGCTTGCTTCAAATCGTCAAATTCAAACCTCTGACATACAGAGCTTTCCATGATGGAATGGTAGGCTTCGATGTGCGCATCTTGTTGGGGTGTTGCAGGTTTTGTGAATTCTTGTTTGACTTGTTTATCTCGAAAATATTGTTGGACT
>NZ_AXVJ01000068.1 GCF_000482465.1 Runella limosa DSM 17973
AGTCCAACAATATTTTCGAGATAAACAAGTCAAACAAGAATTCACAAAACCTGCAACACCCCAACAAGATGCGCACATCGAAGCCTACCATTCCATCATGGAAAGCTCTGTATGTCAGAGGTTTGAATTTGACGATTTGAAGCAAGCTCGAGAAACATTGGAGGAATTTAGAAGTTTTTATAATTTCGAGAGAATACATGGAGGAATCAACTTTCAAAGCCCTTACAAGTATTTGCTCAAACATAACATTGACATGAAAAATTTAACTCAAAATAAGACAAAAATCTGTGCTTGAAGTCTCTAACTTTCTATCATTTACGTGTCCAATAATTAGCGGTTAGCACAGATAAGTAGAATGCTCTTCAGAGTAGGATAAAGAAAAATAAAGCTTATTTGTTAAGTGCAATACAGTCTTTTATGTGTCAATTAAAGTCGTGGTTGATACAATTAAATAAAACAACCATACTCGATGAATCGTAGAAACTTTCTAAAAGACTCCACTGCTGCAACCGCAGGTCTTTCGCTGCCAATTGGTTTAACTTCATCTTCTCAAAAAACAAGCAAGAAAGTGGTTGTACTTGGAGCGGGCCTTGCTGGTTTAACAGCAGCATGGGAACTTGTACAAGCTGGACATGAAGTTATCGTGGTTGAAGCCCGAAATCGATCTGGTGGTCGCGTGCTGACACTTCGGGAAGGTTTCACTCCGGGATTAACGGCTGAGGCCGGGGGCATGAGTTTCAACGATAATTATTTCAATCTTCTCCGTTATGTGAAGCTTTTCAATATTCCATACGAGTCACTGATAGCCCCTGCTATTCGGAGCCCAGTCGGAAAACCGGTCTATCATTTACGTGGCAAGCGAATTGTTCCGAACAAAGGAAAAATAGATTGGCCGTATGAACTTACACCTGAAGAGCGTGACGGTAGTATTACTAACAAGTACATCCTGCCTTTACTTAAAGGCGTAAAGGATGTTTCCATTTCAGATTCATTGTATGATTGGGCTCGTTCTATTGACAATAAGACCTTGCTTCAACTTGTCGCAGAAAGAGGTGCCTCTGCTGGGGCACAGGAAATGATTCGGGCAACTGCTTGGTATGCGGATCGCGATGGAAAGGCCTCTGCTGCTTGGAATCTGTTACCGGTAGCACAGGGTATGGGGAGTAAAGATTCTTACAGCTTTCCAGGAGGAGTTGATAGTTTATCGACAGCATTTACGGTTAGATTAGGAGAACGAATTCACTTTGGTGCCGAAGTGGTGAGCCTAAAAAATGACTCCAATAGCGTAGAAGTAATTGTTAACATAGCTGGTAAGCAGGAAAGCATCAGTGCAGATCGGGTCATTTGCACTATTCCTTTTTCCGTGTTGCGAAACATTAATATCTCGCCTTCGTTATCAGCCTCTAAAAAAGAGATCATTGCCGGACTGTATTATACACCAGTTACCCGTGTTTTTCTGGAAGTAAGGAAAAGGTTTTGGGAAAAAAATGGAGAGAATGGTTATGCCATGACAGATTTGCCCATCGGGCAAGTAGAAGAGCATCCTATGGTCAAAACAGGAAAAGAAAGAGACAGAGCTATTCTTGAAGCTCATGTACGTGGTCTGGACGCATTGCAAGTTGATAAGATGTCGAGTGAGAACAGGTTAACATTTGTACTGGAACAAATGAAGAAAGTTCACCCTGATATTTCCGACCACTATGAGGGTGGAATTTCAAAGAGCTGGCAGCTTGACCCATATTCACTGGGAGCATACTCATCATTTCTTCCGGGCCAAATTACATCTTGGCTGCCTGAAATTATCCGCCCTGAAGGTCGAATACATTTTGCTGGAGAACACACTTCCATCTACTCCGCCAGTATGGAGGGAGCCATTGAATCAGGTGTTCGTGCAGCAAAAGAGATAAGCAAAATTTAAGGGTAGAGAGACCTAACAATATGGCCTACTCATCAGAAATCCATTTCTTCCAGACAGATGACTTTCATGGGTACGTAATTTTTTGAAGTTGTGACGAATTTATTAGAAAACGATTCCTTTCAAAAATCATCAGGTTGAACGCATTAAAATCTAGAGTGGCTATTGATTGCTCCAGCGGAGCTACCTCTTAGTAGAAAAATGAAGCACATCCACCCCAAATCCCCATCGGGGCGGTCGACGTTCGGTGAAAGATGTCACCCCCGTGGGGCTTTTGGATGGCCTTTGCCCTTTTTTCTACTAAGATTTAGCCTCTCTGAGGCTACTTTTTTAATGCGTTGAACCTGAAAAATCATTTTCGTTGCTGTGAATTTTGTCTGTAAGAATAATATGGTTGCGTAGCTCGGCGAAGACTGACAAACCTCAAAGGCTAAATAAAGAACTACGAAAAATAAATTGTTATACCAACAAAAAAAGCCGTTACAACTTGCGTTATAACGGCTTTTACCGATGGTGGTGATGGACGGAATTTTCTCTTTTTTCATGTTAATCGCTATTTTTCAGTTAGTTACACTTTGCTATCAAAACTATCAAATCATTTACTTTCAAGTATTTTTATCATTCTTTCAAGTAATGCGTTCTTTTCTTCGCAACTTTTTAGCCGTTCAATAAGTATTTTATTATCAACTTCGTTTTTAGGACTTACCCCCGAATTATGTTCAACAGTGCCATAATTCATTATTTTTTCACCTACTGCGTTGATTCCAGCGTTTACGACCTTCGCGTTTTGTGTATAGTTGGCACTGCTTAGAAAGTACGAAAATTCAATTTGGTAGGCTTTGCAAACCTGTCTAAGTACATCCGTACCGAGGTCTTTTAGTGTTGTCCAGCGGTGAACCGTTGACCGTGTGACTCCGATTATACTTGCAGCTTCTTCGTAGGTGTGGCGTCTTGATTCAATTAACTGCTTGATTTTCAATCCAAAATTCAATTCTTGTTCCATGTTTTAAAACAAATTTGTATTAATTATTAGGATTTATTTGTATTAAGATTTAATATTGTACTATCAAATATTAATAATTAAATCCTATGGCACAATACAATTTAGTTTTCGGTCAAACTTATAAGACCTTTAAAGAGCTGTACGACGACCAAAATTCAGCCACACAAGCCAAAATACGCGGTGTTTTCGTCTCTTTGGGCTATTCTCAGCCAAGTGTGTACAGAATAATAAGCTCAAAAAAAATGGACACGGATTTGATGGACGCCCTTTATAATTCGCTTGGAATCGCTAGACATACCAAGCTAGGCTATTTTTTTGAGCAGTTTGTCTCAATTTTTAATACAGGACTATCTAAATAACAAGACAAATGAAAAAGCACTGGTTGAGATTTTTACCCGAAGCGGGTAGAATAATACAAGGAAGGGCGCACGAAATTGAAATCAAGTACTTAAAACTTGATAGACTAAAAAAGGAGCTTGAAGAATTTGAACGTGAAATATTGTCTTTAGAAGATGATTATTTTGAATGGGTTCATAACGATTGGAGCAGTGAAGAAATAGAACAAGCGAAAAACAAAGCTGAACAACAAAACACCTAATACTATGTCAAACAACGATGAACTTTCCTACTTGCGAACTATGGCAAGGGAACAAGATTTGAAGCTAAAAGCCTATAAAGATTTTGAAAAAGAAATGGATAAAATAGGCGTAATGTTAATAGACCCACTAAATAAAAGGTCTATAATTGTTGATTTTTTTTTAAAGTCAAAAAGAGATTTAAACCTTAAAATAAAATAAAGCCATGTACGACATAAAGAAGCTAAAAATGTTCCCAATTGTGCAATATTTAAAATCAAACAACATCGAACCACTTGGAGAAACAGGCGGTCGTTTGCTTTATTTTAGCCCTTATCGTGCCGAAAATACCCCCTCGTTTTACGTGCATGAGGAAACGAATACGTACAAAGATTTTGGGAACGGGGAGCGCGGGGGCGACATAATAGACCTTGTACAATTATGCGAAAGAATAGGCAGAAAACAGGCATTTGAAAGAGTTTATATTTTACTTAATACTCACGAAGTAGAGCGTATTTTTGAGCGAGCAACCTACGTAGAAAAGAGCGAAAAAAAGAAAAAACGTGTTTTGTTATCTGCTAGGGATTTGCAGTATAACAACCTTATAAAGTATTGTGAAGGACGCGGAATACCTGAGCAAATAGCTAGGCTACACCTTAGCCAAGTTCACTACTTAAACCCTGACGATTCTAAATATACGGCTGTTGGTATGCGTAACCGTTCGGGTGGATATGAAATAAGGTTCGGTAACTTTAAAAGCTGTATAGGCGAAAAAGACATAACTATTTTAAGTCGTTGCCCTTCTTCAAACATAGTGAGTGTATTTGAGGGTATGTTTGATTTTTTAAGTATGTACGTTATAAAGGGGATTAACTCCTTTTGTTCGTTCGGTACTAATGCGGTAATATTGCACAGTACGGCACTTTGGCAAAAGTTTGATTTTTCGGCATACGATGAAATAAGGACGTATTTTGATAATGACGAAACGGGTGTAAAGACTACGAAAAAGTTTGCAGAAAAGTACGGCGATAAAGTCAAAGATTACAGTACGATGTATTTGAAGTACAATGACTTAAACGAATACCTATGTCAAAGACAAAAAAAATAGAAAAGTGGATAAGTGATACTTTTGATACTCGTTACAATAAAGTTTTATATCGTCCTGAGTTGAAAATAAAGTCATCAAAGGAATCAGATTGGACGCCCTTAGACGACAGATTTTTGAGTTCTTTGATTAGAAGAATAGAGAACGATATTGAAATACGACCTTCAAAAGATTTGCTTTACACGATTTTAGAATCTGATTTTACCAAAGAATTTGACCCTTTTAAAACTTTTTTTGAAGGAATGAAAATTAGGCCAAAAGAAGAATTTGACGAAAAAGGATTGACCCCCACTATTGACGAAATGGCAAGTACTGTCAAAGTGGTTAGTCCAAAGGGAAAAGATATGCAATATTGTTTTAAGGAGTGTTTACGTATGTGGCTAACGGCCTCAGTAGCAAATGCTTTAAATCACGATAGATGCCATAATCAGACGTGTTTAGTGCTTACAGGAGGCCAAGGGGCGTTTAAAACGACGTGGCTTAACAACTTGTACCCGACAAAGTATTTAACGAAATCGTACCTTTTTTGTGATGAATTTAATATCAAAGATAAGGATACGAAAAAGCGACTTAGTACAATGTTTATGATTAACATAGACGACCAGTTGCGCGACTTAAATAAACACGACGCGGAAATACTAAAAACCTACATTTCTTTACCAAATGTAACTATGCGTTTAGCCTATGGTAAATATGATGTAGAAATGCCACGTATTGCAAATTTTGTGGGTTCGGTAAATGGTAACGACTTTCTTACAGATAGTTCAGGAGCGCGGCGTTTTTTGCCTTTTGAAGTATCTAGTATTGATATACAAAAAGCGCAAAATGTTGACGTGTACGAATTGTGGCGGGAAGCGTACAGTATGTACAAAAATGGTATGCGTTATTGGCTATCAGCACAAGAAACAAAGGATTGGTTTGATGGTGCGGAAGCGTTTAGCGTAAGAACACCAGAGTATGAGTTTTTGACTACTTATTTTAAACCAGTAAAAGACCAAAGAGACGCCAATAAGTTCTTAAAGACCGCGCAAATAATGCAATACTTAAAAGAGAAAACACGCATGGAAATGAACCAAAAAAAGCTACGTGATGCCCTCGCTAAATCGGGATTCATGGAAGTGTCGAAGCGGTTAGAAGGATATACAACACCCCAGTATTTTTGGGCAATGTATGAACGTCTTGAGGCTGATATTGAAGTAAACAAGGACAATCCAGAGTTTTAATTTTTTTTCACAATAAACAATCAAAACAATGCAACAGATTTTAGTAACAGGACATTTAGGTAAAGACGCCGTAGTTAAACAAACGAACGGCGGCACGGAAAAGGTTATTTTTTCGGTTTGTAATACTGAACGTTACAAACAAGAAAACGACGAAGTAAAAGAAGAATCAACTTGGTTTAATTGCATTTACAGGGGTAAAGGTCTTGCCCCTTACCTAAAAAAAGGTACAAAGGTTTTAATTCAAGGCAGATTAAAAGTAAGTGTCTATAAAAACGACCGAAACGAACACGTATCTGATTTGCTTGTATTTGTTGATACAGTCGAAATTCAAAATACACCTAAAAAAGATAATTAATATGTCAGAGGAAAAAGCCACTGCCTTAAAAAATCATTTAAAGGACGTAGCGTCTTTGTATGATATTCAAGATTTCTGTTTTGTGTCCGTTGTCGATATGGAAAAAGATGTACAACAGGCACAGATTATTTCATCAGGAGAAAATGAAATAATAGATTTTATTGCTACTGGAATTTTTAAGTTTATTTCGTCCGTGTCTTAAATTTTCTTCTAAAGTAAAAAGCCCCTCAGCAACGAGGGGCTTTTTTTATTTATAGTCAATCAAATCTATTCGTTCTAAAATGTATTCGTTGTACCTGTCTTTTAAATATCTGACGTACAGCGTCATGTAATAACGCTTATTCGTCTTAAAGTCTCTTAAATCAAGTTCTAGGGTCTTTTCACACCAACGCCCGCTACTTGCTTCGTTTTTAATTTTAATACGCTCAAACTCACTCAAAGCGGCAAATTCCCAAAAATCTTTACCTATCAGCTTCTTTTTTGTAACAACCTTTTGGCCTATTAGGTCGCTTTTTATCTTTTGCACCGTGGGACATTTTTGCGCCCATGCTTGCGTAAATACCGCAAACGCGACAATAAATACTACTGTTTTCATGGTTAAGTACAATTTTGTGCTTTTTTCTATGTAGCTGCAATGTAGTGACTTTTTTTGCTTTGTAGTGGATTGTAGTTTGTTTTTTTTTACTACAAATTCTATGTAAGGCCGATAAAGAAAAAGGGGTTGATTTTTAGGGGGTTAGGCTATTTTTTGGGCTAAAATAAATTATTTAATGAAATATAAGTAACTACAATAACTACAAAAGGTATTATAGGCTTTTTTGGCGTTCTAAGCGGTTTTTTGTGTAGTTGATTTGTAGTTGTTTTGTAGTCGATGTAGTTGTTTCTGTTTGTTGTAGTCGATGTAGCCATATTTTTTTTTGAAAAAAGTAAAACAAAATACAGAAACCCCCGTAAATATCCCCGCAAATACCCCCCGAAAAACCCTAAAAAAGCCCCTATACAGTGCGTACAGGGGCTTTGATGTTCGTAATGATATGTTTTTACTGCTTCTTTTTGAACCAGTTTAGGATTTCGTCTTTCTCTTTCTCTGTGAAAGTGTGCTTTCTGTCATATCCTGTGTTATGTGCAATTTCTTCGTTTAGCAACTTTCTGAACAACTTGTAATTGTTCTTATCGCTTGTCAGTCCGACAAGTTCTAACAAATCGGCCTTTCGGTAAAACGGATTATTTAAACTTATTCTCATTGTGTTTCAAACAGTTTCAACAGGTTTACAACAGTTCCCAAATTTACAAAAATGTGTTTGAAAAGTTCGGATGTGTCCGAATATTTGCAACGTCAACCACGAAAAACAATGAAGTATTACCCCGACAATCTTGTAACTGTTGAATATGTACTACAAACCCTCGAAAACTATAAAAGCGAGTCGGCAGACGTACAAAAAGAAGTGAAACAAGAATCTATACAAAAGTTAGGGCAGTTGGCCGCGTCGTTAGGTCAGGACTTGCAAATGATTGCCGACAGGTATCAGGTTCTTATTAATCGACAACAGCTAACGAGTACTATTTCTACGATTTCGGGGGCTATCGCGGGGGCTGTACCCGTTCCGATTGTGCAGGGGCTAGGCGTCTTAATCAGCCTTGGCGGTTCGCTTATCACGGGCGTACAGTCCAAAAATGCCGCAAAAGCACAGGCGGAAGTTCAGACCGTTCAGCTGAAAATACAGCAGGTACAAACGGCAATACAGCAAATACAGGAAAGCGCGGGCGGCATCAACACCACGGCGCTATTTGTTGCAGGAATCGCGGCCTTTTTCTTTATCGGACGATAACCAAATTTGGAGCAATGGCAAACGTAATACCGCCCACAAAGGGCACAATCGTAAAAGTAACACAGGCGGGCGCTCAGTTTTTTTGGGGAGCTTCAAAAGACAGCACACAACAAAATAAAATCGACGCAAAACGAGAGGGCAAGCACGTAGAATGGCAAGTAGGTGACGCCCTAAAATCGACAGGGAAAACGGTAGAAAACGAGGCGGGGCTTTGGCTGGAACTTGAAACTTTCAGATGGTACAGACGCAACGTTTTTAAGGCTTGGACGCCGATACCTGTACTTGTGTACTACCTGATAACCGACAACACCTGTACGTGGGTTTATGGCGGTATAGAAGGAGGCAAACCGACAACACAAACAGGTACAGTAAACACAGGCACGGGAGCGCCTCAAACCCCTGACAAAAAGAGCGACACAGACACCACAGGCGGCGCAAATACTTTGGCATTGGTCAGCATAGGCATAGGTATTTTAAGCCTCTTAAAATCAAAATAAAATGGCAAGTTTTATTGGTAGCGGAATTACACCACTTTTCAACACCGTAATAGGAACAAGTACGGGCGGAACTGGATTGGTGAACATATTACGGGGGCAGACCGTAGCGACAACACCCGAAAGCGAAGGCAGTACAACGGCGGGGGCGGGGCAGGGTACAACCACAGGCCAAAACACCACAACAGACCCAACGACCCAAAACCCGCCGATTGTACAAGGGGAACGAGAAACAGTTTTAGAACGCATTCGTCAGAGCGCGGATTTAGACCCCGCCGCAAAAATCAGAATACTAAAACTAGCGAGTTCGCGCCCCGAACTTACAGCCCAAAACTTACGCGTAATTTTTGCGACGTGTCTTTATCCAACCGCACAAGGTTTGCCCGCCCCTGAGGGGTACGAATACTTTCTAACAAAACTAGAATCGGGGCAAACAGTAGAAGCGGCACTGTCGGACGCGAGGCTGTATTTCAACGCAGACCAAAACACTAAAAGCCCCTCAGACCCTGACGCTCCCGACAGCCAAGAAACAGCCAACAGGCAGGGTAAAATTGTCATAGCGGCGGGGGTTGCGTTCGTACTCTTAATACTTTTCAACCGATGAACAAGACAACGATTTTTTTAATTTTTGCAGTAATGGCTTTTGCGCTTTGGTACTATCCCAAAGCACGGGCGGCACAACGCCTCAACTATCGACCGTTACCGCCCCAGAATTTCAGAGCTGTACAGGGAGCTATTGAGTGGGTTCAGCCTATCGCAGTAACCAACGCCCTAAACGCTTCGCTCTCCATTCAAAACGCAGACTTTAGAGCGGGAGACAAACAGGGGAATGAGTACGCACAATGTATTTTACAAGCGCCTGTACTTATTCAGCCCAATAGCACTACGGTAATGCCCCTTTTGGTGCAAATACCTATACTGTCAGCCCCCGCCACTTTGCAACGTATGTACCAAGATGCAAGCGCGGACGGTATCGTTAGCGTGAAGTTTTCGGGAGTTGTGAAGGCCGAATGGTTTTGGTTTACGATTGAGCCTTTTGTCTTAGACGTTCCTATCAACTTTTTTAAACGCTAAAGCTATGCCGCAAACACAGATTTTGAGCGTACCAACGGCGACACCAACCATACCGCCGCTACCAACGGGGGCGACCTATGCCACGGGTGCAGACGGCAAAGTATATGTCAAGTACGCCACGCAGGACGCAAAAACGGGGCAGTGGGTGCAAAACGTACAGCAGGTAGTCAACGGCGTATTAGTGCCCGTTTTGCAGGTGCTTTTTCCGAACGGAGTCACACCCAACAACGGTACAAATACGGCACTTCCAAACGGGCAGATACTAGGCAATTTTCAGCCTGTACAAACAGGGGCAGGCGCTGCAACTGGTAATAATACGCTACTTTTTGCGGGTATAGGCGTTGCGGCGGTGGCACTCTTAATGAAGAACAACAAAAACAACTAAAAACCAAATAAACATCTTAAAATCAAACACTTAAACCAATGGCAGCAAATGAAGTAAGTATTATCGGCAACGTGGGCACTGTCTCAGGTACATTAGGTACGGGGGTTGTGTACATAGGCCAAGTAAATTCAAAGTACGGCCTATTTTACAAGGTCTTAAACACGACACCAGACCCCGACCTGGAGCAATGGGCGTTCATGCCGCGCGACGCCTTTTTGACCTATGTAGCACAAGGAAACGCCACCTATCATTCGGGCGTCGATGTATCGTCGATGTTGAACGAAGGCAACAGCGCAACGTTCATTACCGCCGTGGCTGGTAACGACTGGAAAGTAACCGTGATTAATGACAACACGCTTCCGCGTTTGTACAACAATCAGCCGTTTTACTCGCTCCGTGGGCAAGGTATTGCAGCAATCGACGCCAATACAGCCACGTACAGCAACAGCACTACGCTAGGGACGACAACCGTAACCACAACCGCGAAAAGTTCAAGCTCGAACGTATTAGAAAGCATTTTCGGCACACAAGTGACAACCTTTATTAAGGACAATTCGCTTTGGATTTTCTTGGTATTGCTTGTGCTTGCATACTTGTATTACCGCGAAAAGCAAGGTAAAAAAGGCGGCAAAAAGTCAAAGTTTTTAGGACTTTTCTAGCCAATCGCTCACAACAAAAAACAGTTAACCAACGGGGCGCAATAGCCAATTTTGCGCCCCTAAAAATTTCCTACTACAATGGCAAAAAAAATGAAATCTTACCCGAAACAGCCCAAGTCTGACAACATCAAAGTATTGGAAGACTGGAAGAAAAAATGCGAGGCTGTAAAGAAGTATAACAACGCTATTGAGGCTGAAAAAAAGAAGGTTGCAGCCCTCAAAGAGACGGTTAAGAAAATGAAACAAAAATAAGTTTTTGGGGTATCCGATACCCCAAAAACTTTTAAACCCCCTACCGTATGAACACGATACAGGACGCTATAAAACACCTACGAAAAAAGAAACTTTCGTATTGGATGGTTAAAACGACCTCAGGGAAGTTAAAAGGGGAATACGAGGGCGACGAATACGAAGACGCAATACAAGAATTTGCAGACCTTGGCGACCACCTGATAACTGGAAAGTATGAACTAACTGTAAGAAGCTCAAAGAACAATTACAGGGGCGCAACGGTGTTCGATTTTGAGGTTTTCAACACAGGTTACAAAGAAACAGCACAACCACAAAACCAAACGAATAGCATGGACGCAAGCCTGATACAAATGATGGTTGACATCAAGACCTCGCTCAATAAAATAGAAATGAAGTTGGACGCAAACAAAGAACATACAGAAAGCAAATTCAAAGAACTTGCAAAAGCGCTTTCGGAAGTTTTCGACGAAAAAGAGCAAGATAAGCCACTTTCACCAATGGAGTTTATACAAGGCGCAAAAGGTCTAAAAAGCTCACTGGACGGAATAATGTAGCGGAACGAAGAAAAACAATAACCTTTCAAAACAATGACAACCGAACAAAAATTAGCAATCGTAAAAACTCATTTCGCTACGTGTTCAAACGTGCTAGGCAGCGAAGACAAAGCTGCTGAGTTTATTGCGTGGATAACCGATTTTTTCACAAAAAATCCAAAAGTATTGGTCGAAATATCCAACCCCAAAACCCGTGATAAAGTGTTTGCTACGGCAATGGGAATGATGAATAACCCGCTTTTGGGGAAACTTTTCTAAACTATGAACGGGCGATTTCTTGATACAAAAAACGAAAGCCTAATTGTACGTTTTCTTATTTACGCGACTATCTTTTATTTGGTCAGAAACGTGATTAGAAACGGGGCAAAACAGGCAACACAAAACGCAGTGGCGGCGGGGGACAATAACGCCCTTATAGCTGTCGAAATGCGTCAAGCGATGAATCCAAGCGGCACGGCATGGATGATGAGTTTTGACCTGACCGACAAAGAGGCTTTGTTTAATTGTGCTAGAAAAATAACCGACTTTGCGGCAGTTTCTAGGGCTTACACAGATTTATACGATTCGGACTTAATCACCGATTTACAGGAAGAACTAGGCGCGGATGGATTTGCACAATTTCAGGCATACTTAGGTAAGGGTGGCGCAACTGGTAGATTTTATTGCGTCGCTGACGGAGCGCCCGCGTATGAGGTTACAAATGTAGATACGTCTAAAGACCCGATTGGTAGCATTGGCGGCGTGGTAAAAACCTATTCATTAGGCGAAAGAATAGACGCAGAATACGTAATTGATTTAGGAAAAGGCTCAAAAGACGGTGAATCATTCCTACTTTTCAAGGGAAGTAAATGGTTGTTTTTCGATATGTATTTTGTGATTCAAGCTAAAAACCTAGTACTAAAATGATTTACGAAGAACGCATTTCGTCCGCAACACGCAAGGCGTTTACGGACAAAGTACAGGCAATTGCAAATAAGTACGGCTTTCGCGCCGATTGGCTTATGATTGTGATGTATTTCGAGACAGGCGGAAAATTCAACACGGGACACCACGGTAACGGCGCTTGGGGGCTTATTGGGTTTCGCTCCACGGTCGCGGTAGAACTAGGAACAAGTACGGCGGCACTCGCTAAAATGACGCAGGTACAGCAACTTGATTACGTCGATAAGTACCTGAGAAAATGGAACGCGGGGGCAAAAGTAAAAGACCTGACAGACTTGTACATGATTGTTTTTAGCCCCGCTTTCGCTGGAAAACCCGATACGTTTGTACTATACCGTTCGGGTTCGGCAGGGTACACAGCAAACTATAAAGCCTTTGACCCTACGGGGCGCGGGTTCTTTACGGTAGGCGACGTGGGCAAGGTAATAGCACGTTTTGCGGGCAATGTTCCTACTGGCAATTTGCCAATTTGGTTAGTACTAGCAATGTTTTCGGCGGCGACCTTAGCACTAAAAAACTTTGTGTAATGCACCCCCCTATGCAGCATATAAGTACAGTTTTTGCGGATGTATTACTATTCGTCATACTGCAAGTTTCGGGCGTCACATTCGACGTAAATGTACGTTTACAACTTGCAGGGCTAGGCGGGGCAATACTGGCAGTCAGGACAATAGACAAACGGGCAGAATGGAAAGACACCTTTAAGGTTGCACTCTCAGGGTTAGTACTTTCTAACTTTTCGGGCTTCGCATTTTGCGAGTATTACGAAATACCCCTAACCTCATTTACTGCCTCGTTTGTTGTTTTTGCATTTGGCATTTGTTCGGATATTATCCTTAGAATCATTTCGGCGGCGGGGCGGGTATTAGTTGACAGAACTAGGGAAGTCACAAACGCGGCCATAGACGTAATAAAAAATCTTTTCAAACTTAAATCTAAAAACTAAAATGGGCATTGTAAAACTTTCGTATTTCGTTCGCTTTTTTGGCTCTCTTATCGCTATCACTTCGGGCATTATCAACCAAAGAAAACTGAGCCTTATCACTACCTTACCAAAGGTGTTTCGGCTTTTACCGCTTGTAAAACCCACATTTACAGACTTTTCGATGGTGTGGGACGAGTTTCGAGATTTGGACGACGACGAACGCGACGAACTCCGAACTATTCTAGCCATTGAACTAGATATGGAGTTCGACAACAGCGACGAAGCCAAAGAGCTATTAGACAAAGGTATAGGCGGCGCTCTATCATTCTTGGAGTTAATCACCCACTTTAAACGGTAGGTAATTGTTTTGTGTAGGTTTAAAGAGCCGTCTAATGGGCGGCTTTTTCTTTAAAAAAAACAAATAAAACTATGTCAAAACAAGCAAAATTTATAGTGCTTGTGTTAGTAATAGTCATTGTACTATTACTGTTTAGGCAAGCAAATTCAATAGACGAAAACACGAACACCACGGGGCGTATAGGCGGCGGAGAGAGTTCGGGGAGTGGGAGCGGTTCGGGTAGTACGAGTACAACTAATACAACCCCTGAGCCAACCGTAGGGCTTCAAATTACGGGGGTAGGGCAAGTGGTTACAGGCGCTAACCCAAAGCTAAGTTGGCATACAGTACAAGCCCCTGCACGTGTAATTAACTTATCTGTAACCCCTGCGGGTAGCTACGACGTAACAGTACAACTAAGAAACAGCGCGGGGACACTGATTCACGCCGAAAACGTACAAGGTCTTAACATTTCGGCGGGTGGTTTCCCTGCTATATTTTTTAATCCTTCCGACTCAATCTGGGGCATTACACAGGCAGGGACGTACACAATTCAGGTCAGTTTAGTTATTGCGGGCACTACTTATACACAATCGACAACCACGGTAATAACTAACGATGATTTGGGCGTAACTACGAACCCTGACCCCGCCGCGTTTAGCACCGTTCGTACCGACAAAATCAATATCGTGTATAACGCCGAAACGGGACGATGGAACGACACCGTAAGCGACACCGACGGGGATTATAAGGCGTTCTACTACTTAAATGGACGGCCTTTAAAGGGTCAGAACGGAGAGCGTATCGGATTCGCAAACATTCAGCTAGGCGCGGGCTCACTGGTACAGGTAGCAAAAATATACTTGCATCAAACCTATTACCCGACGTGGGAAAAGTGGGAAACTGAGGCATGGAAAACCAAAATAAAAGAGGGCAACAACTACCCTAACGACTTTTGGGTACTAACATCCGCACAGCAAGAAATTTACACCGCTTAAATTACAATTATGGCAACCACAAAATTAACCGTGCCCAACTGGTTTAAGGCGGGGTACATTAGCAGAATAGACGGCGCTCCGTTGGTCGATGTAGGCAAAATAGTAGCGATACATTCAGTAGATAGCGATATTTCCGACTTCGCAAAGTTGGCTAGGGGTTACAGTCACGTGCCGAAAATTTGGGACGCAGACACGCCTAAACACCAAAAATGCTTCATTCTTCTTTCAGATATTTTCGAGGGCGTTGGTCACAGTGATGCACAGATAGACGGAGCGGCTGGAAACGTAGCAAGCAGAATAACCCCCGCCGCGTGCATTGGCGACCAATTCACCGAGGCAGGTTCCAACCCTATACCGTGGGACAATGGAAGTTACTGGACAATTGGAAAAAAGTTCTATCAATACTTAGGGCAAAAACTAGGAGTTTCAGGCGCTCACGAAACGAATTTCTTCCACAACTACGACACAAAACTGGTAAACTTTTCGGAGTTCCTAAAAGTGGACGGAGTTCGCAACCCGTTGCACCCCTATTTTGTTTCCGCGCTTACGTCTGAGGCGGGGGCAAGAAAAAAAGCAACAAGTACGGGCGGTGTACAAGATAACGACCCCTATTATAATAGCGGTATGGTGGACTTTACAAACTCCTTTACAATGATGCTTTGGGCAAACGATGGAGATACTCAGGACTGGCTATACGGCGGAATTTTCGAGGCACAACGCAAGTACGCCGCGAAAGAAAACGCAAAAACGGTCATGTATTCGTCACCTTGGGCACAGTCATTGGCTAACCCTGTCAACGAACACCATAAAAACCCGGGCTGGATTCACCCCCGTACGGGCGGATACTGGAAAGTTCCAGATTGGCACGTAGTACCCTTAGAACTAATGCTTTGGACTGGTTTTTTTGGGTGCTTGCTTACGGAAGGGGTGTACAATTGGGAGAAAACAGATGCTTTTTCTAAAGACGTTGCAAACGATAGACCAAACGCTTGGACTCCTAACAGAACATGGGTGAGTGAAGGCGGGGCACAGCCCAATTTACTCCCCGACGGCGAACCGCGTTACCCTCAGTATCCTAGGGCGGGGCAGGATGCGGCAGTATTAGGCGCACACTGGTACAACACAGTAAAACCAATCGTAAACGCTAGTACAGGGGTGAGATACCTAACCTATACCACCAACGGGCAAACGATAAACCCACAAGCGGGAGACGCGCGTTTGTTTCGTCGTGGTTTTAGGAATTACGGCCAAACCACAATACTACACCACGCGGCCAATAAGCGCGGTTTAGCGTTAGGATGCGAGGGCGGCGGGCAAAAATTCGCGTGTTACGTGAACCCGTACAAATTACCTAGCGAACGAGAACACGTAACCGTAACAGTAGGCGGTACAACCTACGATTTAGGCAACTTGGAAGGCTCAAAACTTCACGTTTATACTTTTTAACTATGGCAGCAAACAACAACAGAGGTGCGCCAACTTTGCTAATACTTATCGTTTTGGTGTTCGTGTTTTGGCTGTACAAGAAACGAAGCAGTACGCAAAACGTAGCACAAATACAGCAGGTTACGCCCTCAAACTCATACGCTTCGTACAGTTCCATGAGTACAAGCCCCACAACCCCGCCCCCGACAACCTCCGAAGGCGGCGAAACCCTAACTTTCGAGTTCACGAACCTGACTGACCAAACGTTTACACACAACCTTGGTAGGCTTGTAGATGTAACAACAATCGTGGGGGGCGAAGAAATAGAAGTAAACGTATTGTACCCTGACTTGAACACTGTCAGGATACAGGCAAACACAGAAATAACAGGAACATTACTAATTCATTAAAACCTAAAAAAATGGCACGTAACAGATTTTTTGACCTTATTCTAAACGCAGGGGCGGCAATTGTAAACCTACGCTTTCCTAACAGTGCGACCGCTCCCTCAAGTCCCTATGAAGGACAATCGTACTACGACACCGCCACAAAAAAATTCATGGGGTGGAACGGTACGTCGTGGGTTGACCTTTCCCAAGTGATAACAGGTTCGGTAACAATAAAAGGGGATATAACGAACGCGAACACTAGCCCCGCTTTCCCTTCAACACCCGCGACCGGAGACATTTGGTTTATCACGACAAACGCGGGCACGGTTGGCGGAATAGAGGTAGAAATAGGCGACCAGTTGGTTCGTGGTACTTCAAACTGGTTTGTAATTCAGGCAAACACAATGACGGCAAGCGAAACCCGCGCGGGCGTTATCGAACTAGCAACACAGGCGGAAGCAAACGCAGGCACGGACACTACAAGGGCTTTGACCCCTGCAACACTTTTAGGCTACCTTTCTAACTTCTTTTATGCGAAGAGGGTGGTACAGACTATTGCTTCCCTAACTGCAAATACTGTTACCAATGTAACGCACGGCCTAAACCTTGCTACGCCACTTGTGCAAGTTTGGCAGGGCGGGGAAGAAATAGAATTAGACGTAAAAAGTGTTAGTGCTAACGCAATTAGCGTAACATCAAACACGACATTGGCAAACGTGACTGTAATCGTAATCTCTTAAAAACATGGGACGTAGAGCATACTACGACAAACAAATGAACGGCGGGCGTATCCTAGGATTAGGTACGCCCGTTGGCTTATCAGATAAGCAAGCGGTTGACACAAATAGTACAGCCGTAAACGTGAAATGGGTAGGGGCAAAAGGTGATGCAACAACAGACGACACAGCCGCTATACAGTACGCAATAGATAACAGGGATTATATTTACATCCCTAAAGGCGTTTATCTTGTATCAGGTCTTAATCTCCGTTCCGGGGTTAAGGTATTCGGTGAAGGGGCTTCAAGTATCCTAAAAGCAAACACGGACACGGCAAGGGTAATAAACGTGTATTCAGCGGGTTCAGTAATTACAGACGTGCAAGTTTGCGATTTAAGAATTAACGGAGGCGGGCAAACTACCGATAAATTCACGGGGATAAAACGCGCTTACGGGGTGTACATATCAAACGCGCAAAACGTTAAGATAGAACGCTTAATAATAGAAAAATGTGGCGTAATGCACCCCACAACTGTAATTAACGACGTAAACCACGGCGGGTATGGCATCCTAGCAGAAAGCCGAAACGGAGAGATTAGAAACGTACGTATTTCGTCATGTACTATAACAGATATTGCGGGCGGAGGTATGCAGATGGGGGATGGAATATTAATTAACGGATTTAATAGTAATACTTCTATTGTGCCTCATAATATTGTGGTCGAAAATTGCCATGTCGAGAGGGTTGGGCGACACTGTTACAGTGTAGGCGGCGAAAACCCCGAAAGCCTTTCAAGAAACGTGTATATGAATAATCTATACGGAAAAAGTGCCTCCCTTTGCGGTATAGATTTTGAGGAAGGCATACAGTGTGTTTTGGACGGGTTTAAGTTCGAGAACTGCGGTAACTATACGTATTACTACGATATGTCCTCAATAACGGAGTATGGGGCGCAGTACCACCTTTCTAGTGGGGTTGCGTTTGGTAATCTATGCGAAGGGACTATAATTAGAAACGGCTTTATTAGCGGTTGCAACTACGGCTTAACATTCGGCGGAGCTAGTAATGTCTTATACGACACGATACGCATAGAAAATAGTACACAATCCGATATGGCGCTCAGACTTGCACGTATGGGGGATAATACAATCCTATATAATGTTAAGTGCATGACAACGGGGAAAACTGTATCACCCTTTTATAGCTCATCTGACACAAGTAACATTCTGGTAGATAGCTGTTATTTTGCTAGCCAAGTGAACCTGCCAGGCATAAAATACGCTAGGTTTAATAATTGCGTGTTTAATTCAACCTTTAATTTTACGAGTGTTGATAATACTAAAAATGAATTTGTAGGCTGTAAATTTAATCAAAATGTAGAGTTTACTATTAGTGATGGAGGGTTTCATACCTTTGATAAGTGTAGATTTTTAGGGTCAAAAGGCATGAATTTTGGCACTAATGGTACTTACGTTGATAATGTACAAGTAGTGTTATCCGAATTTAGGGGCAACCAGTACGGTATATATTCGGTTTGGACTTCCCTTAAAAATATGAAGGTTGATAATTGTAAATTTATCGGTAATACGGTTGCTTCAATATATCACGCAAACAGTAACAACGAAACGCCATTTTTGAGAATTTCAGGGAACACCTTTTTGGGTACAGTTGACGGGATATTGATAAACCAAGCAATTAAGTATGCAAAGATTTCAGAAAATACATTTAGGAATGTTACTGGTTGGTGTATAGCAAACCAAAATATATTTTCGGGAACATCAACAACAGATTTCCAAATTCTAAATAATCAAGCGGTGTCGGGTTGCGCGAATGGGATACAAATTCAGGTTGCGACTGGTTCGCACGATTATAACATAATCAGCGGCAACAACATGAGAATTTGTACAGGTACGAAGGCTAGTATTAGCGCGGGTAATAGCAACGGATTTCAAACTCAGAATTTTTTCTAACAAAATAAAATTTGGTCTTACTAACAAAAAAGACCCTCACGTGAGACCCATCGCGACAGGAGCATGAGCGCGGCGGGCTTTGCGAGGGTCTTTTTTTGTGCTAGGTGCAGAATTTTATTCTGTTTTTACCAAACCTCTTTAAGTTCCTCGTTCTGCAAGTTAATGCCTAGGGAACGTAAGTAAGTATCAGTTTCGGCTAAACTGCTATGACGTAAAAGCCCCTGTAACTTTCGAGGGTTTACGCCTGCCTCGATAGCACGACACGCCCCCGTATGTTTCCAACTGTATAAAGTATAATTTAGCCCTTCAAGCCCACACGCTTCAAGGGCTTTTTTGTGTCGATTGTAGGCGTAATTTTCGGCAAGTTGATTTTTGCTTAACCAAGTTAAGCCGCGCCCAAACAGGTATAAATTTGGAAGTTGGACTACTTCAGCACCTATTACTTTTATTAAGTTTGTATGTATAGGTACTATCTGAGTCTTTTTGTTCTTCGCTATTGCGCCCCGTACCGTTATCGTTTTAGCGTTCAGGTTAATATCCCCGCCCCTTATCTGTCTAAGTTCCTTTGGTCGAATAAAGGCGTAGTACAGGAATCGCGTAAAAGCAAATAAAACAGGGTCGTTTTCTTGTAACCAACTTTCGAGTAAGGTTTGATGCTCAGGAGTGAAGGCCGTATTTGCTTCGCTATCCGTTTCGGGCAATGGTTCTATTTCCGTGAAGGGATTTGTTTCTATAATAGAACGCTTTTCGCACATTTTAAAAATAGACCCTACCCAAATCATGTTATTGTTCGTGGTTCGGTTGCTATTCTTCCTTTCCATCTTTAGGAAGCCCCTAAAATCGTACGCCTTCAACCTGTCAAAATTTGTAATGTCAATACCTTCTAAATTGCGAACCTGTAAGAACTCAAAAAACTTGTTTAGGGCTGTTTGATACGTTCCCCCGCTCTTTTTCCTTAGTTCGCTCTTTTTCACTTCTAACAAGTCGTACAGCGTCTTTTTTATGTTGTAGTTTTTCGGTGAGGGGGTGGCGGGGGAGTTACGAAAGCAGTAACCTTTTTTAAGTTCCTCGTTAATCTGAGTAATGACAGGTATCGCCCATGCCCTTTTTTCCCTATCGGTTGTTTTTTCGGTAGGAATCCAAATTATTTTTTCGCGCAAACGGCCTAACGATTCGTCGAAGGCGGCGTATTTAATGTAGTACCTAGCCCCTTTTTTTTCTTTTGCGGGGTAAATCTTAGCTAATACGTAGGGGTGTTTTGTATCACTCATTTGTAGAGAACTATCAAAAACACTATCAACGATACTATCAGAAACGGCAAAAGCCGCGTAATTGCGGCTTTTTGGGGGTTTTGTGGTGATGGACGGAATCGAACCGCCGACACAAGGATTTTCAGTCCTTTGCTCTACCGACTGAGCTACATCACCATCGTTTTTTGTTTTGTTCCCGTCGTTCGGGAGTGCAAAGATGTGCGATGTGTTTTTTAAATGCAAACGTTTTTGCTGAAAAAAAATCAAAAAAATGAGGCTTTTTTTGTATCTTGTTGTTTTTCAGAGCGTTTTAGGTTGAAAAATTTTTAAAAATTTTTCAACCTAAAACGCTTCTAGTCGTTATTGGCCTACAAAATCGCGGTAGGTGCTACATTCTTCGATGATTTCTTTGGTGTAGGCAGAGTTGGCATAATTGCGACGAAGTAAATCGAAGTACTTGCCTAGGCGTTTCTTTTGCTCTTCGTTCATTCGCTTTTTAAATGCCGCTTGGGTGGCTTCGTCGTAACCAAGGTCGCGGCCTTCGTTTGCCCTAAAGACATAGAAGGCACTTTCTTCGCAAAGAGAGGCACCAAAGGCCGCTTTAGCTGCTAATTCGGGGTCTTTGGTCAATTGTAATGCCTTTTCAAAATACGTTTTTGCTTTGGCGGAGGTGTAATAGTCAACGCCTGTTAAATCGCGGGGAGGATAGGTATATTCGTATTCGCTGCTGCTGCGTTGGCGGTTGAGCAATAACCAGCTGTTGCCAAAATACCCCATATTGTAGGCGCCACAGGCCAACAAATAGGCGGCTTGAGCATCACCTGCTTTCATTTGGGTTTCTAATTGAACCATACGAGCCGCAAAGGCCGCAGGTGTTATTGATTGCGAAGGGGTTTGCCCATTGTCGGGTTTGATATAAAAAGGATTCTCCGTGAGGTCATCGCTAAAAGGAGATGATGCCCACGTTTTGGTTGACACATTTTTCCATACTTCGGCGGCTTGGGCGTACTGGTGTTCTCCCAAAAGACGGCGACCTAAGACAACGTTCAGGTAGTCAGCATTTACCCCCGATAGTCCCATGAGGCGTTTGCCAAAATCATCCAATTGGGGTTGTTGTGCGTACGAAATCGCTTCGCGTAGGGTTTCTATCGACGTGCTATCCTCCACAGCGTATCGGTCTAAGTTGGTGGCAAAAGCAGGAGCGTAGCCGTCGGCATTAACTGGGCGTGACTGCCAACTTGCAGCGGCTTCCAATAAAAAGGCTTTGGCCAAATGTGTGGGAGAAACTTCGCCCGATGATTTACTACTACAACTCGACCACCAGCCGCCTGATTTTTTTTCTTCGGTAGGTTGCCCACGGTACATTTTTGCCAACAAGCCACAGGCTCGCGTATAGGCATTAACGATGCGGAAATTCTCCGATTTATTGAGCTTTTCTAACATCCCAATCACTTTGCCTTCAAACTCGGACGTAATTCCCTCCTGCTGGGCAATCAGCAATAATACTTCCTGAATGTCCATTTGTTGTTTGAGGTAGTCGTTGGGGGTGGGAACGGCTTTGGCCTGCGTAAGGTATTCCTCCGATTTTTTGTAGTCTTTGTTGACGTAGGCAACGTAAGAGGCAGAAGTGTACCAAAAGGAAGGATTGCTCAAGGCTTTGTTGGTGGCGTTGTCGGCGCAAAAATCCCCTAATTGCTCAAAGTACGACTTGCTTTCACCGCGGCGTTTTTCGTAGGCAAGGGTATCTTCTACGTAAGGCATTTCGCCGTTGGCATAAAATTCATTTTTGTTGATTTCGCGGGCCGTGATAAGCTCAATAAGGGCGTTTTTAGGATTTAACTCCGTAACTTTTTTGAGCATAGGCAACCCATCTTCCAAAGGTTGAATGGCGCTTATGGCGTAAACGGCGGCTTTTTCGGCGTTGTTTTGGCAATAGTCTAACGCTTTTTCTTGAAAACGAACTCCTTTGATGCGCAAACTTAAATCGGCTTCGCGACGGCGTGATGGACAGCGGTCAAACAATTGAGCAAATTCGTACAAAGCTTTGGCGGTATCTCCCAAGGCCATGGTAGCACCTGCTTTTCTTGAAAAAGCCCAGTCGCTGATAAAGGTCTTGGTTTTGAGGGGTTTTATGAGCTCGTCGTAGAGTTTGAGGCAGGCGTCGGGCTGCTCCAAAATCATGGCCAGTTTCACCGCCTGAAACCCATAACGCTCTTTCAGAAACGCATCATTGGTGCTAAGGGCAAGCTGTTGACTTTTGGCAAATGCCTCCACTAGCGCCAGCGAATCTTTACTGCCTTCTTCCCACGAATAAACGGAAGGTTGGTACGATTTTTCAATCGACTTGGCCAACTGTAAATACGTCACTGCGGCTTTGTTGCCTTTGAGCATGAGCCGATTGGGAAGTGAGTTGTTGGCACTTTCGGTATAAAAATAGTTGTAGGCGATGGCTTCATCCACACCCGCGTAGGCCGCCCAGGCTTTGGCATTAATGTCTTTTTCGGGACGGAGGGTATCGCTGTAATCGTCCAAATACAGAAACTGTTGCGTAAAGTGATAGCGCCCGTCACCCGATTGGGCAGTGGCGGTTTCGGGTAGAAAATAGCTTGTAAATTCGTTCAAATCGGCAGGCCCGCCCGCGCAAGCGAGAAGGATTAAAACGGCAATAGTTCTAGCGGAACGCTTGAATAATTTGTTGGAGAGAATCTCTTTCATAATGGGAGAGGTTGGTCGAATCTAAGTGGTACAACGCAAAGGTAAGCTTAGTATTTTGTATTTCTTGAGCTAAAGTTCGGGCACTTATTGAAAGGTGGTTGACGGTACTTTCTTCCACCCGAAAACGGTCGCCACGCCGTACCGAAATTCCCCATAAATGGGTATTAGTAAGGGCAATGTATTGGTTGGTTTCAGGGGCTTTTTTGAATAGTGAATTGTTTTGAAAGTCTTTGTAAGACAGGTGGTTAATAATTTTTAGCGGCCGACCATTTCGGTAAAAAATAGCCCAGCGAAATAAAGGTAAAACAACGTCGAGTGGCAAAGGATAATCTGAGACGTAATCGGCATATCTGCTGGCGGTATTGAGGTCGAGAATGGAGTTTTCGGTGCGAGGGCTTTTCCAATCACCCATATTGTAATACATCAACATTCCGCGTGCTACGGGAGGCACGCCCGTGGTTCGATAAAATTTGATTTGGTGTAAACGGATAGTGGCAGAGAGGGTCGTTTGGATAGGTAAGTGCTTTTTAAGTTGGGTCAGAAGTTGGAAATAAGAACGTCTTGTTGAAAGTGACCAATCGCAATCAATTTGAACTTCTTCTGTGGTGTGCAGTTGGGGCGTAGATTGAGTAATAGTGTTAACCTTCGCTGCTATATTTTTTGCTAATTCATCCAGTCCACCCCACGAAAGTTTTTCGAGGGTACGATTGGTAATAAAAACGGTTGGGATGAATGCTACGGGTGGATTTTCCTTGAAATAAACCACGGCTTTGGGAACCGCTTGCTTGCTGATAGGGTCCCAGTCCACGTCAAAAAATCGAATGTAAAGCTTGGTTATGTCGTTTTGGGTAAGTGCTTTTTTCTCATAGTCCGAAAGCAAAAATTCAGACTTCCAGTAATAAAACGCTTTCGTTAGTTGTCGTGGAGGGATAGGTTTTGCAGGAGCAAAATGACGTAAATACGCAGAGTTTTTTGCGCCCAAGTATTGAGAAACCACATCAAACTCGCCCCAGTGATAGTGACTTAAATAATGAATAGAATAGGGAGTAAAATCGCGGATGGTTTTGTCGGTAATGGCAACATACGGTCGTGCAGTTAGCCAGAGTGCATGGTGTTTAAAGGGTAAAAACGCACTAAAAATCGCGACCAACCAGAGACCCACCCGAAGGTATTTATCTTGGAAAAATGATGCGCGAAGAGAGTGAGCTAACCCCCAACAAAGCACCAGCGTAGCAGGCAGCCCCGCGCGACGAGGTAAGTCGTTGTAATGGCCATATTTAAAAAGGGTGAGTGCAAAAAGTACAATGAGCGAAAGGCAAAGTAGCTGAAATTCAGCGGGAGAAAATGCACCTTTTTTCTTCAAATAAATGATTAGTATTGCCCAAACACCAACTACCAAGAAAATGAAAACTCCCCAAAGGGCAAATTGATGCGGGGTTGATAGCAGGTTCCACCACCAACCTCGCGCGTCGTGCAATGGAACGTGCCCCGAAAAAAACAGAAATGCAGGTATCGAAATAATTAAAATCAAAAGAAATTTCCACAGATGACTGGAATCCCATAGGTTGCTGCCTGCTGCCCGCCGACCCTTGTATTCCTGAAAAACCTGATACCCCAAAAACGGCAAAAAGCCCACCGCCACCAACGGCGACCAGTAGAGGGCGGTTGCTATTAACAGAAGGGTTAGTTGTGAGTTTTCAGTTTCCTGTTTCGGGTTTTCTGTTTCGGGTTTTCTGTTTCCTGTTTCGGGTTTCCTGTTTTGTTGTTTCTGTCCCAAACTCCAAACTCCAAACCCGCAACCCGCAACGCGAAACCCCAAACCCGCAACCCGCAACTCCAAACCCCAAACCCGAAGAAACAACGCCGTAGCCAGCCAAGCGGGAAGGGCGTGCTGTGGGGAGGCAGAAAACGAGTCGATGTGACTGATAAACATCAATCCTCCAGGCGATTGAATGAGTTCGATGGTGTGGTCATTCGTCCATATATCCCGCAAGGCAGCACCGAGTGGAAGAGGCGATTGGATGATTTCGTAAACCAATAATAGTCCATTAGGACTACTGAAGAGGGCAAAAAATAACAAAAGTCGTTTGCCACCTAATTGATAAAGTAACCAAACGACAAGCCAAAGCCCCAACCATGTCCAGCCAAAAAGGTAATAAGGTATGGCCGCCATGCCACCTGTTAGTTTGGCCAAGGCTGCCGCAGGTAAATAATAAGCCAGGTAATAGCACAAATAACTACCATCAGAATACTGTACTGGCCAAGAATACCGTACTAAGTTGTTGAGAACAAGGTTGTGTTTGTAGTAGTCGAAATGTTGCGGGCGAAAACCTCCGCCTCCCGCCAAGTACGTCCATACAAAGGCGGCTATACCACAATAAAATAAGGCCAAAAAAGATGTTTTGGTGGGTTTTTCTTTCCAAAAAGAAGCAATAACGGGGTAAAATGGAAACAATAGTCCCACTAACGCAACGGTACTTATCAACGCAACCCAAGGCGAAAACCATCCCCACCAAAACAGTAGCAGCGGAAACGTCAAATAAAGCAGAACAGCCAACGCAGTTTTCATAGGAGGCAAAGCTACAAAACTGCCTGTCAAAAATTATCTTTTGAAAGCAGTAAACCTTCGAGAGGATGGCATTATTTTCGCAAAAAAATAACGACCCTATGCGACTCCCTGTGTATCTCGATTACAACGCCACAACGCCCGTGGACCCGCGGGTGTTGGAGACCATGTTGCCTTGGTTTACGGAGCAGTTTGGCAATGCGGCAAGTCGGACGCATTTGTACGGCTGGACGGCAGAAGAAGCAGTAGCTACGGCACGAAAACAAATAGCAAAGTTACTAAATGTAACCCCTAAAGAAGTGGTGTTTACCAGTGGAGCTACGGAGGCTAATAATCTAGCTATCAAGGGAGTGTTTGAAAAAAAGAGCCATGTAGGAAGGCATATCATCACCGTAGCTACTGAACACAAAGCGGTGCTTGATACCTGCCATCATTTGGAACAGCTAGGAGCAGAAGTTACTTATTTGGTGCCTGCGGCCGATGGGTTAATTAGTCCTCAGCAAGTGGCTGAAGCTTTGCGGTCGGATACTATTTTGGTATCGGTGATGTATGCCAATAATGAAATTGGGGTGATTCAACCCATTCGAGCCATAGCGGAGATAGCTCACCAAGCGGGTGTTTTGTTTCATACGGATGCTACGCAAGCGGTTGGAAAACTGCCGATTGATATGCCATTGGAAGAGATAGATTTGCTGAGTTTGTCGGCCCATAAGTTGTACGGTCCCAAAGGAATAGGAACGTTAGTGGTGCGCTCAGGTATCGAAATTGCTTCGCAAATGGATGGGGGAGGGCACGAACGCGGGCGACGTTCGGGGACGCTCAATGTGCCTGGGATTGTGGGGCTTGGGAAAGCGTGTGAATTGGCGCATAAAGAAATGAAATCAGAGTCAGCGAGATTGGAGATACTTCGCAATCGGCTTGAAAGTGAGCTTTTGCAGCAACTCCCTGAAACGTTTGTCAATGGGAATACAACGTCGCGATTGGCGCATTTGACCAATATTTGTTTTGAAAACGTGGACGGCGAAAATTTGCTGCTGAGTCTACGCGACGTGGCGGTCTCGACGGGGTCGGCTTGTACCTCAGCATCGGTATTGCCTTCGTATGTGTTAAAAATTCTCGGCCTGACCGACGACCAAGCGTATGCGTCTTTGCGGATGAGTTTAGGGCGTTTTACGACCGAGGAAGAGATAGAATTTGCTATCCAGCACATCGTAGAAGTAGTGCAAAAAATGCGTGGGTAGCCACCTCCCGAAAGTTTTGAACTTTCGGGAGATTTAACTTTCGGAAAGGGGAAAAAGCTATTTATGCTCAATCAAATCCCACAAATTGCCGTATAAATCTTCAAATACAGCCACCGTACCGTAGGATTCTTCGACGGGCTGGCGAACGAATTTGACGCCGTTGTCGAGGTATATTTGATAATCACGCCAAAAATTATCCGTACTTAAAAACAGAAAAACTCGTCCTCCCGTCTGGTTACCAACGCGGCTTTGTTGCTCTTCATTGGCTGCTTTCGCCAGCAAAAGCGCACACCCAGAAGTACCTTTAGGCGCTATACGCACCCATCGTTTGGTGTCGCTGAGACGGGTGTCTTCGAGTAAATCAAACTGTAGTTTTTGAGTGTAAAAAGCAATGGCTTCGTCATAATCGGCCACTACCAAAGCTAGGTGTGCAATGTGTTGTTTCATGGGTTGATATTTTCTGCTAAACAGTTGCTAACCGAAAAACAGTTTCCATTTGTTTCTGATTTGCGATAGGCGGTACGAGTTTAAGTAGCGCATTCCGCACCCAAATTCCCCAATCGTTTTCGAGTTGAGAAAGTTGCCCCATTCGCCAGCTAGTATCTACAATCATGCGTGCTTTCTTTTGGCGGAGGCGTTGGTATTCGGCAAAAGTTTTTTCGAGCGGTAACCCCTTATCCAGCAATTTTCCCAGTACGTACGCGTCTTCTACAGCCTGACAAGCGCCTTGACCCATGTTGGGAGTGGTGGCATGAGCCGCATCACCTACCAAACAAACACGGTCAGCGTGCCATTTGGCAATGGGTTTGAGGTCAATGATTTCACTTTCAAAGAGTTGCTGTTGAGGGGTATTTGAGATAATTTCTAAAATATCCCGATGGAAGTCTCCAAATACATTCACCAAGTTGACCCCGTGGGTCGTAAACGAAAGCGAGTTGATAAGGGCGTACCAGTACACTTTTTTGGCACCTATTTTGACAAATCCAAAACGTTTTCCTTTACCCCAAGCCTCTACGGGAGCGTTGTGGTGGCGCTCGTGGAGGTCCATTTCACAGATGCCCCGCCAGCAGTATTGGTGAGCGTTGCGCAGTTGACTTTGTTCAAAAAGTTGATTCCTAACCACTGATTTAATCCCATCTGCTCCGATAAGAACGTTGGTTTGGATGGCTGTATGGTCATCAAAATAGAGGGTAAAATCGTCGTTTTTTTCAATGCGAGAAAGCCGTTTAGATAAATGAATGTGCTCATAACCAACGGCATCGGCAAGGATTTGCTGCAACGCTCCGCGGTGAATTGCCACGTTATGTACGCCGTATTTCGCTTCAAAAGAATGTAAATCAATCACCGACAAATCGTGAAGCTGTGGGTCGGTAATACGAAGGCGAGAGATTTTATTCCCTGCTTTTTCGATGGCAGATTGTATCCCTAGTTGCTGAAAAACCTGCATGGCATTGTTGGCCATGATAATTCCCGCACCTACAGGTTTGATGGCGGGAGCACCTTCATAAATAGCGACGTCGATGTTGCGTTGTTGGAGGGTAAGTGCTGTGGTTAGGCCACCAATTCCCGCTCCGATAATGGCTGTATTCATAAAAAATGGGTTGAATGCGTTGTCAGACGGCAGTCAGACCGTGACCGTGGGGCAAAGGTAGATAGACGAAACCCTAAAAAACGTTCACCTAAGGTAATTAATCGTCAGGCGTTTGCGGATTCGGCTGAGTGATTGAGGAGTGACGCCTAGATAACTAGCGATGAATTTTTGAGAAAATTTCTGAAAGACAATTGGATGGTCGGTCAGTAGGTTTAGGTAACGTTTTTCGGGCGAAAAATAAAGTAAATCCTCCACTCGCCGCTTGGCCGATAAATAGACGCGGTCGGCGATGTGTTTTTCAAATTTTTGCCAAAACGCGTTTTTCTGGTAAAGCGCTGCAAGGTCATTTTTGTGGATGAGATATACCAACGAATCTTCCGTGGCTTGAATGTTGAGTTTGGTAGGAGTGCCAAGTAAGACGCTTTCGTAGTCGAGAAAAGCGAGGTGTTCAAGGCGGCCGTTGAAATGGAACAAAAAGCTAATGTCTTCCCCATTTTCATTGATATAAAAGGTGCGTAAGGCGCCTTCGATGACCAGACCTACGTGGGTACAAACCTCGCCTTCTCGCAACAAAAACTCCCCACGACGCACTTTTTTTGAAAAAGTAAGTGCCAACATTTCTTCGATGTAAGAGCCATCTATCCCAAAAGCCTGGGCAAGTTGGGCTTGTAGCGTAAGCATAGGCAAAAGCAATTGAATACGCTACAAGTTTAGAAAGAAGTTGTTAAAACACGAAAAGCTTCTTCGCGGCTTGCCACAAAGTTGATTCGTTTGAAGCGATTGCTTTCCTTGATGAAGTCTTTGAGACTGCTACTGGTATATTTTGTAAAATCTCCGACGATGGCTAAATAACCATTGTAAGTCGAAAATTTTTGTAAAATCTCACCTGCGAGCTTGGTTTTGAGGTCAAAAAAATCGGATGAAAAGTGCTCTTCGCGAAGGATAATTTTGGCCGTGTCGTAGTTGTAATTACAATTCATGAGCAACTCTAGCGCGTTTTGAGCGCTTGAAATAAGAGAATTGTCAGCATCCACGACGGCAATTTTTTCGTTATTGATGTCAAAAAGAGTGATGTTCATTCGTTGGTAGGAATCTATAATAACGCCATCCATGTCAAAAATGACGGCTTTGATTACGGACATACTGCGATTGTCTAAATGAATCCTAAAACGTGATTTCTTGCTCTAAGCCTCGAATTCGAAGCCGTCCAGAGGGGACTTCTTTCTTCAGGGTGGACAAATCAAAGCAAAAATCTTTATAATCGAGCCTTTTGCAAGCGTTTTGTGTGGTAAAAACGATGCGCCCTTCTCGGTAAACTCCTTTCGAGTCTTCTCGCCGAGAAGGGTCAACGTACAAAGCAAAGGCGTGGTTGGGGTCGCAACCTCCGCCGTAGGCAAAAGAAATGGTGAGAACGTGGTCGGAAAGTTGGGTGGATTGGATGTTAAAAAGGTCGAGACCAGTGGGTGCGTCGAGGTTGGAGGTAAGTTGAACGGGTGCACATACGCCTTTTCGCTCGGCTTTTACATCCGAAGAAGTTTCGCAAGCAAAGCAGCAAGTGAGCATTACAACGAACAAAAGCAGGGCGGTTTTCATGGCGATGGCGTTTTACTGTTTTTCAAAAAGGTACTCCCCTCTTCCCGAAGGGTTGAGCACCAATCGAGTTGGGCTGAGAGAGGTAAGGTCGATGAGTTGTCCATTAGAAGAAGACATACACACGGCACGAATGCGCACTTGGCTGCCTTCTACTGCGTAGCTACCACCTCCGCATCCCAAAAAACTGTAGTCGATGGGGCGGGTATTTTGGTAATATTCGTTAAATTCATTTTTCTTGGAAAACGAAATAAATACTCCCTTGTCATTGGGAACGGTGGTTTGGGTGCAGGCTGAGGTACCTGTAGATTTACAATAGGAAATCAACTTCCAAGTTCCCGTTAATTCTTTGTTAGTGCCCACAGAATCAGAGGATTGGCAGGCGGTGAAAAGGCTAACAAAAATCAAGTAAACAAAGCGGCGCATAGAAAAGGAATGGGTTGTTTTTCTCTAAGACGCGGCAAGTTGGCAGAAGGTTGGAAAGGAGATATTGTATTGACTGATTACAGTAAGGCAATGATTTTGTCGGCTTCGCGGATTCCGCTCAGATAGGCACCGTGGGCAGTTGAAAAATAATCGACTTCGGTATGTTCACCCCCAAAAAATAGCTTATTGTCAATTTCTTCGGCAAGGTCTTCAAAATGGCGCATTTCGGTGCCAACGGCGGTGTACGAATACGCGCCAAAGGAGTTTTCGTTGGTACTCCATCGGGTACGGAGCAAACGCGTTGGGTTAGGAATCGACGACCCGTAGATGTCCCTTAGGTGCCCCATAATTTCACTCGTGACTTGAGGATCCGTCATGGTTTCGGTTTGCCACCCGTAGTCGGCGTAGGCAAAGGTCATGAGGGCGTTGGTAGTCGGTTGAAACTTTTTGACGTTGACAAAATAATTAAACTTGTCGCGTAGTTCGGGGGTGTACGAAATGTACTGAACGTCGTCCCAAAAAGCGGTTTCCCACGTCAATAAAAACTTGTTGACGCAATTCATACCTATTTTCTGGATGGCTGTTTGCTTGGCAGAAGGTAAACTGGGGGTAAAAACAATTTTGTTGTTTTTTAATACGCCAAGTGGCACAGTAACAATCACAAAGTCGGCTGGAGTGACGGTGTTATTGTGGGTAATATTGACGGTTGCCCCGCTGTAATCAATGGCCGAAACGCGTTGGTTGAAGCTCACAGACAGGTTTTTGGCTAAATAAGTAGCAACGGTGTCGTAGCCATTGGTAGCGATTTTTTCTACACCCTCGAATACTTCCCCCTCGTTGTAAAGTGTTGATGACAACGTGTTTAAATCACCTGTGTCGAAAGTGAGGTAGGTAGAAAGAAAAAACTTCCACAGGCGATCGTTCTTCTTTTCGGGGTAAAGCTGATTAAATACTTGCTCAAAACTTTGGCTGTCGCTACCCTTTTTCATCATCGAACCGAGGACAGTATAAAACTCGTCTTCGGCTGAGTCGTAGGTGGAGGTTTTTCGGGTGATTCCTCCAATGTCGTACGATTTCATGCTTTCATCAAGCGTCTGAAACGTCGTCATGCCTGCCTCTTGTGCCAGCGTGGTGATGGGGTTGCCGTCGATGCCATGAATCCAACTGGCGCCTTCGTCAAACGGAATCGCTAACGAACGATTGGTGCGCACTCGTCCACCCACTTTGTCTTGTGCTTCCAAGATGCTCACCTTAAAACCTGCTTCTTGTAGTTTTTGGGCTGCTGCCAAACCCGAAATACCCGCTCCAATCACGATGACTGTTTTATCGGCAGGATTGATACCATTTTCTGCTTGGCAGGCAGTCGTCCAATAGGAGGAAGCCAAGAGCGAAGCAGGAATGCTTTTTAGAAAAATTCGCCTTTTCATCGTTTTTATTTTGGGACGTAAAAATTCCCAAAAGGTACTGTTGTCGTACTATGCCCGAATACTTTTACATCCTCAAAAACCGTGTCGAATCCGTGCCATCCGTGTACTCAGTAGTAAAGCAAAAGTTCTAGAGGAACTCAAAGTAGCCCCTCAGTAGAGGCGCAACATTTGTAGTAATTCAAGATAGCCTCGGCAGAGGCGCAACATTTGTAGTGATAAATTGGGATTAGTAAAGTAAACTCGCTTTCTGAAATAAAATTTCTTTTTTCCCCTTAAAAATTCGCACAAAATAGCGGGGTAGCTCCTCACTCATGGAATTAAATGAACACTCGTAGGTAAACTCTTTGTTCTTGAATCGGTAGTTGGGTTCTTGGGCTGTTCCATCTACCAAAAACTCACCTTTGGGGATGATGATGTCGGGTTTAGAACTCATTTTGTTGGGCAATGTCCAAGAAGCATAACGGTAGGTGTTGTCTTTCATTTGATCGACCCGAATAAGAAATTTACTGGTTTTAAAAACTAAAATGGGTTGGTCGAATTCCTTCAAACTGCTGTGAAGCGTAGTGCGAATTTCTTCAATCCGTGCCTGTCTTTTGCTTTCTTCGATTTTTGATGAATAGTTGACCGCCCGCAAATCCCCATCTTCGTTTAGCCAGAGTTTTCCATTGGAAAACATAATTCCCCGCCATCCCACAGTTGCCCAGTCCTTGGAAAGGTTTGATTTCGAAATCATTTGAGTAAACGCAGCATCGAACACTTCATGGTAGCGTTTGATAAATTCGCTCTTGTTGCGAATCGGTGGGAGAGGGTAGTTCCTATTGAGCGGATAACTTACTCCATCGGCCAGTTTTTCCTTTTTCTGATTTTTTATACAGTCAATAAAAAAACGAATGTGCGCTTTGTTGGTTTCCAACATTTCTTGCGTGTAGGCTGTACCAATGTAGCTAACAAAGACAATCAAAGAAATTAAAATTCTCATCGACTTTTGTGTAAAATATTTTAGACTCGTAACAAACCCCGAAATCCGCGCGCTGCATAATACGATTCGGCGCCGTTGTGGTACACAAAAACGTGGTCGTAGCGGCGGTCGCAGAAAAGAGCCCCGCCAAGTTTGCGGATAGCGGTAGGCGTTTGAATCCAGCTGGAAGTTTTGGTATCAAACTTCCCAAGCAACTGGAGATTTTTGTACTGTTCTTCCGTCAAAAGTTCAATCCCAATTTCTTCCGCAAATTCCAACGCATTATTGGCGGGTTTGTGTTCTTTGCGGGCGTCGAGGGCAGCACGGTCGTAGCAAAAACTACGGCGTCCTTTGGGACTTTCAGCCGAGCAGTCAACGAAAATATACTCATCGGTCGCAGCGTCGTAGCCTATCACGTCGGGTTCGCCTTCGGATTCTTCCATTTCATTGAGCGACCACAGTTTGTCAGGGTTCGCCTCAATTTTGGCTAGTACGTTTGACCATTCTATCCCAGCATGGCGAATTTTGTTTTTTTCAAAACGAGTGTTCAACGTTTTTATTAGCGCTTCACGGCGTTCTTGGGGTAATTGCTTGTTCATGTGTATGCTGTTTTTTGTTTTTTTGGAAAATGAATTAGTTGGTAAAAAACGCCTGCAATCGGTTGTGAGCGAGGTTGATGCCCATCGCAAACGGCATTTGTAGCAATTGATTTCGAGAAGCGATGGATTTAAAAACAATGTGCATCGTCAGTTTGCTGGTTGTTTCAGTGAGTTTTTCAAATTCTAAAAATTCAAGCTGCACGGGAAAAGCGGTATTTTCCATCTCGAACGTGCGAGTTATTTTTTGATTGAGGCAAAACTCGTGTACGACTCCACTAAACCGATGGACGTGGCCGCGCGGGTCGGTGGTTTCAAACTGGTATCCACCGTGCGCATAATTTTCTAGTTTGAGCACTTTCGTTCCCATCCACTGTTCGACGATTTCAGGAACCATGTAGGCTTTAAAAAGAAGTTCAACGGGTAAATCAAACACTCGGGTAATGAGGATTTCTTGCTTCCCTTCTTCGGCATGGACGTTGGTTTTTGTTTCCATCAGGAGTTATTGATTGGCTTGATAGGTTTTCATGATGGCTTCTAGCTTGTTGAATCGGTCGTCCCAAAAGTGGCGGAAAGGTTCAATGAAGTCGGCAATTTCTTTCATCTTTTGTGGGTTGAGGTGGTAATAAATCTCTCGACCGTTTTGGTGTTGCGACAGCAGTTCGCACTCGGTAAGAATCTGTAAATGTTTGGAAACGGTAGGGCGCGCGGTGTCAAAATTGGCCGCAATGGCTCCCGCAGTCATGGCCTGCGAAGCAACCAACATCAAAATGGCTCTGCGAGTAGGGTCGGCAATGGCCTGAAAAACATCTCTTCGTAGGTTCATTGTGTAGTTATTTGACTACAAATATATATGTAGTTATTTAGCTACGCAAATTTTCTTTCAGACTTTTTGAGTAATATCGAAACTTGGAAAGTCTGATTGAGTCCAAAACGAGACTTTCCAAGTTTGAAAAGGGAAGTATAAAAACTTGGAAAGTCTAACTCGGTCCCAAAACAAGACTTTCCAAGTTTGAAAAGGGGAGTATAAAAACTTGGAAAGTCTGAATCTAGCCCGCTAAAAAGTTGGACACAAATTAGGGTATAACTTTTAAATTTGTGATTCAATGGGAAAGCATCAAAAATCATGGAGCCAG
>NZ_AXVJ01000069.1 GCF_000482465.1 Runella limosa DSM 17973
TTTTTTTTTATATTCTGCTAATTCATGAAAAAGCAACTGCTCTGCAATTACACCAAACATTAATGCATTACTTTCATTTATTATGTTCTTATTTTTATATATAAATGTTTTGGCCTGAGATGTGTATTCACTAAAAAAAGAAATATCGAAGCCACCAATAACACCAGCATTACTGGATTCAGTATATATATTTTTTTTTCTAAATATTCTAGGTATAAACCCTGAATGTAACTGAATTTCTTTAATACTTAAATCATACATATAAAAGCCACTTTCAAGATTTTGTGCAACAAGGTCATACTTTTCTTTAATAATGTCAAAAAAGTTACCAATAAAAACATCTTCATCAAAGTGCAAAAAAGGAGATTGTTGACAACTATACGTGAAAATTTTTGACATTGCCCAAACTTCTTCTGGAAAGCCTAGGTCATGTGGTAATTCATAGTAATTTGAATAAGGTATACCTAGTTCATCAATAAGAACTTTTTTTTTAGATTTACTTGCGTATAATTCTAAAATATTAAAATTAGAAAGAATGCGAAAAGCACTTAGCGCACAACTCATCCAAAAATATTCTGGTGATAACCAATTGTGCTCTTGAGCTTTTGCCAGATTTCTAGGATCCCAGCAAGTTTGTACTGCTTTTACCATATATTTTACAAAGAAAAAAAACGAAAAAATATAATTTGATAAAAAATAAAAAGTATTTACATTATATTTATTGAAAAATGAAGTGTTTGGAGAGATTAGGAACTTTCATTTACATGTGTGATATGAATCATGCAATAAACCCTTACCTTTTCTTAAAAATTAATGTATTTTTTATACTACTTTAAAAATGAAAATAGATAAAGACCAATACTCTGAAAAAGTAGATGCTTTAATAAACTCCTTTCCTAGTTGGCTAATAAAATGCTTCTTTGTATATATATTTCTTGTATTTTTTGTTTTTTTGGGAGGATATTATATAAAATATGAGCCAAGTTTTGTTACAAGTATGACAATTTATAATCCACCCTTAATAGATAAGAAAAAAAAACATGAAATTGTATATATATATGGAGTTATAAAGCTAAATAAAGAAATCTCTAAAAATGATATTTTAAATAATAAAGTCTATTTATTGCCAAATAAATGTGTCAATATTAAAGATTCATTACGTGGGAAAATCGCATATTATGATGAAAAAATAAATTCATATGTAGCTATTATAAGTTCAAATAACCTTAAAAATAAGCTATTATTTAATCAAAATACTGATTCCATAATAGTTGACTGTAAAATATATTTAAAAGAAGATAATTTGTTGAGCCATATTTTTAGTAATACATATAATAAATATAGATCTAATTGAATGCTTAAATCCTATCATGCTCGGTTACATATCTGTAGAGCAAATAAGCTAAAAAAGGTTCATCATGATTTAGTAGTCCAAATCTATTATTTGTCATGTGAAAAAGACTTTGATAAATATACCACATTTTTATTGGGGGGTTAGTTGTAAATTTATCAGAAATAATAGATTCAGGGAATATTACTTTGTTTTGATTCTCTAAGTCACTTAATAGAGTGTTTGTCTTATTAGATTGTCTCTCCCATTGCTTCCAAATAATTGCATTTGGGTAATTATAAGTTGATAATAATTTGTATATATATTGCTTCTGAATGTTGTAATTATTTTCATACGAATTTATTATTTTTAAGCTTTGTTCTTTATCAAAAGAACTCATTATTGAAGAAAAATAACTTGAGTAGATATAATAAAAATATTGTCCAACATATTTAGAAGTAATAAATGAATTTGCGAAATTATATTGAGCTTTTAAAGCTAATGAAAGCCTACTATTATATGTCCAAAATGTTTCATTTTTACTCAATAACTTTAATACAAGATGTGAAGAATTATAAAAATGGGTTTCAATATACTTGATTGAATATATTCCCCCATAACGTTCTAATTCTGGTTCGTATTCTATCAATTTAATAGAATTGTTTGGAATTGTACTTTTAAATTGCTCCGTCTGCTCTGAGGGGTTCTTCAAAATATAATCATAAATAGAATTCATTAACAAGTCTCTAACCTCATTAAAAAAACAACTTGGTTTACATTCTATACGAAGTCTTATATGTGGCCCTAATTCAAAATATCTGATAAAAAAATATTTTGAAATTAGATTATTATTCTTTAAACAAAGAATAGTAGGGAAAATACAATTACATAGTAGCTTTTCCCAAGGCGGATAGTAAAATATATGTACACTATACCATTCCTTTTTATTATTGAAGCTATCGCTCATACCATTGAATTAAACATTCTGTAACTTTTTGATTACCATTAACCTTTAACGTTTCTGAGGTTTTTGGAGTCATTTCAACAAATCTTACTTCGTTAGATGCTTTTCTTAATAACTTTCTTAAAAGTTGAATTAATAAGGGACTGCTAAAGGAAATATATTGTGGTTTGTAATCATCATTAATTTCTATTGTTTCTCTATTGTTTTTGCTAATATATACAAAAACTTCGTCAGGCATTTCATTCTCATTTGCCCATTCTACAATATTTTTGTAAAATTCTTCATTAGACCAAGTTTTATTAAATGGAATGTTTTCAATTTCAAATAGCCATACCTTTCTCTGCAAAATAAATGTGTTTTCATATACAATTCGTGGAAATATACTTCCTCCTTTTTTTTGAAATTTGTAGGATTTATTAATTGAATTTATTAAAAAATAATACTGTGAAAAATAGTCATCATGTGATAAATGAACCAACATTTTAAACAATTTTGACCTGGTATCAATTGATTGAAAATCGACATCATATACTTTTATTATTTTTTCATTGTACTTCAAAATAAAATCATCATTCTCTAATGAAATATATACTTTACTTATATTAATTAGATTTTTATTAGGCAAACTATTACTACTACTAGGCATACTTATTTGATGTTCAAATAGTGCTGGATGTATATTAGCATTGAAAAACGAAGCGTCACAATTTTCAACTAAAGTATGTTTATTACTTAAATATTTTTTATTCAATTGTATTTGCCTTTTTGTAATGTCATTTGGGAAATTATGCAAAAATCGGCTTAGATATTTTCCATAGCCATTTGTTATACTATTGACATACCCTACAATTTGATTATTATACTTTGCGAATTGGACAAATGCGCCATAAGATACTGGCTGTTTAGATATTTTTGGCTCTATTTCGCTCATTAGTTTTAGATTTTCACTTGATATTTTGATAGTATCATTTTCCTTATCATAATTGATTTTTTTTTCTATTTCATTAAACCAAGCTTCCGCTTTTTTATTGTTGTTAATAAAAATATAAGATTTAATATATTTAGGCTCTAAAGAAGTATTATTATGGTTTTCATTAATTGTGGCTATATACTTCTCTATAGCTAGTTCTACATCGCGGTAATAACCTTCATAGAAATCCAAAATATTAACCTCTTGATTTAAATATTTATCTTTAAAATACTCCAACATTCTACTTTTTTCTATTGTAATTGATGGAACTTTGTTTACGTTTTCCATGAATTCTGCAAGAATATTTGTTAGTTTTTTTACTTTACTTATATTTAGATCAATATTACATTCAACTGTCGTATCTTCATAGAACAAGTTTTTGGGTTTTATTAATAAATTTTTGTGTACAAAATGAGTAAATTTGTTCTTTATACCCTCTTCAGCTAAATTATTAATAGTATCATCACTATTAGATGCCTCTTCTAATGAATGAGCGAGCGTCATAATTTTATCATATTCGTTAGATAATATTTTTTTTCTTTTTTGGTATGAACTGTTTGCGAATATTCTCGCTTGAACTCTGATAGATTTTAATGTGTCGATTATTAATGTTTTTAATTCTCCTTTCCATGAAAGGTTTTTTAAAAGTGATATAAATTTGCTATCCCAATCTGAATCTAATCCAGAAATTTTGTAGTCAAATTCTAAAAATCCTACCTTGATTAAGTTAAAAACATACGTTTCTATATCTTCATTTGTAGCGTCAACAAATTGCTTTGTTTCTTCTATTAAAGAAGAAAATGTATATATTTTTTTACTATTTAATATTTTATAGATTAAGTCTAAAAATAGATTTTTTTTAATTTTTTGAAAGGCTTCTCTATTTTTAGAGTTCTGAAGGTACTGGTATTCAAAAGCAAAAATTCTTATTGATGGGTTTAAACGAATATTTATACCACTATAAAAATCTTTATTGTTGAATAATGCATCTTGAAGGAATTGATATATATAATTATTTATTATAATTTTGCTTCTATATTTGTTTGAATAAATGTTCTTATATTTAAGATCTTTGTTTAAACAAGATAATTGAGTAAAAGTACTGAATGGTGAGGTTTTCGTAGTAATTCTTGTTATATATTTTAATATTGAGTATTCAGTTGTATATTCTGATTTTGTAAACTCATTTAAATTACATTCTATATATTTATCTAAGTTATCCAATAAATCTGAAGAGGAAAGGACTAAACCATTTCTTAAAACAGAATTTCTGGACATTTTTTTAATATACATGCGCTGTTTATTTTCATACTTAACATATAGTTTACTAAAAAAAACTTCTTCTTTATTAATAAATGCAAGGCATTTTTTGTATTTTATAAAATCATTTTTAAGCTGATAATCAAATTGTAAAAAAACATCAGAATATTTTTCGTTGTTTAGATTTCGTCCATTATAAAAATCACGACGAAAATTCAGTATTTTATTTTGATTTTTTTTGTCTTTTGCATTTGCAATGAGAATATATAATTTTTTAGATATTACATTTTTTAGTATTTCACCATCTTTCTTCAATCTTTCGAGCTTTATAATACGTTTTTTTAGTGGAGTATTTGACAGTTCTAATACTTTTTTTGCATTTATACCTGCAATTCTTATCAGGATGTAATTGTTAATTTTAATCATAATATGATTTAGATTACTGGTTACGAATAATTAATAGAGTTGATGTAAGTTGACTATCAGGTGTTTATGAATTAGAGAAGCCATTAGAGTTGCTTTTCTTAAAAAGTGATTTATGGATAAGATAATTCTGAAACCATTTACAAGTCTGAAAATCAGCACTATTTCACTAACTCATTAATAATGTTTACAGCTCAATTAAGTTTTCAATTGTTTATTTATTAATTCAAAATACCTGTTTTTTTTATTATAAAGATCTGAATGCGTTCCAGCCTCTATAACCCGCCCGTTTTCAAACACAATAATTTGATCAGCTTCTATAATTGTACTTAATCTATGTGCTACGACTAATAAAGTGCATCGGTCTAATTTATTTTTAAGATTGTTTGTAATTAGTTTTTCGTTATCTACATCAAGAGCGTTTGTAGCTTCATCAAAAAAAATATATTTAGGATTTCGATAGAGTGCTCTAGCAATTAAAATTCTTTGTTTTTGTCCCGAGCTGATATCTATCCCATTTGTACCTATGTATGTTGAGAAAGAACTTGGTAGAGACTCAATAAAATTACTTAAATTAGTCAAATCACAAACTTCTCTGATTCTTTCTATGCTATATTCTTCTATATTTAAACATATATTATTAGCAATTGTATCGTTAAAAATATATCCATCTTGTAACACTGAACCGCAATTTCTGCGCCATTGTTTAGTACTAATATCTCCTAAATTTTCATCGCCAATTAATATTGTACCTGATTTATGTGTATAGAATTTCAACAAAATTCTTATTAAAGTTGATTTCCCACTTCCACTTAATCCAACAATAGCTGTAGTTTTTTCTTTGGGAATTATAAAAGATATATCATTTATAACATTGTTTGATGGACTTGATGGATATGAGAATGATAAATTTTTTATTGTAATGTCTTTAGAATCATACCAATATTCATTTGTTAAATATTCCTTTTTATTGTCTTCTTCTTCTTCATTTTGTACCTCAGTTAACCTTTCTAAACTAATTTTAGCGTCCTGATACGAATGAATAAATTCAATTGATTGACTTAAAACATTATTCATTTGACCAATAATATATTGTATAGAAAGCATTGATCCTAATGTTAATTCATTAGTAAATACTAGTTTAACTGAAAAGTATGTAATTAATATATTTTTTATTTGATTAATTAAAACTGTTCCAATATATTGCTTTTGACCTACTATTAGGCTTTTTTGTTGTGAAACAAAATGATTAATATGTAAATCTTCCCAATCTTGTCTTTTCACTATTTCACTATTATATAACTTAATATCTCTTATTCCATTAATTAATTGAATTAATTTACTTTGTCTTATTGCACTTTCTGAAAACAATCTATAATCTAATTCTTTTCTAATATTTCTAAATTTAAATAACCATATAAAATAAATAAAACTTCCAAAAAAAAATACAAAAAAAATATTTAAAGAATAGTTAAGTAGTATTAAAGAATAAACTAATCCATTAAATATACTAAATATAAAATTTATTGTATAAGTTGTTAAAAAATTTTCTATTCTTTTCTGGTCATTCACTCTTAGTAATATATCTCCAACACTTCTTGATTCAAAAAAAGATATTGGAAGACTAAATAGCTTTTTTATAAGAGTTGATAAAATTTGGATATTTATTCTACTACCTATATGAAAGACTATCAAATTCCTAAAAAAATCATTTGTTACTTGGCTTATTGTTAATACTAATTGTGCTATTAGAATAAGGGTTATAAATTGAAAGTTATGTTCTTGAATTCCTATATCTACTATTAATTGTGTTAATAAAGGGAAACTCAATCCTAATATACTACTCAATATAAGACCTAAAAATATATAAGCTAAATATCGGCTATATCTTACTATAAATGGAGATAAAAATTTAAAATTTGTTGCTACGAATTTTATACCCTCATTTTTAAGGAACTCAGGGGTTACTTCAAAAGCTAAAATAATTCCTTGATTGTTTTCATTTCTTACCCATGATTTTATAAATATATCATGGTTAGATACTACTTTTCCAAATGCTGGATCAATCCAAAATACTTTTGTTTTTGTTATTTTATAAACAACAATGTAATGACCATTATTTACATAAGCAATGAATGGTAGTGGAACTTTTTCTTTTAAAATATGAAATGTAGTTGTGAAACTAAATGTTTTTAATCCAAAACTTTTTGCAGCTTCACTTAAGTCTAATAGGCTAGTCCCCATTTTACCTAAATTGGAGCGTTCAATTACGAGTGATAAGGGAACATTTAATCCAAAATATTTCAAAATTATAGTTAAACATGTTGGACCACAGTCCATTTCATGTTTTTGTTTTATAACTGTAATTCTTTTAAACACGAAAAATCTTGTTAGTATGTGAATACTTACTAATACTAAATCAGAAAATGAAAGATACACAAAAATAAAAATATATTTTCATAAAATGAAATTTCAGTGAATTAGTTGTATTATGTGGAGAAAAAATGATGCTTTTAACATTTACTAGCAATCGTCCCTGAGTTCAAGCTATTGAAACGATTTGGATTCACTTTGGTTCTTATGAGGCCAACTTAGTCAAAATTAGAAGAAAACGAGAGTGAGCTACTTAGGTCGAGTTGTGTAGAAAGTCATGAAATTGATAAAACCGTATAGAGCTTGACCAAAATGCAGGTAGATGTGTATTGCCTTAATCAATAAAATCACCTCGGATGTTAACATTAATAATATAAAATAAATAGGGGTTGGCTCAGAATTATTAGAGCCAACCCCTATTTAAAGTTATAAAGTTTCTTTAAATACCAAAAATCTGTATGCTTAATTTATAAGACCTTTCACAACTTTACTTTTGGTTCTATTAATGAGAAGGTACGTGATTTCAACAAAAATACTAAACATACTTATCATCTATGACCCTTTGCAATAGATGTTATAGATAATAGCCATCGCAGCAAACTGATATTCAACCTTACCTTTACTTAATATTATTCAATAGACCAATTTTTCCCTTAGGAACCACTGGAGTTGTAACTCCTAGAACTTTAAGGACATTATCTGAAACATCATCTTCAGCGCTACTAGCATAAAGCACCATTGATCTGGTCTCTCCATCTTCTATATTCATATCGGAGCGCAAGACTAACAGATAATTATTTTGTTTTGAATAGTCTGATATTGCTTTTTTTACTTTTTCATCAATTGGACGAAACTTTCTCGCGTATAGTGTCCTAATGTCATTCTCTGAATTAACCTGAAAGTCTTGCAGGGATTTCTGTAGATTCTCAAGCTCTGACATTTTGTCCCTTAAAATAACTTCAGAAGTACCTGAAGTTTTTAACTTTTCAAAAATTTCAGCTTTAGCTTGATAATTATCATACTTTTCTTTAATTATTTTCTGATATCCCTGTGAGGTAGCTTCCACTTCCTTTGTAAGTGCCTGAAAATCAGGTAGATTTTTGAGGATATATCCTCTATCAATAATTCCTATTTTAAATTGCTGAGCATTAGCACTTTTATTTTCTATAAATAGAGCTACCACAATTACTAGCCAAAGTAATTTTTTCATTTTAACAAAGTTTAAATTTATTTGCACTACTAACGATTAGAAAGTAGTATTTATTGCCGCAAATATATATATATATTATAAAAAATATATACAGCTGTACACTTTTATTTATGTCTATCCAGCGAAGAACTTTTGCAAGTTCATTGACAACATTGAGAAAATGTGGGGTGGCCCTCAAATGAAGGATACCTTACTTTGTAGGTTAGTTCATTGATTTTGCTTGTATTGTTGTTCAAATTTTTCTGAGCTTTGGTAACCCAAAGATGAGTGTCTTCGCTTACGATTATAATAGACTTCAATGTAGTCAAATAACTCTGTTTTAGCATCTTCCAAAGAATCAAAAGAGCCTTTTTCGACTAATTCTCGCTTGATTGTTGCCCAAACCGATTCTGCGTGGGTATTTTCATAAGCAGATTTCTCACCTACCATGCTTTGTCTAAATTGTTGGCTATCAATCATTTTTTTAAATTTAAGTCCAAAGTATTGTTCACCTCTAGCTTTGTAAGCTGGTAATATTCCAAGATTTAGTAGCTTGCTATCAAAAGAAAACCAGGGCAGACTACCCTATCGCTCGGCAAGGCTGCTGACCTATGAACCGATTTAGGACCAGCTCTTATTGTGAAAAGGGTAGTAAATCTATTGATGAGCTTATTGAGGCGACGAACAGCTCAAACAACTCTTTGGGTTGATGACTTCAATCCCAGGTATTGGTACAGCTATTATTGCCTATAACGAATTGCAAACTATAACCGATTCCAAAAAGATGGCGGCATCGGCCTTTCGATAACAAATTCTTCCGCTTAGGGTCTTGATTGTCTGTTTGTTTCTCAGTTAGATGAATGTGGAAAACGCTGTCTTGGCGGTCAATCGAAATCAGTTCGAAATTTTCTAAAAACAGAATAAGAGGTAGGAAACTCTCCAAGACAAGTACGTTTGATTAAAAGCAAAAACTAAAAAAAATACAACGCCCTCCACAACTTTTGAGATTGATCTAAGGTCTGAACATCAACCAAGATTTTTCAAAAAAATTCACGTTTCCATCTGACTCAGATTGTCAGATGGAAACGTGAATTTTTGGAGGTTATTTACTGAATTGTATTGACTTTATAAATCGATTCAAGGGTTACCTTGCCTTCGAGGCTGCCTGTGAATTTTCTGCATTTTTTCTCAATCAACTACTAAATTTTACAAATTTCAGTAACTGCCAGTTAAAGGGAGATGGTTCACCGTATCACCGAAAAATACTTTTGTAGGAAGTGTCTTCCATTAGCATTTTGTTTTTAAACGATGAAAATTATACTATAATACCTCAGTAAGCAGAGCTATTACTTCAAATCCACGCTCACTCACTGTTAAATTCAGTAAAATCCATCGCTCGGTCGATTCCGTTATCAATCATATTCTTGTTGATGATTCTCATTGTTGTTCGTCTTTAAAATTTACACTTCAAAATTCAAACGACTTTGGGAATTTTCATAAACACTTCTCTATGGTTAAAAATTGAAGAACGCCTTCTTTCGAGATAATTCATTTTGTTGATTAGAACGCAAGGACATTTTTTTATTCACAACCAGGCCCACCACTTCCGTTACATGTTACACCAATATTTGTGTGGCAGGCAATAGAAGAGCAACAATATGTAAAGCCACAGTTTGACCCTCCTGTATATCCTGTACAAGCGATAGTCCAAGTTGGCATAGTTCCTCCTTGAACTGTTTGAGACAAATTGTCTTCTAGGCTTGTAACAAAACTTTCAAGATTTAGACTTTCAAGGCTTAACTTTGATTTGGGAAAGTTTTTCTTTTTCATGATAATTATTTTTTTGTGTAAAAAGAGTTTTTTTAAGACTTTACGAAAGTCTTAAAAAAAACAAAATTTTCCAAGAAAAAAGACAATTATTTTTTTCTTTGTTTAGGTATCCTGTTTGCTTAGTGAAAATTGTGAATAATTTGGTCAAGGAAATAGTATGATTGAGTACTATAGTGAACCCCATTTATAGTGCAGCAAACAGAAAAATCCAAAGTGCTAGTTGTATGTCATTACAGGCTTTGTTGCATGGCATGTAGTAAATCATCACTACGTGCATAAAAAAAGCACTGGAATGGCGAACATTGAGATTGTCAAACCTCCAAAGCTGCCACCTTATGGCTTCCAGTGCTATGCTAAAATTACACTTTTTTACCCAAGCAGACAACCAAGTTCCAAAAAAGCCCAAAAGGTTAAGAAATGACAATCAGCCAAAGAAAAGTACCGATTAACCAACTGACTCGAGTATAATAAAGCGTTGATATTCAGAAGATTTGTTACGATTTGGCTTAGTAAAGAGACACTGGAGAATTGGTATTATCAAGATCCACGCGCTGCTGGCGGCCAGTTTCGCTACTCCGACGAGTGAATTCAAGCTGCTTTGGCTCTCAAAACAGTCTTTCGACCACATCGGCAGCCCGATTGCATTTCGAAAAACACAAGGACTGATTCAGAACGTGTTAGCCACAATGAAGATGAATATACAAGTACCAAGCTACACCCAATTTTGTCGCCGACAGGCTAAAGTAGTAGCTTTTTCAGCCGCAGTTCCTTGTGAGGATAGTATTATCGAAGCCCTTCATCTCGTCATCGACAGTACAGGATTAAAAGTATATAGAGAAGGCGACGAGGCTGCCCTTTAGGTTTGTACTATGGTACAATTAAAAGATTTGGTAGCTTACCAACAAGTAAACAGGGCGGGGGTTCCTATGGAGCCGCAGGGTAGTTACTCCATGCACGGATTCGGACCCACCCTGTCTTACTTGCTTTAGGCTCAAATGGAAATTCGGGTATGGTAGCCCATTAGTAAGGGTTTAAGCAGTGAATCAAGTAAGTTGTTGAACCCCTAAATTATTATTCCTTATGGATATTCGCTATTTTATTGGTGTTAACATTTCTAAAGCTACGCCTCGGGGCACCCCGTTTAGATTGGGGCATTTTCGACGGCAAGAGCATCGTCTTACAAAGTCAGCCAGCTAACTCGGAGGCGGGTATTAAAACTATGCTCAAACTTTTAAAAGCCTTACTTGGCTTTGTCAGCGGCCAGTCGGTCTGTTGTATGGAACATACTGGAATTTATAACGCGCACTTGTTAAGCTATTTACACAAGATACCTTTACCCATTTGGTTGAAAAACAGTTTGCAAATTAAAAAGTCAGGTGGCCTACAACGCGGTAAAAACGACAGTATTGATGCGCATCGCTGAGTATGCCTTTCGCTTCCGCGACCAGATGCGACTGTGGCAACCTCCCCGATTTGTTTTACAAAAATTGGCGGCTGTAGGTACGCTCAACGTCTTTTGCTGGTTCGTCAGCAACTTCAACAGCCAATTAGTGAACAACAGAAATTTCTAGATTCAACTCTACAAAAGAAAAGCAACTAACCAAAAGCTGTCTGGCTTCCCTAAAAGCCATTTATGAACCAAAAAAATTAGCGGCACCGACCGTCCGACTGTCATGCGGGTGTTGCGCCCTTTACTTACTGTTCGGGTAGGAGAGTAGCATCCGAAGCAAAACACGAGTCAATCAACATGCGCGTCTGCGCTTGAAATCCCTTTTTCATTTAGCAGGGCGGCTTGTGCCGAGCCATGTCGGCCATCCGTATGAAAGGGGAACTGCAAGACTACTACAAACCTAAGGTTAGGCAAAACAAGATGTTGGTCTTGAACGCGGTTTGTAACAAGCTTATCCATAGGATTTACTCAGTAGTCCACCGTCAACAGAAATATGACAAAAATTATACGCTTATACTTGCTTAAACCATGGAAACCCATGCGGTTGTTGCCTGTTTTAGAACTCTAACAGGGGCTAATCACTATGCCCGATTACAAGAATTTATCTGAACTGTTCGAAAACAAGGTCTCAACCCATTTTTACAACTTCAATCCGTTTTGCAAAATCAGTTTGCTTGGAAAACCTGCTAAACAATTACATTTTTACATAATTTTACGGCATGAAATACCTTCTTAGCACTATTATTATTATCATATTAGTCATAGGTTGTCGTCCAAATGAGGTAGTACCTAAAATAGAGTTACCTTCCCGTGATGACCACTTAACTCTTGGTAATCCAAGCAACGCTACCAGCAACATAAATAATTCAAGTAATTACCTGATTCAACGGCCAAGCTATGCCCTGAGCTATAATGCAACCACCAATTTGACCAATTGGTGTTCCTGGCATCTATCGACGGCATGGAAAGGAAGCGTGGAGCGATATACGGGTCAATTTATCCCCGACAATACACTACCACAAGGATGGTATATTGCACGTCATAGCGACTATACTAATACAGGATTTGACCGTGGCCACCTTTGCCCAAGTGATGACCGAGATAGCACCGTTGATGAAAACAAAAGTACTTTCATTTTGACGAATATTGTACCGCAAGCTCCCAAACATAACCGTCAGGCTTGGAATTTGCTGGAACAGTACACAAGAGAGCTCCTAAAGGATGGAAACGAAATTTATATTGTTGCAGGGACATACGGGAAAGGTGGCACAGGAGATAATGGACAAGCCACTGCCATCGGTAGTGTTACTGTTCCGAGTGCTTTATGGAAAGTCATTCTTGTACTACCAATCGGGTCGAACGACGTCCAACGTGTTACAGCTAATACACGAGTTATAGCCGTATGGATGCCCAATAATAATGAGGTTGGGGCCAATAAATGGAGTGATTACCGTGTAAGTGTGGATGAAATCGAGAAACGCACAGGTTTAGATTTCTTTTCAAAAGTGCCAATTGAAATTCAAAATAGCATTGAACCAAAAACCGATTTACAAACAATACAAGCTTTTTTTGATGAGATACTAAAAATGTAAAATTGCTGTATTAGCCAATTTATGTCACATCTAAATGCCATACACGATTATAAAAAATGGGCACCAACATTGTAGTTGTTGCCCATTTTTATGAAGGCTTACATTGTTACTTTCCCTTGTTCAATGACTCTTTGACATGCTCTACAATTTTATACAGTGTAGTTCGAGATGGGATGCCAAAAGCTTTAATGATGTCCGTGTCAGTTTGTTTATTTTTTTTCTTGTTAACATAAGCCCAATACACATTTTCGGCAATGGGTAAGTACTTTTCAGAAACCCCATTTTTGCGACCAATTTTAACCTTGTTACTTTGTATGGCCTCCTTTAAACCTTTTTGGGTGTGTTGTACTAAGTTGTCTTTTATCTGACCTGCTAAATCCAGCACAAAGTCGATACTCCGTTTACCTTCTTCAGTACTTGAATCAATTTCCTCACGTTGAGATATGATGATGAGTTTTTTATCAAGTAAGATTTTAAGGTTATTGGCAATGCCTAGTAGCCCCGCTCCAAGCCTTGAAAGCTGTGGCAGTATAATGGCATCACCTACGTCGGCGGTATTTAGAACGATTTCTAAATCCATTACGAAAATTCTGTTGGTACAAGTCATAGGAATTTCATCATTTTCATTATCCATCTTGTACAAAAAACATTTGCTCACTGATTGTAGGGTATTGTGTTTCATTGCGAATTGTGCCTTTGAAGAACACATTGAATGTTAAATGTACAAGCAAAATAATGTACAAAATTACCTTTTGCAAAATTTGCTACTTTATATACGTATTTCCTAAAATGAGAATTTGAGAGTTTTGGATAACTGTTTGAATAGGGAAGGCAGCGCCTTGTATCTCAATATTACCATTTTCTGAGATAGACACTGAGTAATCAAGTGTTGATATGTAACCTCGGTTTGGCCGCTTACGTCTGTGTTGAACTGTTAACCCTGTATCGGCCTTTTTGAACTCCCATTGATCAATTTCATAGCTTTCTTTGTTAACATTTTTCCAAACACCGACTAATTGTTCTGCTGTCTCCCCCTTTTTGCTCGTACAAGAAAAACAGAAGCAACACAACATAAACAGGCTCAAAACGCGATACTTCCACACAGAAATATCCGTAAAGTAGCGTTCTCCCACCTTTCTTGTAATCGGATTACAGCTTACCTCAATGTGTTTACCCACTAACGATTCTACTTTTTCGGGGATGCTATCATTAAAAAAATCAACCAGTACCTGTTTAGGGTATTTTTCATCGTATTCAATCAAAATACCCTGTTTTTTCCATGCTTTATTTTTACCCTCTCCTTCTTGAAGGGGTAAAATTTCTTTGATAATTCCATTAATTTCCATAATTGATTAGGATTAAAGAGTAAAAGATGAAGTTGCTTTCTTATCTTGGCCATTACTCGTAATAGTAATTACTACCTCTTGTTTCCCTTTGAAACGAGTTTCGACAAAATACAGGCCAGATAGTTTATTGTTCTTAAAAGAACTATAATTTACCAATACCCTATCCCCTGTGTATAGAGTTTGGTTATTGATTTTTAACCAACTGTAATTATTCGAACTAAAGGTAATATAGTAACTAGCATTTTCATTCGGGGAAAATTGGCGTAAATACAGCTCTATCGGTTGTTGGATAATTCCTTGTTGCTCCTGACGTGACAAAGCGGTGTCAGGCGGAACGATTAAAACGTTATAATCCACGGTAGAACCTACCGTGGATACAATCTCGATTTCTTTGTTACAAGAAAACAGCCATAAAAGGCCGAAGCAAAGCAAGTAATTTCTCATCTGAACAAATGTAGTTTATACCCGAGGTAAGGGAAAGTTGAGAATTTTTGATATTTTGATGTTAGGTTAATTTGCTGTCTAACTCCTACTGTAAAATTGTAAAGTTCTATTTCAGCTCCTAAACAACCTCCTAGAAGAATGTCCGAACGACTTTGTAAACTATACTGACCAAAAGAAATCGTATTTTTATTAATGCTCTCATAGCCAACAATCACCGAGAACGGCAGCTTAAAGAAGACCGTTCGATGGGCGTTGTAAAAGAGTGGAACTTCACTTTGAGCACCCACAAAATAGTGATCAACAGGAATCGAGAAAGCACTGGTTAATGTACTTGTGTTATCCGTCAAAGGAGTCTCTTTGTGGGAATAACCCACAAAGAACTGATTTCCTATCACTTTTTTAGTGTACTTCCCAATACCTGCCCGAACTGCGAAATGCGTGATTCCAGGAAAAACATGGTCATATGCACCCAACTGAACATCAACAAATTGTTGATTTCTAAGGTGGGTCTGAGCATTACAAATAGTACTTATCAGCCCAATGATTAGCAAAATAAATCCTCTCATAATTGGCGTGCTTTTTGAATGATTTTATTATCAATAGTCATTTTTAAATGTCGTGCGCCTCTGTCTTCGTAAATTTCAAAATCTACTTGTTTACTCTCACTGACGGCTCGAAACGGCACGACAAAGACAAATTCTTTTTCAGTCGAACTTTTTACCTCTTTAGTAATCGGCAAGTAATATTTCACAGGTATTTCTTCTTCCTGAACAGCCACCCGCTTGATTTCAGAAATATCAGCAACAAACACTTTCGCAAAATCAATCTTATAATCAATTTCTGAACGGTTAATGATATTGACTACGTAGTAAAGGTTATCTCCTTTCGCGTAAATCCCCCGTAGTAAGGCTGTTACTTTCATAGTATAGACTCCTACATTATGAATGTAATGTTTACGATTAATGGCACGTTGGGCTAAGTCTTTGAGTTCTACAAAACTTTCATTAGACTCATCCAATACTTTATGATTGCTGTAGTTAATGCCTAATTCTTTTGAAATTCTCTCATCAGAAGAATAATTATGTCCCATCGAAACATTAAGAATTTCGGGTTCTTGTTCGTAATTAGTCAGAAAACTATACAAACGACCGTCCTTAGTAATAACAGTTACGTTTGTCTCAGCAAACTTTTGGCGTGCATTCGCTTTGACACGAACCACGTTATTAAAAGCTTCAGTAAGCTGAACAATTACGTGGGGGTTACCCACATCGATTTCTTTTACTTCAGATGGGAAGATAATATGCACCGTCTTTTGCTCACTTACACCTAGTGGGTGAGTACCAATCACAGAGGCTTTGTCAATGGGTAACAAGTAGTTTTTTTCAGCATTTACCTGATTATAAAAAGACAAATTAGAGGTCTGCGCTTTTGCCTTGGGAATCACCAATAGAGCGAAAAGCAAAAAATTAATTGTTTTCATAACTTGCACTAGGAGCGTTAGAAGTGGTAGGAGTAAAACTGGCCGATTTTAACAACATTTGATAGTTAGGGCGAATCGTAATTTTAGGAATTTGCGCTTTTGATACAATCACCTGTCTGGCGCTTTGCATCGCTTGTTGCGTGGTTTGTACTGCCATTTGCGTCCCGACCTGTTGGGCAATATTCCCTTGTCCGATAAAATATCCGCTGGCCCCCGAAGTCGGTGTCATCGCTGCTTGCGTAAGCCGACGAGCAAGAATGTTTTTCTCCCTCAAGTTCGGCACATAAATACCTTGTTGGCCATCCAAATCAAACGCCTGAACTGTTAGGGGGTAAATAGCAGTCCCCTTAACTAGGGAAGTAAAGGATATAAAAACTCGGTCATCCCCTACCGTACATCGGCCATTTAAGAGTGTCCCTTTTTCCAACACCACGGGGTCGTCTCCAATTTTAAAAATGGTATTTTGAAGCAATCGAACCTTAATAACCGACCCCTCTTGCACCTTAACGGCTTCACTTGAATGAATTACGGCTAAAATTGCATCGTTGGCGTTGTAAGACTGTTTGTTTTTAGTAGAGACATTATAAAAGCCGATGCCTGTAGTGTATGGGTTTCCAATCGTGTTTTTACTGGTTTCAGGGTATAATTCCGTTAATTGCCCCTTACCTTTGTCTTTCGGAGTATAAGAAGCTAAAAATGCCTTTTCATGCTCATCATCTTGTCGCAATTTATCCCCGATGGTCGATGGCCGTTTCTCCGCTTGGGGGGACGAATTGGTATTATTTTTCTCCATTTGGTCTAGCACTAATTTTACTTGACGTTGATTAATCTCCCTATCATCTCTTTCTCTGTTTTCCCGTTCAACGTCCTCTTGTGTTTTGTGAAAAAGAGGTTGATTAGCCTCATTAACAATTCTTCGTTGTCGGGCCTGTGATTGAGCGTATAACTGTTGCTTTCGACGTTGCGAGTTCTGAAATTTCACTTCTCCTCCCGCAGTTTCTATCTGCCGAAAATCGGCATCAGTCAATCCTTCATTACTTACTTGTTGGTCATGCGGTTGTTCTCCTACAACATAGCCCAGAGAAGCATTTTGGTCTGACCTAAATCGAGAATCGTTTTTGGGGGCGGTTTTAAATTTATCCTCGTTAGTCAATGCTTTATTTTTGGGAGCAACCACCTCAAGGGCTTTTGTATCGTTACCATCCACTTCTTCGACAGTGTCTTTGGTATCTGATTTAAACACCCCAAATCCCCAAAGCATTAATCCAACGGCAAACAATGCGCCGCCTCCTAAGAGAAGAAATTGGTACTGCTTTTGTGTGAGCTTTTTTACTTTTGATGCTGATTCCATGTTAAAAAAATAACGATGATGTAAATGATAAAAAAGGTAATAAACAGGAAATTTCGTGTTTGCTTATGGTCTTTCTGCCATCTATCAAACCTGCGTGAGAGCCAATAACTTACGGCGATTATCTTTCGCTCAGTTGGCGTCTTTTTGAAGTGATTTTCCACTGGTATATACTTTTGATTCTAGTATGCGAAAATCACGAATCATTAGACCATTTGGGGAGTTAACCGAGCGAGGCATATCTTCCAAATTACAACGCGTAATTAGTTTTTTCTCGCCCTTAGAACTGGCCCTTGTTTGTTTTACAGTCGCATAGGTAAGCGCACCATAAGGATACATTTGTGTATTGATTACTACCGAATCAATCACTATCTTTTGAATGACATTTCCTTGAATGACACTGGTGTAAAACCCCTGTTCTTTTAAGTCTTCGTAAAGCTTTTTAGCGGATTCGTCAGCTAAAAAGAAACTTTTGTTAGTAGTAGCTTCAATCTCGTCAGCGTCAGGAGATAAGCTAAAAAACAATTCATGAAAACGTCTAACATGATAGCCGATTTCAACGGGTCTATTTTCGGTGACCACGCCCGCAATCGCTTCAAATTGTGCTCCCTTATCAATAATAAAAATCCGCTTGGTCATTTCTTTGATGGTGCTTTGAGATAAAATCAGCGAAAAAATGCTAATAATCCCTAGACTCACTAGACAGACAATCGTTAGAATTTTAACGCGGTTGTAATGCTTTTCGAGTTTGAGTAGTTCTTCCATTTGTAGTAGGTACGTAAACGTGAATAGATGCGCCATTGTGAGAATAGACAAAAGCGTCTTTTCCCACTTTTTGGATTTTTTTAAAACTGTAACTAACGATGAGTAAGGTCACAAGCGTGGCCATACCCACCGTTACAGAGCAAACCAAGACAAAGACCCGATATTGCTCTACTAGGTTTGATCGAAATTTCATACTTTTTTAGAGGTTGCTTGAAAGGCCGCATTGGCCTTTTTGGTGAATGTGGCACTTGCTTTTTCAAATCCACCACCTACGGCAGACAGTCCACGAGTTGCCCCCTGTACAATGGAACCGACCCCTCCGACTGTTACAAGCATATGTGTCATAGACGGCACTTGCGTATAACCAATAAGCACCACTATCAATAGTGACATAAAGCCCAAGCCCAGATATTCAGGTTGCTGTAATTCAGCACCCATACCATTTAAAGCATCTGTTACATCATACGCTTGCAAATAACTTTTAACAAGGCCAAAACCAATCGAACTATACATGGCAGCCACCGCTGGCATAAGAGCAAATTGAATGTAACGCCCTGCCCAATTAGCAATGGCCATCGAAAAGCCTGGGAAAATAGCCAGTGCCAACGTAATGGGGAAACCCATTCTGAGTACAATACGGTACCCAATGCTTACTAGAAATAGGCAGGTTTCCGCCACGTACATCAAAGCGATAAGCACGTGTTGTAAAACCGCTAGTAATTGAAATTTTAAAGATTCTTGCGCTTTAGCCATTGAAATTTTAAAATCAATCACAAATGACGTTTCCATACCCAAAAACTTAGAATCTTCTTCCTGAGAATTACCAAAGGCGTCTTTATACGATTCTGGATTTGACCGTATGGTTTCCCATTTCTTATCTACCAATTCCGTAAGTTTGTCATTCAATTGTTTGACTTGTTCCGCGATTTGAAGATTACCCGCTGTAACGCCAGTCCTAATTGAATTAGCCGTCTTGTCAATACCATTGCATATCGCAGGGGCAAAAGGAATGCAGCACATCAACACAAAAGGCCGAAGCAATGGAAAAATGTCAATATCTTGGTTATTGGCTATTTGTACAATAACCCTAGAAAAAATGTACACCAAAGCCCCAATTGCGGCAAATACCCTTACATAACCTTCAATCGTTTCGGCCATACTCTGAGCAATAGGGATTTGTTGATTGTACAAATTGTTAATGATAGTGATTAAGCCGTCCATAGTGAGTATGATTAATAGCCCAAAGACATACATTCATCCAACTTCCATTTCTTACGAAGCTCTTCCCGAACTGGCCGCATTAGTTCCCTAGCTTTAATCTTCATTAACATTTGAAACTCTTCATTAGAAATGACTTTTCCAGAAGGGTCGTAAAAGTTTTGGATATTGTTCTCGATCTCTTCCTGTATATTGACTTCATTGTCGGCAGCTCCCGTCATTTTGTCGATTTCATCCGCAATCTTTCCCGTTAAGTTTAGATTGAAAGTCAATAAATTTTTAACCGTTTTTTTCACCGATTGCGGTTTATCTTTGTAACTGTACCCTTCTTGCATCAATGCAAGAAAAGATTGTTGATCCATCTGAGATTCGCGGAAATACAATTCATCGTAATAGTTTTGAAGATTCTCACTACATAATTGCTGTTTTTCGCGTAATGCTTTGGCCGCAGGTGAATTATAAGCCGAATCAAGCACACTTTTTTTCTCATCATCATAGCCCATGTCATAAGCCAAATCACGGGTATTACGGTATATTTCTCCCCCCACCCCATTGTTAGAAACTGTCGCTGCTAACGCATATAACTTAGTCGTATTATTTAAGTCGGTCATATTTCCGCTACGTTGAATGCTCATCGCTCTTACCTTGGCGAAATAGGCATCAACCACGCGAGAAAACTCAGATACTCGCTTATAAGCATTGTCGATAAACGCTACCCTTTCAGCATCGGTCATTTTAAGCACTCCTCCCGATTGGGTCGTCGCCGTGTGCATATCCTTAAAAATGGCGGAACCAGCGGCCGCTAACCCTTCAATATCTTGGGTCATCAATGCGTATTCAGCAGGGAAAATATGCCCGTCTTTTGAGACAGCGGCTGATAGTTTGGTCATTTTTGCAATGGTATTTTGAACAGTTTTAACCGTCTCCATTCCTCGGTGAAACTGACGAACAGCCGACGCTACTCGCTGTAAATCTTCGATTTGATTAACAATTTGCTTGAATGACGGATCTTGAATCAGCTTAATCAACGTACTAACCCCCGTGTGCATAGGGTCAGAAACAACAAATTGCGCTTGAACTTGTTGTACAGCAAGGCTCAATAAAAAAGCCAAAACGAAAGCGGTTACTCTTTTCATAAGTGATTGATTTTTAAGACTGAACATTACATTTCTTCTTCGGCAAATAGAAAGGCGGCATCCTTTTGTGAAATCCGTTTATCATCGGCAATTTTTTTAATTTTAGCCACCTGAGTTGGCTCTGTAGTAAAGAGTGCTGCGGCGTATTTTGAAACTTCAACCCCGTACACCTTACAGCTGTCCCCCAAAATGATTGCTAGTTCCTTAAAAGGGCCGCGATTGACAGAGGTTCCTCGATTGATACTAAAAATTTGCGGTACATTATTACTGCTTATCTTGAACAATTTGAGCACTTCTTCGGCTTGTTGTAAGTACTTACGAATGTCCATAATTATCTTAATGTCAGTGTTTTGAACAATAGCATCCTTGATAATTTCTGATTTCAGAAGATCTTCGATTTCTTGGGTGACAACCCCAATGGCTCCAAAATGCTTACGAGCCGTTTTGAACGCCCATAAAAGGAACGTGGCAAAAAACTCCGAGGACACAGCACGCCATGCTTCTTCGATAATTAGCACCTTGAGAACCCCCGATAGACTAAATAATTTGGTCATGTATGTGTTGGTAATCATCAATGTAATGACAGGCAATAAAATAGGGTGGTCTTTAATGTTATCAAGTTCGTAAATGACAAAAGGCTCTTTGGCATAGTCTATTTCTTCTTCCGAATTGAGCAAAAAAGCGTAGTTTCCACCCCGATAAAAAGGCGTCAGAACAAAGTAGAAGTTTTCAAAGTCAAATTGTTCTTTCTTCCCTCCCATCGACTCGAAAATGGCAGGAAATACATTTTTCGAGAATTCATAAAACGTATTAAAACATGGTTTGACATTCTTGTTTTTATCTAAGTATTCATAATAGCTTTTGACCATATTAAAAAGGGTAACCTCCTCACTTTTAGCCACTTTATCCCCCTCTTTTTTATAGAGCAAAAACACAATCTTTACAATGACTTCAATAAATTCTTCCTTTAGCTCACTGACTTTATTTTTGCCCAGGCTAAATTCTTCTCCCTTAAAATAGAAAGGGTTCAAGCTAATTGGCTTTTCTTCACTGTGCGTTATGTATTTTGCTCCCAAAATTTCTCCTAGTCTTTTATAAGAATGCCCTATGTCCACGATGGTAACGTGTGCTTTGGAAGCTAGTAAATAGTACACAAGGTTATTCATCGTAAAGGATTTCCCCGACCCCGAAGGGCCAATCACCGTAAAATTCCGATTACTAATTAGCCCTTCTTTTAAGGGGAAAAAAAACACATCAACGTTACGCGGGCTGCCGTTTCTATCAGTCACCAGAATACCCGCATTTTGAAACGCTGAGTCACTGTAATTCGATTCTAGGTTAAACATAGCAACAGCATTGGAAAGCGAAATCGTGGCCAAGTTATCATAGCCAATTTCACTCGCGTTTCCTGGAATGCAAGACCAAAAAAGCTGTGGAGAATAGGTAGTAGCTACCTTCGAGATAAACCCTGTTGACTGAATAGCTGACGATACCATGTCTTTTTGCTCTTCTAAAGCTGCTGTATCTGAATGAAAAGTTTGCACATTAAAGTGAGCTTTAACAGCTACCAACCCATCTTTCATGCTGTCCACAAAATGAGTTTTTTGTTCCATTGAGAAGGTATTGTCTCGGCTCCAACTGGAAAATGAAAAATGTCGTTTTGTATCCGCTACCAATTTCGTAATTGTACTTGATTGCGATGGAATGTATAGAATTTGATTATAGACATGATTGACCCGCAAGCCAAGCCCAAAACTTAATCCGTAACTAGCGGGCATTTTAGTACGGTCAGTGCTATAATCCTTAAAAGATATAACAGGCGGTAAGTCAGCAGGGTACTGGTCTAAATCGTTTATGACGAAGGTGTACATACCTTGATTACCCACGCGAAAAATCCCTGCCTCATTTGAAATATCGTACAAATTTTTATCTGAATACGACAAGGTAAAATAAGTATCCAAAAGTCCTGTTGTTTCCTTTGTCCCCACAATTTGTTCACGGTTTAATTTTTGAAGCCCAATAATTTTTGACTGGTTAACCGTGACCGCAAACGCTTTTACTTTTTCTAAAAAAGACGACAATGTTTTGTTTTTGGCTCGATCTCGCACCGTCGCCATCTTTTTAAACAGGCTACTATTCATACTGTCTTTTTCTGTCGGCTCATTATTAGGATGAATGATGTAGAGATAGCCCCGATGATTAAAAAAAGGTCTATCCTTAAAGTGCAGCTCATTTTGTTTTAGCACAAAATCATTGTTCTGTATGTATGACATATCAGGCTGATAATCAGACCCAATAAAGAAATCTTGTTTATGAATAAGATAACCTTCCCCCAAATTTTTGACAGCCCCAACTAGAACTTCAAAGCATTGGGCATAGTTGTTTTCCGTTTGTATAAAAACCTCAGGGTAGTCGATGGAGAATGCCACACAATAATCTCCATTTTTAGAAAATAATACCCCCGTTTCATCTACGCTCAGAATTGGAAAGATGGATGCTACATCAACAGGTTTTTTCATTTTACAAGCTTGTAAAAAGGTTCATTAATAATGATTGATTCAGGAGCTTGATGTTTTGAATGGATATGACCGTACTTGCCATTTTTCCCCATGTCAAGTTTGATTTTTGTATAGGAAAACACGGCTGTAACCGCTGCCACAGCGATGATAAGTAAGCTATTTGAACCAAACATGTACAGTAAAAAAACGGCAAGTACGATACCTAAAATAGTGAACGCAAGCTGATAAAAATACCTACCCTTGAACCCTTTAAATTCTATCTCGTCATCAGCTCCTTTAATAACTTTGGTTGGTAGCGTTTCCATAATTACCCAATAAATGTTTCTACAATCAAACCCAACATCCCAAGAAATAATAGGCTACCCACCCACTGATAAATCAAGGGTACAATATCTTCGCCTTCGGTATATTTTGTATAAATTCTAATAACCGACACAATCGAAACAACCAAACCAAACAACATGACTACCTCGTATAATTCCGTTGCGAGTAATCCAGCCCACCCAATGGCTAACCCTCCTTGTAGCCCACTTCCATATATATACGTTTCTACTGCATAGACAATAGCGCCGACCGATGAGAGCGAAACTATCCACGAAAAAAGCTGGTGAGTGATTTGTTCGCCGCGATTCCAGCGCATGTAAATTTTAAACCCCGCCACAACTCCAGCGGCAGCACATGCCCAATAGGCAATTTGTTTGAAATATCCATAAAGTGCATCCATCAGAAATTTAGGTTAGGAGAAATGTTAAAATCATATCCTTGAAAGTAGGATTTAAGAAAAAACAGCAGAGCCAACACAACGACCAAACCGAAAAACCATCGGGTGATGTGTGAAATCACGTTTTCGTCCCCCTCTTGCCAGCGAACGTATATTTTACCAGATACGACAATAGCAACAATACCCACTAAAACCAGTGAAAAATCTACGAACAATGGAATTTTATCCGCCAAAGGCTTAGAAAAATACCCCCGTATCCCTAAATCTCCGTTTTGATTTGAATGTAAGTCGATGTTTTGAGCAAGTACTTTGCTTGAGATAAGAACAAAAAAAACCACTCTTTTCATGATAACCAGAAAGTGACGGAGTCATAGAGCACTTCCTATGACCCCATGCCATTAGATAAACATTGCACGTAGTACCGTATTGGCAATCAGCAAAAACAAACATGCTCCAAGCCAACCCGTCGCGTTTGCCATCACGTTCTCTTTACCGTTTTGCCAATTAATAAATACGCGTAATGCGCCTACCAATCCTACAACCGCTGCTACCACATAAACTACAGTCGTTACAGGGTCAATGTAAGCTTCCATATCACTTGTGAGCGAATTTAAGGCTGACGCTCCATCTGAAATAGATTTTTGAGCGTAAACATTCATTGAAGCCAGTGCAAGAAAAGCAGTGGCTGATAGCATTCGTCTTGTTTTCATTGAAATAAAGCGCTATTTGTACATTAAAATAATTAATTTTTCAATACAAATTAAGAAGACTTTTATTTGAAATACAAAATTTTTTACAAATTTTTGTACACTTTTTTTTATATTTTTAATGTACAAAAAAATACAAACTAGCAACAATGGACGCAACGGCAAAAGAGAAACAGTACGAGAAAGAGATTTACAACATGATAATGTACTTAATTGTATGTGTGTTGTTTTTCAATAGCCTCTATTTCTATTTAAAACTTCTTTACCACCCCTCCAATCATCTTCTAAACCAATTTTCAACTTTCATGGACAGACATAGGAGCTATTTTGAAAGTGACTTACCTATTTACATCATCATGGTTTTATGTGTGTTTTTAGCCATGTCATCTGTCCCGAAACTCAATCCCAAAGCAAGCAAAACCAAAGGAAATGTTTTAGTGACTTTGGGAACAACGATGTTAGCATCTTCAACGATTTTTCCTTTAAAACCCTCTTGGCCTCATCTATTAGGCTACCTCTCAATACAAATCATCGGCGTTGTGCTACTCATTTTAGGAGGGTTAGAATTTTCATCCATCGTCCATATTCCTGAAGTTGACATTTTCAACGAAGAAAACGAACAATTCCCTCAAAATGAGAAGTTACTTATAAACCCCTACTCTGTTAACTACAAACTACAATACCTATTTAAAAATGAGTGGAGAGAAGGCTATATTAACGTAATAAATCCGCAACGGGCAGTGCTTGTTTTAGGGTCTCAAGGTTCTGGAAAAACCTTTACAACGCTTATTCCTGCAATTTGGCAAAGTATTTACAAAGGATATACAGCCTTAGTATATGACATCAAGTACCCAGACCTGTCGATTGAAGCATATAATGCCCTTTACAAAGCGTTACAGAATGACCAATTCGCCTTCGGGAGAACCAACGATGGCAAGCCTATCATACCTAAATTTGGGGTCATCAACTTTGACCAAGTTTATAGCCGTTCCAATCCCTTAGATGAAAAATACGTAGATTCCATCGAAGCTGCCAATGAGACAGCAAAAGTTTTAATGCTCAATCTCAACAAAACATGGATAAAAAAAGAAGGTGATTTTTTTGCAGATTCGGCTATTAATTATGTCACCTTGTCCATTTGGTATTTAAGACTAATGGAACGCAAATATGCCAAGCAATTACAAGGCCGTATTTTGTGTACATTACCTCATTGTATCGAATTAATTGCCTCTAACTACAAGGAAGTATTTAATAGCATGGGCAAATACCAAGAGCTTGGCGCGTATATAGCAATGTTCAAAGTTGCAATGGAAAGCAAAGCCGCCGACCAATTAGCAGGACAAGTAGCTAGTGCCCAAAATGCCCTGGCACGACTTTCTTCTCCGAAAATATATTGGGTGATGTCAGGCAATGACATTGATTTAGATATTAATAACCCTGAATCTCCAAAAATCCTATGCCTGGCAAATAATCCAGAAAAAGTAATCATCTACTCGGCCGCTCTTTCAGTTTACACGGCCACAATCATGCGTCTAATTTACCGATTTAAGAAGAAAGGGTTAAAAAGTGGCTTTTTTATTGATGAATTGCCATCTCTCTACCTACGTGGCCTAGATAATTTCATTGCAACTGTAAGAAGTTACAACGTTGCTACGTGGTTGGGAATTCAAGACATGGAACAGCTCACCAAAGATTATGGGAAGGAGCAAGCCAATGTTATCGTCAACACCTGCGGTACAATTTTCTCAGGATCCGTTAATAACCAAACTGCGGAAACGCTATCAAAAATGTTCGGTCAGACCAATCAAGATTCATTTAGTGCTTCTTACCAGAAGGCAGATATATCAGTATCGGAAAGTACACGGATGCAAAATTTAGTCCCTGCCTCTAAAATCACGACCCTGTCACAAGGTAATTTTGTGGGTAAAGTCGCTGACAATTTTGGCGAAGAAATCCAGCAAAAACTATTCAAAGGGTTTATCCCCGTCGAAACCGAAGAACTCAAAAAGGAGTTTAAAGAAATTCCCACACCTACAGTAAGTGATGAAGAAATTAACGAGAATTTTATCCAGATAAAAGAAGACATCAAACAACTACTAGCTTGGGAAGACCAAGAAGGTTTAGTTTAAAATATTTGTTAGCCTCCTTTTTTCTCCTTGCAATTGCGTCAATTTAAACTATTGTTCCTAAAAACGGAACTTTTTCCTTTACTTTTGCTTTACCCAACCAATGAGAGTAGTATCTAAAACAAGATTAAAGGAGTTTTGGGATCAGTATCCCGATGCTGAAATTGGACTACTGCACTGGTTCAAAAAAATCACCAACAAGGACAAGCATTTCCAAAAGCCCAGCGACATCATCGCTGAATTTCCCAAGTCGGATTTTGTGGGAAATGGACGAGTCGTCTTCAACATTGCCCATAACAAGTACCGGTTGATTGTGTTATTTATTTTCCAAACTCAAATCTGCTATGTTCGCTTTGTGGGTACTCATTCCGAATATGACCGAATTAAAGATATTCAAAACGTTTAAAAATGTTGACATGGAGCCAATAAGACCCATTAAAACCCCAGAAGACTATCAAAAAGTCTTAAAAAGAATTGAGGAATTGATTGATAGCCAACCAGATAGTTACGAGTTTGAATTATTGGAAGTACTCTCAATTTTGGCAGATGAATATGAAAATAAAGTATGCCCAATGCCAGAACTGGATCCTATTGAAGCAATTAAATATGAAATGCAAGAAAGAGGGTTACAACAAAAAGACCTTGTTCCCTATATAGGAAGCAAAAGCAAAGTTTCTGAATTATTGAACAGAAAAACGGGCTTAACCATCAAAATGATAAAGTCTTTGTATCATGAACTTGGCATTCCCGCGAGTATTTTGCTTGCTCGTTGATTAGACTCGGCACATTCGGTAACGACCTTGCCAAATTAACAAACGTTTTCAGTAAAGAAGCCCTCTAAGTATCAAAAACTAAAGTTTACTTTTTTAACATTACCCTATACAATAACAGAAGATAATGTATGGGGTCTTGCAATTGCCCTTGAAATCTGACTTCATAATGCAAATGCGTTCCTGTTGATAATCCTGTACTACCCGCTATTCCTATTTCTTGGGCAAGCTTTACAATATCACCTTTTCTCACCAATACCTGAGAAAGGTGGCCGTAAGTAGTTTCATATCCATTTCCGTGAATTACTTTAATGAAATTTCCTAGTCCTTTGCTATACCCAGTTTTTGAAACAATCCCAGTCCCTGCCGCGATAATTGGCTGGTTTCCACAAGCAATATCAAAACCATGATGCTGTCTCATCTTCTTAAAGACAGGATGCTGTCTAATTCCGTATATAGAAGATACACGAGTCCCATCGAAATTTTTTATTGGGATAATACAAGGAACTCGGGCAGCTTCTACCCGGTTGTTTTTAATCAAAAAATTAAAAGACTCTTGGTTAATAAGACTGCTACGTACCTCTGTATTAGTACTATCTAATAAGCTTACTAGAAAAAAGACAAAGACCTTCATGCCTGTTTAAATAAATCTTTTAAGTATCCCCTTTCCAAACCATTTTCTTTCTTAGGATAAAACGAAAATGGTTTGGGAGCTGGCCGCACTCCAGAACCTCTCTTGTTTGTTTTAAACATATTAACTGAAGCTAAATACAGAGCAACAATAGCGATACACGAGCTTTTGATAAAAAATAGCAGCGTCATAATTTAATTTGTTTAGTTGTTTTCAATTTATCAATCTTTTGTTTGTAATCAGGAATTTTTGCTTTGGGCACACGGTATTTTTTATCGTTAGTAGCTTGCCCGTCTTCCGATTTATTAGCTAATATATTCACAGAAACGAATTTTACTTCTTCCTTCTTACCATCAACTGTATTATTATTTATAGGGTTGATTTCTTGAGTTTGAGTTTCTCGTTGATTATTAGGAGTTATATTTTTTGCCTCTTGACTAGGATTCTGGCTCCTATTTTGCCAAAACATCACCTCTAAATCGCTTCTACGATAGGCTGTACCTCCTACATTCGTTACAGTAATTCCATCTTTTACAGGGATATTTTGGGACTCAGCCAATTTCATCAAATGATGAAAATTCTTAGCTTGATTAAGAATAGATTGTTTCGGAAGGTTTCTAAAATCTTCCATTGTTGACCTCATCTTTTTAACCTGTACATCTTTTACCTTTTCTCTTAGACTGCCAGCCAATGGAATACCATATTTCTGTGATAAAACGATACTCGCGTACATTCCTCGTTTTTTTTCTTGAAAGTCATCATATTTTTTTCCATCTAAAGTTAAGCGATTGAACAAAATATGAACATGAGGGTGATTTGTATCATTGTGGGCAATAGCGACATACTGAGACGCATCAATGCCTAGTAACTTGATATATTCGTTTGTTATCCCTTTCAAGTCTGTTTTTCCTTCGATCTTTTCCAAATCACTGGACTCGAAACTTAATACATGTTCTCCAATATACCCTCTATCATTATTGTAATTTTTATGCGATTTTGAATGATTAATAAAGTCCTCTTTCATCCTTTTTATGCCTGAGCTGTCGGTATAGTCATAGGGTACTCTTAGGGATTCTCCGTAGGTAACAATAGTGGCCTGTTTCTCTTCTGCCTGCCGCTCCTCCAGCTTGCCTTCAAAGAGGTAGTCGATTTTTCCGCTAAAACTTTTTCCTGTCCCTAATACCTTAGCAATCACTTTTTGTATTTTTTTAATAGTTCATCAATAAAATCAAGTACCTCACTTACCTGTTTTTGCATTATCTTTAATCCATTCAAGTGGGCTAATTTTGCTAACTGATTGACATTATTCGACAAGGCAATCAACTGACGTTTTATTTCTCGTTGTTCGGGGGTATCAATATTTTTGACATAACCCTTAGCCACCAATTCTCGCAGGAAGTCCTGTATGCTCATATTAACTTCAGCCGCTTTTCCTGCCAATACTTCCATTTCCTTTTTGGTAAACGAGACTACTATTTCTTCTGTCTTTTTGGATTCACCCAACGGCGGGCGCCCGCCTTTTTTTCTAGCTTCCATGTTCAATATTGGCTTTTTAAGGGGTCAACGGAAAGCCCTTTGTCAGGAGACGGAGTCAGTTAGAGGTGCTTGCACCGTATGTTTTGCCTTGGCAAAAACCCATCTTGCTCCCCCTTCACAAAGTAAATTATTTGACCTCAATTATCCAACCCCTCTCCTATTTTTTCCCCACCACTAAAATATTGTCTTATTATTGCCATAATATTGCTTTAATTCGACGAAATCACCTTAATATTGTTTTATTATTGCTATAATATTGTCTTAATATCGCTTTATTGTGTTTTTATCTTAATTTTGTCAACCTCAACTTTTTAAAACTCTCTTAAATACAAACAAAATGCTTACTATTGAAGAAATTAGAAAAAGGAAACTGGACGGTAAACGCAAATGGGGTATTCATCTGCTTACTTATGTACTCCCCAAATTACAACTGGGATACACCTATGATGCCGTGGCTGATTGGTTAGCAAAAGACCATGATATTCACATAACAGCTAAACAACTTATCGAACTCAAAGCCCGAACAAATAAGGAAAAAATAACTGTTAAAAATAGTCTGCAACCGATTGAAAATACAGAGAACACAGACATAACTTCCCCTAATCCAGAAGTTGATGTTTATGCACAAATTCAAGAAGAAGTTAAAAAGAAACAGGAGCAGAAACGAATAAATCGAAACGCAGACTTCTTTTCTAAGTTTGGGAAAAAATAAGGTACTACCAGCCAAAAGCAACCTACCAAAATGCCATATTAACTTTAAGTATATATTACAATGGCTAAATCAGCAAAAACCATGAAACAATTAAATTTTATCCTCCAATCTAAAGGGGGTGTTGGTAAATCTTTCCTCGTTTGGCTTTTGGCCAATCAATATAAAGATAATGAAGCTGTCATCTTTATTGATTTGGATAACTCTACCCAAACATCCAATGCCAGGTTGGCTGGTTTGGTTGGCCAGCATCGAGTAAGTCATTACTCTATTTTAGATGAAAATAAGAAAATTGAACGCGAAGAATTTTTAAACATGTTACAAGTCTTTTCACAAGCCGAGCCCAATAAAATCTATGTTGACTTTGGTGCTCCTGAAAGTGAAGAGTTCCTCAAATTTCTTCGTTATGAGTTTTCTGCTGATACTTTAAAAGAAGCCTCAGATATGTTGGGGGTCACTATTACATTCAGTGTAGTGATTGCTGGTAATGATACTGTTTCGGCCTGTCTTAATTATTCCCAAGCTTTAACTACCCTAGCTCAGGACTACTTTACGGTCAATTGGTTTTACAATGTGGGTCTTTCAGGAGGAATCGACTCAAGAGAAACTACTAAATCAACGCTTGAAAATTTAATCACAACAAATGCTCTAAAAACTCAATTAATTCCTTTTGGTGACCTTGGCTTTAGTCAATCTGCCAAAGACATCGTCAAAATGCTGGCAGATGGTTCTACTGCTGATACATTACCTTTTGCATCCAAATTGAAATTTAACCAAGTAATGAAAGAGTTTCAAACCTCATCGAGCCATGTATAGCCAGAAAATACACGAACTTTCTAAAAAATATGACATTCCAGAAAGCAAGATTGATGAGAGCATTATTCCGCTATTAATTACATTAGATAGCGTAGTAAGCTCTACCAATAGCCTCACTGAAAAAATCAAAGGCTCTATTACTACTCATCAACATTATTACGACAAAGGGAAACCGCTTGACATCTTTTTTGCTCGTTGGGGCTGGGGCGTCTGGTGCTTCCTTGGTATGCTCATCGTTGCTTTCTTACTGATGTTTTTTTCTGAGAACAGACGAAAGTTAGAAAAACTTGAGTCAGTCATACAATACAACGACTCAACACAAACCTATTTTATCGATAGTAAATTCTATAAAGTGGTCAATAGAGGAAATCAAAAGGGAGTTCTGATTAACCCCTAAAGAACTTGCTTAAAGCGGACCAAAGCGGTAGGCGTACCGTCAGGAAGGAATAGAGCAAGACCGTACACGAAAGTGTTTAACCCTGGAGTTTCAGGCTCCAGGGTTAATGTCACTAGCAATTAGGTGAAGTAAATATTCTCTTGTCGTTTTAAAGCCTTTTCGGATTTGATGTATTTTTAATTCTTTATACATCTCCTCTTCCACATCTAAACTGAGCCTTACAACTTTTCCCTTTCCGCTATGAATTGCCTGAACTGCTTTGTCTGTTTTCTCTACTTCAACAACCTCGACTTTAATCTCTTTTTTGGGGGGCATTTTAATTGCCGTTTTTAAGCCAAATTTAGTTTCTTTTTCCATAGTAAGAAATTTAAGTATTTACTCAAATAAGTAAATGTTCAAATACTTAAATAAGTATTTGAACATTCCGTCATATTAGATTAACAATCTCATTATAAAGCTCTAAGAATTCTACCTTAGCTTTTTCGTCTTTATATTCCAAGACACCCTTTCCCTGAATTACTACCTCCCTATAAGCCGTTCGGGGTCGTAGTGTTGAATTAAACAATCGAATTGATGTTTCTGTCAAGGCCTCCTTTACTTCCTTGTTGAAGGTAATATTTGATTGGAACTGATTTAGAACCATAAATGCGGGTATATCTTTTTCCTTCTCAATCTTTGCATCTTCATAACGCTCCAAAAACTGTTCTGTAGCCCATATATCTAACCCGCTTGGTAATATTGGAACGATGAGTATATCAGCTAACAAAATAATTTTACTAGTGATTTTGTCCAGTGTAGGCGTTCCGTCAATAATAACAATCTCATAGTCTAACGCCAATTGTTTTATGTTAGCAGAAAGTGTTTTTTCAGGTGTACCAAAAGCGGGTATAACTGGTAATTCTTCGCTCCTTAGAGAAGACCAACGTAATGAACTTTGATTTGTGTCTGCATCAGCTATACAAACTTTATAACCGTTATGAGCCATACAGACGGCTAAATTCTGCGCAATTGTGCTTTTCCCTACACCTCCTTTTAAACTGGTAACACTTATAATCATTGTTGAATAAAGATAATTGGTTAAAAGCTAAATAAGTAAATACGTACTTACTTAAACAAGTATTCACTTAAATACGTATTTACGACAAAAATACGATTTTTCTGAAATAAGTTAAAGTCCCTTGCTCTTTTTAAGATATTCACTGTGATGAACCAAAAATTAGAATCAACATCATAGCAGCGTATTAGTTAATCAGTTACTAATAGAATCTATGTTTGAGATGCAAAAAATACGTATATGAGTAAATAAGTATTTACTCATATACGTATTTACGACAAAAGTACAGTTTTTGAAATAAGTCGAAGTTTCAGGCTTTTGTTAGGTTATTCACTATGGCGAACTGAAAGAGAATCAATTCTCAGTCACTACAAATAGGAAAAGAGTTTCTAGTAGGGGACATATTTTACGTATTTACTCAAACAAGTAAATACGTAAATAAACATTCTGTGGAATGTTGGCGTGTAAGGAGGTATAGAACCGTTCCGAATGTGGTAAGCCATTACTCTTTACTGTAAAAAGCCACTTTATTTTAATTCTGAGAAACTTTTTCGATTAAATCTATCATTTTGTAGTGATAGTAGGATAAACGCCTTAAAATCCATTTATGAGCGTTTTTTCAAGAACAGTAGTGTTTGGATGAAACTTATCCTAAATTTAAAGACATTTAATACAAAACCAATATAACTTATTGTTATACAGAGCATTACAACCAGATAAATCATTTAGCACCTACATTACTATACATGTTAGCTTTTTTTAAGGGTATGCCTATATTTTACTAAATATCTGATAATCAGCACATTGCAACTAAATTACTTAGTATTTAGTTGCCGCTCCCCTTTTTTGGTTAATGTCAATATTGTGTTTTTTGTTTTTTCTCTTTTCATTCAATTTTTTTGTTCCTTATTACCCTAAAAGCCATCTTTTTTTTTGTGCGCACATGCGCAAAACACAACTTTGTGATTATTTGTAAATATTTGTAATATATTTGCAGAGTGTCTTAATTAACTATAAATCAATGTTTTATATCAAAAAATCTGAACATTTTATAAGTCAATCTGAACAT
>NZ_AXVJ01000070.1 GCF_000482465.1 Runella limosa DSM 17973
GACTGGAAAGCGTTGATGGATTTCCAACTTATACGCCCCTTTAGCGAGCAAACGCCCAAGTGACGGTTTTTGTACGAAACGGCAAAACTACCCAAGTATGTAGAGAGCAACAAGGGTTAAGCTTTGCCAGTATAGCGGAGCAGTTAAACAATAATGGAATAATGGCTATACTACCCCGAAGGGTAAAGCTTTTGTAAGGCAAAGCGTTGAAAGGGCTTATAAAAAGCAATTAAGTTTTACATAAATATATAATTATGTATTTATATAAAAAATAGTTTCGCTAATTATGCAAAAAAGGTATAATCACAAACAAGCATTGAGTCAGTATCGTATAGCTATGAAACACATATCAGGGTTATTTTTAATAAAATTTTCATCAAAAGCTTACCCGTGTTATCATTTTAGTTCTTATTTCAAAGAAAAAGCCCGCAAGCAAAAACAGCGGGCCTGACATTATACTTGGTTGTGGTTAGTACATCCATTGGGGAATATACTTTCCCCAAAACTGGATAAATACCAGTAAAAGAATGGCTAAAGCGGAAGTAATAAAGCCTATGTTTGAAATGGTGGTATACAGGTTAGCCTTAGAATACTCACCATTATTTTTTGCTATTTTAGCTTCACTATCGCATACTTTTCCAATTAACCAACAACCATAAGTACAAAAAATAACAACCAGTAAGAATATCATGATACCATGCCCAAAAGGGATGTAAACATCTGGACACAAAATATTATATACTTTATCTTGCTGATTGTCAAGTCATTATAAAACAATTAGTATCCTAGTACCAAGGAGCAAGAACGCTCTGAACTTAGATTGGAAGCACAAAAGGAGATTATTCAACATTTTACCAGCGTTGATAATGCTATAATTGCCGTTTGGTAACTTTTCTAAGAATAGTTAGTACAAAATTTGGCATATATCTCTTTTGCCCTATAATGCACCATTAATTTGCATTCCTGCCAAATGAGAAAAAAGCAAAGTGATGTATGGACGCGCAGCAGCCGTGTATCTATACATGCGGCTCAGAATAATTATCTTCTATTGGCTATTTTTCACCGCTCATTGATATTCCCTATCGTTCATCCAATTTGTATTTGCGTATTCAGTCATTCGTTAGACCTTTGGCGAAACGTTGTTAGTCAATCAACAAAAGCAGCGCACTACAATGGAACCTCCATAGCGTCTTTCTCTAATACAGTTGCCAAGAGTTCCCTAACTCTATTTGGTTATAATCATTTCTTTTTTTATCGTATCGTACACACCTTAGTCAAATTAAGGTAGCCAATTTATTGGACACATTCAGTTTGAATGTGTTCGCTACTTTTTGCTATCTGCTGATTAAATAAATAACGCCAATGATTACCAACAACCTATTTGTTATTGGGAAAGAATCGCTTATACAAAATACTGTGTTATGATAATTAATAATCAGTTCATACTGTCAATAACACGGTTGTATCATACTGTGAAGCGAAGTATCCGTAATGGCTATTACCGCACTTGGTATGCTCTTACAAAACGAAAAATGATACTGCACTCATTTGAATGCAACCCTGTCTATCGCTTGAATCGCGGATACTTACTTTTGGCTTGGGATGTAGAAAACGCTTACAAAGTGCTGCTTTCAGGAGTCGGAGATGTAACCAAACTGAATCAAATCATCGTGCAGGCAAATGCAAATGTCAAGTCTTATACGCTTACGGCTTACGGGTACGATTCGGTAATTACGAAAACAGTAACGACCGATGTAATACCCTTTGACATGAAACAGGTCAAAATCAAAGTTCATCAGTTTGATGTATCAAAAATTGACGCAGCAACCGACCGACTTAGAAGAGTAAGGGTAAAAATCCCAACAATACAACAAACGCAGGGTCTGAATATTAATGTCCGAAGTTTGAATGTAAGTGTCAAAAATCTTTTGATGATTGTCAAATTACCAAGTATTCAGTTACGCCAACACCTGTTACAAATTCAACTAAAAAATCCGCAAGTGATGGTACAAAACAAACGCATTGCAATAGTGCCAAAAGTTCCGCATCCAGACGAACATGAATTGCATAAGCTCAAAGAAATCAATGACATCCGAAAGCTGGATGAAATGCTGAGCCAACTGGATTAGACTATTGAAAAATCATTAAAGAACATAAATCTAATTTAACTCTTAACCATGAAACGTTTACTCAATTACCAAAGCCCCAAAGTAGCAGGATTTTCCCGTTGGTTATACAAGGCAGGGGGAGCCGACGAACAAATTTTGAATTGCTGTTCTTACTCAGATCACGTAAAATATTTCTGTTTAGGTGGCATTGTTTTAATGACAGGAGTATTGGGGGGTATTTCAGGAGGTTACGCTTTTTATACAATTTTTAGCCCCAAAGCACTTGAATCGCCAGAACAACTTTATCCTATGTGGATACTTTTAGCAATGTCGTTTGGAACAGTTTGGGGCTATATCATTTTTAACCTTGATCGTTACATCGTGACCAGTACAGGTAAGGGCGATGGTACTGATGCGATTACAAGGAAAGAGCTTATCGGTGCCGCTCCTCGTTTATTTTTGGGTGCAATTATTGCGATTACAATTTCAGCACCTTTAGAAGTACGAATATTTCAATCAGAAATTGACGCACAACTCAATATTCGTCGTATTGCTTTCCGCGATAGTTTACGTGCAGGGGTAGATTCGAAGTTTGAAATGACTATCCAAAAGAAAGAAGAACAAAAAGCACAATTCGTTAAAGAACGCGATGAATTGCAAAAGAAAGCAGATGAATTACAGGCTAAATTGACAGACGAACTTGTCAACTCTAATCGCCCTGGCGATGGACCTGTTGCGCGAGGGCTTCGGACTGAAAAGGATAAAAAACAAGACGAAGTAAAGGAAAAGGATAAAAAAATTGAAGACTTAGCAACAGAAATTAAGAAAATAGAAGGTGATAGGGAGAAAGAAAGGCAAGGCACAGAGAAAACGGCTAAAATGCTTGATGGGCTTCTTGAACGTATCAAAATTGCGCACGAAATTGGCGGGTGGATTACAAAATTTATAACACTTCTCTTTCTGGCTTTGGAGCTAACGCCTATTTTCTTTAAGCTGATGATTATCAAAAGTCCTTACGATTATTTGGAAGAAAATGTACACGCTATCATTAAAGCACGGGAGGCCATCGAAATACGGCCTGAGTATTACAAGCCCGATGAAAACGGCAAAGCCGTCGATTACACCATTAATTATGTCCCTGACCAAATTATTCAAGAACAGGAGCATATTATAAGGAAGCAACGAGAGCTTTCCAAGAAGATAGTTGACAAGTGGGCAGCACAGGAAGATAAAAACATTGACGACGACCACGAAAAGTACATTAAACGCGAAGGCTAACGGTAGGGGCGAAATGTCCCTATTCAACTAAATTTCACAAACTATGACACTAATAAGGTTTTGATATAAGCAGTTTAGCCCCGTATCTGAATAATACCGAACCGTTACACTTTTTTCTAACATCTTCTATTGATTTCTAAACATGAAAGGACTTTGGAAATTCGCCTGTGTAGATAGTCATTACCTAAGCTATTGTTCGCATCAACACCGACAGCACCACACAGTACTGGGGTTAATGCTTCTGGTAATTACCCTGCTATCAAGTTTTGCAGCAGGGTATGCCATCAGCTACGTTACTGGTAATTACCTATCTATCGATGGTATTGGTTTGTGTTTCGGATTATCCATAACCAACCTGTACCGATTCATATTTTGTTCTCTTTCGGGTAATACGATCTATTTTGAAGGATACCAAACCAGCCGTTTACAAATTACCACTGCCGACATTGTACGGGTCTTTTTCCTAGGTTTCTTAGGTTTGGCGATTGCTGAAATGTTAGAATTAATGATTTTCAAACCTTCATTAGACCCGCTATTTGTCATCTTAAAAGGCAATCCTGAAAGTACCAACTACCAAGCATTACAGAGTAAACTGAATTTGACTGAAATAGAAGCTCAACGCTTTAAAATTGATTCAATGTTAAGCCGCTTTAGTCTGATGTATAAGGCATACAGTCAAAAGTTGTGGTTTTTTAGAGTGCCGATTATAGTAATGTTTTTAATACCGCTTTTTTTGAAGTCTTACTTGCACATCATTCGTAACGGCGAATATGAGCGCATCAAGTACCAGCATGACACGCTTTATATACGCAATGCTTACTATCTAACCAAAGAATACATCCAAAGACTTTTCAAAGAGTTGGTAGATGTTGAAATTTCCGATTACGAATTATACGAAGACCCGCCATTTAACACGCGACGTATTCAGCGGGAACGCAACCCTATTTTCACCAGACCCCAATAACCATGAGTACTCAATATATCAAAGGCATTTTTTCGGGTAAGTATGAGGGTGAAGACTTAAACGTACAGACCACGGCCACTAAGAAATACCACAGCATTGATTTGTACGAAGGCACAGTAACAGGGGCGGAGTACATTGAGAAGTACGATTTTTTGGGCATGACCGACGAACATTCTTTTGAACCCGAATATTTAGGAGGTATCAAAATAAAGTTCACCGACGGCACAGCACAACAGGTCAATTTGACCAATGTAATTATCCAGAGTGTTCAACTGCACGAAACCGTAAGCCGTGAAGGAAAAACCTACGGTGGGTTGACGGGTGTCATATACGGTAAAATTGACAACTTGGTACGAAGTGATCAAAGAGGAGGACAAACCAAAGATACATTAGTAGGCAAGAGCGGTTTTCGAGGTGGGTTCTTTGATGGTACGGGTGGATGTTTAGGGATTATTCTCAAACTATTAGGCTTATTTCTTTTACTGTATTTGTTATGGTGTTTCTTGTTTGGCAAGTGTTCCTGCCAACACCCCTGTCCTGAATGTCCACCTTGTGGCGAAAACGTACCACCACGGCCAACAGTTAACGACACGTTACGACGGGTGGTAATTATTGATACGGTATATGTCCGTGATAGTCTCAGATTATCACCAACCATAGACACTATTCGCCGTCAGGTAGTAATTTATGATACGGTAGAGGTAGATGATAGAGGCTTAGGCACGGGTGAAATGCAGATGAGTTTGTTTTGGCAAAATAATGATGATTTAGACTTAGTAGTTCGTACTCCCAATGGTTGGATTTATTTTGGCAATAAACAAAACGGTGGTGGTGTCATGGATTTAGACATAAACGCTAACAATCCTTTAACTAATAGCCCCATAGAAAACATTTTCTGGAAAAATGCACCACCCAAAGGCAAGTATGAGGTCTATGCCTTGTATTTCAAAAAACACAAACAAGACAATACCCCTGTACCTTTTACCTTAAAACTCAAATATAAAGGTCGAGAACAAATCTTTACAGGCAACGTTTCAAAACCATGTAACTGTGCATCTGGACGAATACCTGAGAGCGTACCCAACGGAGGTAATTCCGTAAAAATAACTGAATTTGAAGTAGGCAAAGGCGAGTATATGCAAGCCAGAACTATAAACAAATAATTACCCGTGAAACAACCTTTAAAAGATAGATTGCGTTCTTTTTTTGGTGGGAATGGTGTGTTTTGGGCATTGACCTATCTATTTTTTGTGATATTGGTGATGATATTTTTAAGCCCGTTAATCTTTCGTTTTGAGCCCGAACTGGCCACAAAACGTAAACGATACAAGGAAGACACCAAGCCCCGACTCGATAGCTCTGACCGCAAAATAAAGGAAGACTGTGCATTGCAGGAACACCGCATTACGTGGAGCGACTACGCAGGCCGTACGTTCAACGGTACCATCAAAGTCTGTATTAGTGATTACCCAACAAGTAAGAATAATCGAGCACAGTCTTCTTTTTATGAGCAATTGATTGAGTTCGACGCACCCAAACTTAACCGACTCTATGCCATGTTTTACGACATAGCGAAGCGTAACCAATTAGGGAACACCGAGACTGCCGAGATGATTGTAAGCTGTATTCAAAGTATTCCGTATTTTCTGGTAATTGCCGATGAAGCGGGCGAATACATGCGACGTTGCGAAGCATCAGGGCAAACAAATAACTTTGCCTATCAGTACTTACTGGCAAGACGACCATACATAGACGGTATTATACAAAACGGGGTACAATCTCCCGTCGAATTTATGTACAATCTCAAAGGTGACTGCGACACCAGAACCGTATTACTCTATACGGTGCTGTCAAAGTTTAAGTACGACGTAGTAATTTTGAACAGCGACGTGGAAGGTCACTCAATTTTAGGCATTAATATACCCACTGGTAGTGGTTTGTACTACGTTGAGCTCGGTACGGGCAAAAAATACTACGTGTGGGAGACCACAGCTGAAGGATATCAAATTGGCAGTTTACCAAGGTTTGAACCCCGAAATTGGTACATAACAACAAATCAATTAACCGTTAGGTAACTTTTTTATGAATACTACCCTATTTTTTTCGGCTTTGTTGCAAATTTTGCTTTCTTTGTTCATTGGAGTCATACTGCTTTACGGAGCATACCAAATCCTAAACCAAATTATTGCCCGTAAGTATAAGATTGACCCCTCCAGCAACATAGATTATGCTATTTTGTGTAGCGGAATTTTGTTTGCAGTTGGGTATTTAGCATCAAATGCCATGATACCTATCCAAAATGCCATTAGAATTGTGCAGAAAGACGGTGGCAGCTTCGTTGAGTCAGCTAAGTATATTATTTATTTCCTGTTGGTAAGTGTGGTAGTTGCCTTTTTGGTTGTGCTAATAAGTTTGTGGCTTTGGGGTTTACTTACTCGTAAGATCAATGAATTAGACCAAGTGAACAAGAACAATATACCCGTGGCTCTTATTACGACTACCATCGTAATTTTACTATCCTTATTTGTACGGGATGGATTTGTTATGCTTTTAGAATCTTTGATACCTTATCCAAGTATTCCGAACTACTTTTAAAATAAAGCTCAATAAATCTAATGGAAGAGTTTCTATCAAACATTATGTACGCCTTAATCGGTGTGTTTTTCGGATTGCTTGCCAATACTTTAACACAGCGGAACCAAAAATTCAAAAAATGGACTTTCTTATTTTACTTACTTGGCATTGTTCCAGTTGGATGTAGTATCTTTTTTATGAAAGAAAATTTAAACAATCCAGATAATTCAAAACTATGGTTTGGTTTTATAATCCTAATAGTATGTGTTCTATATCAAGTATTTATATACTTGATTCTCAATTATGATGATAGAGTATATTCACCAAAAGAATTAGATTTAATAATTAGAAAGTTTACTGAAAATTCAAAGATTGACACAATGCGTATGTTTGCTGGAGATTTAAATTTTTTTGGAACTGATATTAAATCTATTAAAAATAATGCACAATTTAAACAACTGTACGATCTAGAATTTAGAAGGATACAAATTTTATGTAGAAGACCAAAAAATGAACAAGAAGAAATTAGGTATGGAATGATTGTTAAAGAAATTAACAATATAGAATTACGATTTTATAATAAAAACATAGAAGACTTAAAAGTACGGGGACGAATTACTAAACATGCCCCATCAGTTGATGCAATAAGTATATATGAACGCATTGCTGCAAAAAAATATCGCGTTATAGAAAGTGACGTAAATCATTTTGATTGTGGATTATTTATTAAGATTTTTAAATTAGTTTGGCATAATGCAGATACTCCTACTCCAGTAGAATTATCTAAGTGGGCAGAGTGTTATGAGAATAAGTTACATAGCTTGAGTAATTAAGGAGGAAAAACCTCCTTAATAAAATTTTGACCTAATTAGTACAAATGCAAGTGTTGTTGAGAAAAGTCCAACACCAATACTTATTAAATATTGGTTTAAATGTAACGGATTACAGCCTATTACAATTAATAACTGAGCAATGCTAAATAGCCCGATGTGTTTTTTTAAATTTTTTATAAAAAAATACATTTTTATTATTGATAGAGGGGTTTTATTCTATCAATTCATTTTAACTATTTCAATGTTATTGTCAAATGATTTATATCAGTCAAGATAGTCATACGTAACGATAATTATCATGGAAGATTTTAAAAGGAAGATTTTAAGCGAAAAAACGCTACATTCATGTTTTTTTCGTACTTCTGTAGAAGCACCATATAGGAAAGCATTGATTAAAATAACAGACAAGTGTAATTTACATTGCGTTCATTGTTTTGTGTCTGCTACAAAACATGGTGACTCAATGAGCATATCAGATGTAACAGAAATTCTAATACCTAATTTAAAGAGATGTAATGTTATTAGTGCTACCCTTACAGGTGGAGAGCCATTTGCACACGCAGATATATTAGAAATAGTTGAAAAGTTAGTTAGTGCTGGTATAAGTACAAGTATATGTACTAATGCTACTTTAACAACTGAGTCACAAATATTACGTTTAAAAGAAATTGGGAATACATCTATAAATATTAGTTTAGATGGATTTAGCCCTGGCAGTCATGGCCTTTTTAGAGGTGATAAAAAATCTTTTTATCAAACTATAAAAACGATTGAACTTTTTGCTAAACATGGATTATTAAAAGGACTATTAATTACTCCTAATAAATTAATAAATACAGATGAATATAATTTTATTTATGATTTTGCATTAAAAAATGATGCTAAATATATTCTTTTAAATCCGTTATCTAACTATGGTAGAGGTGTTAAAAGCAAAAGTATTTTTTCTGCTTCTCAAAACATAATGAATGAAATAAAAGAAATAGCACAAAAATATAAAAACGAAGTAGATACAACTTTAATTAGGTTTCCTAATACTGAAAAAATACCGCTTTCATCATGTGAAGCTGGAAATATAGTTTATATTTTTGTTAATGGTGAATTAACAGTTTGTCCATATTTAGTTTTTGCAGCCAAAACACCTGATAGTAAGCACAGTCCCGATGAATTCATTGTGGGAAATATTTTTTCTGATTTAGATATTGACGTTAAGTTAAAACAATATGTTTTGCGTGAAAAATATGACTTAGGAGGTAATAATATATGTAAAAATTGTAATAATAATTTACAATGTGGTAAAGGATGCCCTGCGGCAATAATATCATCCGGCCAAGAAATTGAAGGTATTGATAAAGAAGTTTGTCCAAAGTATTAAAAAAAACATATATGTTCATTACAGTTGATGGAATTAATGGAGTTGGCAAATCTTCTATTATTAAGAAATTAAAAATAGAATTAAAAAAACTTAAACTAAAAGTCTTTTTAACAAAAGAGCCAACAGATTCCTTTTTAGGGAATTTTGTGAGAAAATCCGAAAATGATTTAAATGGAATTGTTTATACTTGTTTAATAGCCTCAGATAGATACTATCATATTGAAAAAGAAATTATTCCAAAATTAAAAAAAAATCTTTTCGTTATTTCAGATAGATATATTGAATCATCTCTCGCTCTACAAAGTTTAGATGGTGTAGATATTAATTTTATTTGGAATATAAATAGTAAAATAATAATTCCTGATTTAAGCATTATTTTAACGGGAGACCCTCGTGTAGTTGAAGAAAGAATGAAAAAAAGAAAAGCCCTCAGTCGGTTTGAAAGAAAATATTCTCGAAAACAAGAAATCGAAAAATACAAGGTTACATCAAATTTTCTAATTGATAAAGGATTCAATTTGATAACTATTAATAATACTGAAAATTCGATAGAAAAAACAGTAATGATTATAATTGAAGAGATTCAAATTTTATTAAAAAAACCATGACTTCATTATCCTTATTTTGTTGGAATATTGCAAACCCTTCTACTGAAAGAGTGGAGAAACAATTTAAATGGCTTCGTAAACAACCAAGCGATATTTTTCTGCTAACGGAAACCAAAAATAGTGAAGGTTGTAAGCTATTAGAAAAGCTTTTTTATGCTTATGGATATAATACAATCTTTCCTAAGCCTTTTGATAACGAGTATGGTGTGATGATAGCAAGCAAACATAATATTAAAGTAGGGAATTTTTCTAAAGGAATAAATTTTATAAATAGTAGGATTAGTTCTTGTGAAGTTCTAATTGGCGATATTCCAATAGAGATAATTGTTACTTATATCCCTTCAAGAGATTCAAGTGAATTAAAAATTGAAAGAAAAAGGCGTTTTATTGATGAATTAAAGAAGGCATTTTTAAATTATGACAAAAAAAATTTAGTTTTTTGTGGTGATTTAAATATTCTTGAACCAAACCATGTACCTCATTATTCTTTTTTTAAACAATGGGAATATGATTTTTATGATTTTTTAATAAATAACAACTTTGTTGATTCTTTCCGTATGTTATATCCAACAGAATTGGCTTATAGTTGGATAGGCCGTACAAACGATGGGTATCGTTATGATCACACATTTGTATCAAAAAATATATCCTCATATATTGATGGATGCTATTATAATTCAGAACCTGTAGAATTAAAATTGAGTGATCATTCGGCTATCATATCCAATTTAAAATTTTAGCATTATTATTATTGCTTATAGAAACAGTACCACATTTTATTTTTATCTTTAATGATGCGTTTTATCGCATTTTTTATATTTTGCACCATGAAGCTGCTCACACAAGAGTTAATAGATTGGTCGCCAAGAATGAGTTAAAGACCCACTGGTAATCACCAAGTTTTTCCATCCATTCTCACACCGAACACGGTATGCCGAGTATGATGAAAAAAGGCAAGAGTTTTTCGGCTATGTTGACTGAAATGACCCTGAACGGTGATATTTCAGCTTGCAGGAATTACTAAATGTAAAGGTTAAAGGTTTGGGTATGAAAAGGGATTTACAATTTAAATCAGCCCGCTTTTCAACGCTCGAAATTTAAAAAACAAAGTAATTAAGCAATTAATCAGACTATTGAACTTCTACGCTCAAAAAGCAACAAATACTCAAATTCCGTTACATGAGGGGTCGTCAATAACAAAAATATTATGTCATTTTTTAGGTTTATTTGGAAAAGCTTGTGCTCGCGCAAGGTTTTTCTCTATCTTCGTAAGTGCCTTTTCACAGGCACTTTTTTATTCTTTTCCCAATACCATGAGAAAACACAAATTCTTGACGCAAGAACTCCTTGCTGACTTTCGCAAAATCTGAGTACAATCAGAAACAAAAGACCCTATCGTAGTATGTAAGTTTTTTGACCCATGTTCAAAGCGAACACGGTTTGCAACTGAATACGAAGAGGAAACAGGAATCTTTTTTTGATTTGTCGTAGGAGTAGAAAATGAGCGAGGTTCTTTCAGTTTATATGAATTGGAAGAATACAAGTGACCACTTGGTATTGGAATTGAGAGAGATGCAAGCTTTCATAAGTGCCGCTTCTCTGAACTCAAACAAAATGAGGGCTTGTAGCCGCCTGACCGTTGGTAGGGGTGCAAGCCCCTTTTTATGTAATTACATATTTATATCATTATGAAATATTTTATTTTTAGTGCCTGCATTGTTTTGATGATTACAAGTTGCCGCCCCGACGATGTAACCCCAACAATCGAACGACCAACCCGTGACGACCACTTGACCCTTGGAAATCCAAGCAACGCCACGAGCGACCCGAATAATTCAAAAAATTACCTTATTCAACGGCCAAGCTATGCACTAAGCTATAACGCAACAACGAATCTTACTAATTGGTGTTCCTGGCATTTATCAACAGCATGGAAAGGGGGAGTTGAACGATATTCTGGTCAGTTTATCCCCGATAATACATTGCCCCAAGGGTGGTATGTTGCACGACATAGCGACTACACCAATACAGGGTTTGACCGTGGCCACCTTTGCCCGAGCGACGACCGAGACAGCACCATTGAGGAGAACAAAAGCACCTTTATATTAACTAATATTGTACCACAAGCCCCAAAACATAACCGTCAGGCGTGGAATCTACTGGAGCAATACACACGAGAGTTATTGAAAGACGGGAACGAAATATATATTGTAGCAGGAACATACGGTAAAGGAGGAGAAGGCGACAACGGCCAAGCGACCACCATCGGCAGCATCACCGTACCGAGTGCATTATGGAAAGTCATTATTGTACTACCTATCGGGTCAAATGACGTGCAGCGTGTTACAGCCACAACGCGAGTCATAGCCGTATGGATGCCAAACAATAATGAAGTCGGAGCGGAGAAGTGGAGCAATTACAGGGTCAGCGTTGATGAAATCGAGAAACGCACAGGCTTAGACTTCTTTTCAAACGTACCCACAGGGATTCAAAGCAGCATCGAGCAAAAAACTGATTTGCAGACAATTCAAGCGGTATTTGATATTATTATGTAATTACAAAATAGCGTACCTTTATAATGCCCTTTTGAGGCGTTTTTATTTCATTTTCATTAAAAATGCGATTGTTTCATTTACCGCTTATCGCAGTATTTTCAAAAGCCGAGTTACAACATTATGCGGCTTTTGAATACCAAATTGAGTACAAAGACCCTGTATTACTTGCAAAGTTCGTTGATTGTGTCCGTTGATGATGTATTTATCCGATTCGGTATGATTACAAGAATAGCGATTTTTATGGCCTATTTGTACCAAGTTGGCGAGATAGATTGCGAGGCGAGACAACAAGACGAATCATTTTTGATGAATCAGGTATAACTGATTGTAACATTGTAGTCAAAGACACGTCTTTTACTCCATGCAAACTATCAGATTTACCAATCAAGAACAAAGTGGGCTTGTAGCCGCCTGACCGTTGGTAGGGGTGCAAGCCTTTTTTTATTTTAAGCAACAAACATGAATACAATACGAGAAAACAATTTTGAAACTGTGTTTTGGCATGAGTTAGGACATTTCGTTGCATATACTATTTGTTATGAGGAATTTAAAATATTAAGAGTAGGGAGAATAAAATTCTTCCAAAAAAAAGGGACTGATTCTATAGATGCTGGGATAATCTATGGAGCTATTCCTAAAGACCAAGGAATAGATTATGATAGAGGCAGTATCCCTGAACGTATTACAACAACTCTATATGGTTGCATTTTTGAAAGTATCTTTACTGAAAAAGATTTTGAGACTTGCTTTCATAGTGTGCCTGCACTAAAAGATAAACAATCCTTTCTTGATGAGTCAGGTTCATATTCTAAAAAAATTGAACATATAACAGTCAAATATGCAGCAAATCTGCGGTTCAAAGAATATTTCAATCAATTAAATTTCAATAACTTTTTGCCTTTCTTTGATGATTTCGATGAAGAAGAAAATCAGATAGTTTACTATATTGAAGAGGCAGAAGTAACAAAACTTGAACTCATACTTCAACAGTTCCTTAAAGAACACAAGTCTGATTATTTACAATTCTTACAATCTGTCCGTACTATAATGAATTGGGATACAAAACCAATTCCAATGATTTATGACTAATTGAAATGATTTATAGGTAACAATATTACTTTTATGGGTATAAGCCCTTTTTTTATTTCTTTGATATTTACTATCTTTACTTTTGCGGGTCGGATTGCCTGCAATTTTTATTTTGTAATTCAATGTTTCATGCTTTTAGCACAAAAAAGACCCCCAACTTTTGATGAAGCTGTACGACCCAATCACAATGTTTGAATGGTATCCGATACAGTTTGACAAAAAGAGGAAGTCTTTTTTTTGATTCTTTGCCCGTAATGGAAAAGGTGAGTTTGGTGAGTTTGACTTGACACTAATCTATCAATGAAACCTATTCCCGTTTACCACAAAGTCAAGAACCGAAAAGGTCGAGTATAAATTTTTCTGATTTATTTGGTAGTATCGAACACTACACCAAATAATCAACCCTAATAAGGCTTGTAGCCGCCTGACCGTTGGTAGGGGTGCAAGCCTTTTTTATTGAAAACTGTTTGTATTTCAAGTGGGTTTATTTACATAATTATGCAATTATATATTTATGTAATATTGATTTTTACCATCAGATTGATATAGTGATTCAGCAAACCAAAACACAAATCACTATGTCAAATGCAACTCTAAAGGCTCGCTCCGCCTCACTTGAAAACGTCCTTTTTACCGTCGAGCAACACGAACTCACACCCAACAGAGCAATACTCACCGACTGTCATTTTGGTGGCCAGTACGCTTCGGCCATCTATTGCCCAAGTATGAACAAAGTCTTGCACCTTGCAGGGAGTAGCTATAAACTGGTTAGTAATGAAGCACTTGTAAGCCCTATCATTTCCAAGCTTGATTCTACGTTTGGAAAAGATGGCTACAAAATCAGAGCATGGAACGAAGACGACCGCAGATTTTCAATCCAGTTTATCTTGATTGATAGTGTCTTGAAAGTGACCAATAAAGACTATCTGAACGCCATGATTGAAGTTCAAAACTCATACGATGGAACACTACGCCACAGTATCAGTTTGTCGTTTTATCGACAAATTTGTAGTAACGGCCTAATGGGTTATCGGAAAGAGGCACAAGTTCATCAAAAGCACAACAATGACCCATTGCCTAACTTGGATATTATCTTGAACCGCCTTGATGCACTCGATGATAATTTGCGCGAATTTCGCAAACTCACCGAACGAAGAATAACTGCAAAGGAGATTGAGGAAATTATGAAACGGTTACGGGAGCAAAAAGGCGACACATTCCCAAAGCGAATCATTGAGGAAGTTCCATTGAAATTGTACGAAGAAGCCGAAGCGTTACACACCGAGCCGAGTGCTTGGTTGCTATACAACAGCTTTAATGGTATTCTGAACCATGACCAACGGGTAGGGCTTGCAATGGATGTGAAGGAGCGAGTTGATAGGGGTGTGCTTGATACTATCAAATTGCAGCTTGCGATTAACTAATGAGGCAAACGGGTTATGTACCCAATTCACCTATGTATCTGTTTCAGGTAAGTAGGTGTTTTTTTGTTGCAATTACATTACATAAATATATAATTACATAAAACAATAATTATATATTTATGTAAAAATATTGTATCTTTGTTTATCAAACTTGATTGCAACGATGGGACTGTTTCAAAACCTTACAACACGGCCAAATATCTATTTAGATGTGTACTTGGTATCAGTTAAAATTGGCAATAAGATACGCTTGAAACCCTTAGAGGGTCAGAATGTAGCAAGTAGCTACTTTGTGGATTGTTCAAGAAGTATTAGGAAGCACTACCCTATTGGTACGATTTTCCAAAGTGATGTTCGCTTAGTTCATCCGAAGAATCGCAAGCCATACTTACAAGTCATTCATAGAAACAACCTTGAAAGAGCGATTGACTTTTTAGAGCATAACATCATACTACAACGTAGTCAGATTATTTAATTTTATCCATTATAAGTACATGAAAATTATTACCGTAGCCCATCAAAAAGGAGGAGTCGGCAAGACAACATTAGCCTTAAATCTTGGGTATTGTTTACAAAACTCATTACGTGTTGCGATACTGGATAGTGACCCTCAAGGGAGCATTGCAGGATTGGGCGAGTTAGTAGGATTGAAGGGAATTGATTTGATACCCTTAGACGAGATTACTACTATTAAAGACAAGTACGACGTGGCCATCATTGACACGCCCCCGTATTTGAGCAACAAGCTACCTGAATTTTTTGAGATGTCAGACTTTGTACTGATACCAACAAAGGCAGGCGTTCTTGATGCAATGGCAATAAAGGCAACTATTGCACTACTCAAAAAATCACAAGTAAAACGGCCAAATCTGAAAGCAGCGATTGTATTAAATATGATACAACACCGCACCAGTTTGACCGATGATATAAAGCAAGTATTAGAAGATTATGCAATGCCTATCATGGAAACGATGATAAGCCAAAGGGTAAGTTATGCACGTTCCCCTATTACTGGAGGAGTATTTGAAACAGACGACGACAAAGCAAAGCAAGAGATACTTGACTTAACAAAAGAGATTTTGAACTACTTATAACCTTTTACATCTTACACCAATCACGATAATGGGAAAGAAAAATTTCAAAACAGAATTAGAATCTTTAGGTACTAAGCTTAAAGAAAAAGAAGACACGACACCAATACAAGAAGTGTCACCAGTGAAAGAAGCAAGCACACCATTACGGTCAACAACAAAGCAAAAAGCGGAAGAAATACAGTTCACTGTTTATATTCCTGTTGAGTTGATGGACACCATTAGAGAGATTGGATTTAGAAGAAAAAAGAAGATTAAAGCTATTTTTGTTGAAGCGTTAGAGGAGTATGTAGCAAAGAGTTAGGATTAAACGTGAAGCATAGCAGAGACGAATCAAGAGTCATTCACTTTATGTAATTATGTATTTATGGCAATGTGTAAAAGATTGAAATATGGATGCACATAAATACATAATCTATTGAATTTTTTGTAGTATTATAAAGTTCTGACTTGTAAATAGTTACTATGTTTTATAGGGGTACTTGAGTACCCTTTGTTTTACCCTCATTTTGCGACATGAAAATTGGCGAAAAAATGGTCAGTTTGATGTACAAGCTGACAAACACCTGCGACCCCCGCACCCCCGAAAGTTTGTATTTGGGAGGTACAAGAATGTGTGACATACCACAGTTAGTGGACGAATTCATGATGATGTGGCTCATCGAATACGACAAAAAAATGTGGCGATTCTGGATTTTTCGCCCGTTGGTCGAGTGGCTTTTTATCAATGAAAGGTTTGTCAAATTTTCCGAGTTTCAAGAAGTTTTCAAGGGGACAAACACCAGTGGTTTGAGTCGTGGCTTGTTCAGTTCCTATAAAGACCAAGGGGCAAGCAAGATTGATGATTTGAAGATACGTCACCCTATTTTTAGGTTGGCGGGTATCGGGAGCGAGAAGGCAAGACAGCAGTTCATCATGAACTACAAAGAGGATGATTTGGCAAGTTACTTTGCCTTTATGAAGAAGAAAAATCCAATACTGTACACTATCTTTCACGATTGGCATAGAGTCGCAGTACCCAAAAAATACAGGATTCATTCATGGATAACAGGAACGCCAGGTAGTGGGAAAAGTGAGTTGATGAAATCCATGATTTTGCAAGACATTAGGCAAAATCTCAAAAAGGATTGCTCCATTATCGTGATAGACCCCAACGGGGATTTTACAAGGGAAGTTGCTCAATTCAAAGAGAACGCAGAGCCAGGGATGAAAGACAAGTTGATGTATCTTGACTTGGATTTATTCAAAGGTCATTACACTCCAGTAATAAACCCATTTGAGATACAAGCTACTGATAACCTTGAAAGAGAGATAGACCTCCAAAATCAACAGATAGGTAGTGCCTTGGTTGAGATTTGTGAGTCATTTGGTCAACCGCTCACGAACCAACAGCAGACCTTGATGTATAACTGTGTCAATGTACTTTTGGAAAGAGAGGGGTCAAGTTTATGGGATTTACACACTTTTGCATCATTGGCCAAAAATGATGTTCATACGATACCGTTAGTAGAAGCAGGGAAAAACAGTAGTAACCCTGCAACAAGAACATTTTTCAGAAATATGTGGGAAAATGTCAGCACCTTCAAAGACTCAAAGGCAGGGGTATTAGTTAAGACTACTACCCTACTTGGGATGCCATCATTTGCAAATCTCATATCGGGCCCCAGTACCATTAATTTAAGGAACGCACTGGATAACAACAAACTCGTACTATTCAATCTTGCAATCGGAAACTTGGGAGATAAAGCCCCTATTTTCATAGGTAAAATCATTATTTCCCTGATTCAAAGTATTTCGTTTCAAAGAGCAGCGTTGGAAAAAGACGAGAGAAAACCCGTATATCTGTACATTGACGAGTTTCAGGATTATGTATCACCGTCAATGATTAGAATACTCACACAGGGGAGAAAGTACAAGATGTACTTGACCATTGCCAATCAGTTTGTAGGTCAGGGAATGAATTACGAAGAGCAGGACGCAATTTTTGGAACAACAAAAATCAAAATCATTGGTGCAAACTCATTTAAGTCTCTCAACGCTTTCAGCAAAGAGACTGACGCTGAAATTGCCATTTTGAAAAAGTTGCAAGTTGGTGAGTTTATGGCTAAGATTGCGGATGGTGAGCCGTTCATCTTACGTAGTTCAACTGAAAGTTTGGACGATAAGAACGCCATGACTGATAGGCAATGGCAACAAACAGTCAAGGAACAGAAGGCAAAGTATTACAGGAAAAGACCAATTGATGATGTCTTAGCCTATATGAAACAGTTGGAGGACGACCCCAATGTAATTTTGAACACTCCCCCAACTGATGAAAGTACTCAAAAACCCATAGACCGAACGAAGAATAACAACAACGGCAAGTATAACAGTAATCGGAAAGACAATAACGATAAAAAAGGGCATAACAACAATCAAAAGAACAAACCGCCATTTAATCCGAAGAACTCCGATAAGAATGATACAAACAACAACGACAAAAAAAACGAAGACGGCACGGATGAGTCAAAGGAACAAGAATCATAATCACGAGCATATCGTGCTTGTTTCAGGCTTACAAGAAAGGATATTGAGAAAGCTTGCAGCTCATAAATACCTTACTGTCTCGCAATTAGTAAGGTTGAAAGTTGGTATCAGAAACAGAGTCTATGAAGCCCTCAAAAAACTCATTGACGCAAAATTGGTTAAGTTTGCGGATTATAAGGCACTATTAAGATACGGAAAACAGCTTGAAAGAATCCATTTTTTGACCCCCAAGGGGGCGACCTTATTGGTTGAGAATACGCCAAATCTACACTATGACAATATCAGATACCCCAAAAGTGCTACTACCCTTTTTACGCATGATTATTTCCATAGAGTCAGTACGATTAATACTCAAATTTGTATTTTTGAGTGGTTGTCTAATCACTCATTTGACCTGATTAGGTACGATACTTATTTCGATGTAATCGGTAGTCGCAAAAAGCATCAAAAAGAGCCGATGCACGCAGTAACAAGAATTGAGTTTGGCAATGGTCATTTTCTTGACCCCGATAGTATCGTCATTTATCAAAAGCCGATGCGTAAGGCTCAAATTCTGCTCATTGAGGTGTATAATGGTAGAGATGCCAAAAGAGTCATTGAACAACTCAGAAAGCACGTCTATACCGTCAAGCATGGTTTAGCTGCTTCAAAATACCAGTTGGAAGTAGTCACAAAGGTTTGTTGCACCTTCGAGCATGAAAGCAACTTACAAGCTGTATTGAAAAGAGTTGAGATTGACCCCTATTTTCAATTTGACGGAATCGAAGATTACTTTTTTTTAGGATTACACGAGAACGTAATGAAAAGCTTTGAAACGGCTTTTGTCAACCTACACGGTAAGAACGTTTTAGCAAGTGAGATATAAATTTATGTAATTATGTAATTATGTAATTATGTAATTATCCATTAAAGTTCTCAGGAGGAAAATTCTGATTGTCTTTACCTTCCTTAAATGCAAGGATTATCAATATGATAGCACCTGTGACGCATAATACAGCTATAAAATGTTCAATGACGACGTAAATTAGCAAGAAGAAAAGTATAGCTACTATCCCAGAAAAGATTTTATTATTAAACAAATGTTCCATCTCAACTGAAGTATTTAATCAATGAAAATTTCAAATAGGGCAGGATATTTAATTGGTGCTGCCGTACTAATCACTATTGCTGTCATCTATGAAAACAGAAAAAAAGAAAATCTAATACACAGCTCGGTTACAAGTGCTAAAGAGCATACAGAATCACCAAACGAAGATAATGGGTCTAAGTCAGATTCCATAACAATCACAATTGATAAAAAAATTGAGGGCGATTTGGGTCTGTATTTTAAAATTGAACAAAACCGTATTGAGGTAAAAAGGGGGGAATATTTTGTTATCAAACTCATTCCTATCAAAAAAGGGACGGTAGAAAGGATTCTAAACACCTCCGATATTCGATTAGTTTTTGAAAAGGGGGGGTATGCTGAAATAGTTAGTCATGGTTCGTCATTTGCAATAGCGGATAGATTAAATAAAGCTTTTGACGCACAAAACCCCGTGAGATTACAGTTTTCGATTCCCGAATCAGATATTTTACATGGTTCAGAGCTGAACGGGTGGTTAGAGTGTGATTGCACCATTTCAGAAGATACGCCTTAATCAAATGGTTGTGTCAGATAATAATAGCTGTCAAATGAAGATAAAAGTCATCTGATGCACAATCCCCCCACATTGAACAACAAACACTCCTCTGCTCCATTTCGCCCAAGGTGAAAACTGGCTTTTCGGACCGCAATAATAGCTCCACCAAAAGATGGAATTACTTTTAATATCAAAAATAATCTTTAAATGCTCTTTTTGCGTAGATATTATTCCTTTTCTACTTTTGTGTTCAACCCTCAAATTCTGATGCCTATGTTTAGCTATGAAGATTATAAAGACTTGCTTAACCGTTTTGAACTCAAATATGCCCCCGAAAATCTTTTTCTTGAGGGTGATATTTCTCTTTTGACTAACGAGAGAAGAGTATGTGTGGTTGGCTCAAGAAACGCATCACAAAATGGTTTAAACAGAGCAAAGTCTATTTCTAAATATTTGTGTGAACAAGGAATTACGGTAGTAAGTGGATTAGCACAGGGAATTGATACCATTGCTCATGAAACAGCAATCATTTATGGTAGAACAGTTGCTGTACTTGGTACACCTCTCAATATATCTTATCCAAAAGAGAACAGTAGCTTACTCGACAAAATCAAGGCTAATCACTTAGCTATTAGTCAATTCCCGACAGGTTATCCTACTAACCCAAAAAATTTCCCAATTAGAAATCGTACAATGGCTTTGATTAGTGATGCAACGATAATTGTGGAAGCAAGTGAATCAAGTGGAACAAAGCATCAAGGATGGGAAGCTTTACGAATAGGCAGAAAATTATATATAATGGAAAATGTAATGAATATTTCATGGGCGAAGGAAATGATAAATTACGGTGCAATTGTTTTAACAAGAGATAATTATCAGGAACTTATTGAAGAAATACCGCTTCGCTGTTTTTCTAATGAACTGATGGAGTTATTATGACATTAAGCCAACCATCAAAGCTCGAAATTGAGTATTTAACTCTATTGCGATATTCTCCGAGAGGGCATGAAATGATTCATAAAACATCAAGAGATTGGAAAAATTCAATCAAATCTTGGACTAATATGAAAAAATTTCCTAATTTCTTACTTAACATATTAAATCAAGATAATGGTGTTTTTGAATTTATACAAGACTCAACTTTAGTTCCAATTCCAAGTAGTAGCTTAGTTAAACCTGGTGCTTTACGTGTCCCATTTGAGATTTGTAATGAACTTAGTAAGTTAAAAGATACTTTTCAGATAGTAGATTGCTTAGAAAGATTCAAATCCATTAAATCATCTCATTCGGGCTACACTACCGAAACTCGACCCTCTATTAATGATCATTTTAATTCTCTAAGATTAAGAGATAATTTTATTTACACTAACAAAATTATATTAGTAGATGATGTGATTACAAGAGGAACAACATCAATTTCTTGTGCCCAAATACTACATAATCACTATCCAGATAAAACAATTAGAGTTTTCGCCCTATTAAGACCAGATGATAAAATGCCCGCCGACGCCCCAATTTATAACATAGAAAGAGGCAAGATAACTTTACACCCTTCAAAAAACACATTTATCGAAAAATACTAACACGCAAAGTAGTTTTTTCCCTCAAAAACCTTCAAACTATAATAATTATCACACTTTTGACAACTTTATTTGTTGTCAAAAGTGTGATAGTCAATCAATCATTGTTAAATACAATTAGTATAACAATCCACATACAATCACCTTCTAACGCCATACTACCCTCTTTTCATCCGAACTATAAGGAAAATCACACCTGAGGAATATTCATTTTTTGATAAAAAGCTCAGAATATCACTTTTTGTCCTCCAACTATAAGAAATATCATACTTTTTAAAATAATATTTTAACATAAATAACTAATAATCAATTATTTATTATCAAATATAAGAAATATCACAACACCTTTACAAAGGTTTAGCGGAAGTCATTTTTACACTAACTATAAGAAAAATCACACCTACGAAACGTCCTTTTTTGATAGAAAGCTCAAAATATCAATTATTATTCTCTAACTATAAGAAAAATCACACTTTTATTAATGGGACGAATCCCCTATACAGGATGTCCTGTTTTTTTATAAAAAAGAAAATTTTTACTTGAACAACAACAAATTTTCTTTTTGTTGTTTTATATAAATTTTATTCTTTTTATTATTTAAGACCCCCAATAAGTGGCTTATTTATAAGGGTTTACAGAGCAAAATATAAGAAAAATCACACCTAACTATAAGGAATTTCACACCAACTATAAGAAAAACCACACTTTACTATAAGAAAAATCACACTTTACTATAAGAAAAATCACGTTTTTGAAATATAAGTATAAGAAAAAAATATTATTTTTATATTTCATATTGCAATCTGTCACAAAAACCGTAGGCTCATACTGTTTTATCATTTTTATCGAGTATGGCAAAAAAGGAACTATCTAAAAGAAGAAAGCAGGATCTACAGGATAGGTACACTATCAGAATTCAAGGGGGAAAGTCGGGCTTAGTTGAGGCGACTTCTAAAATGGATATTCACGAGTTCAGGGTTTTTGCGACCATGCTTACGATGGTTTTGCCTGATGACGAAGATTTTACCACCTATGAATTGAGAGTGCAAGATATTATCAAGCTTTTTTCATTAAAGAAGGATGGAAGATATTATGAATTGATGAGGGATGCAGCTCATAGGTTATTAGATAGGAAGTTTGTGATTTACGAAACAAAGGATGATAAAGAGTACAAGACCACCATCAACCTCATTACAGAAACAAGCGAACCAGTCAGTGAAATCAATAAAAATCATATCCTGCTCCAATTCAGCCCGAAGCTGAAACCCTACTTACTCCAACTCAAAAAGGAATACCTTACCATAGATATTAGGAATATTCAAGATATTACAAGTCATTATTCTGTCAAATTGTACTTGGTTTTGAAGCACCAACAAAGACTTGGTAACTCGAAAGCGAAATACACCGTTGAAAGGTTAAGAACAATACTTGCCATTGATGAAGGGGAGTATGAACTATATGGCAGCTTCAAGCAGCAGGTGATACGAAGAGCAATGAACGACATTGAAAAGTACACTGATTTATCAATATGGAAAATCGAAGAAGAAAAATCAGGTAGGTCAGTATCAGCCATTATTTTTTATCTAAAAGACAAAGAAGCCCCACGGCAACAAGAGCTCAAAATTAAAAAGCAACAGAATAGCGTTTTGAAAAAATCCGATGGTAGGGTAGTAATCGAAGCGAGTGAGGTAGAAGAAGTCAGCATTACCGAACATACTGAAATCGTAGTGACGAAAAACAAGCAAGGGGCAAACGATATTGATAGTACATTTCAAAGGGTCAAAAAGTATAAAATTGCGAAGAGTACCGTTAAGGAGTGGTTCAAAGAGTTACCGAAAGAACAGATTCAATTGGGTATTGATTATGTTCTCAATGAAGTCAAAGCGGGGAAACCGACAAAAAATATCGGGGGTTACATCAACCAAATGGTCAGAACTCCAAGTTTGTTTGAAGTTGCCCAGGAAGAAAAGATAGAACAGGAGCGTAAGCATACACAGCAGCAGGTGAAGCAGGCACAGCAGCAGAGTATCAAGGAGCAAGCCGATGCCTTGAAAGCTCAAGCTCATGACATGAAACTGAGTATTTTAGCCGAGGTAGTTGTGAATCAAGAGATTAAACAAGCATTGATTGATAAATTTACTGCGGGTTTTTTCAAAGCATACTACAAAAACAACCTTAGTTTTGAGGAAAATATCAAACACCCTGCGGTAGCGGGATTTATGATTGCAGAAGCGGGGAAGCTTTATCCTGAAATGTTCGCTGATGCGGAATTGCTTGTAAAACAGGCGGAAGCGTTGGAAAGAAGACTATAATAGCCGTTTTTTACACAACACAGCATTGATATGGTTACTTTTGGGCTTGAAATAAGTACAAGATAACCATATAAAACACCTAATTACTTATTCAATTACTACAATTACCAATGGACGGAACATCATTGAACATTACCCAAGACCTTATCAATAAATTAAAGGAAGTTGTACCACAGGCTTTTACCGAGGATAAAATAGATATACAACGCCTACAAACATTGTTAGGTCAAAGCGTTAGTACTGATTCAGAGCGTTACGGCCTGTCATGGGCAGGTAAAAGCGAAGCATACAAAGTTTTGCAAAGTCCATCAACGGCTACACTCATACCCAACCCTGACCAGTCCATTGATTGGGATAATGCCGAAAATGTCTTTATCGAGGGGGAAAACTTGGAAGTACTGAAGGTACTGCAAAAGTCCTATTACGGTAAGGTCAAGATGATTTACATTGACCCACCATATAACACAGGGAACGATTCATTTATTTATCCTGATAAGTTCAGCGAAACCAAAGAGGAATATCTCAAACGTATTGGAGATAAAGATGATGATGGTTTTATGATGAAACAAGGCTTGTTTCGTAAAAACAACAAGGAAAATGGTCAATTTCACAGTAATTGGCTTAATATGATGTTGCCACGTCTATTTTTAGCAAGAAATTTACTTAAAGATGATGGAGTAATATTTGTTTCAATAGATGATAATGAGCAAGCGAACTTAAAAATATTGATGGATGAAATTTTTGGAGAAGAAAATTTTTTAACGACAATAATTTGGGAAAAGAGATTTACAAAAAGTAATAACTCAAAAATGTTTGGTTCTGTTACGGAATTTATACTTTGTTATCGTAAAACGGAGAAGTTATCTACGATAAAAGAGCCAAGAAATGAAAAAAGTGATTCCATATATTCCAACCCTGATAATGACCCGAGAGGTGATTGGACAAGTGTTTCTTATGTGAACCCCGCAACTAAAGAGCAACGTCAAAATTTAGTATATAAGATAATAAACCCTATCACAAATAAAGAAATAGAACATCCAACAAACGCATGGAAGTATGAATATTCGACTCATTTATCTCATGTTGAAGAAAATAAGTTGTATTGGGGGACAAAAGGAGAAAACACATATCCAAGATTAAAAAAGTTTCTTTCTGAAATGGACGGTGGTATGGTGCCGTCAAATCTATGGTATCATAAAGAAGTTGGGACAACAGACCAAGGAAGTAAGATATTAAATGACTTACTGGAAAAAAGTATTTTTGATTTTCCAAAACCACCATCTTTAATAAAGAAAGCTCTTTCTTTTCAAATCAATGATAAAGAAGATAAAGATTTTATAGTTCTTGATTTTTTTGCAGGTTCTGGAACAACAGCACAAGCAGTTTTGGAACTTAATGAAGCAGATGGAGGGAATAGAAAATTTATATGTGTTCAACTACCAGAACTAACAGACGATAAAAGCGAAGCATCAAAAGCAGGACACAAAACCATTGCAGATATTTCAAAAACACGTATAGAAAAAGTAATAGAAAAAATAACGAAAGAGCGTGACGGAAAACTTGAACTTGATAAACACCAAAACTTAGGATTCAGAAAATACACACTTGCAAGCTCAAACTTTAAAATTTGGCGTGGTGATGTGGTAGAGAATGAAGAAGATTTGGTCAAGCAAATGGAGCTATTCACAACTCCACAGAAAGAAAACACAAGAAGCGAACATATCCTTTGGGAGTTACTTATTAAAAATGGTGTCCCATTAACTGAAAAAATCGAGTGCAGCACCTTACAAGATGGTGCAACAATCTACTATACAGCAAACAAGAAGTTGGCTTTTGTACTGGACAAGTACAGTGATGAAGTACAGACCGCAGTATTGGAATTGAAGCCCAAAAATATCATTTGCTTAGATAGCTTATTTCATAATAACGACAACGTAAAGACCAACGCACAACTCAAATTTGAGGACAACGGTATTTCTTTTAAGACTATCTAAGCTATGAAAATACAATTTGAGAAAAACCAACAGTATCAAATAGATGCGATTCAGTCGGTGGTGGACATACTGGAAGGTCAAGACCTTAATACCACTGATTTTGAATTTACGCTTGCAGACGAAAACAGGGGGAGTTTACAGTTTACTGAAATAGGAATAGGTAACAGATTAACCGTTACGCCTGAACAGATACTTGCTAATATCCAAAAAATACAGGCTCAAAACGACCTTGACCCGTCAAGCGAGTTGGAAAAAATACGATTTAAGGATGAGAAAGGTGACACAATAAGCCCGAACTTTGGTAACTTCTCAATTGAGATGGAAACGGGAACGGGTAAGACCTACGTGTACTTGCGTACCATCTACGAACTCAACAAGGTGTATGGGTTCAAAAAGTTTGTCATTGTTGTGCCATCGGTGGCCATCCGTGAGGGAGTCATCAAAAACCTTGAAATTACGTTTGAACACTTCCAAGATTTATACGAAAATACCCCTGCCAGTTTTGAGGTGTATGACTCCAAGAAATTAGTCAGCCTATCAAATTTTGCCCGTAGTAATACCATTCAAATCATGGTAATCAATATTGATAGTTTCACTAAGGATGCAAACGTAATCAATCAGATAAGGGAAAGGGGAGTAAGACCGATTGAGCATTTACAGGCGACAAGCCCAATTGTAATAGTGGACGAACCGCAGAACATGGAAACCGATATAAGGAAAAGAGCCATTGCGAACTTGAATCCTTTGTTTACGTTGCGTTATTCAGCCACTCACACAAACTTGTATAACCTAATCTATAAGCTCGACCCCGTGAAGGCGTATGATTTGGGATTGGTAAAGCAAATTGAGGTTGATTCTGTAATTGCACAAAATGATAACGGAGGGGCTTTTGTTAGTCTGGATAACTTTAAACTTGCCAAAAGTTCAACGTCAGCAGTTTTAACCATACTCAAAAATGAAAGTAACGGAGTAGCCAAAAAATCAGTAACCGCAAAAACAGGAGATAATTTATACCAATTATCAAACAGAGTTGAAGCCTATAAAGACGGTTATATTATCAATTATATTGATTCAGAAGAAGAATTGATTGAGTTTTCAAGTGGTACAGTACTATATAAAGGTAAGCCGCAAGGGGGGATGAATACCGAGATTCAAAAGGAGATGATAAGGGCAACCATTGACAACCATTTGAAGAAGGAAAAAGAGTTGAACGCTAAAGGTATCAAGGTGTTATCCGTGTTGTTCCTTGATAAAGTTGCAAATTATCGTGAGTATGCACCCGACGGGACAGCTAAAAAAGGGCAGTTTGCACTATGGTTTGAGGAACTTTTGACAGAAGCATTGAAAAACCCAAGATACAACAACTTGTACCCGTATGATGCGGCTCAGATGCACGATGGGTATTTCTCCCAAGACAAGGGTAAGTTCAAGGATAGCTCAGAAGGTCGTTCAACCAAAGCTGATGATGAAGCGTACAGCCTGATTATGAAGGATAAAGAAAGGCTTTTGGATATGGCAACCCCGTTGCGTTTTATATTCAGTCACTCAGCTTTGAGAGAGGGATGGGATAATCCAAATGTGTTTCAGATTTGTACGCTTAATGAAACAAGGTCAGAGATAAAAAAACGCCAAGAGATCGGGCGTGGTTTACGTTTGTGTGTTAATCAGTCGGGAGCAAGAAACATCGACAGGGGAGTGAATAAATTGACCGTCATAGCAAATGAAAGTTATGAGGATTTTGCAAGAGCATTACAGAAAGAAATTGAGAACGATTGCGGGGTTAAGTTTGAGGGTAGAATCAAAAACGCACGTAACCGCCAAAAGATAGAATTGAAAAAGAATTGGGAGTTAGACCAACACTTTTTGGATTTATGGAATCGTATCAAGCATAAAACAGAGTACAAGGTTGATTATAAAACTGACAAACTTATTGAGACAGCGAGCGAAGCAGTCAAGCAAATGCCAACCGTGCCGAAGCCTCAGATACAGCGTATCAAAACAGAAACCAAGTTTGTGAGGGATAAGGACGGTAATTTGCTTGAGGTTGGTGGTGATGTGAAAAGCTCAAAAGAGCGGACAGTATCAGACATAAAATTTGAAATACCTGATTTTGTTGGCTATATCCAGTCAAAAACGGAACTCACAAGAAACACTGTATCACAAATTATTCTAAATTCGGGACGTATCGGTGAGATTTTCAACAATCCCCAGGTCTTCATGGACTCCGTTGTTAAAGCCATTAAGACAGAGTTTGATAGACTGAAAGTAAACGGTATCAAGTATGAAAGGATTGCAGGGCAGAGTTATGAAATGACATTGTTTGAGAGTGAGGAAATAGAATCATACATTGATAATATGATACAGGTTAAGAATCAAGAAAAAACATTGTATAACTATGTATTGATTGATTCACTATCAACACCTGAAAGAAGCTTTGCTGAAGAGTGCGAGACAAGGGATGATGTATTGTTTTATATCAAATTGCCTTCATGGTTCTTGGTCAAGACCCCAATTGGAAACTATAACCCCGATTGGGCATTGATAAAGCAGGAAGAGGGAGAGCAGAAGAAAGTGTACTTTGTGGCCGAGACGAAGGATGCGAAAGCAGCCAAAGATAAAACGTTGCTTAGAGAAAGCGAGAGAATGAAAATCAAGTGTGGAGAAAAACACTTTGCAGAGTTTTCGAGCGAGGAAGTACAGTATAAAGTGGTAGGTAGTTTAGGGGATTTATAAAAATAAAATTGTACTAATGGCAAAGATTCACACTTTAAAAATTAAAAACTTTCGTGGTATTCAAGATTTTGAGCAAGTTTTTGGTTTGACTGATTTTATCTGCTTAATAGGCAGGGGGGACTCAGGAAAAACTACAATATTAAACGCAATATCAATGGTTCTTTCGCCAAGTTGGAATTTATCTTTTTATGATACTGATTTTTATAATTGTGAAATAGATAAAAATATTGAAATTGAAGCGACTTTATATGACTTACCAAATATTTTTTTAAGAGAAAACAAGTATGGTTTGTATATAAGAGGTATTGATAAGGATTCACACAAAATTAGTGATGAAATAAACGATAATCAGATTTCAGCTCTAACTGTTAAATTAATAGTAGATAGAGAATTAGAACCACAATGGTATATAACAAACGGTAGAGAACAAGACCCTATTGAGATAAAAGCAAGCGACAGAGCAATTTTAAATGCTTTTTTAATATCTGATTATGTAGATAGACACTTTTCATGGAGTAAGGGGAATCCATTATACTCGTTACTAAAATTGGAAGATACAGTAGATAATATTAAATCTAATCTCATTGCTGATGCTATGAGAGAAGCTAAAATTAAAGTTGACGGTGGAGACTTTTCACACTTACAAGGAGTAATTGATAAGGTAGAAACTTCTACACGTATTTTGGGAGTACCAGTACAAAAAATCACAACATCAATAGATTTTAAAGATTTCACCTCCAATGAAAGTAAAATATATTTACATGAAGAAAATATACCATTTAAACAAAGGGGTAAAGGTTCTAAAAGGCTTATTTCAACAGCAATTCAATTAGAGTTAGTAAAAAAAGGTGGTATTCTATTAATAGATGAAGTTGAGCAAGGATTAGAGCCTGATAGGGTTCAACATCTTATCAGAACTCTTAAAAATACAAACAAAGGGCAAATTTTTATATCTACTCATTCGAGAGATGTTTTAGTTGAACTTGGAGCTACGAATGTTTACATATTAAAGAAAGGGAATAAAAGCCTGAACCAAATATCACCCACAATAAATGGTTGTTTAAGAAGTAATCCTGAATCTTTTTTTGCAAAAAAGATAATTATTTGTGAAGGTGCAACTGAGGTAGGAATATGTAGAGCAATTAATGAATATAGAATTAGTAAGGGGTTATTTAGTTTAAGTTATCTTGGAATTTGTATTGCAGATGGGGAAGGTACAAATTTTGTAAATTACTGTTTAGGATACTTAGAATTAGGATATGATGTATGTGTATTTTGTGATTCTGATGATGAAGTAATAAATAAAGCAAAAGATAATTTAAAAACTAAAGGGGCTACCATAGTAGATTGCGAAGCAAAGAAATCTATTGAGCAACAGATATTTGATGATGTTCCCCAAGAAGTCATATCGTTGTTGATTGAGTATATTATAGATGAAAAGGGGGAGGAAACTATTAAAGCTAACCTTATAAATATACTCAATCCTTTACCAAAAGAATGGAGAAAAGATTATTCACCCGAGATGATAGATGCTTTAGGGAAATGCTCAAAAAATAAAGGTTTTTATAAAAGAATTGACCACGGTATTTTTTTAGGTTCTAAGTGTTTAGAAAGTTTAGAAGATTTGGTTGGTAGCGAAAAACATCTTGGTAAGCAATTTACCCAATTAGCAAAATGGATAGATAATGGACTATAAAGAATTTGTTTCTAAGCCTAAGAGTATGCTCATAGCCCCAGCAGGTTATGGTAAGACACACACCATTGTTGAGTGTTTAAAATATACAGAAGGTAAACAATTAATACTCACACATACTCACGCAGGGGTAGCATCAATAAAAGAAAAAATAAAAAAAGCTAATATCCCGAGTACAAAATATAGTGTTGAAACAATTTCAAGTTTTGCTCAAAAATATGTTTTATCGTTTTTTGTAGGAGTCATCCCAAGGCAAGAAGATACAAACGTCTATTATCCGTTTATTTTAGAAAATGCTATAAAGTTAATTCAAATAACCCCGATAAAAAATATCATACAAAATACATATAATGGTTTATTTGTTGATGAGTATCAGGATTGCAATTTAGCACATCATCAATTAATTCTTAAACTGTCGGACTACTTGCCTACCCATATATTGGGTGATTATTTACAAGGGATTTTTGATTTTACAGGTGAACCATTAGTAGATATGACGAGTAAAGACGATATGGGCGATTTCCTTGATAATCAATATGAATTAAAAGAACCTTGGCGTTGGAAAAATGGGAATAATGAAAAATTGGGCGAAACGTTAAAAATATTAAGAAGTTTAATATTAGCAAACACACCTATTGATTTAGAACTATTTAAAAAAACTATTGAGACAAGAAAAGTTAATAACTATATTGATAAAGAGTTTTCAACCTTATATCACAATCAAGATGAAAAGGCATTTAAAGAAATGATATGGAGTTTATCAACTGAACAAAGTCTCCTTGTAATATTTCCAGAATCAAGTTCAACTCATTATCGTGAAGCATTTGTAAAGTTTTTTGGAGGTCAGTATAGTTTAATAGAATCCATAGATGACAAAGATTTCTATAAACAAGCAGAGTTTTTTGATACTATGAACATTGATAACGCTGAAAGTAAATTATTCGATTTTGTTGGTCGCTATCTCAAAAATACTTCAAATTGGATTTCTGATAATAAATTAAAAAATAAGCGTTCATCAGATGATAAGTTAAAAATTGAGCCAATAAAAAAGAATTTTGAAAAGTTAAAACAAAAATTTTCTTATTCTTTAGTTTCCAAAATACTCATTGATTTATATCATCTACCAAAAGTTAAGTGTTACAGAAAAGAGTTGTTTCAAAGTATTTATAAGTCATTAGATGATGCAGAACACAATCAAACTACTGTCTATGATTCTATGGTTAGTAGGAGAAATATGATACGTAGAGTGGGTAGAAAAGTTTATGGTAAATGCTTAGGTACAACATTATTAACTAAAGGACTAGAGTTTGATACCGTGGTAATTATGAATATTCATAAGTTTGATTGCCCAAAAAACTTGTATGTAGCACTAACAAGAGCATCCAAAAGACTGATTATATTTACTTCAACTCAAACATTAGCACCATATAGTAAATAAACTTTTAAATATTTAAACCGTTTTCTTTTGCCACGTGGTGTAAGTTTGAACTAATAAAAGACAGCCGTTTTGGTTGTCTTTTTGCATTTATGGGTAGTTTTGCCGTTTCGTACAAAAACCGTCACTTGGAGATAGCTGGCTGATCAATTGTCTTTTCAATTTGTTTTCGATAGCGCTTTACAC
>NZ_AXVJ01000071.1 GCF_000482465.1 Runella limosa DSM 17973
CCTTTCAACCCGCCGTAAAAATGGGAAATGGAACATGGAAACTGAACGCTTGCCCAATGGACGGTGGAGGTATCAGCCTAAATGAAAGGGGTATATTAACCTCGGTATGGCGGCGAGAAAATCAGTTGTTCACTGCAAAGCTGGGCGAACCCGAGCAAGTCCTTGCACAAGGTCGCAATGCTTCCATTGCGACCAGTAACCAAAACACGTTTATCGCATGGCAAAATCAAGGTCAAATTTGGATCAGTCAGGCTGGGCAGAAAGAACCGACGAGTTTGGGTATTGGCAGATTTCCGAAAGTGACCATGCTCAATGAGCAACAGGCTTTCTGCGTATGGGAAGATAATGGCATCATCAAAGGAATGCTTTTGACTGGAAAATAGAAGCTAAAACGGAAAAATTTAATAAAATAGTATGGTAGAAAAACTCATTCATTTTGCTCTGCACAACAAATTGATTGTGATGGTATTGGCGTTGGGCTTGTTCGCTTGGGGCGTGTATTCTGTCCGAACCAACCCGATTGATGCTATCCCTGACCTTTCCGAAAACCAAGTCATTGTCTTTACCGAGTGGATGGGCCGTAGTCCGCAACTCATTGAAGACCAAATTACTTATCCATTAGTTTCCAACTTACAAGGAATACCCAATATCAAAAATGTGCGGGGTACTTCTATGTTCGGGATGAGTTTTGTGTATGTCATTTTTGAAGACAACGTGGATATTTATTGGGCAAGAACTCGGGTTTTGGAAAGGCTCAATTATGCCCAGCGACTGCTTCCACAGGGTATTACTCCTACGTTGGGGCCAGATGGCACGGGTGTTGGACACATTTTTTGGTATCACCTCGAAGCCCCAGGCATGGACTTAGGTGAGCAACGAGCCTTACAGGATTGGTATGTCAAATTTGCCTTACAAACCGTGAAAGGAGTAAGTGAAGTGGCTTCTTTCGGCGGCTTTGGCAAACAGTACCAAATCAACATTGACCCCTACAAACTCAATTATTTCAACGTGCCACTGATGGATGTTCTCAATTCCATCCGTAAGAATAATAATGATGTAGGCGGTCGAAAATTTGAAATGTCAGACATGGCCTACATCGTGCGGGGATTGGGTTATATTAAAAATGTTAAAGACATCGAAGATATACCTGTGGACAATTATGGCTCCGTGCCGGTACGGGTACGGGACATCGCTACGGTACAAATGGGTGGCGATTTACGTCTGGGTATTTTTGACAAAGATGGGGAGGGGGAAGTCGTAGGAGGTATTGTTGTAATGCGTTATGGTGAAAATGCCGATGCCGTCATCAAACGGGTAAAAACCAAGATGCAGGAAGTAGAAAAGGGGCTGCCTCCCAACGTAAAATTCAAGGTTTCTTATGACCGCAGCGAACTGATTGAAGCTTCGATTTCTTCCATTACCAATACATTGATTGAGGAGATGATTACTGTTTCGGTAGTGGTTATGCTCTTTTTGTTTCACTGGCGAAGTGCCATTAGTATTATCATTCAAATCCCCATTACGATAGCCACAGGTTTTATTTTACTCAATGCCTTCAATGTGTCCTCCAACATTATGTCGTTGACGGGCATTGCTTTGGCCATTGGTGTAATTGTAGATAATGGGATTGTCATGGCAGAAAATGCCTATCGAAATTTAGCCATTCGGCAACGTGAAAAAGAAATGGAATACCTAAAAAATCAATCAACGAATGAGCCTGTTTAAGAAGTTATTTAGTAGAAAGCCCAACCCCATGCGGGAAGCTACCAAATTGACCGAAGAAGAGCGGTTTGAAATCATTGAGCGCTCATCCAAGCAGGTGTCAAGAGGCATTTTCTATTCTACTATTATCATTATCGCCTCTTTTTTGCCTGTTTTTATGCTTTCAGGGCAAGAAGGCAAGTTGTTTCATCCATTGGCTTATACCAAAACATTTATCATGCTGGTAGATGCTTTTCTGGCAATTATTCTTGCTCCTGTGTTGATTTTTATCTTTATGAGAGGTCGTTTCAAAGATGATAATGCCAACCCACTTACTCGGTTTTTAGAGCGTATTTATGAACCTATTATTCGGATTTGCCTCAAATGGAGGAAGACAACAATTGGTGTCAATATTATTGCATTGGCCATCAGTGTGCCCTTGGTGATGAGTCTGGGTACAGAATTTATGCCTCCGCTCGATGAGGGTTCGTTGCTTTTCATGCCTGTAACCCTTCCAGATGTCTCCAATTCAGAAGTAAAACGATTGTTGCAGGTTCAGGACAAGCTAATTAAAACCGTACCCGAAGTTACGCACGTATTGGGCAAAGCTGGCAGGGCAAACACCGCTACCGACAATTCGCCCATCAGTATGTTGGAAACCATCATCCTGCTCAAACCCAAATCAGAATGGCGGAAGGGCATGAACAAAGATGACATTATTAATGACATCAATGCCAAGCTGCAAATTCCTGGCGTAACCAATGGCTGGACACAACCCATCATCAACCGTATCAATATGCTCTCTACGGGTATTCGTACCGATGTAGGTTTAAAAGTATATGGGCAAAATTTAGATACAATTGCTTCGGTTGCCCAACGGCTCAAAAAAGAATTAGTGGGTATTGATGGTATCAAAGACCTGTACGTTGAACCTATCACGGGGGGGAAATACATTGATGTGGTTGTGAAAAAAGAAGAAATCGGACGCTATGGATTAAGTGTAGATGACGTAAATATGATTGTAGAAAGTGCCTTGGGTGGAATGATTTTGACTACTACCATAGAAGGCCGCCAACGCTTTACTGTTAATGCTCGCTTTGCCCAAGATTTCCGAAACAACATACAAGCATTGAAACGAATGCAGGTGCAAACGGCAGGCTACGGCCCGATTCCCTTAGACGCCGTTGCTAATGTGAAGATTTCGGAAGGGCCACCGATGATTAACTCCGAAAATGCTTTACTCCGAGGAACCGTATTATTCAATGTGCGGGAACGAGATTTGGGAAGCACCGTAGAAGAAGCCCGTCAGAAATTAGATGCTGCCGTTAAGAAGCTCCCTGCGGGTTATTTTATCGAATGGAGTGGGCAATACGAAAACCTTATTCGGGGGGAACGTACCCTTAAAATGATTCTGCCCATCGTTGTCATCATCATTTTTGCCTCGCTCTACTTCGCTTTTAAATCCGTTCGAGAGGCATTTTTAAGCCTTATTACCGTGCCTTTTGCCTTGATTGGTGGTGCGTACATGATTTATTTCTATGGCGTTCACCTCTCGGTAGCGGTAGCCGTTGGATTTATTGCTCTGTTTGGATTAGCGGTCGAAACGGGGATCGTCATGGTGATTTACTTGAACGATGCCATGCAGCAACTCGTGGCTTTGAAAGGAAATTCACGAGAAACAATCACCCAAAAAGACTTAGAAGAATACGTGGTTATGGGGGCAGCCAAACGCCTTCGTCCCAAACTAATGACAGTCTGCGTTTCACTTTTTGGTTTAGTACCTGTGTTATGGTCAACGGGCGTAGGCAGTGATGTTATGCAACCCATTGTATTGCCAATGATTGGAGGCGTTTTCACTTCCTCTACGCATATTCTCTTGGTTACACCGCTTATTTTCCTGATGGCAAAAGAATATGAATTACGAAAGCTGGGAAAAATAGACATTCTCGAAGCCAATCATTAACCGAAAAACAATGAACAAGCTATTGATTTTGTGGCTGTTATTGATTTCAATATCGCCCATATTGGCACAAAAAAATATTTCGCTGGAAAATATTCTTCATCGAATTGAGGAAACTCACCCCGATTTGAAAATGATGGATGCCAAAGTAAAAGAACTGGATGCTTACGCCGAAGGCGCTCGAAACTGGGAAGCGCCCAAATTTGGAGCGGGATTCTTTATGACTCCGTACAACTATATGATGTGGAGTCGAGCAGGTGCATTATACCACGAAGGCATGAATCAGGGTATGGGGTCATTTATGGTTCAGGGAGAACAGATGATACCCAATCGTAAAATGCTGGATGCCGAAGAACGCTACATGAAATCCATGTCGGGTATGGAAGTCGCTCAAAAAGGCGTAATGCGAAATATGCTTTTCGCCGAAGCTAAAATGGCCTATTACCGTTGGTTAGTATTAGAAAAAAAGAAAAATGTGTTGAAAGAAAGTCAAAATCTACTCAGATACATGATTGAGTCGGCAGAGGTTCGCTACAAATACAATCAGGAAAAATTAAGCAGTATTTATAAAGCCAAAGCCGCACTTTTGGATTTAGATCGCATGAACCTAATGTTCGACGGTGACATTCGTCAGCAAAAAGTAATGCTCAACACGCTCATGCTACAAGACCGAGCCGCTGACTTTCAGATTGATACACTTTCGTTAGCCTATTTGTACCCAAATACGCCGTTAAATTTGGATACCACCGCTGTAATAAACCGCAGTGATTTAAAAGTGATTGACCAAAGCCTGACCATTTCCCGCTACAAACAGGAGGTAGAATTTCAGAAGCTCAAACCCATGTTCGGTGTACAGTACGGCCACATGTTCGCTTTTGGCAACCAATGGCAATTTACGCTCATGGGTATGGTCACGATTCCTTTTGCCAAATGGTCAAGCCGACAAATTAAAGCCAATATTAAAGGGCTTGATTATCAACGACAAGCTTACAATAAACAACGTGAAGGTTTGACTAATCAGATTTTGGGGAATTTGGCTGATCGTCAGGTAATGATGCAGTCGTATCAAACTCAAATCAAGCAATACGAAAACGAGCAGTTCCCTGCCCTTCGGAAACGCTATCAAAGCACCTTGTTGGCTTATGAACAGAATACCGACGAATTGTTCATGGTACTTGATGCGTGGATGGAGCTCAAAATGGCTCGTATGAACCAGTTAGATTTATTACAACAACTACTGCAAGCACAGGTAGAATATGAAAAAGAATTGGAAAAAAGATAACCGCCTCGTTTGGCTGATTTTTGTCTTATTCCTTGGTTTATCAGGTTGCCAGTATATCAACCAATATTTCCAAAAAGGCGAAGACAAACCAAAAGATGTGTATGCCTGCCCCATGAAATGCGAAGGCAACAAAACCTACGACAAACCAGGATCCTGCCCTGTTTGCGGTATGGATTTGGTAAAAGTGCCTAACCACCAAACCCACGGCGATACAGCAACGGTTATGATGGGGCAAATGAAAAAAGCAGGCAAGCAATATTACTGTACCATGAAATGTGAGGGCGAGAAAACCTACGATAAACCGGGTTCCTGTCCCGTGTGTGGTATGGATTTAGTCGAAAAAAAAGAAGCTGTCTCGGCTGAAAAAGCCGTTTATACTTGCCCTATGCACCCTCAAATTCAGAAAGACAAAGCAGGTTCTTGCCCGATTTGTGGGATGGACTTAGTAAAAAAAGGAGGTGTTATCGAGAGTGAAGCCCTTTCACCCAATGACAGTTTAGCGATTCTGGTGAAGCCTACTTATGAGTATGTGCTGAGTGGCGTAAAAACCACCCAACCTGAACAACGCTCCCAAAAACTGGTCGTCAATGCCTTCGGTTTTTTGAGTTATGATGCACAGGCTCTAAACAGTATTGCCACCCGCTTTGGTGGTCGAATAGAGCGACTGTACGTGCGATATCCATTCCAAGCGGTGAGCAAGGGCCAGAAAATCATGGACATTTACAGTCCCGAAATTGTAACAGCACAACAAAACTTAATTTTTCTTTTACAAAACGACGCTGATAATCAGGTTTTAATAGAAAGTGCCAGACAACGATTATCGCTGTTGGGCTTGACTTCTGAGCAAATAAAGGCTGTTGAGCAAAGCAAAAAACCAACGATGCAATTGAGCATTTACAGCCCGTATAATGGTGTGATTGTCGAGCGTGGTGTTGGAGGGTCTGCCCCAATGCCTTCACCTTCGGGTGGAAGCGGCAGTATGAGCAGCGGGATGGGCAGTTCAAAAACCGGTTCGTCAATTGCGCCGCCACCTGTCGCTCAAAACGGTGAATTGACCCTCAAAGAAGGAATGTATGTGCAAAAAGGACAACGTTTATTCGATGTGCAAAGCACGGGTACGGTCTGGGCAATGCTTGAATTTTACCCAACTGATGTACCCAAAGTAAAAGTAGGGCAGTCGGTGATGATTATGTTGGAAAACAACGAAGAAACCCAACTTTTCGGCAAAGTAAACTACCTCGAACCCATGATTTCGGCCAACAATCGCAACCCACAGGCAAGGGTATATCTGAGCAATCCAAATGGCAAATTGAAAATTGGTTCATTGGTCAAAGCATCTATCAATGCCGGCAGTCAGGAAGCTTTGTGGGTGCCGACGACCGCCTTACTTGATATGGGCAGAACCAAAACCGCATTTGTGCAGGAAAAGGGAGCGTTCCGTTCCCGTACAGTCAAAACGGGACTACAACAAGGGGGCTGGATTCAGGTACTATCTGGCCTTTCGAGTCAAGAAACGATTGCTGAAAACGCACAATTCCTTATGGACAGCGAAAGTTTTGTAAAATCTAACGAACTATCAATGCGATGAAAAGACGAGCATTTATCAATACCGCAGGTTTAATGGGGCTAACGGTACTTTGGGAATCTTGTAAGCCCAAAAGCACTGAAAAAGTAGCAGATAATGTATTTTATACCTGCTCAATGGACCCACAGGTGATGGAAAAAAAGCCTGGTACCTGCCCGATTTGCAAGATGGCTTTGACCAAAATTGTCATTGACCCCAACATGAAAAATCAGGGGTTAAAACTAAGCGACCAGCAAAAACAACTGGCAAACGTACAGGTAGAAACGGTAGCCCTGCGGCCACTCGGTGAAGAAATTACGCTGGCGGCCATGCTCACCGAAAACAAAGACAAACTCTCAACCGTCACGGCTCGGATACCCGGACGCATTGAAAGGCTGTTGGTACGCAACATAGGCGAATTTGTACGAGTGGGACAGCCCATTTATGAGATATACAGCGAAGAGCTCTCGGCTTCGCAACGGGATTTCCTGATTGCTTCGCAAAAACAGAAAGTGCTGAAAGATACAGATATCAACTTCAAACAATTAGTTGAAGCTGCCAAGAATAAATTGATGCTCTGGGGAATGACCGATGCCCAAATTGCTGAATTAGAGAAGGCAGAACAACCCAACAACAAGCTGACCGTCAATAGTCAATACGCAGGTGTAGTGAGTGAAGTTCTTGCCGAAGAGGGTTCATACCTTAGCGAAGGCAGTACTGTCTTGAAGCTCTCTGACCTCAGTACACTTTGGGCAGAGGCACAATTGTACGTAACAGAATTGCCATTTCTCAATCAAACAAAGGAAGCTCTTGTAGAGATTCCGTACTATGCTGACCGCATCATTAAGGGGCGGGTTAATTTTGTCAATCCTGAGTTGATGCCTTCGAGTAAAATCGTCACAATTCGGGTGGACATTCCAAATGGCAAACGGGAGTATCAGACAGGAATGCAAGCCTACATCACCCTGAAAGGCAAGGTAAAAAATACCATAGCTGTACCCACTAATGCTCTTATTCAGGACACCAACGGCGTTACGGTCTGGTTAGAAAACGCTGACGGTGCTTTTGAAAGCCGCATGGTGAGCATCGGCACGACCAACAAAGACTATACGGAAATCACCGATGGCTTGCGAGCAGGTGAAAAAGTTGTGGTGTCGGGAGCGTATTTGCTCAACAGCGAATACATTTTTAAAAAAGGCAGTAATCCGATGGAGGGGCATATCATGTAAGGCCATGAAAGAATGTTGTCAAACAAGAAATGAGCCACTTCAAAAGTGGAAAAAGTATCTCAAATGGATGATTATTATCATTTTAGGAGGGCTGGTTCTATTCGTAACTTTCCAGAAGTGAACCAATTTTAAAATTTTAATTAACAATCAATTTCAATCAAAATGAAAACAAACCAATTATTCCGAATCGGGGCTTTTATCGCCCTATTATCTATTGTATCAACATTTGCCTTTGCCCAATCTGATTACAAACATCCTTTTAGCATCGGCAAAGATGGTAAGGTGGTGGACAGCAAAGGCACCAGTGTGGGTTTGGTAACCAAAGACCAAATCATCAAAGACCATGACGGCCACAAAATTGCTTTTGTGGATGGTGAAGGTAATTTGATAGATGCAAAGACCAACAAAAAAATGGGCAGAATGGGAAAGGATGGAAAAAGCTATTACAATGCCAAGGGAGAGTTAGAATTTACCATCAAGGATAATCCCGACGAAACTTGCGACATTGTAGATGCCAAGGGAAAAGTAATTGGAAACGTACACGATAGCTTAAAAGGTGTTGCCTGTGCGCTCCACTGTTTTCAAAATGGTATGGGTAAGAAAGCCGATGGCAGCCACATGAAACACTAATTTTTTTGTATTCAACTGACTTCAACCCGCCATCCTAAAATACACTTCTATTTTAGGATGGCACAAAACCTACAAAAATGAAAACCCTAATCGCACTCTCCTTAATCAGTGTGGCTTTATTATCCTCTTGCAACAACCAAACGAAAGAACAAAAAGAAGTTGCTAATGAAACTATTGCAGCGACCACACCCGAAACCACAACAGATGAAAAAGCATCTGTACAAAAAATCGTTGCTGGCTATTTGGATTTAAAAAATGCGCTGGCAAACGACAATGCGATTGATGCAGAATCAGCCGCAAATGCAATGATGACCACGATAAGCGGTTTAGATGAATCGGGATTTACGGCTAATCAAAAGAAAGTATATGATGCCGTAAAAGAAGATGCCAAAGAGAACGTCGAACACATTGCTGAAAATGCCAAAGATATAGACCACCAACGAGAACATTTTGAGATGTTAAGTGGGGATATATACGATTTGGTGAAAGCATTCGGAAGCGAAAAGCCACTCTATAAGGACTTTTGCCCCATGTACAATAACAAAAACGGGGCGTTTTGGTTAAGCGAAACCAAAGAAATTAAAAATCCTTACATGGGTAAAGAGATGTCGTCTTGTGGGAAAGTGCAAGAAGAAATAAAGTAGCCATACACGTGAAGACTTCTAAGAAAATAGTAGTATGGCTATTTATCATTTTGGTAGGAATACAGTTCATACGACCTGACTCCAATAATGATAATCATGTTATGGCTACCGATTTTATTAAAACCCACGAAGTGCCAACTCAAATAGGTAATATTCTTAGAAGAGCTTGCTACGATTGCCACAGCAACAACACCGAATATCCGTGGTATTCATCCATCCAACCGCTGGGTTGGCTATTAAATAAGCACATCAAAGAGGGTAAAAAGAAATTGAATTTCAGTGAATTTGGGACTTACTCAGAAAGAAAACAAATCAGTAAGTTGAAGTCAATGAAGAACCAAATAGAGCAAAACAAAATGCCTCTGCCATTTTATAGTATGGTTCATAAAAAATCCCTACTTACCTCAGAAGAAAAAAATCTAATCATCACTTATATAAACAACTTGGCCCAATGAAAAAACCACTTATTCTCGCACTTTTAGCAGCAAGCCTTTCGGCAAATGCCCAATTAAACTTTCCCCCAGCCAGCCCCGAAGCACATTTTACACAACAAGTGGGGTTTGCTCGAATTACAGTTAAATACGAACGTCCCTTGGCTCGTGGACGCAAAATCATGGGCGGTTTAGTCCCCTATAATGGTGAACTCTGGCGAACAGGTGCAGGCGATTGTTCAACCATTAAATTTAGTGAAGACATTACCATTGGTGGCCAAAAAGTACCCGCAGGAAACTATTCGCTTTTCTCAATCCCCGCTGCGGATGAATGGACGATTGTGCTGAATCGTGATACGACCATGCACGGTACAGGTGGGTACAACCAAGCAAAAGACTTGGTACGATTCAAGGCCAAACCTGAAACGACGAATCGTTTTTATGAAGCCTTTACCATTGAAGTTCAAGACATCGCTAAAAACAACGCCAATCTGTATTTGACTTGGGAAAATACCTCGGTGAAAATTCCGATTCAAACGACTGCCGATGAAAAAATCATGGCCGACATCAAGAAGAAAATTGTAGATGAAAAAGGTACTCGTCCCATGCTGTTGTTTCAAGCTGCTAATTATTACTACGAAAACGACAAAGACATAAACCAAGCTTTGGCGTGGATTCAGCAAACCACGGCGCAAGAAGCCAAAGCTAATTTTTTGATGACCCAAGCCCGAATCCAGATGAAAGCTGGCAAACACAGCGAAGCGATAGAATCAGCAAAAAAATCGGCAGAAGTAGCTCGGGCTGATAAAAACGAAACTGCTGCCAAAATCGCAGAGGCGTTTATTGCTGACATGAACAAAATGCACGGTGGAGCAATGGAGCATAAGCACTAAAAACGAGCGCATCTATGAGCGATACCTCTTACATCCCTGCCCTACGATTCAACTGGTTGACAAAAGTATATGACCCGTTGATTCAATGGACAATGCCCGAAAAGCAATTCAAACAAGACCTCATCAAAGAAGCGGGTATCGAAACCGAATTCCACATCCTTGACTTTGGGTGTGGAACGGCCACGCTTTCTATGATGACTAAATCGAAATACCCTTCGGCATTTATCACGGGTGTGGATGTAGATGCAGAAGTACTGGCAATTGCCCAGCATAAATTACGAGATTTTCCACACCCTATTCGCCTTGACCAATATGACGGCATGAAACTGCCTTATCCCGATGAGACATTTGACCGAGTGATTTCGAGTTTAGTATTTCATCACCTCACTCCCATTCAGAAAGCCAATGCCTTCAAAGAAATCAAGAGGGTTTTGAAGTTTGATGGCGAGTTGTATATAGCAGATTGGGGAAAAGCCGAAAATAGCCTAATGAGGGCGTTATTTTACGGTGTACAATTGTTAGACGGTTTTAAAACTACCCGTGGCAATGTGTCGGGTCTGATGCCATCCTACCTGCTTGGAGCGGTTTTTTTAAGTGCCAAGGTGTTAAAAAAATACCGAACTGTATTTGGAACATTGGAACTATTTAGAGCTAAAAAATGAAAACACTACTTTCTCTCTCAAATTTAAGCCTGCTTACGGCTTTGTCATCCTCTCTTTGTTGCATCATGCCAATACTGGCAATTTTTGCAGGTACGAGTGGAATAGTTTCAACTTTTTCTTGGGTTGAACCAGCAAGACCCTTTTTTATAGGTGCAACCTTATTGATTCTCGGCTTTGCTTGGTATCAAAAACTCACTCCCCAAAAACGAGCTTCTTGCGATTGTGAACACGATAGCAAAAAACCTTTTTGGGATTCTAAATCATTTTTGGGTATAATAACTGTGCTATCTTTTTTGCTTTTAGCATTTCCCAGCTATTCACATCTTCTTTTTCAAAACAATAAAAATCAGGCGGTTGTAAGCGAAAAGAATAAGATAAAAAAGGTTGAGTTTACCATTTCAGGAATGACGTGTGCAGGATGCGAGCAACACATCAAAACTGAACTTCAAAAACTTAGAAGTGTAGTTGCGTCAGAAGTGTCTTATACAAATGGCCGTGCAATGATACAGTTCGACGCTAAACAAGCAACTGTCAGCCAAATTACACAAAATATCCAAGCAGCAGGTTACAAAGTAGTCAAACATAAAATTATAATAAAATGACAGCGATCATTTTGCAATCTGAAATTACCTGCCCAAACTGTGGTCATAAAAAAACAGAAACCATGCCCACAGATGCTTGCCAATTCTTTTACGAATGTGAGCAGTGTAAAACGGTTTTGAGGCCAAAACATGGTGATTGCTGCGTGTATTGCAGTTATGGAGATACGCCCTGTCCGCCTATTCAACAAAACAAAACTTGTTGTTGATGAACACCAACCTGAGCCATATCATCAGTCAATACAAGTCCGACCAAGAATCGGTGTATAACACCTGGTTTATCAACAACGAAGAGCGTCTAAAAGCCTTTCGTTCCATTCGGCGGGGGGTACAGCAAATCGTGGCCGACATCAAACAGGGCAAGTTTCCTAACGATTTCAGAGGGTCATCACTCGAATTTGTATTGAACTGTATTACCGAACAAAAACAGGTTTTTGAGGGAGCTTCTCACCCGTTTTATTGGAAGCCCAAGCTCAGAATACCAGACATTTACGAAAACCAAGACCACAAAAAAGCCTTTGGGCAGTTTCTGGAAAACTGCCTCAACGCCACCAAAGAAGAACAGCTGCTTCGAGAAATCATTCGCTTGGATGAACTCAAAATCAAAGGCTTGGGGCCTTCTGTGGCCAATATCCTGTATTTCCTTCATCCCACGCTGATTCCACCGTTCAATACGGCTATTTTGAACGGCTTCAATTACTTGTTTAAAGACAAGAAAAAATTGGGCTCGTGGGCAGAGTTCTTGAAAATGCGAGAAGTCATATTCAAAACTAACCAAGAACACCGCAATGAACTTTCGTCTGACTTAGGAGCTTTGGCTGGATTGCTTTTTGAGATTGGTACACAAAAAATGATATTAGGCAATGACGAATACCTCTCTGCCGAAGAACGGCAGAAGCTGGAAAAACTCATTGAAAAACGCCACCGTGAAGTCCAAGCCGAGCGTCAGGACGATAACCTGCATACCGAAATGCAGTATCATCTATTGAAAATCGGTCAAGCACTGGGTTACGACGCTTTTCCTGCCACGAATGACCAATCAAGAAGCTACGACGGACACAAGTTTTCGTTTTTATGCCAAGCTACTTTCCCGTCTATTAAGTGTGATTCCGAAACCCGAAACACCATCCGACTAATTGACGTGCTTTGGTTCGAGAAAGGCACAGACAATGTACTGGCAGCTTTCGAGGTAGAAAAAAGCACCTCTATTTATTCTGGGATTCTACGTCTGAGTGATTTGTCATATAGCATAGCTGACGGTGACGAAACGTTCTATTTAGTCGTACCAGACCATCGAGAAAAAGACGTTTGCTTGCAATTGGCCCGTCCATCGGTCAAAAGCAACAACGTTTCTATCAAATACATTTTGTTTTCTGAACTTAGAAAAAACTGCGATGCCCTTTGTCGGTTTGGTGATAGTCACCACATCATGGAAAAAATCGCAAAAACTGTATGTTAACTATTTCACTTTCAATCAATTATTTTTTTACAATCAAACAATTCAAAACAATGAAAAAAACAATCGTTTTCGCATTTGCTCTTTTGATTTCGGGCGTAACTTTTGCTCAACATGAAGGACACAATATGGCAGCAATGGGTGTTACTCCCGTACTGACGGCTTATTTTAAAGTCAAGAATGCTCTGGTAGCCTCTGATGCCAAAGCCGCTGCTTCCGAAGCCAAAGTACTATCGGCTGCTTTGAAGAAAGCGGGAAAGATAGTAGGGGCTGATGCACAAAAATCTGCTGATGCCATTGCCAAAGCGTCAAGCATTGATACCCAACGGGGACTATTAGGCCCCCTCACAGCAGCTGTCTATGCTGCTGCCAAAACTACCAAATCTGACAGTCCTGTTTACTATGATTTTTGCCCCATGGCAAACGACAACAAAGGCGGCTATTGGTTGAGTGAGAAAAAAGAAATCGCCAATCCGTACTTTGGCGATGCGATGCTCAAATGCGGCAAAGTTAAAGAAACGCTTTAATGAAATGTGCCTTAAATACAGCAGAAGCCACCCGTACCAGAAGTGGCTTCTGCTATTGAAATATTAATCGTTCATCCCCCTTTCAACATGAAAAAAATACTACTCTCTCTTGCTGTTTCGTTAGCTTGTATGACCTCAAATGCCCAAATTACCGAAGTTGAGGCAGTAAAATCGGTATTGAATTCCTACAAAAAGTCTTTGGAAAGTTTAGATACAACCGGTATTCCGAAGCTTTTTATAAAAAATGCAAGGGTGTTTGAACAGGCAAAAGATGAAGAATCAATTCAAAATTATCTGACCCATCATTTAGGACCCGAATTGCAGGTATTTAAAACCTTTACTTTCAGCGACTATAACGTAGATGTAACGGTGTGTAACCTCAGGGCATTCGCTACTGAAACCTACCTCTATACAATTGTTTTGGCAAAAGGCAGTAGCGTGATAAAAAGTCAGGGCGTAGCCACTTCAATCCTCATAAAAACGTCTGATGGATGGAAAATTGAATTGACCCATTCATCATTTAGGAAACTCAAACAATAGCATCACGTCTAAATCAATTTTTGAAATGCAAAAAGAAATTGTTTTTGTCATCTCAATGAATCTGCTCGGTGCCCGTAGTTCTTTTGTTGTGTATCTTTTTGATTGCAAAACATACTGATTATGACAACGCAACACGTATTTTATATCCCTACTGTATTTCTATTGGGATTTGTATTCGGCATTATTTTTAGCGAAAATAAGCTGTTAAGAAGTAACAATAATTCTGACGGTTCATCCCCTGACAGGATGTCTAAGAATAAGCTGCTTTATACATTTTTAATTTTTATTCTTGTTTTTATCATTACCCATTTATTTGAAATTCCTTGGGGTTCTAAGCAAGTAAGCAGCCTCTTAAATGGGCAAGAAATATTTGATAAGAAACCATTATTTTCAAGTGATGAAGTTTATACTAAAATAGGAACATTCTCCGAAGAAGGGTTAAAAGTATATCAGCGATTTACTTACACAGTTGATATAGTATTTCCTGTCTCATTTTTTGTATTTCTATTAACCTTCGCACAGTTTGTAGCTTATCGAATAAAAAAATCAAAACTAATAAATCGAATCATTACTGGCCTCCCTACTCTTTGGCTAATAACCGATCTCCTTGAAAACCTCATCATCTACATTATATTGTCAAATTACCCAACTCGCTATGACTTTCTCGGGAGAATCATCGGTGTAGTTTCTGTTACTAAATTTACACTCCTTTTTTATTCAATAATAACCCCAGTGATTTTTTGGGTAATGTCAAAAAGAAGTACAAGCAATCTACATATTAACTAATGTTTTATAAATGGCTAAACGTAAACACTACTACGTACGGAAATCTCACAGGTATTTAGGTCTATTCTTAGGAATTCAATTCTTATTTTGGACACTGGGCGGACTATATTTCAGTTGGTCAGATTTGGATGATGTCCATGGTGACCATCAAAAAGTTCATATCCATCCCATTGGGGCCAATGTTCAATTAGCTCCGCTGTCTGATGTTTTGCAAAAACTCAAAATAAAGGATACAGTCAATTTTATTTTCGATACCCGCTTGATTCAGGTTTTGAGCGAACCCGTCTATCAAATCACCTACTCCAAAGAACATGACCGAGGCAAAAAAATACAATTAGCCAATGCCGTTTCGGGCGAACTAAGACCTGCTTTGAGCCGAACCGAAGCTACCCAAGTGGCTCAAAGCAGTTTTTCTGATGAGGCAAAAGTAAAGTCTGTGGAGTATCTGACCACTACCAATGGACATCACGAGTATCGAAAAGAACCCTTACCTGCCTACGCTATCACTTTTGATCACCCCTCTAATACAACAGTCTATGTAAGCACCCAATTAGGCACTGTCCAGAAATTTAGAAACAACAAATGGCGGGTTTTCGATGTTTTGTGGATGCTCCATACGATGGACTACCAAACCCGTGACCACTTTGGCAATTGGATATTAAGAACCTTTTCTGTTTTAGGACTTGTAACGGTCTTTTCGGGATTTTGGTTGTTTTGGTTAAGTCGTAAAAAGAAGATAGTAAGTCCCTCACCTCTTTCAAAACGCTGACAATATGGAACATCAACATCATCACTCGACCAATGATAAGCCTGAAAACCTCACGGGTCATCACGAACATAGTAGTAACGCCGGGCATGAGAGTAATCCGAAACATGGCGAAATGGGACATAACCATTCAGCCATGATTGAAGATTTTAAACAGCGGTTCTACGTAAGTTTAGGATTGACAATCCCGATTTTGGTGCTGTCTGACATGATTCAACATTGGTTGGGTTTTGAATTAGATTTCGTGGGAAGAAAATACCTGCTCTTGGCACTCTCGTCGGTTTTGTTTGGGTATGGTGGCAAACCTTTTTTAGAAGGGTGTATGGATGAACTCAAAAGCCATCGTCCTGGCATGATGACCCTCATTGCCATGGCCATTACCATTGCTTTTGTGTATAGCGTAGCCACTGTTTTCGGCTTTCAGGGCATGGATTTCTTTTGGGAGTTAGCCACGCTGATTGTGATTATGTTATTGGGACATTGGCTCGAAATGCGTTCCGTGGCAAATGCTTCCAAAGCTCTCGAACTTCTCATTCAAATGATTCCTGCCGAAGCCCACGTGATACACGGGGAAATGATACACGATATGCCTTTGAAAGAAGTAAAACCAGACTTTCAGATTTTGGTACGCCCAGGCGAAAAGATTCCCGTGGACGGTACGGTTTTGAAAGGAGAAAGTTACCTCAACGAGTCCATGCTTACGGGTGAATCCGCCCCTGTCCTCAAACAAGCGGGAGCAAAAGTAATCGCAGGAGCCTTGAACGGAAACGGTGCACTCGAAATAAAGGTAGAACAAACGGGCGAAGGAACTTACCTTGCTAAGGTGATCCAAATGGTGCAAGATGCCCAAAACACCAAGTCAAACACGCAAAGGCTGGCAGATCGTGCTGCCTTTTGGCTCACCATAGTTGCCTTAGTAATGGGTTTTGGTACGTTGACAGCATGGCTTATTATGGGGCAATCGTGGGCGTATGCCGTGGAGCGTATGGTAACGGTCATGGTTATTTCCTGCCCTCATGCTTTGGGTTTGGCAATTCCGCTGGTAGTAGCTATCTCTACCTCCCTTGCGGCCAAAAATGGGTTATTGATTCGTAACCGCACCGCCTTTGAAAATGCCCGAAAGATTTCGATGCTTATTTTTGATAAAACAGGAACGCTCACCACGGGTATTTTTGGAGTCACTCGTATAAGTAGTTTTCTGTCTAATCTTACCAAAAACGACCTTTTGGCGTTGGCAGCAGCGTTGGAACAAAACTCAGAGCATCCCATTGCTACGGGTATCATTGCCGAAGCAAAAGCCCAAAAAGTATCCATCCCAAATGTAGAGGATTTTCAGGCAATTACAGGAAAAGGTGTTTCGGGAAAAGTGAATCAAAAAAATGTATGGGTTGTAAGCCCAGGTTATTTGAGAGAAAACAACCTTAATATTCCAGAAGGGGCAGTCGCTGACGCTTCCGAAACGGTCGTTTTTGTGTTGATTGACAACCAATTAGCTGGCTTTATTTCCCTTGCTGACCAAATCAGGGAATCATCCGCCGAGGCTATCCAAATCTTAAAAAAGCAAGGCATAAAAACGTTCATGCTGACAGGCGACAATCAAAAAGTAGCCGAAACCGTCAGCCAAAAATTAGGCATGACAGGCTACATGGCCGAAGTGTTGCCCCATCAAAAGTTAGAAAAAATAAAAGAACAACAGCAAAAAGGCGAATTTGTAGCCATGACTGGCGACGGGGTGAACGATGCCCCTGCCCTCGCCCAAGCCGACGTAGGTATCGCCATTGGTTCAGGTACAGATGTAGCCGCCGAAACAGCCGATATCATTTTGGTAAACAGCGACCCGAAAGATGTAGCTTCTCTGATTCAATTTGGACGTGCTACACACCAAAAAATGATTCAAAACTTAATTTGGGCTACCGCCTACAACGCCATTACATTACCCTTAGCCACGGGTTTTATACCAGGAATAATTATCTCACCCGCCATCGGTGCTGTGTTTATGAGTTTGAGTACAATTATTGTGGCTATCAATGCGCAGACGTTGAGGTTTAAGTAGATGACTTGGACTGTAACATTGTATCGTCATTTAACTTTAAAATAACCATTAAGATGAAAAGTACCTGCATTTTGGCTGCTATTACCGCAGCAACTGCCTTCGGCGTTAATGCCCAGAAAATCAATGCCAGCAAAGTATCCCAAACCATTAAGCCTTCGTTTGTTAAAGCATATCTTCGTGTCACTTTGGTAAATGACAATGAAGCCTCTATTAAGAACAACCGCAAGGGGCTTTCGGTGGTGTTTGATACCAAAGGCATCGAGCAAGAAGTAGAAGCCGAAATCAAAAAAGGTGGCAAGACTTACTATGAAGCCCAAGTGGGTAGTAAAGACCTCTACTTTGACGCCAGTGGAAAGGCTGTTTCTAAGATTTAACAGCGTTTTGATAGTTGTTTAATTATGCAAACTTGGATTATTTACGCCATTCTTTCAATGATATTTGCGGGCTTTACGTCGGTGCTTGCCAAGTATGGATTGAAAAACATTCACCCTGATTTGGGTTTAGGCATCCGAACCACCGTTATCTTTTTTCTGATTACCCTCATCAATGTAGTAGGCAGCAAGTACAAAGATTTTGGGTTACTTACCCAAAAGCAATGGCTTCTACTTGTTGCATCGGGTATTACCACCACCGTTAGTTGGGTGTTTTACTACCGAGCCATGAAAGATGGGTTGGTGTCGTATGTGGCGGCTATTGACAAAGCCAGCATTATCATTACCCTTTTGCTCTCCTTCTTTTTGTTGAAAGAGCCAATGACTCCCAAAGTTTTAATCGGTGCAGGACTGATTTTTGTGGGAATGATTGTGTTAATTTGGAAATGAATATTGTTTCCCAAACGCATGAAACCATTATTACTCTTACTTTTCCTTTGTCCTCTATACCTTGTAGCCCAAACTCCCTTGTTGATAAAAGGAAAAGTTAGGGATAAAGCCAACGCTACACCCTTAGCTTTTGCGACCGTATCGCTGCACGACGCAAACAAAAAGCTATTGGTGGGAACGTTGAGTGATGAAAAAGGGGCTTATGAGCTAAAATCAACCCAACAGTTACCTGTTTTTTTGAGAATCCAATACGTTGGTTATCAAAGTATTGACTCTTTAATAATGATGGATAAAAGCAACACTTTGGTTGTTTTAGACTTTGAGTTAAGGTCACTCACCACCCAATTAGCCGACGTAGTAGTAAGTGCCGAAAAAGCAGCTAATAGCGTAAAGATTGATAGACAAACCTTCAACGTCAGTAAGCTGGGCAATACTGTAACGGGTACGGGTTTAGACGTACTGCAACGATTACCTTCGGTAACTATCAACACCGAGGGGCAAATTTTGATGCGAGGCAACGCCGAATTTTTAGTAACCATCAATGGCAAGTTCACCAATCAATCACCTGCCGATGTATTGGCGCAACTACCCGCCAATTTAATCGAAAGTATTGAGGTATTATCTTTACCATCAGCCAGTTATGATGCCGAAGGCAAAGCAGGCATCATCAATATTATCACCAAAAAGAATGTGACAAATAGCTGGTTTTTGGGAGCTAACATCAATTTGAGCAACATCAACCCTGAGCGGCATGGAGCCGATTTAACCTTTCAAAAAAATACAGCAAAATGGCAGACATTTGTAAGTGCCAATTATCGCCGATATGACATCAATGGCTATCGAAACGGAGAAGTCAGAACCTTATTTAAGGATACCCTCACTCGTTCGGCTTGGTACGGCGAACGCCCCCTCATGGAATGGATTTATGGCATCAGAGGTGGAACTACCTACATGCCTAATAAGACATTTGTGATTGCTACGAATGCCTATTATGGTTACCGACAAAACGACCGTATCGCCAATATGCACTATCAAGAGTTTTCGCTCACGAAACCTACCAACCTCTATCAAAACATTAACACTTCGCCCGACCGATTTTTTTATAACCAAAACTTGTTCAGCCGTAAAGCACAATTCTTTACCGCCGCAACAGACCTTGTGAAAACCTTTGATAACAAACACAGACTTTCACTGACTGCCATTTATGAAAACTCCGTGTTAGGTGGGCCTATGCGAAACCGAGATGATGATGAAACCACTGGCAAACTAACCCTCCAACAACGTTCAGAAGAAAAAAGTCCCCTGCAAGCATGGCGTTTACAAGCTGACTATTTAATACCACTGAAAAAAAACACATCGCTCGAAATGGGTTATCAGTGGCGCAACGTAAATCACAAAGGCGTTTTTGATTTTGAACAACTCAACCTTTCGAGCCAAGTATGGGAAGTAAGTAAAGCATTTACAGATGAACTCAGCCTAAATCAAACTGTTCATGCGGGATATGTTCAGGTAAACGGTCAATATCAAAAACTACAATATAAAGCTGGTCTTCGTGCCGAACAAATGAGTCGAAGTTTGACACACAAACTTGGACAAAGACCCTACGAACTCAATCAACTCAACTTCTTCCCATCGGTGCAGGGCCTTTGGAGCATTAGTGACGATAAAGAGTTGAAGCTAAGTTATTCTAAAAGGATAGACCGACCCACCACAAAGGCCCTATCACCATTTTTGAATCGTCGCCATTCAGAATCCATCGAATTGGGCGACCCAAATCTGTTACCCGAAATCACCGACAATGTTGAATTAGGCTATGTAAAGCGATTCAAAAATCTAAGCCTTACACTGACAGCCTATCATAGTCGAGTTGCTAATAAAGTGTTTAGAATCAATGAAAGTTACAATCGGATTACGTTATTACGAATTTACACCAATGCGGGTAATACCAATTCGACGGGTGTTGAGTTTACGACCGACTGGCAGCTTACCAAATGGTGGCGGTGGTATCTATCGGGCAACTCGTACTACCTCAACATTAGCCAAATCCGAAATGCCGAAACCCAAACAACACAAAGTTTAAATTTTAATCTCAACGGCAATATGGCATTTAAGCTCAGTTCCAAACTCCGTTTGCAATGGGATGGCATGTATGTGTCCAGAACCGTAACGGCACAAGGCGAAGACAGTAATTTGTTTTTGTCAAATATTGGCCTCAAATACATACACAGCAAAAAACTCACGCTTGATGTGTTATGCCAAAATATATTTGACTCTAACCGCCAAACCATAACCACCCGAAGTAATACATTTTACAATTCGACCGAATACATCAAATATGACCGCATCGTACAGTTGGGCCTTAGCTATCGCCTCAACGATAGTGGCAAGAACACCAAAACTCTCAAAACAGAGTATGGCGAGAAAGACTTTTAGCGGTGTTGCATTTGCAAATGAACGCATTGCTTTTTTGATATTATTTTGCTGAAATAGCCAATGACTCCCGAAGTCTTAGTCGGTGCAGGACTGATTTTTGTTGGAATGATTGTGTTGATTTGGAAATAATCGTTTCTTGACATTATTAGAAGCGTATTTACAAAGAGAAATTAACGAACAATAAACACATCATTCTTTGTTTTTCGCATAGATTCCCCTTTCAATTTAGTCGATAAACATACTGAACCAGTCTGTCCATGTGAAATACCCACAATATGATTTTTAGGGAAAACGAAAAATATACTAACCTGATTATCAACCCATAATCACTTGCTATTACAGAATATTAGGTATTATATGTTAAAAAAGTGTATTAAAAATATATTCATCGTATATTTGCGATATAAAATAAGAAACGCATGGCAATCAACCGAAAAATGGAGTTTGCGGCTGACGAAATCGCCTTGGCCGATTTGGCAAAAGCAATTTCGCACCCCGCTCGCATTGCAATTTTAAAAATTCTTGCTCGACAAAAAAGCTGCATCTGTGGCGAAATTGTTGAAGGCTTGCCGCTCGCCCAAGCTACTGTTTCTCAGCACCTTAAAGAGCTGAAAAGTATTGGACTCATCAAAGGAACTATCGAAGGAAAAACTTCCTGTTACTGCATTGATTGGGACGTATTTAACCAATTTATTAGCCACTTTGGTGTATTTGCTGAATTAGCTCAAAACGCATCTGTTCAGTCACAATCTTGTTGTTAAGTTTATCAAACACTATATTTTAAATCAATGAAAATTGCCTTATTCTCCGACATTCACGCCAATCTACCTGCCTTAGAAGCATTTTTTCAGGATGTGGACAGCCGTCAGCCCGATGCCATTTATTGCCTTGGCGATTTGGTAGGCTACAACATTTGGCCAAACGAGGTGGCCAATGCAATTCGTAAACGCAACATTCCAACCATTGCAGGAAATTATGACTTTGGCATTGGACGTATGAGCAAAGACTGTGGTTGCGCTTACAAAACCGACCACGAAAAATCTAACGGGAATGTGTCTATTTCTTTTACCAACGAAATAATGAATGATGAAGAAAGACAATACCTACGCACTCTTCCTGCTCATATCAAGGTAGAGTTTCAACTTAACGAAGACAAACTCAATCTTCTGTTGGTACATGGCAGTCCTCGAAAAATAAACGAATACCTGTTTGAGGATAGAGAAGAAAAAAGTTTGCTCAGAATCATGCGTGATGCCGACGCCGATGTTATGTGTTTTGGACATACCCATAAGCCTTACCACAGAACCTTAGCCGAAACATCAGAAGATAAAACAAGGTATCGCCACGCCATTAATATTGGCTCGGTAGGCAAACCCAAAGACGGCGACCCAAGAGGCTGTTATGTAATGCTTTACATCAACGATAACAGTAGCATTCTTTATCCCGAAAGTATTCAAGTGGAGTTTATTCGGTTTGAATATGACGTAGAAAAAGCAGCCAAAGCCGTGGAAGACAGCCCATTACCGAACGAATATGCTGATAATTTAAGAAAAGCATTTTAAAACCTCCAACTTATGAAACTCCTACATTTATTGACATCCCTCTTCTTACTAACCACCACAATTTCTTTTGGCAATGACCCTAACAAAAAAGTAGTGTTGAATGAGTCTTTGCAAACCTACATTAGTACCATTAAAAAAGACTTTGTCAAAATTCCCAAAGACCGTAAAAAAGAGTTAGACAAAATTGCCCTTTTTGTACAAAACAAAGTAAAATCGGGTGAGCAAGCCCAACTAACGTATATCTGCACGCACAATTCTCGTCGTAGTCATTTTGGGCAAATTTGGGCAGCTACTGCTGCTGCTTATTACGGGATTCCGAATGTCAAAACGTATTCGGGAGGGACAGAATCAACCGCCTTCAACGAAAGAGCCGTAGCTACCTGCAAAAGGGCAGGGTTTGAAGTCTCTAAAATCTCGGAAGATAGAAACCCGATTTACGAAGTAAAATACGCTGCTGATGCAGAACCACTAAAAGCATTCTCCAAAAAATACGACGACAAGAGCAACCCTCAAAGTGGCTTTTGTGCTATTATGACCTGCTCGCAAGCAGACGAAGCGTGCCCACTTGTGAAAGGTGCAACGAGACGGATAGCGATTCCTTACGATGACCCCAAAGCGTTTGACGGTACGCCCGAAGAAACCGCCAAATATGATGAACGTTGCAAGCAAATCGCCACCGAGACCTTGTATATCTTCTCAAAAGTAAAAATATAAGTTTGACTAATACGTGTTAAAATGCAACCTAAAAAACTCTCATTTTTAGACAATTACCTTACACTTTGGATATTCTTAGCGATGCTACTCGGCATAGGAATCGGTTACTTTTCCCCAGAATCCGAAGCATTTATCAATCATTTCAATGTTGGTACGACCAACGTTCCACTAGCTATTGGGTTAATTTTGATGATGTACCCGCCCTTGGCAAAAGTACGCTACGAAGAACTTCCGAAGGTGTTTACCAACACCAAAATTTTGATGCTGTCGTTGGTTCAAAACTGGATTATTGGGCCGCTACTGATGTTTGGGTTGGCAGTTGTTTTCTTGCCCGATAAGCCCGAATACATGACAGGTTTGATTATGATTGGTATTGCTCGTTGTATTGCGATGGTGATTGTTTGGAACGACCTCGCCAACGGCGACCGCCTCTATGCAGCAGGGTTGGTAGCTTTCAACAGCATTTTTCAAGTCCTGTTTTATTCGGTGTATGCGTGGGTTTTTATCACGGTCTTGCCGCCGTTGTTTGGTCTGAAAGGCTACGAAGTCCACATTACGATTAGCCAAGTAGCTCAGAGTGTGTTTATTTATCTGGGTATTCCTTTTTTGCTCGGCATTATTTCCCGTTATGGCCTTACGGCACTGAAAGGCCGAGAATGGTTTGAGCAAGTGTATTTGCCCAAAATCAGCCCGATTACGCTCATCGCTTTGCTGCTCACTATCGTGGTCATGTTTAGCTTGAAAGGGCAATTGATTGTGCAGATTCCGTTGGATGTAGTTCGGATTGCGATTCCACTTACGTTCTATTTTGGCATCATGTTTTTGTCGGCTTTTTATCTTTCTAAAAAAGCAGGTGCCAACTACGCCAAATCTACTTCCTTGGCTTTCACGGCTGCGGGTAACAACTTTGAGTTGGGCATTGCCGTAGCGATTGCCGTTTTTGGTATCAACTCAGGGGCCGCTTTTGCTGCCGTTGTTGGGCCATTGATTGAAGTACCCGTTTTGATATTATTCGTGAATTATGCCCTCAAACAAACTCACAAATTTTAACCATGATTGCTAACCTTTACCAATCATGCACATTATCACCAAAGTCTTCACCGGTACCCTCAAAGAGATTATAACCTACGATACTCGTTGTCAGCACATTGCGAAGGTGACGAAATTGGTGTTTGAGAGGGTAAGTTGGTCAAGAGTCAAAAGGAAATTTTAGAAAAAATAGCACTATACTATTTTCTATTTACAACCTGAAACCCTGTTGCACAATATTTTAACTTATATTTGCCGTGTGAAAATTTTAGCTGTCATATTCTCCATGTATCTACTTGTGCTGTCAGGTCTGCCTTGCAGCGATGATGCCTGTCATGGAGTGAATAATGGAAAAGCATCATCTTCTAAAACCAATCAGACTGACCATCACGGAGACACAAAATCTTGTACTCCTTTCTGTACTTGTTGTGGCTCAATCATTTCACTTGGTTTTCATTCTCCTGTATCAGTTCCTGACAATCAAACTTCCTTTTTTACCCAAAAAGTAAAAATCGCTTTCTACAACGATTCTTTCTTTTCCAATTTCTACGGAAATATCTGGCAACCGCCCAAAATCTAATTTTAAAATTCTTATTGCCATTTCTTCATGTTGATAGCTACCTATCAGCATGGATTATTGTTTGTGGCACTCGTGGAAGAATTTCTCAAAATTAGATTCAAAAGAAATGTTAGATAAAATCATTCAATTTTCGATAAAAAATAAGTTTATCGTAGGCTTATTTACGATGGCACTGGTATTGGTGGGTATTTACAACCTCAGCCGACTGCCGATTGATGCGCTGCCTGATATTACCAATAATCAAGTTCAGGTTATTACGAATGCCCCCACCTTAGCTACGCAAGAGGTGGAACAGTTCATTACCTATCCCATCGAGCAAACGATGAAAACCGTTCCACGCATCGTAGAAATGCGTTCGCTTAGTCGCTTTGGGCTAAGTGTAATTACCTTAGTTTTTGAGGAAAGTGTGGACATTTATTGGGCAAGAACTCAAATCAGTGAAAAACTAAAAGAGGCCGAAAGGCAAATTCCAAAAGGCGTAGGCACACCCGAATTGGCACCCATCAGTACGGGTTTAGGCGAAATTTACCAATATGTGATTTATGCTAAAAAAGGCTTTGAAAATCAGTATAGTGCTTCCAAACTACGAAGTATTCAAGACTGGATTGTAAAACCTCAATTATTAGGAACGCCAGGTATTGCCGAAGTTACCACCTTAGGCGGTAGTCTCAAACAATACGAAATTGCAGTTGAGCCTGACCGCCTAAAAAGCATGAACATTACCATTACTGATGTTTTTGATGCACTCGAAAAAAACAACGAAAATACAGGTGGTGCTTACATAGACAAGCAACCCTATGTCTATTTTATCAGGGCATTGGGAATGGTAAAATCTATTCCTGATATTGAAAAAATAGTAGTAAAAAACAACGATGGTATTCCAGTTTTAATTCGGGATGTGGCAAAAGTTCAGGAAGGTTCAGCGTTGCGGTATGGCGCAGTTACCAAAGATGGCAAAGGAGAGGTAGTAGGTGGGATGGTATTAATGCTCAAAGGCGAAAACTCCTCTGCCATTGTGAATCGCACCAAAGAAAAAGTCGAACAAATCCGAAAATCATTGCCCGAAGGTATTGCCTTAGAGCCCTTTATTGACCGCACCAAATTAGTAAATAATGCCATTGGAACGGTTCAGACAAATCTTCTCGAAGGAGCGTTAATTGTCATTTTTGTCTTGGTTTTATTGCTTGGCAACTGGCGTGCAGGTTTGGTGGTAGCCTCAGTGATACCCTTGGCACTGCTTTTTGCCGTCATTATGATGAATCTCTTTGGCGTAAGTGGCAACCTGATGAGTTTAGGAGCAATAGATTTTGGATTGATTGTAGATGGAGCCGTCATTATTGTGGAGGCTGTCATTCATCGGCTACACCTGAATAAAGAAGGGAGATTAACTCCCCAACAGATGGATGAGGAAGTTTTTGGTGCATCAAGTAAAATTAGGAGTAGCGCAGCTTTTGGCGAAATCATCATCCTAATCGTTTATTTACCCATTTTAGCGTTGGTTGGCACCGAGGGAAAGATGTTTAAGCCCATGGCTCAAACGGTTACGTTTGCTATTTTGGGGGCTTTTATCCTGTCGCTCACCTACGTTCCGATGGCTTCGGCTCTGTTTTTGAGCAAAACGATTAGTCATAAAAAGAACATTTCTGATAAAATCATTGATACGATCTACCGTTTCTACCAACCAGTATTGGACAAAGCCCTGCAAATGAAGGCTTTAATTTTGGGTATCTCGGTCGCTATGTTTTTGGTTGCTTTGTTCGTTTTTAGCAGGATGGGGGGTGAATTTATCCCAACCTTAGAAGAAGGCGATTATGCTATTAATTTTCGGAATGCTAACGGCAGTTCGTTGAGTATGAGTATTGAGACATCAACGAAATTAGAGAAAATTCTTAAAGCAAAATTCCCCGAAGTGGTGGAAGTTGTTACAAAAATTGGTTCAGCCGAAATTCCAACCGACCCAATGCCCATCGAATCGGCTGATATGATTATCATTCTCAAACCTAAAAAAGAATGGACAACAACCGAAGATTTCTACGAATTGGCAGATTTGATGAAAGAAGAATTGGAGCAAATTCCTGGGGTAGGCTTTGAGGTGTCACAACCCATACAAATGCGTTTTAATGAGTTAATGACGGGCGTTAGAAGCGACATTGCCATTAAGATTTTTGGGGAAGATTTAGAAAAATTGGCTGCTACCTCTACGAATGCCATTGGCTTAATTGGAGGCATAGAAGGGGTAGCCGATATAAAAGACGAACGAATAACAGGAATGCCCCAAATCACAGTGCGGTATAATCCTGACAAATTGGCTTTATATGGATTGAATGTAGGTGACTTAAACAAAGTTATCAGAACGGGTTTTGCTGGCGAAGTTACTGGCAAAGTGTATGAAGGTGAAAGACGATACGAATTGGTGGTGCGATTGGAGAAAGATTTTCGTCAAGATATTTCTAACGTAAAAAGCATTTTTGTGAGCCTGCCCAATGGCAATCAGATTCCATTGGAACAAGTAGCGGAGGTAAATATTGAGCAAGGGCCTGCCCAAATCAGCAGAGAAAATGGCAGAAGAAGAATCGTAATTGGGTTGAATGTTCGTGGTCGTGATGTCAAAAGTGTGGTAAACGAAATTCAGGCGAAATTAGACACTAAACTTAAACTTCCCGAAGGTTATTACGTAACCTACGGCGGACAATTCGAGAATTTAGTAGAAGCCAACAAACGCCTTTCGGTGGCCGTACCCGTGGCGTTACTCCTAATCTTTGTATTGCTTTTCTTCACTTTCAACTCGGTTAAGCAATCTTTATTGATTTTTACAGCCATTCCGCTTTCAGCGATTGGTGGCGTGTTTGCGCTTTGGTTGCGTGGAATGCCATTTAGTATTTCGGCAGGAATTGGCTTTATTGCCTTGTTTGGGGTAGCGGTTTTGAACGGAATTGTGCTGATTGGTTATTTCAATCAACTCAAAGTCGAAGGTTGGGACGATGTGCTGGAAAGGATTAAAGAAGGCACAAAAGTACGGTTACGTCCTGTTGTGATGACGGCTGCGGTGGCTTCAATGGGTTTTTTGCCTATGGCATTAAGTAACGGGTCTGGGGCAGAAGTTCAAAAACCATTGGCAACGGTCGTCATTGGAGGCTTATTAACGGCCTCTTTACTTACACTTATCGTTTTGCCGATTTTGTATTTATTACTTGAAAAAGGGATAAAAGCCCCTAAAAAAATAAATATTTCATCGGTTATAATCTTAATTGGATTATTTCTGGGCGGAAATGTGCAGGCTCAGACTTCTCTCAATCTCCAACAAGCCATTGAGTTGGGTACTAAAAACAATGGCCTTGTACAAGCCAGTGAGTTAGCTGTCAAATTACAAAATCAGTTAAAACCTACGGCGGTCGAATTGCCCAAAACCAATATTAACGCCATGCTTGGGCAATATAATACCCGCAGTTTCGATCAAAATTTTAGCATTTCACAAGGATTTAGCCCTTTTCTATTTCAAGCTAAACGAGGTTTAATCAATGAGTACATCAAAGGTAGCGAACTGAAATTGTTGGCTACCAAATATGACATTGCCTTTCAGATACGACAATCTTGGAATACCATTTTGTATCTGACTGCCTTGAATCAATTACTTCAAAAGCAAGATGAATATTTACAAACATTCGTCAAAGCAGCAAACCTCAAATTCAAAACGGGGGAGAGTAATTTATTGGAAAAAACCACTGCCGAAACCAAACAACAGGAGTTGGTGCAAATCAGAAATCAAAATGAAGGCTTGATTTTGAGTGAAAAAATCAAATTGAAAAGTATTTTGAATCTGAATACCGATTTTACGCTTGTCGAAAATGAGTTTTTACCCTCAAAACTCCTCAGTAGCGATTCGACGCTTCTCAATCAAAACCCGATGCTACAAATGGCATTGCAACAAATTGAAATAGCATCGGCAAGTAATAAAGTAGAGAAAGCCTTGCGAAAACCTGATTTTTCGGCGGGCTATTTTCTGCAATCGCTCACAGGAAGTCAGCAAGTTGGTGACAAAGCGGTTTATTACAATGGTCTGCCTCGCTTTCACGGACTAACGTTGGGCATAGGTGTCCCGATTTTCGGAGGGGCATCCAAAGCACGAATCAAAGCATCAGAAACGGATATTCAGATCCAACAAAAAAATGCTGAATACCTTAAAAATCAGCTCAATAGTCAGCTTTTGCAGCAAATTCAAGACCAAAGGGTTAATCAGTCTCTGCTTGATTATTATATCCAAACGGCTTTGCCCAATGCTGAAATCATCACCAAAAATGCTACAAAAGCCTATCAGAGTGGCGAAGCGGGTTATGTGGAATACCTGCAAGGATTAGAAACGGTGTTGAGTATTCAACGCAATTATTTGCAAGCCATTCATAATCTGAACCAGAACCTCATCAATATTCAGTATTTGTTGAACAACTAAATTTTGAAACCATGCAATTTCACATAAAAAATATTTTCTCCCTAAGCACGGCTTTTGCCTTTTGCTTTTTTCTTCTTTCCTCTTGTAATAAAAAAGTAGAAACCACCCAAGCCGAAGAACATCACGATGATGCAAAAGGAGTGGTAGAACTTACACCAGCGCAAGTAAAAGCAGCGCAAATTATCTTCGGAAATTTTGAAAAGAAAAACCTGAGTGAAGTAATCACGACCAACGGTTATACCCAACTGCCTCCCCAAAATCAAGCGGATGTGTCGGTTTTTATGGGGGGAATCGTCAAAACAATTGCCGTGATTGAGGGGCAGTATGTAAAGAAAGGACAATCCCTTGCCACTTTTCAGAGTATGGAGTTTAATAACCTCCGCCTTGAAAAAGCAAAATTGACGGAGGAGTTGCAACAAGCCAAAGTCAACAAAGAGTTTTTAGATTTAGATTTTGCCCGACAAAAAGAATTGAGTGATGAAAACGTCACGGCTAAAAAAACGTTTCAAAAAGTTAGCTCAGAACTTGATTTGGTGAATAACAAAATAAAAATAACCCAACAACAAATCGAGATTTTAGAGCAAAACCTACTCCTTAGCGGTAATGGCAACTCTAACACGATTGTGATTACTGCCCCAATTTCTGGACATATCACCGCCATCAATGTAAAAATAGGAAGTAACATTTCGGCTAATACTTCCTTATTTTCAATTGTAGATAATTCAGAAATGTACGTTGAATTATTGGTTTACGAAAAAGATCTCTTTAAAATAAAAGTTGGGCAAAGTTTACGCTTTGTACTCACTAATCAGGGCAATAAAGAGATTATCGGCAATATTTTTAGCATTGGGAAAGCCTTTCAGAAACAAACCAAATCGGTGGCCGTTCGTGCTAACATTAACAATAAGACGATTGGTTTAATACCCGGCATGTATGTCAATGCCTTGATTGATATTGGCAATAGTGATGTGAATACGCTGCCAGTCGAAGCTATTGTAAAAGCAGAGGGCAAAGAGTTTATCTTTATTAATGAAGCCGAAGAAGAGCATGAACATAGTACAAGTGAGAAAGTGCATGAAGAAGATACAGGTGTTCATTTTAAGCGAATTGAGGTAAAAACAGGTATCACTCAATTAGGGTATGTTCAGGTTACACCCTTGGAACAAATTCCAGCGGGTGCAAAAATCGTTACAAAGGGGGCTTATTATCTACAATCGTCCATTGCTAACGCTGAGGGTGGTGATGAGCATGGGCATTGAGTAACCCCTATTGGTCGCCTCTTTTATTAAATTCATCAAATAAATGAACCAAATCCTTTTCGGCTCATTGATACTGAGCATTTTACACGCACTAATTCCCAGCCACTGGTTGCCCTTTGTTACAATCGGCAAAACGGAACGATGGACAGAAATGCGCACACTCACCGTTACGGCATTGGCAGGTCTTGCCCACACGATTAGCACCACTATCTTGGGACTAATTGTAGGCTTGGCTGGCTACGAATTAGCCGAAAAATACCATGAACTTGCTGAAAGCGTGATTCCCGCCGTATTGTTAATGCTGGGCTTATGGTATCTAATGCAACACCTACGGCATCAACATGCCCACGAACACATTGATACCCAAAAACAAAAAGGAAAATCATTCAAAGGTCTTCTGTTTTCGCTTTGTATCGGTATGTTTCTGTCGCCTTGTATGGAAATCAACGCTTATTTCCTGAGTGCAGGGGCATTGGGCTGGCAAGCGTTGGGTTTGGTAACACTTATCTATAATGTAGTCACACTCGCAGGAATGCTTATGATGGTCTGGGTAGCAGGGCATGGCCTTCGGCTCATCAATGCCCACTGGTTTGAGCATAACGAAAACCTCATTACGGGACTGACACTCATTGGATTAGCATTTTTTAATTTCTTCATCGAATTCTAACTGATTATTTTTCATGGAAAAGAAAGTGCAAAAGCATAAAAATCATACAACAGATGATTGCTGCGACAAGCCGATAGAAGTACAAATGCCAGCACATAGCGATAATGACGGACACGACCACAAGGAAGAATCAGGTGAAGAAAGCCTGTTGAAAAGCCGTTGGCGACTGTGGTTGAGTTTGACAATTCTGTTGGGGTTTGTCGCCATTACGCAACTTTTTAAGGTGGAGGTTTCTAAGCCAATTGAAATTGGTTTGATGGGAATCGCTTATCTATTAGCAGGCTACAACACCCTCGAACGAGCTTTTCGATCGTTGCGGCGGGG
>NZ_AXVJ01000072.1 GCF_000482465.1 Runella limosa DSM 17973
AACAAAGCATCCTTGATTCTAAGTGACAATTCTTTTTCAGCGATTATCTCTTTATAAGCTTGAATCTCTCGCTGAAGGCGAAGAATCTCTTTGTCTTTATCAGAGTTACTAACGCTGGATGGGCTTGAAAAACCTCCTTTTTCGTACTGGGAAACCCAGTTATAAATGTTTGCACTCGAGACGTTAAACTCCTTAGATGTCTTAGCAGCTCCGTGTTCTTTGTAGTAATTCACTATGGTCAGTTTTTCCTCCTGGCTCCATGATTTTTGATGCTTTCCCATTGAATCACAAATTTAAAAGTTATACCCTAATTTGTGTCCAACTTTTTAGCGGGCTAGATTCGCACATTTATATACCCGTTTAAAGAGACTGATAAACCTCATATCCAAAAAAGACATCTGGCACTATTGTAAACATAAAGGAATTAGGTTCGTTTAGAGTTGAAAGAAGAACTAAACAAAGAATTTTCAGCAAAGACACTTCAACGCTTTTTAAAAACTCTTGTCGGGCAAGCTGGCGACGTGGCCGAAGTAGAACAGGATGTTTTGATGAAATCTGTCTAAAACATCAACAGTTTTTACATCAACCTCATCAATACGTCAATTTTTTAATGTTATCCATGTAGCCTCGGCTGACGCGCACCCAATCGCCGTTTTGCATCATGACATCGTAGCTGCTGAGTTGTTTCTGGATTTCTTTTACAAACTCCAAATGAATGATGGAAGAACGATGTACCCGAATAAAGTGCTGCGGGTTGAGTTTTAATTCGAGCTGGCTAATGCCATAATTGCTCAAATAATTGCCCCGATGGGTAATTATTTTGGAATAGTCGCCCTCAGCCGCAATCCAGATGATGTCGCGAACATTGACCGTTACTAATTTTTGATTTTGCTGAATGAGAATCTTTTCGGGATACTGCAAGGGATTGATAAGGCTTTCGGCCAATGGTTGAACGGGGGTTAAATTCTGACTCTGGTTCAACCGTAATTTTTGAATGGCAGCGTTGAAACGGCCACCTGTATAAGGCTTTAACAAATAGTCAATGGCATGGACTTCAAAAGCCTGCAAAGCGTATTGGTCGTAGGCCGTTGAAAAAATTATCTGCGGAATTTCTTCCAAGTGCTTCAGTACGTCAAAGCCCGTCAGGCCAGGCATTTGAATGTCCAAAAACACCACATCGGGTTTAAATTCATTGATAATCTTGACGGCATCGACGCCGTTGTTGGCCTCCCCTACCACAATCATCGTAGGGTATTCTTGCAAATATTGCTTGATTAGCGTACGTCCAGCCGCTTCGTCGTCGGCAATTACTATCTTTTGCATGGCTGTTATTGGAGCGGTATTTCAAACCAAACTCGAAAACCGCTCGGTTGGTTTTGTTGAAAATGTAACGTTTTCCCAAACATCTTTTCTAAGCGCAATTTTGTGTTGGTCAATCCCACACCTTTTCCAATAATTTCTCCTTCATTGACAAACCCAACACCCGTGTCTGTAACCTCTACTCTCAAGTCGTAGGCACTTTTTGTGATTGTTATTTTCACTTCTCCTCCTTCGATTTTGGGGGAAATACCGTGTTTGATGGCATTTTCCACAATCGGCTGAAGCAACATCGGTGGCACCCGTTCGGTCATCAATGTTTCGTCCATCTCAATCGTTGTCTGCAACCTACTGCCAAAGCGGTCTTTTTCCAAAGCAAGGTATTTTTCAACAAATTCCATCTCGTCTTTCAGCCTGACAAAGTCCACCCGAGATGCCTTCAACTGGTACCGAAACAAATCAGCCAACTTGGCAATCATCTCCCGCGTTTCCTCCATTTCGGGCGGTACCGACGCGCTGATGGTATTGAACACATTGTACAAAAAATGCGGATTAAGCTGGGCTTTGATGGCCGAAAGCTCGCTCTCAAGCGACGCCTGTCGAAGGGCATTTTCGGTCTCTTTTTGGCGTTGATAGTGCAAATGATATTCGTAGGCGTGAAAAAAGCCAAATTGAATGATGTAAATAAGCGCAGGAATGTAAATGTCCCACACTTGACTCGGCCCCCGCAAATGCCCACGTCCAAGTATATCCATCGTAAAATAAAAGGCTTTTTGCCACGTAAAAACAAAAAGCAGCATGGTGAATACGTGCAAAAGAATCTTGGTCGAAAGCTTCCAATGCGGAATCACTCGAAAGTAGAAATACCAAAGAGGAATGGTCAGGATAAATTTTAAGGCATAATCAAAAAATTGGCTGACGGCATAATTGAGAAGCAGTGCACTGTACGTCATTTTTACGTATGACAACTCATTGAATGTCAACGTCAAACAATACAAAGCATACAACGCAAAGTAAACTCCAACGACGGCCAGCAGTTCACCAAGCCGAATTCCCCAAATGAGTTTTTTTTGCCAATTTATCATTTTTCTCTGCTGTGTTTCTTGTGAATCTGTTTCAAATCTCCCACAAATAATTCGATTCTGCTACGTTTTTTCGACGAATTGCCGTATAAGCCGTTCAACTGCGTAAAGCGTCATTCATCGGGTTATTTGTCGGTTCACCGAATGTCTGTTTGATGGGTTTTGTCGCGCTCGCAACTTTGTCCCATCAACCATCGCAACCATGAAAACCATCTTACTTCCATTTTTCGTTTTATTTACCCTCCTGTCGGCAACAGCCCAGCGCTTTTCTATTTCAGGACTGGCCAAAAACGAACAGAACGAAGGCATTCCCTTTGCCACTGCAACCCTTTTCAAAGTAAGCGACTCCAGCCTCGTAAAAGTTGAAAGCAGCACCGAAAATGGCCATTTTAAAATGAACGGAATTACCCCCGAACGCTACTATTTAGTCATCAGCAGCGTGGGTTTTCAAAAATACCGCTCGGTCAACTTCAAGCTCATTGATGCCAACATTGACTTCGATGCCTTCGTTTTACGCAGCGATAATCAACTGGCCGAAGTGAAAGTTAAAGCCCAAAAACCGTTGGTCGAAGTTCTTTCGGACAAAACCATTTTTAACGTCCAAGCGTCCCTCAGCGCTACGGGAACGACGGGACTGGAACTGCTGCGAAAATCGCCAGGGGTGGTGTTGGATAACAACGAAAATATCATTCTCGAAGGTAAAACGGGCGTCCGAATTTTCATTGATGGCAAGCCTTCGGTATTGCAAGGTGCTGACCTGAACCAATTCCTAAAATCGCTACAAGCCTCTGACATTGAAGCCATTGAAATAATCACCCAACCCTCGGCTCGCTACGACGCCTCAGGCAATGCGGGTATCATCAACATCCGACTCAAAAAAGACAAACGCTTTGGCACCAATGGGTCTTTGGCACTGGGGTATGGCTATGGTCATTTTGGAAAAGTTAATAGCTCCGTTTCGTTCAACCATCGAAACCGCAAAACCAATTTTTTTGGCACATACAGCAACCGAACGGGGCAAAATTGGTCGTACTTGAATTTTTATCGCGAACAAGTCAATACCATTTTTGACCAAAAGGCCGAGACGATCAACAACAACCAAAGCAACAACATCAAACTCGGCATGGACTACTTTGCATCGACCAAAAGTACATTTGGCCTTATTTTGAACGCCAACCTCAATGCCAACGACAATACGTCGTTCAGTCGAACGCCCATTTATCCGCAAAACAGCCCGCTCCCGACGCAGGTTTTGGTTGCCGATAACACTTCCCAACAGCACAGCAATAACTTGTACCTCAACACCAATTATCGTTTTGCCGATACCCTTGGCCGCGTCCTGAACGTGGACGTTGACCTAGGTTCGTACAACAGCAATCGCCACAGTTATCAGCCTAATTTTTATAAAAACGGGACCGAAACCCAAACTTTGTTCAGCCAAATTTACCGCATGAAAACCCCGACTGATATTGGTATTTTTTCGGCCAAAGTCGATTACGAACGGCCATTTTTGAAAGGAAAACTAGGCATGGGGGCAAAACTGTCGATTGTAAAAACGAACAATACCTTCGATTTCTACGATGTGGTTGACGGAATGGATGCGTTCAATGCCAATCGCTCCAACAATTTTGTTTATACCGAACAAATCAACGCTGTCTATCTCAACTACAACCGAAGCCATAAAAAACTCGACCTTCAATTTGGTCTTCGGGCGGAGCAAACGGTGTCGGAAGGGAAGTTGACTGGAACGCAAAAAAATGCCGATGCTTTTGTGCGCCGAGATTACAGCAATCTCTTTCCCAGCGGTGGTATCACCTACAAAGTCAACCCCAACAACAGCCTTGCGTTGACGTACAGCCGCCGCATCGAACGACCTACATACCAATCTCTTAACCCTTTTGAATGGCAATTGGATGAATTGACCTACCAAAAAGGAAATGCGTTTTTGCAACCCCAATACGTCAATAACCTCAAACTTGCCCATACCTACAAATACACCCTGACTACCTCGCTGAGTTACAGCTACGTCCGTGACTTTTTTGCCCAAATTACCGATACCACGGGCTACAATCGCAATTTTATGATGGAGCGTAACATCGCCGACCAACAAGTCATCAACTTGGGCGTTTCGTACCCTTTCCAGGCGGCGAAGTGGTGGAATGTGTACCTCAGCCTCAATGCCTACCACACCGCGTTCACATCTGACGAAAAGAAGTTTATGAACGTAAAAGCCAACGTGTTGAGCTTATACGGACAAAATACCTTTAGTTTACCCCTAAAATGGAGCTTAGAAGTATCGGGTTGGTACAGTTCGCCAGGCATTTGGGGCGGCACCTACGTTACGCGCAGCCAAGGTTCGCTCGACTTTGCGCTCCAAAAACGGATTTTAAAAGAGAAAGTGGCGTTTCGCTTGGCCTTCAGCGATGTATTTTACACCTCTCCTTGGCAGGGCACAACCCAGTTCGGCGGGCTACGCATCACAGGCTCGGGCGGTTGGGAAAGTCGCACTGTCCGAATCAACTTGAGTTATAACTTTGGTAATAAACAAGTTAAATCGGCACGACAACGACAAACGGGGGTTGAAGAGGAGAAAAACAGGATTAATTGATTGTTGTAGCCTTCAGCGCATCTCCTCCCTATTATTATCCTTTTTCTAATGCCCTACCTTGCCCTCACCCTACAGGCAAGTAGGGCATTTTTAGCGAATAGGTATTTTTCAAAAAAATTCGTTATCATTGCTTTACTGATTGTATATCAGCACCCTACTCACGCTTGGACCCTCAACTTTATGGCTCTCATTCAACCACTCGCAAACCAGTTCCACCGTGAACTGCTTCGTAAAAACCTTACCCGTATTTTTGGTGATTTTGACGATACCCTTCTACATAGCCTCGAACCTCAGCTCCAATGGGTGGAAATAGGAGGAGGCGAACAACTTTTTGCTCAAAAAGACGTCGGTGACTCGCTCTATTTTGTCATCAGCGGGCGCCTACAGGCCCAGATAACTACCGAAGAAGGCCCCCAGAAGGTCATCGGGGAAATCATGCGGGGCGAAACCGTGGGCGAAATGGCCATTTTCACGGGCGAACCTCGCTCGGCTACGATTGTCGCCATCCGTGATAGTGTTTTGGTGAAACTGTCAAAGGAAGTTTTTGAAAAAGTCATCTTAGACTATCCCGCCGTTTCCATGAACGTCACCAAACTCATTATCAGCCGATTAAAAAACTCACAGGGCGGACGAAAAAGCGTAAAAAAACCCGTTAATATTTGTTTATTGGCCTTACACGACAGCATTTCTTTACCCGATTTTTCCCACGATTTATACCAAGCATTGACTGCCAAAGGTACGGTTTATCTGGCCTCAAGCACGGCCGTGGACGAGCTCCACGGCATTGAAGGTTTTTCCCAAACCAATAAAAACGATAGAAAAGCCTACCACGAACTATCGCAGTGGCTTGATAATCAGGAGTCGAAGCACGAGTACATGCTTTACGTGACGGATTCCGAAAATACCGAATGGACGCAGCGGTGCATTCGCCAAGCCGATGAGATTTTTCTTATTGCAGACGCTACCCAACCTTCTGTGCTGGTTTCACACGAACAAAGTATCAACACCAGATCCGCCACTACTGGCGTACCGCAGGTGTTGGTGTTGCTGCATCCTTCAGATACGGTTTCGCCGCGCAACACCCGCGAGTGGCTGAGTTTGCGTCCAAACGTAAAATCTCACTACCATTTGCGCCGAGAAAGTTCCCAAGATATGAAGCGGTTGGCCCGTATTATGAGCGCAACAGCCATTGGTTTTGTGGTGGCAGGCGGCGGAGCCAAAGGTTTTGCACACATCGGCGTGATGCGTGCGTTGGAAGAATTTGATATACCCATAGATTTTGTGGGCGGAACGAGCGTGGGCGCGATGGTGGCCGCGGCGGTATCGTTTGGAGAGCCTTCCGAAACCGTGCAACGTATTATGAAAAAGGGGGCTATGTTTAATCCGACCAAAGACTACAATTGGTTGCCTTTTATTTCACTCATTCGTGGCAAACGCATCAAACAGATGATTGACGACACGATTGAAGCCTTCGTGGGTGTACGCCAAATCGACATAGAAGATACTTGGCGAACGCTTTTTGTGGTGTCGAGCAACTACACCCAAGCCCGCGAAGAAGTACACACCCGTGGCTCTATGAGCAAATACCTGCTGGCCTCGACTGCCATCCCAGGCGTATTTCCGCCGATTATTGATGGCGACGACTTGCTGGTGGATGGCGGTACGTTCAACAATTTTCCTGCCGACGTCATGAGCCGCGCCAACGTAGGCAAAGTGATTGGCGTGGACTTAGCCCGCGACCAGAACTATCGTCTTGATTTAGAGGAAATTCCTAGTCCAAAACAATTATTACAAGACCGATTTCGCCCAAAAAAACAGCGTAAATATCGGTTACCTTCACTTACATCGTTGTTGCTCAATGCGACCTTGCTCTACAGTGCGGCGCGGCGCAACGAAGCCATCAGCTACTCCGATTTGTATTTCAACCCCGACGTCAGCCGCTTTGGTATCGTAAGTTGGGCAGCCTTCGACACCATTGTCGAAAAAGGCTATGAACACGCCAAAGAGGTTCTCCAAAACATGAGTAGTGAAGAGTTGGCTTCGTACAAATCCTAAAGCAAAAAACGTTATGCAATTGCTTCAATCGCTGATACATAATTTTAAGCAACCGTCTTTTGGGATAGGGCGCGCCTACTACCCACTGCGTATTTTGGGCTACGCTTACGGCATTCTTTTGCTTGTTTTACAGGGCAATAGCCGTGGTTTTGACAGCAACATTCACCTGCTTATCGGGGTGTTTTTGATTTATCCTCACGTTTGTTTTTTGGTTTATAAATTTTCTGGTTCTAGCCGATTTATCGAACTCTCGTTTTTAATCATAGATACCTTTTGGGCAGGTATGTTTATTGGCATCATGTCGTTTGCGGTATTCCCGACCATCATGTACATCGTTATGACTTGGACGGGAAACATAGGCGTTCGAGGCGTACGGCAGTGTCTTTATGGCGTCGTGGCGACCATCGTTGGCATCGGCGTGAGTAGTTTTTTAAAGCCAATTACCTTTGAGCCTGATAGTAGCTTATTGATAGAACTAATCTGTTGTGGTCTGGTGACAGTTTATGCGCTTTATTTTGGCTATACGGCCTATCTTTCTACGATTTATCAGAAAAAACTTAGGAAAGAAATCGAGGCCGAAAAGAAACGTTCAGAAGAATTATTGCTCAATATCCTGCCCTACGAGACGGCCGCTGAATTAAAAAACAAAGGCTACGTGGACGCCCAAACCTACGGATTGGTCACGGTGATGTTTACTGATTTCAAGGATTTTACCAAAGTGTCTGAACGTATGAGTGCGCAAGAGTTAGTGTTGGAAATTGACAAAATATACCGAGAGTTTGACCGCATTATTGGTAAACATGGCATCGAAAAAATAAAGACCATCGGCGATGCGTACATGTGCGCGGGTGGGCTCCCTAAATCCAACCAGACCCATGCCGCAGATGTGGTGGCGGCGGCTATTGATATTTTAGGTTTTATCCACCAAGAAATCGACGCCCGCAAACGTTTGAATTTGCCCTATTTTGAAATTAGAATTGGCATCCACACGGGGCCGTTGGTAGCGGGGGTTGTGGGCATCAAAAAATTCAGTTATGACATTTGGGGCGATGCCGTCAACATTGCCAGCCGTATGGAAAGCAGTAGCGAAGCAGGAAAAATCAATATTTCAGAAACGACCTATCAACTCATCAAAGACCGTTACGCATGTCGCCATCGAGGCAAAATTACTGCCAAAAACAAAGGCGAAATCGACATGTATTTTGTAGAATAACCAACCTTTATTATGCAATATCCACTCTTTCTACTGGCCCTAATTAATTGCTTTGTCACTTGTTATTCTGGTCTGGTCTATGGACAAACTACGCCTACATTTGACAACATTTCTCCGAAACAACTGGCTAAGTTCAAAGCCGCAGGGGTGGTTAGTTACCGTGATTTTGGGGCCAAGGGTGATGGCAAAACCGACGACATGGATGCCATCGCCGCAACTCATGCTTTTGCCAATACCAACGGGCTAAAAGTCAAAGCCGACGCCAACGCCACTTATTACGTGAGCGGTAAAGAGCGGACGGCGATGATCCAGACCGATACAGATTTTGGCTCTGCTGCCTTTATCATCGACGATACCGACGTCCAGAACCGCAATGCGTCGGTGTTTACGGTAAGCTCTAACCTCCAGTCGTTTAAGCTTTCTACGGTTTCTTCCCTCAAACGAAACCAGAAAAAAATCGACGCGTCCTTGCCAAGTACTTGTCTGATCACAGTTACCAATACCAACGTAAAGCAATACATTCGGTTTGGGTTAAATCAAAACAACGGCTCTTCGCAAACCGACATTTTTGTGGTTGATAAAAACGGCAACGTGGACATGAACGCTCCCATCATTTGGGATTTTGACCAAATCACGGACATTACAGCGCTGCCCATCGACGAAAAACCTTTAAAAATCACGGGAGGGCGCTTCACAACCATTGCCAACAAAGCCGAATCAAAATATACCTATTATAGCCGAAACATCTCCGTTCGTCGGTCAAACGTACTTATCGAAGGACTCGAACACCGCATCACGGGCGAAGGCGAAAACGGTGCGCCTTACGGCGGATTTATCAACGTCGGTGATTGTGCCTACGTCACCGTCAAAAACACTTTGCTGACGGGCCACCGCACGTACAGTACCATTGGCGCGGCGGGCAAGCCTGTTTCGATGGGCACTTATGACCTGTCGGTCAATCGGGCGGTGAATGTGTCTTTTGTTAATTGTAACCAAACCAACAGCATCGACGACAATACGTATTGGGGTATTTTGGGCTCCAATTTTTGTAAAAACCTGCTGTACGACCGCTGTACCCTCTCACGTTTTGACGCGCACCAAGGGGTAGCCAACGCCACCATCCGCAATTCTACCCTCGGACACATGGGCATCAATGCCATTGGAAGCGGTACGTTTTTGGTCGAAAACTCCACCATTCGTGGCCGAAGCATCGTCAACCTTCGCTCCGACTACGGCAGTACGTGGCAAGGTGAGCTCATCATTCGCAACTGCATTTTTGTTCCTGCGGGCGGCAAACCAACCAGCGCCGACCTCATCAGTGGTTCTTATTCTGGCCTGCACGACTTTGGTTATACCTGCTACATGCCCGAACGCATCACCATCGAGAACCTCCGCATCGACGATTCGCAGCATCCCGACAACTACCAAGGCCCTGCCATTTTTGCCAACTTTAACCCTCAAATGACGGACAACTCCTACCAAGAAAAATTTCCCTACGTCATCACCAAAGAGGTCGTTCTTCGCAACGTCACAACGGCCAGCGGTAAGGCCGTGCGGGTTAGCAACAATCTGTTTATGTTTAGGGAGGTCAAAGTAACCACTACCCCCTAATCGTTTCTATCTTCTCTCCTTTTTAAGTCGAGCGCCCTCCCCTCCTTCAGCGTTCGCGTGGATTACTATGTACTTTCTGCTTCGTCACTAGAAAAACGTCCTTTTTACAGAAAATCCCCCATTTGTTCAAAATGAGGAAAAAGTTGTTCAAAATGAGGAAAAGAATCTAAAATATCTCCTGAGAGGCCAAAAATGGCCATGTTATAAGTTCAAAATGAGCAAAAGATTGTTCATTTTGGGTTAACACGCTATGCCCTCTAATCCCCACCTTTGTACCATCAACTTTTCTAACAAAACACCTTACTGCTGAATGTTCATACCTCGATTTGACTTTTCGAAGCGTATGAAAAACTCTTAATAAACGCCCATCACATTGCGATTTGCCCTACTCTACAAAGGCTCCCGCGAAGGGTGTCTAGGCGATAGCCTTGCCCTCTTCACAGGACCTTCTCTATGAACTTTCGTGGTAGAAAGGAAAAGGAGGAGTCAGGGGATTGTTTGACGAAACATCCCCTCCTCCTTTGGCTTCCCTACCCAAATTATGTTTTTCTCAATGTCAACAATTACTCTCTTCTACCCATGAAAAAGCTCTTATTTTTATTCTTGGTTTTGGTAGTACAACAAGCAGCACTCGCGCAGAACTATACGTGGAATGGCTCTTCGAGCACTGCTTGGACAAACCCCAACAACTGGACACCCAACGCTGTCCCAAGCGCCACCGACGTCGTCATTATCCCCAACACGACCACTCGTCCTATTATTAGCACCAACGTCAGTATTACTCAAGTTCAAATTCTGAATGGAGGACAGCTGACCGTCAACAGCGGGGGAGTTCTCAACATCAGTCAGTTTACAGTTACTGGACTTATTTTAGAAAACGCTGCTACGTTGACTAATAGTGGCACCATTAATTTCAATTCCACTGCGGTAAATATATACGCAATGTCAGTAAACGCAGGTGGCACTGTCACCAATACGGGTACTATCAACGTAACAAGTGCTTTTGGAATTACCAATCTGCCTGGGGGTACATTTAACAATAACTCCTGCGGTAAGGTCTTTTTTACGTCTGACAACAACAATGACTTCCGAAACGAGGGAACCTTTAACAACAATGGCTTATTGCAGGTGTATTGGTGGTTGCACAACGGTGGTACAATTACCAACAATGGCGTCCTCAAATACGAAACCCTCAATAACACTGGTACGCTTACCAATAACCGCATTCTACTTGATGACAACGAATCACCTTTTTTTACGTTTGGAGCAAGCAATAATGCGACCGTCGATGGAATTTTTACCAATAGCACCGCCACTACTTCGGCAGGAACATTTACCCAAGCCTCTAATACATTTTCTCCTGCGCCCTCATTACCTGCGGGGCAACAAACCCTCTACACCAAAATCATTCTCTCAGGAGGAATTTGTACGTTTATTGTTCCTTTTTTATACACGAATAATGTTCCCGTTCCTGTCATTACGGCTAATCCTAATTCAGTAACGACTTGCGCAGGAACAGCCGCAACCTTTTCAATTACCGCAACGGGTGCGACCAGTTATCAGTGGCAAATAAGTACCAACGCGGGAGTGAATTGGAACAATTTAAGTAATACCTCCCCTTATTCGAACGTCACGGCCTCAACCCTGACCATTAGTGATGTCACAGGACTAAATAATCGTCGATACCGATGTGTAGCTACCAACAGCGGCGGAAGTGCCGAGTCAAATTCGGCCACACTGACTGTAAGCTCATCCACATCAACTCCCACAGGGACAATCACTTGGCAAGGCGCTGTCAGTACCGACTGGAATACCGCCTGCAATTGGTCTCCCGTCAGCGTACCTGGCGCAGGCAACACCGTAATTATTGCGGCAGCCTCAAATCAGCCTGTGATTGGTGGAAATACTACAGTTTCACAGATCACACTAGAAGCAAATACCAGTCTTACTGTCAGTAACGGAGCGACGCTGAATATTAGAGGCCGTAACGTGGACGGCATTATTTTCAACAGTGGAAGTACTTTCACCAACAACGGGACTACCACCGTTCAACCTAGTTCGGGTGACATATACGTAGCGTTTTATGCCGCCGAAAATGCCACTAATGTCACCATCAATAACAATGGGACGATTCAAGCCCAAACCGATGAAGCAGGTTTTAGTACTTACCGAAGTGCTATGACCATCACTAACGCGCTTAATGCGAGCATCACTTTCAGTGGAAATGGGAGTGGATTTCAGTCTGTTACAGCAACAGATGATATAAATCTTACCAACAATGGAAGTATTACGTACAATGGCACCACTGGGATTTTCTCAGGGCTAAGAGGTACTATCAACAACAATGGCCTCATCAATTGCACCAGCGGAACGGGGTCAAACCTTTCGTTAGCAGCTACTTTTACGAATGCTGCATGCGCTCAGTTTATTATGGTAACGGGCTCTTTCAGCGTCAACACAACAGTAACTGTTAGCAATTATGGTTACATGTACATTGGGGGAGAAATTGTGAGTAACTCCTCCAACTTTCTAAATTTTAATGTATTAAAATACGGCTCAATTGCACAAAATTCCAGTATTAGCAACGCCCCTAGTATTTCCATTGTTGTTAACAACGCAACCCCCATTTTTAGCTACAGTGGCGATCCCGCCAATTATACGGGTGCAATTGCTATTTATAAAGATGCGGCGGCCAGCATTTCAGCAGGTACGTTTATTAAACCTAATTCGTTTAGCCCTTCAAATGTTTTACCCGCTGGCTCACAAACACTGTACGCTAAAATAACCCCCAGTGGATCAAGCTGTAGTTACATTGTGCCTTTTACATACGTTTTCACACCTGCAGTGAGGGTAAGTGTCTCGCCTAGCTCTATTACTGAAGACGGAGCAACCAATTTGCGGTTTACTTTCACGCTCTCGTCAGCCGCTACACCCAGCGACCTAACCATTAATTTTAGCGTAGGAGGTACGGCAACACCTCGATACGCAGCAGATCCCGTTACGTCGTCAACCGACTACCAGATAATCGGTGCAAGCACTTTTACCAGTAGCGGAGGAAGTATCGTCATTCCAAGCGGAAGCACGAGTGCTTACGTTGAGATTGATCCATACGTAGATGGCGTAGTAGAAAGCGACGAAACCGTCATCCTGACCGTCACAAGCGGAACAAACTATACGGTTGGCTCCCCCAGTTCAGCAACAGCACCTATTTTGAACGATGATATTCCCGATATAAATATTAAAGGAAATAATACCCCAATTGCTGATGGCAGCACTACACCTAGTCTCACCAATTTTACTGATTTTGGTGAACAAATGGTGACTACGGGCATGATTGAGCGAACATTTACCATTGAAAATACAGGAAGTCCGTATTTACTTTTAACGGGCGACCCACTGGTGGATATTTCTGGAACGCACACTAATGACTTTAGCGTAACGACAATGCCCTCCTCTTCTATCTCTAACGTCCCTACTACTTTTGTGGTGCGCTTCGTACCCAGGGCAGCAGGGCTACGCACCGCTACCATCAGCATTGCCAATAATGACCCCGACGAAAACCCCTATAATTTCGCGATTCAAGGAACGGGGATTATCCCTGCCCCCGAAATCAACGTCAAAGGGAATAGCGTAAACATTGCAAGTGGCGACAACTCTCCCGTCATTACCGACCATTCTGATTTTGGCCCCGCCTCTGTCACGGGTGGTACCGTCACTCGAACTTTCACTATTGAGAACATAGGCACCAGTGATTTGGTTTTGGGTGCAAACCCTGTGAGCCTTACAAATCTTACTGATTTTAGTATCACGCAACCAAGTCTGACGACCATTCCAGCGGGAAGTTCTACCACCTTTACCGTTACCTTTGACCCAACTACTGCTGGCTTACGCGCTGCCACTATTAGCATTGCTAACAACGACTCCAACGAAAGCCCCTATACGTTCGCTATCGAGGGCTACGGAGGGCGGCCTTTCATAAGTACGTGGAAAACCGATAATCCTGGAACATCAAGTAGCACCAGTATTACCTTACCTGCCTATGGCACCTACGATGTTGACTGGAACAACGACGGTATCTATGATCAATTTAACCTAACTGATGCCCAAACCCACAACTTTGGCACCGCTGGGACATATACCTTTGCCATACGTGGCAATCTGGGAGGTATTATGTTTGCCAATGGAGGTGATAGAAGAAAGATTCTCAGCGTCGATCAATGGGGAGATATGGCATGGGGTGGTCTGAGACGGGCTTTTCAAGGCTGTACCAACTTCAATATCACCGCAACCGACGCTCCTAATCTAAGCAATGCCACGGATATGAGTGAGGCTTTTCAAGGTGCTACTTCGCTCAATGCCAACATCAACCATTGGGACGTTAGCACCATTACTACATTGTTTGCTACTTTTTCGGGAGCAACAAATTTCAATCAACCCCTTGCATCATGGAACGTCAGTAATGTGACCAATTTTATTGAAATGTTTTCATACGCTCCAAACTTTAATCAACCCTTAAACGGGTGGGTATTGAGCACAGCCTCCAATAAGAGTATCACAATGTCAAAAATGTTTTACGAGGCAGACGCGTTTAATCAAGACCTTAATTCTTGGAACGTTCGGCGTGTAACAAATATGTCATTCATGTTTTGTTTAAGCAACGCCTTCAATGGAAACATTTCGGATTGGGATGTTAGTAATGTTACTGCCATGGATAATATGTTCTACAGCACCAACCCCTTTAACCAAGATTTGTCAAGATGGGTGGTAAGCGCTGTGACTAACATGTACGGAATGTTTGCGAATACCCCTTTTAACCAAGATATTTCTGGGTGGGATGTCAGTAACGTCACCTCACTAGGGTCGATGTTTCTAAATGCAACTGCTTTCAATCAAAACTTAGGCCGTTGGAATATCACCAAAGCCACTGATATGGCTAATATCTTTTATCGTTCAGGCATTTCAATGGCCAACTATGACGCAATGCTTATCGCTTGGAATACGGCAGGATATACCAACAAAAATCTAGCAAGTGCCTCTCCACTTCAATATTGTGCTGGGCAAGCTGCGCGTAACAGTTTAATTTCTTCCAAGGGGTGGAATATTGCAGATGATGTGCTATCGACAGCCTGTTTAAGCCCAGAAATTAACCTAAAAGGCAATAATACAAATATTGCTAGTGGTACCAATCCACCATCAACGACCAATGGTACTGATTTCGGCAACAAAGCCCTTGGTACAGGGGCAGTATCCAAAACCTTTATCATAGAAAACCTTGGAACGGGTTCTTTGACACTTTCGGGCTTACCCATTATCAATGTAACCGGAACAAATGCTGCTGAATTTCAAGTAACGACCCCTCCTAATACTACCATTACAGCAGAAGGTTCGACCACCTTCGTTATTGGATTTACGCCAGGTGCAGTAGGGCTACGCACAGCCACAGTCAGCATTGCGAATAACGATAGTGACGAAAATCCATATACGTTTAACATTCAAGGAACAGGCGAATGCAATATAACCCTTACGGCGGGTACAGCAACCAACCCAAACACTTGCGGAGGAAACAACGGTAGCATTGCATTTTCTACCACCAATTTGAGCAGCGGCAATTATACCCTCAATTACAAAAAAGGCTCAACATCGCTGACGGCAAACATAGAAATCACAGCCAATGCCTTTACATTGAGCGGATTAGCCCAAGGAAGCTACTCGGAGTTTAGCATTACCAACGCAGGTTGTACAGGTAGCGACGCCACCGTCAAAACCCTAAGCGACCCATCTGCACCAACCATCGCCGCTGGAACAGCAACAAACCCAACTTCTTGCGGAGGAAGCAACGGTAGCATCGCGTTTTCGACTACCAATTTGAGCAGCGGCAATTATACCCTCAATTACAAAAAAGGGTCAACTTCGCTAACGGCAAACATCGAAATCACGGCTAACGCATTTACATTGAACGGATTAACCCAAGGTAGCTACTCGGAATTTAGCATTACCAACGCAGGTTGTACAGGTAGCGATGCCACCGTCAAAACCCTCAACGACCCATCTGCACCAACCATCGCCGCAGGAACAGCAACAAACCCAACTTCTTGCGGAGGTAGCAACGGTAGCATCGCCTTTACTACCACCAATTTGGCCAACGGTAATTATACCCTCAATTACAAAAAAGGCTCAACCTCGCTAACGGCAAACATCGAAATTACAGCCAATACCTTCACATTGAGCGGATTAGCCCAAGGTAGCTACTCGGAGTTTAGCATCACAAACGCAGGTTGTACGGGTAGCGACGCCACGGCGAAAACCCTCAATGACCCGTTAGCACCAACCATTACCGCAGGAATATCCACTAACCCAAGCACTTGCGGAGGGAACAACGGTAGCATCGCCTTTACTACGACCAATTTGGCCAACGGCAATTACACCCTCAATTACAAAAAAGGCTCAACATCGCTGACGACAAACATCGAAACAACCGCCAATGCCTTTACGTTGGGCGGATTAGCCCAAGGCAGCTACTCGGAGTTTAGCATCACCAATGCTGGTTGTACAAGTAGCGACGCTTCGGTGAAAACCCTAAGCGACCCATCTGCACCGACCATCGCTGCTGGAACAGCAACAAACCCAACTTCTTGCGGAGGAAACAATGGTAGCATTGCATTTTCGACTACCAATTTGAGCAGCGGCAATTACACCCTCAACTACAAAAAAGGCTCAACTTCGCTAACGGCAAACGTCGAAATCACAGCCAACGCCTTTACATTGAGCGGATTAACCCAAGGCAGCTACTCAGAGTTTAGCATTACCAACGCAGGTTGTACGGGTAGTGACGCTTCGGTGAAAAACCTAAGCGACCCATCTGCACCAACCATTACCGCAGGAACAGCAACAAACCCAAGCACTTGCGGAGGAAACAACGGTAGCATTGCATTTTCTACCACCAATTTGAGCAGCGGCAATTATACCCTCAATTACAAAAAAGGCTCAACCTCGCTGACGGCAAACATCGAAATCACAGCCAATGCCTTTACGTTGAGTGGGTTAACCCAAGGTAGCTACTCGGAGTTTAGCATTACCAACGCAGGTTGTACGGGTAGCGACGCCACTGTCAAAACCCTAACCGACCCAGCAGCGCCAACCATCGCCGCAGGAACAGTAACAAACCCAACTTCTTGCGGAGGTAACAACGGTAGCATCGCCTTTACTACCACCAATTTGGCCAACGGCAATTACACCCTCAATTACAAAAAAGGCCCAACTTCGCTGACAGCAAACATCGAAATCACTGCCAATGCCTTTACGTTGAGTGGATTAACCCAAGGTAGTTATTCAGAATTTAGCATTACCAACGCAGGTTGTACTGGTAGCGACGCTTCGGTAAAAACTTTAAACGACCCAGCAGCACCAACCATCGCCGCAGGAACAGCAGCAAACCCAAGCACTTGCGGAGGAAATAACGGTAGCATTGCATTTTCGACGACCAATTTAGCCGCAGGTTCTGGTTATACTTTGAATTACAAAAAAGGTACAACGGCACTATCGGCGTCGGTCAGCATTGCGGCGAATACTTTTACATTGAACGGATTAGCCCAAGGCAGCTACTCGGAGTTTAGCATTACCAACGCAGGTTGTACGGGTAGCGACGCCACGGCGAAAACCCTCAATGACCCATCTGCACCAACCATCGCCGCTGGAACAGCAACAAACCCAACTTCTTGCGGAGGAAACAACGGTAGCATTGCATTTTCTACCACCAATTTGGCCAACGGCAATTACACCCTCAATTACAAAAAAGGCTCAACATCGCTGACGGCAAACATCGAAATAACCGCCAACGCCTTTACGTTGAGCGGATTAATCCAAGGCAGCTACTCAGAATTTAGCATTACCAACGCAGGTTGTACGGGTAGCGACGCCACCGTCAAAACCCTCAACGACCCATCTGCACCAACCATCGCCGCAGGAACAGCAACAAACCCAACTTCTTGCGGAGGAAACAACGGTAGCATTGCATTTTCGACCACCAATTTGGCCAACAGCAATTACACCCTCAATTACAAAAAAGGCTCAACTTCACTAACAGCAACCGTCGAAATAACGGCCAATACCTTTACCTTAGGCGGATTAACCCAAGGCAGCTACTCAGAGTTTAGCATCACCAACACAGGTTGTACAGGTAGCGACGCTACGGTGAAAAACCTAAGCGACCCATCTGCACCAACCATCGCCGCTGGAACTGCAACAAACCCAAACACTTGCGGAGGTAGCAACGGTAGCATTGCATTTTCTACCACCAATTTGGCCAACGGCAATTACACCCTCAATTACAAAAAAGGCTCAACTTCGCTGACGACAAACATCGAAATAACCGCTAACGGATTTACATTAAGCGGATTAACCCAAGGAAGCTACTCAGAGTTTAGCATTATCAACGCAGGTTGTACGGGCAGCGACGCCACCGTCAAAACCCTCAATGACCCATCTGCACCGACCATCGCTGCTGGAACAGCAACAAACCCAAGCACTTGCGCAGGAAACAACGGTAGCATTGCATTTTCGACCACCAATTTGAGCAGCGGCAATTATACCCTCAATTACAAAAAAGGCTCAACTTCGCTGACGGCAAATGTCGAAATCACAGCCAATGCCTTTACGTTGAGTGGGTTAACCCAAGGCAGCTACTCAGATTTTAGCATCACCAATGCAGGTTGTACAGGTAGCGACGCCACAGTGAAAAGCCTAAGCGACCCGTTAGCACCAACCATTACCGCAGGAATATCCACTAACCCAAGCACTTGCGGAGGAAACAACGGTAGCATTGCATTTTCTACCACCAATTTGAGCAGCGGTAATTATACCCTCAATTACAAAAAAGGCTCAACATCGCTGACAGCAAACATCGAAATCACGGCTAACGCATTTACGTTGGGCGGATTAACCCAAAGCAGCTACTCGGAGTTTAGCATTACCAACGCAGGTTGTACGGGTAATGACGCCACCGTCAAAACCCTAACCGACCCAGCAGCACCAACCATCGCCGCTGGAACTGCAACAAACCCAAGCACTTGCGGAGGGAACAACGGTAGTATTGCATTTACCACCACCAATTTGAGCAACGGCAATTATACCCTCAATTACAAAAAAGGCTCAACTTCGCTGACGGCAAACATCGAAATCACCGCCAATGCCTTTACGTTAGGTGGATTAGCCCAAGGTAGCTACTCAGAATTTAGCATCACCAACGCAGGTTGTACAGCAAGCGACGCTTCGGTGAAAAACATCACGGCCTCCACTGCGCCAACAGCGTTTTTAGTAACTGGCGGAGGTGCCTATTGTGAGGGCGGAATTCGCGTTGGGTTAAGCGGCTCAGAAATTGGGGTCAATTATCAACTCAAAGTAAATGGTACTAACACAGGCAGTCCCGTCGCAGGAACAGGTGGCGAATTGAACTTCGGTAATCAACTCTTAACTGGTACATACACTGTTGATGCTACCAATAACTCAGGCAATTGTAGCGGAGCCATGAACGGCAGCGTAACAGTAAATAGACTAGCGAAACCCTCGATTTCACTCTCGCTGTTACAAACAAACCTTAACGAAGGTAATAGCCAAGTCTTCTGTGACACCGACGCAAATCCTGTCAACAGTTTACAATTTACGGTTTCGAGTTCGTGTGTTTCGGGTTCGCTTGTTTGGCGCGTGCAAGTGGGCAATGGCGCATGGAGTGCTTGGTCAACCAGTCAACCAGTTTCCCAATTATCCAATAACCAACCCCACCGCTACCAAGCAGCTTGTGATGCCAGTTGCCCAAGTACTTACACAACTCCGATAGAGTTGACAATCAATAACCGCGCTTCCGTTCCCCAGAATGTTTCATTGTTGGTGGATGGCGTGACCGTCGCGGTGGGTGAGACCAAAGAAGTATGTAGTTTGACAAACAGTCCCATTACTTTTAATGCCAATTGTGCCGCAGGTGAAACAGTTCTTTACGCTGTTGATGGCGGCGAATATTCATCCGCTGTACCAACGGGCTTGCTGGATAATCAGTACCACAACTACCGCGTTCGCTGCCGCAAATCTGACGGAACGCCATCGTGCGTAGAATCTGAATCAGGAGTAATGCGTTTGAAGTTGATAAACATTCCGTCTGCACCAACGGTATCTTTATCATCTACAACCAGTTGTGACGCAACGGCTAGTTTTAGTGGACAATCATCGTGCGGCAGTCTGCGTACGGTTTGGTACAATGCCAGCTCGAACATTGCTTTGCCAAGTTTGCCTGCAACCGTTCCACCACAAACAACGTCTTACTACGCTCGTTGTCAGACGGAAAATGGCTGCGTGAGTGAAAAAAGTAACGTAGTGACATTCATTGTGATACCAACCCACATTGCCCCCATCATTACGGCATCAGAAGACATCGTCTGTATGGGGTCAACGGTACGCATTTCGGCCAACTGCCCCGCTGGCAGTCAAACATTTTGGAACACAGGCGTAACTACCCCAAGTTTTGAAGTAGCGTTTAACAACGTGACCAAACAGAGTTATTGGGCCAAGTGTATTTTTGAAGGTGGTTGCCAAAGCGCCGAAAGTTCGCACAAAGACATTTACTGGAATGCTTTTGCCGTAACCATCATTAACATTGGCCAAAGCCAATCGGCAATAAAGCCAACCAACAATAAATCGGCTTGGGCAAGTCAATTTGTTACCCCTGACGGTGGCCCTGTCCTACTCGAAAGTAGCCAAAGTAATCCTACTTTATATTTTGTAGAAAACTTTAACAAAACGGCTCCACGCTACTGGACAGTAAACGTTGATGCTTGTGGGCTAGGGACAAACGGTTCGTTGACGTTTGACATGTTGGCCACTCCAGAAATGGGCGTCATCCGTTCATTCAATACCCACGAAAACAACGCCCCTTACTTTATGTATGCCAACCGTGAAGGCTGGACGGAGCTATATGCCCAAAACCACCCTGCCTACGGGTTTTATCAAGACAACGGCGCAGGCGGTAATACCTACGACGCAGGCTTACCAAAAGGCTTATACAAGTTAAGCATTCGTTATTGGGATATGAAAGGCTGGGGCAGCATCTATCCCTCAACCCGCCAACCACAAGGCAACGTGCTCGCTTACCAAGAGTACTGGTTCAGAATCCAGTCGAAAGACGGCGTAGGCGTGGGAGCAGCAAGAACAGCGGGCGATCAAGGGACAACTACTTTGTCACCCTGGAAGGGTCTAAATCCAAGTAACTTTGCCACAGTTCTCCCCAACCCCGTCACCGACATTCTCCGCCTGCAAGTGCAAGACAGCAAAGGGCTACAGATGCAAGCTGAGTTGATGGATGCCTCGGGCCGCCGTGTATTGAGTCGCCAATTTGTTCCTGAAACCAACACCCACTACGAAGAATTTGAAGCCAGTGGACTTCCCAATGGTATCTACTTTTTGAAAGTGTCTAATTCAACCAACACAAGTACGTTGAAGGTAATTAAAGTACAATAAATACCACCTATCACCACCCAATTCGGGTTGTTTGTCGATGGCAAACAACCCGAATATCTTTTTTTCATTATACTACTTATGGTATCTTTTTAGGAAGGTTAGATACCATAAATTGAAAAAATATGTATTTTTACTCCAAAACCTTCAATACCATCAAATGCGTAGCCATTTTCCAGGAGCTTACAACAAGTTTTTGATACTCCTTCCGCTTTTTTTTGTACTGGTTGCAATTTCGTTTACCACCCCTGTAAAGGCTCAAGACTCTAAAATAGCTTCTTTCTTAGACCTAAAAGACCTAGCGCGGTTAGATAGCCTTGAGATGCATTTTATATGGGCTACTGAAAAAAAAGATACTGCATCGAAGGCTGTCAATTTAAAATTTCTTGAAAATCATGCTGATAAAACCCAAGATAAACTATTACGTATTTTTAACAATTATCTAAAAATTTGGTATTTCTCTTCTAAGCTACTGCCCAAAAATAGTTCTAGGTACTTAGAAATGAAAAAATTGCTGGATGAGCTGCTAAAACTTCCCCAGACACCTTCGGCCGAACGAATCAGGGCTTATCTAGAATTTAATATGGCCATGTACCTGTACAACGACCGCGCCAATTCAATTACCCTCGTCAATCATTTGCTTGCAGCTGATTTACTTTTCCGAAAAATAGGCTACGACAATGTCTTGTTAGCAGACCACAAGCTCAACCGAATAGGGACTTACTACATGAACCAAGTCTCTGATTTTAAAACGGCAATTAAGTATTTTAGAGAAGGCGAGCGCTACTTATCCAAAGAGCCCTTTGATCACTACCGCATTGACTTTTATAAAAATTATGCCAATTGCTTGGTTTATCTAGACCAATACGCGCAAGCCATCAAGTACAATAAATTGGCGATTGCTCAAGTCCGACTAAAAAGAGATAGCTTAAAAATAGGCACTATCAACGGCAACATTGGGGAGATTATCCTCAACCACTACCCTAACCCTGCACAATCGGAATCCTATTTCCAACAAGAGCTAGTATATCGGCAACGTTACAAACCCAAGGGGATTGGGGACATTGCCAAGGTATATGGTAACTTGTGCCAAGTGTCGGGAGTAAAAGGAAACAAAGCAGACGTTGTACGGTATTTCCAGAAAGCAATTGTCACCCTCAACTCTGACCCCGACAAACGAGATTATCACGCTCTGTTATCAGGACTATACCAAAATCGCATGATTGCCGATTCCTTAATGGGTGATTTTAAAAATGCTTATTTGCACCGAAAAGGATACTATGAAGAATTGATTATTAGCAATGAACAAGAAATTAAGGCCATCACTTCGGAGGCTTCGGTGAAGTTTGATGTAGAAAAAAATAAACTTCAAGCCGAACTCGCCAATGAGCAAGCCCGAAATTCGCGCTTTTGGGTGATTGCCGTTTCGCTGTTGCTCGTGGTTGTCCTCTTTGGTGCTTATCTCATTTATTATCGTCAAAAAACTCGACGAGAAGAATTGGTGCAGCGATTGTCTTTTGAGCAAAAAGAAGCAGAACGATTGGTAGCGCTGGACGAAATTAAAACGCGCTTTTTTACCAATATCTCACACGAGTTTCGGACACCTTTGACCCTGCTCGTCGGCCCTTTGGCTGAGTTAGGGAAAAAATACCCTGTCGAAAGCATGATTCCCGTCATGCAAAGAAACCTCTCTCGCCTGCAAAATCTTATCAATCAACTCCTTGATCTTTCTAAACTTGAAGTGGGAAAGTTAGAGCCCGTCATTCAGTATGCCGACGTAGCCCATTTTTTACGCTACCAATTTGCTTCGTTTGAGTCACTTGCTCAAAGCAAACAAATTATTTTTGAGCGGACGCAAAGCCACCAAAAACGCCTTGCTTATTTTGACGAAGATAAACTGGAAAAAATCGTCACCAATCTACTTTCCAACGCTTTTAAGTTTACCAATGAGAACGGACGCGTAAAAGTCAATGTCCAGTACACCGCTCCCGAAAACGATGAAAAAGGGACGCTACTGACATTAACAGTTGCTGATAACGGAATTGGCATTGACGCCGAGCGGCTTCCTCGAATTTTTGATCGTTTTTATCAAGTTGACGACAGCCAACGTCGCCATTACGAAGGAACGGGCATTGGCTTGGCGCTGGTCAAAGAGTTGGTTCTAGCCCTGAAAGGGACAATTGACGTGACAAGTAAGCCCGATAAAGGGACAACTTTCGTGGTTGCACTTCCCTGCGATGCCGCGCATTGGGATGAATACGCCTCCCTTCATGAGGTCACTCCAGAAAAAACAAATTCGCCGATGGCGTTTGAGTCGATGGCTACGATTCCTGTTGACGTTCCTGCTGTCGAGAAAAATGGAGAAGCTCCGTTGTTACTCATCGTGGAAGATAACCCCGATTTGCGAAACTACATCCGAAGTATTTTTGGGAATACCTACCGAATCGAAGAAGCCCAAGATGGCCAAGTAGGTCTCCAAATGGCCACGGAACTAATTCCTGATGTGGTTATCTGTGATGTAATGATGCCACGACTCGACGGGTTTGGTTTTTGTAAAGCCCTCAAAACCGACATCCGTACCAACCACATTCCAGTCGTGATGCTCACCGCCAAAGCAACCCTCAGCGACCGACTAGAAGGTCTTGAAACGGGTGCTGACGATTATTTATCAAAACCTTTTCACACCGAAGAACTACAGATTCGGGTGAAAAATTTGCTCCTCAAGCAACAGTTATTACAACAAAAATACGCCAACAATCTCGCGGCCACCGTAATGACAGCGCCTGCTGAATTGGAAAGCGTGCCCGTTTCGCCCATCAATGAGTTGTTTTTACAAAAAATTGAGCAAGTTTTAGCCCAAAATTATTCCGAAAGTAGCTTCGACGTGGACCAATTTGCCAATGCAATGGATTTGACTTCGGTGCAGCTTCGACGGAAGTTGAAAGCACTCACCAACCAAACAGTCACCGAATACGTCCGAAATTACCGTCTCCAATTAGCCTCCCAAATGCTCCGTACCAAAGCAGGAAGTGTATCGGAAGTAGCTTATAAAGTAGGTTTTGAAAGTTTGCCCTATTTCACGAAGGTATTTACCGAGCGTTTCGGTATTTTACCCAGTGAATATGTGTAATATTTTTCGATAAAGCCGCCACCTAACCAAGCAACAGCAGCTACTTCAAATGCCATTTCCGTTTTCCAATTAAGCAAAAAAAGCTTAATTCTCAGATAGTTAACAAAAAACACTGCTTTTTAATTAAGCAAAACATATTCACTTTTTCTAAGCCCAATAAGGAATATATTCTGCAAATTTGGTAGAGATATTATGAATATCTTTTACTTTAATTTTACCTTGTTCTATGGCGTCTTTTATTACAAGAGATACTTGTGGTCTTTGCTTTTCGTTCATTTTAAAACGTTCTCTCAAACTGGTATTAGTCATACCACCACTAGAAAAATATTTGATAACACTATGCTGATAACACGCTTCAATTCGTTCTTTAGGCGTCATTTCAGCAAACGTCTTAGGACTATAAATAGTCACCCTAAATGAATTTTCTAACTCCTCGAACTTCAAGGGAGGCAGCCCATATAATTCTATAGCGAGAACTGCTTTTTCCAATCCACTTCCGCGTTCTTCACAAATTTTGTACCTCCTAAAAGCTGATGCCAAAATTTCATTCCGTGATTCTGGAGTGGTTCCAATCAGTCTATCTATTTTTTTTGTAGGCAACAGCTTTCCTGGATTTGATATTTCAATTCGATCGTCGAATATCTCAATCATTGGCCCAGCTCCCCTTATTGTAAAATCTTGATGAATTATTGCGTTAGCTATAACCTCTCGAAGTGCTATTTTAGGATATACTGTAGCATCTTCTCTAAGTGCATTTTTTATAATTTCACTTTTGGGGAGTACGGCATCTAAAAAACCTAGTAAACCCTCAAAACCAATCGCGTATCCTTTTGTTCCTGGGAACTCTCTCTCTGTTTCTTTTTTATTTAGCCCTTTATATTTAATTACACGTATTACTTTTCTGTTAAGGGAATCAAAGTCTTGCAAACGATAGGCTGCTGCCAAAGCGCCAAAATTTGTAATGTAATAACCCAAATTCATCGGCTTTATCATCTTTTCATCCTGCATCCAAATCACAACTTCTTCGCTTGACTGTGGGATAGGTTTTTCAAGAAGTTTATAAATAGTTCTAAAATCAAGAGCGTCTAAAATTTCTGGTATAGATTTCAGCATTGAAGCGTGTAATTCTTCAAAATGTGGACTTTGGCTATTTAACATCAAACCTCCAATCTCTTGACGAGATGCCTTTCTGGTCGTACCTCCGCTTCTGATATAAGCGTCTTCTAATGTCCCACTCGCCAAGTGAACTGGTTTAACAGCACTTTCACTAACATAAACCAACAACAAAGGTATATTCTTATACTCTTCGATGGCATGATCAATTCGTATAACAGGATTGAGAGAATGAATCTAGCCCGCTAAAAAGTTGGACACAAATTAGGGTATAACTTTTAAATTTGTGATTCAATGGGAAAGCATCAAAAATCATGGAGCCAGGAGGAAAAACTGACCATAGTGAATTACTACAAAGAACACGGAGCTGCTAAGACATCTAAGGAGTTTAACGTCTCGAGTGCAAACATTTATAACTGGGTTTCCCAGTACGAAAAAGGAGGTTTTTCAAGCCCATCCAGCGTTAGTAACTCTGATAAAGACAAAGAGATTCTTCGCCTTCAGCGAGAGATTCAAGCTTATAAAGAGATAATCGCTGAAAAAGAA
>NZ_AXVJ01000073.1 GCF_000482465.1 Runella limosa DSM 17973
GTTGACAGCAGCACGCCGGCGGGCAAGTTGGTTTTGCAAATCTTTGCAGCACTGGCCGAGTATGATAGGGAGAGTATTCTGGAAAAAACCAGAGCGGGGCAACTGCTGGCAAAAGCCAAAGGCAAACACATTGGTCGCCCTGCCGGACTGGATGCCGACAAGTTTGCCAAAGTTAAGAAAGCACTGGAGCGTGGGCTATCGGCAGCTGAAACAGTCAGTTTAACCGGCATCAGTATGTCGAGTGTAAAGCGCTATCGAAAACAAATTGAAAAGACAATTGATCAGCCAGCTATCTCCAAGTGACGGTTTTTGTACGAAACGGCAAAACTACCCAATATTGAAATATCACTTCGTATTTGCCAGGCGCAAGCGTCAACTCATAGCGCCCTTCGGCATTGGCGATGGTACCCGTGCTAGTTCCTTTGATGGCGATGGTAGCGTAGGGCAATGGCTCACCTTTGGAGGTTTTAACCGTCCCTTTTATACCAAAAGCTGCCGCAAGTAATGGGGTAAAAGCCAAAAATAGTAGAAAGATTATTCTCATGGATTTCGGTAAAATGCTCTTTTTATTCATCAACGAATGGGAACTAAAAATCGTCTGTCACGTCTGCCTACTCTCCTTGCTGTTGGGCAAAGTATTCTTTGATTTTTTGGGCTTTGTCTTTCCCAACAAATGCGGCAATTTTCTCCGCATCTGCCTCGCGTATGGCTTTCACACTTTTAAACTCTTTGAGCAAATTAGCGGCGGTTTTCTTCCCAATACCGTCCACATTTTCAAGTTCACTCACAATCGCATTTCGGCTACGTTTATCGCGGTGATAGGTGATGGCAAAGCGGTGCGCTTCGTCACGAATCTGCTGAATCAGGCGCAGTGATTCCGATTTTTTGTCGATATACAACGGTAGCGTATCTTCGGGAAAATAGATTTCTTCCAACCGTTTGGCAATGCCCACAATCGGTACTTTTCCGTACAATCCGACCGCTTTTAAAGCATCGCAAGCGGCGCTCAATTGCCCTTTTCCGCCATCAATTACAATCAAATCGGGCAAAGGCGCATTTTCTTCCAACAAACGCGTGTAGCGGCGGGTCACGACTTCATACATACTGGCAAAATCGTTGGGGCCAACCACCGTTTTAATCGAAAAATGTCGATAATCTTTTTTTGAAGCCCGTCCTTCTTTAAAACATACCATTGCTGAAACAGGATTGGTACCCTGAATGTTGGAGTTATCGAAGCACTCGATGTGGCGCGGCAACGTTTTGAGCTGGAGGTCGGCTTTGAGTTTAATCAGTACGCGGTCGCGGCGATTGGTGGTAGCACTCGCCTCAATAAGTTGGCGTTCTGCTTTTTCTTTGCGGAAATAATGCACGTTTTTCAACGCCATTTCCAGCAAACTACGCTTATCTCCGATTTTGGGAATGGTAATCTCGGCTTTAAAATCGGTGGTAATGTCGATATTCGTGATGATTTCTTTGGCCTCACTTTCGTAAGTTGTACGCATTTCGAAGAGTACCAAGGCCAAAATTTCTTCGTCGGTTTCCTCCAGTTTTTTCTTTACCTCCAACGTCTGAGCCGCCATGATGTAGCCATTCACAATTTTGAGGTAATTGACATAAGCTGCCTCTTCGTCGGAAGCAATGGCGATGACATCTACATTGCCAATTTTAGGATTGACGACTGTCGATTTTGTTTGAAAATTTTGGAGTAACTCCAATTTTATTTTCCACTCGTGCGCTTTCTCAAACTCCAATTTTTCGGCCGCTTGCACCATATTTTGCTTAAAATACTGCTGCGGAATACTCATTTGTCCTTTGAGAATCTGCTGAATTTGCGCCACTTCCTGCTCATACTCTTCCAGCGGCTGTAAGCCCACGCACGGCCCTTTACAGCGTTTGAGGTGGTATTCCATGCACACTTTGTACTTATCCGCCTTTATGTTTTCGGGCGACAAATTGAGGTTACAAGTGCGCAGCGAATACAATTCTCGAAACATATCCAACAGATTATACATGGCCCGTGGATTGGCAAAAGGGCCAAAGTAAGTCCCCGTTTTTTTATCAACACGGCGTGTGGATTCTACGCGTGGAAAAGGCTCATTGAAAATCTTGATAAACGGATACGTTTTGTCGTCGCGCAGGAGGATATTGAAACGAGGCTGATACCGCTTAATAAGTTGATTTTCAAGCAACAGCGCATCAAATTCGGTATGTACAATGGTAAATTCAATCCGACGAATCTGACTTACCAAACGGCGCGTCTTGCGGTCGGCGTGGTTTTTGACAAAATAACTACTGACCCGATTTTTAAGACTTTTGGCTTTGCCGACGTAAATAATTTCCCCCTCTTCACTAAAATAACGATACACCCCAGGTTCGGCGGGGATTTTGGCTAACTCAGCTTTATAGTCAAAAACAGACATAGTAATTAAAGGCATTGGATGTTTACCCAACGCAAAGTTCGCCAAAGTTTAGGGCAATCAAAAATGGGGATGTTTAATTACACCCACCTATTTGCGCTTTAAACACCGTCCCTGCTTCGGCCTGAAAACCTGGCTGGAGCGTCACCGAAGCGCCTGATTGGTACGTCACCGCCGTCGTTGTACCTGTCACTCGATTGGCCGCACTGATGCCATTATTGGATTGTTTCAGCACAGTACCCGTAGCAATGTCATCGGCTGGGCTGACCAGCGTAATAACCTGGTTACAAGGTAAATTACCATTATTGACTACTACCAGAATTGGGGTGGAATTTTTACAACCTGTGGCTGTATCCGTAAAGGTAAATGTGGCCGTTCCTGCTTCCAATCCCGTCACTAAGCCAGCATTTGTCACACTGGCTTTGACGGCATTATTACTTATCCAAGTACCGCCCGTTGCGGAAAATACCGTGGTGGTATTTCCCACTAAAATGGAAGATGGGCCACTAAAACCAACCGTTGGAAGTGGATTGACGGTGAGGGTGTCGGTAGTGCTGGCCGAGCATCCGTTGGCCGTCACGGTATAAGTAATCAGGCTGCTTCCTGCACTGTCCCCCGTTACAACCCCCGAAGTCGGATGAATGGCCGCGACCGAAGGCGTTGCGCTGCTCCACGTCCCGCCCGCTACGCCATTGGTAGTCAGTGTAATAGGAACACCCACACAAAGTGCCAATGCACCCGAAATGCTACCTGCATTTGGAGGTGTTGGCTCGACCAGTTTTTGGGTTGTTGTGTCGAGCGCAACACACGAGTTGTACGAAATAGAAAAGTTTTTGTACGTTCCTGCGGAGAGGTTGGCTAACGTAAAAGCATTGTTGGCAATCGACACGGTTTTGGGGCTACCTGTACCGATAAACGATAGTTGATAATTCCCACTTGGGATACTTGTAGTGGTAAAAGCAATGCTACCATTGGCTCCTCCGCAGGTCGTAGGATTGGTGACTGTACTTGCCATCAACCCAATCGGCGTGGGGGCATTGACCGTTTTTGAGGTTGGGTCAAGTGCCGTGCAGCCATTCACGACAATCGTAAAATTGCTATACACTCCTGCTGGTACATTTGTTAGGGTAAACGAATTGTTGGCAATGGCTACTGTTTTAGGACTGCCTGTACCTGTGTAAGAAAGTTGGTAATTTCCGCTTGGAATATTGGTTGTGGTAAAGGCAATAGCGCCATCTGTACCGCCGCAAGTGGCCGACGGAGCAACCGTTCCGGCAACCAAGGTCGGCACTATTGAATGAGCGACCGTTTTGGACGTCGCATCAATGCCCGTACAGTTGTTGGCCGTAATCGAAAAATTACTGTACACTCCCGCCGACAGGCCCGCCAATAAAAACGCGTTATTGCTCACTGTCACGGGTTTGGGGCTACCCGCTCCTGTGTAACTCAACTGATACGCGCCGCTTGGTACATAAGAAGTTGAAAAAGCAATGCTCCCGTCAGAAGCACCACAGACGGTGGCATTGGTTATTGCCCCCGAAGCCAATACTGGACTAGGTGGATTACTCACCGTTTTGGTCGTCGCATCACTCGCGGTACAGCCATTCACCGTCATCGAAAAACCACTATAAGTCCCGATGGATAAACCCGTTAAAGAAAACACATTGTTACTCACTGTCACGGTTTTGGGACTGCCTGCTCCCGTATAACTCAATTGATAACTTCCATTCGGTACGTTTGTGGTCGTAAAAGGTATGCTGCCATTGGTTCCTCCACAAGTTGTAGCGTTTACAGTTACCCCTGCAACCAAGGTCGGATTAGCAATAACACTTACCGAGACGGAGCCCGTCATGGCTGTAGCTGTACAACCCGACGGGGTCGCCCACACGGTGTATGAGCCCGCAACAGTTTGATTTCCAAAGACTAACGCATTTCCAGTCCCCGTCATGGCAGTTCCTACATTGGTATTGTCACGTTTTAATTGATACGATACCCCTGTCTGTGAGCCACTTAATCCCACAGCCACCCCCGTTCCTCCACTACAAAAACTACCTCCACCTGTCACTGTATAAGCGGTAGGTGCTGGACAAACAAGGTTGACGTAATAGTCTTCGGTTTCACCATACGTATAAGTACCACAAGGGTTGGTGGGGGTATCTCTATAGTTAACAATAACTCTCATTCGGGTTTGGCCAATACTGCTTCCAGCTGGCACAATAATGGTTCCTGTGATTGCCTGTGTTCTGCCCGAGGTTGTGGTAAAAAGCTTTTCGTTTGCCTGAAATTGAGCATCTTTATTCAAATCGACCCAAATGGCAATTTGGGCAGGGTTGTAATATCCTTCCAACGACACCGTAAAACTATTTGATTGCCCCAATGCCAAGCTTTTAACAGGAGAAGTGATGAAACTATACCCACCCGAAGCGCAGCCTGAGTTACTGCTAAGGGTGGTTCCTCCCACCAATAGACTTGTTATTAAAATACCATACGTACACCCATTGATGTGGGTAGGGGTGCAGTAGGTACCTGACGAAGGTGTATTGTTGGTAGTGAAAGTTCCTGTGACAAAATCGGAGCAATTGGCATTGACACGCCATTCGTAGGCCGTGTTAGGGGTTAAAGACGAAATTGTCCGATTTTTGTTTCCTGACGTGCCTGCTGAACTCCATGCCCCCGCCCCTACTTGTCGATATTCGACGGCATAAAGCCCTGCCGTGTGCGTCCATGAAACCAACACTTGGGTACTATACAGCTCAAGAACAGCAAGATTAGACGGCGCAACGGCACTTCCCAAACATTCCTGCGTTCGGCTCCGAATCAAATTGCCAGGATAGATTCCAAAGCCGTTAGCAAAGTTAATACCCGTTGATGTCAAGTGGCAATAACTCATAATGGTACCGCCATTTGTCGGCGCGGGGCCAGGAGGACAGCCTTCTTCGGTGGCATAACAGTTGTCGAGCGCTCCGCCAGGCCACGAGCAGCTTTGGGTATGGGGAGAGCCAAAATTGTGGCCTAACTCGTGCGTTATCACTTCCACATTCCACGAATAAGTAGGCAAATTAGGGTTGTATGTGCTCAAGTTAGCACTCACCCCATGACCGTACGATTTGGCACATAGCACATCTATGTAAGCAACCCCGCCTCCCAAGCTTCGTCCGCTCAAAAAATGAGCCAAACGACCATTAAACGATGTACCAATCGTACTACGGAATGCACTCAATACATTACTCGTACTCGTATAACCCACGTACGGATCGGTAGTATTCCACACTTTTATTTCAGAAATGACAATCGAGAGCCCCTCATTACTGTACAAAGTTGCCACTTTGCTAAAAACCGAATTGATATAGCTGACCGTATTGGCGATTGTGCCCCCTTGCTGAACAAACAAGGCCGAATCGGCTTCCAAATAAATTTCGACCGATCCACACGCAACGTTGCTCGCGAGGCTACTTGTGGCAGGCATTTCCTTCACTAGGTTTTGGCCCATTACCCGCACAGGCATTTCATCGGTGGCACAGGTAAAATTCGATTTTTGTTTTAAATCTTGCTCGTTAAACAGGATATAGTTCCCCGAGTCGCCCTCCAAGCCCAAATTAAAATTGCCTGTTTTTTGGGAAATTATCCCGCTGATTTTCCCATCAATGATACTAACCGAAGCAGTAGATTGGTTGTCACCTTTGACAATTCCTTGGTAAAACTTACCCAAATTTTGCGGCTCAACTACTTCGTTTTGAGCATTTAAAACCTTGAAATTTTTACCAAAAATAGTGTAAGGCACCAGTTCTAATTCAATGCTCTTGGTAGCCGAAACTGGCAACGAAATTTCGATAAAGTTGCTATTGTCTTGCTGCAATTGCCCTACTTCTGGCTGATTCATCAAAAACCGATGAACTGTTGCGCCTTCGACAAATGCGGTATCGGCCGCAACCCTAGCCGAAGAGAATGGTGTTGAAAAAGGACGGTATCGCTTGGGCGTTATTTTCCCTTTTATTTGGTTGATTTGGTTTGCAATAGTTCGTTGGGCAAAGCCGTTATGACTTACCCATACACACAGTAAAAGCCACACTAACCGAATCGGACGTTTTGGTAAAAAGTTTTTCATTTGGGATGTACCAAAAATAGTTAAAAAAGAGAACCATTTGTAAGATAGTTTATGAGTAGGGCTTTGCACAAAAATGCAAAATGAAGCCGTATTCTTCAAATCGTTTTCTCATATCCTTTAATCAAAGGCCGTTCATATATGTCGGTTTAAAATACTTAGTTGTGGCTTTTCACTACATTTGCGGGGTTTTTAATGTTTTATATACCTAAAAACAAATCACATTTAATTGTCAAAGCCATGAAAAAGATTCTTCTCGTTGCGGGTTTGATCGGTTATACGCTAGGCGTATCAGCACAAAATGAAGACTACAAACACGTAGTGAGCGTCCAGTCGGGCGTGAGTTTATTTTCTTTTTTTCGGGGAAATATCACAGGTTCTACCCAATCGTCTGACACGACCGTTGCTTTTTCTTCGGGGCGAGCATCCACTACTCCGCAAATCAACCTTGCCTATGATTACGGAATCAACCATTGGTTTTCGGTAGGTGGCGCCGTAAGTTTTAACAAATCTTCGCTCCAACTCAACGACGTTGTCTATAAAAAAACGGAGAATCTTGGCAATGTTACCTTAGGAGTTTCGCGCCTTACGATTGGAGCGCGGGCGCTATTCCACTATGGCAACGCCGACCGCATAGATATGTACTCGGGCGTGCGACTCGGGATTGGGATTTGGGGCGTCAGTGGGAGTTCGAGCGCGGTAGATGGCAAGATGGACGAAATTTTCAAAGAAGCAGGTGGCAGCGGACTTTGGCGCGGAATTATTGGCAACAAAATAGGAGCAGGTTTCGCTATGCCACAAGTACAGGTCATTGTTTTTGGGCTACGCGGCTACGTCACCGAACGCATTGGTCTAAACGGTGAACTCGGCTTTGGAAGCCCCTATTTTGCTTCGATAGGTATCAATTACCGCATTGGTGGGTCTTATTAAAGTCGCCATCCTTTGGGTTGAAACGGAGTACGGGTAGGACTAGCCACGCAGGGCGCAGTAATACTAGTGGGGCTAACGATAGGAGCGCGCCACATAAGCCCCACTGGTATAGCTTTCCCGTTGGCATTTTCACGGTTAAGCCAGTACATCATCTTTTGGGTACTGGCCACCACAAACGCTCCAGCCACTTCCTCGTTGGGATTCGTTATATTTCTAATATTGCCTACTAATGCCTCAGGAGGGGTATCAACCAACGAACCCGTTCCTTGATTTTGATCCCTCAACAATTTTAAAAACCGATAGCTATTTTCGCTAATGCGCTGTTGATGAACCTCTAACAAAGCTCCGTACGACTGATAATAGGGAATATCGGCTACTTTTTTCCCCACTACCCGTTTTCCGTCGGTGAAAATATCACTAAAAATATCAATGTCTTCGCTCCGCAAAATCTCCCAACAAGGCTGATTACAGTACAAATCATAGTAGTCGGTTGACACACAAAGGTTTTGGCGTTCCCACAACGTCCATGACCATACGTAATAGTTCTTTTCATTGGGAACATCTTGGTAATTGAGAAAAATCGAATGAGAGGCGTAGCGTTTTTCTTTCCTCACATACCCATCGGGCACAAATACATCATATACTGAATCAATAGGTGGAACGGATTGCATAAGCTCTTCTGCTGATTCATAGTAATTGCCGTCGGGTTTACTAAAAACCAATTGATAGCGATTACCCGCTTTAGCCCGAAAACCGCTCGGTAACGTATATACTCCTTTTTCTTTCGGTTGCAGTGTAACTACCTCTTTTCCATTGACTTTAAGTTGTACGACAAGGTCATTGATTGGCACTCGGTACAACGCATCATTGACAAAGTCCGTCTCTACAATTTCCACTTGTTGTTCTTCTACTTCATCCGTCAACGTCCCCTCTACGGTCAGTACCCGAAATGTTTTTTTGAATCGAACATCATACGGACTCACGCAGGTATAAACCGACAGTGCCAACACAATACTAATGATGCGAACAAAACGATACATGGCTGGAAAAGGGTTAGTAACTCTCTTTAAAGAGCTACTATTCACCCTTTTACCTATCTATTTGTTACTGGCTGTATGCGGTACTATTTTTTATTCCAACGTAAACACAATCGGCATGTTAAATTTCACCCGTACTGCCCTCCCCGACTGTTTGCCAGGTTTCCATTTGGGCATGAGTTTCATGACGCGCACGGCTTCTTCGTCGCAGCCAAACCCAACTCCTCGCGTCACGTTGATATTTGACAAAGAGCCATCTGGCTCAACGGTAAAACTCAGATAGACTCTCCCTTGCACATTGCTTCGTTGGGCTTGCGACGGATACCGTAAATTGTTCATCAAAAACGTACGTAAGCCATTGATTCCTCCCGCAAATTCAGGGTCAATCTCCACGCGTTCAAACACTTCTGGCTCTTTAGCGACAACTTCCGCAGGCTTCGCAGCCTCAGCAACGGGAGCATCTTCGGGAGGAGCTACGATGGCCACTTCATCGGCAGTTCCTTCAATCGTTTCTTGCCCAGGATTTGCTTTTTCTAGCTCCTCCGTTAGGGGTGGAAGCTCCTCAATGGGCGGATTTTCAACCACTTCAGGTACCCGATACCGAACCGCCGCCACCTTAGGTTCTTCTTTTGGCTTTTCGAGTTCGGGCAGCGGCTTTTCTTCTTTTTTCTCCATTTGCACTTTCTCAAGCGTGTATTCTTTCATGTTTATTTGTGCTAGCTCATTCGTTTTTAGTTTTCCATAAATGGTCGGCACAAGCAACATGAGCAAAAACACCGTAACACCAATAATCAGCGCTTTTTGGAGCACTTTTGGGTACGACTTCCGTAGTTCATACGCCCCATAGGCTTGATTCCTTTGGGCAAAAACGATGTCATCCAGCGTATCATACGCTGCTAAAACTGTTGTCTTCATGGTTGTTGTATTTAGGCTATTTTATTGAAACGGATATTTAAGAGTCAAATGAACTCGAACCCGCACGGCCTTTCCGCTTTGCCGCCCAGGTTCCCAAGGAGGAAATAGTTTTACAACCCGCAGAGACTCTTCGTCGCAGCCATGACCAGCACTCCAAGCTAGTTCAATATCCGATAACTGCCCTGTGGGTTCTACAATAAACTTGACCATCACTTTACAATTCACGTTGGCATTTTTGGCCGCCTCGGGATTGACAAAGTGTTTTTGTAAAAAATAAGTCAGCGAATCCTTCCCTGCTTTAAACTGGGGAGGATGTTCGACTACTGAAAAGACGGTTTCTGTCATGTTACTTTTTTGACCCACTACCGACATTGGGTCAAAAAGCACAAAACAATCCCGCACCACTTCCAGTGAAGTAGGCTCATAGCTGCTAAAGAAAAGAAAGGGAGAATTGCTCAATTTGAAAATTGGCTAATTTGAAAGCTAACGTTTGTTCATTTTCAAATTAATCAATTTTCAAATTTTCACATTTATAATTAAGTCGTTGTCAAGTGTTTGAGTTGTTGGTTTTTTAAGAACCAAGAGCCTATTGAGTACGCTACTCCAGAGAGCCCCAATACCCACATTACTCCCGTTGAAGAGAAAAAGTCCCAGTGCCCTTTGGTAATGCCTGACAGAAGCGCCATCATCATTAGAAAAAGGCCAATCCCCAAAATTAGTGCACTACGCAGCGCAAACGGATAGGTTTGACGAAGGTCGTAAGCACCGTAGTCTTTGTTGCGAAACTCAAAAATAATATCGTCCAAGCTCGCGTTTTGAAGTTGTTCTTCCGTCATGGCTACTTCATGTTGGTAGGTATCTCGGAGGTACTTTACGGCCATAGAGTTAGCTTCTTGCGTAATTTTTGCCAGCGCCAAATCAAAGTTATAACCTTTCCAAAGGTACTCTTCAGCTTCACAAGCCAAGTGATCGAGCAATTCAGAAACCAAGCGATCATTGGTGTTTTGTCGAATAAGATGGTCGTGCAGTGTGCTAAGTTGTTGCGGAGTTAATTTTTTCATGTCGGTAGTGGTTATGAATTCAATTCCAAAATCAGAGTTTAGCGAGAGACATCTCCCCATTTTGGGGTCTTAACAAATTCTGCATAGCTTCAACAAAACGCTCAAAATCAGATACTTTCTGAACGGCTGTCGCGTTTCCACTCGGGGTAAGCGAGTAGTACTTGCGAAGCCGTCCATCCACTTCTTCTGACTCTGTCATCAGGAATCCTTCTTGTTCAAGCTTGTGTAGTACAGGATATAACGCGCCGAAGGTTAGCGTTATTTCACCGCTCGTACGCTCTTTCACCGACTGCGTAATTTCGTAGCCGTACATACGTCCTTGTTCGGCCAAAAGTTTTAATACTATCGTTTTGAGCGTGCCTCGTAAAAATTCATTACTTGATGCTTCCATAAAATCGGTGGTTAGCTCGTTTCTTATCTATTTGCTTAAATTGTGTGAACAAATATATATATAAGTTTTTTATATATCAAACAACCTACAAAAAATATTTTTCCATTTATGGCAACTTCCTCAAATTCAAGCCAAATTCCAGTTTGCCCTCGCTGTGGGCAGGCATTTCGCTGTCAGCTTACAACGCAGGGCTCATGTGTTTGTTCAGAAATCACGCTATCCGAACAAACACTTTCTGATTTACGCACGCATTACGAAGGTTGTTTGTGCCTAAAATGTTTGCAGGAAATAGCACGTGCTTCTGCTGTACTGCTGGATACTTAGTATGTGCTTCTGGATACTCATATCCAGAAGAAAAAGGTTTCTCAAAACCTTCATAAGAAAAATCTGCACGAGGTTTTGAGAAACCTCACCCGTTGGTTAGAAGTAACCAACGGCACGGCACACATGCTTCTGGATACTCATATCCAGAAGAAAAAGGTTTCTCAAAACCTTCATAAGAAAAATCTACACGAGGTTTTGAAAAACCTCGCCCGTTGGTTAAGAGTAACCAACGGCACGGCACACGTGCTTCTGGATACTCATATCCAGAAACAAGGTTTCTCAAAACCTTCATAAGAAAAATCTACACGAGGTTTTGAGAAACCTCGCCCGTTGGTTAGGAGGAACCAACGGCACAGTGCACGTGCTTCTGGATACTCATATCCAGAAGAAAAAGGTTTCTCAAAACCTTTATAAGAAAAATCTACACGAGGTTTTGAGAAACCTCGCCCGTTGGTTAGGAGTAACCAACGGCACGGCACACATGCTTTGAAAATTTAATCCTCACATCAATAACCTGAACATCAACAATTTACTTTTATTCGTTATCTTCACACGATTTTAAGATTTTTCTAGCATGAAAACCCGTTTCCTTACTTTACTACTCCTCTTTTCGGCCCTATTTATCGTTCTGATTTCGTGCCATACCGAATCGGAAACGGTCCTAGAAGAAGGTTCTTTCAAATTGGTTCAGACCCAAATTTTCGATAAATCGTGCGCCACGTCGGGCTGCCATTCGTCCGAACAAGACGCTTCTTACAAACAACACGGACTTGTACTTACCAGCAAAGTCTCTTACGATAATCTTCTCAATAAATTCCCCAAAAACACCGTCGCCAAAGACGACGGTATGCGCCTAATTACGCCAGGGGATGTTGCGAAAAGCTTTTTGTTTACCAAAATCAATTGCAGTGGGGCATCATTATTGGCGGGGCGCCAGTACGGTAACCCCATGCCGTTGGGCGCCAACAGCCTTTCGGTGGGCGAAATTGAGTTTGTTCGTAAATGGATTGAGGCAGGTGCGCCACGGTCGGGCGGCTCGGTCGATGCCAGTCTTATTTCCAACTCCGTACCCCTTTGTGGGTCAGGCTTTGGCAGTAATTTTACCGCCCTCGAAGCGCCTAATCCAAATGACGGCTTTCAACTTCACCTTGAACCCTTTGAGGTTTCAAACACCTTTGAGCGGGAGATTTTTGTCAGAAAACCCGTCGGTAATACCACCGAATTGTACATCAATCGGGTTCAATCTCGAATGCGCCCTGGAAGCCACCACTTTATTTTGTACGACTTCAAAAACCAAGCAAACCTTCCTTCTTTAGGTCAAGTTCGTGACTTACGCAATGCCGATGGCAGCAGCAATTTGCTTACTTTTTTGAGTATGCAAAACCACGTATTCTGGGCAGGAACGCAAACCCAAGAACACGATTATAGCTTCCCCGATGGCATTGCGCTTCGGGTTCCTGCCAATTATTCGTTTGATTTTAACTCACATTACGTCAACAAAACATCGGGTAAAATCCCTGGCGAAGTATATGTCAACTTGTATAAAATCGACAAGTCGAAGGTGAAAATTGTGGCTAACTCCCTTGATTTGAGCAACCAAGACCTTACACTACTCGCAGGCAAAAAGACGGTAGTTACGAAGAAGTTTTTGTTTTCAAAACCCACCCGCGTGCTGATGTTGACCTCCCACAATCACAAACTAGGCGAAAAATTTGTCATCAAGATTGTCGGCGGCGCCCGCGACGGTGAAGTGGTTTATGAAAGTACCGACTGGGAACATCCACTTATCAAGAATTTTCCAGTGGCGTTGGAGTTTCAGAAAAACGAAGGGTTGATGTCAGAAATTACGTACAACAATACTACCACCAAAACAGTCCGTTTTGGCCTTACGAGCGAAGACGAAATGGGGATTATTTTTGGGTATTATTACGAACCTTAAAGTTCCACAATTTTCAATCGAACGGCCTCCATCACCATCGTAACGCGGGTTTTAACCCCCATTTTTTGGAAAACACTTTCCCGATAGCCATCGACGGTGCGCGGACTAACGCACATTTTGTCGGCGATTTCGACGTACGTAAGGTCGCTACACGCCAAACGGACAAAATCCATTTCTCGTTCATTGAGGTGCAAAGCCGCCACGGGATCTTGGAGCGTTTCGGGATTGAGGCTTTTGATGAGTTGGCTAGTGACAAAATCGGTATAATATCGCCCCCGTTCGACCAGCGAATCCAAAGCTTGCTTGAGCTCAAAGGGTTTGCAGCCTTTCAACAAATATCCGTGCGCTCCATTACGAAGCATTCCGATGATAGAAGCTTCGTTGTCGTTCATCGACAAGGCCAGAATCTTGATTTCGGGGTGATTGTTTTTGAGCCACATGGCCGTTTCGTAACCATCCATGACGGGCATATTGATGTCGAGCAACACAATTTGGGGAATCATTCCCAATTTGATGTGCTTAATGAGTTCTTCACCGTTGGCTACTTCGTAAAGCACCTCGTAGGCATCATATTTTTGTACCAAACCCGACAGCGCCCTCGCCATCAACTCGTGATCATCGACAATTGCAATCGTAGTTTTCATAAAGCCAGTTAGCTCCCCAGGGAAAAATGTTCAATTTTAATACAAACGGTAGTCCCTTCCTTTATCTTACTCTCAACAATACATTTTCCACCGACGAGCTCGGCGCGGCGTTGAATATTTCGAAGCCCTGCCCCTGACTTAGCAAATTCATTTTTCATAACACCTTCATAATCAAACCCTTTACCATTATCTTTGATTCTAATTTCAAAATTTGTAGGCTCGTACACCACCGACACGTACAAGGTAGTAGCAGCGGCGTGTTTCAAGGCGTTGTTAATGACTTCTTGCGCCATCCGAAACAGGACGATTTCGTGTTGGTACCCCAACGAGTAAGGTGTCCCCGAAATGGTAATCTCAGTTTGGTAGCGGCGGGTCTTGCGAATCCGTTGCAATTCGTGCGAAAGGCTATCAATCAATCCAAAATCTTTGACAAAATCGCCGTCGAGGCTTTTGGTAAGCGCCCGCACATCGGCAATGGTCTGCTCGACGATCTGATTACTCTCCGAAATCTGCGATTTGGTACTTTCATCCTCTACCATTTCTTCCAACACGTTGAGGTTGATCCTCAGTACCGACAGCAACTGCCCAATGTTATCGTGCAACTCCCGCCCCAACTGCTGCATCGTAAGGTTTTGTACCTCTAGCTGCGTTTGTAGAATTTCTTGTTGGAAGGCAGCTTGCATGGCGGCTTTTTCTTGGCGGTTTTGAGTTTGACGGCGTTGGAAGATAAAGAAGAAGGAGACTATAAAAAGCATCAATAGCAATACTAATATAGTACCTGCTAATGCTAGATAATAGAATTCTGACGCTTGATTTGGCATATAAATCCGTAAGCAAAAAGCCCGTAAAGTATAATATTTAAAGCCCTTATTAAAAACCATAGCTGAGATGCCAATCCATGGTCTTCTTTATTAATAATTTGTATAAAAGCAATAATAAAAAATGAAACAGAATAAAAGAATAATGTCCCAGTACATATCCAAAAATGCGGATTATGAGCTAAGTTTTCATCTCCAATACCTCGTAATAGTTGTATGAGATATATACTACTCCAAGTGCAATATAGTAAACAAGTTAAAAGAATAGCATATGTATTAAGCATTAAAAAACTTTGAAAGAAGACAGTATTACAGATATTCCAAAGCAACAAAACAGGTACACTTATTAATATCGTCTTTTTAATTTTATCATTTTTAATTATATTTTTGAAATACAATGCATACAATGAATATTGAACAGGTAGAAACAACAAAAATACCCATCCAGCAACTTTATTTTTCGTCCAAAGATTAAAGTACCCTACACTTTCTACTACAAATGTAACACCTAAAAGTAAGGTTAGGACAAAAAATGTATATTCACTAATAGCTTTTCGATATAATCCAATAATTATACAAAAAGCTATTAGTGACATATAGAAAATAACAATTACTATTTCAGCTGTCTTCATTTAATACGTTTAAGCTGGTGGACAACATCCTGAACCGAAATCATAAACAAGGTCATTTATGGTTGCCAAACGTGGATTAATTCTAGCATCAGCAAAAGCAACTGATAAATGATTTTCCACCTTCACAAAATAGCAAGCAACATGAGCCATTTTATTACCAGCAGCACTATCAAACCATTCGCTACGCAATTCCGTAATCTCATGCGCAACTCCGTTAGTATATATTACATCATCGACTAAAAACTCGTTACGGCCATTCGTATCACTTAAAAGCTTATCGATTCTATAAACATAATTATTTTCTTTCAATTTCCAATCATTCAGACTCCTACTACTTTCGTGAGTTCTATCATTATCAGCACCTGTTCGAGAATTTCCAATATAATGGTCTGTTTTTACAACATGGTCACCACAGTTCATTCCACACAAAACTATTGATAGATTGCTATATTGTTCTGTATCATTTTCACACCCGAATCTAGCGACTAAATGCGTTGCCCCACTTCCAATAATATTACTAAAAGTTTCTGTTGTAAAATATATCACTCTAGGGTCGTCCAGTAAGTGCACTCCAGCAACATTATTAAAGTCGAATAACCGTTTATTGTATGCATCTAATGCTTCTTTAAAAGATGATATATTTGGAAAAGGATTTCCTATTTTCAACAAACTTGCTCTTGAAATCAAAATAGGCATCTTAGTAACAAATTAAAGGGTTTGACATAAATTTTGGTTGCTTCTGTAAGTTACCTAAGAACTTACTAATTGCAAAGGTATTTCTATAATAAATTTTCCAGTACGGGAAACTCACCATTTCCGCTGGGGAAATATCCCGTATTTTTTCCGTAAACCTCCCCTCTGCAAGACGAGCGCCCCCTCCTAGCAAAAGATGTAAACAACTCACTACCTTTACATTACCATCAATTTCCACTATCTTCACTCTCCCAAACTCAACCCATTATGAACGACAGCCTAATAAAAAAACTCACAAGCAACCGAATCACCCACTGCGAGCTAAACGACCTCATGCAAATAGCCACGAGCGATGACCTCAAATCCATCACCCAATCGGTGTTTGACATGGACGAAGCGACGCTGCTCGAACGGTCGGCAGTGGAAGGCGCTACTCGATGGCTCAACAGCCTCAAAAACGACCGTCGTAAAGCGCTTTACGTCAAAAAAATTCAATATCGGCCGAGTAACGAATTAAAAAAGGTAGTGGCCGAAGGGGATTCTTGGTTCAACTATCCCCTCATCCTGACAGACATCCTCGACTGGATTAGTATGGACAAAAACACGGCTGTTTTTAGCCTTGCTTCGGCCTCCGATTGGCTGGTCAATATTCTAGCATCTAGGGAATACGTCAATGGTCTATCAGTCCATCAGCCCGACTTTTTCCTAATGAGTGGCGGCGGTAATGACGTAGGAGGTATGAGTCGGATGGCACTAATGGTCACTCATAAAATTAATGAAACTCCCGAGCTAGAACACAGCGCTTGGGCGCAACACCTAATCAAAAACGCCCACGAAAAGCCTTATCGAATGTCGAACGACCCGAGCCCAAATGCAAGAAAACCTACCGAAAAGCGGTGGAGAAAGGCGATGGGCTATTTGTCAAAGGACTTTTTTGCGTTGATGATGTTGTTCCGTTTGCAGTACTACTCACTCTTTCATAGTCTGTTGGTGGATGGCAAAGAAAAATTCCCCGACTTAAAAATTATTACCCAAGGCTATGATTTTCTGGTCCCTTCCGACAATAAAGGGTGGGGAATTAACCCTATCAAATGGTATATTCCTGTCCTACGATGGATTGGGCACGGCTGGTGGTTGAAAAAACCGTTGATTTTTAAAGGGCTATCCAACAAAGAATTACAACTGGATATTCTCTACGCTTGCATGTATTTCTTCAACGAAATGATGATTGAACTCGAAGAGAAATTTATGGAGATTAACCCAGCAACAAAAGGTAAACTTTTTCACATCGACTCGCGTGGATTGGTACAACCCAACGAGTGGACGGACGAAATTCACCCGCAGCCCCATAAGTTCAGAACTGTTGCCCAGACGTACCTCGACTGTATTCACAGGCGACCTCATCCCTCTGATTATAAGCACGTTTATCGTTCCATCAATCGCCAAAAACCATAGCAATGAAAATCGTATCACTTTTACTTATCGTCGTTGGTGGTTTAACTCTATATCTATAAAGTCATTGCCATCGCCACTCGCCTCAAATGGATAACCCTCACTTTTATACTTTTAAGTCTTTTGATTAGCGTAATAGGTCGTAAAACAGGGCTTTTCCCCTTATCTTTGCGGCTCAAAAACCGAATTGAATGATTTCAGTAGATAACGTAACCGTAGAGTTTGGGGGAAGGGCCTTGTTTAGCGACATTACCTTCAACATCAACGAAAAAGACAGAATCGCCCTCATGGGCAAAAACGGAGCGGGAAAATCAACCCTCCTTAAAATTATTGCAGGGGCCGACAAGCCGACGCGCGGCAAAATCTCCGCCCCCAACGACGCGGTTATCGCTTACTTGCCGCAGCACCTTCTTACCGTTGATGACGCTACGGTGTTTGAAGAAGCCCTCAAGGCGTTTGCCGAGGCGCAAGAAATGAAAAATGAGCTCGATGCCCTCAATCATCAACTGGAAACGCGTACCGATTACGACTCGGACGACTACATGGCGATTATCGAACGGGTATCGGAATTGAGCGAGAAATACTACTCTACTGAAGAAGTAAACTACGACGCCGAAGTAGAAAAAACGCTCCTCGGATTGGGCTTCGTACGCGCTGACTTTTCCCGCAAAACGAGCGAGTTTAGCGGTGGATGGCGGATGCGGATTGAGTTAGCGAAAATATTGCTCAAAACACCCGATTTGATTTTACTCGATGAGCCTACCAACCACCTCGACATCGAGTCGATTCAATGGCTGGAGGAGTTTTTGGTCAATACCGCTAAGTCGGTGATTGTGATTTCTCACGACCGTGCTTTCGTCGATAACATCACCAACCGTACCATCGAAATCACGATGGGGCGCATTTATGATTATAAGGTAAACTACTCGCACTACTTGCAGCTTCGCAAAGAACGCCTCGAACAACAGCAGAAGCAATATAGCGACCAGCAAAAAATGATTGCCGAAACCACTGAGTTTATCGAGCGTTTCAAGGGCACATATTCTAAAACATTGCAGGTACAATCGCGGGTAAAAATGCTCGAAAAATTGGATATTGTGGAGGTGGACGAAGTTGATACTTCTGCCCTCAACTTGAAATTCCCGCCCGCACCACGTTCGGGCAATTACCCCGTGATTGTTGAAGATTTAAGTAAAAACTACGGCGACCACCTTGTGTTCAAAAACGTAAGTATTACCATTGAACGCGGTCAAAAAGTAGCCTTTGTGGGCAAAAATGGGGAAGGGAAGTCCACGCTGGTGAAGGCGATTATGGGCGAACTTGAGTACCAAGGCGACCTAAAAATCGGCCATAACTCCATGATTGGGTATTTTGCCCAAAACCAAGCCTCGTTGCTCGACCCCGATTTGACCGTTTTCCAGACGATTGACAACATTGCGGTGGGCGAAATCCGTACCAAAATCAAAGATATTTTGGGCGCGTTTATGTTTGGTGGCGATAGTGTCAACAAAAAAGTCGGCGTTCTTTCGGGAGGTGAACGGACGCGTTTGGCGATGATTAAGTTGTTGCTAGAGCCCGTCAATTTGCTCATTCTGGATGAGCCTACCAACCACCTCGACCTCAAAACCAAAGACATTTTAAAAGATGCTCTAAAAGCCTTTGACGGAACCATCATTTTGATTTCGCACGACCGTGACTTCTTAGACGGGCTGGCCGAAAAAGTATATGAATTTGGCAACCAGCGGGTCAGAGAACACCTCGAAGACATCAACGGATTTTTACGCCTCAAGAAAATGGAGAATCTTCGGGAGATTGAGCGAAAAACCAAATAATCTTCTCTTTAGCATTTATTCACAAACCCCGTACTTCACGTCCGAAGTACGGGGTTTTGTTTTCTCTTGCTTACCAATAGGCTTTAAAGCCCTCGTGTGCTTTTATCCTAAATTTTGTATTTTTACCAAAAATATCACCATATCAGCTTTCTTTTCATTCTTACTTTTTACACATTTCCATTTTCACTAAACGATATAGGCTTTTTCTAAACAAACTTAGATTTGTACAATTTTTTAGCGTATTTATATAAAAAACGTCGATTTTCTTTTATAATAAATGGCTAATGTTAAAAAATATAAAATTTTATTTGGTGTTTATTAAAAAACGCATTACTTTTGAATCCGTAAAAAGTACAACAACACCAAACTGATTTATTCAACCACCTTAAATTTTATTGTCAATGGCAAAGGCTAAATTAGAATACATCTGGCTAGACGGTTACAAGCCCACTCAAAGTTTGCGTAGTAAAACTAAGATTGAGAATAATTTCTCGGGTAAGTTAGAAGACTGCGACACGTGGTCGTTCGACGGCTCTTCAACAGAACAAGCGCTAGGCGGTTCGTCTGACTGTTTGTTGAAGCCAGTTTTCATTTGCCCAGACCCAGAGCGTTCTAAGTTAGGTACGCCTGCATACTTGGTAATGTGCGAAGTATTGAATGCTGACGGTACAGCTCACGAGTCTAACGGCCGTGCGACTATCGAAGATGACGATGACGATTTTTGGTTTGGTTTTGAACAAGAATATTTCTTGTGGAATCTTGAAATTAACAAACCACTTGGCTTCCCTGCCAATGGTTACCCAGCTCCACAAGGTCCATACTATTGCTCGGTAGGTGCGAAAAACGCTTACGGACGTGACATCATCGAAGAGCACCTTGAGTACTGCCTCCAGGCTGGCTTGAACGTTGAAGGTATCAACGCCGAGGTAGCAGCAGGTCAGTGGGAGTTCCAAATTTTCTCTAAAGGCGCAAAAGACGCGGGAGATCAAATTTGGGTAGCTCGCTATTTGTTGGAGCGTATGGGTGAAAAATACGGTGTAGGTATCAACTGGCACTGTAAGCCACTCGGCGATACCGACTGGAATGGCTCAGGTATGCACGCTAACTTCTCAAACACTATTTTGAGAACAGCTGGTAAAAAAGAAACTTTCGATAAAATCTGTTTAGCGTTTGCTCCAGTTGTTGCTGAACACATCGCTGTTTACGGCGCAGACAACCACCTCCGTTTGACTGGTAAGCACGAAACACAATCAATTGACCAATTCTCATACGGTGTATCAGACCGCGGTGCATCTATCCGTATCCCTATCGTTGCTGTGAAGAAGGGTTGGAATGGATACTTAGAAGACCGTCGTCCAAACTCAGCTGCTGATCCATACAAAGTAGCAGCTCGTATTATCAAAACCGTTAAAGGCGTAGAAATCTGATTTTTGGAATACATAGCACTAAAAAACCCCGTCTTTGGCGGGGTTTTTTGTTTTTTAGGGCAAATAATGTTTCTAAATTTCTCCACTTTCAAAAATTAAATCTTGTATCCGAAACTCTTACCCACGTAAAATGGGTTAGTAGATTACATTTCCCTTTAAGCTATGAACGAAGAAAAAAAGAGTGGACAGATTTTTGACTTGCCTACCCTGCGTCGCCTGTTTACGTTTGTTAAGCCTTACCAAAAACAATTTTACACACTCGTAACGCTCATTTTGGTGAGTGCGGCACTTTCGCCACTTAGTCCGCTCCTTTTTCGCTATACGATTGATAACCAAATTGCCTCGGGCGATTACAACGGTCTGGCAATGATGCTTGCTGTGATGGTCGGTTTATTGTTTTTTCAAGCCATTATTCAGTTTATTCATACGTACTTAGCGGGTTGGTTGGGGCAAAATATCATTCGCGACATTCGGGTGCAGTTGTACGAAAAAATCCTCAGTCTCCGACTCAAGTTTTTTGATCAAACGCCCATTGGACGCTTGGTAACGCGTACCGTGTCGGACGTCGAGACGCTGTCAGATGTTTTTAGTGATGGAATGGCGGCGGTTGCGGGCGATATTTTGCAGTTGGTACTCATCATCGGCGTTATGTTTTATACCGATTGGCGGTTGTCGCTCATTAGCTTGGCAACGGTGCCTTTTATGTTGATAAGTACGTATATTTTCAAGGAAAAAATCAAAGATTCGTTCAACGAAGTTCGCACGGCCGTTTCTAACCTCAATGCCTTTGTGCAAGAACACATTACGGGGATGAACATCGTGCAGATTTTCAGCGCCGAAAAAATTGAACTGGATAAGTTTCAAAAAATCAATACTGTACACCGCGATGCGCACATTCGGTCTATTTGGTATTATTCGGTGTACTATCCCGTTGCTGACGTGATTGCCGCCGCTGCTACGGGCTTGATTGTGTGGTACGGTGCGCGCGAAATCCTCCACAACGACATTACCTTCGGGACGGTTACGGCCTTTATCATGTTTACAAACCTCTTTTTCAGGCCGATACGGATGCTAGCCGACCGCTTTAACACGCTTCAGATGGGGATTGTGAGCACGGATCGTATCCTTAAACTCCTCGATAGCGACGACTATACGGTCAACAACGGAACGTACGCCCCTACCCAACTTCGCGGTGAAGTGTCGTTTAAAAATGTGTGGTTTGCCTATAATGAGGAAGAATACGTCCTTAGAGATATTTCTTTCGATGTAAAAGCAGGTCAGACGGTTGCGTTTGTGGGAGCTACTGGCGCAGGAAAATCGTCGGTGATTAATTTGTTGAGCCGTTTTTATGACATCAACAAAGGCGAAATTATGGTAGATGGCGTCGAAATTCACCAGTACGAATTGGGGGCGCTACGTCATAATATCGGCGTAGTACTGCAAGATGTATTTTTGTTTTCGGATAGCATCCACAACAATATCACTCTTGGAAACCCGAACATCAGTCGCGCTCAAATCATCGAAGCTGCCCAGCTCGTTGGCGCGCATGACTTCATCGAACGCCTTCCAAACGGATACGATTATAACGTAATGGAACGTGGAGCAACGCTTTCGGTAGGACAACGGCAGCTGATTTCATTCGTACGGGCGTTGGTACACGACCCCAAAATCATTGTGTTGGACGAAGCCACTTCATCGGTCGATACAGAAACGGAAGAGTTGATTCAGAACGCCATTGAGAAGCTCATGAAAGGCCGTACCGCCATCGTCATAGCGCACCGACTTAGTACAATTCAGAAAGCGAACCAAATCATTGTGCTTGATAAAGGTCAAATCAAAGAAAAAGGCACGCACGACGAGCTGCTCGAACACGACGGTTTTTATGCCAATCTTTATCGGATGCAGTACAAGGAAGTGGTGGGGTGACATTAAATTTACAATTCTATTTTTTATCGACGCAACCTGCGTGATTGGTTCACCGTATTGTAAGTAAACCATTAAACGATTACTTACATCTATGAACCAATCATCCTTATTCCGTGTGTTTAAACACTACTCTTTCTCTCTGGGTTTAGCAGTTTTATTGCTAGCTGCTGGTTGTACCAAAACCGACAGCACGCCTACGTTCGACGTAGCACTGGGACAAACCTCTTTGGGACAAGTCCTTACTGGGACGAGTGGAAAAACACTCTACTATTTTGCGTCCGATATTGCGGGGCAATCACAATGCTCGGGGTCATGTTTGACCAACTGGCCTGTTTTTTACAAAGAAACACCTACGCTTGGCACCAACTTAACTGCTACCGATTTTACGACTATTACGCGCGCAGATGGTACCAAACAAACCGCTTATAAGGGCTGGCCGCTCTATTACTATGCTGGCGACACAAAAGCGGGTGATGTGGCAGGTGAAAAACTAAACAATGTCTGGTTTGTGGCTAAACCTAGTTACTCGTTGTTTTTTGCTAATGTGCAGTTGGTAGGAAACGATGGCAAGAACTACATGTCGGATTATACTGAAGGAACGGGTAAAACCATTTATTTGGTGGATGCGGCTGGAAAAACGCTCTACGGCTACGTTCCTGACAAAAAGAACACCAACGTTTATACCAAATCGGATTTTAGCAATAACCCTACCTGGCCGATTGCCGAAATTGCGATGCCTACCGATTTGCCAAGTAACTTATCGACAAGCGATTTTTCGGTTATCGACGTTTTTGGACGCAAACAATTGGTATTTAGAGGACATCCGCTCTACTATTTTGGTCCAGACGGTGGCGTTAAAGGTGTCACCAAAGGAGTAAGCGTACCCAAACCAGGGGTGTGGCCTGTGTATAATGCTTCTACGGCAGCTTTGCAATAAAAAAATAAACCCTTCCAAGGTTCCAAACCTTGGAAGGGCTATGAATACCGTGGTTATGAACTGTGTTAAAAAACAAAGCACAAGGCAACTATTATTTTGCGAGCGCAATTTTGCTAGCCTGAAAGTCATTTTGAAATACAGCATTGTTTTTGACGATAGCGAAAGCCTGTCTAATCAATTTGTGGGCAACAGCCATTTTAGCGGCTTTTTTGGATTTCCCTTTAGCCAGTAGTCTTGTATAAAGTTCTTTACAATCCAAGTTAAATTTGGCTGCTGATTGAGCTGCACAAAAGAGAATAGACCTGAGTTGTTTGCAAGCAGTGTTAACTAATCTGCCTCTACTTTTTAGGGAAGTTCCTGACTGCTTGGTTGTTGG
>NZ_AXVJ01000074.1 GCF_000482465.1 Runella limosa DSM 17973
CACCGTTGTTTGGTTGCTGCCACCGTTTATTTTGTACGTGACAGTCGCTCCGCTGGTTCCGCTCAAGGTAAATGTGGCCGTACTGTTGGCACAAACGGGGCTATTGTTGACTGAAATGGAAGCGGTGGGTAAATTGTTGACTGTTACGGTTGAAGTCCCTGTCAGGTTTTGGCTGCAACTTCCGTCGCTTACCGACACTAGCGTCAAGGTTTGATCGGCCGTTGCATTGGGTACGCTGACCGTTGCCGTACCGCCCGTTAAAGTGGTGGTTTGGTTGCTACCGCCGTTTATTTTATACGTGACGGTTGCGCCGCTGGTACCACTCAAGGTAAATGTGGCCGTACTGTTGGCACAAACAGGGCTGTTGTTTGCTGAAATGGAGGCGGTGGGTAAATTGTTTACCGTCACCGTTGAAGTGCCCGTCAAGTTTTGGCTGCAACTACCATCGCTTACCGACACCAGCGTTAAGGTTTGATTGGCCGTCGCGCTCGGGACGCTAACCGTTGCCGTTCCACCCGTCAAAGTGGCGGTTTGGTTGCTGCTGCCGTTGAGGGTGTACGTGACAGTTGCACCGCTGGTACCGCTCAAGGTAAATGTGGCGGTACTGTTGGCACAAACAGGGCTGTTGTTTGCTGAAATGGAGGCGGTGGGTAAATTGTTTACGGTCACCGTTGAAGTTCCCGTCAGATTTTGGCTGCAACTTCCGTCGCTTACCGACACTAGCGTCAAGGTTTGATTGGCCGTCGCGTTGGGTACGCTGACCGTTGCCGTACCGCCCGTCAAAGTGGTGGTTTGGTTGCTACCGCCGTTTATTTTGTAAGTCACTGTCGCTCCGCTGGTTCCGCTCAAGGTAAATGTGGCCGTACTGTTGGCACAAACGGGGCTGTTATTTGCTGAAATGGAGGCGGTGGGTAAATTGTTTACGGTGACGGTTGATGTGCCTGTCAGGTTTTGGCTGCAACTTCCGTCGCTTACCGACACTAGCGTCAAGGTTTGATCGGCCGTTGCATTGGGTACGCTGACCGTTGCCGTTCCGCCCGTCAAAGTGGTGGTTTGGTTGCTGCTGCCGTTGAGGGTGTACGTGACAGTTGCACCGCTGGTACCGCTCAAGGTAAATGTGGCCGTACTGTTGGCACAAATGGGGCTGTTGTTGGCTGAAATGGAGGCAGTGGGTAAATTGTTTACCGACACTATTGAAGTCCCCGTCAGGTTTTGGCTGCAACTTCCGTCACTTACCGACACTAGCGTCAAGGTTTGATCGGCCGTTGCATTGGGTACGCTGACCGTTGCCGTTCCGCCCGTCAAAGTGGTGTTGCAACCGTTTATTTTGTACGTGACAGTCGCTCCGCTGGTTCCGCTCAAGGTAAATGTGGCCGTACTGTTGGCACAAATGGGGCTGTTGTTGGCTGAAATGGAGGCGGTGGGTAAATTGTTTACCGACACTATTGAAGTCCCCGTCAGGTTTTGGCTGCAAGTCCCATCGCTTACCGACACCAATGTCAAGGTTTGATTGGCCGTCACGCTCGGGATGCTGACGGTTGCTGTACCGCCCGTCAATACCGTTGTTTGATTGCTGCCGCCGTTGAGGGTGTAACTCACGGTCGCTCCGCTGGTTCCGCTCAAAGTAAATGTGGCGGTACTGTTGGCACAAACAGGGCTGTTGTTTGCTGAAATGGAGACGGTGGGTAAATTGTTTACCGACACTATTGAAGTCCCCGTCAGGTTTTGGCTGCAACTTCCATCGCTTACCGACACTAGCGTCAAGGTTTGATCGGCCGTTGCATTGGGTACGCTGACCGTTGCCGTACCTCCTGTCAAAGTGGTTGTTTGATTGCTGCCGCCGTTTATTTTGTACGTGACAGTTGCGCCGCTGGTACCGCTCAAGGTGAATGAGGCAATACTGTTGGCACAGACGGGGCTGTTGTTGGCTGAAATGGAGGCGGTTAAGGATGAGACAGTAAATGAAGTACTTGGCCCTGCGCCAGTGGCATTGTTACCGACCCCATCAGTAGCCGTACTGGGAGCTATGCTAATCCCTAATGTTCCAGTGCCTGAGATTCCACTTAAAGTTACCGTTCGGGTACTCGTTCCTGAACCTGCAACCGCCACGGTGGCAGTGGCAGTTCCCGCAATGTTAAGGGTGACATTAGCTGGAGCTAACGTAATAGTCGAGGCTCCTGTATAGGAAATGGTATAGGTCACAGAGCCACAGGTCGCGGTAGTTGCACTTGGGGCACTAATGCTAATCGTTGGAGGTGATTTATCAATCGTATAGACCTCCCCTGAAGTGTAAGGAACTGTCACCGTTGGGTTTACCCCTGTCGCATTTACCATGTCTAGTCGAATCGTGCCGTCTCCTGTACCTGTATTGACAGGCACCGTCCAGGTGGTGCCTGACCCAGAAGGGGTTCCTACATTCGCCCCCGTAATACTCCCTGTCGTGGTGAGCGAAAAGTTGCTGGCTGACACTCCCGTTACATTTCCTGAAAAAGTGACGGTATAATTCACGACATTCGAATTGGAAGGACTAGACGATGCCCGCGCAATGGACGAGACGGTGGCCCCCCCACCACCCGCGACCGATACCAATGTAGCATGAATATAGAACATCGGGGGAGCTGGATTGATTGTAGTTCCACATCCGTTTCGATGGATTGAGAAGGAGTATTTTCCTGATACAGTGGGGGTATAGTTGATTTGAGGGTTATTATTGCAGGTGTTATCGTTCCATGCTACTACCGCATCTGACGGATTTCGGATTGTCAAGTATGTATCCTCTCCCACGTTTTCGCAACCGTCAAATCGATAGGTATTCCCCGCAGTGAGGTTGACCTCCACATACTCCCCTGGCCACATGCTATTGACTAATTCTGACCGCGTTCCTACGGTGAGGCCATCAGGGGTCGTAAAATTGGGGCTAACAAAAGTTTGTGCCCCTTTGGGACATTGAGCGTAGCTTTGCAATAGCCCTAAAAGCATAAAAAATACCCCTAGTACATAGTTTTTCATAGACGAAGCGAATAATTTTTTGAAGACAATCGGGCCAAATAACTCTGTGGCTACTACGAAAATAGCCGCCTGATGTGAGTCGAATCGGGAAGATTGATAGTCGCTTCTTACTGCTCAGTAAGTGCCCATAAAAAACCAATAACTGTTTGGGTTTTATTGTAAAAATCGGCTCATCGCATTGAGTAACGCGTCTTTTCGGCGCACTGCTACGGGAACAGTGTGCCCCCCAAACATAATGAGTTGCCCTCCATCTGTTTTATCAAATTTTTTAATTTGATTGAGGTTAACAATGTACGAATGGTGCGAACGAATAAAATGAGCCGTTTCTAGTAGTTTTTCGTATTCACCAAGGTTTTTTGATACTAAAATTTCTTGGTCATCAAGGAGTCTAAAGGCCGTGTAACTTCCTTCGGCTCGGCAATATACGATATCCGATAGAGTGACTACATAAATAGTATCGGCATCACGCAGTACCATTTTACGGTTTTGGTGGGTGAGTTTTTCTAGGTTTTCCCGTAAAATTTCAAGTTGAAGGTGAGTTTGGTTAAATTGGAGTTGTTGTTTGGCCCGTTGGATGGCCTCTTGGAAGTCGTTGGCATCAATAGGTTTTAGTAAATAGTCTAAGGCTGACAGCCGAAAAGCTTCTACGGCAAATTCGTTATGGGCAGATACCAGCACAACTTGAAATGGGCGTGCAGGCATTGCTTTGAGCAAATCAAGACCCGTTCCATCACCCAGTATTACATCCAAAAAAACAACGTCGGCGGTGTGGGTGCGTAGCCATTCTTGGGCCTCATGCAAGGAGCCCGCTTCCCCTACAATTTGTATTTCTGGGAAAAACTGTTCGATTAATTGCCGCAGTCCGCGACGGTGTACTTCTTCGTCGTCAATTAAAAAACAGTTCATACTTCAATCAGGGGTAAGAGAAACCGCACTTGCGTGCCGATTACTTTTTCGTTTTCCAGAATATCTTCTACGGTAAAATCTATTTTTCCCCGTACTTGTTTGTTCAAAATCGCAATGCGCTCTTTGGTAATTTGGGTAGCCAACGACTGTTTTTCGGCTTCTGGTATAAGGGTCGCGGCTTTTTGTCGGCCGATACCATTGTCTTTAATTATCAGCTGAACCCCCGCGCCGTATTTTTGAAAGACGACCTCAATTTTACCTTTTTGTGCCAACGTACGGATGCCGTGTTCGAGGGCATTTTCCAAAAAAGGCTGGGCTAACATGGGAGGGACGCCCCACTCCTCCGCCAACACGCCTTCTTCTAGCCTTATTTCATAGTCAAACTGATTCCCAAACCTAATTTTTTGAATTTCGAGGTAATTCTGAACCATGGATACTTCTTCCGTAATCGCAATGAATTCTACTCGGCTGGTTTCAAGGACCGAACGCATCAATTTGGCAAATTTTGATAAGTACGAAACCGCCTGCATGGGCTCCTTTTTTTCTAACAAATACGTCTGAATGGATGACAGTACATTGAAGAAAAAGTGAGGGTTGATTTGGGTACGTAATAGCTTTTGGTTGATGTCTAGTACTTGATTTTGCTTTTTAAGAATTTGATGACGGGCATAAAACGCCGTAAGTAACACCAATCCAAACAAGGTAACTCCCGAAAGCGCAAACCACAGATTACGCTCTTGTAATTCCAACGCTTGAATTTGATTTTGACGGTTCAACTCTCTGATTTCGTATTCTTTACGTTCGGTTTCGTACTTTACCTGTAACTCGTGGATTTTTGATAAACTCTTTTCGTTTAAAATACTGTCTTGCATTTTGGCTTTTTGCCGCTGATAAACCAGCGCCTTCGCAAAGTCATTTTGCTTTTCGTAGCTTTTGGTGAGGGTGTTGTACAATTTACTCAGCACCTCTCGGTCATTGAGCTCTTCGGCCAATATAATGGCCTCTTGGGCGGTTTTTTGCGCCTCGGGAATACGGTCTAGCTGCAAATAAATACGGGCTAAATTGGACATGGCATTAAGCCGCGGCCTTTTGGCTTTGAGTTTATCGGCATAGTCAATACTTTGAAGAAAATAGCCCTCCGCTTCTTTATAGTGATTCCGCATCGACTCAATACTCCCTAGGTTATTTAACCGATTTGAGGCGCCCAAATAATCTTTCATCTGATAGGCTATGTCCAGGGCTCGTTTGTTCATTTTGAGCGCTTCGTCATACTGGTTGGTAAACGTATAGTACGTTCCTAAGTTGCTCAAACACACGGCTATGTACGGAATTCGATTGAGTTTTTCGGCATACATCAGGGCCTCTCGGTAGTAAAACTCACATTTGTCCAACTGCTTCGTTTTACTGTAAATATTTCCATACCCTTGAGCGGCTAAGTAATGCAGCTCGTCTGATTGGCTTTCGCGCGCTACTTTTTCAACTTCGTGAATGGCTTCAAGCGATTTTTCATAATCGTTTTCGGCTCCGTAGCTAATGGAAATATTGTTGTACATCGCGGCTCGAAACCGTGCATAGCGCTTAGGTTCGCGGGTTTTGTTGTATAACTCGTTGTGTTTGAGGGCTTCAAAATAGTAAGCGCGTTCTTTGGCTGGTTTGCCATGGTACGACTGGTAAATACCTAAGGCGTGGTTGACTTTAAGTAGCCCCTTGGTATCGTTCGTTTTGGTAAAATACTGAAGGCTGCGCGTTTGTAACCTGAGTGAACTATCAGGAAGGGTACGTACAATGGAAGCGGCCAAGTAATGTTCTAGCCATGCTTTGGTTTCATCGTCGCTGATGGTAGGTAGCAATGGAACGCCCCATTGGATGTATTTGCGGATGGAGTCGCTCTGATTTACGGCGCTAAACACATCACACAACTGCACCAAGGCTTCACCTCGGGCATTGGGGTTGAAGTTGGCATAAAACTTTTGAAGTAATGCCTTGGGTTCTTCGACGGTTTGCCCCCATAGGTAAGCATGGGAAACATTTAAAATAACGAGTAGGGTGATTTTCCGAAAAAGCATAAGTTTTATACCGTTGATGTTGAATTTTACCTTTTCAGGAAGAAACCCACAGACGATAAAAGTAAGATGTTAAAACCAAGAAGTCAAACTAATTTTTCAAAGTAGTAATCGCCTCCATTTTTCAAATTAACGCTAGTCCAGGCCGCCAAACTCCCATTTTTTTATAACTGTTGTTGTTTAATAAATAACTGTTTGTTTTTTGAAAACAACTGTAATAAAACAACCCTTCAAAAACCCAAAAATAGTGGCTATTAGGCTATTGCAGATAAGCATCAGGTTTTTAATCCAAAACGAGGCAATGTAGATTTAGACCATCAACCTGATTTGTAATCGTCTTAAATCTAGTTTTCCCAATGTTTTTACGTCCGCTTATTCCCCTTTGTTGGGTTCTATTTATGATTGGATGCCAGTCGTCCGAAACGGCTCGTTCTTCGACCTCCTCTCTTTTCACGCTTTTATCTCCGCAAGAAAGCGGGCTCTATTTTATCAACGAAGTGAATGAAAACGAACGAATCAATATTCTTACGTACGAGTACTTGTACAACGGTGGCGGTGTAGCTATTGGAGACATTAATAATGATGGGCTACCTGATGTATTTATGACGGGAAACCTCTTTGGGGGAAGGCTGTTTTTGAACAAAGGGAACATGAAATTTGAACAAATTTCGGAGAAAGCCAACGTCTTTTACGGAGGATTTACGACGGGAGTTACCATGGTTGACATCAATCAAGATGGCTGGCTCGACATCTATTTATGCCGTTCGTTAGACCTGCATTCTGAAAATAGGGCCAACTTACTACTCATCAACAATCACGATAATACATTCACCGAAAAGGCCAAAGAATACGGGTTGGCTGACACAGGTTATTCTAATCATGCCAATTTTTTTGACTATGACCGAGACGGTGATTTGGATGTGTTTCTGCTCAATCACCGCGTCGATTTTGAATCGGCTTTGACGCTCTACACCACTACGAATACCTCAGGGAAGAAAACGTTGGTGACTCCCCAAACTAATCCTGCGACCAATAGCAAACTCTACCGAAACAACGGAAACGGTTCTTTTACAGATGTGTCAGAAAAAGCGGGGATTGCTAAAAGTACGTTTGGATTGAGCTGTTCGGTAGCCGACATCAACCGCGACGGCTGGCCAGATATTTACGTAGCCAATGACTACGGTGACAAAGATTTCTTTTATATCAACAACCAAAAAGGGTTTTTTTCGGATCAGCTCAACCGTATGTTTAGGCACATTAGTAAAAATGCGATGGGAAACGACATCGCCGATTTTAACAACGACGGCTGGCTTGATCTCATGAACTTAGACATGGTGGCCGAAGACAACTACCGCCAAAAGCAACTCAAAGGCAACAGCCCTTATGATAAATACTTTTTAGCCGTGGGGCTGGGACTACACCACCAAGTAGTACGCAATACGCTTCAGCTAAACAATGGAATCAATGCAGAAGGCCTCCCTGTATTCAGTGAAATAGCCCAACTTGCGGGGGTATCGCATACCGATTGGAGCTGGTCGCCTCTTTTTGCTGATTTTGATAACGACGGCTGGAAAGACCTTTTCGTAACCAACGGCTACGCGCGCGACGTCACCGACCTTGATTATTTTCGATACCGCTCCGTAGAAGCCCTGCAAAAAGCGGGAAGCGCAAAAAAAATCAATCCATTGGAGTTGTTGAAACTGATGACGAGCACGCCACTGACCAATTATGCCTTTCGCAATACTCATGATTTGCGTTTTGAAAACAAGTCGGCGGAGTGGGGAATCAACCTGCCCTCGTTTTCCAACGGTGCCGCTTATGCCGACTTAGATGCTGACGGGGACTTAGATTTAGTGGTCAACAATTACAATAGCGAAGCTTTCTTGTATCAAAATAACAGCCGTTTGCACAACACAAACCACTATTTGCAAGTGAAGTTGCAGGGTAACTCGCTGAATCCAACGGGGATTGGCGCCCAAGTGACGTTATTCACCGACGCAGGCCAACAAACCCAGCTAGTAACCTCAACCCGCGGATTTTTATCTTCTACCAGTACGCCTTTGCATTTTGGTTTAGGAACAACGAAGGCAATCAAAGAATTGCAGGTTAAGTGGCCCGATGGTACCAAGCAGGCTATCTCAACGCCTCCCGTAGATCAGTTGCTCGTGCTTACGCAAAAAAATGCCCAACGCGATGTTGCGGCTACTACTTCTTCCAAATTCGTTTTTAAGAAAGTGTCCTTAGGTAGTCTTGATACCTATGAGCATCTCGAAAACAACTACATAGATTTTAAGGAAGAGCCCTTGCTAGAGCATCTTTATTCTAACAAAGGCCCTTACACGGCGCAAGCCGATGTAAATCAAGATGGACTGGAAGATCTCTTTATTGGAGGAGCGGCAGGGAAATCGGGCACGCTTTTTCTACAACAACAAAGGGGTAATTTTAAAAAATCGGTACAGCCTGCGTTTGAAAAAGATGCGACCTACGAGGATGCGGGGGTGCTTTTTTTTGACGCCGACGGCGATAAAGACCTGGATTTGTGGGTCAACAGTGGCGGATACCAATTTGACGTTTCTTCGCCACTTTATTGCCATCGTCTTTATCTCAACGATGGAAAAGGACAGTTTACGCTCGTTCCGCAGCCGTTTGCCTCTAATGCAACTTGCGTGAAGGCGCAAGATGTGGATCTGGATGGTGACCAAGATCTCTTTATCGGCGGTGGGGCTACACCGCATTCGTACCCATTGTATGAAAAAAGCTTCCTGCTTCTCAACGATCATGGCATTTTTCGCGATGCGTCTCACTTATTGCCAAATGGGGGTAAATTAGGCATTGTCAACGATGTGCTTTGGGTTGATATTGACAAAAACCGTTCCCCCGATTTAGTGGTGGTGGGGGAGTGGATGCCTATTACAATTCTAAAAAATTCGTCGCGCCAATTTGTTGATATTACTTCTAAGGCGCAGTTAGCTCAATCGAATGGGTGGTGAAATTGTATCGAAGGAGCTGATTTTGACCAAGATGGAGACATTGATTTTGTGGTAGGCAATCGAGGGGAGAATTCGTTTTTCAAAGCCACATCCGCTCAGCCCGCGCGTTTGTACGCGGGAGATTATGACCAGAATGGGCGTTTGGATGCTATTCCCTGTTACTACTTTAAAGATGGGCGCGCATATCCCAAACACAGCTTGGATGAGCTGGCAAACCAAATTCCGTTGATTAAAAAGAAAATGACTCGGTACGCTACGTATTCTAAGGCGAGTATCGAGGATATTATTGGGGCCAAAGAAGCAACTGCCTCAGAAAAGCGGTTTGCGCATACTTTTTCCAGTTCTTACGTTGAAAACAAAGGGGATATGACGTTTCGACTCAATCCTCTTCCCGTTGAAGCGCAGTTTTCGACCTTGCAAAGCATGTTGGTAGGTGATTTTAATGCTGACAAACATCCCGATGTGCTGCTTTGTGGAAATGACCACGGGAGTGACGTAGATTCTGGGCGGCAAGATGCGTCGTTAGGATTGCTTTTGTTGGGTAATGGTAGGGGTAACTTTACGTCTGTTCCCGCCCATCGTTCTGGACTATACCTCGAAGGAGATTATCGCCGAGTGATTAGGTTAAAAGTAGTAGAAAAACAGGTTTTTTATTTTTTTCTAAAAAATAACGGACGGGGCGAGATAATGCAGTAAGCTAAACTATTTTGCCCCTCCCAAACCTAGTTATTCCAACCTTCTATGAGAAAAGTTTTCTGGTCTCTAACTTTTGCGTGTATTGCTCTGGTCGTACATAGCCAATCGACAAAACCCAACGTCATTATCATCTACGCCGATGACCTCGGCTACGGGGATGTAAGTTGCTACGGTGCAAAAAAAGTCGCTACGCCTAACATCGACCGTTTGGCTAAAAAAGGAATCCGCTTTACCAACGCCCACACCACCGCCGCCACCTGTACTCCTTCGCGCTACTCGTTACTCACAGGTGAATACGCGTGGCGAAAACCTGGCACGGGCGTAGCGACGGGTGACGCGGCAGCGCTGATTTTACCAGGGCGAAGTACGCTGCCACTGGTATTTAAGCAGGCAGGGTATCAAACAGGAGTTGTGGGGAAATGGCACCTCGGTTTAGGGCCGCAAGGAGGACCCGACTGGAATGGTGAGGTGAAACCTAGCCCATTGGACATTGGTTTTGATGAATCGTTTATCATGGCCGCTACGGGCGACCGCGTGCCTTGTGTGTATGTCGATAATCGTCGCGTGGTTAACCTCGACCCCAACGACCCCATCAAGGTGAGTTTTAAAGAACCCATCGGGAACGAACCAACAGGGCGTGCCAATCCCGAATTGCTCAAAATGAAACACTCACACGGGCATGATTTCACGATTATCAACGGAATTGGGCGCATTGGCTACATGACAGGAGGGAAAAGTGCCCGTTGGAAAGACGAAGACATGGCCGATATTTTTACCCAAAAAGCCGTTTCATTCATCGAAAACCACGCCAAACAACCATTTTTCTTGTATTTCGCCACTCAAGACATTCACGTACCACGCGTACCTCACGAACGGTTTGCAGGAAAAAGTGGCATGGGACCGCGCGGAGATGTGATTCTACAGTTAGACTGGGCAGTAGGCAAGGTGCTTGAAACGCTCGACCGACTGGGACTCTCCCAAAATACGATGATTGTATTTTCGAGTGACAATGGCCCTGTGGTGGACGACGGCTACCAAGACCAAGCCGTCGAACTGCTCAATGGACATACGCCCGCAGGGCCGCTTCGCGGGGGCAAGTACAGCGCTTTTGATGCGGGAACGCGCGTGCCATTTATTGTAAGTTGGCCACAAAAAATCAAGGCGGGGGTTTCGTCAGCTTTGGTGAGTCAAATCGACTTACTGGCTTCGTTTGCCAGTTTGACAGGGCAAACGTTTGATGCTGCCACCGCCCCCGACACGCGCAATTACTTGCCTGCGCTTTTGGGAAAAGATAAAAAAGGGCGCGACCACGTAATTGAGCACGCGGGGACGTTTTCGGTCATTCAAGGCGATTGGAAGTACATTGCACCGAGCAAGGGAGCTAAAATGAGTGTTGAAACGAATACAGAACTTGGTAATGACCCCAAGCCGCAATTGTACGATTTAAAAAGGGATTTGGGAGAAAAAAACAACCTAGCCGAAACTAACCCTGCGAAGCTGAAAGAATTGGAGGAATTGCTCAAAAGCGTAAAAGAGCTAAAGAAATAACAACCACTCGCCGCTCGCCCCGAACTCCAATTCGGGGCGAAAACGGACTCGCGTCTCTGACGCGGTTGCTGTTAGATAAGTATCAACGAGTAGAATTCCCGTCTAAGGTTATTTTCTTATAACTCTCTGGCTATTTTCCTCTCCTTTTTTCCACACAAAATAATCTTTTCCGTACTCTGTTATTTTGTATTCCTCTTGGTTGACTACTAGCGTGCTGTCTGTTTTATCAAACATCCATTCAAAATTACTTAGGCGACCATCGGCAGTGAGTACAAGCCCATCGGGGGAGGCTATTTTTCCCGTTCCATTGGCATCAAAAATGAGCTTACGTTTAATCGTAACAGTAGGTGTAAACGCATTGTTCCACTCCCAATTCCCAATAAAATAGCTTGATTCAAGCGCTTGATAATTAAAATTTTCTTTGCAACCAACCAAGGCACCAGTGAGTAACATCAGGCTAAAAATGAAGCACTTTTGAGAAGTTTTCATAGTTTAAAAAGGTGTGTTTAGTAGTTAAAATCATTCTTTAAATAAGGTTCAGGCTTCCCAATTCCACCAAACGGATTTCTTGCAATGTCTTTTAGAAGCTCATTAACTCTTTTAAGTTTTTTCTTATCCGTGTTTTGCCAATAAACAGAATCTTCCCAAAATTCATCTACAAAGATGTATTTCGTACCTTACTCTTCTATTAAATCTTTTGTAAATGATTTACCATTCCTGAATTTTTCAATGGCTGCATCTAATCTACGTTCATTTTTTCGAGAAGATAATTCGTGATTTGTAGCCATCAAAGCGTTATATTCTTCTAACGACATAACGACAATAGCCTCATCTTTACCACGATTAATGATTAAGGTTTCAAAGTTTTGGACTACTTTGTCTAAATACGATTTAATGCCTTTTCTAAAGTCAGAGATAGTTGCCGTTATCATAAATTGTACAATATTCTGTATAAAAATATGTACACATTTTTAAGATTCAATAATTTCCAGCAAATTAAAATTCGATTGTTGTGGTGAAGCGAAGAACGCTCGCCCCGAACTCCAATTCGGGGCGAAAACGGACTCGCGTCTCTGACGCAAATACACTTTTTTACTTTACTGCGGCTTTAAAAATCGCGTCGCGAATTGGATTGGGATTAAAATAATCTCGGGTGGTTTGTAAACCCATGTTTTGACGGTTGATGAGGATAATCACCGAAAGTTTCTTTTCAGGAACTACGGATATGCTCGTGCCCGTAAAACCCGTATGACCAAACGTGCCCGTTGGGCCGTTTTTCATGAAAGAGTTGATCGGGTCCATCATCCAGCCTAATCCGTTCTTAAAGTTATCTTGGGTCAAAAACAGCGTTACTGTTTTTTCCGAAATAAACGATTTTCCTCTCACTTTCCCTTTGTTTTTGAGCATATCCACCAATTTTTGAAGGTCATCCACGGTCGAGAACAACCCCGCTGCCCCCGAAATCCCTTCATTGGCGTACCACGCATTGCCGTCGTTTACTTCGCCTTGTAAAACGTACTGTCGCCAACCGTTCCAGCTTTTCGGGTCAAGGTCTTTGACCACAAAACCCAACGTGGTATCTTCCACCATTCGCTTTTCGTAGGGATTCCCCATCGAAGTCGCGGCGATAAGGTTTGCCTTTTTATCGGGTTTATAAGTCGTTTTGGTCATTTTGAGCGGGGCAAAAATCTCCGTTTTAACGTAAACATCCAGCGGTTTTCCCGATACCTTTTCGATAATTTCGCCCAAAATCGTGAAGCCCAAATCCGAATAATGACGGCCTTCGCCCACGGGATATTTCAGCGGCAATTGCTTAATAAAGGCATAAGTAGTAGCGCGTTGTTGCGAAAAATAATACAACGGATACCACTCATACATCCCCGACGTATGCGTCAACAAATGACGAAGGGTAATTTTGGCTTTTTCACCCTCGTCTAAGCCTTTGATGTACTTTGAAGCGGGGTCGTCCACGTTGAGTTTTCCTTCGTCGTGTAGCTTCATTATGGCAGTGGTTGTCCCAATCACTTTGGTCAATGACGCAATATCAAACAAGTGATTGACTGTCATCGTTTCGGGGTGTTCTGACACCGAGCCGTCAAACTCCTTCAATTTTGCGTATCCAAATGCTTTTTTGAGCAAAATCTTGTTACCCTTTTTAATGGCCACCACCGCCCCAGGAATCTTATTTTCTGCAATATATTTCTCCACAACAGCACTCACCTCACTGTCCAATACTTGAGAGGTATTCTTTTGGGCAAAAACAATTTGAGCAGCGAACAAAAACAGAAAAAAGGCGGGTTTCATTGAATCAGCAATCAAGGTGTTACAATAGCATTTGTTGCACGAAGATACATTGAAGTGTTTGTAAAAACTTATTTTTCTACTAACTTCCTCCGCAACCACCACAGCCCCCGCATCCTCCTCCACAACCGCCGCCACCGCTACTGCACCCCGCCCCACCTTCGCCGCCACCGCTATTTTTAGACGTATTGACAGCTACAGCTCCTCCCAACCAGCCTATCCCATCGTCCGATTTGGGGGCATTGCTAAACACCCGCTGGAGGGTTTGGTCGCTGCCCAAACTATACGAAGCATCAAACAGTAAAAAAGTTAAGGCTCCTGCTGTGATGTACCCTTCCCATTCGTTGGCTTGGTACGTTCTTTTTGTCTCGTTGTCTATCAACGGCAACTGACCTAGCACTATCCAGACCAGCACGTAAACAATCAACAGTAATAGCAAAAAAATCACGGGCTTGCCGTTGAGTAATCCCTGCGCCATGCGCGCCAGTCCAACCATGATTACCCACCATTGAAACAAGCCAACCGCCACATCTTTGGCAAGTTCATTTCTTAGAGCAATGGCTTTTTTCGACATTGTTTTTGCAAACGGATACAAAAACGCCCTCAAAAGCCCCGCAGGTAGTTCCTTTTGGTCTTGGGCTTGCAATGCGTACAGCATCGGTTGCTGCACCTGCGTATCCCACCCAAATTTCCCTTCGTCTTGGTAGCGAATCCAGCCCCTTTCGGCAAAGTCAGCCACAATAGTTCGGAACAGGGTTTCGGTGTCTTTAAACAAAGCTGCAAAATGGTAGGGATGTAACTGCTGCATCGCTTCCCGTACGACTCGTTTTTTATACTGAATTTTGTGGTAAGTTCCCCACCAAGCCCACGCCATCAAAAGGGGGAAAGTCAACAAAAAATGCGGCCCCGACAGCATAAACATTCCGAGCGAGCACAGCCCAATAGCCGCCGCTCCCACGGGCCAGTACTGACGCCCTTCCCACAATGGTGCCATCTGCAAAGTTGGCGTTCGGAAAGGTGACGTCGGAGCTAGGTGCGCCCCTAATTCCAACCCCTTGGGCAAAGGCCAGCAGTCAACGGGAGGTAGTTCCTGAAATTCTTTGACGTAGGTAATTAAAGTAGCAGCGTACCAGTCACGGTGGCGTTGGTTTTCGGAGTCGCCTCCTTTATTGGGATAGTGGTGAAGTTGTCGTTGGAGTACTTCTCCGCAGAGTTTTTGCCAATAACTTTGCGTGTAGGTCAAGTGCAAATGCCAGACTTCATCGACTACCTCCGACGGCGACGCCCCTTGGGGCATCGTAAGACAGAGGTACAAAAACTTTTTATACTCGGCCATCGCCCGTTTGGCAAACTCAGGCGTCCATTTTTGTTCTTTGATTAACTTATCAGAAAACTGCACAGCAGCCTCTGGAGAATCGTCTAATTGGAAATCGCTCAATTTTTGCCAGAGCGACGGTTGGGAAAGTTGGGTGTTCATCGGATAAGAGTTCGGTTTATGTTTAGGACCGAAAATTGGGCGTTTTCCTACCTCAAAGTCAAGGGTAACCGCTAGTGACTTGCTCTGTAAGGGGTAGTTACAGCGGGATTACACAGCTTTTTCTAAAAAAAAGATAACTTGCATGACTCAGTCACACGGAGTTAACGCACGAAACGGTCTGACTATCGTCTGACCACCATACAACCATGAACATTGAAGTAGCCCGCCCTTTGTTTGAAAAGCTTTGGAACCAAGTACTAGAACGATATTTTCAAGAAGAACTGGGCTTGCCCTATACCGATTTCCGAACTCCTCCGCACTCCATGAATCAGGTGTTGGGCAATGCCAGTTGGTCCAAAAGCAGCAATTACGAAAAACAACAAAAACGCCAATTGCCTGCCTTTGTGGGGTACGCTACCCACCAAAAAAGCCTCCAACTACACGAAAAAGGCATTGGCCCCGAAACCTATAAATTTGGCGGCAGTACTTTCCGCGACCGCCACGATGACCTCCTAAAATCGACAAAAGCATTTATTGGCACCACCGACCACTTTATGCTGGCCTTGGTGCGCACCCTCGGATATGCTACCCTCGATGCGTACCGACAAGCCAATGGTTTCGAGCCCACCACCGTCCGAACGAATATCAACAAGTCTTCCGTGGAATCTTCTCCGTTGGAAGAAACCAAAGTCATCCAATCTTCCGAAAAACGCTGGAAAATAGCAACCGCTATTGCCTGTGCAGGTTTGCTGGCCATGACCGCTTGGAATTTATTTTTTACGGGGCAAAATACAGCGGGCAAAGTCATTCGCTCGGTGGCCGATACGTCCACCCTTGCCAAAGGTATTGTAGGAAATTGGTACAGTTACAACCGCAATTATGAAGCCCGTGGCAAAAACGATGGCTATACGTTCAACCGCATTGCGTGGCAAATTTCGGTGGACGACAACGGTTTTTTGAGCCTAAAACGCTATTGGAAAGCCATTGAATTTGACGGCTGGACGGAATTTATTGGAGGCACATCGCCGCAGCTTCACTTTTTCTTGAACGTCTATCCCAATGGCAGCGGCTATAAAAATCCTGTAGGGTATCGGCATTTCAACTGTGGAATTTGGGGCGAAAACAGCGATTGGATGCACGCCGACACGCTCAGTTGTATCTGTACTTCTTACAATTTTAGCGATAGTCATTTGGGAGAACCTCTGGCCAGTCGCGAAATTCTTATTCGACAGGCGACAACTTCTTTTGACTCTCTGAAAGCGGATGCCAAAAGCCTTACATTTTCGGAAGCTCCTTGGCTTAAGCGTTTTTTACCCAAAGACGAGAGTTATTTATTCCAAAAGCCGAAGAGAAACCTCTAAACAAGTCGCAATTCGGAACGACCCACTGGGACAGACTTTCCAAGTTTTTGATAGGGACGAAAAGGAAACTTGGAAAGTCTTAAAAGGCAGTCTATAAGAAGACTTTCCAAGTTTTGACAAGTGCAAAAATGAAACTTGGAAAGTCTTAAAAGGCAGTCTATAAGAAGGCTTTCCAAGTTTTGACAAGTGCGAAAATGAAACTTGGAAAGTTTTAAAAGGCAGTCTATAAGAAGACTTTCCAAGTTTTGACAAGTGCGAAAATGAAACTTGGAAAGTCTTAAAATGAAAGCCGTTTGAATGAAATAAAAAATAATTGGCAATTTATTTGGAATCTAATTTGACAAATCATTTACTTTGCAAAACAAAGTACTTTCAATAAGTCAATCGCAGTCATTTTTTAAATCAATCAACACTCACTCATCATGGCACCTACCAACACGTTTTTCAGCCAGCCGTTTGAACCTGCATCCTTCCTCAAACGCGCATTGATTGGGGCAGCTATTGCCTTGGTCGTTATTTCGCTTTTTGTCTTTGGCGTCAAAAACCCTAGACCTGAATGGGGTACTTGGTGGATGCTCCGTCCGCTTCTATTGACTCCTTTTGTAGGAGCCTTGGGGGGTGCTTGCACTTATTTAGTGAGTGTGTTGGCACCAAAGCACGGCTGGAAATACGTTGGCGCGCTCGTAATAAGTGTGATTGGTTATGTCATTTCTTTATGGCTTGGCATCGTATTGGGTTTGGATGGTACTTTGTGGCACTAATCTTCATCTAGCACTCCCATGAAAGACCTCATCACGGCCCATATCAACGAACCCCAGCAGCTTGAGAAGCTGTACCGTTCCAACAAAGCATTGTTCAAACGTACCTTTAGTTCCGTTTATCCCGAACTCAAAGGAAATACAGCTGCCGACGTTTGGCACGAGCGTTTGAATTACGACAACGACGATATTCAATGGGGCACAAGCCAAGACCTCGCCCTTGTAGTGGGGGCGTCTTTGGTGGCGGGTCTCATTGCCAAAATTCCCGCTTTTCTCCAGCTCAACGAAGAGTTTTTTTATACCCGCAATATCGGATTTATCATTTTTCCACTCCTGACCGCCTATTTTGGTTGGAAAAATAAAGTTTCAACGAAGACCATAGCGTTACTTGCAGGAGCATTTGTAGTGGCAGCTATCTTTATTAATAGTCTTCCCAACCAACCCACAAGCGATACCCTGACGCTATCCTGCATTCACCTTGTTTTGTTTTCGTGGTCTATTCTCGGATTTTCTTTTGTGGGCAGTTCCAACAACTCCGAAAAACGACTGAGCTACCTCAAATACAACGGGGATTTGGTCGTCATGACCACGCTGATTGTGATTTCGGGCGGCATATTAAGTGCGATTACCGTCGGCCTATTTTCGTTGATTGGCCTCGATATTCGGGCGTTTTATTTTGAAAATATCGGTATTTTCGGGCTTGCGGCAGCGCCTCTGGTGGGGACTTACCTTACCCAAACCAATCCGCAGCTGGTAGGCAAAGTATCGCCCGTTATTGCCAAAATTTTCAGCCCGTTGGTGTTGGTAATGTTAGTGGTTTACCTCGGCGCAATTGTTTTTTCGGGCAAAGACCCGTACAACAACCGTGAGTTTTTGATGGTATTCAATGCCCTGCTTATTGGGGTGATGGCACTTATTTTCTTTTCGATTGCCGAAACCTCCAAAACTTCTCACCACCGCGCCCAAGTGTGGGTGTTGTTTCTGCTCTCGGCGCTGACGATTGTGGTCAACGGCGTGGCACTTTCGGCCATCTTGTTTCGAATCTCAGAATGGGGCATCACCCCCAACCGTACGGCGGTATTGGGTGGCAACTTATTGATTTTGGTGAATTTACTGCTCGTGATGATACAGCTCTCGAAAGTGCTGACCAAAAAAACCTCGCTCGCCGACGTGGGAAAAACAATTGCGATTTATTTACCTATTTACAGCCTCTGGACCATCATTGTCACGTTCTTATTCCCGTTTTTATTTGGGTTTAAGTAAATACTACGGGGTTCCTCTTAAACACTAGCACGGGTCGTTTGGCCCGCGCCAGTGTTTTTTGTGTAAATTTGTCTCACTCCTTTTAAAACAACCACAAATGATAATCGCCAATCCGATATACGACACTGTGTTTAAAAGAATGATGGAAAACGAACGAGTAGCCAAGTTTTTCATTGAGACACTTTTGGAACAACCCATTGAGACGATAGAGGTAAAACCACAAGAGTTTACTTACACGGACGAACTAGCAGGGCTTGCCGTTTTTCGTTTGGATTTTATCGCCACTATCAAAACCGAAACAAGCGAATACAAAAAGGTCTTAATCGAAATTCAGAAGGCCAAAAATCAAATTGACTTAATGCGTTTTCGTAGGTATTTGGGTGAACAATATAAAAAAGAAGATAAAGTAAATAATGAAAATCAGGCTCTTCCAATCACTACGATTTACATTCTTGGGTTTACCCTTCCTGAGATAGAAACAGCTTGCATTCGAGTAGAACGTAATTACAAAGATTTAATCAACAAAACCGTCCTTGAAAAGAAGTCGGATTTTGTTGAAAAACTGACCCACGACAGCTACATCGTACAAGTGGACAGAATTACCAATCGTTACCAAACGAGTTTAGATAAACTATTGAGCGTTTTTGAGCAAAGTAACTTCGTGGACGACAGAAAAATTACCAAACAATTTTCTCACCCAACAGACAACGAGGAGTTAAAAATCTTGACCGACATCTTACACCATAGCGGTTCTGACCCGATAGAACGTAAACGAATCGAAGATGAACAAGAAGCATGGCGAACCATCAATGCGATGTTTGAAGATAAGGAAAAAGCATTTCAAAAGGCACTTGATGAAAGCAAGAAAGCACTTGATGAAACAAAAAAAGCGCTTGATGAAAAAGAGAGAATTATAGAAGAATTAAGACGAAAACTCGGAGAACACTTGACGAGTGAATGAACGTTATCTATCTTTTAATCAAGTTTATTCAGTATGTTTTAATAAACAGCTCGTTAGCATGGAAAAATTGGTGGTCAACAACCTCATAATTTTCGGTTAATGTAAGCGGTGATTTTAAAATAGTAGAGGGAAAAGGTTCAAATGTAATCTTGTAATCTCCTTGCTCTTTCAGCATAAATTCAAGGTTCCAAAAAACTGTTTGCCGTTGGCCTGCTTTTAGAAAATAGAAGTTTAGGGATGAATCAAACCAAGGTGCCTCTTTTTTAAAATTTACTAATTCTTGGGTAGTGAGTCCATCTCCCATTTTCTGAGAAAATGTATCTTGATCAAAAGTGTCCCAGTATCGAAAAAAGTCTAAAGATAGGCTAGTTTTAGAATTATAATCTACGCCGAAATAATCAACCAATGAACGATGATGTTTTAAAAAATATTCTTGCGTTCTTTTTTGCTGTTCTTGAAGCAAAATCTGAGGATGAACAATCAATTCATAGTCTCCATTTTTATTCTTACGGTAGAAATTTATTTGCTTTTCGTAATTAACGCCTGAAATAAGGATAGCTATGTTTTTCAATGATTGATTCACAAGCTCAACAATTAATCCAAGTTCGGGCTTAATATTTTTAGAGGTATCTACCCTATTTTTATGAACTACTTGCAACGTCACTTTTACTCCATCTACTTTTTGGCAGAAAACAGGTGAAACGGTGAGGCATAATCCCAAAAATAGAAATCTAAAAACAAAGATTTGAGCCATAAGTTGAATTAAATGTATAAGAGTTTTTTTTAGGAACAAGGCTGTCTATTAAAAAACAAATAATAACCCAAAAACAACAAAATCCGACCCTTTGCAAGACTATAAAATGACAATTAATTCCTATTTAATGTTTGTAAATATTTCAGTTTTTTCAAACAGCTTTATTATATCTTCTTCTAACGACGTACGTTTAACTACAGGATTGTTTTTCCAAAATTTATCATCATAATTTACTTTTTCTAATTTTTCTACATCATTAACTTTAAATATGATTGGTTTGTAAACAATGGAACTCTCCTCATTCAACTTTTCATTAGTTAATAAAACAAAGTTTGTCACAGAAACATCACTTTTCAAGCCTGTTTTTTTGTCGAACACACCATAACTTGTCGATGTTTTTATAGAGCTAATAAATCGCCCATATGGCGTATCTTTGGTATCTATATCAATTTTGTAGTTAAAGTTTTTTCGATAAAATTGACCATCTTCTACATCAACTCCTAGGGAATTATCTGAATATAGTGAAACAGAAATTATTGTTTTTGATGTTGTGCTAACCGCTAATTATTGGACACGTAAATGATAGAAAGTTAGAGACTTCAAGCACAGATTTTTGTCTTATTTTGAGTTAAATTTTTCATGTCAATGTTATGTTTGAGCAAATACTTGTAAGGGCTTTGAAAGTTGATTCCTCCATGTATTCTCTCGAAATTATAAAAACTTCTAAATTCCTCCAATGTTTCTCGAGCTTGCTTCAAATCGTCAAATTCAAACCTCTGACATACAGAGCTTTCCATGATGGAATGGTAGGCTTCGATGTGCGCATCTTGTTGGGGTGTTGCAGGTTTTGTGAATTCTTGTTTGACTTGTTTATCTCGAAAATATTGTTGGACTTCAT
>NZ_AXVJ01000075.1 GCF_000482465.1 Runella limosa DSM 17973
TTCCACCATGACGAGTTGGTTAAGCTCTCCATTTGATTTGGTGATGGCTGCGCTGCCGAATTTTAAAACTAAGATGGGTTTTGACATGATACTCGTAATCTTTGCGGCAAAGGTACAAAGGGCACGGGTTTACCCAAATTTCAATGGGGGAGGAATGGCTACTTTTCTTTCTTCACAATCGTCAACTCATCCTTTACTTTTCCTTCTACATCAAGAAAACGATAGCTTAGTTTATTGTTGTCAATGTGAATGTGCTGATAGGCAGGGCCACTTTGAAAACGAGCGGCTGCGTACTCTTCTTCAGGCCAGTTTTTGTGTTGGCTCGGAATGCTGATTGAAATCTATAAATGGTGCATTGAGCGGGTGAAGCAACGGTCTTTTCGACAAAAAATAGAATAGATGGGACAATATTCTCAAAAGTATGCTGTCCTATCTTTCATATTCTTTTCATTTGTTTCTTCGTTGTTAGCATTGCCATTTTCATATATTTTCTTCCATATTGCAATATGTGCTAAATCATTTAATGGCTTAAAATTTGCAAATTGTCTGAATAAAAATAAAGAATTTTGCAGGCTTCTTATTTCATATTTATGCTCCATTGTATTTGGAAATGGATTATTGTTATCTATTTCGTACAGGCTTCCTAATACCTTACCCGTTTCTAAATTATTCGTACCTAAGGCGAAAGCCAATCTTGCGAGTGGTCCCGTATTTACAAGCTCCTGATTGTCAATTAGTTCATCAATATGAAGTATCGGACCTTCCACTTTGTTTCGAATGATTGTTAAAGTACCTAGATTTTTAGCCAAATCATCTGTTACAGGATAATTCTGAATTGAATTAGCGTTTTTGAGTTTAGCTCGGTATGCGGCTATTATATGACCATAAATTATAGAACTTTTTCGATTATCACCGCTCAAATACTCTAAAATGTTACTTTCAGCTATATTACCCGCTAAATCAGCAAATGAATATTTTTGATTTGGTTGACTCTCATAACGCTTGATTGCATCTTTAACAGCTTCTTTAAATGGAATACTTTTTTGACCCTCTGCACTTAAAGGTGTATTTGATGGGATTTTATGTCTATAAACTTTCTCATAAGGAATGGTCGCATCTGTCACACTATTCTTTATTTTTAACTTTGAAAATACAAAACTAATATCTTGATTATTTTCATAGGTTTCATTCACTAATGGCTTCAGTTTAGCTTCAATTTGCAAATAAAGACCAACGTAAGGTAGCCCTATTTTTTCATCGACATTTAAAATTTGCTCGACTTGTTCAGATCTTATATAATTTCCTATTTTCAATAAACTTGCATGTAAAAAATGTTTTTTCATTAATTCAAAAATACTTTTCAACTGCTCAAATTTTCTACTACGTGTTGCCTTAAAATCAAAATTTTCTACTTCTCCATTTAACACATTTACCCACTCTCCTAATTCTGAACCAATACCGTACTGACTTTTCCAAAATCTATGAATATTCTCAAGAGCGGCAGCAGACTTTTCAAGTGAAATTTTTACGAGACTAATGCTCTCTGTGTCGCTGAAAATTTCTAAATTGGCCTTATATATTTCTTTCATAAGCGTGTTTTCTGCGTACCTAATGCCTACACTTGCTTGTCTGTAAAAATTATTTTCAATATTAGGAGAAAACATTTCTTTAAGAAAATCAATACCTAATTTTTCTTCTTCAATTTTTTTCATTTTTTTTTCAAGTTCTATTATCAAATTTTGACTCGAATCAGTGTCAAAAGTTACCAAAGTCTTTTCAACTATATTTTTAATTCTTTTGGTCTCGATACCATTGATAATGACCTCGTTTATTGGTTCAAATTTTTGGCTTAACTTACTAAAAAATTTAGAGGGATTGATCCAACGCTCAATAAGGTTTACCCCCAACTCAATAGCTGTGTAAGATTCTATGTCATCTTTAGGAAAATGGGCACCTGCCAAACTAAATGTACCATATGAACCTAAGGTGTCATTCTCAGCATCTACAAACTTTTCATTCCATTTGGTCATAAATCCTATTCTCTTCAAGTATAAGTATAGTCCAGCCGTTTTATAGAGACCATCTAATGTAGATATAGAAAAATTTCTCTGCTTATACGATTGTGATATAAACTGAATAAACTTGAAAGGGCATTGCGTAGCAATAGGACTATTGAGTCCATCAGGCCATTTCTCATGATAGATTGGCTCTTTTTTGTCATTACCATCAAATTTACTTAATGCTTTCAAAGCCCCATAAGCATTACCATAAGACATATTGAAAATGGTATGTCCATCTATTTTGGGAGGTAGCATAAAGAGTCCAAAAATATTCTTATACCCCATTTGACGTACCATCATTGCAATATCAATAAACATCCCAGAACCCGTTCCACCTGTTAATGACCCGACAATATAGATTATTGGGTCCATCCCGTTTTTAATATCATCAATAGTCCCACCTTCATTTGCAATTTTTTCGTTAATTTTTTCAGCATTTTTCTCGGCATCTTTAATGGCACTCTTGATATCGTTATAGACCCGCAAAAAATTCCCCCATAAAATAAGCCTCCCAATAACAGGTTTTCCACCTGCTCCTGAAACAAGCTCATGATTCGCCATTTTTGTAAGTTCTTTGGGTATCCATCCTGTTCCGATACCTTTTTCAAGTAATTGCTGGGCAGTATGTGAAGGATGAGTTAGCCCAATTTTAATCGGAATAGTATTAATCTCATTTCCGAAAGACTCATAATTTTGTCCAAGATTAGTTTCAATAAATATATTTTTAACTTCTGAGATACTCGGACGTTCTCCTTCTGTGGTATTGTAATAGTAAAAGCGTTGGGCTTCTTCAATGGTTCTAAGTCCACTCGTCCCAATTCCAATGAAAATGATAGGTCTGGCCATGAGTATTAATATTTTGTTTTAATCAGTTAAGATGTTTTGGAAATTTAGTAGCCACTACCATGACTTTCATTACCGTAGTAACCTGTATCACTGGGTTTTTCAGGGTTCCCAGATGTCTTGTTCGGCTTGTCACTTTTTTTATTGAACATGGCCAACAATGGTTTCATTCTGTCTTTACCAAAATAGATAATAGCTCCAAGTAAGAGGAGAGCTATAAGCCACATCATTGAGTTTGAGCCCTTGACAGTTATGTACGCAGTAGAGGAAGTTTCGCCGTTACTTACTATAACGTTATAATCTCCTGCACCAAGGCTTTTAAGTGACACATTGGTCGTATCGGTTGGACCTATTGACCTAAGGCTTGAATCTACCTCTGCGCCTTCTATTCCTGTTATAATAACCCTATATGTAGTAACAGTATCACAAGTACACTCCCAACTCAAACGACTTTTGGATTTATCAATCTCAATGCGATTATCCTTAGTACTTGTTTTTGTAAAAATTATTTCCGCATTTGGGCATATGGGTTCTGGAATAACTCCACTGTCACGTTTTTTTGTGGAATCCAAGACAACATGTCGCACTTCAATTCCAAAATCATTACTTTTAGAATTTGTAAGTTTAATCATCCCTATTATTTTATTTTCAAGAGTCTTATAGTTGTTTAATACATCTTTTTCAATCGTGGCAGAACTATTGGTGTTATCTTTCATATGTCCAACAATCAAAAGCCAATAACTACTGAAACCATTCTTTTTTGCTAAAGAAGCGGCTCTTGCAATTGCTAAATTACGATAGCTATATTCATCTGTAAATCTTGACAAATCTGGATATTTTTTTGAAATAGCATCAATGAAAAAATCTATTTTTGAACTTGCGTACTCATCTGCAGCTACTCCGCTGCTAACAACTTTATCAGTGGCCAAATCTCCAAATGGTATGACCATTAGTTTTTGTTTTTCATCAATCCAAGTTGTTTTAAGTAAACTTTGCTTGGGTTTTGGAGTGAACCGATAAGCAGTATTAAGCTTACCTTGTGAGATGAGGGTGTTCAAAGTTGTCGGGAATATTTCATGTGGGTTAGGGACTTTTGTAAGTACAGTCTTTGAGACCTCTGTTAAAATGATTATGTTATCGGGTCTGTTCTGTGATATTCCTTTCACCGAAAACAATGTCCATATCAACATTATTTCCCATTTTAATGTGGTATTTTTCATAAGATAAATTTAATTTTGATTAGCGGAAACTTTTAAATCTGCCAAATTGACTCTGATGACTCCAAAAACTATGACAATATGAAGGATTGAAATAAGCATAACCCAAAATACCAATCTATCATCTAACTCATAGGGGCTCAGTACAGTATTGAGGGCATTAATATAGTTAGACTGCTCAAAGCCGTTCTTGATATTATAATTACCATAGCATTCTCTCATTACTGCTTTAAATCCACCATTTATATTGACATCAATAGGATTTTGTGCCTGTAAATCAATCATATAAACGTTGTTACCATAAATGCTATTGAACCCATACTGTGGAGAACAGAAGGTAGCATCATACCAAGCTTTGCTAAATTCATCTCCGTCAGTTATAATCAACATGACTCTATTTACATAGTTAGAAGAGTCCACGGTTGATAAATACTCTTTTGTTTTTATGTAGTTATGCCATATTGCTTGATTCAAACCATAACCTTTGTTAGCTTCAGCAGTCAATGATTTAACAAACTCACTTGCTTGTGCCGGGTCATCACAGAATTTGGTTTCTGCATCAATATTCTTATTACTAATCTTGGTTATACCTGCCAATTCGGAGAATGACGCATGTGGACTTTGTGGGCTTGGTCTGCTATTGCCAAAACTTGTGATGAAAATATCAGTATAACTGCCACTCAATCGGTTCATGGTTTCTGTAATGGCATCTTTACCTACAGCTAAGGCACTTCCCATGCTTCCAGAGTCATCTACGACAATAGAAATTAGGGTCATAGGGCGTTTAAGCGAAAACAAAAAGGTAATTGCACCTATAAATAAGATGAATACCAAACGCTTCGATTTATCAAAGGCATTTTTTGCTTTTTTAGAAAAATCATCGTGATCTTCTTCCGAAGTTGGTTGCTCAACAATGTACCGCAATAATGAGGGTGTATAATATCTCCTTAATTTCAAAAACCAAAAGATACTATACCCTCCACATGCTATTAGCACAAGAAGATGAGTTGATTCGAGGTGTCTATGTCCATATTCTCCATTTGACCAATACCAACCGATAACGAGCAATGTTATTGCCATAGTTATATACCCTGCGTATATATGAGCTCGATGTACATAGAACTCTTCTTTTATAATCTTGCCTTCAGCATTTCTATTGTTTCTTTTCACCACAAAATGATTCAGTAAAAATCCTATTGCATAGCTAATCAATAAACTTCCCAATACCCAGAGGGTGGTTTCTGTTCCACTTGGAATATTGCGAGTATAAAAATTAAACCCGCTCCAGTAGTAGTCTAAACTTTTCATAGTGGTTTTGATTAAGGATTGTAAAATTTATTTTTTTTGTTTTGATTTTATTTTTAACAAAAAGCCACCTACTGTGCTATCGGGAGGAGTATTAACCCATTTATTATTCTTCACTTCAATGGTTTGTGAAATTTTTTTTTCTCTATTTTTATCCAAAATAGCAATTTCAATGTTTTGAATTACATTTAAGGAGTCTGGTTTAAATGAGACTAAGAAACTGTTTAAGGGTGGCAAATCAAATGAATGCTGTGTTGGGCTTTTCAACGTTTCTTCATCCACTAAAATTTTTTTATCTAAAACATCGTCAATAAGGATTTGTATTGTGGGTTTATAATTACTGAGTAACCCTTTTTCTTTTACGTTATTATAGATCACCTTTTGAATTTCGTAATAACTTGGCAACTCGTTGTAAGTCCAGTTTTGTGTACCAACAATGTGCACATACTTACCCAAAATATGCCTCCTATCAAAACGCTCGTCTCCATTTGACTTATTTGACTTCTCTGAACGCTTAATAGTTTTTGTTGAAACTTCTCTTTGTCTATTATCCTTGGGTTTTTGAGTATTTCTTATAAAATCGCCTTGTACTGGTACTATTTGTAGAGTGTCAATAGGACTGTTGCCAAACAAATACACCGTGAATTCTCGAAAATTGTCTGCGCTTTGTTTTTTATTGAACACAGGGCGAAAAATATATGTAGTATCCTCTCTATTACGCTGTATTGAGAACGCCACCTCTGTTTTTTCAGTAATACTATCTGTAAAATATGTCGGTTGTTGATTTTCAAAGGCTTTAAGATATGTTCTTAATACCCAATTTTTGTTTATTGGGTAACAGCTTGTATCCAATTGTTTTTTTATGCGGATTTGAATTTGGCTATTACTTATCCATTTAGCCTCAGCTTTTTCTATTTTTTGTTTGTATGATGATAAACCTGACGAATTTTTAATGTTGGATTCAATTTCTTTAATTTTATCATCCGTAATTAAAATAAATTGCTCATGTTCTTTCCATTCTTTCTCCTCTTTTTCAATAAAACGTTGAAACTTCTCAATTTCATTTTTCAATCTGTTTAGTTGAAAAATCATAGGTTTATGACACGAACTTCCTCCAAATTCTAAATCTATGTTCTTTTTGAAGTTATCTAATAAAAGGAGGCGGTTTTTGTATCTCGAATTAAATAATCTCGTACTACTCAATCGAATGGTATCAGGGGTGTAAGCTCCAACTCTTAGCTCAATGGTATCTGCTCGAAACGCTTTTTTCTCTAAAAAAACCCGATATTTGCCGTCATTAAGCACAGGATACAAAAAAATACCATTCTGATTCGTTTCTAATTGAATTATCTTTCCGTTTTGTATAACCGTGACACAAACCGAAGAAATAGGTCTCTTTGTTTCGTCACTCACAACAACACTATACTTGTTCTGTTGCGATTGGGTTATCTTTTGCTGTGCTTGTGTTATTAAAGTTAGACAAATTCCAAAAAAAATAATAATGGTTGTTGGTTTCATCTTGTTGATTATTTTTTTGATTTATAACTAATAACAAATTGTTTTTTAGTCATATTTTTGAGTACTCCATCAACATTCCTTGTCTCATTAAAAAGTCCAATATTATCTCTTTTTCCAAGACCTGTCATAAAATTCAATACTTTACCTCCACAACGACACTTGATTTTTGCCGACACTTCTTTATACTTGTCAGTACCTGCACTTACACCTTCTAACTCGAATATATTATCACCTTCAGCTAATGTAATATTAGTGTTGGTTGACCTATTTTTTAGTGTTAGATTTTGAAATATAGGGTCATTTCCAAGCCAATTTAAGTTGATAATATCATTATCTTCTTCAGCAGCATCCCATATTTCTAATGAAATATTTTGACAATCGGTCTCTAATCTTCCAACAATATTAGGGGATTTGGCTATTATGGGAGGGGAACAAAGTGTACTTTTCACTCGTAAATCTCCCGTTAAATTACCAGACTTGACTTCCTTAACCTTGATAACAAAGCCGTTGTTAGAGTTTAATAATTTTGTATCATCTGCATAAGGTATAAAATTTAACAGGATAGGCTCGTCAAATGCTTTCATCGGATACATCACTTCTACAAACATACCTTCAAAACCATCACTATATCTGACTGGAATATCCTTACTATTTCTGATAGCCAACAGACTGATTTGAAATTTATACTTTCTTGGTTCAGTCTCAGTATCAATAGAATAGTCTGGATTAGATAGCCTGATACTAAATGTTAGACTTGTTTTGTCAATGAAACCTTGACATGCAAAGTCAGATACTCTGATAGTGTTTCCAACCATTTTGTCAATTCTATCGTTTAATTTTTTAATTGTAGCGTCTTTTTCATCATTTAATCTGGTAGCAAAATCTAGCTCTTCTTTGGTGATTTGTAAATCTCCTTCAAGTTTTTTTATTATTGCACCACCTCTGGAAATAGCCTCCTCCAATTTTTTCAATTCAATCTCCAAAGAATCTATATTTTTTTGCTTTTTTACATCTTCACTTATACGTTTTTTAATTTCATCTTTAGCCTTAACAAGCGCTTGAGTAGTTGTCTTTAATCTTCTCAATATTTCGGTATTAGAAGCAGAAGACTGTTGTTTTTGAGATAATTCGAGGATTTGTGAGGAAACACATCCACCGTAATTAAACTCAATATTATTGAAACCACTTTTTTCTGGAAAAGAAACTACACAACTATAATTTGGGTACAACTCAATTGTAACAGGAGTTTCACCCAAAATATTAGTAGGCCCACAAGGAATGGTTTTTACCTCTTTTGTGGTATTTGGGACATAAAACTTCAAAGTGAATTCTTGGTTTGCGATAGGTGTATTAGGCAAGTTCTTCATAACCAGCTTAATTGTCGTATTACATTTCTTCTGTGCCATACCTATATTAGCCAAAGCTAACATGAATAATATACATTGAATAAAAGTTTTCATGTGTGTAGTGATTGTTAGTTATTAAAAACACAATTTAATTTGATAAAGGCAAATCTACCATTTGCCCCAAACTGCGTAGCAGCTCTACTGTATATGATACGGCCATTGCTGGTATTGTCTAATGCCCCTGTATAGTCTGTATAATTTTTTGGATTATTTCTTGGGTTAATGTATTGTTTATCAGGGTAAATATCAAAAACGTTACTTGCTCCAATTACGAGTTTTATGTTTTTATCAAAACTGTACGAAATGGCAACATCAGACACAAATTTGGGGGCAAATACCTGATTGCTTTCTCTGGTTACATCTATCTCTCCATAGGCTACTTCCCCAAATCGAATAGTCTGCCAGTTAAACCTTAGCTTTTCTTCTTCATCCTCGTTCAGCACTTTCAATTCAATGCCTCCCATAATTTTACTTCTTGGTACAAAACTTTCAATCCGAACTCTTTCTTGATTGCTAAACAATAAGTTTTCAAGTGCCGAATTTTGGCTAATTATGTCAGAGGTTTGGATGTTGTCTCCTACTGTTATTCTGTTCAAGTTGGCTATTGAGGTAAATCCCACCTTGAAGAATTGCCACCAATTGGGTTCGTATTTTATTGAGAAATCCAAACCAGTGTTATTTGTCCTAATTGCATTTGTAAAAAATTGAATGCTATTGATAGTTACATCATTGACAATTCTTCTTACCTCTGGCTGTGATGTTGGAAAAACACCAGAGAAAATAATGCGGTCTTTAACTACAGTCCAGTATCCATCAACCGAAAATGTAAGATTGTTAATCGCACCCACAGCACCAAGGGTATAATTTTGGGCTATTTCAGGTTTTAGATCATTTAATCCAAACCCATTGATAATTCTGTCATTGGCGGCACTACCTCTATCATAGTTGACAGTTAAGACTCGAAGAAGTTCTCCACCAATGTTCTGAGTACTTTCGCTGTTAAACCAATTTTGTTGTAGAGAAGGCGCACGAAAACCCGTTGAAAAACTACCCCGTATATTTAAAAGTCTGTCATCTCGTTTTATTAGAAAGTTTCTTAGTGCTACTTTGTAAGATAAATTCTTTCCAAAATCTGAATAATTTTCTCGTCTAATGGCTACTTGCAAAAGCATTTTCCTATCTTTCAAAAATCCATATTCGCCATCGATGTAGAGAGCCCAGTTATTTCTATTGCGAACCAATACGTTTTTAAAACCTGGAAAACCCTGTACTCCTGGCGTTTTATTTCCTTGATAAGCAGGATTGTCAGGAAACTGACGAGACCAAGATTTTTCTTCCCCAGCTTGAATGCCATACTGCTCAAATCTATGCTCTCCGCCTGCTGAAATTTGTAAACTTGAATTCGCCTCGTCAAGTACATCCCAAGATAGGTCCATGTTGGAGGTATGTTGTCTAAAATTTATTCCACCTGCATCAAAACTTTTTTGAATATCATTCGTGATAGAAGCATTGGTACTATTCTCAATTAAAAAATTGAATCTATTATAACCAATTGTATGGCTTATATCGTAGGTGAATTTCGAATTTACTCCACCTTTAAATCCGATAATTGTAGATATGTCCAGTATTCTGGAATTTATTTCAGGTAAAAAACCATTTGCAAATACATCTGGATTGTTTTGTGATGTCTGGCGCGGGAGGCGATAAAATGCTGTTGCATTGCCCCACTTCTGGCTGGATTGAACACTATAGTAAATGTTACTACTATTTCCAACTCCAATATTTCCATTCGCCATCAAAGAGATAACTCTCATCCCAGCAATCCCCACACGTGTATTTCTACGATCTAATCCATTGGCAAAAGCACGAACCGAATCTTCTTTTTGCAACAAAAAGAAACGTTGTAGAAAGCTGTCATCTGTTTCGTTGGAAAACTTTGTAGGTTCACTTGAATAAAGTAATGGCCGAGTGTCCATTCCAGAACGATCAGTAGGATTGCGATTTGAAAGCATGAGTGCCAAGTTGAGAAATTTTCTATCCCCAAAATCTTTACTGACACCTAAGTTTAGGGTCCTAACCTCACCATCTGTGATTCTCTGCTTGTCATTATTTTGAAACGTCAGATTGGCATTTGTTAGAAAACTTCCTCCTTGTCCGGTAACCTTCCAAATCCAGTTACTGCCTTCACCTTCATTTTTCTCATCGTACAAAACGATATTTATCACACCCGCAATCGCATCTGAGCCATACTGTGAAGCGGCTCCATCGCGTAGTATTTCGATTCTTTTGATTGAGTGTAATGGTATGACATTCAAATCAGTGGATACGCTCCCTCTTCCAAAAGTATTGTTTATATTGATTAGTGACGATGTATGCCTTCTCTTCCCGTTAATTAAAATCAGCACTTGGTCAGGCCCCAACCCTCTCAAAGAAATAGGATCAACGTGGTCAGTCCCGTCAGCAATGACTTGTCTGTTTGAGTTGAAATACATCAATTGAGAATTGAGTATTTGAGACAATTCAGTATGAGGTGAAGCCTGTATCTGTTCACTTGTAATTACATCAACGGGTATAGGGGTAGAGGCATTATCCTTTCCTGTAGTGCGTGAACCGACATTGACATCTTTAATGAAGTCAAATACTGCTTTTTTTAATACTACATCTAAACTCCTATTGCTTGTTTTAAGATCAACTTTAATAATTTTGGAATCAAAACCGAAAGCTTTGATTAGATATTCTCTTATAGTGGCAGGCTGATTGTTCAAAATGACTCTGCCAGACCTATCGTTTTCAGCATTTTTTGATTCCCCCTCCTCAGTAATAACAGTAGCATTTGGTACAGGAAGTCCAGATTCATCAGTTACCTTGATGGTTAATGTTCTTTTTGTTTGAGCAAATAGATTCATACTTATCCCCCAAAACAGCAAAAGTATACAGTGCCTCATCATGTTTAGTTGAAAAAGTGAAAAAGTATCTTTTTTGAATAACTTGATACAATATTTCAGCTAATATTTTTCTTTTCTACGGTCGTTTTCCTTTTTTCCTTTCAAAGAAAAAATGTAATTTGGGTAACCCTCTGTTCCACATTTCCCTCCCTATTGTCTAAAACAAAGTACCTAAAACAATTTTATAATTATTTATATATAAAATATGATTTTTAAAATATAATTCATATTTTTAATGCCCAAAAAATAGTATATCTCGCTTTTTAATTTGCTGGAAGTGCAATAGATGGAATATCGTTAGGCAACACATTAAACCCTATGACCAAAAAATTGTTGCATAACGACAGTTTGCAATGTTTTCCTTTAAGTATTTCTTTTTAAAAATTTCTTTTTCTTTTTCTTTTCTTTTTTTTCATTTAGTTAAAAAAAGAAACATCATGACATTGTCTGGTTTTTCCGCACACAAACCTCTCTTAAATTTGTGTTATGCAGAAGAACAAAGCAAGTGCCATCAAACGTCGTAACGAGGTCGCCCATGCGATAAGATGAATCTTTCAAAAATGAAGTGCTAAAAATGACTGAACATCAAACTGTTCGAGAGGTCTCAGAACGAATGGGAATTATAATCGGTGTGTCCACTTCTTCCCCGCCACCATACAATGGAGTGATCCAATTAAGACGGACACTTGAAATGCGTAATTTTACAGAGTTATGGCAAATCAAGCAAACCGTAAGAAGGGTCGCAAGTACGACCAGACCTTCAAACAGCAAGTGTTGCAAAAGGTACGCAACGGAGCAAGCGTTCCATCTGTTGCTTTGGAATTAGGTATCAGCGAAGGTATTATCTATGCTTGGAAGCAAAAAAACGAACAACAAGACGATAGCCGATTGGCTACACTTGAACGGGAAAATGCTCAATTATGACAGCAATTGAAGCAGATGGAAATGGAGCGGGACATGTTAAAAAAATCAGACCGCCGCGCGGCCACGGCGATTTTTGCCAAGTCGGGGTAGTTGATAAGTATGAATTTGTAAAAAAAAGCGAATCAATTACCCGACTACCACAATGTGTACAGTACTGAATATCAGCAAGAGTAGCTATTACGAGTACATCAAGGGCCAAACTCACAATCAGGCAACTGAAAGTGGATTGAACGATGAATTACGCAGGGTGTTTCAGGCCAATAAACGACGTTACGACTCAAGACGATTAAAAGCAGAAATGCAGGAAATGCGCTATAAAATAGGCCGTCATGGTGTCCGTAAGTTGGCTCAAAGAACAAGGCTTAAAGGCCATACAGCCAAAGAGTTTCGTGCCTAAGACAACGCAAAGCAAGCACGGTTTAGTAGCTTGTCCAAATTTTATAGGTATTGGTTTTGAGGCGGTTAAGCCTAATCAAGTATGGGTATCGGACATTACGGCACGGGCCACCCCGCTATATTTCTTTAAAGCATGGTAAATGGGCATATTTGGCAGCTTGGACAGACCTTTTTACACGCAAAATTGTGGGCTGGGCGATTGATACCTCTATGACTCAAGAGCTAATTATTATAGCTTTGAGTATTGGGATCAAACGATATAAACCTTCATCTGGGCTAATTTTACATTCTGATAGAGGAGGGCAATATTTTGGCTTAAAATTCAAGTAAATTATTGATAAACAACAGTTTAAGCAAAGCATGGCTGGCATAAAATCTGTCTATGAGAACGCCCATGCTGAATCTGTATGGGCAACTATCAAACGTGAATTAGTGGAAAAAGGAACTTTTGATTCCTTAGAAGATGTCAAGACTGAACTATTTGATTATATTGAAGTCTATTATAATCGACAACGTAGGCACTCGGCTTTGAATTATCAGAGTCCTGAAACATTTGAACAAATATACCATCAAAACCAATTAATAAACTTACAAAGTAAAGTGTCCGTCAAATGAGGACCACCCCAATCCACTCTATTTACTAACTGATAAAAATACTCAATCTTGAAATTTTACCATAGTACAAACCTAAAGGGCGACCCTGTATAATCGTAAAAGAAGGCATTCCGGTATTGTCTATGACATACCTAATTTATATGAAGAAAAATGCAAAAAATGATATATATTTACATTATACATAAATCTCTTCCCGACGACAGGTTTAAAAAACGCCCTTCGTCTTGAAAAAGTTTTAATCCCTTAAAGAATAATCCGTGCGAATAAATTAGCATACCTCATGACTTCCAACATTGTACTCTCTGAAAGACTGATTCGTAAAGCATGGTTTCTGATACTTCGTCATTTTAAAGAAAATCCATCATATTTTCGGGATACGTGTAAAGATATGGGTATATCTCGCTCCGAAAAGAAATTAAGTGAGGGAATTGAGATTTTAGAAACTTCAAAATTCGAGCTTGATTTCAATGATGAAGTGGAAGGAATATGGCATAAGAATAATGACATTAAAATAAGTTTTGTTACAAAAATCCTTCATGGATATGAAGCGGACATATGCGCTGTAATTAATAATCAGATACTTGATGGTAGGGTACGTACAAATAAAAAAATACTAAAAGGGGGAATTGCTCAAACTATCTTTAATATTTCAGCCACTAATTGGCAAAAAAAAACAAATAGCAATCAAATTGTATTTAATAAAAATTTAGGCAAAGAAGTAAATCCTAAAAAAATATTAAGCCTATATGAATATGTAAAAAAAATAATAGTAAACTATCCTCGAGAATATAATTATTTAATCGATGAAATTAGCTTCCTCCAATTAGAGTTAGAAAAAGAGTTATTATCTAAAAATAAGTGGGGTGAATTTAAAAATGGTAGTGCAGGTACGCAAAATCACTATAAAGTTTGGTCTAAGACAAATAATTTTCCTAAACAGTTACTTAACACGAAGTGGTTGAGATATGAAAGAAGAGACTCTGTTAGTATAGACCCAAACAGTATTATGTCATCAAGAGGGTTTTCAGTTGGTTGTATCGAACTTATCGGAGGCAGCAAAAAGTTTTCCGTTAGAGAAACGATTGTGAGCTTAGATACTAACAATATTGAAACAACCAATATTTTAGATGGCGTTTGCAGATTTGAATCTAATACAAACTATCTTTTCATCGAAATGAATAGGATAGACCAAGAAGAAGCAAATAAATTAGGGGTGACCTCTATCTATATACTGAACATCCATAGGATGGATATTCAAAATCAAGAGGTAATTGTTGGGTATCATATTTTCTATTCATTAATTAAGCATAAATATCTTGTAAAAACAACACTATTAATAAAGTTTAAAGATGAACTAGATTTACTATTTATACCTAAAATTATAAATAAAACAGATTCTGAATATAAAAAAATCCCTATCTTGATTAGGAGGTTTTTTGCTGAGCGTTCGATGAATCGATTAACTATTCCAAGTACAGCAATTAGTCATTTAGAAAAAATTAGCGATAATTCTGGAACCCTTCAAGATTTTTTAGCGAGGCAGGGTAAAATATATGATGATATTATATTGAGTGGATTTACGGGCAATTTTAATTTGTTCTACTATTTTAAAAAAAACCACCCAATAAATGATGATAAAAAATATTTGAGTGGAATTCGGCAAGACAGAGTTATTATTGAATATGATGATGAACTTTGCGAATTAAGAGGGGAATTTCTTCATAAAGAAAAGGAAGTTTACCGAGGCAAAGGATTTCGAAAAAATAGAACAATTCAATTTTTACTTGAGCAAAAAAAATCAACAAACCCTTTAGGAGAGAAATTCTTTCATACGAGCGATAACAATAGAAAATCTGTTTTCTTTTCGTTTCCTGTTCCTCATTATGATGATTATTTTTTTAAAGATGAAATAGAAAATAACCTATCCTTTGAAGGAGTGCTATCTGGGATTGAGGATGAAAGTGGGCTACCACTAAGTTTCTCCGCATTGTTGGTCAGAGAGTGTGTAGAAATTGATTTGAGTAATCCAAACAATCTCATGACGGCAAAATTACTTACTCATTTTAAGAAACTATCTGCAACCTATCTTGCTACAGATAGTTTCTTCAATCATTTTTCATCCTAAAACCGATTAGCGTATCCTGTGTACAAGTAGAGTATGAGTAAAGGAGGTGTCGCTTACTTCTGATGAGAAAACTTAAATGAGGGTCTGGTTTGTCTTACCTGTTTTCTGGTACAACCATTTTGTAGTAGATACTTTGATTTTGCTTTTCAAAAGAATTCGGGGTCAAATAATTGATGGACTTATGAGGTCGCTCAAAATTATATGCGTAATACGATACGGCCTGCCACCAAACCCAGCGATTACGCGCCGAGAAGCTATTAAATACCGTCCCCGTTTCCTCACGAATCGCACAAAGAATGCCATCGGGCACGTTCATTCCAAAAATAATGGTACGAATGCCCATACGCGTCGCGAGTTT
>NZ_AXVJ01000076.1 GCF_000482465.1 Runella limosa DSM 17973
GTCCAACAATATTTTCGAGATAAACAAGTCAAACAAGAATTCACAAAACCTGCAACACCCCAACAAGATGCGCACATCGAAGCCTACCATTCCATCATGGAAAGCTCTGTATGTCAGAGGTTTGAATTTGACGATTTGAAGCAAGCTCGAGAAACATTGGAGGAATTTAGAAGTTTTTATAATTTCGAGAGAATACATGGAGGAATCAACTTTCAAAGCCCTTACAAGTATTTGCTCAAACATAACATTGACATGAAAAATTTAACTCAAAATAAGACAAAAATCTGTGCTTGAAGTCTCTAACTTTCTATCATTTACGTGTCCAATAATTAGCGGTTAGCACAGTCTAACTCGATACAAAACAAAACTTTCCAAGTTTGAAAAGGGAAGTATAAAAACTTGGTAAGTCTAACTTGGTCCAAAACAAGACTTTCCAAGTTTGGGAGTTATTCTTCTCCGCGGCCGCGTTTGAGGTCGCGTTCTTTGATGGTGTCGCGCTTGTCGTAGAGCTTTTTCCCTTTCGCTAGGGCAATCTCCATTTTGCAAAGACCATTTTCGTTGATGAAAAGTCGCGTCGGAATAATCGTCAAGCCTTGGTCTTTGAGTTTCGCGGCCAGTTTTTTAAGCTCTCTTTTTTGTAATAATAACTTACGGTCGCGAACGGGGTTATGGTTGGCGTAGGTTCCTTTTTCGTACGGCGAAATGTGCAAATGATGCACGTAAAGTTCATTGTCCAAAAAAATACAATACGCGTCGGTAAGGTTGGCTTTGCCGTCGCGGATGGATTTAATTTCGGTACCTGTCAGCACAATCCCAGCGGTATGGGTTTCGAGGAAAAAATACTCGAACGACGCGCGGCGATTGCTTATATCTATGGTTCTGCTCATTTTCTAAGGCTAAAATCTTTTCAATAATTTCGAACGAAAAGGCTGCGAAGTTAACAATTTCCTTTGGTTAAACCTTGCCGAAAGCCCGTTCGTCGCTAATTCTGAACAAATCACCGATTCCTGTGCTATCTTTGATACCCATACAAATTCATCCATTTTAAAATCTAACTTTTATGAAAAAAATCTCCGTATTGCTAGGGGTTTTGCTTAGTACGTTGGCCTTTGCCCAACCTAAGCCCAAGCCCGCGATGGGATGGAAAGACGTGCTGAATTGGAAAGCGATTCCTTCCTTTGGCGGTACTCAACTTTCTCCCGACGGCCAATGGTACGCGTATGTACTGGCTACCTACGAAAGCGACGCTGAGTTAATCATCCAAAAAACGTCGGATACGACCAAATACGTATATCCGATTGGTACACCTTCTTTTCCGCAGATGAGTTTCTCGGACAACAGCAAATGGATAGCTTTTAAGGTTTTTGCCAAAAATAAAGACAAAAAAGCCGCCGCTAAACCAGGCGGAAAACCGATTCCCGACAAAGTGTTTTTGTTAGAACTAGCGTCCAATAAAAAGACAGAGTTTGACCGCGTAAGAAGTTTTGCCTTCAACGGGGAAAAAGCCTCACATCTAGCACTTTTGCTCACCGCCGCTGGCGGAGGAGGAGGAGCGCCTGCGCCTGGAGGTGGTGGTTCAGATGCTGCCAAAGGGTCAGATTTGTTGCTTTACGATTTGAGTTCTAGTAAAACCCAAAACGTAGGAAACGTGGCCGAAATGGCGTTTGATAAAGCGGGGAATTGGTTAGCAATGGCCATCGACGCCAACGAAAAAGCAGGAAATGGGGTGCAGTTGCGAAACATGACTACTGGTGTGACGCTGACGATGGACAATGACAAAGCGCGTTACCAGTCGTTGAACTGGACTGAAAAAGGCGATGGCTTGGCGTTGTTGAAAAGCGTTAAAGACGAAAAGTACAAAAATGACCGCGTGGGCGTATTGGGAATTAAGAATTTTGGAACGATGCCCGAACTCGTTACCTACGACCCCAAAAGTGATAGTCTTGGTTTTCCCAAAGGAATGACCGTGAGCCCTAACCGCACGCCCTATTGGTCGGAGGATTTGGGTCGTTTATTTTTCGGAATCCATAAATTAGAGTTGGTTAAAAAAGAGGACAAAAAGCCCGCGACTGCTGCGAAGGACACGACCAAAAAAGTATCCGACGCGGAAAAATTGGCCAAAATCAAGGCCGATACGACCCTCAAGACTTTGGACGATTTGCAAAAAGCACTAGCGAAAGTTAAATCAGATTCGACAAAATCGGTGGCAAGTGCCGAAAAGAAAGACGATACCGAAAAGCCTGAAGTGACGATTTGGAACTGGCAAGATAAGCGCCTCCAGTCGCGGCAACAGATTCAGGAAACGCAGGATAAAAACCAGAATTACCTGTCGATGTACGATGTTGCAGGTAAAAAATTTGTACAGCTTGCGGATAGTGTGGTGAAAAACGTAAACATTGCTCCTAAGCAACTATACGGCCTTGGTACTGATAACAGTGAGTACGAGCTAGAAAGTAGCTTGGATGGCCGCAACTACGTGGATTTGTACGTTACCGAACTCAAAACGGGTAAGCGTGAAAAAGTAAGAACGAAGCACTATTTGCCTAATTTTTGGTCAGGTGCGCAGACCTCTCCCGACGGTACAAAGTTTATCTATTGGGAAGGGACAAACTATTGGGTGTACGATATGACTACGAAAGCGAGTCGTAATTTGACCGAAAAAGTACCTACTTCGTTTGTCGATGTGGACGATGACCACAGCCAACAAACGCCGCCTCAAAGCGCGATAGGTTGGGCGAGCGATAGCAAATCGGTGTTGCTGTCGGACGGATGGGATATTTGGCAAGTTCCTACCGACGAAAAAGATGCCAAAGGCAAAGCGTTGGTAGCGGTTAATTTGACCCAAAACGGTAAAAAAGACAAGATTCGCTACGACCAACGTTACCAACTCGATCCCGAAGAAAAAGGAATTGATTTGAAAAAGCCGTTGTACTTACATACGTACGGTGAGTGGACGAAAAAAAGCGGTCTAGCCCGTTTGGACATTGGGAAAACCATCACGGTGAAGCCTTTGCTATGGCAAGATGCGGCTGTTGGTAGTTTGTCCAAAGCCAAAAAAGCCGATGCATTTGTGTTTGCCAAAGAAACATTTACCCAGCCGCGTCAGTACTTTTTGACAACGAGTGCCGACCTTAGTTCGGAGAAACAATTGACCAAAAACGCTCCTTTGATTGATAAATTTGCGTGGTCAACGGGCACCCGCTTGGTCGATTACGTTAGCGATAAAGGAGAGACCTTGCAAGGGGCGTTGTTTTTACCAGCAGGTTATGAGTCGGGTAAAAAATATCCTACGATTGTGTATTACTACGAAAAGCTATCGCAAACACTCCATAATTTCGCCAATCCAGGATACTCGGGTACGGGTTGGAGCCCGTCGATTTATACGTCAAATGGGTATGCCGTATTTATTCCAGATATTGTTTACAAACTTAATGACCCAGGTATGTCGGCGGTTTGGTGCGTATTGCCAGCCGTAAAAGCGGCGCTCAAAACGGGTGTTATTGACGAAGCTAAAATAGGGATCCACGGACACTCATGGGGCGGGTATCAAACAAGTTTCTTGATTACGCAAACCAATATGTTTAAAGCGGCTGCCGCAGGTGCACCGCTGACCGACATGGTTTCGATGTATAACTTGATTTATAAAAACTCGGGTACGAGCAACGGACAGATTTTTGAAGGGTCGCAGGGACGCTTAGTAGCTCCGTGGGAAAACTGGGAGGCGTACAATCGCAACTCGCCCATTTACAACGTCAAAAAAGTACAGACTCCGCTCTTGATGTTGCATAACGACGCCGACGGTGCCGTTGATTTTACCCAAGGAGTAGAGTACTACACGGCGCTACGTCGCTTGAAGAAGCCAGTGGTCATGGTGCAGTACAAAGGCGAAAATCACGGATTGGCCAAACAACCTAACCGTAAAGATTACTCGTTACGGATGATGGAGTTTTTTGACCATTTCTTGAAAGGAAAACCTGCGCCAGAATGGTGGTCGAAAGGCGTACCACGTTTAGATATTGACAAACATATTGAAGGACGTGTGTTTGAAAACTAAGTAGTAGGAGAGGCTGTCCCAAAAGTCTTTGTTGCCAAATTTTCTTTAGTTTTAACCTCATCCCAACCCTTCTCCTTTCTGGAGAAGGGCTTTTAAAGTCCCCCTCTACTGAAAGGAGAGGGGGATTTAGGGGGTGAGGTTGAATAGGTGCCGAAGATAATTTGGTGACAAAAATTTTTGAGACAGCCTCCCTATTTTATTTTTTGGCTTCCCGAAAGCGCACGTACAAATGCTCGTCGATGAAGGTATTTTCTTTGTAGATAGATTTTTTCAAGATAGCTTCCAGCTCAAACCCTGCTTTTTCAAGTACTTTCATGGAGGCAGGATTATGGCTCATTACCCCCGCGTAAAGTCGGTGAATATCAAACGTTCGGAAGGCATACTCAACTACTTCGCTGATGGCTGCTGTAATGATTCCTTTGCCCCAAAACGGCTCCCCAAGCCAATAGCCAATTTCGGCGTTTTTACAGAAAATATCTTTTTGTAAAACAATTCCCACGCAACCCACTGCCTCACCGTCAACTTCAATGGCGAAGACAGAAGGGATTTTCTCCGATTCACACATACTAATCCAATGGAGAGCGTCCTCAAGGGTGTAAGGATGAGGAAAGGCATCACGTACGTTGCGCCAAATGTGGTAGTTGTTGGCATAGCGAACGAGTGAGAGTTCATCGCCTTTTTGCCAGCGACGTAAATGATACGAATTATCCATATTAGCCAGTAAAATCAAGTTCTTTCAATAACGAAGAAAGCTCTTGAGAGGTTATATTTTCTTTTTCTGACTTATCATAAATAGTGAGTAAGAAGAGCTGCTCGTCTATAATTTTTACGCAAGTAATCACTCTTGCCCCACCACTTTTACCCTGGTTTTTGGTAGAAATGGCAAGCCTGATTTTGTAGCAATTTTGGCCCAGTGGTGTTCCTTGTGTAGGATTTTTCTGGAGAAGCTCTAGTAGCTTGACAAGATCAGATCCTAGTGAACCATATTTCTTCGCCAATTTTTTAAAATCACGGTTGAAAGTTTTGCCAACTATGATTTTAATAAATAGCCTTCTTGTTTAAGTTCTTTCAAGAAATTATCCGCAGTTTGAAGCTCAATTTTGCCTTCACGGTATAATTTTACTTCTTCTACTGCTTCTTTTAGACTTGTTAGTACTTCTTTTTTAGTAAAAACAGGGGCTTCGGACTTTTGCTTGGCTTCCAGCAAATTGAGCGCTTTTTGGTATTTTTCCCATTCTTTAATGGGGATAATGACGGCTTTTTTATGCCCCTTCTTGTCAGTTATGTATTGAAGAGATGCCATGAGATTCTTTTTTACAAATCTACAAAACAAAAACTTCAATCGCTATTGCGGCACATTCATCTGTTCATATTGCCATTAGTCCCAAAAGTGGTACATCGAATGGGCTTTTTTTTATTTTCGCACAAACCTTAAAACCTAAAATCCGTTTTCCATGCAGCTAACAATTACTAACCTTTCCAAAACGTACTCCAATGGCGTACAAGCCTTGAAAGATGTTTCATTGACGATTCCACAGGGAATGTTTGGTCTGTTGGGACCCAATGGGGCTGGGAAAAGTTCGTTGATGCGCACCATCGCTACCTTACAAGAAGCCGATAGTGGCAGTATTACGCTCGACGACCTTGATGTCCTTCACCAAAAAGATGACGTACGCAAAATTTTAGGCTATTTACCGCAGGAGTTTGGCGTGTATCCGCGCGTGAGCGCCGAAACAATGCTCGACCATATCGCCGATTTAAAGGGCATTGCTAGTCGCGGTGAGCGAAAAGACATTGTAACGGCTCTGTTGCAAAAAGTGAATTTATACGAAGCCCGTAAGAAAAATTTGGGCACGTACTCGGGAGGGATGAAGCAGCGGTTTGGTATTGCACAGGCGCTCATTGGGAATCCTAAACTCATCATTGTCGATGAACCTACGGCGGGACTTGACCCTGCCGAGCGCAACCGTTTTCACAACTTGCTTTCCGAAATTGGAGAGAATACGATTGTGATTCTTTCAACGCACATTGTGGAAGATGTTACCAACCTTTGTTCTCACATGGCCATTATCTGTTTGGGGGAAGTGGTCGCCAAAGGAAACCCGAACGAATTGGTGAAAAGCCTTGAAGGAAAAGTGTTTAAGAAGAGTATTGAAAAACATGAGCTGAACGACTATCGCGAAAATTACCAAGTGATTTCTACTTCGCTGAAAATGGGTAAAACCCAAATTAGGGTTGTTGCTGACGAATCATTGGAAGGGTTTGAAGTTGCTACCCCCGACTTGGAGGATGTTTATTTCTCAGAAATTACAGTTCGACAAGGACTTGCCGTGTGATTTGTCATTCCGAATTTTTTGTCATTGTAAACTCAGCTAAATGTATGTTTTCTAAAATACTCTCTTTTGAATTAAAATACCGCTTCAAACGACCCGCTACTTGGGGGTATTGGGCGGTGATGTTTTTGTTTTCATTGGTGCTGGCGCTGTTTGGTTCGGTGAGCATTAGCGGAGGTTCGTCCGAAAAAGTATTCATCAACGGCCCCGCGATTGCGGGCGTTTTTATTGCGGTGATGAGCGTATTTGGTATCATGCTTGCGACGGCCGTGATGGGCGTGCCCGTCTATCGCGACATTGAACACAAAACCCAAAATTACTATTTCAGCTATCCCATTTCAGAAAAAGGCTACCTCATGGGGCGCTTCATGGGGTCGTTCCTGACGCTGTTGTTTATTGGGTCGGGGATGATTGTGGGTCACTTGTTTGGCTGTGTGATTGGTAAAACCTTCGAGGTCGGAGATAACGTCGAACGCATTGGTCCCTACAATTTACTCAATTATTTGTGGCCTTATTTGGTGGTTGGCGTTCCTAATTTATTCTTCGCGGGAAGCCTCTTTTTTAGCCTCGTAGCCTTGACAAAACGCGTGTTTGTTACCTACGCAGGTGGGGTAGTACTGTTGGTGACCTACTTGGTAGCTTCTTCGCTGATGACGGATTTGGACAATAAAAGTTTGGCGGCTATTCTCGACCCTTTTGCGCTGGGAGCGCTGGACGACTTGACGCGCTACTGGACAGTGTCCGAACAAAACACGCGCTTTTTTCCGTTGGAAGGTAATTTCCTTTGGAACCGTTTATTGTGGACGGGAGTAGGGTTGCTACCGTTGCTGTATTTGTTGTTCCGTTTTGATTTTCAGCGGTTTATTGCGCCAAAAGCCCAAAAGCTTAAAAAATCGAAAACTGATAAAACGGTCGTGCCTCGCGCGTTGGCCGATTTGCCAGTAGCAGCCAAAGCCTACACTACGAGCCGCTACATTCGCCAGATGGTGAGCATGGCCAACGTTGAATTTAGAAACATTATCCGTGATCCATTCTTTATTGCCATTTTGTTGGCAGCGGCGTTGTTTTTGTTTTTAGACAACCAGTATGCGGGAATGATGTACGGAACCGACTCATTGCCAACGACCTATTTGATGCTGGAGTCGAAAGACAGTACATTTTATTTTGTGGTAATTATCCTCATTATTTTCATTACGGGCGAAGTCGTTCACCGCGACCGAACTGTTAATTTTCACCTCATCGGTGATGCTTTGCCGTTGCCCAACTGGTTGGTGTATGGCTCCAAGTTTTTGGCCATGATTGGGGTGATGCTGTTCATTCCTGTCGTGGGGATTTTGTGCGGCGTTATCTGGCAGACCATCAAAGGATACTTCGATTACAACTTGGCGCTGTACTTGCAAGGCTACGTAGTGCCTATTTTGCAGTGGACGTTCCTGACCATGATTACGTTTTTGATTCATACCTTGGTCAATAACAAAATGACGGGGCACGTGGTCAACATTGCTTTTTGGGCGGTGTTGTACGGCACGCGGGCTTTTTCGGAGTATAAATACATGTTACTGTACTTCAACGCCGTCCCTACTTCGACTTATTCAGACATGAACGGGTTTGGTTTTACCGAAAATACGATGTGGTATTTGTTGTGCTGGGGCGGATTGGCGGCAGTCTTTCTGGTGATTGGCAACCTGTTTTGGTCGCGCGGTACCGAAACCAACTTCAAAAATCGTTGGCGGTTGGCCATGCAGCGTTTTACTCCCGCCACGGGAGCGTTGCTTTCAGCATTTACCTTGGTTTGGTTGGGTTCGGCGGGCTTTATTTATTACAACCAAAGTGTGTTAAACAAGTACCGCACGGCCGAGGAAGGCCGCAAGCGGAGTGCAGAGTACGAAGAAAAATACCGCAAATTGTACCTTAAACCTCAACCTAAGATAACGTCGGTGAAGGTAGAGGTAGATTTGTTTCCTAAAAAACGAATGATAGATGCTCGTGGTCGATTTGTGATAAAAAATAAGCACAATCATCCGCTGGATTCGTTGATTTTGAACGTGGGAGGCGGTTTCCCTCATTACCGAATGAGCCTAAAAATCGACGGAGTGGAGCCTAAAAAATTGTTGAACGATACAATTCAACGTTTTTATATTTACCAATTGCCTAAAAAGCTGATGCCCAACGACTCGGCGGTGCTTGAAATCGTTTCGCACGGTGAATTTAGAGGTTTTCGCAATGGGGGAGAAGAGCAGTTTACGATTACGGACAACGGTACTTTTGTGAACCAAGGCGATTTGTTCCCGAGCATTGGATACAGTCAGCAAGCCGAGCTTTCGTCGGAGCGGTATCGGAAAAAATACAAACTTCCGATTCGGGAGTTTGACATGCCTAAACGTACCGATTCTACGGGGCTAAAGAATTTCTTGTTTACCCAAGAAGGCGACTGGATTACGTTTGAAGGCACGGTCAGTACCGAATCCGACCAAATCGCGATTATGCCTGGGTATTTGCAAAAAGAATGGACGCAGAACGGTCGGAAGTACTTCCATTACCAGCAAAACGAGTTCATGGATTTGTTTTTCAACGTAGCATCGGCGCGTTATGCCGTTCACCGCGAAACGGTTAAAAACTCGGATGGACAGGATATTAAAGTAGAAATTTTCCACCATCCTACGCATAATAAAAACATTGGCCACTTTATGAACGGCCTCAAAGATGCGTTGCGGTATTGCTCGTCCAATTTCCGTCCGTACCAGTTCCGCCAAATGCGTATTCTGGAGTTTCCGCGTTATCAGACCTTTGCGCAGTCGTTTCCGAATACGATTATGTACTCCGAAAACTTTGGCTTCTTGGCCGATTTTTCGGATCCTAACAAAACCGATTATGCCTATTACGTGACGGCGCACGAAGTGGCGCACCAGTGGTGGGGACACCAAGTGATGCCGAGCTTTACGCGGGGAGCCAACAACATCGCGGAGGCATTGGCGGAGTACAGTTCGCACATGGTTCTGCACCACGCCTACGGCCCCGATGTGATGCAAGAGCGCCTCAAGTACGCCCTCGACCAGTATTTGCGCGGGCGTGGCACGGAAAACAAAGGCGAACAGCCGCTCATGGACAACGAAAATGGGGCGTACATTTGGTACGGAAAAGGGACGTTGACGTTTTATGCCTTGCAAGACATGGTGGGCGAAAAACGACTCAATACGTGGTTGAAAGACTACGCTGAACGCACGGCTTTTCGTCAGCAAGCTCCTTTTACGACAACCGACGAATGGTACAACAGTATTTACTCCCAAACTCCCGACTCGTTGAAGTATTTTGTGGAGGACTGCATCAAAAAAATTACGTTGTACGAAAACAAGGTGACGGGCGTAGAAGCGACGCCGTTGAAGGGCGACCAGTACAAAATAAAACTGACGGTAGAAACCAAGAAGTTGTATTTTGATAAAACAGGTAAAGAAATTGCCCAAGGTAAAGTTGCCAATTATGTGGACATTGGGGTGTTTACGGAGGAAACCAAAAACAAACTCGGCATGAAACAGAAAGTGCCGTTGTACCTCAAAAAGCACAAGCTCGCCCCAGGCAAACACACGATTGAGTTGGTGGTAAAAGGCAAGCCCGTCAAAGGCGGCATCGACCCTTATAACAAACTCATCGACCGTATTTCCGACGATAATGTGATGAAGGCGGAGGTGCTGTAGAAACTTCCCCCTCCCGAAAGTTTTAGACTTTCGGGAGGGTTTTAAGGGTATTTTTAGGCTAAAAAATCTGGGGGTAGAAAAAGGTAAACAATGACCTGACTCACTCTTTCTACTAAGATTCAGCTCCTCTGGAGCAATAAATAGTCGCGCTATATTTTAATGAGTTTAACCTGTTACTAGGTAATTCTGGACTATCTCTCCCTTTTTTGTAAGTTGCAACAAAAACAGATTAAACACATCAAAACATGCTTAAACTTGGATTTGTGAGTGCCATTTTGGCCGATTTTGGGTACGAACACGTGATAGATTTTGCTGCCAATCATGGCTTTTCGTGTGTAGAAATGATGTGCTGGCCCTCTGATAATGCCGACGCGCGCCGCTATGCGGGGGTGACGCACATCAACGCCGAGCGGGTGCTGACCGACAGCGCCTACGCCCAAAACTTAGTGTATTATGCCAAAGAAAAGGGGATAACGATTTCGGGATTGGGCTATTATCCTAACCCAATGGACCCCGACGCTGAAAAAGCGGTGTTCTATCGCGAACACATCAAAACGCTCATCAAGGCTGCCGCAAAGCTAGGATTGCAGAATGTTAATACGTTTATCGGTCGCGACCCGTCAAAAAACGTGACCGAAAACCTCAAGCTGTTTGGCGAAGTATGGCCCGAAATTGTGAAAGTAGCCGAAGAGCATAATGTCAAAATAGGGATTGAAAATTGCCCCATGTTTTTTACCAACGACGAATGGCCTGGGGGAAAAAATTTAGCTACGACGCCTGCCATTTGGGACCGCATGTTTGAAATCATCCCTAGCCCGATTTTGGGACTCAACTACGACCCGTCGCACATGATTTGGCAAATGATGGACGAGGCCAAGCCGATTTACGATTACAAAGACCGCTTACATCATATTCACCTCAAAGACGCCAAAGTCTATAAAGACAAACTCGACCGCGTGGGTATCATGGCCAATCCGCTCGAATACCATAGCCCCAAACTCCCTGGGCTAGGCGACGTCAACTGGCGGAAGTTTTTTGCCGCCCTCACCGACGTGCGCTACCGTGGGCCTGTCTGCATCGAGGTAGAAGACAAGGCGTATGAAGGAAGCATCGAAGATGTGAAGTCCGCGATTTTGACCAGCCGAAACTATTTGCGACAGTTTTTGGGTTGATATAGTCAAATCTTTGAGGTAGCTCGTGAGTAAGAGGTACCTCAAAGGTTTTTAAAATAAACCGATAATGGTTTAACAACCACTCCATGAATCGCAACCTACAAGATGGGCTTAATTTTTTCTCTAAACTCACCCGCAAGCGGGTTTGGAACGCCCTAAAAGTTATTTATAGTTTCTACGAATCGAAGGCAACGGGAAAAGCACTGCATCGTGGCCTGCCGATGAGTATCTCGTTTGAGCCGACTACTTCCTGCAATTTACGCTGTCCTGAATGCCCTAGTGGTTTGCGGTCGTTTACGCGACCTACGGGGATGCTGGAGGGGGATTTGTTCAAACGCACCATCGACGAGCTTTCGGAAACCTTGTTGTACCTGATATTCTATTTTCAGGGGGAGCCTTATTTGCACCCTAAGTTTTTGGAGTTAGTAAAATATGCTTCTCAAAAAGGAATTTACACCGCTACTTCCACCAACGCGCATTATTTGACCGATGCTGCTGCTCGCCGCACGGTAGAAAGCGGCCTCGACCGTTTGATTGTGTCCATCGACGGTACAACGCAGGAAGTGTATCAACAGTACCGAGTAGGAGGGAAGCTTGAAAAAGTGTTGGAAGGTACGCGCACTATTTTGAAATGGAAAAAGCAACTTAAGTCCTCTACTCCACACGTTGTTTTTCAATTTTTGGTGGTACGTCCCAACGAGCACCAAATCGAAGATGCCAAGCGCTTGGCCAAGGAAATTGGTGTGGATGAAATTGGTTTTAAAACGGCTCAAATTTACGACTACGAGCACGGAGACCCGCTTATTCCGACGCTAGATAAGTATTCTCGCTATGCCGAAAACAACGACGGCACGTACCGAATCAAAAATAGCCTAGATGGTCACTGCTGGAAAATGTGGCATTCGTGCGTCATTACGTGGGATGGAAAAGTGGTGCCTTGCTGCTTCGACAAAGATGCCCATTACCGCCTTGGCGACGTGTCTGAAACTTCTTTTCAAACCCTTTGGCAAAGCAAAGCCTACACCGATTTTCGCCAAGCCCTGATTCGCTCCCGCTCTGAAATTGAAATGTGTAAAAATTGCACCGAAGGAACGCAAGTGTGGGCGTAAAGGCAAGTAGGCTTCCCTTTATAGGCTTAACTTGTTGATATACAGTTTATTTGCAAATAAATTAACCCCGAAAAAGAACCAAAATTGGCAATTTTCGGGGTTTTTGTGTATTTTGTTTTTACCACAAAACTGAAATACAGGTGCAAGATACACTTTTCGACGTTAATTCTGCAAACTCTTCCCAATTGTACATTTTCAAGAATTGTACTGATTTAGGAGCTATTTATCAAACTATTGATTGGGCATCTTTAGTTGAACTGCTTCCTGAAAAAAAAACGATGGTTGGTGCTCCTTCTTGGCTTCCTAAACAGGGCTATTTTGGCTTAATGTTCCTTAAGCATTATCTAAAAC
>NZ_AXVJ01000077.1 GCF_000482465.1 Runella limosa DSM 17973
ACCGCATCACCCCCGATTCAGATTCTACGCACGACGGTGTTCCGTCTGATTTGCGGCAGCGTACGCGGTAATTGTGATATTGATTGTCCACCAAATCCGTTGGCACACCCGATGAATATTCACCACCATCGACCGAGTAAAGTGTCACTTCGCCGACGCCGCAATTGGCATTAAACACCATTGGACTATTGGTCAAGCTACACACTTCCTTCGTCTCGCCTACGGCCACCATCACACCATCCACCAACAGCGACACGTTTTGGGGGACAGTCGCGCGGTTATTAATCGTCAACTCAATCACGCCTGAGTAAGTCGAAGCACAACTCCCATCACAGGCCGCTTGGTAGCGGTGGGGTTGGTTATTGGAGGGTTGGGAAACGGGGGCAGTCGCCGACCAAGCGCTCCAAGCGCCGCTACCCACTTGCACCCGCCAAACGGGAGAACCTGAAACACACAAACCCGAAACCGTAAACTGCAAACTGTTAACAGAATTGGCATCTGTGTCGCAGAGAACAGGGTTATTGCCTTCACTTAACGTTTGTTGGAGGGTTGATAAAGTAATCGTGGGCTTGCCTTGCACCGTTACCGTAAACGAACATTCCGCCGTTTGGCCATTCGACGCCGTCACTCTAAAGGTATTCGTCGTTATTCCTACGGGAAAAATACTCCCTGTTGGTAAGCCTGCTATCTGGGTTGTGACTGCGCCAAGACAATTATCCGTGCCCACGGGCGACACATAGGTAATTGTTTGGCTCTCACAAGCTGCAATATTGGCAGGGCAAGTAATCGAAGGTGGAATATTATCAACCACCGTATAGACAAAACTCCAAGTTGCTGTGCTACCACCACATACATAGGTGTAAGTATAGGTACGTGTGCCCTCGCAAGTGAGTGGATTGGGGTTGTTGGTGATTACGGGACTAGAGGGTATAATGGGATTACCATTACAGTCGTTGACCACAGGTAGCATTACTGGTGGTATAGCAAGGGCAGGATTTGTCACAACTGCCGAGCCATTGGCAGGAAGCACCAGCGTAGGCACAGTACCTGGGACAGTAGTCACCGAAGACTCAGGGCTGGTCTGACTAGGATCAGCATTACATACACAGCGAGTTTTAATGATTTGGGCTGGGCCTGTTTGCGCATAGGTTGGTAAAGTGGTACTCCAGATGCCATCATTCAACTGGTATTGCAAGGTTGAACCCACAGGACAACCCGTACTAGGAGCGGCAATGCTGCCTCCACCTACTATGCAGCCTGCCTGGCAACTACTATTTGTCACTTGAACAGCAGGGGCTATGGCACCGAAAGTACCTTGATATTCATAAGCTCCCATATCTACCTGTGCTCCTTGCGGGCGAGTCACACCCGTAATATCTACCGCAGGTGCGCCCGTACTCGTACCTGTATTTGTCGATGGGCTACAGCTTTGTACCATCAAACCATCATCAGCGGTTCCCCAAATATTGTCGGCTCCGTCGGGGTCGGCGGCATTGGTAAATAAGGGGTTGGCATCCAAGTTATTGGCTGATGTGCCACCACCCGTGTAGCCATCTTCGATGAGGTTGTTAGTGACTGTGACAGAAGCATTGCTGCTGCTATTGCGTACCATCTGTATGTTGTTGTACGCCTGGTCATAGTTATTACCCCACATGATGTTATTGCTGAACACAAAGCTTGTCGTAGCCTGAACACCATTTAAAACCCCAAGTGTATTGTAGGCATTCCCGCTGGTGTTATTGGTAAAGGTATTATTTATAAACTTAACGGTCATGCCTGTACTATTGCTTCCGTCGTTGATATAAAAAACGGAATAGTTACCAGAAGTTTGTCGGAGAAAGACTGAGTTTGTTACCGCCACATTGACTTTACCATTGTTTCCATCCAGACTAAGCCCCGCCGCACTTCCTTGAAGACCGTTATTATCCGAAAACACACATTCTTTGACTACCACATCAATATCGCTGGTGAGCGATGAGGCATAAAAACGCAAAGCGGTTCCGTTCGCTGTACTTGTGTTGCTTCGTATCCAACAGTTGCGTACCACCAAATGGGTTGGCTTTGAGTTCGAAGACTTATCTGCCAACAAGATACCCGCCCCCGCATTGCTTGGTTTGTAAATACCATTGACAAGGACACTGTTACTGATGTCGGCATGGCCTTTCTCTATGATGAATCCATCTATGACCGTGCCTGTTGCCGTTTCAAATGCAGCTACCACATTGTAAGAATTGTCGGTGTCTATACCCGCGTCACCAATATTTCCACTCAAAATGGTAGCATTACTCCCTCCTCCGATGACATGAGTAGGGCGCTGGTTGAGATTAGATTCTGTACCAGCAAAACCTCCGTAGAGTTTTATACTGCTTGGCAGAAAGAAACTGGCATTACGGTCGGTACTTGTGGTGGGTTTGTACGTACCCGCCGCTACCCAAATTTCGGCCCCAGGAGCAAGACAGGCATAGGTGAGTGCCGATTGCAAATCGGTAAAAGCATCGTTCCAGCTTGTACCGTTGTTGGCACCTGTGGCATTGGCTTTGACATACAAGCGAGTGGTTAAAGATGAGGTTGTAACCACAATGGCAGTACTTGTTGCAGTCGTTGGACTAGCGCAGGCAGCATTACTGGTCAGGATACAGGCTATTTGATCGTTATTCATCACATCTGTTCCCACTATGGCCGTGTAACTTGCATTCATCGCTCCGTTGATGGGCGTTCCGTTCCGCGTCCACTGATAGGCAGGAGAAGAACCGCCGTTGGTCGCCGTCGCTGTAAAAGTAAGACTACTACCCACACAAGCAGGGTTTGTTCCTGTGGTAATAGCAACCATAACTGAAGGAATCACGGGCGTACAGTTGGCTTCATAGGCTCCCATATCTACCGTTCCGCCCGTGATACGTGCTACCCCAACAATGTCAGTAGCCGATACGCCCGTGTTGTTGCCACTATTGAAGGCAGGGCTACTGGTGTTTAGTTGTAGTCCATCATCGGTGGTTCGCCAAAGGTTATCTGTCCCATCAGGGTCTCCACTGTTTACAAATTGTGGGTTTGCGTCTATATTCCCGCCATTATCAGTTCCAAATGCCGTATTCCAAGCCGAACTTCCTCCCGAACCTTCGATGAGTGAATTGGCAAACAATATATTACCGCCATTCAAACGGATGCTGTTAGCGCCATTTCCATACGCAATACTATTACGAAAAGTAGGGGCAGTTTGTCCCGAATTCCAATTTTCAATGGTAAAAAAACCATGTTGTCCTGCGGTGTTTCCTGTCGCAGTACAGTTTCGGAAAGTCCACGTTTTTGTACCCAAACCATCATCGTAGCGAATAGCTCCTCCGCGTGTCGTGGCGGTATTATTGACAAATAAACACTCGTTCATTTCACCTTCAAGCGTACCCACTGTTGTTTCAAACGTTTCGCCAGCGATGTCTATCGCCCCACCGTTGTCGGCAGTGTTGTTGCTAAACACACAGCGTGTGATGGTGTTTTTATGATTACCAAAACTGCGTAATACCAAGCCGCCCCCGCGCCCCACCGCGGTATTGTTACGAATGGTACATTCGGTAAAAGTCGTGGTTACCCCAGTAGTCACAGGTAAAGCCGCTGGTGAGACAACCGCCCCTACATGCGCCCCTCCTCCAAACGCTGCTTGGTTGTTGGCGATGATGGTGTTGGATACCGACAATTGCAACAACGCCGACGTTCCTACTGTCTGTGGGGCGGTTTGTAGCCCAATTCCACCACCGCGCGAAGTGGGAGATGCGGCGGTATTGTGGGTAATCAGCGAATTGGTAATGGTAAGCGTGTTATTGGTATTTGTCAAAAAAAAGCCGCTTATCCCCGCGCCGCTGTTGCCTGCTGTATTGCCAATCTGGTTTCCGCTTATGGTCGTATTGTTGATGGTCCCTGTCACTGCGGAAGGAATTGCTGCATCGCCTTGAGGAACCAAAGAGATCCCGCCTCCAGAGCCTGTAGCAGTATTATTCGTAACCGAACATCCGTCCATCGAAAGCGTAGCCGTTCCATAAATAGGTCTTAGACTCAACCCACCTCCGTCTATGGCTTCATTGCCTGTAAATTGTGTATTGATGGCCGTGATACCGATAGCGGCAAAAGGAGCGCCACCACCGCCATTCATAACCGATATGCCTCCGCCACGCGCTCCAGCTTTGTTATTTTCAAATTTACAATGGGTCACCAAAGGTAACGAGCTTCTTCCTTGCCCATCTGAGAGTGCCATGGTGATCATTCCACCGCCCTCTCCCAACGCATGATTGTCAGTAACAGTACAGTACGCAAGGGTGAGGTTGTTGCCTCCCGCATTGTTGAACAATCCGCTGCCATTACTATTGGTACTACCCACTAAGGCACTGGGATAAATCTCCGTATTTTGGTCGGCGTAGCCACCTTTTATCACAAAACCATCGAGACGAGTAGCTTCCGTGACATTATTGAGTATGACTACGTGTAAGGCATTATCTGTACGGTTAGCAAAACTAGGGGCATCATCTCCGAGCAAATCACCCGACAAAATGGTGGTACCGTTTGCTCCTGCCGTTGGTAATGTCCGTTGGTTTTTATCCGTTTCGCTTCCAACAAACCCACCATAAACGCTTACTCCGCTGGGAATCAAAAATGTATTGCTACGGTCGGTAGCGCCAGTGCTATTTTTGAACTGATTTTGAGTAGGGCGGTATGTCCCAGCCGCTACCCAAATTTCGGCATTGGGTGCAAGACATGGGTAGCCCAAAGCCGACTGCAAACTGGTAAAAGCATCGTTCCAACTTGTGCCGTTGTTGGCTCCACTGGCATTGGTTTTTACATACACTCTGCTGTAAACGAGCGGATTGAGGGTAGTTTCATAGGCTCCCATGTCCACCGTTCCCTCCTGAGGACGTGTCGTACCTACAATATCAGTGGCGGGGGCATCCGTATTAGTGCCTGTGTTTTTGGAAGGAGAACATCCCTGAATGTTCAGGCCGTCATCTGCGGTTGCCCATAAGTTATCGGGTCCGTCGGGGTCGTCAGGGTTGATAAAAAGTGGATTTGACTGAATGTTTCCAGTACCAGAAAAACCTCCTTGGATGTTGGAATACGAGACCGTGATTGTATTGTTAAATGAATTGAGGAGCGGACGCATGGTACCGATGCTTGTCGTAACGATACAGTTTTTTAATTCAATTGTGCCTGATTCAGCTGAATAAATCTGCTCCGCAGCTCCCGCAAAACTACTGGTGGTATTGTTGTTATGAAACGTACAATTAACCAAGCGATGCCCTGTACCTTCTTCGGTATAAACAGCACCAGTTTCTCCACCTATATTATTGACAAACAAGCAATTGACCACTCGACTATTGTTGTTTGAATTTTCAAAGGTCAATGCGCCTACTCCTTCCGTACCCTCATTGCTCGAAAAAACGCTGTTTGTAACCACCGAATTACTCCCTGCCAACGACACCCCTCCCGTACCGCTTTCACTTTTGTTGAATTGAACGATGCACTTATCCATCATCAAGCTACTTGTACTGGAGGTAGAAACACCTGCGGTAAACTTGGCGCTGTTGAGGGCAATTGTACAATGAGTGATACTGACGTTTGCGCCGTTGTCTGTTACCTGAACTCCGCCGCCGTTCCTCAGTTCATGGGTACTTCCGTTGGCATTTCCATGAATAATGCTAAATCCATCGAGGAGAGTGGGGCTGTTGATGCCCGCAAATACCACCACCTGATAGGTATTATCAGTGGCATTGGCGAGTGTATTGATGTCGCCACTTAAAAAAGTTGTGCCATTGCCACCGATTGCTTGCGGAGGTCGTTGGCTGAGATTTGCTTCATTTCCCACAAATCCCCCATATACACGAACGCTATTGGGAATCACAAAACTAATCGCTCTATCTGTACCCGTAGTGGGGCGATAGAGGCCCGCTGCTACCCAAATTTCGGCATTGGGTGCTAAACAAGAGTATTTTAGTGCAGATTGTAAATCGGTAAATGCATCGTTCCAGCTTGTTCCGTTGTTGGCACCAGTGGCACCAGCATTTACATAAAGGCGAGAGGTTGTTGCGGCAAAGGTACTTTCGTAAGCACCATGATCAGCGGTAGTTTCTTGTGGTCGGGTTTTACCTGTAATATCTGTGCTTGTAGCATTAGCATTGTTACCGCTGTTGCGGCTGCTACTGCCACAAGCCAATTGCAAGCCATCGTCAGCCGTTCCCCAAATATTATCTGCGCCGTCTAAATCGGTGGTATTGACAAAAAGCGGATTACTGGATACCCCATTTGAGTTTGACCAGGTGCCTGGCCCTGTGGCTCCATTGCGGCTGTTGCAATAATTAGTGGACAGAAAAACCCCTGTCCTTAATTCGTAAGAATTGGATTGGTTTCCCCAAACAATACAATTGACCATTGTAGGAACTGCTGTTGCAACTTGCACCAATATCGAACTGCTGCCCCCTGTACCACCATAGAAAGTACAGTTTGTTAAAAGCGAAAAATTGGTAATGAATTGCAAGTCGCTTGCTTCATTGGTAGTGATGTTATTAGCAAAAATACAATTTGTGAGAGTGATATTGGTATTGGCATCTATGCCTGCCGCACTGTAAGGGCTATCGTTATTATAGATTACACAATTTTCAAAGCCACCCACGGCTCCGCCCAAGTAATGGAAGGCTGAAAAAGCATACCCAGTGTTGTTGCGTAATACACAATTTCGCATGAAGCCACCACCTCCTGCTTTGGCAATCACTGCCCCCCTGTCACCGCTGCTGAAATTGGCAAGTTCTATAGTGAATCCATTTAATTCGGTACTGCCATTGCCCTGCATCCGTACAATATTGTTGGTATTATCACTATTGTTACCAATAATTCCAATATCACCACTTAAAATCGTGGCATTTACCCCCCCACCAATCACATTCGTTGGGCGTTGGCTCAATAATGTTTCAGTACCTGCAAAACCGCCATATACTTTTACCCCATTGGGCAAAACAAAACTGATGCTTCTGTTTGTAGTGTTTGTGGGTTTATAGGTGCCAGCAGCCACCCAAATTTCGGCATTGGGATTAAAGCAACCATAGTTTAAAGCCGTTTGCAAATCAGTAAACGCATCGTTCCAACTTGTGCCGTTATTTGCGCCGGTGGCATTGGCTTTTACATAAAGGCGCGTAGCAGCCGTGGTAATATTTGTTTGCTCATAAGCTCCCATATCCGTAGCGCTTACCTGTGGACGTGTAGTACCCGCGAGGTCAATCATAGGTGCGCCTGTATTTGTGCCTGTATTATAACTTGGACTACAGGAAGGAATTTGCAATCCATCGTCAGCTGTCCCCCAAATATTGTCTGCACCATCCGCATCTATTGTAGCCAAAAACAAAGGGTTACTGTCGATATTGCCTGCACCCGTAAAACCACCCTGTATATTGCTGTAGGTTACGGTAACATTGGCAGGGTTGGCAGAAAAAGCACTTTCTCCTCCCCTAATAATACAATTAGTTACAGAGGAATTAGTACCTAAATAATTAACACTGTTGGAACCTGTATTAAAAATGGTACAATTAGTAAGGTTCATTGCTCCATTGCTATTGATGTTTTTTCCTCCTGTACTTGCAGTATTGTTATATAACACACAATTAATCATGTTAAAAACAGAACCACTTACGTTCTGAATAGCCCCTCCCGCCGAAATAGTTGCATTGTTCTGCGTAAAAATACATTCATTGAAACTAAGGTTAGAATTGTCGTTATAAGTGGCCGCTCCTATATTTGCTGTGTTGGCTTGAAATAGGCATTTTGTGTAGCTATTTGTCCCGTAATAATTGTAAGTTCCTGCCGAATTTTTACCATTATTATTTTTGAAAAGACAATAGGTAGCTGTTAAATTTCCAGCATAATTAGCTAACCCTCCGCCAAAACCGCCCGTAATCGTTTGCGTATTGTTATTAATAAGGCAGTGATTCATGCTTACTGTTGCATTAGGATTAAGGTAAATCCCCGCCCCGCGCTCAGTTGCCCCATTGAGTTGAATTTGGCAATGGCTAATGGTAATAAAATTACCACTTCCCTGTATAAAAATTCCACCACCGTATTTATTTCCGCCTGTTATGCCCTGAAAATCAGTATTCGTGTCTGCAAGTCCGTCCTGTATAATACAGCCATCTAAAAGCGTAGTGGCAGTTGGGGAGTTGAAGCTGACAATATGGTGTGAATTATCATTGATATTGCCTATTGTTGCAATATCTCCACTCAAAATTGTACCATTTCCAATTCCTTCAAATCCCGAAATATCATTTCCAATAGTTGTGAAGACACGCTGATTCAAGGCAGTCTCTGTACCAATAAATCCGCCGTAAACCTTAACACCGCTGGGAATATGAAAACTTATTGTTCGGTCGGTGCCACTTGTAGGTTTATACGTACCTGCCTCTATCCAGATTTCATCGTTGGCGGCAGCAATACCAAGGGCGTATTGCAAATCGACGGCAGTAGCCCAAGTAGAGCCATTTGTGCCTGTTCCTGTAGTGGTAACGTGCCACACGCGGGCATGAGTCACCATCGCACAGCAAAAAAATGCGAAAAGTAAAAAGAGTTGTTTCATAACAAAAAAGGGTAGTAAATCAATCAGTTTCTCTGAGGCGTTAAAACTACCATAACAGAGAAATATTTGTTGATTTATAGGGGGGACAAAAAGGGGGACAAAAAAATAATCACCTGTTTATCAGATGATTATATAAAAGATTTTACCAGTGTCCGATGAGTGCTTCAAAGTCTTTTTCGCGATCGTCAGGTTGGAGTTTCTTACGCAATCGCTGTCGGCTTTTCTTGACCGACTCTGACGAGACCCCTAGCATGGCCGCCATTTCTGAAGACGAGAGCTGTAGTTTGATGAGCGTTAGCAAACGCACTTCCCCAGGAGTTAGTTGTGGGTAAAACTGTTTTTGGTGGTAAAAAAACGTAGGGTGTACTTTCTCAAAGAGGCTTTTAAAATCGTCCCAATCGTTGGCAGTCAAGATAGATTTGTGATACAGTTGATAGGCTCCTTCCCCTGTTTCGTTTTGTTGCTCTTTGAGTGTTTCTATTTCGTTGGTTATTTGCTGAATCAGCTCATTTTTTTCGAGCATCCGCTCCGTAAAGCTCTGTAGTGCCTGACGGGCATTATCAAGTTCTTCGTCGGCGCGGCGTTTTTGTTCGGCAAAAAGTGTTTTTTCAAGTACGCGACGACTACGCTCGCGTTTATACAACAATACAAGCAAACCCACCAGTAACACAAAGGCGAGTAGCAAGATATTTCGTACCAAAATACTATGATTATGCGTAATAGCTATGCGTTGAAGATGGGCTAAATGTGCTTCGGTATCGGTACGTACTTGGATGTCGCTCAGGAGTTTTCGATTTGCCGACGATTCCAGACTGTCTTTGGCTACTTCGTGTTTTTTCCAAGCCAAGAGTGCTGAGGGAAAATCACCTTTGGCCTCTGACAACAAGGCTCTTATTTCGTAATAGTTACGTTTGGCTTGGTATTTACTGCGATGTTTGTACGAAGTGTCCATCTGAGCAAACCAGCGAATAGCTTCTTGCTTATTGCCTTTTTTCAAGGCTTGTTTGGCTAAATAATAAAAGTACCCCGAAGCACTTTCACGGTCATTGGACTGAACACAAGCCGACGCTGCTGACTCCAACAATGGCACTGCGGCCTCAGTACGCCCTAACTGAAAATACAACACTCCAATATTTCCTTTTGAAAGTATTTCCCAATCAGGATAATGGTACTGCTGGGCGGTGACCAATGTTTTTTGATAATACCAAAGGGCACGAGAAAAGTCTTTTTTAAGCTTGTAGATATGCGCAAGATGATCGTAAGCATTGATAACAAACCAAGTACGATTCGTTCCCTCTTTGGTTGCTGCTGTACGATTGAAGTAGGAAATGGCTTTGTCAATTTGCCCTGTTACTTCGTAGATATTGCCCATGTAAAACAAGTAGTCGATCAAATCAGGCACTTTGTCATAACCCACCTTTGCAAATTGCTGATCGGCTTGTAGCAAGTGTTCAAAGGCTATCGGAAATTGCTTGAAATTATAAAAGTAGCGACCTGTTTTATACGAAGCTATACCCTTACTAAGTGGTAAATCAAATTTTTCAGCGAGTTCGATGGCTGTTTTGTGTAATGCCGTTGACTGCGCATTAAACTGGCGCATTCGGGCATAGTGGTCGGCTAAGAGCGAGTAAGACAGGCATTCGATGGCATAAAGCCTCTCCTTTTGTGTATATCGAAGTAACGATTGTAACTCCCCGATGACGTACGTAGAATCTTTGTTGTAACGAAGATTACGATTGTAAAAACTTGCCACAAAACGTTCCTGAGCTTCCGCAGGCGTTATTTGGAGAGAATCAAGTAGGGAAGTAGCGTGGCCATCAAATACACGTAGTAGTAGAAAAAAACAGATTATTTTCGATTTTGACATCTTTATTTTACTCCTTCTTTTCCTTAAAACTATGCCTGTAAAATTTCTGAGTTTAACCCCACAATCTTAGCAAAAGTCCGCATACAAAACAACTTCAAGGTTACCATACCCGAAGATTTTTATTTTATCTATTCTTTTATCCGTATAAACCTGTCAAATCCGAGCCATCCGTGTACTAAAATCGTCGATAATAGCACACGGATGGCTCGAATTTGACTCTTCATTAAAGCATTACTCCGATTTGTCGGCCACTGACCATCGCTTTAATGAAAACGAACCTTTGTTTAAAAGACATAAATAATCTCTAATTAACACCAACTCTACTCCACCTTCACCACTTTCAACGTTGCTTGTCTGTCCGAAGTACTTACTTTCAAGAAGTACATTCCCGTCGGCAATTCACCGACTTCAAACTCCTCTTGGTGCATGTTAGTTTCAGGTACAAATTGGCGGCGCAATACACTTCGACCCGACGCATCCGTCAACTCCGTTTGTACGGCTTGCCCTTTGCTGTCGGACACTTGCAAGCGGAGGATGTTCGTGACGGGGTTGGGGAGAATAAGCAGCCCCCTAACCCGCGCGGCGTCGCTGTGGCGCACCACCCGTCCCATTGGGGGAACAATTGCAACTTGCTCTTCGCTAACTGCTATCCTCGCTGCTCCTACGCCTACCCCGTCTTTCGACTGGATTCTAAACCAATATTCTTGGTAGGCCAATACATTGCCTTGCGCTTGGCGCGTTGCAGGATAAATACTGCCCCAGCCTTTCTGATCCCAATAACGAATGCTCAACTTATACAAACCCTTTGGTAACCCTGCGTCATATACGTTACCACCCGAACCGTTGTCTTGGTAAAAGCCGTAGGCTGGATGGTTTTGCGCGTACAACTCCGTCCAGCCCTCACGGTTGGCATACATAAAGTAGGGTGCATTGTTTTCGTGCGTGTTGAAAGAGCGGATTACCCCCATTTCGGGTGTCGCCAACATATCAAACGTTAATGAACCATCCGTGCCCAAACCACAAGCATCGGCGTTAATCGTCCAGTAACGAGGTGCTACTTTGTTGGCGTTTTCTACATAATATAAAGTCGGATTTTGCTGTGTACTTTGTGCCAATTCGGGTCCACCGTCACGCGTGATGAAATGACTACTCCACAACGATTTATCGTTGGCAGACTTCACCGACGATTTGGTTTCTCCCACATTGATCGGCGTCACCACAAAAGCATTCCAGTAAATATCCTTCCGAATACTTTCCGCGCTTTGACAACCTCCGCCAAAAATACACTTCGCCCAATAGGTCTGTTTGGTGACATTATTAAACGACACTTCAAAACTTGGCGTGGTCACTCCTGTGTTCCAGAACGTCTGACTACCCGAAGGGCAATTCGCCGAAATTGTCACCATTGAGCCTATGCACACGTTCTCTTGTGAGGCTGTAATCACGGGTGCTACTTGTGTGGGCGTGAGCGTAAAGGTCACCACATTGCTTCGCTCGCTTACACAACCGTTTTCCGTTTGACAACGGGCGTAATACGACGTCGTCTGACTTGGAACCGTCGATGGTAAATTGGGCAAGGCCACGTTCGTAGTGGCATTGTACCAAACCGTTCGCAAACTACCGCAACTCGACTGACCGCTAAAACTTGCCGTCGCATCACAACTGCTCGTTGATGACAACGACACCGTAGGAGCAGTTGGAATCGTCACCAATTTTAACCGCATCACCCCCGATTC
>NZ_AXVJ01000078.1 GCF_000482465.1 Runella limosa DSM 17973
TAAAGCGCTATCGAAAACAAATTGAAAAGACAATTGATCAGCCAGCTATCTCCAAGTGACGGTTTTTGTACGAAACGGCAAAACTACCCAATATTTAGGGATTAGGCCAAAAGTTATACCTAGCTTTACAATAACTATGTCTCTAAGTGAATTTAAAAGTATTAATTAATATTATGTATCTCCCTGAAATAGCTTGACAAATTTAAGATGATTTTTGATTACCATAGGTCTTTGAATTTTTTTAAAATTCTTCTATGGCCCCAGCTTGCTGGCAAACATTGACTGGACGGCCAGTTTTTAGTTTGATTTTTAGGCGTTTACATAAGTCGCTTACGCCGCCAATAGTATAACCTACGCCCAAATTATTTTTTAAATAGGCTTGTATGTCGGCTAATGTTTCGGCTTGGTCATCTAGTAAAAATTGACGAAGTTGGGTTATCTGAACACTACTTAACTTACCCCAATATCCCCAAGATGGCTTTTTTTGCAAGCCTGCAAGTCCTTCTTGCTGGTAAATGCGCCAAAGCCGTTGGGACTAACGTTCACATAAACCAATCAATTGACCAGCACCAGATTGTGTTTTTGCTTCGCCGCTTTTCAACAAGCGAATAAAACGCACTCGATCTCTAATCAAAGACAAGGAGCTCTTGCGCTCTTGTTCTAAGAGGTAGTCTATGCTTTCGTGTATCTTTGAGTCGTAATTCATAATGCAAATATACGCCTTTCCATTTCTGAATTAGTATTATATTTTTGCGTGTTATTGGGCAGTCTTGCCAATAACTCTCAAATATGCGAAAGTTTTGCGGTAAATTTTGTATGGTATTATGCATGTCGTACTTTTTGTATTGTTGAGTATCTATCCAAGGCTTTTTATTTAATGTCGAATGCCACTTAAAGCAAAATGGTATAACTAATCTCCTTAAAAAAATTATCAAGTGGTCAATGTTCTGTCTCTGCCTACTTTAGGTTTGTTTTGGGTTTCGCCTTTTACCTCTTAAAGTACGAAAAACTCCTACCATTTTTGGTTATTTCCAATCTCAAACCTTGACCTTTTAAAGGTTCTGGCAGTTTTGCTTTCGTGCTACACATAGATAATACGAAAACTAAATTACTCATTTTTGCGCTCCAATAACCTATACACCGCTTTTCCATCAAACAATTTTTGCCGTCTAGTCAAATAGTGCGATTGATTTAGCTTATCTGCTATCGCTTGAAAGGTCATGCCCATATTCCTATATAATATCGCAAGCTCCGTGGCCTGAACATTCGCTTTATGGGTTTTGGCGTTCTCAATTCTTATAGTCCGCCCTTTATCAATAGCCAATTTGGTTAGGTTCTCAGGTTTACCAAGTTTAAATCCTTGCGCTTTCTTTTGAGCTAACGCTGCTTTTGTCCGTTCCGAACCACGTTCTGCTTCATGCTGGGCAAATGTTACCATAATACCTACGGTGAGTGTATTCGCATCAGGTAAATCACAAGCCACGAAGTCTACCCCTGAATCCCTTAGTGTCATCACAAACGCCACATTACGACTAAGGCGGTCCAGTTTGGCAATCAACAACTTTGCGCCAAACTTTTGGCAACTTCGAATTGCTTCCAACATTTTGGGTCTGGCACTTTTTCGGCCGGACTCTACTTCAGTATGTTCCTCTAAGATTACATCCCCTTCCCGTAGAAAGCGTTCAACAATCATTTTTTGGTCGCCGAGTCCTAGGCCGCTTTTGCCCTGGCTTTTGGTAGAGACACGGTAGTAGCAAACATATTTCATATTCTACCTTATGTACATAAGTAAGTGTTCCACGGTCATTTTTGTAAATATACACTGTTTGTGGCGTTTTACAAACGACCGTTCTTAAAATGCCATAAAATTAATCTTGCCTAAAATGTGTATCAAAAAGTCAACCTTCCCGCAAAAATCAGACATTGATTTATGAGATTGCAATTTGAGGTCGGTAATGTATTGGTTGGAAAAAGTTTTGAGCAGCTAGAGACTGTCTCACAAAGTACCCGTTTTTTGAGACGGTAAATTTGGATGAAATTGTCAGGCGAAGTCGTGATTGCCACATGATAACATTTTTAGGTTTTTCTTGTAATAAAAGAAAGATTTCAGCATACTTGTACTGCCAATGTTGTGGCTTGAAGTGCGACCGTAGCACCATCGACAAATCACTGATTATCAATTTGAAATAGTATGGCAATGTTGCGTACAATAAATAGTTGGGCGCAGGGTCTGTGCAGTTAGCTTGTGCGTTTGCCGTTTTGCGGTCGACAGGTAGCAGGCCGCTGGTAGCCGTCAGGTGGTACGTTGACAAGTTCTGGTTGACAATCGATACGTCCCTGTTAGGGGAGTTGTAGTTCGTCAGGGCACTTGCGTTTGACAGGTCGCACGTCTGATTGATGCAAGTGTCTGTCAGTGAGCTTATTCCTGTTTCGCTCTCGCGTTGGGTGGCCTCGGTTGACAAGTGGCACGCCTGAGCAAATGAGCTTGAACTCATCACGTCAAAATAAGATGTAACTTTTAACCTCAGTAATATGCAACTCTCACAAGAAGAAACAGAACAGATAGTAGGTGGCACTCCATGTTCATCCTTGACAATTTCTTTTAAGAAAGATACTCCCCCTATCGCACTTCTCGAAAGAATATTTGGAGAATTTCCACAGGAATTGATTGAGGATAGTAGCCTTGAATCATCAGAGGGCATAGTCACTTTTGAAGCACGGTGTTATGACAAGACTTGTTTTACTCCAACACGTGAGCCATATGCCTGTCATGTTATCTGCTTTTACAGTCCTACGGGCACAAATTGTTATGGCCCGTTTGCAGGTACTTGTGTACCACCTCGTCCAGGTCATTAATTTCAATGCCCCCCGCATAAATTGTTATAGTCCGTGCAAGTACTTGTGCGTAATTTACTCGCTCCGCGTTGTCACCTTTCTGGCGACAGGCCGCAGGCCCCGAAGGCAGGCAACAGCCCAACGGAGCCAAGTGTGTAAAGGTCAGAGTGATCTCTGTTTCGTGGCTTAACTCACTCACCCTCAGTTATTTGGGGTGGGTGCAAGTCCATAGAGTGCGTAAATGCCCGCGTTCAGGTGACAGACAGAGCGTCCCAAAGGCCAAGTTATAGGCTTCAAATCCGAGTCGCTTCTGACAGGCATAATTTCTTGATTTCATTAGCATAAAGTGCAACTGTACCGATTTAAACTCTTGGTTATTTCGGTACACTTTTGCTTGTTCAAGATACCCTACTTATCATAAAATTTATGTACCTGTTTAGGTAGCCCATTGAAATCTTCCCCCAAGAACATTCTCCATATTGAGGATAATGTTTTGTTTCATTTTGCGAATTGTAGAAATAAACCCAGCGATACGGGCATAGGCAGTCGCTCCGCTGACGCGACCAAAGCAGTTGCTGACTTTTTGTTTTACTTTAACAGCCATTAAATCCCGCTCGGCTTGGTTATTCGTAAAAGGCACCCCCGACTCAAACCGGGTCGCCGGTGCGAGCAAATGCGAGCACAGCTTCTTGATGGCACATCAAGCGCTGTAGCAAATTGCGGCCCTTGGTTCTTTTGGGTTTACCCAAGCGAGCGTCAGGTTTGAAAAAGGTGATAGCAGGAGGTTCTTTCAAGCCAGCCTGCTGACAAATTTGTTGGAAGTTCACTCTCCAATGTGTCTGTTGGTCAAGACCAATCGGCCCATGTCGAGTGGCTTGATAGGCAGCCATCAAGTACTCCTGCATGGTTTTAGCCCACTGACGTCCCTGCTCAATGAGCGCTTGCAGTTCTCGTAATAAATGCGCTCCACAGAGGCTATGGCGACCATTGCCTACCGTAAAATACGACGCCCAGCAGTCGTGGACAGTCCTTTTGTCACAGGAAAAATACTTTCCTGTGACAAAAGGACTTGTTGGCCGCGTTTGTCATGAACAAAAAAGCTCATTGCTTGCTAAATGAAGCCATTTCAAACCTCCGTCAACCCGCAGACCCGTTTCATCAAAATGGCAGACAGGTGCTGACTTGAGTTGTTCTTTGATTTGAGTTTCTATCGGCAATAACTGCTCATAAAGCTTGGTTTGAGCATTTGCCAATGTAGCTGGATTATAGCTACAACCTATCAGATCAGTCCACAATTGGCTTATCTTTGAAAAAGGCAAACGATAATCAACGTTGAGCACAATACTTTGAGCATGAATACGGGGTCCATACTGAACCGGAGCCACTACATCGGCAGGAAATTGGCCTGTTTGTTCACAACCGCATTGGCAACGACGGGCTATTGCCTGATGCTCATCTACCCACAAGCGAGTAGGGGGTAAATCAAAAACTTGGCGACGAGCAACCACTTCTCCTTCCCCTTCGAGGGCAAGACCGCAACAACAACAATGTGTGGCGCGATGAGTATGAATTTGGTCAGGATTTGCTACTAATTGTAGAGTTTTACCCGGATGACCGCTTTGTCCTCCCGGCTTTTTTCCTGCCGGTTTGATAAGAGGCTTTTTTGCATAGCCTTCACTGGAAGGTGGTTTATGAGAGTTAGAAGAGTTTTGGTTAAGTTGGCGACGCAAGTCAACATTTTCCCCCTCTAACTCTTCGATACGAAGCAGTAGACGGTTAATCAGCGCTTTTAAGTCTGCTATTTCTTTAACCAATTCTTCCATAAATTTACCTATGCTTATTCGTACCTAAATAGTTACCAAAAAAGAATATTTAATAATAATCATATTTTTTATCATTAAGTAAATAATAGAAAATAATTTTTGTTTTAAAAAATCCATCTGATCTACAGTTTTAACATTAACATAATTATCAGCAATTTTACTTACTAAATCAGAGACAATTATTCTCTCACGAGTTAAAGAGTATATTATTTCCATAATAGGAGTACACTCAAATTTTAAAATTCCATCGTGAGAAGCAATAAGAAACAAAGATTTTTCAGATAAAAAACTCTCATTTAAAAGAAGGCAATATGGGTTATTAATAATCTCCATATTTTCAATTGATAAAGTACTATTATTTAAATCTCCAATTATTTCTAACATATACTTTAATCGAAAAAAAGAAACAATTCTATTATTTTCAGATTGCAATTTTATTATTTTAGATTCTACCCTAAATGTCTTTAATAAAAAATTCAATCCAATACCTTGTTTTATTAAATTTGTTTTAAAGTTATTATTTAATTTTGTTATGGACATTTTTTTAACATCAAATAAGTGTTCCATAAAACTACCATAAGATCCAATTATATTTTCTTTTAAAAGTTTATAGGATATAGTATATGAATTAGTTAAAATTATTCCATAAAGGCTCTGCTCAGTTAACTTAATATTTTTGTAATTAGGCGGTATTTTTTCCATATGTGAATTTAAATATGGAAATAGTATTGATTCAGTTGAGCTTGAAGTTAAATACCTAATAATAAAATGTCCAATTCCAGAAATACCCATAAACATACTAGAATCTTCATAATCTTGTATATCATAGCCAGATTTATAATGCACAAATGAGTCTTTTTCATCAATCATTTTAGACAGTATTTTAGTTACCACACCACGATATTTTTTTGAATTAAACACTTCTGAAGCAAATAAATATGTTTCAGCATTACCGCAGATACCATGACATAAAGTATAAGAAGGAAGGTCTATGGGAATTGTATATTTGTCTAATGTTTTTTTGAAAAGACTAAAGTATTTTCTTACACCAAGCTGATGTGCACGTATTCTTGTCAATAGAATACCTGGGCTTCCATGACACCAAGCACTCATATAATTTACTTTATAAAAATAACTGATATCAGTAGTTTTAAATTTTTCGTACATCAATTGAGGACTATCAACTTTACGAAAATCAGGCCACTCGTTAATTGAGCTATTAAATAAATTATCTTCATAGTCTAAACACCATTGAGCCATTTTAGAAAACGCTGGATTTCCAAAATAATTAAAAAGTTCAAGGAATGCAAAAGCAACTCCAGAAACTCCATGGCTTATTCCACAAAGCGGTTTTTTTACATTATAAGATTCATCAAAATAAATACCTATATCTGACAAACGAGCTTTAGCTAAAAGCTGTTCAATAGTGTAGTCAATAGAATCTAAGAGTCTAACATCTTGTGTATTGTCATATATTTTGAGTAATGCAATAATAACTCCAGAGAATCCATTTAAGTATTCACATGGAGTAGAATTCTGATTGAAAAAATCTTTAGAAGAAATAGCAATACTTATGGCGTATTCGTAAAACAAATCTATTTTACAAACTTTAGAAAGTTCTAATAAGGTAGTAGCTACGCCCAAATACCCACTAAGATAAGTATAATTTTTATTCTCATCATTAAGGTAAGAATAAATTAAATATCTTCCTGATTTTTCAAGAATATCAAGATATTTTTCGTCATTTGTTAAATTATATATTTTTATAAAAAAAAGTGCAATGCCAGATGTTCCTGAATAAATAGAATAGTTCTCACACAAGTTATATGTTGTATTACCATAATTATCTATTCCAACAGATATACCTTCCCAGAAACAACCTTTTTCTGAAATTATTGACTTGTCAATAAGCTTGTCAGCAATCCTAATTGCTTCATTTATTAACGCAATATTCAAATTATTTTGTTGATTTACCATTTTTATTTGCTAATTAAATATTTATTATGAATCAATTAAAATTAATAATAACTCTTAAAGCCAAGGAAGCCATCTTTTAAAACTTTGACTAAAAAACACATGTTTTAATAAAAGTGAATTAAAATGAAAATGACAAGGATAAGTTTTGGTTTTCATGTTATAAATCTTTTTCCCCCTTATTTCAAAAATGCCTAAAATATTATTAACTTCATTTAAGGCTATTTGCTCCCATTCTTTATATGGTAATATATTTTTTAAGCCAATTATTTTATTCAATTGATTTATTTCACTAGAAAATGTTTGAAAAATCTCCGAATTATGGTCTATTTCAATATCAAACATTTTATTTAAATAAACGTTAGTCCAAAAATACTGATTACTCCATGAATAAATTTCGTTGCTAATTTTATCTTTACCATCTCCACTAAAATAAAAATCATATATTTCAAGTAAATATTTTGATTTAGAAATAAATCCACCAGAATTTAGAAAATTATATTCTCCTTTTTTTGAAGGATATAGATCTTTAAGAGTGATATCAGGATGACAATTTATTTCACCAGAAAAAACTATATTCCTATTGAATGATTCATATTTTTTTAATATATCGTTTTCATTCCCCAATATAACTGAATCATATCCATCGCAAAATAAAACGATTTCATTTCTTGGTCTGCTAAGTAAAAAATTATAAAGAAGATAATCCTTCTGTTTATAATTTGTCCACATAGACTGGTTAGTTATAATAGGGTAAAATGGTAAGTTAAAGTATTTACATGATGATTTTAGCCCTAATACATACCCTTTTTCATTAGTGTTGCTTATGCAAGTGGTGACGATCATAAATTAAGATTACTTATGGATTTTTCAATTCAATTGCTCCTATAAAATAAAATTCCTTTAATTTTGTATTTACAAAATTAATAAACGTATACAATTCAGAGTTATTATTTATCTGAAAATGTATTTTAATGCTTTTAATTAATTTGCTAAAAGTAATTTGTTTTTGACTATTTTTAACTATTAACACTCCTAAAAAATCTAAATCATACTTGCGCGTTAATAAAGGAGAGTATTGATCTAATCCAAGAATATAAGGTTTATGATCATTTACTTTGTATATAAATTTTGAAGAGTTAAATTTTATATATAAAAAATCTTCCATAACAGGTTTTTTGAAAAAATGTTTTCCTCTTTCAAAATTTATTATTCCATTTATATATTCATTAGCTAAATTATCATTTACTAGCCATTGATTTTTTTTTGAGAATGGGGCTTCCTTTATTTCATTGCAAATTTTCTCAAAATAGAATAAATTGCCTTTTTGGTAAAATATATTATGCGTTTTCACTTTAGATTCTAGTGTTCTTTTTATAATTCTATAGTACATGTGAGCATTTTCACTTCTTAAGTGTTTTGCAATTAAGGTACAAAATGAATAACTTCTTTTAAAACCTCCCATTAAATGTATATAGTCAAAAGAGAATGGAAGTTTTTGTGAAGTATTAAAGTCTTTATAACTTGGATCGGAGTAAATATTATTTGATACATACTTAATGGTTTTTTTTT
>NZ_AXVJ01000079.1 GCF_000482465.1 Runella limosa DSM 17973
TTGCTGCTACTAATTTGCCAGTTATTTCTTTGCGTATAGGTTTTGGCTCGTCATTATGTTTATGTTCGTCAGTATCCCTTTGTTTATGTTTTGGTTTGGGGTTTTTATCATCAGTTGCGTTATGGTTAGAATCTGACATATATATATCCTTTTAGGTTGTTATACTATTATACCATATATAAGTTAATTAAATGTTAACAGAAGCTAAAGCAACCTATTTTACAGGGGTTACATTTCAGGGACGACCGTTGCAGAAGTGTAACCCTCTATGGTCTGTCTAAAATTACTGCTAACGGTTTAGGGCTTGGCGTTGTAGGGGAAATCAGGGAACGTCAGCCCAACCCTTGTACTAAAGATAAATTGAAATACTAAACTTTAGCCTTTATTCTTCAGCCCCTATAACGCCAAACCCATGTAAGCGGTTCGTTCCTTTTCTCGTCAAATCGTAAACGTCTTTAGTCGTTGACCTAATAGCTTTTTTCTTTCTGTTATAAATTCAAGGAAGTTCTCAAAGTTATAAGTGCTAATTGTCGGTATTGTATTTCTGTCCTTAAAGTTTATGTCACGGGTAGCAAACCATGTTTCAAAATCCTCTGCACTTTTTTCAAGGTTCTCAGAATCTGTCAAAAGTTGCAGGTTGCCAATTGAATTAAAATGCTTTTGGTATTCTATAATTGTGTCTGTGTCATAACCACGAGCTTTTAATTTGGCTGCTGTAAACTCAGACTTTGGAAAAATATGGTCTTCGTGAAATTTCTTGCCTTTCCAATCTCTGTCTGGGTATAGAAGTGACAAAATTAGATAGCTGTATTTAGTGCTGTAATTTGTCGTAAGCAGATTTTCAATTTCTGTATCGTTAAAACTTGCTTCAATATTTAATCGCTTGTTCAATGCTTCGTATGGAAAAAACGAAAAGTCAGTTTGTGCGTTAATTGTTTCTTGAAGGTTTTTTAGAATAGTATCGGATGAACCACCAAAAGCATTTTTTAGCAAAGTAATAATTAACCACTTTTGAATGATATTTTGATTTCGTACATCATTCTTGTCTGTTGAATCTATAAAATTCTTTGGTTTCAGTTTGCCTAAGTAAAATGATATTGGCAACAACGCAATTTTTGCAACTAAACTTTTATCATTGAAACCGAACTTGTGCATTAACTGAACGGTCATTTCAATATTGTCCGTAATATTATCCCAATTGTTTTCAATTTTTTCAAGGTTGGTTCTTGTAAAGTTTTTCACTTTGTATTGAATTGGTAAATCGTCAGTCAAATACAAACAGCCTTTCAGTACAAAATCTTTTCCGAATGAGTAGCCACTTCCTGTTGCATTAATATTGTCGGTGAATGAATGAATTTCTTCTCTTGCATTTAGATTAACCCATTTCGCTGTTGCAGTAGAAAGTAAAATGTCGCTGTATTCAAGTTTTACTCCGCCTGTATTTGCTCGAATAAAAGCTTCGACAACTTTGTCGTAGTCTTGGGATTTTTCTTCGTAATAGTTAAGAAGTCTTGATGTGTGGATTCTTGAATGTAGTCGTCCAATGTGAGAGTTAGCAATATCTTTTTGGTCGTCTGTAAAATCCTTTAGCCTTTCTTTAATTTCTTTTTTGGAATCTTCTGCGTCGTCAAAGTTTAGAATGTCGCCAACTAAATACCAATATTGGGGATTTGGGTCTTTAGGGTTAGGAATGTTATTTTCCCTAAACTGAAATTGATATGTGAACTCTTCTGGGTTGTCGCTTTTGATTGGGGCTTTTAAAATGTTCAGATAAAGTTTGGTCTTTGTCCAACGATAATAAAAGTAACGATAAGAGCCTTTTAGTCCAATGAATAAAGATGTAAGCCTTTGCTGTCCGTCAAGAACCAAATAGATGTCTTGATTGATGCCTGTTACAGATGCTTCATTATTATGCGGTGCTTCTTGGTCAAAATCTCTAAGGAATTCGTAAGCCGTCCACTCTTTTTTATTTTCTTCTTTTATTTTCCAAAACAAGAAAGTGCTGATAGGGAAGTCGCCCATAATTGAATCGAAAAGTTTTTCAATTCCATATGTCCCCCAAACAAATTCTCGTTGTATGGCTGGCAAAAAAGTCGTCCTGTTTAAATACTCGGATGTTACTTCACTAATTGTTTTCGGAATATAACTCATATAGTCTTGCTAATTTATGTTGTCGGTCAGTAGGGTGGTCGTTGGAATGACCGCTTACTCTCAAATATGCGAAAGTTTTGTCGTACATTTTGTATTGTTGTTGTACTTTTTTGATTTTGTGTGGTATTATGCATGTCGTACTTTTTGTATTGTTGAGTATCTATGCAAAGTTTTTTATTTAATGTCAAATGCCACTTAAAGCCAAGCTTATACCTAATCTCCTTAAAAAGTTATCAAGTGGTCAATGTTCTGTCTCTGTCCCTTTTAGTTTTGCCTTTATTTCGCCTTTTACCACTTATAGTACGAAAAGCCCCTACTCTTTTGGTCATTTTCTATCTAAATCCTTGACATTTTTAAAGGTTTTAGTAGTTTTGCTTTCGTACTTCCCATAAATAGTGCGAAAATGGAATTATCCGAATTACACGACAGCACCACAGGTGAAAGATTATATCTAAACGCAGAGGAGCGGAAGCTTTTTTTTGAGGCTACCCGCTTTCAGGAGCCAGATATAAAGTTTTTCTCTCAAATGCTGTACTTCACAGGCTGCCGCCTCAATGAGTGCCTTAATATAACCTATGACAAGTTTGATTTCAGCGAGAAGGGCGTTTTTATTGAAACCTTGAAGCGTCGTAAATCGGGTGTTTTTCGCTTCATAGACTTACCCGAAGACTACCTTGAAAAACTCAATGATGTTTACCATATCCAAAAACGCCAAGCCGAGCCAAAGCGTAAAGGGGAAAAACTTTGGAGCTTCACAGACCGAACAGGCCAAAATCATGTTAAGCGTGTCATGCAACGAGCGGCCATCAATGGCAAGAAAGCTTGCCCTAAAGGTTTGCGCCATGCTTTTGGCATTGCCGCAGTAGAAAATAAAATACCCGTTCAGCAAATACAAGAATGGTTAGGGCATCGCTATTTAGATAGCACCGCAATCTATACCCGTACCCAAGGCAAAGAGCGTAGAGGTTTAGCTCAACGCATTTGGAATAGTAATTAAAATTCCTTCATTAATATATTTTTATTTCATAACACATACTACTAATTATTAGCTTGCTCAAAATAAATCCGAATCGTTTCAGCAACTACCAAAGCCTCTGCTTTCTGCAAAACAATGTCAATACTTTCTTCCTCACCTTCTGAGTTTACCTTTCTTATAGATAAGGTTACAGATGTTTTACTGGCTCCTGCTGTTGTAAGTTGTAACACTTTACTTATCTCGGAGTCAAAATTACTATCGTGAATATCAATAGTCATATATTTAAATTTACGCCCTAAGTTAGAAATTATGCGCTAAAATACATTTAAATTTTTATAATTAACTATATAATGTGCTAATAATGAAACATTTATGTTTAAAAATTAGCTTGTTTCATTGTTTCTTCTTTTCTTTGTTCCATTAATTCTTCAAATCTTTTTTTATTTAAATAAATATTTCTGTATTTCTTTAAATTTTTTTTTCAACGGCAATTGAGTCAAATATGATTATTTCGGTAACAAGTCTTAAAGGTGGAGTAGGGAAGTCCACAATAACACAAAACCTTGCTGTATGCTTTGCTCATGCTGGTTTTAAGGTCTGCATTTTTGATGTTGATACTAACCAAAGTGCAATACACTGGTCAGGATTCCGCCCCGATGAAGTGCCAAGCATTCCAGTCGTTGGCCAGCCAGACGGTATTGAACTTTCAAAAAATGTAAAGATTATGAGTAAAGATTACGAAATCATACTCATTGACGGAACTCCATCGCTTAACAAGTTGTCCAGTAAAATTATTTTATTGGCTGATTTACTGCTTATTCCTATTTTACCCAGTGGTCTTGATATTTGGGCAGCAAAGACGTTTCTTGAACGTCACCATGAAGCCGAGATTGAAAAGGAAAAGAAAATCCCTGCTTATTTTCTAATGAACCAGTTCCAGCCTAATACCAACATTGGAAAAGAAGTAATGGAAGTTCTTAATGAGCAGCAAATCCCAATCTTGAAAACCACCCTTAAAAGCCGTACTGCATACCGTGAGGCTGTTATCAAAGGGTTAGGTGTTATTGAATATAAGGATGATAAAGCAAAAGCGGAAACAGTTACTTTATTCAATGAACTATCTAAAATTATTAAAAAACTTTAAAATAGTAGAGTTATGGCAAAGGAAAAATTAGGACTAAAAAACACTTTAGGGTTAAGCCCAAAATTCAACGTTAAAAAAACAGAAATTGATGTTGAAAAGACAGAGAAAGCCGTTAAGGAAATTCACTCTACAAGAGAAGAATATCATCGTTTAACTATTGATTTACCAATAGATATTTACGAAAAAATGGCTCATAAATTGGTTGGAAAAAAGCTTTCAGGAAAAAAGCTAACTCATAGGATGTACATAACTATGCTGATAGAAGCAGATATGAATAAATAAAGAAATATGTATTTAATGTTTTCTTTATTTGTGTTTTTCTTTAAATATATTAGCTTGAAATAACTGATAATCAGGTTATTATTTTTTCAAAAGCAAATTCTTACCTTATGAATGAAAAGCAAAAAGAACCCAGAATAATTACTGATAGGGAATTAAAAGCCTTTCAAAACGGGTTAAAAATAGCCACAGATAGAGCAACAATCAAAAATGCCGTGTTTCAACATTCGGTATTATGCCAAACCTTTCTACCTACTCGTAACTTAGGTGATGATGTTCGGGAATGGGAGCAAAAGCAAGGTAATGTTTCGCTGTTAGTGCAAGCAGGTAAGGCTATTAATCAAGAAGGCCATTTTGAAAATGTTGGTTTACCATACGGCACTAAAGCCCGTTTGCTTCTTGCTCATATCAACAGCCAAGCGATAAAAACCCAAAGCAAAATAATTGATGTTGAAGACTCAATGTCAGCCTTCATAAAGCGTATAGGGCTAAATATAGACGGTTACACAATCAAGGAAGTAAAAGAGCAATTACGCAGACTTTCAACCGCACGTTTAAGTTTGGGGTATAGCGACGGGGTAAGAGGCGTTCAGTATGAGCTACAAATAGTTAGTGCTTTTGATCTATGGTTTCCAAAAGATGAAAGACAAAGGATTTTATGGCCATCAAGTGTGCAGCTTTCAGAAGATTATTTTGAAAGCTTGCTTAACCATGCCATACCTTTAGATGAAAGAGCTTTAGGAGCTTTGGCTAATAACTCTATGGCATTAGATATTTATGCTTGGCTTGCTCAAAGGCTGCATAGAATTCCAAGGGGGGATTTTCAATTTGTTTCATGGGTTAATTTATGGGAACAATTCGGCCAAAATTATTCACGGATTAGAGATTTTAGGCGTGATTTTCTTAAAAATCTAAACACTGTTATCAAGCAATATCCTTTTGCCAAACTTGAAGAAGTCAAAGAAAAAGGCTTAAATCTATATCATTCACCGCCACCAGTTGAGAAAAAAACTATTATTTCAATACCATCTTTTTCTCAAAACACAAAAACGTAAGCAAGGTACGTGAAGTTACTCGCGCTCTAATTTTGGTAAAATCATAGATTGGTCAGTAGCAGAAGGTTAAGGGAAAATTTACAATTTTAATGTACGTGAATTTACTCGCGCCCCATTTTGATACAATGCAGTACAACCGATAGTAGAACCTCTAAAACTATTGTTGCTTTAAAGTCACGTGAAATTACTCACACTTTTAGGGGATTATTAGGCGAAAAACACAAAATAATTATGCATAAATATTTGATTATCAGTAGTTTATATAAATTTTAATGTACGTGAATTTACTCGCGCCGCCGCTCAAAATTCCAATGTGGATAACTTTTTTAAATAGGTTTAAGTAAACACTAATTTGACAAATCAAGTAGCTATAAATCAGTTAGTTAGCAAAGGCACGTGAATTTACTCGCGCCCCCCATTTTTAGGGCATTTTTTAGGGTTATCTACGTGAATTTACTCGCGCAAACCCCACTTATCCACGTGAATTTACTCGCGCAAAGGTACGTGAATTTACTCGCCCAAACCTATATATATAACCCTATATCTTAATATACCTATAATGCAGTCAAAAATGTTGAAAACTTTTTTTAGTAATTTTTTACTGAACTAAGATATTTTGCACCCTCCTTGCTAAAATTTTTGATATTTTCTATTTGCTGTTGAAAAGAAAAAAGAAAGGTTTTAAAATATAAATCTATGGATTAAATATTTTATGAATTCCGAACAAGCAAAAAAACTTTCTCTTCCTGCCATTTTGTCAAAACTTGGCCACCAACCCGTAAAAAGGCTTAAAGGCGGCAATGAATTATGGTATTGTTCCCCATTCAGGAAGGAAATAGAACCTTCCTTTCATACAAGCTTTCTTGGCAATAAATGGATATGGAATGATTTTGGCGATACAGGCGGCACAGTTTTAGATTTTGCGACCAGATACTACCACACCGATATTAAAGGAGCTTTAGCCAATTTAGAAAGTTTAATTGGAGATACACAGCAAAGCCTATTTTCTACACCCTCAGTGCCACTAACACCACCACAGGCTACCAACCTACCAGCAGGAGATAAAACTCTCTCCTTGCGTAAAATAAGTCCCCTTAGCGTAGATTCATTTAATGGCAAGGCATTACTGCAATATTTAACCCAACAAAGGGGCATTAATCCAGACATAGCCGTTAAATACTTGGTGGAGGTTCAATACAGGAACAACGAAAACGGTAAAACATACTTTGCCGCAGGTATTCGTAATGAAAATGAAGGGTATGAAATCCGCAACGCCTATTTCAAAAGCTCCATAGGTCAAAAGGGCATAAGCTTTGTAAAAGGCAAAGGGCAGGATAGAGCAGCAGTTTTTGAAGGATTTATGGATTTCTTGTCTGCATTAACTTACTATCAATCAGTTGATTTAGCTAAATTTCAAAGCTTAGTAGAGGCTGATGTACTAATTATGAATTCTGCTTCTTTTCAAGAGCAAACAAAAGATATGCTAAAAACAGGTAACTATTCAAAAATTTCGCTTTATTTGGACAATGATACCACAGGGCAAAAAGTAAAAGCATTTTTCAGAAGTGAATTCCAAGGAATTACAGATGATTGTTCAGATATTTATCAAGGGCATAAAGATTTTAACGAATATCTATCAAAGAGCCAAGCCAGCACATTGAACAAATAGCCTTGATAGACATAAATAAGCTTTATACTGTAACCAGTTTTACGCCTGAAAAATTGTTTCGTAAAACAAAAAACCCATTCCACAAAGAAATTATAAGGTTTCGTAAAGTAATTAGATAAAGTTAGATAAATATTGGTAACTTACTTTATGCATTTTTCTCACCTAAATAAACAGAAGCAATGAAACCACAAGCCATTCTACTCTTTTTCAGCTTGGTTGCACTAACGGCCTTTCATGAAAAAGGAAATTTTTTTTCTCCCTCTTTTAAAACTATCAACATTGGCGTTCACCGAATGGGATTGAGTTCATATGCTACATACTGCCTTGAGATAGTAGCTGAAAACTACAACCCTAATGATAAAAAAGATTGGCTTAGTTTACTTGAATACGTCAGAGGTTTTAATGCAAAAGATAAGTCTACTTCAGGAATATTCTTTACCTTTTATGATAGAGTAGTTGAGACATCAGAGTGTTCTTGTAATTTAAAGACTAACGAAAGCGATTGTGCTGTTGTATTATCAAAATATGTGATTGCATCTGGAAGGATATCTCCACTAGAGAATGACAAACGTCGGGTTTCGGTCAATCCAAATTACGATTATAGAATTAATGGCCAAGGATTTCGATCATCGGTGGAAATAGAAGGGTATTGTGATGGTTGCAGTTTCTACATTAAATAAATTAGGCGATTTAAAGCAATGCAAGCAACCTAACAAACTGCCCCATACTAACAATAGTTGGGTAGTTTTGCCGTTTCGTACAAAAACCGTCACTTGGAGATAGCTGGCTGATCAATTGTCTTTTCAATTTGTTTTCGATAGCGCTTTACACT
>NZ_AXVJ01000080.1 GCF_000482465.1 Runella limosa DSM 17973
AAACATAGTGACGAACCAAAACCAAGATGGAAAGAAGCAACTGGCAAATTCTTCTCCGCTCCAATGCCCGATTTTTCAAAGGTTATATCAGAAGAAGATATAAAGGGGATTAAAGATTGGAAACAAAATGACGGTAAGGAAGGCAATAATAAAAATTTACCTCTCAAAAAAGCAACAACAAACCATCACAAAAGCTCTAATAATGGTCATGATTCAGGATGGGAGAAATAAAATTTTGCCATTTGATAAATAAATATCATAAAATTTGGCTCGTATGTTTTTTTGCATTATTTTGTGACGCATAAAAAGCATATCCCTTTACCTTAAATTGTATGAACTATATTGTTGGCCTGTTTGCCGTAGTGCTACTTTCAATAGGGTTCCTGCTGCCCTCCAGTTCAAAAAAAGTTGAACACCCGCTTTTTAAGGTACTCCGTCCTTCGGTTAGGGTTTTATCTCTCTTTTTATTTGTTTATATTATCTATTACAATATTACAGAGAAGGGATTTTTAAAAAATCATAATTCTCCACCATTGGAAAAGTTAGCAGGAATTTGGAGAGTTACGGGGGGAAGCAATGGGCTTGGTAAAAGTTTCTATGGCATTCTAACCAAAGGTGAGTTAACAATATTTCATAATAATACCTTTGAAATAAACACCGATATTAATTGCAATCTTAGTGGTAAGTGGCAAATGAATGAAGAATATTTACTTTTAAATTTTAATAAAGAGCAACTTTGTCAATATGATGATTATAGTTTAAAAACTTTAAAAATCAAAAATGCTGATTTTACAGAGAATGAAATGGTTTGGTTTATAACTAATGGTGACAAAACATTAAAGAGAAATCTAATCAAAATTGACAGTTTACATTATCCATTGGAGAGCATTGTAACGCCTTTTACAGAAGAAGAAGATACAAAGGAAAGGAAAATTAGAGCAGAACTAATTGAAAAAAATACTTATTTTATGGATTCACTAAAGAAGGAAAGCAAATTTAAACTTAATCATTTATCAACTATGGCAATAAATGACAAATATTATTATTTTAAAGTTGATAGTATTTATATAGAAGCAGGATCAACAATTGAGTATACCGAACAACCTAACCTTGATGTAATACATGCTATATATACCCCTAACAATAAACCTCTAAAATTAAATGTAAAAGGTAAAATTGGGTATTATCAATTTTAAAATTGATTCTTGTGTAAGTATGTGTTATTTAGCGGTTTGCTTGATTTTCTTCTTGTAACTTGATTAATTCTTGAAGAAAATCAAAGACTCGAAAATCCCAACGTTCAGGTTCAAGGGTCTTAGTCATTAGGTTTATAGCTTCACAATATATTTTTTTTGCTTCATCAAAATTTGATAAGAATTCCTCAATAAGCCCTAAATCAACTAACTCAACAACCAAATCTTTTACATCTGTGTTTGCTTGTTCAAAAGTACAAAAGCTTTGTTTTTCTATATAGCCAAGGTTAGATTTTAAATAATCAATTACAAGGCGACAAAAATATTTTGCAATATTGAGGTTATTAGCAGCTTTAAAGACTGGTTTTGAATATCGTCTTTTCGGGTTATCACCCCATAAAAAACTTTCATATATATTTAACCAAGCTAAAGGGTTGCCTTGTTTTGCTTCTTCTATCGTTTGCAACATAGCAGCATCATAAATCAATGCTTTTTCATTTTTAAATAAATCATCAACCTGTTTCTTAAAATCTTCACTATTCATAATTGATATTTCTAAATTATTATTAATTTAGCATACCAAATTTTACTAATATGAGCAAGGATAAAGATAATAACGGCATCCGCAATGCTAACATGATGGGTGCGGGACAAAAATTTAATTGGGAAAAAAACGAAAAAGGTGAAATCATTAACCGAGCAAAGACGGTTAGAGAACAATCCCATACCAAGAAACCTGAGCAAACTTGGGGGGAACATGTTAAACCTAAATCGCCTGAAAAATAGCTATTGGGTTTGGGAGAAAAATACCTGTTTATAGTTATTTCCGTCTGCCCATTTTTTACCTGCGGTTATCATGTAGCCTTCTACTTCGTTACCGTGTTCACTCCCTCCGCATTTGAGGGTAGTAAACTCTTTTGGCTCTACTTGATAGTGTAATTGATTAGCCTCTGTATAGCCCATGTTAGGTATCAGTGTTGCAGGATTAAAACCTGTGCTATTACTATCAACCTTTATAAAGCTTTTACCAATAGTATTTGCTGCCCATTGGTTAGTTTCAAAATCATTATTGGCGTGAAATATCTTAGTACACAAGTTACCAAGTAAACTATCTACCTTGGCTTTTGAGTGCTGGCCACCTATGGTAGCATAGTAATTGCTGATATTTTGAGTTAGAAAAACTGTACAGGCTCGGCTGCTCCTTGCCGTCGTTTGAAATAACATATCATATTCTGTTACAAAAAACTGGCTTTCATCTACCCATAAAAAGACTGGTACAGCATGACCGTTAACTATCTTTCTGCGTTCGGTGGCTTGTTGAAACATTAATTTAAAAATACTCTGCGCATAAATACCAATCTCTAAAAACTCTTTTACAGGAAAATCAAGAATGATAATTTTACCTTGATGGGTAATTTCAGGTTTAATATTAGTGCCTTTAGCAAACTGCTTGGCGAGTAAACCAGTAAGAAACGGCTCTGCTATACCTAAAAATGATTCAGATATGCCAGACCTTGTATTTTCTGCAAGCTTGGCATAATCTCGAAGGAAATAGCGATAAACTAAATTAAAGCAGGTTTTATCATCTTCATCAAGTTTTTTTTCAGCGGCTTTCAGAATGCAACTTGTACAATAACCAGATTCAGAAAACCAGTTTTCTAATTCTTCTTCTGTTTCAAGAGTAGCAAGATATTCCATATAATCCGCTCCTGTTGGTGCTGAATTTAATACCTCAGCCATATTTGCTACTGATAGTTCTTCCCCTGAAAGCTTCAATAAATCAACAATACGGATTATACAGCGACGTAAGGCATTTTCCCAAAACCGCTCACTTTCCTTTGCCTCTCCGCCATTGATGCGCTGCCCTAATTGAAAAATATTCATAAAAAGGGTTACTAAGTTTTGGGTTGCTCCTGCGCCTTCTCCTTCACGCTCAATTTCATATTGCAGCGGGTTGAATTCATGGCCACTATTTTTAGAGAATATTATAATATCATCTTCCCGCTTTGCCTTACGGGCATATTCAAGCCAATTATCTTTTTCATCAGGTTTGCCACAAAGTACCAATCCGCCAAAGCCGCTTTCCAAAAATCGCAGTGCTAAAGTTTTACCTGAACCGCTGCTTTTACCTGACCCAATACCACCGAAGATTTGCGTACCGCGCACGGCATCGGCAATTGTCCAACGATCTACGGGATTTTCCGAAAGTTGCAGCAAAGGATATTCAAGGTCTTTGAAGGGGGTAAATTGAGGTGTTTCTGGCGGGAATAGGTGACGGTTTTCAACTGATTTTAGTGATTGGTTTTTTCTACCAAATAAACCCTTAAATGAAAAATCATTAAATTCTAAGTCCATATCCGAAGCAGGGGTTTTTGTTCCTTAGCCATCTAAGGGGAGATGTCTGTGTAAAATAAATATACTAATACTATAAGATACTGATTGCTGATTTTGTAAATTTACATTACTAATTTTCAGGAACAAATTAACTGTATCTAAATGCTTCGGATAACCTCAAATAATTCCCCTGAAGGTGCTTCACGTTATTATGATGAAGGATTATCAAAACAAGATTACTACGCTGAAAAAGGTGAAATAATCGGCAATTGGGGCGGTAAATCTGCTGAAAAACTTGGCCTATCTGGTGAAGTAACAAAGGATAGCTTTACAGCACTATGTTACAATATTAACCCTGAAACCGCTGAACAACTAACTGCACGTAATAATGAAAATCGTCGTGTAGGTTATGATTTTACCTTTAGTGTACCAAAATCGGTTTCTATCGCTTATGGTATCAACGAAGATAAAAACATACTTGATGCGTTCCGTAGTGCCGTATCTGAAACTATGCAGCATATAGAAAAAGAGGCTGCAACACGGGTAAGAAAAAATGGCCAAGATAATGACCGCCAAACGGGAAACCTCGTTTGGGGTGAATTTATTCATACCACATCACGGCCTGTTGATGGTGTACCCGATTGTCATTTACACGCCCATTGCTTCGCCTTCAATTCAACCTTTGATGAACAGGAGCAAGTTTGGAAAGCTGCTCAATTTGGGCAAATCAAAGCTGATGCTCCTTACTATGAAGCTTATTTTAATTCTCTGTTGGCGGATAAACTACAAAAAACAGGCTATGAGTTAGAGCGTAACAAAACAAATTTTGAACTGGCTGGCATATCGAGAGAAACCATTGATAAGTTTTCCCGTCGTACTAATGAAATTGAAAAGCTTGCTGCTGAAAAAGAAATAACCAATGCCAAAGCATTAGATAATTTAGGAGCAAAAACCCGTGAGCATAAGCGTAAAGGGCTTGGAGCTGATGAACTGCGGGAAATCTGGAAAAGTAGGCTTAATCACGAAGAAGCGCAAAAAATTTCTTCCGCCTTCGGCGGAAAGGGTTTTGCTATTGAAAAGAAAAAAGAAGTTGAACTAACTAAAAGCCTTACTCCTGATGAATGTATAGACTATTCTTTGAGCCATTGTTTAGAAAGAAAATCAGCCATTGAAGAAAAAAAGCTTTTAACCGATGCTTTCAAACGTGGTTTTACTTCCTGCACTCCTGACGAAATCAAACAGGCTTTTGACAATAGAAAAGATTTAATTCATGGAAATATTGAGGGTAAAAAGCTCATTACTACTAAAGGAGCAATCCAAGAAGAAAATCAACTTATACAATCTTGCATCAACTCCAAAGGCAGATTTAAACCCCTGAATGATAATTACCAATATAAAAATGAAGCCTTAAATTATGAACAAAGGCAAGCAATAACCCACGCTTTAAGCTCAACTAACGGAATTATTTCCATTGAAGGCGGGGCCGGAACGGGCAAAACAACCCTGATGGGCGAAGTAAAAAACGGTATTGAAGAATCTGGCCGAAAAATCTTTGCTTTTGCGCCTTCCTCCGAAGCATCACGGGGGGTGCTGCGTGGTGAAGGTTATAAAGATGCTGATACTTTAGCTTCACTCCTGGCAAATAAGGATCTGCAACAACAAACAAAGAACCAGGTACTTTGGATTGATGAAGCTGGCATGGTTGGCAATAAAACTATGAATCAGTTAATGGAATTAGCCAAACGGAATAATAACCGTATAATTTTAACGGGTGATACAAAGCAACATTCATCTGTTGAAAGGGGTGATGCGTTCCGCAATATTCAGGAGAAAGGCGGCATAAAAGCAATTAGAGTAAATGAGGTTGTGAGGCAAAAAAACGCCAAAACCTATAAACAGGCAATGGAATTTATTTCAAAAGGAGACTTTGAAAAAGGTTATGAGCAACTTGATAAAAATGGCTCTATCCGTGAAATAAAAGACAAAGAACAACGCTTAAAAGAAATTGCCACTGAATATTTACAGGGTATTTCAGAACGGAAAGGCAAAGGTTTTAAAGATGTTTTGGTAGTTGCTCCAACCCACAAAGAAGGGGAAATGGTAACGGATAAAATCCGTGAAGTACTTCAAAAAGCTGGCCGAATAGATAAAGATGATATTCAGGTAACTAAGCTTAAAAACTTAAACCTTACTGAGGCCGAAAGACAAGATGCGGTAAATTATCAGGCTGGCCACGTGGTAGAATTTAACCAGAACATTAAAGGCTTTAAGGCTGGCGAAAAACTTCCAATTACGGGGAAAGATGAAAACGGCAATGTCCTTGTAAAAAATGGTAATACTCAAACGGTGCTGCCGAAAGATGAAGCGGCCAAGTTTCAAGTATATGCGCCACAAAACGCCAATTTTGCCACTGGTGATAAAATACGCATCACCAAGAACGGTAAGGCCATAAACGGAACAAAGCTCAATAACGGGCAGATATATAACGTTACTGGCTTTGATAAAGAGGGTAATTTACGCCTGAGTAATGGCTCAACCCTGAATAAAGATTTTGGACATTTTACGCATGGTTACGCTGTAACCTCTAACACATCGCAAGGCAAAACCGTTGATAAAGTAATAGTGGCGCAAAGCTCCTACTCCTTCGGAGCATCAACCAAAGAACAATTTTATGTTTCTGTATCACGGGGTAAAGAGGCCGTTTCAGTGTACACAGATAGCAAAGAAGATTTGCAAAATATTGTAAGTAATCGGAGTACTGAGCGTATTTCCGCCCATGATGTAGCAGATAAAGGAGATGCTATTGAAAAGAAAATAATGCAACAAGCTGTTTTAGTGAACCGTTTACAATCACTGGCCAATACTTACGCATCTTGGAAAAGTAAAGCTGAAAATATTAGCCGTTTTGCTGTTTCAAACCTGAAAGAAGCGGCATCAAAACTAAAACCAGCAAATACATTTACCCAAACTTCAAACCATGTTATAACACAAAATGAACCTAAAAGAACAACTTTTAAAAGATAAGCCTAAAACTCCCATTAGTGACGTTGAAGAAGATATTGTAGATAGCGGCAGTAAATTTTGGGATGTTGAGCGGGTAGCAAGCAGACGGGCTATTATGCTTGATGTACGGCTAAAGGGTGGCAAATTTTATGCGCTGCCTTATTCCTACATGACCAAAGTAAAATTTGACCCTTCCGAAGGGTTAGAGATTTATATATCAGGCAATTATGTAAAAATAACGGGGCGGAATTTACACGAAATTTACATTCAACTATTACGCCATAGGGTAAGTTTTATTCAGGCAAATATTTCTGATATAGATATAACTGATGAAAATAAAACTTACATCAAAGATATTGAGGTAACGGAAGATGCGCCATAAGTAGTCAAGTACATACTTAACTCAGTAGCTCAGTTCTTAATGATTTCAGTATTTCTTTATTTCATTAAATACAGATTTTATACAAACAATCCTACCGCCATTAACAATAATGGTCGTTTCTCCTTTGACAAATGGTTAAGAAAGTGGTAGTTTTGTTTATATTCAGTATATAAATAAAAATTAACGCTATGACACAAGTTGAATTCATAAAGAACTTTAACGCCTTTCCAGCAAAGGATAGGCTTGTTCTTGCCAAAAAAATTCAATTACAAATGGCTGATGAACTTTTTGAAGAGCTGGACGCAGAACTGCCAGACGTTGAAATCTCAACTGCTGAAATTCAAAAAGAAATAAAAGCCTTCCGTAATGCCCAAAAGAAAAAAAATTAGTATAGTAGTAGATGCAAACTGGTATGTGTCCGCTTGTATCAGTAGAAACTCCCGTAAAACCCTATACCACAAGATTTTAAAAAATAGCCATTTACAGGTTTATTACTCAACTGAACTGCTGCATGAATTTGAGGGCGTTATTACCCGTAAGAAGTTTTCAAAAATAATTGCACCTAACCAGATTATTAGATTTATCTCTTTGGCTATGCTATTTTTAAAAGAGGTATCTGTTGCATCAATCCCTACGGTAGTTAGAGATAAAAAAGATGATTACTTGCTTGGAATTTGTGAAAGCTGCAATGCCCATTTTTTGGTTACTGGTGATGATGATTTATTGAGCTTAGAAATCTACAAGAATACAACTATGGGTAGTTTTGCCGTTTCGTACAAAAACCGTCACTTGGGCGTTTGCTCGCTAAAGGGGCGTATAAGTTGGAAATCCATCAACGCTTTCCAGTCA
>NZ_AXVJ01000081.1 GCF_000482465.1 Runella limosa DSM 17973
AGTGGGTGAAAGCAAAGATATATGTAATGTGGAAGGGAACGCAATCGCATTTAGTGCGACCTGCGGAACGGACGAAGTGCTGTTATATTCGGTGGATGGTGGTGATTATAGCAGTTCAGTGCCGACGCAGTTGGTGGATGGCCAGTACCACAATTACCGCGTACGTTGTCGTAAATCAGACGGGACGAGCTCGTGTATTGAGTCGGAGTCAGGGGTGATGCGCTTACGGATTACCAATTTATCACAAGTTCCAATGGCAAGTTTGAACGTGACTAATGGCTGTGGTACGTCAGTATCATTCAGTGGTACAGCCAACTGTGGTACATTGACGACAGTGTGGTACAATGCTGCTACAGATGTAGCCATCTCGACTTTGCCAAGTCAAACGCCGAATGAAACGACGTCGTACTATGCGCGTTGTCAGGCATCGGGCGGTTGTTTGAGTGAGAAGAGTAACGTGGTAACTTTTACCATTGTGCCTGTGAATGTAGCGCCCGTGGTGAATGTGAGCTCAGAACTTGCGTGTACTGGCACAGAAGTGACGGTTTCTACGAATTGTCCAGCGGGAACGACCGCTTTGTGGAACACAGGTGTGACGGAGTCAAGTTTCAAGGTGGCCTTTGCGAACGTGACGAAGCAGAGTTATTCGGTTCGCTGTGTGTCCTCAAATGGTTGTCAGAGTGCAGTAAGTGCGGCTAAGGAAGTGACGTGGAAGGCATTTGAAGTGACGTTGATAAACATTGGCGAAAGTAAGTCGGGGGTGAAGGTCAACGACCGCAACGCTTGGAGTAGCCAGTTTATCACGCGTGACGGTGGTCCAGAATTGGAACAAAGTACGCAGCAAAACCCGACGTTGTACTACGTAGAAAATGTGAACAAAATGGCACCTCGCTACTGGACGGTTAATGTAGAGACGTGTGGATTAGGAACTAACGGTTCATTGACGTTTGACATGTTGGCAACGCCCGAGACGGGCTTGCCTCGTTCCTTCAACACGCATGAGAATAACGCGCCTTACTTTATGTATGCCAACCGGGAAGGCTGGACAGAATTGTACGGACAGAATCACCCTGCGTATGGTTTCTACCAAGACAACGGCGCAGGCGGTAACGTATATGATTCAGGGTTACCGAAAGGTTTGTACAAATTAGGCATTCGTTACTGGGACATGAAGGGCTGGGGTAGTATTTATCCATCGACTCGCAAACCGCAAGGCAACGTGTTGGCCTACCAAGAATACTGGTTCAGAATCCAGTCGAAAGATGGGGTAGGAGTAGGCGCAGCGAGAACAGCAGATAGTGGTCAGCAGTCAGCAATTGTTCCCCCATCGGGGGCTAGGGGGCTGGCTGTCCTCCCCAACCCAGTCACCAACATTCTCCGCCTCCAAGTGCAAGATAAGAAAGGAGAATTAGTACAAACTACGTTGACGGATGCCTCGGGGCGAAGTGTATTAAGCCGTCATTTTACCCCAGAAAGCAATTCACACCTTGAAGAATTTGAAGTGAGTGAGTTGGCAAGTGGAATGTATTTCTTACGGGTAAATGCAGCTGGGAAACAGCAAGTATTGAAAGTAGTAAAAGTGAAATAAGCGATAGGGGGAGGGGTTGTTAATAGCCCTTCCCTTTGTTTTTTTAATAAAATATATGCCGATTTTTATTATATTTTATGCAAAATGTATATAGCTGTTAGTTTATATAAAGCATGCTGTATGGTGGTATTTTTTTAGGTAAATTATTGATATATAGGTATATGTTGGTGGATTTTGTCTGCGAAATAGTTTGCAAAGTGCTATAGGAGTATCCCAAAAAATAAGGGTTAACCCTTATATCTTTTCGTATTTTTTTGTTATTTATTTGCAGCTTCAAATCCAATGTCAAATCCTTATGAAGCTCTGTTACAAAATCTACTTAATTCAACGTTCCGCTAGGCATTTTCTAAAATTTATTGATGCCCCTCCTTTAATAACGCACTTAAAAGTCACTCGGCTTGTAAAGACCTAAGCATCAATTTGGTGTAGGTAAAACCATGCCTAATTGGTAAAAAATTAAGAACTAAATCCTGAAATTCATCAGCACATCATGTGTTGGATGAATAGCTTCTTGTTGCCCAATTTTTAAAATCAATTTCTTACACGTATGAAAAGTTATCTATACATGTTACTCTTGGCGACGTGCTACATCGCCATTGACACCCGTGCCCAAAGTAGGGGGGATAGTCAAGCCAGTTCGGCGACGACCACCGCTCAAGGTGCACCTACGACCGAGGGAAACCTCACCAAATTGTTTATTTTTTCGGGTTCTGTACACACCATTGTCAACGGTGAATACGTACTGAATGGCGTAAATAAACTCGGACAACCTCGCTACACCCATACCTCGGGCGATTATGAGGTGAACTACGACGGAAAGGGAAATTGGTGGTTAAATACTGACAAAAACTTGTCGGGTGGGCCACAGTACTACCGAGCTGCGGGGAACGAGCAAGGACCGCCGAGTACGGGTTGGGTCGATAATGAGGGACAGCCGACCCAAGTTGCCTTTGCTGCAGGGGCACAAAATGCCGCCTACGAAGCGCAAAAAAATGCCCGCAAGGCAGCGGCGGCAGCGGTGACCTATGTTTCGAGAGAAGGTACGGATGACATTAATCCTAATCAGGTGATTAAAGTCGTACATGTTCCAGCTACGCAGGTTTTAAACAGGGGACTCCCGATGGGGCTAAAGAAGTTAAATGGCGCAAGAGCTGCTGCCACGACCTATTATGTTTATAATTTACGCGTAGGCTATTATAAGATTAACGATAATGGTGGCGGCTGTGATTTCTCGGGTGAAAACCCTGATCCACGTTACAAAGTGAACACCACTGGTGGCCTTACTTTTTCCCAGACCATCAATGTAGGTGATGATAAGCCTTGCGGTTGGCAGCGGATGAACAACGACGGGCGATATATGCAGGCGAGCGGTTTCTCAACTACCTCAGCGGCTTCCCCTCTTCAGTTTACGATGAATATTGACGCTTGGGAAGAAGATGCCTGTGGCGGAGACAATGATTATAATGATGATTGTCTTACGAATGATGATGACCACCCCGCTTCTACTTCCACTACGGTAACGATTGACCCTTCCAATATGAATTTAGGGTATAATTTTATGGATATTGAATGGTCGGGGAATGGCGCAAGGTACGGTTTGAGTTTAGAGTGGGAGTTGTTGGATGCGCCTAAACTTGTAACGTTTTATTCGGACGCTAACCTTACAGGACGGGTTCAGCACTTTGGAAGTGGTGATTATAACACCAATGCTTTATTTACGGGGGTTGGTAATGACAATGTTAGCTCTATGGAGATTGCGCCAGGGTACAAGGTGATTACCTATAACAACGCCAATCACGTGGGTTATCCGATTGAATTTAGAGGTACAGTAAACTTTGTGGAAGGAGCAAATGATCGGACTTCTTCCTTCCGAGTAGTCCCCGACGACAACTTACCAGGCAATGACAAAACACTGCTGATTTACTTCAATGGTTCTGGTAAATCTCTTGAGTTTCAGCTGCAACGCTTCGCGACCAAGGTCAATGCCGACCAGATGGTTTTTATCAAAGGAGTAGGAGGAGATAACAAAGATTATTCTTCCTACAACCAAGACAACCTGCGGTACCAAGAGGGCGAAGAGGTAAACCAATACTCAGGATTTGATGCTGGAAATCCATTTCCAACTACGTTTTATTCCAATGCAAGAGTATTTAAAAACGATAACTTCGGTGGAGGTATGTATCGCTATTTCTTTGGGGTGGATATGGACTATGATGGTAGTGTAGGGGCTGGCTATGAAGACGAAGATTCTTACACGGCTGCCGCCAACGTAATGCGGGTATTGCGCCGTTACAACCTAAAAGGATATAGCCGTATTGTCATTTCAGGCCATAGCCGTGGGTCGGCCGTAGGGATTTCTTCGTTTTTGTATGGTATAAAAAAAGCGTTGGAAAGTAATGCTCAATTTAATGAGTTTAACGGGACGATTAGCACGGTATTAAACAATGCCTCTACTATCAACGTACTGGCCCTCGACCCCGTAGCGGGAGCTGACGTTGCTGGGTTCCGTAACGATTATCACATGGGGGATGGCTGGCGAGCCCGAGAAATTTACCAATGGTTAAAAGGACGTTTCTCCAATATTAATTTCTCTGAAATATATGCCAATGGTGGAAGAATGTTAGAGGCAGATGAGTTGTTGGGAGTAGGTGGACTGCTTCCAGGTAAAACATTTGATCCATCGCCCAACTACTTACATGTAGAGCCTAGCAATAACGTACAACGCTACTGGCTTGGGTATCGTCACAGTTCGATGGTTAATAAAGAAGAAAAATGGTCTAGTTTATACGATGCTGCGGGGATTCCGCGTCCTTGGTTGCATACTGCAGATATGCTCAATGCCGCTTTCTATGACCAGTCTTTGTTCCGCAACCATACCCATTGGTATAACACATTTCGTACAAGCGACCAATTGGCGTGGTTGAAAGCCTTAGAGGATTATGGTTGTACCGATTCGCCAAGTGCTCAATTGGGTTTAGATCCTCTTTCAGTTCCTGACGCTGATTTAGAGTTTAAGCACTACCACGGAACTCGCCACAAGAATTTCGATAATTCGGATGCTTCATCGGTCAACATGGATGATTTTGTAGGAAACAACAACATTAAGTTTTATTGTTCGGACGAGTCTCAGCTTCCAAATGCCGATCAAACATATACGTCTAGTAACTCCCATACCGACAGTGAGGGATGGACGCACTATTGTAGTTGTAACGGAAAGCGTTTGTTGTCGTTGAAATTGGGTGGTACAGGCGCTAGCGTTCCTGAAAACGGGGTGTCATTTAAAGACTCGAAAAATGTTTATTTTGCCACCAACGGAAGCGGGTTTATTACCAACCCTAACGGGGCGGTATTCATGTCACGGAGCTGGAACGTAACCCCAACTACGCAGCCGAACTCTAGTGTAGGTGTACGGTATTACTTCCGATCACTTGATTATAATAATGTAAATACCGAATTGATTTCGAGAAACCAACCTGCTTTGACAGGAGCCAACCGCATGTTTTTCTACCATGCTACCAGTGGGGCAGCTCATGCGCGGGTTGCGGATATTCCAACGGCTACTATTTTGAGGAATGGTTCGACGGCCTCTACCAGTAATTGGGTGTTAGGAAGCACCTTACGCGGCGATTATTATGCAGAATACCAAGCGACGTCTCTCTTAGGGGGTAGCGGTGGTGGAGAAAAATGTACGACGCCAGCGGCGATTGCGATAACCGAAAACTCGGGTACTCCCAATGACGGTACGATTTGTGCGGGTGAGACTGCGACCTTAACTGCCTCTGGAGGTACTCAGTATGTGTGGAGTACGGGAGGAAATTCGTCAGTTATTAATGCTACTACTTCAGGTACATATTCCGTTACGGTTTCAAATTCAGACGGTTGTTCAGCCGAAGCTAGTGTTACTATTACCGTGACTCCTGTTTCGGTAGGTGGTAGCGTCGCAGGGGCGCAGGCAGTTTGTACAGGTACAAATTCAACAATGCTAACTTTATCAAACCAAGTGGGTACGGTGCAAAAATGGCAGTCGTCATCATCGTCTGATTTTGCCAATGTGACCAATATTACCAACACGACGACTAGCCTAACAGCTACGAACTTAATGCAAACGACTTATTACCGAGCAGTGGTACAAAGTGGGATGTGTGCTGCTGCCTTTTCTGCTACGGCAACAGTAACGGTTAATCCTTTAACCATTGGAGGTGCTATTTCTGGTTCGGCTACGGTTTGTACAGGGACAAACTCGACAGTTTTGACGTTGTCAAACCAAGTGGGAAGTGTTCAAAAATGGCAGTCATCGTTGACGTCTGACTTTGCGGCTGCGACCGATATTACCAACACGACGACTAGCCTAACAGCTACGAACTTAACGCAAACGACCTATTACCGAGCGGTGGTTCAAAGTGGTGTTTGTGCCACGGCAATTTCTGCTATGGCAACCGTGACGGTTGATCCTGCCAACGTAGGAGGAACCATTGCTGGTTCGGTTACGGTTTGCGCAGGGACAAACTCGACAGCCTTAACCTTGTCAAACCAAGTAGGTACGATTCAAAAATGGCAGTCATCGTTGACGTCTGATTTTGCGAGCGCGACCGATATTGTCAATACAACCACTAGCTTTACGGCGACTAATTTAACGCAAACGACCTATTACCGAGCGGTAGTTCAAAGTGGTGTGTGTGCGGCTGCTTTCTCTGCGACGGCCACGGTGACGGTTGACCCAGTGACAATAGGTGGTAGCATCGCAGGCTCGACCACGGTATGTTCGGGGACAAATTCGACGGCTTTAACCTTGTTAAACCAAGTAGGTGCGATTCAAAAATGGCAGTCATCGTTGACGTCTGATTTTGCGACTGCGACTGATATTGCGAATACGACTACTGGCTTTACGGCAAGTAACTTAACGCAAACGACTTATTACCGAGCAGTAATTCAAAGTGGTGTTTGTGCGCCAGCCTTCTCTGCGACGGCCACGGTAACGGTTGACCCTGTCAATATTGGGGGGGCAATAGCAGGTTCTGCCACGGTGTGTTCGGGGACAAACTCGACAGCCTTGACGTTGTCAAACCAAGTAGGCGCGATTCAAAAATGGCAATCATCGCTAACGTCTGATTTTGCAGTTGCGACCGATATTGCGAATACGACTACGGGCTTTACGGCGACCAATTTGACCCAAACGACCTATTATCGAGCGGTGGTTCAAAGCGGGGTTTGTGCGGCTGCTTTCTCTGCTTATGGCATGGTCAAAGTTGACCCTATTAACGTAGGCGGGGCTATTTCGGGTTCGGCCACGGTTTGTTCGGGGACAAATTCGACGGTGTTAACGTTGTCAAATCAAGTGGGAGACATTCAAACTTGGCAGTTGTCATTGACGTCTGATTTTATGAATGCAACTAACATCGCTAATACAACGACTACCTTTACGGCTACGAACTTAACGCAAACGACCTATTACCGAGCGGTGGTTCAAAGTGGTGTTTGTGCGCCAGCTTTCTCTGCCACAGCCACGGTAACGGTTGACCCAGTGACAGTAGGTGGTAACATCCCAGGTTCGGCCACGGTATGTTCGGGGACAAACTCGACAGCCTTGATGTTATTTAGCCAAACTGGCGCGATTCAAAAATGGCAATCATCGCTGACGTCTGATTTTGCGAGCGCAACCGATATTACCAACACTACGATTAGATTTACAGCGACCAATTTGACCCAAACGACCTATTACCGGGCGGTGGTTCAAAGCGGGGTTTGTGCGCCAGCATTTTCTTCGACGGCTACGGTGACGGTAAATCCGCTGCCGACGGCGACGATTTCAGGCACAACGACGGTGTGTCAGAATGCTAGTTCGCCATCGGTCACCTTTACGGGAGCAGGAGCGACGGCGCCTTATACGTTTACCTACAAAATTGGCGACGGTGAACCTCAGATGGTGAAAACGAGCAGTGGTAACAGCGTTACGGTTTCGGTACCAACGACAACGGCGGGTGTATTTACCTATACTTTATTAAGCGTCTCAGAAAGTTCTTCGACAAGTTGTAGCCAATTACAAAATGGCAGTGCGGTCGTGACGGTCAATTCTTTGCCAACGGCGACGATTTCTGGAACGACGACGGTTTGTTTAAATAG
>NZ_AXVJ01000082.1 GCF_000482465.1 Runella limosa DSM 17973
CTAGGACTTGTGCCAACAACCAAGCAGTCAGGAACTTCCCTAAAAAGTAGAGGCAGATTAGTTAACACTGCTTGCAAACAACTCAGGTCTATTCTCTTTTGTGCAGCTCAATCAGCAGCCAAATTTAACTTGGATTGTAAAGAACTTTATACAAGACTACTGGCTAAAGGGAAATCCAAAAAAGCCGCTAAAATGGCTGTTGCCCACAAATTGATTAGACAGGCTTTCGCTATCGTCAAAAACAATGCTGTATTTCAAAATGACTTTCAGGCTAGCAAAATTGCGCTCGCAAAATAATAGTTGCCTTGTGCTTTGTTTTTTAACACAGTTCATAACAAATCGAACGCACCAACCAATACCCTAATGACGATTATGTATGCAGGATTTGACAAAGGGTTTATGGATCTTCAGTCAAACTCGGCAACGGCCATGCAGCAAGTTCAAACAGCTAGAAATATTGAATCACGGTTTAACAGGTAAGCAATGAAAAAGGGAGCAAATATAGTTTTTTTGGTTGTTTTGGGGATGCTATTGGCATTCCAGAGTAAGTCGCAGCAAAAACGGCCTCACATAGTGACGTGGTCTCAATTTCAACAAGATTCGCTCAAACTTCTCTGGATGCCCGTTCGGGCTTCCGACTGGCTTCAATGGAGCGAAATGGGGTATTGGGTTGAACGAGCGGATGTCATAAGAGGAAAACAAATGCCTTTCAAAAAACTGCTTCCACGTCCTTTGCTTCCAATGTCAAACAGCGCGTGGATTCCTAAAAGTGCGGAAGAAAAGACCGCCAAAGAGCTGGTGTTCAGCAAAACAGCACAGGCGAGGTTTTCGGGGGAGTCTAGTTTCAAGGACGTGGCCAATGAACAGGAATTACGTTATTTGTTGGTGACTATGTCGGCCTTTAAATCGTCGGTCGTTGCTCAAAACCTAGGCTTGTCATTGGTAGATACTTCGGCAAAGAAAGGTCAGCAATATGTGTATCGAATTAGTCCCAATTGGCCCGAAGAACGGAAGCGTATAGAGGGAAGCGTGCAGGTAAGAGTTTCTACTCAAAAGGCTACGCCAGTAATATATCCACCTCAATTGGAAACCGAGTCTGGCGAGCGGCTAGTAAAGCTCAGTTGGAGGGCTAAAAAGTTTGTCAGCGCTTTTGCGATGTATCATATTGAGCGTACGGACGACGGAAAAACGTTTAAACGGCTCTCAAAAACGCCTATTTTGTACAATGCTTTAGGGGAAAGGGGCGAGTTTGTCGATTCAGTCAAAACAAATTATCGTCGCTACGGATATCGCTTAGTGGGGTTAACGCATTTTGGACAATGGATTGCCTCGCCTTTTGTGCGGGTGGGTATGGGAAAAGACCGCACGCCGCCTCGTGAGGTAGAGATTTTGTCGGCGCTTAATACAGAAGGAAAAAAGGTAGTTTTAAAGTGGAAACATCAAGATAGTGACGGCGATATAGCGGGTTTTTATGTCAGTAGAAGTAACAGTGTTTCGCAGGGGTATAAGCGTTTAAACTTGGTGTTACAATCTAAGAAAAGTAGTGAATTTGTTGATTTTCAGGTGGATGTAAATGGTACTAACTATTATATTGTGACGGCGGTAGATACCGCAGGAAATGAGCGTTCGTCGATTCCTGCCTATGCTGTGATGAAAGATACTATTCCGCCCGCTTTCCCGCGTGGTTTGATAGCCAAAGTAGATACCCTGAAAAAGATGGCCGTGGTGACACTGCGTTGGCAACAAAATACCGAGAAAGATTTGAAAGGTTATCGGGTGTATTCGTCGAATCATCCAAGCGGTAAGTTGCTGGAAATCACCCGAACCTTGTTGCTAAAAGATACGGTGTATCGCGACACGATTCCGTTGCGAATACTTACCAAAAAAGTAGAATATCGAGTGGCTGCGGTAGATTATCATTACAATCACTCCCGTTTTTCGGAAAAATTAGAAGTAAAACGGCCTGACATTATTCGACCGATAGCCCCGTTGATTACTTCATTGACTACGGATGCAAAATCAATAACCGTAAAGTGGCAGCCTAGCGTTAGCAACGACATAAAAGCGTATAACCTTTACCGCCGAGAAGAAAACAAAGAGTGGGTCCGAGTGAAGTCATTTCAAGGCAATGAATTGTCGGTGTTGACTTACAAAGACCCAGCACTAAAAGAAGGACAAACCTACGAATATGCCATCGAAGTCATGGATGAAGAAGGCTTAGTGTCAGAGCGTTCTCCTGGGGTTGCCCAGACAGTAGTGGGGTCGGTGTATTTGGAAGAGGCTCCCGAGCTAAAAGCGGTATTTGACAATGAAAAAAAGAAAGTGATACTGACGTGGCGTTTGGTAAAATATACTAACTATCAGCTTGTTGTGTTTCGGTCGTTTGAGAAACGTCCCCTCCAGCCGATAGCTACTATTGCGAGCACTCAGAAAGAATTTGCCGATTTACTCCTCACCAAAGGAGAATATAGCTACGTCGTAAAAGCCGTTTTACCGAGCGGAAAACAGTCGCTGTTTAGCGCAAAAACTACCGTAAAATCGTATTAACCTACACAACAATGAAAAAACTACTATCACTTTTGTTAAGCCTTTCGCTTATACTCCTTACTACTGAGTGCAAAGTGAGTAATATGGAGCCAGTTGATATTAAAGTGATTGAAGATGCTGATGGTGGAAAGTTAACCATTTATGGAGAACCATCTTTGAAAGAAAATGTAAAAATTCTAAGCCCCGAATCTCTTAAAAATGCAACCGTAAAAGGGGATATTTTGACGATAAAAGGAAAAACTACATTTTCAAATAAACGCCTGGGCATTAACGCAAGGTTATCTGCTGACGACGAGTTGAGGATTGGAGATATTTTAGTGGCAGAAATTGGAGGTATTACAGGTACATGTTTGCAAATTTTAGGAATAGTTCAGACTGAAACGTCTGCTGAAGTAGAAACCCAATATAGGTTTATTGTAGAGCCAGATTTAAACGATATATTCAATACGATTCATTTTGTCTATGAAGCAAAAACTGTCTTTAAATTTCGTGAAAAGGTAATGTTAAATGGAATGAAAGGTGGTGATTTAAGAGGGGCGGAATATGAGTCAGAAGCAAAAATAGAGTCAGAAATGGAGAGTATCAATGCAATTACAACAACAACTGAATTTTATGTGCAAGATAATGAATTTATAAAATCTACTATAAAAAATAAAATCGCTAGTAATAATAGTATTAAATTAGGATTTAAGGGAAAGTTAAAAGTAGAAGGAGAAAAAGAAATATATACTCCTAAAAATACTTTTGCAAAAACCTTCAAGTTTGTAGTTGGGGGAGTCCCGATTCTTATTGGAATAAAACCAACTGCCAAATTGTTTGCTGAAATAGAGGGAAGTATTAACGCTAATGTTCAAAGTGAGGCTTTTTTGGCTGAAATTGTTACGGAAGAGTATGAGGTAGGTTTAGTAGGGGAAAAACCAATTAAAAGAAGAACACCCAGGGTAGTATCAAAGACAAAGGATTCGTCTAAAGTTGCTTTTGAAGGTGCTTGTAAAGCGGGTATAGATTTAGGGTTAGATGTATATTTATATACTGACTTATTCGTAAAACTTACACTAGGAGCAAAATTATATATTGGATTAAAAATAGAAAAGTGTATTGAGAAGTCCGAAGAGCCTTCTGCTAAATTTCTTGTTGGAGTGGAGCCTTATCTGGAAATATCTCTTAATTTTCTTACGAAAGCTCCATTTAAGAAAAGAAAAGAAATTGTAACTATTAAATTAACGTTAGGAGATGGGCTGCCAAAAAAGCCTGAGATAGAAATTCCATTTTTTCCTACTTATACTATCTGTAATAGTCCACCAATTCCAGAAGATTTTACAATATCTCATTTTAAAGACTTTTTGAAATCTCAAGGATTTCCTATCTATGAAGGTACTAGTTTAGGAGTTATCAATGGTTTCTATCTTTCTTCACCATATGTACTATTAGCATCAACCTACCCTAATGATGTTTATTTAATAAATAAAGCATTTGGTAGTATTAAGATATTCTTTGATTTTCGAGTGAATAGCCGAATTGTCGAAGTTTATCAATATGATATAAATGGTGCAATTATATCTGATGAATCTACAAATGAGGGAGTAGAGGTAGCAGGTAATAGCGGTAATTTTACAGTAATAGCCACAACAAGAGGGGGTACTATACTTTCCCGAAATAATAATTTTAAAAATTATATAGCAGTTTCAGGGACAAAGACTGCCGAGGGGATTAAGAATTTACATTACGCTTTTTATCGCCTAAGTAACACAAACGCAAGTGCACCTGATTTGCCTGAGTCTATTATCAGAATTTTGAAAGATTCTGATGGGTTAGCATCTCAAATTTAAAAATGTAAAGAGGTATTATGAACACTATATTGAAAGTAGTAATGATTCTCAGTATCATTACGTTAGGGAGTTACGCCCAAAGCCATGCCCAAGTAACCCCCACCGACTTTAAAGTCAACGAGACGACTACCTCTACGGTTAGTCTTGCATGGACGCATGATGGTAAAAACGTTGATAAGTTTCTAATTGAACGAAAACCACTGGATGCTACTACCTTCACCAACATAGGTGAGCCTAAAAGCACCGACAGGACTTTTGTGGACAGGAATTTATCGCCTAATACGCAGTTTCAGTACCGAATCTATGCGGTGTTGAATGGGAAAAATGGCTCGCCCACGGCATTAATTACGGGCTGGACGCTCTCAAACGCTCCTACGTTGAGTACGCCCGTAGTGGTTTCTGCTACGCAAATTAATGTGGCATGGATGAGTGGTATAACATCAGGAAAATTTGAAGTACAGTATGACAAAAACTCAAATTTTTCTAGTCCTACCAGTCTTCCTCTTACAGATTCACGTAGCTATTCAGTAACGGGCCTGACGCCTAATACGAACTATTATTTTCGAGTAAGAGTCAACAAGCAAACAACACCTGTTGCTATCAACTACTCTGACTGGAGCGTTACTCAGGCCAAAACACAAGACCCAACGCCTGCTATCCCGTCAGGTTTAGCAATAACTGGCAAGGCCGAGACTTCCATCGGAGTCTCGTGGAATGCCGTCAAAGAAGCGAATGCGTACCAACTGAGGTATGCCACTGATAAAACCTTTGCGAGAGGTGTCGAAACGATGGAGGTAAATGCTACGAGTACGAAAATTACGAACTTAACCTCGGGAAATACCTATTACATCCAAGTACGCGCTACTGCAACGGTCAACAATACACCGTACGCGTCTGGCTGGTCAGATGCAGTATCGGCTACTACTGATGTGGCGTTACCTGCGGCACCTACAGAACTCCAAATGCAAGTAAGTACGGATGGGACGCAAGTAACCCTCAACTGGAAGGATAATTCTAACAATGAAACAGGTTTTGATATAGAGTGGGGCGAAACAAGTAACTATGGAAAGGCGGCATCAGTGGGTAGTGGAGTAACCTCTTATCTAGTAACTGGATGGGGAGCGTGCAAGGCTTTTCATGCCAGAGTAAGAGCCAAAAATGCTGGCGGTACTTCGGGGTGGATTGAAAAAGAAACATCGACGAAAATCACTGTCCCTACCGCCCCTACAAGTATCTCGACGGGTACGATTACTGCCAATTCGATTGTCATCAATTGGCGCGATAATTCAACCAATGAATCTGAGTTTGAATTACAATATGATGAGAATAGTAATTTTTCCAGCCCTACGACTCAAAAATTGAGTATAGGTACGCAATCAATTACGTTAAATAGCTTAAAAGCCAATACAACGTATTATTTTCGAGTTAGAGCGAACAATTGCGGTGGTTCTTCAAGTTGGATAGGTAGTCAAGCTACCACGCTTGGACTACCAGCGCAAACTTCTATTCCGAATATCAATGTGAGCGTCACGGGCACAGAAGCCAAAATTGACTGGCAAGATTTTTCATCAAACGAAACGGGATTTGACATAGAATGGGGAGAAAGTCCAGCGTACGGAAAAAGTGCCTCGGTAGGGGCAAACGTGACCAGTTATACCATTTCTGGGTTGAGCCCATGTAAGGTTGTTTACGTACATGTTCGTTCGAAAAATTCCGTTGGAAGCTCCAATTGGAGCGAAAATAAGGCAGAAACAAACCCGACCATCCCATCCAAACCCACTGGGCTACTAGCTTCGGCTACCAATACACTGGGAGAAATTAAGTTGAAATGGGATGATAACTCAATAAATGAAGAGGCGTTTGAACTTGAGTATGATGTAAAAGTTGACTTTAGTGCTCCTCAATTAATCAAATTAGATGCTGGTACGACTACGACTGTATTAACTGGGCTAAAACAAAATACCGTTTACTATGTGCGAATAAGGGCTAAAAACTGTAGAGGTGTATCTGATTGGGACGTAACTAATAGTAAGACGTCTGGGCCGCCAACTGATCCAAGCAAATTGGTGATAACGTTCGTTAGCAGTAACCAAATTGATATGTCATGGACGGACAATGCTGATAATGAAACAAGCTATGAAATCGAGCGTAGCTTCGATAAAACGACTTTTACTAAGGTTAATGAAATCAGTGCCAATTTAACGAGTTACTCAGACCAAGGCTTAAATGCTTCTACCCAGTATTATTACCGAGTTCGAGCCAAAAATACCTTTGGAGTTTCTGGATATAGCAATGTGATAGATCCAATAACCTTATCACCGCCCGTGTCAGTTCCCAAGTCGCCGAGTGATTTGTCGTTGACAGTAGTGAGCAACAGCCAAATAGATTTGAAGTGGGTAGATAATTCAGACAACGAAGTGGTTTTTGAAATTGAGCGTGGTTTGGACGGGGTTATTTTTAGCAAAATTGGGGAAGTAGGAGCCAACGTGACGAATTATTCCGACAGAGGCTTGAGTGCTTCGACGAAGTATTATTACCGAGTACGAGCCAAGAACACGGCGGGCTTTTCTGACTACAGCCCGATGAAAGACGCGACTACGTCGGCCTTGCCCGTAGTAGTTCCCAAGTCACCGAGTGATTTGACGTTGACGGTAGTGAGCAGTAGCCAAATAGATTTGAAATGGTTGGATAATTCAGACAACGAAGTGGTTTTTGAAATTGAGCGGGGTTTAGACGGGGTTAGTTTTAGTAAAATTGGGGAAGTGGGGGCCAACGTGACGAATTATTCCGACAGAGGTTTAAGTGCCTCGACGAAGTATTATTACCGAGTACGAGCCAAGAACACGGCAGGCGTTTCTGACTACAGCCCGATGAAAGATGCGACTACGTCGGCTGCACCCGTGGTAGTTCCCAAGTCACCGAGCGATTTGTCGTTGACGGTAGTGAGCAGCAGCCAAATAGATTTGAAGTGGGTAGATAATTCAGACAACGAA
>NZ_AXVJ01000083.1 GCF_000482465.1 Runella limosa DSM 17973
CTCATTCATCGCATCTGCTCGGTGGTGCATCACCAGCAAAAATATGACAAAAATTATACTCGCACGCTTGCATAAACCATAGAAATCCGTGCGATTACGCTTTTCGACTGTCCGTCTAAATAGGACCACTCCATGTTTTTGATTGTTTATAATTAATATTAATTGCAACAACCTCATTTCCAGTAGAATAAGGATTAAGACAGTCCTTCCAAGTTTTTGAAACTTGGAAGGACTTGCAACAACCTCACAGGTACACTAGTCCAATTCCATCAGAATAAAAATCGAGCGTTAAAACATTGATTATTTGAACTTTATAACATTTTATGTAAATTTACAATTATATTTTAAAATTACATAAATGATTCCAAGAGCACTGACCGATAAAGCACAATTGCTACTGACTAAGTTTCCGATGGTATCTGTCTCTGGGCCGAGGCAATCGGGAAAAACCACGTTTTCTAAATTGTTTGCTTCTGATTATCAGTATGTCAACCTAGAGCTACTTGACAATAGAGCCTTGGCTCAAAATGACCCACATAGTTTCTTGGAGCGGTACCAAAACCGCGTTATCTTGGATGAAGTACAGAATGTCCCCGATTTGTTCTCGTACTTACAAGTGTTCACTGATGAGCGTAACCGAACAGGAGAGTATGTTTTGACGGGCTCACAGAACTTTTTGCTTATGCAAAAAATCACGCAGTCGTTGGCGGGAAGAGTAGCCTTATTAACCCTTTTACCATTTTCTTATTTTGAACTACTTGAAAAACCACCCATTGACGAGTTTATCTTTAAAGGAGGCTACCCAAGGCTCATCCAAAAAGAAATATCACCTGAAGACTTTTTTCCAACCTACATTCAAACGTACATTGAGCGCGACGTACGGCAATTGATTCAGGTTCAAAACCTTTCCCTTTTTCAAAACTTCCTGTATTTGATGGCTGGGTGTATAATGAAGCTAAAGAAGGCCATTGAATGATGGATAATTAGGCCAGCTGTGGATAAGTATCGAAGCGTGATTACAAAGGTAAATTAAGGAGTAAGAGTTGCATTATTTTTTTGTTTTTTTCTCATGGATTCCCCTTTTAATTCCAGTCGATGAACATGCTGGATTAATCTATCCATGATAGCATCGGCCAAGGTAGGTTCTGCGATATAGTCGAACCAATTGGCCACGGGAAGTTGAGAGGTAATAATAGTTGATGCCCTGCCATGACGATCTTCAATCATTTGTAAAAGTGTAATTTTCATTGCACTGTCAAGGGGTTGCAATCCCCAATCATCCAAGATAATCAGGTTCATTTTTTCGATACGGGCCAATTCCTTGCTGATGGTATTGTCGGCTTTTGCCAATTTGAACCTTTGAAGCAGTTTGGTCATCGAGAAGTAACCCACTTTGTACCCCATTTGACATGCCTGCAAGCCCAGTGCTGATGCGATATAACTTTTACCGCAGCCCGTAGCTCCTGTGATAAAAACATTTTCCCCTTTGGCGATGAAGCGGGACTCGGCCAATCTGAGCATGAGGTTCCTGTCAAGATTACGCTCGGGCAGGTACTGGATTTCCTCAATGGCTGCCTGATAGCGGAATTTTGCGGCTTTGATAGCCGCCAGCGTTCGGTGATGTTGTCGGTGAAGACTTTCTGATTCAACGAGTTGGGCCAAGAGTTGGTCAGCGGGCGGTTGTTGATCAAGCGGCAGTCTGAGCATGGCTTCATAGGAAGAAGCCATGCCATTGAGTTTGAGGCTTCGGAGTTGTTGGAGTGTTGCCTGTGTGTTCATTTAATTTGTGTTGCTTTTGAAAAGAAAAAAATAAAGGGTTACTGATAATTGCCTGCTCCTCTGATGTTTGCGTGTAGGGGGATAATACGGGTTTGGGAAGATTCTTCCGATAAGTCCGACTTGATAGGCACTTTGTCGAGTTCTCTGTCCAGGATGTTACGGATGAGTTTGAGGGATACAAAGTCGTAAGCCAACGCTCTTTCGCAGGCGTTTTCGAGGCGTTCTTTGCCTACTTTTTGAACTAAGGCCAGAGTGCCTGCACAGGATTTATAAGCTTGCTCGGCATACTTTCTCTTGGCCAACATTTGCTCAACGGCCAGTAGGGTATTAGGTCCAATCTTTTTTGCCTGTTCCTCAAAGAACTCCGGATTCCAGTTCATCAGGTATTGATGTTGGGCCGGTAAATGTTCTTTAAGGGTGGTGTATTGGTGTTGGGAACGGAATCTTTCATGGGTTGCCACCCGCTTATGGTCAGCATATACTTCTACATTTTCGGCCGAATAAACTAACTTAACATATTGACCTACATAGCGATAAGGCACGGAATAGTAGTGTTTGTCTTCGGAGAGTAAAACATGACAGTTCTTTTGCACTTTGGCTTTTCTAAAGCATTTCAGCTCATAACGGGCCGAGGGTAAGGTTTGCAAAACAGGTCTTTCCAGTTCTTCAAACAGGCTCTGACGGCTCTCGGTTTTACCCTGAAAGCAGGATTGATTATGAAGCATCAGCCGTTCTCTGATTGCCTCATTAAGCTGATGAAGGGAGGAAAAGGCGTGTTCATTGACAAAAGCATATACCCGACTGTAAAGAATGCCAACGGTTCGCTCTACTAAAGCTTTATCTCTGGGATGGCGACTGCGGGCCGGGTAAATAACAGTTTGATAGTGAGAGGCAAAGTCCTCAATACTCTCGTTTAAATCGGGTTCGTAGCGGTCCGATTTAGTGACAGCGGCCTTGAGGTTATCGGGTACGATGGCTTGGGGTACACCTGCGAAGTAGGTTAAAGCATTGGCAAGAGCTAAGAGAAAATCATGTTTTTTCTGACTGTAAACCGCTTGGCAATACGTGTACTGACTGCATCCCAAAACCGCAACGAAGACTTCCAATTCCTGTTTTTTACCTGTTTGAGTCTCTGTGATGTGCAGTTTTTCTCCTGCAAAATCAATGTAAAGTTTATCGCCTGCCTTATGCTCCAGGTGCATTACTACTTTTTGACTTGATTCCCAACGACGAAAGTAGTGACAGAAGCGCGAATAAGTGACGGCGTGAGGGGTCGTCAGGCAGTACTTCTGCCATAAATGCAGCCGAGTCACCCCAACTTTCTGAAGTTCTTTTTGGTAAAGGGGAAAAAGCAACTCTAATTCCTGATGAGTCGTCGGGCTGTCCTGACGCTTAACTAAACGGAAAAGGGCTTCTTCATCCCAACTCAATAACTCGCTTAGATCAGAGCCTATTTCTGAATGCAAATACCCCAAATAGGTGTCTACCGTTTTACGTGATATTCCTAAGCTGCGAGCTATCCATCGCTTGCTCCGGCCGCTTACCCGGTAGGTAATGAGTGTATGAAGTTGTTTCATTCTGATGCGATTATTGGCCATGTTTGTAAGGGTTTTTATTCCCTGCAAACTTCCCATTTTTATCGCTCTGAACTTATCCACACTTGGACTACTTTGCCATCATTCGGTGGCTCCTTTTTGCATCATTTTACAGCTGGGCGAGCAGGACAAGTATTTAACGCTTCAAGTATTGCCAATGATTTGGGCGTAAACAGTCAGACGGTAGAAGCATGGACATCGGTTTTGGAAGCATCGTACATTTTATTTCGGTTGCCGCCCTATTACAAGAATTTCAACAAACGCATCACCAAAGCGCCTAAAGTCTATTTTTATGACACAGGGTTACTATGTTATTTGTTGGGAATACGTACCGAAGCCGAAATCCAGTTACATTTTGCCAAAGGCGCTATTTTTGAGAATTTGGTGATTCTGGAGGTGATGAAAATGCACTACAACCAAGGCCGTCGTCCACAATTGTATTACTGGCGCGACAGTAATCAAAACGAAGTAGATTTGCTGATGCAAGATGGGCTAAAACTTCACGCGGTTGAAATTAAAGCGGGCAAAACAATTAATGGCGAGTTTTTTAAAGGATTAACCTACTTCAAAAAGATAGCACCCGATGCCCAACTACACTTGGTGTATGGTGGTGACGACTATCAAAAGCGTAGCGAAGCCACAGTACTGGGCGTAAACTATCTGGAGCAATTGTTTTAACCATAAGTGCAAGTTTTGCACTTATGGTTAAAACAAAGATTATCAAGTAGTTATAAATTTTTTTAATTCTTTTACTTTTTGCACTAATTGAGAATAATCAGATTTTGAACTCAGGTTAGCAGCAAGACGAGCAATTTCTTTCTTGCGTTGACTAAACTCTTCAAGATAAGGAGAAAGAGTATCCTCGATGGTATCACTACCTAATTGTGCAACGGATACTAAGCTGCCTTCTGAAATATCATCACGTTTTCCTATGTCCTGAATAACCGTGCGATTAAATGGTGTGTTTCCAGCCAAAACTTGTTGCTGTAACTCTGGAATTAACTTAGAAATTCCCTTGGCGAAGTTACCGTCATTTTTGATGGTTCGTTGACTCACGTTAAATTCCTCCGCCAATGCTTTTGAAATATCTACACTTCCCTCTTCACGGTCGTATTTCCCTTTCCCGCCTTTTTCTCTGTTATATCTTAATCCTCTAAAAAATGAAAGCTGTTCAGGAGTGAGGTTTCTGCGCCCAAGCTGATAGTCAATCATGAAATCCTTTACTTTCTCGATACCTTCAAACTTCAAAATGGTAATCTTAAAGTCAATGTTGTACTTTGTACAAATGGTGTATCGGTTGTGACCATCCACCAAGACATGTACAATTTCGTCAGAATCGCCGATTCCAGCCTCTCTGTGCGACGTTTCCCATATTGCCAATGGATCTTTACATCCTTGGGCTTTTATGTTGTTCTCGAGTATTTGTAGCTCTTCTGCGGTGAGTGGAGTAATAAACTGCTTTAGTTCATCTATTACAACAATCTGTTTTTTTATCTTTTCAACTTCGGAGAATGTAGAAGTGGGAATTTGAGCGGTAGCTTTTTTAATTCCCGACATAAAATCTTTTGCCATGATTAAGTTAAGGTTAAACAGCGACCATTTCTTGGGCTAGGGCTAAATATTGATTTGCGGAGTTTGATTTAGGTGAATAATCAAACAAGTCACTTTTGGCTACTTGTGATTGTTTGATGACCGTTGAAGTCTCTATTTGGGTAGAAAAAATAGTAAAATGACCATAGACATCCCGAATATGTTCAATCATGTTTTTGTGCACACTCTGATTTTTGTGTACCATGGTAAAAAAAATGCCTCGCACTTGGAGGGTATAGTTCAGGTGTTCACGTATTTCGGAAATGCGATTAAATAAGTTTTCGACACCATGATAAGCCGATGCTTCGGGTTGAATTGGAATCATACACTCGTGAGAGGCAACCAATGAGCAAGTTGTCAGTACATTCAATGAAGGTGGGCAATCAATGAGAACATAATCATATTCGGATAAGAGAGGGGCTAGTTTATTGGCTAAGCGTTTCTCACTACCAATGGAATTGACGAGCTCAAGTTCGCGGTAAGCCATCTGTATGTCGGAAGGAGCAAGGTGTAATTTAGGCTCAATCTCAATAATCGGTAGGCTTTTTTTATCAAGTAAAGCATCTATGATTTGGGTTTCTGGCTGATGAATCCCAAAACACTGAGAAAGATTGCCTTGAGAGTCCATATCCAGCATCAGGACTCGATTGCCAAGAATACTAAGGGCTTTCCCGAGGTTGATGGTTGAGGTGGTTTTTCCTACACCGCCTTTATGGTTAACGATTGAAATAACCCTGGCTTTGCTAAATAACTCTTCCGAAAACCCGTAGCTTCTCAGAATAGGGATTAATTTAGCTAGGTGTTTTTCATTTAGATTGATATGCCCGCCTAAAGCACGATAGAGTGTCTTAGAAGGTAAACCTGCTTCTTTTTCAATCTGTGAATGATTTAGTGCGGGTTTTGCTCTGAAAAAGCGAAAAACGATGTCTTGGGTTAGCATAAACAATAATTAACATGAATATGCAAATATGATAAAATTTTATCATACATATCGAATAAAAAATAAAAAAGGTGCGAATATACTTAGGGTAATAAAAATATACGTTTGAACTACGACAAAATCCTCGTGACGAGCCCCGTCGCCCGCCCGCCAAAAATTCAAAGTTTGTTTTTGTTTTTTGTCTTTTTTTTGATTTTCTATTTTATCAATCCTCCATAAATGGAGCCTAAAAGGGTGAGTTATCCACATTTTTTACCCTAGAAGAAAATATATCACAAATTTGTGAATTTATTATTATTTATTATTATTTGATATTTGAGGGGCTTGTAACTCTTTGAATTTCATTATGTTATGAGCACTAACTACGACAAAATCCTCGTGAATTACGACA
>NZ_AXVJ01000084.1 GCF_000482465.1 Runella limosa DSM 17973
CCCCGCCTCTCGTTTGGCATGTTGGCCTACGAACGAAGCGGAAGTAATATGGCCAATTTCCCTGTTGTTCTGGAAGAACTCTCCGCCAAGACCGAAAATAACTCGATTTTGATTGGCCTTGGCATCAGTGTCAATTTAATGAAAAGCGGAGAAGGGAAAGGCTTTAATGGTCGAGCCTTTTTAACTTTAGAAGCACAAGAAGTAAATGGTACGTGGAAATTCGTCGGCATTCGTCGTCCTATAGACATCGCTCTTGATGCTAGTGTATCTGCCTTTGAACTGCAAGGACGTATTCAGCTTTACGAAGACGAGACAGAGCGTGGTTTTAAGGGGGCGATAAAGCTCAAAATTAAGCCACCTAACAAGGAAATTCTTGTATGTGCACGGGCAGTTTTTGGATACAATTTTGTGGATCAAGAACGCTACTGGTACGTTGATGGGCTAGCTTCTGGGCTAGAAATCCCCATCGCAGGGCCATTGGTATTAGATGGTTTTGCGGGCGGGCTATACAGTAAGTTTCGCCCTATTGGAACGGGAGGCACCGCAGCTACTTCCCGCGATTGTGACGGCCCTAATACGGGGATTCCTTACAGATATGATAAAACCGTTGGTTTAGGTTTCCGAGCGGCCGTTTTATTGAAAGTGAAAAACTCAGAAAATGCGTTTCGAGGTAGAGTAGGTTTTGAGATAGTGCTTAATCGTAATTATGGAATCAGTACTATCGGCTTCTACGGGCATGGTGAGTTAATGGTAAGCAACCCCGACATTGCCTCTAATACCGCCCAACTTACCAAAAACTTCAAAAACGTTGCAAAAACCAGCAATGAAAACTCGGATAAGCCCATTTCGCAACCCGAAATGTTGCGAAAAGCAAGTTCGATTGATTCTAATACCGTTAATTCAAGACCCGCAGGAGCAATTGCTTTTTGGGTAGGATTGGTTTGGAACTTAGATAAAGGCGAACTTCACGGGGAAGCCGAAGCCTACGCCAATATCGGTTCAGTGATGCGAGGCATTGGCCCTTATGGGCGTATTGGGCGCGTAGAACTCCATTTTGATGCTCAAAAATGGTACATTCACGTCGGTAAACCCACTGATAAACTTGGGGTAATGGTTGGCTTTGGTCCTGTCGTTGCTCGCACAGGGATGTACCTTATGGTCGGACATGGCGTTCCAAATCAGCTTCCTGCTCCGCCTGTTCAAGTGACACAACTCATTCAAGTTCCGACTAGCAGTCTTACTCGACCTGCCTCAGACGCCCAGCAAATCCTTGATGGCAAAGGCTTTGCGATGGGACTTGACATTAACGTAAGCACTGGGCCACTCCAATTTGCGGCTCTTTATGGGCAATTTGGCGTAGGGGCAGGGGTAGATTTCTTGGCACGAAAATACAATTCATTTACGTGCGGATATGATGCTGGATCGAACGGAGTATATGCTGTGGGACAATTTTATGCCTATGTACAAGGAGAGATTGGATTGCGGGTTGGTCGTCGAACATTTACCATTTTTAATGCGGGTGTAGCAGGACTAATGCAGGGAGGCTTTCCCAATCCTGCCTGGTTTAGTGGTAGTGTAGGCGGGCGCTATTCTGTATTAGGAGGGCTTGTAAAAGACAAGTTTAATTTTAATGTCAAATTGGGTACACCATGCCAAGGAATATAATTCAGGAGTACATGAGAACATCAACTTTTTTATATCAACCAATACGTCGTACGCTCCTTTTGCTGAGTGTTTTAACTGGGTTGCTCGCTGGGCAACTCCAGGCCCAAACTACTGCCAAAACGGTATCTTTAATGGCCAAGAGTATTCAAATCACCGTCAATGGTTCTCCAAAAACAGTTGTTGCCTTGCGTTGGTTACCTGTTGGAGATACTCTTACGGCCAATAGTTCTGCCACTAACTATTATTTGAACGCTTGGGAACGCTTCAAAAATCGCAATGGCTATGTGATTGAAAGGCGAAATGTAGCTACTGGGACTATCGAACGAAGCATCACTATTCTACCCGATACCGTTGCCCTCGGAAATTGTGCTCGAAGCACCACCATGGGATTCGAGTCCGAAGTATGTGATTTACTTTATGGAGCACTGTACGATGTTATTGATTCATCTCCAGGAACCATAAATGGACAAACCATCGAAATCCAAGCCGCAAACGCACAGGAACGTCCTCAGCGATACAGCCTCACGGCCTTAGGCGCAGAAATGAGTTTTAAAGCCTCGCGTTTGGCTGGGCTTGGCTGGATTGACTCCACGGCGGTCGAAAATAGCAACTACGATTACCGTATTCGCGAAGCAGGAACGACCAATGCCGATACCGCAACCCGATCGCATCAGTTACGGATTCTAGCAGCTATCGTAGGACAACAGGCTCCTGCGGCTCCGTTGGCCACGTTTGGTGACAAAAAAGTAACCCTCAAATGGCGTTGGCGTAATCTTGCCACTACCCAATTGGCCTTCCAAAAAGCGTATTCTAACTACCATGTCGAAAAATCTACGACTTCTTCTACTGCGGGGTTTTCTCGGGTAACGACCAAACCCATTTTTTCATTTAGTGACCTGACTGACTCTCTCTATTTTAATACAACACTCGATACCAATGGCGTAACAAGGTTTTTCAGAATCGTAGGGCGTACCCCTTTTGATGAAGAAGTCAATTCAGGCGTTGTCTCTGGTATGGGAAAGGCTACTCCTCTAAAACTTTATCCACGCATTGACAGCTCAAGTATTTCGACCACCAATCAAGCTTATTTTCGTTGGGTATTTCCTTCTGACACCATTATAGCCAACGCTAATTCGCTCATCAAAGGCTTTGTAGTTCGTCGAACCACTGATTTAGCGAATTTTAGTATCATCAGTGGTACTTCTCTTTTGTCAGTGTCAAATCGTCAATTTTCCTTATCAAACGTAACTACCTCGGGCTATTATGTGGTAACAGCAGTTAGTACATCAAATGATAGCCTCAATTCCATTCCCGTTTTTCTTGAAACAATAGATGAAACCCCTCCCCAAGTACCCACAGGCTTAACCGCCACCTGGCAAGCAGCTACTAAGGGAGTAAAACTAACTTGGGTGGCCAACAGCGAAGTCGATTTATTGGGGTATAAACTGTTTAGGTCAAACTTAGCCGATGAAGAGCCCACACTCATTGCAGATTCATTGGTAAATGTTACCACTTTTATTGATACCCTTGTCAAACTTGATAACCCCCGCGCCTACTATTCTATTTTAGCGATTGATAAGCGTTATAATCATTCTGCACTATCTCCTAAAATTTCGATTCGCAAACCTGATCAGCGACCGCCTGCACGACCCCTATTCAAAGGATTTTCCATCAGTAATCGAACCATTCAGCTGGATTGGATAAGTAGCATTAGCACCGATGTCGCGACCTACAAACTGAGTCGAAAAACAAAAAATACGGTGGCATCGCCTACCCTGTTAAAAAGTTGGCCCAAAGCGAGTAGCCCCCAAACTTACGCTGATACTGCGTTGAATGTTGGGATATATACTTACTATGTACAGGCGATTGACTCCACCAACAATATGTCAACCGATAGCATTGATGTTGAACTCCTAAGCGTTGCTGTTGGTAAACCCCGATTAGACATATTTACCTCAAAAGCCGATACTATTTTTAAACAAATTGAACTTCGATGGACATACGACGTCGCCAACGTGGTTGAATTTGAAATTTTGAAAGCAGAAGGCGCTTCAAGTCAGTTGAGTAGTTGGAAAATTACGGATGGCTCTACCCGTTCTATTTATGATGACAATGTGGCAACGGGAAAAACCTATCGTTATTCCATTCGTGCTTTATTTAAAGATGGAATGAATTCCAATTGGAAAGAGATTTCGGTAGTTTTACAATAAACCTGTGTCCAAACAAACCCCCGTTTAAATATACTCTTTCCCCATTTCGTTGGCTTCTAGGTCAAATGCCCTTTTTTGCCCCAAAAAGTCAATAGTTATTGTCTATTTATCAAAGTATAGTTAATTTTAAATTTTATCCATATTAACTATACAATCTATGAAAATTGGTTACGCCCGCGTCAGTACCAAAGACCAATCCCTCGATTTACAAACCGATGCTCTCGCCAAAGCTGGCTGTGAACATGTATTCACCGAAACGGCTTCAGGAGCCAAGTCGGATCGCCCTGAACTTTTGAAAATGCTTGACTTTGTTCGCACGGGTGATGTCGTCGTCGTTTATAAACTCGACCGACTCGGGCGCTCGCTAAAGCACTTACTCGACGTCGTTGCCTTGCTCAACCAAAAAGGGGTTGGCTTATTTTCCATCAACGACGCCATTGATACCACGACTCCCCAGGGGAGGTTGTTTTTTAATATCTCAGCCAGTTTTGCTGAGTTTGAACGGGACCTCATCCGCGAACGTACTAAGTCAGGCTTAGAAGCAGCTAGGGCCAGAGGAAGAAAAGGTGGACGTCGAGCGGGTATGACCAAGGAAGCAATCAATAAAGCCATCTTAGCCGAAGCCTATTACAAAGAAGGTAAACTCGGGGTCAACGCCATTGCCCAAGAAATCGGGGTTTCCAAAATGACCCTCTACAAATACCTACGCCATCGAGGTGTAAAAATTAGTGCCTACCACAAAACATCCAAAGATAATAACTAATAAAAACCGCCAAGCCATATTGGTTTATCTAAACGTCGGTTCTGCAAAATACCCCCTCCAAAACGCTAGAATCGCCGTTTTTCAATATGGCTCCTTCTAAATGGTTATGAACAAAAGGGGTTTTATGGCCAATATTCGACATATTTTTTAGACTAAAAATTAGCCATTTTTTTACAAATTTTCATATTTGCATACAAGCCTATACTGGTAATCACATGGTAATACATTGCCATTACATTGGTAATACTTTGGTTATATACAGGACGTATATGATTTTCAAAAACGTATAACTCTCTGATTAGCAAGCTCAATGAATATACCATTACCATTTTCAAAAAAAGTCATAAAAACGGTTTATAGAGCATTATACTGGAAATAACCGAAATTACCGCGATATACACTAGGTATATATCAATCAAGTAAATACCCACAAACCCATGAGGTTCAGGCTGATTTTCCATGGATTTTGATATGGTTTCTTTGGAGATAAATGCCTTTATTGACATTATCAGGGTACATTAAAAAATGTGATGATACGTAATGAAACATAATGATTCGTAATGATACGTAAGCCCGTTTTACACATAATATTGCAGTGCAGCTTTAAGAATCCCAGCCACTTTATTACGAAGAGAGGCTGGTTCCAGTACTTCAATGGCGCTACCATATTCTAAGATTTTTGTAATTAGCTCATTGTTACAAATCACCCGAAGTTCCAAAACCGTTTTTCCATCTTGGGGATCAATAGAAGCTTCTTGCGTTGGATGGATTTTTTTGGTGAGGGCATATCTTTCTCGTACTGAATCGTGAAATTTTAGCTTCACTTTTCTGGGTTTACCTTTTTTGGTTACCCCCACCATATTTTTGAAATGGGCATTCAAATCAGCCTTATTAGGATGTTTAAATTGTTCTTGGGTCACAAAAGGTTGATTTAACATTCGGTCAATGGGGAATACCTGGAGAAACACACTTTGGTTATTTCCTTGTGCCCAACCCACCAAGTACCAGCGGTTATTATGTTCCCGCAACTGTAAAGGCATAACCACCTTGGTTTCGGCTTCTGCCATTTCAAACCCTTGATACCTAATCTTGATAAATTCTTTGCGGTGAATCAATTGATAAAGTTTATCAAAATAGCTCCGACCTCTTAGTTCTACTTCTTCAAATTCAATCAAGGGATTCAGGTCTCCTTTTAGCTCTTCTGAGGTGGTCCATTTTAGACGGACAGTTTACTTTGCAGGATTAATAATTCATTTTGGTTGTAAATTTGTTCAAATTTTTCGGGACTTTCATAGCCCAAAGCCGAATGTCGGCGAATACGATTATAATAGACTTCAATATAGTCAAACAGTTCTGTTTGAGCATCTTCCAAACTATCAAAACTGCCTTTTTCTAACATTTCCCGTTTAATCGTCGCCCAAAGAGACGGGGCCGCCCTTTAGGTTTGTACTATGGTAAAATTTCAAGATTGAGTATTTTTAACAAACAGTACCAGAGTGGGCTTCCCTATGGGGTCGCAGA
>NZ_AXVJ01000085.1 GCF_000482465.1 Runella limosa DSM 17973
GCATAAGGGACAAAATGTCCTTTATGGCACTGAGGTGGTTTCAACCTCCCAAAAATTAGGCAAACGCTTTAATGTAAGTGAGAAAACAATTAAGCGAGATGCTGAATTTGCTTCGGGTTTAGAAAAACTGGATCCGAGCCTGAAATTAGGGATTTTATCGGGTCAAACTAAAGTTAACAAAACGATTATTCAGCAGGTTGGAAAAACAGTTACCCCTGAATCTCCTTTGGCGACGGTTGACGAGATTGAGCAGGCAGTTAAAAAAGTGCTAGTGGATACCAAAAAAACGATTTCCAAGCCAGCTAAAGAGAATCCAAAAGAGGTACTGATTCGACAGTTGTCAGAGTTAACGAAGCAACTACAACAAACAGGAATGGTCAGGATTTGTGACGAAATCATACGCTGTGCTTCAAAGCTCAAAAAACTAGACAAATGAAAGTCGTAATGTTATAGTGGTATATAAAAAGTTGAAAATAGAATATAGATGGAAAGGTTGACCCAAGAGGGCAAACATAATTGGGAGTATTATAAAGCGCGGATTGATTTGGTGGAGTTTGCAATATGGAAAGGGTTTGCTATTAACCCCAAGAAAACATCGCGCAACTACGTAGTTTTGAAGAAAGAGGGAGATGTAATTGTTGTTTTTTTTAACCAAAATACTGGTTACCAAGGTTACTTCAATCCTGTTGACACAAAAGATAGGGGTAGCGTTCTCGACTTTGAGTTTAATAGAAGCCAACGAAACTGGAAGGATGTGTTTGGCGCTTTGGATGGGTATTTGAATGAATTGAAAATAGGAAAGATTAGAACTAATAAACGTGTTTTGCGCCCCACTCTCCCCCCTACTACCGAGTATGACGCTAATTATGATTTTAAATTTCAGCCACTATCCGACTTCTCTTATTTGAATCAACGTGGTATTACTGTAAAAACAGCCTCGGAAGCTTGTTTTCAGCAGCAAATATTCAATAAGACCTTTACGTTCAATGGAGTTTTGTACATAAATACAGCATTCCCATTACGAAATCAAACGGGAGTGGTTGCGGCGATTGTCCGAAATGCACGCTATAATAAAATCGAATGTTCTCGGGGGGACGCTTGTTGGGTGTCTGATTTGGCAATGAATGACGCGGAAAATGTTACTATGGTCATTACCGAAAGCCCCATTGATGCGCTTTCGTACCACCAATTGTTTTTACCATACCCCTCTGAAAAAAGACTTTACGTCGCAACGGCGGGGAATTTAAGCGATACTCAACCCCAATTTATTCAGTACTTGGTTGAGCTCTATCGTCCGGACAAAATTGTACTGGCCAATGATAAGGATAAAGGCGGTTTGGTACAAAATGTAAAACTGATGGGTGCGTTGATGTACCCTGACTACCCTGCTAATCTGAGAGTCATTGTGCAGTCTCATGGACAAAAAATAATATTTTCATTTCGATATGAAGTCGAAAATCCGTCAAATGAAGTGCCTTTTCTTGAAGGAATGGTTGAAAAGTATTTTAAAAACACTAAAAAATTTGTAGCCTCTCGAAACGATGGATGGGTCGATGTGCATATTGATACTATGGGTTTGGCTCTTGGAATACTGGAAGAATTTCTGGCCAAAGAAAAAAAGCCATCAAATTGGTTGACAATCCATAAACCTCATTTGAAAGACTTTAATGAAGACTTACAATTTATAGCAAAACGCGATCCTAATTATAGTGATATGTCTCTTTAATTGACTTTACACCTGTATGAATCTAAAATCTGAATCCATTGCCTTCATTCCAAACAACGCCCAGGAGTGGCTGGATCGCGTCCGGCTTGATAGAAATCTATTTTATAACCTACCCGATATACAGCGTAATTTTAAGGAAGACGCCACACTTGCACGGGATATTATCATCTTTCTAGCCCATTCGTATAAAACAGACTTATTTGGGTACACCAACTTTGCCATCAATGATTTTTGCAAGTTGATGGGCTACAAATCGCCAAATTTGCAAAAAACACATCCAATTTTTGAAACGGGTATGATTAAACCTCCTACCTTGCTAGGACATGAGTTTAAGAGCGTCTTTGAATATACGTTGTATCGTTTGGCGGCAAACAATATCCCTTTATCTCGGATTGAAAAGACGCAAATTCCCAGTATGAAAGAACTTAACGTCTCTTTCGTACAGATTATCAGTGATATACGAGTAAGCTATAATGTAAATCGCCCACAAAAAAGGTTTTATTCTTTTAAATTAGGACGGGGATTTGTTGAAAACCTGATGAGTTTCTACGTAACACTGAGTTTAAAGGATTATTTACGGGTAGCATCCAATAAAAACAGTGGTCGTATCAAAAACCTGTATATTTATTTAGCGGGGATGCAAAACGTATTGATTTATAATAGTACCAACGTATTAACTCCCAATTTTGACTTTCTTTGTGAAATTGCCAATATTGAAGACCAACTTCCAAAGCACCGTAAATTCATTCTCCATAAGTACCTGAAAAACATTGCAGAACACTCTGATTTGAAATTTCAAATTGAGTTTTTTACAGATAAAGGACAAAAACAAGCATACAGTATTCGGCTGACATTTGATTTAACTCAATTGCCCTTGGAAGGGAATAAGAAAAATTTGTTTTTTAAACTACTCAACGAGCGGCTTCGTCAGGCGTTTGATGATCAGTTCCCTCAGTACGTTGATAACTTTGAATTGTTTCAAAAGTGGCTTACCAATCGGGAGTACGATAAGGAGTTGAAAGATCGGATTATACGCGACGTGTATAAAGCAAGTTTTATGTCGGAGCATGATAAATCGGAAGATTTAAGCCTTCAGGAGCTTCTTGACAGTTATATACAGAACTTGAATGAAGAAAAGCCGAGTGAATCTTAGAAAAATACAAGTCGTCGCTATAAGATTGCGACCAAAGCAGGTTTTTACCACTATAAGATTGCGACCGAAATGCTTTTTACCGCTATAAGATTACGACTTACCGCTATAAGATTGCGACCGAAACGGTATTGCTACTATAAGATTACGACCGAAACGACGGTTACCGCTATAAGATTGCGACTAAAATGGCTACCGCTATAAGATTGCGACCAATTTTATTTTCTTAATTATCTGATTATCAGGTAATTTTATAATGAACCGCTATAAGATTGCGACCATATATATAACTATTATATAATTTTATATAGTTAACAGGGAAAAAAATATTTATATTTTCAATATCAATGTTATATATTATATAATGCTAATATAACGGAATAATAACGATAATAAAATGAAATACGCGTACAAAATACCTTTTCAAAATTGAATAGCTCCTTACTTTTATTCTAACAAAAACAAGTCAGGTTTTACTAAAAATAGAGTATATTTGATAGCACTAAAACAACCTTGGAAAGCTCAAAAGCTTGCTAGAATTACACAGCTTGTAGAATGGAAGAAAGTCAAAATATACAATGGAAAGAAACTTGGCGTGACGAGTATATCAAGTGGATTGGCGGTTTTGCGAATGCTTCTGGCGGCAAACTTTTAATCGGTATCAACGACAAAGGGGAAGTAACAGGGCTTAATGATGCAAAAAAAATGTTAGAAGACATTCCAAATAAGGTGCGGGATATTTTGGGTATTGTGGTGGATGTGGATTTAAAAACGAGTCTTCAAGGAAATTATTTAGAAATTAGCGTAGAGGCTTATCCGTACCCAGTCAGCTACAAAGGGCAGTATCATTACCGCAGTGGTAGTACCAAACAAGAACTCAAAGGAGCTGCTTTGGATAAGTTCTTGCTCAACAAACAAGGAAGACGCTGGGATGCAGTGCCAATTCCCCATGTTTCAGCAAACGATTTGAGCCTTTCGGCCTTTGATTTTTTCCGAACAAAGGCCATCAAATCTAATCGACTGACGGAAGAAATTGTACAGGAAAGTAACGACATATTACTCGAAAAGCTTCATTTGACCGAAGGTAACTTCTTGAAAAGAGCGGCCATTTTGCTCTTTCATCCCGATCCCGAAAAGTACGTCACTGGGGCTTTTGTGAAAATTGGCTATTTCCGCACGGATGATGATTTGTTGTTTCAGGACGAAATCCACGGGCATTTATTTGAGCAAATCGAAAAAGCACTTGATTTGTTGCGTACCAAATACCTAAAAGCACTTATTAGTTATGAGGGTATTCAACGCATCGAGGAACTCCCGTTTCCAGAAGCAGCCCTGAGGGAGGCATTGCTCAACGCCATTGCTCACAAAGATTACAGCAGCGGGATTCCCATTCAAATCAGTGTATATGCTGATAAAATCATCTTTTGGAACGAAGGTACGTTACCCGAAAACTGGACAGTCGAAAACTTAAAGCAAAAACATGCTTCGCGACCTTTTAACCCTAGTATTTCAACGGCCCTTTTCAGAACTGGCTACATTGAGCAATGGGGAAGAGGCACCATTCGAATTATCAACGAGTGTATCAATTATGGTTTACCTGCTCCTGTGTTCGATTATGATTTTGCCAGTGTAATGCTTGAAATAAAACAAAAAATCGAGAAAGTACCACAAAATAACACGTTTCCTGCCAAAGATGTCGGAGAAATGTCGGAGAAAATGTCGGAGAAAGTACTGACGTTGATTAGAACGAATTCTACCATCACAACAGCAATTTTGGCAAAAGAACTCAGAGTGAGTACAAAAACCATCGAAAGAGCCATAAAAACGCTAAAAGAGGAGAAGAAAATCGAAAGAATGGGGGGAGACAGAGGTGGCTATTGGAAAGTAATACCGAAGTAAGAGAAGTGCCAATTCCCCGCCAATAGCTTGCGTTAGATTTTGTCCTGACAAAGTCATGGCTTGCTAACGCTTCGCTTTCTTTTTAGGCTTCCATAATCTCCTTTTATCTTCTCTAATAGGTGGGGGCATATTTGCGTACGATTGGATGACCGAAGCCAATCACCCATCAACCATAAAAATCGAATAAACTACGGTTTTTTTATTTGCCCTTATATTAGGCGTTAAGAGTAGGCTTACTCACTTACTTTTTAGCGATGGTTTTTTCCCTCGTAGATCTGGACAGCTAGCTGAGTATCCTATCATGATGATACCATGGTACACTCCTGAGTAGAGGTTCTTTCTGCAAATCTGCGGAAAACGGCGGTTTGAAGAGCTTTGATAGAGCTTGTTATCGGTTTTTTCTTAGTGGTCTAAGCCCGTTTGTATCCATTTCAAAGGTATTTTCAAAAGAATATTTGCCCAAGCGATTTATATGCTCAAAAGGAGCAGGTGAAATATGCTGAAAATCAGTCTCATCTACCTGAAATCCTTCGCTTTGAAGTTGTTTTAATACTTCCTGAATGTAAACAGTATTCCAAACAATGACGATATTTGTTAGTAAGTTAAGACTTCGTGCCGTTACTTGTTGCTCCTGCTCTTGTCTTTTACGAATAACTCCATCCCCCCCAAACCACAAATAAACCCTCAATCCATGCAGTTGCTCACCTTTATTGAGTTGAGCATTGATTCTCTTTCTTAATGGTTGACTGAGTAAGTATTTACAGATAAAAATGGTTTTGACCAACTGCCCATAAGATTGCAGTACATACATCAGATTATTTTGCTTGGGATAGGCTTGTAGTTTAGCAATAAGCGTAACAGGTGTAACAGTTCCCATTATTAAAGAAGCAGCTACTCGTGTCATTTCGTCTTTATGTTTTTTGAGGTAATCCACATTAACAGTGCCTGTGAATTTTAATGCCGGATAAGTAATTTGGTTGCAACTCCCGATTCGGGCCAAAAGTAAGATAGACAGATTAAGCACTATTACTTATCCTAATCCTGCTGGTTCTTTGGCTGCGGGTGCATA
>NZ_AXVJ01000086.1 GCF_000482465.1 Runella limosa DSM 17973
GTGGCGTTTTCAGCAGATTTGACCCCATCCAGGACGATATCAATAAAGAAATCGTGTCGCTTGCGAATCTGGTGAATCAGAAAGCAGAGCAAATAGAGGTTCTTCTTCCAAATCTGCGGAAAACACCGATTTACAAATGGAGGTTCTTATTACAAATGGACGAACAATAGCGGCCCCCTCAGATGGTTTGAGATTAAGGTTTATGTTTTGCTAAATAATTATAAACTGTACCATAAGCCACTCCTGCTTGAATGCTGATTTGATTCATAGAAAGTCCTTGTTGTTTCAATTCCATTATTCGGTTCAATTTACTTTTTGCCAGTTTTGGTCTTGAAATATTTTTGCCTTGAGCTTTTGCTCTTTGCATTCCTGCCTTTACACGCTCACTGATGAGAGAACTTTCAAACTGAGCCAAAGAAGCCATCACATGAAAAATCAATTCTCCTGTTGGCGTAGTGGTATCAATATTTTCTTGATAAGAAATAAAATCAATTCCTAAATTTTTAAACTCTTTGAGGGCATTGACTAATGCTTGCGTTGAGCGTGCAAAACGGTCATATCTCCAAACCAAAACGAGGTCAATCTTTCGTTTCTTGGCAGCTTCCATCATTTGCTTGTAATGCTTACGTTCTTCACTTGTTCCCGAAGCAAAATCAATAAACTCCCCTACAATTTCAAAATTTCGCCTTTGAGCATACTCACGCAGTTGAATCAATTGAGTTTCGGGGTCTTGCCCTCTGTCGAGTGTTGAAACTCTTGCGTATAGAGCCACTCTTAAATTGGATGTATTTGCCATTGTTGTATTATCAAAAAGGAGTTCCTTTACAAATATAGAGTTCAGATTTATAAATTACTCATTCTCAATGATGTTTTATTTTTTTTAAACATACCCTTTTTGATAACCTATGCCTGCTACTTTTTTAACAACTGCAGAACGTGATCAATACATTCAAATTCCTGATTTGGACGAAAGGGATTTGCAACAGGGGTTTTATCTAACACAGCCCGATCTCATATTCATTCAGTCGTTCCATGGTGCAACCAACCGCCTGGCAATCGGTATCCAACTCTGTTTAATGAGATATTTTGGCTTTTTATATGATGGATGGAAAAACCAGATTCCTGATAAAATGGTCTCTTTTGTTTCTCATCAACTCGAAAGTGGAAACAATGCACCCACGACTGCTGATTTAATAAACTACGGAAACAGGGCAATGACCCGCTCGTTTCATTTTCAACAACTACTTCGGTATCTAAATTTTCGGAAATGGCAGCCAATGGATGAACCTATGTTTGAAAAATGGTTGATCCTTCAGGGAATGGAGCATGACAATGAGCGGTACCTTTTGAATAAACTTTGTCAAAAACTTCATCAGGATAAAATTTTAAGACCATCGATTGGTACTCTGGAAAGGATTATTGGAGGTATTGACGAGCTTCTTCATACGGAGACCTATCAACGGTTATCATTTTTATGGCAGCCCGAGTTATTCAATCAGCTGGACAATCTTCTTCAAACTCCCGAAACCGGAAAGCTAACCCATCATCGCTGGCTGTGTATGGTGCCAACGGTCAATACGCCTAAAAGCTTCCGACAAATACTTGATAAAATTATCTTTTTGAAAAACATCAAAGTTGATAGCTGGGATTTGTCTGTTATTCCTTCCAACAGAAAAAAACGTTTAGCTAATATCGTTCGAAATAATTCAAATCAATATTTGCAGCGTATTAAACCACAGAGACGTTTTCCCTTACTGGTGTGTTTTCTTTGGGAAACGCTGCTTGATACAACCGATACTGTTTTGGCGATGTACCATGATTTTTGGACGCAAGCCCTGAGCGATGCAAAAAAATCTTTGGAGGCCTATCAGCTGGGGGTTATCAAATCCCAAACTCAGGCTGTGAAAACACTCACAAAGACTGTTGAAATGGTTGTGGATGACACCATTGAAAATCAGTACCTGAGAAGCAAAATATTTGAAAATTTATCAAAGGAAACAATACAAGAAGCTTTACACATAGTCTTGAAAATAACCAAACCGGCCCATCAGACACCTTTATTCTTTTTACTTAAGACTTATGCCCGGTTCAAACAATTTACACCCTACCTGCTCAGAATACTGGATTTTAAAGTGGCTTTTTCAAAAGATAATTTTGAGGACGGCCTGGAGCTAGTTACCGAACTTCAAAATGGGACAAAACGAAAATTGCCAGAATCTGTCCCAACCCATTTTATTACACAGTCCTGGCAAAAAGTAGTCATCATTGACAAGATGTTGCAAGCGCCCGCCTACGAGCTTTGTGTTTTGTCGGTACTCAATGACCGACTTCAGTCTGGTGATGTTTTTGTCGAGTTATCCAGAAAATATGCGGATTTTAATAGCTTTCTAATCCCTAAGACACGGTGGCAGGCAGCTTCACCGGAGATATGCCTTCCTTTTGGAGGCTTGGATATGGTAAAACGCATTGACGAAAAGGTTCTTGAATTAACAAATTTGCTTGGACCTTTGGTCATTCTGTTATCACAAGGCACCGAGATAAGGTTAGAAGATGGAATATTGGTTGTTCCACCCTTAGAAGCTGAAAATCTCCCTGAATCTGTTAAAGATTTACAAGAGCAGATCAACAAGCGATTGCCTCGCGTGGGCCTGGTGGAAATGATCCGTGAAGTAGATACTTGGGTTGACTATGCAAAAGAATTGCGGGAAGAGCTCCTGCCCCGTAATCCGGAACATGATGCTTTGAGGTTTGCTGCTTTGTTGAGTAATGCATGTAACTTGACACTGGCTGATCTGGCGCGTTCTTCCGACTTGGATTATCATTCGCTGTGGTGGGTTGCCAATAATTACTTTTCTGATGAGAACCTTAAACGGGCAAATGACTTGTTGGTAAATTTTCATCATGGACAATGGATATCAGCCTATTGGGGTGATGGGACACTATCATCTTCCGATGGCCAAAGATTTGCCACAAGTGGCAAAATTCGGAATGCTCAGGCATTGCCAAAGTATTTTGGGTATGGTAAAGGAATAACTTTTTACACCCACACTTCTGATCAGTATTCCCAATACGGAACAAAAGTAATCAGCAGCACTGAACGGGATGCGCCATACGTATTAGATGAAATTCTGACGAATGAAACCGAGTTGACCATTATTGAACATACCACCGATACACATGGGTATTCAGACCTAATATTCGCCTTCTTTGATTTGGTTAACAAACGTTTTGCTCCACGACTTCGCGACATAAAAAACCAACGCCTGTGCAAGATAAAAACCGACAAAGAAAATCCAGCGGAGATACAGTACCCGCAATTAAAGTTTACCGCTACAGTCAATATCGACTACTTGAAAAAACATGCGGATGAACTTAAAAGAGTGGCTGCATCCGTTTTGACAGGAACCGTAACAGCCTCACTACTAATCAATAAACTTCAATCATATCCAAGACAAAACAACCTAATGTATGTTTTGCAATCTTACGGACAATTGGTAAAAACGATTTTTATATGTAAGTACTTACTACAACTGCCTCTCAGGCATCGTATCAATACCCAGCTCAATAAAGGAGAGCAACTTCATAACCTGCGGGTTTATCTTTGGTTCGGAGGTGATGGAACCATCCGTAAGAAGCAGGAAAAAGAACAGCAAATTACAGCCAGGTGCCTTAATCTGCTGACAAATATCGTAATGGTCTGGAATACTGTTTACATCCAGGAAATTCTTAAACAGCTTCAAAAGGAAGGTTATGAAGTCCATGAAAAAGATCTAGTGCATATCTCTCCCGCGCCTTTTGAACATATAAATCGGTTAGGAAAATATGGTTTCAAAGATGAGATCAGATTACAGGAAAATGGACTACGAGCTTTAAGGCAACCTCCCGAGAAGCGATAAGTAGTAAACCGCTATTTTCCGTCCTTCTGTAATGAATACCTCTAATTCCATTCGTTCCAAGGCTGATGTAATTAATTTCTTAGGGATTCCAACCTTCCGAACAATTTCTGTTGCTTCTTCCAGGTCTGCTACTTGCAAATCCGTCATTAAGTTGTACACCTGTGAAGTGCTACTTTCTTTTTTGATTTGGGAAAAGTCGCCGACCAAGCCTACTAAAAACTGTTGGAACTTATCCAAGTTGATGCCTTTATGCGAGAAAATCCGAAGGAATTGTTCTTCATCTTTCTGCTCAAACCGTTCTTCCAAACCCTTTACCTTAGCATTTGCTGGCATTCCATTTGTGAGCCATTGGAGGTATTCATCCAATGAAATAAACTCATCGGCCCAACCCATCATTCCGTTTGAGCAAATTTGGCGGTAATATGAAACCCTCATAACGGCACTTTTTATACCTCTCATCTCATGTCCCTGAATGGTAAAAGGCGTTTTCCCGTTGTAGGAGTTTGTAAAGGTCAATTGCTTGCGAATTGTGTCGTTACCAGTTTTGCCGATTACCAGCGAATCGGGCAGTACAATCCCAATCGAAAACTCACCTTGTGAGCTGTACCGAACGCTAAGTTCATAGTCAACGCCTAAACACTCGTCGGCAACGGACTTAATCAGAGAATTAGGAATCAAAGAGTAGCTTTTGCTCTGGATAGCGAAAACTTGGTTACTACCGTCTGTTTTTTGGCCTACAATCGCTCGTTGGCGGTCAGTCGCTACAACATGATAGTTTTCGGGCAAAAGTCCCTCTAAGGCTACGGTTTCAACTGGAAAGCAAATTTTGTCCCAAGATGAAGTGTGCGACAATAGGTTTTTACTGGCATTTTTTGATGCTGTTTTCATTGTGATAAGCGTTTAAGTGTTTGTTTGCGATTCAAAAATACGAACGAATCTTGATTGAAAAAAGCACTTAAATACCTGTAAATCACTTATTTATCCCTGTGTTTGTGGTTCAAAATTTCCCCTTTGATTCTCTTGTAGGAATGTATATTCATTCGTGTCTCGAAATAAATAATTTTGTTTATTGTATCAATTTAAGTGTCATTATCTTTAAAGCCAATGAGACCAAATAAAAAATTAGTCATTCTCGTACCCTTTTAAGAAATTTTTCTTTTCCCCATTGATTCAAAAAGTAAAAGAACAAAAATCAAAATAAGATTCTTTTTTAATACTTTTTTTAAAAGAAGGTTTTTAAACGTTTTTATATAATAGTTTTTTAGAAGCCCCCAAAATGAGTGTAATTATTTGATTTTAAATATTTTATGAGCTAATAAATGTATATCCATTCATGTGAAAATGTATATTGAGTCATGTATAAATGTATATCCATTCATGT
>NZ_AXVJ01000087.1 GCF_000482465.1 Runella limosa DSM 17973
CTCCATCTTTTGAAGCCGTTACGTACATATCCCGTGAACCGCCAATCCAGTTTCTGAACATCACAACCACCTGTTTGTCTTTCATAAGAATGGAGGGCTGGCAGCACTCACAGACAGTCGAATCGGGTGAATGATAAATAAGTTTATTCTTGCCCCACGTTTGACCACCATCCTTAGAAATTGCGCCAAAAATCTTGTTTTTCTTATCGTCTCTCAGGTCAAGCCAAGCCACAAAAAAAGTCCCTTTACCATCACTCGCTAAGGCATTGAAACCTTCTTTGGCGATTTCTGGTACATCATTGATAATAAGGTGGTTTTGCCACTTGCCCGTTTTACGATTAAGCAGATAGGCATACAAATCGCCCTTCTTGTCTATGGCAGTAATCACGGTGGAAAAACGAGAAGAGGCAATTTGTGGCCCTCTTGACACCCCTAAATGCAATCCTTGAAGACTATCAACCAAAACAGGCGAAGTAAAAGACTGACCTTTATCTTGGGAGGAAGTGTAATAGAACGCATTACCCTTACCGAATACCATTTCAATGGATTCATTTTCGCCTACACAAATGGCAGGTTGAATGCCTTTGGTGGAGAATAAGGCTTGTTGCCCACGGGCGACCGTAGTGACAATGACAAGTATTATAATTATTCTACTAAGCATCGTATTGAATGGTTAATGAAAGCACTAAATCAAATGTATGTAAGGGGGCTATTTCACTTCAAAATTGAGCATCATGCCGTCATCTTCATGTTCGAGGTTATGGCAATGAAACACAAACTTGCCTACCTTCTCAAACTTGGTGATAATCCTTACTTTTTCGCCAGGCATGACCAAAACCGTATCTTTCAAACCTTTTTCATGTGACAAAATGTTACCACGACCACCTGTTCGACTGGATACTTGAAAAAACGTACCATGAAGGTGCATAGGGTGGGGTTCATCGCCGTTGGTGTTGTCAAATTCCCAGATTTCGGTGCTGTTCAGGGCTACACTTTCGTCAATACGGTCCATATTGAAAATCTTCCCGTTGATGGTGTGCATCCCTTTCATGGCCATTGTTCCACCGTGCCCACCTGACCCCATGTTCATCATTACCCCAATATCGAAGGTGCGGGTCTTGGTAGCAGAAGCGGTTGATAGGGGTGTTATAGAGTTGAGTGAAGTTGGCATTTTGAAAGTATCTGTTTCGGTTTTATTCACCATAAACTTCAAGATTTTGAATGTTTGACTTCCTTGCGAGCTCACTCCCGAAAAAGAATTGCTTTGCAAATACACCTCACTATTAAGGGCTATTTTACTAAAATCCACCAACAAATCAGCCCGTTCGCCTGGGGCGAGCAATAGGCTCGTAACGGTCTCAGGAACAGGGAGTAAGCCGCCATCTGAACCAATGACCATGAAGGAATTACCGTTGCTCAATGCTAAATTGTACATTCGCCCATTTGAGCCATTCAAGACTCTAAGGCGATACATTCGAGTTGTAACAGGCTGAAAAGGAGAACTCACACCATTGACCGTAATGGTTTCTCCCATGTAACCAATCATTACTTCTTCTAAGGTAGGGCTATACATGATTGCCCCGGTGGTATCCAATCGTTTATCCTGAATCACTAAGGGTAGTTCATATGCATCCGAAGGTAAATTCAACGCTTTTTCTTCGGGGCTTTCGACGATAAACATTCCTGCCAACCCCGTGAAAACCTGTTTGCCCGTTTTTTCATGTGGGTGTGGGTGATACCAAGCCATGTTTGCCGCTTGGTCAATCTTAAAAGTATAATTGAAGGACTGCCCTGCCGTCACCATTTGGCTGGGGTGACCATCCATCGCAGCAGGTACAAGCAAACCATGCCAGTGAATATTAGTTTCTTCTGACAGGCCATTGGTAAAAGGAATCGTAACTGTACTGCCACGCTGTACCCGAAAAGTGGGTCCTAAAATGCCGTTTTTATACCCCAATACTTGTCCAGTTTTACCTGCTACAATTGCTGCGTTCTGGCTGCGAGCATTCAGAGCTGTTCCAGAAGTAATGGTTTCGAGAATGGGTAAAATGGTAGTAAATGCACCCTCAACCACGGTAGGAGCCGTTGTCATATCCATTGTCGCCATGTCGTGATTCATGCAGCTTGATAAGAGACTCTCACCCATCAGTAAACCTGCTGAACCAAAGCCAAGTGTTTTCAAAAAGTCATTTCGTTTCATTGTAGTGGTTTATTTTAGTTAAATTTCATCCAAAGGCTTTCGTGTTTTATCCCGTAACCGTTTGAACTGACTTGGTGTCATTCCTGTAATGGACTTGAATTGTGCTGAGAGGTGAGCCACACTGCTATAATTAAGTAAATCGGCAATTTGCGAAAGGGTCAACTCATCATAGACCAGTAGCTCTTTTACCCTTTCTAATTTCTGATTGATTAAATATTGCTCAATGGTAATACCCTCCACTTCTGAGAAAAGTGTGCTTAGGTATCGGTAATCTCGGCTTACTTTTTCGGTGATATAGTCAGAATGTTTCATCCGACGGAGTCCGTCATTTTGGAGGTGAACCAACTCAACAATGGCTGTTTTGACTCGCTCGATTAGCTGTTGTTTTTTGTCGCTCAACAACTCAAAATCATGCGTTTGCAATCGCTCAGAAATTTGGTTGAGCTGTATTTCGGTAGCAGGGTTTTCAAGGACAACCTCACCCAATTCGATTGTTATTACTTGGTGTCCAAGTGCTTCGAGTTCTTGACGAACCACAGTTTTACAGCGACTGCACACCATGTTTTTGATGTACAGTTTCATAAGTTTTCTAAGAAAAGTAGGTAGGAATACATGATAAATTAGGTAATCATGGTGAAAAAAGGAAACACCAAAAAGCAACCCGAAAGGTTGCCATCAGCCCACAAGGGGCTTTTTACCTAATCAAATCAGGAAGGATTGTATAAAAATGAGCATACTGCGCCCATGAAGTGGTGGCGCAGGGCTGTAAAAATGCGGTAAGCGAAACGATACGGTCTGGTTAATCCAAGCCGTTGAAGAGGAATAAATAGGATTGAAAATAGAGACTAAATCAATGTGCTGACTTATGAAATGTACCGAACTGCCATCAGCCGAAGGGGTTTGAATTTTGTAGTAAGAAACTTTGTCCGAACAGCACTTGCCACGCTTAAAGCTATCTCCACACCCAGATTTTTTATGACTGGCTTTATGGCTTGCTTTCTGACATTTTTCTTCATGAACAAAAGAGACCGTCTTTGTTCCCTTCATCAAACACCAATGCTCATACATAGCAAACCCAGTGCTGGCAAACAACACTTGGATGGCTAAGTAAAGGCAAAAGGTACGCTTGATGATTTGCTTCATTACACTATGCTTTGATAGCGACAAATGTACGAAGATGCAAGGGAATAGAAGGTTACATTTTTTTCGATACTTTTTACATAATTTTCAGATTAAGTGATGGAAACACCAACTTCTGGGGAATTAATAAGTTTTCATTATCTAAATGGAAACCTCAATACTTTGAAAATTTCAGTAGAATTTGGGTATTTCTCAGGTTCAAAAACCCCTAATTCTTCTGGAATTTTGCCCTTTTGATAATAAAATGTTTCAAAAATGATGTCCCAAATTGCAAGAACGGCACCGAAATTCTTGGCCTCTTCTACCTTAGCACTGTGATGAAAACGGTGTAATTCGGTGCCAATGAAAATGTAATTGAGCCAACCCGCCTTTATTTCCACATTAAAGTGAGAAATTAACCCTTGCAAGCTTACGATAGTATTGATGAGTAAAAGCGTTTTGGCATCTACGCCAAGCCCTACAAATACTAATTGACTAATCAGCATGACCACAATAGCATTGATAGGGTGTGATACAGGGTGCATGAGCAAATACACTTTATCAGGCAAATGATGAATAGAATGAACTTTCCATAAAAACAACCCAAACTTGCCTTGGGCTTCGTGGCTGATGCGGTGAAACCAATACTGCAAAAACTCATAGATAAGTAAAGCAATCACTGCCGCAAGAACCAACGGTAAGCTGGTCAAAATCCCTTCAAAGTGTGCATTTTTGATGGCAATGAGTCCAATAAAGTATTTGAAAAGATACCCCGTTAACCCAATGGTAATGAAGTATTTGACATCTCGAAGAAAAGATTGCCACGTCATTTTCCATTCAGGATTGATAGGAATAATAAATTCAAGACCAAAAAGGAGAACAAATCGCCCGATTGCCATGTAGGTGTAAGTAAGGGAGACATCCCAATCCAACAATATAGCAAATGTGCAAACCCCTAACCCTAATACGAGTAGAAAAGGGTAAAGTCCGTAGGTGACAAGTTTTTTCATAGTCAAGTTATGATACATTATGTTCGATAAAATACAAGGTGTATTTTTGAGCAAAAGTAAAGTGACGCTGCTAATCGTGCAATCTACAAAAACTGCTAATTGTCAGATATGGAACAAAATCGTCTAAAAGTTCAGAAACAATGATTGACCGCCGAGTACAGAAAACCCGAAAAATATTGTCGCAAGCATTGGTTTCCTTGATTTTGGAAAAGGGCTACGATGCTATTACGATTCAAGATATTATAGACCGAGCCAATGTAGGACGTTCTACATTTTATGCTCATTTTGAAAACAAAGACCAATTGCTATTGGTGGGCAATGAGAATTTTAGACATATTTTAAAAAGTAAGGTCGAGGATGGCGAATTGGCGATTGACTTTGAGTTTTTCTTTCAGCACGTAGCCGAAAATTACGATTTAGCATTAGCATTTTTTGGTAAGAAAGGAGGCCACGTGCTGATTGACTTTTTTAGAGACATCATTGCCGACCTTTTGATGAAACATTATAAAACTAAACAGCAGGTTTCCGAAAAAATGCAACTCAAAATGCTCGGCTATCAAGCGGATGCCGTAGCCACAAGCATTATTCGATTGCTTACGCTTTGGGTAGAAGACCGACTGCCCTTTTCGGCCAAAGCAATGGCAGACGTTAGTAATAAAATGATAAAGCAATTGGAAGAAGAGAGTCCAATATTCAAAGTAGCCTTATGAAGGTGTTAAAAATTTGAATATTTATTACTTATGATAATTAAACGTTATCGTAAGTAATAATATCTTTGTAAAAAACTTAAAATTATGTCCAGAGAAGAACTTGAAAAACTCATATATGGGTAGTTTTGCCGTTTCGTACAAAAACCGTCACTTGGAGATAGCTGGCTGATCAATTGTCTTTTCAATTTGTTTTCGATAGCGCTTTACAC
>NZ_AXVJ01000088.1 GCF_000482465.1 Runella limosa DSM 17973
TCTATGTGTTGTATATGTGGGAGAGCATGGGTTATAGTCTCGTTCATAATGTACTAAATCATTACCTTCACATTTAGTAAGTGCAATCTCTCGCCAATCACCCTCATAGCTTTGGTTACAACAAGGATTATATGTCAGTGTAATACTATTATTACTCCATTTCCAATCGCCACAAGTGGTTTGACAGTAAACAGTGTATGTTCCTGGCTGATTAAATAATGCGGTGCCTCCATCAGTCAAGACTACATTCCCATTTTTATACCATACTGTAGTATAACAGTTTGAAGCAGATAGTGTTGCAGTGTAATTATTTATACTTCCTACCCTTAAATTTTGAGATTGATTTGTTATATCTTTTGAGCTTGTTGCACTCCCATAGCCATCACATAATTCATATAGATCCGTTGTCAGTGATATGTTACATGGATCAGATACTATTGCCTCTTTTCGGGCACTAGTAGAAGGATTGTTAGATATATTTTTTTTGTATATGCAATTGGGGTATTTTGTACTTTTTATTAGTATAAAATCGCTTTTTTTAGAGTTTTTTAACGAAGTTTCAGAATAAAATTTTTCTCCATCTGAACTAAATAGGTACTCATTGTTCGGCTTGGTAGAGATGAGTATTTGTGATGAGTCGATACTATAAATGGCTTTTATTATATCAATATCTTTGTTTAATGGGCATCCCTCTTTTAAATTAAACTGTAATTCTCCTTTTTTCTCAAAAACACTTTTTATTCCGTTTATCCCTCCTCTAAGAAGAATTATGCTGGCTTTTTGTTCAACACTGTTAAAGTAACCTTTTAATAGAAAGGTGGCCTGGCGTTCATCTAGGTTTAGTTTTTTTTCAATATACTCATAATAGTTCCCTCCCGTCTGTACAAAGTTGTCTGGTAGTAACAGTTTGAGAGAGAACCCTTTTTGTTCTTCAAAAATGAAAAAGGCACTAGGAGGTATATCAAGCAATTCGGCGGTAATGGTTAGCTCAATTTCCTCGCCTACCTCTACGGTATCCTTATTGGCTTTTAAGGTAAATCGAATCGGATCGAGTACGTAGGGCGTATTTCGTTTGGGTAGAGTTGGAAGAATTGCTAGTATAGGTCGGTCTAGCGTAGGTACATTGAAAGGTGCTGTTGCCTTATTTCTACCAACGCGCACATTCTCCTTCCCCTTTCCTTTCTTCAGGATGGTCTTTGTATGCCCACTAGTAGGATTGATATGGAAGAGTATGATTATAGATAATATATACCAAATGTACATATAGACTCGGGTAAAACGTCCTATCATCTTTTTGTTGTTGGGGTAATAAACACTATCACTTACTCCTAGTAGAGTTAGGAATAGTCTATTGTTTATGAGTTAGAGGTTGGCAAAGATGAATGTAGTTTTGGTTGTTATCAATACCCTCTTTGAAAGATGCAAATGCAAGCCAATTTTGGTTTTTGCCTCAAGCAATAATCGTGCAAAAGTCTCAACTAGGTACTTATTTTCCGTGAAACCTACTTTTTTTTCCGTGAAATCTACACAAAATCCGTGAAACAATTTGTTTAATTCACCCAAAATCATAGGAGATACGCTCTTATCTCGACTAGAAGATTCTTTTGAAAGTGCAATTGATAACTTAGTTTTTTTTGTTTTGGAAATAGTATGAAACCTTTGCAAGCATCTACTCAAGCAGGAACTTAATCTAAAACATATAGCCCTAAAGAGTGATAAAACTGGGCTTAAACTCTATAATTTTCTTTTGAAAAAATATCCAATAGTTAACGATATATGCAATTGAAAAAAGTTTTTATAGCGACATTATAACAGTATGTTTTTGAGCGTGTGAAAAATTAAGTCTATATTTATACGATAATCACATATTCTATATGCCACAATTAGATCGTTCTAACTTTAAGTATAACGCGAAGGTTTTTGAAAAAAACTGTCTTTGGTGCGGGACACCCTTCTTTGCTAGTCGCTCTACAGCCAAGTACTGTTGTGGAACTTGTAGGGGTTATGCTAATCAAGCCAAACAATCTGAGGAAGCTATACCGTACGATGAGACGGAAAAAATGATTTCTGCGTTGCTTTCTGAAAATGCCTACCTAAAAGGACAACTCCAAAGGTATGTGACGGAAAATGACGAATTACGAAAACAGCTACTGGAGAAAAGTGCTCAATAATCCTATTATGGCAGATTGGCTGTAGATGAATTAGGTATTAACCGAGAAAGCAGCTTTTGGGGGTAAGTACAGATTCCTTCGTTTGATTGAAGGTATCTTGAAAAAACTAGCGTAAATCTTCCAAGTCTTGTTAGTTTGGAGTAATAAATTTGTCTATAAATTTTGACAAATAAATTGATTTGTCTTAATTTTAAGGCAAAAAAAGATTATGCTCACTCATGAAAAAGTAGTCTCTTTTTTAAAACAAAATCCAGCACTTTCATTATCTGTTTTAGAAAAAGAAGCTCAATTACCCATTAGCACCTTATCTAAATCTCTGACAGGAGATCGTCAACTAAACCTGAAACATTTGGCAAGTCTCTATCCTGTTTTGGTCAAATATGGATTTAACGAGTTTGCAAACTCACGTGCAAAAATAATTTCAGTAGTCAATCACAAAGGAGGTGTCGGAAAAACTACCACAACCCTCAATTTGGGCAAGGCTTTGTCAAAGCTCGGTTACCGTGTACTATTGATTGATATGGATTCTCAAGGTAATCTTTCCCAAGCACTAGGACACGATAATCCTGAAAAGCAGGTAGTGCAGTCGCTGTTAAAGGGAGAACCACTGCCTATTTGTAACCTAGCCGATAATTACGATTTAGCTCCTAGTGATTTGGAATTGGCTTACGCTGATTTGGAGTTGGTGCAAGCTATAGGCGGAGTTAATCAGCTTAAAAATGTGATTGCCCCAATTCGTAGTCAATACGATTATATTTTCATTGATTGCCCCCCAGCTTTAAACATTTTTACTAACTCGGCTTTGGTAGCCTCTACGGGGTGTTTGGTAACACTGCAACCTGAAGCCTCAGCCTTAAAGGGTGTCAATAATTTGTTTGATCGAATTACGCAGGTGAGAGATAGGATTAATTACGAACTGACCATAGAAGGAATTGTATTAACTATGGTAGATATACGTCTAAAGGTTCATCGAGACATGATTGACTATATCAAAGAATCGCTGTCAAGTTTTAAGATATTTAATACCCTCATCCGTCAAAATGTTGCGTTGAAAGAGTCGCAAATTGCACAGCAGGATATTTTTGAATACGCTTCAGAATCCAACGGAGCGCAGGACTATCTAAAATTGGCAAGAGAAGTTTCGGGTTATTAAAACATACATCCCTAATGAAAAAATACCAACTCAATCTCGGAGAAAAAAAAATAATCAAAGATCAAGGGCTTTTGCAATTTGAAGAAATTAAAAGGCAAATTCTCATCCTTCCAGAACTAGAACAGCTCATCCCGCCGCTGTTAATGGATGAACGACAACAACTAGAACAAAATATCATTCGAGAAGGCTGTCGAGAAGCGTTATTGATTTGGCAAACTACCAAGGATATAATAAATCCTGATGCTAAAAATACCCATACGGTGTATGTATTGATTGATGGACACAATCGCTACGGTATTTGTATGAAGCATGGAATTGATTTCAAAATTCATTTGGTCAGTTTTAATACCTTGTACGACGTGAGGCAGTATATGATTGATAATCAGTTAGGTAGAAGAAACTTAACCCCCGAGCAAATTTCTTATTTAAGGGGAATGAAGTACTTAACTGAGAAAAAAGAAAAAGGGAAATATGAGCGTTTGGAGCATAAGGGACAAAATGTCCTTTATG
>NZ_AXVJ01000089.1 GCF_000482465.1 Runella limosa DSM 17973
GTGGCGTTTTCAGCAGATTTGACCCCATCCAGGACGATATCAATAAAGAAATCGTGTCGCTTGCGAATCTGGTGAATCAGAAAGCAGAGCAAATACAGGTACCGGTCTGAATGGGCGGCTATTTTGTCCGTATCAGCAATCGTAGTCCAGTAGGCGTGGTAGTCGATAATGGCATCGGAAAGACTCAGTTGCCCGATAAGGGCTTGCAGCCTTTCCAGACGGCTTTTTAACACGATAAATTGGGCAAGACTGCTGGCAATTTCTGAGGGTCTATTAGACTGGTTGATCGTTTTAAAGCCGACAATATCGGCATTTTGGTAGGCCGCTTTCCTTTCCAGAAATTCATCCAGCACGGCTTTGTGTTCCTGAGTCAGATGAGTTGCCAGCGCCTGGCTTAACTGTTTTCCTGCCGAAACCAGCGTTTCGTTAATCACCCGCAGGTATTTGTCATAGGCCGGAGATTCCATGCGGGCCCTAAACAAATAAGACTGCGTTTCAAACAACACCTTTCGGGGCATGAGTTGTCGCTCCACCAGCTGCTGAATATGTTTGCGCAAGAAGGTTTCCTCCAAAGGCTGCCAGCCGGAAAGCTGAAGGATTCGCTCCCGGTGATGATAAGCCATCTGTTTGTTATAGTGGGCCTGGAAAGGAATATCGTCCCAATTAATCCCTAAAGTCTTTACTACAAAGATTTGATCCGGACTGCGAAAGTCTCCCACTTCAAAGAAACGGCCCACGGCTTTGAAATACCCCCACTGCAAAAGAAAGCCCGCCTTAGCGAGCGGATGCCGAAGTTTGGCAAGTTCCTTTCCGAGTGCTTCATCTATCGCAAAGAAATAGCGTTGCTCTTCCAGGTTAAGTACCGGAGGAGTATTAAAGACTTTGATTTCAGAAGCTTGTAATAATTTGATTCGGCTCATAGTTGGCTGTACCTGAAAAAGAAAGATACTTCTGTAAGTCTTTAATCAGTAAGTCGTTAGCAAAATACCACTTGCAAGCCATTCAGACCAACTGTTTGATCAGACCAACCGGTTGAGAAGTGGTGTTCTTCTTTTGGCAGGCCATGCGGAATTGGATTATCAGAGCCGAAAAGATGGTAAGACCTCCGACCACCAGTATGGACGGATAAATACCTACCCAGTCAGCCAGTATGCCGGTCAGTAAGGCCCCGATGGCATACCCTAAATCCCGCCAGAAACGGAATACGCCCATACTGGCAGCTCTTTGTTCCGGATGGGTATCCGAAGCAATGGCGGCCAGAAATGTAGGATACACTACCGCAGTTCCCAGTCCCAATAAGGCGGAGATGGTCATAAAATGCCAAAAGGCTATCGCCCAGGGGAAAAGCACAATGGCTACTCCCTGCAGGAACATGCCGTAGAACAGCAACCGCTTTTTACAATACTTGTCGGCCAAGGCTCCGGTAAAGAGTTGTCCTACGCCCCATACGGCCGGGTAGGTCGCTACAATTACCCCGATTTGCTCCAGGGAAAAACCCTTCAGCGACAACAGTACCGGCAAGAGTCCCCAGACCATTCCGTCATTTAAATTATTGACCAGTCCGGCCTGGGTAACGGCTCCCAGATTGGAGTGAGCGAAAGTAGTATCCCAAAACACATTCAAAAGCTTTTGCTGCCCGCTACGGCCCGTTTCCAGTTTTACATGGGATGCCGTGTCCTTGACCAGAAAGATACTTCCCACAAGGCCAATGACGGCAAACCCTGCCCCCATCAGGAAAGGATAGGGTCTGATACCATAGCGGGAAGCCAAATACCCGGTCCCAAAAGCGACCAGGGCAATCGACAAGTACCCGGCAGATTCATTGATGCCCATGGCCAGTCCCCGGTTCTTTTCGCCCACCAGGTCTATTTTCATCACCACAGTCGAAGACCAGCAGAGTCCCTGGTTAATGCCCAGCAGCACGTTGGCCAACACGATATAATTCCAACTGGGAGCAAACATGAGAATCAGGGGAACCGGCAGGCCAAAAAGCCAGCCGTACACCAGCAGATTCTTTCTCCCTACGCGGTTGGCCAAGGCCCCGGTGAAGTAATTGGTGAAGGCTTTGCTTACGCCAAAAACGACAATAAAAGATAGCAGGGCCGTGCGGGCCACCAGGCCAAACTCCTGCTCGGCCAGCTCGGGGAGCAGCGTTCGCTCCAGGCCAATCATTCCCCCAACAAAGCCATTGATGATTACCAGCAGGGTAAACTGGGGCCAGTTCTCCCGCAGCCCCAGGACGGTAGGAATTGTGGACATAACGGTAATTCTTTATAAGGTGGGAAGGAAAAAAAGCATATCGCCTGATGTGGATAGTTATAGCGGTACAAAAGAATCTCCTCCGGGAATATAACTTAGGCCATGTGAAAGGGAAGGTTTCGGCTTTTCCAATCCGGGAATCCTTCTTCCAGGCGCCAAGCCTTAATGCCTTGTTTTTGCAGTTGTTCGACGGCTTCATCAGCAAACACACAGAAGGGGCCCCGGCAGTACACAATCACCGGTTTGTCTTTGGGTAAAGCGGCAATCCGTTCCGAAAGGTGTTCCATCGGGACCGATAAGGCTTGGGGAATGTGTCCGGCCCGGTACTCTTTTTCGGGCCTTACATCCAGGACCACTACATTTTCCTGTCGGACTTTCTCGATCAGCTCGTCGATGGATATTGACTGGAAGGAGTTTTTCTGCTCCCGGAAGTCTTTTAGGGTCCGCTCGATCTGGGCAAAACGTTCTATTCCTAAGTCCCGAAGTGATTTCCATACCAGATAGACTTTTTCATCGGCTAACCGGTAATGCACATAATGGCCTTCTTTCTGAATGCTGACCAGTTGAGCTCCCTTCAAAGTCTGTAAATGCTGGGAAGCATTGGCTATGCTGACATCAAGTTGCGTAGCAATTTCTTCTACCGTGCGGCTCGACTGGGCCAACAGGTCAATGATTTGCAGCCGGTAGGGATTGGCTAAGGCTTTAGTAAGACCAGCCAGTTCCGAATAGACTTTTTCTTTAAACTCCTTTTTTTCCATGGGCTTCCAGATGAATGAATCAAAGGTAAAGGTTTGTAATTATTCAATAGAATTATTGAATAATTATCTTCATTAAATTGGGTCACAAAAACGTGGGTTTTCCGGTACAGGAAAAATCGAGAGGCTAAAGCGTCAAAAATTAAAATTTACTTGTACCCGAAAGTTATATTCGATATCAATATACCCTATATTTGAAAAGACGGCATAAAGGGTACAAAATCGGGTATTATGAAAATTGGCTACGCAAGAGTATCAACGCAAGAGCAGATATTGGACCTTCAGCTGGATGCTTTGAAAAAGGCCGGGTGTGAAACGATTTTCACCGATAAGGTATCAGGCATAAAAGTTTATAAACCCGAGTTCGAGAAACTCTTGCTTTACGCCCGGGAAACAGACACCATTATTATCTGGAAGCTGGATCGTTTGGGTAGGTCTACCAAGCAACTCATTGAACTGGTAGAAATGCTTGGTAAGCGCGGAATTAATTTGATTTCCCTCAATGACCCGATTGACACCACTTCTCCCAGTGGCGTCTTAGTCTTTCAAATCTTTTGTGCCTTGGCCGAACACGAACGGAATCTGATTGTGCAGCGCACTAAAGCCGGATTACAATCGGCCAGGGCTCGGGGGAGAATGGGAGGACGGCCGCAAGGGTTAGCCGTAAAATATCAAAAGGTCGCCCCAGCGGTAAAAGACCTGTATGTAGCAGGACAAAGGGTAGTTTTGCCGTTTCGTACAAAAACCGTCACTTGGGCGTTTGCTCGCTAAAGGGGCGTATAAGTTGGAAATCCATCAACGCTTTCCAGTCA
>NZ_AXVJ01000090.1 GCF_000482465.1 Runella limosa DSM 17973
GATTTTTTCAACGAATTTACGTTGATGTCCATTGCCACGTTGGGTGCGTTTTACATTGGCGAATACAGCGAAGGCGTAGCCGTGATGATTTTCTACGAAATTGGTGAATTGTTTCAGGATTTGGCCGTTAATCGCTCCAAGCGTTCTATCAAAGCCTTGTTAGATGTGCGTCCCGATACTGTAACGGTACTACGAAATGGAAAGCAACAGAGCGTTGGGCCGTCAGAAGTACAAATTGGGGAAAGCATTTTGGTGAAGCCAGGCGAAAAAGTGGCCTTAGACAGCACCTTATTGACCGACAACGCCAGTTTCAACACTGCCGCCCTCACGGGCGAGTCCCGTCCCGACACCAAGCGCACGGGCGAAGCTGTTTTGGCAGGTATGATTAATTTAGACAAAGTAATTGAACTAAAAGTAACCACGGCCTTTAAGGACTCCAAACTTTCCCGTATTTTGGAAATGGTGCAAGATGCCACCGCCCGGAAAGCCCCTACACAACTGTTAATCACCCGTTTAGCCCAAATATACACACCCATTGTATTTGGTTTGGCCTTGGCAATTACCCTGATTCCTTACTTTTTTGTAAATGATTATTCGTTCAATGAGTGGCTGTATCGGGGTATGGTGTTTTTGGTCATCGCTTGTCCATGTGCGCTAACGGTTTCTATCCCATTAGGCTATTTTGGAGGCATTGGTTTGGCTTCCCGCAATGGCATTTTGGTCAAAGGCTCTAACTTTTTGGACGTATTAACCGACATTAACACCGTTGTTTCGGATAAAACGGGAACACTAACCAAGGGGGTTTTTAAAGTACAAACAGTTAGCCCCCCACTCCCCGATGGGGAAGTTTCCGAAGAAGAATTTATCAAACTAACCGCCGCTCTTGAAAGTAATTCTACGCACCCCGTGGCGAAGGCGGTGGTGGAGTATTCTAATGAACAGAAGGTAAATTGGCAAAATAGCAAAGTCGAAGCCGTAGAAGAAATACCGGGTCATGGCTTGAAGGGAATGGTAGATGGCAAAGTAGTACTGGCGGGGAATTTGAAACTATTGCAAAAGTTCGTTGTTTCATACCCCGCTGAATTGGTGCAAATCGTTGAAACGGCTGTGGTCATAGCCATTGATAATCAATACGTTGGCTATATCACCATTGCCGATGAGGTAAAGGAGGATGCAGCCCGAACCGTGGCCGATTTAAAGAAATTGGGAATTGAAACGATCATGCTTTCGGGTGATAAGTCAGCAGTAGTTCAAAAAGTATCCCTCCAACTGGGCATTACCCAAGCTTACGGAGATTTGCTGCCCGAAGGCAAGGTAGAAAAAGTGCAAGAACTCAAAAATCAAGACAAAAAGATTGCTTTTGTTGGTGATGGTGTGAACGATGCTCCTGTGGTAGCCCTCGCCGATGCAGGAATCGCCATGGGAGGCATGGGTTCGGACGCTACAATTGAAACTGCTGACATTGTGATTCAGAATGACCAGCCACACAAAATCGTTTCAGCTATTAAAATCGGAAAAATTACTAAATCTGTTGTTTGGCAAAATATTTCACTGGCGATGGGTGTGAAAGTCGCTGTTATGTTGTTGGGGGCAGGAGGCATTGCTACCCTTTGGGAGGCCGTTTTTGCCGATGTGGGTGTGGCTTTATTGGCTATTTTGAATGCCTATCGAATTCAGCGAAAAGAAGTTTGAGCTCACCGAAGAACACCAAAATCAACGTATTTTATCACTCATTTATCACTGAATTTTTATGAAACTTTATTGGAATATGCCCGCATCGGTGCGGCAGCACTATCAGCAAGAACTACAACATTACCAAAACGCTTTTGCTGCGGGACATTTATCAGAAGCGTGGCATCGGCTCGAAAGAGCACATATTTTGGGACAGGCTTGGCCACTCGAACATTCCTATGTGCATTGGTTGATGCTCAAATTTGGTGTTCATATCAAAAGTACTAAAGAAGTATTGGGACAAATTCCGAGGTTATTGGTAGGAGGAGTTAAATCTTTTGTAGGGCAGATTCCAGTGGGTAATACGGGCGGGGCCAACGTTCCTCCTCTTCGTCTAATGGACATTTCCCCAGACTTGAAACAAATTTTAGAATCCAATCCCTCTTAAAGTGGCTGTTCCAAATTATTTTATCAAAGTCACTGCCAATATCACTAAACGATATTTGGATTTCCCGTAAAGAATACTAAATTGTACATCAAATCTCTAAGAGCCTGACCTTCTTGTTATTCCATTTACACATACGGCAACGAATCGCCGCTTTTTTTGCGATTTTCATGCTGTTGATTCAACTCAACAACGTGCTATTTCGCCATGCCCACCGCTTGGCAAACGGGAAGGTTATCTCACATGCTCACCCTTACAAGCCCGTTGGCAATAGCCCGTTTCAGCCCAATAATCACTCGGCTAACGAGTTGTACCTTTTAGATACGGTTTGTAATCCTATTTTTGTAGGATTAACAGCTTTTACCTTTTCCTTTGAGTTACTGGTGTTTTATTTTATCAACGAAGTAACTTTTTGTTATAAAACGCCATTTATAGCTTATTTTTTTGATACACCTTCGCTGAGAGGCCCGCCCATTTTTTGTTGAAATGCTACCTATCTCTAACCAAAGCAAGTGCCTTTTGCTGCACAGTTCTGGTTGGGTGCCCTTTTATTTTCAACAAAAAACGTAAACTGATGAAACCAATTTATTACTTATGCCTGCTGGCGTTTGGTGCTTTTGCCATTACCGCCTGCGAAAAATTATTGCCCGCTGCGCCCGAAGAACATGAAGTGTTGGACGGAACCATTGAAGGGCTGACGGGTACCGAAAATGCCCAATTCTTACGGGGCGACCTTGCCTTCACCCGAAACTTTACGCCTGCTACGGGGCTAGGGCCGCTCTTTGTTTCAAATTCTTGTATTAGTTGCCACGCTGGCGACGGTAAAGGCCATCCCTTCACCAACTTAGTACGATTTGGACAAACCGACGAAACAGGTAACAGATTCATGGCACACGGCGGTCCTCAACTCCAAAATAAAGCTATTCCTGGCTTTTCACCCGAAAACATTCCATCAGGGGCTTCTCATGCTATTTTTATGGCTCCTGCTAACACAGGTTTGGGCTTTTTGGAAGCCGTACCCGACGCCGATATTATGAAAATGGCAGACCCTGAGGACAAAGACGGTGACGGTGTTTCGGGTGTTCCGAATTGGATTGAACTACCCGATTTTGTCAAACCTGCCACCAATGCCATCAGCAAAGAGGGTAGGTACATAGGGCGGTTTGGGCGGAAAGCAGGAGCGCATAACTTGCTCAACCAGACCGTCAATGCTTACAACCAAGATATGGGTGTCGTGACGTCTTATTCTCCCCATGACACATACAGCGGCAAGGAATTAGACCCCGAAGTGCCTAACGTAGAGGTGGAAGATTTGGTATTTTACCTTCATACACTCAAAGCCCCCATTCAACGTAATGCCGATGCTGCTGATGTAAAAGCAGGCAAGCAACTGTTTGTCAATATCCAATGTGGAACGTGCCATCGCCCAAGTTTAAAAACAGGTAATTCGTATATCAAGGCACTGTCATTTGTCGTTTTTTCTCTTCGGTTATTATTTTCATTGGCTTACAGATTTGACACTGCAAAAGTAAAGCTCACTGGCGGG
>NZ_AXVJ01000091.1 GCF_000482465.1 Runella limosa DSM 17973
GACTGGAAAGCGTTGATGGATTTCCAACTTATACGCCCCTTTAGCGAGCAAACGCCCAAGTGACGGTTTTTGTACGAAACGGCAAAACTACCCAAATTCCACAAACTTAATTAGTTTTGTTTTTCTAATAGTACTAATTTTAAAAAAAGTTATCAAGTGGTTAAATTCTACATTTGGAAAGGAAACGTCTTAACTTTCTATTGCTCCTCAGTAGCTCCACCGTCTTTTCCAAGCACATACTACTCAATGAAACTATTCTAGAGCAAGTGGGTAGATTATGGCAAAAATGCTTACCTGCCTGGCAACAAAAAGCTAAGAGTGATTATAACTAGGGACTTTCATCAGACTCTCATGATATAAAATGTCCTATAAATCTGTTTTTTGTACAAAGTCCGTCCTTAGTACTAGAACCTAAGCGCACTTACTACAGAAGTAGTAAGTATAAAATGCTGTCGTTTATGATAGTTGCGGTAAGTTTGCCCCAAAACTGACTGGGCGATACACAGGAAAAGGAATAATTTGACTACAAGGAGATGTAAGAATCGCATAGTCGTATAGAAAAAATGGATGTGTTGGCCAGTGGTTGAGCGGCTCAATGGCGCTGATTTCCTGACAAGTTAAGGAAACTAATTGATAAATCCTAACAAATTAAGGATGAATTTATTAAACGGTAAGTGCTCTTTAGGGTTAGCGTATTATATGGTTAGTGTGTGAGCCCACCCCCAGCCGCACAGTAGGGATACATCACAGTCAAAACCCTGCCCTACTCTTGGCGCTTTCAACCTCTTTTATGGCATCGCACAGCCATTTTAGCGTGTTTGAAAAAACACCCTACGCACAAAGGAGTTGAAAACCTTACGCACGCTCCCCTGCGTTTTGCCTGTGAAACCCCTACTCTCCTTCCCACTCCCACCCATATCTATAAGGACTTTTTTCTCTTTTTCATAGCAAAAGTAGAAAATGACTGTGTACCCCAAAAGGTCAAGCCCTTCGGGTTGTTTCATAAAAAATCTCCACCCTTTGGGTCGTATTTTTTATTCACAAACCTTGTGAGGTACTCCATCATTTTCAAAAAAAAGCATGAAAAAAGAAAAAATAATTTGTATTTGTATCTAAATATATAGGAATAGTTTGTATTTAATGCAATTTTCGCGGCGACTTCTTGTTATTAAAAATACAACATTCCGTTTTTTTCCATACCGAAACCCACCAAAATAAAGTACACAGGCGGGGAACGGAAACGCCTACTCTCATAGAGCGGGTATTCCTTTTACCTTTTGTACAGGTCTTATGGGACTTCGGCGTAAATATCGGAATCGCTCACGTTTTTCCTTCTCATACGTTATTGTAGATACTCTCAACTATTTTATAACCTATCTTAAAATAATACTTTAATGGTAATATTTTAAGATGACTTATATTAAAAAATACTCAATTTTAGTATATTGGTATTGGTATATAAAATTAAATTTTACACTGTTGGTATTTTTAAAATATATTAAATGTTTGTACGTAATTTAATAATATATTAATAAAATTGGTAGTTTTATTAATTGTTGATATATTTGAATTAGTCAATTAATGGAGACATTCATATGCAGACAAATAGAATATTTATTATTGACCCGTACCGAAAAAAAGTTTTTGAGAAACATATTAATATTTCGCAACTTAGTAATGAAATAAGTTCATTGTTAAATTCTTCATTATTTTCTTATATACCAATAGACAATGAGATTCAATTAATTTATGACGATACCTTACTAACAAATCCTCCTACAAACCTACCATATTTTTTGTTTGGTGAATGGGAAATACCTGGCATAGGCATATTAGTTGGTAGTGGCGATAATAATTTTTTTTCTGCTGAAATAGACTTAAACAAACTTAGAAGGGAGGTATGGTTTTTTGAATAATGATAGTGTAAATTTTATACGATTATATAACAAAAATCATTTAAGTATTTGATTATTAATGAATAATAAATTTGGTAGTTGCTTAAAATTTGATTAATTTAGTAATCTAATCAATCACTATTAATCTCATTACTAATGAATACTTCAATAAACAATCCATCTGTATCTGACATTTATCAGATAGTATCTGACACTATTGTTAAGCAAATAGAAACAGGTACACCTCCTTGGAAAAAGCCTGTATTATCAGTACGTTTTGAAAACGGTACAGTATTAAATCGACCCTGTAATTTTGTTACAAAACGAGCATATGAGGGTATTAATATGTTCCTTCTATCCTGCACTCCCCATATAGTTCCGATGTTTTTAACATTTAACCAAGTACAATCTTTGAAAGGTAAGGTTAAAAAAGGGGCAAAAGGTTACATTGTTGTATTCTGGAAAAAAGAAATAGTGAAATTTACGGTAAATGATGGTGAAGAGAAGGAAAAAGAACGATTTTTTTTAACTTATCATAAAGTTTTTAATGTAGAAGATACAACGATTGATTACCAAAAATATATCGTCAAAGAGGTATCACAGCCTAAAAAAGCGGCCATAAAAATAGAATCTTGTGAGGCCATTATCAAGGGATATGTAAATCCTCCCAAAATAGTTACTTCCGAGACTGATATGTGTTATTATCCATTAAACGATAAAATTGGAATACCTGCCTATACAAGATTTAAAAAAGGGACTGAGTATTATCACGTACTCTTTCACGAAATGATACACAGTACTGGCCATCGAAGCAGACTAAACCGCGAAGGTATTGAAGATTTTAGCGGTTTTGGCTCTGCCTCATATTCAAAAGAAGAGTTAATTGCTGAACTTGGAGCAGCATTTTTAGGAAAGATTTCGGGCATAGATACACCTGAAACAGTTACTAACTCGGCAGCCTACATAAAAGGGTGGCTAGAGCCCCTCAAAAACGATAAAAAATTCTTTTTTGAGGCGTGCAGTAAAGCAACAAAAGCCGTTGAATATATCTTAGGTGTTCGTCACTTAGCTTAAAAAACAAAATTCCCCTTAGGCTTTGGCCAAGGGGAAAGCCTAAGCTAATCAATCACTATCAACATAGACCAACACAAAATTATGCGTTTTTTTGGCTTTTTTAAGCCAAATAGCTTATTTTGTGTTGGTCGCGCAAGGGGGAGTCCCCCCTTGACCCCCCTATTTATATTTATCTCTATTTTTTATGGAAAATTTTTTGGATCATGTAAATGAAACACTACAAATTACGAGTAATGCGGTAGTGAATGAGGCAAGACATAATAACTATCCCGTCTATTATTCGGCCTTGGGCCTATCTGTAGAAGTATGGCCTAAAAATCAGAATATCTTTATCGAGGCAACTCCTGACGTTTTGGAAAAGTTAGGTATCAAACTCGAAGATTTACAAGCAGAGGTATTATAATGAAAGATGAAAAACCTCAATTTATTTTGGTTGCAGGTGGTAATGGTACGGGTAAAACTACGTATATAGACCAAAATTTTGATGAAAAAAA
>NZ_AXVJ01000092.1 GCF_000482465.1 Runella limosa DSM 17973
TAATATTGTGGCGGCTACCTACTTTCCCACATTTTATTGCAGTATCATCGGCGGAGTGGGGCTTAACTTCTCTGTTCGGAATGGGAAGAGGTGAACACCCACCCTGTAACCACCATCAAGGCTTTCTGATTCGGATTTACAAGAGGTGAAGTCGTTCGCGACTCCGAACCCAACCTGTAACCTTCATCAATATCTTTAGCTATTTTCGTCTTTCCAATAAGCAATTGACATTGGCAGAGAATTATTCATAAAAACTGTATTTACAAAGAAGCTATTGGGCAATTAGTACTGCTCAGCTTTGATGTCACCACCTTTACACTTGCAGCCTATCAACGTCGTCGTCTACAACGTCCCTTATGTGGAAGTCTCATCTTCAGGCCAGTTTCGCACTTAGATGCTTTCAGCGCTTATCTGTTGCCCACGTAGCTACTCGGCCATGCTACTGGCGTAACAACCGATTCACCAGAGGTGAGTCCAACCCGGTCCTCTCGTACTAAGGTCAGCCCCCGTCAAACTTCCTACGCCCATCACAGATAGGGACCGAACTGTCTCACGACGTTCTGAACCCAGCTCGCGTGCCACTTTAATCGGCGAACAGCCGAACCCTTGGGACCTTCTCCAGCCCCAGGATGTGACGAGCCGACATCGAGGTGCCAAACCATCCCGTCGATGTGAGCTCTTGGGGATGATCAGCCTGTTATCCCCGGCGTACCTTTTATCCTTTGAGCGATGGCACACCCATGCGCAACCACCGGATCACTAAACCCTGGTTTCCCACCTGATCGACCCGTCGGTCTCACAGTCAAGCTAGCTTGTGCTTTTGCACTCCCCTGACGATTACCGTCCGTCATGAGCTAACCTTTGGAAGCCTCCGTTACTCTTTTGGAGGCGACCACCCCAGTCAAACTACCCACCATGCGCGGTCCTCAATAACAAGTTAGAACACAGAATACAAAAGGGTGGTATTTCAACGTTGGCTCCATGATTCCTGACGAAACCACTTCGTAGCCTCCCACCTATCCTACACATTCATATCCCATATCCAACGCAAAGTTGTAGTAAAGGTGCACGGGGTCTTTCCGTCCCGTGACGGGTAAGCGGCATCTTCACCGCTACTACAATTTCACCAAGCTCACGGTTGAGACAGTGCCCAGATCGTTACACCATTCGTGCAGGTCGGAACTTACCCGACAAGGAATTTCGCTACCTTAGGACCGTTATAGTTACGGCCGCCGTTTACTGGGGCTTCGATTCAAACCTTCGCTTGCGCTAAGCTCCCCTCTTAACCTTCCAGCACCGGGCAGGTGTCAGGCAACATACGTCGTGTCTCCACTTTGCGTTGCCCTGTGTTTTTGTTAAACAGTCGCCTGGGCCATTTCTCTGCGACTCTAGCTCGCGCCAGAGTGTCCCTTCTCCCGAAGTTACAGGACTAATTTGCCGAGTTCCTTAACCGTGATTCACTTGAGCACCTTGGTATATTCTACCCAGCTACCTGTGTCGGTTTACGGTACGGGCTAATACAAGCTGATGTTTCATCGCTTTTTCTTGGAGGCCAGTTCAAAAGTTCGCTTTGTCCGTAAACGCTGCTCAACGAAGACTTCCGTCACTTCGTACTCTCTCCCCTACCCCGTACGATTCACACTTGTATCAGGTGCAGGAATATTAACCTGCTGTCCGTCAGGTGCGGCCTTCGCCTTCCCCTTAGGCCCCGACTAACCCTCAGTTGATTGACATAGCTGAGGAATCCTTAGCTTTACGGTGTGTATGGTTCTCACATACATTGTCGTTACTTATGCCTACATTTGCTTTTCTAAAATCTCCACCATAGCTCACGCTACAACTTCACTGACGTTAGAATGCTCCCCTACCGATTATTACTAATCGCATCGCTTCGGTGATATACTTGATGCCCGTTTATTATCGACGCCCGCCCCGCTCGACCAGTGAGCTGTTACGCACTCTTTAAATGTATAGCTGCTTCCAAGCTAACATCCTGGCTGTCTCGGCAGTCAGACTTCCTTTGTTCAACTTAGTATATACTTAGGGACCTTAGCGGTTGCTCTGGGTTGTTCCCCTCTCGGACCGTGACCTTAGCACCCCGGCCCTCACTGCTGTGTCTGTTTATGCCCATTCGGAGTTTGTCAGAATTTGGTAGGATTTGACTCCCCCGCATCCTATCAGTAGCTCTACCTGACATAAACGCCCCACAACGCTGTTCCTAAAAACATTTCGGGGAGTACGAGCTATTTCTCAGTTTGATTGGCCTTTCACCCCTATCCGCAGTTCATCCAAAAACTTTTCAACGTTAACTGGTTCGGTCCTCCATGCAGTGTTACCCACACTTCAACCTGACCACGGATAGATCACCAAGTTTCGCGTCTGCTCTCACTAACTAAACGCCCTTTTCAGACTCGCTTTCGCTTCGGCTCCTGTCCTTAAAACATTAACCTCGCTAGTAAGAACAACTCGTAGGCTCATTATGCAAAAGGCACGAGGTCACCCGTAGGCTCCCTCCGCTTGTAAGCGCATGGTTTCAGGTTCTATTTCACCCCGGTACTCCCGGTTCTTTTCACCTTTCCCTCACGGTACTCGTTCACTATCGGTCTCTCAGTCGTATTTAGCCTTGGCGGATGGTGCCGCCGAATTCAGAGGGGATTCCTCCTGTCCCCACCTACTCAGGATCCTGATACAGTTCTACACCTTACAATTAAGGGACTCTCACCCGCTACGGTCTGCCTTCCCAGACAGTTCATCTTCATGTAGTTCCTAAAAATCAGTCCTATAACCCCTATAACGCCGTAACGTCATCGGTTTGGGCTTGTCCGCGTTCGCTCGCCACTACTTACGGAATCACTGTTGTTTTCTCTTCCTAGGGGTACTTAGATGTTTCAGTTCCCCCCGTTTGCCTCCTTTCGGATATCCTGATCACTCAGGATGGGTTGCCCCATTCGGATATGCTAGGATCTATGTGTATGTGCCACTCCCCTAGCCTTTACGCAGCTTATCACGTCCTTCTTCGCCGCTGAGAGCCATAGGCATTCCCCATGCGCCCTTATTTTGCTTCTTCTACAAATTTCTTGATAATTCTCTACCAATATGTCAAATAACTCTAAGACTATATAG
>NZ_AXVJ01000093.1 GCF_000482465.1 Runella limosa DSM 17973
CAGTCCCGTAATGCACGACTGGCCGCCACCAATGCCGACAACCCTATCACAAAATACCTCACTTCGTGGGCTGAAAGGTTGCTTACCCCTGTTTTAAAGTGCGTTGTTGGCAAATCGGATGTAGCGAAGTTGATTCACTTTTTGGTGGAAGAAACCGAAAGAAATAAAAGCATTTCTCACGTTACTCAAGCTGGCTTAACAGGTTCAAGCCGTTGTATTGCGCTAGTAGCCGAAGGGTTTGTACATGAGCTATTTAGCAATGCGGATGCCCTCGGAATAGCGCAAACCTTAAAGGATTTTTCTCTGGGATGTTTGAGCTCCAGTGTACGATTTTTTCAAACCTGTATCAATGCTACCACTACCAATCCGGACGTTGACCAACTCTTTAATTGTATTTTGGGTCCTCCCTGCGGGCCTCGATTATTGATTGAAGCTACTCCACAATTAATAAATGCGGCCTCTGAATTTGGCACCTCATTATTGGGAGACTGCTCTACTAGCGAGACGGGGGCGGACATATCGGCGTATAATCGTGGTGTACTAGCGGCCTTTATTGCCACGATTATTATTCCTTCCAAATGGGTAAAATTATCCACCTTAAAAGACCAGCAGAAGGTATTTGGTGCTCTAAAACTTACCATCAAAAATCCAGAGGAAGCAATTGCCTTGTTTAAGCAAGGAAAATGGAAAGATGGGATCAAAACTCTTTTTGGAAAAGCAGGTTATATCGCCGCTAAATTCCCCAAAGTAAATGCTTGGTTGGAGGGGGTAACCAACGCTTCTAAAAAAGCAGAACTACAAAACATTATCCAAACTTGGGACGATGAACTACTGGGACGTTTGGATAATGCACTTGGCAACGCAAAATACAGTAATTTAGCAACCGAACTCACGGCCAATCAAACTTTATTGGACTACTTCAAGCAGTTAAACACCAACTGGTATGCACGATTTGGATTAGCTAGGGCTTATAGTTTAGGTTCAGGAACAGCAGGCAAAATTGCTTTACCAAATCATTTCAAAAACTATATGTTGGATTTAGAACTACTCCCTGGTTATCGCGTAGTAAATATTTACAATAGTAATAGGGCACCGATTTTAGAACTGGGTATCAAATTTGATGATAAAATAAAGGACATTCTCACTACCGCTTTTAGAAAAGGGCGAGCAGGCATAGAAGCTGCCGATATACCAGTAGATCTAAGAAATATCTATCTTCGCCTTTGGGATGATGGCTATACTAAGGCTATACAAAACGTAAGATTAAAAACAGCTAATGGGGTAGAATTTATTCCTGATTTACTATTTTTCAGAACCAGACAAAATGGAGTTTTGAGTTTTAATCAAGTCGTTTATCACGATGCCAAAATAGACGTGAGTACTCTTTTTACCGATGGACAAGATGCCGCCATTGTAACTATAGAAACGGCCAAAAACACCAAAACTGTCGCTCAGTTTCGGTTATCAAAAGCACTTTTTTTTGAAAATAACCCATACCCTGTAAATGAGTCATTAACATTAAAAGAAATATCCAAAGTAGCCACCCAAACAACAAGCGGCCAAGTAAATTTGGTGCGGCGTATAGAAATAGAACAATAACCTTTTTTGATATGGTACATTTTGAAGATGTAGAAAAATACCTGATTGAGATAGCAACTGACTACCTCAAAAGCCAAGGTTTCGAGCATTTGGTAGAAGACCCTGCTTGTGTATTTACCAAATTTTTTCCGTTTGGTTTTGACCAAATCACTTTTGATGTTTCAACAGTTATTCGTGGGAGTAGTGTAAAATATGTTCTCGTCAGAGGATATAAAGACATTGAAAAACACTGGGAGAAATATTATGAGGTAGTAGGGTACCCATTGACTTCTGATGTCCCTACAATAGGAACCCATGCGATTTTTATTGATAAAAAATATGAAAAATATCCAGATGATGCTATGATGTATAGCGGAGCAGATTTGATTAGGTATAACCACGAACGACAGGACGTAGAACAATATTTTGAAGAGTTCAAATGGCAATATGAAAATCTATTGATGCCAGTTTTAGAAAAATCAAGGGATGTAAGGTGGTTAGACCAAAAAATCAATGCCGAACCGCTGAAATTTAAAGATTTTGGAGAAATAGCTCCTATGGCACATAGTACTGAATTTCACAAACTCATTATAGCCAAGTTAGCAGGCAATCCTAGTTATGAGCAAATCTATCAGCTCGTCAGAGGCACGCTGGTAGAGTGGGCTAATGAAGAAGAGGAAGGCAAAAATATACTGGCTGCTTTTGATAAAGTCTATGAGGATTTAAAACAGGTAAAGCCTTTGGAAAATCCTATTTTAGAGTGATTATCAAAACCCATCCATCAACCTTTCATGACCTTCAACACATTCAATAATTCATTTCATTTAACCATTTATTTATGTT
>NZ_AXVJ01000094.1 GCF_000482465.1 Runella limosa DSM 17973
GGCACTCTTCTTCAAGCTAATTCCTTGACCTACACGCCTAGTGATGTACAAAGTACAACTACCTACCTTGTTAAAGCGAAAAATCAAACAAATGGGTGTACAAGTAGCACCACTAGCATCACAATTACTGTAAACAACCCTACTTCTCCCACCATAGGCGCTGAACCTACATTGATATGTCCTGGAAACCCCTCCATTCTATCAACGAGTTCTACATGTAACGGTGTTTTTATTTGGAGCCCGTCAGGGGGAGTTGTGAGTAGTGATACTAAAACATATACGGTTACTCCCACAGCTACTACAACTTACACCGTAAAATGTCAAGAGAATGGATGTTTATCCGTAGCAAGTAATAGCATTAAAATTACAGTAAAAGCATCGGAAACAGCCTCTGCACAGGACAAAAGCCGTTGTGGTAACGGTGTCGTAAATTTGACTGCCAGTGGTTGTTCTTCTGGTTACAATTGGTTTGGTACTCCTACTTCTACGACCCCTCTTGCTACTGCTTCTACTTACACAACTTCCGCCTTAACCCAAACAACAACTTATTATGTTGAGTGTACAGGTGGTACGGCTAGTTGCCCAAATCCACGAATAGCTGTAAAAGCAATTATTAATACAACAGAGCCACCAGTCATTGCTGGTAACAGCCCTCGCTTTGTATGTCCTGATAGTGCAGCTACTCTCACTGTCAGTGGCTGTACTGGGAATCCTAGCTGGGGATATACATTAAACACTGGTGGTTCAGGAACGTTAGCACTAACGACTACCAGTATTTCCATAAACTATGCCTCACTTAGTGCCGACACAACTTCGTATAAAGTGACGTGTCAAACTCCTTGTGGAGCAACTTTATCCTCAAATACCATAAAAGTTGTGCGCAAATCAGCTTGTACCCTCCCTACGGTTGGAGGCACAATCGCTGGAAGTACTACTACTTGTTCGGGTACAAATTCAACCATCCTTACCCTCAGCGGGCATACAGGGACTATTACCAAATGGCAATACTCTACCTCTAGTTCTTTTAGCAATCCCGTTGATATTGCCAATACAACTACTACCTATACAGCCAATAATCTTACTCAAACTACGTACTATCGAGCTGTTATACAGGCATCTTCGGGAGGTGTTGTTTACTCTTCCGTGGCTAGCATCAACGTTACTACAGCCCCAGCCTCACCAGTAAGCCAAGGAGATAAAATAGCTTGTACAACTCCATACCCTGCTTTAACAGTGAGCATAGCCAATGGGGAAAGTGTTGATTGGTTCACTAGTGCATCAGGGGGAACAAAAATTGCGACGGGGACAAGTTTTACCCCAAACACCTTTGGAACATACTATGCAGAAGCCATTAACCCTACAAGTCAATGTAAAAGTACGAGTAGAACTTCTGTAACTCTAACTTCAACTTCTGTTGATATTTCATCCATTACGCTAGTACAGCCTACCTGCTCTACAACAACAGGTTCGGCAGCTATTATAAGTACAGGTACTGATTTACAGTACTCAAAAGATAATATTTCTTGGCAGTCAACGAATACATTTAGTGGATTACTCCCTGGAACATATACATTTTATGTTCGTAAAACTTCGGCTACTTCCTGCATAGCTATAAGCAACTCCCAAACCTTGCTTGGTAGTAATGCTCCTGTTTTGACAACTATTCCCAATCAATCAATTGTACTAGGTACATCATTTAATCCTGTCACTGCTACTGTAACTAACGGTATATTAGTTAACTATCAATGGTTTAATAATAATGGAACAAACAATCCTACGCTAACTCCACTTTCGGGAGAAACTTCAGCTACATTAGGAAATTTACCGACTGTGATAGGAACATATAACTATAAAGTAATCGCCACTAGCCAAACCGATAATTCTTGTTCATCTTCTCAGATTGTGACTTTAAGTATTAGTCCATCATCATGTATAACGATAAAAACACAACCCTCTGATAGAGTTATCTGTAATGTAGGTTCGGGAGCCTCCGCCACTTTTTCTGTAAGCGCTACTGGAACAGCATTAACCTACCAATGGCAGAAAAATGGTACCAATATATTATGGGCTACTTCAAGTACTTATAGCTTCATACCAACCACCGCTGACCACGATGCCAAGTTCCGTTGCATCGTAAAAAGTAGCTCTTGTACCACTAGTATTACTTCTGAGGAGGCCAACCTGCGCGTTTATTCCACAAGCTATGCCCCCCAAACCATTTGTACCAATGGCCCTACCACACTTACTGCTCCTGTATTAGGACACGGAATTACCTATCAGTGGTACAGAACCACTGGTAATGTAAGCAGCCCCATCTCAGGTGCTAACACAGCTACGTACTCCATTACCCCCACTGCCGC
>NZ_AXVJ01000095.1 GCF_000482465.1 Runella limosa DSM 17973
AATAGCGCTATTTGGTATCGCCCAGCAACCACAAAATGAAGTGGTGTGTAATGTGGGTACCGCTACCGCATCCTTCAAAATCACGGTTCTGGGTAATGATATTACCTATCAATGGCAGAAAAACGGGGTCAATATATTATGGGCTACTTCAAGTACTTATACCTTCACACCGACCATTGCTGACCACGATGCTAAATTCCGTTGCATCGTAAAAAGTAGCTCTTGTGCCACTAGTATCACCTCCGAAGAGGCCAGCCTGCGCGTTTATTCCACCTACACCGCCCAGACGGTTTGTGCTAATGGGACTACAACACTTACTGCCCCTGTAGTAGGACAAGGAATTACCTATCAGTGGTATCGAACTACTGGTGGTGTAAGCAGCCCCATCTCAGGAGCTAACACAGCTACGTACACTATCACACCCACTGCCGCCGATTTCGCTTACACCTACCGCGTGCTGATGACCGATGCCGCTTGTACCAACGGCAGATACGGCCCGCAAACAGCACTCTTTGGTATCGCTCAACAACCTTCTGACGCTTTGCTTTGCTCTGTAGGTGCTTCGGTATCTTATAAAGTTATTGCTTCTACTACAGTAGGAACTACCTACCAGTGGCAGAAAGATGGAGTCAATATCGCTGGAGCTACTACAGACACTTATACCTTCACACCAACCACCGCTGACCAGCAAAGCAAGTTTCAATGTATTGTCAAAAACGGAAACTGTACGCTTACCAGCAAGGTCGTAGCTTTATCTGTTGGAGGTATTGCCACCCACCCTCAAAGCCAAACTATTTGTGCTTCCAACGGACCAGCTACCACTGTTACCTTACGCGCTAAAGGAAATGGTACTAATCCGCAATATCAATGGTATCGCCTCGTCCCAGGCAATAGCACACCGCAAGCTATTACCCTAAGTACTGATAAAACCAAAGACTCTGTGTGGGTACAGTCTATTGGTACTATTCAAAATGGGTATCAGTTCTATGCTCAGGTAACGACTACTTGTGGTACTGCGACTACGAACATCGCTACCATTACTATTTCCACTCCTCCCACCCCCACCCTCGCAGGTAGCGCATTACGGAGCCTTTGCCCTGATAGCACGGCTCGGCTTATCGCTACGGGATGTACGGGCGATGTAAAATGGAGTTATACCCTCAAAACAACCTCGGGGGTATTGGCTACTACCAACGATACCCTCTCGCTGGCCTACAACACCTCACTGCTCACCGCTTGGAGCACGGGCGATACCCTCGCCCTCACCGCCGCTTGTACCTTGCCCAACTGTGGTGCCTCTGCACCCTCCACAACGGTAAAAGTGGTCAAAAAACAAAGTTGTGCCACTGTGCCAGTAGCCCGAACAGCCTCTATCTGTGACATTTACATCAAAGCTACCAATGCACAAGGACAGGAAGTTTCTAAACTTACTCGCGCTGCGGGCGGTGGTTTCCAACCCGTTACGCTCTCCTTGGTAGGATTAGCCGATACCACCCTGCTCAACTTCCCTAACCTAACTTACCGTTGGACTGCCCCAACGGGGCAAACAGCCCTATCAGGTACAGGGGGGGCTGCCTCTAAAATTGGTGATTATAAAGTGGTGGTTAAGAGCGGAAACGATAGTTGTGAGGTGTTCTTTACCCTCAGCGGTACACCTTGTGTGGTAAGAGACTACAGCACTGCCACTTGCCAAACCTTAACTATTAATGCCCCCGCCCAAGGTAACAGTTTGAGTAATTTGGCCGTAGGTGACATATTTAATGCTGCGGATTACACCATCACCGTGACCGAGGCCACGGGCGGAGCTACGGGTTGGAGCGGCAAAGGCTACGTAAGCGTGCTGCTGCCCATGGGCGTTACCCAAAACGTGGCCGTGACTTTCGACAACATTGCCATCAACGACTGCTACGAACTCGTTAATGGAAAAATTGAACTCGTCGTTGACCCTAATAAGCAACTTCTTGATGTTGATGATGCTTGGGAAGGAATGCAAGATTTATTGGCTCAAACCGAGGCTCGCATTGAAACTGCCCAAACCTCCATTGATAAAATTTTAGCCCTGAA
>NZ_AXVJ01000096.1 GCF_000482465.1 Runella limosa DSM 17973
AAAAAAATACGTTAAAATTCTTCCTGACCGTATTTATGAAGAAAGAAAGTTTATTGATACTTTTAGCCTGACAGAAGAAGTAAGCCGTAGGATGGAAGAGGCAATTGCTAAAGGCAAAAACATAGTTTTTGAACATAATCTACATACTACTTCGGTATTAAATAGATTGCAGAAAGCTAAGAAAAGTGGTTACGAAACAAGTATTCACTTTTTAGGGGTAGAGCGTATTGAAACACAACGAAATAGAGTTGATGCTAGGGTTCTTACTGGCAAAGGTCATGACGTCGATTCTACTACCATCAGAGAAAGAAGAGATAAGGGATTTACGACTATCAAAACAAATTTACGTGTATCTGATGTCACATTAATCATTGATAATTCATCAAAAAAACCATCTGTCAACCTGCATTTTAATGAAGGAATTTTGGTTGAGAAAAAAGCAAACTTAGCTGAATGGGTTAAAAAAGAATTTGAAGTAGCGCTTAAACTCCAAGAAAGACTTGGAGTTAGGCCGAAGGAAAGTGATTCTATAAAAATTAAACTCTAAAATGACTGAAAAAGAGGTAATTGCGTATTTTTTTAGAGTTAGAAAATTGGTCAATATAAAGGGAATTGAAGAAGCTGCAGGATTAAAAGCTTTTCGTTTGAATAATATTATGAAAGGCGTAAATCATCATCTTACACCTAATGAAGTTATGAGCTTAATTCCAATTATTATGGAATTAAGCTCTGGAAATGTTACTACTCAAGATGAATTACTTGAATTTATCGCTCATTTACAAAATCGTAAATTTATTACAAAAAGAGGTATAGGTAAAGCAGCTAATTTAAAAGATAACCGATTAAATAATGTTATGCTTAGTTCATTTTCTGCGTTCTCAAAAGAAGAATTTGAGCGTTTAGTCAATATTATGAAATCTTTCAAAATCAATAACTAAACCAAACCAAGCTTCTTTAAAAGAAGTCCTCCTGCATTTTTATCGGCCTTAATTTTACCAGTTTGCAATTGATAATTAAAACTAAATACCTCTTGTATCATTGCTTCATTTTTTTGAATATCTGCTATATACTTTTTTGATTTTATTCCTAAATTGAAAAGTATTGATAAAAGATTAGCTTGACGAGTATCCACTACTGTATCGTCAAATTTTATCGGTAACATTATATGCTGTTTATGCTTAATGTAGAATGTTATATACTTTATCTGCTTTTTTTTCTCGGAATCTCCGTGCATCGTATAAGAAACGTCCAAATCGCTGTATTCATTTATTTGCCGTACAGCAACCTCTAAAACGCGCGATTTGAACATTGAAATGCTAGTAAACTGCTCTACACCTTTGTTATCAACTAATCCAAGATTCTTTTTAAAGTCTATTAATAACATGGCTTTTGACTCCCCAATATCTTTCCATTGTGAGCATATCTGATAGATGCGTTTTGCATACTTACTCTTCATTTTTAGAGCAGCGTGTAGCTCATAGGTCGTAAAATTGTTTTTTAACTGCTTTAGAAGCATAATAGCATCTTCCGAAAATTTAATCTCTATCCTTCCTTGACCTGTTATGTAATCTACATGTTGGAATAGCCAGAATTGTCGATATTTTTTTTCAGTTTGTATTTCAAACATTCTACTACCCATACTTTCGGTAGCGTCTTTAAATTGTTGATAGTTCCACTTGCGCCCAGTAAGCTTTTCTATTTCGGCAGCCATCACTTCGTATATTTTGTTACTAGCATCCTCATCGTGGATTTTAGACATTACTGAAAAGAGGATGTCTAATTGGCAAGCAGTAAAGTCATATCTTGCATTTGTAATGCTATTGTCTTGCTTTATTATTTGTTGTTTCATCTGACTTATAAAATGTTCATTTTTGCTCGCAGTCACTTAGACTTTATATTTGATTTTGTACAGCAAATATAATTTGTTTTTTGTACTGAACAAATTATATGAACAGTTTTTTTTATATGTTCAGATTGACTTATAAAATGTTCAG
>NZ_AXVJ01000097.1 GCF_000482465.1 Runella limosa DSM 17973
CCAGCCGATAGATGAGCGGACCGATTACTATCAGGCCTTGGAAAAAGCTTCCTTCCGGTTGCAACTCCGGGTATCGGCCATTGTCCAGGTGCTACAATTCGATTCGGAAAGTTCACATCCCCATTTGCTGGAAGCCGTTCTATACTACCAACAGCAGCAGGGTGAACTACTCGCAACATCAAAGGTGCCATTGGACTTTCTGGATATGGCCCAGCGGCAACATGTGTTTACCTCAACCGGTAAACTCCGGGTATCACTCTATAAGGCCCTGCTCTTCGGAGCCGTACGGGATGGGTTGCGGGATGGCACCTTGACGGTGTTGTCTTCGTATGAGTACCGTTCAGTTGATGAATATCAAATTCCTCGCGCCCAATGGAAAACCCACCGGGAGGAATACCTGCGCCGGGCGGGCTTACTCGACCTGAGCAATCCGGCCTCTACGTTAGTAGCTCTCAATGACCGGCTCAATCACCAGTTTGAGTGGACTAACGGGCGACTCGCCGACAACACTCAGGTATTTTATGATGCCCATGGCGGCTGGCATCTACACCGCTACCGGGCGGATGAACGTGAGCAGCAGCAAGCCACCCGACAACTCTATCCGGCCAGCCGGGTCATCTCGCTACGCGAGGTGCTGCTTCAGATCGAAAACCTAACTGGTTTTTTGAGTAAATTCCAGCACCGGGGCTTTTCTCATAAACCCACACGGCCAGACTTTCGTTTACTGCTGGCAGCCATCATTGGCTATGGAGAAAACATCGGTATCCGTAAGATGGCTTTGATCTCCAAAGACATCTCGATTCATACGCTGGAAACCGTGGCCACGCAGTACTTCTCACCGGAAATGGTACTGGAAGCAAACGATTGTATCGTCAGCCATAGTAATGCTCTGCCTTTAACGGATTTATTCCGCCGAAAAGAAGGCTTTATTATGACGGGTAGCGACGGCCAGAAGTATGATATATCGGTGCCTTCACTGCGCGCTTCGGCCTCCTATAAATATTTCGGCAATGGTGAAGGGGTTTGCGTGTACTCGGGCCTGGACGAAGCCGGCCAGCTTATCTATACCCTTGTCATCAACGCGGCTGAGCGGGAGTCGAGCTATGTACTGGATGTGGTGCTACACAATCAAGTGATTCAAACCGATGCTCATGCGACGGATATGCATGGCTTTTCGGAAATCAATTTTGCCGTCATGGGCCTGCTGGGCATTGACTTCCGGCCGCGTTTTGTGCAGACGCATCGGCAACAACTCTACAGCTTGGATGCGGTGAGTCTCTATAAGGCCAAAGGGTATAGAATCATTCCTTCTTCGCGCGTTGATTACGAGCATTTGGTAACCTATTGGGACGATGTACTTCGCTTTATTTGCTCGCAAAAACTGGGCTATGTCCGGCCTTCCACCTTGCTGAAACGACTCAGCTCCTATGCCAGGCAACATCCGCTCCACAAAGCACTACGTGACCTGGGGCGGCTTTATAAAACGGATCTGATCCTGCGCGTGGTGGATGATGTCCAACTACGGGCTAGTATTGAAGGCATGTTGAGCAAGGTCGAGCACAGCAACAAGTTCAGCCATGCCGTCACCCTCGGCAATAAGGGTTCGTTTGACTGGCCCACTCAACAAGAGCGGAACATTGCTAACGGTTGCCGCATGTTGATTATGAACGCGATCAACTTCTATAATCTGTTGTATCTATCGGAAAAACTGCGTCAGTGCAATCCAATCGAGCGAAATGAACTCTTAAAAACGATCCTGAAATCATCAACGCATACCTGGCATCACATCAATCTGGCTGGCGAGTACGATTTCTCTGATGGAACTATATCACCCGCAGTCTTTGACTGGAAAGCGTTGATGGATTTCCAACTTATACGCCCCTTTAGCGAGCAAACGCCCAAGTGACGGTTTTTGTACGAAACGGCAAAACTACCC
>NZ_AXVJ01000098.1 GCF_000482465.1 Runella limosa DSM 17973
GCCTGGGGACGTACCTTTCCCGATGCTCGCTCGCTTCCCATTCGACTTCCTTCGGGCGATACCCGACAAGGACGCGCCGTGTTTCTCAAAGTGCTCAAAGGACAACTGTAGTCAATTATAAGTATGAAAAAGAATTACTATCTCTGGTCTATTATAGGATGGTTGGTGTGGTCAACCAGCTGGGTGATGGCGGTTGAGCCAACTCGCACATCGCCGCGTACCATCGCCTTACCATCTTGGGGAGCGTCGTTTATTACGTCGGCAGCTGCTCCTGCCAGCGACGCCCAAATGGCTATTGTGAGCGATTCCTCCAGCTCAGAGCGGCAGAAAGCACGTAGTGTTTTTGCTGCTTTAGACGCCGAAAACCAATACCAAGATAGTCTTTCTTCTTTTGAAGACTTACGTGTCCTTCCGATTGGGATCCGAAAAAAAGTTGGCAACAATACGATTGAACTGGCCATTACGAAAGGGACAATCTACGCCAACAAAGCAGAGCTAACGGTCTATATCCGAATGACGATGCCCGTTTCGGATCCCAATTCAAGTGCCAAAGAACGTCAACTTTTCTTTGGTGCTGACCAAGTGGGTATTACGCGCTCAGGGGGGCTTACGGGTGATTTTAGGGCAGTCCTTCTTGGCGATTTTATTCTCCCGCTTCGAAGCTTCACCATCATACTTAAAGGCGGGGGCGGGCTTGCCCCCAATGGCCAAGTCAATGGCGCCGTTACTTATGCCCAATTTAGTTGCGGTAGTGGTTTTAAAGAAGCCCGTTTGGTCGCCGATGTTGTTTTTCCGAGAGACGTCCTCGTTCCCCTCGACCCCAGCCAAAACTTCGAACCTTTCCCTTCTAATCAGCGCGTTAGGGCTTCTTTTGATTTTTTTTCGACCAAAGGCCTGCACGATGTCTTGATTAGCCTCACCTTCAACACCCCCTTTGCCGTTGCCAAACATGAACGCTTTGCGTTTGTTGTCAGCAATGTTTCACTCGACCTCAGCACGGTCAATAACCCCACCAATTTTACCACCCCTCAAGGCTACCCAGTAGCTACCCAAGATCCCACTTGGCAAGGCGTGTATATTCAGCAGTTTAGTCTTATACTCCCCCCCGAATTTAAGAAAAAAACGACGGGCGAACGCGTGGGCCTCACTGCCCAAAACGTACTGATTGATAAACTTGGTTTTACGGGCACCGTCTCCGCAGGTATTGTAGGACAACCTGTTTTACCACTCGATCAAGGCGACGCCTCGGGTTGGAAGTTTGGCGTTGACCGCTTCTCAGTAAGTTTTATGACCAACAAGCTAGTGGGAGGAAGCTTTGCGGGACGTATATCTTTACCCGTCAACCCCGACGAATCGGGTGCTTTAGCTTACGAAGCGGCCATTGAACAAGGCGGAAACTATCGCTTATCAGTGGCCAACCTGACCGATCTGAATTTTAAGTTTATGCGGGCCAAAGCGACCATTTATCGTGGTTCGGAAGTAACCCTTGCGGTGGTAGATGGAAAATTCAAACCACGGGCGGTCTTGCATGGAGCGATGGGAATCTATTCAAACCTAGGTGATTCTGACGGTACCCCCATTGATACGACCAAAAATAATACCCTTACTTTTAAAGGTATCCGTTTTGAAAACCTAGTGCTTCAAACCGAATCACCCCGCCTCTCGTTTGGCATGTTGGCCTACGAACGAAGCGGAAGTAATATGGCCAATTTCCCTGTTGTTCTGGAAGAACTCTCCGCCAAGACCGAAAATAACTCGATTTTGATTGGCCTTGGCATCAGTGTCAATTTAATGAAAAGCGGAGAAGGGAAAGGCTTTAATGGTCGAGCCTTTTTAACTTTAGAAGCACAAGAAGTAAATGGTACGTGGAAATTCGTCGGCATTCGTCGTCCTATAGACATCGCTCTT
>NZ_AXVJ01000099.1 GCF_000482465.1 Runella limosa DSM 17973
AAAAGCCGACAAACTACTGTATTTGGGACAGTGACGGATTTTGATACCAAGTTGCCAGTAGCTAATCTTGAAATTGCAATTGATGGCGAAAAAGGTATATTAGGATCTGTGAGTAGCGAACTAAAAACGGTATATACAGATACCAACGGTAAATACAATGTAGTCATTGATGCCCCAAAAGAATTTCATTCACTTAACGTAGGAAATTTATGGGATCGTAAGTTTTACCCCAAATACCGAGGCTATCAAACATATCTAAATGGACAGCGAACAGGCAACTGCTGCAAGGTAGAAATAGGTTCAAAAACGCAATATGATTTCATTATGCTTCCCCAATAAAACCCCCTTAACGTAAAATACTACAGAAAAGTATGTAAAACTTTATTCTCTTCGCTTCCAAGCACATTACTTACAACCAATATATATAAAATACCCATTTTTGGGTCATTATTACAAACAATGTTTTATATAGTTATCAATTACTAAATAATCAAAATACAATATTGACTTTATAACTAAAGCATATATCTTTGGACATCCATCCACCCTTATCCACGCTGCTGCCTATGAAAAACCCTGATTTTTGCATTAAAACTTCACTTTTAAAAACAACGTATGAACATGAAACGATTATTTAAGCCTCTGCTCTACGCCGCCGCTGTGCTGCTGATGAGCGTGAGTTGTAAGAAAAAAGACCCAACTTCCTGTGGACCTGAAAATGGACATTACAACTACATCAAAACAGTTAAAAATGCCCGTGCTGATTTATACCAAAGTGCTGGGTTTGTCATTGAAGGAGGTGATGCGCCGCTTATTTGTCCCTTTCAGGAAGAAAAAATCTTACCTTATGAGAATACCTATGTGAGGGGAAAGCCTCAGCCTTTTAAATATCGAATTTGGGGACGAATCTTTAACTGTGATGCTTGTCCTACCTTTGGGGTTGGCGCCTCCCCTTACATTGTAATTGACAAAATTGTCAAGATCGATTAAACAGCTTTCACCATGAAAATACTGTATTATTTTGTCTTTTATTTATAAACTATAGAAAAAGACGACTAATAACTCAAAATCCACACCCGATAGCACGAGGACCCGACTCGTGATAATTATCAAAAGACTTCCAGCCTTTCATGTTCCTAAAACTCAAAAACTTCACTTCTCGAAAACAACGTATGAGAATGAAACGATTAGTAAAACCTTGGCTCTATGCAGCGGGAGTGCTGCTACTGACAGAAGGCTGTTTTTCGACCCCTTTTAAAAGCCGAACAACCACCGTCTTTGGTACAGTGACCGATAACGATACCAAGTTGCCAGTGGATAGTGTGCAAGTTATGATTACTGGAGAAAAAGGAGTATTTGCTTCTAATGCCGATCAACTGAAGATAATTTATACTGACAAACAAGGCTATTACTCTACTACGATTGATGTTCCTAATGGTTATCATAAAATAACTGTAATAAATAGGTACTTTGATAAATTAAAGTACACTTTAAAATACAAGGGCTATTTTTCTTTAAAAGACAGTAATCGAATAAATTTTTGTTGTCCAGTAGAAATAGGCTCAAAAACGCAGTACGATTTCATCATGCTTCCCAAATAAAATCCATACCCGATAGCGCGAGGCCCGACTCGTGATAATTATCAAAAGGCTTCCAGCCTTTCATGTTCCTAAAACTCAAAAACTTCACTTCTCGAAAACAACGTTTGAAAATGAAACGATTAGTAAAACCTTGGCTCTATGCAGCGGGAGTGCTGCTACTAACAGAAGGCTGCTTCTCTGACCCCACCAAAAGCCGACAAACTACTGTATTTGGGACAGTGACGGATTTTGATACCAAGTTGCCAGTAGCTAATCTTGAAATTGCAATTGATG
>NZ_AXVJ01000100.1 GCF_000482465.1 Runella limosa DSM 17973
GCCGTATTAGGCCAAATGACCACCGACTCACAGGAGGCCATTCATACCATTCGGGACACGATATGGGCGCTCAATCCTGACAACGATGCACCCGATAAGTTGTTGGAAAAGATGAAATCGGTGGGTTTTAAACTGCTTATGCCCCACGGCATTGCGTTTGCTTTTGAGAATGAAGTACCCGTTTCACAGTTACCCGTTTTTTCGATGGAACAGCGGCGAAACCTGTATCTGATCTATAAAGAAGCCTTGCACAACATCGTCAAACACAGTGAGGCGGCCAACGCTCAGGTTCGCATTTTTCAGCAAAAGGCTGATTTACACGTCCGTATCTCAGATGATGGAAAAGGTTTTGATGCTGTTCAGACTCAGGAAGGCAACGGTCTGAAAAATTTTCAGAAGCGGGCTAAAGAAGGTGGATTTGCCGTAAAGGTAACGTCGGAAGTGGGAACAGAAGTAGAAATCATCATCCCTAATCAAAGCGTATGAAATTAGCTATTTTACTACTTGCTATTCTCTCCCTGCCGCTGGCAGCACAACCCGTGCTGACAATCAGCGATGCCCGCCAAATGAATGAAGTAGCTCCCTATACTTATTTTCTAAAAAGAGTAAATCCGAAACTTACTTACGAACAAGTTGCCCAGTTTCCGCTTGACTCGTTTGAGTCGATTCATCGAAAAGAAGTAGTCCAACTTGCTCGTCAAAACGGCACTTCATGGCTCATGTTTCAGCTAAAAAATCAGACGACTGCTGAATTATTTTTGATTTCCTCGTTTCGGCAATATGGCCAATTTGATGTATTTATACTGGATGAAAAAGGTAAGCAAACGCATGTTCGGAGCGGGTTAGTAGTGCCAGACTCAACACAACTTGTAATGGCAAACCCGCCTGTAATTCCGCTTGGTAGCCGCCCGCAAAAGGTATATGTACAGGTGCGGCGGAATGGAGATGCGTTTGGTGATTATTGGCGAGTGGGTGATATGGGTCAGGCACTGTTGGCAAAACAACAAACGACTCGCTGGCAGAGTATTGCGTTGGGTGTTTTTTTACTAATGTTTGTTTTTTCGTTGGTATTTTTTCTGCGCCTACGTACCCCTTTGTTGGGTTGGTACGCTTTGTTAATGTGTAGTATTGTGGTGTTTTACATCGACTACTACCAACTGCTGAACGACTATAAGACCCTTCTGTTTTGGCGTTTTACCCCGCTTTTCAATTCAGCTTATTTTTATGAACTATGCTGGTCCCTTTTTCATATCCGCTTCCTGAATCTACGCCATTATTCCCGTTTTCTTTATTGGGCTATTATAGTGACGAATGCCCTCACATGGATAGACGATTGGACTGCTCACATAAGTCAGTGGGTGACAGGCTCTTCTTTTTCGTATATCAATATCGTTTTTGGCTGGTTTGGTTTTACGTGGGCGAGTCGCATCTTATTAGTTCTTTATCTGCTGTTAATCAGTTTGTTGTATGTAAATTTTAAAAATTTTCGTCAACTATTTCTCTACACCATTGCCTTTGTTATCAGCGTTGTTACTATGATTGTTGCCCTGTTTGCATGGAATAATTTTGAGTGGCTTCCTTTCATTCCTTACAATAATACTTGGGTATTAGGTATCGTGATTGAAGTAATAATTTTGGGCTACATCTTAGGCAAACGAGCCGATGAATACCGCAAAGACCAAGCCCGCACCCAACAACAACTCATTGTTCAGCTTCAGGAAAACCTGCGGCAGCAAAACAAACTCCTGCAACTTCGGGATGAAATCGCCCGTGATTTACATGATGAAGTGGGGGCTACGCTTAC
>NZ_AXVJ01000101.1 GCF_000482465.1 Runella limosa DSM 17973
ATAAATGTATATCCATTCATGTGAAAATGTATATTGAGTCATGTATAAATGTATATCCATTCATGTATAAACTCCAAACTGATAAAATGTATATTCATTCATGTGTGGATAAGTGCCTATTATACTGATAAGCAAATAGTTAAATGAAATTTTTTGTTGATAACTCAGCATAAAATGTATATCTATTCATGTAGAATCATTGTGACTAATTTCAAAAAATGAATACTGATATGAACCAATATACATTATTGTCAAAAATGTATATTGGCTCATTACTTAATAATGATTAATTGGTTGATAGTCAATATCTTGTAAAGATATAATGTAAATGAATTTTGAGTGTATTTACTTTTTTTCTATGTTTGCTTGAATTCTAACCCTGACTGACCACTAATGGCAAAGAAGACCAATTCAGAATACATTGAAGACTTACAGAATAATTCCGACGTGGTCATTCTGAATAATCCCATTGCAACGCCCACCTTTATACGTCAGTTGTCGAAAAGTAAAAAGGCTGAAATCAACGAAGTATATACCCCCAAGCTATTCTACGAAATAGCTTCACGCCTGAAACCCTCCGACTTAGAAAACCTGAGTAGAAATACAAACATAGTACTAACACTCGAAATTAAAGACTTTTTAAAAAGCATCCAAACGACCAATACATCGGGTTATTCGTATTTGATTGACTCAATTAAAATGCTTCAAACTACGCTCGTTGAATGGATAGAAGGTCGGGAAACCATCATCGTACCAATTATTTCGCAAAGTGTGCATAAGCACGATTCAGGGAAAATAGACCTCTATATTTCGCACGACTTGGCGAAGCAAATATTGCAAGTAAAAGAAACGGAGAATTTTAGCTTCTTCAAAAAAAATGTATTTGCCCTACAAACTACTCGCTCAATCAAGCTGTTCCCTTTTTTCAGTAGTTGGAAGAATTATGGTCGCCCGATAGATGTGGACTTGAAATCATTCAAGGAAAAACTGGGCTTCAATAAAGCTGTTTATTCCCGTTTTTCGTCGTTAAGAAAGCATGTTATTGACCCAGCCATTCACGAGATAAATGAGAAAACCGACTTGTTTGTAAAATATGAGCTGCTTGGTAATAATTTAGAATCAAAAAAACCAAGAGTAACAGGCATACGGTTTTGGGTGTGGGAAAAAAAGAACGTAAAGGCACTGGAAGAAAAGAAAGCCAAACAGGGTAGGGGAGAAGCCATCGTGGACGTGGACAAATACATTGAACAAGTAACAGCCGATTATAAAACTCGGCTACGCAAACACGCCGATGAATTTTATGACCGCCTCCTGGGTAATGCTGCCAACAAGACTCATTATGGAGAATTAGTTGCGAAATTTCAAGGTACGGCTCTGGTCAATCAGTTCAACATGATAACTGATGTGGAATGGATGATGAAAGAATTCTTCCGTATGTTTCCTTATCATGCCGAGTCATTGCGCTCGCTCTCTGCTATTCGTTCGCATATTGAAGTCACGGAACAGGAGTCTAAACAGAGAGGATTTTTACTCTATTTTGAATTAGATGAAGGGTTTGGTTTGAAGGTGACGAAGGCAGTTTAGTTTTTTCCGAAAATCATATAAACCATTCCGAAAATCTTGTAACAGCTC
>NZ_AXVJ01000102.1 GCF_000482465.1 Runella limosa DSM 17973
GACACTCGTAATGTGGGCGGGATTGGTTCAGGATTGGTGACAAACACAAGCACGAACGAGTATTTTTGTTCGATACAGCCAGCGATAAATGATGCTGATACCCAAGATGGTCACACTATTACGGTGGCAGCAGGGACGTACAGTGAACAAGTGATTGTAAATAAGTCGCTTATTGTTAAAGGAGTAGGTGCTACCAAACCCATTATTAATTTTACGGGTTCGGTCACAGGAAAACCTGCCTTGTTTGATGTTTCAAAGCCCAATGTTACGATTGAAAATTTTGACATGAAAGTCGATCTGACTAAGCTTTCGAGTGCTATAATTGCAAGTGGAACTAACATTTCTGGTATTATAGTCAAAGACAATAACGTTCTAGCAACAGGTTCATCTGCATCAGCTTCGACAGGGACTTATACTGACCGAAATGCGGTGAGTGTAAACTATGGAGGAACTAATAACTACCGAACAGCAGCAGGAGGAGTTAGTGCTATTTCCTTTACAGGTAATACAGTTGGTGGTGAAACTGATGCTTTTAGTATGACACGATACTTTCGTTCAGGAATTTCGGTAGATGAAGGTGGGGGTACTTTTTCTGGAAATACCTTGCAAACAATTAATCACGATGTATTAGTAAGATTTGGTAGCAATGGAGCTATTACAATTTCCAACAATAATTTCAACGGAGGCGGTATTGAACTCGCTGACCAAAATGCAGCAGCAGGGCCAATCTCAGTCGAAAGTAATTTGTTCAATGCTACTTTTGCGAATACTTCAGCGCCTGGTGCAGCTGTGTTGCGTATTAAAAATAATTACAACGGGATTGTACACACAGTTTCTTCCAACACTTTTACCAATTTTAATTGGGCTGCGTCTGTAGAAAATATGAATAACATCACCTTCAATGGTAATACATTTTCGGGGCTAAACTCTAATTCTCGTTCCTTGGTTTTTAATACCAAATCAATCAGTGGTAATTCGAATGCAATTAGCCAAGTAGCGGTTGGAATGATTGCTACAAATAATACTTTTGAGGGACAAGGAACGGCTCTTTCGTTTTTAAACCATGATAGTGATAACGATTCGTATGGAACATTTACAATAGGAACAGCAGGGAACGAAAATACATTTGCATCGTCACTTGGAACATTTGTGTTTTTGGATGGTCAATCTGGTTCTTCCAATGGATCCACATTTCCAACATATCTCACGACTGGACAGTGGCCTACAACAATGGAATGCTGGGGACAAAATTTGAATATTGTCAACAATAGATTTGACATAGGGTCGGGATTACAGTCGCCTTTGTCGATGAATTTATCACAAAGAACTACCCTAGAAGGAAAGTTGGATCATAAGCCTGATGTCTCATGTAAAGGAGCGTTGCAATTCTTTTTGCCGGTTCACAATTTAACACAAAATACTTACTTTTCAACGATTCAGGCGGCAATAACGGCTGCGGTATCTGGAGACGTAATTGAATGTAGCGAAGCCACTTACAATGAATCGTTGATATTTGACAAGTCCTTGACGCTACAGGGTGTAAGCACAGATAAGAGTTTGCAAGTTTTGGATGGAACGGGTTTAGG
>NZ_AXVJ01000104.1 GCF_000482465.1 Runella limosa DSM 17973
AACTACGACAAAATCCTCGTGAATTACGACATCGAAAAAAGACAGTCGTTTTTTCTTGTCGTAGTTGTGGAAAACTCGTACTTTTGGGTAATAAATATAACAAATGGAAGAGAGTAATACCTTAAAAACCCTTATTCAAGACAATGCCATCACGAGTGCTCGCTATGAAATGTCTGCACTTGAAAAAAATATTATTTACATCATGATGGCACAACTCAAAAAAGAAGACACCTCAGACGTGAATTATTACGTTTCTGTGCGAGAATTAATGGAACGAACAGGTACCCGAAATTCGTACGAAGATTTAAAGCGAGCCACAGAGACATTGATAGGGCGTGTGCTACAAATCAAGCGCCCCAACGGTAACTTACTTCAAGTGTCGATGATTTCATCAGCAGAGTACATGCACGGGCAGGGAATCATTGAAATAGGACTAGACCCTAAAATTAGACCGTTCTTTTTCGATTTGAAACAAAACTTTACGACGTTTCAGTTGCACATGGCTTTAAGCCTAGACAGTAAGTATGCCAAACGTATTTATGAGATGCTATCGCAATACAAGGACATAGGCGTCTTCAAAATAGAGCTTCTTGAGTTGAAGAGACGGTTATTACTATACGATGATAAGACAGGGGAGGAGCAGTACAAAAATTGGTCTGATTTTGAAAAACGTATTTTACTTACGGCGAAGAAAGAAATCAATGAAAAAACTGATTTGACGATTAGTTACAACGCGAAGAAAGTTGGCCGCAGATATTCAGATATTGAATTTACCATCACTAGAATTCGTGGAGCACAAACAAAAATTGATTTTCAGGACGAATCAGCGGTCGTTTTTGGGCGTCTGATTAACGAATTTCGTTTACGTAAAGATCAAGCAATTCAAATTGTTGAAAAGTTTTCGCAATCAGAAATTCACAAAACTCTGTATGATATTAAGTTGAAAGTGGCTAGTAACGAGGTTAAAAATATCGGTGCCTATACGGCGAAGGTGTTTGGGTTAGGCTAAAATATGCCTGATGGCTCACGACCGCCAATAATAATCAGACGTATATAGTGTAGAGTTATAGAATATTAGCGGAGATAAAAGGAGATTATGGGAGATTAAGAAGAAAGCGAAGCGTTAGCAAGCCATGACTTTGTCAGGACAAAATCTAACGCAAGCTATTGGCGGGGAATTGGTACTCCTTTTATTTCGGTATAACTTTCCAATAGCCACCTCTGTCTCCCCCCATCCTTTCGATTTTCTTCTCCTCTTTGAGCGTTTTTAAGGCTCTTTCGATGGTTTTTGTACTCACTCTGAGTTCTTTTGCCAAAATTGCTGTTGTGATAGTAAAATTTGTTCTAATCAACTCCAGTACTTTCTCCGACATTTTCTCCGACATTTCTCCGACATCTTTGGCAGGAAACGCGTTGTTTTGTGTCCCTTTCTCGATTTTTTGTTTTATTTCAAGCATTACACTAGCAAAATCATAATCGAACACAGGGGCAGGTAAACCGTAACGGATACACTCGTTGATAATTCGAAT
>NZ_AXVJ01000105.1 GCF_000482465.1 Runella limosa DSM 17973
TCACCCACACGCAGGAAGCGGGTACGCTGGAAAAACAGCGGTTTATTGACCGCTACGACTATGTGTTTATGACGAAGGAGCCGACGAAGTGGATGCTGAAGCTATACAACAACGACTTTAACTTTACAAACGAATTTTTCTACCGTGTCTCTTACGACAACTTAATTGGAAAGTTATTTCCTCCACTTGAGCTGGCAGCAGAATATAAAATCAGCCCTGCCATTTCTGTCAGTGTTGGCGCAAAGAATGGTTATCGAATGCAAGCTTACTATGATTTTAGCAACACTAATGCCCGCTCCTTAGCAATAGGTAAACAAAGAATCATTGCTTTTGGCGAACTTCGTTGGTACCATCAATTGACAAGACGTATAAAACAAAATTTAAGCGCGAACAATTTCTCTGGTAATTACCTAGGTATTCGTCTTAATCGTAATGTTAACCTTCGCGAAGACGACTTACAAAATACCCAAATTCTGTATGGCAGTGGGAATGATAATAAATGGAATACAGACTACTTTCTTGAGAAGTTTACACAAAGTATTGAAGTAAGGTATGGCATCCAAAGGCGCTTTTTAAAGCATGGACTTATAGATTTTGGAGTTAACGCAGGTGTTTCCTCTTTTGAAAGAACTACTCAAAAACTGATCTTCAAAAATGGTGATAATACCATTTATCGTAATGAAAATTCATTTGAAAGAGTTGAATCAATCCAAGTAACATCAAACCCCAACCGATATGAATGGTACGTCAATAGTAATTTTCGGTTAGGCTTGGCGATTGGTGATTTCAAGAAGAGACAAAAAGCTCCTTTATGTGAAGTCTTGCAGTGTTTTGAGGATGAATCTTCGATGTTAAAAATTAGTTGGCCTTCCATTCAAGTAGGACAAAACAAGCAATCAGCACTGCTGTCGCTGGCTTATGAACATAAAATTGGGAAGTCGGCCTTTTCGGTACATAACCAACTTAATTATGCCTTTAATGCCACTACCTCACAACGCCCAATTGGTAATGGAACAATACATACTCAAAATTATCAGAGTAGCAATGTCGCATTGGTTTCAGAAGTAAGATATTACATCCGTCAAGCGGCTCGTATCAAGCGACTAAACAAAGGCAATAATTTATCTGGTTTGTATGTAAGCACCCCTCTTAGTCTTTTCCTATTCAACAACAAAAGCCGAGTCACCGAGAACAATGTCTCAATTGATAGGAAATACCATAGCCTATTCTCAGACATCGGTTTGAAAGTCGGTTTTCAGCAAAAACTTTTCAACCGAGGTTACATAGATTTAGGACTTTCTGCCAATACTGCTATTATCAGTACACCACAAAAAGTACGCGCAGGCTACGAATGGAATATCCGACCAACCTTTGGCATCGGCTTCGCCCTCTAACCACCCCAAGCCATGAAAAAAGCACTAACTGTCCTCTATTCGACCCTCTGCCTTCTGCAATCGACACTCCTCTTTGTC
>NZ_AXVJ01000106.1 GCF_000482465.1 Runella limosa DSM 17973
TCAACCACCGTCACCGTGAAAGAACAACTCGTCTTTTGGCCATTCGCCGTTACTTCAAAGGTATTCGTGGTTGTGCCAACGGGAAAAGCTGCGCCTGAGGCTAAACCCGCAATTTGTTGCGTCGTTGCTCCTGAACAATTATCCGTTCCAACGGGAGCTGTATAGTTCACTACCGCCGAGCACTTGCCTGCATCGTTGTTCACACTGATATTGGCGGGGCAAGTAATTGTAGGGGGCTCGGCATCCACTACCGTCACCGTAAATGAACAAGTCGTCTTTTGACCATTCGCCGTTACTTCAAATGTATTCGTCGTTGTTCCAACAGGAAAGGCTGCCCCTGAGGCCAAACCCGCAATTTGTTGCGTCGTCGCGCCTGAACAATTATCCGTTCCAACGGGAGCCGTGTAGGTTACCACCGCCGAGCACTTACCAGCCTCGTTGTTCACACTGATATTAGCAGGACAAGTAATCGTCGGGGGTTCGGCGTCAACCACCGTCACCGTAAATGAACAAGTCGTCTTTTGACCATTCGACGTTACTTCAAATGTATTTGTCGTTGTCCCAACGGGGAAAGCTGCGCCTGAGGCTAAACCCGCAATTTGCGTCGTCGTCGCTCCTGAACAATTATCACTTCCCACGGGAGCCGTGTAGTTCACCACCGCAGAGCACTTACCTGCGTCGTTGTTCACACTGATATTAGCAGGACAAGTAATCGTCGGGGGCTCGGCATCAACTACCGTCACCGTAAATGAACAACTCGTCTTTTGACCATTCGACGTCACTTCAAACGTATTCGTCGTTGTGCCAACGGGGAAAACTGCCCCTGAGGCTAATCCCGCAATTTGCGTCGTCGTCGCTCCTGAACAATTATCCGTTCCTACGGGAGCCGTATAGTTCACCACCGCAGAGCACTTACCAGCGTCGTTGTTCACACTGATATTAGCAGGACATGTAATCGTCGGGGGTTCGGCGTCAACTACCGTCACCGTAAATGAACAAGTCGTCTTTTGGCCATTCGCCGTCACTTCAAATGTATTCGTGGTTGTGCCAACGGGGAAAGCTGAACCCGAGGCTAATCCTGTCGTTTGTACTGTCGTTGCTCCTGAACAATTATCCGTTCCTACGGGAGCCGTGTAGTTCACCACCGCAGAGCACTTGCCTGCATCGTTGTTCACACTGATATTGGCAGGACAAGTAATCGTCGGGGGTTCGGCGTCAACCACCGTCACCGTAAATGAACAAGTCGTCTTTTGACCATTCGACGTCACTTCAAATGTATTCGTCGTTGTGCCAACAGGAAAGGCTGCCCCTGAGGCCAAACCCGCAATTTGTTGCGTCGTCGCGCCTGAACAATTATCCGTTCCTACGGGAGCCGTGTAGGTCACCACCGCAGAGCACTTACCTGCATCGTTGTTCACACTGATATTAGCAGGACAAGTAATCGTCGGGGG
>NZ_AXVJ01000107.1 GCF_000482465.1 Runella limosa DSM 17973
CGCCCTTTAGGTTTGTACTATGGTAAAATTTCAAGATTGAGTATTTTTAACAAACAGTACCAGAGTGGGCTTCCCTATGGGGTCGCAGAGCTTTTTTACTCTATGCACGGATTCAGGACCCACTCTGTATTGCTTACCAAACCTCCAATAGAAATTAGGGCATCATGGCTCATTAGTAAGGGTTTGAGGCAAAAGGTAAGTTTTTAGTGCAACTCTTAATAAATTAATGCTCATGGAGACTCAACATTTTATTGGCATTGACATTTCTAAAGCAACTTTAGATTGGGCTGTTTACTCAACTCAAAAGGGTATTATTTATCAAACTCAATCGGCAAATTCACAAGCCGCTATCAAAGCTATTCTCAAAATCATTGAATCATTACCAAGCTTTGAGCGCTCAAAGTCAGTATGCTGCATGGAACACACAGGTATTTACAATGCACATTTGTTGGCTTATTTGTATCAACTTCATTTTCCCATTTGGTTAGAAAATAGCTTGCAGATTAAACGGGCGGGAGGTTTACAGCGTGGCAAATCCGACACCATTGATGCCGTTCGCATTGCAGAGTATGCCTTCCGGTTTAAAGATAAAACTCGCTTATGGCAGCCTCCTCGTCAGGTTATTCAACAATTGGCAGCTCTGAGCTCGGTTCGCCACAGACTGTTAGGAGCCCGTCAGCAACTGCAACAACCTTTACAAGAACAGCAGGAATTCGTAAGCCCTTCGTTGCAAAAACAGCTTACTAAAACCTGTCAGGCATCACTAAAAGCCATCAATCTTGATATTGAGAAGATTGAAAAACAAGTTAAAAATTTGATAGACAAAGACCCACATTTAAAAGAACTTTTTGAACTAATTACTTCTGTACCGGGAGTAGGTTCCGCTACTGCTTCTGAGGTACTTATCGCTACTAACGAATTTACTAACATTACTGATCCCAAAAAATTAGCCTGTCATGCAGGGGTTGCTCCTTTTGAATACCAATCTGGCAGTAGCATTAGAGGAAAAACCAAGGTTAACCATCATGCCCGAAAACGGTTAAAAAGCCTTTTTCATTTAGGAGCTATGTCCGCCATTCGAGTCAAAGGCGAAATTCAAGACTATTATTTGAGAAAGGTCGCCGAAGGCAAGAACAAAATGTCAGTTTTGAATGCCGTTCGCAACAAACTCATTCATCGCATCTGCTCGGTGGTGCATCACCAGCAAAAATATGACAAAAATTATACTCGCACGCTTGCATAAACCATAGAAATCCGTGCG
>NZ_AXVJ01000108.1 GCF_000482465.1 Runella limosa DSM 17973
TTATGAACTGTGTTAAAAAACAAAGCACAAGGCAACTATTATTTTGCGAGCGCAATTTTGCTAGCCTGAAAGTCATTTTGAAATACAGCATTGTTTTTGACGATAGCGAAAGCCTGTCTAATCAATTTGTGGGCAACAGCCATTTTAGCGGCTTTTTTGGATTTCCCTTTAGCCAGTAGTCTTGTATAAAGTTCTTTACAATCCAAGTTAAATTTGGCTGCTGATTGAGCTGCACAAAAGAGAATAGACCTGAGTTGTTTGCAAGCAGTGTTAACTAATCTGCCTCTACTTTTTAGGGAAGTTCCTGACTGCTTGGTTGTTGGCACAAGTCCTAGAAAAGCAGCAAGTGCTTTGGCAGAATGAAAGTTTTTGAGTCCATTGGTTTGAATGATAATACCCGTAGCAGCCTTTGGGCCAATACCTGTGATTTGCATGAGTTTATCTTTGAGTTGTTTAAACTCATCATCATTCAAATCGAAGAGTTGCTCTTGAAAATCTTCAATTTGTTGCTGGTAAACCTTATCGAGAACCTCTAAGCTATCAACGACTTTTTTAGCAGCTCTTGGATCGAATGACAGTGCATGAATCTTATTGTTAAGAGCCTGTTTTTGAGCTATTAAGTCATTATAATGCTTATAGATTTGCTTTTTTTGATGAAGTGATTCATCAGTCAAGATAGTAGGCTCAGGTTGCATTTTTGAACCATAAAGTGCCAGTACTTTGGCATCTTGGGCATCGGTTTTAGCCTTGTTTTTCAGCGAAGCAGCAAAGCCTTTACTCTGAGAAGGCGTAATCATGCTGAAGGTTCTTTCTCGTAACGATAAGCCGTAGGCCAAGCGGTGAGAATACGTACCAGTATATTCAAAGATGACATGAATATCTTCTGGCATGCTGCTTATCCAGTCATCAATAGCTTTGAGCTCGTTCTCAACTTTGGTGAAAACCCAAGTAGTATTATCTTCACAAGCGATGTGAATAAAGTCACTACTAATGTCGATTCCAAGATAAGTACCCATAACTAAAATAAAAAAAGATGAAACAATTAAATGCCTATAAACAACATTGTGAGACGGGCTAAAATACCCAATGAACTGTCCGTTATCAGCATTTGTCATGAAGGAGAAACCAAACATAACCTCAGTATCTGAGTACCAGTGAGTAATCGGTTTAACTCCTTCATTGCCAAATATTATTTTGAAAAAGTAAATCTACAAT
>NZ_AXVJ01000109.1 GCF_000482465.1 Runella limosa DSM 17973
TACCAAGTGAAAATTGTAACGACGAGCTTACCAGCGGGTTGTGTGATTAGCAGTCAGCAAAACTTGGGCGGTGATGATAAGAAAGACAGCGACTTTAGCCCAACGACAGGTTTGAGCCAAGTCGTGACTATCAATGCCTTGGGAACAGGTTTGGCCAAAGACAATCCAACGGTTGACGCGGGCTTATATTCTCCCAAAGGTTCAATTGGTGACTATGTTTGGAAAGACCAAAACAACAACGGTGTTCAAGATTCGGGTGAGCCAGCGGTTGCGGGCGTGATTGTTCAATTGTTGAACGCAACGACGAGTGCGGTTTTAGCGACTGACACAACGAATGCCCAAGGTTTGTACTTGTTCCCGAATTTGGAAAGTGGTACTTACCAAGTGAAAATCGTAACGACAAGCTTACCAGCAGGTTGCGTGATTAGCAGCCAGCAAGACTTAGGCGGTGACGATACAAAGGACAGCGACTTTAACCCAACAACTGGCTTGAGTCAAGTGGTGACAATCAACGCTTTGGGAACAGGCATTGCCAAAGATAACCCAACGATTGACGCGGGCTTGTACTCACCCAAAGGTTCGATTGGCGATTATGTATGGAAAGACCAAAACAACAACGGTGTCCAAGATTCGGGCGAGCCAGCAGTTGCGGGCGTGATTGTTCAATTGTTGAACGCAACGACGAGTGCCGTTTTAGCGACTGATACAACGAACGCCCAAGGTTTGTACTTGTTCCCGAATTTGGAGAGTGGCACTTACCAAGTGAAAGTCGTAACGACTAGCTTACCAGCGGGTTGCGTGATTAGCAGTCAACAAGACTTAGGCGGTGACGATACAAAAGACAGCGACTTTAACCCAACGACGGGCTTGAGTCAAGTGGTAACAATCAATGCGTTGGGAACAGGAATTGCCAAAGACAACCCAACGGTTGACGCAGGCTTGTACTCGCCCAAAGGTTCAATTGGTGACTATGTTTGGAAAGACCAAAACAACAACGGCGTTCAAGACTCAGGAGAGCCAGCGGTAGCGGGTGTGATTGTTCAATTGTTGAACGCAACGACGAGCGCCGTTTTAGCGACTGACACAACGAATGCGCAAGGTTTGTATTTGTTTCCGAATTTGGAAAGTGGCACGTACCAAGTGAAAATT
>NZ_AXVJ01000110.1 GCF_000482465.1 Runella limosa DSM 17973
TGGTTGCAACTCCCGATTCGGGCCAAAAGTAAGATAGACAGATTAAGCACTATTACTTATCCTAATCCTGCTGGTTCTTTGGCTGCGGGTGCATACTTCCATTGAAAAATGCGTTCCAAGTCAAACCGAAGCGGTTTATTATCCAGCAGTTTAATAAAGTCATATTCTCCCATCATGTTCACATGCTGCCAGGTAACGGCAGTGCCATTGCCGATGACCGAAATCATTTCTTCCAGTACGGGCTGCGAATCTATCCTGGCAAGTAATTCTGATAAGTATAAGTAATTCCAAAGCACGATAGCATTCTGGATCAGCCGCCGGCACAGAATGATTTTTTCCTGCTCTTGCTTGGTGGCTACCTGAAATTCCTGATTCTGACCGAAGAAAACGGCTTTGGCAAACCGGTTCATCATCTCAATATGGCTTAGCTGCTTTTCAACCGACTGCCGTAATTCCAGGTCATCGTAATACCTGAGGATAAAAGCGGTCCGAATGATTTTGCCGAACTCTTTGAAAGCCTTCTGCAAGGGATTCTGTTTGGCATACGAGTTCATTCGTTTGAGTACCTGAAAAGCGGTGGTTTTGCCCAGTTTGAGCGATACCATCACCCTAAGCATGTCATCCCAGTGCGTCTCAATGAGCTTTTCACTGATGTAATGGTCAGGCAACAGGACGTATCCTTGCCCGGCGTACTCTTTCTGGGAAACAAAGCTGTAGAGTTCCAGCGTACCCAGCTCCTTGATGCGGGGCGCAAAGAACACGCTTAAAAAATGCATCATACCAAATATGACTTCGGTTCCCCCGTGGGAGTCAGTAGAATGCATCGTACTCTTCACCACCGGATTGCCTAAATGCATATCCGCTACATTCCCCGCTTCCCTGTCAGCAGCCGTGATAACGGCCGAATAGTAAGAAGCAAACCGTTCGTCAATGGCAGTGTTGATACTCGATGCCTTTTGGAATCCGGGATACTTGGCCGAATAGGTAGCATTCAGCGAATCGCCCTTCACCAAAATTTTCTGCCCATCACTGGCCGTATGGAGTTCGGTGGGGGACTTCCGGTGAATCTCTGGCAGAGCCAAGCTATTTTTCATTTGGATGATTGTATTATTGGCATCGGCCAGCGCCTGTTCGGACAAGTACCAATCGGCCGTATGCTTCAGGGTAGAGGCCTGCACGCCTTTGGAAATCCGGCCCATC
>NZ_AXVJ01000111.1 GCF_000482465.1 Runella limosa DSM 17973
ACGGTTTCTTCGCGCATACGCAGCGTATTCAACGCGTAATTGGCAAAAGTTTTACGGCCTACTTTGGTCGTCAAACGTATCTTGATACCACAATGGATAGCAATGTGTTTCAGATGGTCATTACGATTGGTGTTCGCTTTTACGGGTAAATTATTGATTCCCCCATATTTGTCAACGATAGCCAGAGCAATAGGGTGAAGTGGCATCGAATAGGCGACCCCCGTTTTTATTCTTTTACCTTTTAGCCATATACGCCCATCGGTGGGATGCTTGAAAAGTTCGTAGTTACGTTCCTTTAAGTCGGAGTGATGTTGGGCAGTGAAACATGAAAAAACAAAAATGTCTGCTTCTTCACGAAGTGCCTGTGTTGTTTTTTCATGAATGACCAGGCTATAAAAATCGGCATTCACAAGGTTATGGACTTCGGTTATGGTAAGGTGGGCAGTGTCGTAGAAATTATTGTCAAAGAGTTTATAACCCTTCAATAGGTTTTTGTCGATTAGATGCGAATTTTCAGCCATTTGTAACACACTTTTTAGAAGCTGGATATTATTGTTTGCGTAGTCATTGGTAAACTTGGCAGTGTCAATGAGCCAATCGAGGTAACGTTCGGCCCATTCGTGGGTGATTTGGTCCGCATACAGTTTCTTTACCTGCAAAAACTTCATGTACTTATCCAAATTGTTTTTGTACCGCCAATAGCTTTGTCGGGTACGCTCGGTGATGGGCTTTCTTTTTTGGGTTGATTTTTTGTGGTAAAACTCTCTGAAACAGTCGTGAAACGTTGGCCGTTTGACGACGACGGGTTTTGGTTCAACTTTTATCACGCCCTGGGCTTCGAGGTACGCATTTTTGATGGAAGCTGCGGTGATGGGACGGCCGTCGAGTCGGAGCCTCATTTCGGCCTTTTTAATTTCGCTTTTGATGAAAGCCAGTCGTTGGTTAAGGAGCGCCGATTCTTCGGAGTCGTCAAGCATTTTTTGGAGCTTTTGCGCCCAATTGACAGTTCGGATGTTACGCTCAACTACAAACTCAGTGGCGTACTTGCCATTGACGCCAATTTTGCATTGGAGGGAGCTTTCGGCGCGGCTAGGGTTTACCAACTGAAAACGTATGGAGATAATCGCCGAACGTGAAATGG
>NZ_AXVJ01000112.1 GCF_000482465.1 Runella limosa DSM 17973
TCGTTATCCAAGTCCGCGTACCACACCTGACCTGGCTTTTCCAAAGCATCATTGTCATCGCAATCTGTATTGTTGCTCACATAGCCCGTGGGCTGGCTGCAAGCTTGCTGGCTCACCGAAGCATTCCCAAAACCGTCATTGTCGGCGTCCAAATACCATACTTGGGTGGCACAAACTGTAATGGTAAAGGAACAAGAGGCTGTACACCCAGCTGCAGTAGTATAGCTATATTGTATCGTATTTACACCAATGTTAGCTGAAGCAGGATTGAATATACCTCCATTTACGCCTGGGCCGCTGTAAACACCACCTATGGGGGTAGCCCCAGACAAAGCAAACGCCTGATCATTGTCGGCTACTATTATATTAGATGGACAAGCTACCGTGGGGTTTTGACCGAATGTCACACTCATTTCATCGCTAGAGGTACAAGCGCCATTGGTCGTCGTCCAGCGTAATTCATACACACTCCCCGCTGTTCCTGTGAAACTTGAGGTTGGACTACTGGCATTGCCAAACGCTCCACCCGTGCCACTCACCACACTCCACAGACCTGTTCCCACCGTTGGCGTATTGGCTGCTAAAGTTACCTGCGTCGTTCCACATGCGGGCGTTTGGTCTAAACCTGCAGCAGCAGCTGTTGGATTTTGACCAAATGTCACACTCATTTCATCACTAGAGGTACAAGAACCGTTGGTCGTCGTCCAGCGTAATTCATACACACTCCCCGCTGTTCCTGTGAAACTAGACGTTGGACTGCTGGCATCACCAAACGCTCCACCCGTGCCACTCACCACAGTCCACAGACCTGTTCCCACCGTTGGCGTATTGGCTGCTAAAGTTACCTGCGTCGTTCCACATGCTGGTGTTTGGTTTACACCTGCAGCAGCAGCCGTTGGGTTTTGACCCAAGCTCACACTCATTTCGTCACTAGAGGTACAAGAACCGTTGGTCGTCGTCCAGCGTAATACATACACACTCCCCGCTGTTCCTGTGAAACTTGACGTTGGACTGCTGGCGTTGCCAAACGCTCCACCCGTCCCACTCACCACACTCCACAGACCCGTTCCTACTGTTGGTGTATTG
>NZ_AXVJ01000113.1 GCF_000482465.1 Runella limosa DSM 17973
CCTCTTCCCCATTGCTCAATGTAGCCAGTTCGGAAAAGGGCGGTTGAGATACTAGGGTTAAAAGGCCGTGAGGCATGTTTTTGTTTTAAGTTTTCGACTGTCCAGTTTTCGGGTAATGTACCTTCGTTCCAAAAGATAATTTTATCAGCATATACACTGATTTGAATGGGAATTCCGCTACTGTAATCTTTGTGGGCAATGGCGTTGAGCAATGCCTCCCTCAGGGCTGCTTCTGGAAACGGGAGTTCTTCGATGCGTTGAATACCTTCATAACTGATAAGTGCTTTTAGGTATTTGGTACGAAGCAAATCAAGGACTTTTTCGATTTGCTCGAATAAATGCCCGTGGATTTCGTCCTGAAACAACAAGTCATCATCCGTACGGAAATAGCCAATTTTAACAAAAGCTCCAGTGACGTATTTTTCAGGATCTGGGTGAAAAAGTAAAATCGCTGCTCTTTTCAAGAATTTACCTTCGGTCAAATGAAGCTTTTCGAGCAAAATATCGTTACTTTCCTGGACAATTTCTTCCGTCAGTCGATTAGATTTAATGGCTTTTGTTCGGAAAAAATCAAAGGCCGATAGACTCAAATTATTTGCTGAAACATGGGGAATTGGCACTGCATCCCAGCGTCTTCCTTGTTTGTTGAGCAAGAACTTATCCAAAGCAGCTCCTTTAAGTTCCTGTTTGGTACTACCACTACGGTAATGATACTGTCCTTTGTAACTAACTGGGTAAGGATAAGCTTCTACGGTAATTTCTAAATAATTTCCTTGAAGACTCGTTTTTAAATCCACATCCACGACAATTCCCAAAATATCCCGCACCTTATTTGGAATATCTTCCAACAATTTTTTTGCATCAGTAAGCCCCGTCACTACCCCTTTGTCATTGATCCCAATGAAAAGTTTTCCGCCAGAGGCATTCGCAAAACCACCAATCCACTTGATATATGGTTGCAACTCCCGATTCGGGCCAAAAGTAAGATAGACAGATTAAGCACTATTACTTATCCTAATCCTGCTGGTTCTTTGGCTGCGGGTGCATA